>NZ_RJKV01000002.1 GCF_003751305.1 Stenotrophomonas rhizophila
CGATCCCATCCCGAACTCGGAAGTGAAACGCAGCTGCGCCGATGGTAGTGTGGCCTAAGCCATGCGAGAGTAGGTCATCGCCAGGGTTTTTACCCCGAAAACCCCGCTGCTCACGCAGCGGGGTTTTCCTTTTGTTCTTCTCCCAGCGGGAGGAACGCTTCGATACAGCTGCCAATGCAGATGGCGCCCGGCCATACGGCGCTGCCTTGTAGTCCAGCGTGAGCGCCCCGCAGCGATCGGCAGGCCCCTCGGCAAATGTCCCCCGGCCGCCGCCTGGCGGCGACGGCCTCCTCCTTGATCTTGCCCAGACGCCTAGCGGCCGCTACGCGGCAATGCGTGCGGTACGCACCCGAGAACCGCAGCTCTTCTGAAGGCGCCAGTGGTCTGGACACGTTGGGTGCGATGCCCTTGTGGGCGAAATCAAGGAGGAGGGCGTCGCCGTAAGGCGGGGCCCGGAGGACATTCGCCGGCAAGGGTATCGTGGCCCAACGCCCGACCAACCCAGCCGCGTCCCCACACGATAGGGCAACGCCTGCCGCGGTTCGGCCACGCTGTCTGGAATGGTGCGCAAGCTATCTGGAATGATGTGACTGCATGGCACCGAGGCAGCGACGCCGCGTGCAGGCCGCGGGCGGGCATTCGGTCACATGGGATCAGTGTTGTTGGATCAGCTGCTGTGCGCCGGCAGCGACGTGGCGTCGCTGCAATGGGTCATGGACGAACGGACAGTCTGCAGTGAAGATGCCGCCGCGCTGGCCTGCAGGTGCATACGCTGCCGACCGGACTGCCGGGGCCACGCGTGGGTGGCCAGGCGGTCGAGAAGATCGCCGCCTGGCGGCAGCAATCGCCGTAGCGCCTGCTGCTTGACTGTCAGATCAGGCCAGCGCGGCTCGGCGCGCGGGGTGGGCATGGTGGCGGAACACGGCCACCGCCTGGGTAAGGTCGGCCGCCTGCGTTTCCAACAGGCGTGCGGCGGCACTGGCTTCTTCCACGAGTGCTGCGTTCTGCTGGGTGGCATCGTCCATCTGCGCCACGGTCTGGTTGATCTGATCGATGCCCGCGGCCTGCTCCTGCGAGGCTGAGGAAATCTCGGCCATGATGCCGCTGACGCTGGCCACGCTGCTGACGATCTCGCCCATGGTCTGCCCGGCGTCCTGCACCAGACGCGCGCCCTCGGCGACCTGCACCACGGAGGCGTCGATCAGGTTCTTGATCTCCTTGGCCGCATCGGCCGAGCGCTGGGCGAGGATGCGGACTTCGCTGGCGACCACCGCAAAGCCTCGACCCTGCTCGCCTGCGCGTGCTGCTTCCACGGCGGCGTTGAGGGCAAGAATATTGGTCTGGAAGGCGATGCCGTCGATGACGCGGGTGATGTCGCCGATCCGCTGCGAGGCGGTCTGTATGTCATCCATGGTGGTCACGACCTGGCTCACCACCTTACTGCCACGCGTGGCAACGTCATGCGCACCGTGCGCCAACGCACTGGCCTGGCGCGCGTGTTCTGCGTTCTGGCGTACCGTGGAGGTCAGTTCCTCCATCGAGGCGGCGGTCTCTTCCAGATGCGCGGCCTGGCGCTCGGTGCGCTCGGACAGATCATCGTTGCCGCTGGCGATCTCACTGGCGGCCAGCGAAATCGAACCGGTGCACTGCTTGATCCGCGCGACCATCGCCGTCAGCTGCTCCGCCGTTGCGTTGGCATCGCGCTGCATGGCCTCGAACGAGCCGTGGAAGTCGCCCTGCATGCGCTGATCCAGATCCCCGTCGGCCAGCGCCGAGAGCACGCGGCGGATCTCACCGACGGTGCCGCCGACGCTGTCCAGCAGCTGGTTGATGCCGCCGGTCAGGCCATTGAGGAAGCTGGCGCCTCCATCGGTGGCCTGCAGACGGCGATCAAGATCCCCCTTGCTGGCGGCATCGACGATGCCCGCCACCGCGTTCTCCAACAGCAGCTCATGGGTGCGGTCATGCCACTCCACCGCGAAACCCTGGCGTTTGCCCTGCGGATCGAACACCGGCGTCACCACCTGGGCGAAATGCACCGGCCCGATCCGGACGCGGCCATGGTGGGTGACCATCAAGGTATTGAGGATGGCGCGGATGCGGTCTGGATTGGCATGGAAGCGATGGATGCTGCTGCCGACCAGGCGCTCGGCGTCGAAGTCCGGAAAGGCCTCGCGCAGGCTGGTCTGCTGGTTGCGCAGCAGGGTCACCACCGACTGGTTGACGTAGCGGATCACGTGATCGTTGTCGGCGATCATCATCGCCGTGCGCGAGACATCCAGTGCCTGCCGGACCTGCGCATCGTGCTGATGCACAGCGTCCTGGGCCTGACGGTGCCCGGCGAGGTCTGCCGCGAAGGCGTTGGCGCGCGCCTCGGCGCGGACAAGCGCCTGCGCCTGGCGGCGGCCGCGCGTGGCGAGCATCCCCACCAGCGCCGCGACGATGGCGAGCGGCGGCACCGACCACGGCTGCCGCAACCAGACCGCGGTGATCAGCGCGGCGAGCAACACTACGCCAGCTGCGATCAGATAGACCGTGTCGCGGCCGGGCGTGGAACGCGGGGTACGGTCGGGTGGGCGGGGCGACGCATGGGAGATGGCGGACATAAGAACTCCAGGATCAGCAGAAAGCAGGCATTCCGCCGCGCGCGGGCGGACGGGCGGGGACCGCCCCGGACACCGGCAATGCGGTGGGCGTGGCAGTGGAAAGCGCGGGGGATCGGGGCGGCTGGGGAACGTATGCGCGAGGGCACGCCGCTGCCCTGGCGCGGGGTGCCACGGGCGCGACCCGGCCCGGTGGGCGGTGGCGCGGCCAATCCGACATTGCTACGACCTTCCCTGGAAGCCTTGGTGGATACGCGGCTTCGCAACGGCGGAGCAAGCGGCAATGCAGCCGACGCATGCCGGGCTGCATCCTTGGTATCGGCCGGGAAGCGGAAACATTGAGCGGCGTGACATCCGCCGACCGACACGATCTGCTACAGCGCAACGCGCCGGAGGGGGGCGTTGTGTCGACTCAACGCGACGACGCGAAGCCTGTCATTCGGCCAGGAAGCGACGGATCACGTCACCCACCACCTGCGGATGCTCCATGTGCAGATGGTGCGTGCCCGGGAACACCGCCAGCCGCCCGTCACGCAGCAGACCGATGCGCTCGCTGCGCAGCGGCTCGGGGTAATAGGACTGCGCCGGTGTCGCGTAGATCACCTGGGTCGGGCAGTCGATCGCGGCGAGCAGGTCGTCGATCTGCGCCTCGCTCAGGCGCATCGCGGTCGGCAGCATCAGGCGCTGATCGCTGCACCAGCTGTAACCGCCGTCGACCGGTGTGACGCCGCGTTCGACCAGCAGGCGCGCGCAGGGCTCGCTGAGCTGGTTGGCCATCATGCGGGCGCGGATCGGGGCGATCAGATCGGGAAACACCCGCAGTTTGCGGGTAGGCAGCGCCCGCGCGGCGCGCACGTGTTCGCGAAGACGCTGCGCGGTCTCATTCTCCGGGCCGCGCAGGCCACCGAGTGCCTCGATCGCGATCAGGCGCTCTACCCGTTCCGGGGCAGCCGCTGCGGTGAGGCTGGCGATGCCGGCGCCCATCGAATGACCAAGCAGCACGAAGCGGTCCCAGCCCAGCGCATCAGCGACGTCGAGCACGTGGCAGATCGCACCGGGCGTGTTGTATTGCGTGCCCGGTGGCAGGTGCGCGCTGTGGCCGTGGCCGGGCAGATCGATCGCCACCAGCTCCAGCTCCGGCAGCTGCGCGGCCAGCGGCACGAAGCTGGCGGCATTGTCCAGCCAGCCGTGCAGCGCCAGGACACGCGTGCCGCCGGTCTCAGCCGACCGCAGGCCGGCCACAGGGGTGCCGGCGACCGACAGCGAGAACGGCTGCAGCGTCATGCCAGCGCCGCGATGCTCAGCCGCGACAGCGCCAGTGCATGCGCCTGCGCGTCGTTGAGGCAGGGGATATAGCGCATCGTCGCGCCGCGCTCGGCAACGGTTTCGGTAAAGCCCATCGCCACTTCTTCCAGGGTTTCCAGGCAGTCGGTGGCAAAGCCGGGGCAGACCACGTCCATGCTGCGTACGCCCTTCTCGGCCATCGCCCACAGGGTGGGTTCGGCGTAGGGCTGCAGCCATTTTTCACGGCCGAAACGCGATTGGTAGGTCAGCTGCCAGGCATCGTCGGGCAGCTCCAGCGCTTGGGCGATTGCGTGGGCGCTGGCTTCGCAGCGCTGCGGATACGGATCGCCGGCATCGGCAAGGCGCTGCGGAATGCCGTGGAAGGAAAACACCAGTTTCTCGCCGCGGCCATGCTGTTCCCACCACTGGCGGATGCTGCCGGCGACGGCGGCGACCCAGTCCGGATCGACCGCGTAATCGCGCACCAGGGTCACAGTGACCCCGGGATGTTTCGGCTGCCACTCGCGCACCTGGTCCTCGATCGAGGCGGTGGTGGTGGTCGAGTACTGCGGATACAGCGGCAATACCACGATCCGTTTCATGCCTTCGGCGGCCAGCCGGTCCAGCTCGGCCGGCAGCGCCGGGGCGCCATAACGCATCGCATGGCGCACCCGCAGATCGGGCATCAGGCCCTGCATGGCCTCAGCCAGACGCCGGGTGTAGACCATCAGCGGGGAGCCGTCCGGCAGCCAGACCTGGGCGTACTTGGCGGCCGAACGACCGCTGCGCAGTGGCAGGATCAGCCCGTAGAGCAAGGGTTTCCAGAACAGCGGCGGAATCGCGACCACGCGCGGATCGCTGAGGAATTCAGCCAGGTAGCGACGCACCGCCGGGGCGGTTGGCGTCTCGGGCGTGCCTAGATTGACCGCCAGCACGGCGGTGTCGGGTGCGTCGAGCATGGCGTCATTCTCGCAGGTCTGCGCGATTGGCGGGATGGATTTGGATGATGAACACGATTTCTCAGCTGTATCGATAGTCCGGATCACTCATTGCGGATTCATCGCAAGCCTTCTAACGTCGGGCAGTTGCTTTATCTTTGTCTACGTAGACCTTCTGGAGCCCACCATGCGCCGTCTCAGCCTTGTACTGCTGATCTCCGCCAGCCTGCTGTCGACCCAGGCGATGGCCGGGCCACAGGAGGATCAGCGCGCCCGCAATGCGGTGCGCGTCCTGAATGAAATCCAGGACATCCCCGAGCAGGGCATTCCGGACAAACTGCTCGACGAAGGCCGCGCGGTCATCGTGATTCCCGACACGATCAAGGCCGGTCTGGTGATCGGTGGCCGTCGCGGCCACGGCCTGATGTCGGTCAAGACGCCCGATGGCAGCTGGTCCAACCCGGTGTTCGTGAAGCTCACCGGCGGCAGCATCGGCTTCCAGGCCGGTGTGCAGTCCTCCGATGTGGTGCTGGTGTTCCGCAACGACCGCAGCCTGGACAATCTCGTCAACGGCAAGTTCACCCTGGGCGCCGATGCCGGCGTCGCCGCTGGTCCGGTCGGCCGCAACGCCGCGGCCGCCACCGATGGCCAGCTGAAGGCCGAAATCTGGTCCTGGTCGCGCGCCCGCGGCCTGTTCGCCGGGGTGGCGCTGGATGGCGCCGTGCTGCAGATCGACGATGCCGCCAACCTGGACGCCTATGGCAGCAACACCACGCCGCGCATGGTGTTCGAAGGCCGTGTCGGCGAGCCGCCCTCGGTGGACGTGGTCGCCTTCCGTGATCGCCTGGAAGAAGCCACCTATACCGCCCGCGAGAAGCGCGGCACCGCGGGGAATGCCCCAGCGCCGGCCGCTGCGCCGCGCGCCGCCGCCGTACCGGTTCGACCTGAACAGGCACCGGCCCCGGCCGCCGCCGGCGCGACCACCGCCCCGCTGCAGTCCGTTCCGGCGCAACCGGCCGCGCAGCAGGGCTTCCAGCCGGTCGGCGACGGTGAAGTCCGTACCGAATCGCTGGACGGCAACTGACTTTTGTCACGCGCGCCGGCTTACCGCCGGTGCGCTATGCTCAACCGTCTGATCACTACGTAACGCGAGCGGCTCATGGGCAGTTTCAGCATCTGGCATTGGTTGGTCGTGCTGGTCATCGTTCTGCTGGTGTTCGGCACCAAGAAACTGACCAGCGGCGCCAAGGACCTTGGCAGCGCCGTCAAGGAATTCAAGAAGGGCATGCGCGACGAGGACAAGCCGAACGCGCAGCTCAGCGACAGTTCGCGTCCGCAGGACTCGACGACGACGTCGCAGACCGAGCACGACCGCGACCCGCGCTGATCCGGGCGGCTTGGCGTGTTCGATATCGGTTTCAGTGAACTGCTGGTCATCGCGGTGGTGGCCTTGGTCGTCCTCGGCCCCGAGCGGCTGCCCAAGGCGGCCCGCTTTGCCGGGCTGTGGGTGCGCCGTGCCCGCAACCAGTGGGATTCGGTGAAGCAGGAGCTCGAGCGTGAACTGCACGCCGAAGAGATCAAGCGGCAGTTCGATGATGTGAAAACCTCGATGCGCGATACCGAGTCGCAGCTGCGTGCCAGTGGCGAAGCGGTGCGCCGCGAAGCCGAGCAGATGCGTCAGGACGTGGCGCAGCATGGCGATGGCATTGCCGCGTCAGCCGAGGACGAACCGATGATGACCGGCCCCGCGCCGGGTTCGCCGGCCAGCGTGGCCCAGCATGTGGTGGCCACCGAGGAGGCCGAGCCGCCGCGCGATGCGATGGCGCCGCCGGGCATCGATGGCAGCGCGCCGCGTGCGGACGTCCCGGCGGCTCTGCCGCCGTCGACTGACACCGCGCCGCCTGCACCTGCGCCCACGCTGCCGAACCAAGAGGCACCGCGATGAGCGAGCATGAAAGCAACGAGAGTTCGCTGGTCGAACACCTGATCGAGCTGCGTGCGCGGCTGGTGCGCGCATTGATCGGGCTGGGCGTGGTGCTGCTGGGCCTGATGCCGTTCTCGCGGCAGATCTACACGATGATCGCCGAACCGTTGATCTCGCAGCTCCCCAACGGGCAGACGATGATCGCGACCAATCCGGCCGGCGCGTTTTTCGCGCCGTTGAAACTGACCTTCTTCGTGGCGGTATTCATCGCCGTACCGTGGCTGCTGTTCCAGCTGTGGTCGTTCGTGGCGCCGGGCCTGTACGCCCGCGAAAAACGCCTGGCGGTGCCCTTGCTGGCCTCGTCGGTGCTGCTGTTCTATCTGGGCTGCGCGTTCGCCTATTTCCTGGTGTTGCCGGCGGTGTTCCACTTCCTCACCACGTTCCGCCCGGAGGTGATTGCGATCACGCCGGATGCGACGGCGTACCTGGATTTCGTGCTGGCGATCTTCTTCGCCTTCGGCACCAGCTTCGAGCTGCCGGTGGCGATGGTGATCCTGGTGCTGCTCGGCTGGATCACGCCGCAGCAGTTCAAGGAAGGTCGCGGCTACGCGATCGTCGGCATCTTCGTGCTGGCTGCGGTGCTGACGCCGCCGGACGTGGTTTCGCAGCTGATGCTGGCCATTCCGATGTGCCTGCTCTACGAACTGGGCATCCACGCCGCGCGCTGGCTGGTGCCACGCCCGGGCGGGAAAGAGCAGCCGGAGTAAGGCACAGACAAAAAACCCGGCAAAGGCCGGGGTTTTTGTTTGGATCAGGCCGCGAACACGTTGTTCGGGCCCGGCATCGGCGGCGGGGTCTGCGGACCCTGCTGGCCGAACATCTGCTTCCACGCCGTGTAGATGGCACCGGCGAAGACCGGCATCACCACGCCCATCAGCAGCAGCTGCGCAACGAACAGCGCGAGCATCGTGCCGCCGATCAGCTGCGCGATCAGCGCGACCAGCATCACGCCGAAATAGATCGCAAACACCGCCACGAAGGCGAGCAGGAAGAACACCAGCATCGCCAGCACGTTGTGCAGGCAGGCGCGCAGGCTCAGGCGCATCGCCTGCAGGCCGTTGCGGTGCTCGAACATCACCTGCGGCGGCAGGGTGAACAGCGCCAGCGCCATCGCCAGGAAGGTCACCACCACCAGTGCCAGCCAGAGCAGGATGCGCATCGCCGGCAGGCTCGCCATCAGCTCTTCGATCTGCGCCGGGTCCGGCTGCGCGCCGGACTGGCTGATCGCGTTGAGCTGCACCATCACCTCGCTCAGGTGCTGCAGGCCACTGCTGCCGATCAACATCAGCAACAACACGCCCAGGAACAGGCCGGCCACCAGCTGCGGCAGCAGCGAGGCGAGCAGGTTCAACGCGCGGCCTTCATGCAGGCCCTGCAGCAGGTGCGACGGCTGCGCGACGCGACCCTGGTCGACTTCGCGCACGGCCCACACCAGGCCGCCGAAGAACAGCGGGCCGGCCAGTGCCATCAACAGCTGCGCCAGCGTGCTCAGCGCCGGGCTGACCATCGCCAGCGACATCACCAGCAACGCGGCCACGGCCCAGATCACGCCGAGCAGGCCCAGCGCCAGCGGCGCCTTGCGCAGCAGGGTGAAACCCGACACCAGCCATTCCGCGCCGGCGGAGGCCGGCAGCTTGCGAATCTCGCTCATAACATTCCGGGACAGGGGAGAAGGCGCGAACGCCCGATTGCGGTCGATTATCCCTGTTTTCCCGGCGCTTGACCTGAAGGCCGCCCTGCGCGGCGCGGACGCTGCGTTGCGCCCGGATGACGGCGCCGCGCCGGCCTCAGGCGTTGCGTGCCTGGCGGACGAAACGGCGCAGCAACTGGCGGGCCAGCGGCGCGGCGCTGACCTCGCGGGCGACACTGCGCGCGCAGCCGCCGTGCTGGCGGATGCACTCGGCGCGGGCGCGGACGTAGCCGCGCATGTGGTGGGTGGCGAACTCCGGATGGAACTGCACGCCCCAGGCATGCGCGCCCCAGCGGAAGGCGTGGCAGTTGTCCTGCGCCGAGCGCGCCAGGATCGCGGCACCTTCCGGGGCGCGCAGCACCGTCTGCAGGTGGGTGGCGTGGGCCGGGAAGCGTGCGGGCAGGCCGCCGAACAGCGGATCGTCGACTGCCGACGGATCCAGCGCCAGCTCGATCGTGCCGGACTCGCGCCCGGCCGGGTTGTAGGCGACTTCGCCGCCCAGCGCGTGGGCAAGCAGCTGGTGGCCGTAGCAGATACCGAACACCGGGCGGTCGTCGTGGGCGGCTTCGCGCAGCCACTGCGCGCTGCGTTCGCTCCACTCGGCGCGGTCGGTGACGTAGGCGGCCGAGCCGCTGACGATCACCCCGGCAAAATCGCGGTGGCTGGGCAGGGTGCCGCCATGCTCGACATCGACCACCACGGTCTCGTCGGCATCCAGCCCGGCCGCGACCCGGATCCAGTGCGAAAACCGCCCGTAGCGGCGCAGCGAGGCGACGGGTTGGCCGGTTTCAAGAATCAGGAACGGGGCGGAATTCATCCGGGGGAGGCAGGACCGAGAGGACTTCCTCGATTGTAGTCAGCCCTGCCGCTACCTTTTCAAGCCCCGCGCGACGCAGGGTTCGTACCCCTTCAGCACGTGCGGCACGGTTGAAGGCGGCCAGATCCATGTCCGCGCGGATGTGCCGGCGCAGGCTGGAACCCAATGGCAGCAACTCATACAGGCCCACGCGGCCGAGGAAACCGGTGCGTCGGCAGTCGATGCAGCCGACCGGTGCATATGGCGTGGGCGCCTGAGGTAATGCTGCATCGGCATCAGTCAGCACCGCCCATTGCTCGGCCGAGAGCACCGTGGGCACCTTGCAGCTGGCGCACAGGGTGCGCACCAGGCGCTGGGCGAGCACCCCGTTGAGGGTGGAGGCGAGCAGGTAATGCGGCACGCCCAGATCGAGCAGGCGCGTGATCGCCGAGGGCGCATCGTTGGTGTGCAGGGTGGACAGCACCAGGTGGCCGGTCAACGAGGCCTGGACCGCCATCTGCGCGGTCTCCAGGTCGCGGATCTCGCCGATCATGATGATGTCCGGGTCCTGCCGCAGCAGGGTGCGCACGCCGCTGGCGAAATCCAGGTCGATGTTGGTCTGCACCTGCATCTGGTTGAATTCCGGGGCGATCATTTCGATCGGGTCTTCCACCGTGCAGACATTCACGTCCGGGGTGGCCAGCCGCTTCAGCGTGGAATACAGGGTGGTGGTCTTGCCCGAGCCGGTCGGCCCGGTGACCAGCACGATGCCGTGCGGGCGCTCGACCAGGGCGGTCCAGCCGGCCGCTTCCTGCGGGCTGAAGCCGAGCTGGTCGATGCTCTTGAAGGCGGCATCCGGGTCGAAGATGCGCATCACGCACTTTTCGCCGAACGCAGTGGGCATGGTCGACAGGCGCATTTCCACCTCCCGCCCACCCGGGGAGCGGGTCTTGATACGGCCGTCCTGCGGGCGCCGGCGCTCGGCCAGGTCCATCCGGCCCAGCACCTTGATCCGGCTGACCACGGCGGTCATCACCGCCGGCGGCACCTCGAACACCTTGTGCAGGACGCCATCGATGCGGAAGCGCATGCGGCCCATGTCGCGGCGTGGCTCCAGATGGATGTCCGAGGCGCGCTGCTCGTAGGCGTACTGCAGCAGCCAGTCGACGATGTGCACGATGTGCTGGTCGTCGGCGTTGACGTCGCCGGCGCGGCCCAGCTCGACCAGTTGCTCGAAGCTGGGCAGGGTGCTGCTGGTTTCGCCGCGGACATCGCCACGGGCGCCGCGCACCGAGCGCGTCACCCCGTAGAACTCCATGGTGTAGCGGTGCAGGTCCAGCGGGTTGACCATCGCCAGCTCGATCCGGCGGCGGCTCAGGTGCTGCAGGTCACGCAGCCATTCCTGGGCCAGCGGCTCGCTGGTGGCGACCAGGACGCGCTCGCTGTCCACCGCCAGCGGCAGGAAGCGGTGGCGGCGGGCATAGGCATGGGAGACCAGGGCGGTGACTGCCGAGACGTCGACCCGGGTCGGGTCCACCCGCAGGTAGCGCACACCCGCGCGCTGGGCCAGCCACTCGCTGAGGCGCTCCAGGCCGAGCTCGCCGCCGGCGCTGGCGCCCAGCTTCAGGTTGGCCAGCAGGACCAGTGGATGGACCTCGCTGGCGTTGCGTGCGCCCGGGGCGGAGAAGCGGATGCGCTCCAGATCGGCGGCGGCGACCAGGCCATCGGCGACCAGCGCTGCAGCGACCTGGTCGAAATCGAGGCGCCCGTGTGGCAGGGGGAGGACCCCCTCAGGGACACTGGCAAACGCCGCTGGCAGGCGTGGATCCATCCTCCGTTTCCCCAGGCACGGAAGGCCCGTGCGGTCGGTCGCTATACTAGCGCACCCCTTCTGCAGGCAAGAATCCGCCGCATGTCCGTCACGACGAACGTTCCCATCACTTTCCAGGGCCTGATCCAGACCCTCAACCAGTATTGGGCGCAGCAGGGCTGCGTGCTGATCCAGCCGCTGGACCTGGAGGTCGGTGCGGGCACCTTCCACCCGGCCACGTTCCTGCGCTCGATCGGTCCGGAAAGCTGGAATGCCGCGTACGTGCAGCCCTCGCGCCGCCCGACCGACGGCCGCTACGGCGAAAACCCCAACCGCCTGCAGCGCTACTACCAGTACCAGGTGGCGATGAAGCCGAGCCCGGACAACATCCAGCAGCTCTACCTGGATTCGCTCAAGGCGCTGGGCATCGATCCGCTGGTGCACGACCTGCGCTTCGTCGAGGACAACTGGGAATCGCCGACCCTCGGCGCCTGGGGCCTGGGCTGGGAAGTGTGGTTGAACGGGATGGAAGTCACCCAGTTCACCTATTTCCAGCAGGCCGGCGGCCTGGAGTGCAAGCCGGTACTCGGCGAGATCACCTACGGTCTGGAGCGCCTGTGCATGTACCTGCAGAACTGCGACAACGTCTATGACCTGATCTGGACCTACGGTCCGGATGGCACCCCGGTCACCTATGGCGATGTGTACCTGCAGAACGAGATCGAGCAGAGCACCTACAACTTCGAATACGCCGACGTGGACGAAATGTTCCATCGCTTCGATGCCTGCGAAAAAGAAGCGCAGACGCTGGTCGATGTCGGCCTGCCGCTGCCCGCGTATGAGCAGGTCTGCAAGGCCAGCCATGCGTTCAATTTGCTGGATGCGCGCCGCGCGATCAGCGTGACCGAGCGCCAGCGCTACATCCTGCGCGTGCGCGCGCTGGCCCAGGCCGTGGCCAGGCTGTACGAGGCCAAGCGCCTGGACGCCGTGGCCGCCAAGGAGGTGCAGGCATGAGCACGATGCAGCCGCTGCTGATCGAACTGGGTACCGAAGAACTGCCGGTCAAGGCGCTGCCGGGCCTGGCCCAGGCCTTCTTCGATGGCGTCGTGGACGGCCTGAGCAAGCGTGGCGTGGCCATCGAACGGGGCGACGCCAAGCCGCTGTCCACGCCGCGCCGCCTGGCCGTGCTGCTGCCCGGCGTGGCGGTGGAACAGCCGGAACAGCACAGCGAAGTGCTGGGCCCGTACCTGAACATCGCGCTTGACGCCGAGGGTCAGCCGACCAAGGCGCTGCAGGGCTTCGCGGCCAAGGCCGGGATCGACTGGACCGCGCTGGAACGCACCACCGATGCCAAGGGCGAGCGCTTCGTGCACCGCTCCACCACGCCGGGCGCGCGCACCGCGACGCTGCTGCCGGAGATCCTGCGCGAGGCGATCGCCGCGATGCCGATCCCCAAGCCGATGCGCTGGGGCAGTCACACCTATGGCTTCGCCCGCCCGGTGCATTGGCTGGTGCTGCTGCACGGCCCGGACATCATCGAGGCCGAGGTGCTGGGCCTGAAGGCCGACCGCATGAGCCGCGGCCATCGCTTCATGCATGACAAGACCGTGTGGCTGAGCGCGCCGGAGGACTACGTCGCCTCGCTGCAGGCCGCCTATGTGCTGGTCGACGCCGACGCGCGCCGTACCCGCATCGTCGAGCAGGTCAACGCCGCGGCCGCGCAGGCCGGTGGCCAGGCACGCATCACCCCGGACAACCTGGAACAGGTGGTCAACCTGGTCGAATGGCCGGCGCCGGTGCTGTGCAGTTTCGAGCGCGAGTTCCTGGCGGTGCCGCAGGAAGCGCTGATCGAGACGATGGAGATCAACCAGAAGTTCTTCCCGGTGCTCGATGCCGGCGGCAAGCTGACCGAGAAGTTCATCGGCATCGCCAACATCGACTCCAAGGACGTGGCCGAAGTGGCCAAGGGCTACGAGCGCGTGATCCGTCCACGCTTCTCCGATGCCAAGTTCTTCTTCGACGAAGATCTGAAGCAGGGTCTGGAATCGATGGGCGATGGCCTGAAGACCGTCACCTACCAGGCCAAGCTGGGCTCGGTCGCCGACAAGGTCGCCCGCGTGGCCGCCCTCGCCGAGGCCATCGCGCCGCAGGTGGGCGTCGAGCCGGTGCTGGCCAAGCGCGCCGCGGTGCTGGCCAAGAACGACCTGCAGTCGCGCATGGTCAACGAGTTCCCGGAACTGCAGGGCATTGCCGGCCGCCATTACGCCGTGGTCGGCGGGGAGTCGCCCGAGGTCGCGCTGGCCATCGACGAGGCCTACCAGCCGCGCTTCGGTGGGGATGACATCGCGCTGTCGCCGCTGGGCAAGGTGCTGGCCATCGCCGAGCGTCTGGACACGCTGGCCGGCGGCTTTGCCGCAGGCCTGAAGCCGACCGGCAACAAGGATCCGTTCGCGCTGCGCCGCAATGCGCTGGGCCTGGCGCGGACGGTGATCGAGAGCGGGTTTGATCTGGATCTGCGCGCGTTGATCGGCACCGCCGTCGCCGGCCTGCCGGCGGGCGTGCAGCCCAGTGCCGAGCGCAAGACCGACGCGCTGCCGCAGGAGCTGTACGACTTCATCATCGACCGCCTGCGCGGCTATTACGCCGACAAGGGCGTGCCGGCCACGCACTTCAACGCGGTCGCCGAGTTGAAGCCGGCCTCGCTGTATGACTTCGACCGCCGCATCGATGCCATCGGCACCTTTGCCGCGCTGCCGGAAGCCGAGGCGCTGGCCGCGGCCAACAAGCGCATCCGCAACATCCTGCGCAAGGCCGAGGGCGAGATTCCGGGCATGATCGACCCGGCGCTGCTGGCCGAGCCGGCCGAAAGCGAACTGGCCGAAGCGGTGGAAGCGGCCATCGATGACAGCAACGCCAGCCTGCACCAGAAGGACTACGTGAGCGTGTTGAACCGGTTGGCGCGCTTGCGCCCGCAGGTGGATGCGTTCTTCGATGCGGTGATGGTCAATGCCGAGGATCCCGCGCTGCGGGCCAATCGCCTGGCCCTGCTCAAGCGCCTGGGCGACCGCCTGGGCAGCGTGGCGGCGATCGAACACCTGTCCAACTGACGCGGCGGGGCCAGGCGCCCCGCGGTGGACCAGAAGGCGCGACGGCGTGGGCTGTTCGCGCCTTCTGCGTTTCCGGGAGGGCGGCGCCCTGCGATCTTCGTGCTGGAAGCGTCATTTGGTGTCGCTGTTGCGTCGCGGACGCTTCTGTCCGATGACGTGTTGTCATCGATCAGACCGCGTGCAACGCAAGCGACTTTCTCGCGGAATTTAACGGCGTCTTCACTGCCGTTCTGAAACAGCCACGCCGATTTCGCATGCTTGCGATGGCCCGTTATGCTGTCGCCATGCAGCCAACGAAATTCGCCCTTCCGCTGATGTTCCTGTCCCTTGCCACCGTCTCGGTGGCACATGCACGGGGGACCATCGAGAAAGTGGACATCAAAGGATTGGACAAGGGCGACGACGCCGAGATGATCGAGAACATCGAGGTCTCGCTGTCCCTGTACGACACCATCGGCAAGGTCCAGGGCGAGTCGCGGCTGGAATATCTGTTGTCCCAGGCCGAGCGCCAGACCCGCGAGGCGCTGGAGCCGTTCGGCTACTACAACCCGACCATCACCGTGGAAAGCCCGCGCGAGGGCGAGAACCTGCGCGTGGTGATCCAGGTCGAGAAGGGACCGCCGACCGTGGTCCGCCGCGAGCATATCGACATCACCGGCCCGGCCCAGCTGGACCAGTACCTCCAGGAAGACCTGGAGAACTTCAAGCCGCGCAAGGGCCAGCGTTTCGAACACACCGAGTACGAAGCCAGCAAGATCCGGGTCACCCGGCGCCTGGCCGAGCGCGGTTACTTCGATGCCGACTTCACCCAGCGCCAGGTGCAGATCACCCGCGCCGAGAACGCCGCCGACGTCGACCTCACCTGGGACAGCGGCCGCCGCTACAACATGGGCGAGATCCGTTTCCATCAGGATTACTTCGTCGACAAGCTGTTCGACCCGCTGGTGTACTGGGACGAAGGCAGCTACTTCCACGAAGGCAAACTGGACCGCCTGCGCGAATCGCTGACCAAGCTCGATTACTTCAGCGTGATCGACATCCAGCCGCGCCCGGACCAGGCCGACGAGAACGGTGACGTGCCGGTGGACGTCAACCTGACCCGCGCCAAGCGCACGATCTACACCGCCGGCCTGAGCTACGGCAGCGAGAGTGGCGCCGGTGTGCGCGGCGGCCTGGAGCGGCGCTTCCTCAACAGCCGCGGCCACAAGATGAACACCCAGCTCGACTATGCGCAGAAGCGCAAGAGCCTGGTCACCAGCTACCGCATCCCGGGCTTTGCCTGGCTCGACGGCTGGTATGCGTTCACCGCCAGCGCCTATGACGAGCAGACCGACTACATCGACCTGCGCAACTTCAAACTGTCGGCCAGCCGCAGCGGTGAGATCAACGAGTACTGGACCGCGATCGCCTCGATCAACGCGCTGCGCGAGCGCTGGCGGTACGCCTCCGGCACCGAGTTCACCGACGCGGTCTACAACACTTCCACGCTGGTCTACCCGCAGCTGGTGGCCGACTACGTCAACGTGGACGATGAGATGTTCCCGCGCCGCGGCATCAGCGGCAGTGCAACGTTGCGTGGCGGCGTCGAAGGCGCCGGCTCGGACACCAGCTTCGTGCAGGCCAACATGGTGCTGCGCTGGTATGTGCCGATCGGCGACAGCGACCGCCTGATCCTGCGTGGCGAAGGCGGCACCACCTGGACCAGCGATCTGGTCGCGATGCCGCCGAGCCTGCGCTTCTTCGCCGGTGGCGATCGCAGCATCCGCGGCTATGCCTTCCGCGAAGTCGGCCCGCGTACCGCACCGCCGGACAAATACGCGCTCGGCGCGAAGAACCTGGTGGTCGGCTCGGCCGAATATGAGCATTACTTCAAGGGCGGGCCCTGGGGCGCGGCGGTGTTCGTCGACACCGGCAGCGCGTTCGACAACACCATCGACCTGCATACCGGCGTGGGCTTCGGCGTGCGCTGGAAATCGCCGGTGGGCCCGGTGCGCGTGGATATCGCGCATGGCCTGAACAACCCGGATTCGCAGTTCCAGCTGTACCTGAACATCGGAGCGGACCTGTGAGTACGCCGACGCCGTCCGCCCCCGCGACACCGCCTCCGCCGCGCGTGCGTTTCTACCGCAAGCGCCGCTTCTGGGCGTGGTCGGGCTTCACCGTGCTCGGCCTGGTGCTGCTGGCGCTGCTGCTGGTGTACTGGCTGCTGCAGACCGTGGCCGGCCGTGATGTGCTGCTGGCCCAGGTGGTGGCGCGGTTGCCGGTCGGCGCCTCGCTCACCTGGAGCAAGGTGGATGGCCCGGTCGCCGGGCCGCTGGTGCTGCACGACCTGGACTTCCGTTACGACGACATCCATTTCACCGCCGAACGCGCCTACCTGGATCCGGACATCCGGCCGCTGCTGGGCCGCAAGCTGCAGCTCGATGCGCTGCAGATCAAGAACGCCACGTTGAACCTGGCCAAGAGCGATGAGCCGTTTGAGCTGCCGTCGTGGCCGGACTCGCTGCCGCAGATCGAAATGCCGCTGGCGATCCAGGCCGACACCATCATCATCGATGGCTTCCGCATCACCCAGGCGCAGCAGCCGCTGATCGACATCGCCAAGGTGCGCGGTGGCCTGGAGATCGCCAATGGCGAATTCCGCGCGCGCCAGCTGATCGTGGACAGCAGCTACGGCGATTTCCGCGTGGACGGGCATTATCTGCCGCGCAGCGATTACGACACCGACATCACCCTCGGCGCGCTGATGCCGGCCCCGCGCGGGCGTACCCCGGCGCGCCTGGGCCTGGTTGCACGTGGCGACCTGGGGCATATGGAAGTGGCGATCGCCGGCAACGCGCCCGCGCCGCTGCAGGCCAGCCTGGTGTTCGATGGCCGCACCGACCCGGTGTGGAAACTCGCTGCGCGCAGCAAGGAACTGGACCTGGCCCTGCTGGTGCCGGGCATGGACGCGAGCACCAGCACGCCGATGGCGCTGGATGTGCAGGCCGACGGCAAGGGTGGCCAGGCCAATCTGCAGGGCAGCTTCAAGCAGGGCGACATCGCGGTGGAACTGGCACCGTCCAAGGTCGGCCTGGCCGACCAGGTACTGACCGTGTCGCCGCTGCAGGTGAAGGGCTTTGGTGGCCAGGCGCGGCTGGAAGGCATCGCTGATTTCACCGACAAGGAAAACGCCAGCCTGCGCTTCTCCATCGTCGCCAACGACCTCACCTTCGTGCCCGCCGCCGATACCACCACCCCGGGCGCTGCTGCGCCGGTGCCGGTGACGCTGAAAGAAGCGCGCATGGGCCTGGCCGGCACGCTCAAGGCGTGGGCGGCGGTCGGCCGTGCCTCGGTGGAACGCGAGAAGCAGGTGGCCGATCTGCAGTTCGACGTGCGCGGCAACGACCAGGCCGCCGTGATCAAACAGCTGCAGGCCAGCACGCCGGGCGGTTCGCTCGACGTGACCGGGCAGGTGGCCTGGGCGCCGCAGCTGGATTGGGACGTGGCCGCCAAACTGGCCGGCTTCGATCCGGGCTACTTCGCGCCAGGCTGGGACGGCAAGCTGTCCGGTTCGTTTGCCTCGAAGGGCCGCCAGTTGCCGCCGCCGGCCGGCAGTCCGGCCGGTACCGCTGGAAGCTACGAAGCCACCGTCGATGTGCCCGGCATCAAGGGCACGCTGCGCAAGCGCGCGCTGGATGCACAGGGCAAGTTCGCGCTGCGCGGCGAGCAGGGCGAGGGCAATCTCCGGCTGGCGCTGGGCAACAGCCGCCTGACCGCCAAGGGCTCGGTGGGCGATCGCCTGGATATCGATGCGCAGCTGGAGCCGGTGCAGCTGGACGACCTGCTGCCCAACAGCAGCGGCAGCCTGCGCGGCCATGTGCTGATCAAGGGCGCACGTACCGCGCCGGACATCACCGCCGATCTGGTTGGCAGTGGCCTGCGCTGGGACGACTGGAGCGCCGAGGCGATCAGCATCAAGGGGCGCCTGCCGTGGCAGGGCGACAGTGGCACGCTGGCGGTGCAGGGCAGCAAGGTCCAGGTCGGCATGCTGCTGGACACGCTCAACGTCAATGCCCGCGGCAGCCTCTCCAATCTGCGCCTGGATGCACAGACGAAGAACGAGCTGGGTGCTGTCGCGCTGGAAGGTGGCGTGCGCCAGCAGGGCCAGGCCTGGCGCGGCGATCTGACCGCGCTGCGTATCGCACCGGTCAAGGGCGATGCCTGGAGCCTGCGTGCACCGGCCACCTTCAGCGTGCAGGGCAGCAACGTCACCTTGAGCGATGCGTGCCTGGGGGCCGCCACCGGCGGCGCGCTGTGCGCCAGCGCGAACTGGCCGCGTGAAGGGCTGCTGGTGCGGGGCGATGCGTTGCCGCTGGCGCTGGTACAGCCATGGCTGCCGCCGCAGTCCGGGCGCCGCATCTTCCTGCGCGGTGAAGTGAATCTGGATGGGCGCATCCGCCCGCGCGGCAACGCGTGGGAGGGCAGCGCCTCGGTCACCTCGCGCGAAGGCGGGGTACGCCTGGGCGACAACGCGCGTGGCGAGCTGGTGCGTTACGACCAGTTCTCGGTGAACCTGGAGATGACCCCGCAGCAGATCAACGCCAAGCTCGGTGTCGGTTTCCAGGGCGACGGCTTCGTCGATGCCAAGGTGCAGACCGGCTGGGATGCCAACGCACCGCTGACCGGCGAGCTGTACATGAACATCGCGCGGCTGTACTGGCTGGAGTTGTTCTCGCCCGACATCGTGCGCCCGACCGGCCTGATCGAAGGCCACGTCAGCCTGCGCGGCACCCGTGGTACGCCGTCGTTGGGCGGTGAGGCCACGCTGAGCAAGTTCAATGGCGAGTTCCCCGCGCTCGGCCTGACCTTCGCCGAAGGCAAGGGCAGCTTCACCGCGCAGCCGGACGGCTCGGCCAAGATCACCGCCCAGGCCAACTCCGGCAAGGGCACGCTGTACGTCGATGGCGGGTTGTCGTGGTTCGGCGATGCACAGCCGCTGCAGCTGCATATCCACGGCGAGAATGTGCTGCTGGCCAACACCAGCGAGCTGCGCGTGATCGCCAATCCGGACCTGGATTTCACCCTGGCCGGCAGCGCGATGCAGCTGCGTGGCACCGTGCACGTGCCTGAAGCGGATCTCGATCTGGAGCGCCTGGACCGTGGCACCTCGGTCTCTGAAGACGTGGTGGTGCTGGACCCGGTCGATCCGGAAGAGGGTCCCAGCTCGCCGCTGGACATGGACCTGACCGTGAGCCTGGGCGACAAGGTCAAGATGGCCGGGTTCGGCTTGAAGGGCGCGCTGACCGGCAAGATGCAGGTATGGGCACGCCCGGGGCGGGAGATGACCGCCAACGGCGGGCTGGAAGTCAGTGGGCGCTACAAGGCCTACGGACAGGACCTGACCATCACCCGCGGCAACTTGAACTGGAACTACAACGCGGTCTCCGATCCGCGCATCAACATCCGTGCCCAGCGCACCGTGGGTGATGTCACCGCCGGCATCGACGTCACCGGGCGGGCGCAGTCTCCGCGCGTGGATGTGTGGTCGGAACCGGCGATGTCGCAGTCCGAGGCACTGGCCTATCTGGTGCTGGGACGCAGCCTCACCGGTGCCAGCAGCGATCAGGCCCAGCAGGTCAACGCGGCCTCGGCGGCGCTGTCGGCCGGCAGCGGCCTGCTCGCTTCGCAGCTGGGCGCCAAGCTTGGCCTGGACGACGCCGGCGTGAGCCAGTCGCGCGCGCTGGGCGGCTCGGTGATCGGCTTCGGCAAGTACATCTCGCCCAAGCTGTACATCGGCTACGGCGTCTCGCTGGTCGGCAGTGGCTCGGTGCTGACGCTGAAGTACCTGCTGCGCCGTGGCTTCGATGTGGAGCTTGAGTCGAGCACGGTGGAGAACCGTGGGTCGTTGAACTGGCGACGGGAGAAGTAAGCCACGGCCGATGGTTCAGGTGCCCCTGACCATCGGCCGTTGCCCTGCGGGGCCTCAGTGGCTAAGGTCTCGGGCTGTTCTGACGTACCGGATGTGCCCATGTCTTCACGCAAACCCCTCACCGCCGCGCTGGCGCTTGGCCTGACCCTCGCTGCCGGCGCCCATGCCGATGAAGGCATGTGGATGCCGACCCAGCTGCCGGACCTGGCCAAACCGCTGAAGGCGGCGGGCTTCAAGGGCAACCCGGGCGACCTGGCCAACGTCACCGCGCCGCCGTTGAGTGCGGTGGTGCGTGCGGGTGGTGGCACCGGCTCGTTCGTCTCCGACGACGGCCTGCTGCTCACCAACCACCATGTGGCCATGGGCGTGATCCAGTACAACACCTCGCCCGAGCACAACCTGATCAACGACGGCTTCATCGCCAAGGGCCGCAGCGATGAGCGCGCGGCCAACCCGGATTTCCGCGTGCTGGTCACGATCGGGTTCGACAAGGTCACCGATGAAGTGCTGCGCGATGCGCGCGGCAAGACCGGACGTGCGTATTTCGATGCGGTCGACCGTGCCAGCAAGCAGCTGGTGGCCGAGTGCGAGAAAGAAGGCAACATCCGCTGCAGCGTGGCGGACATGTACTACGGCACCGATTTCTATCGCATCCGCCAGCTAGAGCTGAGCGATGTGCGCCTGGTCTACGCACCGCCGCGCGCGATCGGCAATTATGGCGACGAGATCGACAACTTCATGTGGCCGCGCCACACCGGTGATTTCACGCTGCTGCGTGCCTACGTCGGCAAGGACGGCAAGCCCGCGCCGTACAGCGTGGACAACGTGCCGTACCACCCGCCGGCCCACCTGAAGATGGCGATCGACGGCCCGAAGACCGGCGACTACGCGATGCTGGCCGGTTACCCCGGCATCACCTACCGTCATCGCACCGCCACGGAATTCGCTGGCCAGATCGATGCCGTGCTGCCGCGTCGCGTGGCGGTGTTCCAGCAGATGATCGACACCATCGAAGCGGCCAGTGCGAAGGATGCGCAGGCACGCACTCGTTACGCCTCGCAGCTGCAGTCGCTGAAGAACAACCGCAAGCGTGCCGCCGGCGAGCTGGAAGGCCTGCTGCGCAGCGATGCCAAGGCGCAGCGTGCCGCCGATGAGGCGGCGATGCTGCAGGCCACCGACGCGAAATACCGGGGCGACATCCAGTCCCTGCTGACCTCGCTGTCCAGCGGCGCCTCGGTGGGCGAACGCGATCTGCTGCTCGATCTGCTCGCGTCGCAGAGCCAGCTGCTGCGCTCGGCACTGACCCTGGAGCGCCTGCGCATCGAATCGGCCAAGCCCGATGCCGAGCGTGACACGGGCTATCAGCAGCGTGATCTGGCGCTGATCGAAGGCGTGCTCAAGCAGGTCCAGCGCCGCTACGATCCGGCCATCGAGAAAGCCCTGTTGACCACGCTGCTGAACCGTTACCAGCAGCTGCCCGACGCGCAGCGCGTGCCCGAGTTCGACGCGGCCTTCGGCCGCACGCCGGCCGCGCTGGCCAAGACCCTGGATACGCTGTACGCCAACACGCACCTGGGCGACGAAGCCGAGCGCCTGTCGCGCTTTGCCGCGGCGAAAGAGGGCAAGGCGCTGGCGCGCGATCCGCTGATCGATCTGGCCGGCCCGCTGGTGGCCGCGCAGCTGCGCCTGGATGACGAGCGCAAGACCCGCGAAGGCGAGCAGCTGCGCCTGCGTCCGGCGTATATGCAGGCGCTGTTCGCCTGGCGCGCCAAGCAGGGCCGCGCGGTCTACCCGGATGCGAACCGTACCCTGCGCATCAGCTACGGCAAGGTCGAGGCGCTGTCGCCGCGCGATGCGGTGCATTTCGACCCGGTGACCACCGTGGCCGGGATCGTGGAGAAGAACACCAACGCCTACCCGTTCGATGCGCCCAAGCCGCTGCTGGACGCGATCACCAAGGGCGATTTCGGTTCCACCGCCGATCCGGTGCTGAAGACCCAGACGGTCAACTTCCTGACCAACCTGGACACCACCGGGGGCAACTCCGGCTCGCCGGTGCTCAACGCCAAGGGCGAGCTGATCGGCCTGAACTTCGACAGCAACTGGGAGTCGGTCAGCGCCAGCTGGTGGTTCGACCCGCGCTTCAAGCGCGCCGTGCACGTGGACATGCGCTACCTGCGCTGGCTGCTGGCCAAGGTCTACCCGGCGCCGGAGCTGCTCAAGGAAATGGGCGTTCCGGCGGAGTAAGACAGGTCGGAGGCTCCCGTAGCGCCACGACCAACGGTCGTGGCCTACACTGCGGGCTGCTCTCGCGGAAACAACCCTGTGGTTTCTAGCTGGATCCTGCTGCTGGTCTCGGTGGCCTACGCCGCACTGCTGTTCGGGGTGGCGTGGTGGGGCGACCGTCGCCCGATGTACCCCGACCGCCCGTGGCTGCGCCCGGTGGTCTACAGCCTGGCGCTGGCGGTGTACTGCTCGTCGTGGACGTTCTACGGCGCCGTCGGCACGGCGGTGCGCAACGGCGTGGGCTACCTGCCGATCTACCTGGGGCCGTTGCTGCTGTGGGTGTTCGGCTGGCGCATCATCGAGCGCCTGGCGCTGATCGCACGCAGCCAGAACGTGGTGTCCATCGCCGATTTCATCTCCTCGCGCTTCGGCCGCTCGCGGCGGCTGGCCGCGCTGGTGGCGGTGATCGCGCTGATCGGCATCGTGCCGTATCTGGCCCTGCAGTACAAAGCCGTGGCGATGAGCCTGCAGGTGCTGACCGGCAACGTCGGGCCCACCGGCTTCTTCACCGATCCGGCGCTGTACGTGGCGCTGTTGATGGCCTTGTTCGCCACGTTGTTCGGCACCCGCCAGGTGGATGCCACCGAGCACCACCACGGCATGATGCTGGCGATCGCGCTGGAGTCGATGATCAAGCTGATCGCGATGGTGGCGCTTGGTCTGTTCGCCTACCTGTGGCTCAACGACCGCACCGATGCGGTGATCGAATCGGCGCACACGCTGTTCAGCGGCCTGCCGCCGGTCGGCTTCATTTCGCAGACCCTGCTGAGCTTCCTGGCCATCATCTGCCTGCCGCGCCAGTTCCATGTGGCGGTGGTCGAGTGCGGCGACGTGCGTGACATCCGCCGTGCGCGCTGGATGTTCGGGGCCTACCTGGTGATCATCTCGGCGATGGTGATTCCCATCGCCACGGCGGGCGTGACCCTGTTCGGCACCGGTGGCAGCGTGGCCGACGACAGCATGGTGCTGGCCCTGCCGCTGGCCGAGGGCCGCAAGTTCCTGGCACTGGTCGCCTATGTCGGCGGCTTCTCGGCGGCAACCGGCATGGTCATCGTGGCCTCGATCGCGTTGGCGACCATGGTCAGCAATGACCTGGTGATGCCGGTGCTGCTGCGCCGCAACGACCACCACGAGGACGCGGCGAACGTCGCCTCACGCGTGCTGTGGATCCGGCGCACGGCGATCCTGCTGCTGGCCCTGGTGGCGTACAGCTACTACCGCGGCAGCAGCAATGACAGCACGCTGGCCTCGTACGGATTGATGGCGTTCGCGGCGGTGGCCCAGTTCGCGCCCGGGTTGATCGGTGGACTTTACTGGCGCGGCGCCAGCCGCCGGGGCGTCGAGGCCGGCATGCTGCTCGGTTTCGGCACGTGGGTCTATACCCTGCTGCTGCCTGCGCTGACCCATGCCGGCTGGATGGATGCGAGCTGGCTGGTGCAGGGCCCGTTCGGTATCGACTGGCTGCAGCCGCAGCACCTGTTCGGCATGAGTGGCTGGGACCCGCTGACCCACGGCACGTTCTGGTCGCTGCTGGTCAACGTGGCCGCCATGGTGCTGGTCTCGGTGCGCTGGCGTCCCGGCGTGGACGAGCGGCTGGGTGCGGCACCCTTCCTGGATCCGTATGCACAGCGGCCGTCGGTCGCCGGTGCGTGGCCGGGCCATGTGCATGTGGGCGACCTGCTGGCGCTGGCCGCGCGCGTGGTGGGTGACCGCCATGCACGGCGCTCGTTCTTTGAGCAGGCGCAATCGCTGGGGCGCGAGCTGCAGGCGTCGGCCCCGGCCGACCGTGCCTGGGTGCAGTTCACCGAACGCCTGCTGGCCGCCTCGATCGGTGCGGCGTCCGCGCGTCTGCTGCTGACCAGCCTGCTGCGCGGCTCGGGCATGGATCTGGGCGAAGTGGTGGCGGTGCTCGATGAAGCCGGCCAGGAACTGCGCTTCAACCGCGAGATCCTGTCGACCACGCTGGAGAACATCAGCGCGGGCGTCAGCGTGGTCGATCCGGACATGCGCCTGACCGCCTGGAACCGCCGCTACCAGCAGATGTTCGGCTATCCCGACGGCATGCTGTACGTGGGTCGCCCGGTCGCCGATCTGATCCGCTACAACGCCGAGCGCGGCGAGCTGGGCGAGGGCGAGATCGAGGTGCAGATCAACCGCCGCATCGGCTACATGCGCGCCGGCTCACCGCACATCTTCGAGCGCACCCGCAGCGACGGCAAGGTGATCGAGATGCGCGGGCAGGCACTGCCCGGCGGCGGTTACGTCACCAGCTACAACGACATCACCGACTACAAGCACGCCGAGCGCGCGCTGCTGGAAGCCAACGAAACGCTGGAGCAGCGCGTGGCCGAACGTTCGCACGAGGCGGAGATGGCCCAGCAGTCCAAGACGCGTTTCCTGGCGGCGATCAGCCATGACGTGCTGCAGCCGCTCAATGCCGCCCGCCTGTTCGCTTCGGCGCTGCGTGAGAGCCACCACAACAACGAAGAGCAGCGGCATCTGGCCGAGCGCGTGGATGCGTCACTGCGCGCCGCTGAAGAGCTGCTGGATGGCCTGCTGGACGTCTCCCGGCTGGATGCCGGCGGGCTGCACCCGGTGATCGGCGATTTCGACGTCAGCCTGTTGATGCGCGAACTGGCGGCGCAGTACTCACCCGTCGCCGCCGGACGTGGCCTGCGCCTGGATCTGTTCGCACGGCCGGCGTGGGTGCGCAGCGATCGCCGCCTGTTGCGCCGCGTGCTGCAGAACTTCCTGGCCAATGCACTGCGCTATACGCGCCAGGGCCGCATCGTGCTGGCGGTGCGGCATCGCGGGCCGGAGGTGGAACTGCAGGTATGGGATACCGGCCCGGGCATTCCCGAACACCACATGCAGCAGATCTTCGATGAGTTCCATCGCTACCAGCAGCCCTTCGACTGGGGCGAGCAGGGGCTGGGGCTGGGGCTGTCGATCTGCCAGCGCATCTCGCGTCTGCTCGATCATCGCCTCAACGCGCGCAGCCGCGTGGGCAGCGGCAGCATGTTCTCGATCCTGCTGCCGCTGGTGGCCGCACCGGCGCTGCCCAGCATGACAGCGCTGCCAGCACCCAGCCCGGTCACCCGCACCGATTCGCTGGCGGGCATGCGCGTGCTGTGCGTGGACAACGACCAGGAGATCCTGGATGGCATGCGCGCTTTGCTCGGCCGTTGGCAGGTGCAGGTGATCACCGCGAGCACGGTGGACCAGGCGCTGGAAAAAGTCGTGGAGCGGCCGGATGTGATGCTGGTGGACTACCACCTGCACGACCGCCTGGATGGACTGGATACGCTGGTGGCCCTGGGCCAGAAGGCCGGGCGCGCGATCCCCGGTGCGCTGCTTACCGCCGATGGCCGCGATGAGCTGAAGCGGATGGCGCGCGACCGCGGTTACCGGTTGCTGACCAAGCCGATCAAGCCGGCCTCGTTACGCGCCTTCCTGGCGGCGTTCCACGATACCCGCGGCGATCTCTAGCCGCGGGTTGGCGGCGGTCGCAGTGCCCGATCAGGCCACCGCACCGCTGAGGTGTTCGTACAGGATGGTGGAGCCGATGATGATCAGGATCACGCCGCCGATGATCTCGGCGCGCTTGCCGACCATGCCGCCCAGCACGCGGCCGAGCATGATCCCGCAGGTCACCATGGTCAGCGTGCACAGGCCGATGACCAGCGCCATGACGCCGATATGTACGTCGAGGAAGGCCAGGCCGATACCGACCGCCATCGCATCGATGCTGGTCGCGAAACCGGTCATCGCCAGGCGCCAGAAGCCGTGGTGTTTGCTGGTGTCGTCTTCCTCCGCACCCTCATCGGGGCGCAGGCCGTTGATGATCATGTGCACGCCCAGCGCACCGAGCAGGCCGAACGCGATCCAGTGATCGAAGGCCTCCACGTACTCCAGCGCAGCGCGACCGAGCAGCCAGCCGATCACCGGGGTGATGCCTTCGATGACACCGAAAATCAGGCCGGCGCGCAAGGCATCGGAGAAACGTGGCTTGCGCATGGCCGCGCCTTTGCCGATCGCCGCAGCGAAGGCATCGGTGGACATGGCAAAGCCGATCAGCAGGATCGAAACAGGGGACATTGGGGTACGCGGCAGGTCGGGCGATATCGAGCAACGGACCGCGAACGCGCCCAACCTGTCGTTGCGCACGCGGACCGCTGGTCTCGCCAACCAAGATGGTTGCCCGCACCACGGCGCACTGGCCGAGTATGTTGATACGGGCGATTCCTTCAACAGGAATCCGGCTACTCCCCAAGGGGACGCGAAGCTTAGCACCGGGCCTGCGGCGTGGAGCGTTTGCGACGAATTGCGCAGGTAACGCTGGAATTCATAGCTTCGGCTATAACGCCGAAGGCGTTATAGCCGAAGCGGGTAGATCCACGCCATGCGTGGATGCTGTTCTTTCCGGCACCGCGTCATCCACGCATGGCGTGGATCTACTCCTCTTCCGGCGGCAACACGATCTGTTCGTCGTCGATGGCCAGCTTGCCGGCCATCAGCACCGCCTGGGTGCGGTTGGTGACGCCCAGCTTGCGCAGGATCGCGGTGACGTGGGCTTTGATCGTCGCTTCGGAGACGTTGAGGTCGTAGGCGATCTGCTTGTTGAGGCGGCCGGCACCGAGCATCTGCAGCACCCGGAACTGCTGCGGCGTCAGCTCGCGCAGGCGCTGGCCGATCTCGCGTTCCTCGCGCCCGGTCTGGGGCACGTTGTGCGCTTCCGGTGGGGCCCAGGTCTCGCCATCGAGAATGGTGCCCAGTGCATGACCGATGGTGTCCGAATCGGCGGATTTGGGGATGAAACCAAAGGCGCCGTGGTCGAGCGCGCGTCGCATCACCGTCGGTTCCTCACGTGCCGACACCACCACCACCGGCAGCTGCGGGTGCAGGGCACGCATATGCACGAGCGCGTTGAAGCCCTGCGCGCCGGGCATGTTGAGGTCCATCAGGACCAGGTCGGCGTCGGTGTGCTGGTCGGCCAGCTGGTACAGCGCTTCCACGCTGTCCGCTTCGTACAGCTGCACGCCGGGGATGACGCGTTGCACGGCCCCGCGAAGGGCTTCGCGGAACAGCGGGTGGTCATCGGCAATCAGGAGGGTCGTCATGGTGGGGGCCATGTTGCGGAGGCGTGCAGCGACGCAACGAAAAAGTCTATCGAGATGACAGCCCCCTGAGTCAGGGGGCGAAGGGTTACTTCACTTCACTTTCCGCTCTTCCACCAGCGAGGCCACGACCGACGGATCGGCCAGGGTCGAAGTGTCGCCGAGCTGATCCGGTGCGTTCTCGGCGATCTTGCGCAGGATGCGGCGCATGATCTTGCCCGAGCGCGTCTTGGGCAGGCCCGGCGCCCACTGCAGATGGTCGGGCGCGGCGATCGGACCGATCTCCTTGCGCACCCAGGCCACGAGCTCCTTGTGCAGTTCATCGCTCGGCGTCTCGTCGGCGATCAGGGTCACGTAGGCATAGATGCCCTGGCCCTTGATGTCGTGCGGGAAGCCGACCACGGCCGCTTCGGCCACCTTGGGGTGCGAGACCAGCGCACTCTCCACCTCGGCAGTGCCGATGCGGTGCCCGGAGACGTTGATCACATCGTCAACGCGGCCGGTGATCCAGTAGTAGCCATCTTCGTCACGACGGCAGCCGTCGCCGGTGAAGTAGCTGCCCGGGTAGGTGCGGAAGTAGGTGTCGATGAAGCGCTGATGGTCGCCGTAGACGGTGCGCATCTGGCCCGGCCACGAATCGCGGATGATCAGGTTGCCTTCGGTGGCCCCCTCCTGGATCTCGCCATCGGCATTGACCAGCGCCGGCTGCACGCCGAAGAAGGGCAGGGTCGCCGAGCCCGGCTTGAGATCGACCGCGCCGGCCAGCGGCGAGATCAGGATGCCGCCGGTTTCGGTCTGCCACCAGGTATCCACGATCGGGCAGCGGCTGTCGCCGACCACCTCGTAGTACCAGCGCCACGCTTCCGGATTGATCGGCTCGCCGACGCTGCCGAGCAGGCGCAGCGAACTGCGCGAGGTGCGCTTGACCGGTGCATCGCCTTCGCGCATCAACGCGCGGATCGCGGTGGGGGCGGTATAGAAGATGGTGACCTGGTGCTTGTCGATCACGTCCCAGAACCGCGAGGTGTTCGGGAAGTTCGGCACGCCTTCGAACATCACCGAGGTGGCGCCGTTGGCCAGCGGGCCGTACACGATGTAGCTGTGGCCGGTGACCCAGCCGACATCGGCGGTGCACCAGTAGATGTCGTCTTCGCGCAGGTCGAACACGGCTTCATGGGTGTAGGCCGCGTACAGCAGGTAACCGCCGGTGGTGTGCAGCACGCCCTTGGGCTTGCCGGTGGAGCCGGAGGTGTAGAGGATGAACAACGGATCCTCGGCATTCATGCGCTCGGGCTCGCATTGCGCCGGCTGCGGGTCCACCACATCGTGGAACCAGCGGTCGCGCGGGGCCTGCATGTCCACCGCGCCGCCGGTGTGGCGGACCACCAGCACCGTTTCCACGGTGGTGGTGCCGGGCAGCTTCAACGCCGCATCGACATTGGCTTTGAGCGGAATCTTCTTGCCACCGCGAAGACCTTCGTCGGCGGTGATGATCAGCTTGCTGCCGCAGTCGATGACGCGGTCGGCGATCGAGTTCGGGGCGAAGCCGCCGAACACCACCGAGTGGATCGCACCGATACGCGCGCAGGCCAGCATGGCCACGGCAGCGTCGACGATCATCGGCAGGTAGATGGTGACCCGGTCGCCCTTCTTGACGCCGAGGTTGCGCAGCGCGTTGCCGAGGCGGCAGGTGCGCTCATACAGCTCGCGATAGGTGACGCCCTGCGCCGGGGCATCGGGGCTGTCCGGTTCAAACAGCAGGGCGATCTTGTCGCCGCGTTTGTCGAGCTGGCGATCCAGGCAGTTGACGCTGGCGTTGAGCTCGCCATCTTCGAACCACTTGATGCGGAAATCGTCGAGCTGGTAGCTGACGTTCTTGATACGGGTCGGTTTCCTGAACCAGTCCAGGCGCTCGGCGGCCTTGCCCCAGAAGGCATCCGGATGCTCCACCGATTCACGGTAGAGCTGCTGGTACGTGTTCTTGTCGATCCGCGATGCCGCGGCGAACGCGGCGTCGACGGGGTAAAGATCAGCCATGGCACCCTCACTTGCACGTTGACTTGGGTTGTGCGGTCGCAGCATAAGCGGCGACCTCTCCCCCTCAGTTTGCCGCATCCACCCGCCTGCGCGGTGTCGAGGTGGTTAGACCATGGTCGAACGCCGACCATCCCTATATGACATGGCAGCCAACCCCGGTAGCTCACGACCGTTGGCCGTGAGGCAAGGCGTACCGACCAATGGTCGGTACCTGCGCGGTACCCGCGGCACCTGCCGGTCGCCTGCCGGCGCCCAGGTCGTACTCGCCCGTTGGGGCGAGTACGACTAATGGCCAATAGCTTCGGTGCGTCAACGCGCCGCACCCTCGGGTCGACCGTGCCCCATGCGCGGCATCACCTTGCCACCCGGGAGAGAGGGCAACATGAGCCACCGTTTGCTGAGGACGACACGCCGGCCGTTGGCCGCTGCCATGTTCGTCGCACTGATCGCGCCAGGCATGGCGTTCGCCGAAACCGCAAAAGAGAAAGCCCTGGAAGCCCGCGTCGTCGAGCTGGAGCGCCAGGTCCAGCTGCTGCTGAACAACCAGCAGCAACAGCAGGTCCAGATCAGCCAGGCCCAGACCGATGTCACCGCCGTGCGCACGGTCCAGGCACAGCAACCGGTGGCGGCCACGGTGCCGGCCGGCAAGCAGCCGATCCAGGTCACCACCATCACCCCGGGCGCCGCGCCGGGGACCACGGTCAAGATCGGCGGCTTCATCAAGGCCGATTTCCTCGCCACCCAGACCGGCGACGGTCAGCTGGCCGACGATGCCACCGGCCGCGCGCTGTATCTGCCGGGCCAGACCCCGGTGGCCGGCGCCGGCGGCAGCGGCAAGCGTTCGGACGTGGATTACAACGCCCACGCCAAGTTCTCGCGCTTCAATCTTGGCATCGACAATGTCAGCGAGGCCGGCAACAAGTCCGGTGCGTTCTTCGAGATGGACTTCTTCGGCAACTCGCTGGGCAACCAGACCGCGACCAATACCTACGGTGCGACCCTGCGTCACGCCTACATGTACTGGAACAACTGGATGGCCGGCCAGACCTGGTCGAACTTCATGGACGCGGCCTCGCTGCCGGAAGCCGCCGACTTCGTCGGCCCGACCGATGGTGTGATCTTCGTGCGCCAGGCACAGATCCGCTACACCCAGGGCGGCTTCAGCGTCGCGCTGGAAAACCCGGAAACCACGCTGCTCACCGGCACCCGCAACCCGGTCACCGGCGCGTGGACCAACGTGGCCAGCAACTCCGATCGCGGCGCGCTGCCGGATCTGACCCTGCGTTATGGCTGGAAGGGCGATTGGGGCACCTTCGGTGTCGGCGGCGTGGTCCGTCAGCTCAAGGTCGACAACCAGACCACCGGTGCCGATGCGGACAAGATCGGCGGCGGCCTCACCCTGGGCGGCAAGTGGGTGATGGGCCCGACCGATACGCTGCATTACCAGGTCACCGGTGGCGAAGGCATCGCACGTTACATCGGCCTGGGGGTCACCGCCGATACCGCGTATGACATCGCCCGCGACGAACTCAACCCGACCGGCGTCCTCGCCGGTTACGTGGGCTGGCGCCATGCCTTCACCCCGAAGCTCCGTACCAACCTGATCTACGCGCGCAGCGATTACGACAACGACGGCAGTCTCGGCCCGCTGGTCACCAAGAGCGTGCAGAGCATCCGCGGCAATGTGTTCTACACACCAATGCCCAAGGTCGATGTCGGCGCCGAGCTGATGTACGGCGTGCGCGAGATCGAGGATGGCCGCAAGGGCGATATCAGCCGTCTGCAGTTCACGACGAAATACAGCTTCTAAAAGAAAAAACGATTGCCGGTGTACAGCCGGCACAACACAACGATTGCTTCGGAGGGGAAGCGTCCTATGTCCACCACACCCGCACCAACAAAAGCCCAACTTACCCAGGGACACAAGAAGGTCATCTTCGCGTCAAGCCTGGGTACTGTCTTCGAGTGGTACGACTTCTTCCTGTACGGCTCGCTCGCCGCGATCATCGCCAAGCAGTTCTTCAGCGGCGTCAATGAAACCACGGGCATGATCTTCGCCCTGCTGGCGTTCGCGGCCGGCTTCTTCGTGCGCCCGTTCGGTGCGGCCTTCTTCGGCAGCCTCGGCGACCGCATCGGCCGCAAGTACACCTTCCTGGTCACGATCCTGATCATGGGCATCTCGACCTTCCTGGTCGGCGTGCTGCCCAACTACGCCTCGATCGGCTTCGCCGCCCCGGTGATCCTGATCATCCTGCGTCTGGCCCAGGGCCTGGCGATGGGTGGCGAATACGGTGGTGCCGCGACCTATGTCGCCGAGCATGCACCGGCCGACAAGCGTGGCCTGTACACCAGCTTCATCCAGTGCACCGCGACGCTCGGCCTGTTCATGTCGCTGCTGATCATCCTGGCCTGCCGCTACTTCCTGGGCAATGAAGCGTTCGAAGCCTGGGGCTGGCGTATTCCGTTCCTGGTCTCGATCGTACTGCTGGGCATCTCGGTGTGGATCCGCCTGCAGCTGAGCGAATCCCCGCTGTTCCAGCAGATGAAGGCCGAAGGCAAGGGCTCCAAGACCCCGTTCCGTGACAGCCTCAAGGACGGCAACCTCAAGCTGATGCTGCTGGTCCTGCTCGGTGCCGCAGCCGGTCAGGCCGTGGTGTGGTACGGCGGCCAGTTCTACGCGCTGTTCTTCCTGAGCAGCATGCTCAAGGTCGACGCCACCACCTCCTACCTGCTGATCGCCGCCGCGCTCGCGCTGGGCGTGCCGTTCTTCATCTTCTTCGGCTGGCTGTCGGACCGTATCGGCCGCAAGAAGATCATCCTGGCCGGCTGTCTGCTGGCTGCCATCACCTACATCCCGATCTTCAAGGGCCTGACCCACTTCGCCAACCCGGCCATCGAAGAAGCCCGCACCAACTCGCCGGCGCTGGTCAATGCCGATCCGAACACCTGCTCGTTCCAGTTCGATCCGGTCGGCCTGCGCAAGTTCACCAGCTCCTGCGACGTGGCCACCGCGGCCCTGACCAAGGCTGGTGTGCCCTATGAAGTGAAGCCGGCACCGGCCGGTACGCTGGCGACGGTGTCGGTGGGCAGCGCCGAGGTGACCTCGTACGAGGCTGCCGGCCTGACCAAGGAAGAGCTCAAAGCCAAGGGCGATGCCTTCGGTGGCGAGCTGAAGGGCGCACTCAGCACCGCCGGCTACCCGGCCAAGGCGGACAACGCGCGCATCAACATCCCCGGCACGATCTTCATGCTGTGGCTGCTGGTGCTGTACGTGACCATGGTCTACGGCCCGATCGCCGCCTACCTGGTCGAGCTGTTCCCGACGCGTATCCGCTACACCTCGATGTCGCTGCCGTACCACATCGGCAACGGCTGGTTCGGTGGCTTCCTGCCAGCGATTTCCTTCGCGCTGGTGGCCGGTACCGGCAACCTCTACTACGGCCTGTGGTACCCGATCATCATCGCGTTGATGACGGTCGTGGTCGGTGGCCTGTTCCTGCATGAAACCAAGGATGTGGACATCACCAAGTAACGGTGATCCACACGGCAGGACGAAGGGGCCGCGATGCAGATCGCGGCCCTTTCTCTTTCCGGGGTAGTGCCGGCCGCTGGCCGGCTCCCGAAGAACCTACGGAGAAGCGTGTGAGGCTGCCGGCCAGCGGCCGGCACTACCGATCCCGCCATCACGCAGCCTGCCGCTATAGTCGGCCCATGAGCGATGCCCACACCGATCCCGCTGCACTGCCCGCGATCCTGCAGACCCTGCGCACCGCCTGGCAGGCCAACCGCCCGACGCTTGACCAGCGCCGCGATGACCTGCAGCGCCTGCGCGCTGCCCTCAGGGCGCGCCTGCCGGACATGGCCGCGGCGATCTCGGCCGATTTCGGCCACCGCTCCACCCACGAATCACTGATCGCCGATGGCATGACCGTGCTCGGCGACATCGATCATCTGTGCGGCCATCTGCGCGGCTGGATGCGGCCGCGCCGGGTCGGTGTCGGCTGGCGGTTCTGGCCGGCGCGCGCACAGACCCGCCCGGTGCCGCTGGGCGTGGTCGGGGTGATCTCCCCCTGGAACTACCCGGTCAATCTGGCGCTGATTCCGCTGGCCACCGCGATCGCCGCCGGCAACCACGTGATCCTCAAGCCGTCCGAGCATACCCCCCGCACCAGCGCCTTCCTGCAGTCACTGTTGGCTGACGTGTTCCCTTCCGATCGCGTGGCGGTCGTGCAGGGCGATGGAAACCTCGCCAGCGCCCTGGCCGGCTCGCCGCTGGACCACCTGGTGTTCACTGGCTCCACCACCATCGGCCGCAAGGTCATGGCGGCCGCCGCCGAGCACCTGACCCCGCTCACGCTGGAGCTGGGCGGCAAATCCCCGGCCATTGTCTGCAGCGACTACCCGTTGGAGAAGGCCGCCGCGCGCCTGGCCACCGGCAAGTTCTTCAATGCCGGCCAGACCTGCATCGCGCCGGACTACGTGCTGATCGACGGCCATCGCCAGCGCGAGCTGGTGCAGCAGCTGCAGACCCAGGTGCAGGCGCGCTATGGCGATTTCAGCGACGCCGCCGATTACACCCGGATCATCCACGACGGCCAGTACCAGCGCCTGCGCGGCTATCTCGATGAAGCCCGCGCGCGGGGCGTGCCGGTGATCGAACTGGCCACGGTCGATCCCGAGCGTGCGCGCCGCGAGCGGCTGATCGTGCCGACCATCGTGCTCGATCCGCCGGCCGATCTGGCGCTGATGCGCGAGGAGATTTTCGGCCCGATCTTGCCGGTCTGCGCGTATCCGGATCTGGACGCCGCCATCGCGGCGGTGCAGTCCCGTGACCGCCCGTTGGCGCTGTACGTCTTCAGTCACGAACGCGCGCAGGTGGAACGGGTGCTGGCGCAGGTCGTGGCCGGCGGCGTCACCGTCAACGACACGCTGCTGCATTTCGCGGTCAATGGGCTGCCGTTCGGCGGCGTCGGCCCGAGTGGCATGGGCGCCTATCACGCGCGCGCCGGTTTCGATGCGATGAGCAAGCAGCTGCCGATTCTGTGGCAGTCGCGCTGGGCGGCCAGCGATCTGCTCAAGCCGCCATATTCGAAAATCGCCGGGATGTTGAAGGCGATGGTTCGGTGAACCTTGCTGTGTTGCACGGTAACGTCGAGACTTGCTCGGCTGCCCGGGTCCCGCGCAAAAAATCGAACCGATGCGCTGGTGAGCCGATTACCACGGCTATTCGGCTCACGCGGACGTGCCTAAGCATCGGGCCTGATCGAGCTTGGCGTTGAGAAAATAACGATCAACGCCTTGGTTGCGACGATCGGCCTTCGTGGAACCACGCATAGGCCGCAGCTTCAAGATCGCCTTCCTCGGCGATCACCGAACCGTCCTCGTCCAGCACGGTGTAGTGGCGCTGGTCACCGCCCAGCGCGGCGCTGCCATCCAGCCCGAGCAGCAGGGTGTACAGGGCGTCGGTGGTGAAGACATCGAGCATCTCGCGCAACTGCTGGGTCTGCCCGGGCGACAGGTCCAGCGCGGCGATTCTTGCTGCGCACGCCGTGCCTGGGGTCCATGCCATGGCGAGCAGGTTCGCTTTCTCCGCGTACCACCTTGCTACGAAGGCATCTGCGTTCATTGAATATCTGCGCTACCAGGGGGGCCACAGCCTAGCGGGGGGACGCGGGCATGTGGCAAAAAATCTGCGTGCCCGGACGCGAAAGGCTGCCGGCCAGCGGCCGGCACTACCTGCGCCACCGACCAACGGCCGGTGGCTACCGGTAGAATGGCGCACATGAAAATCGCCTCGTGGAACGTCAACTCGCTCAACGTGCGCCTGCCGCACCTGGAACAATGGCTCACGGCGTTCGCGCCGGACGTGGTCGGCATCCAGGAAACCAAGATGGAGGACCACAAGTTCCCTGACGCGGTGCTGGCCGGGCTGGGCTACCGCAGCGTGTTTGCCGGGCAGAAGACCTACAACGGCGTCGCGCTGCTCTCGCGCGAGCCGGCGCAGGACGTGCAGATCGGCATCCCCGGCTTCGAGGATGAGCAGAAGCGTGTCATCGCCGGTACCGTCAACGGCGTGCGCATCATCAACCTGTACGTGGTCAACGGCCAGGACGTGGGCACCGACAAGTACGCCTACAAGCTGCGCTGGCTGGAGGCCGTGCATGCCTGGGTCGAGGCCGAGCTGGCCAGGTACCCGGAGCTGGTGGTGATGGGTGACTTCAACATCGCGCCGGATGCCCGCGACGTGCACGACCCGCTGGTCTGGAACGAGAACCACATCCTGACCTCCACTGCCGAGCGCGGCGCCCTGGACAAGCTGCTCCAGCTGGGCCTGCACGATGCCTTCCGCCTGCACAGCGAGGAAGAGGGCGTGTTCAGCTGGTGGGACTACCGGGCGGCCGGCTTCCGTCGCAACCTGGGCCTGCGCATCGACCTGACCCTGGTCTCCGACGCGCTCAAGGCGCGCGCGCTGGCCTCGGGCATCGACCGTGAGCCGCGTACCTGGGAACGCCCCAGCGACCATGCCCCGGCCTGGGTGCAGCTGGGCTGATCGCGGAAACAACAAGGCCCGGCAGTGCCGGGCCTTGTTGATCAAACGGGATACGTGCGGTCGTTACCGCACGTTTCTGCGCGTAAACAGATTCACGATCGCGAGCAGGATCACTGCGCCGATCAACGAGAACAGGAACGTGCGGATGGTGATCGCTTCATTGATGCCACCGCCGAACAGCCAACCGGCCAGCAATGCGCCGACGATGCCGACCACGATGTTGAGGATGATGCCTTGCTGCGCGTCCCGCTTCATGATGATGCTGGCAAGCCAGCCCACGATGCCGCCGACGATCAACCAGATGATGATGCCCATAACGTTGACTCCCTCTGTGCGGTTGCAACCCCTGCAGTGGACGGCACACGCTGTGAAATCGTCGTGCAGCCGCGATGGCGGAGCCGTGGCATGACCCTGCCGGCGACGCTGGACGGCCCGTGGCGCTTCGGCCCGGTCACGGTCTGGCGCCTGTCGCATGTGCCGGGCACCCGTGGCGAGCCCCAGGCCCGGGTGCTGCTGGCCGAGCAGCTGGGCGGGGCGCCGGATGACCTGCCGCTGCAGCGCGACCCGCGCGGCCGGCCAGCGCTGCATGGCCCGTTGGCGCATATCGGCACCGGCTGGAGCCACAGCCACGGGCAGCTGCTGGTCGCCCTCGGTGAAGGCGTCCGCCTCGGCGTGGACCTGGAGCCGCTGCGCCCGCGCCCACGAATGCTGGAAATCGTGCAGCGCTTCTTCCACCCGGCCGAGATCGCCTGGCTGGAATCGCTGGACGAGAACGCCCGCAACCATTGGTTCTTCCGCGTGTGGTGTGCCAAGGAAGCGCTGTTGAAGGCGCAGGGGCAGGGCATCTCCTTCGGTCTGCACCGGCTGCAGCTCGCGCCCGGCATCGACGGTGGCCTGCACCTGGCCTGGTGCGACCCGGAGCTGGGACCGGCCGAGCGCTGGCACCTGCATGAGTGGCAGGCAGCCGATGATTTCCGGGCCGCGCTGGCCTGGCATGCCATGTGAGATGGGGCGCCGACCCGCGGTCGGCTCTACCGACCTGCGATAATGGTCCCATGACAGAACACACCCTCCCCGCTGGCGTCGCCGATGCGCTTGAGCGCGGCCTGGCCGCCATGCAGCTGGATGCAGCGCTGGCACCGCCGCTGCTGACCTACCTGACCCTGCTCGACCGCTGGAACCGGACGTACAACCTGACGGCCATCCGCGATCCGCTGGAGATGGTGACCCGCCACCTGCTCGATTCGCTGGCGATGCAGCCGTTCCTGGAGACCGGCACCCTGGCCGATCTGGGCACCGGCCCCGGGCTGCCGGGCATTCCGCTGGCGATCGCGCGCCCGCAGCTGCAGGTGACCCTGGTCGAGAGCAACGGCAAGAAAGCCCGCTTCATGCGCGAGGCCGTGCGCCAGCTGGGCCTGGGCAACGCCCGCGTAGCCGAGTCGCGTGCCGAGGCGCTGGCCGAACCGGCCGCCTATGACCATTTGACCGCCCGCGCGATGGATACCCTGGCCGGGATCATCCGGGTTGGTGGGCATCTGCTGCGCCCGGGCGGCCGCCTGCTGGCGATGAAAGGCGTGTACCCGCACGACGAGATCGCGCAGCTGCCCGCCGGCTGGTCGGTGGAGAAGGTGGTGCCGCTGAGCGTTCCCGGGTTGACCGGCGAGCGCCATCTGGTGGTGGTCACCGGCCCGTAAGCCGGTGACCTCACCGCCTGCATCGCCCGCCCTACGGTCGTCCCGCCCCCCTCCCGCGGTGGCCCCACGCGGCGCCATCGGCGTGCCCGTGGGCGTCGCTGCGGTATTGCGGCGCGTGCCTTCCGCGCATCTCACAGTGCATGACACGCCCCATATACGCATAATGACCAGTCCCACTCCCTGCCGATGAGGCTCACCCGCATGGCCCGCATCATCGCCATCGCCAACCAGAAAGGTGGCGTCGGCAAGACCACGACCGCTGTCAATCTGGCCGCCTCCCTGGCTGCTGCACCCAAGCGCGTGCTTCTCGTCGACCTCGATTCCCAAGGCAATGCGACCATGGGCAGCGGCGTGGACAAGCGCGAAGTCGCCGCCTCCACCTGTGATCTGCTGCTGGGCGAAAGCACCGCGGCCGAGGTCCGGGTGAAGACCCCGGAAGGCTTCGACCTGCTCCCGGGCAACATCGACCTGACCGCCGCCGAGATCCAGCTGATGGACCAGAGCGAGCGCGAGCAGCGCCTCAAGCGCGCGCTGGCCCCGATCCGCGACGAATACGACTACATCCTGATCGACTGTCCGCCGGCGCTGTCGCTGCTGACGCTCAACGCCCTGGCCGCCGCCGATTCGGTGATCGTGCCGATGCAGTGCGAGTACTACGCGCTGGAAGGCCTGAGCGCGCTGGTGGAAACCATCGAAGCGCTGCGTGCCAACCTCAATCCCGCGCTGGAGATCGAGGGCGTGCTGCGGACCATGTTCGATGTGCGCAACAACCTGGCCAATGCCGTGTCGGCCGAGCTGACCGAGCACTTCGGCGAGCAGGTGTTCCGCACCATCGTGCCGCGTAATGTGCGCCTGGCCGAGGCGCCCAGCCATGGCCAGAGCATCGTGGGGTACGACCGTGCCTCGCGCGGTGGCGTTGCCTATCTCGGCCTGGCCGGCGAGATCATCCGTCGCAACAACCAACGCAAGAAGGCCGACAAGGCCATGGAGACCGCCTGATGAGCACCAAGCCTGCCCTCGGCAAGAAACGCGGCCTCGGCCGTGGCCTCGACGCGCTGTTGGGGCCCAAGGGGGCAGTGACACAGGTGCAGGCAGCCGCCGTGGTCGAACCGCAGCCGGGTGAACGCCTGCGCAAGCTGCCGGTCGGTCACCTGCAGCCGGGCAAGTACCAGCCGCGCCGCGACATGGACGAGACCAAGCTCGCCGAGCTGGCCGAGTCGATCAAGTCGCAGGGCGTGATCCAGCCCATCCTGGTGCGTCAGCTGGGCCCGGACAGCTTTGAGATCGTGGCCGGCGAACGCCGCTGGCGCGCGTCGCAGCTGGCCGGCCTGGATGAAGTGCCGGTGGTGGTGCGTGAGCTGGAAGACCGCACCGTCATCGCGATGGCGCTGATCGAGAACATCCAGCGCGAAGACCTCAACCCGCTTGAAGAAGCCGAAGCGCTGCAGCGGCTGATCAGCGAATTCGCCCTGACCCACGCCGAGGCCGCACAGGCCGTCGGCCGCTCGCGTGCGGCGGTGTCCAACCTGCTGCGTCTGCTCGAGCTTCCGATCGCCATCCGCCTGCTGCTGGAAACCCGGCGGCTGGAAATGGGCCATGCCCGCGCGCTGCTCACCCTGGCGCCGGAACTGGCCAGCAAGCTGGCCCAGGAAGCGGCCGACCAGGGCTGGTCGGTACGCGAAGTGGAACACCGCGCCCAGCAGTTCGCGGCCGGCAAAGTGCCCGGCGCGCTGCGCAAGAAGCCCGCCGCCGCCGCGCCGCAGGCGGATATCGCCTCGCTGGAAACCGAACTGTCCGAGTCGCTGGGTGCCCGCGTGGCGATCGCCCACGGCCGTGGCGGCAAGGGCAAGCTGATCATCCATTACACCGACCTGGACACGCTGGATGGCGTGCTCGACCGACTTCGCGCACAGAAGGGCTGAGTCCCCCGCAGGCGTTAGAGGATCTTCCCCAACCAATGAACCCCACCAAGGTCGACCGCAACCATCTGTTGCGTCTGACCGACCTGCCGAATGTCGGGCCGGCCTGTGAGAAAGATCTCCGTCTGATCGGCATCCGTGTGCCAGCGCATCTGCGCGGTCGCGATGCCTACGACATGTACGCGCAGCTGTGTCTGCGCACCGGGGTGATGCACGACCCCTGCGTGATCGATGTATTTCTGTCGGTGCTGCGTTTCATGCAGGGCGAAGCACCGCGGCCGTGGTGGGATTTCAGCAAGGAACGCAAGGCCACCCTGGCCAAGGAAGCGCCGCTCAGCCTCTGGTGAGGCGGGCCACCGGGACGCGCGGATCGCCACGCGTGCGTCCCGGGCACGCTGTATTGATACGTGGCTGCATGACGGACAGACCCCATGACGATTCTCGTGACCGGAGCGGCCGGTTTCATCGGCGCCAACACCTGCAAGGCCCTGCTTGAGCGCGGTGAGCGCGTCGTCGGCCTGGACAACTACAACGACTACTACGATCCGCAGATCAAACGCGATCGCGTGGCCGCGCTGTGCCCGGACGCCGACATCCGCGTGCTCGATCTGACCGACCGCGAGGGCCTGGCCGCGCTGTTCGATGAGGTCCAGCCGACCCGGGTCATCCACCTGGCCGCACAGGCCGGCGTGCGCTACTCGCTGGAAAACCCGCATGCCTACGTCGACAGCAACCTGACCGGCTTCGTCAACATGCTGGAGCTGTGCCGCCATCGCGGCGTGGCCCATCTTGTGTATGCCTCCAGCAGCTCGGTGTACGGCGATTCGGCGACCCCGCCGTTCTCCGAAGACCAGCGTATCGACAAGCCACGCTCGCTGTACGCCGCGACCAAGGCCGCCAACGAGCTGATGGCCTACACCTACGCACAGCTGTTCGGGCTGCATGCCACCGGTCTGCGCTTCTTCACTGTGTATGGCCCGTGGGGCCGCCCGGACATGGCACCGCTGCTGTTCTCGCGCGCGGTGTTGGCCGGCCGCCCGATCGATGTGTTCAACGACGGCAAGATGCAGCGCGACTTCACACATGTCTCCGACATCGTGGATGGCATCCTCGGCGCGCTGGCGCATCCGTCCAGCGACACGGTCCCGCACCGGGTGTTCAACCTCGGCAACCACACGCCGATCGAGCTGGAGCATTTCATCGGGGTCATCGAGGCCGCGGCCGGACGCCCGGCGCAGAAGGTCTACAAGCCGATGCAGCCCGGCGACATGATCCGCACCATGGCCGATACCACGCGCGCGCATGACGCATTCGGCTATGAGCCGGCCATGCCGATCGAGCGCGGTCTGCCGCCGGTGGTGGCCTGGTGCCGCGATTACTTCGGCGCTCACGCCTGACACACACACGCCGATTCATCTTCGGATAACCTCGGGCGCGGAGAATGCGCGCTCTTTTTCGATCCTGGCCATTCGCAGAGCCCGACCATGAGCCAACCCCAGTTGTCGGTCGTCGTCCCGGTCTTCAATGAACGCGACAACGTCACGCCCCTGATCAACGAGATCACCACCGCACTGCGTGGGCAGATCGATTTCGAAATCGTCTACATCGACGACCACTCGCGCGACGACACCCTGGCGGTGCTGCAGGCCCTGAAGGCCGTCACGCCCGAGCTGCGGGTGCTGCACCACGTGACCCAGAGCGGGCAGAGCACCGCGGTGCGCAACGGCGTCAAGCACGCGCGTGCGCCGTGGATCGCCACCCTGGACGGTGACGGCCAGAACGATCCGGCCGACATCCCCAAGCTGCTCGCTGCACGGGCCGCAGCCGCCACCGAGGTCAAGCTGTTCGCCGGGTGGCGCGTCAATCGCCAGGATTCGGGCAGCAAGCGCTGGGCCAGCAAGTGGGCCAATGCGATCCGCGCCCGCATGCTGCGCGATGACACGCCCGATACCGGTTGCGGCATCAAGCTGTTCGAGCGCGCCGCGTTCCTGGATCTGCCGTACTTCGACCACATGCACCGCTACCTGCCGGCGCTGATGCAGCGGGCCGGCTGGACGACCATCAGCGTGCCGGTCAATCATCGGCACCGCACCGCCGGCGTGTCCAAGTACAACAATCTCGGCCGCGCCCTGGTCGGCATCCGCGACCTGCGCGGGGTGGCCTGGCTGATCACGCGCAGCAAGCGCACCGCCGTGGAAGAACGCTGATGGAACTGCATTGGCTCGACCAGCCGCTCACCTGGTTGTACTGGACCGGCCTGCACGTCACCGGGTGGAAGCTGATCGGTTACACCGGCGCGCTGATGTTTGGCGGCCGCTGGCTGGTCCAGTTCGTGGCTTCGCGCCGCGCCGGCAAGCCGGTGATCCCGCGGCTGTTCTGGTACATGAGCGTGGTCGGCAGCCTGATGACGCTGAGCTACTTCCTGTTCTCGGCCAAACAGGACTCGGTGGGCGTGCTGCAGAACCTGTTCCCGGCCTTCACCGCGCTGTACAGCCTGAAGCTGGATATCGCGCACCGTGGGTGGAAGCGGGACAAGGCCACCCACTAGGGTCGCGCAGGACTTTTGATCCATGCACCGCCCGCCAGCTTGGTGCCATGATCGGGGTTTGCCGTCTCTCGGGAATCCCTGATCGTGAAATCACCGCTCGTTACTGCGCTGCTGCTCGCCCTGGCTCTTCCCGCCGGCGCCGCCTTGGCTGCGCCCCCGGCTGCCCCGGCCGCCGCCCCGGCCAGCCTGGCCGCCGAAAGCCCTGCCGATGCGCAGTTCCGCGCGATCTACGAGAAAGAATGGGCCTGGCGCGAAGCCGGTGGTGGTGAAGCCAGCGAAGACGGTGACGGCCCGGCCAATGCGACCCGCATGCCCGACGTCGGTGCCGCCGCGCAGCAGGGCCGGCTGAAGGTCTGGGACGACGTCCTGGGCCAGCTGGACAAGGTCGACACCAAGGCACTCTCGGCCGAGAACCGCATCAACTACGCGATCTACCGCGACCAGGTGTTCAACCTGGCCGCCGAGGTACGCCTGCGCGCCTACGAAATGCCGTTCAACGCGGACTCCTCGTTCTGGTCGAACCTGTCCTTCATGGCCCGGCGCGAGATGAAGACCGCGCAGGACTACCGCAACTACATCGCGCGCCTGAACGATGTGCCGCGCTACTTCGACCAGCAGACCGAGAACATGCGCGCCGGCCTCAAGCGCGGTTTCAGCGTGCCGCGTGCGGTGCTTGATGGCCGCGAGGTCTCGATTGCCACCGTGTCCGAACTGAAGGACCCGACCCAGTCGCCGCTGTACGCGCCGTTCAAGAAGCTGCCGGCCAGCATCCCCGCCGCCGAGCAGGCGCAGCTGCAGGAACAGGCCCGCCAAGCCATCGGCGGCAGCGTGGTGCCGGCGTTCGCCAAGCTGCGCACCTTCTTCGTCAGCGAGTACGTCCCGCAGGCGCGCACCACCCTGGCCGCCGAGGCGATGCCGGGCGGCAAGGCGTACTACAAGCAGCAGATCCACGAATACACCACGCTGGACCTGACCCCGCAGCAGATCCACGAGATCGGCCTGAAGGAAGTCGCGCGCATCCAGGCCGAGATGAACGGCATCATCAAGCAGGTCGAGTTCAAGGGCAGCTTCGCCGAGTTCCTGACCTTCCTGCGGACCGATCCGCAGTTCTACGCCAAGACCCCGGACGAGCTGCTGCACCGCGCGGCGTGGATCTCCAAGCGCGTGGATGGCGTGATCGGCAAGTACATGACGCTGCCGCGTGCGCGCTTCACCATCGTGCCGGTGCCGCCGGACATCGCCCCGTTCTGGACCGCCGGCCGCGGTGGCATGGGCACCTACTGGCTCAACACCTACAACCTGCCGGCGCGGCCGCTGTACAACCTGCCGGCGCTGACCCTGCACGAGTCCGATCCCGGCCATGCCCTGCAGGGCGCGCTGGCGGCAGAGCAGGGCGAGCAGCCCGCGTTCCGCCGCAACAACTACATCTCCGCCTATGGCGAAGGGTGGGGCCTGTACTGCGAGAAGCTCGGCGTGGAGATGGGCATCTACGAAACCCCGTACGAGGATTTCGGCCGCCTGACCTACGAAATGTGGCGTGCCGCGCGCCTGGTGATCGATACCGGCGTGCACCACAAGGGCTGGACCCGCGAGCAGGCGCTGTCCTACCTGCGCGACCACACCGCGCTCAGCGAGCATGAAGTGACCACCGAAGTGGACCGCTACATCTCCTGGCCGGGCCAGGCGCTGAGCTACAAGCTCGGCGAGATCGCGATCGTGCGCCTGCGTGCGCAGGCCGAGCAGGAACTGGGCGACCGTTTCGACGTCAAGGCCTTCCACGACGCCGTGCTCAGCCAGGGCTCCGTGCCGCTGCCGGTGCTGGAGGAACAGATCCAGGCCTTCATCGCCCAGCGCAAGGCCGCCGCCAGCTGAGGTGCGCGGGGCCGGCCATCGCGCCGGCCCCTGCCAACGTGAACCGACCTGCCGGGCTGCGATTGTGTAACGGCTTCACGCCCGGCTACTCTGCGGGCCATGTTCCGTCGTGCCCGCCCGCGTCCGTCCCTGCTGCTCCGCCTGCTGATGCTGGTGGTGGTCGGTGTGGGCGTGTTCGGCAGTTCGCTGGCCTCGGCGCTGGCCGACATCCACCTGACCGTGCACGCGGACAGCAGCGACGTGCATGGCAGCCTGGATGACGCCGCTGCCGATGTACCAGGCGACGACGACGGCAAGGAAGACTGGCTGCATGCCCTGGTGCATTGCGGCCACTGTCATGGCCACGGTGGCGTGCTGCCGATGGCCGCGATGGCCTGGAGCCTGCCGGCGGCCCCCAGCCACGGCGTGCCTGCCGGGTTGATCGCGCAGCTGCGCACGCAGCCGCCCGAGAACCTGCTGCGTCCTCCGATAGCGATCTGATGCCCTGCGGCCGCGTGCCGCCGTTTGCCATCTGATCGCTTTCTGGAGACTCCCATGTGGATGCGTCTGGCAGCTTTGGCTGCCATTGCGTTCGTGCCGTGCGTGTACGCACAGGGCACGACACCTGCTGCACCGTTGACCCTCGACGACGCCATCGCGCGCGTCGCCCAGTACCACCCCGACCTGCGCCTGGCGCAGGCCCAGCGTCCGGTGTGGGAAGCCCGCCGTGACGCGGCCGGCCTGTCGCCCCCGTTGACCGTGGGCGTGGAGCTGGAGAACGCACTCGGCAGCGGGGACGCCCGTGGCTTCGATGCCGCCGAAGTCACCGTCACCCTGGCCGGCGTGCTGGAACGCGGCGGCAAGCTGGATGCCCGCCGTGCCGTGGCCCAAGCGAACCTGGACAGCCTGGCCCCGCAGCGCGAAACCGCGCGGCTGGATCTGATGGCCGAGGTGGCCCGCCGCTACCTGGCGGTGGCCGACGCGCGCCAGCAGCTGCGCATCGCCGAGACCGATATCGAGCAGCGCAGGCGCGCGGTCGCCGCCGCGCGGCTGCGGCTGCAGGCCGGCGCCTCGCCGGAATCGGTGCTGATGACGGCGCAGGCGATGCTGGCCCAGGCCGAACTGGACCGCGATCGCGCCCTGCAGATGGATCAGTCCGCGCGTGCGGCGCTGTCGGCGTTGTGGCGCCAGCGCGAGCCCGGTTTCGACGTGGTCACCGGCGATCCGATGCAGCTGCCCGCGCTGCAGGACTTCGCCGTGCTCGCCGACGAGCTGCAGCGCACCCCGGAACTGGCGGTGCTGGCCGGTGAGCGCCGCATCCGCGAAGCGCAGGTGCAGCTGGCCCGCACCCAGGCGCGGCCGGATGTCAGCTGGCAGGTGGGGGTGCGCAACAGCCGCGACACCCGCGATACCTCCCTGGTGGCCGGTTTCAGCCTGCCGCTGGGCAGTGTGCGCCGTGCCGACCCGGAGATCCGCGCGGCCGAGGCCGAACTGGCGCTCAACAGCGTGGAGCGCGATGCGCGCGCGCTGCAGCTGTACGCCACGCTCGCCGAAGCGCATGGCCGCTACCTGACCGCGCGGCTGGAAGTCACCCGCATGGGGCGCGACGTACTGCCGCAGCTCAAGCGCGCCGAGAATGCCGCCGAGAAGGCCTGGCGCGGCGGCGCGATCAGCTACATGGAATGGGCCCAGCTGCAGGCGATGCGGATCGAAGCACGCCAGCGCCAGCTTGAAGCGGCCATCGCCGCACAGACCGCCCTGATCGAACTCCAGCGACTGACCGGCCAGAGCCTGGTCGCCGCCACCGACACCGTGTCCACGGAGGACCGCCGATGACCGCTTCCCTGATCCGTACCATGCTGGCCGCCAGCCTGTTGATCGCGCTGATGGCGCTCACCGGCTGCGGCAGCCGTGACCCCGCTGCGGCGCCGGCCAAAGCGGCCGCGGCGGATGCCGACCATGCAGAGGCCGGGCATGACGATGACCATGACGATCACGATGCACCGGAACGCACCACCATCGCCGCGGCCATGGCCGAACAGGCCGGCATCCGCGTGGCGCCGGTGGTGGCCGGCACCATCGCCGACGAGCACGACGTGCAGGGCCTGCTGACCCCGGTCGATGGCCGCGTCGCGCAGGTGATGGCGCGCTTTCCCGGTCCGATCCGTTCGCTGCGCGCCAATGTCGGCGACCGCGTGCGGGCGGGACAGGTGCTGGCCAGCATCGAGAGCAACCTCAGCCTGACCACCTACACCGTGACCGCACCGATCGGTGGCGTGGTGCTCGCGCGCCAGGCGCAGGTCGGTGGGGTGGCCGGCGAGGGCACGCCCTTGTTCGAGATCGGCGATCTGTCCACGTTGTGGGTGGACCTGCATATCTTCGGCAACGACACCCAGCACATCACCGCCGGCGTGCCGGTCACCGTCTCGCGCATGACCGACGGGGTCAGCCAGGCCACCACGCTCGAACGCGTGCTGCCCGGTACCGCCACCGCCAGCCAGAGCACGGTCGCGCGTGCCACGCTGCGCAACGATGACGGCCAATGGCGTCCCGGTGCGGCGGTCAAGGCCCGCATCGTGGTCGCGACCACGCCGGCGGCGCAGGTGGTGCCGCTGAGCGCGCTGCAGACGATGGACGGCAAGGAGGTGGTGTTCGTGCGCGAAGGCGAGACCTACACCGCGCGTGCGGTCACGCTGGGTGCGCGCGATGCCGGCAAGGTGGAAGTGCTCGATGGCCTGACCCTCGGCGAAGAGGTGGTGGTCGAGCAGAGCTACGTGGTCAAGGCCGACATCGGCAAGGCAGGGGCATCGCATGAACATTGACGTGCTGCCGTGCCCCACGGACGGAGGGCGCCGTCATGCTTGAGCGCATCCTCCGCGCCGCCATCGCCCATCGCTGGCTGATGATGGCCCTGACCCTGGTGCTGATCGTGATTGGCAGCTGGAGTTTCACCAAGCTGCCGATCGACGCCACCCCGGACATCACCAACGTCCAGGTGCAGATCAACACCGCCGCGCCCGGCTATTCGCCGCTGGAAACCGAACAGCGCATCACCTATCCGGTGGAAACGGTGATGGCCGGCCTGCCGGCGATGGAACAGGCCCGCTCGCTCTCACGCTACGGGCTTTCGCAGGTGACCGTGGTGTTCAAGGACGGCACCGACATCTACTTCGCCCGGCAGCAGGTCGCCGAGCGCCTGCAGCAGGTCAAATCGCAGATCCCCGAAGGACTGGATCCGCAGCTGGGACCGATCTCCACCGGCCTCGGCGAGATCTTCATGTACACCATCGACGCCGATCCCACCGCGCGCAAGGCCGATGGCACGGCGTACACCGCTACCGACCTGCGCACGCTGCAGGACTGGGTGATCCGGCCACAGCTGCGCAACGTGCCCGGCGTGACCGAGGTCAACACCATCGGTGGCTTCCAGCGCCAGGTACACATCACCCCGGATCCGGCCCGCCTGCGCGCGCTGGGCTTCACGTTGGAAGATGTCGCGCAGGCGGTGGAGGCCAACAACCAGAACGTCGGCGCCGGCTACATCGAACGCAACGGCCAGCAGTTCCTGGTCCGCATCCCCGGCCAGGTCGCCAACCTGGAGGAAATCGGCAACATCGTGCTGGCCCGCCGCGAAGGCGTGCCGATCCACGTGCACGACGTCGCCCAGGTGCAGGACGGACCGGAGCTGCGCAGTGGTGCGGCCACCCAGAACGGCCATGAAGTGGTGATGGGCACGGTGGTGATGCTGATCGGGGCCAACAGCCGCGATGTGGCCCAGGCCGCGGCGGCGCGTCTGCAGCAGGCACAGGCCAGTCTGCCCGAGGGCGTCACCGTCACCGCCAGCTACGACCGCACCGCGCTGGTCGACCGCACCATCGCAACAGTCGCCAAGAACCTGATCGAAGGCGCCCTGCTGGTGATCGTGGTGCTGTTCCTGTTGCTCGGCAACTTCCGCGCGGCATTGATCACCGCGGCGGTGATTCCGCTGGCGATGCTGTTCACGCTGACCGGCATGGCCCGTGGCGGCGTGTCGGCCAACCTGATGAGCCTGGGCGCGCTGGACTTCGGCCTGATTGTCGACGGGGCGGTGATCATCATCGAGAACTGCCTGCGCCGCTTCGGCGAACGCCAGCATGCGCTCGGCCGCGACATGACCCGCGATGAACGCTTCGCCGAAACCGCCAGCGCCACCGCCGAGGTGATCCGCCCGAGCCTGTTTGGGCTGGGCATCATCACCGCGGTGTACCTGCCGATCTTCGCGCTCACCGGCGTGGAAGGAAAAATGTTCCACCCGATGGCGATCACCGTGGTGCTGGCCCTGACCGGTGCCATGGTGCTGGCACTGACCTTCGTGCCCGCGGCGATCGCGCTGTTCCTCGGTGGCCGTGTGCAGGAGAAGGAAAACCGCCTGATGGCCTGGGTGCGTCGGCGCTACGAGCCGATGCTGGCTTTTTCGCTGCGTCGCGGCCGCTGGATGGTCGGTGGTGCGCTGGTGCTGGTGGTCGGCTGCGGCCTGCTGGCCACGCGGCTGGGCAGCGAGTTCGTGCCGAACCTGGACGAAGGCGATGTCGCCATGCACGCCATGCGCATCCCCGGGACCAGCCTGACCCAGTCCATCGAGATGCAGAAGCAGATCGAGAACCGGCTGGTGCAGTTCGCCGAGGTGGACAAGGTGTTCTCCAAGATCGGCACGCCGGAAGTCGCGTCCGATCCGATGCCGCCGTCGGTCGCCGATACCTTCATCATGATGAAACCGCGCAAGGCCTGGCCGGATCCTCGCAAGTCGCGCGCGGCACTGCTGGCCGAGCTGGAGGAAGCGGTCGAGCAGCTGCCCGGCAACAACTACGAGTTCACCCAGCCGATCCAGATGCGCACCAACGAGCTGATCTCCGGTGTGCGCGCCGACGTGGCCGTGATGCTGTTCGGCGACGATCTGGACACGCTGCTGTCGGTCGGCAAGCGCATCGCGGCGGCGGTCGGCACGGTGCCGGGCGCGGCCGACGTGCGGGTGGAGGAGACCAGCGGCCTGCCGCTGCTGACCGTCACCCCCAACCGCACCGCGTTGGCCGGGTATGGCTTGAATCCGGGCCAGGTGCAGTCGACCGTGGCCACCGCGGTCGGCGGGCAGGTGGCAGGGCAGTTGTTCGAAGGCGACCGCCGCTTCGACATCGTGGTGCGCCTGCCCGAAGCGCTACGCCAGGACCCGGCCGCCCTGGCGGACCTGCCGGTGTCGCTGGAGACGGCGCTGGCCGATGACGCCGACGAGTCCAGCCGCACCGGTAGCTGGACCAGCGGCAGTGCACGCACGGTGCCGCTGCGTGAGCTGGCAACGCTGAGCAACAGCGAAGGGCCGAACCAGATCAACCGCGAGAATGGCAAGCGCCGGATCGTGGTCACCGCCAACGTGCGCGACCGCGACCTCGGCGGGTTTGTCGGCGAGCTGCAGCAGGCGATCGGGCGTGATGTGCAGGTGCCCAACGGCTACTGGATCGAGTACGGCGGCAGCTTCGAGCAGCTGATCTCGGCCAGCCAGCGGTTGTCGATCGTGGTGCCGGTGACGCTGGCGATCATCTTCGCGCTGCTGTTCTGGGCCTTCGGCTCGGTCAAGGATGCAGCCATCGTGTTCAGTGGCGTGCCGCTGGCGCTCACCGGCGGTGTGCTCGCGCTGGCGCTGCGCGGGATTCCGTTGTCGATCTCGGCCGGCGTGGGCTTCATCGCGCTGTCCGGTGTGGCGGTGCTCAACGGCCTGGTGATGATCAGCTTCGTGCGCAGCCTGCGCGAGCATGGGATGCCGTTGCCGCAGGCGGTGCACGAGGGTGCCCTGGGCCGTCTGCGCCCGGTGCTGATGACCGCGCTGGTGGCCTCGCTCGGCTTCGTGCCGATGGCGTTCAACGTGGGTGCCGGCTCGGAGGTGCAGCGTCCGCTGGCAACCGTGGTGATCGGCGGCATCGTCTCGTCCACGCTGCTGACGTTGTTGGTGTTGCCGGTGCTGTATCGGTGGCTGCATCGCAAGGACGACGCTGCACCGGCCGCTGGATAGCACCGGCTCATCGGGTAGCCCCGACCGTGGGTCGGGTAAACCCACAGGCGGCACGGCAACCTCCGTGCCCGCCATGGCCGCGGTCATCGCGGTGACAGATGCGCCTCGATCGCCGCGACGCCAACGGCCACGCCATCTTCGACCGTCATCGCCCGGCCAAGCGCGACGGCACGCGAACGCGTGTCCGCCCGTTCGGCAAACGCAATGGCACTGCTCAGCCGGGCGGCGTCCAACCGCTTTGGCGACAACGCCGCCGGTGCCACGCCCAACCGATGCAGCCGATCCGCCCAGAAAAACTGGTCGGCGGCGAACGGCATCACCAGCGAGGGCACACCGGCCCGGCACGCCGAATGCGTGGTGCCGCTGCCACCGTGATGGATGATCAGCGCGCAACGCGGGAACAAGGCCTCATGCGGGTTCGGCCCGATCACGAACACATGGGGTGGCAAGGGAGCGCTGGGCAGACCGGCCCAGCCCGGGAACAGCAGCACCCGCCGCGGCGCCAGGGCTGCCAGCAGTGCGGGCAGCACCTGGTCGCGATCAAAGCCGGTCATGCTGCCGAAGCCGAGGTAGACCGGGGCGGGGCCGGCGTCCAGGAACGCCTGCAGGTCCGGCGGCGGCTGCCAACCGCGTTCTGGCGCGCGCCATTGGCCGCAGATCTGGTGGTTGTCGGGCCAGTCCGGGGGCGGTGGCAGCAGGCTGGGCGAGATGCCATACAGCATCGGCAGGTCCCGCCAGGGGGAGGCGCGGTCCGGCATGCCCAGCACCCGCCGCGCGGCGTTGATCGGGCGGCGGAAGGTGCGCCACACCGCTTGATTGATGAGGCTGTAGCTGAGCCGGTTGAGCGGGCCCGGCAGGCGCAGCCGTGGCAGGAACGGGGAGGGGAAGCTGGCGGTCGGGGTCAGTGGGATCATCCCGGTGCCGATCACCGGCAGCCCGCGGTGCTCGGCCACGGTCAGTCCCACGAAAGCGGCCAGCCCGCCGGTCAGCACCGCATCGCACCCGGCCGCCGCCGCATCGGCCTGGCGCATCCACCCGGGCACGTGCTGTTGCGCCATCCGCGCCAGCCCCCGCGAAGCGGCAAGCCTCGCATTTCCGCGCGAGACCAATGCCACCACCTCGTCATGGATGTCGCCTTCGAGCGCGGCATGTGGGACGCCCAGTTCGCGCGCGCTGCCCAAGGTGCCGCGCTCGGCCAGCAGCAGCACCTCATGGCCGGCCGCCATCAGTCCATGGCAGAGCATCGCCAGCGGGCGGGTGTCGCCTTCGGTGCCGTAGGTCAGGGCGAGCAGCTTCATGGCAGGCGCTTCGGGAACATGGCACGGCAGGTCATTGCGAGAATCTTCATGCGGGGCGGTCCTTCTCAGGTGGCCAGCCTAGCGCAGGCGCCAGTGACGGCCGCATCGTCCACGCACGCATCGCATTGGAACGGCACCGCATCTCTGCTACTTTCCGCCTCGGAACGGCCGCGCTCGCGGTATCGCAGGAAGCAGGGAATGGCTCGCAATCTATTGTTCGGCACGGAGGCCGCTACCGCCGGCCTGTCTGTCGCCACGCGCTCTCAGGCACGCACCACCCCGCTGAGTGCGGCCTCGCTCGACAGCCGCCTCCGGCAGAAGCGCTCGCCCGCGTATGTGCAGGCCATGACCCGTGTCGATGTTGGCGGTCACCTGCATGATCGCCAAGCGCTGGCTGCGCTGAAGCAGCTGATCGACGCCGAACTCGGTGAGATCGCCCTGGAGGATCGCCTGCTCGGCATCGTCAGCCGCTGCATGCTCGGTCACCCGTATGAGGTCCATACGCTGGACCTGACCGGGCAGATCATCGAACACTTCAAGATCGGCCACACGCTGCCGCTAACGCTCGAACGGGCACGCACGCTGGCCGTGCATCCGTCCTACGCCTTCATCGAGGTGTACGCGAACCGGATGGTCACCGTCAGCGACTCCGGCCAGACCGCCGTCATCGAAGGAACGACATGAGCACACAACGCATCATCCACATGGCCGACCTGTCCGCCATCAACAGCAGCCTGCGCTCGCTGGGGCGGGACCTGGACGCATTGCACACCCAGGCCCATGCGATCCAGAGCGATGTAGGTGCCACCCGCAGCGAACTGGCGCGCCTGGAAAAAGCGTTCATGGATTTCGTGGCAGCGGATCTGAAAGCCAAGGAACTGTCGCTGGCCGAAACCCGGCAGGTGAAGATCCGCCAGGAGCTGGAGAACCGGTTCGGCCACTACGCCGATGTCCGCCGCCAGACCACCGGCATTCTGCAGGCGGCCGACATCAGTCTGGTCCGGCAGGACACCATCCGTGCCGCCAGTGAGAATCTCATGCTGGCGGCGCCCGGCTACTGGTTGGCCCCGGCACTGGTGGCGCTGGCCGCGTGGCTCAACGATCAGCAGGATCTGGCGCAGCGTGCGCTGGCCGAGGCCATCCGTCGTGATGACGAGAAAACCAGCCTGCTGTTCTCTCTCGTCAGCCGCCGCGCGGGACGTCTGTCGGCCGCCCAGCAGTGGATGGACCGTTACCTGGGCATGCAGAACCCGGTGGAACTGGACCGCCAGACCGTGGTGTTGATCGATGCGATCGCCGGCGGTGTGTTCGGCGTGGATACTGCCCGCATCTGCGTGGCGCGCACCAATGAGTGGATCGAGGAACTGGCCCAGCGTGCCGGCTTCGTGGAGGCTCAGCGCAGCCAGTGGATCGATGCGCTGCGCTCCAAGACCCCCAATGGCGACGACAGCGCCCGCTATCCGCACCTGCAACGGTTCAGCCCGACCTGGCCGGCCTTGCAGGACTCGCTCAATGCCACCGCGACCCACGCGGCTGTCACCCGGCATTTCCAGAGTGTGTTCAGCGGCGATGTACGTGCAACGGCCGGTCTGGCCGCCGATGTCGACGCCCTGCTGACCAAGCTGGTTTCGCATTTCGACACAGAAGAACTGCCGCTGCGACGCGATGAAGCCCTGTGCAAGCTGATCATCGATGAGAACGGTGACCGCCCCGCGGCCGACCGTCGCTTCCAGCTGCAGGACCCGGCACTGGAACATCGCATCAGCTTCACCCAGCTGCTTACCAACGCCGCGATGCATCCGGAAACCTCGCAGGCTTCGCGTGCCACCCAGCGCTTTGCGACCGCCCAGTCGCGCAGCTGGATCCTGGAAGCGCATCACGATCTCACCGCCAGCATCCGCCAGTCGATCCCGACCGACGTGGAGGTCACGCTGGATGCATGGCAGGGCACCACGCGCGATGGCAGCAACCAGGCTGCACTGGAGACCTCGCTGAACGAACACGTCGACGCCGGGCTTGCCCAGGCGCTGGCCGGCGTGAAGCTGCGCTTCCAGCACTGGGCTGTCCTGGTGCTGGGCGTCCTGCTGCTGGTGATGACCCTCGGCAACATCATCGGCATGGTCATCGCCGCGCTGATGCTGCTGTGGGTCGGCATGGCCTACAAGAATCTGGACAAGACCCGCGAAACGGTCCGCGCCGACTTTACGCGCCAGCGTGAGCAGCTGCAGAACGCGCTCAAGGCCTGCATGGCCGAAGTCGTGGAAGTGCGGCGTGACCTCGCCGCACGCGATGCCCAGTCTGCCGAGTTGACCGCGCTGCTGGAGTCGATCACCCCCGAGCAGTTCACCCTTGGCGGTCATGACAATACCCGCCGCATCCTTGCTGCCACCGCCTGAGGCCCGACCATGACCCGTTCCCTGCTCGATGCTTCCGCCGTGCCGCCGCCGTTGCCGGCCCAGGACGCCCTCCCGCCGTCGCTGAACGATGTCGCGGCGGCTACCCCGGTTGTTTCCGCCGCGCCGCTGGTCAATATTGCCGCCCCGGATGCGCTTGCCGGCGCCCTGCCTGGCTGGGACCTGCTTCCGACAACCGGTTTCGTACGCCGCAAACGCGCCTCGCACGGATGACACTGCCGGTTCCGCGGACCTATGCCGAATGGAGCCAGGTCCTGGATGCCTTCAGTGAAGGGGGCCGCGAAGCCGAGGCGCTCGCGGCCATGGCGGCTGGGCGCCTGGACTGGACCCCCGGCGTGGCGCAGTTGTTCACCGACCGGGTGACCACGCTGCTCGACCTGCGGCTGAAGCAGTGCAGCGCTCGCCTGCAACGCGATCTGGGTGATCGCGCCGATGAAGTGACCCTGGTGCGTGCGCTGCTGGATGCGCGTCGGCACTTCAGCGTGCTGCATCAGCTGGCCTCGCTGGCAACGCTGCCTGAATCGCTGCGTGCGTTCCTGCGCGACGAACTGGTCCGCATCACGGCCAGGATGCAGGCCGACCTGGAAGCCAACGCACGCACGCTGCGCTGTGACCGCACCCTGCGTGCGGTGCGCTATAACAGCCTGTGCCACTACCGGCCGGCAGCACTGGATGCTGCCGCGCCGCCGCCACTCCCGTCTGCTTCACCTGCCGATGTCCCCGCCCTAGCGGGCCGTCGGCGAACCTTGATGATCTGAATCCATGAGCGATACCCGCGAGTTCCATGCCACGCTGACCCGCTACCTGAAAGCGCGCGTGCCCTTCATCTCCATCCGCAGCACCGAACGCGCGCGGGTGCTGGATATCCTGCGTGACGTGGCCGGTGCGTTGAGTGCGCCGTTCTATGTGCACACCCTCTCGCAGGGTACGCGCGAGCTGGCCACCGGGCGGATCGTCAACGAAGACCGCTCGGTCATCGGCGCGGTGGACTTCGCCAGCCAGCAGATGGCGCAGCGTCAGAACCTCAGTTTCGTGTTGACCGAAGTGTCCGACCTGGAGGACGACACGCCCTCGGCGCGGCAGTTGATCGATGTGGCGATGCTGGCGGCCGACCATGGCGGCTCGGTGGTCGTGGTGACCAGCAAGCCGGTGTTCGGCCAACTGCAGCGCCTGGGCATGTCGCTGGTGTTGTCGCCGCCCACCGAAGACGAGATGGCGGCGATCATCCATGAGCAGATCGATCCGTACCGCAGCCAGTTCCAGATCGAGTGGGACGACGCCGACATCCGCCAGGCGGCGGCCATCCTGGCCGGCATCTCGCGGCTGGAGGCGGAGAACATCATCGCCACGCTGCTGGTCAACGGGCGTATCGACAAGAATGATCTGGTCGAGCTGATGCATGCCAAGGACCGGATCTTCGCCGACATTTCCGGTATCGAGCGGGTGCCCGTGCGTGGCGGCGACCTGAGTGTCGGTGGCCTGGGCGGCCTCAAGAGCTGGCTGGCACGCGAGCGGCCGCTGCTGACCGCCGACCTGCGCGAGCGTGGCATCCGGCCGCCGCGGGGCGTGCTGCTGGTCGGCGTACCGGGCTGCGGCAAATCGCTGTCGGCCAAGGCCATTGCCCAGGACTGGCAGTTGCCGCTGTACCGCCTGGACCTGTCCACCATCCACGGCCAGTACCTGGGCCAGAGCGAAGGCCGCCTCAAGGAAGCGCTTGCCACGGCGGATCACGTGGCGCCCTGCGTGCTGTGGATCGACGAGATCGAAAAGGGCCTGGCCGGCGCCACCGGGGGCGGCGACGGCGGCACCTCGACCCGACTGGTCGGCCAGTTCCTGTACTGGCTGCAGGAAGCCCGTACCCGCGTGTTCGTGGTGGCGACCGCCAACGATGTGTCCAAGCTGCCGCCGGAGCTGCTGCGCCGCGGCCGGTTTGACGAGCTGTTTTTCGTCGACCTGCCAACCGCGCCGGAACGCCGCGACATCATCGGCATCTACGCCCGCCGCGGCCTGCAGCAGCGTGAGCTGGCGCCGGCGCTGCTCGACGAGCTGGTCGATCTGTCCGAGGGCTTTGCCGGGTCGGACCTGGAATCGGCGGTGCGTGAAGTGGTGAAAGAGGCGTACCTGAAGGGCGATGCCGTAGTCACCGATGAGCTGTTCCGGCGGAGTTTCCAGAACGTGGTGCCGTTGTCGCGGACCGCACCGGAGCAGATCGAGAACATCCGCGCCTGGGGCAGGGAGCGGGCAGTGCCGGCCTCGGGTGAGCCGATCGCGGCCAGCACCCCAGCCGCCGGGCGGCCGCGCCGCGCCGTCCTGGCATGAACGACCCGGCCGGCAGGCCCCTGCCGGCCTCGGTTGCGCCAGCAGGGCCAAGCGGGCATAATGCGCGGCTCGCCGTGTCCAAAAACCTTTGGATCGGTGGCCGGGAACACGTCATCCGGTCCGCCCTCGACAGCGTAACCCTTTGATTCTCATGACGTGTGGCGGGAAACCGTCGAGGCCGCCGTCGCCCGGGCTATGGGCTGACAACTACTTTTATCGAGGTGCGCAATGTCCCGCGTATGCCAAGTTTCCGGCAAGCGAGTGCAGACGGGTAACAACGTCTCGCACGCCAACAACAAGACCCGTCGTCGTTTCCTGCCCAACCTGCACGAGCGCCGCTTCTGGGTTGCCAGCGAAAACCGCTGGGTCAAGCTTCGTGTTTCCGCGCATGCCCTGCGCACCATCGACAAGAACGGTATCGACTCCGTTCTGGCTGAGCTGCGTTCGCGCGGCGAAAAGGTCTGAGGAGTAAACGATCATGGCAGGCAAGCGCGATAAGATCCGTCTGATTTCGACGGCCAACACTGGCCACTTCTACACGACGGACAAGAACAAGAAGAACACCCCCGGGAAGATGGAATTCCTGAAGTACGATCCGGTCGTGCGCAAGCACGTCCTGTACAAGGAAGGCAAGATCAAGTAATCCGCAAGGATCCTTGAGCTTCCCGACGAAAAACCCGCCCTCGTGGCGGGTTTTTCCGTTTCCGGCATCGCGCGGTGCCGGGCCGCAGCGGCTGCACCAGTCACCCCGGCGGCACAGCGGCCCATGGCAGAATGCGGTTCCCCTCCCGACGGGCGACGCGATGCTGTTCGAGTGGCTGCTGGGTTCGTGGTTGTTGATGCTGGATTGGCTGATCCGGCTGGCCGCGCTGTTGTGGATTCCCAGCCGCACGACGCCTGGTGCCGCGCGCAGCTGGTTGCTGCTGGTCGGCTTCGTGCCGCTGCTCGGGCTGCCGCTGTACCTGCTGTTCGGCCACCCCTGGCTGTCGCGCCAGCGCGTGCAGCGCCAGGCCGAGGCCTCCCAGGTGATCCGCGAAGAGCAGGCCCTGCAGCCGCCGCTGCGCTGGACGCCCCCGCCGGAGACGGCCACCGCCGAGATCGTGCCGCTGATCGAGCGCCAGGGCGATTTCATGCCCATCCACGGCAACGCGGTGGATCTGCTCAATGACTACGACGCCTCGCTGCAGGCCCTGATCGAAGACATCGACCAGGCCCGTGAGCGCGTGCACCTGCTGTACTACCTGATGTTCGACGATGCCGTCGGCGAGGCCATCGTCGAAGCGCTGCAGCGGGCTGCGGCGCGCGGCGTGCACTGCCGCGTGCTGCTGGATGCAGTCGGGGCCAAGCGCGGGCTGCGCCACTACCGTCACCGTCTCCAAGCCCTCGGCGTAGATGTGCGCGCGATGCTGCCCGGTGGGCTGCGGTGGCGCCGAAGTGGCCGCATGGACCTGCGCAACCACCGCAAGATCGCGGTGATCGACAACCGCGTCGGCTACATCGGCTCACAGAACCTGGCGCGCGCGCAGTTTGTTGCGGGGTTCCCGAACAAGGAGCTGGTCGCGCGCGTGCGCGGCCCGGTGGTGGCGCACCTGGAAGCCGTGTTCGCCAGCGACTGGTACATGGAAACCGGGCAGCGCCTGGATGTGCTCACCGCGGTGCCGGTGTGCTCAGCCGATGTGCCGACCCAACTGCTGCCCAGTGGCCCGGCCTACCCCTTCAGCAATGCGCGCGATGCGGTGAACGCGCTGATCCATCTGGCGCGCCGGCGCATCGTGCTGGTCACGCCGTATTTCGTGCCGGATGAGGCGACCTTGAGTGCGCTGCGCATCGCGGCGCTGTCCGGCGTGCAGGTGCAGCTGATCCTCTCGGCCAGCACCAACCAGCGGCTGACCTCGTGGGCGCAGGAGGCCTACTACGATGAGCTGCTGCGCAGCGGTGTGCGCATCGCACTGTACGAACCGCATTTCCTGCATGCCAAGCACCTGACTGTCGATGAAGACATTGCCCTGGTCGGCTCGATCAACCTGGATATCCGCTCGTTCGCGCTCAATGCCGAGATCGGCATGCTCTGCTATGACCCGGGCATGGTGCGGCAGCTGGCGCAGATCGAAGCCGACTATCTCGAACAGTCCCGTCAGCTCGATCTGGCGACGTGGCGCCAACGGCCGGCGTGGAAGCGCAGCCGCGAAGGCATCGCACGGCTGGCCGATGCGTTGATGTAGCCCGCTGTGACGCGCGTGGACGGCCGGTCCACGCGCATCGCCTACAATCGATATATGACTGCGTCCGATACCCACCGCCAGTGTGATCTGGCCATCGTCGGCGGCGGCGCTGCCGGCGTCCTCGTCGCGCTGCAGGCCCTGCGCCATGCTGCGCGACCGTCACGCATCGTGCTGTTCGAGCCGGCTTCGGCGCTGGCCGAAGGCATCGCCTACGCCACGCCTTGGCCTGAGCACCTGCTCAACGTGCCGGCCGGCAAGATGAGCGGGCTGCCCGATCAGCCTGCGGATTTCCTGGATTACCTGATCGACAGCCAGGCGATTGCCGATGTGCCGCGCGCGCTGCTGGCGGACCAGTTCGTGCCGCGCCGCCATTTCGCCGCCTACCTGCGTGAGCGCCTGGAACAGGCGTGCGAGCGCAGCGAAGCGGCGCTGGAGGTGGTCGAGCAGCCGGTGTTCGCACTGGAGCCGACCGGACACGGCGTGGAGCTGCGGCTCGACGATGACGTGACGTGGCGCGCGCAGCGCGTGGTGCTGGCCTGTGGCAACAGCATGCGTCCACTGCCGGTACCCGGTGCCGACGCACTGCCGCCCGCACAGGCGGTGGAGGCGTGGGACTACGACGGCGTGCGCGTGCTGGCCGGCGATGACGATCTGGCCATCATCGGCTCGGGCCTGAGCATGGCCGACAGTGTGGTCGCCCTGGCCGCCGCCGGTCACCGCGGGCGCATCTACGTGCTGTCGCGCCACGCGTTGCTGCCCTTGCCACAGGCGCATGGCGATGCGGTCACCTTCGATCCGCAGCCGCTGCTGGCGATGTCGCTGCGCCAGCGCGTGCGGGAACTGCGCGCGCAGGCGCATGCCGCCGTGGCGCAAGGCCTCCCATGGCAGAGCGTGATGGACCGGATCCGGCCGATGGGCCAGGCGTTGTGGCTGAGCCTGGGCGAGGCCGATCAGCGGCGCTTCCTGCGCCACGTGGTGCGGTACTGGGACGTGCACCGCCACCGCATCGCCGAATCGGTGCATGCCCAGGTGAGCGAACTGGAGCGCAGTGGCCAGCTGCAGCGCCATCGGGCCCGGCTGGATACGCTGCTGATGCAGGAAAGCGGGTTGCAGCTGCACGGCCGCAGCCCGGACGGTGGCCTGCCGCCCCTGACCGTGGGCGCGGTGATCAACGCCACCGGGGTGGAGACCCGCGCGCTGTCGATGCGCAATCCGCTGATCCAGCAGCTGCTGGCGGACGGACATGCCCGCCCGGGCCCGCATGGCCTTGGGCTGGAGACCACGGTGGAGGACGGTGCCCTGATCGATGGCCATGGCCAGCCGCAGCCGGCGATCCGGGTGGTCGGCAGCCTGCGCATCGGCACCCTGTGGGAGAGCCTGGCGATCCCGGAGCTGCGCGTGCAGGCCGAACAGGCGGCGCGCGGCTGAACCCGTTCGGTCCGGGCGCCGCGTAACGACCCGGAGCGACCCGCCCGAGGGTAAAATGGGGACATGGATGTTTCCCACTTGCTCGACGGGTTGAACCCCGCCCAGCGCGAAGCTGTGTCCGCCCCGCCCGGCCACCATCTGGTGCTTGCCGGTGCCGGTTCCGGCAAGACCCGCGTGCTTATCCACCGCATCGCCTGGCTCAATGAAGTCTGCGGCGTGCCGACCCATGGCATTTTTGCGGTGACCTTCACCAACAAGGCCGCCGGCGAGATGCGTCACCGCATCGACCTGCAGCTGTCGCAGGGCAGCCGCGGCGCGTGGATCGGCACCTTCCACGGCCTGGCCCATCGCCTGCTGCGCCTGCACTTCCAGGACGCCAAGCTGCCCGACAGCTTCCAGGTGATGGATTCGGACGACCAGCTGCGGCTGGTCAAGCGCGTGGTCCAGCAGCTGGAGATCGACGACGGCAAGTTCCCGCCGAAGCAGATCGCCTGGTGGATCAACGAGCAGAAGGACGAAGGCCGTCGCCCGCAGCACATCCAGCCCGAGCCGCATGACGCGTGGCTGGAAACCATGCGCCAGGCGTATATCGCCTATCAGGAGCGCTGCGACCGCGCCGGTCTGGTCGATTTCGCCGAGCTGCTGCTGCGCGCGCATGAACTGCTGCGCGACAACCCGGCGCTGCTGGCGCACTACCGTTCGCGCTTCCGCGAAATCCTGGTGGACGAGTTCCAGGACACCAACGCCATCCAGTACGCCTTCGTGCGCGTGCTGGCCGGTGAGACCGGCCACGTGTTCGTGGTCGGCGATGACGACCAGGCCATCTATGGCTGGCGCGGCGCCAAGGTCGAGAACGTCCAGCGCTTCCTGAAGGATTTCCCGGGCGCGCAGACCGTGCGCCTGGAGCAGAACTACCGCTCCACCGCCAACATCCTCGGCGCGGCGAATGCGGTGATCGCGCACAACCCGGACCGCATCGGCAAAGAGTTGTGGACCGACAGCGGCGATGGTGATCCGATCGATCTGTACGCGGCCTACAACGAAATGGACGAAGCGCGTTACGTGGTCGAGCGCGCGCGCCAGTGGGTGCGCGATGGTGGCAGCTATGGCGACGTCGCCGTGCTCTACCGCAGCAATGCACAATCGCGTGCCTTCGAAGAAGCGCTGCTCTCCGAGCAGGTGCCGTACCGCGTGTACGGCGGCATGCGCTTCTTCGAGCGCGCCGAAATCAAGGATGCGCTGGCCTACCTGCGGTTGATGACCAACCGCAACGATGACGCCGCCTTCGAGCGTGCGGTCAACACGCCGACGCGTGGCATCGGCGATCGCACCCTGGATGAAGTGCGCCGTTTGGCCCGTACCCACGCGATCTCGCTGTGGGAGGCCACCATGCTGACCACCCAGGGCAATGAGCTCGCTGTACGTGCACGCAACGCGCTGGCCGGGTTCCTGGTGCTGGTCAACCAGCTCCAGGCCGAAGCCGACACGATGACCCTGGCCGAACGCATCGACCACGTGCTGATGCGCTCGGGCCTGCGTGAGCACTGGTCCAAGGAAAGCCGCAACGCGCTGGATTCGGAATCGCGCGCGGACAACCTGGACGAACTGGTCTCGGTGGCCTCGCGCTTCGTGCGTCGCGAAGACGATGTCGAAGAAACCCAGGACATGAGCGAGCTGGTCGCCTTCCTCGCCTACGCCTCGCTGGAAGCCGGCGAAGGCCAGGCCCAGGCCGGCGAAGAGGGCGTGCAGTTGATGACGCTGCACGCTGCCAAAGGCCTGGAGTTCCCGCTGGTGTTCTTGGCCGGCATGGAAGACGGCCTGTTCCCGAGCGCGCGCTCGCTGGAAGAAAGCGGCCGGCTGGAAGAAGAACGTCGCCTGGCGTACGTGGGCATCACCCGCGCGCGCCAGAAGCTGGTGCTCTGCTACGCCGAATCACGTCGCATCCATGGCCAGGACAACTACAACGTGCCCTCGCGCTTCCTGCGCGAGATCCCGCGTGAGCTGGTCAACGAAGTGCGCCCCAAGGTGCAGGTCTCGCGCGGCACCTCGCTCGGTGCCAACCGGGTGATGGGCCACTCGGCACTGGAAGCGCCGCCGCTCAAGCTGGGCGCGATGGTCAACCATCCCAAGTTCGGCGAAGGCATGGTCACCGACTACGAAGGCAGCGGCCAGCACGCCCGCGTGCAGGTCGAATTCATCGAGGCCGGCAGCAAGTGGCTGGTGATGGCGTATGCCAATCTGACGGTGCTCTGAGCAGCGCTCGTCATCCGGTAGTGCCGGCCGCTGGCCGGCAGCTGCCTGCTGCGGCGTTGTCGGGAGCCGGCCAGCGGCCGGCACTACAATGGGGCCATCCTTTTCGAACAGGCCGCCGCCATGACCGATTCGCCGCTGCACCTCACCGTCAAGTTGAATGCCAAGCTCCAGCCCGAGCATCGCCATGAGCTGTTCGAAGACCCGCTCGATGCGCTGCTGGGCAGTGCCGAGCTGGGCGAGATCACCGGCGGTGGCACCGCGCTGACGGAAGACGGTGAAGTGGACTACGGCGATATCGAGGTCGCGCTGAACGATCCGGCCTCGTTGCCTGGCGTGATCGAGCTGCTGGAGCAGCTGGGGGCGCCGAAGGGCTCGCTGATCCAGCGCGAAGGCGCCCCCGATCAGCCGTTCGGCGTCACCGAAGGCTTGGCGTTGTATCTCAACGGCACCGATCTGCCCGATGAGGTCTACGAACAGTGTGATTCGAACTATGTGTTCGAACAGATCGTCGAGCGCATCGAAGGCCACGGCGAGATCTGCAGCTGGTGGCAGGGCCCGACCGAGACGGCGCTGTATCTGTATGGCGCCTCGTTCGACACGATGCACGAGCGCATCGCCGATCTGCTGGCGAGCTACCCGCTGTGCCAGGGCGCACGCGTGGTGCGTACCGCCTGATCAGCAGTCCGGCGCGTGGCCTGCTGCATAGCGCAGGCCACGGCGCAGCTGCGCCCGCACATCCGGATTGGCGTACACCGCAGCATCATGGCCCAGCCCGGTGTACCAGCTGCGGCCGCCATCGAAGGGCCGGCACCAGGCGATGGGATGATCGGCGCCCATGGTGCCGCCGTCGTAGCGCGCTTCGTCCACCGTCGCGATGACCTGCACCATCCCACGCGGATTGCGCCGGTAGTTGTAGAGCTCATCGCGGATCGGCCACGCCGGGCCTGACGGTTTGCCGTCACGCTCAGGCTGCACCCGCGTCTCCTGCAGACCCTCGGGGTGCTTGTGGAACCACGCGCCGACCAGTTCGCCGTACCACGGCCAGTCGTACTCGGTGTCGGCCGCGGCGTGCACGCCCATGAAGCCGCCGCCGTTGCGGATGAACTGTTCCATCGCCGCCTGCTGCGCGGCGTCGAGCACATCGCCGGTGGTATTGGCGAAGACCACGGCGCGGTAGCGGGCGAGGTTGTCGGGGCGGAAATCGCGGGGATCGTCGCTCGGGTCCGCCGTCATGCCGGCCTCGGCACTCAGCTCGCGCAGCGTCGCCACGGCCACAGGAATCGCGTCGTGGTGGAACTTGGCGGTGCGGCTGAAGATCAGCACGCGGTCCGGACCCGGCGCGGCGGAAAGTCCGGGTAGCGGCAGCAGGGCCAGCGAGCACAGCAGGGCAATGAGCAGAGGGCGCATGCGCGAAGTCTGTCATGGGCGTTGTCGGTCTCCGTCCTGCGCTGCAGCACAGGCATCCCAGGCAGCGCATGCCTGCGCTATCCGCGTTGTGGTGGGCCAGGGCGTCTCGCTTCATCCCCGATCGCCCCCGGCTCATCCCGGATTTCACACAGTTCGTCGCGTGCCGCTTGTCGCTCCCCCGGCCGGCGCCCAGAGTCTGCCCCTGTCCGCTGGGAGCGCACTCGTGAACAAGGGAATTCCATATCTGCTTGCTGCACTGGTCCTGCTGACATGGTCGGCAGGCTGGGCCGAGCCGGTGCTGGCCCTGTTCCAGCACGCGCAGACCTGCCTGGCCGACGGCGGCGACTTCGATCTGCTGCGCCTGCGCTGCCAGCCGCAGCCCAGTGGGGTGTGCATCGGCCGGGCGACGCTGTGGTTCTGGCTGAGCGGCATCGTCTTCGCACTGGTCGCGCTGCTGGGCACGCGTCGCCGCACGCGCTGACAGTCGAACACGCAACCGGCATCATCGGCTTCTGTCTGATGGAGGCCATATGCGTCCGAGTGAAAAGGAAAAGATGCTGTCCGGGCTGCCCTACCGCCCCGGTGATCCCGAGTTGCAGGCCGACATGGCCGCCGCCAAGGTGTGGATGGTCCGCTACAACGCCGCCCTGGCCGAAACCCCAGCCGTGCGCCGTGCGCTGTTACGCGAGCAGCTCGGTGCGGTCGGCGAGGGCGCGGTGATCCGGCCGCCATTCCACTGCGATTACGGCTACAACATCCGCCTGGGGCAAGGCGTGTTCCTCAACTACAACTGCGTGATCCTGGACGTGGCCGAGGTCAGCATCGGCGATGGCACCCAGATCGGTCCGGCAGTGCAGATCTATGCCGCCGACCATCCGCGTGATCCGCAGGCGCGGGCGGAAGGCCTGGAGTCGGCCAAGCCGGTCCGGATCGGGCGCAATGTCTGGATCGGGGGCGGCGCGATCGTGCTGCCCGGCGTCACCATCGGCGATGACGCGGTGGTGGGTGCGGGCAGTGTGGTCACCCGCGATGTGCCTGCCGGCGCCACCGTGGTGGGCAATCCGGCGCGGGGGGTGCCTGCGCGCGCCCACGGCGATTGATCCAGCTCAAGGCACTGCGTCCACACCGGGTGTGCAATGGTGGTGTTCCCATCGCACACTCCAAGGAGCTCTGCCATGTACAAGCGCATCCTGATTGCCACCGATGGTTCGGAGCTGGCCGAGAAAGGTTTGGCCAAGGGCCTGGAGCTGGCCAAGGACCTCGATGCCGAGGTCGATATCGTGACCGTCTCCGAGCCATGGGCGGTGGGCATGTATGACGCGATGGGCTGGAGCGTGGGCTACATGAACACGCCCGAATACAAAGCCGACCGCGAAGAGACCGCGCAGAAGGTGCTGCAGCCGGCCAAGGCTGCTGCGCAAGCGCAGGGCCTGCGCACCGAAACCGTGCATGTGCTGGACCGCTATGCCGCCGATGGCATCATCGATACGGCCACCGAACGCGGCAGCGACCTGATCGTGATGACCTCGCACGGCCGCCGTGGCGTGACCCGTGTGCTGCTCGGCAGCCAGACCGCCGAAGTGCTGGCACGCAGCACGGTACCGGTGCTGGTCATCCGATAACGGAGAAACGGTAGTGCCGGCCGCTGGCCGGCAGTGCCCCTCAGTGCCCCTCAATCGCGCAGTTTCAACGTCTGCGATTCATCCAGCGTGCCATCCGGCTGCAGCACCACATAGCGCTCGCCCGTCCGGTCGAACAGCACCGGCACGGGATCGCGGAACAGCGGGCGACGCACGAAGCGCAGCTGCCAGCCGAAATGCTCCAGCGTCTCCACCGCCTGGCGCTGCTCTGCAGTGAGGCCGGCGCGCAGTTCAGCCGGATTCGGATCGTGGCGGCGTTCGGGTGTGGTCATCGAGCGTGGGAAAGCAGGGATGGGGGTCAGCGCCTGGCCGACCCCATGCGGTCACGGGGCGGCAGCGGTCGACGCCCGGAATCACCAGCTGTAGAGCTTCCAGTACACCGGCGAGACGCCGTCCTTGTCGCCGTCCATGCGGCCATCGCCGTTCTGGTCGTACATGTAGAACGGGGCGCCGCGCGACGGGGTCACCTTGACCATCCGCAGCTGGCCGCCGACCCGGTACTCCTCGATGGTGTCGCCGTTGTCCTGGACCGTCTTGACCACATCGGCACCGGTGACATCGACCGGGGGCCTGCCGCCGCCACCAGTGGCACAGCCAGCCAGCGCGAGCACGCCTGCGAGCAACAGAATCTTCATGGGCCGGGAGTCCTTGGGCGAAGAGGGCCCGATTATGCCCGATGGATCGTGAGGCCGGTGCCGACGACGGTCAGGGCCGGGCGCGTAGAATCGTCACATGAGCCGATTAGTCCTGATTGACGGGTCCAGTTACCTGTATCGCGCGTTCCACGCGCTTCCGCCGCTGACCAACGCACACGGTGAACCCACCGGCGCGCTGTTCGGTGTGGTCAACATGCTGCGCGCCACCCTGAAGGAGCGCCCTGAGTACGTCGCCTTCGTGGTCGATGCGCCCGGCAAGACCTTCCGTGACGACCTGTATGCCGACTACAAGGCCAACCGCCCGCCGATGCCTGACGACCTGCGGCCGCAGATCGAGCCGATGTGCCGCATCGTCGAGGCGCTGGGCCTGAGCATCCTGCGCATCCCCGGCGTGGAGGCCGACGATGTGATCGGCACGCTGGCCCTGCAGGGCCACCGCGATGGCCTGCAGGTGACCATCTCCACCGGCGACAAGGACTTCGCCCAGCTGGTCCGCCCGGGTATCGAACTGGTCAACACCATGACCGGCAGCCGCATGGATTCGGACGCGGCGGTGATGGAGAAGTTCGGCGTGCGCGCCGACCAGATCGTCGACCTGCTGGCGCTGATGGGCGATGCCGTGGACAACGTGCCCGGCGTGGAGAAGTGCGGCCCCAAGACTGCCGCCAAGTGGCTGGCCGAGCACCAGCACCTGGATGGGGTGATGGCGGCGGCGCCGACCATGAAGGGCAAGATCGGCGAGAACCTGCGCGCGGCACTGGAGCGCCTGCCGCTCAACCGCGAGCTGGTCACGATCCGCACCGATGTGCCGCTGGAGGTCTCGGCGCAGACGCTGCCGCTGCGCGACCCGGACGTGCCGTCGCTGAGCGAGCTGTACCTGCGTTACGGCTTCACCCAGGCGCTGAAGGAGCTGGGCGGCCCCGTGCCGGCCCCGGCCGCTGCCAGCGATGCCCCGGTCAGCCTGCGCGGCACTGCGGCCGGCTACGCCCGTGCCACGCCGGATGAGGCAGTGGTGCCGGTCGATCCGGCGCTCTCCGCCCCCGGCGAGTACGAGATGGTGCTGACCACCGAGCAGCTCGACGCCTGGGTGCAGCGCCTGGCCGATGCCGAGCTGATCTCGTTCGATACAGAGACCGACGCGCTGGACGCCATGCGCGCCAACCTGGTCGGCATCAGCCTGGCGGTTGAGCCGGGCCGGGCGGCCTATATCCCGGTCGGCCACGATTACCCCGGCGCGCCGGCCCAGCTGCCACGCGAGCAGGTGCTGGCCGCGCTGCGTCCTGCCCTGGAAGACCCCTCCAAGAAGAAGCTTGGCCAGCACGGCAAGTACGACCTGCACGTGCTGCGCCGCCACGGCGTGAACCTGCTGGGGTACCACGACGACACCATGCTGGAGAGCTTCGTGCTCAATTCCACCGCCACGCGCCATGACATGGACTCGCTGGCGATGCGCTACCTGGGCTACACCACCATCAAGTTCGAGGAGGTGGCCGGCAAGGGCGCCAAGCAGATCTCGTTCTCGCAGGTAGGCCTGGACGAAGCCTGCCGCTACGCCGCCGAAGACGCCGACGTGACCCTGCGCCTGCACCACGCGCTGCAGCCGCAGCTGCAGGCCACGCCCTCGCTGGACAGCGTCTACCGCGACATCGAGATGCCGCTGGTGCCGGTGCTGACCCGCATCGAAGCCAATGGCGTGCACATCGACATGGCCGAGCTGCGCCGCCAGAGCCAGGACCTGGGCTCGCGCATGCTGGCCGCCCAGCAGAAGGCCACGGAGCTGGCCGGGCGCACCTTCAACCTGGATTCGCCCAAGCAGCTGCAGGCCGTGCTGTTCGACGAGCTGCAGCTGCCGGCGCTGGTGAAGACCCCCAAGGGCCAGCCGAGCACCAATGAAGAGGCGCTGGAGGCGATCGCCGAGCAGCACGAGCTGCCGCGGGTGATCCTGGAGTACCGCGGGCTGGCCAAGCTGCGCAGCACCTACACCGACAAGCTGCCGGAGATGATCAACCAGGACACCGGGCGGGTACACACCAGTTACCACCAGTCCGGTGCCGCCACCGGCCGGCTGTCCTCATCGGACCCGAACCTGCAGAACATCCCGATCCGCACCGAGGATGGCCGCCGCATCCGCCGCGCCTTCGTGGCCCCGCCGGGCCGCAAGATCCTGGCCTGCGATTACTCGCAGATCGAGCTGCGGATCATGGCCCACCTCTCCGAGGACCCCGGCCTGGTGCGGGCCTTCGAGCAGGGCGTGGACGTGCACCGGGCGACCGCGGCGGAAGTTTTCAGCCGCAGCCTGGAGGAGGTCACCTCGAACGAGCGCCGGGCCGCCAAGGCGATCAACTTCGGCCTGATGTACGGCATGAGCGCGTTCGGCCTGGCCCGCAACCTGGGCATCGACCGCGGCCAGGCCCAGGATTACGTAGCGCTGTACTTCAGCCGCTACCCGGGCGTGCGCGACTTCATGGAGCGGATGCGCCAGCAGGCCCGCGACCAGGGCTATGTGGAAACCCTGTTCGGCCGCCGCCTGTACCTGAACGACATCAACGCCCGCAACCAGGGCCTGCGGGCGGGTGCTGAACGGGCCGCGATCAATGCCCCGATGCAGGGCACCGCGGCGGACATCATCAAGCGCGCCATGGTGAAGGTGGACAGCTGGCTGCAGGACCACAGCGACCAGGCCAAGATGATTCTGCAGGTGCACGATGAACTGGTGTTCGAAACCGAAAGCAGTTTCCTCGACACCTTGCGTTTGAAAGTGGTTGAACTGATGTCGTCAGCGGCCGAACTGCGCGTGCCGTTGGTGGTGGACGCTGGCGTCGGTGATAACTGGGACGAGGCACATTGAGGCCTGAATCACAGTCAAAACGCTGAATTGGTTCATTGCTTCCCGATAATCTGACTGTTGGATGAATGTTTCCGGGAGGAGCCCAGTATTAATTGGGCGCCTTCACGAACTATCAATGTTCGGAGTGCTTTTATAGACCTCGACAGGCGCAACGCCTGTTGTGGATCTCTCCCATCCCCTGGAGCAGATCTCGGAACGGGGGCTCCTCCCCAAGCGCCCGTTCCCCGGCCCCGCTAACCTCCCCCTGGTTGGCGGGGCTTTTTATTTGTGGCGCCGGAAAACGGCCGCCCGCGATGCCCGACCATTGCCTCTGGCCGGGTGCCGGCCCATGCTGGCCGGACCAGTCGGGGAGAGGCGATGAGCGACCTGTTTGCATTGGCCATGCCGTGGTGGGAATTCATCCTGCGCGCGGTGGTGGTGTACGTGGTGGTGCTGGGCATGGTGCGGCTCTCGGGCAAACGCGCGCTGGGCCAGATCACCCCCTTCGACGTGTTGCTGATCGTGCTGCTGGGCAACGCGGTGCAGAACGCACTGCTGGGCCAGGACACCTCCCTGGGCGGCGGCCTGCTGCTCGCGGCGACGCTGATCTCGATCAACTACGGCGTCGGCTGGCTGACCACGCGCAGCCGTCGGATCGAATCGCTGGTCGAAGGCGAGCCGGTGCTGATCGCACGCGATGGCAAAGTGCTCGACTCGGTACTCAAGCGTGAGCTGGTGACCCCGTCCGATCTGGACGCCGCGCTGCGTCAGCAGGGCTGCCTGACGATCGACGACGTCGCCTTGGCGGTGCTGGAGATCAACGGGCACATCACGATCGTGCCGAAGAAATAACGGGGACGGAGGTAGTTAAGCGCATGCGCTTAACTACCTCCGTCCCCGTTAGAGCCTCCCCGTTAGAGCCAGTCGCGCGGGACGAGGTAATCGGCCAAACGCGCCTCATCGCTGCCGGCCTCCGGCTGGAAGCCATACTCCCAGCGCACGCGCGGCGGCAGGCTCATCAGGATGCTTTCGCTGCGCCCACCGCTCTGCAGCCCGAACAGGGTGCCGCGGTCGTAGACCAGATTGAACTCGACATAGCGGCCGCGCCGGTACAGCTGGAATTCGCGCTCGCGCTCGCCGTAGTGCGTGTCCTTGCGGCGCTCGACCAGCGGCAGATAGGCGTCCAGGAAACCATCGCCGACCGCGCGCAGATAGGCGAAATCGCGCTCGAAATCCCCGTGCAGATCGTCAAAGAACAACCCGCCCACGCCGCGCGTCTCGTTGCGGTGGCGCAGGAAGAAATACTCATCGCACCAGCGCTTGTGCGCCGCATAGCGCTCTTGGCCGAAGGGCGCGCACAGATCATGCGCGACCTGGTGCCAGTGCCGCACGTCTTCGTCGATCGGGTAGAACGGGGTGAGGTCGAAGCCACCGCCGAACCACGAGGCCACTGCCACGCCATCGCGCTCGGCGCGGAAGTAGCGCACGTTGGCGTGCGTGGTCGGCAGGTAGGGATTGGCGGGGTGGAACACCAGCGAGACGCCGGTGGCGCGCCAGGAAGCCCCGGCCAGCTCCGGCCGGTTCGCCGAGGCCGACGGCGGCAGGCGCGTGCCGGCCACATCGGAGAACCCGATCCCGGCCTGCTCGAACACCGCGCCATCACGCAGGATGCGGGTCCGGCCACCGCCACCCTCCGCGCGCTGCCAGAGATCTTCAGTGAAGCGGGCCTGGCCGTCGGCGGTTTCAATCGCCGCACAGATGCGGTCCTGCAGGTCGGTCAGATACGCGCGGACGCGGTCGAAATCGTTCATGGGCGCTACTTTACCGCAGGCCGGTGCACGGCCTGCGTGTGCTCACTGGCGCTCAGTGGCCGCTTTTGCGGGTGCTGCTCTTGCTGTTCTTCGTCGTGGTGGGGGCCTCGGCCGGTGCTTTGTCGTCGTCCGCTTCGGCATCGGGCTCGGTCGTCATGCGCTCGGCAATCTGTTCCAGCCCGGCGCTGACCCGCATCAGGCCCCAGTTGCGGGTCGCGTGCACATCGCAGGCCACATGGGTGCCTTTGCCATCCTTCGCGCACAGGGCGGCCATCTGTTCGGGCAGCGCCTCGTCACCGGTGTGCTCGTAGACGCTGGCCAGGTTCTCGCAGCCTTCGCGTACGCCAGCGGTGCACAGCTTCATGTAGAAGGGCGCCGCCTCGGCCCAGCGGTTGCGCAGCGCCAGTTGGTGACCGGCGGCATTGCAGCCCTGCAGCTTGCCGGCCGCGCAGCACGCCTGCGCACCGCCCTCGCGGCCGAGCGTCGGGCAATCCTGCGGCAGCGGGGTTTCGACGAAGACCACCGGCGCGCTGCACTGCTGCGCCTCGCCGGTGCGCGCGTAGTAGCTGAAGCGGTTCCAGCTGTCCATGCCGATCAGATTGCCGTTGGCCAGGCGCGTGAACACGAAGTCATCGCCCTGGTCATGGCGCACATGGATGTCGCCATCGACCAGCCGCGCGCGCAGCTTGCCGCCGAAGCCGCTGTCGATCATGCCGCCATCGCCGAACGGCAGATGGTCCATCAGGCCCTGGCTGGCCACGTAGCTGCCGCAGGGCAGGGCAGTGGCTGCCACCGGGGTCAGTGCCTTGGCATCCAGCGTGGCCAGCGGCGCTGCACGCTCACAGGCGCGCGGGTCCCTGCCCAGGGCGCACGCCCGTTGCAGTGCATCGCGGGCCGGGATCAGGCGGCCGGCGTCCCACAACGCCTCGGCAGCGTTGGCACAGAACGTGCCGCCGGTCTGTGCCCGGCACAGGGTGGTGATCTCATCGAGCTGTATGGCCGGCAGCGGTGACGCCTTGGCTGCGCTGAGCCCGCCAAGCAGCGCCTTGGCCAGGGCTTGTCCCATCGCGTCGCGCGCGGCCTCCAGACAGGCAGCTTGGTCGTACTCCGCGGACGCGGGTTTGCAGACCTCCGGCTCGGGCAGTTCCGGAGTATCGTCCCGGGTCGCCGCCAGCGTCCTGGCCTCGCGCGCTTCGGACTGGAAATTGGCCAGCAGGCGCTTGCAGGCGGCCGGGACATCCTCGCGGCACCACTGCCGCAGGCGGTCGTTGCTGGCAAAGAGCGTGTCGTTCAGGCAGGTGCCGATCTCGGCCCGGCACGATCGGGCTGGAAATACCGCAGCGGGGTGACAGGTGGCCGCCTTCTGCAAGCGGTATTCGTTGAAGCGGTCACTCAGCAGGCGACCGCCTTCCTGCACGTTCAGCGATCCGACGCCGCCGTTGTCGAGGTCGGCCAACTTCAGTTCGTCACCGATGCGGCTGAGGATGTAAGGCTCGGGCGCCTGGCCGGGAATCTGCCGAACGCCCTCGTTGGCGCTGTGCAGGGTCAACGTGGTGCCGCTGTCCTTGGCCACGAACGTGCCACAGACCATGGCCTGGGCCGCTGCCGGCAGGCTGACCGCCGTGAGCAGGGTGAACAGGGTCGCGCGCCAGCCGTGGCGGCGCAGAAGGGGGAGGCAAACAGTCACACGATCATCCTTGCAGGTCGTGCAGCGCACCGTGGCGCTGCGGGAAACATGTCAGCGGCGGAACAGCGCACGCACATCGGCCGCGCACAGGCGCACGATCAGCCAGCCCTGCAGCACCGCGAACGCCAGTGCGGTCACGCCGGCGAGGCCGCTGCAGATCACGCGCTGCACGCGCAGCTCACTGCGCAGCTTGAGCAGTTCGATCGACAGGGTGTCATCGGGTATCTGCGCCAGCAGGTGGCGGAATGCATCATCCAGCAGCCACGCGGCGACCACGTTGAGCACGGCGGTGACCGCCAGCAGCACGATGAACAGTGCCCATGCCCAGCGCCAGCGACGCAGCATGCCCCAGCATGCGGTAACGCCCAAGAGGCTCGACACGCACAGCAGCACGTTGGCCAGCACCGGGTGGGTGAGCAGCCAGCGCAGCGAGCCAGGCAGCCAGTGCAGGTCCTCATCGGCGAGCAGCGCCTGCAGCGCCTCCGAGCCCGACAGGGGTATCGAAATCAGTGCCAGCACCGCCCACATCGCGGCTGTGACCAGGCAGACCAGCAGCACGGACTTGAGCAGGGGGGCGAGAAACGCAGGCGCGCCATCCCCGCTGGGGCGGGGCGTGCAGGAGGGCAATTGCGGGGGAAGCGAGGCTGACATCCGGTGTCCTGGTTGGGCAGGCCGTGACGTCTAGGTCGCAGCCACCGCGTTCGCGGCCGCGGGCAGGATATGGTCTGCGCTCAACGGTGCCAAGCGCAGGCCATGCGGCGGGTGCAGCGGCACCCACGCAAGTTCGGCGATTTCCGCCTGTGCGCGGGGCATGCCGATGACCGTCACCAGGTAGGCATGGGCCCGTACGCGGTGCCCGGCTTCGTGCACCGCCCAGGCGTCGAACCGGCCCAGCGGCACGGCATTGGCGGGGTCCACCGTCACCCCGAGTTCTTCCTGCAGCTCACGCGCCAGGGCGACCAAGGGTGCTTCACCGGGCTCGGGCTTGCCGCCGGGCTGGATGAACGTATCCGAGCCCTGTTTGCGCACCACCAGTACGCGGCCGTCGGGATCGAAAACGACCGCGGCGACGATATCGATCGTCGCCGCGGCGTGCTGCCCGTCAGTAGAAACCGACGTCATCGCTGGATTACTTCAGGTTTTCTTCGAACAGCTTGAGGATGCGCTTGTACTGGTCCAGCCAGGAATCGGCACGCACATAGCCGTGGCGTTCCAGCGGGTACGGCGCGATCGACCAGTTGTCCTTGTGCAGCTCGATCAGCTTCTGGGTGAGGTTGACCGAGTCCTGGAAGAACACGTTGTCATCCATCATCCCGTGCGCGATCAGCAGGTGATCCTGCAGGCCTTCGGCGTACTCGATCGGCGACGACGTGCGGTACGCCTCCGGGTCGATGTCCGGGGTGTTGAGGATGTTGGCGGTGTAGCCGTGGTTGTACTGGTGCCAATCAACCACCGGGCGCAGCGCGGCGCCGGCCTTGAACGTGCCCGGCGAGCGGAACAGCGCCATGAAGGTCATGAAGCCGCCGTAGGAACCGCCGTAGATGCCGGCGTGGTCACGGTCGCCCTGCTTGGTGGCGACCAGCCAGTCCAGGCCGTCCTTGTAGTCTTCCAGTTCCGGGTGGCCCATGTTGCGGTAGATCGCCGTGCGCCAGTCGCGGCCGTAGCCGGCGCTGCCGCGGTAATCCATGTCCAGCACCACGTAGCCCTTCTGCACCAGCAGGTTGTGGAACATCTGCTCGCGGAAGTAGGCCGGGTACTGCTGGTGTACGTTCTGCAGGTAACCGGCGCCGTGCACGAACATGGCGATCGGGTACTGTTTGCCCGGCTCGAAGGTCTCCGGGCCGTAGTACTTGGCCCAGACCACGCCGGCACCGTGCTTGGACGGCACCTGCACCAGCTTGGGCTGGACCCACTCGCGCGCCTTGAACTCGGCGGTGCGGGTGTCGGTCAGCACCTTGGCCTGGCCACCGGCAGCGGGCACCACGGCCAGCTGGGTCGGCAGGTAGGCGCCGGAGTAACGCACCAGCAGCTGCTGGCCGTCCGGGGACAGCGAGAAGTCTTCCACGCCGTTGAGCGAGGTCAGCTCACGCACCTGCTTGCTGGCGTTGTCCACCGCGCACACTTCGTAGTCGCCCGGCGACTGCTGGTTGCACAGGAAGTAGAAGCCGCGGCCGTCGGCGCTGGGTACCGGCATCGAGGTTTCCCACTTGCCGCCGGTCAGCGCCTGCGGCCTGGCCGTGCCCTGCTGGGTGTACAGGTGCGAGTAGCCTGATTCCTCGGACAGCAGCCACAGCGTGCGGTTGTCGTTGGACCAGCCGAAATCGTTGAAGCTCCAGTTGATCCAGGCGCTGTCGGTCAAGCGATGACGCGTCTCCAGCTTGGCACTGGCCGGGGTCACGCTGGCGATCCAGCGATCCTTGTTGTCGTTGGCGCGCAGCATGATCGCGGCCTGCTGACCATCGGGGCTCCAGCGGATGCCGGGCGCGCCGGGGCCACCAAGCACTTCCACCGGGCGGTTGCCCTTGAGGGCGTCCTTGCCAGCGGCCTTGCGCAGCGCGGCCAGCGGATCGGTGCCGATGCCCGGCAGGCCGTCCATCGACAGCGGCTTGACCGTACCAGCGACGGCATCGACCAGCCACAGCGCATTCGGCTCCGGATCGTTGCGGCCCACGCGGGTGCGGGTGTCCTCGAACTCTTCGTAACCCGACTCGGTCACGTACTTGGGCATCTTGCCACCGCGGCCTTCATCGAAGCTCTTCGGCTTGGTGACCACGATCAGGGTGCGTGCATCGGGTGAGAGCACGCTGTCGACGATCTCCACATCCGCGCCCAGATACACCGGGCCCGGTGCGCGGGTGCCATCGGCGCGGCGCCAGCTGGCTTCCTGTGCCTTGAGCGCCTCGCGCTGGGCGCGATCATTGCGCAGCGTGGCCAGGGTACGCAGCTGCTGTTCGCGCAGGGTATCGGCCTTGGGCGCATCGTCCGGATTCTTCTCGGCCTTCAGGCTGGCGACCTGCTGCACGCCGGCCGCAGCCGTCCAATGGAACCAGTTCTGGCCGGTGCGCCAGATCACACCGCCGTCGCGGGCGAAATTGACCGCGCCGGACTTCTCGGTGCTGCGGGTCAGCTGGGTCAGGGCGCCGCTGCGCAGGTCGCGCACGAACACATCGCCGTTGCGCACGAAGGCCGAGCGCTGGCGCGCGCTGTCGTAGACCGGGCTGTCCACATCCAGGGTGCCGCGCTGGTCATCGCCCACCTGTGCGGCCACGCCACCGGCGACCGGCTGGCGGAAGGTATCGCGCACCGGGCTGCCGTTGCGCTTGAGCTGGTACTCGACCTGCTGGCTGTTCCAGGACCACCAGGCGCTCTCGACCGGCGGACCGATCCAGTCCGGGTCGGCCATGGCCTGCTCGATGGTGATCGGCGTCGGCGCCGCATGGGCAGCACCGCCGAGGGCGGCGAGCAGCAGCAGGGACAAAGGCAGCGTTCTGGGCATTGCGGGCGGCACCAATGAGGAAAACCCGGCAAGCGTAGCAGCCGCTAGGGCCGCAGGAAGGGGCCACAGGTCATGGGCGTGTGCTCGCGCGGAAGGCAAGCGGTGGTCGGTGGGTTGGGCGCTGGGGCCCCATACCCTTTCCGGCGAATGTCCCCCGGCGTCGGCCTGCGGCCGACCCCTCCTCCTTTATTTCGCCTCCAAGGGTATGGGGCCCCAGCGCCCAACCCACCGACAGGCCCCGAAAAGCCTGGCTTCCCCTGCCGGCCGCTAAGGGGCCCTCACGCTCGCGGTAGCCCCTGCGACAAAGTGAAGCAGCGCGTCACCGGGTCGCATGTGCCTTTCACGGATACAGGCCCAGACTGGTGCGGATTTCAGAAGCCAGTCGGAGGCGTCTCTTGGACGCGTTGTTGTTGTCCCGGATCCAGTTCGGGTTCGTCATCAGTTTCCACGTGCTGTTCCCGGCCTTCACGATCGGTACCGCCAGCTGGCTGGCTTTTGTCGAATCGCGCTGGCTGCGCACCGGCAATCCGGTCTGGCGCGAGCTGTATTTCTTCTGGCAGAAGATCTTCGCGGTCTCCTTCGGCATGGGCGTGGTCAGCGGCATCGTCATGGCCTTCCAGTTCGGCACCAACTGGCCCCGGCTGAGCGAGGTCGCCGGCACGGTGATCGGCCCGCTGCTGACCTATGAAGTGCTCACGGCGTTCTTCCTGGAAGCCAGCTTCCTGGGCGTGATGATGTTCGGCTGGGGCAAGGTCTCGCCGCGCCTGCATTTCTTCTCCACCTGCATGGTGGCGCTGGGCACGCTGGTCTCCACGTTCTGGATCCTGTCCTCCAACAGCTGGCTGCAGACGCCGGCCGGCTACACGATGGTCGATGGCATCGTGCACCCGGACAGCTGGTGGCAGATTGTCTTCAACCCGTCCTTCCCCTACCGCCTGGCGCACATGGCGCTGGGCTCGTTCATCACCACCTGCTTCGTGATTGGCGGCGTGGGCGCGTGGTACCTGCGAAAGGATGTGCACCGCGAAGCCGGCCGCAAGATGCTGCTGGCGGCGGTGGGCTTCGCCGCGCTGACGGTGCCGGTACAGATCTTCGTCGGCGACATGCATGGCCTGAATACCCTCAAGCACCAGCCGATGAAGATCGCGGCGATGGAAGCGCATTGGCATTCCGAAGGCGAGGGCAAGGGTGTCCCGCTGGTGGTGTTCGCGGTGCCCAATGAAAAGGCCGAGCGCAACGACTACGAAATCGCGATCCCGCGCCTGGGCAGCCTGATCCTCACTCATTCGTTGGACGGCACCTTCGATCCGCTCACCTCGGTGCCTGCCAGCGATCGCCCGCCGGTGGTGCCGGTGTTCTTCGCGTTCCGGGTGATGGTCGGGCTGGGCACGCTGATGCTGCTGCTGGCCTGGGTTTCGGCGTTCCAGTGGTGGCGCGGCAAGTTGCTGCAGTCGCGCTGGCTGATCCGCGGCTGGAACTGGATGCTGCCCAGCGGCTTCATCGCGCTGATCTCCGGGTGGTTCGTGACCGAGATGGGCCGGCAACCGTGGGTGGTCTATGGCGTGCTGCGCACGGCCGATGCCGTCGGCCCACAGAGTGCGTGGATGACGGCGCTGTCGCTGGGCGTGTACATCGTCGGCTATGCGTTCGTGTTCGGCTGGGGCGTCTGGTACCTGGTGAAGATCATCCGCACCGGTCCCAAGCCGCATGAGCCTGCACCGAAGCTGGATGCCGGCAGCCACACCCCGGCGCGGCCGCTGTCCGGTGCCGATGAACCGCTGGAGGAGCGCTGAGATGGAGATGACAACCTGGCTGCCGGTGGCATGGTTCGCGGTGATCGGCTTTGGTGTGCTGATGTACGTGGTGCTGGATGGCTTCGTGCTCGGCATCGGCATCCTCGCGCCGATGGCCGAGGATGAAGAACAGCTGGACATCATGATGAACACTGCCGCCCCGATCTGGGACGGCAACGAAACCTGGCTGGTACTGGGCGGGGCCGGGCTGATGGCCGCCTTCCCCAAGGCCTACGCCGCGCTGCTGTCGGCGCTGTACCTGCCGGTCCTGTTGCTGGTGGTCGCGCTGGTGTTCCGCGGCGTCGCCTTCGAGTTCCGCTTCAAGGCGCACCGCTCGCGCAGGCTGTGGAGCGTGGCCTTTGGCCTGGGCTCGCTGCTGGCCGCCTTCGCGCAGGGCGTGGTCCTGGGCGCACTCGTGCAGGGTCTGCAGGTGGTGGATGGCCGCTACGTGGGCGGCGCCTTCAGCTGGTTCAGCCCGTTCTCGATGCTGACCGGCGCAGCGGTGGTGTTTGGCTACGCGCTGCTCGGCAGTACCTGGTTGATCCTCAAGACCGAAGGCCGCGAGCAGACGTTCGCACGCACCTTGACCCGCCCGCTGGTGGTGGCGGTGATCGTGTTCATGGGCTTGGTGAGCGCGTGGTTGCCGTTCCTGGATTCGCGCCTGATGGCGCGCTGGTTCAGCGATGGCAACTTCTGGTGGCTGTCGCCGGTGCCGTTGCTGACGTTGGCCGTGGCCACCGCGCTGTGGCGCAGCGCGATGCATCCCAAGCGCGATCTGCCGCCGTTCCTGTTGACGCTGGCGCTGTTCGTCCTTGGCTTCATCGGCCTGGTGCTGGGCATGTGGCCGTATCTGCTGCCGCCGAGCATGACGTTGTGGCAGGCCGCCGCGCCGGCCTCGTCGCTGAGTTTCAGCCTGGTCGGGCTGGTGATCCTGCTGCCGGTGATCCTGGGTTACACGGCGTGGTCATACCGGGTGTTCCGCGGCAAGGTTCGGGCGGATGTGGGGTATCACTGAGGCGGTGTGACCGCTTGCCGCGCGTCACTGTTCCGTGTGGGTCGAGGGCTGCCAGCCCTCGACCCGGACAGTGCTGCCTCGGCGGCGGGAAGGGTCAACCGCATAAAAACGGGTCAAGAGCAGCCGACCATGGGTCGGCTCTACCAGAGCAGTACCTCGCTTGAATGTCGAGAAGACGCAGCAAGTAGCCGATCCGCCGCAGTCTGCTTTTGATGTTCACCTGCGCACCAGCCAACTGTCGAAGGGGCGGTGTGGGTGGGGTGGCGGGACCATGTGTTGCCATGGATGGCAACACATGAGCTTACAAGGACGTACTTGCAGCGGGTCCCGACATCCCACCCACACCGACCCAGGCCAGGCACGCCCGGCAAACCAAAGCATTTGGCTTCTAAACGCTCTCAGCTGCTAAAGAGTCGTTGGCTGCGAAAAGAGCAGCCGACCAGCGGTCGGCACTACAGGGCCTGGAGGGCGGTAAAACGGAGGACAACGCCTAGAACTCAGCCGTGCAGCCCTTCAATCTCCACCAGCAGCTCCGCCCGGCAGACTTCCGCATGCAACACCACGAACGGCGGCGCCGTCGGAAGCGCCGCCATCTGCGCCGCCACCGCCCCCATATCCTCCGCGCGCCGCACATACACCTTCAGCACCGACGTCGACCCCAGCATCGGTGACAGCGACGGCCGCTGACCGCGCGCCGTATCCACCAGACTCTGCAGATTCCTCAGCGTCTCCCGCAACTGATCATCCACCGCCCCCGTGTGCTGCGACACATGCCCCACGATCGCCGCCGTCCCCGACTGCAGCAACGGCAGCCCCGTCGCCAACGGCGGCAGCAGCGCCCGCGAGAAACTCGGCGACTGCGGCCCGTACTGGCGTGGATAACGGAACGCGCTCACCTGGCGCGGATTCTCCAGCGGCTGGCCCGGCTCGCGCGCTGCCAGCCAATACACCTGCAGCCGGCGCTCACCGTCGAAACGACCGATGCAGGTTGCCGCCGGCAACGCGGCCTCATCCAGCTCCCGCAGGCCCCGCACGCGGCCCACGCAGAAACGTCGATAGCGTTCATCATCGCCATCGCCTTCGGTCACCGCGTCGAGATAGTTCCAGGTCCGCAGCAGGTGCGGATAACCGCAGCGCGAGAGGAACGCGCTCATCCGCGCGTAGGCCTCGGTCGCGGCCGACTCGATGTCGCTGTCGATCTCGTCGATCTCCAGCACCCCGAACAGCAGGCCGTCGGTGTGCGACCAGCGCACGCCCTCGGTGATGCCGTGCTCGACCGGGGTGCTACCGCGCCAGACCTCGATCCGCCCCGGGCCGTGTTCGGCCAGCGGTACGTGCAGCCAGCGCGGGTCCTCCAGCGCGGCGTGGCGCAGACCAAAGCCGAAGACGGCCAGCGTGCACGGGTCGGCCAGCGCGGCATCGCGGTCCGCGGCCGGGGCATAGGCGACACGGAACAACGCGGGTCCGGGGGAAGGGGAAGCGATGGCCGGGTCCGCTGCGGTGTTGATCGTGTTGCTCATTTCAGAATGTGAATGCTGCCAGTGCCGAGAGTGTCATGATAGCGTGCGCACCTTTATCGGCACCGCGTCCGGTGCCGGACGCTGTCGACGACAGGCGTGGGCCGGCTGGCATGGGGGAGCCGCTCCGCGTTGCCATCATGGCGCGTGCCCGTCCTGGTACCCATCCATCATGTTGGCGTGAATGATCGAGTTTTCAGTATTGGATTGGTCGGCCTGGGCGCCGGGCATCACCACCCGGGAACAGTGGCAGGCGTGGGCGAACGCCCCCTGGCTGCCGACCGGTGAGGACACCCCGGCATTGTCCGAAGTGCCGGCCATGCAGCGCCGCCGGATCGAGCGGTTGGGGCGCATGGCGATCCAGACTGCCTGCTGGTGCGAGCAGCCTGACGACGGTGGCCAGGTGCCATTGGTGTTCGCCTCGCGGCATGGCGACGTGGCCCGCTCGATGGAACTGCTCAACACCCTGAGCGCGGACCAGCCGATGTCGCCGACGGCCTTCGGCCTGTCGGTGCACAACGCGATTGCCGCGCTGTATTCGATCGCCCGCGGGCATCGCGGCAACTATCTGGCGCTTGCCGCCGGCCGCGCCACGGTCGAGACCGCCTGCATCGAGGCCTTCGGGCTGCTGGCCGACGGCGCGCCCGAGGTGCGTCTGGTGGTCTATGAATCCGCCATGCCGCCGGTCTACGCGGGCTTCGCCGACGAGCCGGACCCGTTCTTTGCGTGGAGCTGGCGGCTGGGGCCGGCCGACGGTCCGGGCACCCGGCTGTCGCTGGGCTGGGGCGCCGGTGGCGAAGACCGCCCCTCCGAGGGGCTGCCGCATGGCCTGGACGTGCTGCGCTTCCTGCTGGCCGGTGAACCGGCACTGGCGCTGGATGCCGATGGCCAACGCTGGACCTGGCAACGCCATGGCTGAGCGCTGGCCGGCCCGGATCAACCATGCCTGGCGGGTGCTTGGCACGGGGCTGAGCTTTGCCGCCTTCGGGATCGGGGGGCTGGTGCTGGGCGGCCTGTTGTTCCTGTCGCTGCTGCTGATCCGCGATCCGGTGCGCCGGCGCGTCTTGGCGCGCCGCCTGGTCCAGGGCAGCTTCGCCACCCACGTTGGCCTGATGCGCCGGCTCGGGTTGATGACCTATGAGATCCGCGGGGGGGAGCGCCTGCAGCGCAACGGCCTGCTGATCCTGGCCAATCACCCGACCCTGATCGACGTGGTGCTGCTGATCGCCCAGCTGCCCAATGCCGATTGCGTGGTCAAGCAGGCCGTGGCGCGCAACCCGTTCATGCGCGGCCCGGTCCGCGCGGCCGGCTACGTCTCCAACGACGACGGGGCGGGCCTGATCGATGACTGCATCGCGGCGGTCCAGGCCGGCGGCAACCTGGTGATCTTCCCGGAAGGCACCCGAACCGTGCCGGGCCAGCCGCTGCGGCTGCAGCGCGGGGCCGCCAACATCGCGGTGCGGGGCCGGCTGGACATCACGCCGGTCCGGATCACCTGCACCCCGCTGACCCTGACCAAGGGCCAGAAATGGTATCGTGTGCCATCACGGCGATTTCACGTTCAGCTGGAAGTCGGGGAGGATCTCCCGATTGCCCCGTTTCTGAACGAGACCGGCGATGCGCCCAGGGGGGATGCCTTGGCCGCCCGGCGTGTGACCGACCATCTTGCCCACTACTTCGACTTCGCTGGAGACCCGACCCGTGCAAGCACTTGAGCACGAGATCAAGGAATTGATCATTTCATCGCTTTCACTGGAAGACATCACTCCCGAAGACATCGATTCCGCCGCGCCCCTGTTCGTTGAAGGGCTGGGCCTGGATTCGATCGACGCGCTGGAACTTGGATTGGCCCTGCAGAAAAAGTACGGTGTCAGCCTGTCAGCCGATTCGGAAGAGACCCGTCGCCATTTCTCCAGCGTGCGTGCCCTGAGCGAGTTTGTCGCCGCACGCCAGCCGTCCTAACGGCGCGTCAGGATTTACCCATGACCAAGAACGAACTTTTCGAGCGCATCGTCAAGATCCTCAAGGACAGCTTTGAGATCGAGCCGAGCCGTATCACGCCCGCCGCGCGGCTGTATGACGACCTGGACATCGACAGCATCGACGCGGTCGACCTGATCGTGCAGCTCAAGCCGCTGCTCGGCCGCAATCTGCAGCCGGAAGCGTTCAAACAGGTGCGCACCGTGCAGGACATCGTGGATGTGGTGCACGGGCTGTTGCCCGGTCAAGCGGCCGCCTGACGGCCATCGCTGAAGACTGACCATGGTCCGGGTACGCGTCGCGGCGTTTGCGTTGCTGTCGCTGGCATACCCGCTGGTGGTCTACCTGTCGCTGGGCCGGTTCGAGCCGCGCTGGTTGTCGCTGCTGCTGTTCACCCTGGCCGCGCTGCGCGCGCTGACCACCCGCCAGGCGGTGTGGTGGGTGGCCGCACTCGGCACCGGTGTACTCGCCCTGGTGGCCACGGCCTTCAACGAGGCGCTGCCGCTGAAGCTGTACCCCGCGCTGGTGAACGCGGTGATGCTGGTCATCTTCGCCACCAGCCTGCGCTTCGGGCCGAGTGCCGTGGAGCGCCTGGCGCGGCTGAGCGAGCCGGACCTGCCGCCGTTTGCCGTGATCTATACCCGCCGCGTCACGTGGATCTGGTGCGGATTCTTTGTTCTCAACGGAAGTCTGGCTCTGGCCACGGCGCTGTGGGCGTCCAACCAGGTCTGGGCGTTCTACAACGGATTGTTGGCGTACGTGATGATGGGTGCTCTGTTTGGCGGGGAATGGCTGGTCCGGCGACGGGTCAAGGCGGCGCATGCCCATGGCTGAGTGGATCGCACTGGACCGGCTGGCGCTGGCCCCGCGCCCGGGCCGCATCGTGGGCATCGCCGGCGACGCCGTGGTGGAGCACCCGCAGTTCCGCGCGCAGGTGCTGGGCTGGCGGCAGGCGTTCGCGCGTGCACCCGGCACCGACTGGGCCCTGTATTTCGATGACACGCTGACCTTCGCCGCCGCCCTGCTGGGTGCCTGGCATGCCGGCAAGCGGGTGTTCCTGGGCGGCGACAACCTGCCGGCCACGCTGGAAGGGCTGAGCCCGCGCGTGGCCGGGTTCGCCGGTGACGTCCCGGCCCGGTATGCGCCGCTGCAGCCCGATGCGGCGGCCGATCCGGAGCAGGTGCTGCAGCCGTTGGACGAAGCGGTGCTGGAGCTGGTGGTGTTCACCTCCGGCAGCACCGGCGCGCCGAGCGCCATCGTCAAACGCATGCACCAGCTGACCCGTGAGGTGGATGCGCTGCAGGCCGCCTTCGGCGAGCAGCTCGACGGTGCGCAGGTGCAGGGCACGGTCTCGCACCAGCACATCTACGGGCTGCTGTTCCGGGTGCTGTGGCCGCTGGTGGCCGGGCGCGCGATCCAGCCACGCCGGTTCTTCCACGAAGACCTGATCAGCGCGCTGGGCGGCCAGCCGTCAGTGCTGGTGGCTACCCCGGCCCATCTCAAACGCCTGCCCGAGCAGTTGGACTGGTCCTCGCTGGACGGTCAGCTGCGCGCGGTGTTCTCCTCTGGTGGTCCGCTGCCGACCGAGGCGGCGCTGCAGGTGCGCGCCTTGATGGGCGTGGCCCCGACCGAAGTCTTCGGCAGCAGTGAGACCGGTGGCGTGGCGTGGCGGCGCTGGAGCGCAGCGCGGCCGCAGTGGCATCCGTTGCCCGGCGTCGCCTGGCGGATCGATGAGGGCTGCCTGGCGGTCCGCTCGCCGCACCTGGCGAGCGAGGACTGGTGGCTGACCCAGGACCGTGCCGTGGCCGACGACGGCCACAGCTTCCGTCTGCTCGGCCGCGCCGATCGCATCGTCAAGATCGAAGAGCGCCGCGTCTCGCTGGATGCCCTGGAGCAACAGCTGCGCGCGCACCCGGCCGTACAGGAGGTGCGCGTGCTGGTGTTGCCGGGCGCGCGCGAACAGCTGGCCGCCGTGGTGGTGCCGCAGGCGACGGGCGCCGCACAGTGGGATGACGCCGAGCGCCGCCGCCAGGCGCAGCAGCTCAGCGCGCATCTGGCCCGCAGCCATGACGCCGTGACCCGGCCGCGCCGCTGGCGCTTCATCGACGAACTCCCCGTCAACGCGCAGGGCAAGGTTACCGCCGCGGCACTGGCGGCGCTGTTCCGCCCGTTGATGCCGACGGCCGAGTGGCAGCAGCGCGATGACACCACCGCGCTGCTTCAGTTTGTTCTGGATCCTGACCTGGTGGCGTTCGATGGGCATTTCCCGCAGGCGAAGATCCTGCCCGGCGTGGTTCAGCTGGACTGGGCGATCCACTACGGCCGCAGCGCCTTCACGATGCCGCCGCGGTTCGTACGGATGGATGCGGTGAAGTTCCAGCATGTGGCGCGCCCCGGCGACTGCCTGCAGTTGAGCCTGGGCTGGGATGCGGCCAAATCGGCAATGAGCTTCCGCTATGTCTCCGACCATGGCGTGCATGCCAGCGGCCGGGTGGTGTTCGGCGATGCGTGATGACACGGGCAGTGACATGAGCAGGTCGGCCTTCACCCCGCTGGTGGTGATCCCGGTCTACGACCACGCGCATGCGATCGGCGCGGTGGTGCAGGGCGTGCTCGCCAGTGGCCTGCCGTGCCTGCTGGTGGACGATGGTTCGCATCTGGACTGTGCGCAGGTGCTCGATGCCCTGGCGCGCGCGCACGCACCGCAGGTGACGCTGCTGCGGCTGGCCGTCAATCAGGGCAAGGGCGGCGCGATGCTGGCCGGGTTCGCCGAGGCGGCGCGTCTGGACTACAGCCATGTGCTGCAGATCGATGCCGATGGCCAGCACGACACCGGCGATATCCCGCGCTTCGTCGCGCTGTCGCAGGCGCAGCCGGAGGCGGTGATCTGTGGCACGCCCGCCTACGATGCGAGCGTGCCCAAGGCGCGCCTGTACGGCCGATATGCCACGCACATCTGGGTCTGGATCAACACGCTGTCGCTGCAGATCCGCGACTCGATGTGCGGCTTCCGCCTGTATCCGCTGGCACCGGTGACGCGCCTGGTCGGCGAGGAAACCATCGGCCGGCGCATGGATTTCGACAGCGAAATCCTGGTGCGGTTGTTCTGGCGCGGCGTCAAAGTGATCAATGTGCCGACCGCCGTCACCTATCCCAGTGATGGCGTCTCGCACTTCGACGTGTGGCGCGACAACGTGCGCATCAGCCGCATGCACGCGCGCCTGTTCTTCGGGATGCTGTGGCGCGCGCCGCGGCTGCTGTGGCAGCGCATCGCAGGTGCTCGCGCATGACCACGCCTGCACCTGAGGGCGCGCCGCACTGGGCCGACATCGGCGAGTCGACCTCGGCCGCCGGCGTGCTGTTCCTGTGCTGGGTGCACCGCTGGTTCGGGCGCTGGCCGTTCCGCCTGTGCGTCTACCCGGTGGTGCTCTGCCATTGGCTGACCAACCGGGTCGCGCGCGAATCCTCGCTGCAGTATCTGGAGCGTCTGCAGGCGCACACCGGCGTGTTTTCCGCACCGCCGGGCCGCTGGCAGAGCCTGAAGCACTTCGCGCTGTTTGCCGACACCATGCTCGACAAGCTGCTGGGCCTGGGCGGCCGCTACCCACCCGAGCGCATCTATCTGCAGCGCGACCTGGTGCTGGACAAGATCGCGCGCCGTGAAGGCGGCCTGATCCTCACCGCGCACATCGGGTGCCTGGAGTTGTGCCAGGTGCTGGCCGAGCAGGTGCCCGGCTTCCACATCACCGTGCTGGTGCACACCGCGCACGCGCAGCGTTTCAACCGGCTGATGCAGCGGCTTGATCCGCTGGCCTCGGTGGAACTGCTGCAGGTCACGGACATGGGCCCGGCCACCGCGGTCGAGCTGCAGCGCCGGGTCGAGGCGGGTGGCTTCGTGGCCATCGTCGGCGATCGCGTGCCGCTGCGCGGCGGTCGCACGGTACCGGCCTCGTTCCTCGGCCACACCGCGCAGTTCCCGATCGGCGCCTATGTGCTCGCTGCGGCACTGGCGTGCCCGGTCTACACCATGGCCTGCCTGCACCACGGCGCAGGCTACCGCGTGCGCTTTGAGCATTTCACCGACCGCATCGTATTGCCGCGCGGTTCGCGTGACGCCGCGCTGACTGCGCAGGCTGAAGATTTCGCCCGGTGGCTGGAAGTTCAGGTCATCCAGGCACCCTTGGACTGGTTCAATTTCTTCCCCTTCTGGGATCAGGCATCTCATGGCAAGTAAGGCCGATCAGGCACCCTCCGTCCGCTTCGGCGATGCGCCGCTGACCATCGAAGACGTGGTCGCGCTCTCGCAGCGGCAGGCACAGGCCGTCGTCACCGACGATGCGGCATTCACCGCGCACATCCAGCGCGGCGCGGATTTCCTTGATCGCCTGCTGCGCGAAGATGGCGTCATCTACGGGGTGACCACCGGCTACGGCGATTCGTGCACGGTGAACATCCCGCCGGCGCTGGTGGCCGAGCTGCCGCATCACCTGTTCACCTACCACGGCTGTGGCCTGGGCCGTTTCCTGGATCCGCAGGAGACCCGCGCAGTGATCGCTGCACGCCTGGCCTCGCTGGTGCGTGGCATGTCCGGCGTCAGTCATCCGCTGCTGCAGGGCCTGGCCACGCTGCTGCGTCACGATGTGCTGCCGCTGATTCCGGCCGAGGGCTCGGTCGGTGCCAGTGGCGATCTGACCCCGCTGTCCTACGTGGCCGCGGTGCTGTGTGGCGAGCGCGAGGTGATGTACCAGGGGGCGCGCCGCCCGGCCGCCGAGGTGCTGGCCGAGATCGGCATGACCCCGCTGCGGCTGCGCCCCAAGGAAGGCCTGGCGATCATGAACGGCACCGCCGTGATGACGGCGCTGGCCTGCCTGGCGTATGACCGCGCCGATTACCTGACCAAGCTGGCCACGCGCCTGACCGCGTTCAACGTGCTGGCCAGTGACGGCAACGCGCACCACTTCGATGAGATGCTGTTCGCCGCCAAGCCGCACCCGGGCCAGATGCAGATCGCCGCGCGCCTGCGCCAGGACCTGCACAGCGATCGTCCGCCGCGCAACGAACAGCGCCTGCAGGACCGTTACTCGCTGCGCTGCGCGCCGCACGTGATCGGCGTGGTCCAGGATGCGTTGCCGTTCTTCCGCCAGCTGATCGAAACCGAACTCAACAGCGCCAACGACAACCCGCTGATCGATGTCGAGGGCGAGCGCATCCTGCACGGCGGGCACTTCTATGGGGGCCACATCGCCTTTGCGATGGATGCGCTGAAGAACACCATTGCCAACCTGGCCGATCTGCTCGACCGGCAGATGGCGCTGGTGGTGGACGCGCGCTTCAACCACGGCCTGCCGGCCAATCTGTCGGCCGCCACCGGTGAGCGTGCAGCGATCAATCATGGCCTGAAGGCGCTGCAGATCAGCGTGTCGGCCTGGACCGCCGAAGCGCTCAAGCAGACCATGCCGGCCTCGGTGTTCTCGCGGTCCACCGAATGCCACAACCAGGACAAGGTCAGCATGGGTACCATCGCCGCGCGCGATTGCCTGCGCGTGATCGAACTGACCGAACAGGTTGTCGCCGCGCTGCTGATCACTGCCCGCCAGGGCGTGGCGCTGCGCGAGCGCGTCGGCATGAAGGCGACGTTGCACGGCGATCTGGCTGCGATGTACCAGGACCTGTCCGAGCGCATCGCCCTGATCGAGGAAGACCGCGCGCTGGATGGCGAGCTGCGCGCCCTGCTGGATGACATCCGCGCACAGCGCTGGGAGTTGTATGTCGACGCCTGACCTGAGCTTTGAGGTGACGCTGTCGCCGGCGTTCCATGACTGCGACGCCATGGAAGTGGTCTGGCATGGCAATTACTTCAAGTACTTCGAGATCGCGCGCTGCGCACTGCTGCAGCGTCACGATTACGACTACCCGCAGATGCGCGATTCCGGCTACCTGTGGCCGGTGGTCGATGCGCGGGTCAAGTACATCCGGCCGCTGCTGTACGGCCAGGCGCTGCGCGTGCGCGCCACGATCACCGAGTGGGAAAACCGCCTGAAGATCGCCTACGAAATCCTGGATGCGGACAGCGGTACCACGCTGACCCGCGCCCATACCATCCAGGTCGCGGTCGACGCGGCCACCAATGAAATGCTCTACCTGTGCCCGCCGGTGCTGTGGGAGCGTCTGGGAGTGCAACCGCAATGAACCGTTTCCTGCGCACGCTGTGCGTGCTGGTGATGCTGGCCGTGGTCGCCCCGGCGCTTGCCGCTACCGATGTGGAGGCCGTCAAACAGCGCGTGGCCAAGGTCGACGTGCTGCGTGGCGAGTTCACCCAGGAGAAGCAGGTCGCCGGCTTCAAGAATCCGCTGCGCTCGCAGGGCCGCTTCGTGCTGGCCCAGGACCACGGGGTGATCTGGACCACGCTCAAGCCGTTTCCGTCCGAGGTGGTGGTCACCCGTGACCGCATCCTCAGCCGGCAAAGCGATGGCAGCAGCCGGGTCGAACTCGATGGCCGTCAGCAACCGGCGATGCGTTCGGTCAACGCGATCATGTTCGCGCTGATGAGTGGCGATGCGCAGGCGCTGTCGGCGCAGTTCACGGTCAAGGTGGAGGTGCTGCCTGGCAACGCCTGGAAAATGCAGCTGACCCCGCGCTCGGCGATGCTCGGCAAGGTGTTCGCGCAGCTCACCCTGAGCGGCGACCGTTACGTGCGCGAGGTCCAGATCAACGAGGCCAACCAGGATGTCACCCGCATCCATTTTGCCGGCATGAGCGATACGCCGGCCACGCTGAGCACCGCCGAGGGTCGCAGGTTTGAATGACGTGCTGACCTCGAACGGCCGCCTGCAGCGCGTCTGGCGCTGGCTGGCCATCGCCTGGCTGCTGGTGCTGGTCGGCCTGGGCGTGCAGCAGTGGCAGCTGTGGAAGAGCGAACCGCGGATCGATACCGACATTCTCGCGCTGCTGCCGCAGGACGCGCATGACCGTCTGTTGTCCGATGTCACCCGGCGCATCGCCGATGCCAATGCGCGCCAGATCGTGGTGCTGCTGGGCAGCACCGATGCGGCGCAGACCAAGGCGGCCGAGGCGGCCTTCCGCGATGCCATCAAGGTAGAGCGGGGCGCTGCCCCGCTGCTCCAGGAGAGCGGCTCGATCGAGGGCTGGTTCGATCAGGCCCGCGCGTTCTACGCACCGTATCGCGACCGCCTGCTCACCAGCGCACAGCGTGAGCGGCTGCAGAATGAACCCACTCAGGGCCTGGCCGAGTCCGCGCTGGCGGCGCTGTACGGTCCGATGGGCGCACCGCGCCTGACCGAGTGGCGCCAGGATCCGCTGTCGCTGTGGCCGCAGTGGTGGCAGGAGCGTGCGCTGGGCTCGGGCCTGCAGATGGGCGACGACGGACTGCTGGAGGCCGATGGCAAACACTGGTCGATCGTGCAGTACGACACGGTGGGCTCGGCGTTCCAGCTCGATGGTGAGCGCCATATCGATCTGCTGCTGGACACCGCTGCCGAGGCCGCCGCCAGGCAGGCGCCGGGGCTGGAGGTGCTGCGCGCCGGTGTGCCGCTGCATGCCGAAGCCGCTGCGGTGCAGGCCAACTGGGAAATCAACACGATCGGCTGGGGCTCGCTGGCCGCGGTGCTGCTGCTGGTGTGGCTGGCATTCCGCTCGCTGCGCCCGATCCTGCTGGTGGCCGCCTCGCTGCTGATCGGCTGCGGTGTCGCGCTGGCGGTGACGGTGCTGGTATTCGGCAAGGTGCACGTGCTCACGTTGGTGTTTGGTGCGTCACTGGTCGGTGTTGCCGAGGACTACGGCATCCACTGGTTCGCCTCGCGCCAGGCCGAGCCGGCCGACCGCCGCTGGAAGCTGCTGCGGCATCTGCTGCCGGGCCTGTGGCTGGCGTTGCTGACCAGCGCGCTGGCGTATCTCGCGCTCGGTCTGGCCCCGTTCCCGGGGCTTCGCCAGATGGCGCTGTTCTCGGTGGTGGGCCTGGCCGCCGCCTTCCTGACCGTGATCTTCTGGTTCCCGTGGCTGGATGGCGGCGAAATCCGTCGCACCGGCTTCGCGCGCTGGCTCGGCGCCACGCTGGAGCGCTGGCCTCGCCTGCATGGGCGCAAGGCGGCGATGTTCCTGGGCGTGGTGACGCTGCTGTCGGCGATCGGCATCGCGCGCCTGCAGACCAACGATGACCTGCGCAGCCTGCAGTCGTCGCCACCGGAGCTGATCGCCCAGCAGATCCGCATCAGCCAGATGCTGGGCATGCCCAGCCCGGCGCAGTTCTATCTGGTGCAGGGTGACACCGCCGAGCAGGTGCTCGAGCGCGAAGAAGCGCTGATCGACCGCTTGCGCGTGCTGGAAGCAGACAAGCAGATCGGCGGCTACCGCGCGATCAGCGATTGGCTGCCGTCGCAGAAGCGCCAGCGCGCCGATGCCGCGCTGACGGCCAAGGTCGAGCCGCAGGTGCTGGCCCAGGTCGGTGAGGCCGTGGGTGAGCCGCTGCTGCGCCCCGCCTATGCCGCGCAGGATCTGCAGGCCGAGGCCTTCCTCGCATCGCCGGCGGCGATGCCGTTCCGCCACCTGTGGCTGGGCACGGTCGGGCAGGGCGTGGCGTCGGTGGTGATGGTCGATGACCTCTCCCGCGCCGATGCACTGGCCCTGCTGGAAGCACAGGCCAAGGGCATCGATGGCGTGCGCTGGGTCGACCGTACCGCCGATTTCTCGCAGCTGCTCAAGCACTACCGCAAGCTGATGAGCGGCCTGCTGCTGATCGGCGTCGCGCTGGTGTTCGCGGTGCTGTACTGGCGCTACCGCGGGCAGGCCTGGCGCGTGCTCGCCCCGACCCTGGTTGCCGGTGCGCTGACGCTGGCCCTGCTGGGCCTGTTCGGGCAACCGCTGCAGCTGTTCAACGTGCTCGCGCTCATGCTGCTGCTCGGCATGGGCATCGATTACGGCATCTTCCTGATCGAGCACCGCGGCGATGCCAGTGCCTGGTTGGCCGTGTGCGTTGGCGCGGCCAGTACCTGGCTGTCGTTCGGCCTGCTCGGGCTGTCGGCCACGCCGGCGCTGCGCGCGTTCGGCTTGACCCTGTTGTTCGGCATCGGCCTGGTCTGGCTGATTTCGCCGCTGTTCCGCCCCCCGCCGCACGACGCCCCGCATTGAGCGACCGCGTTTTCCTCACCTGATCTGATCAAGGATGTACCGATGAACCCGCACGTGGAACGTACTGAAATCCTGGTCATCGGCGCCGGTCCGGCCGGTTCCGTGGCTGCTGCCATGCTGCGCCAGCAGGGCCGCCAGGTGTTGATCCTGGAGCGCCAGCAGTTCCCGCGCTTCTCGATCGGCGAGAGCCTGCTGCCGCAGAGCATGGAGTACATCGAGGCCGCCGGGCTGCTGCAGGACGTGGTGCAGGCCGGGTTCCAGTACAAGAACGGTGCCGCGTTCGTGCGCGGCGAAGCGACCACCGAGTTCGATTTCCGCGACAAGTTCTCGCCGGGCTGGGGCACCACCTACCAGGTGCAGCGCGCCGACTTCGATGATGTGCTGGCGCGCGGTGCCGAGCGCATGGGCGCCACGCTGCGCTTCGGCGATGAAGTGCTCTCGGTGCAGCCCGGCCGCCCGGCACAGGTGCAGGTGCGCCGCCCGGATGGCAGCGAGTACACCATCGAGGCCGGTTTCATCCTCGACGCCAGCGGTTTCGCCCGGCTGCTGCCGCGCCTGCTGAAGCTGGAGTCGCCGTCGAACTTCCCGGTGCGCGGCGCGATCTTCTGCCACGTGCGTGACCACATTCCGGCCGGCGCGGGCTTTGACCGCAACAAGATCCTGATCACCACCCATCCCGAGCACGTGGACGTGTGGTACTGGACGATTCCGTTCTCCAATGGCTGCTGCTCGCTGGGCGTGGTCGCCGAGCCGAGCTTCTTCGAGCGCTACGCCGGTACCGATCTGGAGAAGCTGCAGGCCATCGTCGGCGAAGACCCGAACCTGACCCGTCTGCTCAGGAACGCCGAATGGGCGGTGCTGCCGGTGCGCACCATCACCGGGTATTCGGCCAACGTCTCCTCGTTGTGGGGCGAGGGCTATGCGCTGCTGGGCAATGCGGGTGAGTTCCTGGACCCGGTGTTCTCCTCGGGCGTGACGATTGCCTTCAAGTCGGCGCAGCTGGCCAGCGAGTGCCTGGCGCGCGAGCATGCCGGTGAGACGGTGGATTGGGAGCAGGCGTTCTCGGTGCCGCTGCGTGCCGGGGTGAAGACCTTCCGTCGTTTTGTCGAAGCCTGGTACGCCGGTGGCTTCCAGAAGATCATCTACCATCCCGATCCGCAGCCGGAGGTGCGTCGCATGATCTCCTCGATCCTGGCCGGCTACGCCTGGGATACGCAGAACCCGTATGTCGCCGATGCCACGGGCCGGCGCCTGCGCGTGCTGGAGGAACTGTGCAGCGCCTGATCCTGACCCTGTTGCTGAGCCTGCTGCTGGCCGCGTGTGCCAGCACCCGCATGCCCGCACCGCTGGTGCAGCTGCCCACGCTGCAGCTGGCGCCGTCGGCATTGCCGCAACCGGTGCAGCTGCAGCAGCGCCTGCAGTTCCGCTTCGGCAGCCATCAGCGCGAGCTGGATGCGCTGCTGGAAGTGGATGCCGAGCAGGTGCGGCTGGCCGTGCAGGCGATGGGCCAGACCGGCGTGCGCATGGTCTGGGACGGGCAGCACCTGGAGCAGACCCGTGCGCCGTGGCTGCCACCGCAGGTGCGCGGCGAACGTGTGCTGGACGACCTGCAGTTCGCGTTGTGGCCGGCGGCGGCGATCCGCGCCGCGCTGCCCGCCGGCTGGACCCTGCAGGAGACCGATGGCGTGCGCAGCCTGGCACGGGACGGCACGCCTTGGCTGGTGCGCGACACGCTGCCCGATGGCCGCGTGCGCCTGCGCAACCTGGCCGAGGGCTATGAACTGGTGATCGAATCGATGGACATGGGGCAGGGCCAAGAGTGAGCAGTAGCGCGGTCTATCTGAACGAGCTGGGCGTGATCTGCGCGCTGGGTGCCGACCGCGCCCAGGTGCGCGACGGCCTGTTCGCGGCGCAGCCCGGTGGCCTGCGCGACAACGCTGCGATCGTCCCCGGGCGCACGCTGGCACTGGGCGAAGTGCATGCGCCGCTGTCGGACCTGTCCGCCCTGCCGGTGGCCCTGCGTGGCCGCAACAACGGCCTGCTGGACGCGGCACTGGAGCAGATCCGCGCGGGCGTGGCTGCTGCCGTGGCGCGCTTTGGTGCCGAGCGCGTGGCGGTGATCATCGGTACCAGCACCTCGGGCATCGGCGAATCGGAGAACGCACTGCGGACGCATCACCGCGATGGCGTGTGGCCGGCCGATTTCCATTACGCACAGCAGGAAATGGGCACCGCCGCGCGCTTCGTGCGCGAGCGGATCGGCAGCACCGGTCCGGCGTGGACGATCTCCACCGCCTGCTCGTCCAGCGCCAAGGCGCTGATGTCGGCCGCGCGCCTGCTGCAGGCCGGCGCGGTCGATGCCGTGGTGGCCGGTGGCGCCGATTCGATGTGCCGGTTCACCGTGGCGGGTTTCAGCGCATTGGAGTCGGTCTCGGCAGCGCGCTGCAATCCGTTCTCCGTCAACCGCAACGGCATCAACATCGGCGAGGGCGCGGCGCTGTTCCTGATGACCCGTGAGCCGGGCCCGGTGCGGCTTTCCGGCTGGGGCGAATCCTCCGATGCGCACCACATGTCCGCGCCGGATCCGCAGGCACGCGGGGCGATCGATGCGATGCAGCAGGCGCTGGACCGGGCCGGCCTGACGGCCGCGCAGATCGACTACGTGAACCTGCACGGCACCGCCACCGGCCACAACGATGCGATGGAAAGCCAGGCGGTCGCCGCCGTGCTCGGCACGCAGGTGCCGGCCAGCTCGACCAAGCCGCTGACCGGGCACACGCTGGGTGCGTCCGGCGCGATCGAAGCGGCGCTGTGCTGGATGACGCTGGCCGACAACCCCGACCAGCAGTTGCCCACCCACTGGTGGGACGGGCAGGCCGATGACGCCTTGCCGGCACTGGCGCTGGTGGCACCGGGGACGCGCGCCGCGCAGCCGCTGCAGCACGTGCTCAGCCACTCGTTCGCCTTCGGCGGCAGCAATGCCGTGCTGGCACTGGCCAAGGGATGAGCATGCCGCTGCCCCCCGACATCGACGCCGTGCTTCCGCACCGCGACAGCATGCGCCTGATCCACCGCGTGGTGGCCTGGCAGGACGAGTCCATCGCGGTCGAGGTGGACGTCCCGACGCAGGGTCTGTTCTGCACCCCCGACGGCGTGCCCGCCTGGGTCGGGGTCGAATACATGGCCCAGGCGATCGCCGCCTGGGCCGGGTGCCGCGCCTGGCAGACCGGTGCGGAACCCTCGATCGGCTTCCTGCTCGGCAGCCGTCGCTACACCGCCCACCAGCCATACTTTGCCGCCGGCAGCTGCCTGCGGGTGGAGGCGAACTGCGAGCTGTTGGGCGAGAATGGCCTGGGCATGTTCGCCTGCCGGATCCTGGCGGGCGATATCGAAGTGGCAGTCGCCAACGTTTCCGTGTTCCAACCCACGGATGCAGCGGCTTATCTGGAGAGTGGAGAGGCATGACAGGGAATTTGACTGTGCTGGTGACCGGCGCCAGCCGTGGCATCGGCCGTGCCGTGGCGCTGCGTTGCGCGCGCGACGGCTTCGACGTGGTGGTGCATTGCCGCAGCCGCATCGAGGACGCGCAGGCCGTGGTGACCGAGATCCAGGCGCTGGGGCGGCAGGCCCGGGTGCTGATGTTCGACGTGAGCGACCGCGATGCCGCGCGCACTGCGCTGGAAGCGGACATCGCCGAGCACGGCACGTATTACGGGGTGGTCTGCAACGCCGGCATCGCCCGCGACGGTGCCTTCCCGGCGATGCCCGCGGAGGACTGGGATGCGGTCATCCACACCAACCTGGACAGCTTCTACAACGTGCTGCACCCGCTGGTGATGCCGCTGGTGCGCCGGCGCAAACCGGGCCGCATCGTGACCTTGTCCTCGGTGTCCGGCCTGGTCGGCAACCGTGGCCAGACCAACTACAGTGCGGCCAAGGCCGGCATCATCGGCGCCACCAAGGCGCTGGCGCTGGAGCTGGCCAGCCGCGCGATCACCGTCAACTGCGTGGCCCCCGGGCTGATCGAGACCGAGATGGTCAATGAAGAAGTGGTCGAGCACGCGCTCAAGCTGATTCCCGCCAACCGCCTGGGCCAGCCGGAGGAGGTCGCTGCGGCCGTGTCCTTCCTGCTCTCCGAGTCGGCCGGCTACATCACCCGCCAGGTGATCTCGGTCAACGGAGGCATGGTCTGATGGCCCGCCCCGATCGTCGTGTCGTGGTCACCGGCGCCGCTGCCATCAGCCCGCTCGGGCAGGACTGGGCTCGCATCCGCGAGCGCCTGCAGGCGCGGACCAATGCCGTGCGCTACATCCCCGAGTGGGAGGTCTTCGATGGCCTCAACACCCGCCTGGCTGCACCGGCTGAAGATTTCGAACTCCCGTCCAACTACAACCGCAAGACCACCCGCAGCATGGGCAAGGTGGCGGTGATGTCGGTGCGTGCCACCGAGCTGGCGCTGGAGGCGGCCGGTCTGCTCGGCCATCCGGTGCTGCGCAGTGGCATGGCCGGCGTGGCCTACGGCTCGTCCTCGGGCAGCCACGAGGCCACCGCCGAGTTCGGCCGCATGCTCCATGAGCACACCACCGACGGTATCAGCGCCACCACCTACCTGAAGATGATGAGCCACACCTCGCCGGTGAACATCGGCGTGTTCTTCGGCTTGTCCGGCCGCGTCTACACGACTTCCAGCGCCTGTACTTCGGGCAGCCAGGGCGTGGGTTCGGGCTATGAAGCGATCCGCAGCGGCAAGCAGACGGTGATGGTCACCGGCGGTGCCGAGCAGCTCGACGCCACCGCCGCGGCGGTGTTTGACACCCTGTTCGCCACCAGCGTGCGCAACGATGCGCCGCAGACCACGCCCAGCCCGTTCGATGCGCACCGCGATGGCCTGGTGCTGGGCGAGGGCGCCTGCACGCTGATCCTGGAAGAGCTGGAGCATGCGCAGGCGCGCGGCGCCACGATCCTGGCCGAAGTGGTCGGCTATGGCACCAACAGCGACGGCCAGCACGTCACCCAGCCCAGCGCCGGCACCATGGCCCAGGCGATGCGGCTGGCGCTGGACGATGCTGACCTGGCTGCCGACCGGATCGGCTACGTCAACGCGCACGGTACCGCCACCGAGCACGGCGACATCGCTGAAACCCAGGCCACCCACCAGGTGTTCGGACCGGGCATGCCGATCAGCTCGCTCAAGAGCTACGTCGGGCACATGCTTGGAGCCTGCGGCGCCTTCGAGGCCTGGCTGAGCATCGAGATGATGCGCGATGGCTGGTTCGCCCCGACCCTGAACCTGCACGAGGTCGATCCGCGCTGCGGTGCGCTGGACTACATCGACGGCGAAGGGCGCGCATTGCAGACCGACTACGTCATGAGCAACAACTTCGCCTTCGGTGGCATCAACACCTCGTTGATCTTCCGCCGCTGGCAGGACTGACCGCTGTTTCCGGCCTGCCGTGCGGGCCGGCCGTTTCCGTAGACCCCTCGCGTCCCCCCAACAAGGAGAAAGTTGAATGCGTCGTTTTGCCCTGATTGCCGCCACCGCCCTGCTGGCTGTCGCCAGCACCGCCCAGGCCCGTGATACCCGCGTGGAACAGTCGCTGCATGAGCTGGTCAATTCCACCGAAGCCCGCAATGCGGGCATCGACGGCAGCGTGAAGTTCTATCTGGCCGGTGAGAAAGTCAGCGTGCTGCAGCGCCTGGGCGAGGATGTCACCAACAAGAAGACCAACGCGGCCAACAAGAGCGACGCCGAAGCCTGCCGCTGGGTGGCCCTGTCGGCGCTGCGCGCGCTGCAGGATGGCGCCAAGTCGCGCGGCGCCAACGCCGTGGTCAACATCGTCAGCTACTACAAGAAGAACGAGTTCAAGAGCACCACCAACTACGAATGCTATGCGGGCACGATCCTGGCCGGCGTGGCGCTGAAGGGCACCTACGCCAAGGTGAAGTAAGCCGAAAGACCACCGCCCTGTGGGCGGTGGTCTGCGGAATCGGCGGCCGTGGGCACCGACAGACCCGCCGCGGCCACGTATTCATCACGGCGGCATGGGCAGACTGCAGCGGCGCCCAGCTGAACGACATCGCGACATTGATGAACCTGATGCTGTCGCGCGACGGAAAACCGACAGGGGACAGTGCACGCAGCTTTCACCTGTGCCAGCTTTCCTCCACAATCAATGTCATTCACTACCCTGGGCAAAGCCCTGCGGCATGCAAGCCTACGTCTATAAAAGCCAACGCAAGCAGGACAGCTTCGTCTATCTCGCCGTTCGTGATGACTTCTCGGTCATCCCTGACGCGGTGAAGGCCTCGCTGGCGCCGTTCCAGTTCGTTCTCGAAGTGGCCCTGACTCCCGACCGTCGCCTCGCCCAGGCCGATGCCGCACAAGTGCGCCAGAACCTGACCGAGCGCGGCTTCCATCTGCAGTTGCCGCCGCCACCGTTGACGCCGGTCCGGATGCCGCGACGCAATGATTGACCCCCAACGCCCCCGCGCCGTTGCCTCCGCTGCCGCGTTCGGTGTGCTGCTGGCCCTGGCTGCGGCCGTCGGTGGCGTGCCCGGTGCCGTATGCGCCGCGCTGGCCCAGCCGGCGTTCGCGCTGGCGGTGTCGTGGTGGCGCCGGACCCGCCCCGTGCTGCCGCTGCCGCAGGTGGCCCGGCAGGATGCGCCGGCCCTGCTGGCGTTGTGGTCCCTCGGCCCGTTGCTGTTGACCCTGCTGGTGGCCTGGCCGCTGGGAGCGCTGCATGACAGTGGCAGCCTGGCGGCCGTGCTGGGCCTGAGCGTGGCCGTCAGCGCCGCGCTGCTCGGGGTCTGGCGGACCTGGCCGTTGTGGAATGACGTGGAACGCAGCGAAGGCAGCCTGGCCCGCCATTGGCAGACCGTGGCCGGGCGTGATCTGACCGCCTGGCGCGGCCTGGCCGTCGCCGCGCTGGTGGTACTCGTGTGCACGCTGGTGGTGTTGCCGGCATGGCCCGGGCTGGTTTCGGAAGCGCTGCGCTGGCCGGTCGCCGCTGCCGTCGTCGTGCTGTCGCCGTTGGCACATCTGCTGCTGCAGGCGATCGCACCGGCTGACGCGTTGACCGCGACGCTGCCGGCGCAGACCCGTGATGCGCGCGAGGATTCGTTCGCCGAGCCGTATGCCGAGCCCACGCCGCTGGAATCGATCGGCCTGCACGAACAGCAGCCGGCGCTGTACGACGCCGCGCGCAGCGGCCGGGTCGACCGCGCCCTGCAGTTGCTTCAGGCCGGTGCCGATCCGCACGGGCTGCCCGATCCGGCCTGGCGCGACCAGCGCAGCCTGGCCGTGCTCGCGGCCGTGCTGCCCGACCTGCGCCTGCTGCGTGAACTGATCGCCCGCGGCGTGGGCGTCAACGCGCCGCATCGCGGTATGACCCCGCTGCTGGCCGCTACCCGCGACAGCTGGCACGGCCGCCCCGAAGCGGTGATGACCCTGCTCGCCAACGGCGCCGACCCGCGTGCGGTGGACAGCGAAGGCAACACCCCCCTGCATCACGCCGCGCGCAGTTCCGATCCCGGCGTCGCCGCGTTGCTGCGCGATGCCGCTGCCGAAGTGGATGCACTGAACGACGATGGCTGGTCACCGTTGGCCGTGGCCTGCCAGGTCGGCAACTGGCGCCTGGCCAAGTTCCTGCTGGAACGTGGGGCCAGGACCGAGCCGGCCGAGGGCACGCCCGTGCTGCTGGCTGCCGCCGGCACCGAAGAAGACGATCCGGCCGGTGTGCAGCTGCTGCTCAAGCACAAGGCCCGCGCCGATGCGCGCGACCGCCAGCGCCGCAGTGCTCTGCACGAAGCCGCGCTGGCCGGCCATGTCGACATCATCGACGTGCTGCTCGCAGCGGGCGCCAATCTGGAAGCCCGTGACGCACTGGCGCGTACCCCGTGGCTGGAAGCCGCGCGGGGTGGCCGTGCCGGCGTGGTCGAACACCTGCTGCCGCACCACCCCGATCTCAATGCCGTCGATGGCGAAGGCCGCAACGCGGTGCTGCTGGCCTGCATGGCCGAGAACGTCTCGCCGCTGTTGATCCGCCGCCTGCGTGACCTGGGTATCGCCGTCGATGTGGCCGATCCGCAGGGCCGTCGTGCGGTGGATATCGCTGCTGGCGCCGGGCGCTGGGCGATCGTTTCGCTGCTGGACCCCGCCTATCCGTTGCCGTCCGCGGTCAGCGACGGGCTGGTGATGTCCGGCGACAGCGATGCGGCCTCGCCCTCGCTGCCGGATCGTCCACCGCTGGAACTGCTGCGCGAAGCGCTGAGCTTCGGCAACGTGGAGGGCATGGCCGCGCTGGCCCGCCTGTGTGCGCCGGAGGAACTTGGTGCGCTGCTGCACGAGGCCGAACTGGCGCTGGATCCGCAGGCGCTGGACTGGCTGCTCGCCCACGGCGCGGCGCCGGAGGTACTGGATGCCTGCGGTGACACCCCGATGTTCGCGCTGCTGGCGCGGGGCATCGACGCGGTGCCTGCGCTGCAGATACTGCTGCGCCGTGGCCTGTCCCCGGCCGGTCGCGGTGGTCTGGCGCGTCTGCTGAGCGCCTGCGCCCAGCACGACCACGCCTCACGCGGGCTGGAACAGTTTGCGCTTGAACTGCTGGAACGCGGCGCGGATCCATTCGCGCCGTCGCCGGCCGGTGATCCGCCGCTGTCGCTGGCCGTGCGGCTGGGCTGGCTGCGCCTGCAGCAGGCCCTGCTTACCCAGGGCGTGGACCGCGAAGCACGCGACAGCCATGGCATGACCGCCCTGCATCTGGCCACCGCGCTCGCGCGCGAAGGCTCGATCAAGCTGCTGGTGCAGCAGGGTGCCTCACCGGAAGCCCGCGCCGCCGACGGCCAGACCCCGCTGGGCGTGGCCCTGTCGATCGGCCGCCGCGATCTGGCTGACTGGCTGGACTGGCGGGTGTGGCCGTTGCCCCGCCGCGCGCTGCGCGACGGCGACCTGCCGGCGGCCGCGATGGCCGGTGACGCCGATGCCGTGCGTCGCCTGATCGATCTCGGCTTCGGCGTTGATGTGGTCGACGCCCAGGGCTGCACCGCGTTGCTGCGTGCCGCCGGTGGCGGGCACCTGGCGGTAGTCGATCTGCTGCTTACCCGTGGCGCCAATCCGCAGCATGCCGCCGCCAGTGGTGCGACGCCGCTGTCGGCCGCGGTCAGCATGCGCCAGATCGACATCGTCTCGGCCCTGCTCGATGCAGGTGCCGAACTGGAGTACCGCCTGCCGGGCGGCGTCACGGTGCTGATGCTGGCCTCGGCGCTGGGCCTGCCGGACATCGTTTCGCGCCTGCTCACCGCCGGCGCCAACGTACACGCGGGCGATGCACAGCAGCTCGGTCCGCTGCACTGCGCTGCGCTGTACGGCTTCAGTGCGCGCGACCGCTCGCGTCTGCTCGCCCTGCTGGACACGCTGCTGCTGGCCGGTGCCGAACCGGACCAGGCCGCCGCCGGCTCGGTCACGCCGCTGCTGCTGCTGCTCGGTGCCCGCGCCGAACCCGGCACCGCCTGCGATGAGCAGATCGTGCTCGCCGCGGTGGAGCGCCTGCTCGACGAAGACGTGTCGCTGGAGGTGCGCGATCCGCGCGGTTTCGGCCCGCTGCATCTGGCAGCCCTGCACGGGCTGCCGCTGCTGGTGCAGCGCCTGCTGCGTGCCGGTGCCGACCCGGATGTGCGCGATGCGCTCAACCGCAGCCCGCGCGAGATCGCGGTGATGCGCGGTTTCATCGACGTTGCCGGCGAGTTCGAACCGCTGGTGCCGGGCGTGTCTTCGATGGCCCGGTTCCTGCGCGATAACGGCTGAGCCCCGCCTGGTAGTGCCGGCCGCTGGCCGGCAGCGCTCAATGAGGCACGGGCAGGTACACCTGCAGGTTCATCAACGCGGTGGGTTGCCGTCCACACCCTTCCCATCACTCTCCGCATCCGCCTCGAACAGATGCATCAGGTCCGCACGCGCATCGCGCGAGGTCTGGATCACCGCCGCTTCATCGTCGTACACCAGGTACTGATCGCGCAGCAGCTTCTCGTCGTGCTCGCGGAAGCGTTGCACATGGCTGCGCGCACTCTCCACCGACATGCCCAGCGCGATCAGCATCCGTTCGCTCAGTTCCAGGCTGGTCCCGAACACCTCGCGGAATGGTTCGGCCGACATGTCCATCAGCCGCCACGCATGCTGGCGGTTACGCGCGCGCACCAGCACCACCGCATCCGGATACATGCGCCGGATCAAACGCGTGGCCCGCATGTTGGCGTCTGGATCATCCAGCGTGACCACATACACGCGGATATGCTCACCGCCGGCGGCACGCAGCATTTCCGGCCGGGTCGGGTCGCCGTAATAGAGCTTGTTGCCGAAGCGGCGCAGGTCCGAGACCGTATCCGGATTGGACTCCAGCGCCACGAACGGGATCTTCTGCGCGGTCAGCAGACGCGCGACCACCTGCCCGAAGCGGCCCATGCCGGCGATCATCACCTGCGGCTGCACATCGGTGATGTCGACCTTGTCGGCAGGCTGGGCAGGCGCCTTGGGGCCTTCATCGCGGCCCAGCAGGCGGATCAGGCCGATCATCAGCAGCGGCGTGATCGCCATGGACAGGCCGACAATCGCCACCAGCCGATCGTGGTTGGCGTTGCCAAGCAGGTGCGCGCGCTGCGCCTCGTTGAACACCACGAACGCGAACTCGCCGCCCAGCCACAGCACGCTGCCCAGCAGTACCGCGTGGCGGGTCCGCAGCTTGGCCAGCTTGCCGATCCCGAACAGCAGGCCGAACTTCACCACCAGCAGGATCGCCACGCCTGCCGCGATCATCATCGGCTCGGCGACGATGCGGTCCAGGTCGATGCCCATGCCGACGGCGATGAAGAACAGGCCGAGCAACAGGCCCTTGAACGGCTCGATCTGCGATTCCAGTTCGTGCCGGAACTCCGAGTCGGACAACAGTACACCGGCCAGGAACGCGCCCAAGCTGGGGCTCAGCCCGGCCTCCTGCATGAACCATGCGGTGCCCAGCACCACCAGCAGCGCGGTGGCGGTGAACACTTCCGGGCTGCGCGTGCGCGCGATGATGTTGAACAGCCGGCGCAGCACCGGCCGGCCACACAGGATCACCACCGCCAGCGCGCCGATCGCGATCGCCACGTCGTTCCACTGCAGGGTGTCGTTGCGCGCACCGCCGAGCAGCGGAATCGCCGCCAGCAACGGGATCGCGATCAGATCCTGGAAGAGCAGGATGGCGAAGCCCAGGCGCCCGTAATCGCTGTTGATCGCTTTGTGCTCGGACAGCAGCTGCAGCCCGACCGCGGTGGAGGACAGCGCCAGCGCGATGCCGACGATGAGCGCGCTCTTCCACTGGAAGTGATCCAGCATCAGCAGGCTGCCCAGCACCAGGGCGCTCAGCGCGACCTGCAGCGCGCCGGCACCGAACACCGAGCGGCGCATCACCTTCAGGCGCGCGGGCGACAGCTCCAGGCCGATCACGAACAACAGCATCACCACGCCGATCTCGGCGGCGCTGAGGATGCGGTCGGCGTCCTGCACGAAACCCAGGCCATCCGGACCGAGCACCACGCCGGCGGCCAGATAGCCGAGCACCGCGCCCAGGCCGAGTTTCTTGAAGACCGGCACCGCGATCACCGCGGCCAGCAGCAGCACCAGGGCCAGCTCGAGCGCGCCGCTATGCATGGGGGAACCTGCTCATGGGGGTGTGTGCCGTGCGGGTGGAAGGCCTCCCCGGGCGGCCCGGGGCCTGTGGCCGGGGCCACGCGCCATTATGCGACCGCGATGGGTGCGGAAGGCGACTCCCACCGGAATGGGGTTCAGCACAAGGGTTGACCTGCGTCACACCCAGGTCCAGACTGCCCGCCGCTGCTGGCGTCCGCCGTCGGCAGTAAACCCTTCCGGAGTCCCCAACCCATGTCCAGCGACAGTAGAAGTCGACCTTGCTCGACGCCAGCGATGGCGACCGCCTGACACGGGTCGGTTCGCCAGCGTTGGCGTCGCGCAATGCGATACCCACAGGCGAATACGATGAACCAGAAAGACCTGCTGCGCCCGGTGGCCGATGCCGCCTCGTTGAGCGCACCCCTCGATAATTTCAACACTGCCGACGCGGTGGAATTCCTCAACACGCTGAGCCTGTCGCGCGCCGCCGACACGCTGGCCGCGTTGCCGTTGCCGCGCGCGGTGAAGATGCTCGAGCAGCCCGAGCTCAACCGCGGGGGCGATCTGGTGGCGGCCATGCCGGTGGCACGCGCGGCCGCCCTGCTCGGGCTGATGGCCGATGACCGCGCCACTGACATCGTCCACGAGCTGGACGAGGACGAGCGCGCGCGCCTGATCCCGCTGCTCAGCCCGGAGGCGCGCAAGGCGATCCAGCAGCTGCTGAGCTACCCGGCGCACACCGCCGGCGCGCTGATGACCACCGAGTTCGTCAGTGTGCCCTCGGACTGGACGGTCGGGCGCACCCTGCAGCACATCCGCGAGGTCGAGCGCACTCGCGAGACCGTCTACGCGATCTACGTGCTGGATCCGCACACCCGGGCGCTGGTGCAGGTAGTCACCATGCGCCGGCTGATCACCGGGCTGCCTGAGGAGCCCATCCTCGACGTCGCCCAGGTCAACCCGCCGGTGACGGTGGAGGTGCAGCTGGATCAGGAAGAGGTGGCGCAGCTGATCCGCCGCCATGACCTGCTCGCGATCCCGGTGGTCGACGCGCAGCACCATGTGCTGGGCATTGTCACGGTGGATGACATCCTCGATGCCCTGATCGAAGAATCCACCGAGGACGTGCACAAGTTCGGCGGCATGGAGGCGCTGGAAAAGCCGTACATGCAGATCGGCTTCTTCGAGATGCTGCGCAAGCGGGCCGGCTGGCTGAGCGTGCTGTTCATTGGCGAAATGTTGACCGCCAGCGCGATGCAGCACTACGAAGACGAGCTGGCACGCGCGGTGGTGCTGACGCTGTTCATCCCGCTGATCATGAGCTCGGGCGGCAACTCCGGCTCGCAGGCGACTTCGCTGCTGATCCGCAGCCTGGCCCTGCGTGAGCTGCGCCTGCGCGACTGGTGGAAGGTGGCGCTGCGCGAGGTGCCGACCGGCATCACGCTGGGGGCGATCCTGGGCGTGCTGGCGATCATCCGCATCGTGTCCTGGCAGCTGCTGGGCCTGCATGACTACGGCGAGCACTGGCAGCTGCTGGCACTGACCATCGGCGCGGCACTGGTCGGTATCGTCACCTTCGGCTCGCTGTCCGGCTCGATGCTGCCGTTCATCCTCAAGCGCCTGGGCTTCGACCCGGCCAGCGCCTCGGCCCCGTTCGTGGCCACGCTGGTGGACGTCACCGGCCTGGTCATCTACTTCAGCATCGCCGCGATGATCCTGCGCGGCACCCTGCTTTAACAGGGACGGAGGTAGTTAATAACAGGGACGGGGGTGATTATTAATCACCTCCGCCCCTGTTACTGTCTGATCGCATGAGCACCTACCACCTGCAAGCTGTCTTCCGCCCGCAGTCGGTCGCCGTGATCGGCGGCAGCCCGCGTGAACGCTCCGCCGGCCGCGCGGTGATGCGCAATCTGCGCGGAACCGGCTTCCCCGGCAAGGTGGCCTGGATCAATCCGCGTTACAGCGAGATCGACGGCATCCGCACCGTGAAGCGGCTCAAGGACCTGGACTGGGTGCCCGAACTGGTGGTGATCACCGCCCCGGCCAGCATCGTGCCGCAGGTGGTGGCCACCGCCGCCGAGCGCGGGGTCAGCGCGGCGATCATTCTCACTGCCAACCTGGGCGAAGGCCCGGGCTCGCTGGCCGCGCAGGTGGAGGCGGCCGCCCGGCCGAAGGGCCTGCGCATTCTCGGCCCGCACTGCCTGGGCGTGATCGCCCCGCATGCGCGCTTGAACGCCAGCATCGCCGCGCACTTCCCGCAGGCCGGCGATCTGGCCCTGATCTCCGAATCCAGCGCGATTGCCGCGGCCCTGGTGGAGTGGGGCGTGGCACGCTCGGTCGGGTTCTCCGCCGTGGTCTCGCTTGGCGACACCCTGGATGTCGACTTCGGCGATCTGCTCGATTACTTCGCCACCGATTACCGCACCCGCGCGATCCTGCTCTACGTCGAGCACATCCGCGATGCGCGCAAGTTCATGTCGGCCGCGCGTGCCGCGGCGCGCGCCAAGCCGGTGGTGGTGGTCAAATCCGGCCGCCACATCCGCATCAATCCCGATGCCGATACCCACGTGCAGGCACTGGCCAGTGCCGATGCGGTGTACGGCGCGGCATTCAACCGTGCGGGCCTGCTGCGCGTGAGCGCGCTGGATGAGTTGTTCACCGCGGCCGAAACACTCGGCCGGCTCGGCACCTTCCCGGGTCGCCGGCTGGCGATCCTGAGCAACGGCGGTGGGGTGGGGCGGCTGGCGGTGGATCAGCTGCTGGCCCTGCGCGGCAGCCTGGCCGAGCTGTCGCCGGCCACCGTCGCACAACTCGATGCGGTGCTGCCGCAAGGCTGGTCGCGCAGCAATCCGGTCGACATCGTGGTCGATGCCGACGGCGACCGCTACGCCGCGGCGATCGAAGCGCTCATGTCCGATACCGAGAACGACGCCGTGCTGGTGGTCAACGTGCCGACCGCGTTCACCTCCTCGGCCGATGCCGCGCAGGCGCTGACCCGCACGCTCGGCCTGCGACCGCGACACCACCGCGACAAGCCGGTGTTCGCGGTGTGGCTGGGCAACGACGATCGTGCCACGGCCACGCTCAATGCCGCGCGCGTGCCTACCTATCCGACCGAAGCCGAGGCGGTCCGCGGCTTCCAGCATCTGGTGCGCTACCGCGACGCGCAGGCCGCCTTGATGGAAACCCCACCCAGTCTGCCCGAGGATTTCGTGGTCGATACCGCCGGCGCCCGCGCGCTGGTGGAGGCTGCGCTCGCGGCCGGCCAGCAATGGCTGGACCCGATCGCCACCCACCAGCTGCTCAGCGCCTACGGCATTCCGTCGGCGCCGGTGATGCAGGCCCGTGATGCCCACGAGGCGATGGACCTGGCCCAGCCATTGCTGGAGCAGGGCGCCACGGTGGCGATCAAGGTGTTCTCGGCCGATATCCCGCACAAGTCCGATGTGGATGGCGTGCGCTTGAACCTCAGTACCCTGCAATCCGTGCATGCGGCAGCCACCTCTATCATCGCGCGCGCGCACGAAAAGCGGCCCGATGCGCGCATTGATGGCGTGCTGGTGCAGCCGACCATCGTGCGGCCCAAGGCGCGCGAGTTGATTGCCGGGATCGCCGACGACCCGACCTTCGGCCCGGTGATCGTGTTCGGTCGCGGCGGCACCGCGGTGGAAGTGATCGATGACAAAGCGATCGCCCTGCCGCCGCTGGACCTGCGCCTGTCGCATGAACTGATCGGCCGCACGCGGGTCTCACGCATCCTCAAGGCGTACCGCGATGTCCCGGCCGCCGACGAACGTGCAGTCGCGCTGATCCTGGTCAAGCTCGCCCAGCTTGCCGCCGACATTCCCGAGATCCGCACGCTCGACATCAATCCGCTGCTGGCTGACCGCGACGGCGTGATCGCACTCGATGCGCGCGTGGCGATCGAACCGTCCCGCAAACTGCACAAGGGCCGCGGCCACCCACGCTTCGCGGTATTTCCGTACCCGAAGGAGTGGGAGCGCACCATCACCCTGTCCGACGGCGCCCCCGCCTTTGTACGCCCGGTCCGCCCCGAGGACGACGCGCTGTTCCGCGCCTTCTTCGCGCGCGTCACCGATGACGACCTGCGCCTGCGCTTCTTCCAGTCGGTGAAGCATTTCAGCCACGAGTTCATCGCGCGCCTGACCCAGCTCGACTACGCCCGCTCCATCGCACTGGTGGCGATCGATCCGCGCAGTGGCGACATGCTCGGTGCCGTGCGCCTGCACGCTGATGCGGACTACGACCGTGGCGAGTACGGCATCCTGATCCGCTCCGACCTCAAGGGCCATGGCATCGGCTGGCGGCTGATGGCGATCATGATCGAGTACGCCCAGTGGCTCGGCCTGAACATCATCGAAGGCCAGGTGCTGCGCGAGAACAGCACCATGCTGGCGATGTGCCAGAGCCTGGGCTTCAAGACCCGGCTCGACCCGGACGATTCGACGGTGATGGTGGTGACCCTGCCGGTGCAGGACGTGCAGGTGCCGCAGGCGCCCGATCCTGCAACGCACTGAGCCGATCGCGGTACGGCGCGTGCACGTGGGCGGGGCGACAATACGGAATGACCGACCGCCTCCCCCTGCTGCTGCTCCCCGGCCTGCTCAACGACGCTGAACTCTGGCGTGCGCAGATCGCGGACCTCTCCGATATCGCCGACTGCATCGTCGGCGACCAGACCCGCGGCGAGACCATGCAGGCCGTGGTCGACGACGTGCTGGCGCAGGCGCCGGCGCGCTTTGCGTTGGCGGGATTCTCGTTGGGCGGCTTCGTGGCGCAGGCGATCCTGCGCACCGCGCCAGAGCGGGTGCTGCGGCTGGCCCTGATCGATACCTCGATCCATGCCGACTCGCCCGAGCGCGCCGCGCAACGGAGGATGCAGCAGGCAAGCGTGCGTCTGCCCGGAAAATTCCACGGCTTCGGTGACACGTTGATGCGCAGCTACATCGATGCCTCGCGGCTGGATGATGACGTGCTGGTCCAGCGCGTACGCGACATGACCGCGCGGCTGGGCGCGGAGGTGTTCCTGCGCCAGAGCGCACTGGACCGGGAGGATGGCCATGACGTGCTGGCGGGGTACGACGATCCGCTGTTGATCGTGTGCGGTGCCAATGACCGCATCACCCCGCTGGCGATCAGCGAGGCGATGCATGCGCTGGTGCCGGATTCAACCCTGGTGGTGCTGCCCTATTGTGGCCATCTGGCCCCGATGGAGAAGCCCGACGAGGTCAGCGCGGCGATGCGGGACTGGTTGCTCCGGTAGGTGCCGGCCGGCGGCCGGCACTACCCGATGATGTCCATGCCGTGATCAGGCGCTGGCCTCTTCCGGTAGGTGCCGGCCGTTGGTCGGCACGCACCCGATCAATCCCAGGCCGGCGCGATCCCCTCCGGATTCGCCAGGCGATGCCCGCGGTCCAGCGTGGCGATCTGCGCCATGTCCTCATCGCTCAAGCGCAGTTCCGCAGCCAGCAGATTGCCGGCGAGGTTGTCGCGCTTGGTCGAGGACGGAATCACCGCAAAGCCCTGCTGCAACGCCCACGCCAGCGCGACCTGGGCCGGGGTGGCCTGATGACGCGCGGCGATGGCCTGGATCACCGGGTCCTTGAGCACTTCGCCGTACGCCAGGCTCATGTAGGCGGTGACCTGGATGCCCTGGTCCTTCAGGAACGCGATCAGCGCGCGGTTCTGCAGGTAGGGGTGGACTTCGATCTGGTTGGTGGCGATCGCATCGGCCCCGAGGATCTCGATGGCCTGGCGGGTCTGGGCGATGGTGAAGTTGGAGATGCCGATCTGTCGGGTCAGGCCCTGCGACTTGGCCTTGGCCAGTGCACCAAGATACTCGGCCATCGGCACCGCATCCTTCGGCGACGGCCAGTGGATCAAGGTCAGCTCGACGTGGTCGGTGCGCAGCTTGCGCAGGCTCTCGCGCAGGCTCTCCAGCAGCGCGTCGTGGTGGAAGTTGGCGATCCAGATCTTGGTGGTCAGGAACAGATCGTCGCGGGCCACGCCGGACTCGGCGATGGCTTGGCCGACCTCGCCTTCGTTCTCGTAGATCTGCGCGGTATCGATGGCGCGGTAGCCGACATCCAGTGCGTTGCGCACCGAGTCGATCACGGTCTGGCCCTTCAAGCGGAAGGTGCCGAGGCCGAATGCGGGAATGCTCATGGAAACTCCTTCATGGGGTGAGGTGCAGGCTACGCCGTGCACCGTAAAGCGACGTAGAGCCGACCGTGGGTCGGCTGCGGTTGCGTGAAACGAATCGTGGGTCGGCTGTTGTCGCGTGATGCCGACCGTCGGTCCGACGTCGGGATCGATCAATGCGCACTCACGGCGATGCCTTCGGCGCGGTCGGCAACCCCATCGCGGCGGTCCAGGCGGCCACTCAGCACGGTCAGTCCAAACGCACCCATCACCACCAGCGCACCCAGCCACGGGGTGTGCATCAGGCCGAAGTGATCGACCACCAGGCCACCCAGCGAAGCACCGAGCGCGATGCCGACGTTGAACGCGGCGATGTTCAGGCCCGAGGCCACATCGGCGGCCTGCGGGGCAAAACGCTGTGCCTGCTTGACCACATACACCTGCAGGCCGGGCACGTTGCCGAACGCCACCGCACCCAGCGCCAGCACGGTCAGCAGCACCAGCCAGGTGTTGTAGGCGGTGAAGGTGAGCACGAACAACACCGCGGCGAGCAACGCGAAGATCAGCTTCAGTGCGGGGATCGGGCCCCGACGGTCGGCCAGGCGGCCGCCCCACAGGTTGCCGATTGCCACCGACACGCCATACACCAGCAGCACGCCACTGACCGCATTGGCCGAGAAACCGGTGACGTCCTGAAGGATCGAGGCCAGGTAGGTGAAGGACAGGAAGGTGCCGCCGTAGCCGAGTGCGGTGATCGCATACACCAGCAGCAGCCGCGGCTGGGCCAGCACGGCGAGTTGCTGGCCAAAGGTGGCCGGTGCGCTGCGCTGCAGATGGCGCGGCACGAACAGCAGGCTGCCGATCAACGCGATCACACCCAGCGCGGCCACGGCCAGGAAGGTGGCGCGCCACCCCAGGTGCTGGCCGATGAAGGTACCCAGTGGCACGCCGGTCACCAGCGCCACGGTGAGGCCGGTGAACATGATCGCAATCGCGCTGGCGGCCTTTTCCCTGGGCACCACCGAGGTGGCGATGATCGAGCCGATCGAGAAGAACACGCCGTGCGCCAGGCCGGTCAGGACGCGCGCCACGATCAGCGCGCCATAGCCCGGGGCCATCCAGGCGATCACGTTGCCAAGGGTGAACAACGCCATCAGCGCGACCAGCAGGGTCTTGCGCGGCACGCGGCCGGTCAGCGCGGTAAGCACCGGCGCACCGACCGCCACGCCAAGCGCATACAGCGACACCAGCAGGCCGGCCGAGGGCAGGGTGACGCCGAGGTCGGCGGCGATGGTCGGGATCAGGCCGACGATGACGAATTCAGTCGTGCCGATGGCGTACGCACCCAGCGTCAACGCCAACAAGGCCAAGGGAATACCACGGGACATGGACGGATACCGGTGGGAGTAAGGCTGCGCAGTCTGCGCGCGGCACTCTTGCGGAAAAAGCGGTCTTCACGCCAATCACTGTTGCCCCATGGTCAATAATAGGGCAAGCCCCCGATGCCGCTGACATGAAAACCACTCTGGATGAGATGCAGGCCTTCATCGCCGTGATCGACAGCGGATCGATCACCGCCGCTGCCGCGCAGCTGGGCCAGACCACGTCCGGTGTCAGCCGGGCGCTGGGCCGGCTGGAGGAGAAACTCGGCACCACGCTGCTGACCCGCACCACCCGTCGCCTGCAGCTGACCGAGGAAGGCGACGGCTTCCTGGCACAGGCCCGCGCGATCGTGGCCTCGGTGGAAGCGGCCGAGGAACAGATCGCCGCCCGGCGCCAACGCCCGGCCGGGCGCCTGCGGGTGGATGCGGCGATGCCGTTCGTGCTGCACGTGATCGCCCCGCTGGTGGCGAGCTACCGCGCGCGCTATCCCGAGGTGACGCTGGAGCTCAACAGCAGCGAGCGCTACATCGATCTGCTGGAGCGGCGCACCGATGTGGCCATCCGGATCGGGCCATTGGCCGATTCCACCCTGCATGCGCGGCCGCTGGCGCACAGCCGCCTGCGCGTGATGGCCAGCCCCGCCTACCTGCAGCAGCACGGCACCCCGCGTGATGTGGCGGCACTTGGCGTGCACACCCTGCTGGGCTTCAACGAGCCCGACTCACTCAATCACTGGCCGCTGCCCGGCGCGACGGACGCGCTGCTGCACGTCCGCCCGGCGATGGCAGTCTCCAGCGGTGAAACGCTGCGCCGGCTCGCGCTGGAAGGGGTGGGCATCGTCTGCCTGTCCGACTTCATGACTCACCGCGACCGCGAGGCGGGCACCCTGGTCCAGCTGTTGCCGGACCTCACCGTGGAGGTCCGCCAGCCGATCCACGCCGTGTACTACCGCAACACGGCGGTCTCGGCGCGGATCAGCTCGTTCCTGGATCACCTGGCCGAGGCCATGGTGGGGACCCCCTACGTCCGGTAGTGCCGGCCGCTGGCCGGCGCCATTCCGATGCGTGCTGCGTGCGGTTGTCGGCCAGCGGCCGGCACTACCGCTGCATCACGCCGCGCGGGCCAATCCGCTCACCACACCGCGCCCGGCATCCAGCACGAACACATCCACCGCCGCATTCAAGGCGACGGCCTGCTCTTCCATGCTGCGCGCCGCCGCCGAGGCTTCCTCCACCAAGGCCGCGTTCTGCTGCGTGGTCTCGTCCATCTGCACCACCGTCTGGTTGACCTGCTCGATGCCGGCCGACTGCTCCTGCGACGCGGCGGCAATGTCGGCCATGATGTCGGTGACGCGCTGCACGCTGCCGACGATCTCGCCCATGGTCTGCCCGGCCTGCCGCACCAGTGCTGCGCCGCTGTCGACATCGGCCACGGACTGATCGATCAACGCCTTGATCTCCTTGGCCGCACCGGCCGAACGCTGCGCCAGCGTCCGTACTTCGCTGGCGACCACCGCAAAGCCGCGGCCCTGCTCGCCGGCGCGTGCCGCTTCCACGGCGGCGTTGAGCGCCAGGATGTTGGTCTGGAAGGCGATGCCGTCGATGACGCTGATGATCTCGGCGATCTGCCGCGACGAGCCTTGGATCGCGCCCATCGTGGTGACCACCTGGCCGACCACCTCACCGCCCTGCGAGGCGACCGAGGCTGCACTGATAGAGAGCTGGTTGGCCTGGCGTGCGTGTTCGGCGTTCTGGCGCACCGTGGAGGTCAGCTCTTCCATCGAGGCGGCGGTCTCTTCCAGATTCGCTGCCTGCTGCTCGGTGCGGCGCGACAGATCGCTGTTGCCCGCGGCGATCTCGCCCGCGGCCGTCTGGATGGACTGGGCCGCGTGCTTGATGTCGCCAACGATGGTGGTCAGCTGGCCGGTGGTGCGCGCCATGTCATCGCGCATGCGCGCGAACACACCGTGGAAATCGCCGTGCATGCGCGCGCTGAGATCCCCGCCGGCAATCGCCTGCAGCACGCGTGAGACCTCGCCCAGATCCTGCTCGGTGGTCTGCATCAGGCGATTGAGGCCGCCGACCATCTCGCCGAAGTCGTGCTGGTAGCGCGCTTGATCACCACGCAGGCTGAAATCACCCAACGCCGCCGCCTCGGCCAGTCGCTTGATCTCGGCATTGATCGCGCCGAGGTTGACCTTGGCCGTGTCCAGCGCCTGGGTGATCACCGCCTTCTCGCCGGGCAGGCGCTCCATGTCCACCGACAGATCACCGACCGCATAGCGGCCCATGATCTCGATCGCGCGCAGCTTCACCTGGATGTGGTTGGCGACCAAGGTGTTGTTCTCGCGCACCATCTGACCGTAAGCGCCGGGCAGGGCGTCGGCATCCATGCGGTAGCTGATCTGGCCGGCGTCGTGGCGCTGAGCCATGGTTGCCTGCGCATCCAGTACGGCCTTGAGCGTCTGGGTCACCTCGCTCATCGCCGTGCCGAGACGGCCGATTTCGTCGCGGCTGCGCACCACCATCGTGTGCTCCAGATCGCCGCGTGCGACGGCGCGGGCGGCCGCTTCCACCGCGATCACGGGTGCGATCACCGCGCGACGCAGCCACAGCGCCAGCACCACCAGCAGCACCGCGGCTGCCAGCGCCGTCGTGATCGCCGATGCCACCAGCGCGGCACGTGCGCGCTCGGAGGTGGCATTGGTTTCGAACTCGGCACGTTCGTTGGCGCGTGTCGCCAGCGCGTCCAGTGTCGTCCCAACGCTGCGATCAGCGCCGCGCACCAGCGCATCGGCCGCCTGGGTGTCATAGCCACTGGCGGCAAACGCCTCCAGCGCCCCGCGGTAGCGGGCCTCCAGGGCACGATGTTCGGTCAGGAACTGGTTGGCCAGCGTGCGCGTCTGCTCGTCGCGGCTGGTGGCGAGCGTGCCCGCCAATTCGGCGATGCGGCGTCCCTCCGCATCGAATGCCGCCAGGTGGCGTTCGCGCTGTGCGTCGTCCGCCCCGCGGATCAATACGTTCTTCCATTCCTGCACCTGCAGGCGGAACTCGCGCTGGAGCAGCTCGGCCTGTGCCTTGCGGGCGAGCTCGGGAGGGACCTCGGTCGAGAGGTTGCGCCACGCCGAACCGAGCCCGGCCAGGGCGGCGAGGACAATGATGATCAGGCCAAGCGACAGCGCGCCCAGCAGTTTGAACTGAAGACTCAGGGCGCGTGGACGCGCCGGTGCGGAGGACGTCATGGGAAATGAAAAGTGGGGAAGGGCAATGCGGTATCGGTCTGCCTAAAGCAGGCTGAAGTGCGACGCCAATCACGGTTACCGTTCCATTAAACGTTGTGACGACGGCGTGTAGATGAAAATTGGTCACACATGGAACGAAACAGGACTGGACAGGCAATTAGTTTGTAACTATCGTAGTTACATGAAATCCAGCAACCAGTTCTCCGACGCGCTGCACGTGATGGCCCATCTGGTCGGCCAAGACGGCCCGCGCACCTCCGAGCAGCTCGCCACCTGCCTGCCAACCCATCCGGTGGTGATCCGGCGCCTGCTGTCCGCCCTGCACAAGGGCGGGCTGGTCACCAGCGTGCGTGGCCATGGCGGCGGCAGCCAGCTGGCGCGGGAACCGGCGCAGATCACGCTGTATGACGTGTACGTGGCCATCGGTGCGCCTGCGCTGCTGCACACCGGCGCCCGCGAGACCGGCCGCGGCTGCCCGGTACAGCGCGTGGTCAACGACGCGCTCGACGACAGTTACCGCCAGGCCCAGGCCCTGCTCGAGGCCCGCCTGCATGACACCACCCTGGCCACCCTGGGCGAGGCCTTCGCCCGCCACCTGGCCCACCACGCTGCAGGAGTTCCCCATGACGTTTGATGCGATTGTCGTCGGCGGCAGTTTCGCCGGCCTGTCCGCCGGCCTGATCCTGGCGCGCGCCCGCCGCGAGGTGCTGGTGATCGACAGCGGCCTGCCGCGCAACCGCTTCGCCGCGCATTCGCACGGCGTGCTCGGTCAGGACGGCATCGCCGGCGCCGAGCTGCTGCGCAACGCCAAGACCCAGCTGCTGGACTACCCCACGGTGCGCTGGATCAGTGACACGGTCACCACCGCCCAACCAACCGTGGATGGCTTTGTGGTCGGCACCGAGAACGGTGACAGCTGGGCCACGCGCAAGCTGCTGCTGGCGACTGGCATCCGCGACGAACTGCCCGAATTGCCCGGCCTGGCCGAGCGCTGGGGCCACAGCGTCGTGCACTGCCCTTACTGCCACGGTTATGAGATCGGGGGCGGCGCAATCGGGCTGCTGGGCGGGCATGAGAAGTCCGCCACCATGGCCGCGTTGCTCGCCGACTGGGGCGACGTCACCCTGTTCGCGCACGGCATGACGCTGGAGGCCGACGACCTGGCCGCGCTGCAGCGCCGCGGGGTCAGCATCGAGCATGCGGCGGTGGTTGGCCTGGAAGGTGAGGCGCCGGCCCTGAGTGCCGCCGTGCTCGCCGATGGTCGCCGGGTTGAACTGCGCGCGTTGTTCGTCACCGCGCGGCAGCACATGGCGGCACCGCTGGTCGAGCAGCTCGGCTGCGCGCTGGAGGACAGCCCGATCGGCGTGCTCATCCAGGTCGACGCGGGCAAGCAGACCAGCGTGCCCGGCATCTACGCGGCGGGCGATGCAACGCTGGTGGGCAATATCAGCCTGGCCAGCGCCGAAGGCGTGCGCGCCGGGGTAAGCCTGCACCATGCGCTGGTCGCCGAGGACAGCCGGGCCAGCCGATAACATCAGGGGCTCGGCCGGTCCGGGAGCGGAACGCCCGCCCCAAACGGAAACAGCCGCCCTGCGGCGGCCGTCCGTGGCAAAGACCTATGGGCTCAGGCCTGTTCTGCGCTGGCGTCATCCAGTTGCTGCACATCCTGCGCCGACAACGCGACGTTCGCCGCCGCCAGTACCTCCTTCAATTGCTCCACGCTGGTGGCGCTGACGATCGGTGCAGTGATGCCGGGGCGCGCGATCAACCATGCGATCGCCACCTGCGATGGGCTCACGCCATGCGTGCTGGCCACATCGTCCAGCGCGCCCAGGATGCGCAGCCCGCGCGGATTGACGTACTTGTCGACCACGCTCTGGCCGCGCGCGCTGCTCTTGCCGGCGTCGGCAGTGCTGCGGTACTTGCCGCTGAGGAAGCCGCTTGCCAGCGAGTAGTAGCTGATCACCCCCAGCTGCGCCTCGCGCACCACCGCTTCCAACCCGGCCTCATAACCGGCGCGGTCGTACAGGTTGTACTCCGGCTGCAGCGTTTCATAGCGCGGCAGTTTGTAGTCGGCCGATACCCTCAAGGCATCGCGCAGACGCTCGGCGCTGTAATTGGAAGCACCGATCGCGCGCACCTTGCCCTGTTCGATCAGGCGGCCGAACGCGGCCAGCGTGGTCTCCAGCGGAGTGGCTTCATCATCTTCGTGCGCCTGGTACAGATCGATCACATCGGTCTGCAGGCGGCGCAGTGAATCCTCCACCGCGGCGGTGATGTTGTCGGCGGACAGTCCCGGGCGCTCGGCCCACTTGGCGACCTTGGTCGCCAGCACGACCTTGTCGCGCTTGCCGCTGTGCTTGAACCAGCGGCCCAGAATGGTTTCCGATTCGCCGCCCTGGTTGCCGGGCACCCATGCCGAATATGCATCGGCGGTGTCGACCAGGTTGAAGCCAGCATCGACGAAGGCATCGAGCAGGGCGAAGGACGTCTTCTCGTCCGCACTCCAGCCGAAGACATTGCCGCCGAAGGCGATGGGGGCGACATGGAGGCCGGAACGACCGAGTTCACGCGTGGCAGTCATGGGTGATGTTCTCCCTGGGAATCGTTTCCACAGGATACGGCCGGCGTGGTGACAGCGTTGGGGCAGCAGGCACAAAACAGTGTTCCGGATTGCTGCGTCGCACTAACGTTTTGTGAACACCTGTACACGCTTCGCTGCTAGTCTCGCGGCATCCCGCTACCGGAAGCTCGCCGATGAAAGCCCGTTCGTTGACCTGTGCCTGCCTGTTCACTGTTTCTACCCTGATGCTTGCCACGCCCGCGATGGCGATCAAGCCCGCCGGCCCGAACGCGCAGGTCGCGATCACCCCGGCCGTGCAGAAGGCCGTGCAGGACAGCCGCCGCGATCCGGCCAACGTCAAGCGCGACGCGTACCGCCATCCCGCGCAGACACTGTCGTTCTTCGGCGTCGCACCGGGGCAGACCGTCATCGAAGTCACCCCGGGCAGCGGCTGGTATTCGGAAATCCTCGCGCCGCTGCTGCACGACAAGGGCCAGTACGTCGCCGCCGTGGTCGACCCGATGGCCGTGGCGGAGGGACGTGGCCGCGACTACCAGCAGCGCAGCCGAGATGGGCTGGACAAGAAGTTCGCCGGCAACGCTGCTGTATTCGGCAAGAGCCGCGTGGTCGCCTATGACCCGAAGGCCCCGGTCTTTGGCCCGGCCAACTCGGCGGACGTGGTGCTGACCTTCCGCAACGTGCACAACTGGCGCAGCAGCGGCCAGGCCGAAGGCATGTTCAAGGGCTTCTTCTCGGTGCTCAAGCCGGGTGGCGTGCTCGGCGTGGTGGAACACCGGGCCAAGGCCGATGTGCCGGCAGACGACAAGACCGGTTACGTGGGCCAGCAGCAGGTGATCGCGATGGCCAAGGCCGCCGGTTTCGAACTGGCCGGCAGCAGCGAGATCAACACCAATCCGCGCGACACCAAGGATTACCCGAACGGTGTGTGGACGCTGCCGCCGACCAACCAGCATGACGCGGCCGATGAGGCCAAGTACCAGGCGATCGGCGAAAGCGACCGCATGACCCTGCGCTTCGTGAAGCCAGGTAAGTAAGCGACCCGCGCATAAGACACGGCGCGCGGGCTGCGGCCCGCGCGTTCCAGGGACGGTAAAGGAATGCACCCTTGAAGAAGCTGCTGTTGATCGGTCTTGCGGCGATGACGCTGATCAAGATCGTTGATTTCGTGTTTTACGGTCAGCACGGCTACGACCTGATGGGGGCGGCGGGCTTTGGGCTGCTGCTCACTGGCGCTGCGCTGGATGGACGCAGCGCGTTCAACGCGCCCGCCACGGGGCGCTGGGCACGGGAAGCCCGCATCGCCAATGTCTGCGGCGTGGTGCTGGTGCTCGTCTACTTTCTCCTCAAGATGAACGTCATCGGCTGACGCCGTCCGGATCGCGGCGGCGGCACGGGGATGGGACAATGGGCCATCCCCGTGCCGCTGTTGCCCCGATGCTGATCGCCTTCAACAAACCGTTCAACGTGCTGTGCCAGTTCACCGACCGCAGCCAGCCGCCGCGCGCGACCCTGGCTGGTTTCGGGCTGCCACCGGCGGTGTACGCGGCTGGCCGGCTGGATTACGACAGCGAAGGCCTGCTGTTGCTCACTGATGATGGCGGCCTCGCACACCAGTTGACCGATCCGCGGCACAAGGCCGACAAAACCTATTGGGTGCAGGTGGAAGGCACGGTGACCGATGAGCAGGTCCAGGCGCTGCGCCGTGGCGTGCTGCTCAACGATGGGCCAACGCTGCCGGCCGGTGTCGAACGGCTGGAACCGTCGCCTGAGCTGTGGCCGCGCACGCCGCCGGTGCGTTTCCGCAAGACGGTGCCCGATGCGTGGCTGGCGATCACGCTGCGCGAAGGCCGCAACCGCCAGGTACGCCGCATGACTGCGGCGGTCGGACTGCCCACGTTGCGCCTGGTGCGTGTCTCGATGGGCGCCCATGCGATCGGCGATCTTCAACCCGGCCAATGGCGCGAGATCGGATAATAAAAAACCGCCGGTAGCGACCGGCGGTTTCGATGCACGTGCGGTAACGCGTCAGCGGATCAGGCGTCGCTGCCGATATCGCTGGTTTCGTCCACCACGGTCTCGTTGCGGCGGTTGCGTGCGCTGATGCGCTGCGCCTGGCCGTTCACCACGCCGCCGTTGGCAAGCTTCTTCTTCTGCTGCTTGCGGTACAGCGCGTAGCCCAGCAGCCCCACGCCGACAGCGGCGGCGGCGATGGTCACGGCCGGATTGCGGCGCACCACCTTGGCGGCGACCTTGCTGCCGGTCTTGACCGCGCCGAGTGCGGCACCGGTCTTGATCCAGTCGGTGGCCTGCGGCCCGAAATGGCGCAGGTTGCTGCCGGCATGCTTGAGGCCATCACCAGCGGTGCTGGCGAGGTCCAGGGCACGCTCGAGGGCGCGGTCGGTAATCACAGTCAATCTGCTCATGGGGGGTCCTTGCCTAAAGGTTCTGATCCAGTGTCGCGCGGTGGCCGTGTAGGGCGTGTTATCCATTTGCTACGGCCGGATCACGACTGTAGCCGGTTCCCCGCGCTGCGCGAGCCACGTGCCCGGCGATGGTCAGGTGACAGCCATGAATGCGCGCGTCGGGTGAGGAAGAGGGCGGCGTGTTCACGTGCCGCGCGGCTTGGCGCGGTGTGTCGCGTTCGCCGTCCACGGATCGTCCGGCCACGGATGCCGGGGATACCGCCCCTTCATTTCCTTCTTCACCTCGGCGTAGGTGTTCGCCCAGAAGTTGCGCAGATCCTGGGTGACCTGCAGCGGGCGGCCGCCGGGGGACAGCAGGTGCAGCGTCAACGGAATGCGGCCGTCGGCGATGCGTGGGGTATCGCTCAGGCCGAACAGCTCCTGCAGCTTGACCGCCAGCACTGGCGCCTGCGGGCTGATGCCGTCGGCATCCACTGCGTAATGGATCGGGCGCTCCATGCCGGAGGGCACGGTGATGCGGACCGGGGCATGACGATCGATCAGCTGGCGTTGCGCCCACGGCAGCGGTGACTTCAGCGCTTCGCCGAGGCTGGATTCATCGAGGGCATCCAGGCGTGTCTTGCCATTGAACGCGGGCGTCAGCCAGGTCGGCAGCGTCGCCATCAACGCTGCATCGGAGACGTCCGGCACCTCCAGCTCCGGCATCCACGCACGCACGGCCAGCGCCCGTGCCTGCCACTGGCGCAGGCCGTCCGTCCACGGTAGTGCCTCCAGCCCGAGTTCGGCCACGGCCTCGGTCAGGGCCTTCGCGGCATGCGCGGGATCCACGCGGCCGGCCGAGCGGCTGTCCAGCACGATGCGATCGAAACGGGTTTCGCGCCGCGCGACCAGCGCACGTTTCTCACCGTCCCAGCGCACCACGTCCTCCTGCGTGAAGCGCGCCGCGAAGTCACGCCGCAGGCGGTTCTCGTCCACCGGCGCGGCGCGCAGCAGCAATGCGTCGCGCGCCTCATAGCGCAGTTCAACGGCAACCAGCCACGGCTCACCGCGCAGGTCACTGGGATCAAACAAGCGCGCGCTGCGGCCGTTGGCCAGCAGGTAGCGCAGCGGATCGGTGGGGTGGCGGGCGGCGATCCGGTCCGGGAACGCATGTGCGAGCAGGTCGCCGAGCTGATGCGCTTCGACTGAGGAAGGGGGCGCGGCATCACAGCGCAGGCGTCGCCGCCACTGTTTGCTGGCGGCATCGATCATGGCCAGGCCGCCGCGGTTGGCGTCGTGGGGTGCCCGCCCTTGGCGGAACGCCGCCAGCGCCCGCCACCGCGCGGCGAGCGCATCACCGCCCTGGCGCAGCGGATCGCGCGCTTCCACCAGCGCGGCCAGATCGCAGGCCAGGGCCTGCTCGACACCACTGCCTGCCGCCATCAGCATCGCCGCCAGGCGCGGATGCGTGCCGAGGGTCAGCATGCGCCGGCCCAGCGGGGTCAGTGTGCCGCTGTCGCTGAGCGCGCCCAGGCGCTGCAGCAGTTCACGCGCGGCGGCCAGCGCACCGGCCGGCGGTGTATCGACGAAGCGCAGGTCGTCACTGCCCCAGGCGGCCAGCTCCAGTGCCAGCGAGGCCAGTTCCACCTGCGCGATCTCGGGCCGACGCTGTGCCTCCAACCGCTGCGACTGCGGCCACAAGCGCCACGCCCAGCCCTCGGCGACACGGCCGGCACGGCCGGCACGCTGATCGGCCGAGGCCTGCGCGATGTTCACCACGTCCAGGCGCGCGAAACCGCTGTTGGGGTCGTAACGCGGCTCGCGTGCCAGACCCGCGTCGATCACCACCCGCACGCCGGGCAGGGTCACCGATGACTCGGCCACGTTGGTGGCCAGTACCACGCGGCGCCGACCGCCGGGATCGGGCTGCAGCACCTGCGATTGCTGGTCCACTGGAAGCTCGCCATGCAGCGGCAGTACCTGCACGGCCGGATCCAGCACGGACTGCAGCGCGGTCTGCACGCGCGCGATCTCGCGCTGGCCGGGCAGGAACACCAGCACGTCGCCGGGATGCTCGGCCAGCGCCTGCTCCACCGCACGCCGCGCCTGCGGTTCCAGTGACTCGTCGCGGCGGGCGGGGAAGTGCGCGATCGTGACCGGGAAGCTACGGCCCTCACTGCTCAGGCGCGGCGCATCGAGAAACTGCGCCAGTCGCTCGCCGTCCAGCGTGGCCGACATCACCACGATGCGCAGGTCCTCGCGCAGCTGGGACTGCACGTCCAGCGCCAGGGCCAGGCCCAGGTCAGCGGCCAGATGCCGTTCGTGGAATTCGTCGAACAGCAGCGCGCCCACGCCCTCCAGCAGCGGGTCGTCCTGCAGCATCCGGGTGAGGATGCCTTCAGTCACCACCTCGACACGGGTACGAGCGGAGATCTTGTTCTCGAAGCGGATGCGGTAACCGACGGTCTCACCGACGTTCTCGCCCAGCTGACGCGCCATGAACTGCGCGGCGCTGCGGGCGGCCACGCGGCGCGGTTCCAGCATGATGATCTTCCGGCCTTCCAGCCATGGCGCATCCAGCAGGGCCAGCGGCACCTGGGTGGTCTTGCCGGCGCCGGGTGGCGCTTCCAGCACCAGTCGGGTGCCGCGCTCCAGCGTGGTCAGGATCTGCGGCAGCAGCGTGGAGATGGGGAAAATCGGGGGGCTCATTGCACAAGGATACGGCGTCCGCTGCGCAGCGCATTGCCAGCGCGCGGCGGGCGTGTTTCCCTGTGCCGCCCTGACCCCATGGATACCCCGATGCGCTGCGCTCTACGCGTGCTGTCGTTGTTGATCGCAGGCGCCATGGCGCCGTTCGCTGCCATCGCTGCCGAGCCCGCCACGGCCGAGGCGGACACGTCGCTGCAGGCACCCTACGATGGCAACCACTGGGCCGTGCTCGCGCGGGCGCAGATCCAGGCGCGCTACCTGCCGGCGGGGTTGAGCGATGATGCTGCGATCCAGCGCGCACTGGCCGATGGCACGCTGCGCGAAGCGGTGTATCCGAGCCTGCAGCTGGCCGACGATGTGGCTTACATCACGCTGAGGGCGCTGGCGCGCAGCACGCTGGACCGCCGCAAGGACATTCTCTACCTGTGCCGGCGGACGGATGGCTTCGAGCTTCTGCTCGACGATACCGCTGAGTGTGCTGACGATGCCGCGCGCCGCCTGCGTTTCGACGCTACCGCCGGCGGTGCGCTGACGTGCCGCGACTGCGCAGCGTTCGGCCTGCCCACGCGGTGGGAGCGCCATGATCGCCCCACGCGCGGGGCGTCCGATTGAGCCTGCCGGGGCGCAGGTACAATGGCCGGGTTTCCCGTCCTGCAGCAGCCCCATGCAACTGATCGATATCGGCGCCAACCTCACCCACGATTCCTTTGATCGCGACCGCGACGCCGTGCTGGCGCGTGCGCGCGAGGCGGGGGTGGTGCAGATGGTGATCACCGGCGCCAGCCGCGAGCATTCGCCGATGGCGCTGGATCTGGCCCGCCAGCATCCGGGGTTCCTGTACGCGACCGCTGGCGTGCACCCGCACCATGCGGTGGAATACACCGACGAATGCGACGCGGAAATGCGCGCGCTGCACGCCCATGCCGAGGTGGTGGCGGTAGGTGAGTGCGGGCTGGATTACTTCCGAGATTTCTCGCCGCGCCCGGCGCAGCACCGTGCCTTCGAGCGCCAACTGCAGCTCGCCGCCGAGAACGGCAAGCCGCTGTTCCTGCACCAGCGCGACGCCCATGCCGATTTCATGGCGCAGATGAAGAATTTCGACGGCAAGCTCGGCCCGGCGGTGGTGCATTGCTTCACCGGCGAGCGCCAGGAACTGTTCGATTATCTGGACCAGGACTGGTACATCGGCATCACCGGCTGGTTGTGCGATGAACGCCGCGGCGCGCACCTGCGCGAGCTGGTCAAGCACATCCCGGCCAACCGGCTGATGATCGAGACCGACGCACCGTACCTGCTGCCGCGCACGCTCAAGCCACTGCCGAAGGACCGTCGCAACGAGCCGATGTTCCTGTCGCACATTGTTGAAGAGCTGGCCCGCGATCGTGGGGCAGACGTGGCGACCACGGCCGCCAACGCGACGGCGGCTACGCGCGCGTTCTTCCGGTTGCCTGACGCGGCCTGAGAGGGTAGGTACCGACCGTGGGTCGGTATGCGTGTCGGGCCGCGCATTGGTGCACCGCACCCACGACCAACGGTCGTGGGCTACCGTAGCGCGGGGCGTCCGTCGCCGTGGGCCCACGCGTCGTCCAGCCCTTCGCGGTAGGTCGTGAAGCGTGGCTGCCACTGCAATGCGGCGCGCGTGACGCGGCCATCGATGCGCTTGTTGCTGGTGTAGAAGCGGCGCAGTGAGGCGGCCACCTCGGGTGCGTCCCACGCCTGCACGACGGGCAGCGGCAGCCCACTCAGCGCCGCCGCGTAGGCCACCACGTCCTGCGGCGGCGCCGGTTCGTCATCGCTGAGCAGATGGAGCGCATGGCCTTCGGCCTGCTGCATTGCCGCCAGCACCGCGCTGGCCAGATCCTCCACATGCAGCCGGTTGAATACCAGCCCCGGCCGCACGACATGCCTCGCCTTGCCCTGCGCCAGCTGGACCAGTGCATTGCGCCCGAGCCCGTACAGGCCAGGCAGCCGGAACACCGCCGAGGCGATGCCGCGGGCCTGCGCGGCGGCCTGCCACTGCTGTTCCGCGTGCAGGCGTTTCAAGGCGGTCTCATCGGTCGCATCGGCGGTGGATGTCTCGTTGACCCAGCCGCCAGCGCGGTCGGCATACACCGCAGTCGAGGAGAGATAGCCGACCCAGCGCAGGGCAGGGCTGTCACTCAGCGCATCAGTGAGCAGGCGCAAGGCCGGGTCGCCCTCCGCATCGGGTGGCACGGCGCAGACGATGGCCTCGGCCGTGCGGATCGCCTCACACAGGTCCGCGCTGATCGGTTCGCCTGCAACCAGACGGTGGCGGAGCAGCCCATCCTCCGGCGCACTCGCCGGATCACGCACGGTGCCGCTGCAGGCCACGCCGTGCGCGTGCAGCAGCGCGGCCAGATGCCGGCCGCTGTAGCCCAGGCCCAGCACCAGTACGCGGGCGGGCAGCGCGGTAGGCATCGTGCTCAGGCGCTGCGCAGCTGCTGGTAGGCCTGCAGGTGCGCATAGGCCACCGCCAGCAGCGGCGCCGCCTGTCCGGCTGCGCGTGCACGCACCAGCATGTCGCCGACGATATGCCCGGCCTCCACCTGCTGGCCGGCCTCCAGATCGCGCAGCATCGAGGCCTTCAAGGCCGAGCCGGCCTGGGTGGTCGCGGTCAGCGCGATCTCGCGTGCCTTGGCCGGGATCGGCTCGCCAGCCGCCTCGGCAACGGCCACGCATTCGTCGTAAAGGCCGCGCACGATCGCCGCACCGTCATCGGTGGCCACGATCGTGCCGACATCGGCGCGCATCAGGCAGGTCGCCGCCGCCAGCGTGGTCAGGAAGGTGTACTTGATCCACTGCTCCTGCCCGATGGCATCGCTGGCGACGTGGTCCACGCCGGCCTGCACGCAGGCCGCCGCCAGGGCCAGTACCCGCGCGCTGCTGCCGGTGCCGTCACGCTCGCCGAAGGTCAGCTTGGCCGCGGGCGCCAGATGCACCACCGCGCCATCGGCGGCCTTGGTCGCGCTGATGAAGCACAGCCCACCGAGCACCGCATCGCGGCCGAAGCGGGCATCCAGATCGGCGTAATGGCGCAGCCCGTTGAGGATCGGCAGCACCGTGGTGCGCGGCCCGACCGCCGGGGCGATCGCATCGATCGAACTGGCCAGGTCGTAGGCCTTGCAGCTCAGGATCACCAGGTCGAACGGTTCAGCGCCCGCCAACGCGGGCAGCGCCTCGGCGGTGACGTGCTGGACCGGGAACGCCGCATCCCCCAGCGGGCTGCGAAGCACCAGCCCTGCCGCATCCAGCTGCGCCGCCCGGGCCGGGCGCACCAGGAAGGTCACGTCCACGCCGGCCTGGGCCAGGCGACCACCGAAGTAACCGCCGGTCCCGCCGGCGCCGAGGATCAGGATGCGCATCAGCTCCGCATCCCCACCCCACGCTTCAGCAGCCACAGCGCCAGCGCGGTCAGGGCGACCACGAAGCCGATCATCAGCGCGTAGGCCACCCACAGCGGCACGTCGCTGGTGCCCAGCAGGCCGTAGCGGAATGCGTTGACCATGTAGAAGATCGGATTGGCGTGCGTGGCCGCTTCTGCCCAGGTCGGCAGCAGCTTGACCGAATAGAACACGCCGCCCAGGTAGGTCAGCGGGGTCAGGATGAAGGTCGGCACGATCGCCACGTCATCGAACTTCTTGGCGTACACCGCGTTGATGAAGCCGGCCAGCGAGAAGATCGTCGCGCCCAGCAGCACCGTGGTCAGCGTCACCAGCGGGTGCGGGATGCGCACCGGGGTGAAGAACATGGCGATGATCAGCACGATCACGCCGACCATCATGCCGCGCAGCACAGCACCGGACACATAACCCCACAGGATCACCCAGTTCGGCATCGGGCTGACCAGCAGCTCTTCCACGTGGCGGCCGAACTTGGCGCCGAAGAAGGACGAGCTGATGTTGCCGTAGCTGTTCTGGATCACGCTCATCATGACCAGGCCGGGCACGATGAACTGCATGTAGCTGTAGCCGCCCATCTCGCCCACGCGCGAGCCGATCAGCCCGCCGAAGATCAGGAAGTACAGGGTCATGGTGATCGCCGGCGGCACCAGGGTCTGGCCCCAGATGCGCAGGATGCGCGCCACTTCACGGCGCACGATGGTCATCAGGGCGATGCGGTTGCGCTGGCCGTCGGTCAGGACCGGGGTCGGGGTGCTGCTCATGCCACGTTCTCCTGGTTGCCGGTGAGGCGCACGAACAGCTCCTCCAGGCGGTTGCTCTTGGTCCGCATCGAACGCACCCGGATGCCGGCGGCGTTCAAGGCGTCAAACACCCGGTTGAGGTCCATCGCGCGCGGCATGTCCACATCCAGCGTGTGGCTGTCGGTGGCGATCAGGATGGCGCCTTCGATCTCCGGCAGCTGGGCTGGCAGGCTGCCGTCGATGTCGAACAGGAAGCCTTCCACGTCCAGCTTGGCCAGCAGTTCGCGCATCGGGCCCTGGGTGACGATCTGGCCGTGGTTGATGATGGCCAGGTTCCGGCACAGGTGCTCGGCCTCTTCCAGGTAGTGCGTGGTCAGGATGATCGTGGTGCCGGCGGCGTTGATCTCCTTGAGCACGCGCCACATGTCGCGGCGGATCTCGATGTCCACGCCAGCGGTCGGCTCATCCAGGATCAGCAGGCGCGGGCGGGTCATCATCGCGCGGGCGATCATCAGCCGGCGCTTCATGCCGCCGGACAGGGTGCGGCTCATCACCTGGGCCTTCTCCCACAGGTGGGCGCGTTTGAGCTCTTCTTCGGCCATCTTCTCCGCCTCGGCACGCGCCACGCCATAGAAGCCGGCGTAGTTGACCAGGATGTCGAAGGGCTTTTCAAACAGGTTGAAGTTGATCTCCTGGGGGACCAGGCCGATCAGGCGCATGGTGGCGCTGCGGTTGCGCACCAGGTCGCTGCCGAATACCTCCACCTGGCCTTCGCTCAGGTTCACCAGCGAGCTGATGATGCCGATCAGGGTCGACTTGCCGGCGCCGTTGGGGCCCAGCAGGGCGAAGAAGTCGCCCGGGGCCACGTCCAGGGAGACGCCCTTCAGCGCCTGGGTGCCGTTGTCATAGGTTTTGCGGAGGTCACGCACCCGCAGGGCGGGCGCGGCGGTGGGCGCGGGGGTGTTCTGGGAAGCCAAGCTCTTGCCTTCGCGCCCATGGGCTGGCGCTGGATAGGGGCGGGGAGCGGCTATTATAGAAGACCCCGAGGGCTCGCCCCGGCTACACACTGTCCCGAAACGTCGTGCCTGCCCAATTCCCCCTAAAACTGGTCGACCGGCGCATGCTGGCGCCCACCATCGGCCATTACCAGTTCCTGCGTGATGACGGCCAGCCGCTGGATTTCCAGCCCGGCCAGTTCATCCAGGTCCATTTCGAGTACGCCGATGGCACCGCTACCAAGCGCAGTTATTCGCTGGCGACCATTCATGATCATGCCCTCGGCGCCGGTGACGCGGTCGATATCGCGGTCAGTTTCGTCCCCGGCGGTGCCGCCACGGCCCTGTTCGAGGGCCTGGACATCGGCGGCCACGTCAGCGCCAGCGGCCCGTTCGGCCGGTTCTGCCTGCAGCCGGGCGACCATAACGCCCGTTATCTGCTGATCGCCACCGGAACCGGGGTCACCCCGTACCGGTCGATGCTGCCGCTGCTGGCGACCGCCATGGCCGAGCGTGGCGTGGAGGTGGTCCTGCTGCAGGGTGCCCGCACGCCGGCCGAACTGCTCTACAGCGAGGACTTCTATGCCTTCGCGGCCGCCCATCCGGGCTTCCGCTACGTGCCGTGCCTGTCCCGCGAGCTGCCGGAGGACCCGCATCCGGACGTACGCCACGGCTACGTGCAACAGCACTTGGCCGAATTCGCTCCGAGCGCGGGCACCGACATTGCCTACCTGTGCGGCAACCCGGACATGGTCGATGCGACGTTCGAGGCGCTGAAGACGGCCGGGTTGCCGACTCCGCAGGTGCGGCGCGAGAAGTACGTCAGCAGCAAGTGACCGTGTCCGGCGGTCACGCCTGAGGGTGTGGGCGCCCAGCGGCGTCGGCCTGCGGCTGGCGGTAAGATGCGCCGCGTCCCCCCGGCCTGACTGCCACGATGCTCTTGGACTTCCCCACCATCGCCGTGCTCGGCTTCCTGCTGTGCCTGGGCATCGCCATGGGCTTTTCGCTGCTGTTGCTGGTGCTGCGGCGGCAGCCCGCGCTGCGGCTGTGGACGGCGAGTCTGTGGTTGTTGTCAGTCAGCCTGACGCTGGTCGCAGTGCGCCCCTATCTCCCACCGGTCTCCGGGATCCTGGCCAGCAATGTCGCAGTCGCGCTGTCTGGCGTGCTCATGCTGTACGGCGTGGCGCGCCATCTCGGCCATCGCCTGCCGCCCTGGCAGCCCGTGGTGTTGTGCCTCAGCTACCTGGGCGCCATCACGTTCTTCCTGCTGGTCCATCCCAGCCTGGTCATCCGGCTGCATGTCTTCAGCGTCTTCGCGGTGCTGCTCAACGGCTGGATGACGTGGTTGCTGCTGCGCCAGGCGCCCCCCGCCCAGCGCACCAGCTGTCGGTTGGCGGCGGCCGTGTTCGGCGCGCAGACCCTGCTTTATCTGATCCGCCTGTTCCTGCCCGTCGCGCCGGATGCGGGCGATGACATCATGCGCGCCGGGTCGCCGGTATTCGCCACGTACCTGATCGGCCTGATCCTGGAACTGGCCCGGTGTTTCGCGCTGGTGCTGCTGCTGGTGGAACGGATGCTGGTCGATCTGCAGCGGCTGGCGCGTACCGATGTGCTGACCGGTCTGCTCAACCGCGGTGCGGTACTCGCTGATGGAGCCAACCTGCTCAGCAGCGTGCGCCGCGCCCCTCGACCGCTGGCGCTGTTGCTGCTGGACGTGGACCACTTCAAACAGATCAACGACCGCTGGGGCCATCTGGCCGGCGACGCGGTCCTGCGGCGTATCGCGGATGTACTTGCCGGCTGCGTGGCCGACCGCGAGCATCTGCTGGGACGCTATGGTGGCGAGGAGTTCATTGTGTTGCTGCCCGGTGCGGATGCCGCCGGGGCGATGCAGTACGCCGATCGGATCCTGCATGCGCTGCGCGCCTCGCCGGCCCTGATCGACGGTGTGCCGGTGCCGGTCACGGCGAGCATCGGGCTGGCCATCGATCGCCGTGGCGACATCGCGCGTCTGCTGGGCGATGCCGATGCGGCGCTGTACCAGGCCAAGGCCGAGGGTCGCGACCGGACCGTCATGTCGGGACCGGCACAGCGCCGCTGACGGATATCGTCGGGGTGGGTCCGCTCCGATGCCTGCGCGCCCGGTCACATCCGCGCCGCCCGGTCGTCATGGCATGCTGAGACCCTTAACTCCAGGACGAGATCGACCATGCGACTTCCCTGCCGTCCCCTGGCCAGCGCAGCAGTCCTGCTGCTGGCTGCCTGCCAGGCTGCCCCGGAGGCGACGCCCAAAGCGGCAGAGCGCCTCTACGGGACGCTGGCATTCCAGCCCTGCACCCTGACCAGCGCACAGGCCAGCGCGAATGTCGAAGCCCAATGCACCACGCTGCAGGTGCCGGAGAACCCGGCGGCACCGGACGGTCGCAAGATCGGCTTGAACATCGCCTGGCTGAACGCCGGCAACGATGGCGCGGGCAACGGCGACCCCGTCTTCTTCGTCGCCGGTGGCCCGGGCCAGGCCGCGACGGATGTTGCCGCACCGGTCAACATGGCACTTCGTGACGTGCGCAAGCAGCGCGACATCTTCCTGATCGATCAGCGCGGTACCGGCAAGTCCAATCCACTGACCTGCCTGGATGCGCAGGGCAAGGAACTGCCGCTGGACGAGAACGCGGCGCCCAGCACCACGCTGATCGAGGACTACGCCCGCCAGTGCGCGCAGTCGCTGACCGGCCGCGCCGACACCCGCTTCTACACCACCACCGAGGCCATCGGTGATCTGGATACGGTGCGCAAAGCGCTCGGGGTGGACAAGGTCAACCTGGTCGGTGGCTCTTATGGCACCCGCGTGGCGCAGCAGTATGCCGCGCGCTATCCGCAGCACACCCGTACGGTGGTGATCGATGGCGTGGTGCCGAACGACCTGGTGGTCGGCGGTGATTTCGCCAACACCTTCGAAGATGCGATCACCCTGCAGTCGGCGCAGTGCCGCCAGGATCCGATCTGCGCCAAACGCTTCCCGGTGGATACCCGTACGCAGCTGCGCAACGTCATGGCGACCCTGGCCAAGGCGCCGGTCGAGGTCGACTACCGCAACCCGGGCACCGGTCAGGCAGAGCATGGCGTGCTGACCGCCGATTCGGTCACTGCCCTGGCGTTCATGTTCTCGTACATGCCCGAGCTGTCCTCGCTGCTGCCGGTCATGCTGGATGAAGCTGCACAGGGCCGTTATGCGCCGCTGATGTCGCTGAGCAGGATGGCCAGCCGCACCCTCGGCGTGCAGATGAACCGTGGCATGCAGTGGTCGGTGCTGTGCGCCGAAGATGCCGATCGCTACCAGGAAGGTGCGCAGGGCGACCGCGTGCTGGGCCCGGAAGTGGCGCGCATGTTCTTCGCCGCATGCCCGGCCTGGAATGCCGGTTCGCGACCGAAGGATTTCACCGCGCCGTTCGCTTCGTCGCTGCCGGTGCTGCTGCTGTCGGGCCAGTTCGATCCGGTCACACCGCCGCGCTACGCCGAGCAGGTGGTCAAGCAGCTGCCCAATGGCCGTCACCTGCTCGCCAAGGGGCAGGGCCACGGCACCATCAACGCCGGCTGCATGCCACGCATCCTCGGGCAGTTCATCGACACGGCGGATGCCAAGTCGCTCGATGCCACCTGCCTGGATACCCTCAGCCCGGTGCCCGCCTTCACCTCGTTCAACGGGTGGGCCCCATGAACCGTACTTCGTACCGCACCGGGGAGGTGCGCGCATGATCGTCGCCGAGAATCTGCATAAAGCCTTCAAGACCAAGACCGGCCTGATCCAGGCCGTCCAGAACGTGGGCTTCCACGCCGAAGACGGCCGCATCACCGGCCTGCTCGGCCCGAACGGTGCCGGCAAGACCACCACCATGCGCATGCTGTACACATTGATGGCGCCCGATCAGGGCCGCGTGCTGGTGGATGGCATCGACGCGGCGGTGGACCCGGTCGCGGTGCGTCGCCAGCTGGCGGTGCTGCCGGACGCGCGCGGGGTGTACAAGCGCCTGACCGCGCGCGAGAACATCGCCTACTTCGGCCAGCTGCACGGCCTGAGCGCGGCGCGGATCCGTGAGCGCACCAAGGTGCTGTCCACGGCGCTGGAGATGGACGACATCCTCGACCGTCAGACCGAAGGCTTCTCGCAGGGCCAGCGCACCAAGACCGCGATCGCCCGCGCCCTGGTGCACGACCCGCGCAATGTGATCCTGGATGAGCCCACGAACGGGCTGGACGTGATGACCACGCGCGCGCTGCGCGGGTTCCTGCGGGGACTGCGCGACGAGGGGCGCTGCGTGATTTTCTCCAGCCACATCATGCAGGAGGTGGCTGCGCTGTGTGACCACGTGGTGATCATCGCCCAGGGCACGGTGATGGCGGCCGGCAGCGCCGATGAGCTGCGCGCACAGACCGGGGAAAGCAACCTGGAAGATGCCTTCGTCAAGGCGATCGGTACCGAAGAAGGATTGCACGCATGAGTTCGTTCGCCACGCTGTTGACCGTGATGCGCAAGGAACTGCGCGATCTCTCCCGTGACCGCCGCACGCTCGCGCTGACGCTGCTGCTGGGGCCGCTGTTGTACCCGGTATTGATCCTGGGCATGAGCAAGCTGGCCGAAAGCCGGGTCAAGACGCAGATCGAGCAGCCGCTGGAAATCCCGATGATCGGCGGCGAGCATGCCCCCAATCTGGTGCGTTTCCTGGCATCGCAGGGTCTGAATGCGACCGAGGCACCGAAAGACCTCACCGAGGCGATCCGCAGCCAGCGGATTGATGTGGCGCTGCGCATCAGCCCGGAATTCGGCAAGGACTGGGCCGACGGCCGCCCGGCGCTGGTGGAGATCATCAAGGACAGCACCCGCCGCGCCGCCGATATTCCCAGCAGCCGCCTGGAGGCGGCACTGGGCGGCTACAGCCAGCAGGTCGGCGCCCTGCGCCTGCTGGCGCGCGGTATCGATGCACAGGTGGCCCGACCGCTGGACGTTGCCGCTCAGGACCTGGCGACGGCCGAAGCCAAGCGCGGGATGATGCTGTCAGTGCTGTTGCCGATCCTGCTGACGATCACCTCGTTCCTGGGCGGCGCCTACCTGGTGATGGATACCACGGCCGGCGAACGTGAGCGGCAATCGCTGGAGCCGCTGCTCGCCACCCCGGCACCGCGCAGTGCGATCGTCAGCGGCAAGATCGCTGCGGCCTGCGCTGTCGGTGTAGCGTCGCTGTTGCTGACGCTGGCGGCCTTCAAGATCAGCGCGCAGCTCTCTTCCGGCGGGGTAGGCCGGCAGCTCAACATGGGCTTCGTGCCGATGCTGCAGATGCTGCTGATCATGCTGCCGATGCTGTTCATCGGCACCTCGCTGCTGACCTTCCTCTCGGCGGCCGCCAAAAGCATGAAAGAAGCCCAGAGCCACATGACCTGGCTGATGCTGCTGCCGATGCTGCCGGGGTATGCGCTGATGGTGTACCCGATCAAGAGTGAGCTGTGGCAGTTCGCGGTGCCGTTCCTGGCGCAGAACCAGATGCTGCTCAAGATCATCCGCCACGAAGCGATCAGCCCGCAGATGTGGGCGGTCTACCTCGGCGCGGGCTTCGGGCTGGCGGCGCTGTTCTGGTATGCGGCGGTGCGTCGCTACCATCAGGAACGGTTGGCGATTTCGGGTTGATCCACGAGGGGCTCCGAAAGGGGCCCTTCTTCATAACAGGGACGGAGGTAGTTAATTCGGGGGTGTCAGGTGGTTCCGGGACGCTGACCGATAGTCTGCTAGTCGCCCGTCTTCTTGACCGGTCTTCCCGCAGGCCTGCAGACCACGGACCTCTGCAATGCCCGCCCGGCCATGTCTTGGAAGCGCGGGCTGCCCAACGCGCGCTCCTGCGCGACGTAGGCCACGATCCGCTCTCGTTCGTCTGGTTGAATGCTGGCCCGCAGCCATTCGCCGTAGGCATTCGCACGTGCTTCCGGCGTCGGGCCTAGAAGGGTGTAGCAGGGATGTGGTGTCAGCATCGGGTTGTGCTCAAGGCCGAGGTACACCCGAACGCTGGACCATCGATATTCTTCTGGAAACGCCACCATCGCGGCCCGTACCGGATTCAGCTCGATGTATCGATGCACCATCATCAGGTAACCATCGGAATCCACCAGGCACGATTTGAACCGGCCCTCCAGCAACGTACCGCTCCGCACATGTCGCTTGTTGAAGTACTGCACGTAGTTCTGCCCACACTGCCGCATGGCTGGGGCCAGCCCCTCCGCTGCGGACGGTGTGATCAGCAGATGGACGTGATTGCCCATCAACACAAACGCGTGAATGGCGACCCCGTGCCTGCGGCAGGCATTGCGCAACAGGCGCAGGTAGTGACGCCGATCTTCATCGTCGATGAACAACGCAGCGCGATTGACACCGCGTTGTATGACATGAAGCGGGATGCCGGGAAGAACCAAGCGGGGGGAGCGGGGCATGGTCGGCTGCGTTGAGGGCGAGCCATTACCTTGCAGAGCCACGCAGGAAAAAGCGGTAGGCCCGCGGCGCGCTCAGTCGTCAGACAAGCGCGCTTAACTATCTCCGTCCCTGTTATTAACTACCTCCGTCCCCGTTAAAGAAAAGGCCCGGATCGCCCCGGGCCTTTCGTCATCCAACGTGACGCCGCGATCAGCCGCCTTCCGGCGCGAAGGCAAGCGTACGGCGCGTGGTGACCGGTGCACCGACCGGCTCGAACTTCCAGCGTTTGACGGCATTGAGTGCTTCGCGATCGAACACGCGGGCCGGGGTGGCGCGCAGCACGCGGGCGGCGGTTACCGAACCGTCGGTGCCGACGGTGAGCTCGACCAGCACTTCGCCGGCGGTGCCCGAACGCAGGGCGTCGGCGGGGTAGCGCGGGGCCGGGGTACTGACCGGGCGCAGGCTCGATGCCGGCGCGGCGGCAGCCGGGGCCTGACGGGCGGCAGCGGCCTGGGCGGCGGCGGCCTGCTGCTGCCGCTGTTCGGCCTCGCGGCGGGCAGCGGCCTGGCGCTCAGTGTCTTGGTTGTCAGTGCGGGCGGCGGCTTCCTGCTGGGCGGCGATTTTCTTCGCTGCTTCGGCTTCCGTGGCCTGCTGCTGGGCCAGCTTCTGCTGTTCAACCAGCTGCTTGGCGCGGCTCTCGGCGTCCTTCTTGACCTTGTCGGTCTCTTCCTGGGTTCGCTTGAGCGCGGTCTGCATGCTGCCGCTGATGCCCTGCTTCAGGCGCGGCAACGCCGGGGCGGTCGGGTCGACTTTCTCGATCAGCGCGACCAGGCGCTGGGTTTCGGCGAAGTCCTCGCGGCCCAGGTTCTGCTCGGCGGCGATCAGGGTGTAGGGCAGCAGATCGGTCAGTGCGCTCTTGACCGAGGCGTCATCCGGCGTCTTGTCGCGGAGCGCCAGGTAATACTCGATGGCATTGTCGCCGGCCGGGGCGTACATGCGGTTCTCGCGCAGCGCCTTGCTGGCCAGCTCGCGCAGTTCCTCGGTGCCCATCGACTGGACCTTGGCCGACACCGCTGGTGCGGCCGGGGCAGCAGTGGGGGCCACAGGGGCCGCCGGCGTCGCCGGTGCGGTCTCGTCCTTGCCCGAGCAGGCGGACAGGGCCACCAGCAGGATCATCGGCGCGAACAGCCGCGCCGGGCCATGAGTCTTGACGTGCGACATCCAACTCCCCTTTGAAGACGACGATACGTAGGGCCTGATGCGGTCAGGCCGACCGAAGGCCGTGGACGTTTCCCGACGTCCACGGCGGACCCGCAGGTGTGCAATCTAGCATCACCCGCCCGGCCCGGGGGCCAGGCGGTCAGGGCAGGGGGCATCCTCACCGATGCCGCCGCTGCCGGGCAAGCCTCAGTGCGACAGTGTCTTGCTGGGCGTGCCGTTCATCAGCTTGTCGGTGTAGGCGATGCCGATCGCCGACAGGATGAAGGCGGCATGGATGATGGTCTGCCACATCACGCCGGTGGAGGTGAGGGGCGCGCACTTGAAGGCGGCCGCAGCGCTCGGACCGACCGTGCTGATGGCGGTCTGCACCGCCAGGATGTAGTCGGGGCTGTTGCACGACGGCAGGCCGTCCAGGGTGCCGGCCGCGATGAAGGTCTTGAGCAGGTGGATCGAGGAGATGCCGATGATCGACAGCGCCAGCTTCACCTTCAGCACGCTGGCGTTGACGTGGCTCAGCCACTCCGGCTGGTCGGGGTGGTTCTCCAGGCGCAGGCGCGATACGAAGGTCTCGTAGCCGCCCACGATCACCATCACCAGCAGGTTGGAGATCATCACCACGTCGATCAGGCCCAGCACCAGCAGCATGATCTCCTGCTCGCCCATGCTGTTGGCCTTGTGCAGCAGGTGCCAGAGTTCCTTGCCGAACAGGAACACGTAGACGCATTGCGCCAGGATCAGGCCCAGGTACAGCGGCAGCTGCAGCCAGCGCGAGGCGAAGATCAGGGAGGACAGGGGACTGATGGGGGTCTGGGTCGAGCTCATGCTGGAATGCTGCGTTGCGGGGACGGCGCAGCGTAACGGTCCGGCTTGACCCTGCCAAGCCGAGTGACGGACTAGACTCGGGATTCCCTCTTCGCGAGCGCCGTCGCCATGATCGATCTGTACTACTGGCCTACCCCCAATGGCCACAAAGTCACGCTGATGCTGGAGGAAACCGGGCTGCCGTACCGGATCCAGCCGGTGAACATCGGCGCTGGGGATCAGTTCACGCCCGCCTTCCTGGCGATCTCACCCAACAACAAGATGCCGGCGCTGGTCGACCACCAGCCCACCGACGGCGGCGCCCCGCAAAGCGTGTTCGAGTCCGGCGCGATCCTGCTGTACCTGGCCGAGAAGACCGGTCGCTTCCTGCCGGCCGACAGCCGCGGCCGGGTGGCCGTTCTGGAATGGCTGTTCTGGCAGATGGCCGGGCTCGGCCCGATGAGTGGCCAGATGGGCCATTTCAACGTCTACGCGCCCGAAAAGATTCCCTATGCGATCGAGCGCTACAACAACGAAGTGCGCCGCCTGCACGGGGTGATGGACAAGCGCCTGGCCCAGACCGCCTATCTCGGCGGTGAGGCGTACAGCATCGCCGACATGGCCAGCTACCCGTGGATCGGGGCCTACGACAAGCTCCCGGTGGACGTTGACGCCTTCCCGAACCTCAAGCGCTGGCATGACGCGATCGCCGCCCGTCCGGCCACCCAGCGCGCGTATGCCCTGCGCGAGAAGGTGAATCCGCAGGCCGGCAAGCCGCTCAGCGAGGAAGAGCGCAAGCACCTGTTCGGCCAGCGCTGACGCGGTGGTCGCTTGCCCGGTCGTGCCGGCCGCTGACCGGCTCCCCGGCGCGGTCGGCGCGGCCTGGAACCGGCCAGCTCCCGGCACGACCGGAACGGTTTTGGTTAGGATGAAGCGTTCCCCGTGCCGTTTTCCTGGCCGGGGACTGCCCAGACGCTGCCGGAACCCTCCATGCGCCACCTGTTTGCTTCGCTCGCCCTGATGCTCGCCTCGACCTCGCTCGCCCACGCTGAAAAACTGACCCTGGATGCCATCACCGGCCCGCTGCCGTTGTCCGGCCCGACCCTGATGAAACCCAAGGTGGCCCCGGACGGCTCGCAGGTCAGCTTCCTGCGCGGCAAGGATGCGGACCGCAATCAGCTGGACCTGTGGGCGTACGACATCGCCAGCGGCCAGACCCATCTGCTGGTGGATTCCAAGGTGGTGCTGCCCGGCACGGAAACCCTGAGCGACGCCGAAAAGGCCCGCCGCGAGCGCCAGCGCATCGCCGCGATGACCGGCATCGTCGATTACCAGTGGTCGCCGGATGCGCGCACCCTGCTGTTCCCGCTCGGCGGCGAGCTGTACCTGTACGACCTGAGCAAACAGGGCAAGGCCGCGGTGCGCCAGCTCACCCACGGTGAAGGCTTCGCCACGGATGCCAAGCTCTCGCCCAAGGGCGGCTTCGTCAGCTTCGTGCGCGCCCGCAACCTGTGGGTGATCGACCTGGCCAGCGGCCAGCAGATCCAGCTGACCGGCGATGGCAGCGACACCATCGGCAACGGCGTGGCCGAGTTCGTCGCCGATGAGGAAATGGACCGCCACACCGGCTACTGGTGGGCGCCGGATGACTCGGCGATCGCCTTCGCCCGCATCGACGAATCGCCGGTGCCGGTACAGAAGCGCTACGAGATGTATGCCGACCGCACCGAGATGATCGAGCAGCGCTACCCGGCCGCCGGCGACCACAACGTCACCGTCAAACTGGCGGTGATCGCGCCGCGCCGGAACGCCACGCCGCGCTGGATCGACCTGGGCCGCAACCCCGATATCTATCTGGCCCGCGTCGATTGGCGCGACCCGAAGTATTTGACGTTCCAGCGCCAGTCGCGCGACCAGAAGACGCTCGAACTGATCCAGACCGAGCTGGCCAGCGGCCAGCAGCGCACGCTGGTGACCGAAACCTCGCCGACCTGGGTGCCACTGCACAACAGCCTGCGCTTCCTTAAGCAGGGTGGTTTTGTGTGGTCGTCCGAGCGCAGTGGTTTCGAGCACCTGTACCGTATCTCCGATGACGGCAAGACCGTCACCGCACTGACCGCCGGCAACTGGCCGGTGGACGAACTGCTGGCCGTGGACGAAGACGCTGGCAAGGTCTACTTCCGCGCCGGCATGGACGGCCCGCGCGAAAGCCAGCTGTACGCCGTGTCGTTGCAGGGCGGTGCGCCGCAGCGCCTGTCGCAGACCCCGGGCATGCATACCGCCAGCTTCGCGCGCAACGCCAGCGTCTACGTGGACAGCTGGTCCAACACCACCACGCCGCCGCAGATCGCGCTGCACCGTGCCAACGGCGAGAAGATCGCGACCCTGGTCGAGAACAATCTTGAAGACCCGGCGCATCCGTACGCGCGCTATCTCGATGCGCAGCGCCCGGTCGAGTTCGGCACCCTGACCGCCGCCGACGGCAAGACCGAGCTGCATTACAGCCTGATCAAGCCGACCGGTTTCGATCCGGCCAAGCGCTACCCGGTGGCGGTGTACGTCTACGGCGGCCCGGCCTCGCAGACGGTCACCAACAGCTGGCCCGGCCGTGGCGATCACCTGTTCAACCAGTACCTGGCCCAGCAGGGCTACGTGGTGTTTTCGCTCGACAACCGCGGTACCCCACGCCGCGGCCGTGATTTCGGCGGTGCACTGTACGGCGTGCAGGGCACGGTGGAAGTGGCTGACCAGCTGCGCGGCGTGGCTTGGCTGAAGCAGCAGGCGTGGGTCGATCCGGCGCGCATCGGTGTGCAGGGCTGGTCCAACGGCGGCTACATGACCCTGATGCTGCTGGCCAAGGCCTCGGACAGCTATGCCTGTGGCGTGGCCGGTGCACCGGTGACCGATTGGGGCCTGTACGACACCCACTACACCGAGCGCTACATGAACCTGCCGGGCAACAACCCGAAGGGCTACGAGGAAGCGCGCGTGCTGGCGCATATCGACGGCCTGCGCTCGCGACTGCTGCTGATCCACGGCATGGCCGATGACAACGTGCTGTTCACCAACTCCACCGTGTTGATGAGTGCGTTGCAGAAGCGCGGCCAGCCGTTTGAACTGATGACCTATCCCGGTGCCAAGCACGGTCTGTCGGGCAGCAATGCGCTGCACCGCTACCGCCTGGCCGAGGATTTCCTGGGGCGCTGCCTGGCACCCTGATCCGCCGTTCCTGCCACCGGCCTGACAAGGAGTTTGCCGATGACATTGCCGCCTGCACTTCCCGGTACCACCGTGCGCACCGGTTGGTGGCGCCGCCACTGGCGCTGGGCCATGCCACTGGCAGTGGTGGTCGGCATTGCGGCGGCAGCGGGCGCGGTGTGGTTCGCGCTGTCGCAGTGGGCGTACTGGAGCAAATCCAGCACGCCCTACCAGGAGGCCATGCGCCGCGCACGTTGCAACATCGAACTGGTCGAGGCCCTCGGTGAGCCCCTGCGCGATGGTTACCTGCCCGCCGGCTCGATGCATTCCAACGGACAGAGCCAGTTCGTGATCGGGGTAACCGGCCCACAAGGGAAGGGCCGCCTGTTCCTCAATGCCAAGCGCAGTGGCGAGCACTGGGACTACCCGATGCTGTACGTGGTCACCGATGCCAACGAGGCCATCGATCTGACCGCGCTGGATGACGCCGAGGCCGCCGAGCGCTGCGCGCTGGCCGAGTGCCGGGCCAAGGGCGAGTGCCCACCGTCGCCCGCCTCGCTGGGCGTCTGAGCACGGCATGACCTCCGGCCGATTGCCGCGCCGGGCGTGAGTGCGTAGGGTCGCAGGCATCCTGCCCTGGAGTTCCTGCATGAAGCCGCTTGTCCTCGCCGTCGCGTTGGCCTTGTCCGTTCCCGCCGCACTGTCGGCCCCGCCGGCCCTGGCCGCCCCGGCTGCCGCCAAGCCCGCCGCCTCGCCGGCATGGGTCACCCGCAGCAACACGCTGGCGCAGATCCTGCTCGATGCGCAGGGCCCGTTCCAGCCGGAAGAGACCGGTTTCTTCGGCGTGCCGGGCTATGACGACAAGGTGGCCGACTTCGGCCCGGACAATGGCGCCCGCTACCGCGCGGCGATGGCCAAGGCGCGCAGTGAACTGCAGGCCAAGCTCGCCACTGAGCGTGATGCCAACGTCCGCCAGGACCTGGCGATCATGATCGCTGCCGCCGATCAGAACATCGAAGGCAGCGAACTCAACGAGAAGTACCTGCTGCCGTGGAGCGATACCCCGCAGACAGTGTTCAGCGGCCTCAACCTGCTGCTGTCCGATCAGGTGCCGGCCGAGCGCCGGGCCAAGGCGCTGGATCGCCTGAAGGCCTACGCCGGGCTTGCCCCGGGCACGCAGCCGGTGACCACCCTGTCGCGCCAGCGCTATGAAGAACGCTTGGGCGACAAGACCCTGCTGCAGCCGACGAAGATCGAAGTCGAGCAGTCGCTGGCCAATGTGGACACCTACATCACCGGCATCGAGCAGCTGTTCGGCAAATACAAGGTGGCCGGCGCCGAGCAGGCGCTGCAGGCCATTGCCAGCCAGCTGCGCGAGTACCGCGACTGGACCCGCCGTGAGGTGCTGCCCAAAGCCCGCACCGATGCGCGCCTGCCCGAGCCGCTGTATGCCTACCAGCTCAAGCGCGTGGGCATCGACATCGCCCCGGCGCTGTTGATGCAGCGGGCCCAGCTGGAATTCATGGAAACCCGCTCGGCGATGCGCCAGCTGGCGCCGCTGGTGGTGCAGGCCAAGGGCCTGAAGGTCACTGACAGCACCGCTCCGGTGGCCGTGGTGCGTGCGCTCAAGGGCGACAAGATCCCCGACGATCAGCTCGAGCACCACTACCGCGGCGTGATCGATGCGATCGACCCGATCATCCGCAAGGAAAAGATCGTCGATGTGCCGCAGCGCCCGATGCAGATGCGCCTGGGCTCGGCCGCCGAAAGCGCCGCCTCGCCGGCACCGCATTTCCTGCCGGCGCCGCTGGTCGGCAATACCGGGCAGCAGGGCACCTTCGTGTTGCCGCTGGGCAACCCGGCCGCCGGCGACAAGGCCGCGCAGTACGACGATTTCAACTTCGGCTCGGCCGCCTGGACGCTGAGCGCGCATGAAGGCCGCCCGGGCCACGAACTGCAGTTCACCGCGATGGTCGAGCGCGGCATCTCGCTGGCCCGCACGATGTTCGCCTTCAATTCGGTCAACGTGGAAGGCTGGGCGCTGTATGCCGAAGCGGAGATGGTGCCGTACGAGCCGCTGGACGGTCAGCTGATCGCGCTGCAGTTCCGCCTGCTGCGGGCCGCGCGCGCGATGCTGGACCCGATGCTCAACCTGGGTCAGATCGACCGGGCCAACGCCGAGCGCGTGCTGATCGATGAGGTCGGCCTGTCCAAGGCGATGGCCACGCAGGAGCTGGACCGCTACATGGTGCGCATGCCCGGCCAGGCCGGCAGCTACTTCTACGGCTACACCCGGATTCTTGAGCTGCGCATGCAGACCGAGCTGGCGCTGGGCGATCGCTTCGACCGGCTGGCGTTCAACAACTTCCTGCTCGACCAGGGCCTGCTGCCGCCGGACCAGCTGGCCAAGGCAGTCAACGACGTGTTCGTGCCGAAGTACAAAAGCGCGGCCAAGCGCTGACGCATTTGCGGTAGGCACCGACCGTTGGTCGGTGCGCTGTTCCAGCAGCCACGACCAATGGTCGTGGCCTACCGCGGTATCTGTTACCGCAGCGCTCGTTACCGCTGCGGCGTGATCGTCTGCGTCGGCAGGCGCGGCGCCGGCGGCGGATTCGGCACCCAGATCGCCACACCGGCCGCGCGCTTCTGCGTGGTCGGGATGCCGATGCCGACGCCACCGCCCACGTGCGAGCCGTAGCTGCCCGCGCCGACGGACATGCCCACCGGCGAGCCGCTGGAACCCACGCCCATCAGGATCACGCCGTTGGCACCAAGGGCGGCCGCTTCACGCTTGAGCCGCATGACGGCAGCATCGGTCTGGCCCTGTGTGCCGAAACCGACTGCACTGGCCGATTCGAGCTGGGCGATTTCCTGCGACCCCGCCGGCGGGGTGGAGTAGATCTGCACCGTGGCCGGATCGACCGGCGAACGCGCCTGGCCGAGCATGACCTTGGAGGTGCTGGCGCAGCCGGCGCTGAGCAGCGCCAGGCCCAGCAATGCAGCGCATCGGATGTTCATGGCGTTACCCCTGTGTGTGATGGCTGGGATGATCGGCGCTGGTGACTGAATCGGTCCCAACCCCTGCCAGCGCACCCTAGCACCGCCCCGGTGAGGCCCCCGCCAACGGCGTCTCGCTGCCGCTTGCGCCTGCGCCGGGAACCGCTATGGTGGGCCACGCATTCACCTCAAGGAGCCGGGCATGGGATTGATCAGTCTGTTGTGGGGCATCGTCGCGCTGCTCTGGATGATTGTGGCCCTGATCCCGCTGCTGGGCTGGGGCAACTGGTTCCTGATCCCGTTTGCCGCGGTGGGCGCGGTCATCGCGGCCATCGGCATCCTGTTCACCCACGCCAGCAAGCGCGGCCGGGCCTGGACCGGGCTGGTGCTCAACGGCATCGTGGTGGTGGTGGGTGTCGTCCGGCTCGGGCTGGGTGGCGGCATCATCTGAGCGGCCCGTGCGCGACCCGGGTGCGACCGACCGTCGCAGCTCACGGCCGCCCGGCATCATCGGCGTAGAATGACCGGCTGCCGTATCCGGCTCCGCCGGCGGTCCTCGCCCGTCCGGGCGCTCTCCCTGCACCGATGATCATTCGTCCTCGTCCCCACGGCTGGCAACTGCTCTACATCCTGCGCGGCTCCATCGTTCCGGCGGTGGCTCCGAAGGTCGTGGCGATCCTGCTGCTGTCGGTTGCGGTCGCGGCCCTGGCCGAGCTGTGGCACCCGCCGGGCATCGAGCGCGTGTCGGTGGCACCGTTCACGCTGCTGGGCCTGGTGCTGTCGATCTTCCTCAGCTTCCGCAACAACGCCTGCTTCGAGCGCTGGTGGGAAGGCCGAAAGCTGTGGGGCCAGCTGATCTATGAATCACGCAGCCTGGCACGCCTGTGTCAGGCGCTGTTGGTTGACGATCCCGCGCTGCGCGACCGCGTGTGCCGGCTGTGCATCGGCTTCGCGCATGCGCTGGCCGCCCGCCTGCGTGGCCGCGACATGATGCTGGCGGCACTGCCGTGGGTGCCGGAGGCCGACCGCGCGCGGTTCGGCCAGCGCCTCAATGCACCGGATCAACTGTTGGCGATGATCGCTGCCGATCTCGCCCAGGCGCTGCGCGCCGGTCAGCTTGATCCGTACCTGTACACCCAGTTCGAAACACGCCTGCATGCGCTGTCCAGCATCCAGGCCGGTTGCGAGCGCATCCTGACCACGCCGCTGCCGTTCGCCTACACGCTGCTGCTGCACCGCTGCGCATGGCTGTTCTGCGTGCTGCTGCCGTTCGGCCTGGCCAGCTCGCTGGGCTGGGCCACACCCGTGGTGTCGGCCGTGCTGGCCTATGCGTTCTTCGGCCTGGACCAGCTCGGTGAGGAGATGGAAGAGCCGTTCGGGCTGGAATCCAACGACCTGCCGCTGGATGCGATGGTGCGCACCGTCGAAATCGATCTGCTCGACAGCCTGGGCGTCCAGCCGCTGCCCGAGCCCCTGCAACCGCGGCAGTACCTGCTGCAGTAATGCCTGCACTCTTTCCTGCATTCCGTTCCGGAGTTCCTCATGGCACACCCCGACTATCGCCCCCGCCGCATGCGTCACGACGAGTTCTCGCGCCGTTTGATGCGCGAGAACACGCTGACCACCGACGACCTGATCTACCCGGTGTTCGTGCACGAGCTGGCGGGTCGCGCCCCGGTGGCCTCGATGCCGGGCGTGGAGCGGCTGTCCATCGACGAGCTGCTCAAGGTGGCCGAAGAAGCGTTGGAACTGGGCATCCCGGTGATCGACCTGTTCCCGGTGATCGATCCGGCCGGCAAGTCGCTCGATGCCGCCGCGGCGTGGGATGAGAACGGTCTGGCACAGCGCGCCATCCGCGCGGTGAAGTCGCGCTTCCCGGAGCTGGGCGTGATGACCGACGTCGCGCTGGATCCGTACACCACGCACGGCCAGGACGGCATCATCGATGACAAGGGATACGTGCTCAACGACATCACCGTGGAGGCACTGGTCAAGCAGTCGCTGTCGCACGCCGAAGCCGGCGTGGACATCATTTCGCCCTCGGACATGATGGATGGCCGCATCGGTGCGATCCGCCGTGCGCTGGATGCCGCCGGCCACGTCAACGTGCGGATCATGGCCTACTCGGCCAAGTACGCCTCGGCGTTCTACGGTCCGTTCCGCGACGCGGTCGGCAGCTCCACCGGCCTCGGCAAGGCGGACAAGAAGACCTACCAGATGGACCCGGCCAACGGCGACGAGGCCATGCGCGAGATCGCGCTGGATCTGGAAGAAGGCGCGGACATGGTGATGGTCAAGCCGGGCATGCCCTATCTGGACCTCGTACGCCGGGTGAAACAGCAGTTCGGCGTGCCGACCTTCGCGTATCAGGTCAGTGGCGAGTACGCGATGATGAAGGCGGCCTTCGCCAATGGCTGGCTGGACGAACGGGCCTGCGTGATGGAGTCGCTGATCGGCTTCAAGCGTGCCGGCGCCGATGGCGTGCTGACCTATTTCGCCCCGCAGGTGGCGCGTTGGCTGCGCGAACGCTGACAATACGCGCCCACCCCGATACAGGACGACGATGATGCAGACGATGGGATGGCTACAGTGGGTGACCTGGACGGCCGGCGTGCTCGCCTTCGCCGTGGTCATCGGGCTGGTGATCCGTGGCGTGCGCCGCGCTGCGCGGCAGGCGCCGGAGCAACCCTCCGCCGCCGCCCGCATCGCCCGTGAGGCGCAGCTGTCGCCCGCCTTGCAGGCGCAGCTGGCGGCATTGAACCAGCGCAAGGATCACGGCGAGATCAGCGAGGCGCACTACGAGCAGCTGCGCGCGGAGCTGCTGCAGGGCCATTGACGCTGGGCGGCGCCGCCTCCACGGGGAGAGCCACGCCACGCGTGGCTGCCTTGCGGCGACCGCAGCGTCAACCGCAGCCAGTACCCTGCGGCACCGACGGCTTCTTGATCCGGTACAGATCCAGCCCGCCGGCACGCGGTGCGCGTGCCATGCCAGCCAGGACCATCTCCGAAGGTTTTGACGCGTCCACCACCGGCGCGCCGGTCTGGCCGTCGGCGGTGTTGAACGACAGCGTCAGCGGCACCGCCGCCTGGCGGTGATCGCAGCTCGCCAGCAAGACCTGCGAATGTCCCTCGCTCGCGCGGGTGAAGGCCAGCGCGCCCGCATTGTCCAGCCACGCGGCCCCGAGTTCGTCGGCGGCAGTATTGAGCGGGGCCGGCAGGGCCTGCGCCGTCCCAAATCCCTCACCCTGCACGGGCGCCAGGTACAGATCGAAGCCGCCCTGGGTGGGCGTGCCATTGCGCGAGAACAGCAGCGTGCGTCCATCCGGGCGCAGCGCAGGTGCACGTTCGTCGGCGCGGGTGTTGAGCGCCGGCAGGGCCTGCACGGTCCCGAGGGTGCCATCGGTGGCCACCGGGGCACGGTACAGATCGAAGCCGCCCTGGCCGCCGCGGCGGTTGGAGGCGAAGTACAGCCATTGGCCATCGTGGCTGAAGTACGGGTCGCGCTCGTCGTTGGCGCTGTTGAGCGCGAGCGGGGCAGGGTCCTGCCAGCGCCCCTCGCGCAGCACCGCCTGCCACAGGTCCCAACCCCCGTGTCCGCCGGCGCGGTCGCTGGCCCACACGATGCGCTGGCCATCCGGCGCGATCGTGGCCTGGGCTTCGTTGGCCTTGGTCGAGACCACGCCCATGCCCTCGATGCCGAATTCGGAAAGCGCCATCGCGGCGGGTGTGCAGAGTAAACTGGCGCTCAGCGCGAGCAGAGACAATGGAATGCGCATCATCGCGTCCGTTGGGGTTTGCGTTCCATTCTAGGCCCGGAGCAGGAAACCCATGACCGACCGTTACGCCGTATTCGGCCAGCCCATCGCGCATTCGCAGTCGCCGCACATCCATGCCACGTTCGGCCGGCAGGAAGGCCTGGCGCTGGACTACCGCGCGATCGAGGCATCGCCGGGCGAGTTCCTGGCGGCCCTGGACGCCTTTGCCACCGAGGGTGGCGTGGGCGCCAACATCACCGCGCCGCACAAGGAAGCCGCCTTCGCGCTGTGCACCACGCTGACCTCGCGCGCGCGCCGCGCCGGTGCGGTCAACACGCTGCTGCGCAAGGGTGACCGCTGGCACGGCGATACCACCGATGGCATCGGCCTGGTCCGGGATCTCACCGACCGCCACGGCCTGGACCTGCGTGGCCGCCGCACCCTGTTGATCGGCGCGGGCGGCTCGGCCCGCAGCGTGGCCCCGGCCCTGCTGGATGCCGGCATCCTGGAGCTGGTGGTGGTCAACCGCACCCCCGAGCGCGCCGACGCGCTGATCGATGCAATGGGCGAGCCGGGCCGCGCCATCACCCGCTACTGGGAAGACATCCGCGAGCTGGGCGATTTCGAGCTGATCATCAACGCCACCTCGGCCGGCCGCGACCGCGCTGCGGAGTTCAAGCTGCCGTTGTCGCTGGTCAACAGCATGACCACCGCGGTCGATCTCAACTACGGCGAGGCCGCGATTGCCTTTACCGCGTGGGCGCGCTCGGCGGGGTGCCGCAACATCGTCGATGGCCTGGGCATGCTGGTCGAACAGGCCGCCGAGAGCTTCCTGCAGTGGCACGCGGTGCGCCCGCAGACCGATGCCGTCTACACCGAGCTGCGCACCCAGCTGGCCCCGCTGGCCGGCGAGGACTGAGCCGGTGGACATGGATCTGCTGATCTCGATGCTGACCATGGTGGGCGTGCGCCTGCCGGTGCTGATCGCGCTGGCGATCGCCGTGGTCTGGGTGGTGGATACCCCGCGCGGCGCGATCCGCAGCGTGGCCCTGGGTGCGCTCGGCGTGATGGCGCTGACCACCCTGGCCGGCCTGGTCCTGAACCTGGTGCCGATGTGGATGGTGCAGCAGGGCAACTACGAGAACCTGCAGCTGATGTCCAAGCTGCTCGGTGCCGGCCACTTCGCACTCAATCTGTTCGAGGCCCTCGCGCTGGTGCTGCTGGTCTGGGCGATGACCCGCGCGCTGCGCGGCCGCGCCGTTCCACCCGCTGCGCCGCTGCCGCCACGCTGAGCGGGTGCAGCCGCCTGTCGCGGCCCACAGTATTGGCGTGGGCCGCGTCACGGATATGAACCGGCGCGGAAAATGGCGCCGGTCACGGCCCCCGGGTCGTGAGAAAATGGGGGCCGTGATCCAGTCAGGCAGTCCCCCGGCGTGACCGAAAAAGTTGAAGCTCCCCGCGCCCTGAACGACGAGCTCAAGGCCGGCATCCGCGACGCCTACGCCAAGCTGCAGGCCAATACGCCCGGCTTCAGTACCCGGCGCTCGCAGAGCCAGATGATCGGTGTGGTGTCGCGTGCGCTGTCGCACAGCGGCGGCGTCGGCGTGGTCGAAGCGCCCACCGGCGTCGGCAAGTCGCTGGGCTACCTGACCGCCGGCGTGCCGATCGCGCTGGCGACCAAGAAGAAACTGGTGATCAGCACCGGCACCGTGGCGCTGCAGTCGCAGCTGGTCGAGCGCGACATCCCCAATTTCCTCAAGGCCACCGGCATCGAAGCCACCGTGGCGCTGGCCAAGGGCCGCACCCGCTACCTGTGCACCCGCAACGCGGCCGAGGCGCATGGCGATGGCGCGCAGGAAGGCATGTTCGACGACGAACAGCCGTTGTTCGACCGCCCGCTGGCGCCGATCGAGATGGACCTGGCGCAGTCGCTGAGCAAGGCCTTCCTGGAAGGCCGCTGGAACGGTGACCTGGACAACGCGCCGGAAACGATCAGCAATACCCTGCGCTCGCGCATCACCACGCCGGCCTCGGGCTGCGCGGGACGCAAGTGCGCCTACTCGGCGCAATGCGCGGTGCTGCGCTCGCGCAACACCGTGCGCGAGGCGCAGATCGTGGTGACCAATCACGCGCTGCTGTTGTCGGCGCTGTCGATCGGCGAGAGCGACAACGGCCAGCCGCTGATCGCGCCGCCCTCGGACATGCTGCTGGTGCTTGATGAAGGGCACCACATCGGCAACGTCGCCATCGACCAGGGCGCGGCCAGCCTCGCGCTGGACGAAATGGCCAAGCGCACCGGCCGCCTGCAGGTGCTGATCGCCGCGTCCTACCGCGCGGTGGACAAGGACAAGCTGGGCAACCTGCTACCCAATGAGGCCATCGAAGCCGCCGCCAAGGTCAGCAAGCAGCTCAAGGCCTTCCGCGATGTGATCGACCGCAGCTGGCGGCCGGACCCGGCCGCGCAGGAGCCGATGTGGCGCGCTCCGAATGGTCGCTTGCCGGACATCTGGATGCCGGATATCGAGGCCATCGCCGACGACACCCGCGCGCTGTTCAACTGGGCGCACGCCGCGCTGACGCAGGTGGCCAAGGGCAAGCCCGAGGATGCCGCGCGCGAGCGCCTGCAGCGCAACCTCGGCATGGCGCTGGAGATGATCGAGCAGCAGCACAATCTGTGGACCGGCTGGCGCCGCGAAGACAAGGAGGGCCAGCCGCCGACCGCGCGCTGGATCACCCTCTCGCGCGATGGCGACCTGGTCCTGCATGGCTCGCCGGTCTCGGCCGCGAACGTGCTGCGCAAGCTGCTCTGGGATGAAGTGGATTCGGTGGTGATGACCTCGGCCACGCTCACCGGCGGCGGGGACTTCCAGGCGCTGGCGATCGACAACGGCATTCCGGCCGAAGCCGAGATGGTCTCGCTGGCCTCGCCGTTCGATCTGCCCAACCAGGCCCAGCTGATCGTGCCGGCATTCCCGGTGACCCCGGATGACAAGGAAGGTCACCCCAGGGAAATCGCCAAGTACCTGGTCAAGGAGCTGGACTGGGGCAAGGGCAGCATCGTGCTGTTCACCTCGCGGTGGAAGATGGAAAAGGTGGCCGAGCTGATGCCGGCCGCGCAGCGCAAGCAGGTGCTGGTGCAGGGCGAGACCGCCAAGCAGAAGATGATCGACGAGCACCTGCGGCGCACCTCGGCCGGGGAGGGCTCGGTGCTGTTCGGGCTCAATTCCTTCGGCGAAGGCCTCGATCTGCCCGGCGAAGCCTGCACCACGGTAGTGATCACCCAGGTGCCGTTCGCGGTGCCGACCGATCCGCAGACCTCCACGCTGAGCGAGTGGTTCGAAAGCCGCGGCCTGAATGCCTTCAACCTGATCGCGATCCCGCATGCGCTGCGCACGCTGACCCAGTTCTCCGGCCGGTTGATCCGCACCTCCACCGATACCGGCCGCGTGATCATCCTCGATTCGCGGCTGCTGACCCGTCGCTACGGCAAGCGCATCATCGATTCACTGCCGCCGTTCAAGCGGGTAATCGGGTAGCGCCGAATGCTTCATGGCAGTTCGGTCAGGGGGAGCTTCCTTGAGGCGCGGCCGAGGTGTCGGGATGACGGCAGGCCTGGTTGGAGAAGGCCTGCCGGTAGCTCTGGCCGAAGCACCGGACAAACGCATCGACGATATCGAGATTGGGCGGCCAGGCGACCTGTACCACCTCACCGTTGGGCATCGTGAAGTCGAAGAAGCCGTTCTCGACGTTGGTCTCAGGCGGCGCAGGCAGGGCTGCGAGCGTCGCGCGCGCGGCGACCAGGGCCGGGCGGTCCTTTTCGATGAGCGCGACGCTGGCATCCACGTAAGGATTCCAGCCGCCTGCATCCGGCGCAGGTTTGTAGGTCTGCCGCATCAACGTGACCGCCTGCGCGTCCTGCCCAGCCTGCGCGCGCATCTGCGCTTCATGCCAGATCATCGTAGTGTTGCCGGCGGCCTTGGGCTGCGCACGATAGGTCGCGATGAGATCGGCAGCAGCGAGCTGGCACTCGGCCTTCTCCGCCATTGGTCGCCAGCCACCTTCCAGATCCTGATCAAACTGCGCCGGGGTCAGCGCCAGCATCGCGGCGCGATCCACGGCGCAGTCGTCGGCAAAGGCCGGCAATGCGGCGGCCGACAAGGCCAGTAACAGCAGAGAACGCGTGCCGTGCATCGTCACATCCTTGTGCAGAGGTCTGATCTGAGTGTTTGCCAGTGCTGCACTCAGGTCAAGCCGGGAACCTGCGCTGGCGTCCTCAGTCCTCCAGCTTCGCCAGGTCGCGCACCGCGCCCTTGTCAGCACTGGTGGCCAGCAACGCATACGCCTTGAGTGCACCGGTGACCTTGCGCGGGCGCGCCTCGCGCGGCTTCCAGCCGAGCGCGTCCTGTTCGGCGCGGCGTGCGGCCAGCGTGGCGTCATCCAGCAGCAGATCGATGCGCCGTGCGGGAATGTCGATGCGGATGCGGTCGCCGTTGCGCACCAGGCCAATGGTGCCGCCCGAGGCCGCTTCCGGCGAGGCATGCCCGATCGACAGGCCCGAGGTGCCGCCGGAGAAACGGCCGTCGGTGAGCAGCGCGCAGTGCTTGCCCAGCCCCTTGGATTTCAGATAACTGGTCGGGTACAGCATCTCCTGCATGCCCGGGCCACCGCGCGGGCCTTCGTAGCGGATCACCACCACGTCGCCGGCCACCACTTCATCGGCGAGGATGCCCTGCACGGCGGCATCCTGGCTCTCGAACACGCGCGCGTTGCCTTCGAACACGTGGATGGATTCGTCCACGCCGGCGGTCTTCACCACGCAGCCATCGACGGCCAGATTGCCGCGCAGCACCGCCAGCCCGCCTTCGGACGAATAGGCATGCGCGACGGCGCGGATGCAGCCTTCGGCACGATCCACGTCCAGCGTCGGCCAGCGCGTGGCCTGGCTGAAGGCGACCTGGGTCGGGATGCCGGCGGGGCCGGCACGGAAGAAATCGTGCACCTTTTCATCGGTGCTCACCGCGACATCCCAGCGTGCGATCGCCTCGGCCAGGGTGCGGCTGTGCACGGTCGGCACGTCGGTATGCAGCAGGCCACCGCGCGCGAGTTCGCCGAGGATGCCGAACACACCGCCAGCGCGATGCACATCCTCCATGTGGTACTTCGGCGTGTTTGGCGCGACCTTGCACAGCTGTGGCACACGGCGTGACAGCGCATCGATGGCATGCAGGTCGAAGTCCACCTCCGCTTCCTGCGCGGCGGCCAGCAGATGCAGGATCGTGTTGGTCGAGCCGCCCATCGCGATATCCAGCGTCATCGCGTTCTCGAAGGCTTCGCGGGTGGCGATGCCGCGTGGCAATGCACCCACGTCTTCGCCGCCGTACCAGCGGTGGCACAGTTCCACGACCACGCGGCCGGCGCGGCGGAACAGCTGCTCGCGGTCGGCATGCGTGGCCAGGGTCGAGCCGTTGCCGGGCAGCGACAGCCCCAGCGCTTCGGTCAGGCAGTTCATCGAGTTGGCGGTGAACATGCCCGAGCACGAGCCGCAGGTCGGGCACGCACTGCGCTCGTACTCGGCGACCTTCTCGTCGCTGGCGCTTTCATCGGCGGCGATCACCATCGCATCCACCAGATCCAGCTTGTGCTCGGACAGGCGCGTCTTGCCCGCTTCCATCGGCCCGCCGGAGACGAACACCACCGGGATGTTCAACCGCAGCGCGGCCATCAGCATGCCGGGGGTGATCTTGTCGCAGTTGGAAATGCACACCAGCGCATCGGCGCAATGCGCGTTGACCATGTACTCCACCGAGTCGGCGATGATCTCGCGGCTGGGCAGCGAATACAGCATGCCGTCGTGGCCCATCGCGATGCCGTCATCCACCGCGATCGTATTGAACTCCTTGGCCACGCCGCCGACCTGCTCGATCTCGCGCGCCACCAGTTGCCCCAGGTCCTTGAGGTGCACGTGGCCGGGCACGAACTGGGTGAACGAATTGGCGATGGCGATGATCGGCTTGTGGAAGTCGCCATCGGTCATGCCGGTGGCGCGCCACAGGGCGCGGGCGCCGGCCATGTTGCGGCCGGCGGTGGAGGTGCGGGAGCGGTATTCAGGCATGGTGGCTGGCAGGATCTGGCGGGCCGTGGGGGCGCGTTTCAGCTCGATTCTGCCGAAAAATTCCGGTTGCGTTTGCAACCACCTTCGCCGCTGGCGCGGCCCCGCCCAGAGCGAATGCTGAAACGCTGTTCATGTTTTGGACTTTGCCGGTTTTGGTTGTTCGCCCCGATCAGGCATGATTGGGGAGATAACCGTACTAGGGGGCATGACGCCATGAAACGTTCCAGGACCACTGCGCTGCTGTTGATGAGCGCTGCGCCGCTGCTGTTCACCGCCTGCCAGAAGAACGAGGCCGTGCAGGTGCAGGAAGGGCTCTACACCTCGGTGCAGGCCTGTACCGAAGCCACCGGCGATCCGTCCAGCTGCCGCAACGCGTTTGCCGAAGCGCAGAAGCAGTCGGCCGATGCGGCCCCCAAGTACGCCACGCGTGAAGCCTGCGAGGCCGAATACAACGCCGAGCAGTGCGTGGAACAGAAGACCTCCACCGGCCATTCGTTCATCGGCCCGATGATGATGGGCTTCTTCATGTCGCAGATGCTCAGCAACCGTGGTGGCGCCGGCCTGGCCCAGCAGCCGGCCGCGAGCCCGGCCTACCAGGACAAGGCCAAGGGCTGGGCACGCCCGGGTCCGTCGACCGGTGGCATGAACACCGCCAGCGGCATCGGCGCGGGCAAGGCCGGCCTGGCGCCGGTCAATGCCACCCCGAACCGGGCGGTCACCGCCAGCCGCGGCGGCTTCGGCAACACCAGCAGCAACCGCAGCAGCGTCGGCGGCTGATCGATGCAGCGCGTGCGTATCGCCGAGCGCAGCCAATGGCGCGCTCGGGCAGAAGAATCCGGGTTCCGTTTCCACACCATCGATGGCCTGCCGTACTGGGATGAAACCGCGTACTACGCGTTCACCCTGCGCCAGATCGAACAGGACATCGAAGATCCCAGCGCCGAGCTGCATGCCATGGCGATGGATCTGGTCGACGAGGTGGTGGGCAGCCAGCAGCTGATGGACCAGCTGGCGATCCCGCCGCAGTTCCGCGACTGGATCGCCGAGAGCTGGCGCCGCCGCGAGCCGCACCTGTATGGGCGGCTCGATTTCGCCTACGACGGCACCGGCCCGGCCAAACTCTACGAGCTGAATTACGACACGCCCACCTCGCTGTTCGAGGCCTCGTTCTTCCAGTGGCAGTGGCTGGAGGACCAGCGCAACCAGAACCGGCTGCCGCCGGATGCCGATCAGTTCAACGCGATCCATGAGGCCTTGGTCGAACGCTTCGGTGAGCTGGCCGCGCAGCTGCCGCCGCCGCTGTATTTCAGCGCGGTCGGTGCGTCGGAAGAAGACCAGGGCACCGTCGCCTACCTGCGCGACTGTGCGGCTCAGGCTGGCCTTCGTGGTGAAGCGATCGCGATCGAGGATATCGGCCTGTCCGAGGACGGGCGCTTCACCGCGCTCGACGACACCGTGATCGGCAGCCTGTTCAAGCTGTACCCGCTGGAAGACCTGATGACCGAGTCGTTCGGCCAGGCGCTGCCCGCCTCGGGCGTGCAGCTGCTGGAACCGGCGTGGAAAGCGATCCTCAGCAACAAGGGCGTGCTGCCGCTGCTGTGGCAGCGTCACCGCGGCCACCCGAACCTGCTCGCGGCCGAGTTCGACGATGGCAGCGAACTGCCGCGTGGCTGGGTGCGCAAGCCGTTGTTCTCGCGCGAGGGCGCCAACGTGGCCATGCACCTGGCCGATGGCAGCTGGCAGGAAAGCGAAGGCCCGTACACCGGCCCGGCGATCCGCCAGGCCGCGCATCCGCTCACCGCGTTCGATGGCGGTTATCCGCTGATCGGCAGCTGGGTGGTGGGTGATCAGGCCTGTGGCATGGGCATCCGTGAGGACAACAGCCGGATCACCCGCGACAGCGCCCGCTTCGTACCGCACGCGATCATCGACGAAGCGCCGACGCGCATCTATCTCTGAGCGTTACAGCAACCCATCCCGCTTGACGGCCAGGTAGCGTTCCACCAGCGCCCCCGGCAGTGCTTCGGCGGTGACATCCAGCACCATCACCCGGTGGCTGCGCAGCGCGTCATGTGCGTCGCTGCGCTGCTGCAGGTAACGCGCGATCGCACCGGCCTGGGCAGCGTCCTGCAGGGTCTCCACCGGCTGGGACAGCGCATCATCCAGCGCGCGTTCGCGCAGGCTGGCCACGCACACCAGGTGCTGGCGTTGCAGCAGGCGCACTGCGGCGAGCAGATCTTCGATGTCTTCATCGCGCACGTTGGTGACCAGCATCACCAGCGAGCGACGGCGCTGGCGCAGCGACAGTTCGGTGGCGGCGGCAAGGTAATCGGTGGCAATCGGCTGCGCCTGCAGATCGTAGCTGGCGCGCAGCAGGGTATCGATGGTGCCCATGCTGCGTTTCGGCGCGACCCAGCGGCTGTCGCCCCCGGCCGCGAACAGGCCCACGCCGTCGCCTTGGCGCAGCGCGAGGTAGGACACCACCAGCGCCGCATTGAGGACATGATCGAAGTGCGACAGCCCGCCTTCGCTGGCCATCATGCGCCGGCCGGTGTCGATCATCAGCACCAGCTGCTGGTTTTTCTCGTCCTGGTATTCGCGGGAGATCAGCTTGCGCGCGCGCGCGGTCGCCTTCCAGTCGACCTGGCGCAGGCTGTCGCCGACGCGGTACTCGCGCATCTGATGGAAATCGGTGCCTTCGCCGCGGCGGCGCTTGAGGTGCGCGCCGACCAGGCGCGAGGCTTGTTCGGCACTGAACAATGCAAAGCGCGTCAGCGGTGCGAAGTTGGGGTAGACGCGCACCGCCAGCGCCGGCGGCAGTTGCCGCCGCTGATGCCACAGCCGCCACGCGCTGTGCATGCGCAGGTGCACGCCCTCGAAGACGAAACGGCCACGCGCGGTCGGCGTCAGTCGGTACGCCACGCTGCTGGTGACCATCGGCTTGAGCGCCAGCGACCGCGGCAGGCCCTGCAGGCTCCAGCCACCGGGAACCAGATCGAATACCTCCACGCGCTGGTGCCGGCTCGATTCCAGCCGCAGCGTCGCCTCACGCTCGACGTTCAGCGCGAGCGACTCCGGCAGCTCGCGGTGCACGCTGGGCGAGGGCTGGTGGCGCAGGCGAAGCAGGTCCACCAGCGCAATCAGCGCCACGCCACCGCCGATCGCCCACCAGACCGCGTGCGGCCATACGCCGATCACCACCGGCACGCCGAGCAGGCCCCAACCGGCCAGCAATGCCAGCAGCAGTGCGCCCGGCCTCATGCCGGTCGCTCGCGATGGAGGACGCGCCCACTCATTTGCGCGGTGCGTCCACCTTGGCCAGCAGCGCGGTCAGCGCGTCGTCGGCGCTCTGTCCTTCGATCTGCAGTTCCGGCGCCAGCGCGATGCGGTGGCGCAGGGCGGGCTTGGCGATATCGCGCACGTCATCGGGGGTGACGAAATCACGACCGGACAGCACGGCCTGCGCACGGGCCGCACGCACCAGCGCGATGCTGCCGCGCGGGCCGGCACCGAGCGCGATACCCGGCCATTGCCGCGTGGCGGCGACGATCCGCACCGCGTAGTCGATCACTTCCGGATCGACCGTGATTGCTGCGGTCGCCTGCTGCAACGCAATCACCTCGGCCGCGTTCAGCACGCGTGGCACCTGGGAGAGATCGAAATCGGCGGCGCTGCGGCCGGTGGTGATCGCATCGACCATGCGCTTCTCATCGTCCAGCGTCGGGTAGTCGATCAGCACCTTCAGCAGGAAACGGTCCAGCTGCGCTTCGGGCAGCGGGTAGGTGCCTTCCTGCTCGACAGGGTTCTGGGTGGCCAGGGTCAGGAATGGCGGGGTCAGCGCGAACGCTTTGCCTTCGATGGTGACCTGGCCTTCCTGCATCACTTCCAGCAGGGCCGACTGGGTCTTGGCCGGGGCGCGGTTGATTTCATCGGCGAGCAGCAGATTGGTGAACACCGGGCCGCGACGGATCTTGAAGCTCTCCGTCTTCGGGTCGTACACCGCATGGCCGCTGACATCGCTGGGCATCAGGTCCGGGGTGAACTGCACACGGCCGTAATCCAGCTCCAGCGCCTGGGCGAGCGCGCGCACCAGCAGCGTCTTGCCGAGCCCCGGCACCCCTTCGATCAGCACGTGGCCGCCGGCCAGCAGCGCGATCAGGATCTGGTCGAGGACCTCGGGCTGGCCGATGAAGGCCTGGCCCACGGCCTCACGGACGGCATCGACGCGCTCGGACAACGGCGATGGCGACGGGGATGGCGTCACGGCAGGCGGGGACAACGGCGGCGGAAGCGTCGGCTCGGTCATAGCAGGGTTCTCATCTGGATCAGCAGGCGGATGCGGTCGCGCAGGCCGGCGACGTCGTGGGAAGCGGGTGGGGTCAAGGCGGTCCGCACGCGCTCGTGCGACCACTGCAGTACCGCGGCGATGGCGTGCACCTGGGCCTCGCCGGTGAGGGCGGCTGCCGTCGGCGAGCGTCGCCGCAGGCGGGCCAGGAAGGCGCCGCGCACCGCGTCATACAGCAGTGGTGCCTTGCCAAAGCGCAGCAGGTGTTCGCCACTGGCGCGGATGTGTTCCAGCAGCGAGCGGCGTTCCGCGGCAGGCGAGGGTAGTTCACTGCCCAGGCGCTGCGCACGCTGCCACAGCCAGCCGAGCAGGGCCAGCAGCAACGGCGCCCACACCGGCCAGCCGAGGTAGAACACGCGGTTCCACAATGACGGCGGGCGCGAGGCGTAGACCAGCCACATCGTGCCCTTGCCATAGTTGGGCGCCAGCACGTAGCGGGTGAGATCGCGGTGGGCTTTGTCGTGCAGGTCATCAACGAAGGCGTTGGCAGCATTCGGCGGAACGCTCGGGTTGGGCCGGCCCTTGCCATGCATGAAGGCCATGTCGGCCAATACGTCGATGCGCCCCTGGCCGTGGCGCAGGCGGGCGAAGACCAGGTCATAGTCGTCACCCCAGCCACGCTCGAGGGTGACGCCGGCAGGCGGCTCGGCCGAGAAGCGGCGACCATTGCAGAACTCGACATGCTGCGGATCGTCGCGTACGTGGAAGCGCTGGCAGTAGCTTTCGTAGCCCTCGCTGTCCACGCCGAGCGCGTCCAGCAGGGGGCCATTACCGGCGCTGTCCTTTCCGATCGGTGGCGTGCGCACGATCAGATGCCCACCCTTGGCCACCCACGCCATCAGCTCGGTCACGGCCGGCGCCGGGACCTCTCCACTGTCCTGCAGCAGCACCACGGTATCGCCCGGCTCCAGCGGCATCCGGGTCAGGTCCAGACGTGGGCGCGACTGCACCGTGATCCCATCCGCACGCAGCGCCTGGCCGAGCACGTACAGTGCGTTGTAACTGGCTTCGCCCTGGGGCGGCAGGTGTTCTATGTGTGTCACCCGCTCGTGCGTGCGCAGGAACAGGATCGCCAGCGGCACGCAGATCACCAGCAGGCCCAGGACGATCAGCAGCCAGCGCAGACGGACGCTCACGCGCGCCACCCGAACTGGGCCTGCAGAATCGTGGCCAGCGCATCGAAGTCATCATCGCTGGGCAGTCGGCCGGCATACGCCGCGTACTGCCAGACCCGCACGATGCGCGCGAACAGGCTGCGGTCGGCCTCGACCGGCATCCGACGCGAGGCACGCAGGCACTGCGCTTCGGTGGCACCCGGCGGAAGCGTGATCCCGGCGCGCTCGCTCATCGATTCGACACTGGCGCGGTACAGCAGCGCCAGCGCCTGGCGGGGGCGTCCTTCCTGCCACAGGGCACGCGCACGCGACGCCGGATCGGGCGGCACCACGTCCGGTATCCGGATTGGTTCTTCGACCACCGCCGCGGCCTTCGCACGACGGCGCTGGCCGGAGCCGCGCAGCCACGGCAGCCAGCGCGGTGCGGTGGCCAGCAGCAGCAACACCAGGACCCCGACCACTGCCCACAGCGTCCATTCGGCGATCCGGGCCGGCAACAGCGGCCCCTTGCTGCCGCGTTTGCCAGTGGCCTTGGCCGCAGCCTCACGTTTTGCCTTCTCCGCCTCGGTTGCATCGCTTTCGATGCGTTTCCACTCGGTAACCTCACGGGTCGGGCTCTGCAGCGGGTCTTCATACGCGCGCTGCACAGCCTGGCGGAAGCCAGCCGTATCCACCGCGTCATCGCCAAAGATGACCGGGGGCGTGTTGTCCGGATCGTTGTCGTACGTCCGCGGCGGGTCATCGGCGTCATCATCTTCGCCACCGTCGGCGTCCGCGTCCGAAGCCGCATCGGCGTCTTGCGCAGGCGACGGAGCGTCATCGGCCGGCGCCGGCAACGCACCCTTGGTGTTCGACTGCGCCGGCGCCTGTTGGGCGTGCAGTGCCGCGCCCGGCCAGAGCAGCACGAGGGCCAGGACCAGCAGCGGCGCAGCGCGCTGCAACCGTGCATGCAGGCGGCGGAAGGCGATCTCCACATCCCACGCTTCCATCTGGGTGCGGCGATCCAGATACAGGCCGAAGCCGGCACCGACGTAGAACGGGCCGATCAGCGTGGCGGCCCCCCAGAACAGCAGGTTCACGCCCAGCTGCATCCATGCGGGCATGTCCTGCTTGGCCAGCTCCCATGCCGCGCGCCAGGACTCGGACAGCAGGTCCACCGGAATGAACAGGAACACCGCTGCGATGCCGCCGACCACCAGCACCGTCTCGAAGACCATGCACACCATCGTCAGCAGGACGGCATAGCCCATCGCACCCCCGGCGATGGCGCGACGCCGTTGGCGACGATGTGCCGGATCCGCGCCTTCCAGCAGATTGACCGGCAGCAGCACCGAACGCAGCGGGCTCAGGCGTCGCCAGCCGAGATAGCCCCAGAAGCCCTGCCAGCCCCATGTGCGCTGCGCGCGCAATGTCTGCAGGGGCGTGGATGCATCGCCGAACACCCCGCGTGAGATCACGTACAGCGCGATGCGCTCGAACAGCGGCTTGAGCCACCACATCGCCAGCCAGGCCCAGCCGAAGCTGTTGGTCCACCATGCCACTGCGTTGAGCAGCACGAACACCGGCAGCGACACGAGGATCCACGGCGCCCAGATCGCCGCGGCATGCCGGCGTACCAGGGCCATGCCCAGCTCCATGGCTTCCCAGCCCGAGCGCGCGCGCAGCACGACGTTGAGCCGATCAATCTGCATCGGCCGCCCCACGTCCGCCACGCCACAACCACACGAACACGGTGGTCCACAGCACAGCGGCAACGCTGTATTTGCCCCACGCCGGAATTGCCGCGATCGAGGACCAGAACGCTTCGATGAAGGCGGCGATCAGCAGCATCGCCGCAACGCCCACGCACAGCTTGGCGCCGATCACACCGCCCTCGACCAGCGCATCGATGCGCCGCCGGCGACCGGGTGCGAGCAGTTTCATGCCCAGCTGGAGGCCCGCCCCGCCGGCGATCACGATCGCGGTCAGCTCGAACGCGCCGTGGCCGGCCACGAAGCGCCAGAACGGATCGCCATGGCCGATATGCTGCAGATGGCCGGCGACCGATCCGATGCCGACGCCGTTGAACAGCATCACCAGCACCGTGCCGACGCCGGCGATCAAGCCGAAGGCGAACGTGCGCAGGCCGATGCTGATGTTGTTCATGATGTAGTAGCCGAACATCGTCCAGTTGGTGCCGCTGTCGCGGCCCAGGTTGGGCGATGCCGGATCGTACATGCGTTCGAATTCGGCGATGCGCGCGTTGTCCATCAGCAGATGGATCAGCTCGGGGCGCCACAGGATCAGCGCGAAACTGCCCACCAGCGGCACCCCGAACAACACCGCAGCGACCCACATGCTGCGTGCCTGGCTGCGCACCAGCTGCGGGAAATCGGCGAACAGGAAGGCGAGCGCACGCCGCCACTGCGGGCGCGGCGTGCGGTAGAGCAGGGTGTGGCCCTGCTGCATCAGCTGCTGCAGGCGTGCCACCAGCTGCGGGCTGTAGCCGCGCCGGCGCGCCAGCGCGAGCTGCTGGCACAGGCGGCGATAGCGCTGCGGGAAGTCGGCATCGTCCAGACCCTCGTGGGCCGCCTGCCGGCGCGCCTGCCGCGGACGCTCACCGCGCTGGGCCAGCCACTGCTCCAGCGTCTGCCACTCGGCCTGGTAACGGGCGACGAACTGTTCCTGTCTCATCGACGTCCCAGCAGCCAGTTGGCCATCGCATACAGGCGCAGCACGCCGACCTGGCCCTGGCTCTCGGTCAGCGGCGCGGCGATGTCGGCCAGTTCCTGCTGGCGCGGCACCGACAGCCGCGGCGCACGCTCGGCGAAGTCGACCACGGCGGCCTGCTCGGCCGGCTGCAGTGGCTGCGGCGGGGCCAGTACGCTGCCGACCGGCACCGTGCCGCCCACCGGCGGTGCGCTCTGGTGGATCACCACGGTTCCCGCGACCAGGTCACCGAGGCGGCGGCCATGCGCATCGAACAGGCTCGACAGCAGTCCCAGCGCGTAGCCGAACGGCAGCATGTCCACGGTGCGCAGCAGGTTGCGGGTGATCGCGCTCATCCAGCCGATCGGCCCACCATCGCTCGCCACCACGCGCAGGCCCATCGCGCGCTTGCCCAGGGTGCGGCCCCAGCACGCTTCCTGGACGATGGTGTAGGCCCACATCAACAGGAACATCAGGCCCAGGTAGAGGCCTTGGCCGAATCCACCGAGGAAGGCCAGTGGAATGCTCAGCACCATCAACGCACCCACCCGGATCACCAGGTCGATCGCCCACGCCAGCGCACGCGGCAACGGCCCGGCCACGGGCAGGTGCAGAGGCACGCCTTCGGGGGTGATGACCTCCCGGTAGGTATCCAGCATGGGCGCGCTCATCGGCGGCGCATCGCGCGGGATCCTGCGGGCGGGCACGAGGGGGGCCGGAGTCCTCTCCGGTCTGCCAGCGGGGGCATGCGGTTCTCGACTGCTTCCTGGTCGGCTGAGGACTTTACCGCAATCAACCCCGGTACTGGTCCTTGAGGCGCACGTAGTGATCGGCCGAGTAATGCAGCGACTCGATCTCCTTGTCGCTGAGCGTGCGCGCCAGCCGTGCCGGGTTGCCCAGCCACAGCTCGCCTTCGCCGACCACCTTGCCCGGGCCGAGCACCGCGCCGGCGCCCAGGAAGCCGTGCGTGTTCACCGTCGCGCCATCGAGAATGCACGCCCCCATGCCGATCAGGCAGTAATCGCCGATCGTGCAGGCATGGATGATGGTGCCGTGGCCGACGGTGACGCCCTCACCGATGATCGTCGGGTAGCCGCCCTTGTTGAACGGGCTGTGGTGACTGACGTGGATGATGGTGCCGTCCTGGATGTTGCTGCGCGCGCCGATCCGCACGTGGTTCACATCGCCGCGGATCACCGTGCCCGGCCACACCGAGACGTCATCGCCCAGCACCACGTCACCGATGATCGTGCAGGCCGGATCGATGTAGACGCGTTCGCCAAGCACCGGCAGCGTGTCAAGGAAGGGGCGGATCGGGGACATGCGGACTCCAGACAATGACGCGCCCTGCTGGGCGCGTGGTCATGATACCGGGCGCCGTTTTTTCTTTCCGTTACGCCACGCGGCTGCGGCGCGCGCGTTCCAGATGCACCAGCAGCAGCGAGATCGCCGCCGGGGTCATGCCGGGGATGCGCTGGGCCTGGCCGAGGGTCTGCGGCCGCACGCGCTCGAGCTTCTGCTGCACTTCCGCCGAGAGACCGCGCACGCCGGCATAATCGAAATCGGCGGCGATGGCGGTGTTCTCGTGACGCTGCTGGCGCTCGATCTCATCGCGCTGGCGGTCCAGGTAGCCGGCGTACTTCACCCCGATTTCGACCTGCTCGGCCACCTTGGCATCGGCCACGGCCGGGCCGAGCGACGGCACCTGCATGAGCGTGGCGTAGTCCAGTTCCGGGCGCTTGATCAGATCCAGTACGTTGGTTTCGCGGCTGACCGCCACGCCCAGCGTGGCCTCCACTTCGCGGCCCAGCGCATTGCCCGGCGTGGCCCACAGCGCACGCAGCCGTGCGGTTTCCTGCGTCACCGCGTCCTGCTTGGTCTGGAACGCGCTCCAGCGGCGGTCGTCGACCAGGCCCAGCTCGCGGCCGAGGCCGGTCAGGCGCACATCGGCGTTGTCCTCGCGCAGTTGCAGCCGGTACTCGGCGCGGCTGGTGAACATGCGATACGGCTCGTTGGTGCCGTGGGTGATCAGGTCGTCGACCAGGACACCCAGGTAGGCCTCGTCGCGGCGCGGGCACCAGCCGGCGTCGTCACGGGTGAAGCGCGCGGCGTTGAGCCCGGCCAGCAGGCCCTGCGCGGCGGCTTCTTCATAGCCGGTGGTGCCGTTGATCTGGCCCGCAAAGAACAGGCCGCTGACGGTCTTGGTCTCCAGCGTGTTCTTCAGCCCGCGCGGATCGAAGAAGTCGTATTCGATCGCGTAACCGGGGCGGGTGATGTGCGCGTTCTCGAAGCCGCGCATGCTGCGCACCAGCTCCAGCTGCACATCGAAGGGCAGCGAAGTGGAGATGCCGTTGGGATAGATCTCGACCACGTCCAGCCCTTCAGGCTCGACGAAGATCTGGTGGCTGGCCTTTTCGGCGAAGCGCACCACCTTGTCCTCGATGGAGGGGCAGTAACGCGGGCCGATGCCTTCGATCTGGCCGCTGTACAGCGGCGAGCGGTGCAGCGCATTGCGGATGATCTCGTGGGTGCGCTCGCTGGTGTGGGTGATCCAGCAGCTGACCTGCGCCGGGTGCTCGTCCACGCTGCCGAGGAAGGACATCACCGGGCGCGGATCGTCGCCGGGCTGTTCTTCCATGAGGCTGTAGTCCAGCGAGCGGCCATCGATACGCGGCGGGGTGCCGGTCTTGAGGCGGTCGATCACGAACGGACGCTCGCGCAGGCGCGCGGCCAGCGTGGTCGCCGGCGGGTCGCCCATGCGGCCGGCGGCGTACTGGGTCTCACCCACGTGGATCTTGCCGGCCAGGAAGGTGCCGGCGGTGAGCACCACGGCCGCCGCGCTGAAGCGCAGCCCGGTCTGGGTGATCGCACCGCGCACGGCATCGCCTTCGATGATCAGGTCATCGACCGCCGCTTGGAATACCGTCAGGTTGGGCTGGGCTTCGACGATCTGGCGGATCGCCATCCGGTACAGATTGCGGTCGGCCTGGCAGCGCGTGGCGCGCACGGCCGGCCCTTTGGAGGCGTTGAGCGTGCGCCACTGGATGCCGGCGCGGTCGGCGGCATGCGCCATCGCGCCGCCCAGGGCATCGATCTCCTTGACCAGATGGCCCTTGCCGATCCCGCCGATGGCCGGGTTGCAGCTCATCGCGCCGATCGTTTCCACGTTGTGGGTCAGCAGCAGGGTGCGCGCACCGCTGCGTGCGGCCGCCAGCGCGGCCTCGGTGCCGGCGTGGCCGCCGCCGATGACGATGACGTCGTAGCGGTAGAAGGTGTCAGTCATGGCGGAGGAGCTCGGGACGGGGCCGGACGGCCCGGATCAGCCCTGGAGGCAGGGCGCGGGTGGCGATTTTAGCGCCATTCGTCGGGGGCCATGAAATCCACCCTCAAGTTGGCACGTTTTCTGCAGATAACCCAATAGCACCCAGGATGGCATGCGCCTTGTGCGTAACGGACCGGAATTGGAACAGGGGCCGGTCCAAGCGCATCGTGGGGAAGCAGAAGGGCCGGTAGTCGGGGGACTGCCGGCCCTGTTTTTTTGCCGTCCCGCGCTGGTTTCAAGGGCGCCAGATACAAAAGGCCCCGCCATTGGCGGGGCCTTCTGCGTTATAGGTGCCGACATCCGACAGGGCCGGAACAGGGGGGATCCAGATGTTCCTGGCGGATATCGACATAGAACCGAATGTGACGCCACTTGTCGCTTTTGGCACTTTGTGACCGTGGCCGTCACCGCCCGGCTAGATTGAACCGCCGGGCGCGTGAAAATCAAGCCATATCAGGGCTCAACTGTGCGTTGGTTCGCATTGTTGAGATTCCGCCACGGGGAACCGTTCATCCTCGGGGACGCCGGGCGCGGTGCCTGGGCCGGCCGGGCCTGGGGCCGCGACGACGGGCGCTGCTGTTGCTGCGGCTGCGGCCGGCGCGGACCACTCACCGAATCCATGTTCCGCCACGGCGAGCCACCGTTGTTGGGGCGCGGACGATCCGGCGGACGGGTCGGCTGACCGCCATTGCCGTTGCCGGGGCGCGGCGGCGGGCGGTGATTGTGCGGCGGGCGATAGTTCGGGTACGGACGGTAGACCGGGTAGCCGTAGCCACCGCCATACCCGCCATAGCCGTAATAGCCACCGCCGCCGTAATAGCCGCTGCCGTAACCATAGGGATACCCGGCCGGGTAGCGGTACTCGACCGAGGGTGCGCCGTGGTAGTAGCCGTTGCCACCGCCGCCACCGCCGACATAGTCGTACGTCGCGCAGCCGGACAGGGCCAACAACAGGCCACCGGCAAGAACAAGGCGCATTTTCATGATGGGGTCCCCCCAAAGGGCTGTATGGCCAGCTTCGGCCCATGGCATTGAATCGGCCCTTAACTTGGCCCGGTCCGAATGAATGGTTGCCATGCTGACATGTTCAGCAAGGCGGGTGTGGATGCGGGGCATACGTTAATCTTGCGTCATGAGCGATTCACCCTTGCCCTGTGTTGACGACGTGCTGGCGGCGGCGGCACGCATTGCCGCGCACGCCTGCGTGACCCCGGTCCTGCGCTCGCGCACGATCGATGCCATGACCGGCGCGACCGTCTTCTTCAAAGCCGAACACCTGCAGCGCAGCGGGGCCTTCAAGTTCCGCGGCGCCTGCAATGCGGTCTGGGCGCTGGATGAGGAACAGGCCCGGCGCGGGGTGGTCACCCACTCGTCGGGCAACCATGGCGCCGCGTTGGCGCTGGCCGCGCGTACCCGCGGCATTGCCTGTCATGTGGTGGTGCCCGAGGGAGCCGTGGCCGCCAAGTTGGCCAACATCGGCCGCCACGGGGCCACGCTGTGGCGCTGCGACGCCTCGATCGCCGCGCGTGAAGCCATGTGCGCCCAGGTCCAGGCTGAAACCGGGGCCACCCTGGTGCACCCCTATACCGACCCCCGGGTCATTGCCGGCCAAGGCACGGCTGCGCTGGAACTGCTGCACGCCGCCGACGGACTGGACGTGATGGTGGTACCGGTCGGCGGTGGTGGCCTGGCCGCTGGCACGCGGCTGGCGCTGCAGACTGCGACCCCCGGGGTGGACCTGATCCTGGCCGAGCCGCTGGGTGCTGCCGATACCGCGCGCTCGCTGGCCGCGGGCGAGCGGCGCATCGATTTCACTCCCGACACCCTCTGCGACGGCCTGCGCGGAACGCTGGGCGTGCCCAACTTCGCGCTGTTGCACGGTGCATCGCAGGTGATCACCGTGGCCGACGCCGATACCGTCGCGGCGATGCGGGTGATCTGGCAGGTGCTCAAGCAGGTGGTCGAACCCTCGTCGGCGATCGCGCTGGCGGCGATCTTCGCCGAACCGGAACGCTTTGCCGGCAAACGCGTGGGCGTGGTGCTGTCCGGTGGCAACGTCGATCTTGATGCCCTCCCGTGGGGGGTGGCATGAGCCGACGCACAGGGGTGGGGTTCTTCGGCTGGCTGTGGCGGTTGTGCGTGCTGCTGGCGGTCTGGCTGCTCGGGGTCACCGCGTGGATCGTCTGGATCGGCGAGCGCGACCAGGCGCAGAAGGCTGACGCGATCATCGTGCTCGGCGCGGCGGCGTATGACGCCAAGCCGTCGCCGGTGTTCGAAGAGCGCATCCGGCACGGGCTGGATCTGTACCAGCACGGCTATGCGCCGCTGCTGATCTTCACCGGTGGCTACGGTGGCACCGGCGCGCGCTTCTCCGAATCGCAGGTGGCACGTCGCTACGCGCTCAAGCAGGGCGTGCCCGATGACGCGATCCTGATCGAGACCGCCTCACGCACCACGCGCCAGAACCTGATCGAGGCGCGGCGCCTGATGGAGCAGCGCAAGCTGCACCGCGTGATCATCGTCAGCGACCCGCTGCACATGGCCCGCGCGCTGCGCCTCTGCCGCGAGCTGGGCATCGATGCGCTGGCCTCGTCCACGCCGAGCACGCGCTTCCGCAGCTTCCACACCAGCTGGCGGTTCCTGGCGCAGGAAATCTATTTCTTCCATCGCGATCTGTTCCCGTCGTAGAGCCGACCGTTGGTCGGCTGGACGCGATCAGCGCGGTCGGCTCAGGGCGTTTTGCGGCGGATCGGAATCGCCGAGACCGGCACCGTGGCGACATCGTGCCCCCGCTCGCGGATCGGTGCGCCGCCTTCCGGCGCCCACGCGTGTGCGTAGATCACTTCCCAGCTGCTGGGCAGCTTGCCGTCTGCGCGCCGCAGCGGCTCGTAGGCTGCGCGCGCGGCATCGAAGCGCCCGCGCCCGGTCAGCGTATGGCGGCGGTCCTGGCGCGCGTTGGTGGCGCCGATCGCCTTCAGCTCGCGCATCAGCGCGGTCAGGTCGTCGTAGGTCAGGGTGAACAGGTCGCGGTCCAGGACCGGATCGCGGAAACCGGACATCATCAGCGCATCGCCGAACTGTGCGATTGGGGCGAAGCGGCTGACATGCGGCACGTCGTCGGCCGCGGCGAATGCATCGCGCAGTTCGATCAGGGTCTCGGGCCCGAACGTGGAGACCAGCAGCAGGCCGCCGGGCTTGAGCGCGCGGCGGAACCCGGCGAACACCGCCGGCAGATCCTCCACCCACTGCAGGCACAGGTTGCTGAAGATCACATCCACGCTCTGGTCCAGCACCGGCAACGCCTGCGCATCGCCGCACACGCGCGAGAACGGCTTCCACCAGCCGGCCTGCTTCTTCGCCTCACGCAGCATCGGCTGGGCCAGATCCAGCGCGATCACCTGTGCCTTCGGCCAGCGCTTCTTCATGAGCGCGCTGGCGTGGCCGGTGCCGCTGCCGACATCGAGCACCACCTGCGGCTGGCGGTTTTCCAGGTAGTCCAGCGATTCGATCAGGCGCTTTTCCACCTCGCGCTGCAGCGCGGCGGCGGCGTCGTAACTGCTGGCGGCGCGCGAGAAGGCGCGGCGGACGTGATGGGGATCGAAGCTGGACGTCATGGGGTACTCACGGCTCAAAACGGTGGTGCGGGTGGACTCAGAAGGTGCCCGGGTAGGCGCCGCCATCGATCAGCAGGTTCTGCCCGGTGATGTAGCCGGCCTGTGCGCTGCACAGGAAGGCGCAGGCGGCACCGAACTCATCGGCGGTGCCAAAGCGGCCGGCGGGAATATGCGTGCGTTTGCGCTCGGCGAGCTGGCCGGCATCGATGCCCTGCTGCTGGGCCAGATACGCGAAGTTGCCGCGCAGGCGATCAGTATCGAACTGGCCCGGCAGCAGATTGTTGAGGGTGACATTGTGGGCGACGGTCTTGCGTGCCAGCCCGGCCACGAACCCGGTCAGCCCGGAGCGTGCGCCGTTGGACAGCCCGAGGATGTCGATCGGGGCCTTCACCGAGGAGGAGGTGATGTTGACCACGCGGCCGAAGCCACGCTCGATCATGCCATCCACCGTGGCGCGGATCAGCTCGATCGGAGCCAGCATGTTGGCATCCAGTGCGGCGATCCAGTCTTCGCGGGTGAACTGGCGGAAATCGCCCGCCGGCGGGCCCCCCGCGTTGTTGACCAGAATGTCGACCTGCGGGCAGGCGGCCAGCGCGGCGGCACGTCCCTCCGGGGTGGTGATGTCGGCAACCACGCCGATCACCCGGCGTGCGCCCGGCAGGGCCTGCAGTTCGAGCACGGCGTGTTCCAGGTCCGATTGACCGCGCGCGGCGATCACCACGTTGACGCCTTCGCGGGCGAGGGCGCGTGCACAGCCCAGCCCGAGGCCTTTGCTGGCGGCGCAGACCAGGGCCCAGCGGCCGGCGATTCCAAGATCCATGGGGTCAGTCCTGTGGGGAAAGGCAGGCGTACATGATCGGTGATGCGCGGCCGGAACAGGTCAAGGCTGCGCGGCAACAAAGTGTTGCAGCTGCGCGGCCACCTCATCGGTATGGCCGAGGAAGGGGGCATGCCCGCCCTGGGCGATCACATGCGCCTGCGCGCCCGGCGCCAGCGCGGCAGCAGCCTGCATGGCCCGCGCCGAGACCAGCCGGTCGCGCTGGCCGGCCAGCCACAGGCTGGGCTTGCCCAGCCGGGCCAGGGCGCCGCGCAGATCGGTGTTCTCCAGCAGGCGCAAGCCTTCCTGCAACGCACGAGGGGCGGGCTCGCCGCGCGCGACCAGCATCTCGCGCAGCGTGCGCAGTTCCTGACGGGCGTGTTCGGAGCCCATCGCATCCAGCGCGAGAAAGCGCTCCAGCGTGCCGCGGTAGTCCTGCGCGAGATCCTGGCCAAACTGCTCGAACACCGCCGGTTCCACCGCATGCGGCCAGTCCTCGCCGCGCACGAAACGCGGCGTGGCGGCGATCATCGCCAGCGCACGCACCTGGGGCAGGGTCGCGGCAGCATGCAGCGCGAACAGACCCCCGAGCGACCAGCCGCACCAGACCGCCGGCGGCGTGGCCGCGGCAATGGCGTTGACCACATGCGGCAGGCGCAGCGGCGTGGTGTCATCGCGGCTGGCGCCGTGGCCGGGCAGGTCCACCAGGTGCAGCTGGAAGTGCGCCGACAGGCGCTCCACCAACGGTGCGAACACGCCGCCGTGCAGGGCCCAGCCGTGGATGAGAACCAGCGCCGGGCCCTGGCCGATGACCTCGATATGCATGCTCAACGCTGCGGTGTCACGCGGTCAGCGCGCTGAGTGCTTGCTGCTGCACCACGGTATCGCGGGCATGCGCGATCGCATCGACCAGGGCGCGGACCTGTGCGGGTGCATGCAGCGCCGACAGTGTCACCCGCAGGCGTGCCTTGCCCTCCGGTACGGTCGGCGGCCGGATCGCGCTGACCAGGAAACCGGCGGCTTCCAGCGCGGCCGACATGCCCATCACCGTCGACTCGGCGCCGCACAGCAGCGGCTGGATCGGGGTATCGGACGGCATCAATTCCAGGCCGTGCTGGCGCGCACCGGTGCGGAAGATGCCGATCAGTTCGGTGAGCTTTTCGCGGCGCCAGTCGTCGCGGCGCGCCAGCTTCACCGCGGCCAGGGCGGCGGCCGCCTGCGCCGGCGGTACGGCGGTGGTGTAGATGTAGGGGCGCGCGGTTTCGGCCAGGTGCTGGATCATCGCCTCGTCACCGAGCACGACCGCGCCGCTGCCGCCGAGCGCCTTGCCGAGCGTGGCCAGCTGCAGCGGCACATCATTGACGCCCAGGCCCGCATCGGCCACGCAGCCGCGGCCGTGTTCACCGACCACGCCGATGCCGTGCGCGTCATCGACGTACAGCAGCGCTTCCTGCATGCGCGCCACCAGCGACAACGACCGCAGCGGGGCGATGTCGCCGTCCATGCTGAAGACGCCGTCGGTGGCCAGCATCGCCGCGCCGTTGGGCGCGTGCTTGAGTTGGCGCAGCGCGCCTTCGGTATCCAGATGCGGATAACGACGCAGGCGGCAACCGGCCAGGCGCGTGGCATCGAGCAGGCTGGCGTGGTTGAGCCGGTCCTGCACGCAGACATCGTCTTCTTCGCTGAGCAGCGCCTGCTGCACGGCAAGGTTGGCGGCAAAGCCACTGCCGAACAGCAGCGCCCGCGGATAGCCGAGCCAGTCGGCCATCTCCTGTTCGAGCGCTTCATGCAGGGCATGGTGGCCGCAGATCAGGTGCGAGGCGGTCGCGCCGGCACCTTCGCGCGCAGCGGCATCCTGCAATGCGCTGACCACGCCGAACTGCTGCGACAGACCCAGATAGTCATTGCTGCAGAAGTTGGTCAGCCATTGGCCGTCCACTTCCAGCTGCACACCATCGCGCCGGCTCACCATGCGGCGCACGCGAAGGCGCCCCTGCGCGTCGCGGAGCTTGCGCTGGGCCTGGATGCGGTCGTGCAGGTCAGGACGGGCCATGGTCATCAGGGGGTCCGGGTGGGCCGTTAGCGTACCCGGTTGCCGGGCCCGCTGCTCGGGGCTCAGGCCGCCTGCCCGCAGCTGCGTCCGGCGGTGATGTCGGCGTGGACCGTGCCCGGGTGGTCGTGCCCGGCGGCGTCCACCGTGACCGGCATCGGGCGCAGGCCCAGCCGTTCGAACAGGGCCAGATCGCGTTCGGTGTCCGGGTTGCCGGTGGTCAGCAGCTTTTCGCCGTAGAAGATGGAATTGGCCCCGGCCAGGAAGCACAGCGCCTGCAGCTCATCGCTCATCGCCTCGCGCCCGGCCGAGAGCCGCACCATCGCCCGTGGCATCACGATGCGGGCCACCGCGATCATCCGCACGAACTCGAAGGGATCCAGCTCGGCGGTGCCGTGCAACGGTGTGCCGGCGACCTGCACCAGGCGGTTGATCGGCACTGAATCCGGATGGGCCGGCAGGGTGGCCAGCGCCAGCAGCAGGCCGGCGCGGTGTTCTCGCGTCTCACCCATGCCGACGATGCCACCGCAGCAGGTCTTCAGCCCGGCATCGCGCACGTGCGCCAGCGTGTCCAGGCGGTCCTGGTACTGGCGCGTGTGGATGATCGAATCGTAGTAGTCCGGCGCGGTATCCAGGTTGTGGTTGTAGTAGTCCAGCCCGGCCTCGCGCAGGGCGGTGGCCTGCGCGCCGCTGAGCATGCCCAGCGTGGCGCAGGTCTCCAGGCCGAGTGCTTTCACCTCGCGGATCATCGCCGCCACCTTGGGGATGTCGCGGTCTTTGGGCGAGCGCCAGGCCGCACCCATGCAGAACCGGGAGGCGCCCGCCGCCTTGGCCTGGCGGGCCTTGGCGACCACGTCGTCGGTGGCCATCAGCTTCTGTGCGTCCACCCCGGTGCTGTAGCGCTGCGCCTGCGGGCAGTACGCGCAGTCTTCCGGGCAGCCGCCGGTCTTGACCGACAGCAGGGTCGAGACCTGCACTTCCGCCGGGTCGAACTGCTCGCGGTGCACGCTGGCCGCGCGGTGCAGCAGGTCCGGGAACGGCAGCGCGAACAGGGCCAGCAACTCCTCGCGGTGCCAGTCGTGTCGGATGACAGAAGCCATGGGAGTGTCCTGACAGATAGTGGAACGAAAGGGCGGCAGTCTGGTGAGGCAGCCCTCTTCTGTCAACCATATGGTCTTTTCGAAAGTTTACGGAGTACTCGGTTGGCTTGGCTGGCAGATCCTGCCGCTGCGCTGCCTGGTCTGCGAGTGCCCGGGCGAAGACGGGATGGACCTGTGCCGCGCCTGTCATCAGGCGCTACCGTGGAACGACCGCGCCTGCCGTCGCTGTGCGCTGCCGTTGGCGACGACCGACCCCGGTGATGCAGCAGGGGATCACTGCGAGCGCTGCGTGGACGAGTACCCCCGCCAGGCGGCGGCCAGTGCCGCGTTCCTCTACGCGCCGCCGATCGACCGGTTGCTGATCCGGTTCAAATTCCACCAGGACCTGGCCGCCGGCCGGCTGCTCTCACAACTGATGCTGCAGCGCGTGCCGCCGTTTCTGGCCGGGCCGCTGCAGCCGATGCCACTGCACCGCCGCCGGTTGCGCCAGCGCGGTTACAACCAGGCGCTGGAACTGAGCAAGCCGCTGGCGCGCGGGCTGTGCTGTCCACTCTGGCAGGGCCTGCAGCGCACCCGTGAAACCGCAGCGCAATCGAATCTGGACGCGGATGCCCGGCGCTGCAATCTGCGCGATGCATTCACCGTACGCGGCCATCCACCTGCCGGGCTGACCGTGGTCGACGATGTGATGACCACCGGAGCCACCACCGATGCCGCGCTGCGCGCGCTGCAGTATGCCGGTGCCGGCCCGATGCAGGTCTGGGTCTGTGCGCGGGTGCCGTAAGCGCAGCCGATTGGCGTAGTTGCCGCCGCGCTGAGTGCGCACAGCAGCGATACTGACGTCATCTACTCATGGAGAAACACGCATGCGCAGCAGTCTGTTGATCATGACGATGGCACTGGGGGCGGGCCTCAGCGGCTGCACCCCGCCACCTCCTGCACCGGCGGCGATCGAGACGCCGGCGGGCGTCGCACCGCTGGCGCAGGCGGGTATCCAGATGCGTGAGGTGGCCGAGGATGCCAAGCGCCCCGGCGCCACGACGCTCAAGGACCGCGACGGCAACGCGCTGTCCCTGATCGAGCCCGCCTTCATCACGACGGCCGACATCGCCTCGGTGGCCGTGGGGACCGACGGCCACACCGGCCACGGAACCCTGATCCTGCGCTTCACCGACGCAGCCGCACCGCGCATCCTCGCGGCCACGGAAGCGCGCGTAGCCAAGCGTGTGGCATTTACCGTCGGCGATCAGGTCCTCAATGTCGCCGTCATCGCCGGCCCCTTCGCGCAGTCCATGCAGGTGAGCGGGCTGGACAGCACGGAAGAAGCCCACCGGCTGTATAGGGAGATCACAGGCAAGGCACCCTGAGCCCTGCGTCGGGCTGCGGACCGTTCAGCGGAAATTCGCCTCGATCTGCTCCAGCGATTTGCCCTTGGTCTCCGGCAGCCAGAACGCGGCGATCAGGAAGTACAGCAACGTACAGCCGGCCCAGAAGAAGAACATGCTGGCGTAGCCATGATGGCCGACCGTGGGCAGGAAGATCGCGGCGATCACGGTGGAGACGAACTGGTTGATCAGCAGCGCGATGCTCATGCCGTTGGAGCGGATGCGGGTGGGCATCAGCTCGGACAGCGCCAGCCACACGCACACGCCCGGGCCCACCGCGAAGAACGCGACGAACAGCAGAATGCAGCCGGCGACCAGCCAGCCGTGGGTGGGCGAGGGCACCGGGCCGATCACCGCACGCTCGATCACCAGCGGCGCGTTGGCGGCCTGCGCCGGGTCCGGGAACGGGTTGAGGTGGAGCGTGCGGAAGAAGCGGCCGATCACGCTGTCGGCCGAGACCGCGTCCTCGCGGCGGATCTGCAGCGTGGCATCGATCGGGTTGTCGCTGCGCAGTGAGCGCACGTTGCTGAAGCCGCCGTAGGCATACGACACGGTCAGCTGCTGCGGTGCGGTGCCGGCGTTGCCATCCAGCCGCTGCCATTGCGCGGCATCCAGCGGCAGCGACAGGGTGGTGCCGCTCACCTGCTGCTGCAGCGCGGCCTGCACGTCCAGCCGCCCGCGTTCGCTCTGCACGAACAACAGTGCAGCGGCCAGCAGCGACAGCGTGATGCCACCACTGCCCAACATGAGCAGGAACTTGCGCCCCTTGCGGTCCACCAGCACCAGCGCGACCACGGTCATCACCGCGTTGAGCAGCTTGATCGCCACATCGGCGCCGTTGGCCACCGAGCCGGGCAGGCCGGCCTGGTTGAGGATGTTGACTGCGTAGGCCAGCACCGAGTTGATGCCGGTGGCCTGGGTGAAGGCCAGCACCAGGCAGGCCAGCACGAAGGGCCACACATAGCGGCGGCTGAGCAGCGGGTCGCGCTTGCCGTTGCGGCCGATCTGCATCTCTTCGGGGGCCTGCATGCGCTGCAGCGTCGGCTCGACCTCGTCCGCGGCGACGGTACGCTGCAGGGCGTGGCGGGCTTTGTCGATGCGGCCACGGCGCACCAGCCAGCGCGGGGATTCACTGATCAGCAGCACGCCCCCGGTAAACACCAGGCCTGGCAGCAGACAGCTCCAGAAAATGGTGCGCCAGGCATGGTCCTTGACGTCGAACAGCAGGCGCTGCTGCTCCGCACCGGGCAGATGGCGCACCGCGGCGGTCGCGGCATCCACGGCGTGGGCGTGGTACAGCCCGATCACCGCAGCCAGCACCAGACCAATGGTCAGCAGCAGCTGGAACATCGCCGCGCCACGCCCACGTCGTTCCGGGCTGAGCACTTCGGCCAGATACAGCGGCACCACCACGCCGATCAGCCCGCCGCTGATGCCCTGCAGCAGGCGCCCCATCAACAGCGCGCCATAGCCATCGGACAGGGCCATCACCGGAATGCTCGCGGTAAACAGCACGCCGGCCAGCAGCATCGCGCCACGGCGGCCGATCAGGTCGGCGACCATCCCGGCAAACAGCGAAGACAGCACACTGCCCAGCAGCACCGCGGCCACCACGAAGCCCAGCTGCTGGCTGGTCAGGTGCCAACTCGCGGTGGCGGTGGCCTCCAGATAGGGCAGGGCGCCGGCGATGATGCCGATGTCGATGCCGTAGAGCAGCCCCCCCATGCCGCCGATGAACAACAGATAGCGTACCGGCCAGCGTGGCGCGGAGGCGCCTGCGTGCACGGGCATGGCTGCGGAAACGTCGTTCATCGTGCCGGTCCTGTCTGCAAGTGCGTGCGCCATGGCGGCGCGGGGGTCAACGCTCAGTCGAGCGCGATGTCATCGCCTTCCACCACCGCGCCACGCACGCGCAGGTCGTGGTCGAGTACCACCAGGTCCGCCCAGGCACCGGTCGCGATGCGGCCGCGGTCGTCGATGCCGAGGTAGTCGGCCGGATAGCGCGACAGCCGGTGGGAGGCATCGGCGATGTCCAGGCCGAGCGAGACCAGATTGCGCAGCGCCTGGTCCATGGTCAGCGCACTGCCGGCCAGCGAGCCGCTCGACAAGCGCACGCAGCCCAGGCATTTGTGCACGCGCTGTACGCCAAGCGCGTACTCGCCATCGGGCATGCCGGTGGCGGCAGTCGCATCGGTGACGCAGTACAAACGCGGGATCGCGCGCAGGGCGGTGCGGATCGCGCCGGGATGCACGTGCTGCAGATCGGGAATGAGTTCGGCGTACTGCGCATGCGCCAGTGCAGCGGTCGCGATGCCCGGGTGATAGTGATCCACGCCGGTCATGCCATTGAACAGATGGGTGAACCCGGCCGCACCGGCGTTCAATGCGGCCACGCCGTCTTCGTAGCTGCCGGCACTGTGGCCGAGCTGCACGCGGATGCCGAGCGCACTCAGCGCGGGAATCAGCGCCAGGTGATGGCCGATCTCCGGCGCAAGGGTAAGCACCTTGATCGGTGCGATCGCATGCAGGCGCTGCACGTCGGCCAGCGTGGCCTCGACCACCAGCGGTGGCTGCGCGCCCAAGCGCTGCGCACTGATGAAGGGGCCTTCCAGGTGCACGCCCAGCACGCGGGCCATGCCGGGTTCGCGCGTGGCGATCGCAGCGGAAAGGCCCCGGAGCGCGCACGTGATGTCGTCCTCCTGCGCGGTCATGGTGGTGCCCAGCAGCGCGGTGGTGCCGTGCCGGGCATGCGCACGTGCCACCGTCTGCGCGGTCGTGCCGCCCTGCATGATGTCCACCCCGGCGCCGCCATGCACATGCAGGTCGATGAAGCCGGGCAGGATCAGCGGCACCTCATCGTCGACGCGCGGATCGGCGTGCGCGGTATCGATCGCGGTGATGCGTTGATCGAAATGGAGATCGCCGCGGACCCAACCGGTGTCGGTGAGCAGGCGGCCGTGCAGGGAGCGGGACTCGGTCAAGGCGGGGACTCGGCGATGATCACTTCGACGCCCAGCCGCTGGAGCCCTTCCAGGTACTCGGGCTCGATGCTGCCGTCGGTGATGATGGTATGGACCTGGTCCAGCCGTGCGATGCGGTGCAGGCTGACCCGGCCGAACTTGGAGGCGTCGGTCAGCACCACGATGCGGCGCGCGCGCTCGACCATGCGGTGGTTGAGGCTGGCTTCGGCCTCATGGTGGGTGGTCAGGCCGAACTGCAGGTCCAGGCCATCCACGCCCAGGAACAGGGTGTCGAAGCTGTAGGTGTTGAGGCTCGCCTCAGCCTGGCTGCCATGCAGCGAGAGCGACTGCTTGCGCAGCAGCCCGCCGGTGAGCAGCAGCTCCACGCCGGGCGCGTTGGCCAGCTCCCAGGCGATGTTGAGCCCGTTGGTCATCACCGTGACGTCGCGATGCCCGCGCAGGTGCCGCGCCAGGGTCATCGTGGTCGAGCCGGAGTCGATGATGATGTTGTCGCCGGCCTTGACCAGCTTGGCCGCCTCGATGCCGATGCGGTCCTTCATCGGCAGGTTCAGGGCGTCCTTTTCATGGATGTCCTGTTCCTGCGGCGGCGTGCGCACCAGCGTCGCGCCCCCGTGGGTGCGCGTGGCCAGCCCCTGCGATTCGATGTGGGTCAGGTCGGCGCGGATGGTGACCGCCGAGACCGCAAAGCGCGCCACCAGCTCACTGACCTGCACGTTGCCGTGCTCGACCAGGGTCTGGAGGATCTGTTGGCGGCGCTGCCGGGTGTTTCGCATGGGGGCGATTCCGTTCGAAAGGGAAAGCCGAAGCTTACCGTTCCGAAAGCTCCTTGGCCTGCCGGGTTTCGTTATCCGCCCCTGAGCGGTTGCGATTGCAGGCCCGGGCATACTCGGCCAGGCGCAGCGCCACCTTGTGCTGGATCAGCGCCAACGGCGCCGGCCGCAGCTCACCGGCCTCGATCGCCTTGAGCTGTTCGGGCATGAACTGGCTGAGCAGCATCTGCGGCGGCGCGTGCGCGGTGAGATTGGCGACCAGCGTGTCCAGTGCCGCCTGTACCGCCGGCTCGCCCCAGTAATAGCGGCTGCGGTCGCTGAGCGAATACGCGCGCAGCAGGCGCAGTTCGTGCTCGTCACCCTGGTAGTAGCTGCGCCAGCTGCCCGGTGCGTCGACCATGCAGCGGTCCAGTACCTCGATCAGATGCGAGCATTGCGCGGCGGGCAGCAGTTCGCGCTCGATCATCGCCAGCGCGAACACCGCCTCGCGGAAGGCGTAGGTCGCCGCCGGGCCGACTTTCAGGATCGCGAAGTGATCGCGGACCAGCGCGTGCAGACCGGCTTCGGTCTGGTAATCGGTGGAGTGCGCTTCGAACACGATGCCCGGCTGCCGTTCGACGAAGGCCGAGAGGTCGGCGGCGGCGGCCGGATCGTAGTAGTGCACGCTGCTGTGGTCGAAATCCACGCCAGGCTGCACCACCATCGCGATCACGCGCTCCCAGGCCGGCAACAGGTCCGGGGCGGAGAACGCCTCGCGGTGAATTGCCAACGTGGTCGCTGCGGCCGCCGGCGTCGTGACCTGCAGGCCGCCGGCCAGCGAGGCTTCACCGCCGGGAATCGGTACCTCGGTGCCGATCACGTAGACCGGTGGCGGCAGCCCGTGCTCGGCGGCCGTGCGCTCGGCGATGCGCGCCAGCTCGGCCGAGCGCGCCGCGACGATGGCATCCGGCAACGGGGTCGGGTCATCGGCGCAGGACATGCTGCAGTCCAGGTGGATCTTGTGGAAACCGGCGGCGACATAGGCGGCGATCAGTTCGCGCGCGTTTGCCATTGCGGCGTCTGCCGGGCCCTTCTGCCAGGCGTTGGGACCGAGGTGGTCGCCACCGAGCACCAGCCGCTCGGCCGGGAAACCGGCATCGCGCGCCAGCTGCAGCACGTAGTCGCGGTACTGCGGCGGGGTCATGCCGGTGTAACCGCCGAACTGATCGACCTGGTTGGAGGTCGCCTCGATCAGCAGCAGGGTGTCGTAGCGCTGCGCGACCTGCATCGCCGCCAGCAACACCTGCGCGTTGCTGCAGCAGACGCTGTACAGCCCGACGGGGTGGCCCTGGCGGTGGGCGGCGATCAACGATTGGACGGCGGACATGGCAACTCCAGTAACAGCGGTGTTCAGGGGGAAGGGTGGTGCTGGCGCGCGAGCAGGGCGGCGCCCCGCGCACCGCCGGCGTCGCCGAAGGTGGGCGGCAGGATCGGGGGCACCCGCACACCGGCGAACAGGTAGGGCGCGATCGCGGCCGGCAGATCGCGGTACAGCTGCTCCAGCTTGGAGAGCCCACCGCCGAGCACGATCACGTGTGGGTCCAGCGCAAGGATCAGGCTGGCGAAGCTGTAGCCGAGCAGGTCGCGGTGGATGATCAGGGCCTGCTGCGCGATGGCATCACTGGCCTGGGCGCGTGCGACCACCTCGGCGGCATCGAGCGCGTCGCCGCCACGGCGTTCATGGATCATCGCCAGGCCGCTGCCGGACACGTAACGCTCCAGGCAGCCGCGCAGGCCGCAGCCGCAGTCCAGCACGGGCAGATCGTGGCGCTGCTGCAGCGTGGCCGGCAGGCTCCAGTGGCCCCACTCGCCGGCGATGCCGTTGTGACCGGCGATCAGCCGGCCGCCGACACAGAAGCCACCGCCCGCCCCCGTGCCGAGGATCGCTCCGAACATGCTGGGGTAGCCGGCGGCGGCGCCGTCATGGGCTTCGGACAAAGCAAAACACTGCAGGTCATTGCCCAGCTCCAGCGGGCGCTGCAGGCGTGCCTGCAGGTCCGCACCGACCGTCTGCCCGGTCAGGCTGGGCACGTTGGCACTGAGCTGGCGGCCGCTGACGCGATCACGCACGCCGGGCAGGCCGATGCCGACCCCCAGGCCGCGCTGGCCGAGTGCGGCATCGGCCGCGTCGACCAGATCGACGATCGCCTGCAGGAACGCGGCGTAGTCGCGGGTCGGCGTCGCCACGCGTTGGCGGTGGTGCACGCTCAACGTGGCGTCGCACGCGACCAGTTCGATCTTGGTGCCGCCGATGTCGATCCCGTACCAGGTCTGCATGCGTGCTCAGCCGTGGGGGTGGATGGTCACGCCCTGCACCACACGGTTGACCGTGCCGTCGGGGAAGGGATTGTCCGGGGTCATGCCGAGCGCGGCCGAACGCTGCAGCGCATAGCACTGCGGCACCAGCAGCCACAGCGGGGCCAGCCACGGATCGGGCAGCGCGGGCGCATCGAGCACGAAATCGCCGTCGGCGCGGTCCGCGTCGTCCGACCCGATCGACAGCACCCGCCCGGCGATGCCATCGCGGCGCAGTTCGTTCAACAGGTCCTGCTCGTAGCGGCGGGCCAGCGGCTGTGCGCTGCGCAGCATCACCACCAGGGTCTCGCCGTTGAGGGTGGACTTGGGCCCATGGCGGAACCCCAGCGGCGTATTGGCCAGCGCCAGCACGCGGCCGGCGGTGAGTTCGAGCACCTTCAGCGCGGCCTCGCGGGCGACCGCTTCGAGTGGGCCGCTGCCGAGATAGATGACGCGCGAATACGGCGCCTGGGCGAGGGTGACCACCGCGGCATCCCAGGCATCCAGCGCACGCTCGCCATGGCTGGCCAACGTGCGAAGACGCTCCAGCCGCGCTTCCCACGGGGCGCTGTCGAACGCACTCAGCGCGGCCAGCAGCATGCAGCTCAGGCTGCTGGTCATGGCGAAGGCGCGATCACAGCTGGCCGGTGGCATCAGCAGCGACAACGTATCGCTGCGGCCGTGGCCACGCGTGGCGAGTTCGCCCTCGGCATTGCAGGTGATATCCACGAAGCGCGCGTGCTCCACCTGGTCGCGGACCAGATCGACCGCGGCCACGCTCTCCGGGCTGGAGCCGCTGCGCCCGAACGACACCAGCAGGGTCGGGCGGTCGCGGCGCAGGTACAGCGCCGGATGGGTCAGCAGGCTGGTGGTATGCACGGCACGGACCTCGGCAGGCCACTGCGCATTGATCTGGTCGGCCACCATCTCGGCGATGAAGCCCGAGCTGCCGGCGCCGGTGAAGATCACCAACTGGTTGGGATCGTGCAGGGCCTGCCCGAGGAAGCCATCGACGCGCGCCTGCGCGGCCTCCAGCAGGCTGGCCAGCGCAGCCCACACGCGGGGCTGCTGGGCGATTTCTTCGGCGGTATTGGCGCCACCGAGGCGCTGCCACGTGGGCAAATCAGGGAGCAGAGAAGCGTCCATTCGCAATTCCTGTTGGGCGACCGCACCTTGTGCGTTTTCTTTCGAAATGTCAAATAGCGAAAGATAAAGAAAAGGTCGGTGGGTCACAGTTTTTGTCTTTCACCCGAAGGCCGATGCCGGCTCCTCGTTATGAATTCCGCGCTGCACCAAGGTTTCAGACGATCACAAACGCGCATTCAGGTGGCATTTGGAAAGTGCCACGCTGCCGCATCTTTCGTTTATAGCAAAATATCCTTCCTTTTTCTTTGCAATTTGTTGACATCTTTCGAGACCCTGCCCTAGAGTCGGCCGCACTGGTTTCAGTTTCCCGCTGACCGCGGGCTTGGGGGCAAGGTGGACTTCCGGTTTCGACGCACTGGTCTGACGATCGCACTGCTCACCGCAGTGGCTCTGGCTGCCACTGCCAACGCGGCGCCGGTGGGCAACCTGCGTGCGATCACCGCTGCCCCCGCCAAAGACGGCACCGCCGGCTGGACACTCAGCACCGATACCGGCGCCACGCTGCGCGTGGAGTTGCTGCGCGATGACGTGCTGCGTGTGCGCGCCGGCCGCAACGGCACGCTGACCGATGCCGGTGACAAGGCTGCCCCGATCGTGCTGCCGCAGCCGCCCGCGAAGGTCGCCTTCGAGGTGGAAGAAGATGGCAACGAGGTGCGTATCCGTACCGACGCCCTGGTGCTGCGCATCCAGCGCCAGCCACTGCGTCTGTCGCTGGATCGCCGCGAGGGCGAACGTGATGTCGCGTTGTGGCACGAACTGCAGCCGCTGGATCTGGACAAGGACCAGAGCGTGCAGGTGCTCTCCAGCGAAGGCGATGAGCACTTCTACGGCGGCGGCCAGCAGAACGGTCGCTTCGAGTTCAAGGGCCGCGAACTGGAGGTGTCGTACTCCGGTGGCTGGGAAGAAGGCGATCGCCCCAACCCGGCGCCGATGCTGCTGAGCTCGCGGGGCTGGGGCATGCTGCGCAACACGTGGAGCGACGGCACCTATGATCTGCGCCAGGCCGACCAGGCTACGCTGCTTCACCGCGAAGACCGCTTCGATGCGTACTACTTCGTCGGGCCCAGCCTGCACACCCTGCTGGACCGCTACACCACGCTGACCGGCCGCGCCGGACTGCTGCCGCGCTGGGCGTTCTCCTATGGCGACGCTGACTGCTACAACGACGGCGACAACATCAAGAAGCCCGGCAGCGTGCCCGAAGGCTGGAGCGACGGCCCGACCGGCACCACGCCGGATGTCGTCGACAGCGTGGCCCGGCAGTACCGCGACCACGACATGCCCGGCGGCTGGATCCTGCCCAACGATGGCTACGGCTGCGGCTACAAGAACTTGCCCGAGACCGTGCAGGGCCTGGCCAAGTACGGCTTCAAGACCGGCCTGTGGACCGAGAACGGCGTCGACAAGATCGCCTGGGAAGTCGGTACTGCGGGCAGCCGCGTGCAGAAGCTGGACGTGGCCTGGACCGGCAAGGGCTACCAGTTCGCGATGGACGCCAACCAATCCGCCTTCAACGGCATCCTGAACAACTCCGACTCGCGCCCGTTCCTGTGGACGGTGATGGGCTGGGGTGGCATCCAGCGTTACGCGGTGGCCTGGACCGGCGACCAGAGCAGCAGCTGGGATTACATCCGCTGGCACATCCCGACCCTGATCGGCTCGGGCCTGTCCGGCATGGCCTACGCCAGTGGCGATGTGGACGCGATCTTCGGCGGCAGCGCCGAGACCTTCACCCGTGACCTGCAGTGGAAGAGCTTCACCCCTGTGCTGATGGGCATGTCCGGCTGGTCCGGCAATGCGCGCAAGCACCCGTGGTGGTTCGATGAGCCGTACCGCAGCGTCAACCGCGATTACCTCAAGCTGAAAATGCGCATGACCCCGTACATGTACGGGCTGGCGCATGACGCGGCGACCAGCGGTGCCCCGCTGCTGCGCGCGCTGATGTGGGATTACCCGCAGGATCCGCAGGCGTACACCGAAGCACACAAGTACCAGTTCCTGCTCGGCCGCGAGCTGCTGATCGCGCCGGTGTACCGCAGCCAGGCCGCGAGCCGTGGCTGGCGTCGCGACATCCACCTGCCGCAGGGCCGCTGGATCGACTACTGGGATGGCCGCCAGCTGCAGGCCGGCGCCGAGGGGCGTTCGCTGGATCGTCCGGTCGATCTGGCCACGATCCCGGTGTTCGTGCGCGCCGGGGCGATCATCCCGATGTACCCGGCGATGCTCTACGACGGTGAGAAGCCGCTGGATGAAGTGACCTTCGATCTGTACCCGCAGGGCACCTCGCAGTACACGCTGTACGAAGATGATGGCGCCACCCGCCGCTATGAGAAGGGCGAATCCAGCACGCAGGCGATCACGGTGCAGGCCCCGGCACAGGGGACTGGCGCGGTGCAGGTGCGCATCGAGGCGGTGCAGGGCCAGTACGCCGGCCAGCTGCCGCAGCGCCGTTATGCGCTGCGCGTGCTCAGCCGCCAGCGTCCCGCCGCAGTGATGCTGGACGGCCGTGCGCTGCCGATGCTGGCCGACCAGGCAGACTGGAAGGGCGCCAACGAAGGCTGGTACTTCGACGCGACCGAGCGCCGAGGCACCCTGCACGTGCGCACCGCACCGACCGACATCCGCCAGCCGCTCGCACTGCAGCTGGAGCTGCCGATCGCCGCCGCACCGGCCGACGATGCTTTCCCGGCCGCACCGGAACTGGGCCGCGCGCTGCCCTCCGACAGCCTGCTGGTGGTCAACCGCCCGGCCGAGGAGCAGGGCTACGAGATGGAGAAGGCCTTCGACGATGATCCGGCCACGTGGTTCCGCACCGTGCGCAACCAGGCGGTCAAGACCGGTGCGCACGAGTGGGTGCTGGGCTTCGGCGAACGCAAGCTGATCGACGGCATCGAACTGGCGCCGCGCAACGACCAGCACTGGAAGAGTGGGCAGATCCGCGATTACGAAATCTACATGGCCGACAGCAACGGCGAATGGGGTGAGCCGATCAAGCGCGGCCGCCTGACCCTGCAGCAAGGCGTGCAGCAGATCGATTTCCCCGCCCATGCCGGCCGCCTGCTGCGCTTCCGCGTGCTCAGCACGCAGAACCCGGAAGGCGACGGTGCCAGCGGTGCCGACCCGATGGTGACCGCTGCGCAGGGCAGCGTGGCGCGTGCGGTGGATGCGCTGCAGCCGCGCGATGTCGGCCCGATCGTGCTGTCCACCTTCCACGTGCTGGAGCATCCGCAGCCGGAAGGCCCGGCGCAGCAGTTGTATCTCTCCACGCTGCCCATGCCGGCCCCGCTGAAGGCCAGCGTCGCTGCCGACCACGCCTTCGGTGGCCAGACGGAGATGCGCATGAACGGGCTGCATTTCCGCCGCGGCCTGGGCGTCAACGCCAGCAGCCGGATCGATCTGCAGCTGGGCGGCGGCTGGCGCCTGCTGCGCGCCGATCTGGGGATCGATGATCAGTGCCGCACCGCGGGCGGTATGCAGTTCCAGGTGTGGGGTGACGGTCGGCTGCTGTACGACAGCGGCCTGGTCAATGCACCCGGCGTGGTCAAACCGGAGCTGGACGTGCGCGGCCTGCAGCGGCTGAGCCTGCGCACGCTCGGGGCGCAGGGCGATCACCCCGCGCAGGTCTGTGGCAACTGGGCCAATGCCGCCCTGATCGGACAGGAGGGCGATACCGCCAGCATCGTGTCGCCGTAACCGAACCGCCTTTCGAAACACCGCTCTCTCCCGTTTCCCGTCTGCGGCCGTCTGGCCGCGGCACGGGGGACGTTTGCCCGAAAACACCCATCCACCGCCAGCCCCACGCTGCGGATCGAACAAGGAGCCAAAGATGTTGACCGAACGCCATCGCCATCGCCGCATCACCGCCACCCCCTTGTCCATCGCACTCGGCCTGGCCGTCGCGGTGGTCGGCAGTGCCAGCGCCCAGGACGCAACGCCGGATACCAAAGCCACCGAGCTGTCGCGCATCGAGGTGACCGGCTCCAACATCCGCCGCAGTGATGTGGAAACCGCCTCGCCGGTGCAGGTGATCAGCAAGCAGGACATCGAGAACATGGGCGCGCGCACCCTGCTGCAGGTGCTCGACAACCTGCCGGCCGCACGCCCGGGCCAGCAGGACTCGCGCTCACTGTTCACCGGCTCGGACGGCGCCTCGCAGGCCAACCTGCGTGGCCTCGGCGCGCAGGGCACGCTGGTGCTGCTCAATGGCCGCCGCCTGTCCTACTACGGCGCGCCGGCCGGCTTCCAGACCCAGTTCGTCAACATCGATGCGATCCCCGCCGCAGCGATCGAACGCATGGAAGTGCTGACCGACGGCGCCTCGGCGGTGTACGGTACCGATGCGGTGGCCGGCGTGATCAACGTGATCACCAAACGCTCCTACCAGGGCGCGGAGATCAACCTCACCACGGACAAGTCTTCGCGGATCAGCTCCTACGGTGAACACCAGGGCAGCATCACCGCCGGCTTCGGCGATCTGGATGAAGACCGCTACAACGTCTACGCCTCGGTCAATCTGTACCGGCGCGATGCGATCCCGCTGAGCGACTTCTACGACAAGCGGCCCGACCAGTACTACGTCAACAACCCCAACTACCTTCCCAACCTGCGCCTGGGCACCGGCAGCAAGCCGGGCGAGTTCAACCCGGGCAGCTACTTCGCCTTCGATCCGGTCACCGGCCGCCGCGTGCAGGAAGCCGCGCCAGGCTGCAACAACGTGCTCACCAGCGAAGCGGCCGGCCCGCGCTGTATCTGGGAGACGTGGATGAACAACGAGATCGACGCCGGCGCCAAGTCCGAGCGCAACACGGCGTACGTCAACGCCCACTTCCTGATCGGTGACAGCACCGAAGCCTTCGCCGAGGCGACCTACACCGACATCGACCTGACCGCCAACGGCGGTACGCCGCGCGCCTACGGCACCACCACCGGCAACCCGACCAGCTGGTTCTCGCGCAACACCGGCACCACGGTCAACCAGTTCCTGTATCCGTACCTGGGCCCGAACAACGAATACAACAATGCCTCGCCCGAACTGAAGGCACTGATGGGCGGCGTGGTTGGCCTGCAGTACCTGCTGCAGGACGTGGGTGCCAACCACTTCGGCCAGCGCAACACCGATCAGAGCTACCGCGTGGTGGCCGGAATGCGCGGTGACATCGGCGACTGGAACTGGGAAACCGCGTTCGCCACCGCCGGCAGCCACTCGGTCACCTACCAGACCACCAACGTCAACCTGGCCGGCTTCGAGAAGGCCTTCGGCCCGTATTCTGTCGATCCGGGCACCGGCCGCGTGATCATTTCCGATCACCCGGCGTACAAATTCGGTGAGATCAGCGAGGCCAACGCCGCCCTGATCCGTGAAGCATTCCCGACCTTCGACATCCAGTCCTGGACGCGCCTGCATACCCTGGACGGCAAGATCGAAGGTCCGCTGTTCCAGATGCCGGCCGGCGAAGTGCGTGCGGCCTTCGGCTTCAACGCCAGCCGCGAGACCTTCTACACGCCCGGCAACCCGGACGCGGCCAACGGCCTGATCACCCAGCAGGGTGGCTCGTGGTTCGACGGCAAGCGCAATACCTATGCGCTGTTCGCCGAGACGGTGGCGCCGCTCAACGAGAAGCTGGAACTGGACGCCGCACTGCGCGTGGACAAATATCCGGACTTCAGCGCCAACCTGGCCCCGAAGATCGGCCTGAAGTACCAGATGTTCGATCAGCTGATGCTGCGCGGCACTTACTCCACCGGCTTCCGCGCCCCCAGCCTGGCCGAGTCCGGCAACGGCGGCGTGTTCGCCCAGCTGGGCGGCTACCGCGATGAAGTGCGTTGCAACGAGACCAACGCCATCGCCAACCTGCTGTTGCAGTCGCAGCGCGGGGGGGATGTCGACCTCGGCAGTACGCTGCTCAATACCGACTGCAGCCGCACCGTGGCGCGCATGACCCAGCCCAACCCGGATCTGAAGCCGGAGAAGGCCAAGATCACCACGCTCGGCTTCGTCTACGAGCCGACGCAGTGGTTGTCGGTGTCGGCCGATTACTGGTTCATCTACCGCAGCAATGAAATCGTCGCCCCGGATTTCACCCGCGACGAAGACATCATCTCTTCCACCCGTTCGCCGATCACCGAAAGCGACCGCGCCAACCTGGCCGCGCTGGCGGCGATGTGCGCCGACCCGGCCAGCGGCGTCGCCTGTCCCGGCACGCTGCCCGGCTACAGCGTGGGCAACGTGGCCAGCGTGGTGGGCCAGTACAAGAACCGTGGCAAGACCCTGATCGACGGCTTCGACATCGATGCACGCAGCCGCTTCTCGCTGGGCGAGTGGGGCAACCTCAACATCGGCGTGGCCGCCACCATCGCCAACCGCAACCGTTCCTACCTGGATGATGAAAGCGGCTGGTACTACGGCGACCTGGTCGGCTACTACAACAACCCGCGCCTGCGCGCTACGTTGAACGCGGACTGGAGCTACAAGCAGGTCACCACCAGCGTCTTCGTCAATTACGTGGGCGGCACCAAATGGGCGCTGCAGCAGATCGACGAGGAAGACAACAACCCGCAGACCTGCACCGCCGGCTACCTGCCGGTGGAGCAGAGCAAGTGCGATGGCGCCCCGTCGTGGTGGACCGCCAACCTGAGCGTGGCCTGGCGTCCGGATGCCCACTGGAACGTCGGATTCACCATCAAGAACCTGTTCGACCGCCTGCCGTTCTATGACCCGAACAGCTTCCTCGGCGATTCCAGCGATTACGCCACCATCTTCGGTCGCGGCTACAGTCTGACCGTCGGCTACAAATTCTGATGCATCCCTCGCGCCGGTCCTGGCCGGCGCGATCTTCACACGAGGTACTGTCCATGAAACGCAGAGAATTCATCGCCGCCAGCGCGGCCGTCGCCGCCACCAGCCTGCTGCCGAACACGCCTGCCTGGGCGCGCGGTCGCAAGGTACGGCTGGGCCTGATCGGCACTGGCATGCGCGGCCAGGTGTTGCTGAAGGAACTGGTCCGCCGCGATGACGTGGAGGTGGTCGCGCTGTGCGACATCGAGCCGATCATGCTCAAGCGCGGCATGGACATGGTCGCCAAGGCCGGCAAGCCGGCGCCCAAGGCGTACGGCCAGGACGGCGACGTCAACGCCTGGAAGCGGCTGATCGAGCAGCGCGGCCTGGACGGCGTGATCATCGCCACGCCCTGGGAGTACCACGCACCGATGGCGATCGCGGCCATGCAGGCCAAGGTCGCGGTGGGCTGCGAAGTGGTCGCCGGCATCACCCTGCAGGACCATTGGGACGTGCTCAAGACCCAGCTGTCCACCGGCACGCCCTACATGCTGCTGGAGAACGTCTGCTATCGCCGCGATGTGATGGCGGCGCTGCAGATGGTGCGCCAGGGCCTGTTCGGTGAACTGGTGCACCTGCAGGGCGGCTACCAGCACGACCTGCGCGGGGTGAAGTTCAACTCCGGCGACCCCAGCCAGCCGTATGACAGCGGCGTGGAGTTCGGTGCCAAGGGCTGGTCCGAAGCACGCTGGCGCACCGAGCATTCGGTGCAGCGCAACGGTGAGCTGTACCCCAGCCACGGCATCGGCCCGTGTGCGATGTACACCGGCATCAACCGTGGGAACCGCTTCACCCATATCAACGCGTTCGCCAGCAAGGCGCGTGGCCTGCACGAGTACACCGTGGCCAAGAGCGGTGGCACCACCCACCCGAGTACCAAGGTGGCCTTCAAGCTCGGCGACATCGTCACCACCACCCTGGCCTGCGAAAACGGCGAGACCATCCTGCTGCAGCACGATACCTCGCTGCCGCGCCCGTACTCGATGGGGTTCCGCGTGCAGGGCACCAAGGGCCTGTGGATGGATGTGAACCAGTCCATCCACATCGAAGGGCGCAGCCCGCCGCACAAGTGGGAACCGTTCCAGGCCTATCAGGACCAGTACGAGCACCCGCTGTGGAAGCAGCACGCCGCGACCGCCGCCAGCGCTGGCCACGGCGGCATGGACTGGTTCGTCATCCATGCCTTCGTGGAGGCTCTCAAGGCCAAGGCACCGATGCCGATCGACATCTACGATGCAGTCACCTGGAGCGCGATCACGCCGCTGTCGGAGCAGTCCATCGCCAACAGTTTTCAGACGCTGGAATTCCCGGATTTCACCGCCGGCCTGTGGAACCAGCGCAAGCCGATCTTTGCGTTTGATGGGACGTACTGAGCGATATCGCCCGCCATCGTCCTGTTACGCGTGGACTGCACAGTAATCCCCCACCGGACGATCCTTTGTCGCATCGCCTGTGCGGCACCCGAGCCGGTGCCGCGCAGGGGCGCGGCCTTGCAATGGACGGCGAGCAGACTATCGCGTCGACTTGATCGGACTGATTCGACCGCTCGACGCTCGCAAATGCGGAATCTTGAACAGCGAGCCGGCACTGGTGAGCTCCGCGAGCTGCATCATCTTGGGCCACCACTCCAGCAGCCTCGCCGCAAAATCGTAAGGCCCCAGCGTCTGCCAGCCTTTGGCCAGTACGAATACGGTCAGGCCCAGCCGCGCTATCGCTTCCCGTTCTGCAGGACGACGGTGATGATGATCCTGAGTGACGTGTACGGAGATGCCCCGGCGAATGGCTTCGTCGAAAAGCGCCAGGTCCTTTGTTCCTTTGGACACAAACTCGCGAACGTGTACGACTTCATGGCCTTCAACGCGGGCAATGGAATCGATGGATCTGGCCAGAGCCGGCGGAAGGTTCTCGTCAATCTGCGCCTTCAAGGCGCTACCTGCCTTTCGAAGGCAATGGCTTTGCGCACTTCTGCCAGCGAAACATCGTAAAGGCGAGCAACGCGATGTTCATCGCCATCTGCGGCACGCAGCGCTTCGACGATGGCGATGGTCGGCACGCCAGACTGCTCCAAGATGGGTTGGCCGAAACTACGCTCCGGGTCGAAGACCACGACGCGCGAGCCCTTCATCGGGAACCAACGGGCTGCCTTGTCATCGACATTGAGTTCGATGCCCTCACGCAACGAAGGCGCGATGATCTTCTTCATCACGTCTTGGCGCTTGACGACGTCAACCAGTGCAGCATCACCGCTCTCATCGAGCAGCTCCATGAAGATACGGCGCCCGTCAGTTTTGAACGTGGTGCTGGTGAACGGGTACTGTTTGCCGAGCCGCTCGTGCAGTTCGTCTATCGTGCGCCGGACAAGATTCAACGGCACGCCGCATGCGACGAAGGTCCGGACAAAGCGAAGTTCGATCAGATCGCGGAACCCGATCCCGTCAATTCCGCTACCTGCCCATTGTGGTGGCCAGAGTGGGGCGTGCACCGCGCTGTACTCGCCCTGACGACTTGAATAGCCCTTGAGCCAACGGCGCAACTCGCTTGGTTTGCCACCAATGAACCGTGCGGCATCGGCGTACGAGTACAGACCGAGGCCGAACGTCTCCTGCGCTGGCAGAGCGGTTCCCATGGGATGAGTCTACTCAATGTCCGACAGCACGGAGGTGCCTGATTCCCAACGTGGGACGTGCGCATCACAACCGATGCGACGGAATGCTGGCTATGGTGGCCTCGGGAGTGGCAGGTCTGTGACAGGCACGCACAGCCAAAAGCATGGCAAGGATGGTGCGCCCGGAGGGATTCGAACCCCCGACCAATGGCTTCGGAAGCCACTACTCTATCCGGCTGAGCTACGAGCGCGTTGTGTCCTGCGTCCCGCCGGGCCGCCTGATGGGGCCACGGACCGCCAAAGCGGCGCGGGAGGAGCATTCTATCCGTAAACGCCGCGCAGGTCTGCCCCCTGTACCGACGTGCCCGGCGACGGCGCGCCCGACCAGCCCAGGCGGTATCCTTTACCGATGGCTTACGAACGTTTTGAAGCGCCCGAGGCGGCGCCCCCGTCGCGCTGGCGGCACTACTGGAAACTGATGCGCGCCGACCGCCCGATCGGCACCCTGCTGCTGCTCTGGCCCACCTGGTGGGCGCTGTGGCTGGCCTCCGGCGGGCCGCCGCCGCTGTGGACGCTGTTCGTGTTCACCGCCGGCGTCTGGCTGACCCGCTCGGCCGGCTGTGTGATCAACGATTACGCCGACCGCTGGCTGGACCCGCACGTCAAGCGCACCAAGGACCGCCCGCTGGCCAGCGGCGCTGTCTCCGGCCGCGAGGCGCTGGCCCTGTTCGCCGGGCTGATGATCGTCGCCTTCGCCCTGGTGCTGACCCTGAACTGGCTCACCATCGGCATGAGCTTCATCGGCGTGTTCCTGGCCGCCAGCTACCCCTACCTCAAGCGCTACACCCACCTGCCGCAGGTCTATCTCGGCATGGCCTTCGGCTGGGGCATCCCCATGGCCTTCGCCGCGGTGCAGGGCGAGGTGCCGGTCATTGGCTGGCTGCTGTACGGCGCCAACATCCTGTGGTCCACCGCGTATGACACCTGGTATGCCATGGTCGACCGCGATGACGACCTGAAGATGGGCTCGCATTCCACCGCGATCCTCTTCGGGGATCTGGACCTGGTCATCCAAGGCATTCTCTACGCGCTGTTCCTGGCCACGATGGCGCTGGTCGGCCTGCGCGCCGGCCTGGGCGTCTATTACGGCCTCGGCGTGGGCGTGGCCGCCGGCCTGATCGCCTACGAGTTCTGGATCGCCCGCAAGCGCGAGCGCGACCCGTGCTTCAAGGCGTTCCTGCACAACAACTGGGTAGGTGCGGCGCTGTTCGCCGGCATCGCGGTATCGCTGGCGCTGCGCTGAGGTGGCCACCCGACCAACGGTCGGGTGCTACCCGTAACGCGCGCAGTGGTAGTGCCGGCCGTTGGCCGGCTCCCGATCACCTCGCAGAGCCGGGCAGCGCCCGGCACTACGACCATTAGGCGACTGACAGCGCTGTTCCCAACGCCCAGAATCGCTCCCATTGAATGATCGGGGAGGGCGGGGCCATGAATACGTCGACGGTGGTGCAGGACGGCTGGATGGCGCGCGCGGCACTGCGCTCGGCGGCCTGGGCGGAAAAATGGTTCCCTGACGCCTACGTGTTCGCGGTACTCGGCGTGGTCATCGTCGCGGCCGCCGCGATGGGCTTCGGTGCGACCCCGCAGGCCACCGCCACGGCATTCGGTGAAGGCTTCTGGAGCCTGATCCCCTTCACCATGCAGATGGCCTTCGTGGTCATCGGCGGCTATGCGGTGGCGACCGCACCGATCGTGGCGCGCTTCATCGAGCTGCTGGCCCGTGTGCCCAAGACCGGCCGTGGCGCGGTGGTCTATGTCGGCCTGATCAGCATGCTCGCCTCGCTGCTCAGCTGGGGCTTCTCGCTGGTGTTCGGCGGGCTGCTGGTGCGCGCGCTGGCCCGTCGTGAATCACTCAACATGGACTACCGCGCCGCCGGTGCCTCGGCCTACCTCGGCCTCGGCGCGGTCTGGGCGATGGGCCTGAGCTCCTCGGCCGCCCAGCTGCAGGCCAACCCGGCCAGCATGCCGCCCGGCCTGGTGGAAATCACCGGCGTGCTGCCCTTCACCGAGACGATCTTCCTGTGGCAGTCGATCGCGCTGACATCCGCACTGATCCTGGTGTCGCTGCTGATTGCCTGGCTGACCGCACCCGGCGCCGCCACCGCGCGCACCGCCAAGGACTTCGAAGGCGCCGCCCGCGCCGAGGCCGAGCCGCTGCAGCCGCGCACCCGCCCCGGCGAGTGGCTGGAGTACAGCCCGCTGCTGACCGTGCTGCTCTCGCTGCTCGCGTTCGGCTGGCTGTTCGGCGAGTTCGCGAGCAAGCCGGTGGTCACCGCCATCGCCAACCTCAACACCTACAACTTCCTGTTCATCTCGCTCGGCCTGCTGCTGCACTGGCGCCCGCGCAGCTTCCTCAACGCGGTGGCCAAGGCCGTCCCCAGCACCACCGGCGTGCTGATCCAGTTCCCGCTGTACGGCGGCATCGCGATGATCCTCACCCACGCCACCGGCAGTGGCGATGAGACCCTCGCCCATCGCCTCTCCACGTTGTTCGTGCACATCGCCACCACCGACACCTTCGCGCTGGTGATGGGCGTCTACTCGGCGGTGCTCGGCTTCTTCGTGCCCTCCGGCGGCGGCAAGTGGATCATTGAGGCGCCGTACGTGATGCAGGCGGCCAACGAACTCAAGGCCCACCTGGGCTGGGCGGTGCAGGTCTACAACGCGGCCGAGGCGCTGCCGAACCTGATCAACCCGTTCTGGATGCTGCCGCTGCTGGGCGTACTCGGCCTGAAGGCCCGCGACATCGTCGGCTTCACCTTCATACAGCTGCTGGTGCACATCCCGCTGGTGCTTGGCCTGTTGTGGCTGCTCGGCATGACGCTGACCTACGTGCCGCCGGTGATGCCGTGATCGTCATCTGCGCGTCATCTGCACTCTCAGGCTCAACCATGCCCTGTTCAGTGGCGCGTCGAGGGGGTTTGCAAGGCAGTGGAATAAGGGAATTCGAACCGTTCATAAGCAGGGAAACCCCTACTGCTGCATGGGCCCTGACAGTGCGGAAGACGTCGGCGCGGATGCGTTGACGTGTTCGTATGCAAACCCGCACACGTCGTTAACCTGCCGCTGCAGAGGATGGCCCCGACCGCGACATTCCGTTTGCGGCAACCGGAGAATCGAGATGGCTCAGCAGAACCAGCAGAACCCGAATCAGCGCGGTGAACAGCAGGAACGCGGTCGCGACCAGCAGCAGCAACAGCAGCAGGAACAGCAGCAGCGCAACCAGAACCAGCAGCAGGGCGGCCAGCAGGACGAGGAAGAGTGAGCCCAGCCGGCTGTTGTGTGAACTGAAGCCCCGCTACGGCGGGGCTTCGTTCGTTCGGGCCTGCTCAGGCCGAGCGCAGGTGCCAGCCCAGTGCTGCGTCTTCCACAGCCGCCCCAGGCACCACGTCATGCAGCACAACGCGGAGGCGGCGCGCATTCGGCAGCACTTTCTGCTCCGGGAACCAGCGGCGCGTCGCATCGACCACGATCAACAGGCCTTCGTCATCGCCGAGTGGTGCGAAGTGCGGCGTGGGCTGTGACAACGGATTCAACCCGAAGGCCGCCTCGGCCTTCGCCTGCACTTCGCCCACGTGTTCAGCGGGCAGGCCGACCTCGCTGATGCAGGTCATCTCGCTGCCATGGAACTCGCCCTGACGCTCGCCGGCAGGCAAGCGCCGCCGCGCGATCAACTCCAGGATCAGACCGTCCGGGCCGGTGAAATAGATCGACTCCGAATCCCAGCGACCATCGAACGTAAAGTGGTCATGGCCTTTCAGATCGCGCTGCAGGGTGGCGCGCGCTTTGAGCCAGTCGGTAGCCGCCTCGAATCGATTGGCCGGTACGTTGAACGCCAGGTGCACACCGCCGACCGGGTTCGATCCTGCGGGTTGCAGCTGCAGGGTGCTCCAGCCGATGCGCACGGCCGAGCCCTCGACCGGCAGCTGAAGTTCATCGCGGAAGTACGCCACGGTGGCGGCGACATCGGACACGGGAAGATCGATATGGTGGATGCGCATGGTGGTGCAATTCTCCACATGGATACGTCGACATTCTGCCGCAGATGCGTGTGTCTCAGTGATGAACCCGATGCACCACAAGCCGATCGCGGTCACCCATCACCGGGCATTGCTGCCGCATTTGCTACAACGATGTATCGATGCCGGGACGCACCACCGGCGCACCACACACCACTATCAGAGGAGTCGTCCCGCGATGGGCATGCTGGTCGAGGGAACATGGCAGGAAGGCACCGCGGGTGCCGCTGACAAGGACGGTCATTTCAAGCGCGAGGAATCCACCTTCCGCGATTGGTTGAGCGCCGACGGCAGTGCTGGCCCGAATGGCGAGCCTGGTGTCAAAGCGGCGCCTGGGCGGTTCCGCCTGTATGTAAGTCTCGCCTGCCCGTGGGCACATCGCACGTTGATCGTGCGCGCGCTGAAGGGCTTGGAAGATCTGGTGCCGGTGTCGGTGGTCAACTGGCACATGGCCGAGCAGGGTTGGAACTTTGAGCCCGGCCCGCAGGTGACGCCGGAGCCCGAACGCGGTGCACGCTATCTGCATGAACTGTATGCCGCCGCCAAGCCGGGAATGACCGGCAAGGTGACCGTGCCGGTGCTCTGGGATCGCGAGCGCGGGAGGATCGTCAGCAATGAATCGGCGGACATCATCCGGATGTTCAACACTGCCTATGACGGGTTGGGTGCGAAAGCCGGTGACTTCTATCCGGCAGCGCTGCGTGCTGAGATCGACGCGATCAACGAACGCGTCTATGCCACCGTCAACAACGGCGTGTACCAAGCGGGTTTTGCGTCAACGCAGGAGGCGTACGAAGAGGCCATCGGGCCTTTGTTCGATTCACTCAGCTGGTTGGGCGAGCGCCTTCAGCGACGCGAGTGGCTGGTGGGCGATGCCATGACCGAAGCCGATATCCGTCTGTTCACCACCTTGATCCGCTTCGATTCGGTCTACTACGTGCACTTCAAGTGCAACGTGCGGCGCATTGCGGACTTCGCTGGCCTGCATGCGTTCGTGGCGCGGATGATGGCGATTCCCGAGGTGGCGGATACGGTGAACTTCCAGCACATCAAGCATCACTATTACGAGAGCCATGGGCATCTCAATCCGTCGGGGATCGTGCCGGTGGGGCCGGAGCGGGCTTACTGAGGCGGCTGCCAATCCATCACCGAGCGGGCCCTGGGGTCACCACCGGCACGGACGCCAACAGCCGCTCAAACCGTCGGCGCTGCGCTGCGTCCATCTCCCGGAACGGTACCGGCATCGCGCCGCCCTCTACCAGTTCGATGAGATAAGCCGCCTGCAACCGCTGCACGTGCTTCACCTGGTGCCATGTTCGGAAGGCAGTCCTGCCTTTGCTTGTGCGCGATATGCCTGCCGCACTGAAGACGAACGCACAGCGACCGACGCGGAGCATCTTCCAGGCAAAGATCGGCGGCACCACAACGGCCAGGACGGCTCTCTGCACGCTCGGCCAGCTCCAAGGGCTGGCGCGATTCAGATGCTCGTTCCGGGCCACCATGTCCATCGCAATGACTTCAAGCAGCAGCTGCCGATACTCCGCAAGCTGGTACGACACGTCGATCTCGATGCGCGGACCTGTGTGCTCCACATAGCCTCCTTGGATGTGTTTGGACGTCATCGCCATTGCAGCAAGGTGCCACGTTCCGTGTGTCGCTGAGCGCTGCTGAAGACAGTGTTTCACTTCTGGGAACGGTGCTGGGCAATGTGTGCGAAGAGGGTCTTCGTGCCGATGTTCTGGAACGCCTGCGTCGTGGTATAGGCGCTGATGGCATTGTTTCGGGGCCCGGACGCCACTATTCCTCGAGACTCCGCTTCGACGAATGCCGCGCGACGCTCGTCCTCAGTGAAGACCGCATTGGTATTGGCTATCACTCCCATGAGGAGCGTTCCCTCAAGCGGCTTGAACGGGTTGATCCTGGAATTCCCTGATAGGTAGTCGGAGGCCAGCTTCGCGAGCGCTGTGCGCATCTCATCGGTAGGGCTGTTGGCTGCAGAGCGTATGGCGGCATCGGGTGTCTGTGTAAGCGCCGCGCTGAGGTGGGTTCTGGCATCCCCTGCTCGTGGTGGCGGATTGGTCGCAGCCGAATGCCGCGGTGCCGTAGCGCTGGCAGAGGGGCGGGCAGCAACGGCAGACGAAGCGATGCGTCCAAGGCCTGCGGTATTTTTCATGCGTAGCGTCTCTCCATGTGTTTCGTGCTCCCGGCAGGCAACGTTTGTGCTGGAGCGCGAGGGCCTACGTGGATGGCAGATCTGTTGCGTGGCGTGGGATGTGGCGGTCGCTGATGCACTGCTATTGGACCCCCATCCCCCGATCCAACTGCCGATATCCGATCGCCTCCGCCACATGCGCGGTCTTGATCTCCTCCGCGTGCCCCAGATCCGCCAGCGTCCGCGCCACCCGAAGGATGCGATGCATCGAGCGCGCCGACAGCTGCAGGCGCTCCACCGCATCCTCCAGCAGCTGCTGATCCTCTGGCGACAACCGGCAATGCTCGCTCAGCTCGAACGGCAGCAGCTGTGCATTTGCCTTCCCACTGCGTAACAGCTGCACCTCCCGCGCGGCGACAACACGGGCGCGAACACTCGCACTATCCTCGCCAAGCGGCGCGTCATCGCGCAGCTCACGCGGGTCCAGCCGAGGCACTTCGACATGCAGATCGATGCGGTCCATCAACGGCCCGGAGACACGCCCGCGGTAGCGACGGATGACCTCCTCGGTGCAGAGACAGCGCCCGCTCCGGTCGCCTGCCCAGCCACACGGGCACGGATTCATCGCCGCAACAAGCTGAAACCGGGCAGGAAACCGTTCGGTACGTGCAGCGCGGCTGACCACGGCAACACCGGATTCAATCGGCTCGCGCATGACCTCCAGCGCGTGCCGGCTCCACTCGGGCAGCTCGTCCAGAAACAGCACGCCGTTATGCGCCAGCGAAATCTCGCCAGGGCGCGGATGCGACCCACCGCCAATCAGCGCGACGGCGCTGGCCGTATGGTGTGGCGCTCGGTAGGGCCGCTCTCTCCAGCGCCCCGCATCGATGCCCTGGCCGCTGCACGAGGCGATGGTGGCCGCTTCCAGCGCCTCCAGCTCGCTGGCAGCGGGCAGGATGCCGGGCAGGCGCGAGGCCAAGAGGGTCTTGCCGCAGCCGGGCGTGCCGAGCAGCAGCAGGTGATGCCCACCGGCCGCCGCGACCTCCAGCGCCCGCCGGGCCTGCAGCTGGCCGCGCACGTCGCGCAGGTCGGGGATGCTGACCGGCAGTGGGTCAGCCGCCACGGCCGGAGGCAGTGTGCCGCTCTCAAGGGCGCTGCAGACCTCCAGCAGGGTGCGGGCAACGCGAACGTCAGCGTGCTGGGCCAGTGCGGCTTCTTCGCTGTTGGCGGCGGCCACGATGAGGCTGCGGCCGTCCCGCGCGGCAGCGATCGCCGCTGGAAGGACGCCGTCGACACCGCGCAGCTCGCCGGTCAGGGCCAGTTCGCCGAGGAACTCGTACCTGTCCAGGGACTGCGCATCGGTCTGACCACTGGCGGCGAGGATGCCAAGCGCGATGGCCAGATCAAACCGCCCACCCTCCTTGGGCAGATCGGCCGGGGCCAGGTTGATGGTGATGCGCCGCTGCGGAAACTCGAACCGCGCGCAGATCAGGGCGGCTCGCACGCGGTCGCGCGATTCCCGTACGGCGGCGGCCGGCAGCCCCACGATCTGGGTATGCGGCAACCCGCCGGACAGGAATACCTCGATCCTCACGGCCGGCGCTTTGACGCCGGCGCGGGCACGGCTGTGCACCAGCGCAAGGCTCATGCAGTTGTTTCCGGGGTCTGCGGCATGCCGTGCACAGTGGCAGCACACGGAGCACCCGATCCATCAGCACTTGCCGCGCCGTGGGGTAGGCAATCGCCGCCACCGTATCCAGCACTCCCGCTAGACTGGATGCCCCCACGCTCCACGCCGTCGAACACCATGGATATGCACCACCGCTCCGGCGCCATCGAACTGGTCGCCATCGATATGGACGGGACCCTGCTCGATCCGTCCCACACGCTCACGCCCCGGGTGATGCAGGCCATCGCCCGCGCCCGCGCGCAGGGCGTGCAGGTGGTGCTGGCCAGTGGCCGCCCGGTGTCGGGGATGGCACCGTTCCTGCAGCAGTTGGGGATCGCGAGCGAGCAGGACTATTGCATCGCCTGCAATGGCGCGGTGGTGCAGAACATCGGCAGCGGCCAGCGCGTCATCGAGTTTCCGCTGAGCTTCGAGGACTTCGTGTTCTGCGAGCGGATCTCACGCGAACTCGGTATCCACTTCCAGGCGCTCGATGGTCGGCGCATGTACACGCCCAACCAGGACATCAGCCACTACACCGTGGCCGATTCGCACCTGTCGAACGTGCCACTGTCGTATCGCCGGGTGGCGGACATGGACCCGGCGATGCAGTTCATCAAGCTGATGATGATCGATGAGCCGGAGGTGCTGGATGCCGCCATCCAGCGCCTGCCGTCGGAACTGACAGATCGCTTCGCGGTGCTCAAGAGCGCGCCGTTCTTCCTGGAAGTATTCGATCACCGCGCCGGCAAGGGCCCGAGCCTGGAGAAGCTGGCCGCGCACCTCGGCGTGGACCGCGCCAACGTGATGGCGGTGGGCGATCAGGAGAACGACCTGACCATGCTGCAGTTCGCCGGCACCAGTGTCGCCATGGGCAACGCGATTCCGGCAGTGAAGCAGACGGCGCGCTTCGAGACCGCGACCAACGCCGAGGACGGCGTGGCGCTGGCGATCGAGCGGTTCGTGCTGCAGGACGTGTAACGCGCGTTATCCCCTCGCGCGGCTGCGGCGACGCTTCGCGCGCGACCAGGGCAACGCCATCATCAGTGCAAACACCAGCAGGGTCGGCAGGGTGAAGACCCACATTTCGCCACCACCGATCCCCGTACCGATGGCGAGCAGGCCGTACCCGGCCAGCTCCAGCGCGGCAATGGACGTGGTGTTGTGCGCGAGCAATGGGAGGCAGGCGATGAACGGGGCAGGCAGCGCGCCGTGGCCACCGACGACCAGCGTCGGTGCGAGTAGTCCAGCCAGCACGGAGAAGACGACGCGGTAGGCGCTGCGGCCAAACGCGCCGTCGATCCGGATGAAGCGCATCAGGTACATGGCGGCGATCACCGCCGCGAGGCTGGCACCGGCGATAGCCAGCATCTGGGCATCATGTTGACTCATTCAGACGTCCTTATCGCATCGTGGATGGAGGGCAGCCGCTGCCGCCTCCGCAGATCCTGGCGTAGCCTCACTCGCGGGGCGCAGCCGCCCCTCGCGTTTCCAGCTCGGCCACCACTTTCTCCAGCGACTCCAGCTTCTCGCGGGTGCGCAGCAGCACGGCACGCTGCACGTCGAACTCCTCGCGGGTCACCAGGTCCAGCTTGCCCAGCCCGGCCTGCAGCGCGGTCTTGAAGGTGGCCTGCAGTTCTTCGCGCGACTGGCGCAGGCCCGGTGGGACCATGTCGCTCAGGCGGCGGGCGAGGTCATCGAGGTGGTTGAGGTCGATCATGCTGCGGCTCCGCGGGGTATACGCCAAGGATAAGCCGCCACGCTGCCGGCGGCACTAGACCGCGCGCATCGCGTTCACCGGCGGACAGGCGTTATCCTCGCAGCCTGGAACACAGGAGTGCAGACGGATGAAGATGGTCATGGCGGTGGTCAAGCCGTTCAAGCTCGACGACGTGCGCGAAGCGCTGGCCGAGCGCGGCGTCACCGGGATCACGGTCACCGAGGTCAAGGGCTTCGGGCGGCAGAAAGGCCACACCGAGCTCTACCGCGGGGCGGAGTATGTGGTCGATTTCCTGCCCAAGGTGAAGATCGAAGTGGCCGTCGTCGACAATCAGGTCGAAGAGGTGGTGGAGGCCATCGTCAAAGCCGCCGGCACCGGCAAGATCGGTGACGGCAAGGTCTTCGTGTACGACCTGGGCACCGTGGTGCGCATCCGCACCGGTGAGCTGGACGCCGACGCGCTGTAACGCGCGCGGCTTCCCGAGGGCACCCGCGATCAGGCGTGGCCCTTGAACCAGCGGTAGAAGCGCTTCCAGGCCACGCGCACCCCGGCCACCCAGCGCGGGTCGGCCACCCGGGCCGCCTCGGAGGGGCTGGGGCGCTCGCCGGTCAGGCGCTGGCGCATCTTCAGCAGGTTCTTCATGTCGCTGCGGCGCAGCTGGCGTGAGACCGGGTGTACCGGCAGCCAGCGCGGGCTGCGCCAGGCCGAGGTGAAGTCCACCAGCACCGGCACCCCGCCGCTGACCATCACGTTGGTGCCGTGCAGATCGTTGTGGGTGATGCCGGCGGCGTGCAGGCGGGTCAGGGCGTACTGCAGCTGCTCGAACACCTCGATGCCGACCGACTGGGCCGCGCTCAGGGTCTGGCCGGGAATGAACTCCATGCCCAGCGCGAGGCCGCCGATGGTGCCGAGCAGGGCCGGGGCGTGCTTCCAGCCGCTCAGGCGCTGCAGGATGCGCGCTTCGCGGCGGACCAGCAGGCGGGCGATCGGCGACAGCGGGGTGCCGCGATACCGGGTGTAATCCTTGACCACCGCGGGCTGGCCATTGAGGCAGGTGCGGTAGACATCGGGCTCCAGGAGGCGTTCACCGCGCTTGAGCAGCTCGGCGGGGGTGGTGTCATCGACACACGGGGCAACAATTGTGTTCATAGGGGTCTGTGCGACCCGGCGGTCGGCGCAATGCGTCAGGCGTACCGGTGCTGCTTACTGTGGGAACTGAAGATTTCGTTAATTTTAGTACTCGCCAGTACACGAATCCAGACGATGTCGGAGAAATGTCGTCGCCCAGCGTGGAACAGTTCGTCACGCTGAAGCGGACAATCTTGTATCGTTCGGAATAATTTCGTTTTCAATCAGTTGTTTGGGTAGTGGGCGATTGAGCAATGCGGTGAAGGAACGGCAGGAGTGCGTCGCGCAGCTGGTCCAGGCCAGGCGGTTCGATCGGGAAGTGACCGCACGCCTCCAGCAGGACCCGCTGGCGCGGCGCAGCCAGCCGCTCGAAGAAGCGGTCGCTGATCTGCACAGGCGTCCATGCGTCGCACGCGGGATGGACCATGAGCACCGGGCAGCGGGTGAACTGCTCGGGCTCCACGGCCGGCGGGGTGTCGAACAAGGACGCGAGCAGGCCCAGTGGGACCCGGTTGCCACCGCCCAGCGGGTCGCGGCAGACCAGCGCCGACAGCACGGGATCGCGTGACATCCGGTCCATGTGGGTGAACCAGCGCACCGGCACGCGCAGGCCCCGGGTCAGCCGGCTCACCGGGCGCAGGGCAGGCAGCAGCCGCCGCATCCAGGGCTGCCGCACCAGCGCAGCCTGCACGGCGGGATCGCGCGGGTCGGCCAGGGTGGTGGCCACCAGACCACGCACCCAGGGCGATTCGGCGGCGACCAGATAGGCCAGGTAGCCGCCGATGCTGGCACCCAGCAGGACGAAGGGTCGCGCGCGCTGTACGTGCTCGGCCTCGATCAGCGCCAGCAGGCTGCGTTTCCACACTGCGTAATCCACCTGTGACCAGGGCGCAGGGCTGAGCCCGTAGCCCGGCAGATCGGGGGCCAATACTTCATGGCCCGCCACCGCCAGGCGCTGGGCCAGTGGCGCAAACATCCGCCCATAGCCGCCAGCGCCATGCACCAGCACTACACTCAGTGCGGCATCGGCCGGGCCATGGCGGTCCAGCTGCAGCGCGCCGAAGCGACCTTCAATGCGCTCCGCACGTGGCGCCACAGCACCCGCTACCGGCTCAAAAAACCCTTGGTAGGCCTGGCTGAGGACGGGGTAGGGATCGGGGGTGGCAGGACCGTGCATCGGGACAGTCTAGGCGGTCCGTTCAGCCAAGCCGCGCTGAATGCCGCCCAGCCCGTGCTTGACCGCGACGCGGGCGCTGCCGACCATACGCTGTTGCTCGCGACATTGGCGGCCGCCCCACCCCGGCACGTCCCCGCCCATTGCCGCCGTATCGATGCCGGTGCCTGCCGTGCATCGCCCCCACTATTTCGGGTCCGGCCATGCCGGAGGAAGACTGATGATCAAGATCGTGCTGGCAGGGCTGTTCATTGCCTGCGTGCTGTACATCCATTACCGCGGCAAAGTGCGTGCACGCTGGTCGCGCCAGTTGCTGGACCACTCCAGCTTCATGGCCCCGATCAACGTGATCATGTACGCGTTCTCGAAGGTGCCGACCACGCCGTTTCTGGATCCGGGCAAGGAATTTCCGCAGCTGGAGCCGTTGCGCCAGAACTGGCAGATGATCCGCGACGAGGCACTGGCCCTGCGCGATGCCGACAAGATCGCCGCCTCCAGCACCTTCAACGATGCCGGCTTCAACTCGTTCTTCCGCCGCGGCTGGAAGCGCTTCTACCTGAAGTGGTACGGCCCCTCGCACCCGTCGGCCAAGGCGCTGTGCCCGAAGACCACCGCGCTGCTGGAATCGCTGCCGGACGTGCGCGCGGCGATGTTCGCCCAGTTGCCCTCGGGCAGCGAACTGCGCCCGCACCGCGATCCCTTCGCCGGCTCGCTGCGCCTGCACCTGGGCCTGGCCACGCCGAATGATGACGCCTGCTACATCGACGTGGACGGCATCCGGAAGAGCTGGCGCGACGGCGAGTGGATGATGTTCGATGAGACCTACATCCACCACGCGCACAACGAGACGCCGGACGACCGCGTGATCCTGTTCTGCGATATCGCCCGCCCGCTCCGCTTCGGTCTGCCGGGTCTGTTCAACCGTGCGGTTGCCTCCACGCTGCTGGCCGGTGGCGCCTCGCCGAACCTGCCGGGTGACCCGACCGGTGGCGTCAACAAGGCCTTCGGCAGCGTCTACAAGGTGCGCCTGAAGGCCAAGGCCCTGCGCGAGCGCAGCGTGGTCGCCTACCAGGTGATCAAGTGGGGCCTGGTGGTGGCGGTGATCGCCGGCATCTGGGCGATCTGAGCCGGGGGCGTCAGGGTGCCGGCCAGCGGCCGGCACTACCAGACATAAAAAAACCGCGCTGTTGCCAGCGCGGGTTTTTTGTTGCCGCATCCTATACCGGTAGGTGCCGACCGTTGGTCGGCACGCCTTCGATCAGCCCTTCAGGGCTGAAGCCACGAACGGCGGGGTCACCAGCACACCGGTGTGCAGCGCGGCGGTGTAGTACAGCGTATCGAACGACTTGCCAGCCGAATCGGCCTGGCGGAAATCGAAGCTGCTCTCGCCCTTGCGGGCCAGGGTCACGCTCCACCAGCCGGTCGGGTAGCACGGCTGCGGGAACGGCAGGGTCTTGAACGAACCGAAGCCGGCCTTGCCCATCTCGGCGCGCATTTCGTTGATCAGGTCCAGCTGCATCAGCGGCGATTCGGACTGCTGCACCAGGATGCCGTCGTCCTTCAGGGCCTTGAAGCAGCTCTCGTAGAACGCCTTGTTGAACAGGCCTTCGCCCGGACCGACCGGGTCGGTCGAATCCACGATCACCACGTCCACGCTGCCGGCCGGGCAGTTGGCCATGTAGGCCACGCCGTCGTCGAACATCAGCTCGGCGCGCGGGTCATCGTTGGAATCGCACAGTTCCGGGAAGTGCTTGCGGGCCATCACGGTGACCTGCTCATCGATGTCGCACTGGGTCACGCTCTCCACGCCGGCGTGCTTGAGCACTTCGCGCAGGGTGCCGCAGTCGCCGCCGCCGATGATCACCACGCGCTTGGGCGCGGCATGGGTGAACAGCACCGGGTGGCTGATCATCTCGTGATAGAAGAAGTTGTCCTTGCTGGTCAGCATGATGGCGCCATCGATGGTCATCAGGTTGCCCCAATCGGTGGTCGCGAAGATCTCGATCTTCTGGAACGGCGACTGCACTTCATCCAGCTTGCCGGTCAGGCGGTAGCCGATGGCCGAGCCGGTGCGCTCGAAGTGTTCGATGTACCAGTTGTTGTTGTCAGTCATGGAGCAGCAGTCCTGTTCGGAAGGGTGTTGGAGCCGGGCTGGCGGCGGTGCCGCGTGGCGCAAGCCACGTCCGGACGGGTTGGCCCGTTCAGGTTTCAAGCCTGAGCACGGGCGCGGGCGCGCATGATAACGGAGCTGTCGCCACATAGGCGTTATCATGCACCCCCCTTTTTACCAACCAGGCCCACTGAAATGACCGATTGGTCCCTCGACCAAGCCCGCAAGACCTACTCGATTCCGCATTGGGCGGATGGCTACTTCGACGTGGATCAGGCAGGACACATGGTGGTGAGACCGACTGGCCAGGACGGCCCGGTGGTGTCCTTGCCCAGGATCGTGGACGCCGCCCGCGAGGCCGGTGCCAAGCTGCCGCTGCTGGTGCGCTTCCCGGACATTCTGGGCCAGCGCCTGGGCAAGCTTCAGGCCGCGTTCGCGCAGGCGCAGGCCGACTGGGACTATCCGGGCGGCTACACCGCCGTGTACCCGATCAAGGTCAATCAGCACCGTGGCGTGGCCGGCACGCTCGCCAGTCACCACGGCGAGGGCTTCGGCCTGGAAGCGGGCAGCAAGCCCGAGCTGATGGCCGTGCTGGCGCTGTCACGCCCGGGTGGCCTGATCGTCTGCAACGGCTACAAGGACCGCGAGTACATCCGTCTGGCCCTGATCGGCCGCAAGCTGGGCCTGCAGACGTTCATCGTGATCGAGAAGCCCTCCGAGCTGAAGCTGGTGCTGGAGGAATCCAAGGCCCTGGACGTCAAGCCGGGCCTGGGCGTGCGCATGCGCCTGGCCTCGCTGGGCGCGGGCAAGTGGCAGAACAGCGGCGGCGACAAGGCCAAGTTCGGTCTTTCGCCGCGCCAGCTGCTGGACCTGTGGAAGTCGCTGCGCGATACCGAGTACGCCGACTGCCTGAGCCTGCTGCATTTCCACATGGGCTCGCAGATCTCCAACGTGCGCGACATCGCCAACGGCATGCGCGAAGCGACCCGCTACTTCGTGGAGCTCTCGCGCCTGGGCGCGAAGATCACCCACGTGGACGTCGGCGGCGGCTTGGGCGTGGATTACGAAGGCACCCGCTCGCGCAGCTTCTGCTCGATCAATTACGGCCTGAACTCCTACGCCAGCAACATCGTGCAGCCGCTGGCCAATGCCTGCGAAGAGCATGGCCTGACCCCGCCGCGGATCGTCACCGAGTGTGGCCGCGCGATGACCGCGCACCACGCGGTGCTGATCGCCAACGTCTCGGAAGTGGAAGAGGCGCAGGAAGGCCGCGTGCCGGACCAGCATGACGACGAGCCGGCGGCGATCCGCCACCTGCGCGAGATCCACGCCGAGCTCGACGAGCGCCCGGCGGTGGAGCTGTTCCAGGAAGCGCAGCACTTCCATGCCGAAGGCCTGTCCAGCTATGCGCTGGGCCAGATCGACCTGCCGCAGCGCGCCCGCATCGACGACCTGTTCTACGCCATCGCCCATGCCGTGCGTGCACGCCTGAGCTATGACGAAAAGAGCCATCGCCCGGCACTGGACGAGTTGAACGAGCGCCTGGTCGACAAGTACTTCGTCAACTTCAGCGTGTTCGAATCGATTCCGGATGCCTGGGCGATCGACCAGGTGTTCCCGATCGTGCCGATCGAGCGCCTGAACGAGCAGCCCGAGCGCCGCGGCATCATCGCGGACATGACCTGCGATTCGGACGGCATGGTGAAAACCTACGTCGAGAACGAGAGCCTGGACACCTCGCTGCCGTTGCACGCGCTGAAGTCCGGTGAGAGCTACCGCATCGCGTTCTTCATGGTCGGTGCGTACCAGGAAATCCTCGGCGACATCCACAACCTGTTCGGTGATACCGACGCGGTGGAAGTGGTGGCCGACGCCGATGGCTACGCGATCACCCAGCAGCGCCGCGGTGACACCACCGATGTGATGCTGGACTACGTGGGCTACAGCCTGGCCGATCTGCGCGCCAGCTACGCCGAGCGCGTGGCGGCGGCGAAGCTCTCGCCCGAGCGCGCGCAGGAACTGTCCGAGGCACTGGAAGCCGGTCTGACCGGCTACACCTACCTGTCCGACGAGCCCCTCGCGTAAACCGGTGGCGACGGGTGATGGCCTTCGGGCCTCACCCGGCCGTCCGTAGCGTCGGGCACTGCCTGGCCGTCCTTCCACGGCACCTGGAAATCCCATGAGCGCCCGCGCGATCTTTCATCTGTTCCTGCATGCGGCCGTACCGGCTGTGCTGGCGTGGATGTTCTGGCGCAGGCGTTTCATGTCCGCCTGGGTGCTGATGCTGCTGGGCTGGATCATCGATCTGGACCACCTGCTGGCCGACCCGATCTATGCCCCGAACCGCTGCAGCATCGGTTTCCATCCGCTGCACACTGCACCGGCGATCGCGGTGTATGCGGGGCTGTGTATACCGAAGAAGACGCGGCTGTTCGGCATCGGTCTGATCATCCACATCGTGCTGGATGCCATTGACTGCTGGTGGATGCACGCCGGCAGGTGAATCCACGCTACGCGTGGATGTCGTGCAGCCTCCGATCCGCTGCACATGACCGGTAGTGCCGGCCGCTGGCCGGCTCCACGCAGCGTCGGGAGCCGGCCAGCGGCCGGCACTACCCATGGCTCCACGCAGGGTCGGGAGCCGGCCAGCGGCCGGCACTACCAATGGCAAACGCAATGCCGTCTGCGACGGCGCGTTTACCCTGCCGGCAACGTCAACGTCGCCTGCAACCCCGACGCGCCATTGGCCAGCACCAGCGTCCCACCGTAGCTCTCGGCGATGTCCGCCACGATCGACAATCCCAACCCACTCCCGGCCGCGCGCTCATCCAGCCGCACGCCACGTTCCAGCACGCGCTGCAGCTGCTCCACGGGAAGCCCGGGACCGTCATCACTCACCGTGATGTGCAGCTGACTCTCACGTAGTGCCACCTCCACGCGCACCGCGTGACTGGCCCACTTGCCCGCATTGTCGAGCAGGTTGCCCAGCATCTCTTCCAGATCCTCGCGCGCGCCGGCGAACACCGCCGTGGTGTCGCTGTCGCACGTAAAACGTAGCCCGCGCGCGGCATGCACGCGCTGCATCAGCCCGCACAGCGCGCTCACCACCGGCGCCACCGGCGTGCGCTGCTGGCTGTCAGCGCCCAGGCCTGCAGCGAGGTAACGATCAATGCTGGCCTGCATGCGCGCGGTCTCGCTGCGCAGGGTCTGGCGCCAATCGCTGCCATCGCCCTCGGCTTCGGTGGTGAGCACGGTCAGTGGCGTCTTCAGCGCGTGCGCGAGGTCTTCGGCGCTGCGGCGTGCGCGTACCACCATGCGCTGATGATGGTCGAGCAGCGCGTTGAGCTGGACGGCCAGCGGCGCGACTTCCTTGACCAGGCCCTGCTGCGGGAAGCGCACGTTCTCGCCGTTGCGGACCTGCCCGGCAATGCGGCCCAGTTCGGCCAGGGGGCGCAGGCCGTAATGCACCTGGGTCACCAGCACGCCGAACCACACGGCGATCAGTACCGCCAGGGCGAGCGCAGTGCGCTGCCGGAAACTGGCGACCTGGGCATCCAGCTGGCTGCGGTCGGTGGCGACCATGACGATCACCGGCGCGGCGGCGCGGGGCAGGCGGACCTGCTGGGCCAGCACACGCAGGGATTGCTGCAGCGGGCCGGGAGCATCGAAGGCCTTGGCCGGTCCCGGCTGCAGCGCGGTGGGTGCGGCCAGCGCGTCATCCCACAGCGAGCGCGATTGTCCGAGCGCGCGGCCTTGTTGGTCCAGCACCTGCCAGTAGTCGCCGGAGAACACGCGGCGGTAGCGCTCGTCAGCCAGCGTGTCGCGCCACTGCAGCTGGCCGTTGGCATCGCTTTCGGCCAGTGCGAGTACCGCGATCAGATCGTTGCCCAGGCGCTCATCCATCGCGGCCCGCGCTGAACGCTCGAACATCGCGCCCAGCCACCAGGTCGCCAAGGCGGAGACCAGCACCAGGCCCAGGCCACCGGCCACCAGCAGGCGGGTGCGCAGCGAGCCGGTGGTCATGGCGTTGCCGACAGGCGGAAGCCCTGGCCGCGATGCGTGTGGATCAGTTCGCTGCCGAGCTTGCGGCGGATGCGGCCGATCAGTACATCGAGCGTGTTGGAGTCTGGATCGAAGCCGTCCTCGTAGACGTTCTCGCCCAGCCGCGAGCGGCTCAACACGGTATCGGGGTGATGCATGAAGTAGCTGAGGATGCGGTGCTCCTGCGCGCTGAGTGCCAGCGGCGCGCCGTCCAGCTCGAAGCGGCCGGCGTTGACGTCCAGCACCAGTGGGCCGCACTGCAGGCGCGGATGCGCGTGGCCGGCGCTGCGGCGGATCAGCGCGCGCAGGCGCAACAGCAGCTCTTCTGGCTGGAACGGTTTGGTCAGGTAGTCGTCGGCGCCGGCATCGAAGCCGGCCAGTTTGTCGTGCCAGCGGGCGCGGGCGGTCAGCACCAGCACCGGGAAGTCGCGCCCGGCCTGGCGCCAGCGTTCGATCACGCTCAGCCCATCCAGGCCCGGCAGGCCCAGATCGACCACGGCCGCGGCGATGTCCTCGATCTGGCCCTGGTACTCGGCATCCCGCCCCTCCGCACTGTGGATGACCACGTAGCCGGCCTCTTCCAGCAGCGTCTGCAATCGGCTGGCAAGCAGGGCGTCATCTTCGGCGAGCAGCACGCGCATCAGTCTTTTTCCATCTTCAGCAGGCGGCCGGTGGCGGCATCGTAATCCAACTCCATCACCACGCCGTCCGGGCCAAGGATCTCGATCTCGTATTTCCCGTCATCCAGTTCCACCTCGATCAACTTGCCGGGGTAGCGACGCAGCGCGTCGGCGACCACCTGCTCCAGCGGCACGAAGCGACCCTGCCGCACCGCCTGGCGAACGCTGTCCTGCTGACGGCTGCCACCGTCGAGGACCCGCATCGGGTCCTGCGGGGCGAGGGTCAGCAGCAGGGGCAGCATCAGGGACAGGGCAGACATGCGGGCACGCAGGGCAAAGGGCAGGGCACCGGTATACCGGGGCTGTCTAAACAGTATCTAACAGTCGCCCTCATGCTCCGGTTAGGCGCGGTGGCCAGACTGGCGGTGCCGGAATGGACCGGTGCCCCCTCAAGGATTCCCATGAAGACGATGATTGCCGCTACCGCCCTGGCCGCTGCGCTGTTCGCCACCCCGGCCTTTGCCGCCAACCTGTCGGCCGCCCAGGTCCAGGCCAAGCTGAGCGCGGCCGGCTACACCCAGGTGCATGAGCTGGAGCACGACGATGGCGTGTGGGAAGCGGACGTGACCCGCAAGGACGGCACTGTCGATGAAGTGATCATCGATGACACCAAGGGCGAGATCTTCGATCCGCGCGATGGCCGCGCCGTGCTGGACGCCGGGCAGATCCTGGCGCTGGCGGGCAAGGCCGGGTTGACGCAGATCGAGTCGATCGAGCGCGATGGCGCGACCTGGACCCTGGATGCGCGCAACGCCCGCAACCAGCGCGTGGAAGTGCGCATGAGTGGCTACGACGGCCGCGTGCTCGCCAGCAAGCGCGATGGCTGGTGGGATTGATTCCAGCGCGCCACCGCGCGCTGGATGCACGAACGGCCGGGTTTCCCCGGCCGTCCGCATGTCCGCGTGAGGGATGCCGCGCTTACCAGCGCGAGGGGTAATCCCAGTAGCCCGGGCCGCGGCCGTAGCCACCGTAACCGTCGAAGCCGTCATAGCCGTACGCACCATAGGGGCCGTAGAAGCCAGGGCCCTTGCCTTCGCTCACCCGGATGTTGATGTTGACGTTGCGGGTGTTGCCTTCGTCATTGGTGTAGTTCTTGCTCAGGTTGAGTTCGGCGGCGTTGTAGTGGGTATTGCCGAAATTCTCCGAATAGCCGATGCCGGTGGTCAGGCTGCCGTTGACCCGCAACTTGTCGTCGGTCACGTGGGCGATGCCGTTGGCCGCACGATCGGTTGAACGCCGGCCGGTACGATCGCCGTAGAACGTGCCCGGCGGATCGCCGCGCAGGGACTGATCGCTCAAGTACTGCATGGGCGCATCGGGAATGCTCAGATCCAGCCCGGTCGAGGACTGCGGGCCGGTGGCGCCTGCCGCAGACTGGGCCAGCGCCACACCGGGCAGGGACAGGCACAGCAGCAGGGGAAGCAGGCGGATCATGAGAGGCTCCGGAGCAGACAGGCGGGACGGCCGACAGCGCTGACGCTAGCAGGCATAGTTTGAATGATGCCTGTCATGGCGTGGGTTGCAAGGGGAACTCAACGCAACCGGCCGAATCCGAACAGCTCTGTCAGCGGATGCCGGCGCCGCTCGATGCCCGCGCGCAGCAGCCCGGCCCCGATCATGGAGTAGGTGATCCCGTTGCCGCCGTAGGCCATGGCGAACAGCACCCGCGGCCCCCATTGTGGGTGCGGGCCGAAGAACGGCAGGCCATCGTGGGTCTCGGCAAAGGTACCGCCCCAGGAGAAGGCCGGCTGCAGCGGCAGGTGCGGGAACAGTTTGGTGGTCTTCTTGAGCAGCGTGACGGTCTTGCTCTCCACCCGGCGGTCGCGCCGGGCCGGGAGATCGATGGCATCGTCCTCGCCGCCGATCAGCAGCCGGTGGTCACCGGTGCTGCGCAGGTACAGATACGGCCGCGCCGATTCCCAGGCCATGGTCTCGCGCAGGGGGCCGAGCAGGTCCGGATGGATCGGATCGGTGATGAAGGCGTAGCTGCTGCGGTTGCGGGCCACCGAGGGCTTCAACCAGCGCTGCCCGGCATACCCGGTGGCCATCACCACGTGGCGGGCACGGATGCGGGCGCCGCCGAAAGTGGTGGCGGTCACGCCGCGCGGGGTCGGGGTGAGCGTATCGAGCACGGTACGGTCGTAGACCCCGCAGCCGCGCGTGTGCAGCCGCATCAGCAGACGATAGGTGAGCCGGTACGGATCGATGCGTGCGGCCAGCGCGCTGAGGATTGCGCCCGGTGCGCGGATGCCGTACCCGGCCTGGACCGCCTCGCTGTCCAGCCAGCGCACATCGAAGCCGTGCTTGGCACGCAGCGCGCATTCTTCGGCCAGTACGGCCTGGTGCCCGCGCTTGCTCGCGTAGTACAGGCTGGCCATGCGGTGGCAGTCCACATCGCGGAACGACGCGGCCACCTCGCAGATGGCCGGGATCGCCTCGGCACAGGCCTGATAGGCCAGCACCGCCGCGTCCTCGCCGTAGCGTTGGGCCAGGTCGATCAGGTGCGTGTCAATCTCATACTGCAGCAACGCAGTGCTGGCCGCGGTGCTGCCCCAGCCGATGTCGCGCTGTTCGATCAGCGCCACATCATGACCGTGCGCGCACAGCTCGTCCGCAATCAGCGCGCCGCTGATGCCGCCGCCGACCACCAGCACCTCGCAGTTGAGATCCTTCTCCAGCGGTGGGAAGGCATGCATCAGGCCGTTGCGCACGGCCCAGAACGGATACCCGCTCTTCAGATCCATGGCAGCCTCAGGCGGTGGGGTGGCCGGTGTGCGGGGTCTGGATCAGTTCGGTCAGGTCGAAGCCCTGCAGGCGCGCCTGGGCCAGATAGTGCTCCTGCGTGGTGCGGTCCAGCGTGGGCGTGCGCGAGAGCAGCCAGAGGAACTTGCGGTCCGGGCTGCCGACCAGCGAGACGCTGTAATCCGGTGCGATCTGGATCACCCAGTAGTCGCCCTTGGTAAACGGCAGCCAGCGCAGGCCCTTGGGCAGGAAGCTGACCTCCAGCCGCGCGGTGTCGTTGTCCACGGGGCAGGCTTCGCCGTCGGCTTCCTCGATCTCGTTGCCCATGCGGCAGCGGTTGACCACGGCAACGTGGCCGTTGTCCTTGAGGCTGTAATGCGCGGACACATCCGTGCAGCCTTCCGGCTCATGCTTCATCGGCAGGCGGGCGATCTCGTACCAGGTGCCCAGGTAACGCGGCAGCTTGAGGTCGGGAACGGTTTTCAGGTCGGGCTGTGTGGTCATGGGTAAACGCTGGTGGGAGTGCGATCCCACGATGCCGGGGCCGCTGCCACGGCCGGGTGAAGCCGGGGCGAGTGCGGCGTCGAGACAGTCCGTTGTGGTCGCGTCATGTCCCGCTTGCGGTCGCAGCGCTATGCTGGGCCGGAGCGCCATCAGCGCTTCTTTCAACAGCGATGGAGATGCGGATGTACCAGGTGATTCTGCTCAAGAGCGAAACCGGCGTTGCCCGCCAGCAGCGCGAGACCGCCGACGATGTGCTCGACCACGAGGGCGTGACCTACACCCTGCGCGCCGGGCCGCGGCAGCCGTTGCCGACCGATCACGCCTGGGATGAGATCGCGGTCTACGCGCCCGAGGAGATCACCGAGGAAGAGTTCCAGGACTGGTATGCCCGCCTGCAGCCGCAGGTCGAGGAGCTCCGCCTGAAGTACTGAGCGCCCGCATACCTGTTCTGAACGGGGCCCGGTTTATAGTCGCGGGCAGGCGCGGTGGTCCGCGCGAACCGTTGGTGCTGGCGTGTCGCTTCGTCATTCTTCGTTTGTGGTGCGGTCGCTGGGCTGGCTGCTGTTGTTCACCTGTCTCGGCGCCGCGCCGGTCGCCCTCGGGCAGGCCACGGATCCGCCCCCGGACCTGGCCAAACAACTGGTCCAGGCCGAAAAAGCGCTGCGCGCCACCAGTGACGCGCTGGAGGATGCGGGCACCACTGAAACCCTGAAGGCGCTGTCCGACCGCGCCCTGGCCGTCCAGCGCGATGCCGACGGCCTGCAGAGCGCCCTCGACCCGCAGCGTCAGCAGGTGGATGCGCGGCTCGAGCAGCTTGGACAGGTCGCCGAAGGCACCGTCGAGCCGCCGGAAGTGAGCCGGCAGCGCAAGGCGCTGAACCAGCAGAAGGCCGACATCACCGCGCAGATCGCCCGCGCCAAGCTGCTCTCAGTGGATGCCAAACAGCTCGGCGAGCGCATCGAGAAGATGCGGGTCACCCAGTTCAGCGAACAGCTGAGCCGCAAGGTCGCCTCGCCGCTGTCACCTGCGCTGTGGCGCAGCTTCGCCAAGGATGTGCCGGACGATGTGCACCGCCTGGCCATTCTTTACCGCCTTGGCGAAGACGCGGCCCGCAAAGCCATTGCCAAGCATGGCTGGAACGCGCCCTTGATCGGCCTGGCGGTCGCACTGGTGCTGTTCTTCCCGTTGCGTCTGTGGCTGCGTGCGCTGGGGCGCCGCTTTGCCGCCTCCGAGCGTGCACCCGATGGACGTCTGCGCCGCTCTGGCCTGGCGGTGTGGCTGCTGCTGGTCGGCACGCTGTTGCCGGGCCTGGCGGCGGTAGCCCTGGTGGAGTCGCTGGATGCGATCGGCGCGATCCCGCCGCGCCTGCAACAGGTGGCCGAGACGTTCGAGGTGGCCACCTTCGTGGCCGCCTTCATCGCTGCGCTCAGCGCCTGTCTGCTGGTCCCCAAGCGCCCGTCGTGGCGGCTGCTGTCGCTGGATGACAGCGCGGCGTTGCGGCTGCGCAAGTACGCCTGGGGCGCGGCCGGCCTGACCTGGCTGAGCATCATGCTGGTCGCCCTCGACCGTGCAGCCCGCACCAGCGAGGTGACCACGGTGGCCGCCGATGGGTTGATGGCGCTGACCTACCTGGGGCTGATCATCGCGATCCTGACTTCGCTGGCGCGCATGCACAACCGTCAGGCGGCCGAAGCCGCCGAAGCCGAAGCACGGGCCGATCCCCGCGCCGGTGGTGATGGCAAGGTGCGGGGGGCACCTCGCCGCAGTGGCTGGATCGTGCTGGCGCGCCTGATCGGCCACATCGCCGTGGCCGCGGCGGTGATCGCCACACTGCTGGGGTATCTCAACTTCGCGCTGTTCGTGGCCCAGCAGCTGGTCTGGGTCGCGGTGGTGTTCATGGCGGTCTCGCTGCTGCTCAAGTTTGCCGATGACCTGGCCACCTGGGTGCTCGCGCCCAGCAGCCGTGCCGGGCAGACCATCGTGTTGACCACCGGGCTCAGTGAGTCGCGGGTGGAGCAGGCCGGCGTGCTGCTCTCGGCGGTGCTGCGGGTCGGGGTGATAGTGCTGGGCGTGCTGATGCTGGCCGCGCCGTTCGGCAACCTCAACGCTTTCCTGGGCGGGCTGGACTCGTTGTCCGGCGGCCTGAAGATCGGTGAGACCACGCTCCGGCCGAGCAGCGTGCTGTATGCGGTGCTGGTGTTCCTGGTGGTGTGGGCGGTGATGCAGACCTTCCAGCGCTGGCTGAGCGACACCTACCTGCCCAAGACCGAGCTGGATGCCGGTGCGCGCAACTCGATCAGCACCGTCACCCGCTACCTCGGCATCATCGCCGCGGTGCTGTGGGGTGTCACCGCGCTGGGCATCGGCCTGGAAAAGCTGGCACTGGTGGTCAGCGCGCTGTCGGTGGGTATCGGCTTCGGTCTGCAGGCGATCACCCAGAACTTCGTCTCGGGGCTGATCCTGTTGGCCGAGCGGCCGGTCAAGATCGGCGACTGGGTCAAGCTGGGCGACCAGGAAGGCGACATCAAGCGGATCAGCGTGCGCTCGACCGAAATCCAGGTCGGCGACAAATCCACCTTGATCGTGCCCAACTCCGAGCTGATCACCAAGACCATCCGCAACATGACGATGGGCAATGCGCAGGGCCGGATCCAGATCCAGTTCTCGGTGCCGTTGAACACCGACGTGGCCGCGTTGCGGCAGATCCTGCTGGATGCCTACACCGATCACCCGGGCGTGCTGAGCGACCCGGCACCGTCGGTGTTCATCGACTCGATCGCCAATGGGCAGATCGCGATCAACAGCTTCGCCTACGTGTCAGGCCCGCGTGCGGTGTACGGCGCACGCAGCGAGCTGTACTTCACGGTGCTGCAGACGTTTGCCGAGGCCGGGATCGCGCTGTCCTCGCCGACGGATATCCATCTGGTGCGGGATCCGGCGGCGACGCCGGACCCGGACGCGTAAGCGCAACCGATGACGGACGGATGCCGACCGATGGTCGGTACCGTCCCGATGCAGGTAGTGCCGGCCGCTGGCCGGCAGATAGACGATGCAGAGAGAATCGGGAGCCGGCCAGCGGCCGGCACTACCGATATCGACGGCCGACAGCGCCCGGCACCGCCCGGGACGGCCGGATCAGCCGCGGTTGCCGCGGCGCGACGGCACCAGCGCGAAGGTATCCACGGCCAGCTTCTCGGCGTGGTTCAACCAGGCGCGCACTTCCAGGTCATCGACCTCGTGGTCCAGGCCGAAGCTCAGGTTGATGCGCCCCTCGGCATCCGGCTGTACCCACTGCTGGGCGACCACCACCTTGCGCTGAGAGGAGACCGCCTCGATCCAGAAGCCGCGGTCGGGTGACTGCTTGGTCACCAGCTGCACCATGTACTGGCCGGCCCGGGTGCGGCGACCCTTCTGGGTGATCATGTGCGCCTGGCGGATGCTCGGGCGCGGGCCGTTGAACGGATCCAGCGGGCCATCCACCGCCACGCCACCGCGCAGCTGGTCATCGCGGAACAGCTTGATGCCCTTGTCCTGGTTGACCAGCATCGCGCACCAGTCGCCATCGGCCGAGCCGTCCTCGAACGCGGTGCAGCGATCCACGTAGGCCAGCGTATTGGACGGGTCAGCCAGATCGAACTGCTTGGAAGTGTTCTCCAGGTAGACCGATTTCAGGTCCCAGTGCTTGTCGTACTCCAGCAGCACCGGTGGCTGCACATGCTGCAGGCCGATCACCACCTGGTTGTCGTCATCGATGCGCAGCTGGCGGGTCTTGTCGCCCAGCCACAGCGAGCGCGAGAACGCCAGGTAACGCGGGTAGTCCTTGCCGTTGTCGCGGAACACCGCGGCGCTGGCACTGTCCGAACGCTCCGGATGCAGCAGCGAGCGGCCGAAGCCGATCGAATCGATGGCCGGATCGATCAGGCTCAGCAGGGTCGCGCCCGAATCCAGCGTCGAACCGGCCGGTGCGGCCAGCTGGCGCGGGGCGATGTCCTTGCCCAGGAACAGCAGCAGGTTCTCGCGGTCCTGCTTGGCGAGGATATGGCTGAGATCATTCGGCATGGCCAGGTGATCGGAAGCGATCACGATCAACGTGTCCTCGCCGTACGGGCTGGCCTGGATACGGTCGACCAGCTTGGCGATCAGCCCGTCGGTGCACTTGAGCGCATTGAGCATGCCGATGTTGCCGTGCTCGCTCTTGTAGCGGGTGCCTTTGCAGGCCACGGGCAGATGGCCGGCCGGGTGATGGGTGTCCATGGTCAGCGTGGTGAGCATGAACGGCTCGCCCTTGCGCGAGAGCTGCACGAAGCGGTCGTATGCCTTGTCCAGCAGTACATCGTCATGCACGCCCCACGGGGAGAAATGCGCGCGGGTGATCTTCTGCTGCTTGAACCAGGCCAGGTCGTCGACGGTATCGAAGCCATGCGTGGCCAGGAACTGGCCTTTGCCGGCGAACTGGCCGTTGGCCCCGCCCAGGTAGTGATTGGTGTAGCCCTGCTGCTTGAGGTAATCGCCCAGGCAGACCGCTTCGGGCAGGAAGCTGCCCATGCGGCCCATGCTGTTTTCGTCTTCCTTGGCGGTGGTCAGTGGCACACCACACATCGAGGAGACCAGGCCGGCGATGGTCCAGCCACCGCCTTCGGCCGAGACCAGCCCGCGCACGTCCAGCGACTGCGCGGCCAGCCGGTTGATGTTGGGCATCAGGTCCGGGAAGGTTTGTTCATTGAGATAGGTGCGCTCCAGGCTTTCGCCGTAGATCCACACGATGTTGCGCGGCTTGGTCAGCGGCTGGGTCGGCACGCGGTATTCGGCTTTGACCATGCTGTAGTCGACCGGGCGCATCTGCTGGTACAGACGCTGGCCATCGCTGTACAGCGGGCTCACCACGATGGCGACGAACCACATGGCCATGAAGCCGGCAAACACCGCCTTGCCATGCGCGGGGCGGGGCCGACGACGCAGGCGTGCCAGCAGCAAGGGGGTAAGCGAGACCAGGGCCAGCGCGATGAAGCCGGCGATGTAGTGCTTGAAGTCGGCGACACCGGCGCCTTCCATGTCCGCGCCGAGGTGGTACAGCGTGGCTGCATTGAGGCCGTCACCGGACAACTTGTTGATCAACCACCATGCGCTGAGCGTCAGCAGCAGCAATGACATCAGGCTTGCCTTCCACCACACCCACTTGTCAGATGCGAGGAACAGCCAGGTGAGCAGCAACAGTGACAGCAGCAGGATCCAGAGCATAAGCACTTTTGGCAGTGGAGACAGGTGGTGATGGACGTCATGACGACGCAGTTCCCATCCGACCGGCTGTCTCAACCACACATGCATGACAAGCCGATGACTCGATCATGCCTGCACGAACCTGACTGAAATGTTTGTTGAAAACGACATACTTCATCACGCATCGCATTGCTATATGCGACGTAAAACGCGCGTGAAGAAGTGCGCGCGATGCAGCATTGCAACGCACGGTGCGGAAGTGTCTTCGTTGTGTCTGAATGCGTGCCGCGCGTGGAGAACGCGTCAACGGTGCCCGCGTTCTTCCTTCGAACGTGCACGACGATCAAAGATCAACGCACTGAGGATGATGCCCAATCCCAGGAACACACCGATCAACATCAAGGTGAATGCGATCGCCGGATAGCCGAACAGATGCCAGCCGGTATCGACCTTCATCATCATCGCTGCGGCGAGTATCAGGGCGGCGGTGACGATACCGGCGGACACGCGGTTGGCGATCTTCTGCAGGTTTTCCATCAGGCGTGATTCTTCCAGCCCGGTGACTTTCATCTGCAGGCGGTTCTCGGCGAGCAGCGCGAGGATGTCGGTCATCTTGCGCGGCCCATCGCGCAGCAGCTGTTGGATCTCCATCGCTTCGCTGGCCAGATTGGCTTTGGACAGTGATTTCTTCAGGCGTGCGCGCATTACGTGCTGCAGCTGTTTCTCCACGATACGGCGCGTATCCAGGTCGGGCGACAGCAGTCGGCAGACGGTTTCCAGATTGAGCAGTGCTTTGCCGAGCAGGCTCAGCTCCGGCGGCGTGCGCAGGCCACTGGCGGTGGCGATGCGCACCAGGTCCAGCACCACGCGGCCCTCGGAGAAGCTGCTGTTGGCCGCGTAGCGTGCGATGACCTGGCCGGTCTCGCGCAGGTAGCGTTCCTCGTCGAAGTACTCCAGCCGCGTGCTGATGCCGATGATCTCGTCGGCCACTTCCTCGCCACGCCCGTCCACCGCTGCGAACAACAGCTTCAGCAACCGCTCGCGCAGCCGCGGCGGCATGTGCGCGACCATGCCCAGGTCGAAGATCGCCAGACGACCGTCCGGGGTGACGCGCAGGTTGCCCGGGTGCGGATCGGCATGGATCTCGCCGTGCACGAAAATCTGATCGACATAGCCGCGGATCAATGCAGCGGCAAGCGGCGCCATCGGCTGCTCGGTGCGGCGCACGTCGGGGATCATGTCCACGCGCACGCCCTGCGCCAGCTCCATGGTCAACACGCGATGACTGCAGTAGTCCCAGATCGGCTGCGGCATCCACAGCGGTTTGAAGGGCTTGAGGTGCTGACCGAAGCGCTGCAGGTTCTCGGCCTCAGCCTGGTAGTCCAGCTCCTGCATCAACGTCTTGGCGAACTCATTGAGCCAGTCGCGCAGGCGTACGCGACGGCCGACCTGGGTGAGGTGGTCAGCGGCCAACGCGAAGCTGCGCAGCACCTCCAGGTCCGAGCGCAGCTGTGCGGCGACCTCGGGCTTCTGCACCTTGACCGCCACCTGACGCCCGTCATGCAGTTCGGCGCGGTGGACCTGGGCGATCGAGGCGCAGCCCAGCGGGACCGGATCAAAGCTGGCGAACAGCTTGGAGACCGAGGCACCCAGCTCCTGTTCGATGATCGCCGCGACGCGCTCGACCGGGATCGGTGCCACGTTCTCCTGCATGCGCTCCAAGGCCGTGGCGAACTCCACCGGCACCATGTCCGGCCGGGTGGAGAGCATCTGGCCCAGTTTGACGAAGGTCGGCCCCAGCGATTCCAGATCGGTGACGAACTGCTCCGGGTTGCCGTCCGGCGGCACATCATGGACCGCGCGTGCATCCAGGTTCATGCCTGAAAACACGCCGGAATTACGGTAGCGCAACAGCAGGCGCAGGATCTGGCTGCGGCGGTTCATGCCCTTGACCAGCGACGGCGAACCGGGAACGACGGGCGTGGTGTTCAAGCAGGACTCCGGGGCGACGATCACCGGCAGTGTGGCCGGGCGGCAGTGGTGGGCCGGTGAATCCGCGCCTGCTACCGCGACAGGGGGCGGATCGGTCAGAATCGGCGCTTCCGCCTTCTCCTTTGGATCCACCATGGCCGGTGCCAGTCTGTTCGCGTTGCTCGATGATATTGCGTCCCTGCTGGATGACGTGGCGGTGCTGACCAAGGTCGCGGCCAAGAAAACCGCCGGCGTGCTCGGCGACGATCTGGCGCTGAACGCCCAGCAGGTCACCGGGGTCAGCGCGAACCGCGAACTGCCGGTGGTGTGGGCGGTGGCCAAGGGCTCGCTGGTCAACAAGGCGATCCTGGTGCCGGCCGCGCTGGCGATCAGTGCCTGGCTGCCCTGGGCGATCACCCCGCTGATGATGATCGGCGGCGCTTTCCTCTGCTACGAGGGCGTGGAGAAGCTCGCGCACCGCTTCCTGCATTCGCGCGATGAGGACGAGCAGCGCAAGGCCGAGCGGGTCAAGGCATTGGCCGATGAGAAGGTCGACATGGTGGCGTGGGAGAAGGACAAGGTGAAGGGCGCGATCCGCACCGACTTCATTCTGTCGGCGGAGATCATCGTGCTGTCGCTGGGCGTGGTGTCCAGCGCCCCCTTCCTCAACCAGGTCACCGCGCTGGTGGTGATCGCGCTGGCGATGACGGTGTTCGTCTACGGCCTGGTCGCCGGTATCGTCAAACTCGACGATCTGGGCCTGTACCTGTCCAACAAGGGCGCCGCGCTGGCTGCGATCGGCCGGGGCCTGCTGGTGGCTGCGCCGTGGCTGATGAAGTTCCTCTCGGTGGCCGGTACCGCAGCGATGTTCCTGGTCGGTGGCGGGATCCTGGTGCACAGCATCGCGCCGCTGCATCACGCCATTCTGGAGATGGGCGGCGATGGCCGCTGGGGCTGGTTGATCAACGCGCTGGGCAACGTGATCGTCGGCGTGGTGATCGGCGCGGTAGTGCTGGGCGCCGTCAGCGCATTCCAGAAGCTGCGCGGGGCCAAGCCCGCGCACTGAGGCTCGCCCAGCTCAGGCCGATTCCCACCCGCGCAGGGCCTCCAACTCGGCGCGGGCACGGGCCAGGCGGCGCCCGGAGAGCGCGTCGAGCGCGCGCTGCAGCCGCGGCGATGCCGGCGCGCGCTGGGCCCAGCGGCGGGCGAGGACCCATACGGCCAGCATGGCCAGCGTCCCCGCACCCAGCGATACCAGCAGCCACGGTGCGGCGAACGCGCCCAGATCCACCCCCCACGCCTGCCAGGCCACCAGCACCGGCACCGCCAGCCACAGCCAGCACCACGGCAGGCCGAGCAGCAGTTCGGTCAGTGCGGTGTGCCAGCGCAGCGCGGCCAACTGCTGCGATTGCTCCACCACCGTAAGGGTGGGATGCAGCTGTCGTCGGCGCTGCAGGCGGGTGATGCTGACGATGATGGCCGCGATGCAGTACGCGTGCAGGGACAGCGCGCTGAGCATCACCGCCAGCGGCGGTTGCTGCCACCACTGGCTGCCGCAATACACCGCCACGGCCAGCCAGATCGCCAGCTGCAGCCACTGCCACAGGCTGAAGGCCCCCAGCTGATGCTGTACGGCCCGTTGCCGATGGCTGCGCCACGCATCCAGCGCGAAGGCCTCCTGCGCGTCGGTGGGAGCGTTGGCGTGGCTCCACAGCTGCTTGAGCTCATCCGGTTGCATGGCGGTTCCCTCAGTCGGTGGGGTTCAAGCGGGTGCGCAGCTGCTGGCGCACCCGGTGCAGGCGGGTGGAAATATTGGTGATGCTGATGCCCAGCACCTCGGCCATCTGGCGATGGTCGTGATCATCCAGGTGCAGCAGCATCAGCGCGCGGTCCAGTGGGGGCAGCGCGTGGATGGCGACCTCCAGCTGGCGCAGCGCGTGGCGCTGTTCGGGTGGAAGGCCGTCGTCGACCACTGGCAGGTCATCATCCAATGGCGTGTGGTGGTGCCGATGTTGCTGGCGGCGCCATTGCGAGATCGCCACATTGAGCGCCACCCGATACAACCAGGTCGAGAAGCGCGCCCGCGCCGGGTCGAAATCCTCGAATGCCGCCCACGCCTGCACGCTGATCTCCTGGACCAGATCCAGCCGATCCTCGTGCTGATGGCAGTAACCGCGCGCCACCTTGAGCACGATGCCGCGGTGCTGCTCCAGCAACGCGGCGAAGCGCGCGCGTGGATCGTGGGCGGTGCGGGGCAGAGTCATGTGCATACCCGGGTGATTCGCGCCGGGGCGCGGAATATCACAGCCACCGGATCAGCGCGCCGGCTCGGCAGCCTGCACGCGGTTCTTGCCAACCCGCTTGGCCGCATACAGCGCCGTATCGGCGCGCCGCAACAGCGCGTCTGCCGCTTCGCCCGGCTGCCATTGCGCCAGGCCAGCGCTGAAATGCACCGGCACACGCTGCTCGTCCAACGGCAGCGGCCGCTGCGCCAGCGAGCGCTGCAACCGCAGCAGGGTGGACATGCTGTCCGCCGCCGGTGTTTCCGGCAGCAGCAGGACGAACTCATCCCCGCCCAGGCGCGCGATCGCATCGCTGCTGCGCAGATGCAGCTGGCAGACCTCGACCAGATGGCGCAGTACCGCATCGCCGCCGGCATGGCCGTGCAGGGTGTTGGTCTGATGGAAATCGTCGAGGTCGAGCAGGGCCAGCGCCAGCGGATGGCCATGGCGGGCGGCGCGCGCCATTTCGCGCTCAAGCAGTTCATCCAGCCCGCGCCGGTTGAGCGCGCCGGTCAGTGGATCGGTGCGGACCAGCCCGGAGACGTCGCGCAGTTCCTGCTCCAGCTCGGCGATGCGCTGCTCGGCCTGTTCCACCTCGCGGCGTGCGTTGCCCAGGTGGTCGCGCGCCTGCAGTGCCTGCTCCTGCACCCGGCCGGTGTCCACCAGGACGTCCTGCAGCAGCTGGTTGAGATCGGCGATGCTGCGGGCTTCCTTCAGGGCCAGCGCGTAGCTGCTGATGCGGTCGTGGTATTCGCCGGTGCTGACCGCCATGCCATCCAGGCGCTCGATGAAGCCGCCCATGACGCTCTTCATCGCCGCCTTGGATTCCACGATCCCCTGTTTGAGCAGGCCCTGCTTGTAGATCACTTCGCGCAGGTTGGCGCGTGCCTGTTCCACCGAGTCGCGATCGAGCGGACCGCCGATCAGTGACCGCACCGCGTGCACCTGGCCGTGCAGCCAGCTGCTGTCGTCGAGCAGCTCGCCGATGTTGTCCAGCAGCAGATCGAACAGGCTCAGCAACAGCTCCTGCTGTTCCTGCCAGCCATCGCTGCGTACGCCGATCTGGTGGGAGAGCTCGCGCAGCCGGACTTCGATCGGCTGCAGCGGTTGGCCGGGATGCCAGCGATGCACCTCACCGGCGAGGTGCCCGGGCTCTTCGCGCAGTTCAGGCATGTTCTGCAGCAGGCTGGCCACGGTCACCCCGAGGGTGTGCCGCAGCAACTCGCGTAGGCGCAGGCTGTCGGGCTGACCGTCGGGGGTTTCCTGCTCGATGGTGCGGATGTACTTGTCGATCAGCTGGCGCATCGCGCGGCCGTAGCTGACCCAGTCAGCGCTGCGCTGGGCCGATTGCAGCCGCAGGCCCATATCGCCCAGCTCGCCGGGCAGGGTGGACATGCCATTGGCGAACGCGGCCAGCAAGGGCTCGGGGGAATCGATCCCGGCGAACAGCCGCTGCAGCATCGCGCTGCTGCCGCCCTTGAGGGCCGGGGCGGGCCCGGTGGCCGCGTCCACTACGGTGCCCACGCTCTGTCGACGCGACAGCAGCCGGCCTACGGCGGTGCCGGGGCTGGGGGGAGCGTCGTGCGGGTCCGTCATGCGGCAGATCCTTGCAGGGCACGGCCGAGGGGCCGGAGCGGTGGAGAGGTGGGAACAGTATCGGCGCAGTCCGGTCACGCTTGAACCGATCCTGCATGGCAGGATGGTAAGCACGAGCAAGGCAGGAGAATGCGATGAAGGTGATGCTGGTGGGTGCGACCGGGCTGGTCGGTGGTCATGTGCTGCGGCAACTGCTGGACGACCCGCGCTGCGATGCGGTGGTCGCCCCGACCCGCCGCCCGCTGGACACCACCGATGCGGCGCTGCTCACTCCGGTGGTGGACTTCGCGCAGCTGCCGGCCGCGGCCGACTGGTGGGCGGTGGATGCGGTGATCTGTGCGCTCGGTACCACGATCAAACAGGCCGGCAGCAAGGAGGCGTTCGCGCGGGTCGACCATGACGCGCCGCTGGCGGTGGCGCGGCTGGCGCGGGCGCAAGGCGCGCATGCCTTCGCGTTGAACTCGGCAATGGGGGCCGACCCGGGCTCGCGCATCTTCTATAACCAGGTCAAAGGCCAGCTGGAGCAGGACCTGCGGGAACTGGGCTACCCCTCCCTGACCCTGGTCCGCCCCGGGCTGATCGGGGGCGAGCGGGCCGAGCGGCGCACCGGCGAGCATCTGGCCAGCCTGGTGCTGGGCGTACTGGGTCCGGTCCTTCCGCGGGCGTGGCGGATCAATCCGGCCGAGCGCATTGCGGCCGCGCTGGTCGAGGCAGCCCTGGCACCGACGCCGGGCGTCAACGTCGTGCGCTCGGCCGAGTTGGTGGAACGGTAAGCCGCCGGCCGCCAGATGCACGGCCACCGGGCCACTGCGCTACCCTTTCTGCCCCTCAAGCGGTCCCTGCCATGTCCGTCGACAAGAACCAACGCGATCTCGAAGCCGGTATCCACACCGATCTGGAGGGGCGGCTGACCTACGGCGGCTACCTGCGCCTGGATCAGCTGCTGTCGGCCCAGCAGCCGCTGTCCAACCCGCCGCACCATGACGAGATGTTGTTCATCATCCAGCACCAGACCTCCGAGCTGTGGCTGAAGCTGCTGGCGCACGAACTGCGCGCGGCGATCGGGTTCCTGCAGCGCGATGAGGTCTGGCAGTGCCGCAAGGTGCTGGCGCGCAGCAAGCAGGTGCTGCGCCAGCTCACCGAGCAGTGGTCGGTGCTGGAGACGCTGACCCCCTCCGAATACATGGGCTTCCGCGATGTGCTGGGCCCGTCGTCGGGCTTCCAGTCGCTGCAGTACCGCTACATCGAGTTCCTGCTGGGCAACAAGAACGCGCAGATGCTGCAGGTGTTCTCGCATGACCCGGCCGGCCAGGCCCAGCTGCAGGAGGTGCTCGACGCCCCCAGTCTGTATGAGGAGTTCCTGCGCTACCTGGCCCGCTTCGGCCATCCGGTCCCAGCCGGCTATCAGGGGCGCGATTGGCAGCAGCCGCACGTGGCCGACGATGCGCTGCACCCGGTGTTCGAGCGGATCTACCAGAACACCGATCGTTTCTGGCGTGAGTACGCGCTGTGCGAGGACCTGGTCGATCTGGAGACCGCTTTCCAGCTGTGGCGCTTCCGCCACATGCGCACCGTCATGCGGGTGATCGGCTTCAAGCGCGGGACCGGTGGCTCCAGCGGGGTCGGCTTCCTGCGCCAGGCGCTGGAACTGACGTTCTTCCCGGAACTGTTCCAGGTGCGCACCACGATCCGCAACGACGACCCGATGCCGCCGGACGAGTGATCGAGCACGGGCGCCAATAAGCCTATTCATATTTGGCGTATCTATCACCGCTACCGTGCGGCAGGCCCCGCCATTGCTGCGCTGACGGTTTTACCCCTGCAGTTTCAGATGCAAGTTCAGCGACCGTGCTGCCAGCGGTACACATCAGCGTGTATTTGACGTGAACGTGGTTGGTCTGGGATTCTCCCGCGCTGCTTTCGCACATCGGACGTGCATGTCTTCCACCGAACCCAGGAATCCCGCATGAGCGTAGACACCGCCGCGAAATCCGTTCCCGAACCGGCGTTGCCGGAGTTCAAGACCACGCTGGGCCATCCGCGCCCGTTGTGGATGCTGTTCATGACCGAATTCTGGGAGCGCTTCGCGTTCTACGGGATCCGCTGGGCGCTGGTGCTGTACATCGTCGCGCAGTTCTTCGAAGGCGACTCGGCCGGCCAGGCCGCAGCCAGCCGGACCTATGGTGCCTATCTGGCGCTGGTTTATGCGGCGGCGATCTTCGGCGGCTACGTTGCCGACCGGGTACTGGGTTACCAGCGCTCGATCCTGACCGGCGCGGTGATCATGGCTGCGGGCCTGTTCATGGTCGCGATGCCCAACAAGGAAATCTTCGAGCTGGGCCTGGCCACGATCATCATCGGCAACGGCCTGTTCAAGCCCAATATCTCCACCATGGTCGGCAAGCTGTACGGCCTGAAGGATGAGCGCCGCGACTCGGGCTTCACCATCTTCTACATGGGCATCAACATCGGCGCGATGATCGCCCCGGTGCTGACCCAGTACCTGGCCGAGAGCGTGTTCGGCACCAAGGCGATGCCGTCGTACAAGATGGTCTTCATCGCCTCGGGCATCGGCATGCTGATCAGCCTGGCCTGGTTCTACGTCGGCCGTGCCGGCCTCAAGGGCATTGGCGCCCCGCCGGCCGGCGCCGAGGGCTATGGCCGCATCGTGATGGTGTTCATCGGTGCCATCGTGGCGATCCCGGTCGCCTTCTTCCTGCTCTCCACCGGTGCCACCGCGCTGGCCTGGATCCTGGGCGTGATGTTCATCGCGCTGGCAGTGCTGCTGCTGGTGGAGGGCATCCGTGAAGGCAAGGTCCAGCGTGACCGCGTCATCGCGATGCTGATCATCTTCACCTTCAACGTAATGTTCTGGATGTTCTTCGAACAGGCCGGCAGCTCGTTCACCTTCCTGGCCGACAACATCGTCAACCGCAACCTGGGTGGCTGGGAATTCCCGACTGCCTGGTTCCAGTCGGTCAACTCGGTGGCAATCATCACCCTGGCCCCGATCATTGCCTGGATCTGGATCAAGCTGGGTCGCGCCAACCCGTCGATTCCGCGCAAGTTCGGCCTGGGCCTGCTGTTCAACGGTGCGGCCTTCGCGCTGCTGATGGTGGCGCTGTCGAGCATGGTCGTGGACGGCAAGATCCCGTTCTGGACGCTGTTCATGGTCTACGTCATCCAGTCCGTGGGTGAGCTGTGCCTGTCGCCGATCGGCCTGTCGATGGTGACCAAGCTGGCCCCGGTGCGTCTGGTCGGCTTCGGCATGGGCGGTTGGTTCCTGTCCACCGGCATCGGCAACAACATGTCCGGCATCTTCGCCGGCGTGGTCAGCGGCGAAGGCGGCATGACCGTGGAGTCGGCCCTGAAGGGCTACACCTTCGGCTTCTGGGCGTTGATCATTTCCGGCGTGGTGCTGTTCCTGGTCGCCCCGCTGATCAACAAGCTGATGCACGGCGTCAAGTGAGGTCTGCAATGCGCATGAAAGCAGCGGGAATGTCGATGATCGTGGCCGGCCTGCTGGCTGCCTGTTCGCCGTCGTCGACGCCCACCGCTGCGCCTGCGCAGCCGCTGGATACCTCCGAGCAGAAGACCCCGGTCGCCGATCCCGGCGAACCGGTGGCCTCGGGCAACACCCCGGCCGCGGCGGACATCGCCGCGATCGCGGCGCTCAACGCCCAGTTCGATCCCGCCCGCGATCCGGTCGCCGATCTGGCCACGGCCAAGGTCGAGGCCCAGCGCGGTGGCAAGCGGATCATCCTGGATGTGGGCGGTGAGTGGTGCCCGTGGTGCCACCTGATGGACGGCTTCATCGAGGGCGATGCGGAGATCCGCAGCTTCCGCGATGCGAACTATGTCTGGATGAAGGTCAACTACAGCGAAGACAACGAGAACGCGGCGTTCCTGTCGCAGTTCCCGGCAGTGAAGGGCTACCCGCACCTGTTCGTGCTCGATGCCGACGGCACGCTGCTGCATTCGCAGTTCACCGGTGAGCTGGAGGCGGACAAGGGGCAGAAGAAGGGCTACGACCGTGGCCGCTTCTTCGCCTTCATGAAGCAATGGGCGCCACCGAAGGCGTCGTGATCGAAAAAGCCGCGGATTCCGCGGCTTTTTTTTGCGCTCAATTTCCGCGCCACCCTGCCGCTACCTCCAAGGACCTCATGCCGCGCTGTTCGTGGCGGACAACCGACGGAATCGACGCATGCAGCCGGGTACCAGCGACAGCACCACCGAAGTCTCCCTTGATGCACCGGCCGGTGTGAGCCTGCCGCCGGTCGATGTGCTGCTCGATGACCAGACTGCACCCGATGCGCTGGAGGCCGAGGCCGATACCCCGGGGCCCGGCGCGATCCGCTACCGCCTGCCGATGGTGTCCGTGCCGGACAACGTGCTGCTCAAGGCGGCCGTGCAGAAACTGGTCGAGCAGAAAGCGCAGCTGGACGCGCTGGCACGCCAGGGCACGCTGCCCGGCCTGATTCCCACCGAGTGGCAGGGCAGCGGCATCCGGGGTGTGGATCTGCAGGGCTTCGTGCTGAGCGTGGTGCCGTTCCTGCAGAACGCCAGCAAGGACGAGACCGCGCCCGCACGCCTGCCGCTCAAGCACGTGCTCGGCGATGCCGGGCGTTGGGATCAGCACGATGTCGCCGAACCCAAGTCCCTGGCCTTCTTCCTGGCCAGCGATGATCGCGCCAGTGCAGGTGTGAAAGATCCTGCCGAGGCCTACCTGGTCGGCGCACTCGGCCTGGCGTGGGCACACGAAGGGCGCACCCGCCCCGGTTTCCTGCGCGCGATGGGCTACGACAGCATGGCCGCCCGCGTGCATATGCTGCCGTACCCGGCCGCAGCGCAGCTGGCGCTGTACAGCGTTACCGCGCATGGCGTGACCCAGATCTGGTGCGTGATGGACCGCCGCAAGGTGCGTCCGTTGCTGGCGCCCTGGATCAGCGTGCCGCTGCTGACCGCGTACGGCGTCAGTGCTCCCCAGACCTGGCCGACCAGCTTCCCGGCCGTGGATGAAGTGGCGGCGATGCTGGCCAGCGCACGCGGCGGCAAAGGGCCGGTCGAGGCCGACCTGACCAAGGTCGCCGCCAAGGTCGCGCAGGACGCCTCGGCAGAAACCTGGATGCCGGTCAGCCTGCTCCAGGTCGGGACGTGGTCACCGCGCTGGCGCTACTTCATGGCGGTGTTCATCGGCCTGCCGTCGCTGCTGCTGGTAGTGGCGGCACTGGCCCTGCCAGGCGCGATCGAGGCGGCCGCCGTGGCCGCCTCGCTGGGCTTTGCCGCCGGCGCCATCGGCGCACTGGCGGCGCCGTGGGTGCATGCACGGCGCAAGCACCTCAGCTGAGCCGCAACGACCAACGGTCGTTGCCTACTCGTCCATCCGCTGCAGGCCCTCCCCGGCCAGGCGCAGGATCAGCGTTTCCAGCATCTGCTCCTCTTCCTCGCTGAGCACGGACATCAGCTTGCGGGTGATATCGATCACCAGCGGGGCGATGGTCTCGTAGACCTCGAAACCGGCGGCGGACAGCGCCAGCACCGAGCGGCGGCGGTCATCGCCGTGGGTTTCACGCTTGATGAAGCCGCGTTCGAGCAGTCTGGCCACGGCGCGGCTGACCGCGACCTTGTCCATCGCGGTGCGATCGGACACCTCGCTGGCCGACGAGCCCGGATACAGCGCCAGGACCGTGATCACCCGCCACTCGGGGATCGCCAGGCCATAACGGTCCCCGTACAGCTTGGCGATGTTGCCGCTGACGCGGTTGGACAGAACGCTCAGCCGGTACGGCAGGAACTGCTCCAGATCGAGCAGGGCGTGCGAGGCGCGGATGCTGTGACTGCTGGGATCGGGCGGGCTCATGCTGCGGTGCACCTTGATGGTGGTTTCATGTGAAACTATAACCTACGTTCCGGACTCCGCATTCTCGCGGGTCTGCCTTCCTACCGCACCTGGTTTTTTCCGATGCGGACTGCTTTGGAGCCACAGCATGACCAGCCAAACGAGCACCGCGTCCTTCGCACCCGATCCGGGCATGCAGGTCACCACCTTCGAAAACCCGATGGGCATCGATGGTTTCGAGTTCGTCGAGTTCGCCGCCCCGGCCGGCCGTGGCGCGGAACTGCACGACTATTTCCGCAAGATGGGCTTCACTGCGGTGCTGCGCCACAAGCAGCGCGCGATCACGGTCTATCGCCAGGGCGACGTGAACTTCCTGGTCAATGAAGAGCCGGACTCGTTCGCCTCGGACTTCGCCGAAAAGCACGGTCCGTGCGCCTGCGGCTTCGCCATCCGCTTCAAGAAGCCGGGCGATGAGGTCTACCAGATGGCCCTGGGCAACGGCGCCGAAGCGATCGACTTCAAGCCCGACACCAGCGCCGTCGCCGCCCCGATCATCAAGGGCATCGGCGACTGCATGCTGTACCTGGTCGACCGTTACGGCGCCAGCGGCAGCATGTTCGATACCGACTACGCGCCGATCGAAGGGGTGGACCAGCGCCCGAAGGGCTTCGGGCTGACCTTCATCGATCACCTGACCCACAACCTGTACTTCGGCAACATGCAGCAGTGGTCGGATTACTACGAGCGCCTGTTCAACTTCCGCGAGATCCGCTACTTCGACATCAAGGGCCTCAAGACCGGCCTGGTGTCCAAGGCGATGACCGCCCCGGATGGGATCGTGCGCATTCCGCTCAACGAATCCTCCGATCCGAAGAGCCAGATCAACGAGTACCTGGACGCCTACAAGGGCGAGGGCATCCAGCACATCGCCTGCTTCACCGAGAGCATCTACGACACCGTGGAAGCGATGCGCGCCCAGGGCGTGGAGTTCCTGGATACGCCGGACACGTATTTCGATGTGATCGACCTGCGCGTGCCCAACCACGGTGAAGACGTCGCGCGCCTGGCCAAGAACAAGATCCTGATCGATGCCGACCCGGAGACCAAGCAGCGCAAGCTGCTGCAGATCTTCACCACCAACTGCATCGGCCCGATCTTCTTCGAGATCATCCAGCGCAAGGGCAATGAAGGCTTCGGCGAAGGCAACTTCACCGCGCTGTTCGAAAGCATCGAGCGCGATCAGATGAAGCGCGGCGTGCTGTAACGTGACATCGCGGCGCCGGGGCCGACCCGGCCGCCGTACCGCTGGCGTGCCGGGGTGACCCCGGCCGTCAGACTGTAGTGCCAGTAACTTTTCCGTCTCTTTCCAGGCCTTGCCAGGACACGCACAGATGAGCACCTCCCTCACCGCCCGCGGCTACCAGACCGGATTCGGCAACGAGTTCGCCACCGAGGCGGTGCCCGGTGCGCTGCCGGTGGGGCAGAACTCCCCGCAGCGTGTCGCCCATGGCTTGTACGCCGAACAGCTGTCCGGCACCGCGTTCACCGCGCCGCGCGGGAGCAACCGCCGCAGCTGGATGTACCGTATCCGCCCCGCGGTGACCCACGGCGAATTCACCCCCTTCAGCCAGCCGAACCTGCACGGCGACGTCGCGCAGGGCGCGGTCTCGCCCAACCAGTTGCGTTGGGATCCGTTGCCGCTGCCCAGCACGCCCACCGATTTCATCGAGGGGCTGTACACCATGGGCGGCAACGGCTCGCCGGACGCGCACGGTGGCGTGGGGATCCACCTGTATGCCGCCAACCGCGACATGCAGGGCCGCTATTTCTACAACGCCGATGGCGAGCTGTTGATCGTCCCGCAGCTCGGCCGCCTGCGCCTGCTCACCGAAATGGGCGTGATCGAGATCGAGCCGCAGCAGATCGCGGTGATCCCGCGCGGTGTGCGCTTCCGTGTCGAACTGCCCGACGGCGACGCACGTGGCTACGTCTGCGAGAACTTCGGGGCGCTGCTGAAGCTGCCCGACCTGGGCCCGATCGGGTCCAACGGTCTGGCCAATCCGCGCGACTTCGAAACCCCGCATGCAGCGTTCGAGAACATCGACGGCGCGTTCGAACTGATTGCCAAATTCGAGGGCCAGCTGTGGCGTGCGGATATCGATCATTCGCCGCTGGATGTGGTCGCCTGGCACGGCAACTACGCGCCGTACCGCTACGATCTGCGCCGTTTCAACACGATCGGCTCGATCAGCCACGATCATCCCGATCCCTCGATCTTCCTCGTGCTGCATTCGCCCAGCGACACCCCGGGCACCAGCAACATGGACTTCGCGATCTTCCCGCCGCGCTGGCTGGTCGCGCAGAACACGTTCCGCCCGCCGTGGTTCCACCGCAACATCGCCAGCGAATTCATGGGCCTGATCCACGGCGCCTACGATGCGAAGGCCGAAGGTTTCGTACCCGGCGGTGCCTCGCTGCACAACTGCATGAGCGGCCACGGCCCGGACGCGGCGACCTTCGAGAAAGCCTCCGCCGCCGACCTGAGCAAACCGGACGTGATCAAGGACACCATGGCCTTCATGTTCGAAACCCGCGGCGTGATCCGCCCCACCGCACAGGCGATGGACGCGGCGCATCGCCAGCGCGGGTACCAGCAGTGCTGGCAGGGGTTGAAGGCGAATTTCTCGGGGTAAGCGTGCGCCTAGATGCCGTCCGACCCACGGCGGGTCGGCAACACGCGGTCAATGTGAACGTCGTTGCCCGTCAATGCCGTTTGCAATTCGTCACCGAGTCGCGCTTTCAGCGCCGCCATGTGCAGGTGCGCATCGGTGCCGGACAATGCCGGCCGTGAATCCGCGCGCGCTTCGGCCACTGCTTCACGGATGCGTTCCAGATAGGCCGCGTCTTCATGCAACTGCTTCAGGGCGCGTGACCGATCCGGACGTGACCGGCGCGAGGGCTCGGCCCCGGCAATCGCTGTCGCGTCGACGCGATAGCGCGTGATCCCCAACTGGGCCAAGACACGCGCGGCCGCCTCGACGCCGGAGAACAGGCGGGGCACCCCATCGTCCAATTCAAGGCCCTCATCGAAACCCGATTCGGTCAATACGGGCTCAAACCACCGCGATCTGGAACCGCTCGGCATGTTCCTTCGGCAGCACCTCCAGCAACCGCTGCCGGACCCGCTCGGCGTAGCCGGTGGAGGTCAGGCCTGGCAGCGCGTCCAATGCGGCCTGCAGCGCGGCCATGACCGTCTCGTCGCTGCGCGACTGCTGCAGGGTGTGGAACAGCGCCGCCGCGTGCGGATGGCGCTGCAGTTCCAGGATGTCCAGCAGGTAGATGCGGGCGGCCACCAGCGATCGGCGGCGTTCGGTCACCGGCACCGGCACCGCGGTCGGTGTCACCGCAGGTGCGGGCGCGGCGGGCGCGACAACGGCGGCCTCCGCGACCGCACTCGACACCAGATACCCGCTCTGGATCAGCTGGATCACCATCGCCGGGGTTTCCGGGCCCACCAGCTGGCCCAGCTGGACCAGGTCACGCTGGCCGTCGCACAGGATCAACAGCCGGCGCTGGCGCATGTCCAGGGGCGCGCGGTGGGCCTGCAGGGCGGTGCGGGCGAGGTCGGTCTTCTGCGGTTGCATGGGGGCGGGGTCGATGCGGTGCAGGCCGAGCCTGAACGCGGAAGGTGAAACGCGGATGACAGCGACACTGTGCATGCCGCCCACACGGCGCTCGCGCTAGGCTGCGCCGATTCACCGGGAGGATGCAGGCATGAAACAGCTGGGAAGCGTGATGGCAATGGGGATGGTGCTGGCCTTGGCCGCGTGCGAGCGCACGCCGGAGACGCCGTCGGCTGACGCCGAGGCGGCCGTGCCAACACCGGCGGCGGACACCGCGCCGGCAGCGCCCGCCACGGCGGCACCGGGCACGGCGGCACCGGGCACGGCGACGCAGGGACCGGCGCGGCTGGATGGCTACGGTCCCGTGGCGCTGGGCAGCACCTTGGACGAGGTCCGGGCAGCCTGGAGGGAACCCCTGCAGGGCGACGTCGCCGACGATTACTGCCATGCCCTGCGGCCGGAAGGGGCGCAGGCCGAGGACGTGATCTTCATGATCGAAGGCAAGCGACTGGTGCGCTATGACGTGCGCAACGACCGCATCGTCGCCCCCGGTGGCGGCAAGGTCGGCATGTCGCTCGGCCAGCTGCAGACGCTGTACCCGGATCGCGGCGATCTGACCCCGCACAAGTACGACGAGCAGGGCCACAACCTGCGGGTGCGCCCGGCGACCGAAGGCGGCGCGCTGGTCAACTTCGAGATCAACGGCGATGGCAACGTGACCGCGTGGCGGGTCGGCAAGACCCCGCAGGTCGACTACGTGGAAGGCTGCTCCTGAGCCACCGGCACCGCTCCGGCCGCAGCGCCGGAGCGGGCCTTCACTGTTTGGCGTGGGCTGGCCCTAGAATCGGCTCACATCTGTCACCGGGGAGCACCAGATGATCGCTGCCACTGTTTGGTTCGTGCTGGGCCTGGTGCTGTTGGCACTGGGCGGTGACTCCATCGTGCGGGCGGCCTCCGGCCTGGCCCAGCGCTTCGGGGCATCGCCGTTCGTTGCCGGGTTGCTGCTGGTGGCCTTCGGCACCTCGCTGCCGGAGCTGGTGGTCAACGCCCGTGCCTTCGTGGTCGGGGCGGAAGAACTCGCGCTGGGCAATGCGGTGGGCAGCAATATCGTCAACGTCGGCCTGACCCTGGGCCTGGCGGCGCTCGCTGCGCCCCTGCTGGTCCGTGCGCGCCTGCTGTCACCGCTGCTGGTCTGTCTGGCCGCAGCCAGCGCGCTACTGATCCTGTTCGGCCTGGATGGCGTGATCGCACGCTGGGAAGGGGCCGTGCTGCTGCTCGCCTTCGTCGTCCTGCTGGTGGCCCTGCTGCGCCGGGCGAAGCTGGAATCCGAACCGGTGCGCGAGGCCATCGCCGGCTATGCGATGACCCGCACCGGGCTGTTCCTCAATACCCTGCGGCTGCTGTTCGCGGCGGTATGCCTGTACATCGGCGCGCGCTGGATCGTGCAGGCCGCCCCGGTGTTCGGCGCCGGGCTGGGCTGGTCGCCGCTGCTGGTCGGCCTGTTGCCCGTCGCGATCGGCACCGCATTGCCCGAAGTGGCGGCCGCCATTGCCGCCGCCCGGCGTGGCCAGGGCGACATGGTCCTGGGCCACGTGATCGGCTCGAGCCTGTTCAACCTGCTGGTGGTGGTCGGTGGGATGGCCGCACTGCGGCCGCTGGCGCTGCCCGGATCGTTCGTGAAACTGGAGCTGCCGGCGGCGATCGCCTTCGTGCTGGTGCTCTATCCGATGCTACGCGGCGATCTGACGATCAGCCGACGCGAAGGCGCGGTGCTGGTGGTGGCCTTCCTCGGCTGGATCGCGCTGGAGCTGGCGTTGATCCGGGGCGGCTGAACGTCGCACTACGTAGAGCCGACCGTGGGTCGGCTGCCTTCCGGCACGATGCAGGCAGCCGACCCACGGTCGGCGCTACTGGCTGTCCCGGGAAACCGGCGCCTCTGCACCCTCGGTGTCGCCCGGATGGCGCGGCTCCGGCGGCGGCAATTGTTCTTCCTTGGCGGTCTTGTGGCCCGGCAGGTCCGGTCGGGTTTCCATCAGCAGCGACAGCGCCGCCTTGGCCATCATGTGCGCGCTGATCGGCGCGGTGATGAACAGGAACACGGTGATCAGCAGCTCGCGCGGCTGCGGGTCTTCGCCGAGAAAGATGTGATAACAGACCGAGCCGACCAGCACGCAGCCCACGCCCAGGGTGCTGGCCTTGGTCGGTGCGTGCAGACGCTTGAAGAAGGTGGAGAGCTTCACCAGGCCGAGCGCGCCGACCAGGATGAAGAAGCAGCCGAACAGCAGCAGGATCGACAGCACGATCTGGATGAAGGTGATCATTCGACGATGTCCCGGCGCAGCACGAACTTGCTCAGCACCACCGTGCTGCCGAAGCCGAGCATGGCGATGATCAGCGCCGCTTCGAAGTACACCGCCGAGTTGAGGTACATGCCGAACAACATGAGTTCAGCGATGGCCGTCACCGACAAGGTGTCCAGCGCAAGGATGCGATCGGGCACGGTGGGGCCGCGCAGCAGGCGCCAGGTGGCCAGCAGCATGGCCAGGCCGACCACGTGCATGCACACCACCATCGTGGTCTGGATGAACATATGTCCGGTCATGGGAAAATCTCCATCAGCGGGGCTTCGTAGCGGGATTTGATCTGCCGGATCAGTTCGTCCGGATCATCCAGATGCAGCACGTGCACCAGCAGATAGCGGCGGTCATCGGACAACGCGGCCGAGACGGTACCCGGGGTCAGCGTGATCATGCTGGTCAGCGCGGCGATGCCGTGGATGTTGGCGATATCCAGCGGCAGCCAGATGAAGCCGGGGTGGATGCGGCGCTCCGGCCCCAGCACCTGGATCGCGACCCGGATGTTGGAGATCAGGATGTCCCACAGGGTCACGAACAGCAGTTTGGGGAGGGGCTTGAGCGAGCCGATCCGCGCGAACTCGCGGTCCAGCCTGGCGGCGAACAACGGCACCACCACGCCCAGGATCATGCCGAGCACGAACTGGCCCAGGGTGAAGCTGTCGGACATCAACAGCCAGAACGCCACCACCATCACGCTCAGCGAGGGCGAAGGCAGGATGCGCTTGTACAGGGAAGGCTTGCGCGTCATGGCTGGCGGATCTCCGGCGTGGTGGCGCGCAGTTCACCCACATAGTCCTGGGGCTGCAGCAGCTGGGTGGCCATCGCATCGGTGTGCTGCATCAGCGGGCCGGCGAACACGCTCATCGCGATGCCATAACTGAGCAGCAGCGCGGCGGCGAACAATTCCACGGTGCGCGTCGGTGCTTTGCGCGGCTTGGGTGCGCCTTCCTCAACCACTGGTACGCGCCAGAACAGGCGGATGCCGCCACGGGTCAGGCCGACGATCACCATCAGGCTGCTGCCCAGCACGGCGGCCCACACCGCCCAGGTGTACTGCGCCGGCATGCCGGCCAGCAGCGCGGCCTTGGCCAGGAAGCCGGACAGCGGCGGCAGGCCCGCGACCGAGACCGCACCGATCAGGAACAGCACCGCAGGCGTTTCCTTGCCCGGCATCGGTGCGATGACTTCCTTGCGATCGCTGGCACCGCCGCGACGGCGGCGGATCAGGTCGGCAATGAGGAACAGCGCGGCGGCTACGAAGGTACTGTGCGGCAGGTAGTACAGGCCGGCCGAGAGCACTTCGGGTGTGCGCACCGAGAAGGCGATGAACAGCGTCGCCGCCGAGACCACCACCAGGTAGGAGATCAGCACGCGCAGGCGCGCCGCAGCGAGCACGCCCAGGCCGCCCAGCACGAGGGTGGCCACACCGGCCCAGAGCAGCCACTGGCTGCCGTAGCCGGCCATCGGGCCGGCACCCTCGCCGAACCACAGGGTGCTGACCCGTAGTACCGCGTACAGGCCGACCTTGGTCATGATCGCGAACAGCGCGGCCACCGCGGCCGGCGCACGCGCATAGGCTTCGGGCAACCACAGATACAGCGGCATCAGCGCAGCCTTGCTGCAGAACACCAGCAGCAACAGCCCCATCGTCGCCTTGACCAGGGTCAGATGCGAGGCCGGCACTTCAGCGATGCGCTGCGACAGTTCGGCCATGTTGAGCGAGCCCAGCGAGGCGTACAGCAGGCCGAGTGCGATCAGGAACAGGGTCGAGGCGGTAACGTTGAACACCACGTAGTGCAGGCCGATGCGCATGCGCAGGCCGCGCCCGCCGCTGAGCAGCAGGCCATAGGAGGCGATCAGCATCACCTCGAAGAACACGAACAGATTGAAGATATCGCCGGTCAGGAACGCGCCGTTGAGGCCGACCAGCTGGAACTGGAACAACGCATGGAAGTGCGGCGCGCGGCGGTCCCAGCCCGAACAGGCGTGCAGCAGGCAGGGGATGGCCAGCAGCAGTGTGGTCACCAGCATCCATGCCGAGAGGCGGTCGGCCACCAGCGCGATGCCCAGGCGCGAGGGCCAGTCACCCAGCAGGTACACCGCGATGCTGCCGTCGGCGGTCTGCGCGAACAGCAGCGCGACGGCCGCGGCGAGCGCGGTCAGCGTGGTCCACGCCACCGTGCGCTGCACCTTCGGCCCGTAGCGGCGATGCTCGACGAACAGCGAGCAGGCCGCGCCGAACAGCGGAATCAGGATGGGCAGGATCACCGCATGGTTCATGCGCCGCCCTCCCGGCCCGGCGCGGTATCGGCAGGAAGCTCTTCTTCTTCGTGCGCGTCCACGTGGTCGCTGTGGTTGTCGCTGCGGCTGCGCATCGCCAGCACGATGCTGACCGCGGTCATCGCAAAGGCGATCACGATGGCGGTCAGCACCAGCGCCTGCGGCAGCGGATCGGTGTAGTTGCCCAGATCGCTGTCGATGCCCTCACGCAGCACCGGTGCCTTGCCCTGCACCAGCCGGCCGCCGGCGAAGATCAGCAGGTTGGTGGCATACGACAGGAAGGTCATGCCGAGGATCACATCGAAGCTGCGCGCGCGCAGCAGCAGGTAGATGCCGATCGCGCTCAGTACGCCGATGGCGCTTGCCAGAGCCAGTTCCATCAGTGCATCTCCCCGGTTTTTGCCGAACGGCGGTTGGGATCGATCTCGCCTTTGCGGGCATTGCGGGTGCGCGAGGGCTTGATCGTGCCCATCATCGAGAGCATCAGCATCACGCCGCCGAACACCACCAGGTACACGCCGGTATCGAAGCCGATCGCGCTGGCCAGCGGTACCTCGCCGATCAGCGGCAGGTGCAGGTCCAGATGGCCGCTGGTCAGGAACGGCACGCCGAACAGCATCGACGCGCAGCCACTGAGGATGGCGATCAGCAGACCCGCACCGATGCAGCGGATGTAATCGAAGCCGAAGCGCGATTCCACCGAGGTGGTGCCCTGGATGACGTACTGGATCAGCAGCGGCACGGCCAGCACCAAGCCGGCGATGAAGCCGCCGCCGGGTGCGTTGTGGCCGCGCAGGAACAGGAAGATCGAGACTGTCAGGGTGAGCGGGAACATGATCTGGGCCAGATCGGCCGGCACCGGCAGCTTGATCGGCGGGCCGGGCATGATCTGTTCCGGCGCCATCCGGGAGCGGCGCAGCATGGCGTGCACCACCAGCGCGGCGATGCCGAACACGGTGATCTCACCGAAGGTATCAAAGCCACGGAAGTCGACCAGGATCACGTTGACCACGTTCTGCCCATACGCCTCCGGCAGCGCACGCGCCAGCAGCTCGCCGGCCATGGTGTTCGGCGGCAACGTCATGGCGGTGTAGGCCATCGCGGCCAGCCCGCCACCGGCGACGATCGCGATCACCGCATCGCGCCGCTTGCGCCAGACCGACTTCTCCGGTGGCGACTGGATCGGCAGGTAGTTCATGCCCAGCAGCATCAGCACCAGGGTGACCATCTCCACCAGCAGCTGGGTCAGCGCCAGATCGGGCGCCGAGAGGAACACGAAGGTCAGCGAAACCATCAGGCCGACGCCGCCGACCACCAGCACCGCCAGCAGGCGCTGCCGGTAGACGAACAGTGCGCCCAGCGCGCAGGCCATCATCACCAGCCACAGCGCCCAGCCCAGCAGCGGGATCGGCTGCGGCGAGGGCCAGTTGGGCGAGGCCGGGTTGGCCACGAACGGCGCGGCGGCGACGACGATCGCCACCAGCACCAGCGCCATCAGCATGCGCTGCAGGCTGCCGTTGGCCAGGCCCTGGGTGAGGCGGTGGGCGAAGCCGAACACCAGGTCCAGCTGCTTGTGGAAAATATTGCGGCCGATGCTGCGACTGACCACCGCATGCAGGTTGATCAGGCGACGCAGGCCGAAGTACAGCGCGATACCGCCGATCACGCCGGCGATGCTCATCATCAACGGGGTGTTGAAACCGTGCCAGACCGAGAGGCTGTAGGCCGGCATTGCCGCGCCCAGGATCGAGGAGGCGGCCGCGTGCAGCACCGGGGCGATGGTGATCGCCGGGGCGACGCCGACGGCCACGCAGACCACGACCAGGATCTCGACGGGGACCTTCATGAAGCGCGGCGGCTCATGCGGGACGCGGTCCAGATCGTGCGGGCCTTTGCCGAAGAAGGTGTCGTGCACGAAGCGCAGGCTGTAGGCCACGCCGAACACGCCGGCCAGCAGCGCGGCGATCGACATCACCACGCGCATGGTCTCCGGGCCGCCCGCGGTCAGCGCTTCGGCGAACAGCATTTCCTTGGACAGGAAGCCGTTGAGCAGCGGAATGCCGGCCATCGCCAGTGAGGCGATGATCGCCAGCGCGCTGGTGATCGGCATCAGCCGGCGCAGGCCGCCCAGCTTGCGCATGTCACGGGTGCCGGTCTCGTGGTCGATGATGCCCGCGGCCATGAACAGCGAGGCCTTGAAGGTGGCGTGGTTGAGGATATGGAACACGCCGGCCACCACCGCCATCGGCGTGGACAGGCCGAACAGCATGGTGATCAGGCCCAGATGCGAAATCGTCGAATAGGCCAGCAGGCCTTTGAGGTCATGCTGGAAGATCGCGTTCCATGCGCCGATCAGCAGGGTGATCGCGCCGATGCCGCTGACCGTATAGAAGAACAGATCGGTGCCGGCCAGCGCCGGATGCAGGCGTGCCAGCAGGAACACGCCGGCTTTGACCATCGTCGCCGAATGCAGGTAGGCCGAGACCGGCGTCGGCGCAGCCATCGCGTGCGGCAGCCAGAAATGGAACGGGAACTGGGCGCTCTTGGTGAAGATGCCGGCCAGGACCAGGAACAGGGCATACGGGTACAGCGAACTGGCGCGGATCAGATCGCCGGCGGCGAGCACCGCATCCAGTTCGAAGCTGCCCACGATGCGGCCGATCAGCAGCACGCCGCCGAGCAGCGCCAGCCCGCCGCCGCCGGTGACCACCAGGGCCATCCGGGCGCCCTCGCGGGCATCCTGGCGGTGCGACCAGAAGCCGATCAGCAGGAACGAGCTGATGCTGGTCATTTCCCAGAACACCATCAACAGCAACAGGTTGCCCGAGAGCACCATGCCCAGCATGGCCCCCATGAACAGCAGCAGGTAGCAGTAGAAGCGGTGGGCGCTGTCGCGGGCACTGAGGTAGTAGTGGGCGTACATCACCACCAGCGCACCGATCGCCAGCACCATCCCGGCGAACATCCAGGCCAGGCCATCCAGGCGCAACGAGAAGGCCAGGCCGATCTGCGGTATCCACTCCCCGTAACTGCGGACGATTCCGCCGTCCATGATGGCCGGGGTCATCGTCGCCAACAGCGCCAGTCCTCCCAGCGGAGCGGCCGCGGCTACCCAGGCGGCCGTGGAGCGGGAGGTGCGGCGGAATGAAGCGACGGCCACTGCCATCAGGAAGGGCAGGGCGAGCAGCAGGAGCAGACTAGGATTCATGCAGGGAATGCGGGATTCACGAGCAGGTCGTTCAGTCTAACAGGCAGGCAATTGCTGCCGATACACCCGAATACGCCCTCAATTGCATGTAACGTGCACTGATTCATTTTTTCCGGGCAGCGCATGGCCCCATTCGGGTCCGTCGACGGCCGTATGGAGGCCCGCTGGCGACTTTGCCGACTGTGGCCTCCCGGCACCGGTCGAAACGGGTCCGGAACCAGTGGTCGCAGGGCCTGCGGGACCGCGGAGATGTGCACGAAGATGAACGGTGACCGTCGCTCGAAAGGCCACTGCGGACGATGCTGGACGGTGTGGCGTGGACTGCTGGTGAGCGTCCTCGCTCGTTCAGGAAAAACCGGTCAGTAGCGCCAACCCATCCGGCGGTAGAGCTTGGCCAGCACCCACAGCGGGCCGATCAGCAGGTAGACCAGATCGGTCAGGAAGCTCGGCTTGCGGCCTTCATGCTTGTGGCCGATGAACTGCGCGACCCAGGCCACGGCGAAGACGCCCAGCGCCAGCCAGAACAGGTTCACCAGGCCTATCTCGGCTTCCAGCAGACGGCAGACGCAGCCGCTGACGAAGAAGAACGCCAGCATGCCGTAGCCGAGCGTGCGCGACAGGCGGTTGTAGAAGCACCAGGCGGCGAACATCGCCAGGCCGGCCCAGATCCCGTTCTGGAACCAGGTGATCAGCGGCGGCAGGCACCACAGCAGGGCAATCACCGACCATGCGATCGCCGGGACGGCCACGACGTGGATGCGCTGGTTCAGCGCATTGCGGTGGTCGTTGGAATAACTGGCGAAATAGCGGTCGATCGGGCGTGCGACGGTGGTGGTGGCCATGTTCCCTCCCAGGATCTGCAGAGCATACCGCCGGTAGAGCCGACCGTTGGTCGGCTGCCTTCCATCGTCTGCCCGACATGGCCCGGCATCGGAAACCGCGCTCCCCGGCCCACGCCCGGGGAACGCGTGCCGGTCAGTCGACCGAGATACCGGCCAGGCGCTGCAGCGCCTCAGCGTACTTGGCGCGGGTGCGCTCGATGATCTCGGCCGGGATGCTCGGGCCCGGGGCGGTCTTGCCCCAGTCCAGCGTCTCCAGGTAGTCGCGCACGAACTGCTTGTCGTAGCTCGGCGGGCTGGTGCCCACCTCGTACTCGTCGGCCGGCCAGTAGCGCGAGGAATCCGGAGTCAGCATCTCGTCCATGATGTACAGACGGCCATCGGCATCGGTACCGAACTCGAACTTGGTGTCGGCCAGAATGATGCCGCGCTCGCGGGCGTAATCAGCGGCGAAGGCATAGATGCGCAGGGTGGCATCGCGCACGCGCTCGGCCAGGTCCGCGCCGACCGCCTTCACCATCGCATCGAAATCGATGTTCTCGTCATGGTCGCCGACGGCGGCCTTGGTCGAGGGAGTGAAGATCGGTTCGGGCAGCTGTTCGGCCTGGCGCAGGCCGTCGGGCAGCTCGATGCCGCTGATCTTGCCGGTGCGCTGGTAGTCCTTCCAGCCGCTGCCGATCAGGTAGCCACGGGCGATCGCCTCGACCGGAACCGGCTTGAGCTTGCGGGTGACCACCGCGCGCTTGGCGTACAGGGCCGGATCGACACCCTCGGGCAGCACGCTGGCGACATCGATGCCGGTCAGGTGGTTGGGCATCAGGTGCGCGGTCTTGGCGAACCAGAAGTTCGAGACCTGGCAGAGCATCTCGCCCTTGCCGGGGATCGGATCGGGCAGCACCACGTCGAAGGCTGACAGACGGTCGGTTGCGACCATCAGCAGGTAGTCCCCCGGCGGAGTGCCGGCGGGGAGCCGGTCGCGCGGAATGTCGAAAACATCACGCACCTTGCCGCGATGGCGCAAGGGCAGGCCGGGGAGATCGGATTGCAACAACGTGGTCGGCACGGGCACTCCTGAGGCTTCGTCATGACAGCTGTCCAGGGGACCCGGAGGGCCCGCACAGACAGCGGGCGGCCTAGTGTAAAGCGGGTTGGGCCCGCTGTGACGTAAAATGAAGATCCTTTGTCGCCTTGGCTGCCCAGACCACCATGCGCTGGTACGGAAAACTGCTCGGATTCATCGCTGGCGCCCTGTTGTTCAGGCCCAATCCGCTGTTCGGGGCCGTGGTCGGGCTGTTGCTGGGACATGCCTTCGATGCCGACTGGTTCCGGCTGAACAGGGAAAACCCCTACCGGGAGCTGGGGCTGACCTCCGAGGCGACCGATGCCGAGATCGACCTGGCCTACCGCCGGCTGATGTCCCAGTACCACCCGGACAAGGTGGTCGGCGCGGCGCCGGAGCTGCGCCAGCAGGCCGAGCGCAAGTCGCGCCAGCTCAATGCCGCCTATGACCGCATCAAGACCCTGCGCAAGCGCTGATTCCGCGCGGCGCCCCCTTTCAACCTCCTGAAGGCCCCGGCCATGTCCAACTGCATCATTGCTCCCTCCATTCTGTCCGCCGATTTCGCCCGCCTGGGCGAGGAAGTGGACAACGTGCTCGCGGCCGGCGCCGACTGGGTGCATTTCGATGTGATGGACAACCATTACGTGCCGAATCTGACCATCGGCCCGTTGGTCTGCCAGGCCCTTCGCAAGCACGGCGTGACCGCACCGATCGACGTGCATCTGATGGTGGAGCCGGTGGACCGGATCATTCCGGATTTCGCCGAGGCCGGCGCGACGTACATCAGCTTCCATCCGGAGGCGAGCCGCCACGTGCACCGCACGATCCAGCTGATCCGTTCGCTGGGCTGCAAGCCGGGCGTGGTGCTCAATCCGGCCACGCCGGTGGACATCCTGGACTGGGTGCTCGATGACCTGGACCTGGTGCTGGTGATGTCGGTCAATCCGGGTTTCGGCGGCCAGGCGTTCATTCCCTCGGCGCTGGACAAGGTGCGCGCAATCCGCAAGAAGATCGATGCCAGTGGCAAGGACATCCGCCTGGAGATCGACGGTGGCGTGAAGGCCGACAACATCGGCGCCATCGCGGCGGCCGGTGCGGATGCGTTCGTGGCCGGCTCGGCGATCTTCAATGCGAAGACCAGCTACCAGGACATCATCGCGCAGATGCGCGGCAACGTCGCCGCGGCGCGGGGCTGAGCCATGGGACCGGTGGCTGCCGTGACCATCCGCGTGGCCACCGCCGGGGATGCGGGGCTGATCCTGCGCTTCATCCGCGAGTTGGCGATCTACGAGAAGGCCGCGTCGTCGGTGCAGACCGACGAAGCGGGCATCCGTGCGAGTCTGTTCGGGCCGGCGGCAAAGGCGCATGCGCTGATCTGCGAAGCCGATGGTGTGGCGATCGGGTATGCGGTGTATTTCTACAACTACTCGACGTGGCTGGGCCGTAACGGGATCTATCTGGAAGATCTGTACGTCAGCCCGGAGAGCCGCGGCAGCGGTGCCGGCAAGGCGCTGCTGCAGCACATCGCACGGATCGCGGTGGCCGAAGGCTGCGGGCGGTTCGAGTGGTCGGTGCTGGACTGGAATGAACCGGCGATCCAGTTCTATGAAGCGGCCGGGGCGACGCCGCAGAGCGAGTGGACGGTGTACCGGATGGAAGGCGAGGCGCTGCGGACCTTCGCCGAAGGCTGAGCTGTCTTAAAAAAAGACCGCACCATTGCTGATGCGGCCCTGGGAATAGCGGGAGGCTGATCCTGCCTCCATCCATCTTCCTTGCTATGGCCTTCCATTCTCCGGGCCATGGGTGACGCTTTGATGACGTTCACCGGCGGCCACGCCGTCCGCTGCTAGCCTTCGCTTCCCCACTCCCTGGAAGTACCGCATGAGCCGTCCCCATTGGCGTTTGATCCTCAACGGCAAGTCCACCGGCAATGAGGATGTGCGCGAGGCGGTGGCCGCGCTGCGTGAGCGCGGGGTGCAACTGGAGGTACGGGTGACCTGGGAATCGGGCGACGCCGAACGCTATGTGGCCGAGGCGATCGCCCACGGGGTGGATACGATCATCGCGGCCGGCGGTGATGGCACGCTCAGTGAGGTGGCCGAGACGCTGGCGCATCGCGAGGAGTCGGCCGACGCGCTGCCGTCGCTGGGGTTGTTGCCGTTGGGCACGGCCAATGATTTCGCCACCGCGGCGGAGATTCCCGATGAACCGCTGGCGGCGCTGGAGCTGATCGCGCAGGCGCCCGCGCGCCCGGTCGATCTGCTGCGCATCGATGCCGATGGCAAGGTGTGGTGGTGCGCGAACGTCGCCAGTGGCGGCTTCGGCACCGAGGTCACGGTGGAGACCGATGAGGGCTTGAAGAAAGTGCTCGGCGGGCTGGCCTATCTGGTCACCGGGATATCGCGGCTGGGGCGGATCGATCCGATCCAGGCACGGGTCCGCGCGCCGGGGTTCGAATGGGCCGGTGGTTTCATCGCACTCGGCGTGGGCAACGGCCGCCAGGCCGGCGGTGGGCAGGTGCTGTGTCCGGAGGCCCTGATCGATGATGGTCTGCTGGATATCACGGTGATCCCTGAGCTGAGCGGGGAGGTCGCCTCCACCTTTGCCGCGCTGGTCAAGGGTGGCAAGCGCGGCGCGCTGGAGCAGGTGGCCGAACGTGTACAGGCGCCGTGGGTGGAGATCGAGGCCGAGGTGCCGCTGACCCTCAATCTGGATGGCGAACCGGTCCAGGCCCGGCACTTCCGCATCGACTGCGTGCCGAGGCGGGTCAACCTGCATGTGGCACTGGACAGCCCGCTGCTGTCGCGGGGCTGATGCCAGGGGCGTCGCCGGGTTCCATCCGGTGCCGTCAATGCGGTACAGTCGCCGCGTGTCCATTCTGACGACCCCGCATACCCTTTCTTCCGCTCGCCGTTGGTGGCGATGGTGGCCTGTTGCCGTCGTCCGTCCCGCCACCGCCGTTTCCCGGAAGGAAAGTCGTCTTGATTACGCTCGAGCAGTTCCAGCAGCAGGCCGCTGAAGGCCACACCCGCATTCCCGTCGTCCGTGAAGTGCTGTCCGACCTGGACACGCCGCTTTCGGTCTATCTGAAGCTCGCCGACGGCACGCATACCTATCTGTTTGAATCGGTCGAGGGCGGCGAACGCTTCGGGCGCTATTCCATCATCGGCCTGCCGGCGCGCCGGGTGTATGCCTTCCACGGCCATACCCTGACCATCAGCGAGTCCGGCACCGTGGTGGAAACCCGCGAGGTCGCCGACCCCTTCGCCGAGGTCGAAGCGCTGCGCAGCGCCCACTCGGTGCCCAAGCTGGCCGGTCTGCCCGGCTTCACCGGTGGCCTGGTCGGCTGGTTCGGCTTCGAGTGCATCGGTTACATCGAACCGCGCCTGGCACCGCCGCGTGGCCGCGATGAGCTGGGTACGCCGGACATCCTGCTGCTGCACTCCGAAGAGCTGGCGGTGTTCGACAACCTCAAGGGCCGTCTGTACCTGATCGTGCATGCCGACCCGGGTCAGCCCGGTGCATGGGAGGATGCCCAGGCCAAGCTGGATGCGCTGGTCGCCAAGCTGCGTGCGCCCGGTGCCGGCTACCCCGCGCCGATCACCCGCGATGTGCTGGACGAGAACGATTTCGTCTCCGGCTTCACCCGCGAAGGCTTCATTGCCGCGGTCGACAAATCCAAGGAATACATCCGCGCCGGCGACATCTTCCAGGTGGTGCTGAGCCAGCGCCTGAGCGTGCCGTTCAAGGCGCGCCCGGTGGATGTGTACCGCGCGCTGCGCGCGCTCAATCCCTCGCCGTACATGTACTTCCTCGACACCGGCGACGTGCAGGTGGTCGGCTCCTCGCCGGAAATCCTGGTGCGGCTGCAGGACGGGGAAGTCACCGTGCGCCCGATCGCCGGCACCCGCCCGCGTGGCGCGACGGTGGAAGAAGACAACGCACTGGAAGTCGAACTGCTGGCCGATCCCAAGGAACGTGCCGAGCATCTGATGCTGATCGATCTCGGCCGCAACGATGCCGGTCGCGTGTCCAAGGCGGGCACGGTGGAAGTGGGCGAGCAGTTCGTGATCGAACGCTACAGCCACGTCATGCACATCGTCAGCGAAGTCACCGGGCAGCTGCAGCCGGGCCTGAGCTACGCCGACGTGCTGCGTGCAACCTTCCCGGCCGGCACCGTCAGCGGCGCACCCAAGATCCGCGCGCTGGAAGTGATCCGCGAGCTGGAGCCGATCAAGCGCAACGTCTACGCCGGCAGCATCGGCTACATCGGCTGGCATGGCGATGCCGATACCGCGATCGCGATCCGCACCGCCGTGATCAAGGACGGCCGCCTGCACGTGCAGGCTGGCGCCGGCATCGTCTACGACTCCGATCCCGGTAAGGAATGGGACGAGACGATGAACAAGGGCCGCGCGCTGTTCCGTGCGGTCGCGCAGGCGGCCAAGGGCCTGTAAGGCACTGCCGCCGAACTGTCTGACACGTGCGCCGTTGCGTGCACGCCACTTCCCCATTCAAGACGGACCCTGACCATGTTGTTGATGCTCGACAACTACGACAGCTTCACCTACAACCTCGTGCAGTACCTGCAGACGCTGGGCGCCGAGGTCAAGGTGGTGCGCAACGACGCGTTGAGCGTCGATGAAATCGCCGCGCTCGCGCCCGAGCGCATCGTGATTTCGCCCGGCCCGTGCACGCCCAACGAAGCGGGCGTGTCGCTGGAGCTGATCCGCCGGCTCGGCCCGACCACGCCGATCCTCGGGGTGTGCCTGGGCCACCAGAGCATCGGCCAGGTCTACGGCGGCGATGTGATCCGCGCCGGTACGATCATGCACGGCAAGACCTCGCCGATCCGCCATGAAGGCAAGGGCGTGTTCGCCGGCCTGCCGGACCGTTACCAGGCCACGCGCTACCACTCGCTGGTGGTGGACAAGACCACGCTGCCGGCATGCCTGGAAATGACCGCCTGGACCGAGAACGCGGATGGCTCGATCGAAGAGATCATGGGACTGCGCCATCGCGAGTATCCGGTCGAGGGCGTGCAGTTCCATCCCGAGTCGATCCTCACCGAGCATGGCCACGCCCTGCTGAAGAATTTCCTGCAGCGCTGAGAGCGCCGCATCTGCATCACAAAGGACCCCGCATGACCTTCTCCGCCCAGGAAGCCCTGCAGCGCACCATCGAGCACCGCGAAATCTTCTTCGACGAAATGGTCGACCTGATGCGGCAGATCATGCGCGGTGAAGTGTCGCCGGTGATGACCGCCGCGATCCTGACCGGCCTGCGCGTCAAGAAGGAAACCATCGGCGAAATCGCCGGTGCCGCCACCGTGATGCGCGAGCTCGCCCTCGCGGTACCGGTGGAGGACAAGACGCATCTGGTGGATATCGTCGGCACCGGTGGGGATGGTTCGCACACCTTCAACATTTCCACCTGCGCGATGTTCGTGGTGTCTGCGGCCGGGGCCAAGGTGGCCAAGCATGGCAACCGCAGTGTTTCCTCCAAGTCCGGCAGTGCCGATGCAGTCGAGGCGCTGGGCGCGATCATCGATCTGCAGCCGGACGAGGTCGCGCGCGCGATCACCGAAACCGGCATCGGCTTCATGTTCGCACCGATGCACCACCCGGCGATGAAGGTCGTCGCGCCGGTGCGCCGCGAAATGGGCGTGCGTACGATCTTCAACATCCTCGGCCCGCTGACCAATCCGGTGGGTGCGACCAACGTGCTGATGGGCGTGTTCCACTCGGATCTGGTCGGCATCCAGGCGCGCGTGCTGCGCGAACTCGGCGCCGAGCGCGCGCTGGTGGTGTGGGGCCGCGACAACATGGATGAGATCTCGCTCGGCGCCGGTACGCTGGTCGGCGAGCTGCGCGACGGCAAGGTGCGCGAGTACGAGATCCATCCGGAAGACTTCGGCATCGCGATGTCGGCCAGCCGCAATCTCAAGGTGGACAGCCCGGAGGAATCCATCGCGATGCTGCGGGGTGTGCTCGACAACCAGCCCGGCCCGGCGCTCGACATCGTCGCGCTCAATGCCGGCGCCGCGCTGTACGTGGCCGGTGTCGCCGACAGCATCGCCGATGGTCTGGCCCGTGCCCGTGCGGTGCTGGCCGATGGCAGTGCGCGCTCGCGGATGGAGCAGTACGTCGCCGCCACCCGCCGCATCCGCGGGGCCGTCTGAGCCTGCGTTTTCCGAATTCAGCGGGGCTGGTCGATAATGGCCGGCCTCCAGGACCCCAATGACATGAGCGACATCCTCGATACCATCCTGGCCCGCAAGGCCGAAGAAGTCGCCGCACGCCGGGCCCAGGTGCCGCTTGAAGCACTGATTGCGCGCGTGGAGCAGGCTCCGCCCGTGCGCGGCTTCGCGGATGCGCTGCGCGCCTCGATCACCGCTGGCAACCCCGCCGTGATCGCCGAAATCAAGAAGGCCAGCCCGTCCAAGGGCGTGATCCGCCCGGACTTCCATCCGGCCGACATCGCGGTGAGCTACGAATTCGGTGGGGCCAGCTGCCTGTCGGTGCTGACCGACGTGGATTTCTTCCAGGGCAGCGACGCCTACCTGCAGCAGGCGCGTGAAGCGTGCACGCTGCCGGTGCTGCGCAAGGACTTCGTGATCGATGCCTATCAGGTGTATGAAGCGCGCGTGCTCGGTGCGGACTGCATCCTGCTGATCGTGGCCGCCCTCGACGATCGCCAGCTGGCCGAGTTGTCCGACCTGGCCATGCAGCTGGGCATGGACGTGCTGGTGGAAGTGCACGACATCGACGAGCTCGAGCGCGCCATCCAGGTGCCGGTGCCGCTGATCGGCATCAACAACCGCAACCTGCGCACCTTCGAGGTGTCGCTGCAGACCACGCTGGACATGCGCCAGGCCGTGCCGCGCGACCGCCTGCTGGTCACCGAAAGCGGCATCCTCGGCCCGGCCGATGTCAGCGTGATGCGCGAAGCCGGGGTCAACGCGTTCCTGGTCGGTGAGGCCTTCATGCGCGTGGAAGAGCCCGGCGAGGGCCTGCGTCAGCTATTCTTCAGCGCATGACAGCGATCTATCCAACGCCGCGCGACGACGCCCCGCTGGTGGTCTTTGATTTCGATCACACCCTGTATGACGGCGATTCCGGCAGCCATCTGTTCGCCTGGCTGATCAAGCGCAACCCGCTGCGGCTGCTGGCCGCCCTGGTCGCCACGCCGCTGCTCGGTCCGCTGGTGGCCTTCCTGCCCACCCGCCGCCGCGGCATTTCCGGCTATGTCTGGATCGCCACGTTCGGCCTGCACCGGGCGCGCGAGTTCAACAAGGTGATCGACCGCTACGTCCTCAAGCACGAGGCCGATATCCGCCGCCGCCTGCTGCCCGTGGCGCTGGAGGTGTTCGCGCGTCACCGTGCCGCCGGCGACCGCGTCGTGGTCGCTACCGGCGCACCGCCGGAACTGGCCCGCGCAATCCTGGCCTTCGTGGCGCACCAGGGCGTGCCGGTGATCGGCAGCGAGGTCGGCCCGTTCCTGGGCGCGGTCATCGCCACCCGCCACTGCCACAACGAAGAAAAGATGCGGATGCTGCGCGAGCGCGGTTATGGCGAGATCGCCACGGCCTACTCCGACAGCAGCGCCGACCTGCCGCTGTTGCTGGCCGCGGCGGCGCCGGTGGTGGTCAATCCGAAGGCGTCACGGGTGGACTATTTCCGCCAGGTGCTGCCGCCGGGCACCCCCGTGCTCAACTGGGGCTGCGTGGATCGGGCCGGTGACAAGGTCTGATGCGACGTTGAAATAGCCTGAAAGGGGCTGGAAAGGTGTCGCGTCCGGCTCAGCCTGCGCGCCACTGCACGATCGCATGCCCGATCTGGAACAGGCTGATGCCCAGCACCAGCACGCCGACGGCGATCAGCACCCAGCGCTCCTTGACCTTTTTGACCAGGATCGCGGCCACCGGTGCAGCCATCATGCCGCCGATCAGCAGGCCGGCCACGATGTTCAGGTACTGCACGCCCATGGTCAGCAGGAAGGTGATCGACACGGCGAGGGTCACCACGAACTCGGCGGCGTTGACCGTGCCGATGGTGGTGCGGGCCTGGCCGCCGCGGGCGAGCAGGGTGGACGTCGCCACCGGACCCCAGCCGCCGCCACCGCTGGCATCCAGCAGGCCGGCCACGAATCCCAGCAGGGGCACCCGCTTCACTTCCTGGGCCGGCAGCATCCGTCCGGCCGCGCGCAGCAGGATGAAGATGGCCAGCACCAGCAGATACATATAGATGAAGGGGCGGATCACGTCACCGGGAAGCTGGGTCAGCACGTAGGCGCCGACCACGCCGCCGACCGCGCCGGGCAGCGCCAGGCGCAGGAACAGCCGGCGGTCCACGTTGCCGGCGACCAGGTGCGAGACCCCGGAGGCCCCCGTGGTGAAGACTTCGGCGGTGTGGATGCTGGCGCTGACCGCTGCTGGCGGCAGGCCCATGCTGAGCAGCACGGAGGAGGAGATCAACCCGAAGGCCATGCCCAGCGCGCCATCGACCAGCTGCGCGCCGAGGCCGATCAGGATGAACCAATAGAATTCACTGCCAAGTTCCATGCGAACAGCCTAGCGGCAAATGGGCAGGTAGTGCCGGTCGCTGGCCGGCAACCCCGTCCATGTCGACGGGCATGGGTGTGGATCTGCGTGGTTGCCGGCCAGCGGCCGGCACTACGCGGGCAGGATCAGCGGGTGCCGTACAGGACGACGGTCTTGCCGCGGGCATGCAGCAGCCCGTCGGTCTGGAGTTTCTTGAGCACGCGGCCGGCCATTTCACGCGAGCAGCCGACCAGGCGGGCCAGTTCCTGGCGCGACACGCGCAGCTGGGTGCCCTGCGGGTGGCTCATCGCCTCCGGCTCGCGGGAGAGATCGTGCAGGGTCCGCACGATGCGGTCGGTGACGTCCAGGAAGGCCAGGCGGCTGGCTTTCCTGCTGGTGTCGAGCAGGCGCTTGGAGAGCTGCTGGCCGATCGAGTAGAGCAGCCGCGGGGCATCGGCCGAGAGCGGCCCCAGGAACAGCTGATGCAGGCGCTCGTAGCTGATCTCGGCCAGTTCGCACGGGGTGCGGGTGCGCAGGATCACCTCGCGGCGGTCCGATTCGACGAACAGGCCCATCTCACCGACGAACTCACCGGAGCCGAAGTAGCCCAGCACCAGCTCACGATCGTCATCTTCCTCAGCCATTATTGAGACGGAGCCACTGATCACGTAGTACAGGGTGCCGGCCGGATCGCCCGGGCGGAAAACATCGGTACGGGCGGGGTAGCGTCGGCGGTGGCTGTGTGCCAGGAAGCGATCGATTGTTGCGATATCCAGGGCTAATGGACTTGCGGCAAGGCGCACAGTTGACACGTTGAGGCGCTCCGATTGCTCATGAAGAATTCACGGCTATGTGCCGCGAGCTTAACGATCCCAATTGTGAAGGGCAAACCGAACACACCTACTCGTTTCAATGCAAGTTTCGCGTCCGATCACTTTGCCCCATACTTGCTTCTTTCCCACCACACACAGGATCGACCGCCGTGGTCAAGCCGTTGCCTCGCCTGAGGTTGCAGGGTTTCAACAACCTCACCAAGGCGCTGAGCTTCAACATCTATGACGTCTGTTACGCCCGCACCGAAGAGGAGCGTCAGCGTTACATCGAATATATTGATGAAGAGTACAACGCCGATAGGCTGACTCAGATCCTGACCGACGTTGCCGAGATCATCGGCGCGAACATCCTGAACGTGGCCCGCCAGGACTACGACCCCCAGGGTGCCTCGGTGACGATCCTGATCTCGGAAGAGCCGGTGATCGACAAGAAGCAGGCCGGCAAGGAGCTGATCTCCGATGCCGTGGTCGCGCACATGGACAAGAGCCACATCACTGTCCATACGTACCCGGAAACCCATCCGCAGGAGGGCATCGCCACGTTCCGCGCGGACATCGATGTGGCTACCTGTGGTGTGATTTCCCCGCTGAAGGCGCTGAACTACCTGATCGAGAGTCTGGAATCGGACATCGTGATCATGGATTACCGCGTGCGTGGCTTCACCCGCGATGTGAAGGGCAAGAAGCACTACATCGATCACAAGATCAACTCGATCCAGAACTTCCTGGCCAAGAACATCAAGTCCCGTTACGAGATGTTCGACGTCAACGTCTATCAGGAAAACATCTTCCACACGAAGATGCACCTGAAGGACTTCGACCTGGACCAGTACCTGTTCGAAGAGAAGGCCAAGAACCTGTCGTTCAAGGAACGCATGAAGATCGAGGCGCTGCTGCGCCGTGAGATCGAAGAGCTGTTCCATGGGCGCAATCTGGCCGAGTAAGGCACTTCGCGATGTCGCCCGGGCCTGGCCCGGGCGGCCTCGTTCAGGCGGGACGGCCCGCCCTGTGGAACCGGTGTTTGCGCAAAACCCGGTTCCACGGCAGCTACCGACGACGGTCCGGTGTGAAAACACCGGGCCGTTTTGCTTTTGTTAACCCAAGGAATCCCCATGCCCTGGATCTATCTTCTCGTTGCCGGTCTGTTCGAGATCGGCTTTGCCATCGGAATGAAGTACTCCGAAGGCTTCAGCAAGCCGCTTCCCACCCTGGCCACCGTTGGCGCGGCGCTGGTCAGCCTGTACCTGATGAGCCAGGCGATGAAATCCATTCCGGTCGGCACGGCGTACGCGATCTGGACCGGTATCGGCGCGCTGGGCGTGGCGATGCTGGGCATCTTCCTGTTCGGCGACAGCGCCTCGCCGTCGCGGCTGGCCTGCATCGCGTTGATCGTGGCCGGTGTGATCGGCCTGAAGCTGGTCTCGGGGTAACGCCCTCGCATTCGCGCTGGCGCTCCCACGGTTCGCTGTGCGAACCGTGGGCCCCCCGGCTCACTGAACACCCATACCCTCGACGCTTCGCGGCGCCCCGCTGACTCAGGGGGGCTTTTCACCCGATGCACGCGGCGCGGTGGAGGCTTAAAGGCGGTACGCGATGGTCTTCATGACCTTGGAGGCCAGCGCCATCACCGACGGGATCGGTGCGGGCAGCTTCCGGGCGCCGGCATGCTCGGCGTGGTCGGCGTGGCGGGCCTCGTCGATCTTCATCACCTTGATCACCTCACGGCTGCGCAGATCGGCCGGGGGCAGGGTGTCCAGGTGTTCGTCCAGATGCGCTTCGACCTGGCGTTCGGTCTCGACCACGAAGCCCAGGTTCCAGCCATCCCCGCGCAGGCCGGCCAGGGTGCCGATGGTGTAGCTGCCGGCATACCAGATCGGGTTGAACAGGCTGGGGCGGCTGTCCAGCTCGCGCAGGCGCTGGGCGCACCAGGCCAGGTGGTCGGTCTCTTCCTGGGCGGCGTCGAGCAGGTGCGCGCGGGTTTCCGGCTCGCGGGCCACGGCGGCCTGGCCGAAGTACAGGCCTTGGGCGCAGACCTCGCCGACATGATTGATGCGCATCAGCCCGGCCGCGTGGCGGCGCTCGGGAGCGGCCATCTGCACGTCCGGGGTGGCCTCGGCCGGGTAGGGGCGGCTGGCCGGCGGATTGCCGAACACGGTATCCAGGGCTCGCTGGGCTTCGGTCAGCAGGTGGTCGAGCGGCGTGATCTGGCGGAGCGCGGTCATGGCAGGAAGTGTCGCGGCGGGGGACTGTCGATTCTCGCCCCCGCGGACCGGCGTGCCAAGCCGGAATCCGGTCAACTTGCATGTGGCGGACATGGCCAGTACAATCCCGCCTCTTCACAACGCGTGGCAGAGTTCCGGCCGTACTGCGCCGTAATGAGCCCGACCTACTAGAGTTCTTTCATGAGCACTTTCACTGCAAAGTCCGAGACCGTCCAGCGCGACTGGTATCTCGTCGACGCATCCGGCAAGACGCTGGGCCGTCTGTCCACCGAGCTGGCCCGCCGTCTGCGCGGCAAGCACAAGCCGGTTTACACCCCTCACGTTGATACCGGTGATTACCTGGTTGTCATCAATGCAGAAAAGATTGCCGTCACCGGCAACAAGCTGCAGGACAAGCTGTATCACCGTTTCACTGGCTACATCGGCAACCTGAAGACCGAAACTCTGGCCCAGGCGCTTGAGCGCCACCCGGAGCGTGTCATCGAGACCGCCGTCAAGGGCATGCTGCCGAAGGGCCCGCTGGGCCGCGCCATGTACCGCAAGCTCAAGGTGTACTCGGGTTCCGAGCACCCGCACGCCGCTCAGCAGCCTCAGGTTCTGGATATCTAATCATGGCTATCACGCAAAACTACGGCACCGGCCGCCGCAAGTCCTCCACCGCCCGCGTGTTCCTGCGCAAGGGCGCCGGCAACATCACCGTCAATGGCCGTCCGCTGGACGAGTTCTTTGGCCGTGAGACTGCACGCATGATCGTGCGTCAGCCGCTGGAACTGACCAAGAACACCGAAAGCTTCGACATCATGGTCACCGCCGCTGGCGGTGGTACCACCGGTCAGGCCGGTGCGATCCGTCTGGGCATCGCCCGTGCACTGGTCGAGTACGACGAAACCCTGAAGTCCGAGCTGCGCAAGGCTGGCTTCATGACCCGTGACGCCCGTGAAGTCGAGCGTAAGAAGGTCGGCCTGCACAAGGCACGTCGCGCCACCCAGTTCTCCAAGCGCTGATCCATCGCGCCTGGCGTGGGATCCTTCGGGATCCCCCTGGGAGGTACGCAAAAGCCCGGCTTCGGCCGGGCTTTTGTCGTTTCCGGGGGTGGGTGTCCGCCGCGCAGATCAGCTGGCTGTCAGACGGATGCAGCAAGGGCTGGCGACGCCTCCGGCGTCACCGGTGCGCTCGCCGCTGTTTCATGTGGGGTAGCGCCGTTGGTAGTGCCGACCGCTGGTCGGCTGCTTTCGCGGCCCGGCATGGGCCCGGTGTCGGCCGTGCACCCTCTCTCTGGTGAAGCAGCCCCCTTGGCGTCCAAGGGGGCGCGCCGCCAGGCGCGGGGATGTGGAGGCAAAGAAGGCTGGCCCCAACCTTGCTCCGCAAGGTTGGGGCACTGGGCGCTGTGCGCCCAGTCAGCCGCCCAAACAAAACAAAAGGCCTGATCTTTCGATCAGGCCTTTTGTTTTGTTTGGCTGCCCCGGATGGATTCGAACCACCGAATGCCTGAGTCAGAGTCAGGTGCCTTACCGCTTGGCGACGGGGCAAAATGTGCGTGCAATTATTGCACTTTCTCCCTGAAAAACCAAGCGGACTTGGTGGCTATGGGTGGACTCGAACCACCGACCCCAGCATTATGAGTGCTGTGCTCTAACCGGCTGAGCTACATAGCCTCAGGGAGCCGGCAATTCTGGAGATGTATTCGGAATCTGTCAATACTTTTTCACCGCGCTTGTGAGTGGGCAGCGGGCGTGGCACAGTCCCGATCAGTAGATTTTTCTAGGAGTCCGCATCGTGATCGATCCGGACGGCTATCGACCGAACGTCGGTATTGTGCTGATGCGGCAGGATGGGCAGGTTTTCTGGGCACGACGTGTGCGCCGGGATGGCTGGCAGTTCCCGCAGGGCGGCATGAACACCGACGAGACGCCTGTCGAAGCCATGTATCGTGAGTTGCAGGAAGAAACCGGGTTGTTGCCGGAGCACGTTGAAGTGCTCGGGGCGACGCCGGGTTGGCTTCGCTATCGGCTGCCGGCACGGGCCATCCGCCGCAATGAACGGCAGGTCTGTATCGGCCAGAAGCAGGTGTGGTTCCTGCTCCGGCTGGCGGGAGACGAATCCCACGTCACCTTGGACCATACGGACAGCCCCGAGTTCGACCAGTGGCGTTGGGTCGATTTCTGGTACCCGGTCGAACATGTGGTGATGTTCAAGCGGGGCGTCTATGCGCGTGCCCTGCGCCATCTGGCGCCGCTGGCACGGGGGGTGGCAGGGACGGGGGTGGAAACAATGCCCAAGTCCGCCCAGGAAGCCTGGATGCCGGGCAACGCCGCCGGTCACGACCGGCCGCGCAAGCGCACCACGCCCAAGCGGGGTGGCGGCTACTGGCCGCGCAGCAAGGCCAAGGGCGAGCCGGGCGCCGTCTGAGCGATTTACGGCGGCTCTGAACCGTATCGAGAATGATTCAGGTTCGAAATTGACAACCATTCGCGTTTCCATTGGAATAGCAGCAGGCCAATCCGGGCCTGTCTGCCGAGTCCGCACGTGTACGTCTGCATCTGCAACGGGGTTACCGACCATCAGATCCGCGAAGCCGCGCAAAGCGGTGTCGTGAGCGTGTCCGAGTTGACGATGCGCACCGGCTGCGGCGCGACCTGCGGTTCCTGCCTGGACATGGCGGCGGACCTGCTGGCCAAGTTCAGCGCCACCCACGACCTGCCGCTGCCGGTTCTCGGCCTGCAAGCCGCCTGAGCTGGGCCCGCTCCGTTGCGGGCCGCAACTGAGCACGATTCGCGTTCCTTCATGCCTGCGCGCGACGCGCTACAGTGCCCGCGATTCCACGCAGCAGGAGCACGCTCATGAAGGGCGACGCCAAAGTCATCGAATTCCTCAACAAGGTCCTCTACAACGAGCTGACCGCGATCAACCAGTACTTCCTGCACGCCAAGATGCTGAAGAACTGGGGCCTGAAGGAACTCGCCGATCACGAGTACAAGGAATCGATCGAAGAGATGAAGCATGCGGACATCCTGTCCGACCGCATCCTCTTCCTCGAAGGCCTGCCGAACTTCCAGGCGCTGGGCAAGCTGCGCATCGGCGAGAACCCGGCCGAGATCCTGCAGTGCGACCTCAGCCTGGAACGCGATGGCGTGGTCACGCTGCGCGAGGCTGTGGCGTATGCCGATTCGATCGGGGATTACGTCAGCCGCCAGCTGTTCGTGAAGATCCTCGAGTCCGAGGAAGAGCATATCGACTGGCTGGAAACCCAGCTGGACCTGATCGAGCGCATCGGTGAGCCGAATTACCTGCTGACCAAGATCGAAGACTGAGTCAGCCCTGCAGCGGGACGCGCAGGCGGGCGTGATAGCCGGCCAGCGCGATCCGTGCACGCGCGAACTCGGCGATCAACAGCGCCACCGCCACGGCGGGGCGCTCCAGCGTGCCGGCGCGGGCATCGTGCTCGATCCGCCAGGCCGCGGCCGACAGGGCCATCGCACCCACGTTCGCACTGGCCGATTTGAGACTGTGCGCCAGCGCCCGCAGCTGGTCCAGATCCGCGGCGACCGAGGCATCCTGCAACTGCCGGATCAACGGCGGGGTGTCATCGAGGAACACCCCGATGATGCGCGCCGTGTCCGCGCCGATCACGTCCAGCAGTTCATCGAGCACGTCCTGGTCGAGTACCGCAGCGGGCGTTTCGTCGCGTGCGGGGGGCGACGGTGCCGGGGTCAGCGCCGATGGCGTGGCCAGTGGCGGCGTCGAGGCGGTGTCATTGGCCATCACGCTGCTCCACCGTGCCAACACGACCTGCAGCGTTTCGCGGTTGATCGGTTTGGACAGGTAATCGTCCATGCCCGCCTGCAGGCAGCGCTCACGGTCGCCGGCCATCGCATTGGCGGTCATCGCCACGATCGGCAACCGCGCCGCAGCCTGTGCAGACTCATGGGCGCGCCAACGGCGGGTGGCGTCGTAGCCATCCAGCACAGGCATCTGGCAATCCATCAACACCAGATCGAACGTCTGCGTACGCAGCGCCTCCAGTGCCTGTTCGCCCTGGGTGGCAGTGACCACCTCGCAGCCGAGCACCTGCAGCAGCCGTTGAGCGACCAGCAGATTGACGCTGTTGTCTTCCACCAGCAGCAGACGCAGTGGGAACTGCGGCAGCGCCGTGGGCGAGCCGGCATATTCCACCTCGGCCAGCAGCGCGGCCGGGCGCGCACTGGGCACCACCGGGCGCAACACCGCATGCAGCTCGCTATCGGCGGCCAGCCGCGACAGGGCCGGCCCGGGGCCAAGCGCCTCGGGCACGGGCGCCTCATCGCCATACAGCCACAGCAGCTGCGCCTCCGGGTGCCGCTCATTGCCGGCCACCGCGTTCTGCAGGGCCTGGGCGCCAAGGCGCAGGCCATCGGTGTCTGCAATCACCCAGGCCAGCACTGGATCGATGCCACGGCGCTGCGGCGCGCGCAGGGCATCGATCGCCTCGGCACTGGTCTCCACCGTGTGCAGGCGCAGGTCATGGTGCTGGGTCACCCGCTCGATGCGCTGGGCCAGCAACGGGTCGCGCGTGACCAGCAGGGCACGGCGCGCACTCAGCGCGGCAGGCAGATCGCCGATCACCTTGAGCAGCGGAATCTCGAACCAGAACGTGGCGCCGTGCCCGGGCGTGGAGTGCACGCCGATGCGGCCGTGCATCAGGTCGATGATGCGCTTGCAGATCGCCAGGCCGAGCCCGGTGCCGCCGTACAGGCGCGTGGTCGAGGCGTCGGCCTGGCTGAAGGACTGGAACAGGCGCGCCTGCAGCGCCTCGTCGATGCCGATACCGCTGTCGACGATCTCGAACCGCAGCTGGTGCTGCGCGTTGGTCTCGCCCTGGCGCTGCACGCGCAGCCGGATGTGCCCACGCTCGGTGAACTTGATTGCGTTGACCAGCAGGTTGCTCAGCACCTGGCGCAGGCGCACCGGGTCACCCCGGACGGACAGGCGCACCGCGGGATCCAGCTCGAGCGACAGCTGCAGGCCCTTGGGATCGGCGGCGCGCTGCATCAACTGCACCAGACCTTCGAGCAGTTCGCGCAGATTGAACGTGGTGATCTCCAGGTTCAGGCCCTTGGCCTCGAGCCGCGAGTAATCGAGGATGTCATCGACGATGCGCAGCAGTTGCTGCGAACTGGTGGCGGCGGTCTGCAGCATCTGCCGCTGGTCGCTGCCGAGCTGGCCGCGCGCGATCAGATCGAGCATCGGCAGGATGCCATTGAGCGGCGTGCGGATCTCGTGGCTCATCGTCGCCAGGAATTCACCCTTGGCCAATGCGGCGGCTTCGGCGGCCTGCTTGGCGCCGAGCAGTTCCTGTTCCAGCTGGTTCTGCTGCTGACGGCGCTGCTGCAGCTGATCGCGCTCGAGCACCAGTGCCTCATTGCGCCGCTGCAGCGTCTCCAGCTGGTCCTGCGCGTCACGCCAGCGGCGTACCGCCTGGATGCCGGCAATCAGTGCCAGCAGGCCGGTGCCGGCGGCGATGTCGATCCACGGCCCATTGGCACCGATCCGCGCCATCACGCCAGCGGTGGCGCAGACTGCGGCCGCCGCAGCGCTGATCCACAGCGAGGCCGGGGTGGAGGAGGGGGCTGGCCGTCCGTGGCGTCCCATGCTCAGAGCACCGAGTTCTGGAAGTCGAAGTTCAGTTCGCTGCCGGCGGACTGGACCATGTTGCCCTGGATGAAATCGACCCCGCCGATCCACATCGCGGCCGCTGCCTGCGGGTCTTCGATCTGTTGGCCGATGATGCGCAGCCCGGCGCGGTGCGCCAGATCGATCGCCGCACGCAGTTCGTCACGCGTCTGCTGGTTGGTGTGGCTGTTGGAAAAGCGCGCCGCCATGCGCACAAAGGCCAACGGCAGCTGCGACATCAGCGCATTGGCTTCATCGCCCGGCTCGAACTGGCTCAGGCAGAAGCGCACGCCCGCTGCATGCATGCGGGTGCAGAACTGCTGCAGGGTGACGGTGTGGATCAGCGCATCGGGCAGGCGCACGTCGATGACCAGCGCGCTGCCGTCAATCTGCCGGCTCGCCAGCGATTCCAGCAGCCAGTCGCCGAAGGCATCGCGGGCCAGGGTGCGCAGTGACTGCGAGACGAACAGGTGCAGCGGCTGCGCGGCGTGGCGGTACAGATCCAGCAGACCCAGCGCATGGTCGAGCACCTGCTGGTCCAGATCGGCGATGCGCCCGGCCGCTTCGGCGGCCGGAATCACCTGCCCGGCCGCCAGCACGCTGCCATCGGCCTGGCGCAGCCGCAGCAGCACCTGGTACTGCGCGGTGTTGCCACCGGCCACGGCGACGATCGGCTGGTAGGCCAGTTCCAGCTGCCCTTCAAGCAACGCCAGGTGTTCCTGCGCGGCCACATCTTCGCGGCGCACGTAGGCGGCCACGCCCGCGGTCAGCAGGCGGGCCTGCAGGGTGGTGCGCTCGACCGCTTCCAGTGCACTGCCCGCATCGGGGAAGCCCGGCGAAAGCTGGGCATGCCCGACCACGCCGCGCAGGTGGACCGATTCGTCATCGCGGATCACGAAGGCGCGCGTGGACAGCTGCTCGCGCAGTGCATGCGCCATCGCATCCAGGGTGTCCTCGTCGGCATTGCGGGCGAGCACCAGGAAGCTGTTGTCGTTCAGGCGTGCCAGCAGGTGGGGCTGGGCGGCATCGGCCAAGCGCTGACCGGCCTGGGTCATCAGCCGCTCGAAGGCCGCGTAGCCATAGCGTTCGCGCAGGCCGAGCGCGCTGGCGATCTCGATGAAGAACACGCCGCCGCGATCGCGATGGGCAAGCGAGGCGCCGAGCTGCTGCATCACGTGATGGCGCGTGGGCAGGCCGGTCTCGGGGTTGTTCATCGCCGGCGCGCCGGCGTTGCCCGCCTGCGAGGCGGCCTGGGCACGTGCGCGGCGGATCCGGTTGGACACGGCCGCGATCAGATGGCGCGGGCGGATCGGCTTGCTGAGGAAATCATCGGCGCCGCTGTCGAGCACCTCGAACTGGCGCTCCGGATCCGGGTCGCCGCTGAGGAAGACGATCGGCAGCAGCTGCTGGCCCGGTTGCTGGCGGATCAGCGCGGTCAGGCGCATCCCATCCAGCCCGGGTAGATGCAGGTCCATCAGGATCAGATCGGGGCGGTGCTCGGCGATGGCCTGCTGCACGCCCTCGGCATCGCTGTGCACCAGCGCCTGCATGCCGGCACCGTGCAGCACGCTCTGCGCGAACAGGGCCTGCGAGCGGTCGTCCTCGACGATCAGGACGCGGTACGGCGAGTCGATACCGGGTGGGATCATCTGGCTGGCATCGGTGGGCAGCGGCGGCAGCAGGGGCGGCGGGCTGGCCGGTGCGGCATTGAGCGGGATGACATTGCTGTTGGCCACGGGCGCCGGCGCACCTGGGCGCTGCCAGCGCTGCCAGTGGTCGGCCGGCGGCGTTTCAGCGCGCACGGCGCGAGGGGGTGCAACAACGTTGTCGTGAACGGCCATCAGTACTCCCAGTCTGCGCCGCAATTATGCGACGAACGCCCGAGGGCAGGGCGCGCATTACCGTGGCAGGGTTCCCGGTTTGACCTGCGTCTGGCCACTGTCGGCCTGGCGCATCAGCCAGCGCACGCCTTTCCACAACGTCCGCCAGATCATCCACACGATCAAGGCGCCGATCAGGCTGCACGCCACCACCAGGATCAGCGCCAGCCATGGGTGGGCAAGGGCGAGCGCCAGTCCGCCGACCACCACGGTGTCTTCGGCGGCCGAGGCGACCCAGTTGCTGGCCGGTTCGGGCGAGGTGTTGAGCAGGGCGCGGGTACCGGATTTGAGCCCGTGGCTGGCCAGCGCGACGCCGGCGCCGGCCACCAGTGCGGTGCCGCTGAGCTCGCCGCTGGGCGAGAGCGTGGCGGCGGCCAGGAACGCACCGGCCGGCACCCTGGCCAGCGTCTGGACCAGATCCCAGGCCGAATCGACCCCGGGAATCTTGTCGGCGAAGAATTCTGCGATGGCCAGCGCGGCCGAGGTGCCCAGCACCCACCAGGACTCCGTGGCCTGCAGCGCGGGTGGCAGATCGACCCAGCCCAGCAGCCCGGCCAGGCCGACGCCGAACACGGTGAGGTACACGCGGATACCGGCCAGCCAGGCCAGCAGGATACCGATCACGAACAGGTGGGCTTCGGTCATGGCACGCGCTCCGGCTGCAGAATGTGCACAGGCGCACACTATCGTGGATGACGTCCATGAACGCCACTGCCCCGATCCCGGTCCTGCGCGGACAAGGTCTTTCCCCTGACTTACACTAGCCCGTCGTTCCAGACAGGGGCCGTTGCGACAGCGCCGGCAGGCGCAGTCGCCCAGGACTGCCATGAATAAACCCACACCTTCCCGCATCCAGATCCGCCGGCCGGGCGCGCCGCCCGTGCAGGACCGCAAGCGCCTGCTGGTGCTGGGCGGGGCCTGGCTGCTGTCGCTGGTCCTGGCCGCGCTGCTTGGCGCCTGGTTGGGCTCGCCCGGCGGTGACGTCGGCACCCAGCTCAAGGCCGCCGAAACCCGCAATGAGCGCCTCCAGCAGCAGCTCATCGAGCTGCAGCAGCATCAGGCGACCCTGCAGGCGTCCGACCGCATCAGCCGCGCCGCCAACACCGAGGTCCAGGCCTCGCTGGGCGAGCGCGACGAAGAAATCGCCGGCCTGCGTGCCGACGTGGCCTTCTACGAGCGTCTGGTCGGTGCGACCAGCCAGCGCAAGGGCCTGAACACCCATTCGGTGGAGTTCGCGCCGGAGACCGGCGGCACCTGGCAGTACGCCGTGGTGCTGACCCAGAACCTGAACCGCGGGGCGATCAGCCAAGGGCAGATGCGCTTCACGGTGGAAGGCGTCAAGGACGGCAAGCTGACCTCGGTCAGCTGGGACGAGCTGCACCAGCGCACCAAGGTGCCGGGCCAGGACTATTCCTTCCGGTACTTCCAGCAGCTCACCGGCAGCGTGATGCTGCCGCAAGGCTTCACCCCGCAACGTGTGCGGGTCACGCTGGGATCAGGCGCGGGGGGCGCCACCCAGGTATTCGATTGGAAGCAGGCCGGCGCACCGGCGGCATCGGCAAAAGAAGGGGAATAAGCCCATGTTTGGCAGCAACAAATCCAACCGCGACGGACATCTTGTCGTGGACGCGCTGATCGGCGCGCAGGTGGTGATCCGCGGGGACGTGGAATTCAGCGGTGGTCTGTACGTGGAAGGCACCATCCTGGGCAAAGTGATCGCCCAGGACGGCGCCAGCAACGCCACCCTGACGGTGGCCGAGCATGGCGCCATCGAGGGTGAGATCCGCGCCCAGGTGGTGGTCATCAGCGGCCGCCTGGACGGGGATGTGCACGCCACCGAGCGGGTCGAACTGACCCCGAGCGCCCGGGTGACCGGCAACATCCATTACCAGGTGGTGGAAATGCACGCCGGCGCCCAGCTGACCGGCCGCCTGATCCACACCTCGGCGCAGATGGCCCTGCCGCCGCCGTCCGGGGATGCGGACGAGGGCAAGGGCAAGGACACCGCGGCCCGCAAGAAGCTGGCCGAGGCGATGGCCTGAGCTTGAAACCGTGCTCATGCACCCCCATGCTGGGGGCATGAGCACGCTTGTTTCCCTGCCCGGCGCTCCCGCCGCCGCGCCGAACTACCAGTCCCTGGACCGTCCGCTGAACTTCACCGAGGCCGCTGCGGCCAAGGTCAAGGAGCTGATCCAGGATGAGGGCAATGCTGCCCTCGCCCTGCGCGTCTACATCGAAGGCGGCGGTTGTTCCGGCTTCCAGTACGGGTTCGAGTTCGACGAGAACCGCGCCGAAGACGATCTGGCCGTGGATACCGCCGGCGTCACGCTGCTGGTCGATCCGCTGAGCCTGCAGTACCTGATGGGCGCCGAGGTGGATTACACCGAAAGCCTGACCGGCGCGCAGTTCGTGATCCGCAATCCGAACGCGAAGACCACCTGCGGCTGCGGCAGCAGTTTCAGCATGTGATGTGCGCGCAACCGGCCAAACGGTCGGTTGCCGCTTGCCAGCCCCGCCGAATGTGGGCAGGCTCTTGCGATGTCCACATTTACTCCGCAGCTTTCCGGTTTCGCCTTCGTCAGCGAGCCGTTGGAGCGCGCCGATACCCTGCGCGATGACGCCGATGCGTTGTTGCGCCTGTGGCCGGACGCGCGCGTATTGGTACTCGATCCCGATGGCACGGCCCTGGCCGGCGATGACGGTCAGCCACTGGCATTGACCGGCGCCGATCTCGGCGGCGGGCCCGGCACCGCGATCTTCCTCGGCCTGCGCGGCGAGCAGGCGTGGTTCTCGCTGGAGGCCGCCGCCGTGACGGTGGCCGCGCCGCAGCGCGTGGATCTGCGCCAGTCTGCCGCCACCTGGTCCATCGCCGATTCCACCGCCTTCTGTTACGCCCGGGGCATGTCCTACTGGCAGTCGCGCACCCGCTTCTGCGGGGTGTGCGGTGGCGCGGTGACCTTCAGCCGCGGCGGCTTCGTCGGCCGGTGTGGCCAGTGCGCCACCGAACACTACCCGCGCGTGGATCCGGCGGTGATCGTGGCCGTGGAAAACCAGGGCCGGCTGCTGCTGGGCCGCCAGGCCAACTGGGCCCCGCGCCGTTACTCGGTGCTGGCCGGCTTCGTGGAGCCCGGCGAATCGCTGGAGCAGACCGTGGTCCGCGAGGTCTTCGAAGAAAGCCGCGTACGTGTGCGTGAGTGCCGCTACCTGGGCACCCAGCCGTGGCCGTTCCCGGGCGCACTGATGCTCGGCTTCGCCGCCACGGCCGAAGACGACGTGCCGACCGTGAACGGCGAACTGGAAGATGCGCGCTGGTTCACTGCCGAGGACGTGGGCGCGGCGCTGGCCCGGGATGTCGAGGATGACGGCGACGGCATCCGTCTGTCCCCGCCCATCTCGATCTCGCGCAGCCTGATCGAACACTGGTACCGCCAACAGGTCGCCTGAGGGGCGCCTGCCGTTGCCGCCGGCTGAACACGCGGCGCGGTACATTACCAACGGCCCGGGGAATTGCCGGGCCGCAAGGCATAGTAGCGGCGCGTTCCACGTCCCGAGCCGGAGGCTTACATGTTCACCACCCTGGTCGCCGTGCTGGTTGCCTTGGCCCTGGGCCATGTCGCGCCGGGCGTGGCCGTCGCGCTGCGGCGTTTCGGCCTGTACCGGCGCTGGCTGCAGTGGCTGGACCGGCACGCCGCCGAAGACGGCTTCTGGCGCGGCCGCAAGGGCGCCTGGCTGGCCGTGCTGCCGTTCGTGGCGGTGCTGGGCCTGCTGCAGTGGCTGTTCGATGACCGCGTCTACGGCCTGCCGTCGCTGCTGCTGGGCGTGCTGGTACTGGTGATGTGCTGGGGTCCGCGCGATCTGGACCGCGACGTCGAGACGGTGATCGACGCCGATGACGCCCACGCCCGCCACCTGGCGATCGCACAGTTGCAGTCCGCCGGTGGCAGCCTGCAGGAAGACGTCCCCTCGCTCGTCGAAGCAACGGTGCTCAACGCGCTGCGGCGCTGGTTCGCAGTGCTGTTCTGGTTCCTGCTGCTGGGCCCGGTCGGTGCGCTGCTGTATCGCCTGCTGGCCTTGCTGGCGGTTGGCCCGATGCGCTCGCTGGCCAGCGTGGAAGCGGTCGCCGGTGCGCGCGTGGTGCTGGCCTGGCTGGAGTGGCCGGTCGCGCAGTTGATGTCACTGTCGATGGCGCTGGTCGGCAATTTCGATACCGCGTTCAAGGCGTGGCGCGAGGCGCACGGCAATCAGTGGTCGGCCTCGACACACTTCCTCGGTGCGGTCGCGCGGGCAAGCGTGAGCGCCGAGCTTCGCGAGGATGCGCATGATTACAGTGATGCGGGGATGGTGCCGGTGTGGCGTCGTCTGCCGGAACTGCGCGATGCGATGAGCCTGGTGTGGCGCATGCTGCTGCTGTGGATGGCGGTGCTGGCGCTGCTGGTGATCGCCGGTTGGGTCACCTGATGGTCCGGGTCAGCCCGGCGCCAACCAGGTAAACGGCACCCACGGCAGGTTGCGTGCGATCCAGTATGCGGGCAGCAGGATCAGCCAGAAAGCGGGCTTCATCAGCAGCGTGATCAACGGCTGCAGCGCGCGTGGTCGCCAGCCCAGTGCCCAACCGAGTACCAGCGGGGCGATGGCCAGCATCAGCATGGCCAGGGGATTCATCGAAAAGGCGGTGACCACATCGCCATGAGCCAGCGCGTGCAGTGCACGCGTCAGCCCGCAGCCGATGCAGTAATACCCGGTGACCGCCAGAAAGCTGCACGGCGGGAACGGACTGCTGGCGCTGTTGGGGTCGTAGTGCCGCAGCACCCAGATCCCCGCACCGGCCGCCAAGGCGGCCGGTGGCAACATCGCCAGCAACCAGCGCTTGCCGTGCAGCGCGATCATCAGCTGTTGCTTTCGATCTGCTGCTGGAACTGCTGCATCTGTTCCATGTAACCGTCCACGCCCATGAAGGCCAGCGAGATCACGAACAGCACGACGCCGGCGATCAGGAAGCCGGTGGTGACCCAGGCCCAGATCTTGGCGTTCTTGGAGGCACGACGTGCGCCTTCAAGGTCGCCCTGGTTGAGCAGTCCGTTGACCTTGCTGGCGAATACGATCGCGACGACGCCGGTGACGATGCCCGGGAAGCTCAGGCACGACAGGCAGCACACGAAGAACGCCAGGATGGTGACGACGATCGACCAGATCAGGTGGTTCGGAATGCTGCCCGGGGCGGGCGGCAGGGGGGCAGTGGCATTCATCAGCGAAACTCCATTTGCTTGGGTGGGTGGGTGCGTACGAGGTGTCCCGGGCGGTAATCTAACCGATGTGCCTGCCTCTATGTATACGGTTACATGCAGGCAGCGCGGGGCTCACGCCTGATCGCCACGTAGCTGCCGCACCTGGGTTTCCAGCATCGGCGCGGTGGCGACCTCGCCTGCGATCGGCGCAGATGCGACGACCTCGACATGCGCGCGGAAACGGCGTGGCACACGCATGCGGCCCAGGCGCGTGTCGCGGCGGCTCCACATGCTCGACCACATCCCGCGCAGCGCCATCGGCACTACCGGTACCGGGCGACGTTCGAGAATCTTCTCCACGCCCGATTTGAACGCGCCCATCTGCCCATCGCGCGTCAACGCGCCCTCCGGGAAGATGCAGACCAGCTCGCCCTCGGCCAGCGCCTTGTCCACCTCATCGAAGGCGGCCTGCATCAGCGCGGGATCTTCGCGTGCGCCGGCGATCGGGATGGCCTTTGCGGTGCGGAAGATCCAGCGCATCACCGGGATGTTGAAGATCTTGTAGTACATGACGAAGCGCACCGGGCGCGGCAGGGTCGCCGACAGGATCAGCGCGTCCATGTAGCTGACGTGGTTGCATACGATCAGTGCCGCCCCTTCGTCCGGTACGTTGGCTTCGATGCCATGCGGACGCAGCCGGTACAGCGCGCGCACCATCACCCAGCTGAGGAAGCGCATCAGGAACTCGGGCACGATCGTGAAGATGTAGATCGACACCACGGCATTGGCGATCGCCAGCGCCAGGAACAGCTGCGGGATGGTCCAGTCGAGTACGCGCTGGGTGAGCAGGCCCAGCCCCGCCGCCAGCACGATGAAGCCGGAGTTCTGGATGTTGAGCGCGGCGAACACGCGCGACATTTCCGATTTGGCCGTGCGGCTCTGGATCAGGGCGAACAGCGGTACCACGAAGAAGCCGGTGAACAGGCCGATGCCGATCAGATCGATGATGATGCGCGCGCTGCCCGGGGCCTGCACGAACTGCCAGATCGACAGCCCGGCCGTCGCCGCTTCGCCGACGCGGGCGAAGTACAGGTCGAGCATGAAGGCGGTCATGCCGAACGCGCCCAGCGGCACCAGCCCGATTTCCACGGTGCGCCCGGACAGCTTCTCGCACAGCAGCGAACCGGTGCCGGTGCCCAGCGAGAACAGGGCCAGCGCGAAGATGTAGAGCAGGGAGCCGCCGCCGAGGTTGACCTCGGCATAGGTCGGCAGCTGGGAGGTCAGCATCGTGCCGACGAACCAGAACCAGGACACGCCCAGGATCGCGTTGCGCACGGCCTTCTGCTTCTTGGCCATGCGCAGCACCGCGAGCGACTCGGGCAGCGGGTTCCAGTGGATCTTCAGGTCCGGCGCGCCGGCATCGACCTTGGGGATCATGCGTGCGGTCAGGTTGCCGGCCACGGCGAGCACGATCACGGCGGTGGCGGCCACGATCGGACCATGGCTGCCGGACAGGGCGAAGATCAGGCCGCCGGCGATCATCCCGGTCAGGATCGACAGCGAGGTGCCCATCTCGACCAGGCCGTTGCCGCCGGTCAGCTCTTCAGGCTTGAGGATCGAGGGCAGCACCGAGTACTTCACCGGTCCGAACAGGGTGGACTGCATGCCGGTGCAGAACAGCGCGACCAGCAGTACCGGCATGCTCTCGGTCAGGAAACCAAGCGCGGCCAGCGACATGATCGCGATTTCCATGGTCGTGGTGATCACGATCAGCCGCGATTTCTCCAGCTTCTCCGCGATCTGGCCGGCCAGCGCCGAGAACAGGAAGTACGGCAGGATGAAGATCGCCGGCGCCAGGTTGGTATACAGCGAGCGCTCTTCGATCGGCGTGCCGAGGAAGAACAGCAGCGCGATGATGGCCTGGCGGTAGACGTTGTCGTTGAACGCGCCCAGCGACTGGACGATGAAAAACGGCAGGAAACGGCGCTGCTTGAGCAGGGCGAACTGACTATGGCCGGACATGGAGACTCCTTGCGAACCGGCGCAGCCTAGCATTCTCCCTGTTGGCGCAGCATGGCAACGGCGCGCGTCGCCCCGGGGCGGTAGCTCACGACCGTTGGCCGTGACACGTTCAACATCCGTATCGACCAACGGTCGATACCTACCTCAACGTGCGCGCGGCCTCGTTGGCAGCGCCCCGCAGCTTGGGCAGCAGGCGCAGCATCAGCCCCATCTGGGTGCGGATCAGCTGCAGCTTGGGCGGCATGTCGTCCGGGATCTGCTCCAGCTGCTCGGCCAGGGCCCGATCGCCCTCGTTGGCGTCTTCGGCCACCGGCTCGCGCTGCTGCAGCGCACTGGCGATCTGCTGCATCGCCTGCTGCACCCGTTCACCGCCAGACAGCGCCAGCGGATCCTGGCCGTAGCTGTCCAGCTGGGTGCGGTGGGCGCCCAGTGCGGAGAGATGGCCAAGCAGAGTGTTGGACAGCGCCAGGAAGCGGAAGCCGGCATCCAGGTTGCGGCGCACGTGGCCGGGCTCGCGCAGCATGTTCGACAACGCGGTGGACAGCGCCGCATCGGCGTTGTGCATGTCACGCCGTGCGATGCGGTACGCCAGATCGTCCTGCATGCCGCTGCCGTATTGGCCGAGCACGGCGTGCAGGTACTTGGCGCAGTTGTCGAGCACGCGCGCCATCACCAGGTTCAGGCGCCGGCCCTGCCAGTCGGGCAGGATCAGGAACGCGGCCGCCGCGGCGATCGCGCAGCCCAGCAGCGTATCCACCAGGCGCGGCCAGATGAGCAGGAAGCCATCGCCGATCAGGTTGAAGCAGGTCAGTGCCATCACCGTGATCGCCGCAGACGCCACCAGGTAGCGATCGCTGCGGGTGAAGAAGAACAGCAGCGCCGAGAGCAGGGCGATCAGCAGTTCGATGCGCAGGTCCTGGAACAGCTGCATCAGCGCCCAGGTGAGCACCAGGCCGATCAGCGTGCCGGCGATCCGTTGCGCCAGCCGCTGGCGGGTCGCACCGAAGTGCGGGCGGCACACGAACACGATGGTGAGCAGTACCCACGAGCCGTTCTGGGCGTTGAACAGCCGGATCGCGGCAAAACCGACGATCAGCGCCAGCGCCATGCGCAGGCCATGCCGGAACAGCACCGAGCCGGGCGTGAGCTGCTGGCGGATGCGCACGCCCATCTCGTGCAGGGTATGCGGGTTGGTATCGCGCAGGCGGGTATCGACGTTGTCCAGGGTGGACTCGGATTTCTCGGCCTCGGACAGGCGACGTTCGATGCTCTGCAGGTTGTGGCCCAGCAGTTCCAGCGAGGCCAGCAGACGCTGCCACTGCTGGTTGTGCTGGGCGCGCAGCCAGGTCAGCGAATCGGTGAGATCGGCAGTGGCCTGCTTGGTGCGCTCGCCGTACTGGAACGGTTGGCGCAGGCGGATCGCCTGGCCCAGGTTGGCGCAGGCCTCACCCTGCAGCGCGAGCAGGCGCTGGCAGCGGTACAGCACGTCGCTGTGGAAGAACGCCTCGGTGAGCGCGCCGTAGGGGTAGTGCGAGGAGCTGGCGCGCTCGTGGAAGTCCTGGGCCATGTAATACAGGCGCAGGTACAGGCCGGATTGCACGCCGGGCCGGCCGGAGCGTCCGAAGCGCGCCAGGATCGCGGTCTTGGCGATGTTCAGCGCTTCGACCACGCGCCGGTTCTGCTCGGCCAGGGCCAGCTGGCGCTTCTGCACGTCGGCATCGCGCACCGGTTCGAACAGATCGGCCTTGAGCTGCAGGTAGCGGCCCAGTTCCAGGTACAGGCGCGCGACCCGCTCGCGTACGGGCCGGTTGGCGAACAGGGCGGTCCACAGGATGGAGAGCAGCGCGTACCAGACCGCACCGGCCAGCAGGTGGCTGACCGCGTTGATCGCCTGGGGCAGATCGGTCGCGCCGTGCTGCTCCAGCCCGATCATCGTGTAGATGGCCAGCGTTACCGTGGCCTGCGCGATGGAGGCGTAGCGCTCGCCGAGCGCGCCGAGCAGGGTCAGCCCGAACGTCGCGGCGGCCAGCGCGGTGATGAACCACCACGGATGCGGGAACAGCACCACGACCGCGGCGGCGGCGGCCACGAAGCACACCAGTGACAGGGCCACCGATTTGATCCGGCCCCACCAGTTGTCGTCGGTCTCGGCGATCGCGCTGGCGATGATGCCCAGGAACACGCCAGGCAGCGCAGGCAGCTGGTCCAGGTACCAGCACAGCCCCATCGCCGCGGACAACGCAATGAACACCCGCAGGCCATAGCTGGCCTTCTCATGCGCCCACAGGCGGCTGACGCGGGTTTCGAACGAAGGCATGGCGACTCGGCGGAAGGCAGGCCGCCATTATTGCCGGAGCGGGGTGAAGGGGACACCTCTGTCTGCGGGGCTGGGTCGGCGTGGGTGGGTTGCCGGGACACGCAGCAAGTACGTCCTTGTAAGCTCGATTCGCGCCATCCATGGCGCGAAACGGTCCCGTCCACCCACCCACGCCGACCCTCCGACAGTGGGTCGGTGCGCATCGAAAAGCGGGACCGGTGCAATTTACATATCGAACCGCACACTTACCGCGAAGGTGCGCGGCAGGCCCACGCCTGCGTTGGACCAGTACTTCTTGTTGGCCAGGTTCTCCACGCCGGCGCGCCAGGTGACCGGATGGCCGGCGGCCTGCATGCGGTAGCCGACGCCGGCGTTGACCAGGGTGTAGTCGGGCAGCTTGAGGGTGTTGTCGGCGTCGTAGTAGACGTCACCGTAGTAGCGGGCCAATGCATACACGCTCAGACCGTCAATCTGCGGGATGCTGTAGTCGGCGTGCAGCACGCCCTGCCAGCGGGCGGCGCCGGCGGTGCGGTTGCCTTGCTGGGCGACGCTGTCGGGGGAGAGCTTGTCGTAGGTCGGGTCCAGCCAGGTCACGCCGCCACCGAGGGTGACGGCATCGGTCAGGCGCACATCGCCACTGACTTCCACGCCTTCGTACAGGGTGATGCCGTCCTGCACCAGCAGCTTGCCGGCGGACGTAATCAGGTCGATGTTCGCGCCACGCTCCAATCGGAAGGCGGCAGCATTGGCGCTCCAGCGCGGGTACTCGATCTTGGCGCCGATCTCGTACTGCTTGCTGATGGTGGGGTCGAGCACGTCGCCGGCATTGATGTAATCGCTGCCCACGCGGCTGCCGGCTTCCAGCGATTCGACGTAGCTGGCATACAGCGTCACGGCATCGGCCGGCTTGTACATCAGGGCGTAGGTCGGGGTGACCGGATAGGTGTGGTACGCGCCCTTGTTTTCGAAGTCGTTGTAGCGCGCGCCGGCCAGCACCGACCAGCCGTCGGCGAAGCTGACGGTGTCGCTCACGAACACCGCCTGCTGCACGGTCTCGCTGCCGCGGCTGAGCACGCGCGAGCCGACCGCATCATGGCGCAGCGTAGGTCGCTGATAGATGTTGCCGCGGCCGAGGGTGTTCCACTCGTACGGGCGGTCCCAGCCCAGGCCAGTCTGGTGGGAGACGCCGGCAACGACCTGGTGCGACAGCGGGCCGGTCTGGAAGCGGCCCTGCACGATGGCCTGGGCCAGCTTCCACTCGCTCTTGCCGCCGAGCTCGTAGGTGTTGACGTCGTAGTCGCCGTTGACGTCATCGATGTAGGCGAAGATCTTGTTGACGTCGTTCCACGAGGTGGTCACGCCATAGCTCAGGCTGGCCTTCCAGTCGCTGTTGATCTGCCAGTTCAAGGCGGTGGAGAGCAGGCTGGAACGGGTGTCGTAGTAGCTGCCATCGATGCTGTTGTCGATGTCGCCGGCCAGCGGGCGCGGCAGCTCGGTCAGGCCGATGAAGTAGTACTGCGGGGATTCGTTGCTGAGCTCGCGCGACTGGAACACGCCATCGAAGGTCCAGGTGAGGCGGTCGCTCAGACGCGCGTCCAGCGACAGCGCGCCGACCTTGCGGTTCACGTCGCCGCCGTTGAACGTCTCGCCCTTCTCCTGGTACGCATTGAAGCGGTAGCCGAACATCTCTTCGTCGCCGAAGCGCCCGCCCACATCGACCTGGCCGCTGACGATGCCCGCCTCGCGCCAGCCAAGCTGCGCCGACAGCGTGGTGACCTCGGTCGGCTTCTTGGTCACGTAGTTGACGATGCCGCCGGGCTGGCCGAAGCCATACATGAAGCCACCGGGACCCTTCAGCAGTTCCACCTGCTCCATCACTTCCAGCGGCCACTCGGTGCCCCACGAAGAGACCTGCAGGCCGTTGACGCGGTAGCTGTCGTAGCTCAGATCGATGCCGCGGTTGCGGATCGGCGAGCTCCAGCCGCTGGCGTAGGCGCTGACCTGGGTGACCACGGACGGATCGGTGAGGAAGGCCTCGCCAAGCGAGACCACCTGGCGCTTCTCGATGTCCTCGCGGCCCACCACTGAGATCGCGAAGGGGGTATCGCGCACGGCACGGTCGCCCAGGGCGCCGGTGTCGGTATGGGTGCGTTCGGCGGTGACCTTGATCGCATCCAGATCGGTGGCCGAGCGCGCCCGGGCGCCGCCATCCGGGGCGGACTGGGCGTGGGCGGTGCAGGCCGCGGCAAGGGAAAGGGCGAGCAGGGCCGGGCGCAGGGCACGGCGGCCCGGCACCACGGCCGGGAGCGAAGACACAGACTGGCGCATGTTGTGGGGGTCCTCCGCGGACAGCAGCACACCGTCCGCGATCAGAAGAAGGCGGAAAAGAGGGGGTGGCTGAGTCGTCAGGCGTGCCGCGTCAGCGGCAGCGGGGCATCGCGGGGGGCAGTGCAGGACCGTGGCTGATGCGAATTGTTCTCTTTTGGGTCGATTGCGTCAATCCGGCGGCGGGCCGACCCACGGTCGGCACCTGCCTGCATGAACCACGTTCCGTGCAGGCATGCCGCCATCACCGCGCGGCGGCGGCCCGCTTCAACGCACGCTTCTCGCGGCGCCGCGCCCGGCGAGCCACCCAGCGCTCGCGCAGGCACGAGAAGATCACGTACAGCGCCGGAGTGCTGAGCAGGGTCAGGCTCTGCGAGAACAGCAGGCCGCCGATCATCGCGATGCCCAGCGGGCGGCGCAGCTCGGAGCCTTCGCCCAGGCCGATCGCCAGCGGCACTGCGGCCAGGATCGCCACCATGCTGGTCATCATGATCGGGCGGAAGCGCACGATGCTGGCCTCACGTGCGGCTTCCAACGGCGTCTTGCCGTGCTCGCGCTGCGCCACCACGGCGAAGTCGATCATCATGATCGCGTTTTTCTTGACGATGCCGATCAGCAGCACCAGCGCGATCATCGATATCACCGACAGCTCGGTATTGGTGCCATACAGCGCCAATAGCGCACCCACGCCCGCCGCCGGCAGCGTGGACAGGATGGTGACCGGGTGGATCAGGCTTTCATACAGCATGCCCAGCACCAGGTAGACGGTGATGATCGCCGCCATCACCAGGATCAGCATCGCCATCGGGTCCGAATCGAAGCCGAAGCCTGCGTCCTCGGCCAGACGGATGTCACCGGGCATGCGCATGCCGTTGACCGTGCTGTCGATGATCGCCTTGGCCTCGCCCATGCTGGTGCCGGGGGCGAGGTTGTAGCTCAGTTCCATCGTGGTGTACTGGTTTTCATGGGTGATCTGCGATGGCGCCAGCCCCGGCACCTGCTCGGCCACCGCCGTGATCGGCACCATCTCGCCATTGCCGGCCCGCACGTAGATCTGGTCCAGCGCTCCGGGCGTTGCGGTCTGCTCGGGCAGGGCGTTGACCACCACACTGTACTGGTTGATGTCCGAGTAGATCGTGGAGATCTGGCGCTGGCCGAAGGCGCCGTACAGCGCGCCGTCGATGGCACCGACCGAGACGCCCAGGCGTGCGGCCTTGGCCCGGTCGATCACGATGTTCTGGCGCAGGCCGGCGGCGTCCACGTCGGTGCCGACGTCGGCCAGCTTCGGGTTCTTCTTCAGCGCGGCCTGCAGTTTCGGCAGCCACTCCTGCAGCTGGGCCAAATCGTTGCCCTGCAGCGAGACGCGGTACTGCGCGCCTTGGCTGGCCCCTCCGCCGTCATTGCTGGGCAGATCCTGGATCGCACGCAGGCGCAGCTGCAGGTCGGGATAGCGGTCGGCCTTGGCACTCAGCCGCGCAAGGGCCTGGGCGGTGGTTTCGCGACGGCCATCCTTGCGTGACTTGAGTTCGACGTTGAACTGCGCGCTGGAACCCTGGCGGCCACTGCCCAGGCGCACGCCCACGGTCTTCACCGCCGGATCGGCCATCAGCATGTCGGTGATGCGGCGCTGGCGGTTGACCATATCGTCGAAGGAGACCGTGGCGCTGGAGTTCGCGCGGCCCCAGATCAGGCCGGTGTCCTGGGCCGGGAACGCGCCCTTCTTGACCGCACCGAACAGGAAGATGGTCGCGCCGATCAGCAGCAGCGGGGTCAGCGACAACAGCAGGGCATGACGCAGCGAGAAGTCGAGCAGCTTCACGTAGATCCGCAGCATGCGGTCGTGGCCGGCATCGAGCAGGCGGCCGAAGCGGCTGGGTGCGCCGGCATCGGCATGTGCGCTCAGGAAGCGGCTGCACAGCGCCGGGGTCAGGGTCAGGGAGATGATCATCGAGACCACGATGGCCGCGACCAGGGTGACGGTGAACTCGCGGAAGAACGCACCCATCATGCCTTCGGCGAACAGCAGCGGAATGAACACCGCCACCAGTGAGGCGGTGATCGAGACGATGGTGAAGCCGATCTCGCGCGCACCGGTGAGGGCGGCCTGCATGCGCGGCATGCCCTCGTCGAGGTGGCGCATGATGTTCTCGATCACCACGATCGCATCGTCGACCACGAAGCCGATCGCGATCACCAGCGCCAGCAGGCTCAGGTTGTTCAAGGTGAAGCCCAGCACGTACATCACCAGTGCCGCGCCGGCCAGCGACAGCGGCACGGTCACCGCGGCGATCAGGGTCGGGGCGAGCCGGCGCAGGAACAGCGCCATGGTCAGCACCACCATCGCCAGCGCGATCAGCAGGGTGATCTGCACTTCATGCAGCGACGAGCGGATGGTCGGGGTACGGTCGAAATACGGGGTGAGCGTGGTGCCCGGTTCCAGGTAGTCGCGCAGGGTCGGGATCTGCGCCTTCACCCGGTCCACGGTCTCCACGATGTTGGCGCCGGCGCGGGTGAACACGTACATCACCACCGCCGGTTTGTGGTTGAACCACGCGGCCTGGTAGGCGTCCTGCTGCCCGTCGTAGACGTTGGCGATGTCCTGCAGGCGGATCACGCGGCCGTTGTCGGCGGTCTTGATCACCAGCTGGGCGAAGTCGGCCGCGCGCGCCACCGAGTCGTTGGCGATGATCGCGGTGGTGGTGTTGCCATCGGTGAGGAAGCCGGTCGGCGAGGTCACGTTGGCCGCGCGCACCGCGTTGCGCAGATCGTCGGCGGTCAGGCCGAGGGCGTTCATCAGGCGCAGGTTGACGTCCACGCGCACCGCCGGCGTGGAGGCACCGGCGATATCCACCGAGGACACGCCGGTGATCTGGCGGATGCGCTGGGCCAGCAGCGAGTCGGCCACGTTGTAGAGATCGTCGGCCGACTGCGTTTCCGAGGTCAGCGCGATCGCGATGACCGGGTCATCGTTCGGGTTCGCCTTCTGGAACATCGGCGTGCCCAGCCCCGCAGGCAGGTCGGACTGCGCCGAGTTGATCGCGGTCTGCACGTCCAGCGCGGCCGAATCGATGTCGCGGTCGCTCTGGAAGATCATGAAGACCAGCGAGCTGCCTTCGGAGCTGGACGAGCGCATGCGGTCGATGCCCGGCAGCTGGCCGAGGTGGCGTTCCAGCGGCGCGGTCACCGTGGACGCCATCGTCGTGGCGTCCGCGCCGGCCTGGTTGGCGTGCACGAAGATCACCGGGATCTGGATGTTCGGCAGCGCCGACACGCCCAGCTGCAGGTAGCAGATCACGCCGACCACGAACAGGCCGATGGCCAGCAGGGCGGTGCCGATCGGGCGGCGGATGAACGGACCGGAGATGTTCATCGACCGCCTCCGCAACGGCCTGCGGTGCTCATCATCACGCCTGCGGCTCCTGCACCGGGCCATGGCCATGACGCAGCGCACGCTGTTCGCGGCGCTGGCGCAGGCGCTCGGAGAAGCGCTCCATGTACAGGTAGATCACCGGCGTGGTGTACAGCGTCACCAGCTGGGATAGCAGCAGGCCGCCGACAATGGCGATGCCCAGCGGGCGGCGCAGTTCCGAGCCGATGCCGGTGCCCAGCGCCAGCGGCAATGCACCCAGCATCGCGGCAGCGGTGGTCATCATGATCGGGCGGAAGCGCAGCAGGCACGCGCGACGGATCGCCTCATGCGCGTTGGCACCGGTGCGGCGTGCTTCGATCGCGAAGTCGACCATCATGATGCCGTTCTTCTTCACGATGCCGATCAGCAGCACGATGCCGACGATGCCGTCCACCGACAACGGCAGCCCGCACACCATCAGCGCGAGCAGCGCGCCCACGCCGGCCGGGGGCAGGGTGGAGATGATGGTGAAGGGGTGGATGTAGCTCTCATACAGCACGCCCAGCACGATGTAGATCAGCACCAGCGAGGCCAGCAGCAGCCACACCACATCGGTCTGACTGCCGGTGAACTCGGCGGCCTTGCCGATGAACTGTGCGTGCACCTGCGAGGGCATCTCCAGGCCCGCCTTGGTCTCCTCGATCGCCTTGACCGCATCGGACAAGGAATAGCCCGGTGCGATGTTGAACGACACCGTGACCGCCGGCAGCTGCTGCTGATGGCTGACCACCAGCGGGGTGCTGGTGACCTTGCTCTCGGCCAAGGCGGCCAGCGGGATGATGTTGCCGGCGCCGACCGGAATGCCGGTGTTCTGCGCGCCGATGCCGGTGGCGGTGGACGAGTTGGACGAGGTGACCTGGCCGAAGTTGGTGGCGTTGCTGCCGGTCAGCGCACCGGCGCCATTGGAGGCCACCGCCAGCTGGTTCATCAGCGCGGTGCTGGTGCGGAACTCAGGGGCCACTTCCAGCACCACGCGGTACTGGTTGAGCTCGGTGAAGATGGTGGAGATCTGGCGCTGGCCGAAGGCGTCGTACAGCGTGTCGTCGATGGTCTGCATCGGCACGCCGAGCACGCTGGCCTTGTCACGGTCGATGGTCAGCTCGAGTGCGCGGCCCTGGTTGGACAGGTTGTTGTCCACGTCGGCCAGCTCCGGACGCTGGCGCAGCGCCTCGGTCAGGCGCGTGGCCTGCAGCGCGACCTGCGCGCTGTCCACGTCCGACAGCGAGTACTGGTACTCGGTCGCGGCCACGCGGGTATCCAGGGTGACGTCCTGCACCGGCTTGAGGTACAGCGCCACCCCGGGAATGCCGGCCACGGCCTTCTGCAGGCGCGGCAGAATCTCATCGAGCCCATCGCGGTCGCCGCGCTCCTTGAGCACGATCGACAGCTGGCCCTGGTTGAGCGTGGGGTTCATGGTGCCGGCGCCGATGAAGGCCGAGACACCGGTCACTGCCGGGTCGCTGCGCAGCGCTTCGGCCACGGCCTTGGTGCGCTGCTCCATCTGCGGGAAGGCGATGTTCTGGTCGGCCTGCACCACGCCGGTGATCAGGCCGGTGTCCTGCTCGGGCAGCAGGCCTTTGGGAATCACCAGGTACAGCACCACGGTCAGCACCAGCGCGCCGGCAGCGACGGCAAGGGTCAGCGGCTGGTGGTCGAGCACCCAGTCCAGGCTGCGTTCGTACAGGCCGACGGTGCGCGACCACACGGTGGTCTTGCCTGCGGCGGCCGCCCGCTCGTGCGCGTCTTCGCCCTCGGGCAGCGCATCGGGCTTGAGCAGGTAGGCGCACATCATCGGGGTGAGCGTCAGCGAGATCAGCATCGACAGGGTCACCGCGATGCTCAGCACCCAGGCGAACTCATGGAACAGGCGGCCGGTGACGCCGGGCATCAGCAGCAGCGGCAGGAACACCGCCACCAGCGAGATGGTCAGCGAGAGCACGGTGAAGCCGATCTGCTGCGCGCCGATCTCGGCCGCTTCCGGCCCGCTCTTGCCCTGTTCGATGTAACGCACGATGTTCTCGATCATCACGATCGCATCGTCGACCACGAAGCCGGTGGCCACCACCAGCGCCATCAGCGAGAGGTTGTCCAGCGACATGCCGGCGAACGCCATCACACCGAAGGTGCCGGCCAGTGACAGCGGCACCGCTACCGAGGGAATGATGGTCGCCCACAAGCGGCGCAGGAACACGAAGATCACCGCGACCACCAGGCCGATGGTGAGGATCAGGGTGAACTGCACTTCATGCACCGAAGCACGGATGGTCTCGGTACGGTCGTTGAAGATGTCCAGATGCACGTCGGCCGGCAGCACGTTCTGCAGCTGCGGCAGCAACGCGCGGATGCGCTCGACGGTCTGCACGATGTTCGCGCCCGGCTGGCGCCGCACTTCCAGCAGCACCGCCGGCTTGCCATCGGCCCACGCGGCCAGCTGGTCATTCTCCACGCCGTCGATCACGTTGGCCACATCGGACAGGCGCACCGGGCGGCCGTTCTTGTAGCTGATGATGGTGTCGCGGTACTCGGCGGCACTGGTCAGCTGGTCGTTGGTGCCGATCGAGTAGGACTGGGTCTTGCCGTTGAGCGAGCCCTTGGGCGCGTTGACGTTGGCCTGGGTCAGCGCGCTGCGCAGCTCTTCCAGGGTCAAGCCCATGTTGGACAGCTGCGCCGGGTTGACCTGGATGCGCACGGCCGGGCGCACGTTGCCGGCGATGGAGACCAGGCCTACGCCCTGCACCTGCGACAGGCGCTGGGCGAGGATGGAGTCGGCGTAGTTGTTGACGTCGCGCAGCGGGCGCGTGTCGGAGGTGAGCTTGAGGGTGACGATCGCCGCGTCGGCCGGGTTCACCCGGTTGTAGACCGGCTGGTAGGGCAGCGAGGAGGGCAGGGTGGCCTGGCGGATCGCGGCCTGCACATCCTGCGCGGCGATGTCGATGTCGCGGTCCATCGAGAACTGCAGGATGATCGTGGACAGCCCCGCCGACGAATCGGAGGTCATGATCTCCAGCCCGGAGATCTGCCCGAACTGGCGCTCCAGCGGCGTGGTCACCAGCGAGGCCATGGTGACCGCGTTGGCACCGGGGTACTGGGTGGTCACCACCAGGCTGGGCGCATCGATCTCGGGCAGCGCCGACACCGGCAGCTGGCGGTAGCCGAGGATGCCGAGCAGCAGCAGGCCCGCCATCAGCAGCGAGGTGGCGATCGGGCGGCGGATGAAAATCGTCGAAAAGCCCACGGGCGGGTCCTTGCTGGTGCGTCGTGCTGCGTTGGATCAGGCGAACGCCGGCCCTGGGGCCGGCGTCAGGTACGTAGGGCGGGCGCGATCAGCGCGGACCGCCACCGCGGCGTCCACCGCCACCCTGCTGCTGGGCGGCCTTGAGCTCGGCTTCGGTCGGTGCGGCCGGGGTTTCGCCCGGCTTGAGCGCGGTCACCTTGGCGCCCGGCTTGAGCCGGAACTGCCCCTCGCTCACCACGCGCTCGCCGCCTTTCAGGCCCTCGGTGATCTGCACCTGGCTGTCGCCGACTTCCACGCCGCTCTTCACCGTCTGCATGGCCACGGTGCTGTCCGGGGTGACGATGTAGACGTACTCGCCGTCCGGCCCGCGCATCACGGCCTGGGTCGGGATCACCACGCCGCCGGCGATGGTGCGCAGCTGCATGCGGACGTTGACGAACTGGCCCGGCCACAGCGAATTGTCGGCGTTGTCGAACAGGGCACGCGCGCGGAAGGTGCCGCTGTCGCTGCTGATCTGGTTGTCGACCACGTCCAGCTTTCCGCCGTCGGTAAGGACATGCGCGTCGTTGCGGTCCAGCGCGGCGATATCCACCGCACCGGCGGCCTGGGCCTCGCGCACGGCCGGCAGCTGGCGCTCGGGCAGGTTGAACACGACATGGATCGGATGGATCTGGGTCAGCGTCACCAGCGCGGTGCCGGCGCTGACGATATTGCCGGCGTCGACCGCACGGATACCGGCGATGCCGGAGATCGGGGCGGTCACCCGGGTGTACTGCAGCTGCACCTGGGCGGCGCGCATGCTGGCCTCGTTGGCGGCCACGGCACTTTCGAACTGGGCCACCTGATTGCGTTGGGTGTCCAGGTCGGTCTTGGCCACGTACTGGCGGTATTCGGCCGAATTGGAGCGCTGGTAGTTGGAGCGGGCGGTGGCGAGCTGGGCCTGGTTCTGGCGCTTGGCCGCCGCGGCCTCGTCGTAGCTGGCCTGCAGGGTGCGCGGATCGATCTGCGCGAGCAGGTCACCCTTCTTCACTTCCTGGCCTTCCTTGAAGTTCAGGCTGATCAGCTGGCCGCCGACCTGCGGGCTCACGGTGACGGTGTTCATCGCCGCCACCGTGCCCAGCGCGCTGGCGTAGACCGGTACGTCCTGGCGGACCGCATCGATCACCGTGACCGGCACCGGGCCGGCATTGGCCGGATCACCGCCCTGGCGCCCTTCGGCTGCCGGGCCGCCTGCATCCCCCTTCTTGCCGCCCATCAGGCGCATACCCACAACGGCAATCACCAGCACTGCGACCACCAGCAGCACGATCTTCCAGAAACGCGACATTCAATAACTCCCGAGGGCTGGCGAAGGGCGGGGGCCCGGTTGGCTAGGCGCAAAGCATACTCGTCGCCCGTGGCCTTTCATGCATGACGGATGGGACGGGCGATCAGACCGGATGTGACGGGTGAGGTTCCATCCATGAACGTTTGCCGGGGCAGAAAGTTACAGCGCGACCGGCGCCGATGCCCTACATTCAGGTTCGACCGCTGTTCTGACCCGTGGAGACCTTCAATGCCCCGTCTGTCGCTGTTGATGTCCGCCCTGCTGCTGGCCGCCCCCGGCCTGGCCGCCGCCGCCCCCGCCGAACGCCCGGAAGTGGCCGCCGCTGCGACCCGCCTCAAGGCCCAGGTGATCGACTGGCGCCGTGACTTCCACCAGCACCCGGAGCTGTCCAACCGCGAAGAACGCACCTCGGCCAAGGTGGCCGAGCGCCTGCGCGCGATGGGCCTGAAGCCGCAGACCGGCATCGCCCACCACGGCGTGGTGGCCATCATCAAGGGCGGCAAGCCCGGCCCGCGGATCGCCCTGCGCGCGGACATGGACGCACTGCCGGTGACCGAACAGACCGGCCTGCCGTTCGCCTCCAAGGCCACCAGCACCTACCGCGGCGAGACCGTCGGGGTGATGCACGCCTGCGGTCACGACGCCCACACCGCCACCCTGCTGGGCGTGGCCGATGCGCTGGTGAAGATGCGCGCGAACCTGCCCGGCGAAGTCATGCTGATCTTCCAGCCCGCCGAGGAAGGCGCGCCGCCGCCGGAAGAGGGCGGGGCGGCGCTGATGCTCAAGGAAGGGCTGTTCAAGGGCTTCAAGCCCGAGGCCGTGTTCGGCCTGCATGTGTTCTCCAGCGTGCCGGCCGGCCAGATCGCGGTGCGTGGCGGCCCGCTGATGGCAGCGTCGGATCGGTTCGGGATCAAGGTGATCGGCCGCCAGACCCACGGCTCGGCGCCGTGGAACGGGGTGGACCCGATCGTGGCCACCGCCGACCTGGTCGGCACCGCGCAGACCATCGTCAGCCGCCGCGCCAACCTCTCCAAGCAGCCGGCGGTGGTGACCTTCGGCGCGATCAAGGGCGGCATCCGTTACAACATCATTCCCGATGAAGTGGAGATGGTCGGCACCATCCGCACCTTCGACGAGGGCATGCGCCAGCAGATCTTCGCCGACCTGCGCAACGTGGCCGAGCACACCGCGGCCGCGCACGGGGCCAAGGCCGAAACCGAGATCTATGAGTCCGAGGGCAACCCGGCCACGGTCAACGATCCGGCACTGACCGCGCGGATGCTGCCGAGCCTGCAGGCCGTGGTGGGCGAGGGCAATGTGTACGAGCCGCCGCTGCAGATGGGGGCCGAGGACTTTTCGCTGTACGCCCAGCAGGTGCCGGGCATGTTCTTCTTCGTCGGCTCCACCAGCGAGGGGATCGATCCGGCCACGGCGCCGGCCAATCATTCGCCGAAGTTCCTGCTTGATGAGAAGGCGCTGGATGTGGGCCTGCGCGCGCTGCTGCAGGTGAGCCTGGATTACCTCAACGGGACGGCGGCTGCGGCGCCTGGCGCAGGCTGACGTCAAACGACGGCTGGTAGACGGTAGGCCCCCGGCCGCTGGCCGGGGCCTTTCGTTTTCGCCGCCGGACGCCGCGCGCCTACCGGCGTAAAATGGCGGCATGAATACCCCCCAGGACTCCAGCCTCGGTCGCGAGGTTGCTTACCCGTCGCAGTACGATCCCGGCCTGCTCTTCCCCATCCCGCGCCGTGGCGCCCGCGAGGAGATCGGCCTGGACGAGGCGGCGCTGCCGTTTGTCGGCCATGACCGTTGGCAGGCCTATGAATTGAGCTGGCTGGACGGTCGCGGCAAACCGCGCGTGGCGGTGGCCACGGTCAGCGTGCCGTGCACCTCGCCGAACCTGATCGAATCCAAGTCGTTCAAGCTGTATCTCAACTCGCTCAACAGCACGCGTTTCGATGATGACGCGGCCGCGCGGCTGTGCATCACCCGCGATCTGTCGGCGTGTGCCGGGGCGGTGGTGACGGTGGTGCTCGGGGTGCCGCCGCTGGTGGAAGAGCCCGAGGGCGAGTCGCTGGACGAGCGCGAGGTCACCATTGAGCGCTACGGCCCGCCGGCCCCGGAGTTCCTGTTCGCCGATGCCGATGAGGTGGTCACCGAAACATTGAGTTCGGCCCTGCTCAAGTCCAACTGCCCGGTCACCGGCCAGCCGGACTGGGCCAGCGTCAGCGTGCGTTACCGCGGCCCGAAGATCGACCGCGACGGCCTGCTCAAGTACCTGATCAGCTACCGCGAACACGCCGAGTTCCACGAGCAGTGCGTGGAGCGGATCTTCAGCGAGATCACCCAGCGCTGCCAGCCGCAGTGGCTGGAAGTGGAAGCGCGCTACACCCGCCGCGGTGGGCTGGACATCAATCCGTGGCGGGCCAGCCCGGGCATCGGCGCCCCGGCGCGCACCGTCCGCGACCTGCGCCAGTAGGCGTTCCGCGCGTCTTCACATCCACGCCATGCCCCATTAACAAGGGCTGTGACACCGTGCCTCCCATGTCGTCAATCAAGACGGGAGTGTATGGATGAGTACCGATAAGAAAGTCGACTTTTCCGGTGTCAGCGCCAGCGTTGATACCACCGCGCAGAAAGTCGATCAGGTCGATTTCTCGGGCGTGACCGCCTCGGTGGATACCACCGCGGAGAAGGTCGGAGGCACCTACACGGTGCAGAAGGGCGATTCGCTCTCGAAGATCGCCAAGCAGGAACTGGGCGATGCCAATGCGTGGAAGCGCATCTTCGAGGCCAACCGCGACGTACTGGACGACCCGGACAAGATCCAACCGGGCCAGACGCTCAAACTGCCGCCCAAAGCCTGATCCGCTGCACTGCCCACCATCCAACAGGGAGCAATCTCCATGAAGAAGTCGTCCATCAGTACTGCCGTTCTCGCCGCGCTTCTGGCCACCGTGGCCGTGGCCGGCTGCAAGAAGAAAGAAGACACCGCTGACAACAACGCGCAGCCGGCCGCGACCACACCGGCCGCACCGGCGCCGATGACCGAAGCCGCCCCGCAGCCGATGACCGCTGCGGCCGGGGTGAACGTCTCCAACGTGACTGTCGGCAAGACCGCCGCGGCGGACAAGACGGTTACTTCGGCTGCGTTGTTCGCGCCGAAGGACGACATCATTGTCTCGATTCGTACCGACGGCAGCGCCAACAATGCCAACGTGGCGGCCAAGCTGACCTTCCAGAACGGTCAGGTCGCCGGTGAGCAGAACCAGGTGGTCAATACCACCGGTGCCGAGACCACCAACATCTCCTTCAAGAATGCCAATGGCTGGCCGGCGGGCAAGTACCGCGCGGAAGTCACGGTAGATGGTAAGGCGGCTGGATCGCCGCAGGAGTTTGAGGTCAAGTAAGCCTAGACGCCGACTCTCTCCCGGCAACAGGCTCACGATGGACGCAGCCGCGAGGCTGCGTCTTTTTTATGCGCGCCCTTCCGAAGCGCGCTGCGCCAGGACGGTTGCAACCGATACCATCGCCGCCCCGTTGGGGTGCCAGCGCTGCATCCCAATACCGACCGGCCGGGTCACAGCGTTCCAGTACGTTTGCGTATGGGATGGCTTTGCTCCGGGGGGCTGAAAACGCGACAATGCTGGGGTTTCCCGCCGTGCGCGCCGTTGGTTGGCGCGGTCCCCGGGGAAAGTGCGGGCCAGGCTGTGCGAGGCCCTGCACGCGACACGGTTGCACGCGGCCCGGCATTGCCGTCGGCCATCATTCACGAGATCTGCAAGAGAGCCCTGATCCCCCATGTCGAACACGCCCAAGATTCTCTACACGCTCACCGATGAAGCCCCGTTCCTGGCCACGCAGTCGCTGCTGCCGATCGTCGAGGCCTACACCGCCACCGCCGGCATCGCCGTGGAAACCCGCGATATCTCGCTGTCCGGCCGCATCCTGGCCCTGTTCCCGGATTATCTGAAAGACGACCAGAAAGAAGCCGATCACCTGGCCGAACTGGGTCAGCTGGCGACCACCCCGGATGCGAACATCATCAAGCTGCCCAACATCAGCGCCTCGGTGCCGCAGCTGAAGGCCGCGATCAAGGAACTGCAGGACCAGGGCTTCGCACTGCCGAACTACCCGGACGTGCCGACCGACGACGTCTCGCGCGACATCAAGGCGCGCTACGACAAGGTCAAGGGCAGCGCGGTGAACCCGGTGCTGCGCGAAGGCAACTCGGATCGCCGCGCGCCGCTGTCGGTCAAGAACTATGCCCGCAAGCACCCGCATCGCATGGGCAAGTGGTCCAAGGACTGCAAATCGCATGTCGCGCACATGGATGGCGGTGACTTCTACGGCAGCGAAAAGTCGGCCACGCTGGCCACTGCCGGCAGCCTGAAGATCGAACTGTTCAAAGCCGACGGCAGCAGCGTCGTGCTCAAGGAAAAGACTGCGGTCAAGGCCGGTGAGATCGTCGACGCCGCGGTGATGAGCCGCAATGCGCTGGCCTCGTTCGTGCAGGCGCAGATCGCCGATGCGAAGGCCAAGGGCGTGCTGTTCTCGCTGCACCTGAAGGCCACCATGATGAAGGTCTCCGACCCGATCATGTTCGGTGTGGTCGTCGAAGAGTTCTACAAAGACGTGCTGGCCAAGCATGCCGAGGTGCTCAAGCAGGCCGGGTTCGATCCGAACAACGGTATCGGCGATCTGTTCGCGCGCCTGCCGCAGCTGCCCGAAGCGACCCAGGAAGCGATCAAGGCCGATCTGGCCGCCGAGTACGGCAAGCGCCCGGGCCTGGCCATGGTCAATTCGGACAAGGGCATCACCAACCTGCACGTGCCGAGCGACGTGATCGTCGATGCCTCGATGCCGGCGATGATCCGCGACTCCGGCGGCATGTGGAATGCCGATGGCAAGCTGCAGGACACCAAGGCCGTCATCCCCGACCGTTGCTATGCCGGTGTGTACCAGGCCGTGATCGACGACTGCCGCACCCACGGTGCGTTTGACCCGGCCACCATGGGCTCGGTGCCCAACGTCGGCCTGATGGCACAGAAGGCCGAGGAATACGGCTCGCACGACAAGACCTTCCAGATCCCGGCCGACGGCACCGTGCGCGTCTCCGATGAGGCGGGCGCCGTGGTGTTCGAGCACACCGTGCAGACCGGTGACATCTGGCGCATGTGCCAGACCAAGGACGCCCCGATCCAGGATTGGGTGAAGCTGGCCGTGAACCGCGCTCGCCTGAGCGGCACCCCGGCGGTGTTCTGGCTGGATGCCGCCCGCGCGCACGATGCGCAGGTGATCGCCAAGGTCGAGACCTACCTGAAGGACCACGACACCACCGGCCTGGATATCCGCATCCTGGCCCCGGTGGAAGCGACCGCCTTCTCGCTGGACCGCATCCGCAAGGGCGAGGACACCATCTCGGTGACCGGCAATGTCCTGCGCGACTACCTGACCGACCTGTTCCCGATCATGGAGCTGGGCACCAGCGCCAAGATGCTGTCGATCGTGCCGCTGATGGCCGGTGGCGGCCTGTTCGAGACCGGTGCCGGTGGTTCGGCGCCCAAGCACGTGCAGCAGTTCGTGGAAGAGGACTACCTGCGCTGGGATTCGCTGGGCGAGTTCCTCGCGCTGGCGGCCTCGCTGGAGCACTTGGGCAACCGTTACGACAACGCCGGTGCCACCGTGCTGGCCAAGACCCTGGACCAGGCCAACGGCCAGTTCCTGGACAACGACAAGTCGCCGTCACGCAAGCTCGGTGGCATCGACAACCGCGGCAGCCACTTCTACATCGCGCTGTACTGGGCCCAGGCCCTGGCCGCGCAGGATGACGATGCCGCGCTGAAGGCCCGCTTTGCTCCACTGGCCAAGGCCCTGGCCGAGAACGAGCAGACCATCGTTGGCGAGCTGGCGGCGGTGCAGGGCAAGCCGGTCGACATCGGCGGCTACTACCGTCCGGACGTGGCCAAGGCCAGCGCCGCGATGCGTCCGAGCACCACCTTCAACAGCGCGCTGTCTGCGCTGTAACGAAGCGGTCCCGCGGCTGCGGTGATCGATGAAGAACCCGCGCTTCGGCGCGGGTTTTTTTGTGGGCGCCCGCTGGGCAAGCGCCCAGTCGCTGCCGTATGGTGGCAGCAGGTCCTGTGGAAGTGGATGCATGCGCAGTCGCTGTTCCTGCCAGAACGTTCCATGCCTCATCGGTGGCACCGCATGACTGCGTCAGCGGAGGCGCTTGCGCGGTTGATCCGCGATGGGTTCGAGGATTACCACGCGCGCTTCGCGGCGATCTCGCGGCGTGCGCGGCAGCGCTTCGAACGGCGCGACTGGGCCGGTGCACGGCAGGACGCCGTGGAGCGCATCGGGCTGTACGACCGGTGTATCGCCGAGACCGTGGATGAATTGCGCCGTGCAGTCGGTGAGCGCATCGGCGAGCGCGCGCTGTGGCTGCAGGTGCGCACGGCCTATGCGGCGTTGCTGGCGGGGCTGATCGACGCCGAGCTGTACAAGACCTTCTACAACACGCTGGCGCGCCGGCTGTTCGCCACCCGCGGTGTGGACGGGGCGATCGAGTTCATGGCGATGGACGTGGAGCCCTCCGATGCCATTACCCATCCGGTCGCGCGGCACAGCTACACCTTGTCGCCCACGCGCCCGGCCGATGCCTTCATGCGCGTACTTGGAGACTATCGCTTCGATGTGCCGTACGCGCACCAGCTGCGCTGCGCCGCTGCGATCGCGGTGCGCCTGCAGGACGATCTGGCGCACTGGGGCGACTACCCGGTGCGCAGCATCGAACTGCTCGACACCGTGTTCTATCGCGAGCGTCGCGCCTATCTGGTGGGGCGCGTATTCGGTGAGCATCGCTTCTCGCCCTGCGTGATCGCGCTGGTGCATGACGAGCGCGGCCTGCGCGTGGATGCGGTGTTGACCCGGCGCCGTGATGTCGCGCATCTGTTCGGCGTCTCGCGCAGCTATTTCCAAGCTGATCTGGCCACGGTGGGCGATGCGGTGGTGTTCCTGCGCAGCCTGCTGCCGGGCAAGCCGGTCGATGAGATCTACACCGTGCTCGGGCGTGCCAAGCAGGGCAAGACCGAACGCTATCGCACGTTCTTCCGTCACTTCCACGAACAGCCAGGTGAGCAGCTGGTGCATGCCGACGGCACGCCCGGCATGGTCATGGCGGTGTTCACCCTGCCCAGCTATCCGCTGGTGTTCAAGCTGATCCGGGACCGCTTCGCCTGGCCGAAAACCATGACCCGGCACCAGGTCGAAGAGAAGTACGCCCTGGTGTTCAACCTGGATCGCGTCGGCCGGCTGCTCGATGCGCAGCCCTATCGGCACCTGCGTTTCCCGCGGGCGCGCTTCTCCTCGGCGCTGCGTGAGGAGCTGCTGACCCAGTGCGCCAGCAGTGTGCGCGAGGACGGCGACGAACTGGTGATCGCGCTGTGCTACGTGCAGCGGCGGTTCCGTCCGCTCAACCTGTACCTGCGTGAGCAGACCGCCGAGGCACGCCGCGTCGCCGCGCTCGACTATGCGCAGGCGATCACCGACATGGCGCGCAACAATATCTTTCCCGGGGACATGCTGCCGAAGAACTTCGGCGTGTCGCGGCATGGACGTGCGGTCTTCTACGACTACGACGAGCTGTGTCTGGTCACCGAGTGCAACTTCCGTGCGTGGCCGGCGCCGCGCAATGAGGAGGAAGCGCTGGCTGACGAGCCGTGGTTCCAGATCGGGCCACGGGATGTGTTCCCGGAACGGTTCTGGATGTTCATGGGCCTGCCGGCACTCGAGCTGGCCGCGGTGCGCGAGCATTTCGCGCCTCTTTTCGATCCAGTGTGGTGGCAGCGGCTGCAGGTCGGCTTCGCCGCGGGTGAGTATCCGGATACGCCTCCCTATTCAGCCAGTAACAGACTTGCCTGATAGGCCTCGGCCGGAACCTGGGCTAGGCTTGGATGCATTCACAAGGAGAAGGTGGAAATGCGTTCATTCCGAGGAATTGCGTTGATGCTTGTACTGGGGGGCATGGGGGCGTCGACGATGTTCGATGTGGCCGCGCAGACGAAGCGCGAGGTCCGCGAGCAGGCTGAAGCGAGCATGGTGCTGACCGGTGAGATCGATATCGGCACCGAAGGCCAGGTCGAGGCGTTCCGCCTGGACAAGCGCGCGCAGGTCGACGAGACCATCGTCACGTTCGTCGAAAGTGCCGTGAAGACGTGGCGGTTCGCCCCGGTGCGAGTGAATGGCCAGGCCGTCAAGGCACGTACGCCGGCCACCATCCGCCTGGGTGCGAAGAACAACCCCGATGGCACCGGCCTGATCACGCTGCTGGCAGCGAACTTCGAGACGTACGACGAAACCTCGACCGACAACGTCACCAAGGTGAAGATGTCGCCGCCGGTGTATCCCGAGGATGTCTTCAATGCGCGCGGGCGTGGCGATGTCCTGCTGCTCATACAGGTCGGGCGCGACGGGAAGGTGCTGGATGTGGCCACCGAGCAGGTCAATCTTCGTGTGATCGCCAACGAGGCGAACATGCGGAAAATGCGCGACAAGCTGGCCCGCGTGTCGATGGGCGCCGCACGTAAGTGGACCTTCAAGGCGCCCTCTACCGGAGATCAGAAGGACGAGGCGAGCTGGACCATCCGGGTGCCGGTGCGATTCTCGTTCAGCGATGAGGTGGAGCGCTACGGCCGCTGGGACGCGTACATTCCCGGCCCGCACCAGCAGGCCCCGTGGCGCAGCGACAAGGCACTGAGCGCCGATGCCAATGCCGACCTGTTGCCCGCCGGCGGCGTGTTCATGGCGGACGCCGCCAGCACGGGACCGAAACTGCTGACCCCGCTTGGCGGGTGATCATTCTGGCTGTGGTGCATCATCCGAGCCCCTCAATGAGCATGAGGGTGCGGGTAAGTCTCCAAACCAACCTGCAGAGTTTGCTAGGCTGACAGACCATCAGGACAGGGAGTCGAATTGATGAAAGTGGCATGGCAGTGGGTACTGGCGCTTGGCGTGGCAACAGTTGCCGTAGGCCTGGCAGCACAGGACGTTCATGCGGCACCGAGCATGCGCGCGCTCCAGAGCCAGGTGGAGTCGAGCATGCGGATCAAGGGCAGCCTTGATATCGGTGCGGACGGCCGCGTGGCTGCGGTGCGCCTGGATCGGGAAAGCGCGATTCCGGCAGGCGTCGTCACCTTTGTGAAAGATTCAGTCGAGCAATGGGAGTTCGAGCCCACCGTACGCGACGGCCAGTCCGTCGCCATCACCACGCCGATGACGCTGCGCCTGATCGGCAAGACCCTCGACGATGGCAGTGCGCGTGTGGAGATTCGCCACGCCAGCTTTGTCGATTACGACGCGAACGATCCGACCATCGTGGCCCGTGAAAGGGGATCGGTTCCGACCTTCCCCACGCGCAGGGTTGGGCGTGATGCAGCGGCAGATGTGTTTCTGTTGATCCAGGTTGGCCGCGACGGCAAGGTCCGCAACGTGCTGGCAGAGCAGGTCAATCTGCGCGTGCTGGTATCGCCGCGCGAGATCGCATCAGCCCGGGCAGCGTTCGCCGACAGTGCCACGCAGGCCGTGCGCGACTGGCACTTCCGGGTGCCCACGCAGGGCCCACGGGCCGCTCGCGACACGTGGGTGGTGCGTTTCCCGGTGCGCTTCGCACCGCCAGCCGATCGCAATGCGCCACGGTGGGAGCCGTATCTGCCGGGCCCTCGGAACACCGCACCCTGGCTGGCGCCCGAGCCGCAGTTGGTCGCGCCGGATGCCCTCGATGATGGCGTCTACCTTGCGGGTGAAGAGACCGGTCCGCAGTTGAAGACTACGCTGGGTCAGGGCTGACGAAAAAAAAGAGGGCGTCTCTGGTGAGGTTGCCAACCATGTGTCGACCAAATAAGGCGCGTGTTCATTGCGCACTATTCTGTCGACAGCGATGACGATGGATCGCATGAGGAGAAACACCACGATGGATATCATCAAGACAATTGCGGCGGCATTGCTGCTGGCGGCAGCCCCTACTCATGCCGCCAAGCTATCGGCCGATGTGTCGGTGGAAATGGGGATGCGCGTGGAGGGCGCGCTGGCCATTGGAAGCGACGGGCGTATCACTGCGCTGGAGATCGACAAGCAGGACGCGCTTCCCGATGCCGTAGCCGCGCTGGTGCGCAACACGGTGCAGCAGTGGCAGTTCGAGCCAAGTGTGCGTGACGGCGTGCCGGTGCCGATGGACACGCGCATGACCGTGCGCGTGGTGGCGCGGCCGGGGGCGAACGAGACGTTCAACGTGCGGCTGGTCAGCGCGCACTTCGAGCCCGCCAAGAGTGATGCCGAACGTGCAGCAGACATCCGGGGGCGGATGTTGCCGCCACGGTATCCGGCCGAGGTATTCCGCAATGGCGGGCAGGGCACGGTGTATCTGGCGCTGAAGGTCGACGGAGAGGGCCGGGTGATCGACCGGATCGCCGAGCAGGTCAACCTGCGCAGCGCTGGCACGCCGCGACAGATGGACGCGTTCCGCAGTGGCCTGGCCAAGGCGTCGCTGGAGGCCGCACGCAAGTGGCGCTTCCCGCAGAGCGCCGGCGATACCGCCCTCGGTCAGCCTTACCGCACGCTGCGTGTGCCGGTGACCTTCGCCATCAACCAGACGCCTGCCGATGATCTGGGGCACTGGCGCGCTTACATCCCCGGCCCGCGCAGCCGCATCCCGTGGGTGACCGGCGCCGACAGCGCCGGGTTCTCGCCGGATCTGCTGACCGATGGTACGGCGACCCTGGCCGACGATCCCAACGCACCGCGCCTGCTCACGCCGCTCAGCGGCTGAACGCGCCGCCGGACATCGCGGGCGTGCTGCGCCCGCGATGCGCTGCTTACCCGATGCCGGTACTGTCGGGTTGCGGGTATACCACCGTGCGGTTGCGGCCCTGTTCCTTGGCCATGTACAGCGCCTTGTCGGCCAGGCGCAGGGCCTGCTGCGGGTCGTTGTGGTAGGTGGGGTAGTGCGCCACGCCCAGCGAAACAGTGACGGCGCCGACCTGCTCGAACACTTCGGCGGCCACCTGCAGGCGAAGGCGCTCGGCCACCCGGGCGGCGGCGGCAGCATCGCTGCCTGGCAGCAGGATCAGGAATTCTTCCCCACCGTTGCGGCACAGCAGGTCGGTGTCGCGCGAACCGTCGCGCATCAACTGTGCGATGCGCAGGATCACCGCATCGCCGATCGCGTGGCCGAAGCGGTCGTTGATGGCCTTGAAGCGGTCGATATCCAGCGCGATGATCCCGAACGGCTGGCCACGGGCCTGCCAGTCTTCCAGCCCCTGCTGGAGGCCGCGTCGGTTCTGCAGGCCGGTGAGCGGGTCGGTCATGCTGGCGCGGTTGAGCTTGCCGATGCGGTCCTGCAGGAGGTTGAAGCTGTAGAGCAGGGCGGTCTTGAGCTGGGCGACTTCGTAATACCACGCGCGGATGCCGGTGACGTGGCGGATCGCGATGCCGGTGTCGCGGTTCTGCACGTTGCGGGCAAGCTGCCACAGCGGCAGTGAGATGCGCCGCGCGCACCACCAGGTGATCAGCAGTGACAGGATGCCCAGCGGAATCGCGTTCCAGATCACTGAGGACATCAGTTTGGACAGCGAGGCCAGTGTGGCCGCGGTGGGGCGCTGGGCCACCACGCCCCAGCCCACGCTCGGCACCGGCGCGTAACCGGCCAGCATGCGCACGCCGTGGCTGTTGAGCACCTGCTGCGCGCCGGAATGCCCTTGGGTGACCGCTTGCACGGCCGGGTTCTCCAGCGCGAACTGGCCGATCCGGTCGTGTTCGATGTGATACAGGATGCGGCCATGGCGATCGACCACGTACAGGTACGAGCCGTCGCGGTAGTAATGCTTGCCCAGCAGCGATTGCAGGATGCTGCGCTGGCGCAGGTAGATGGTGCCGCTGATGTAGCCTTGATACTCGCCGTGCGCAGTGAAGATCGGGTGCGAGATCGCGACCAGCAGCCGGCCCGTCGCCGACTCGTAGGGATCACTGATGAACGGCACGCGGCGTGCCAGTGCATCGCGATTGCCCACGCTCTTGAGCAGCACGCCCTGCAGCGCCAGGCTCTGCGGCGAGGTGGCCAGCACGGTGCCGCCGGCATCGACGATCAGCACCGAATTGAAGCTGTTGGTCTGCAGCTGCAGGCGTGCGGCTTCGGCTTCCAGATCCGCCCGGTCATGCCGGCGCTGGCCCAGTACGGTCGCGCTGTAGGCGATCTGCTGCTGGGCCGAGAGCACGAAGTTCTGGGTCGATTCGGCCAGCTTGCTGGCGTACACACGGTTGGCTTCCAGCGTGTTGCCGATCAACTGTTCGCGCTGCACGCGGTAGCTGGCATGCAGGGTATTGGCCAGCGCGATGAGGGCACTGAGCAGGGCCAGGGCAAGGATCAGCGTGCCGAGGTTGAGGCGGGCGGACAACGGGCGCATGGGATCACGGGCAGGAAGGGTGCCGCGCCAGCCGGGATGCGGTTGGAACGGCATCAGCGAAGGGGTACAAAAAGGCCCCGCAGTGCGGGGCCTCGTTGTGTTTCGATGCAGTGCGGATCAGCGCTTCATCGAACCGAAGAACTCGTCGTTGGACTTGGTGTTCTTCATCTTGTCGAGCAGGAATTCCATCGCAGCCATTTCATCCATCGGATGCAGCAGCTTGCGCAGGATCCAGATCTTCTGCAGCAGTTCCGGTTCGATCAGCAGATCTTCGCGGCGGGTACCCGAGCGGTTGATGTCGATCGCCGGGAACACGCGCTTTTCGGAGATGCGACGGCTCAGGTGCACTTCGCTGTTGCCGGTGCCCTTGAACTCTTCGTAGATCACTTCGTCCATCTTGCTGCCGGTATCGACCAGCGCGGTAGCGATGATGGTCAGGCTGCCGCCTTCCTCCACGTTACGCGCAGCGCCGAAGAAGCGCTTCGGGCGGTGCAGGGCGTTGGCGTCCACACCGCCGGTCAGCACCTTGCCCGAGCTCGGCACGACGTTGTTGTACGCACGTGCCAGGCGGGTGATCGAGTCGAGCAGGATCACCACGTCCTTCTTGTGCTCGACCAGGCGCTTGGCACGCTCGATCACCATTTCGGCGACCTGCACGTGACGGGCGGCCGGCTCGTCGAAGGTGGAGCTGATGACTTCGCCGCGCACAGTGCGCTGCATTTCCGTCACTTCTTCCGGGCGCTCATCGATCAGCAGCACGATCAGGTGCACGTCCGGATGATTGGTGGTGATCGCCGTGGCCACCTGCTGCATCATCATCGTCTTACCGGCCTTGGGCTGGGAGACGATCAGCGAACGCTGACCCTTGCCCTGCGGTGCCATCAGATCGAGGATGCGGCCGGTGATGTCTTCGGACGAGCCGTTGCCACGTTCCAGGGTGAAGCGCTTGCGCGGGAACAGCGGGGTCAGGTTCTCGAACAGCACCTTGTTCTTGGACGCTTCCAGCGGCTCACCGTTGATGGTGTCCACGATCGACAGCGCGAAGTAGCGCTCGCCGTCCTTCGGGAAGCGGATGCGGCCGGACAGATGATCGCCGGTACGCAGGTTGAAGCGGCGAATCTGGCTGGGCGAAATGTAGGTATCGTCCGGGCCGGCCAGGTAGCTGGCTTCGGCCGCGCGCAGGAAGCCGAAGCCGTCCGGCAGGATTTCCAGCACGCCATCGGCAGCAACGCCGTCGCCATGACGGGTCAGCACCTTGAGCAGGGCGAAGATCACGTCCTGCTTGCGGGCACGGGCCACGCCTTCGGAGATCTGCAGCTGCTCGGCGATTTCCAGCAGCTTCTGTGCCGGCATGCGCTTGAGGTCACTCAGCGAATAGACCGGGAAGCCTTCGGGCACGTTGGCCTGCTGGCTGCGCACGAACGGCTGCTGTTCGCCGTTGTCCTGCGGCATGCCGTCGTCGTTGTAGCGATCGCCACCGCGGTTGCGGTCACGGCGATTGCGGAAACGGTCGCGGCGATTGCCTTGGCCTTGACCTTGGCCTTGGCCTTGGCCCTGGCCCTGGTTCTGACCTTGGCCCTGCTGGTACGGGTTCTGCCCGCCCTGCGGGTTCTGGTTGCGGCCGTTCTGGTTGCGCTGGCCACCGTCGCCGGTGTCCTGCTGACCACCGCCCTGCGAGGGCGATGCGTCGCCACCGGCAGAAGCTGCCGGCGCCGATGCCTGCGGGGCTGCCGAAGGAGCGGCAGCCGGCGCCGGCGCGTCAGACGCGGCAGCCAGAGGCAGAGCGGGTTGTGAGGGGGGGGAACCGGCTTCGGCAGCGGTGTTGGCGGCGGCCTTGGCGACGCGCGGCTTGCGCACGCGCTTCTCGGCGGGCGCGTCGGCGCTCCCGGGTTCGGAAGTAGTGATATCGGACAAGTGCTGGATTCCTCGCTAGAAGGTGCGAGCGCCCGGCAGGGCGGCGAACGTTGGGAAAGGATCTGGAAGGAAACTGCGTCCAGAAGATGCGGCGCGCGAATGCGGCCGGATATGCCGACACTAACACCGGCTCGCGGCGGCGCGCAAGCCGGGTGGGGCAGGGTCATTCATGCGGGCGACGGGCCCGCGTGGCAGCCGGACGGTGCCGGCTGCCTGCTGCGATCAGGCCAGGGCCTTGTCGAGCATGCCGGCCAGCTGGGCCTTGCCGACGGCACCGATCTGCTGGGCCTGGACTTCGCCGTCCTTGAAGACCAGCAGCATCGGGATCGAGCGCACGTGGTACTTGGCGGCCAGAGCGCGGTTCTGGTCCACATTGACCTTGGCGATCTTGGCGCGGCCGTTGTAGGCATCGGCCAGTTCGTCCAGTGCCGGGGCGATCATCTTGCAGGGACCACACCATTCGGCCCAGAAATCGACCAGCACCGGTTCCTTGGAATTCAGCACTGCGCTATCAAAGTCGGCGTCGCCGACATGTACAACCTTGTCGCTCATCTTGGTTTCTCGTCTGGTAATGCACCCGGCAGGGCCGGAGGAAGTTGAACCTGGGCAACGCCAAGTGGGCGTGACCCTCGTCTGGTGCCTCGTGGCCGCGGGCGGCCAGCGGTGCGTACGGCGGATGCCTGGACGCTCACGGGGCGAAGTGTACCGCTATCGTCGTGACCGGACAGACGCTGGTTGGAAAGAAGCATCCCGTGATCGCCCCCTGTGCAGGGCAGGGCGGTCACGTCAGATATGCGGCAGGCGGGGGCCTGCTTCCAGCCCTCGGCGGTGGCCTGTTCAACCGGCGGCAGGGCCTGTGAACGCGGGGTCTACGGCGCTTCCCGGCCAATTGGCGTGCGGGCAGACGCCCTGAGGCCGGGTATTCTCAGAGGTCGGTGCGACCGTCCACCCCGGTTTGCCGCCGACATTGCGCTAAACTGGGGCATTGCGCGGCGCCCTGGACCCGAGTCCGGCCCCGCCAATCCCGGCGCAGGGGCCGTTTGCGACGGTGCCCCCCAAGATGATGCAAGCCACCCGCACCTCTGCCGGCTGGCCTTACCAAGACGGACTCATGAGCGACAAACCGCTGACCGATTTGACCTTCTCCTCCTTCGAGCTGCATCCGGCCCTGCAGGCCGGCCTTGAAGGAGCCGGATTCACCCGTTGCACGCCCATCCAGGCGCTGACCCTGCCGGTCGCGCTGCCCGGCGGCGACGTCGCCGGCCAGGCCCAGACCGGCACCGGCAAGACCCTGGCCTTCCTGGTCGCGGTGGTGAACCGCCTGCTGACCCGCCCGGCACTGGCTGATCGCAAGCCGGAAGACCCGCGCGCGCTGATCCTGGCCCCCACCCGCGAGCTGGCCATCCAGATCCACAAGGATGCTGTGAAGTTCGGCTCCGACCTCGGCCTGCGCTTCGCGCTGGTCTACGGTGGCGTGGACTACGACAAGCAGCGCGAGATCCTGCAGCAGGGTGTTGACGTGATCATCGCCACCCCGGGCCGCCTGATCGACTACGTCAAGCAGCACAAAGTGGTCTCGCTGCACGCCTGCGAAATCTGCGTGCTCGACGAAGCCGACCGCATGTTCGACCTGGGCTTCATCAAGGACATCCGCTTCCTGCTGCGCCGCATGCCCGAGCGCAGCACGCGCCAGACGCTGCTGTTCAGCGCCACGCTCAGCCATCGCGTGCTGGAGTTGGCCTATGAGCACATGAACGAGCCGCAGAAGCTGGTGGTGGAGAGCGAATCGATCACCGCCGCCCGCGTGCGCCAGCGCATCTACTTCCCGGCCGACGAAGAGAAGATCCCGCTGCTGCTGGGCCTGCTCTCGCGCAGCGAAGGTGCCCGCACCATGGTGTTCGTCAACACCAAGGTGTTCGTCGAGCGCGTGGCGCGTTCGCTGGAAAAGGCCGGTTACCGCGTCGGCGTGCTGTCCGGCGATGTGCCGCAGAAGAAGCGTGAGAGCCTGCTCAACCGCTTCCAGAAGGGCCAGCTGGAAATCCTGGTGGCCACCGATGTCGCCGCCCGCGGCCTGCACATCGACGGCATCAAGTACGTCTACAACTACGATCTGCCGTTCGATGCGGAAGACTACGTGCACCGCATCGGCCGCACCGCGCGTCTGGGCGAAGAAGGCGATGCGATCAGCTTTGCCTGCGAGCGCTACGCGATGGGCCTGCCGGACATCGAGGCCTACATCGAGCAGAAGATCCCGGTCGAGCCGGTCACCAGCGAAATCCTGACCCCGATCCCGCGCGCGCCGCGTGCACGGTCGCCGGAAGGCGAAGGTGATGCCGAGGGCGACGAGAACGAAAGCGTCGGCCAGATCTTCCGCGAAGCACGCGAAGCGCGTGCCGCCGAAGAGCAGCGTCGTGGCGGTGGCAGCAGCCGTGGCGGCAAGCCGGCCGGTGGTCGTGGCGAGCGCCGCGCACCGGGCGAGCGCAGTGCCGATGGCAAGCCGCGTCGCGAGCGCAAGCCGCACGTGGAAGGCGAGCAGCCGGTCGCCGCCGTCGAGGCCGAGGTCAAGCCGCAGCTGGCCCCGACCGCCGCGCCGTCTGCCGATGGCAGCCCGGCGGTGGAAGGTGAGCGCGCGCCGCGCAAGCGCCGTCGTCGTCGCCACGGCCGTCCGGTCGAAGGTGCCGAGGGCGCGGCAGCCACCGGCCCGGTGACCCCGGTGCAGGTGACCGCCAAGCCGATGCGCGGCACGCCCGCCGCCGATCCGGGCGCGTCGTTCCTGACCCGCCTGGGCCGCAAGATCCGCCGGATGCTGTCCGGTTCGTAAGACGGGACGCGCGACCCTCGATGCCTGGGGGGTATAGCCCCCTTGGTAAGGGGGCGGTCGCGAAGCGACGGGGATCGGGTGCTGATGGGAGGGGCCCACGGTTTGCGCAGCGAACCGTGGGGCGACAGCGCGAATGCGATGGCGCTTCCCCCGACCAACCGTCGGCACCCACAGATACACCCCACCTCCACGCCGCCACCCTCGTCCTGCATAATCAGGGAATGAGCGTCCTGCGTTTTGACAATGTCAGCAAACAATATGCCGGCGGCCACCAGGCACTGGTGGACGTCAGCTTCGATGTCGCCCCCGGGGAGATGCTGTTCGTCACCGGCCATTCCGGTGCGGGCAAGAGCACCCTGCTCAAGTTGATCCATCTCGACGAGCGGCCCAGCCGCGGCGCGGTGATCTTCGATGAGCGCAACCTGCTCAAGGTGCGTGGCGGGAGTATCCCGCGGCATCGTCGTGAGGTCGGTGCGGTCTACCAGGACCACCGCCTGCTGATGGACCGCAGCATCGCCGAGAACGTTGCCCTGCCGCTGATCCTGCGCGGCACCCGCCGCAACGAGATCGGCAAGCGCGTGCGCTCGGTGCTCGAACGCATGGGCCTGGGCCACCGCGAAAAAGCCCTGCCTTCCCAGCTGTCGGCCGGTGAACAGCAGCGCGTCGGCATCGCCCGTGCGATTGTCGGCGAGCCCAAGCTGCTGGTCGCCGATGAGCCGACCGGCAATCTGGATCCCACGCTGGCGGCGGAAATCATGGCGCTGTTTGCCGAGCTGCCTGACCGCGGCACCAGCGTGCTGGTGGTCAGCCACGATCTCGCGCTGCTGCGGCGCATGCGCAAGCGCGTGCTGATCCTGGACCACGGCCGCCTGGTCGATGACATCTCGCCGCAGGACCTGGCCGAATGAACACCCCGGTGACCAAAGAAACCGCCGCGCCCTCGCGCTTCGGTGTGTGGCTGCACCACCACGGCCACAGCGTGGTCTTCAGCCTCGGCCGCGCGTGGCGCAAGCCGTGGGCGACCCTGCTCACGGTGATGGTGATGGCGCTCGCGCTGGCCCTGCCGCTGGGCCTGTCGATCGCGCTGGACAACCTCAAGCACTTCGCCGGCAGCGTGCAGCAGTCGCGCGACATCAACCTGTTCCTCAAGACCGATGCCGGTACCGATGCGGCCCGCCAGGTCGCCGAGACCCTGCGCGGCCGCGCCGATGTGGCCAACGTCACCGTGCAGACCCCGGAGCAGGGCCTGGCCGAGCTGCGCGAAAGCGCCGGGCTGGGTGAGGCGATCGATGCGCTGCATGACAATCCACTGCCGACCCTGCTGATCGTGACCCCGGGCGAGGGCGCCGATGACGCGCGCCTGGCGCAGTCGCTGGAAGGCCTGCCGCAGGCCGACCTGGTCCAGCACGATGCGCTGTGGCGCAAGCGCCTGGATGGCTGGCTGGGCTTTGGTACGCGCCTGGTGCAGGTGCTGTCGGTCCTGCTCGGCCTCGGCGCCGCACTGGTGGTCGGTAATACCGTGCGCCTGGACATCCAGGCCCGCCGCGATGAGATCGGTGTGCTGCAGCTGCTCGGGGCCAGCGATGGGTTCATCCGCCGCCCGTTCCTGTATCTGGGCGCGTGGTATGGCCTGGGGGCCGGTGCCGTCGCGCTGGCGCTGATCGGCGCGGCCGGGCTGGCGTTGCGCCCGCCGCTGGCGGCACTCTCGCAGAGTTACGGCAGCCCGTTCGTGCTACATGGTCTGGATCTGCTGCATTCGTCGTTCGTGCTGCTCGGCACCGTCGTGCTGGGCTGGCTGGGCGCCTGGCTGGTGACAGGGCATTTCCTGCGCCAGACCCGTCCGACCGAAACCTGAGGCCCGCATGCGCCCGCAAGTCCTGAAGCACCTCGCCGACGATGCGCCGCGCGTGATGGTCGTCGATGGTTCCAAGCTGGTCCGCAAGTTGATTGCCGATGTGCTGCAACGCGAACTGCCGGCGGTGGAGGTGGTGGGCTGCGCGAGCATCGCCGAGGCGCGTGCGGCACTCGACGCCGGGCCGGTCAGTCTGGTCACCACCTCGCTCACTCTGAGCGACGGCGACGGGCTGGACCTGGCGCGCATCGTGCGCGACGCGGCGGGCCAGGCCTATGTGCCGGTCATCGTGGTGTCCGGCGACGCGCAGCAGCATCTGGAGCAGCGTCGCTTCACCGAGTACGTCACCGACTACTTCGACAAGGCGCTCGGCCACGAAGCGCTGGCCACCTTCATCCGCGGCTATGTCCAGCCGGAGACGATTCCGGGCGCGACGATCCTGTATGTCGAGGACAGCCGCGTGGTGGCCGAGGCGACCAAGCGCATGCTCGAACGGCAGGGCTTGAACGTGCTGCACGTGCTGACGGCCGAAGACGCCTTCGCGCTGCTCACCGCCGAGTCGCTCGGCCGCAGCAGTCACCGCATCGATCTGGTGCTTACCGATGTCACGCTCAAGGGCGAACTCAGTGGCCGCGATGTGGTGCAGCGCGTGCGCGTGGACTTCGGCTACGGCAAGCGCCGCCTGCCGGTGCTGGTGATGACCGGCGACGGTAACCCGCACAATCAATCCGGGCTGCTCCAGGCCGGTGCCAATGATCTGGTGCAGAAGCCGATCGAAGAGCGGCTGCTCATCACCAAGGTGCTGTTCCAGCTGCGTCTGTCCCGCCTCAACGACAAACCTGTATTGCGATGAATGACGATGTAGTACCCAGCATCCAGCTCGAACCGAGCTGGAAGACGCGTATCGGTGATTACCTGCTGCGCCCGGAGATGCGTGACCTCTCCGCGTTCCTGCGCCAGCGCAAGGCGGCCGGTGCGCAGGTGTTTCCGCCGGGCCCGCAGATCTTCGCCGCGTTCGATGCTACGCCCTTCGACCAGGTCAAGGTGGTCATCCTTGGCCAGGATCCCTACCACGGGTATGGCCAGGCCCATGGCCTGAGTTTCTCGGTGATGCCGGGCGTGCCGGTGCCGCCGTCGCTGCTGAACATCTACAAAGAGATCGAGGCCGATCTGGGCATTCCGCGCCCCGACCACGGGTGCCTGCTGCCGTGGGCGCATCGCGGCGTGCTGCTGCTCAACGCGGTGCTGACCGTGGAAGCGGGCAGCGCCGGTGCGCACCAGCGGCGCGGCTGGGAGGGCTTCACCGACCACGTGGTCGATACCCTCAACCGCGAGCGCGAGGGCCTGGTGTTCCTGCTGTGGGGCAGCTACGCCCAGCAGAAGGGCAAGGTCATCGATACCGGCCGGCACCGCGTGCTCAAGGCACCGCATCCGTCACCGTTGTCGGCGCATCGCGGCTTCCTGGGGTGCCGGCATTTCTCGATGACCAACGAGTACCTGCAGCGCCGCGGCCACGGCCGCATCGACTGGTCGCTGCCGCCGCGCGATGCGCCGCTGGATCTTCCGGCCTGACCCGCGACGGTGCTGGCCTACACGACCAGCATCTCGATGATGGATTGCGCGACCTGCCGCTTGCGCGGCGGCAGGCGCCGCAGCAGCGACAGCACGTTGCCTTCCAGATCATCACGCACGTAGTCCTGGGTGGGCGTGCTCACGGTGAGTTCTTCGCCGCTGGCCTTGCACACGCCACGGCCCGTGGCCAACCACTCAAAACGAACGCGCGTGCTGACGGCGATATGTGCCAGGTGCGACACGCTCGGGTGCGTACCGCCGCGACGTTCCCATTGCGCGACCGCACTGCGTTTGACGCCGGTTTCCACGGCCAACTGTGTCTGTGACATCCCTGCACTGGTGCGTGCTGCGCGAATTCGATCCGACATCGCCAACATGGCTTTCCCCTTTCTCGTTCCTTGATCGGTGGATGGTTATCGATACTTACCGGGCAGTGATTCTTTTCCTGCTCTGTACAGAATCACTTGCCGCCACTGTCGCACTATGCGCTCCACCGAGAAACCGCGAGCCGACAGTGAAACTTCCCCCTGCATTGGATGTGGCCGGTTTGACGGTTTCCATCCGTGCACGTAGTTAATCCCTCAAGCCGGCCATGACGCGCCGGGATATCCAAAACATCGGAAGCAGGCCGATGCCCTGTCGATCATGGTCGGTACCCACCGGCCGGTGACAGGCGGCTTCGGCCAGGACGCAGGGGATGGCCGATGGATAAAGTTTCTGGTGTGAAGCTCGCGTTAAGGCGATTCAGTTTGATTGCCAAAATCCTGCTATTTGTGACGCTGATCGCATTAAGTGCCGGTATTTCTTCAGCCAATGCCCAGTCGGCGTGCACTGCGGGCGCGTGCGTCAGCGCGGGCCCGCGGCTGGCCTCGATCGATTCCACCCAGAGCCCGGTGCTCAATCTGCTGTTCGGCGCCCTGCTGCCCGGTACCACCCTCAATCTGAGCGTGGCCGACTGGAACAACCTGGCCGGCGCCAACGTCAATCTCAATGCGTTGTTGACCCAACTCAACGGCGGCGTGGTGGTCAGTGATCCCAGCCAGGTGCTCAACACCAACATCACCTTGGGCCAACTCCGCGCGGCGATGGTGCAGGTGCTGCAGGCCGATGGGCAGACGGCAGCGGCCAACGTCCTCAATGCACTGCCGTTGGGCGTAGCCGGTACCACGGGCAGCATCCGCCTGGCCGACATCCTGCAGATCGCACTGCCCACCGGTTCGCTGGCGACCGTGCGGCTCAATGTGCTCGATCTGCTCACCGGCGGTGTGCAGCTTTACAACTTCCGCAACGTGCTCACCACGCCCACACCGATCACCGTCAACACCGCTGCGCTCGGTCTCAATGGCGTGGCCAATGTGCGCTTGTGGGCGCAGGTGATCGAGCCGCCCGTCTACACCTGTGGCGCAGCCGGTGCGGCGTTCCACAGCGCTGCGATCCGGATCAAGCTCGATCTGGATCTCGTGCAGGGATTGAACACCGGCACGCTGTCAGCGGCCCTGAGCGGTCTGAATCTACTCGGCGTCACCCTGTCCAACACCAGTGTCAGCGCCGACGTGCTGCACCTGCAGGTGTATGCCGACGTCGCCCGGGCCGAAGGCACGATCTCGGCGATCAACCTGGTCGGCAACGCGGTCACCCTGCAGGCGCGCCCGGGACTGGTGAACCTGTACGTCGGCCAGATCAGCGATGCCACGTTCTTCAATCGCAGCACCGTGCTGAGTGATAGCGCGCTGAGTGCTGCCACGCTCACCTCACTGAGCGTTCGCGTGCGGGTGTCGGCCAACATTCTCGGCCTGCAGACGCCGATTGCCGATATCACCGTTCCCCTGACGGTGAGCATCCGCAGTTTCGCCACGGCCACCCCCGGGCTGCAGAGCGCCAGCTTCACCGGCCCGTATCCACAGACCCGCACGCTGAGCGCCGGTACGATCAGTGCGGCGACCATGGTGTCCACCCTGGTCAACTCGCTCAGCATCCAGGTCACCAGCGGCAATCCAACGGTGACGCTGCTGGGGGGGATCGCGCTGCCCCTGCCGGTGGCGGATCTGGTCAACGGCATCGTCAACACCCTGCTCACGCCGATCCGGACGCAGGTGAATGGGCTGGTCACGCCCGTACTGACGGCGCTGCTGGGTGGGCTGGTCGACAACGTGCTGGGCCTGCTCGGCATCCGCATCGGCCAGGCGGTCTTCACTGTGGAAGGCATCACCCAGGCCTGTGCGGCGACGCTGCAGTTGGTCAAGGATCTGCAGCCGACCAGCGATACCGGCCGTTTCAACCTGTCCATCACCTACAACGGCAGCACCGTCGGCTCGGCCAGCAACGTGGGCAACAACGGTGCCACCGCGGCGGTGATCACTGTCCCCGGTGGCAGCTACGCATTGGCCGAAGCGGCGGCGGCCGGCACCACGCTCACGCGCTATGCGAGCACGTGGCAGTGCACCGACCAGAACAACGCCGTGGTGTCCTCTGGCAGCGGCGGCAGTTTCACGCTGCAGGCGCCCGCGATGACCGCCACCGCGGTGACGCTGGTCTGCCGGATCACCAATCGAACGCGCCAGGCCGATCTGTCGATCACCAAGACCGACGGCAGCGGCAGCTACACGCCGGGCGGCACTGCGACTTACACGCTGCTGGTGCGCAATGACGGCCCGGACGCGGTGACCAATGCCGTGGTCACTGACAGCCTGCCCAGCGGCACCACGCTGCGTGGCGCCTGGACCTGCAGCGCCACCAGTGGCAGCGCCTGCGCGGCGGCCAGCGGTGGTGCCGTTGGCGGCACTGCAGTGAACGTCGGGGTGAATCTCATCAACGGGGGGCAGGCCACGATCAGTGTGCCGGTCAGCTTCAGCAGTAGTCCCGGCGCGTACTAGCGTCGGGAACAGCACCGCGGGCAGCGCAGGGAGTCGCCCTGCGTCGGGATGGACAGGACCACCACAGCCGAATGGACCGACCAGGGCCGTTGGCCGCTTTCGAGGATGAACGCATGGCAGCTAACGGCACGCATCGCAGGGCAGGCAGGGCGTCGGCCAGCATCGCGCATGCGGTGGCCCTGTTGGCGCTGTTGCTGCCGCCGCCGCTGCTGGCGCAGGGCTACCCCAACCCGCTCAACAACACCGCCACGGTCACCGCACCGACCGACGTGGCCGATCCCGCATTGGGCAACAACAGCGCGACCGACAGCAACGCACTGGCGCTGCAGGCCCAGCTGAGTGTCACCAAGACCCTGCTCAGTGCCACCCCGGTCGCCGCCGGTGGGCCGGTGCAGTACCGCATCCAGGTCAACAACGCCGGCCCGTCGGCGGCCTCGGGCGTGGGCGTGGTCGACACCGTTTCCGCGCTGCTCACCAACGTCAGCTGGACCTGCCAGGCCACCACGACCGCCTCCTCGTGCGCGCAGGGCAATGGCAGTGGCAACGCGATCAACGTGCAGGTCAGTGTCGCGGTCGGCGACAGCGTGGTGCTGCTGGTCAATGGCACCGCACCCACCAGCACACCGGCCACGGTGCCGGCCAACAGCGTGTCGCTGGTGCTGCCCATCGGTACCACCGATCCGACGCCGGGCGACAACAGCGCCACCACGCCGGCCGTGCCGGTACAGGCCAATGCGCTGGTCGCCAACAACGATGCCTTCACTGCGCCGATCTCCTCGACCACGGGCGGCAGCACGCCCACCGTGCTCGGCAACGACACGCTCAACGGCGCGCCGGTGAACGGACCCGATCTGATCATCGCGCTCCAGAGCGCACCGTCCGGGTTCACCATCAACAGCGCAGGCGTGATCACCGTGCCCGCGGGTGCGGCCGCCGGGGCGACCACGCTGACCTACCAGATCTGCGAAAACACCTCGCCGACCAACTGCGCCACCGCGACGGTGAGCCTGATCATCGGCCCGACCGCGGTGAACGACAGCTTCAACGCGACCGGTGGCGTGGCGTCGCTCAGCGGCACCGTGGCCAGCAACGACAACGCACCGGCCGGCGCAACCTTCAGCGCAGTCGGCACGCCGCCGACCGGGCTCACCCTCAACGCTGATGGCAGCTTCGTCTATGCGCCCGCCGGGGGCATCGCCACGGCGACCTCGTTCCAGTACCAGCTCTGCCTGCCGGCACCGAATGGCGGCGTGTGCGCCACCGCGACCGCCTCGATCGTGGTCAATGCCAATGCGCTGGTGGCCGCTGAGGACACCTTCACCACGCCCCTGCCGTCCGGTGCGGGCGGGCTCACCCCGAGCGTGCTGACCAATGACACGTTCAACGGCGGCGCGGTGCCGCAGGCCCAGGTGACGATGAGCCTGGTGGGTGCGCCGGCCGGGTTTGCCATCACCGGCAACGGGGCCATCCAGGTACCGGTCACTGCGGCAGCCGGCCCGCTGGCGTTGACCTACCGCTTCTGCGAGAACGCGTTGCCGGCCAACTGTGCAACGGCCACCGCCAACCTGGTGGTGAGCCCCGATGCGGTCAACGACACGGTGACCACGCCCGGTGGCGGACAACCGGCCACTGGCAGCCTGGCCGGCAACGACAACATCGCCAGCGGCTCGGCCTACACGCTGGGCACCCCGCCCCCCCGTGGCACCGCGGTGGTCAACGCCGATGGCACCTTCAGCTACACGCCGATCAACGGCAACACCGGACCGGATTCGTTCACCTACCAGGTCTGCCTGCCGGCGCCGAATGTCGGCGTGTGCGATACCGCTACGGTGAGTGTGAACGTGCAGGCCAACCTGATCGCCGCAGTCAACGACGTGTTCGTCACGCCGCTGCAGCCGGGCACCACCTCCACGATCAGCCTGCTCGGCAACGACACCCTCAACGGTGCGGCGGCCCTGCCCGCCGCGGTCACCCTGACCCTTACCGGCGCGCCGGCCGACTACGCGGTCAACACGGCAGGGCAGGTATCGGTTCCGGTGGGTGCGGCGGCCGGCGCGGTGAGCTTCAGTTACCAGGTTTGCGAACTGGCCGCGCCGACCAACTGTGCCACTGCCAATGTGCAGTTGGTGGTCGCACCCGATGCGGTCGACGACGCGTTTTCGGCCACGGCGGGCATCGCGCTGACCGGCAATGTGGCCGGCAACGACAACGTGGGCGTAGGTGCGCAGTTCAGCCTGCTGGCCGTGGCCGCACACGGCACGGTGACGTTCAACGCCGATGGCAGCTTCAGCTACACCGCGCAGTCCGCCTATACCGGGCCGGACACCTTCCGTTACCAGGCATGCCTGCCGGCACCGAATGCCGGTATCTGCGATGCGGCCATCGCAACCATCAACGTCAGTCCCGGTGCGATCGTCGCCGGCAACGATGATTTCAGTGGCACGCCGTTGACCGGTGCTGGTGGCCTGACCGCCAGCGTGCTCGGCAACGACACCCTCAATGGCGTCGCGATCCTGCCGGCGCAGGCCACGCTGTCGCTGATCAACGCACCGCCGGCCGGCTACACGCTTGAGCCGGACGGCCAGCTGCAGGTGCCCGCCGGCGTTCCGGCCGGTCCGATCAGCCTGAGCTACCAGGTGTGCCAGGCCGGGACCAGCAACTGCGCCACCGCCTCCATCGCGGTGGTGATCGCGCCGGATGCAGTGGCCGACGCCTACACCACGCAGGTGGCCACGCCGGTCAGCGGCAACGTGGCAGTGAACGACAACGTCGCCGTCGGCACCACGTATGCAGTGTCCGGTGCCACACCTGCCGGGCTGGTGTTCAACGTCGATGGCAGCTTCACCTATACCCCGCCGGCGCAGTACACCGGTACCACCACCTTCACCTACCAGGCCTGCCTGGCCGCACCGTTGGAGGGCGTGTGCGATACCGCCACGGTCACCCTCAACGTCAATGCCGGCACGCTGGTCGCCAACGACGATGATTTCCGCAGCGCGATCCTCAATCCCGCCACCGGCGGTACCACCAACAGCGTGCTGGGCAACGACACCATCAACGGTGCGATTCCGCCGGCACCGGCACAGGTGATCCTGAGTCTGATCGGTGCGCCGGCCGGTTACGTGATCAACAGCAACGGCACCCTTTCGATTCCCGGCGGCGCTGCTGCCGGCGCGGTGAACGTCAGCTACCAGCTGTGCGAAGCGGCATTGCCCTCCAACTGCGACACCGGTGCGGTGCAACTGCTGCTGGCGCCGGTGGCGGTCAACGACACCTTCAGTACACTGGTCGGCGTGGCGCTGAGTGCCAGCGTGGCCGGTAATGACAACGTCCCGGTGAACGCGGGCTTCAGCCTCAGCGGCACGGCACCGGCAGGGCTGGTGTTCAACCCCGATGGCGGCTTCACCTACACTCCGCCGGTGGCAACCCAGGGCGCGGTGACGTTCGCCTACCTGACGTGCCTGCCTGCACCAGACACCGCGGTGTGCTCGGGTGGGACTGCGACGATCAATGTCAACGCCGGTACGCTGGTCGCCAACGACGATGATTTCCGCGCAACGCCGATCGATCCCGCCACGGGTGGCAGCGCCGGATCGGTGCTGGGCAATGATGGCCTCAACGGTACGGTACCGCCCGCGTCGGCCGATGTGCTGCTCAGCCTGATCGGTGCGCCGCCGGGGTACACGCTGTTGGCCGACGGCACACTGACGATCGGCAGTGGCGTGCCGGCCGGTGCGGTGACGCTCACCTATCAGCTGTGCGAAGCGGCGCTGCCCAGCAACTGCGACTCGGCGCAGATCAGCGTGGTGGTGTCGCCGCTCGCCGCCGCCGATGTCTTCTCCACCCCGGTGGGACAGTTGCTGGCAGGCACCGTCGGCAGCAACGACAACGTGCCCACCGGCGCAGTATTCCGAGTCACCGGCACCGTGCCGGACGGATTGGAGTTCGGCACGGACGGCACCTTCCTCTACACCCCACCAGTGGGCGTCACCGGGCCCGTCGCGTTCACCTACACGGTCTGCCTGCCGGCACCGGACAGCGCGCAGTGCAGCAGTGCCAGTGCCACGATCAACGTCAACGCCGGCACCCTGGTCGCGTTGGACGACGACTTCAGCGCCACCCCGCTGTCGCCCGGCAGCGGCAGCGCGACCAGCGTGCTGCTCAATGACAGTCTCAATGGCACCACGCCGCCGGCGGCAGGCAGCGTTCTGCTCAGCCTGGTCGGTGCGCCGGCCGGTTATACCCTCGATGCCAACGGCCTGCTGCAGGTGCCCGTCGGCGCCACCGGCGGTGCCACGGTTCTGACCTATCAGGTGTGCGAGGCGGTGCTGCCCGGCAACTGCGCCAGCGCGACCATCCGCCTGGTGGTCACCCCCTCGGCTACCAATGACACGTTCTCGACGGCGGCCGGGCAGGCGCTCAACGGCAACGTAGGTGACAACGACAACGTGCCGGCGGGCGCGGTGTTCAGCGTCACCGGCACAGTGCCGGCGGGGCTGTCGTTCACCCCGTCGGGCAGCTTCAGCTACGTGCCGCCGGTGGGTGGCGCTACGCCGGTGAACTTCGATTACCAGGTCTGTCTGCCAGCGCCGAACGCGGCCCTGTGTGCCACTGCCAGCGCCAGCATCGCCATCACCGTGGGCACCCTGGCCGCCAACGATGACGATTTCAGCGCCACGCCGATCAATCCGGTGACCGGTGGCAGCACTACCTCGGTGTTGGCCAACGACGCGCTCAACGGTGCGACGCCGCCGGCCGTGGCCGATGTGCAGGTCGCGCTGGTGGGTGCGCCGGCCGGGCTGGCGATCACCGCAGAGGGGGCGGTGACGGTGGCACCCGGAACGCCTGCGGGAGTGAAGAACCTGACGTATCAGCTGTGCGAAGCGGCGGCACCGGCCAACTGCGCCATCGCCACGGTACGCCTGGTGGTTGCGCCATCGGCAGTGGACGATGCGCTGTCCACCCCCGCCGGGCAGGTACTGAACGGCTCGGTGGCCAGCAACGACAATGCGCCGGCAGGGGCACAGTTCACGGTGCTCAACATCCCGCCGGACAACCTGGTGCTGGCGGCCGACGGTACCTTCAGCTACACGCCGTCGGCCGGTTTCACCGGGGCCATCACCTTCGACTATCGTGTCTGCCTGCCCGCGCCGGATGCCGCGGCATGCGCCACCGCGACCGCGACGATCAACGTCAACAGCGGCACCCTGGTGGCGATCGACGACAGCTTCACCACTCCGCTCGCGCCGGGTGCCGCGTCGCCGTCCGTGCTGACCAACGACACCCTCAACAGCGCCACGCCGGTGGCCGCTGAGGTGGTCCTGTCGTTGGTTGGTGCACCGACCGGTTTTGCGATCGCCGCCGATGGCACGGTCACCGTGGCGGCGGGTGCGCCGGCCGGTGTGACCACGCTGACCTACCAGATCTGCGAAGCGGCCGCGTCGACCAACTGTGCCACCGCCAGCATCGCGCTGGTGGTCGCCCCGGCGCCGGCCAACGATGCCTTCACCGTGCAGGCCGGACAGACGCTCAGCGCCAACGTGGCGGGCAACGACAACATGCCGATCGGTACGCTCTACACGCTGCAGGGCACGCCGCCGGCAGGCGTGACGTTCGCCACCGATGGCAGCTTCACGTATGCGCCGCCGGCCGGCACCACCAGCCCGGCCAGCTTCGTCTACCAGGCCTGCCTGCCCGCGCCGAACAGCGCCGTGTGCGGCACGGCCACGGCCACCTTGAACATCAACAACGGCCTGCTGGTGCCCGCCGACGACAGCTTCGGAGCGATCGCGCCGGGTACCAGCACGCCGAGCGTGCTGACCAATGACGCGCTCAACGGGGTGACCCCGCCAGCCGCCGCCAGCGTGACGCTGTCGCTGGTCGGCGCGCCCACCGGGTTCACGCTCACTTCCAACGGCACGCTTTCGGTGGCGGCGAACGCGCCCACCGGCGCCATCGTGCTGCTCTACCAGATCTGCGAAGTGGCGGCCGCCAACAACTGCGCCACCGCCAACATCGCCCTGGTGGTGCGTCCGGTGCCGCTTGATGACGTGATCGCGGTGCCGTCCGGCCAGCCCAGCACCGGCAGCGTGTCGGCCAACGACAACATGCCGGCCGGTTCCAGCTGGAGTGTGGCATCGCCGCCGCAGGGCCTGGTGTTCAACAGCAACGGCAGCTTCACCTACACGTCGCCGGCCGGCACCATCGGCCCGGTCACCTTCGACTACCAGGCCTGCCTGCCCGCACCTGACGCAGCTGTGTGCGGTACCGCCACGGCGACCTTGAACATCAGCGTCAATGCGGTGGTGGCCAACGACGATACCTTCGCCGCTCCGGTCAGTGTCGGCTCCGCCACGCCCAGCGTGTTGACCAACGATTCGCTCAACGGCGTCACTCCGCCGGCGTCTGCCACCGTGCAGCTGCTGCTGGTCGGGGCGCCGGCTGGCTTCGTGATCAACAACGATGGCACCGTGCAGGTCCCGGCCGGGGTGAGCGCCGGCGCCACGCTGCTGACCTACCAGGTGTGCGAGACCGCCTCGCCGACCAACTGCGACACCGCCGTGATCCGCTTCGTGGTCACGCCGATGCCGCAGAACGACGCCTTCGCCGTGCAGGCAGGCGAGACGATCACCAGCGGCAGCGTTGCCACCAATGACAGCATGCCGGCCGGTTCGAGCTGGGCCGTGCAGGGCACCGCGCCGACCGGGCTGGTGTTCAACAGCAACGGCAGCTTCAGTTACACCCCGCCGGTCGGTACCGCCGGCGCGGTGACCTTCACCTACCAGACCTGCCTGCCCGCGCCCAATAGTGGGGTGTGCGGTCTCGCCACGGCGACCGTCAACGTCAACCTCGGCACGCTGGTTGCTGGCGACGACAGTTTCATCGGTATTGCGCCGGGCGCAGCCACGCCCAGCGTACTGGCCAACGATGCACTCAACACGGTGAGCCCGCCCGCACCGGGCAGCGTGCAGCTGAGCCTGGTCGGTGCACCTGTCGGGTACGGCATCGCCACCGACGGCACGATCAGCGTGCCGCTGACGGTGACCTCCGGCCCGGCCACGCTGACCTACCAGATCTGCGAAACCGCTGCGCCGTCCAACTGTGATACCGCCACGGTCTCGCTGGTGATCGCACCTGCGCCGCAGGACGATGCCTACGCGGTGCAGGTCGGCGGCACGATCAGCAACGGCAATGTCGGCGCCAATGACAGCCTGCCCACCGGGTCCACCTGGGCGGTGCAGGGCACCGCACCAGCCGGCCTGACCTTCAATGCCGACAGCACGTTCACCTATACGCCGCCGCTCGGCACCGCCAGCCCGGTGACGTTCACCTACCAGGCCTGCCTGCCCGCGCCGGATGCCGCCCTGTGCAACACCGCCACCGTCACGCTCAACGTCAACACCGGCACCTTGGTCGCCGTCGACGACACCCTCGGCGAGATCGTCGCCGGCGGCACGTCCAGCACCAGCGTGCTGGCCAACGACGCCCTCAATGCGGTCAGCCCGCCCGCTCCGGGCGACGTGCAGCTGAGCCTGGTGGGCGCACCGGCCGGGTTTGCCATCACCATGGCAGGCACCATCAGCGTGGCGACCGGCGTGGTATCGGGCAGCACCACGCTGACCTACCAGATCTGCGAGGCAGCTGCGCCGAGCAACTGCGACACCGCCACCGTCACACTCATCGTGACCCCCACGCCGCAGGACGATGCCTTCACCGTGCAGGCCGGGCAGAGCCTGAGCAACAGCGTGGCCAGCAATGACAGCATGCCGGCCGGTGCGACGTTCGCGGTGCAGGGCCCGCTGCCGACCGGCCTGGTCTTCACTCCGGACGGTTCGTTCACCTATACACCGGCGGCCGGCACGCCGAGTCCGGTCACCTTCACCTACCAGGCCTGCCTGCCGGCTCCGACGTCGCTGTGTGCCACGGCCACTGTCACCCTGAACATCGCCAACGGCACGCTGCTCGCCGGCAACGACACGCTGAGTGGCGTGGCGCCGGGCACCACCTCGGCGGCGAGCGTGCTGGCCAACGACAGCCTCAATGGTGTCTCACCGCCGGCGTCGGCCAGCGTTGTGCTGAGCCTGGTCGGTGCGCCGGGTGGGTTTGCGATCACGCCCAGCGGCACCATCGCCGTGTCCGCCGGGGTCAGTGCCGGTCCCACCACGCTGACCTACCAGATCTGCGAAGCGGCGGCGCCGGGCAACTGCGCCACCGCCAGCGTTACCGTGATCGTCAGCCCGGCCCCACAGAACGACGCGTTCTCGGTGCAGGCCGGACAGACACTGAGCAGCAGCGTGGCCGCCAACGACGCCATGCCGGCCGGCTCCACCTGGGCCGTGCAGGGCATGCCACCGGCAGGGCTGACCTTCACTTCCGATGGCAGCTTCACCTATGCCCCGCCGGTCGGTGCGGTGTCGCCGGTGGGCTTTACCTACCAGGCCTGCCTGCCGGCGCCGAACAACAGTCTGTGCGCGACCGCCACCGTCACCCTCAACATCAACAACGGCACGCTGAGCGCGGGCGATGACACCTTGACCGGCGTGCTGCCCGGGGCGACCACGGGCAGCAGCGTACTTGGCAACGACAGCGTCAATGGGGTGTCGCCGCCAGCGGCCGGCGATGTGATCCTCAGCCTGGTCGGCGCACCAGGTGGTTTCACCCTCAATCCCGACGGCACGATCAGTGTCGGCAGTGGCGTCGGTTCCGGGCCGACCACGATCACCTACCAGATCTGCGAAGCGGCTGCGCCGTCCAACTGCGACACCGCCAGTGTCACCGTGGTGGTGACCCCCGCACCGCAGAACGATGCCTTCGCGGTGCAGGCGGGGCAGACCTTGACCAACACCGTTGCCGCCAACGACAACACCCCGGCCGGTGCGCTCTACACGCTGCAGGGTACCGCGCCGGCAGGGCTGCTGTTCACCCCGGATGGCAGTTTCACCTACACGCCTGCCGTTGGCGTGACCGGTCCGGTCAGCGTGGCCTACCAGGTCTGCCTGCCGGCCCCGAACGCGAGCCTGTGTGGACAGGCAATCGTCACCATCAGCATCAACAACGGCCAACTGGTGGCCGCTGACGACACCTTGACCGGCGTTGCACCGGGGACCACCTCCGCTGCCAGCGTGTTGGCCAATGACAGCCTCAACGGCGTGTCGCCGCCAGCGGCTGGCGATGTGGTGCTGAGTCTGGTCGGCGCACCTGCCGGTTTCAGCATCGGAACCGACGGCAGGATCATCGTGCCTACCGGCGTCACCTCCGGGGCCACCGCCATCACCTATCAGATCTGCGAAGCCGCTGCGCCGGGCAACTGCGATACCGCCAGCGTCACCGTGGTGGTGAGCCCGGCACCTCAGAACGACGCCTTCTCGGTGCAGGTGGGTCAAACCCTGAGCAACAGCGTGGCCAGCAACGACAACATGCCGGTTGCCGCGCTCTATACCGTGCAGGGCGCCACGCCGGCCGGGCTGATCCTGACCGGCACCGGTGCGTTCACCTACACTCCGCCGCCGGGTACGCCCAGCCCGGTCAGCTTCACCTACCTGACGTGCCTGCCCGCGCCCTATGCGTCGACCTGCGGCACGGCCACGGTCACCATCAACATCAACAACGGCACCCTGGTGGCGGGCGATGACGTGCTCACCAACGTCGTGGCGGGGGGAAGCTCGTCCACGAGTGTGCTGGCCAACGATCGCCTCAACGGGATCAGCCCACCGCCGCCCGCCGATGTGATCCTGAGCCTGGTCGGCGCACCTGCTGCGGTCACGATCAATCCAGACGGCACGATCAGCGTCGGCACCGGCGCGGCATCCGGCGCCACGCCGATCACCTACCAGATCTGCGAAGCGGCCGCGCCGGCCAACTGCGCCACCGCCACTGTGACCGTGGTGATCACGCCGACACCGCAGAACGACAGCTTCACCGTGCTTGCCGGTCTGCCGCTCACAGGCAACGTCGGCCTCAATGACAACGCCGCGCCCGATGCGCTCTACACCCTCACCAGTGGCACGCTGCCGGGCCTGCTGTTCAACGCGGATGGCAGCTTCACCTACACCGCGCCCTCGGGCACCGCGGGCCCGCTGACCTTCACTTATCGGGTCTGCCTGCCCGCGCCGTACAGCGCGCAGTGTGGCGATGCCACCGTGACGCTCACCCTGACCGCCTCGGTCAACGTAGTGCTGGCGGTCAACGATGACTTCACCGGCACGCCGGTGGACCCGGCGGTGGGCGGCACCATCGCCCGCTCGGTGCTGGAAAACGACAGCTTCAACAACGTCTCCCCGCCGCCGGTCGGCAGTGTGGTCGCGAGCCTGACCGGCAGCACGCCCGGTTACACGATGAACAACCAGGGCCAGATCATGGTCGCGGCCGGTGTGCAGCCCGGCCAGGTGCAGCTGGCGTACCAGCTGTGCGAGAACGGCGTGCCGACCAACTGCACCACCGCGATCGCCACCGTCCGGATACAAGGCCCCGTCGGTGCCCTGCTGGCGGTGGACGACAGCGGCGGTCCGGTCGGTCCGACCGGCGGCGTGCGGCTGCTCAACGTGTTCACCAATGACACGTTCAACGCCGCATCGCTCGATTTGTCCCAGGTGAGTTTCGCGCCGGTGGCCACCAACGCACTGAGCTTCAGCGCCGACGGTTGGGTGGATGTCGCCGCCGGGCTGGCCCCGGGCAGCTACAGCACAACCTATACGATCTGCCTGCTCAACCAGCCCACCGTCTGCGACACCGGCAACGTGACCGTGACGGTGATCGCCGGCGAACCCGGCGTGGACGCCACGGATGACCGTGTGGAGATACCGCAGGACGGCGTGATCGAAATCGACGTGCTGGGCAACGACCGCGTCAACGGCACCCCGATCGATCCGGACACGGTCAGCGTGACCATCACCGCAGCGCCGCCCTACGGCACCGCGACGGTGATGCCGCGTGCCCGCATCCGCTTCGCTGCACTGGCCAACTTCTCCGGTGAGCAGAGCTTCGACTATCAGGTCTGCGACGTGGCTGATCCGGCGATGTGTGCCGGTGCGACGGTCACGGTCATGGTGGACCCGAACGTACTCACCCTGGCCGATGACGCCATGACCGCTGAAACCGCCGGGCCGCAGGTGATCGATGTACTGGCCAATGACAGCGCCCGCACCGCACCGCTGGATCCGGCCTCGCTGCAGGTCGCGGTGGCACCGGCGCACGGCACCGTGCAGTGCGCCAACGGTCTGTGCACGTACACGCCAGCGGCCAACTTCGCCGGTACCGACAGCTTCCGCTACCGGGTCTGCGATGTATCCATCCCGACCCCGATGTGCGCCGAGGCCAATGTCGCGGTGACGGTGGCCGGCCAGCAGGCCGTGCTGCGCCTGACCAAGGTGGCCGCAAAGCGCAGCGCGCAGATCGGTGACCTGGTGCGCTACACCGTCACCATCGACAACGTCGGCGAGGTGGATGCCAACGGCGCCACGCTGCTGGATACGCTGCCGCCGGGCTTCACCTTCGTGCGCGGTGGCTTTGCGGTGATCGATGCCGACAACGACGCGCGCACCAGTGGCGTGCAGCCGCTGCGCATCGATGGCATCGATGTGGCGGCGGGTGAGCGGGCCACGGTGGTGTACTACCTGCGTGTCGGTGCGGGTACTGGTACGGGCGTGCATACCAACCGCATCACCGCCATCGACGGCGAGAACCGCACGATCGGCAACGTCGCCTCGGCCGAGGTGGAGATCACCACCGATCCACTGCTCGATGAAAGCCTGATCGTGGGCAGCGTGTTCGACGACCGCAACGGCAACGGCATTCAGGATGACGGTGAGCGCGGCATTCCCGGCGTGCGCATCGCAGCGGTGGAAGGCCTGCTGATGGAAACCGACGCCTTCGGCCGCTACCACCTGGTCGGGATCCCTGGTGGCGAAGCGCGCGGGCGCAACTTCATCCTCAAGGTGGATCCGTCCACGCTGCCGGCCGGTGCGCGCTTCACCACGCCCAATCCGCTGGTCCGTCGCATCACGCCTGGGCTGCCGGCGCGCTTCGACTTCGGCGTGCGGATGCCCGAGGGTGCGCTGAGCACGACCGCATCGAATCCGACCGTGCCGACTGCCACTGCGGCATCGCGCCCCGCGCGGATCGAACTCGGCGACGCGTTGTTCGCCCCCGGCACGGCACGGCTGGACGCTGACCGCGCGCCGGTGATCACAACGGCCGCTCAAGCACTGGTGTCGCGCGGTGGCGGGCGCCTGCAGCTCAGCGCTGCCGCCGGGCAGGCGCCGCTCGCCCTGCAGCGTGCGCAGGTGCTGCGTGAGGCACTACGCCCACAGCTGCCCGGCCCGATCGCCACGGCAACCACGGTCGAGGTGCTGGGCGCCGACGGGCGCGTACTGCATCGCCTGCGCCTGGACGATCCCCCCGAGCCTGCCAGTTCCGGTCGCATGACCGGAGAGGGGCGCTGACATGGATATGACCCTGATTCCGAGCCCGATCTCCCGCCGCCTCATCGTCGGCCTGGCCAGCGTGTTGCTGCTGGCCCTGCCGGCGGCCGCCCAGCAGGGCACACCGGTTCCCACCCCCGCGCCGATCCGCTGCGAGGCCGACAGCTGCCGCAACGATGACGGGCTGCTGCTGCGTATCCTCGATGACAGCGAGCCGGAGCTGCCGCTACCCGTCCGCGCGGAGCTTCCCGCGGCCGGCGCGGTGCCGGCATCGCCGGCAGTCACCCCCGATGTCGCCGCGCGTGGGGGCCAGTTCATGGCCGAGCTGCCCAACGGCGGCGTGGTGTGGGCCACCGAAGACCCGACCATGGTGCCGCCCAGCCTGAGCGTGCAGGCGGCCGCCACGGTGCCGTTCGAGAACGGCCGGGTGATCCGCCCGCTGCGCTTCCACAGCTACAACAACTACGCCTCCTTCATCCAGACACTGGAGGTGACGCTGTATCGCGGCACCGACACGGATCTGGTCACGCCGCTGGCCCGCATCGAGCTGCCGGCCGATTACGTCGGCGATGCCGAATGGAGCGGTGAGTTGCCGCCGCAGATCAAGCTGCGTACCGGCGATGAGCTGATCTACGTGGCGCGGGCCTACGGCGCCGGTGGTGCGTTCGATGAAACCCGCCTCCAGCGCATCCAACTGGTGACCCCGGCCGATTTCGACCGTGGCCTGCAGATCACCCGCGAGAGCGTGCAGAAGACACTTGGCCAGGCGTTGGATGGCGACAGCGCGCAGGATCTGCAGCTCAGCAACAGCATCTATGGGCAGAGCATGCTCCGCCTGCAGAACATCCCCATCCACGGGTCGCGCGTGCGCCTGTATGGCCGCAACCTGGAGCCCAACAGCCGCGTGCGCATCAACGGCCAGGACTTCCCGGTCGATCTGGAGCAGAAGTTCGCGGCCGAGTTTCTCGAGCCGGTGGGTGAGCATCGCTACGACGTCAGTGTGGAATCACGCGATGCACCCTCCGCGCAGCGTCAGCTGGATGTGGATGTCACCGGCCGCTACCTGTTCCTGGTCGCCATTGCCGATGTCACCGTCTCCAAGAACAGCGCCAGCGGCAATCTGCAGCCGCTCGCCGCCGATGATCGTGACGATGACAGTTTCCTCAGCGAAGGCCGGCTGGCGTTCTATCTGAAGGGCAAGCTGCGCGGCAAATACCTGGTCACTGCACAGGCCGACACCCAGGACCGTGAGCTGAAGTATCTGTTCCGCGATTTCACCCAGGCCGACGCACAGGACGTGTTCCGCCGCCTGGATCCGGACCTGTATTACCCGGTGTATGGCGATGACTCCACCACGTATCGCGACGTGGATACGCAGGGGCGGTTGTACCTGCGCGTGGACTGGGACCAGAGCCAGGCCGTGTGGGGCAACTACGCCACCGGCATCACCGGCACCGAGTACGGCCAGTACGTGCGCTCGCTGTACGGCGGTGCGTTGAACTGGCGGTCGCTGGAGGCCACGCCGCTGGGCGAGGCACGCTCGCAGGTGAAGGTGTTTGGATCGGAAGCGCAGTCCGCACCAGGCCACAGTGAGTTCCTCGGCACCGGCGGCAGCCTGTATTACCTGCGCCATACCGACGTGCTGCCCGGCTCGGAACAGGTGGTGCTGGAAGTGCGCGACCGCACTACCGGCCGCACCGAAACGCGCGCCACGCTGCAGGAAGGCGTGGACTACGAGATCGACACGCTGCAGGGCCGTTTGATCCTGACCCGGCCGCTGGCACAGCTGACCCGCGAGAACGTGCGTAGCATCACCCGCGACATGCCGCTCGATGGCTACGACCAGCTGCTGCTGGTGGATTACGAATACGTGCCGCTGGGCTTCAGCAGCAATGACGTGACCTACGGCGCACGTGGCCGGCAGTGGATCGGCGACCACGTGGCGATCGGCGGCACCTGGATCGACGAGAACCGCAGCGGTGAGAACTACAGCCTCAAGGGCGCCGACCTCACCCTGCAGGCAGGGCGTGGCACCTATCTGAAGATGGAGCAGACCCGCACCGAAGCGACCGCCGCCCCGGTGTTCTATTCGGACAACGGCGGCCTGAGTTTCATCCGCCGCAACCCGTACGAAGGCCGGCGCTCGGGCACCGCCAGTGCAGTGGAAGCGCGGGCCAACCTGCGCGAGCTGGGCTGGACCACGCAGGACTGGAGCCTGGGGGCATGGTGGCGCGACGTCGATGCCGGCTTCTCGGTCGCGCGCCAGGATACCGGCCTGCCGATCCAGGAGTACGGCGCCGAGTTCCTTGGCTACCTCAACGACGATTTCAGTCTGTATGGCCGACACACCCGCACCGAACAGGGCGAACTTGCCCTGGAGCAGAGCCAGCTGACCGCCGAGTGGCGGCTGGGCAACGACGGCCAGCTGACCGGTGAACTGCGCCGCGTGCGCGAGGAGCAGGAACTGCAGAGCGTGGACGCACTGCTGGCCGCGATCGGTTACCGCCAGCGCTTCGGGGCCTCGTGGGAGGTGTACGGCACCGGCCAGGTCACGCTGGACGATGACGGCGGTGCCTATGAGAAGAATGACCTGCTGACCCTCGGCGCGCGGTACCTGTTCGGCGATCGCAGCAGTGTCGGTGCGGAAGTGAGTGGTGGCAGCCGCGGTCATGGTGCCAAGGTCGATGGCGAGTACCGCATGGCACCGGATCACAGCCTCTACGGCAGTTACAGCTATAGCACCGACCGCACCGGCACCGATCCGCTGTTCGATACCGGCCTGCAGAGTGGCTGGACGCTGGGCCAGCGCTGGCGGCTGAGCAACCAGGTCAACGTCTACAACGAGAGCCAGTATCTGAAGGATCGCCGCCAGGACAGCGCCGGCCTCGTGCATACCTTCGGCATGGATTTCTATCCCGCGCAGGGCTGGAACCTGGGCTTCACGATCATGGACGGCGAGCTGGATTCCACCGTGGGCCGCGTTGACCGCCGCGCCTACAGCGTCAGTGGCGGGCGCACCGATGCGGTGGCGCAGTGGAACAGCAAGCTGGAGTACCGCCGCGACAGTGGCGCCGAGCAGCGCGAGCAGTGGGTGACCACCAACCGCCTGCTGTACAAGCTCAACGAGGACTGGCGTTTCGCGTTGCGCGCCAACTACGCCGATACCGAAGACCGCATCGACCGCCTGGCCGACGCCAAGCTGGTGGAGACCAACATGGGCTTCGCCTGGCGCCCGCACGACAACACGCGCTGGGCCGGCTTCGGCAAGTTCACCTATCTCTACGACGTGGCCTCGCTCGGGCAGGAGGGCGGCAACCTGTACGACCAGCGGTCGCAGATCCTTTCGCTCGAAGGGATCCGCCAGCTGGGCGCGCGCTGGGAAGTGGCCGGCAAGCTGGCCTCGCGTTGGGGTGACTACCGCACCGGGCGCGGTGAGGGGGCGTGGTTGGACAGCCGTGCCGACTTCGCTGCCTTGCAACTGCGCTATCGCCTGTTCGCGCAATGGGAAGGCCTGGCCGAGCACCGGTGGTTGAAGGTGCGCGACGGCGGCGTGCGCAAAGGTTGGCTGGTGGGCGTGGACCGCCGGGTGGGGGAGAACTTCAAGGTCGGGGTGGGCTACAACTTCACCGAGTTCAGCGATGACATGACCGAGCTGAAGTACGACCAGAAGGGGTTCTTCTTGAACATGGCGGGGTATTACTAGGCTTCGGTGGGTTCGGGCCTGCCACGGATGGCGTGGAATGGGCTCCGGTGAGTTCGGGCTGCCACGCATGGCGTGGCACTACCGGGGATCGCGGTGTTGGCGGTTGGCTTCGGTGGGTGCATGGGAGCGCAGGGGGGTAGAGCCAGGCCATGCCTGGCTGAACTGCCGACAACCTTTCCGGGCTGAATGGGCGCTTCCGGCAGCCTGTTCAGCCAGAAAACACGCGCCAGCGCCCAATTCATCCGTCTATCCTGTTGATTTCATGGGGTTTGATGGTTTGTTTCCAGCCTCTCGCCACTGTCATCATTTCGCGGTACGTTAGGGGTGTCTTCGGTGCCAGCGTCCCATGAACAGAACGCTGGAACTTCTTTCCCCTTTAGCAGTCCAATTCCGGGACTGCTAAGATGAGTGCTATGAGCCAGAACACCTCTACTGCCCTTGTGGCAAACAATCTCCCGATTCCCAGTGCGCTCGGTTCGCTGGACGCCTACATCGGTGCCGTGCACCAGATCCCGGTGCTGTCGGTCGATGACGAGCAGGATCTGGCCCGCCGCTTCCGCGACGAGCTGGACCTGGACGCCGCGCGCGAGCTGGTCCATTCCCACCTGCGCTTCGTGGTGCACGTCGCCCGCGGCTACAACGGCTACGGCCTGGCGCTGGGCGACCTGATCCAGGAAGGCAACATCGGCCTGATGAAGGCGGTGAAGCGTTTCGACCCGGACATGGGCGTTCGCCTGGTGTCGTTCGCGGTGCATTGGATCCGTGCGGAAATGCACGAGTTCATCCTCAAGAACTGGCGCATCGTCAAGGTCGCCACGACCAAGGCGCAGCGCAAGCTGTTCTTCAACCTGCGCAAGTCCAAGACCCGCCTGGGCTGGATGAACGCGGCCGAAGTCAGCGCGGTGGCCAAGGACCTGAACGTGTCCGAGCGCGAAGTGCTCGAGATGGAGTCGCGCCTGTCGGGTCGCGATATCGGTTTCGATCTCTCCAGCGATGACGATGACGATCATGCGCCGCCGTCGCCGGCTGCCTACCTGCGGGCCAACGAAGAAGATCCTTCGATGGCGTATGAGCGGATGGACAGCGAAGACAATCAGCTGCAGCTGCTGCGCGAAGGCATGGCCGAATTGGATGCGCGTTCGCGCGACATCATCCGCCGTCGCTGGTTGGACGCGGACAGCAAGGTGACGCTGCAGGAGCTGGCCGATGAGTACGGCGTGTCGGCCGAGCGCATCCGCCAGGTCGAGGCGAATGCCCTGAAGAAGATGAAGGCGCTGTTTACTGCGTGATGCAGTGACTGGCGCGGTTACGCAAAAAGGCCCGGCTGATGCCGGGCCTTTTCTGTTCCGGTAGCGCTATACCGGTATCTCGCCGCTGATCTTTCCAACAGACGGTGACGCCACCTGCCGATGTTCACGCCGTACCACTAAGTGGCACGGTATGATCATGCAGCGTGTCTTCCGAACCCGGAGTTTCAACCGCAGCCTGCGAAGGTCCACGCTCGGCGACGAAGCCCTGTGCCGCGCGGTGGAAGAGATGCGGCGAGGCCTGGTGGATGCTGACCTGGGCGGTGGCATCTTCAAGAAGCGGGTTCGATTGCCCGGCCGCGGGAAGCGCGGGAGTGTCCGGACCATCATCGCGGCCCCACGGGGCAGCAGTTGGTTCTTCCTTTTCGGCTATGAGAAGAACGAGCGCGCGACAATCAGCGGTACGGAACGGGATGCGCTCCAGTTGTATGCCTCGGAATTTCTGGGAATGAGCTCGACACAATTGGATCGCGCCGTGAAGTGCAGCGACCTGCAGGAGATATGTCATGACAAAGACACTTGAGCCGCGGCGCCCGAAGAGCCGGCTTCTGGAGGCCGTGCACGATGCTGCGGTCCACCTGCATGCGCATGGCGTCATCGATAAGCGTCGATTGATCTGCTACGACGCCCTGTGCCTGGAGCCGGTGCCCACGTACAGCAGCGCCCAGATCCGTGCACTTCGCACATCGCTTGCGCTCAGCCAGCCGGTATTCGCAGGCGTGCTGAACACCAGCGTTTCAACGGTGCGCAGTTGGGAGCAGGGCGACAAGAAGCCCAGTGGGCCATCGCTGAAACTGTTGAACCTGATCGACCGGAAAGGCCTCGACGCCGTCCTCTAGAACAAAGGCCCGGCAATGCCGGGCCTTTGCGCTGCACGGCAGCCGTTGCTGCCCTTGACCCGCCTCAGCCCTGTTCGCGCGCAATCGCCCGCCAGCCGATATCGCGGCGGTGGAACTCATGGGTCCAGTGGATCGCACCGACGCCGGCGTATGCGTTGCGCTGTGCCTCGCCCACCGTGCCGCCCAACGCAGCGACGCACAGCACGCGGCCGCCGGCGCTGAGCACCTGGCCCTGCGCGTCCAGCGTGGTGCCGGCATGGAACACCTTGGCCGTCGCGGCGACCGCCTCCAGGCCATGGATCACGTCGCCGGTGATCGGGGTCTCCGGATACGGCGAGGCGGCCATCACCACGCCGAGGGACGGGCGCGGATCCCACTGCGCCTCCACGGTGTCCAGGCGCTCATCGATCGCCGCTTCGACCAGATCCACCAGGTCCGACTGCAGCCGCAGCATCACCGGCTGGGTTTCCGGGTCGCCAAAGCGCACGTTGAACTCGATCACCTTCGGCGCGCCGCTGGCATCGATCATCAGGCCCGCATAGAGGAAGCCGGTGAATGGAATGCCGTCGGCGATCATGCCCTGCACGGTCGGGTTGACCACCTCGCGCATCACGCGCGCATGCACCTCATCGGTCACCACCGGGGCCGGCGAGTACGCGCCCATGCCGCCGGTGTTCGGGCCGGTATCGCCGTCGCCGACGCGCTTGTGGTCCTGCGAGGTCGCCATCGGCAGTGCCGTCCTACCGTCCACCATCGAGATGAAGCTGGCTTCTTCGCCGTCCAGGAATTCTTCGATCACCACGCGTGCGCCAGCATCGCCGAAGGCATTGCCGGAGAGCATGTCGCGCACCGCGTCCTCGGCCTCGGCCAGGGTCATCGCCACGATCACGCCCTTGCCGGCGGCCAGACCATCGGCCTTGACCACGATCGGTGCTCCTTTCTCACGCAGGTAGGCCAGCGCCGGTTCGATGTCGGTATGCACGGCATAGAACGCGGTCGGGATCTTGTGACGGGCCAGGAAGTCCTTCGCGTACGCCTTGCTGCCCTCCAGCTGCGCGGCGGCGGCGGTGGGCCCGAAGATGCGGTGCCCGGCGGCGCGGAAGCGATCGACCACACCGGCCACCAGCGGCACTTCCGGGCCGACCACGGTCAGGCCGATGCCTTCGGTGCCGACCAGTGCCAGCAGGCCGTCCAGATCGGTGACCTTGACGTCCACGTTGCGGCACTTGGGCTCGGTGGCGGTGCCTGCATTGCCGGGGGCGACGATGACCTCACGGACCTTCGCGGACTGGGCCAGCTTCCAGGCCAGGGCGTGTTCGCGGCCGCCAGCGCCGATGACCAGGATCTTCAATGCAGTTCTCGCGTAAGAGGGCAGGAACGTGATTTTACGCGGTGCGGGCGGCGGGTGCATTCGCGCGGTCGGCCGTCATGGCAACACGGCCTCAGCTATCGGCGCAGCCGTCGCGCTGGAGGTCATCCGGCACCGGATACGCGCGCTGCCGGGCATCGAAGATGAGCTGGTAGAACTCGCTCGCCGGGCCCGTGCAGTCGTGGCCGCTGGCACGCACCGTCAACGGCCAGTAGCCATCCACGACGTTGCTGTCGCCCACGGTCGTGCTGAAGTCGACCGCGAACACGCCCTCGCCGCAGTCGGCCGGTTTGCCGTCACAGCCGTGCAGGGCGAGATTGTCGAGGTGGTCGCGGTACTGGGCGACATCGCGCAGACGATGGTTGTGTTCGGCGATGTAACTGCGCCATAGGCGCCGGTGGCCGCGCCGGTGTTCCTCGTGGGTAATCTGGAACGCGCGGCGCTGCGGGCCAAGCTGCGCGATCTGGACCGTACCCGGTGCGCCGTGGCGCCCGTAGGGTCCCTGAAGGCGCTGGGCCATCACCAGCAGCGGATCCTTGGCAGGCAGTGGGGTGGACATGCCGCCCCGGTTGGCGTCTTCATCGTCCGTACCCACGCGCAGCACATACAGATCGACCCGTCCCGGCTCGACCGTGGCTGCGTCGTCCAGGGTCTGGCACACCGCCAACAGGGTCTGCTCATGACCGCCGGCCGTGACCGTGTCACGCGCGCACACGCTGCGGGTGACCGGGCGTAGTGCCTCGACCTCGGTGTCCTCCCACGCATCCTTCCACGGCGCATCCAGGGCGGCCTTGTCGCCATAGCGCGTGCGAAGGAAGGCCAGCAGGCGCTGGGTGTGATCGCCCCTGACCCGCACGGTGTCTTCTGGCTGCGCCGTGGTGTCGAGCACACGATGTGGTTTGGCGGGTTCGGAAGACGCAGGTGTACGCTCACAGCCGGCCAGCAGCGCCAGCGCCACACCTGCCAGTGCCCACGAACGGATCACTCGCACCCTTCGCGCTGAAGCGCCTCGGGGAACGCATACGTCCACGTTTTCGGGTCCAGGGTGAACCGATGTTCGCGCTGCACCGGCTGCCCGCCACACCCCAGGCCGGTCTCTTCGATCACCAGCGGCCACTGTCGCGCCGCCGGATCGCGGCTGTCGAAGGACAAGGTGAAATCCAGGTTGAACAGCCGCGCCTGGCACTCCGGTTCCGCGTCGGCCTCGTCGCAGTCGTAGGCCGCGTTGTTGTCGATATGGCTGCGCATCCCGCCGGCCTCCACCAGCCCATCCGGGCCAGGCAGCACCAGCGTCTGGGTGATCAGCGAATAGCCCTGGCCGAACCAGCCATGCTCGATGCGGAAACCGTAGAAGTCGCTGCCGGCGCGGAGAATCTGCACCGTGCCGGGTTCACCCTGGCTGCCGAAGTTCTGCCCGGTCAGCTCGGCGGCCACGGTAAAGCGGTCCGCCTCGGGGCGCAGCACGAAGAAGTCGATCGCGCCCGGGTCCGGGTGGGCATTATCGAGGGGTGAGCCGCAGACAGCCAACAGCTGCTGCCAACTGTCGCCGGTCACCACCGGTTGTTCGGCACACACATGCCAATCGGTGAGGCGGGTGTCGCCGTCCTGGGTCCAGCTGCCACGCCATTTTCCTGAGAGCCTGGCGGCCTTGCCGTAGCGCTCGGTCAGGAAGGCCTGCAGGCGCTCAGTGCGGCTGACGTGGGCGAGCGGGGCCGTCGTCGTTGCCATCGTACCGGGTGCCGGCTGCGGCGGCGCCGAGTCACTGGCGCGCGTGCAGCTTGCCAAGGCCGCAATGCCTGAGGCGAAAAAGAGCGAAAATAGACCGTTTGAAAATCGAGTCATCTCTACTGACGTTCTTGTGTAGTGAGTCCATAGAAGTAGCATCAAGCGTCGACAATCTACTTCGATCAATGTCAGACGAACTGAAATCCGGCGGTCGATCGGAATCTATGGATCTTTACCGAGGCCTAACAGCCTCATAACGGGAGCCGCAAGTTGCTGCAGGCCGCTGGCTGAGGACACTACGTTAGCGATGATCTCCATTGCGTCCGAGAACTTCTTAGTAACGACTTCACTTCTTGAGTCACCCGAAGCGGCAACATCATAAATCGTCGCTTTGAACTGGTCGAAAATTCTCTCGTTTCCAGTGATGGCATAGTCGTCGATGGCGCAAATGAGCAGCTGAATTCTCTTTGTAAGAGCGATTTTTATCGCGAGGGGCAGGTTGGACTGACGTAGTTCCTCGGCAACGTCAACCAGCAATACCCTTGCTCTCTCGAGCTCCTCAGAATTGACACTCAATTGCGGGGAGGTGAGTTCCACAATCGCTGCCTGCATTCGCAGATAGTTGACTGTTGGGTCATCAATCAATGAACGGAATTCATTCCAATTCCGTTGCGCGCCTGTAGCAAGTGCTGAATAGAGCTGGCCTCGCCAGTGATTGACCGCGGGAATTTGTGTTGAATCTGCGTGCAAAATCTCTTGCGCCGCAGAATCAATGAGCAAATGGATCAGGCCAATTTTTCGGAATGTTTCCAAGCTGGATGGAGCATTAAAAATTTTCTTCCATCCTTCTACATATGAATGATTGCCTGACATTTCCTTGGCAGCCAACACCAGATTGAAAAGATGGCGCGTTGACGAGTCCTTCATTCAATTCAATCCAATCAGTGGCGGAAGTGACGCACGCCGGTGAACACCATCGCCAGGCCATGTTCGTCGGCCGCGGCGATCACTTCGCTGTCGCGCATCGACCCACCCGGCTGGATCACCGCCTTGATGCCGGCCGCAGCGGCGGCGTCGATGCCGTCGCGGAACGGGAAGAACGCATCGGAGGCCATCACCGAGCCGTCCACCACCAGGTTCGCATCGGCGGCCTTGATGCCCGCGATGCGCGCCGAGTAGACGCGGCTCATCTGGCCGGCGCCGACACCGATCGTGCGGTTGTCCTTGGCGTAGACGATGGCGTTGGATTTGACGAACTTGGCGACCTTCCAGGCGAACAGCAGATCGGCGAACTGCTTGTCGGTGGGCGCCAGCTTGCTCACCACGGTCAGTTCGTCGCGGCTCATGCCGCGGTTGTCGGCGCTCTGCATCAGCAGGCCAGAACCAATCCGCTTGGTGTCGTAGTTGTTGAGGCCCTGCCCGTGCGGAATGCGCAGCACGCGCACGTTGGCCTTCTTCTGCGCGTATTCCAGCGCAGCCGGCTCGTAGTCCGGGGCGATCAATACTTCCACGAACTGGCGGTCCAGGATCACCTTGGCGGTGGCGGCATCCAGCGGCTGGTTGAAGGCGATGATGCCGCCGAAGGCGCTGGTCGGGTCGGTCGCGTAGGCCAGCTCATAGGCATCGCCGTTGCCGGCACCCACGGCGACGCCGCACGGGTTGGCGTGCTTGACGATCACGCAGGCCGGCACGTCGAACTGACGCACGCACTCCCACGCCGCATCGGCATCGGCCAGGTTGTTGTAGCTCAGTTCCTTGCCCTGCAGCTGCTGGAACGTGGCCAGCGTGCCCGGCACCGGGTACAGGTCGCGGTAGAACGCGCCGCTCTGGTGCGGGTTCTCGCCGTAGCGCAGATCCATCACCTTCACGAAGTTCGAATTCATCTGCGCCGGGAACTCCGCACGCACCGGCACGGCGGTGTCGGTGGTGGTCACGGCGGAGAGGTAATTGCTGATCGCCGCGTCGTACTGGGCTACGCGGTTGAACGCCGCGACCGAGAAGGCGAAGCGCTTGGCCGCCGACAGCTTGCCGTCGTTGGCGTCCAGTTCGGCGAGCAGTTCGTCGTACTGCGACGGATCGGTCGCCACCGCGACGCGGGCGAAGTTCTTCGCGGCCGAACGCAGCATCGCCGGGCCACCGATGTCGATGTTCTCCACTGCGTCTTCGAGGGTGCAGTCCGCCTTGGCGGTCACCGACTCGAACGGATACAGGTTCAGCACCAGCAGGTCGATCGCGCCGATGCCATGGTCGGCCATCACCGCGTCATCCAGCCCCGCGCGGCCGAGCAGGCCACCGTGCACCATCGGGTGCAGGGTCTTGACCCGGCCGTCCATCATTTCCGGGAAGCCGGTGACGTCGGCCACGTCCTTCACTGCCAGGCCGGCCTCGCGGATCGCCTTGGCGGTACCGCCGGTGGAGAGCAGCTCCACGTTGCGCGCCGCCAGGGCGCGGGCCAGGTCGATCAGACCGGTTTTGTCGGAAACGGACAGCAGGGCCCGGCGCACGGGCAGCAGATCGGAACTCATGGGGGCAGGAGATCGAAGCGGAGCGGGGGCATAGTGTAGGCCAGTGGCGCTGGCATGGCCCCAGAAACGACGAAGGCCGGCAACGAGCGCTGCTCGATCCGGCCTACTTCCGGCCAGGCACGCCGCGCCTGCCCACCGGCATCAGGTGGTGATGCCGTATTCCTTCAGCTTCTTGCGCAGGGTGGCGCGGTGGATGCCCAGCATCGCCGCGGCGCGACTCTGGTTGCCTTCGCAGTGGTTGAGCACTTCCACGAACAGCGGGATTTCCATTTCGCGCAGCACGATCTCGTAGACATCGTCCGCATCGCAGCCATCCAGGTCCCGCAGGTAGCGCCTGACCGACTGGGCCACGTGTTCGCGCAGGGGTGGCTTGGGCGCGCCACGACTGTTGTCAGGACGAGAAAGGACAGCGTTCAAGGAGTTTCCCGGTGCAAGAGCCGGGGCGGACAACAGCCCACGGCGGAAGGGTGATGGGGTCAGTCTAGCGCGTGCGTCGGCCGCCTGCCACGCTGCGGCGGCCCCGGCGACGCCTCAGAGGAACTCAAAGGTGAATGCGACGGTAGACGCCGCAGGCTCGCGGACGCGGAAGGCGATCTGCGCGCTTTGCCCCGGTTCCAGCGTAGCGGCCGGGTCCGTGGTGCGGTCCAGATAGTCGGCCGGCGCGAATACATTGGTGCCGATCACGCGGCCATCGGCATCGGACAGCGACAGCCGCAGTGACGGCCAGGCCTGGGCCCAGCGTGCATCGTTGCGGATGCTCGCCTGCACCTGCAGCGCGCCCGCCTGGCCCGGAACCGGGCGCACATCGCGGCTGAGCATGCTGAAGGCCGTCGGCTCGCGCCACGCCGGCAATGAACAGCGCAGCACGCCGCACAGCCCGGCGATCCACGGGCGGGTGCCGGCATCGGCAGCAAGCCGGGCGCGGTCGGCCACGGCGATCTGCACCAGCAGCACGGCGGCCAGCCCGGCGACCATGCCCCACTGCCAGCGCGGCGTGCGCAGGCGCGCACCGGGCAGGCGCAGGAAGCTCGGTGTGGTGATGGCGTCGGCTGGCGGCAGGGCCGCCGTGGCCGTGCTGCGCGCGCCCTCGTTGAAGGTGCGCACGTCATCCGATGGGGCTGCCGTCTCAACGAGTGGCGCGGCCGCCAGCGCATCGTCGGCGACACGGTGCCGCCCGGACGCGGGTGAGCGTTCCCATTCCGAGACGGAGGGTTCCGGCTCGTGTACCGGCTGTGCATCGATCACCTGTTCGACCGCCAGCGGTGCGATGCGATCGTCCACAGGCGTGGCCGACGGCGCAGGCGCTGCGTCAGACGGCGCGGCCGGGCGATCAGCCGGATCGGCCCGCGCCTCCGGCGACGGACGCAGGAACGTGGCGATCGGGCGTCGCGGCGGCATCGGAGGCTCGGACATGGGCACGGGACCGGGCAGGAGACGGGCTATTCAAGCACGGCGGACGCCGGTGATGCGCATCCAGTCACCGTCCTGCGCCACCGCCAGCTGTTCGAAGGCCGGGGCATAGCGCTCCAGCAGTTCGCCTTCCTGCCCATGCAGGATGCCCGACAGCGCGATGCGGCCGCCCGGCGCGACGCGCGCGGCCAGCACATCGGCCAGTGCATCCAGCGCCGAGGCGAGGATGTTGGCCACCACGACCGGATACGTCGCCTGCGGCTCGTCGTCCGGCAGATAGACCTGCACACGCTCCTGCAGCCCATTGCGCTCGGCGTTGTCACCGGTGGCGAGCACCGCCTGCGGGTCGTTGTCCACGCCGACCGCGCGCGCGGCCCCCAGCTTCAGCGCCGCCAGGGCAAGGATGCCCGAGCCGCAGCCGAAATCGAGCACGGTGTTGCCGGCCAGCGCACCCTCGGCGGCCAGGCCGTCCAGCCAACGCAGGCACAGGGCCGTGGTCGGGTGGGTGCCCGAACCGAACGCCAGGCCCGGATCCAGGCGGACCACGGCGGCCTCATCGGCCTGCGCGGCCTCTGGAAGTTCATGGTTCCACGGCACGATCCAGGTGCGGTCACCGAAGGCCATCGGCTGGAACTGGTCGATCCAGGCGCGTTCCCAGTCTTCGTCGGCCACGGCGCGGAAGCTGGCATTGGCCCAGTCCAGGCCGGGATCGAAGGCATCCAGCGCGGCCAGCAGGGCCAGCGCATTGGTATCGCCCGGGAACAGCGCGGTGAGCACCAGGTCGTTCCACAACGGGGTCTCGCCCACGCCCGGTTCCAGGATCGCGCGCTCGTTGCTGGTGTCGGCATCGGCATCGAGCAGGGTCACCGCCAGCGCGCCCACGTCGTCCAGCGCATTCTCATAGCGCGGCTGGGTGGCTTCGGTGCAGTGCAGGGTGAGTTCCAGGAAGGGCATGGGGGCAGGGACCGGCGGAAAACCGTGCATGTTAGACCAGTGCGGGCTGATGGTCCCGGCGCCGCTCAGGTCCGGGCGTCTCGTTGGCCGGTAAGATCGGCCGGACAGCCGGTTCAGACACCGCTGCGGCCGCTTGCTAAACTTGGATTTCTGCTGTCCATCACCGACAGCCTGTGAACCTTTGCCCATGGCGCTCGTGCCGACCCTGAAAACCTGGTTGCTGGTCGTACCGGCCCTGGCGTTGCTGGGGGTGGTGGGCTATCGCGCCGGTGATCGGGTGCTGCATGCCGATCAGCCCGGCCAGCATATGGATGAGCCGCCGGCAGGCAGTGCGCCGAGTGCGGTTCCGGCAGAAGCGCGGCAACTGGCCCGGCGCCTGCTCGGCAACGAGCGCGGGTCGGGCGTGGCCTCCGGCCTGCCGCTGGATCTGCGCGCCGATATCGAAGGCGATACCGACCTGTTCGCCTATGCGCAGCGCCTGCAGCTGCAGGCCGCCAATGGCAACGCCGAGGCCGGGTGGATGGTCAGCCGCGTGTACGACTACTGCGCCACGTACGCCATGGACCCGGGTGGCTACCAGCTGGACAACGACGTGTTGACCGGCCTGGGCATGAAAGCGTCCGTGTCGATGGTGACCGCGCGCGAGCGCGTTTCGCGCCGCTGCGCCGGCTTCGTCAGCAGCGACAATCTGGGTCGGTCGTTGATCCTGACCCAGCGCCTGCAGGCCGCCAAGGCCGGCAACCTGGCGGCCGAGGCCTCGCTGTTCGCCGAAGGTCATCCGCTGGAAAACGCACCGGACTATCGTCGCGGGCTGGTCGAGCGGGTGATGGACTCGCGGGATCCGGAAGCCTTCATGGCACTGGCGCCGGGCATGGGCCAACGTGCCAGCGGCGACAACGCGATGAGCGGCCTGGTGGCCGGCGATCAGTTCAGCGAACTGGCCTGGCGGTTGGCGGCCTGCGAGCTGGGCATGGCCTGCGGGCCGGACAGTGTGCTGATGAACAATTTCTGCGCGAACGGAGGGATCTGTTCGCAGGATGGTGGGCAGGACTTTGCCACTTTTGTGTATGACGCTGCGGTATCGCGGCAAGGTGCGGGGAAAATGAGCGTGTTGGTCGAAGAGCTGGTCAAGCAGAGGAAAGGGCGATGAATTACCGTCGAATCCTGCATGGTGCGAAATTCTGGTTCTGGGTGGCGTTGTTTGTCGCGTACTCGGCTGGAGCGGTGGGTCTGGTGATGATCGACACCTATGACGATCGTTACCGAAGCCTGTCCAAAGTGCAGCTGACCTCGGTCAAGGCCGATGCCGAGGTGCGTCGTGCCGGTGCCAGTCAGGTCGCTGCGGTATACCGCGCGCAGAGTGGCATGCCGTTCGCTTCGCTGCCCAGCGGCAGCACCTTCCAGGTGGTGTGGCCGGATGGCTCCACCGAGACGATGGTGATCATGGATCCGACCTCGTCGCTGGGCGTGGAGCCGGTGAAGAACTCGCAGGTCACTGCGGCTGATACCGCCAAGCCGTAAGCACGCGTCTGTAACGCCACGCCATGCGTGGCTGCGGTATGCAGGCGGCATGTCACGCGTACGCCAACCATGGGTTGGCGCTACCGGGTTTGTGCCCTCCGGCAGCGCGGTTCGCGCAAACAGAAAGGCGGGGAGATCCCCGCCTTTCTGCTGTCCGGCATACCGCGTAGAGCAAGCGATCAGGTCAACGCGATCGACTTGTTCTTGCGTTCGGCCAGGCGCTTTTCCAGGTAGTGGATGTTCTGTCCACCGGCCTGGAAGCCCTTGTCGCGCATGATGCGCTGCTGCAGCGCGACGTTGGTCTTGATGCCGTCCACGACCAGCTCGCTCAGCGCCACGCGCATGCGCGCGATCGCGGTCTCGCGATCCGGGCCGTGCACGATCAGCTTACCGATCATCGAGTCATAGTTCGGCGGCACGCGGTAACCACTGTAGATGTGGGTATCCACACGCACACCGGGGCCACCCGGCGGATGGAACGCGGTGATCTGGCCCGGGCTCGGCACGAAGGTCTCGGCGTCTTCGGCGTTGATGCGGCACTCGATTGCGTGACCGGTCAGCACCACGTCGCTCTGCTTGATGGTCAGCTTCTGGCCGGCAGCGATGCGCAGCTGCTCGCAGACCAGATCGATGCCCGTCACCATCTCCGTCACCGGATGTTCCACCTGCACGCGGGTGTTCATCTCGATGAAGTAGAAGCGGCCGCCTTCGAACAGGAACTCGAAGGTGCCCGCGCCGCGGTAGCCGATGCGGATGCAGGCTTCCACGCAGACCTTGCCGATCTCATCGCGCAACTCGGCGGTGATGCCCGGTGCCGGCGCTTCTTCCACCACCTTCTGGTGGCGGCGCTGCATGGAGCAGTCGCGTTCACCGAGGTGGATGGCATTGCCCTGGCCGTCGGCGAGCACCTGGATTTCCACGTGACGCGGATTTTCCAGGAACTTCTCCATGTAGACCTGATCGTTGCTGAAAGCGGCCTTGGCTTCGGACTTGGTGGTCTCGATGGCCGCCTTCAACGAGGCTTCGGCATGCACCACGCGCATGCCACGGCCGCCACCGCCACCGGAGGCCTTGATGATGACCGGGTAGCCGATCTCACGGGCGATCTTGGTGTTGGCCACGATGTCGTCGGTCAGCGGACCGCCCGAGCCGGGCACGCACGGCACGCCGGCGGCCTTCATCGCGCGGATCGCTTCCACCTTGTCGCCCATCAGGCGGATGGTGTCGGCCTTGGGGCCGATGAAGATGAAACCGGATTCTTCCACGCGCTCGGCGAAGTCGGCGTTCTCCGACAGGAAGCCGTAGCCCGGGTGAATGGCCTGGGCGTCGGTGACTTCCGCCGCAGCGATCAGGGCCGGGATGTTGAGGTAGCTCTCCGAGGACGGTGCCGGACCGATGCAGACCGACTCGTCGGCCATGGCCACGTGCTTGAGGTTGCGGTCGACCGTGGAATGCACAGCCACCGTGCGGATGCCCAGGGTATGGCACGCGCGCAGGATGCGCAGCGCGATCTCCCCTCGGTTGGCAATAACGACTTTGTCGAGCATGGACTAATCCTTAGCCGATCACGAACAGCGGCTGGTCGAATTCGACCGGCTGGCCGTTTTCGCCCAGGATGGCGACGATGGTGCCGGAGACATCGGCTTCGATCGGGTTGAACATCTTCATCGCTTCGATGATCGCCAGCGTTTCACCGGCCTTGACCGCCTGGCCGACCGACACGAAGGCCGGCTTGTCCGGCGAGGACGACGAATAGAAGGTGCCGACCATCGGTGCGCGCAGGACGTGGCCATCCGGCAGGGCGTTGCCGGCCTTGGCGGTGCCACCGGTGGAGGCCTCGGTCGGTGACTGCATCGGCATCGCCGGGGCAGCGGCCTGGACCGGTGCCGGGGCCATCATCATCTGCGGCTGGGCCTGCACCATGCCGTAGCCGGAGACGGGCGCGCGCGACAGGCGCACGGACTCTTCGCCTTCCTTGATTTCGATTTCGGCGAGGTTCGACTCTTCCAGCAGGTCGATCAGTTTCTTGATTTTGCGGAGATCCATAGGGGCCTCTTTGGCTCGTGGTGTCAGTGTGGTGGGAAGCGCGATGCGCTCGGGTCAAAGCAATTCGTAGAAATCGCGCAGCTGCCGCGTACGGTCGCGCGCGAGGGTGGTGAGGCAGCGCATCTGCGCGCCATTGCGCGAGGTGCCATCGGCGTTGAAGGCGTAGACCGCATCGCAATCGTGATCGCGCAGCTGCACCCACGCGCGCTGGGCCAGGATCAGCTGCTTTTCCGCATCGGCGCAGTGCGTGCAGGCGCCTTCGGCCGCCTGGCTGCGCAACTGCTGACGCGCCTGGGCGTACACCGCGTTCAATTCGGTATCGGCCTCGCTGGCCACATCCGAGGCGCACAGATCCGATTCCATGGTGCCGCTCGGCTGCGCGCAGTCGATGCCTTCCGCGCTGCGATCAGCGGCGATGGCGGCGCCACACAGGCAGCCCCACAGCGCGACGCTGGCGAGGACACGCGGCAGCGTCATCACGCGGAGGTGGCCGCCAGCCGGGTCAGCGCTGCATCCATCGCATAGCGATAGCTGTCCGCCCCGAACCCACAGATCACCCCGACCGCCTTGTCGCTGAAATAGCTGTGCTGGCGGAAGGGCTCGCGCGCATGCGGATTGGAGAGGTGGATCTCGATGAACGGCACGTCCACCGCGGCCAGCGCATCGCGCAGGGCCACCGAGGTGTGGGTGAACGCTGCCGGGTTGATCAGGATGAAGGCGGTGCCGTCTTCACGGGCGGCCTGCACCCGATCCACCAGCACGTGCTCGGCATTGGACTGCAGGCTCTCCACGGCATGGCCGGCGGCCTGCGCCTGGGCCAGCAGGGCCTGGTCGATCTGCGCCAGCGTGGTGTGCCCATAGACCCCCGGCTCGCGCGTGCCGAGCAGGTTGAGGTTGGGGCCATGCAGGACCAGCAGTTTCGCCATGGGTGCCGAACAACAGGAAAGGGCGGAGTCTGGCGGAACTGGTGGATCGTGTCCAGTTCGACGAAGTTACGCGTGTTTCAAGCGTATGTTTGAAAATTGAGCGGGACCGTTGCGGTAGCACGATGTCCGCAGGCTGTGCTGCCTCGGGCGCCGCGGCGGAGACACTTGGAACTGGCTAGCCACGCAGTCCCCCAAACAGCATCGGACCGACGCTACAGGTTCAGGCAACGTGGCCGATATCTCCGCATGGCGCGCAAAGCGCGTGCCCGATCGGCCGGTGGGATGGCCGGCTCGGCGACCCTGTGTAGTTCGTGGCGGTCACGGGTGGAACAGAGATTGCAGGGCGTGACCTGCCTGGAAGGAACCGGGCAGCGGTAGGGGAAGGATCACAACTATCCAGGCGGGCAGTCGATCTTGGGGTACTCCCGGGGCGGTTGTGCTGTTTTCGGCCTTTTCCAGGAAAGGCACTACAAGGCAACAAGGGGTGTCGTGTGTCGTTGATCGTGTCTGCCTGCCGGGCCGCTGGTGTGTGTCCCAAATCCCAACAGCGTCGCACTCTGCGTCGCCTCACCCTGTTCGCCGCAGCGTTCTGCGGCCTTGCTGCAACCGCGCCTGCGATGGCGGCGCTATCCAGTGGCTGCCAGGCGATTCAAACCTACTGGGGTGGTGGAGTCACCATCAACACGCCTTCCGTAGATCGTTTCGAAGGTCCCTATGCAGTTGCTGCCGGGGAGCGGCTCCACTATGTCGTCACTTCAGCGGGAAGCACAAATACCAGCAATGCCAACAATGGCGGTGGCGGTGGTTTTGCGATCTATGATGACGGCAAGCTCACGGACGTAGGTGAGCAGTATGCGGCGCAGAACAATGAGTTGAATCTCAATGCCACCCATGTGGTGCCGGCTGACGCCAGTGACTATGTCGTCTATCTGTGGTCGGGAGGAGGCGGTGGAACGTTCACCGCCACGGTGAGCTGCGGAGCTCCGTTGCCGCCCACGGTGAGCGACGCACGCATCAGCATCAGTGGCGGGACCGGTACCGGCGGCGCGTACAAGATCGGCGATACCGTCACTGCGACCTGGAACAACAGTGCGAGTGGCGACACCAATGCCGGCGTGAGCGCGGTGACCGTCGACTTCAGCCAGTTCGGGGGTGGTTCGGCCGTCGCGGCCATCAACAGTGCCGGCATCTGGACGGCGACCTATACCCTCACGGTCGGAGTCATCGACGTCGCCAACCGCAACGTCAGCGTGACCGCGACCAATAGCGGTGGCAGCACCACCCGTGCGGACACCACCAATGCCACGGTGGATACCATCGCCCCGACGTTGACCAATGCAAACATCAACATCAGCGGTGCGTCGGGAACTGGTGGTGCCTACAAACTCGGCGACACCGTCACTGCCGTCTGGAACAACACGGCGGGCGGGGATAACAATACCGATACGATCAGCGCAGTCAGCGTGAACTTCAGCCAGTTCGGTGGCGGCGCCGCTGTCACCGCCGTCAACAGCAGCGGCGTCTGGACGGCAACCTATACGATCGTCGGTGGCGCCATCAATGGTGTCAGCAACCGCAACGTCACCTTGACCGCGACGGACAACGCCGGCAACACCACCACCACGGCCGATACCAGCAACGCGACGGTCGACAATCGCATTCCTTCGGTCAACAGCATCGCGCCGATGGGATCCCCCGCCGCAAGCGACGCGGCGATGGCATTCACGGTGACCTTCGATGAGACGGTGTCGAATGTGTCCACGGACGATTTCACACTCGTCGGCACGGGCAGTGCCAGCGGCAGTATCGTGAGTGTGTCGGCGAGTTCCGGGACATCGGTCAACGTCAACGTTGGCAGCATCGCGGGTTCGGGGACGCTCAAGGTCGATCTCAATGGTGCGACGGACATTGCCGATGCCGCGGGCAACACGGGTGTTGGGCCTTACCTGTCGGGTGTGAACCACACCGTGGCGATGCCTGCCGCTCCCGGCGCGCCGGTCATCGGAGCAGCAACGCCTGGCGATGCCCAGGTATCCGTGGCCTTCACCGCGCCGGCCGATAATGGCGGCTCGGCGATCACCGGCTATCTGGTGACCGCGAGCCCAGGCGGTGCCACCGCAGGTGGCAATGGATTCACCACGTCACCCATCGTGGTCTCAGGCCTCACCAACGGCACCGCCTATACGTTCGACGTGAAGGCGATCAACGCAACCGGCACTGGCGCAGCCTCCGGCGCGACCAGCGCGGTGACGCCGAAGGGCAACCAGTCCATCACGTTCGCCAATCCGGGCACTCAGACCATGGGCACGTCGCCAGCGCTCTCGGCGACGGCAAGCTCGGGACTCGTTCCTGTGTTCAGTTCGTCCACTGGCGGGGTGTGCACCATCAGCTCGGGTGGCACGCTGACCTTCGTCAGTGCCGGCGTGTGCACGATCGACGCCGATCAGGCGGGTAGTCCCGCATGGAATGCGGCTACCACGGTGACGCAGACCTTCACCATCAATGCGGTGGTGCCAGGTGCGCCGACCATCGGCACGGCCACCGCCGGCAACACCCAGGCCACGGTCACGTTCGCCGCACCGTCCTTTACGGGGGGGGAGCCCATCACCGTTTACACGGTGGCAGCCAACCCGGGCGGGGTCACTGCGACCGGCGCCGGTTCACCAGTCACGTTGACCGGCTTGACCAACGGCGTGGCTTACACCTTCACTGTCACCGCGAGCAATGCAGCCGGTACAGGTGACGCATCGGCGGCGTCCAACAGTGTGATGCCTGCAGCGCCGCAGACCATCACCTTCAACAACCCCGGCACGCAGAACTTCGGCACCACGCCGACGCTGACCGCCACCTCCAGCGCTGGTGCCGGCTATACGATCAGCTTCGGATCCGCCACCTCCGGAGTGTGTACGATCACGTCCGGCGGCGCGCTGACGTTCCTTTCCGCTGGTACCTGCACCATCAACGCCGACCAGGGCGGCGATGGCAGCTATCTGGCTGCGCCCCAGGCAAGTCAGTCATTCACTGTCGCTCCGGTTGTGCCGGGCGCCCCTCCCGCTCCGTCGGCCACTGCCGGTGATACCCAGGTCAGCATCGCGTTCGTGCCGCCTGTGTTCACCGGCGGCGCCAGCATCACCGGCTACACGGTCACCGTCAGTCCGGCCGATGTCGCCCCTGTGAATGGAGCGAGCTCGCCAATGGTGGTTACCGGGTTGACCAACGGGGTCGCGTATACCTTTACGGTCACGGCAGACAATGCCGCCGGCGCGGGTCCGTCCTCGACGGCTTCCAGCGCGGTAACCCCCAAGGCCGCGCAGCTCATCACGTTCAACAACCCGGGAACGCAGAACTTCGGCACAACGCCGACCTTTACCGCCACGGCGGATTCCGGACTGACCCCGACGTTCACTTCGTCCACGACCGGGGTGTGCACGATCACTACCGGCGGCATGCTGACCTTCGTGGGTGCAGGTACCTGTACCCTGCATGCCGACCAGGCCGGCAATGGCAGCTATCTGCCGGCGGCTCAGGTCACCCGAACGTTTACGGTCAATGCAGTTGTCCCCGCCGCGCCGGACATCGGCACCGCGACGGTCATCGGCGCCGGTCAGGTAAGCGTGACATTCACCGCACCCGGCAACGATGGAGGCGCGCCGGTCAGTGGATACACCGCCACCGCGATGCCTGGCGGTGCCACCGTCGCGGGGAGCGGCTCGCCGCTCACCTTCAACGGCCTGACGCCGGGTGTCACTTACACCTTCACCGTGACCGCCACCAACAGCGCCGGTACGGGTTCGGCTTCAGCAGCCTCCAATGCAGTCACGCCGGCCCCGGCCCTGGTTGCCGGTCCTACCACGGCCACCGTTGCCTACGGTGCGGCGGCAACTACGATCACGCTGCCGATCACAGGTACACCGACCGCTGTAGCCATGGTGAGCGCCCCCAGCCATGGCACGGCGACGGTCAACGGCATGGATATCGAGTACGTGCCGGCCGTGGGCTATGCAGGTCCGGACAGCTTCACCTACCGCGCCAGCGATGCCTACACCACCTCCGCAGCGGCTGCGGTGGATATCACGGTGTCCGCACCGACGCTGTCGCTGGATCCTGCTTCGCTGGCGTCCATCACGGCCAGCAATGCCTACCGTCACGTCCTGTCGGCCAGCGGCGGTACCGGTCCGTACGTTTATGCGGTCTCCGGTGGCGCGTTGCCGGCCGGCGTGCAGTTGTCGCCCGGCGGCGAGCTGTTCGGTACCCCGAACGGAGCAGGCTCCTTCAGCTTTACGGTGTTGGTGACTGACAGCAGCACCGGCACGGGTCCGTTCACCGCGAGCCGCAGCTATACCCTAGTGGTGGATGCGCCGACCCTGATGCTGGACCAGCCGCAGCTGCCGCCCGCCGATGGCGGGCAGGACTATCGGCAGCGCCTGACCGCCAGTGGCGGGACAGCACCCTACCGCTTTGCGCTGCGTTCCGGCAGCCTGCCGCCAGGGCTGTTGCTCGCCGAATCCGGGGACATCTCCGGTGAAGCTACGTCCGCCGGTACCTTCGATTTCGACGTGGAGGTGACCGACGCCAATGGCTTCAGTGGTCAGCGTAGTTACCGGTTCGTGGTGGCGGCGGCCGTACAGACCATCACCGGCTTCACCGCAACGCCGGCCGATCCCGTCTACAGCGCGGGCGGCAGCTTCCGTGTCGCCGCCACTGGCGGTGACTCCGGCAATCCCATTGTGTTTGCCAGCACAACCCCTTCGGTGTGCGCTGTGCAGAGCGACACGGTGACGATGGTATCCGCCGGTCGCTGCGTGCTGACCGCCAATCAGGCCGGCGACACATTGCGTGCCGCCGCAACCCAGCTGCAGCTGGAGGTGAACATCAGCATGGCCACCCCGGTGATCACCTGGCAGGACGATCTGAGCAAGGTGTATGGCGAATCGGACTTTGAGCTTGCCCTGCCGCAGAGCACCAGCCCCGGCGCGTTCACCTTCAGCAGCTCCAACATGGCCGTCGCCACGGTCAATGGCCGCAGGGTGACCGTAGTGGGTGAGGGCAGTACGGTGCTGACCGCTGCACAGGCGGCAAGCGGCAGCTACGCAGCAGCGTCGATCGAGGTCCGGCTGGTCGTGGCGGCGCGTCCTGATCCGACCGCCGATGCGCAGGTTGTCGGCACCTTGCAGGCGCAGGCCGATGCCAGCATCCGCTTTGCCCAGGTGCAGCAGGGCAACATCCGCGACCGCCTGCGCCAAGTGCGGGTTGGCAGCAATGCCTCCAGCTTCAACATCGCCCTGGCCTACGCAGGCGGCCTTGGTGTGCCGGGTATCTCGGTACCGCTGAACAGAGCAGCCGACAGCATGGTCAACGGTCTTCCGCGCCTGCCCGAGGGCTGGGGTGCATGGGCAGCCGGTACGGCGACCTTCGGCAAGGCCGGGCGCGGCAGCGGTGGATTCGACTTCAACACCGGCGGAATCACGGTTGGTGCGGATCGGGCCATCGGCGAGAACGTGCTGCTGGGACTTGCAGGCAGCTGGGGGCGACAGGACACCGACTTCAACAAGAGTCCGTCCAGCACCGATGCTGACCAGCGCTCGCTGGCCGTCTACGGCCTGTGGCGCGCGGGCCAGCACGTGTTCTTCGACGGCATGCTGGCCAGCGGTCGGCTGGATTTCGATGTCAATCGCTGGAATGAGTTGGTCGACGCGTCGGCGCATGGCTCACGCCAGGGCGATCAGTGGTTCGGCTCACTTACGTTTGGTTACGAACATCGCAGTGCCGGCGGCACCACGCTGACCAGCTATGGCCGCTACGATGGGCACCGCGCGAGACTGGATGGCTATCGCGAGCATGGTCTGGATGCGTTCGATCTGACCTACGGTCGTCAGGACATTGACAACAGCAGTGTCGCGCTGGGCATCGAGGGCAACCATGCCTTCCAGGGCAAGCGCGTCAGCTGGCGTCCGCATTGGAACGTGGAGTATCGCAAGGCGCTGGAGAACCGCAGCGAAGCCACGATGAACTATGTGCAGCGCCCGAACGCGAGCGATTACGTCCTGGCGATGCGCAGCTACAACGACGATGCCTTGTCGATCGGCGCTGGCGTGGATCTGCAGCTGGACAGCGGCTGGATGTTCTCGCTGCTGCTCGGTCACGAGCAGGGTCGCAACAGCCTGCGCAGCAACAGCATCGGCGTGCAGGTGCGGTTTGGCGGGCAAGGCGGCGGAGTGTCGCAGGTGGATGCCGATGGCAGGGGGGCGCGTGAGTGCGCGCAGCAGCGTCATCGCGACGCCACCTCGCGTTGTGGCGATCCCCCGGCTGGGGTGCGCGGAGAGCGTTGATCCTTCCGGCGGGCCATTGAGTTTCCGGGCACGTATGACAGCGTGCCCGCTTCAGGGCATGTCGGTCGCATCGAAGAACATCCCGCCACGGCTCTTCAATGCGATGGTGCTCACCTCGCTGTGCCCCTTGTCCACCAGCATCTCCGCAGTCCGCTGCAGATAGTCCTTGAAGTGAGGCGTTTGCCGGTGCATGTCATACGCAGCCGCATCGGCATAGATCTCAAAGAAGATCCACTGCTCCGGATGATCCTGCCGTGTAACGGCATACATCGCCAGGACGCCCGGTTCGATCCGCATGGACTCGCGCATCTCCGCCGTGACGATCCGGGTGAATGCCGGTATATCCGCGGGTTTGACCGTCACATCGACCATCCGGACTTCCGGCGTGTTGCCGCGCTGCATGACCGAGAGACGGTCCGGCTTTTCGACAAGAAACACCGGTGTTGTTTCCGTCAGCTTCTTGTCGGCAACGAGCGGCTGCGTGGCGCGCAGAAAATCAGTGTAATGCGCGGTCGCAAGATGCGTCTTCAACGCGTCCGCATCCGCGTAGATTTCGAAGACGTACGCCACGCCCGGCCGCTGGCGATCAGTGACGGCGTGCATCGCCAGAACACCCGGCTCCGTCTGCAGGGAGGCGTCCATGTTGTGCCGGCCGGCAGCGTCGAACGCTTCCTGCCGGCCAGGGTCGGTGTGCAGTTCGAACATGCGCACGATGGGCTGTGCGGCGACCTCGGTGCTTCCCAGTATTAGTGACGTCAGTATCAGTGCCTTCCAGCCGGTCATGGCCATCTCCTGTGCAAGGTTCAATTTGCGAGCGTGTGGCGCCGCGCCTGGTCCGCGCGATCGGCGGCCCCGGCACTGACCACGTCGCGCAGCACCGCCACGACGTGCTCCAGCTGCGCCTCGCTGAGCGCCACGTTCCGGCTGATGCGCATGTGCGCCTGCGCCTGCGACTCGGTCCCTGTCATGGCCGACAGCGCGGCCACGGTGGCGAGCTCGCGATCACCCCAGTCGAGGTTGTCGCGCGCAAAGATCGCGCCGAACAGATGTTCCTTGAGGTAGCGGTCGATTTGAGGGGAGAACGCGAACAACGGGCCTGCGACCGGCTGACCCGACAACCGGGTCTGGTTGGCGGTGCCGACGGCCAGCATCTGGTCCGGCGCGGGCAGCGCGGTCGGTGCCTTCCCCTGCGCATCGTGGACGCCCTGTGCCTTGCGGTCCTCCACCACCGTCATGAAGGTGCCCAGCGCATTCAATGCGCGCGGAAAGCCTGCATAGGCGTAGAGCTGACCCAGGATTTCCTTGATCTCATTGATCGTCAGCCCGGCGTCCAGCGCGGCGCGCAGGGCCGGTTCGAGGCGGTGAAGATCGCCGGCCGCCGTGAAAGCGGCGATTGGCAGGATGGCCTGTTGGCGTGCGGAGAGAGCCGACTGGGTGTTCATGTGGATATCCGTGGTGTGGGCGGGGGCCGGGTGCTGCGCCAGCAGGGGCAGGGCCATGCCAAACAGAAGTGCCGCAGCGGCAGCCCGCAGGGTGGCGCGGTGGATGAGTCGGCCGTGCATCCGATGATGCGATCGGGCAGCGACAGCGAAGGAGGGGAAAGGCGGGGTGGTCATCGTGCGCTCCTGCGGGGATGGCCCAACGTGGGGCGCACCCATGGTGCCGCACCGTTTTATGTGGATAAACCTGCAGGTCGCGAATAGAGTTATAAAAACGGCTTATCAATGGGCGACCATGCGGCGCGACCACTACAACGACCTGCGCGCCCTGATGGCGGTGGCCCAGGAGCGCAGCTTCACCCGCGCGGCCGCGCGGATGGGGGTGTCGCAGGCTGCGCTGAGCTATACCGTGCGGGTGCTGGAGCAGCGGCTGGGGATCCGCTTGCTGACCCGCACTACGCGCAGCGTGACACCGACCGAAGCCGGTGAACGGCTGCTGGCGCAGATCGGGCCGCACTTCGCCAGCATCGACAGCGCTATCGACGACCTGAGTGAACTGCGCGATCGGCCCAGCGGCACCTTGCGCATCAACAGCAGCGATCCGGCCAGCGAACAGGTGGTCTGGCCCAAGCTGCAGCCTCTGCTGGATACCTACGCGGACATCCGGGTGGAGATCACCGACCAGTCCAATCTGGCCGACATCGTCGCGGAGGGGTTCGATGCGGGCATACGCCTGGGCGAGCAGGTGGCCAAGGGCATGATCGCGGTCCCGGTCACGCCGCCGCTCAGGATGGCCGTTGTCGGTGCCCCGGACTACTTCAAGCGGTGCGGGGTGCCGCGTACGCCCCAGGACCTGACCGTGCATGACTGCATCAACATGCGACTGCTGACCCAGGGTGGACTGTATGCGTGGGAGTTCGAAAAGGACGGCCGCAGCGTGAACGTGCAGGTGGAGGGGCGGCTGACGTTGAGCAGTGTGCGCCTGATCGTCCAGGCGGCACTGGAGGGCCGCGGCCTGGCCTGCGTGCCGGACCTGATCGTGGCCGATGCATTGGCGGACAAGCGGCTGATGCGGGCGATGCAGGATTGGTGCCCGCCCTTTCCCGGTTTCCATCTCTACTACCCAAGCCGGCGCCAGAACTCGCCGGCGTTCGCGCTGCTGGTCGAAGCGCTTCGATGGTGTGGTGATGACGCACTGCTGAGAAAACCTCAGTAGTCCATGAACCCCGGGGCTGCTTATCAGTCCCCGCTGCGTGGGCCACCATGGCGCCCACTGAAAGCACGTCCGGGCTCTGTCGCGCGTCGTCCGCGCTGCCCAACGCCACGTCCCTGTCTCGTCCCTGCGCACTGTGCAGGGCGGCAACGCCATTCCTGTTCCAGAGAGTGCTCCCCATGCCCCCTGTCGCCACCTCCCTCCCCGCGCAGAGCGACGCGCATCGCGCTGCCGCCGCGCCGGCGCACTGGGCCGGCATCTTCGCCATGACCCTGTGCGTGTTCTGCCTGGTCGCCTCGGAATTCATGCCGGTCAGTCTGTTGACGCCCATCGCCACCTCGCTCGGTGTTACCGAAGGATGGGCCGGCTATGGGATTGCCATCTCCGGTGCCTTCGCCGTCATCACCAGCCTGTGCATCGCCCGCATCGCAGGTGACCTCGACCGCAAGACACTGCTTCTGCTGCTCACCGTGCTGATGGGCATCTCCGGCGTCATCGTCAGCCTCGCCCCCAGCTATCCGGCCTACATGATCGGGCGCGCGCTGATCGGTGTGGTCATCGGCGGCTTCTGGTCGATGTCGGCCGCGATCGCGATACGGGTGGTGCCGGCCGCGAGCGTGCCCAAGGCGCTCGCCGTCTTCAATGGTGGCAATGCGCTGGCGACGGTCGTGGCAGCCCCGTTGGGCAGCTACCTCGGCGGCATCATCGGCTGGCGCGGCGCCTTTCTATGCCTGTTGCCGATCGCCGTGATCGCACTGGTGTGGCAATGGATCAGTCTTCCTGCACTGAAGCCGGCGCCTCGCCAGGCGACCGGCAGCATCTTCGCTGTTCTGCGGCGCCCGCTCGTGCTGCGCGGGATGGCCGCCGTCGGGGTGTTCTTCAGCGGTCAGTTCATGCTGTTCACCTACCTGCGCCCGTTCCTTGAAACGGTGACCCAGGTCAGCGTGGGCACGCTGTCGATGCTGCTGCTCGCGCTGGGGGTGGCCGGCTTCGTCGGCACCGTGCTTATCGGGAGCTGCATCAGGAAGAGCGTGTACCTGCCGCTGATGATCATCCCATTGGTCATGGCGGCCATCGCGGTGGGGCTCACCGTCTTCGGTCACTCCATCAGCATGGCCTTCGTGCTCCTCGCTGCCTGGGGCCTCGTGGCGACGGCTGCACCGGTCGCCTGGTGGGCATGGCTGGCCCGGTCCATGCCCGATGATGCCGAGGCCGGTGGCGGGCTGATGGTGGCGGTCGTGCAGCTCTCCATCGCGCTGGGTTCCACGGTGGGCGGGCTGCTTTTCGACGGCAGTGGCTACCGCGCGACCTTCATCGTCAGCGCGGCGGTGCTGCTTGTCGGTTCGCTGCTGGCTGTACTTGCCGCGCGCACCCGCACGTCATAGTGCTGGATGGCGCAGCGCGTTGATGAGGGCGGCAAACGCAGGCGATCCCTGCCGGCGGTTGGGGTAGTAGAGGTGGTAGCCGGAAAACAGCGGACACCACTCGTCCAGCACCTGCACCAGCTGGCCGCTGGCGAGGTAGGGCGCGGCAAGATCTTCGGTCACATACGCCAGTCCAATGCCATCCACGGCGGCATTGATGACATGGAACATGCTGTTGAACACCAGCTGCCCCTCTCCCTTGACGCTGAATTCCTTGCCGTCCTTTTCGAACTCCCATGCATAGATGCTGCCTGCGGGCCGGTGACGGATGTTGACGCAGGGCAACCCCGTGATCTCGTACGGCGTACGGGGTTTGGGATGGCGCTGGAAGTACGCAGGCGAGCCCACCACCACCAGCCGCCAGTCCGGACCAATGCGGACGGCGATCATGTCGTTGCTCAGTGCCTCGCCCAGGCGGATGCCCGCGTCGAAGCGTTCCTCGACCACGTTGGTGAATCCGTAGTCCACGTAGAACTCCAGCGTGATGTCCGGGTACGCGGCCAGGAACGTCGCCAGCCTGGGCCGGATCACCATCTCGATGGCATCGTCGCTGCAGGTGATGCGAAGGGTGCCGGCAGGGCGGTCACGGAGATCGCCGAGCGCATCCACGCTCTCGCCGATGGCGTCGAAATGCGGGCCGATCGAGCGCATCAGCCGCTCGCCCGCTTCGGTGGGCGCGACATTGCGCGTGGTCCGGGCCAGCAGCCGGACGCCCAGGCGCGCTTCGAGCTGTTTCAGGGTGTGGCTCAGCGCCGATGCAGAGACCCCGAGCCGTGCCGCGGCCTTGGTGAAGCTCTGCTCCCTGGCGACGGCCAGAAACGCCTGCAGATCGTTGGTTTTCAGGACAGCCATTGCTGATTCCGCATCAGGAGTCGGGCGCGATGCCCACATTAACACCGCGATTTGTGAGCAGAGCTCAGTACGCCTTCCGCATTCCCCCGGCTAATCACGGTGGTTGCGGAGGGCTACCGTGGATCCGGCCCACCAACGCCCCGCATTTCTCGCTGAGTACCTCTCATGAAACGACTTGCCCTGCTGCTGGCGCTGGCCGCCAGTTCCTTCACGACCCTGGGAGCCACCATGCCAACCGGTGCAGACAATTTCTACACAAGTGACACGGTCACCATTGAACGGGTGACCTTCAAGAACCAGTACCACATGGAGGTGGTGGGGAATCTCGTCCGGCCCAAGGCGGCATCGAACGCCACCGCGTCGGCCGCGGTGATCGTCGGCCACCCGATGGGGGCGGTCAAAGAGCAGAGCTCCATGCTGTATGCGCAGAAGCTGGCCGAGCAGGGCTTCGTGACCTTGGCGATCGATCTGCCCTTCTGGGGAGAGAGCGACGGCGAGCCGCGCAATCTGGTCGCCCCGGAGATGTACAGCGAAGCCTTCAGTGCCGCAGTGGATTACCTGGGGACCCGCGACTTCATCGACCGCACGCGGATCGGTGTGCTCGGCGTCTGTGGCAGCGGCAGTTTCGCCATCAGCGCGGCCAAGATGGATCCGCGGCTGCGCGCCATTGCCACGGTCAGCATGTATGACATGGGCGATGTGACGCGCAACGGTCTGGGCCAGTCGGTGTCGCTGGAGCAGCGCAAGGCGATGTTGGCCAAGGCGGCCGAGCAGCGCTACACCGAGTTCACCACCGGCAAGGGAATCTTCCTCGACTATCTTCCCATCCAGCTGCCCGCCGATGCCGATCCCGTGACCCGCGAGTTCTGGGCGTTCTACCGGACCCCGCGTGGCATCGCCATTCCCAAGGGCCGCACGCTGGAGACCACCCAGAACCGCATGCTGACCAGCGAAGTCCGCTTCGTGAACTTCTACCCATTCAATGACATCGAGACGATCTCGCCACGCCCGATGCTGTTCGTCGCCGGCAGCGAGGCCCACTCGCTGGAGTTCAGCCAGAAGGCCTACGCGCTGGCCGGGCAGCCCAAAGAGCTGTATCTCGTCCCGGGTGCAGGACATGTGGATCTTTATGATCGTGTTGATCGGATTCCGTTCGACAAACTCACCCGGTTCTTCGTTGCCAACCTGAGCGCCGACTGAGCCCAGGCAGGATGCAGGCTCGCATCGCTTCCGGGTAGCTCCCGGAAGCGATGGCGTCCCGTCTGCCAGGTTCAGCTCAGGGCTTGATCTGGCCGGTCCAGGACTTGCTCATGATCTTCCACTGGCCATCGGTCTTGAGCAGAACCACGTAGTCCACGCCGTCCCAGCCGGGGTAATCCAGCATTACGCGGACGGCCGCCAGGTTGGTGGCCATGTCCACGATTTCATAGCGGCGCTTGCGCTGGGCCTCGTTGGCCGCCGGCTTGCCGTTGAAGCCCTCGGCGAACTGTTCCCCGGTCCGCATCTGCAGTGCGCTGCCACGGGCTTCGGAGTAACCGATCATCACGCCGTCTGTCCGGAAGACGTCCTTGGCCAACGTGTTGTCGGCAGTGATGTAGGCGCGCATGAAGGTCTGCATGACCTTGTCCACCGCCTCACGATCGGTGCTCTGCGCCATGGCCGAGGTGGGGAGCAGCAGGAACAGGCTGGCGGCAAGGCCGACGGATCGAATCGATACTTTCATGGTGTTTCCTCAGGGGTGTGGGAGATCAGGGTTGAGCGGCTGCCTGGTTGGACGCCTGCACGGTGTGGATGCGAAGCGCCTCGACCACGGCCTGCGCCACCGGCGTGGCAGAGGCGTAGTTCTGCCCGGTCACCAGCCGGCCATCGACTTCGACATGCGGGTCATCGCTTTCCACCGTCCGGAAGGCACCGCCGCGGGACACGACGGTCTGGCGGATCAGGAACGGGAACTGGTTGAAATAGGGCGCATCCTGCCGCTCATGCTCTTCCGGGTAGCCGCTGATGCGCTTGCCCGAGACCAGGTACTGGCCACCGGCAAGCTGGAGATTCACGATGCCGGCCGTTCCGTGGCAGACAGCCGAGATCACCCCGCCGTTGCCCTCGTAGACCTGCATCGCAATGCGCTGCAGCGCCACGTTCTCGGCGACCCCGTACATGGCATTGCTGCCGCCCACGTAGTACACCGCCCGGTACTGCGTGGGATCGATCTGTGCCGGGGTGACGGTGCCGCGCAGCCCGCGCATGATCCGGGCATCGTCCAGACGGTGCGCCACGTCGTCGCTGACGTAGTCATCGAGAATCGGTACGGCGCCGCCGTCGGGCGACACGAAGTCCACCGCATAGCCGGCGGCATGGAAGACATCCCAGGCATGCACCACCTCGCCAAAACTGACGCTGGCCGGGAGCGTGGAAGTTCCATGCACCGTGGCGCTGGCGATGATGAACAGGATGCGGTTCTGCTGGCCGCCGGCGGGCTGTCCCACGGCCGTGGGGACGGTGGTCCGCGGCGCAGCGTCGGTGGTGCAGGTACCGCCCAGCCAGACGCTGAGCAGGAGCAATACGAAGGTGGCGATGGTACGTAACGTCTGCATGGCGCTGACTCGCAGGAAGGAGCCAGCACCCTATCCAATCGCTTTCAAATCAATGTATTGCAGCGTCTTCCCGGAGTGCGGAAATCGATTCTAGGAGTGTGTGGCGGCCGTGCGGTAGGCCGCCGGGGTGACGCCCTCGCACTTCTTGAATGCGCTGTAGAAGGTCGACATGGACTGGAAGCCCGCTTCCTGCGCCACGATATCCAGCGGCTTGGGAGGCTGCTGTTGCAGGATCGCCTTGGCTTCGATCACCCGCAGTTGGGTGAGGTACTGCTTGAACGAGGTCTGGTTGTTGTCGTTGAGCAGCTGCGACAGCCGGGTCTGGGGCATGCCAAGCCGGCGGGCGAGGCGGGGCAGGGTCAGGGCAGGGTCCAGATGCAACCGCTCGCGCGCCATCAGCTCGGCCAGGGCCTGCAGTTGAACGGCGGCGTCGGACGCGGGGATCCGACGGTCCTGATAGGGCTCGATCGTTGCCCGCCCCGCGCGCAGGCGGAGCCCGACCAGAACGCTTACCGCGAGAACGAACGTGAAGGACAGCGCGCCGACGATATAGGACGTGTATCCCGCCGTGTAGTACGCGATCCAGATGATCCAGATGCCCCCCAGCGCGCCGAGCAGCAGCGGGGCGGACGGCGAGGACAGCAGCCGGGCGCGGTGGCGATACACCTGCACGGTGGTGAGCAGCAGATAGCCCAGCCAGGCATAGTTGATGCCCGGCGTGATGACGTACCGCCACAGTTCGATGTTGCGGGTGTAGGGCAGCAGGACATTCACCGCCACGGCAAGCACCAGCAGCGCGGCAAGGTGCCACCGGCCGTTCGTGTCCGTCCCGGCAGTCTCCCGTTGGCTGGAGCGCACCAGAAAGTAGAGGCAGGGGCCGATCAGGAAACAGGCGGTCAGCCCGAGCTGGAGAACGACCAGCGGAATATCCGGCCAGAAGTGGAACGCCACGGATTTTCCGGTCCGCACACCGACCATCAGGATCAGCAGCGACAGCCAGCGCTGCGTGGGCTCTCCCTTGGCGCGCCACCACAATACCGACGCCGCGACGATGCCATTGAAGGCGCCCAGCATGGCGAAGAAGAAGAGAAAGTGTTGGCTGAGCATTGGCGCAGTATTGAGAAAATACGCGGCCCGTCAAGCGGGTCGCTTTTACCCCCGTGTATTCTCTGCACATGGATGACACTCAATTTCTGGCGCGGCGGCGCCTGCTGTTGGCCGCGCTTGCGGGCGCCGCATTGTTGCCCTCGTGCGCGCGTGGCAATGCGGTCGAGGGGGAGCCGGCCGTGCCGCTGCTGGAGCCGGGGCGGGCGGGGATGGCACCGTACCTGTTCCTGACCGTCAGCAGCGCCACGCGCAGCGTGGAGGAACTCGCGCAGCTGGTGCAGTCCACGCTGCTGCCGGCGTTGGCACCTGCAGACATCCTGCACGCGTATGGTCCGGTGGCCGGCGCGATACAGCTGTGGATGGCGCTGGAGCCTCACATGCTGGACCACTACGGGGTGAGCGTGGACGCCGCGCTGTCCCTGCTGGCGGGCGCCGTGGATGGCACCGTGGGCCCGGTGCCGGGCCGCAACACACTCGATGCGTGGGCGATCCAGCGCACCCACACCCGGGCCGAGGTGAACGCCAACGACATCACGCTGTCGCTGCCAGGCGAGAGCCACGCGCCGCTGTTTGCCCTGGGCAGCTCGCACTACGCGCTGGCGCCCCCGCCGTGGTCGAGCCAGGCCTGTTACTCCATCATGCTCGAGCCACGACGTCGCGTGGTCGCACCGTTCGAGCGGCACTGCCAGGCACTGCTCGACGCTGCGGCCGACGTCCTCCCCGATGATCTGCAGATCCAGATGGGACGACTGGGGGATTTCATGAAGGCCGTGCCTACGCTGTACGTGAGCGTGGACGATGAAGACTCATGACGCCGGCGACTTGCGTTGGCCGCTCCATGATTTGCTCACGATCATCCACTTGCCATCGATTTTCAGCAGGGCAAGGTAGTCTTCGCCATCCCAACCAGGGTAGTCCAGCGTCAGCTTCACCTGCGCAGCGTGTGGGGTGACGTCCAGGATCCGGTAACTGCGTTTGCGCTGCGCCTCATCCGTGGCCGGCTCGCCAGTGAAGCCTTTGGCCCATTCTTCCGTGGTCTGGGTGACCATGCGGCCGGCGGCGGGTGAGTAGCCCACCACCACGCCATCTTTCCTGAGTACCTCGAATATCAGCGCCGGGTCGCCTGCCTCGAAGCCACGCAGCATCTTCTGCATGAGCTGGTCTACGGCGTCATGGTCGCTGGTCTGTGCCAGAACGGTGGTGGGGGAGAACAGCAGCGCGGCGGAGAAGAGGGCGCAGAGCAGTGAACGTTTCATGGTGGACCCAGGTAGGCAGGAGCCAGCAGGCTGCCTGATCCCTGTCGAATCAAGGGCGTGCACTACGTTCCAGGACTCCGGAATTCGATTCCCGGAGTCCTCCCGTCAGCGCACCTCGGCAAGCACCGCGCGCACCCGCAGGGCCAGCTCCTCCAGCGTGAAAGGTTTGCCGATCAGGTGGACGCTGGGGTCCAGTACGCCGTCGTGCTCCAGCGCATTGCGACTGTAGCCGGTGGTGAACAGCACTTTCAGATCCGGCCGTCGCTTGAGTGCCTCATCGGCCAGCTGCCGCCCGTTGACCTCGGGCATCACCACATCGGTGAACAACAGCGCGATGTCCGGATGGCTGTCGAGCAGGGCAAGCGCGGTAGCGGCACCATCGGCGGCGAGCACCGGGTAGCCCAGCTCGCTCAACGCATCAATGGAGAACTGGCGGACGCCGGGCTCGTCTTCCACGATCAGCACACGCTCGCGGCCCCCGCTCAGCGGAGCGGTACCGCTGGTTGTCGGCGAAGGCGTAGCGGCGAAGTCGGCAATGAGGCGCGGCAGATACAGGGTCACCGTCGTTCCCTGCCCGACGGCAGAGCGGATCTTTACGTGACCGGCCGACTGTTTGACGAAGCCATACACCTGCGACAGGCCAAGCCCCGTGCCTTGGCCCACCTTCTTCGTGGTGAAGAACGGATCGAATGCCTTGGCGATCACCTCCGGCGGCATGCCACTACCGTTGTCGGTGACGGTGATCAGAACGTACTCGCCGTCGGGAACCTCGGCCGGGGCGGAGCCAGCACCCGCGGTGATCTCACCGTTGGCGGTTTCCACCGTGAGGCGCCCACCGCCAGGCAGCGCATCGCGCGCATTGACGGCCAGGTTGAGAATCACGTTTTCCAGCTGATTGGCATCGGCGAATGTCTGCCACAAGTCGGCCGCCAGTACGGTCTGCAAGCGGATGCTGCTGCCCAGCGAATGCACCAGCAGGTCGGACATGCCCGCCACCAGCTGGTTCACATCCAGTGGAACCGGCTGTAATGGCTGCTGGCGCGAGAACGCCAGCAACCGCTGGGTGAGCTGTGCCGCCCGGGTGGCGCCATCGATGGCCATGTCGATGTAGCGCTTGGTGCGCGGGTCGTTGTCGCCTAGCCGCATCGCCAGCAGATCCAGCGGGCCGATCACGGTCGCCAGCATGTTGTTGAAGTCGTGGGCGATACCGCCGGTGAGCTGGCCGACGGCCTCCATCTTCTGACTCTGCCGAAGCGCATCTTCCACGCGGGTGCGCTCGGCGACTTCTTCGAGCACGCGGCTTTCCAGATGCTCGTTCAATTCTTTCAGGCGCGCATCGGCGATCTTGCGCGCGGTGATCTCGATCACCACCCCCACCACGCGCACGCAGCGGTCGCCCTCGAAGTGACCGCGGCCTTTGGCTGCGACCCAGCGAACGACGCCGTCCTCTTTGCCGATCGTGCGGTACTCCACGTCGTAGAGGGCACGCTGCACCGGGTCGGCTGCGGCGGCGAAGGCGGCGAGGGTCGCTTCGCGGTCGTCGGGGTGGATGCCGTCGTTGAAGTCACGCAGTGACACCGGGACATCGGGGGAGATGCCGAACATCGCCTTGGTCCGGGGCGGCCAGATCAACGCATCGCGGACCAGGTCGACATCCCAGAAGCCCATGTCACCGGCTTCGGTGGCGAAACGCAGGCGCTCCTCGCTTTTGGCCAGGGCGGCCTCGGCCGCCTCACGCACGGTCAGGTCCAGCATCGCGCCGATCATCCGCAGCGGTTCGCCGCCTTTGCCCCGCAGTACGGTCCCGCGGTCGAGCACGGAAGCGAAACTGCCATCGGCGCGGCGGAACCGGTATTCGTTGTTCCACGCGGTGCCGTCGCCCTCGATCACGGCATGGATATCCGCATCGACGCGCGCACGGTCATCGGGGTGGATATGGTCCAGCCACCACTGCGCACTGGTCTCGCTGAACGCATGGCCGAACAGGGTGGTCAGCGCCTCGTTCCAGATCACGTGGCCATCGGAGATACGCCAGTCCCAGATCGCATCGTTGGTGGCGTGGGCCGCCAGCCGGTAGCGTTCTTCCGCCTCCAGATGACGGGCTTCGGCGGCCTTGCGGTCGGTGATGTCCAGTGACGTGCCGACCAGCCCGATCACCGTGCCGTCGGCATCGCGAAGCGGCGACTTGGTCGACAACCAGTGGGCGCGCCGGCCATCGCGGAAACTCACTTCTTCTTCCAACTGCTCGGTCTGCCCACTGGCCATGACCCGTTCGTCGGTAGCCATGACGGTGGCGGCCTGCACAGGATCAGCAAGCAGCTCGGCATCGGTGCGCCCCACATACACCTCGGGCGGCAGACCGATCAGATCGGTGGTGCCGCGGTTGCCGATCAGGATCCGGCCCTGCCGGTCCTTGGCGTAGAGCACGCCGGGGGCCGCTTCGACGAAGGAACGCAACAAGGTCTGTGCCTGATCGCGTTCGGCCTCCACGCGGCGGCGTTCATCGATATCGATCAGGACGCCTGGAAACCCGACCGCATTGCCCTGGGCGTCCAGGTCGACGCGACCGATGGCCTCGATCCAGCGGTAAGCACCGTCCGGACCGCGTGTCCGGTACTGGTGGGCATAGCGCCCGCCGCGGCGGACGGCGTCGTCGATCGCCTGCGTCAGCCCCTGACGATCGTCCGGGTGAACCACGGAGATCACCTGCTCCAGGCGCAGTTCGCTGCGGGCCAGCGCCGGGTCCAGGCCATGGGCCTGGGCGAGTGCATCGTCGACGGTGAGGCTGTCCTGGGCAACATCCCAGAACCAGGTGCCGATGATCGCGCCAGCGGCCAGCGCCAGCTTGACGCGCTCGGCATCACGTTCGCCGTGGGTACCGGTGGAGGGTGAGGAGCTCAAAGGGGACTCGCGGTGGGGAGGGCGGCATCAAGGCAGTGCAATAAGCCAACCTAGATTAGCGAAGTGCGGTACGCCTGTGGAACACCTTCTCCGCGTTGATCCGCGTCATCACCTGGCCTTCATCACCGCGCGCTGCGTGCCTCGCCTGCTGCGGTGGCGCCCGGTGCTGGCGTGGGCAACTGCTGCAACACGGCCTTGTCGATCTTCGCTGCCACGCCGACGCTGCGGCCAGCCAGATTGGCGACGTGATACTGCACCGCCACGCCCAGCACCTGCGCCGCTTCGGACAGGGACAGGCCGTAGGCCTGCGCCAGCCACTGCAGCATGCCCGAGGTGGCGATCCGCAGCGCGTCGTCGCTGGAGCCGCCTTGGCCCAGGGTCATGATCTGCGTCGGTGATTCGACACGCGGGGTGGAGATCGATGCCCGCTTCACCAGCTCGACCCGCACCACTACGTCCAGCGACGTTTCCAATGCCCACTGCGTGGTTTCACCATCGCCCTGCAACGCGTGGCCATCCCCCAGGTACAGCAGGGCGCCGGGTTGCTGCACGGGAAGATAGACGGTGTTGCCTTCGACGACGGCGTTGAAATCCATGTTGCCGCCGCTGTCCTGGGTATCGCCGGTGGAGAGCGGCGGATACCCGAAGCCCGGCGCGAGGGCCAGGCCACCCAGCATCGGCTTGACTGGAATCTGGACGTTCTTCAACGCACCCGAGGCCCCTTCCGGGCGGGCAAGGCCCTTGGTGCGATCCAGCGTCCAGCGCACCGGTTTGCCCAACGCGGTGGCCTCGGCTGCGACGCGCGGGGTTTTCAGTCGGCCTACCAGGCCATCCAGGCTGTCCGCGTAATCGCGGTTGAGCTTCAGCGAGGTGAGCGTGATGGCCAGCGTATCGCCCGGCTCTGCACCGACGATGAAGAACGGTCCCACCTGTGGATTGCCGAACAGCGCCCGGGTCACGCCATGCTCGTCGACGCCACCGGAGTCGAGCGTCCGGGTCTGTAGCGAATCGCCGGGATGGATCACCAGGACCGGTGCCCGGTCCGCGCTGAAGGTATTGGAGTAGTCCGTCGGCGTGAACACATGGTGTTGTGGTGCGTTGCCCGCCCGCGTGGGCACCCGCCATGCGCGGAACGCATGCGTGGCCCGTGCCGCGCGATTGTTGGTATCCGGCTGATCACTTTCACCCTGCATGTGCGCGTCGTTGACGGTGCCGGTGAAGTGCTGGAGCTGGCCATCGCTGTCCTTCACCGTGAACCGCAGAGACCCGTCACGCAGCGTGCCTGCGATGGGGTCTCCGCCGAGCGTTCCGCCAACGCGCGCGCCCTGCACGTCCAGGTGCAGCGTCTGGTAATACGGGTTGCCCCAGAGATCGGTGGTGACGACCCACTGCTCGGCAGCGGGTGCACTCAGCGGAAGCGCCGCCAGCAACACCAGCGACGATGGCCAGGACAGGGACATGGGTGAGATCCGAGAAGGCCCGGAGGGCGTGTGCCGCAGCCTAGCGGCTCGCACCGCAGGGACCACAGTGTCTAAGGTAACCCCGCTTCAGGGAATCAACCTGGCCGCCCGCAGCCTGGCGAACAGCGCAAAGAAGGCATCGTCGCTGGGCTGGTAATCCAGGAACCCCATCCGGCGGCTCTTGGACATGTCCGTGATCACCTCCAGCGGGCGCCCGAGATCGGCATCGGTGTGCCAGGGAGAGATCAGCCGGTGGATATCCGGCTCTGCCAGACCGTGCGTGGCGGCCAGTGCGGACCATGGCGCAGCATCGTTGGCCATCTGCACCGCCAGCGGCTGCACCTCACCGCTGAACGGCACGGCCTCGATATCGAACCACGCGGCGATCCGGCCCCACATCCAGCGCCAGCGGAATACATCGCCGTTGACCACGTTGAAGGCCTGATTGGCCGCCGCCGGGGTCCGGGTGGCCCACAGCAGATGCCGTGCCAGCACGCCAGCATCGGTCATGTCGGTCACCCCTTCCCACTGCGCGCGCGAGCCCGGGAACTGGAACGGGCGCCCGGTGTGGCGGCACAGGGTGGCATGCACGGCCAGCGTGGTGCCCATGTTCATGGCATTGCCGACCGCCGCACCGATCACCGTGTGCGGGCGATGCACGCTCCAGTGAAACCCATCGCGCGCGGCGGCGGCGAACACCTCGTCTTCCTGTGCGTAATAGAAATTGTCCACCGGCAGGCGCGGTTGTTCTTCACGGAACGGGGTCTGCGGCAGGTTGCCCTGCGCATAGGCTTCGAAGGGGCCCAGGTAGTGTTTCAGGCCGGTCACCAGCGCCACGTGCTGCACCGTGCCGGCCGGCTGCACCGCATCGAGCAGATGGCGCACCATTGCCGCATTGACGCGGATGTTCTCGGCCTCGTTGGCCTGCCGCGACCACGTGGTGATGAACACATGCGTGGGCGCCAGTCCGGAAAGCGCTTCACGTGTGGCCTGGGCATCACGCAGATCGGCCGAAACGCCGTGCGCACCCGCCGGCAGCGCATCGGGCCGACGCGCCAGGCCATGCACCTCCCAGCCTTCCTGCAGCAACTGCTGGATCAGCGCACTGCCGACGATCCCGGTGGCACCAACCACCAACGCTTTCTGCCTCACGATGTCGCCTCTTTCATTGCTTTACAGGCGCACACCTTAGGATATCCAGGTACGCCTCGAAAGAAGGCACCAAACGGTAACCACACATGAAAACCGGCAGTCCCGAAGAACACTGGCAGGAGGATTGCGCGCCCCGGCGGGTGCTGGAGCTGTTCAGCACCAAGTGGACCTCGATGGTGCTGCACACCCTGGCCGTGCGCCACGACGGCACGGCCCGCAGCAACACCCTGCACCGCAGCCTGCCGGCCATTTCGAAGAAAATGCTGATCCAGACCCTGCGCGACATGGAGCATGCCGGGATCGTGCTGCGCACCGAGTACCCCACCGTGCCGCCCTCGGTGGAGTACTCGCTGACCCCGCTGGGGCGGCAACTGGTGGAACCGGTCGAACTGATCTACGACTGGGCGCGCCGCAACGCCGGCGCCCTGGACGCGCTGCAGCCGCGTATGACCTCGCGCCGGCGCTGAGCGGGGCCGGCCAGCCGGATCGAGTAGAGTGCGGCTCCCCTCCAGCGGATCGATGCAGTGACCTACGCTTCTGGCTCCTGCACGTGCTGGGTTGGTCGCTGTTCGCGCTGCACCACGTAGCTGCTGAAGCCGTTGATGAAGCCACCATGCTCCACATCGGCCACGCCCTGCACCTGGCCGATGATCCAGCCGAAGCCGTATCGCGATGCCTTGCTGTCGGCCAGCACGGTCTTGCTCATGGCCTGCGCCAGCAACGCGGCGGGTACGAGCGTGCCGTCGCGCAGTGCCTGGTGCCAACGTGCGAGATCGTCCACCGTGCTGATGAGGCCACCCGCGCCCTGGGGCTGGGTCATGCTGATGAAGTCCGCGTTCTGCAGCACGCCCTGCGCTTTCCGATAGCCGTGGGCACGGCCCGGGATGATGGCCAGGTGGGTGTCATAGCGGGTGTGCTGCATGCCCAGCGGCTGGAAGATCGCCTGCTGCATGTACTCGGCATAGGACTGGCCGGACAGGCGCTGGATCAGGTGGGTCAGCACGATGTAGTTGGAGTTGCTGTAGCGGAACCGCGTGCCGGAGGCGAACTCCAGTGGCAGTTCCTTGAAGTAGCCGATCAGGCCGAGTGCATCGGCCTCCTCGCGGCGCGCGGCGCGCGATGCCGGAATGCTGCTGACGTTCTTGATGCCGGAGGTATGGGTGAGCAGCTGTTGCACCGTCACCTTGCCCATGGGGCCGGCCAGTGCCGGGTCCAGTGTGTCCAGCGGGGTTTCCAGCCGCAGCTTGCCGGCCTGCACCAGCTGCATCACGGCCACCGCGGTGAACTGCTTGGTCACCGAGGCCAGCCGCAGCGCGGCGTCCGGTCGCATCGCCACGCCATTTTCGATGTCGGCCATGCCGTAGGCCCGGCGCAGCAGGACCCGGTCGCCCTGGGTCACCAGGACCACGCCGCCCGGCTGCTGGTCCTTGAAGAAGGCGTCAGCTTCGCGGGCCAGCGCCTCGGTCCGGGCCGGGGCAGCGTTCGTTGCCGCAGCGGAGCCGGTCATCACCAGCGCCGATGCCATCAGCACAACACCCAGAATCTTCATGCGTCCTCTCCTTCAGTAGATGGGAGAAGCGTAGGGGCGGCCCTGCGAGTACATGGAGCGATATATGACCTGCGGTCAGGCTCCCGATCCAGTGGCGGCCAGACAGGATGAGCGGTCAGTGCGGTGAGGTGACCCGCAGCCCACGCAGCAGCAGGTCCAGCGCGGTCACACTCTGTGCCAGCCGCGCATCGCCATCGTCGCCATCGTCGCCATCGGCGATCCAGAACGCCGCCTCGGCCAGGCTGCCGTACACCAGCGAGGCGAGGGCCTGCGGGTTGGCCTCGGCGACCACGCCCTGATCGATCAGGCAGGCGAGCAGGCGCTGCATGGAATCGATGCAGTGGCGCTGCGATTCCGGCGAGGCACCGCCGAGCACCGCGCGCGCGTCGCGCAGGACAATGCGCTGGATGGTCGGCTCCAGCGCCATCTCCAGATACCCGATGCAGCGCAGGCGAAAGCCCGCCCACGGGTCTTCGGCGGCGTCGGAGATGGCCTTGAGGCGGTCGTCCATCTCGGCGTCGATCTGATCGACGACGGCCGCGAGCAGGCCCTGCTTGTCGCCGAAGTGGTGATACAGCGCGCCACGGGTGAGCCCGGCCTGCGCGGTGAGATCGTCCATGGAGGTCTCGGCGTAGCCACGCGCGCTGAAGACCGCGCGGGCGGTGGCCAGCAGCGTGGCACGGGTCTGCTCCATGTCGGCACGGGTGCGGCGAACCATCATCATCTCCTTGCATACGGGACGGATGATTGTTTACATCCGGTGCGTATGTATATAGGATTTTAAACATACGATGTGTATGTAAGTGGCGCAAAAGGCAGTGCAGAGAACCGTGACCAACCCCTATCGACAGCTGTTCGCAGCCCCGGGCAGCCCCGGCTTCGCGTTGGCGGGCCTGCTGGCGCGGCTGCCCTTGCCGATGACCGGCATCGGCATCATTACGCTGCTGGCCCAGGTGCGTGGCAGCTATGCGCTGGCGGGCGCGGTGGCCGCCACCTTCGTGCTGACCTACGCGCTGCTCTCACCGCAGGTCTCCCGTCTCGTGGATCGGCATGGGCAGCGCCGGATACTGCCGCTGGCCACCGGCGTCAGCGTGCTCGGGCTGCTGCTCCTGCTCGGCGCCTCGTGGTGGGAGGCGCCGACCGCGCTGCTCTTCGTCGGCGCGCTGCTGGCCGGCGCGATGCCCAGCATGTCCGCGATGGTGCGCGCGCGCTGGACCGCGATCTATCGCGGCCAGCCGCAGCTGCAGACCGCGTACGCGCTGGAAACCGTCTTCGATGAGGTCACCTTCATCGCCGGGCCGCCGCTGTCGGTCGGCCTGGCGGTCGCAGTGCTTCCCCAGGCCGGTGTACTCGCCGCTGCCGTGCTGCTGCCGATCGGCGTGCTTGCGTTGATCGCGCAGCGCCGGACGGAGCCGCCCATCGACGCAGCAGCGTCGACCGCCAGGCGCGATGGGTCTGTCATGCGCCTGCCCAGCGTGCGCTGGCTCGCGCTGTTGATGGTCGCCATGGGCGTGATCGTAGGCACGGTGGATGTCGTCAGCGTCGCCTTCGCCGCGCACCTGGGCCAGCCTGCGGCCGCGAGCCTGGTGTTGTCCGCCTATGCCGCCGGCTCCTGCCTGTCCGGGGTGCTGTTCGGCGCCATGAAGCTGCAGGCGCCGTTGCACCGCTGGTTGCTGCTGGGCGGGCTCGCGACCGCACTGACGACGTTGCCACTGTGGTGGGCGGGCAGCCTGTTCGGCTTGGGTGCGGCGGTGTTCGTGGCCGGCGCGTTCTTCGCACCGACCATGATCGTGGCGATGTCGCTGGTCGAGCAGCAGGTGCCGGCGCGTCAGTTGACCGAAGGCATGACCTGGCTGCTGGCGGCATTGAACGTCGGTGTCGCATTGGGTGCCGCCGCGTCCGGCCAGTGGGTGGATGCCCATGGGGTGCGCGCGGGATTCCTCATCGCGGTGTGTGCCGGCGGCGCAGTGCTGCTGGCCGCGATGTCCGCGCATCGCAGGCTGCGTCTGCCCCCGGCACCCGCCTCGGGGGACGCCTGATGCAAGCACCTGGAACACTCACACCACACGGAGCTGCAGCATGACGCCTCCCCTTTCCGGGCGACAGCCCGATGCACGCCACCCCTGGTGGGCGGTCACCGCCGTGAGCCTGGCCACGTTCTCGGTCGTGACCACCGAAATGCTGCCCGTCGGCCTGCTGACCCCGATCGCCGACGCCCTGCAGACGAGCACCGGCACCGCAGGCCTGATGGTGTCGCTGCCGGCGTTGCTGGCGGCGTTGTTCGCCCCGCTCGTGGTCATCGCCTCCGGCCGGCTGGACCGCCGCACGCTGCTGTGCGGCCTGCTGGGCCTGCTGGTGATCGCCAATCTGGGCGCGGCCTTCGCACCCACGCTGGGCTGGATGCTGGCGGCGCGCGTGCTGGTCGGGTTGTGCATGGGCGGCATCTGGGCGATTGCCGGCGGGCTGGCCATGCGGCTCGTGCCGACGCGATCCGTCGGGCTGGCCACCTCGCTCATCTTCGGCGGTGTGGCGGCGGCCTCGGTGCTGGGCGTTCCGCTCGGTGCCTTGATCGGTGAGCTGTTGGGATGGCGCTGGGCATTCGCCAGCATGGCCCTGCTCAGCGCGGTGGTACTCGCACTGCATCTGGCCGTCGTGCCCAGGCTGCCGTCGACCCATACCACCACCGTGCGCCAGTTCGGTGAGCAGTTGGGCAACCGGGGGCTGCAGCTCGGGTTGCTGCTGACCTTGCTGCTGGTCGCCGGACACTTCATTGCCTTCACCTTCGTGCGGCCACTGCTCATGACAGTCTCCGGATTCGACGCGCGCTGGGTGGGGCTGTTGTTGTTCGGCTACGGCGCTGCCGGGATGGCCGGAAATTTCCTCGCGGGCATCGTGGCGGCGCGATATACGGCACCGACGGTGTTGCTGATCGCAGCGGGCCTGGTGCTGGCGCCGCTGCTGTTCCTGTCCATCGGCGACGCGCGTGCCGGCGGTGCCATCGCGCTGATCGCGTGGGGGCTGGCCTACGGCGGCGTCTCGGTCGGGTTGATGACGTGGATGATGAAGGCTGCGCCCCGCGCGGTGGAGGTGGCTTCCGCGCTCTACGTCGGCGTCTTCAACATCGGTATCGCATCGGGCGCATGGCTGGGCGGTCAGGCGCTCGACCGGCAGGGGCTCAGTGCCAACCTCTGGCTGGCCGGTGGCTTCGCGGCTACCGCAGTGCTGGTGTGCGTTGTGGGGCGCGGGCTGCAACGACCCGCCCGGGTGATCTGAGCCGGGGCGTGCATGCCGCACCGATGCGTTGACACGCCCCGGATGTGCCATGCTGCGGAACATCCAACCGGGAACGCTGCCATGGCCAAGGGCCTGAACAAGCAGAAAGAAACGAAAAAGAAGCCTGCCAAGACGGCGAAGGAAAAGAAGGCCGAGAAGAACGAAAAGAAGACCACCCGCGGTTTCGCACCGGTCTGATCGATCCCGGCACGTCTAGAGCGTGCTGGAATCCACAAGCTGGCGACCGGCCTGGGTCAGGTCGATGTCGCCATCTTCGGCCTGGGCTGCATAGCCGGCCTTCACCGCCCAGTTGGCGTCCTCGTCACTGACCGGCCGCGTGGCATTGATGTCATCGAGGATGCGGCGCTGTTCGTCGGTCAATGGCATTCGGCGGTCCTCCCGGCAGCGTCGCTCATGGCGCGGGGGCATCCACGCTGATCACGCGCTGGGCCAGCCTCGCGCGTTTGGCCCGCCGATGATTCACCCACCACACCAGCCCCGGCAGGCCGTAAAGCAGTGCACCGGCGAGCAGGAAGATTTTCAAGGCGGTCATGGCGGTCTCTCTCCGTACGGCATGGCGTGTTGGCGGCAATCCCACCGCACTCCCAGCGGTAGTTCAGCGCAATCGCTGTGAAGGTGCTGTTCCCTTCTTCACTCTCGCACGTTCGGACCGGCGTGGCCGGTGCCGGATCAACGCGCCCTTCACGGGCCCTCACCGGCGGTGAGCCAGTGCGGTTCGCTATCCTGCTCCCATGAACAAGCCAGCGCGACGTACCCCGTCCAGCACCGCCGTCGTCCGCGTCCGCGGCGCACGCGAACACAACCTCAAGAACGTGGATGTCGACATCCCGCGCGATGCGCTGGTGGTGTTCTCCGGCATCTCCGGCTCGGGCAAGTCCTCGCTGGCGTTCGGTACGCTCTACGCCGAGGCGCAGCGGCGCTACCTGGAATCGCTGTCGCCGTACGCACGTCGCCTGATCGACCAGGTGGGCGTGCCGGACGTGGATGCGATCGAGGGGCTGCCGCCGGCCGTGGCCCTGCAGCAGCAGCGCGGCACGGCCAGCGTGCGCTCCAGCGTCGGCAGCGTGACCACGCTGTCGAGCCTGCTGCGGATGCTGTACTCGCGCGCCGGCACCTATCCGGCCAGGCAACCCATGCTCTACGCCGAGGACTTCTCGCCGAACACGCCGCAGGGCGCCTGCCCGAACTGCCACGGCCTGGGCTACGTGTATGAAGTGACCGAGCAGTCGATGGTGCCCGATCCCTCGCTGAGCATCCGCGAACGCGCCATCGCCGCATGGCCGCCGGCGTGGCACGGGCAGAACCAGCGCGACATCCTGGTCACGCTCGGCTACGACGTGGACGTTCCCTGGCGCGACCTGCCCAAGAAGCAGCGTGACTGGATCCTGTTCACTGAGGAACAGCCGGTGGTGCCGGTGTACGCTGGCTTCACCCCGGCCGAGACCCGCGCCGCCGTGCGTCGCAAGGAAGAGCCGAGCTACATGGGCACTTTCAGTGGTGCGCGCCGCTATGTGCTGCACACCTTTGCGACCACGCAGAGCGCGATGATGAAAAAGCGCGTCGCGCGCTACATGATCGGCGCAAAGTGCCCGGTCTGTGATGGCCGCCGGCTGAAGCGCGAAGCGCTGTCGGTGACCTTCGCCGGCATGGATATCGGCACGTTGTCGCAACTGCCGCTCAGCGCCATGGCACAGGCATTGCGTCCGGCGGCAGAGGGGCATTTCGAGGTAGCGGCAGCAACCGCCACGCGCAGCCGCAGCGCCGGCAAGCAGGCCACGGCCAAGCGGGTCGCTGCCGGTGGCAACGCGCATGCGGGCGGCAGCGATGTGCGTAGAACGCCGGATCTGTCCGAGGAGAAACGCATCGCGGCCCAGCGCATCGCGCACGATCTGATCGAACGGATCGGCACGCTGCAATCGCTCGGTCTGGGCTATCTGTCGATGGACCGCGCGACCCCGACGCTGTCACCGGGCGAACTGCAGCGCTTGCGCCTGGCCACGCAGATCCGCTCCAGCCTGTTCGGCGTCGTGTACGTGCTCGATGAGCCCACCGCCGGCCTGCATCCAGCCGATGGCGAGGCCCTGTACGACGCACTGGCGCAGCTCAAGGCGGGCGGCAACACGCTGTTCGTGGTGGAGCATGATCTGGAGATGCTGCGCCGTGCGGACTGGCTGGTGGATGTCGGCCCGGGTGCGGGTCAGCACGGCGGCCAGGTGCTCTACAGCGGCCCGCCCGACGGCCTGCGCACGATCAAGGCGTCTGTTACCGCGCCGTATCTGTTCCAGGACGCCGCCGGTCCGCGCCGCACGCCGCGCGCGCCGTCCGGCTGGCTGGGCCTGCAGGGCGTTCACCGCAACAACCTGCATGGTGTGGATGCACGTTTTCCGCTTGGGGCGTTCACGGCGGTGACCGGAGTCTCCGGCTCGGGCAAGTCGAGTCTGGTCAGCCAGGCGCTGGTCGAGCTGGTCGGCGAGCACCTGGGGCAGGAGCCGGTCATCGAAGAGACCGACACCGACCTGCCGCAGCCCAGCCGCATCGAACGCACCCGTGGCCGGTTGAACGGGGCCAAGGCGATCAAGCGTCTGGTCAACGTCGACCAGAAGCCGATCGGGCGGACGCCGCGCTCCAACCTGGCCACCTACACCGGCCTGTTCGATCATGTGCGCCGTCTGTTTGCCGGCACCCGCTCGGCCAAGGCACGCCGCTACAGTGTGGGCCGCTTCTCCTTCAACGTCGCGGCAGGCCGCTGCGAAACCTGCGAAGGCGAGGGCTTCGTCCACGTCGAGCTGTTGTTCATGCCCAGCGTCTACGCGCCATGCCCCACCTGCCATGGGCAGCGCTACAACGCCAAGACGCTGGAGGTGCATTGGAACGGCCGCAACATCGCGCAGGTGCTGGCGATGACGGTGGAGGAAGCCTTGGCCTTCTTCGCCGAAGAGCCGCCCGTGCAGCGGCCGCTGCAACTGCTGCGGGATATCGGCTTGGGCTATCTGCGTCTGGGCCAGCCGGCCACCGAGCTGTCCGGTGGCGAGGCGCAGCGGATCAAGCTGGCGACAGAGCTGCAGCGCAGCCAGCACGGCAACAGCCTGTACGTGCTGGATGAACCGACCACGGGCCTGCATCCGGCGGATGTGGACAAGCTGATGATGCAACTGCACGGCCTGGTCGACGCCGGCAACACGGTGGTGGTGGTCGAGCACGATCTGCGCGTGGTGGCCGACGCGGACTGGGTGATCGATGTGGGGCCGGGCGCGGGCGAGGAGGGCGGCCGGATCGTGGCCGAAGGCACGCCGGCCCAGGTCAGTCGCGCCAGGCAGGGCGCCACCGCGCGCTATCTGCGCCGCTGGTTTCCCTGAGCGGCGCAGTGCACCTCAGTACACGTCGCGGCGGTAGCGCCCGTCGTTGAGCAGGGCATCGACCGCGTCGTTGCCCAGCACCTCGCGCAGCACCCTATCGACGCCCTCGGCCATGCCGTGCAGCGAGCCGCACACGTAGAGGCTGCCGCCCAGATCCACCCACGCGCGCAGTGCCTCCGGCGCGGTACGCAGGCGGTCCTGCACATAGCCGCCGCCGTCCGGATCGCGGGAGAACGCCAGGTCCACCCGGCGCAGATGGCCCTGCGCCTGCCACGCCTCGATCTCCCCGCGATACAGGAAGTCGTGCGCGCGCGTGCGCTCGCCGAACACCAGCCAATGCCCGCGGTCGCCACGCGCGTCTGCCTCACGCAGCAGGCTGCGCAGGCCGGCGATCCCGGTACCGTTGCCGATCAGCAGCATCGGGGCATGTTCGGGATGGCGATGGAAACCGCTGTTCGGGCGCACCCGGGCGCGGATGCTGTCCCCATCAGCGGCATGTACGCACAGCCAGCCCGAGCCAAGGCCGTGGCGGCCATCGGGCAGCTCGGTCAGCCGGATCACCAACTGCACGACGTCATCGCCCGGGATCGAGGCAATGGAGTATTCGCGATGCGGCAGTGCCGGCAGAGGCGCCAGCCAGCGTGCGGCGTCGGGCGCTGCAGTCGTATCGGGCGCCTGCGCTGTCTCCGGCAGCACGCGCGCGGCGGCGGCCTCGGCCAGCGTCGTGATGCGTCCATCCACCGTCACCGGTGCCTGCGGATCCAGACCATTGCGGGTCAGCACTGCCAGCACGTGTGCACGCGCATGGCGGGGGGCGATCTCCAGAATGTCGCCGGCCTGCCAGTGGGTGTGTGCCGGCGGCCGCAGTGATACCTGCCAGATGGCCCCGGCGGCGCTGCCGGAATTGAGCTGCGCGCGCGCGTCCAGCGCCCACGGTTGCAGCTCGACCGGCGCGGGCAGCGGGGTGTGGTCCTCGACGCCGGTCAGCGCGGCCAGGTGCTGCTGCCAGTGCCCCAGTGCGACCGCGTCGGTGCGGTCCACCTCGATGCTGGCGAACAGGCGCTGTGCACCCTGCGCGGCCAGCCAGGTATCCACCTGACGCGAGAAGCCACAGAAGCGCGCGTACTCGCGGTCGCCCAGCCCAAGCACGGCGTATGCCAGCCGCTGCAGTGACCCGGATTGCGTCAGTACCCGTCGCTCGAACGCACGCGCGGCATCGGGTGCTTCACCATCGCCGAAGGTGCTGATGACGAACAACGCCTTGTCCGTGGTAGCCAGCAGTGCCGCGTCCACCTGCGCGAGCGGACGCACCTGCACCGGCAGGCCGGCCGCCTGCAACTGGGCGGCAGCGCGCCAGGCCAGCTGCTCGGCAAACCCACTCTGGCTGGCGAACCCGACCAGCCACGGCTGTCCAGTGCCCATGGCCGCAGCAAGAGGCAGGCGTGAGGCACGCACCTCGCGTTTCTTTCGGCGGCGGTCCAGGTACAACATCCAGCCGGTGATGAAGAACACCAGCATGCCCAGGCTGGACAGCATCACGATGATCCGCCCGGGCAGGCCGAAGAAGCTGCCCGAATGCAGCGCGAACATGCTGACGATGATTTTGCCGCCGGGGTTTTTGGCGGCGTAGGGCTCCAGCGAGAGCAGTGCGCCAGTCGCCGGATCCAGTTGCGCGATGTCCTGCGCGCGGTCGTGCGCGGCATCGCCGCCCTGCACGCGGCTGGTGAGCGCGCGGCCGGGCTTGGCCGGGAAGCGCAGATCGATGTAACCGTGGCGCACGCCGTCCAGCGCGTACAGGGTGGCCTGCACCTTGTGCAGATCCAGTGGGCCGCCGCGGGTGCGCGGTTGGCTCTGCTCGGCGCTCGAGCCGCCGAGCAAGGTGGTCGCGGCCTTGCGGTACCAGTCGAACGACCACCACAGCCCGGTCAGTGCGATCAGCAGGTACACCAGCAGTACCCAGGTGCCGACCACCGAGTGCAGGCTCCACAGAAAACTGCGCCCCGTGCGCGACCATTCCACCGCCAGCCAGGTGCGCCAGTGCCACCAGCGTCGTGGCCAGCGCAGATACAGCCCGGACAGGCAGAAAAACACCAAGGTGATCGCGCAGCTGCCGGTGATCAGGCGGCCACGTTCGCCGCTGACCAGGTGGCGGTGCAGGTCTTCGACGAAGGCGAAGAACGCCAGCCCCCGCAACCCGGTGAGTACGGTGCCGGTGTACGGATCGAAGTAGCGCCAGTTGGCCTGGCCGCCTTCGAAACGCGCGACCGACAGGCGCTGCCCGGTGGCATCCACGCGCAGCCGCTGCAGCGCGTGCGGCATGTCCTGCTGCAATCGCGGTAGCAGCTCGGTGAGCGCCAGCGGCTGCTCGCCGGCTGCATGGCGTTCCACCACCTGCGCAAGCGCCGGATTGGCCGCGCGCATCAGCTCATCTTCGAAGGACAGCGTGGCGCCACTCAGCCCCATCACCGCCAGCACGGTGCCGGCGGTGATGCCCAGCAGCCAATGCAGCTGGAAAAGAACGGTCTTCAACATGGGGCGGTTCCGGCGGCAGAAGGCAGCGCGGCCAGCCACGCAGGCGGCGTGACACTGCCTGGCAGCGAATGAGAATGAATCTCGTCATTGTTGGGGGTGCCGCAACGGCGGTCAAGACCTTCGGCGAGGTTGCGCGGCCACGATCAACGGCCACGCTGTCGACGATGGCAGACGGCCTCAGTGGCGCGCCCACGCCTCGATCTCGCCGGCAGAGAACGGCCCGAGCTTCTGCTTCACGATGCGCCCTTCGGCATCGACCAGCACCGAATAGGGGAGCAGGCCCTGTGCATTGCCCAGGCGCACGCTGGCATCGGCAGGGCCGGGCGTGTCGAGCACGATCGGGTAGGCCACGGGAATGCGGGCCAGGAAATCGCGCACGCCTTCGGGGGTATCCAGCGCCAGCCCGAGCACCTGCACACCGCTGTCGCCCTGGGCGTCGGCAAACGCGGTCAGCGCGGGCATTTCCTCCACGCAGGGGCCGCACCAGCTGGCCCAGACATTGATCAACAGGGGGCGGCCACGGAAGCGGGCCAGATCCACGGGGTGTCCGTGGATGTCGGGCAGGGTGATCGCCGGCATCGGATCGCCGGGTTGGGCTGCGGCTACTGCCGCGCGCTGCGGGGGTGGGGCGATCGCCGGGCGGGTGTGATGCCCGGCGAACCACAGCCCCGTGCCGATGCCCAGCACGGCCGCGATCACGACCACCACGACCATCTGCCGTGGTGGCCGCAGGCTCATCGTGCGGTCCGCAGCAGCGCTTCTTCCACCAGCGCCTGGGTCAGCACGGTCGGCAGCACCGTCGGCGGTGCGCCCGGGCCGTAGACCACATACAGGGGCACGCCGACCGCCTTGTGCTCATCCAGGAACGCGGTGATCTGCGGGTCGACATTGGTGTAGTCGCCGCGCATGTAGACCGCGTTGGTCCGGCGCAGGGTGTCGCGGAAGGCATCGGTGCCCAGCACCGCGCGCTCGTTGGCCTTGCAGGTCACGCACCAGTCGGCGGTCATGTTGACGAACACCACGCGGTTGTCCTGGCGCAGGCGGTCCAGCATCTGCGGTGAGTACTCCACCACGTTGTCGCTGGCCGGCTGTGCGGCCTTGGCCGGCGGATCCAGGCGGGTCACGCCCCAGATCGGATACAGCGCGGCCAGCACCAGCAGCAGGGCCAGCAGGCCGCCCACGCGCTGACTGCGCCAGCGGCTGCGCTCGAACCACCACAGCGCCAGCGACAGGATAACCAGGCCGCCCAGCACCAGCGCCATCGCATCCACGCCGCGCTGCTTGCCCAGCACCCACAGCAGCCAGATCGCGGTGCCGTACATCGGGAAGGCCAGCACCAGCTTGAGGGTTTCCATCCACGCGCCGGGGCGCGGCAGGCGACGGGCCAGCGACGGCACGAAGCCGATCAGCAGGAACGGCAGGGCCAGGCCCAGGCCGAGTGCCAGGAATACCAGCATCGCCTGCAGGCCGGGCGCAGCGAAGGCATAGGCCAGTGCCGGGCCCATGAACGGGGCCACGCACGGGCTGGCCACCACACAGGCAAGCACGCCGGTGAAGAAATCCCCGACCGGGCCGCTCCGCGAGGCCAGCGTCTGGCCGACCCCGCCCATGCTGCCGCCCAGGGTGAACACGCCCGACAGGCTCAGACCGACGGCGAACATCAGATACACCAGCGCGGCGATGAACCACGGGTGCTGCAGCTGGAAGCCCCAGCCCGCGGCCTGGCCCGCTGCACGCAGCGCGATCACCAGCGCACCGATCGCAGCGAAGGCGACCAGCACGCCGGCGGTGTACCAGAGTGCATGGCTGCGCGCGCGCTGGCGGCTCTCGCCACTCTGTGCCACACCCAGCACCTTCAGCGACAGGATCGGCAATACGCACGGCATCAGGTTGAGGATCAGGCCACCGGCCACGGCGAACAGCAGCAGCACCAGCAGGTTGCCCGGTGCGGCGGCCGGTGAGGCCGGCGGAGGGGTGCGCTGTGCGTTGTCGGCGCTGGCATCCGGGGTGGCGGCGGTGTCGCCCGGCACGGCCAGGGCCGGCTCGTTCGGGCGGATCAGCATCGGCTGGCTGCCGGTGCCACCGTCGCCGCGGGCCTGCGCGCGCTTGTCGCGATTGGGCAGCGGCGCGATGACCTCGGTCTTCTGTGCGACCTCATCGGCCTTGGCATTGATCGTGCCGGCCGGCAGCGCCAGCTTCACCCGCCGCGTCATCGGCGGGTAGCAGATGCCATCGGTCTGGCAGCCCTGGAAGGTGATCACCAGGGTGGCATCGGTGGCATCGGCACGGCTGCGGCGCAGCGGCAGCGGGACGTCGATCTGGTCGAAATACACCGCCACGTCGCCGAAGTGCTCATCGCGGTGCGATTTCGCGGCCGGCCATGTCGGCTTGTCCGCGCGGATGCCCGGCGCGCCTTCCAGCGCCAGCGAGGTGCGGTCGCGATACAGGTAGTAGCCCGGCGCCGGCGTGAACCGCAGCAGCACGGTGTTGCCATCGCCGACGATGGCATCGAAGCCGAAGGCGCGCTCGGACGGCAGCGGCAACGCCTGAGCGTTGCTGGTGCCGGGCAGGCGCAGCCCGCTGCCGGTGGTGTTGGCGAGTGGGGTGTTGAACGGGGAGGCGGTGCTACTGGCGGCGGCCGGTGCGGCACTGGCAGTGCCACCGCCGCCGGCCGGCAGCTTCACCTGCAGCGTGCGCTTCTGCGGCGGGTAGCACACGCCCGCATCGGCGCAGCCCTGGTAGCGCACTTCCAGCGTGACAGTGTCGGTGCCATCGGCGGCCTTGCCGGGCAGCACGCCGGTCAGGCGTTCGCGGTAGGTCTCCACCTCGCCGAAGAAATCATCGTGGTGCTTCTTGCCGGCCGGCAGCTGCAGCGCCTCGGCGTCGAAGCCGGCATCGGCCTTGACCGTGGTGCGGTGGCGATACAGGTAATAGCCCGGGGCGATCTTCCAGTTGATCTCCACGCGGTCGCGGTCGCGCGCCTGCGCGGTGAGCCCGAAGGCCTCATCGACCGGGAGCAGATCCTTTTCGCTGACCGCCCAGGCCGGCAGGGAGACCACGAGCAACGCGCACAGCGCGGCAACACGACGAAACAGCGTCATCAATCACTTTCCTCACGGGTCTGCGCCCGAATCCAATCCAGGTACGCCGGCAGGCCGGCGCGGGTTTCGACCGCGATGCACTCGGGGAGTTCATACGGGTGCAGGGCCTGCACGCGCGCGATCGCCGCGTCCAGGCGGCTGCCGGTGGTCTTGATCAACAGTTGGACCTCATGGTCCTCGGTGACCTCGCCCTGCCAGCGGTAGGTCGAATGCGCCCCGTCCAGGCGCGTGACGCAGGCCGCCAGGCGTTCGTCCACCAGCGCGTGTGCCAGCCGCGTGGCGCAGGCCACGTCGGGGCAGGTGGTGAACAGCAGGAAGACGGGATCGGCAATCGACATGACCGCCGAGTATAGGACCGCCAGAGGCCAATGGTCCGACCGGCGCCGCGAGGGGGCGCCGGTCGGCCGGGCTCAGTTGGCCAGCTGGCAGGTGGCCGGCTTGGCCGAGGTGAACAGCGTCGGGGTGGCCCACTCCGGGTGGTCGATGAACGGATTGCGGTTGCCCTGGAAACTGAAGATCACTTCGTTGCGAGCGCGTTCTGCCGCGTCCGGCGGGTCGGACAGGTGCCAGTCGATCAAGGTCGAGAGCAGACCCATGTAAGCCGGCGAGGCCGAGGTCTTGACGATCTTGCTGCGGTCGTCGGTCAGCTCCAGGTCCGGCTCGGACTGCCCGGTTTTGGCATCTTTACCGCCTTCATAACGGATCGCCATGTACATCACCGCACGCGCCATATCGCCCTTGCGGTGGCCCCACACTTCGAACGAGCCGCCATTGCCATCCGGCGTGCGCACCCAGTTGGAGGTGCCCGGGTAGCCACCACTGCCGCCGCCGAAGCCATTGTTGGCCTCGGTCGCGCGTTCACCGCAGTTGCTGTCGCATTTGGCAAAGGGCTTGTTGCCGCGGTCCGCATTCCACTGCGCATCGGTCAGATACAGCATGTGGGTGTCGGTATAGGGAGCGTAGGGCAGGCCCTTGTCGCCGGTGGTGCTGGCAAAGCCCAGCGAGTTGGGCCAAGTGTGCTCGCGGTTGTAGGTCAGCCCGCTGCCGGTGCCTGCGCGCCCGCTGACCTTGGTGTAGCTGCGGTTGCGGTAGGCATCGAGGATCTTGCCGCTGTTGTTGGGATCTTCGTCGGCGATTTCCAGGATGGTCCAGGTGCTGGTGCCCGAGCCGCTGTAGGGGTAGGCGGTGTGGCCCTTGATGGTCTCGTGCAGCGAGCAGCGCAGCTGGCTGGGGGTGGAGGTGGTGACCCGGGCGTAGTACTTGCCCGGAGTGCCAGGGTTGCCCGGATCGGGCGTGGTGGCGGTGGCCACGGTGAAGGCGATGCGCGTATCGGCGGCCGGGCGTGCGCCCTGGGCATCCTTCACGCGGGTGGCGCGGATGTCGAAGCGGCAGGCTTCCCCCGCCACCAGCGCGGTGTTGGTGGCCAGGGTGAAGCGGGTGCCGGTGGTCGGGTGGCTCAGCGCCACCGTGCCGGACTGGCCACAGCTCAGCCCGAAGGCGCCGCTGGACAGGGTGACCGGCTCACTGAAGGTGACGCTCAGGTCGGCGGCAGCCGGGAAGGTGCTGGCGCCCTGCTCGGGGGTGGTGGCGGTGACCGAGGGCGCGGTGTTCGGGCCGGTCGGGCCGCCGCCGCCGCTGAAGGTCTGACCGTGGTTGCACGCGCCAAAGGTCTGGGTGGCCGATTCGGCCCAGGTGAAATGGGCGTACTGGCTGCCGCTGCCGGTCAGCTGCAGGGAGGTGCCCGGGGCGGTGCTGTTGGTCTCGCTGACCGGGATGTTCTGGCTGGTCAGGCCTGCCGCGGGCCCCCCGGCGGCGGTGACGGTGCCCTCGTAGCTGAGGAACTGGACCACCTTGCCGCTGGCGTCGACCAGGGCAATGCCGTCGTTGGGACCGTTCTGGATCCCGTTGGTCGGGTAGCTGACCGTGGCCAGCCGGGCGCCGCCGCAACTGGCGGTGCCGGCCGGGACCGCGTTGTTGGCGTAGACCGCGGCCGCCGAGGGGTTGCTGCCGTTGTAGAGATAGAGCCGGTAGCCGGACAGGTCTTCACCGGCGGTGGCGACCACTTCGATCGCCTCGCCGACGTCCCCGGCCGGGGTGCTGTCGTCGTAATGCAGTTCATTGATGAATACATCGGCCCGGGCCGGGCTGGTGGCCAGCACCAGCAGGCAGGCCAGGGACAGCGGCGTCAGCAACCTCATCTACGGCTCCTTGTGATTGGTCAATGCCGATCGAATCTACTCACTCCAGATGACACATCCGTAGGTCTGTCGGATTCGACCTTTCGCATTGAGAACTGCGTCAAACATTCACATCCAGGGCGGGGTCGGCGAAAAAATCCGGCCCACTGCCCTTGAAAGGGGAGGGGCCAGCACCATCTCTGCTCTGTCCCGCACCGTCGGGTTTTTTCGTGAGCGTGGCTGGCAGTCGCCCTGTGCGAGTGCTAACATCGCCAGACTTTCCTAGACCAATCAACAACTTAAAAGGGTCTCACATGAGCATCAAGCCGCTTCATGACCGCGTCGTAGTCAAGCCGATCGAAGCCGACGAAATCTCGTCCGGCGGCATCGTGATTCCGGATTCCGCCAAGGAAAAGTCGACCAAGGGTGAAGTCGTGGCCGTCGGCCCGGGCAAGCCCCTGGACAACGGCAGCGTGCGCGCGCCGTCGCTGAAGGTCGGTGACAAGGTCATCTACGGCCAGTACGCCGGCAGCAGCTACAAGTCCGAAGGCGTCGAGTTCAAGGTCCTGCGCGAAGACGACATCCTCGCCATCGTCGGCTGAGTGATGCGGCCGGCCCCGTGCCGGCGCTTCCGCACTTCCTCCCGTTCAAGCAGCCGGGCATCGCCCGGCTCTACATAAAAAGGTAATCGCAATGGCTGCCAAAGATATTCGTTTCGGTGAAGACGCCCGCGCCCGCATGGTTCGCGGCGTCAACGTTCTCGCCAATGCCGTCAAGGCCACCCTGGGCCCGAAGGGCCGCAACGTCGTGCTCGAAAAGAGCTTCGGCGCGCCGACCATCACCAAGGACGGCGTCTCCGTCGCCAAGGAAATCGAACTGGCTGACAAGTTCGAGAACATGGGCGCGCAGATGGTGAAGGAAGTTGCTTCGCGCACCAATGATGACGCCGGCGACGGCACCACCACCGCCACCGTGCTGGCCCAGGCCCTGATCCGCGAAGGCGCCAAGGCCGTTGCTGCCGGCATGAACCCGATGGACCTCAAGCGCGGTATCGACAAGGCCGTGATCGCCGCCGTCGCCGAGCTGAAGAACATCTCCAAGCCGACCGCTGACGACAAGGCGATTGCCCAGGTCGGCACGATCTCGGCCAACTCGGACGAGTCGATCGGCAACATCATCGCCGAAGCGATGCGCCGCGTGACCAAGGAAGGCGTCATCACCGTTGAAGAAGGCTCGGGCCTGGACAACGAGCTGGACGTCGTCGAAGGCATGCAGTTCGACCGTGGCTACCTGTCCCCGTACTTCATCAACAACCAGCAGTCGCAGACCGCTGACCTGGACGATCCGTACGTGCTGCTGCACGACAAGAAGATCTCCAACGTGCGCGATCTGCTGCCCGTGCTGGAAGGCGTCGCCAAGGCCGGCAAGCCGCTGCTGATCATCGCCGAAGACATCGAAGGCGAAGCGCTGGCCACCCTGGTGGTCAACACCATCCGTGGCATCGTGAAGGTCGTGGCCGTCAAGGCACCGGGCTTCGGCGATCGTCGCAAGGCGATGCTGGAAGACATGGCCGTGCTGACCGGCGGCACCGTGATCTCCGAGGAAATCGGTCTGTCGCTGGAAAAGGCGACGATCAAGGACCTGGGCCGCGCCAAGAAGGTGCAGGTCTCCAAGGAAAACACCACGATCATCGATGGCGCCGGCGAGAAGGCCAACATCGAAGCGCGTGTCACCCAGATCAAGACCCAGATCGAAGACACCTCCTCGGATTACGATCGCGAGAAGCTGCAGGAACGCGTGGCCAAGCTGGCCGGCGGCGTTGCCGTGATCAAGGTCGGTGCCTCGACCGAAATCGAAATGAAGGAAAAGAAGGATCGCGTCGACGACGCCCTGCACGCGACCCGTGCAGCCGTTGAAGAAGGCGTGGTCCCGGGCGGCGGCGTTGCCCTGGTCCGTGCGGTCACCGCGCTGAGCGGCCTGAAGGGTGCCAACGAAGACCAGAACCACGGCATCCAGATCGCCCTGCGCGCGATGGAAGCCCCGCTGCGCGAAATCGTGGCCAATGCTGGCGAAGAGCCGTCCGTGATCGTCAACAAGGTCAAGGAAGGCACTGGCAGCTTCGGCTACAACGCCGCCACCGGCGAATTCGGCGACATGCTGGAATTCGGCATCCTGGACCCGACCAAGGTGACCCGTTCGGCGCTGCAGAACGCGGCCTCGATCGCTGGCCTGATGATCACCACCGAAGCCATGGTTGCCGAAGCCCCGAAGAAGGATGACGGCGCTGGCGCAGCTGGCGGCGGCATGGGCGGTATGGGTGGCATGGGCGGCATGGACTTCTGATGTAGAGGCCGGCCTTCGGTCGGCACGCATCGGAGCGGTAGGTGCCGCCCGTTGGTCGGCACCCGCCATGCGCCAACGCAGTACAGAAAACCCCGCCGGAAGGCGGGGTTTTTTTTGCGCGTATCACGGGCTCACAGCGCGCTGGTCGGCGCCTCGACCTCCTCCTGCAGCCAGCGCAGGAATGCCGCGATGGCCGGATTCTCTTCGGCGCCGGGCAGGGTGACGGCGTAGTACGCAAACCGCGTCGGCCAGGGATGATTCAGCACGACGGCCAGCCGCCCGCTGGCCACTTCGGCTTCCACATACAGGTCACGCACCAGCGCGATGCCCTGGCCCGCTTCCGCGGCGCGGATCAGCAACACGTCGTCATCGAATGCCGGGCCACGTTCGACGCGCGGATCGGGTGGCAGGTCCAGCGCGCGGAACCACAGCGACCAGTCGCTGCGGTCGGAATCCTGCAGCAGCGGGTACTGCAGGCAGTCCACGGCCGAGTGGATCGGCGGGCCCTCGGCGAGCAGCGCCGGGCAGGCCACCGGCAACAGCACCGGCGCCGCCAGTGGGCGTGAGACCAGGCCGGGGTAGTCACCGAGACCGTGGCGGATGGCGATGTCGATACGGTCGCGACGTAGATCCGCCAGCGCCGATGAGGCCTCCACACGCACTTCGATCGCCGGGTGGCGTTCGGTGAACCGCCCCAGCCGCGGCACCAGCCAGGACGCGGCGAAGCTGGGCACGGTGCTGAGGGTGAGCGTCTGCCGGGCATGGATGGCCTCCAGCGTAGCCATGCTGTCCTGGATCTGATCGAACGCGCGCAGCAGGGCCGGGTGCACCTGTGCGCCGGCCGGGGTAAGCGTGACCCCATGAGGGGTGCGGGTGAACAGCACAACCCCGGTGCGCGCCTGCAGCAGCTTGAGCTGCTGGCTGATCGCGCCCGGGGTGACCCCCATGACCGCAGCAGCGGCCTTGAGGCTGCCATGACGCCCGGTTTCGGTGAAGGCGCGCAGCGCGAGCAGGGGGAGGACGGCGCCCATGACCTTAGATTTTCTCTCTTGGAAGTGCAGGAAGAATCGTTCTACAGAGCGCGTTGGCCTGCGTAGCATCGTGATCATGTTGATTGAACGCGGTTTAGTCCAGCTGCATTGCATGAAGCCCGATAGCCGACCCGCAATCGATATGCGTCGCCGTCGCAGTGTGGCGTCGTGACGTGAACCCCTCCGCCATCCCTCGCCTGCAAGGAGACCGATGTGTCCCCCGCTTCGCTGCACCTGTACACCGACAGCTCGCCCAATGGCTTCAAGATCACCATCGCGCTGGAAGAGCTCGGCATCCCTTACGTACTGCATCACGTGCGCATCGACGAAGGTGAGCACCGCCATCCCGATTTCCTGCAACTGCATCCGCACGGTCGCATTCCGGTGCTGGTCGATGACGCGACCGGTATCACCGTGTTCGAATCGGCGGCCATCCTGCTGTACCTGGCCGAGCAGAGCGGACGCCTGTTGCCCGAGGCGCCACGCGCGCGCTGGGAGGCGATCACCTGGGTGATGTTCCACTCCGCCAGCGTCGGCCCGATCCTGGGGCAGCGCGTGCACGCTGAGATGTTCGCCCAGGAGCGGTACGTGCCTGCGATCGAACGCTACCGGCGCCTGAGTGCGGAATTCTTCGCCACGCTGGATCAGCGCCTCGCAGACCGTCCATGGCTGGCCGGTGAGGCGTACTCCATCGCCGATATCGCCGGCTATGGCTGGACCTACATCGCCTCGCTCATCGAGTTCGACTTCAGTGCCTATCCGCACCTGAGTGCGTGGCACGCGCGCATGTCGCAGCGGCCCGCCGTACAGCGTGGGGTGCTGCTCCCCGAACCGGCTACCGGCCCCTGACCCAGGAACGACCACGATGCCCCTGTTGACTGCTATCTCCCCGATGCAAGCGCCGCTGACCGGCGCATCCGCACCGACGTTCGCCCGCCATGCCGGTTACCAGCGCATGTTCCGCGAGGGGGCGCTGACGCTGGGTGTGTTCCTGCCCCTGCGCTTCTATCAAGGCGACATGCAGGTGCTGGCCGGGCAGGCGGATCTGGTGAGCCAACTGGACCGCGATGGCTTCGCTGCGGCCTGGGTGCGCGATGTGCCGCTGTTCGACCCGTTGTTCGGCGACGCCGGGCAGCTGTTCGATCCCTTCACCTATCTGGCTTTCCTGGCCGCGCGGACAGAGCGGCTGGCGCTGGCCACGGGCAGTGCGATCTTCTCGCTGCGCCACCCGATCGATCTGGCCAAGTCGGCCACCACCATCGACCAGCTGTCCGGTGGGCGACTGGTGCTGGGGATCGCCTCCGGCGACCGACCGGTGGAGTTCCCGGCGTATGGCCTGGAGCACGCCGAGCGCGGGGAGCGCTTCGCCGCATCGGTGACCTACGTCCGCCAGTTGATGCAGCACGGTCCCCTGCATATCGACTCGCCACTGGGCGAGGTGCAGGGCGTAGAGCTGTTGCCCAAGCCGGTGGCCGGTGCGATTCCGCTGCTGGTGACTGGCACCTCGCGCCAGACACTGGACTGGGTCGGGCAGCATGCTGATGGTTGGCTGACCTATCCCGAGGCAACCCATCACGCGGGCGGACCGCAGCGCCTGGCCGAGAAGATCCAGGCATGGCGCCGTCTCATCCCCGACGGTGGCTTCCGCCCGCATGTCACCAACGAATGGCTGGATCTGGTCGAGGACCCGAACCATCCCCGCACGCCGCTCAATGGCGGCTACACGCTGAGAACCGGCCGCAACGGATTGATCGATCTGCTGGGCGAGTGGCAGCGTGCCGGCGTGAACCATGCGGCGCTGGGCATCCAGTTCTCGCAGCGGCCGGCGGCCGACGTGCTGCAGGAACTGGCCGAGTACGTGCTGCCGTTGTTTCCTTCGCATGACGGGCCCTTACCGGCGCGTGTCCACTGGTAAAGGGGGCGACCGGAATCCCTGCGCTATGGCTGGGCGTGTCCGTCGCGGCGGATGGCGGCGTCCGCGCTGCGTGCACGCCGGTCCAGCCACAGCTAGGTGGGGAAAGTTACGTGACGCTGAAGGCAAATGCGCGCTGCGCCCGCACGGATGTCCACCTGACTGTCGAGCATCGCATCGGCGCCCAGGATCAGTGCAGGCACGTGCTCCAACCCGATCGCCTTGAACACCGGCAGCGCACTGATACGTACCTCGAACGCTGGATGCTGCCACGTGCCGCTGCGCAATGCAGGCAGGGTGTACAGCCAGCTGGGCTGAGGCTGTCCGCCCAACCCTTCCGTGCCCTTCGCACGAGGCGTGACCCGCGCATCGCTGCCATCGGTGCGCAGCCCCAATGCGCGTGCGGCGGCGGCATTGAGCACGGTCTGCGCTGCACCGGTGTCCACCACCGCGATCGCGTCGATGCCGGTGTCGCCCAGCCGCGTGGTGATGAAGCCGAAGCCCTCCAGCCCACGACGGCGCTCCGGCAACGCATTGGCCTGGCAGTGAGGTCCGTCGGCCAGTTGCCCCGGTGCCCACAGCTGCAGCTCATGCGCGAGGAAATCCCACCGGGTATCCCAGCGGCGGGTGAGGTCATTGCCGAGGATGCCATCGACGGTGATCGCCTTGCCGGCATTGGAGAGCCGCGACAGGTCCGAGTGCATGCCGACGATCGTGAGCTTCAGCGTGCCGATCGCCCAAGCGGTCTGTCGCATGCGGTTCGCCGTGGCACTGCTGGCAGACGCACCGGGGATCTGCCCGGTGGTCGCGTCGTCGGTGTTGTCCAGGCCGTACCGACGGGCGACCCGGCTGTCGACCAGCGTGGCGCCCGCCGCGCTGTCCACCACGAATCGAAGGGGTTCGGCCTGGCCATCCAGGCGCACGGCAACGCTGGGATGCATGGCCTGCATCCACATCGGCAGGACATGCTCGGGTGCAGGTGCAGGTGCTGCGTTCGCAGCAGCAGGGGTGGCCGCGATCGTGGCGGCGAGCAGCGGGAGCAGGGCAGGATGCATGGGGAAGCGCCGCGGGGAGGAGCTGCCATTGATCCCTGCCGCCGTATCGCAGGAATGTCCGCATTGATACCGTGCGGATACAGACCTGCCCGATACTGCCTGCATGAACACTGCCGCCGACATCATCGTGGTCGACGATGACACCAGCATCCGTGATGCACTCGCCGAGTGTCTGGAGCGGCATGGCTTCCGTGTGCGTGTGGCGGCCGATGCGGTGGGCCTGGATCTGCTGCTGCAGGCTCATCGACCCGACGCGATCATCCTCGATTGGATGATGCCGGGTGAGGACGGCCTGTCGGTCTGCAGACGGCTGCAGACACGTGCGATCCCGATCCTGATGCTGTCCGCGATGGGGGCCACGCCCGATCGCGTGATCGGCCTGGAGATGGGGGCCGACGACTACCTTGCCAAGCCGTTCGATCCGCGCGAACTGATCGCGCGCGTCCGCGCGCTGTTGCGCAGGCAGGAGAAGCTGCGGGGACAGACCGTCGCTGAACTGCGTTTTGCCGGCTGGCGTCTGCTGCCGGAGCAGCGCCGCCTGCTCGCGCCTGATGGTGCCGACGTGGTGTTGAGCCGGGGAGAGTTCGCCCTGCTGCAGGCCTTGGCCGAGCGCCCGGGGCGGGTGCTGGATCGCGAGCGCCTGATGCAGCTCACGCGCGGCGATGCGCACGACAGTGTCGATCGGGCGGTGGACCTGGCGATCAGTCGCCTGCGCCGCAAGTTGGCCCATGCGGCCGCCGGTGGCGATGCACTCGTGCAGACACTGCGCGGTGAGGGCTATCGGTTCGATGCGACGGTGGAAGCGTTGTGACCCGACGCTGGTCCACCACCACCTGGATCGTGATGCTGGCCGTGAGCAGTCTGCTGATGGCCACGCTGGTCAGTCTGGCGGTGATCGGCTGGATGCCCCGGCCGGCGCCGCCCCAGATGCGCCTGGATCACGCGGTGGAGGTGCTGCGCGGTGAACGGTCGCCGGAGGTCGAGGGCATGCGGGTGACGGTGCGTGATGCGGCCCCCCGCGGCCATGCCAGTCCCTGGCTGACACAGTTGACCGCGTACCAACTGGCGCAGCCTGTCGAGCAGGTCAGGCTGGTCTGGAGAGGGGCCGGAAACGCGCCGGATATCAAGGTGTATTCCCGTGGCGCTTCGGTGGACGCGCAGGCCGATCCAGAAGTGCTGCGCGCGCAGGACGGGGCGCTGGCGACGCTGCAATGGCCGCCCTTCGAGCTTGGCGTGCAGCGCGCCGATGGCCGCTGGCAGGTGGTGAGCAGTGACCAGGGCGACGTGGTGGCCTGGCGACGCCAGGTGCTGTTGGCGCTACTCGGTGGCACGCTCCTGCTGGCGCCCCTGACGGCATGGGCGGCGCTCCGGATCGGCCGTCCGCTGCGCCGGCTGGCCGATGCCAGCGCTGCTGTAACGCTGCAATCGAGTACGCCGCTACCGGACGACGGTCCACGAGATGTCCAGATGTTGGCCAAGGCCATCAATGCCGGCCGCGAACGTCTCCGTGACCAGGCACAGGACATGACACGCATGCTGGCCGCAGTGGCGCACGACCTGCGCACGCCATTGACCGGCCTGCGCCTGCGTGCCGAGTTCGCGCCGCCCGCGCAGGCAGCGCGGATGGTCGCCGATATCGAGCGCATGAACGCGATGATCGAACAGGTGCTCGACTACGCCCGTGGCGAACTGGAGCCCGCCTCGATGCAGCCGCTGGACATGGCGGCGTTGCTGGACGAGTGCGTGCAGTCCGCCCGACTTCGCGGAGTGGACATCCACAGCGCTCTGCCCGGGCCTCTGCCGTGGCGCGGTGATGCCCTACTGCTGAGGCGCGCACTGGACAACCTCATCGACAACGCGGCGCGCTACGCCGGCACGGTGGAATTGGACGTGCACCACAAGGGCGACGCGCTGTGGCTGGAGGTCGCCGACTGTGGGCCAGGCATCCCCGAGCAGGAAAAAGTGCGGTTGCTGCAGCCGTTCCAGCGGCATGAAACCTCACGCAACCGCAGTACCGGCGGCACCGGGTTGGGGCTGTCGGTCGTCCAGGGGGCGGTTCGTCAGCATGGCGGACAACTGGACCTGCTGGACCGCCCCGGTGGCGGGCTGATCGTGCGGATGCAGCTGCCGCTGACGTGGCCAGAGTAGGCGTCCACCTTCCTCTACGACGTTGATGGCGATATAGTTAGCCGCCGTACTATTCTGGATCCGCCTGCATGCTGGAAATCAAACACCAGGCCTTCCTGACCGAGCTGGAGCGTCGCGGTCAGCCGGATACGGGTGAGTTGGCGCTGTGTTTCCAGGTCCTGTCGCTGGCCAGCGCGATCGACCAGGACTGCGCGGGTCGTCTGGCACCGCTGGGCCTGAGCGAAGGACGCTTCGTGCTGCTGTTCCTGCTGCGCGGCGCGGACACGGCACTGTCGCCGCACCAGTTGGCCGAGCGCGCCGGCGTCACCCGTGCCACCGTGACCGGCCTGCTGGATGGCCTGGAGCGCGAGCACCTGGTGAGCCGCCACAGTGATCCGGACGACAAGCGACGCATCCAGGTGCAGTTGACCGCAGCGGGACAGACGTTGGCTGCGCAACTGTTCGACCAGCAGACCCACTGGATCGCCTCGCTGTTCGCCGATATCAGCCCCAAGGAACGGCGCACGCTCGGCACGCTGTTGCAACGCGTGTGGTCGCGCACTGACGCAGGGCGTGCCGGATGAAGCAGCCCGTCACCCGCGAGCGACGCGGACAGCTGGATCGCGGTGAAACCGAAGCCACGCACTTGGCCGAAGTGCTGGCCGTCGATTTCGCCAAGCTGATGGCCAATGTCGCACCCGGTTTGCCAGCCTCTGCGATCACCCCGATGCGCAACGCCGCCAAGCGCGGCATCACCCTGCGCATGCAGGGTGCGGCCACTCTGCTGCGCGTGCATGGTCACGGCGATCACGCGCAGTGGTCACGCCATGCCAGTGACACGGTGCGTGGCTGGGCCTGCCATCTGATCGGGAGCGACCCTGCGTTGTCACTGGAGCACAAGCTGGATGCGCTGCGCGCGCTTGCCGATGACGCGCATTTTGGCGTGCGCGAGTGGGCGTGGCTGGCCGTGCGTCCGCATATCGTGTCCGAACCGCTGCGCGTGCTGACGCACCTGCACGGCTGGAGTACCGACGCCTCACCCAACGTGCGCCGCTTTGCCTGCGAAGCATTGCGCCCGCGTGGCGTATGGGCCGCGCACATCACGCTGTTCAAGCAGGAACCCCACCACGCCCTGCCGTTGCTGCAGGCGCTGTGTTGTGACGCCTCGCGCTATGTGCAGGATTCAGTAGGCAACTGGCTCAACGACGCCGGCAAAAGCCAGCCCGATTGGGTCCGCGCGCTGTGCAGCGAATGGCAGGAGCACCACGCCGATGATCCGGCCAACACCTATATCCGCAAGCGCGCACTGCGCTCGCTCTGACCTCAAGGAATGCCATGTCGCACATGTTGATCGAACTGTACACCGCCACTCCTGCCTGGACCGCGCTGGACCCGGTATCGCGCGGGGCACTCTTCGCCCGCATTGGGGCTGGCATGCAGCACGTGGATCCCGCACGCGTCACGCCGGTCGCGATGGGCCGTATCGAGCAGGACGTACCGCACACCACGGCCGAGCAGTTCTATGCGGTGTGGCAGTGCGCCGAACGGCTGGATGCCGATGCCTTGCTGGCCGCGATCGGCGCCACCGGCTGGCATGAGTACTTCACCACCATGCACGCGGTAGGTGCAGCGGGCACCCTTCAGCAGCATCTGGCTGAGCTGGCGGCGTTGCCGCGAGGATGATGGTGCAGGCCGGCTCGGCGGCGGCTGAATGCTCTTCGCAGTTGCGAATGAAACAGTTGGCACCTCCAAACCCCTGTGTTATCAATACTCCCCAATGAACGCACGCCCCGCCAATTCCTACTTTTGGTATTACTTTCCGAAGCCACCGGCGGAGGAAGGCATGCGTTCACCCTGAAGAAACCTTCAGACGCATTCCCGAAAGCCGCCAGCGCACCTGGCGGCTTTTTTGTTGCCGCCGCGCTGGGGACCCCCACTGCCAAGGAGTTACCCCATGCCCCCCCATACCGACGACCTGCGCATCCGCAAGATCGAACCGTTGACCCCGCCGGCGCAGCTGCTGGCGATGCTGCCCTGCGACGACGAAGCCTCCGATACGGTCAGCGCCTCGCGCGCGGCCCTGCACGAGATCCTGCACGGCCGCGATGACCGCCTGGCGGTAGTGATCGGCCCGTGCTCGATCCACGACCCGGTGGCCGCCATCGAATACGCCCAGCGCCTCAAGCCGCTGCGTGACGCCTTTGCTGACGAGCTGGAAATCGTCATGCGCGTCTACTTCGAAAAGCCGCGCACCACGGTGGGCTGGAAAGGCCTGATCAACGATCCGGACCTGGACGGCAGCTTCAACATCAACAAGGGCCTGCGCGTGGCGCGTGGCCTGCTGCGCGACATCAACAAGCTCGGCCTGCCCGCCGGCGTTGAATTCCTCGATGTGATCTCGCCGCAGTACATCGCCGATCTCGTGGCATGGGGCGCCATCGGCGCGCGCACCACCGAAAGCCAGGTACATCGCGAACTGGCCTCGGGGCTGTCGTGCCCGGTCGGATTCAAGAACGGCACCGACGGCAACATCAAGATTGCCGCCGACGCGATTGGTGCGGCCTCCAATCCGCATCACTTCCTGTCAGTCACCAAGGAAGGTGGCACCGCCATCGTCGCCACCGCCGGCAATCCGGACTGCCACGTGATCCTGCGTGGCGGAAAGACGCCCAACTACGATGCCGACCACGTTGAAGCGACCAGCCAGACCCTGGCCAAGTCGCACTTGGCCGCGCGCATCATGATCGATGCCAGCCACGCCAACAGCAGCAAGAATCCGGAAAACCAGCCCAAGGTCATCGCCGACATCAACGCCCAGCTGGCCAACGGCGAAGAGCGCATCGTCGGCGTCATGGTCGAGAGCCATCTGGTGGCCGGCCGGCAGGACCTCGTCGACGGCCAGCCGCTGACCTACGGCCAGAGCATCACCGATGGCTGCATCGGCTGGGACAGCTCGCTGGCGGTACTGGAAAGCCTCGCTGAAGCGGTGCGTGCGCGGCGGGCGGTGCGGATCAGCAAGGCCGCCTGAGGGGGCGGAGCGCCCCTGCGCGGGGAGTTGCCGCCTACCAAATTCCGGGGGAACTCCCTATTTTTCATTGGGAACCAACGGCATACCCTTGCCTCACCGTTTGCAACGAGGGGTGTTCCGTTGAGCGATCATCCAGTTGTGTGTACATTGTATGCACAGACCTCCGGAGTGCCTCCTGTGGCCCTCGCCACCAAAGTCATCAACTTCCGGGCGCCCGCCGACAAGCAGGCGCTGATAGACCGTGCCGTCGAGATTGTCGGGGTAAGCCGAACCGAGTTCATTCTGGATGCGGCCTGTGAGAAGGCGCGGGAGGTACTGGCGGACCAGACCCAGTTCTCCCTGAGTCCTCAGGAGCTGCGGCGCTTCAATGCACTGCTGGATGCACCGCTGGAAAACAACGCCGCTATCAGGAAGCTCTTGAGCACGCCCGCACCTTGGGAGCGCTGAACAGTGCGGTTGTCTGCGCCGCAAGCGCTTGCCCAGGGGCATCGACTGGAGCAGTTCCGATGCAGCGCCGCGGCGCTGACCTCGTGGTTGGTGGAGCGTGCGCATCAGAACCAGGCATCGGGCGCATCGCGGTGTTTTGTTGTCTGTGATACGCAACACAACGTGGTCGGTTACTACGCACTTGCTGCCGGCGGCGTTTCACATCACGTGGTTCCCGGCCGTCTTCGCCGGAACATGCCGCACCCCATTCCGGTCATCGTGCTGGGCAGGCTGGCCGTCCATGCCGACTGGGTCGGCCAAGGCGTCGGCGCGGGGCTGCTGAAGGACGCTGTACAACGCACGCTGCAGGTCTGCGGGCAGATCGGCGCGCGTGCCTTGTTGTGCCATGCTTTCGACGAGACTGCCAAAGGGTTCTATCTCAAGCATGGCTTCATCGAGTCGCCGATGGATGGCATGACGCTGATGTTGCCGATGGCCTAGGGCGTCGCGCGTCCGATGATCACGCCGCCCGCCGCAGCCTGGCCAACGCCAGATAGATCGCCGGCGTGGTGTACAGGGTCAGCCACTGGCTGACCAGCAACCCGCCCACGATCGCGATGCCCAGCGGCTGGCGCATCTCCCAGCCTTCGCCGGTGGCCAGCATCAGCGGCAACGTACCCAGCAACGCGGCCACGCTGGTCATCAGGATCGGGCGGAACCGCAGCCGTGCCGCCTCGCAGATCGCGTCGTACGACGACAGCCCGCGCTCGCGTTCGGCCGACAGCGCGAAGTCGATGATCAGGATGGTGTTCTTCATCACCACCCCCACCAGCAGGAACAGGCCGAGCAGCGAGATCAGGTTCAACTCGTTGCCGAAGGCCATCAGCGCCAGCAGTGCGCCCACGCCGGCCGAGGGCAGGGTGGAGAGGATCGCCAGCGGCTGCACGAAGCTTTCGTACAGCACGCCCAGCACCAGATACACCGCCAGCATCGCGCCCAGGATCAGCCACAGCTGGCGCTCGCGCAGCTTCTCGAAGCCACCGGCCTCGCCGCTGAGGCGCGCCTGCACATGGGTGGGCAGCATGATCCTGGCCATGGCCTGGTCCACCGCTTTCACCGCCTGGTCCAGGGTGACGCCGGGCGCCAGCGCGAACTCGATCCAGACCGAGGCGAACTGCTGGCTGTGATAGATCCGATCCGGCGCCATGCCGTACTCCCAGCGCGCGATGGACGACAGCGGCAGGCGCTGGCCGTCCTTGCCGATCACATGGATCTGCTCCAGCGTGGAGGGATCCTGGGTGTAGCGCGGGTCCAGCTCCATCACCACGCGGTACTGGTTGAGGGTGTCGTACAGGGTGGCGACCTGGCGCTGGCTGAAGGCGTTGTTGAGCACCGAGGCGATCATGCGCATGTCCACGCCCAGCCGGGCGGCGGCATCGCGGTCGATGTCGAGCACGACCTGGCGCATGCCTTCATCGCCCTTGGATTCCACATCGACCAGCTCGGGCAGGGCGCGCAGCGCATCGGCCACCTTGGGCGTCCACTGCCGCAGCGGCTCCAGTTCGCCGGAGAGCAGCTGGAACTCGTACTGGCCGCTGTCGCCGCTGCCCTCCAGCTTGATGTCCTGGTCCACCCACAGGAACATGCCGCCGCCGGGAATCTTCGGCATGTTGGCGCGCAGGCGGTCGATCACCTGCTGGCTGGAGACCTTGCGCTCGGCCAGCGGCTTCATCTTGATCATGATGAAGGCGTTGTTGACCCCGCTGCGGCCACCGATATACCCGATGATGTCGCTGATCGCGGGGTCGTCCAGCAGCAATCTTCGGTAGGCCTCGATCTTGGGCTGCATGACCTGGAAGGAGAGGCCATCGTCGCCACGCGCGAAGCCGCGCAGCTGCGCGGTGTCCTGCTTGGGCACGATGCCCTTGGGCACCTGCTGGAACAGCCACACATTCAGCGCGATCACGCCGGCGAACAGCAGCAGCGGCAGCGCGAGCCAGCGCAGCATGGTCTGCAGGCTGCCCACGTAGGCCCCGCGCAGGCGTTCGAACAGCGCAGTGCCGGCGCGCTGCAGGCCGTTGCCGGGTCCGGGCCGCGGCTGCCCGAGCAGGCGTGCGCACAGCATCGGGGTCAGGCTCAGTGACACCAGCAGCGAAACACCCATCGCCGCGACCAGGGTCAGCGAGAACTCGCGGAACAGCTTTTCGACGAAGTCATCCAGGAACAGGATCGAGATGAACACCACGGCGAGCGCGATGTTCATCGACAGCAGCGTGGCACCGACTTCCCCCGCACCGCGCAGCGCGGCGGTCATCGGTGAGGCACCTTCTTCGCGATGGCGGGCGATGTTTTCCAGCACCACGATCGCATCGTCGACCACCAGCACCGCGGCCACGATCAGCGCCATCAGCGAGAGCGTGTTGAGCGAGAAGCCGAGCAGGGCGATGATCGCCAGCGCGCCCAGCAGCGAGACCGGGATCGCCACGCTCGGCACCAGCGCCGCACGCCAGTGGCCGAGGAAGGCCAGGACCACCAGCACCACCAGGGCGATCGCCAGCAGCAGGGTCAGCTCCGCCTCGCGCAGGGTGGCGCGGATCACCGGCGAGCGGTCCATCACCACCTGCATGTCGATGTTGGCCGGCAGCAGCGCCTGCAGGCTGTCCATCTGCGCCTGGATGGCGTCGACGGTCTGGATGATGTTGGCCTCCGGCTGGCGGCTGACGATCAGCAGCACCGCCGGGCGCTCATTGTGGAAGCCGCTGGCGTAGCGGTCCTCCACGCCTTCGCTGATCCCGGCCACGTCTTCCAGGTACACCGGGCGGCCCTCGCGCATGGCCACGATCAGGCGGCGGTACTCAGCGGCGGTGCGCAGCTGCAGGGTGGCGTCCAGTTGCCACTGCTGGGCCTGGCTGGCCACGGTGCCCAGTGGCTTGAGCGCGTTGGCGTTGCGGATCGCCGCGGCGATGTCGTCCAGCGCGATGCGGTGATGGTTGAGCGCATTGGGATCCAGCGAGACGCGCACCGCCGGCAGCGAACTGCCGCCCACCTGGACCTCGCCGACGCCGGGAATCTGCGCCAGCTTCTGCGCGATCACGGTGGAGGCCACGTCGTAGATCTGGCCCGGCGCGAGGCTGTCCGAACTCAGCGCAAGCGCCATGATCGGCGCCTGCGAGGGATTCACCTTGCGGTACTGCGGCATGCCCGGCATGCCGCTGGGCAGCTGCGCGCGCGCGGCGTTGATCGCCGCCTGCACGTCGCGCGCGGCATCGTCCACGTTGCGGCCGAGCGCGAATGTCAGCTCGACCTGGGTCGAGCCCTGGGTGCTGGCCGAGTCGATCCCGGTCAGCCCCGGGATGGTGCCCAGTGCACGTTCCAATGGCGTGGCGACGTTGGCCGCCATCGATTCCGGACTCGCGCCCGGCAGGCTGGCGCTGACGTTGATCGCCGGGTAGTCGACCTGCGGCAATGGCGCGACCGGCAACAGGCGCAACCCGAGCAAGCCTGCCAGTACCACCGCCACCGCCAGCAGCACGGTGGCGACGGGATGCTGCACGAACCAGCCGATCGCCCGCGACAGCGGACTCACGCCAGCGCCTCGTCAGCCCCGTCGGTCACCGGCGCGGGGCGCTGGCGGAAGCGGTCGAAGAACAGATAGATCACCGGCGTGGTGAACAGAGTCAGCACCTGGCTGACGATCAGCCCACCGACCATCACCAGGCCCAACGGCTGGCGCAGCTCGGCGCCCGAGCCGCTGGCGAACATCAGCGGGATCGCGCCGAACAGCGCGGCCAGCGTGGTCATCAGGATCGGGCGGAAGCGCAGCAATGCGGCCTGATGGATGGCCTGACGCGGCGCCATGCCGTACTCGCGCTCGGCCTCCAGCGCGAAGTCGATCATCATGATCGCGTTCTTCTTGACCAGCCCGATCAGCAGCACGATGCCGATCACCGCGATCAGGTCCAGGCTGCGTCCGCTGACCAGCAACGCAAGCAACGCCCCCACCGTGGCCGAAGGCAGGGTGGAGAGGATGGTGATCGGATGGATGAAGCTCTCATAGAGCACGCCCAGCACCAGGTACATCACCACCACCGCCGCCAGCACCAGCCACAACGTGCTCGACAGCGAGGCGCGGAACGCATCGGCCGCCCCCTGCAGGCGCAGTTCGACGCTGGCCGGCAGGCCGATCGCGGCGCGTGCGCTCTCGATGGCCTGCACTGCTTCGCCCAGCGATGCCTGCGGGCCGAGGTTGAACGAGAACGTCACCGCCGGGAACTGGCCCACGTGGTTGATCAGCAGCTGCGCGGGGCGCTGTTCGATCCGGGCGATGCCGCCCAGCGGCACCTGCCGACCATCCGGACCGGTGACGTGCAGGCGTGCGATCGCATCCGGACCGAAGGCCACGTCCGGGCGCGCTTCCAGCACCACGCGGTACTGGTTGGCCTGGGTGAAGATGGTCGAGATCTGGCGCTGCCCGAACGCGTCGTACAGCGCATCGGCGAGGGTCTCCACGCTGATGCCCAGACGCGCCGCGGCGACCCGGTCGATCACCACGTGTGCCTGCAGCCCTTGGTTCTGCAGATCGCTGGCGACGTCGGCCAGGGCCGGTGCCTGCTGCAGATGCTCGAGCAGGCGCGGCGTCCACGTATCCAGCTGCGCGATATCCGGGCTGGTCAGGGTGAACTGGTACTGGGTCCGGCTGATCCGGTCCTCGATGCCCAGTTCCTGCACCGGCTGCAGGTACAGTCTGATGCCCGGTACATGCGCCACGCGCTGCTGCAGCCGCGCGATGATCGCCTGCGCATCGGCATCGCGCTGTGCGTGCGGTTTCAATTCGATCAGAAGACGCCCACTGTTGAGCGTGGCGTTGTTGCCGTCCACGCCGATGAACGAGGACAGGCTGGCCACGTCCTCATCTTCCAGCAACGCCGCCGACAGCGCCTGCTGGCGCTGCGCCATCGCCTGGAAGGAGATCGACTGCGGCGCCTCGCTGATGCCCTGGATCAGCCCAGCATCCTGCACCGGGAAGAAGCCCTTGGGTACCCACACGTACAGCAGCGCGGTCAGCACCAGCGTGACAACGGTAGCGGCCAGCATCAGCGGCTGGCGCTGCAGCACCCAGTGCAGCTGGCGATCGTAGACCGCCACGACGCGGTCGAACGGGTCGCCCTGCTGGGCCGATTCCTGCCCATCGGCATCGCGACGGGTCGCATGGCCGGCCTTGAGCAGGCGCGCGCACATCATCGGCGTCAGCGTCAGCGAGACCAGCAGTGAGATGCCGATCGCCACCGCCAAGGTGATCGCGAACTCGTGGAACAGCTTGCCGACCACGTCGGCCATGAACAGCAGCGGGATCAACACGGCGATCAGCGACAGGGTCAGCGAGATCAGCGTGAAGCCGATCTGCCTGGCGCCCTTAAGCGCTGCCTGCATCGGCGTGGCACCACGCTCCAGATGACGGGCGATGTTCTCCAGCATCACGATCGCATCGTCCACCACGAAGCCGGTGGCGATGGTCAGCGCCATCAGGGTGAGATTGTTGAGCGAGAAGCCGGCCAGCAGCATCACCCCGAACGTGCCGACCAGCGACAGCGGGACCGCGATGCTGGGAATGATCGTGGCCGGGATGTTGCGCAGGAACAGGAAGGTGACCATCACCACCAGTGCGATCGCGATCAGCAGCTCGTGCTGCACGCCGCGGATGGACGCGCGGATCGATTCGGTGCGATCGCTGAGGATGGCCACATCCACACCGGCCGGCAGCGAGGCCTGCAGTTGCGGCAGCAGCGCACGCACCTGGTCGACCACGGCGATCACGTTCGCGCCGGGCTGGCGCTGGATGTTGATCAGCACCGCCGGGGTGGTGCCCGACCAAGCGGCCAGCTGGCGGTTCTCGGCGCCATCTTCGATGGTGGCCACGTCGCCCAGGCGCAGCGGTGCGCCGTCCTTCCAGGCCAGGATCAGGGCGCGGTACTCGGCCACCGAGCGCATCTGATCGTTGGCATCGAGCATGATCGCGCGGGTCGGCCCGTCGAAGCTGCCCTTGGGCATGTTGACGTTGGCCGTGCCGATCGCGGTGCGGATGCTGGCCATGCTCAGCTCGTTGGCGGCCAGCGCGGAGGGATTGACCTGGATGCGGACCGCCGGGCGCTGCCCACCAGCGAGGCTGACCAGGCCGACGCCGGGCAGCTGCGAGAGCCGCTGCGCCATGCGGGTATCGACCAGGTCGTGCACCTGCGGCAGCGAGAGGCCCTGCGAGGTCACTGCCAGGGTCAGGATCGGCGTATCGGCCGGGTTGACCTTGCGATACACCGGCGGCACCGGCAGGTCATCGGGCAGGAAGCTGTCGGCGGCGTTGATCGCGGCCTGTACTTCCTGCTCGGCCACCCCGAGCGCGACCTCCAGCGAGAACTGCAGGGTGATCACCGACGCGCCGCCGGAGCTGGTGGACGACATCTGCTTCAGCCCCGGGATCTGGCCCAGCTGCCGTTCCAGCGGCGCGGTGACCGCGCTGGTGGTGACGTCCGGGCTGGCGCCGGGGTACAGCGTGGTGATCTGGATGATCGGGTAATCGACCTGCGGCAGTGCCGCGACCGGCAGCAACCGGTAGGCCATCACGCCGGACAGCAGCAGCGCCACCATCAGCAGCGTGGTCGCGACCGGGCGCTCGATGAAGGGGCGCGAAAGGTTCATGCGCCGGTCCGCGGCGGGTCCTGCTCCACCACCTCGACCTTGGCGCCTTCGCGCAGCCCGTCGATGCCTTCCACCACCACGCGCTCGCCCGCCTTGAGGCCTTCGCGCACCGAGACGCGTTCGCCATCGGCCGGGCCGAGCACCACGCTGCGCAGGGACGAGGTGTCATCGGCCGCGATCACGTAGACGTAGCTGCCCTTGCTGCCGAACTGCACGGCGGCATTGGGAATCACCACCGCATCGCTGCTGCTGATCTGCAGGCGCACGTTGACGAACTGGTTGGGGAACAGCGATTCATCCGCATTGGCGAACTGCGCGCGCAGTTTGAGCGTACCGGTGGCGGTATCGATGCGGTTGTCCAGGCTGGAGAGCACGCCATCGCCCAGTGCAGTGCGCTCCTCGCGGTCCCAGGCTTCCACGGTCAGCTGCGGATTGGCGCGTGCCGCAGCGACCACCGCCGGCAGGTCCGGCTCGGGCACGGTGAACAGCACGCTGATCGGGGTGGTCTGGGTGATCGTGGCCAGCGGTTCGGTATCGCCACTGCGCACCAGGTTGCCGACATCCACATTGCGCAGGCCCATGCGCCCGGCCACCGGCGCGGTGATGCGGGTGTACTGCAGCTGCAGGCGTGCTTCATCCACCGCGGCCTGGTCGGTCTGGCGGCGGCCCTGCAGCTGGCGCACCTTGCTCTGCTGATCACTGAGGTCCTGCGCGGAGACGAAGTGCTTGGTCTGCAGTTCGGCGAAGCGCTTGAGCTGGCTCTCGGCGTTGTCCAGCTCGGCCAGGTTCTGCTGCTGGGTACCCAGCGCACGCGACAGCTGCACCTGGAACGGGCGCGGGTCGATCTCGGCCAGCAGCTCGCCGGCGGTGACGTGCTGGCCTTCGGAGAACGGCAGACGCAGCAGTTCGCCATCCACGCGGCTGCGGATGCTCACCGTATGCAGCGGGGTCACCGTGCCGAGCGCCTTCAGGCGCACCACCAGATCTTCCTGCGTTGCGGTGGCCACGCGTACCGGGGTCGGCTGCGGACCACCGGACGGGCCGGCGGCGGGGGCAGGCGAGAGCAGTTTCCATGCAGCGATGGCGGCCAGGCCGACAGCGGCAGCGATCAACAGCGGTTTGACCATACGACGGCGAGACGACGGGGGCGTTGAAGCGGACATACGCATCCTGCGCACCCTCCACCGGAGCAGTGCGTCCATGGGGACCGGCCGACAGCGGCTGGTCAACGGGGGAGAGGGTGTCTGGCGGGGCAGCGGGTGGAACACCGCCGCGTGGCTGGATGCCGTTCGAATGGAACGGGAGCGCCATGATACAGGGCCGGGCCGCTCAAGCTCCCGTGACCTTGGTCATGCCCGCCGGTGCGTCAATGCACCTCGTCGCGATACACGAACTTCGGCATTTCCCACTTGAAGTGGATCGCCAGCAGGCGGAACAGGAAGCCACCGCCCAGGCACCACAGCGTCGCCGCATTGAGCGATACGCCCAGTTCCAGAAGGGTCAGGTAGGCCGCGCCGGTGAGCAGGGTGATCACCGCATACAGTTCTTTCTGGAAGATCAGCGGGACCTCGTTGCACAGTACATCGCGCAGCACGCCGCCGAACGCACCGGTGAGCATGCCGGCGATCAGGATGATCGGCACCGTGTGCCCGCCCTCGCGCGCGACCGCGCAGCCGATCAGGGTGAACGCGATCAGGCCCAGGCCATCGAGGACCAGGAAGGTGCGCCGGAAATGGTGCATCCAGCGCGCCACCCAGGTCGCGATCAGCGCCGCGCAGATGGTGAAACCCAGGTATTCCGGGTGCTTCACCCAGCCCAGCGGGTAGTGGCCGAGCACGATGTCGCGCAGCGAGCCGCCGCCGAGCGCGGTGACGCAGGCGATGATGACCACGCCGAACAGGTCCATGCGGCGGCGGCCGGCCGACAGCGCGCCGGTCATGGCTTCGGCCGAGATGGCGATGAGGTAGATCAGGGAGAGCAGCATGGGGTGGCTCCGGGGGACACATCAGGCGGGGACGGAAACACGCACGCATCACGCCAGCGCCGCTGCACTGTCGTGGGGTGGGATTCCGTTGCCGCTCCCGCTGTCCTTTTGCCTGAGAGTTCGGTGGCCAAAGCCACGTGCCCCTTCGGCGGGTCATTGAAGACCTCTCTCCAGATCGGCGTGTCGGATGCATGGTTGGTGGCTGTGCAGCCACCGGCCTGAGCGATTATGGGAGCCTGCGCCTTCGGCGGGCGCCAGCGCGGCGCCTCTCTCCTGCATCCGGGGCGGATTCTAGCAGTCGCCGGGCCCGTGCCGGGGGATAATCCCGGTATGCCCGCTGAACCCGCCCTCTGGTACCTGTACCTGCTTGAATGCCGCAACGGCAGCTATTACGCCGGCATCAGCAACGACGTGGACGCGCGCTTCCAGGCCCATCTGGCCGGCAAAGGGGCGAAATACACGCGGGCCAACCCGCCGGTGAAGGTGCTGGCGATGCGCGCCTACCCGGACCGGGCAGCGGCGTCGAAGGCCGAGTGGCAGCTGAAGCGGCAACCGCGCGAGCGCAAGCTGGCGTGGCTGCAGTTGCCCGAACCCACGTAGCCCCGCATGCGGGTTGTTCGGGCCTTCGTTGGCGGCATACCATCGACCCTCGTTCGTTGATCCGCTTGCCCAAGCCCTGGAGTGCCATGTCCCGCGATCTGTCGTTGTACCCGGAAGATGAGAATGGCGATGTGCTCTGGAACATGCTGCAGGATGGCGACGATCTGTCGATTCCGCGCGAGGTGGATTTCGCGCTGATCTTCCCGACCCAGGATGTGGCGATCGCCTTTGCCGTGCACCTGCTCAAGAACGACCAGAAGGTGTCCTTCGCTGCCTACGAGGGCAACGAAGAGTACCCGTGGCAGGTGGTGGTGCATCCACTGATGCTGCCGACCCACCAGAACATCGCCGGCTTCGAAGGTCTGCTGGCCAGCGAGGCGGTCTCCTACAGCGGCCAGGTCGATGGCTGGGGATGTCTGTCGCAGGGATGATCAGGGCGTGGGCGGTCGTTTCGGCCGGCGATCGTCCTGTGCATCGCCGAAGATGATCCGCGCGCTGCGCTGGTAGCTCCAGTACGCCACCGCCCAGTTCAGCAGCACCACCACGCGGTTGCGGAAGCCGATCAGGAAGAACACGTGCGCGGCCAGCCAGAACCACCAGGCCAGCACGCCGGAGAGCTGCAGCCGGCCGAGGTGGACGATGGCGGCCATGCGGCCGATGGTCGCCAGGTTGCCGAAGTCCTGGTACTTGAACGGACCCGGCGCGGGCTTGCCGGCCAGACGCGCCTGGATCGTGGTGGCCACATGCTTGCCCATCTGCTTGGCCGCCGGCGCAACGCCGGGCACCGGCTTGCCGTCGGCCTGGCTCAGTGCGGCCAGGTCACCGGCAACGAAGATCTCCGGGTGGCCCTCCAGCGTGAGGTCAGGCTGCACCGGCACGCGGCCGGCGCGGTCCAGTGGCACGTCCAGCGTGCGCGCCAGCGGTGAGGCGGCGACACCGGCGGCCCAGACCACGGTGCGGGCCTCGACGAAGCGCTCGCCGAGCTGGAAGCCTTCGGCATTGATGTCGCTGACCGGCGTGCCGGTGAGCACTTCCACGCCGAGCTTTTCCAGCTGACGGCGGGCCTTGAGCGAGAGCACCTCGGGGAAGGTGGACAGCACGCGCGGGCCGGCTTCGATCAGGCGGACCTTGGCCGAGGCGGGATCGATATGGCGGAACTCATTGCGCAGCGTGTGCCGCGCGATCTCGGCCAGGGTGCCGGCCAGTTCCACGCCGGTGGGGCCGCCACCGACCACGGCGAAACTCAGCCACGCCGCTTTGCGCGCCGGATCGGGTTCGGCCTCGGCGCGCTCGAAGGCGAGCAGCAGCTTGCGGCGCAGCGCGATGGCATCGTCCAGCGTCTTCAGGCCCGGCGCATCGGCGGCCCATTCGTCGTGGCCGAAGTAGGCATGGGTGGCGCCGGTGCATAGCATCAGGGTGTCGTAGGTAATCTGCGTGCCATCGGCCAGCGTCGCCGTGCGCGCGGCCTTGTCGATGTCGGTCACTTCACCCAGGCGCACTTCGACATTGCGCTGGTGACCGAGGATGTGGCGCAGCGGCGCGGCGATATCCGGCGCGGACAGGCCTGCGGTGGCCACCTGGTAGAGCAGCGGCTGGAACAGATGATGGTTGCGACGGTCCACCAGGGTGATGCGCACGTGCGCCGAGGCGAGGGCACGGGTGGCCCAGAGGCCGGCAAAACCGCCACCGATGATGAGCAGGTGGGGCGTGGGATCGCGGGTCATGCTTCACTCCTTGGCGGGCGCCGGCGGGGGGCGGCGCAGGTCGTCTCGTGATGCGGCCCATGGTCGCACGTGAAGCGCGATGTTCACGTCGATGGCCGATACTGGGTTCAGGGGCCATCGCGCTTGCCCGATGGCTGATCCGATCCTGCCCAGGAGACCGAGATGTCCGAACCGGAAAAGCGCATCGCCCTGTTGATCGATGCCGACAACGCGCCCTCATCCAAGATTGATGCGGTGCTGGCCGAAGTGGCTCGCTATGGCGTGGCCAATGTCCGCCGTGCCTACGGCAACTGGAAGAGCCCGCGGTTGAAAGGGTGGGAATCGGTGCTGCACGAGTACGCGATCCGCCCCATCCAGCAGTTCGCCTACAGCCGCGGCAAGAACGCTTCGGACATGGCGATGGTGATCGACGCGATGGACATGCTGTACGCCCGCAATCTGGATGGCTTTGCGATCGTCTCCAGTGATGCCGACTTCACCCCGCTGGTGATGCGCCTGCTGACCGACGGGGTGAAGGTGTACGGCTTCGGCGAGAAGAAAACGCCTGAGCCATTCGTCAACGCGTGCTCGAAGTTCACCTACATCGAAGCCCTGGGTCAGCCGCATGCGGCCGATCAGGAGGTGGAGCAGGACAACGAGGAAACCCGCCCGCGCAAGAGTGGCCCGGAGCTGCGCAATGACACCCGGCTGGTGCAGATGCTGCGCCGCGCGGTGACCTCGGCCGAAGCCGAGGATGGCTGGTCACACCTGGGGCCGGTCGGCAGCCAGATCGGCAACCAGGCCTCCTTCGATTCGCGCAATTACGGGTACGGAAAACTCAGCGATCTGCTGGCCGCGACCGGTCTGTTCGAGATGAAGAAGGACGGCAAATCGACCTATGTGCGCGCGCTGCCGAAAAAGAGTGCGGCGAAGGCGGCGAAGTAACAGCCCGCCGTTGGGCGTATCGTATCCGCACCGCGCGACCCGTGCCGCGCATCGCCCGATACGAGAGTCCGATCATGCTGAAAATCTGGGGCCGTCGCAATTCCAGCAACGTGCGCAAAGTGCTGTGGTGTGCCGAGGAGATCGGGGCACCCTACGAGTCGATCGAGGTCGGCGGTGCATTCGGTGGCACGCAGTCGCCGGAATACCGCGCGATGAATCCGAACGGGCTGGTGCCAGTGATCGAGGACCAGGGCCTGCCGCTGTGGGAATCCAACACGATCGTGCGCTATCTCTGCGCGCGCTACGCGCTGGGCACGCTGTACCCGGAAGACGTGGTGGCGCGCGCGCAGTCGGAGAAGTGGATGGACTGGACCACCTCGACCTTCGCCGGCGTGTTCCGCGATCTGTTCTGGGGCACGTTGCGGACCGCGCCTGCTGATCGGGACGAGGCGCGCATCGCTGCCGCACTGGTGCGCTCGGGCGAGTTGCTGGCGATGGCCGATGAGGCCTTGTCGCGGCAGCCGTATCTGTCCGGTGAGCAATTCGCGATGGGCGATATCCCGTTGGGTGCCTTCATCTATGCCTGGTTCGAGATGCCGATCCAGCGGCCGGACCTGCCGCATCTGGCCGCGTGGTACGAACGGCTGAAGCAGCGGCCGGCGTATCAGCGTGGGGTCATGACGGAGTTGACCTGATCGGGTTGCCGGCCAGCGGCCGGCACTACCTCGTGCCGACCAACGGTCGGCACCTGCCGGCCTAGTACAGATCCATCGGATCCACATCCAGCGACCAGCGCACCTTGCGTGCCTGCGGCAGCGCGGAGATCTGCGGCGTCACCTGATCCAGCACGCCATGCAGTGGGCGTCGCGCGGGTGAGGACAGCAGCAGCTGGGTGCGCTGGTAGCCGGCGCGGCGGGGCATCGGTGCCGGCATCGGGCCGTAGCGCTCCACGGCGGCATCGTCGGGAATCAAGGCGCGTACGGCGCTGAGCATCGCGTTGGCATGCTCCACCTGCTGTGCTTCGGCACGCAGCAGCGCCAGATGCGCGAACGGCGGGAAACCGGCCGCCTCGCGCTGCTGCAGTTCCGCATCGGCAAAGGCGTGGTAGCCGCCGTTGACCAGCGTCTCCAGCAGGGGATGCCCCGGGTGGTGGGTCTGCAGCCAGACCTCGCCGGCATCCACCGCACGCCCGGCGCGGCCGGCGACCTGGATCAGCTGCTGCGCGAGTTTTTCACTGGCGCGGAAGTCGGCCGAGAACAGGCCTTCATCGATGCCGACCACCACCACCAGGGTCAGCTTCGGCAGGTCGTGACCTTTGGCGAGGATCTGCGTGCCGACCAGAATCCCCGCGCGATCGCCGAGCGAGGCCAACTGGGTTTCCAGCGCATCCCGCTTGCCGGTGGTGCCGCGGTCGATGCGGATCACCGGGAACTCCGGGAAGGCCTCGACCAGGTGTTCTTCCAGCCGCTCGGTCCCGATGCCCTGCGGCTGCAGCGCCAGGCTGCCGCAGTCCGGGCACGCCAGCGGCGCGGACTGGCGCGCACCGCAGTGGTGGCACTGCAGGCGGCGGCCGCCGGCATGCACGGTCATCGGCGCATCGCAGCGCTGGCACGGCGCGGTCCAGCCGCAGTCATGGCAGAGCAGCACGGGCGCATAGCCGCGGCGGTTCTTGAACACCAGCACCTGGTGCCCGGCCTGCAGATGCTGCGTGATGCCGGCCAGTACTTCCGGCGAGAGCCCATCGCGCAGCGGGCGTTTACGCACATCCAGCACGCGCACCACCGGCGGACGCGCGGCGCCCGCGCGCTGTTTCAGGCGCAGGTGGGTGTAACGGCCGGCATGCGCGTTGTGCAGCGATTCCAGCGACGGCGTGGCGCTGCCGAGCACGACGGCTACGTCCAGTGCCTTGGCGCGCACCAGCGCAAAATCGCGTGCGTGATAGCGGATGCCGTCCTGCTGTTTGTAACTGCCGTCGTGCTCTTCGTCGATCACGATCAGGCCCGCATTCGGCAGTGGCGTGAACACCGCCGAGCGTGTGCCGACGATGACCTGTGCTTCGCCCCGCGCGGCGGCGGCCCACACGCGGGCGCGCTCGTTGTCGTTCAAGCCCGAGTGCAGCACATGCACCGGAATGCCCAGGCGGTTGCGGAAGCGCGACAGCGTCTGCGGGGTCAGCCCGATCTCCGGCACCAGCACCAGCGCCTGCTTGCCGCGCGCCAGGCAGGCGACGATGGCCTGCAGGTAGACCTCGGTCTTGCCGCTGCCGGTCACCCCATCAAGCAGGAAGGCGGCAAAGCCGTCGGCGGCGGTGATCGCGGCGATCGCCTCGGCCTGTTCGGCGTTGGGCGCGGGGCCGCTGGCCGGCGACGCGACGGCCGGGCTGTGCTCCAGCGCGATCCGTTCGACCAGCTCGCGCTTGGCCAGCGAGCGCGCGGCGCTGCGCCAGTCGTCCATCAAGGTATCCAGGCGGTCTTCGTTCACCACGCCCTCGGCCAAGCACGCTGCCAGGCGTTGCGGGCGGGTACCGCTGCGCAGTTTGGGCTGCGGGTCGTGGCCGGCGGCCGTCAGCTGCCAGCCCCACTGATGGGTGTCCGGCACGGCCTCACCCCGCCGCAGCGGACCGGGCAGGGCCGTACTGATCACTTCGCCCAGCGGGGCATGGGTGTAGCGCGCCAGCCACTGCAGCGAGCGCCACAGCTCACCGGTCACCAGCGGCGTGGTGTCGATCCACTCGATCGCGGCGCGCAGGCTGCCGGGGTCTTCGACCTGGCCGATCCCGGCCACCACGCCGACCAGCTCCCGGGAGCCGAACGGCACCCGGACCCGTTGCCCGGTCATCCCCGGGTCCGGGGCCGGCCCGGGCGGCGGGGCGTAGTCGAACAGTTGCGGCAGCGGCACCGGCAGGGCGACGCGCAGGGTCGAAGACGAGGAGGTCATCGGCCCAGTGTAGCGGGCAGGGGCGGACCGGATCACGCCCATTCACCGTCTCAACCGGGTGCGCGCCGAATCATAAATCCCACCTAAATATCCGACTTGATTGGAGATTCAGGCTTATCCACATCTTCTGTGGATAAGTCTGTGCGCCACTGCGTATGTGACCGCCTTGCGTCAGGAACTTCCGACGTTCTGCTCAGGTTGGTCAAAAAATAGCCACGCAACAATGATCAATAAAAACAACAAGATAGCTGTGAAACAAAGTTGAAACAGACTTGACGCGGGGCTCACGTGTGGTTCTACCCCGGTTTTACGTGGTGCTGTGCACAACCTTTTGCGCCGGAAGGCTTTGCGGACCGTGGCCGCTCACAGGAAATGAACATCCGCGCGCCGCTGGAGTGACGCAATCGCTATCATTTCCACACAATGATGGAGTTGCTATGACGGCTGCGCCCGCCCCCGTTTCTTCTACCGCAGCCGGCGCGCTGTCGGCGTTTCTCCGTGGCGTTGAACGCCGCGCCCTGGTCGTGGCCGAGCTGCAGTGCGGCGACCCGACCGTCGCCGAACAGGCGCTGGTCGCCGTCATGCGTGCCTTCGCCGGGATCGCCAGCGATCTGCCCATGGCCCAGTGGCCGGAGCGGTTCTGGTCGCTGCTGGTACACCGCGCGCCGTTGCGCGAGCCGGCCGGAGGCACCTGGCCCGCGTCGCTGGAGCACCTGGCCGGGCTGGCCGCGCCGGCGCGACTGGCGTTCCTGCTGCGGATCGGTGGGGGGCTGGATGAAGCCGCGGCCGCAAAGATCCTGGATCTGCCGATGGCCGACTACCAGCACGCACTGGCCGATGCCTGTCCGCGCGATGCCCATGGCAACCCCGATGCCGCTGGCTGGCGTGCGCTGGCAGAGCAGGTGCAGTTGCGTATCCGTGACCTGCCGGCGAGCCGCCTTCAGCGCCTGCAGCAGCCGGTGGCCGCGCCGGCCAGCCAGCAGCCCGATGCTGCCTCCTGGCGCACCCCGGTCAAATCCGATGCGCCCACTCCGCGCCGCCCGGTCAAGCGCCCGCGCGGCCGTCGCTTCCCGTGGAAGGGGGTGCTGATCGTCGCGGTCACGGTTGGCGTACTGCTCGGCGGGGCGGCATGGTGGAAGCACGCCGGCCAGGCCGATGAGCCCACGGCGGACACACCGGAAGGCGCGGTTGCCGATGCCGGCCAGGTCACCGTGGAGGAGCTGCCGGCCGATGACCTGCCGACCGTGGCCCCGACCGCCTCGCCTTTCGCCGCCACGGACGCGGCGATGCTGGCCGATCCGGACCTGCCGACCGCCCGCGATGCCGATCTGTACGCTTGGTTTGCTGCTGGCGGGCCGGTACCGGTGGACGAATCGCAGGCCCAGCCGAGCCGCCCTGAACCCGCTACCGCCGGCCTGGAGACGGCTGCCGCCGATGAGTAAGCCTGCCTTCCTGCTGATCGCCCTTGGGCTCGCCAGTGCGGCCAGCGCCGCCCCCAACCGGGTCGAGGTGCCGCTGGCGGTGCCGGCCCCGCCCAGCGCCACCGCGCCGGCGATCCCGGCCACCCCCGCCGCGCTGGATCCGGCCCAGCTGCGCGAGCTGCGCAGCCGCTACGCGGCCTGGCAGGCCATGACCGAAAGCGAGCGTGCCCGTGTCCGTGCCGCGGCGGCCCGCGTCGCAGCGCTGCCGCCGGCGCAGCAGCAGGCGCTTCGCCAGCGCTTCGCCGAACAGGACCAGCGCTTCCGCGACGGCTGGCTGCTTGGCCCGCAGCTCGGGCATGAGTTCACCAAACTGCAGGGCCTGTTCGGCTATCTGCCGGCCGAACAGCGCCCCACCGCGCTGGCGGTGCTGCGCCAGCTCACGCCCTCCCAGCTCACTCAGCTGACCCTGGTCGCACAGCGCACTCCACCGCAGGACCGCGATCGCGTACGCGCCGAATTCCTGGGCGTGGCCCCGGGTGCGCGTGACACCTGGCTGCGCGAGCACGTCGGCCACTGACGGCATCGCCCCGTTTACCTGAAAGCGCGGCTTTTCCCCGGCCGCGCGCGTAAGATATCGGGCCGCAACCCGGTGCCTGTGCCCTCCGCGCGCGACCGTAGTTGCTGTCTGTGACGTCCATGTCTACCGCTTCCTCCACGCCGCGCCTCTCCCGGGAAGTGCGCGCCACCGGTCTGCTCGCGCTGCCGCTGGTTCTGGGCCATGTCTCCACCGGCCTGATCTCCTTCGTCGACAACGTGATCGCCGGTCACCACGGCACCGACACGCTCGCCGCCGTCACCATCGGCACGGCGCTGCTGTGGCTGCCGATGCTGATCCCGATCGGCACCCTGATCTCGCTGACCGCCTCGGTCTCGCAGCTGCACGGTGCTGGCCGCGAGCGCGAGATCGGCCCCCTGTTCCGCCAGGCGTTGTGGCTGGCGCTGGGCCTGGGCCTGATCATGTTCACCTTCCTCACGGTGGTGCCGCCGTTGCTGCCGGCGTTCGGCATCGCGCCGGACATCGTGCCCGGCGCGACCGCGTTCCTGCATGCCGTGCGCTGGCGCGGCCCGGCGCTGACGCTGTACTTCTGCATGCGCTACCTCAGCGAGGGGATGCACTGGACGCTGCCGACGATGCTGCTCGGCTTTGGGGGCCTGCTGGTGCTGGCGCCGCTGGGCTACGTGCTCTGCTACGGCAAGCTCGGCTTCCCCGAGCTGGGCGCCGAAGGCCTGGGCATGGCCTCGGCGATCATGATGTGGCTGCAGGCGCTGTGCTTTGCGGGCTATCTCTGGAAGACCAAGCGTTTCGCCCATCTGCAGCTGTTCGCGCACTTCGAGGCGCCGCGCTGGAGCGCGATCTGGGACCTGCTGCGGACCGGCCTGCCGATCGGCATCACCGTGCTGATGGAAGGTGGGTTGTTCATCGTCACCGCGCTGTTGATCGGGCGCCTGGGTGCGACCGAAGCGGCGTCGCACCAGATCGCCATCAACGTCGCCCAGCTGTGCTTCATGATCCCGATGGGCGTGGCCGAGGCCACCACGGTGCGGGTCGGTCACGCCGTCGGCAGTGGCAACGGGCTGGGCGTGCGCCGCGCGGCGATCGCAGGATTGCTGATCATCCTGGGCACGCAGACCCTGTCCGCGCTGGTGCTGCTGTTCGGCCATGACGCCATCGTTGGCGTTTACACGAACGATCTGGGCGTGGCCGCCCTGGCCTCGACCCTGCTGCTGTATGCGGCCGCGTTCCAGTTCCCGGATGGCGTCCAGGTGCTCTCGGCCGGCGCGCTGCGCGGGCTGAAAGACACCCGCGTGCCGATGTTCATCGCCATGTTCTCGTACTGGGGCCTGGGCATGCCGCTCGGCGCCGGGCTGGGCCTGGGGCTGGGCATGGGCCCGCAGGGCATGTGGCTGGGGCTCATTCTGGGCCTGACCGCCGCCGCCATCCTGATGGCCTGGCGCCTGCGCGTGAGCAGCGCCCGCGCCGGCCTCCCTTCGACACCCTGACTTGTGTCCGATGCCGGCGCGCCCGGCACCGGCTATTCTGGCACCACGGCAAGAAGCCACTTTGGAGTTACCCCCATGAATCAACCCGCGCGTCGCAATCCCGTCGCCAGCTTCTTCATCGGGCTGTGGGATGTGATGAACTTTACCCGCCGGCTCATCCTCAACCTGGTGTTCTTCGGGTTGCTGTTCCTGATCCTGATCGTGTTCATCGTCGCGATGGGCAAGAGCGCGACCTCGAAGACGTCGCTGCAGGACCGCACGACCCTGGTGATCGCACCGGAAGGCCGGCTGGTTGAACAGTTCAGTGCTGATCCGGTCAGCCGCGCGCTGGGCAAGGCGGTGGGCGACAAGAGCGCCGAAGAAATCCAGCTGCGCGATCTGATCCGCGCGCTGGAGGCCGCCAAGACCGACAAGAAGATCGAGCGCGTGGTGCTGGAGCTGGACAAGCTGCAGCCGAGCGGCTTCGCCTCGATGCGCGAAGTGACGGTTGCGCTGCAGGAGCTGCGCGCTGCCGGCAAGCAGGTCGTGGCGTTCAGCGAGAACATGAGCCAGTCGCAGTACCTGCTCGCCTCGCAGGCCAACGAGGTCTACCTCGACCCGATGGGGGGCGTGGTGCTGGAAGGCCTGGGCCGCTACCGCCAGTACTTCCGCACCGGCCTGCAGGACAAGCTGGGCGTGGACGTGCACCTGTTCAAGGTGGGCGAGTACAAGTCGGCCGCCGAGCCGTACGTGCTCGATGCCGCTTCGCCGCAGGCCAAGGAAGCCGATCTGTTCTGGATGAACGATGTGTGGCAGCGCTACCTGGCCGACATCGCCAAGGCACGCAAGTTGGATCCGGCACAGCTGGCCGCCGGCATCGACACCATGCCCGAAGGCATCGCCGCTGCCGGTGGCGACCTGGCCAAGTTCGCCCTGCAGCAGAAGCTGGTGGACGGCCTGAAGACGCGCGAGGAAGTGGATACCCTGCTGACCGAGCGTGGTGTCGCCGATGATGACGCTGACGGTGGTTACCGCAACGTCGATCTGGATGCCTACCTGAGCGTGCTCGATGGCCGTCGTTCGCCGGTCGATTCGCGTCCGCAGGTGGCGGTGATCGTGGCGGCCGGTGAAATCTCCGGTGGCGATCTGCCGGCCGGTCGCATCGGTGGCGAGTCGACCTCGGCGCTGCTGCGTGAAGCACGCGACGACAAGGATGTGAAGGCCGTGGTGCTGCGCGTGAGCTCGCCGGGCGGTGAAGTGTTCGCCTCCGAGCAGATCCGCCGCGAAGTGGTCGCGCTGAAGGAAGCCGGCAAGCCGGTCGTGGTCTCGATGGGCGATCTGGCCGCCTCGGGCGGTTACTGGATCAGCATGAATGCCGATCGCATCTACGCCGACCCGTCCACGATCACCGGTTCGATCGGCATCTTCGGCATGATCCCGAACGTGGCGCGCTCGCTGGACAAGATCGGCGTGCATACCGATGGCGTGGGTACCACCCGCTTCGCCGGCGCGTTCGACATCACCCGCCCGATGGACCCGGCCGTGGGCCAGGTCATCCAGTCGGTGATCAACAAGGGCTACGCCGATTTCACCGGCAAGGTCGCCGCCGCGCGCAACAAGCCGGTGGAAGCGGTTGATGAAGTCGCCCGCGGTCGCGTGTGGAGCGGTGCGCAGGCCAAGGAACGTGGCCTGGTCGATGACTTCGGCGGTCTGAAGGCTGCCGTGGCCGACGCCGCCAGCCGTGCCAAGCTGGGTGCGGATGACAAGTTCCGCGTGCGCTACATCGAGAAGGGCGCGACCCCGTTCGCGCAGTTCCTCAGCGGCTTCGCCGGCAGTCATGCCGGTGCCTGGATGCTGGGCGAATCGGGCATGGCCCGCCTGATGCTGGCCCGTTCGATGCCGGAGCTGGACACCCAGCTGCGCTTCGTCGAAGAGGCTGCACGCGATCCGCGCAACAACGCCGCGCCGGTCAAGACGCTGGTGTACTGCTTCTGCGGTCTGTAAGCGGCATCAGCGGTTCGGTGTGACACAAGAACGCCCGGCCTGTGCCGGGCGTTCTGCTATCTGGTCGCTGGGCTCACGGCCGGGGCGGGGTGTCGCCGCCGGTGGCGCGGTCCACCTCGGCAGCTTGCGCGTCGGCGGTCTTCTGCAACGTATCGCCCACGCTCCTGGCGCGGTCGATCGGCTGCTGGATGGCCTCGCGCAGTTCGGTGGCCTGCGGTTCCGGCGGTGTATCCGGCGCCGGGGGCACCGGGCGGTTGCAGGCGCTCAGCGCGATCATCGCGAGCAGCGGCAGGGCAGTACGGATCGTCATGGCAACCTCCCTCGTTGAGCGGGTAGCGGAGCATCAGTGTCCCACCGCCTCGCGCATCGCGCGTGACGGCGTCCGGCGTGCCGGCCATCGCGCGTTATCCTATCCGGGCCGCACCATGGGTGCCGCATCCCATGGATCACCGCAGGAGAAGCACGTGAGCGCGCAACGTTGGCGACTGGATGGACAGACCGCATTGATCACCGGCGCCAGTGCCGGCATCGGCTTGGCGATCGCGCGCGAACTGCTGGGCTTCGGTGCGGACCTGCTGATCGTCGGCCGCGATGCCGATGCGCTGGAAATGGCCCGCGACGAACTGGCCGATGCCTTCCCGGACCGCGACATCCATGGCCTGGCTGCCGACGTGTCCGACGACGAGGACCGCCGCGACATCCTGGACTGGGTGGAAGACCACAGCGATGGACTGCACATCCTGGTCAACAATGCCGGTGGCAACATCAGCAAGCCGGCCACCGAATACACCGAAGACGAGTGGCGCGGGATTTTCGAGACCAACCTGTTTTCGGCGTTCGAGCTGTCGCGTTATGCGCATCCGCTGCTGGCGCGGCACGCGGCCTCGGCGATCGTCAACGTCGGCAGCGTGTCCGGCCTGATCCACGTGCGCAGCGGCGCGGTGTATGGCATGACCAAGGCCGCGATGCACCAGATGACCCGCAACCTGGCCGTGGAGTGGGCCGAGGACGGAATCCGCGTCAACGCCGTCGCGCCGTGGTACATCCGCACCCGGCGTACGTCCGGGCCGTTGTCTGATCCGGACTACTACGACCAGGTGATCGAGCGGACCCCGATGCGCCGTATCGGCGAACCGGAAGAGGTGGCGGCGGCGGTCGGTTTTCTGTGCCTGCCGGCCTCCAGCTACGTCACCGGTGAGTGCATCGCGGTGGATGGCGGGTTCCTGCGCTACGGGTTCTGAGCCGGCCAGCGACCGGCACTGCCGGTCACGGCACCGGGCAATCGCTGTCGGCCAACACCGCTTCCAGACGCGCGCGCTCGGCGGTCGCCGCGGCCTGGTTGTCCGGGGCCGCGAAGCGCTCGCGGCCCCGCGCATCGCGGAAGCGCTGCTGCCAGCCGCTGCATCGCTGTTCCTCCGCCATCGGCTGGCAGGCGTCGCGCACCACTTCGCAGCTCGCCGCATTGCTCGGCGCATGACTGCCCCCCAGGCCGGTAAGGGCCAGCGATTCGCAGCGAGACGGGGCGGGCTCGCGCTCATGCAGGTAGCGGCCGCCATCGGCGGAGACGCACTGATAGATCTCCGGCAGCGGTGGCCTGGGCGGCCCTGCAGCGTCCTGCACGGCCGTGGAGGGCTCAGGGCGCAGCGCAGCGCTGTCGAGCAGACCACTGGCTTCGTCGCCGTCCTGCGGCAGCGGCGGCATGCTGTATTCGGTGGTGGGGGCGGTCGGCGCATTCCCGGTCACGGCCGGGCCACGCACCGGCGCGCTGATCCGCTGGATGCGCTGTTCGCTGCCAGCGGGGCACGCGACGCTCTGGATGGTCAGGCTGCCGCCGGCATCGGTGCAGCGAAAGAACACCGATTCGTCCGCCGCAGCGGGCAGGCTCACCAGCACCATAAGCAGCAGGGACCGTTTCATGCCCCGCCGCAGTCCTGGTCCAGGCGCGCATCGATCCCGCGCTGCTCGCGGGTCAGCGCGTCGCGCTCGCCCTGCAGCGCACTGTTGTAGCGGCGGATCAGGTCCCAGCGCCGGTCCTTCAACCGCGAACAGACTTCATGAGCGGGCAGCGCATGGCATTCGTCGCGCACCAGCACGTTGCCGGCAGGCATCACCACGCTGTTTTCCACGCCGGGGTACGGATAACCGCCACCTTCCCAGTGCGAGCTGCCACCGCCGATGTTGATGCTGCCGCCGACCCGTGAGCCGCTGCCGCTGACGGAGAGCGAGCCGCCGCTGCTGCGCACCGAACCACTGCCCATCGGCGCGATTGGTGGCAGCGGGCGTGACGGTGGATAGCCGCCCGATGGCGGCCTCGGTCCGGGACGATAGGGCAGATAGGCATTGGTCCAGATCGGGACCCAGCGCGGATTACCTTCGTTGCTGTCGCTGACGTAGGTGTCGCCCTCGCTGGTGCTGCACTCGTACATCGGCTGCGGCGGCTGCACGTGCACGTAGCGCACTTCGCGCTCGGGCGCTCGCGGTGCAGGCGCCGGGTCGGGCCCGCGGTCGCTGCGTACCACGCGCGGGGCGGGATCGCGCGGGCGCTGCAGGTCGCGCACTTCCTGCCGGCCTTCGCGGCACGGTGCGTCCTGCAGCGAGACGGCGCCACTGCTGCCGACGCAGCGATACACGCGCACGTTGTCGCTCTGCGCCGCCGCAGGCACGACAGGGCTCAGCAGTGCGGACAGGAACAAGCACAGGGCAGGGCGCAGGGTCATGCGCTCAGTGTGCGGGTTTGCTCCCCGCCACGCAAAAGCCGGCTCAGCTGCGCAATACCTGGCCGCTGAGCGCATCGCGGATCGGCGTGGGCTGTGCCAGGCCACCGGTCTGGCCATCGATCAGGCCATCGAGCATTGCCAGCAGGCGCGGGTCCAGTTCGGCGCGTGTGCGTGCCGGCGGCTCGCCGGCGAGGTTGGCACTGGTGGAGACCAGGGGGCCTCCCCAAGCGCGGCACAGCGCGGCGACCAGGGGGTGCGCGCTGATGCGCACCGCGATGCCGCTGTGCTCGCCGGTGATCCAGCGCGGCGCACGTTCGCCGGCGGGCAGGATCCAGGTATTGGCGCCGGGCCAGCTGGCCAGCACCGCGCCTTGGCGATCCAGCGGCAGCGCGTCCATCCGTACCCAGCCGTCCAGCTGGGCGGGATCGGCGGCGACCAGGATCATCCCCTTCTCGACCGGCCGTTGTTTGAGCTGCAGCAGCTTCATCACCGCCGCTTCGTGCGCGGGATCGCAGCCCAGGCCCCAGACGGCTTCGGTGGGATAGGCGATCACCCCGCCGGCGCGCAGCGCAGGCAGGGCAGTGTCCACAGTGAGTTCGTTCATGACAGGCGGGCCGGATGCATGGCCCGCATTATCCTCCCGCCGTGGCGGGAGGGGTCAACCAAGGCGATCAGGAGGCCTTTTTGACGGCCTTCTTCACGGCTTTCTTGGCCACCTTTTTGGTTGCCTTCTTTGCCGTGGCCTTCTTGGCGACCTTCTTCACCGCGGCCTTCTTGGTGGCGGTCTTCTTGGTCGCGTCGCCAGTGGCCGCTTTCTTGGCCGGTGCCTTCTTGGCCACGACCTTCTTGGCGGCCTTCTTGCCGAAGCCCTTGCGCACCGGCTTGCCGGTGTCTTCCATCAACTTCTGCACTTCGGCCAGGGTCAACGAGGCGGGCTCACGATCCTTCGGGATCTTGCCGTTCATCTTGCCGTCGCTGATGTACGGGCCGAACCGACCGTTCAGCACCTGGATTTCGCTGCCCTCGAACTCCTTGATGATCCGGTTGCGCGCGATCTCTTCCTTCTCTTCGATCAGGAACACGGCGCGGGCCAGATCGATGGTGTACGGGTCGTCTTCCTTCTTCAGCGAGGCATAGGTGCTGCCACGCTTGGCGAACGGACCGAAGCGACCGATGCCGACGCTGACGTCCTCCTCCTTGTCCTGGCCGAGCGCACGCGGCATCAGGAACAGCTCCAGCGCGTCTTCCAGGGAGATGGTGTGCATCGACTGGCCGGGGCGCAGCGAGGCGAACTTGGGCTTGTCCTCGGCGTCCTCGGCGGTGCTGCCGATCGCCGCGTACGGCCCGAAACGGCCCAGGCGCACGCTGACCGGCTTGCCGGTCTTGGGATCGGTGCCGAGCTCGCGCGCGCCACTGGCCTCGGCGCGGTCGACCGATTCGTTCTTTTCGCCGACCAGCTTGTGGAAGGGTTCCCAGAACCGCGCCATCAGCGGGATCCAGTCTTCCTCGCCACGCGACACCGCATCGAGCTCATCTTCGAGCTTGGCGGTGAAGTCGTAATCCACGTACTGGGTGAAGTGGCTGGACAGGAACTTGGACACTGCACGGCCGACGTCGGACGGGCGGAAGCTGCGGCCTTCCATCTCCACGTACTTGCGGAACAGCAGGGTCTGGATGATCGAAGCGTAGGTCGAGGGGCGGCCGATGCCGTACTCCTCGAGCGCCTTGACCAGTGCCGCTTCGGTGAAGCGCGGCGGCGGCTGGGTGAAGTGCTGTTCGGCCAGGATGCGCTCGAGCGGCACGCGGTCGCCGGGCTTCATCGCCGGCAGCTTGCGGCCTTCATCGTCGTCCTCGGCACTCTTGTTGTCCTTGCCTTCCTCGTACACGGCCAGGAAGCCGGGCACGACCACGGTGGTACCGCTGGCGCGGAACACGTGCTCGCTGCCGGCCGACAGGTCCACGCTGACGGTGTTGAGCGTGGCCGGGATCATCTGGCAGGCGACGGCGCGCTTCCAGATCAGCTCGTACAGCTTGCGCTCGTCGTCGGTGAGGAAGCGCGCCACCTGGGCTGGGGTGCGCAGCGCCGAGGTCGGACGCACGGCTTCGTGCGCTTCCTGGGCGTTCTTGGATTTGGTCTGGTAGGTGTTCGGCTGGTCCGGCAGCGAGCCGATGCCGTAATCGCGTGCGATCACGTCGCGGATTTCAGCCAGCGCATCCTGCGAGAGGTTCACCGAGTCGGTACGCATGTACGAGATCAGGCCGACGGTGCCTTCTTCTTCACCGATCGCCATGCCTTCATACAGCTTCTGCGCGACCTGCATGGTCTTGCGCGTAGTGAAACCGAGCTTGCGCGAGGCTTCCTGCTGCAGCGTGGAGGTGGTGAACGGCGGTGCCGGGCGGCGCTTGCGCTCCTTGCTGACCACATCAGTGACGTGCAGGGCGCCCTGGGCGGCCTGCTGGATGCGCATGCGCGCGGCTTCGGCGGTGTCGCCGTCGGTCACGGTGAACTGTTCGAACTTCTGCCCGTCCAGCTTGATCAGGCGCGCATTGAAGTGCTGCGAGGGATGCGCGCACAGCGCATCGATGCTCCAGTACTCGCGGGCGATGAAGGCTTCGATCTCTTCTTCGCGCTCGACGATCATGCGCAGTGCCGGGCTCTGCACGCGGCCGGCGGACAGACCGCGCTGCACCTTGCGCCACAGCACCGGGGACAGGTTGAAGCCGACCAGGTAGTCCAGCGCGCGGCGCGCCTGCTGGGCATCGACCAGGTCGCCGGCGATCTCGCGCGGGTGGCCCATCGCTTCCTTGATGGCGCGCGGGGTGATCTCGGTGAAGACCACGCGCTGCATCGGCTTGTCCTTGACCAGCCCGCGTTCCTTCAGGATTTCGGCGATGTGCCAGCTGATCGCTTCACCCTCGCGATCCGGATCGGTCGCCAGGAAGATGTCGTCGGCGCCTTTGGCGGCCTTGACGATGGCATCGACGTGCTTTTCGTTCTTCTCGATGAGGTCGTACCGCATCGCGAAGTTGTTGTCGGGGTCGACCGCGCCTTCCTTGGGCACCAGGTCACGCACATGCCCATACGAGGCCAGGACAGTGAAGTCCTTGCCGAGGTATTTGTTGATCGTCTTGGCCTTGGCGGGCGATTCGACGATGAGCAGGTGCTTGGGCATGGCGTCAGGATTCTATGGGCAGGGCCCCGGGGAGGGCCGCTAGGGTGGAGCAAATGGCCGCATTAGTGAAGCGGCGCGGGCGATATACATAAACCGAACGCCCGGGGGTGGGCCGGGCGTTCAGCTTTCTTGCCTATTAGTGGAATCACGCCGGGGCCGCTTGTGTCAAGCGGCCGGGTGTGAGGATTGCCTGGATCAGGACATCGAGGCGATCACGCCGATCATGGCCAGCATCACGCCGAACAGGGCCACCACGGCCAGTGCGGCGATGACCAGGATCACGATGGTGACCGTGCCCAGGCCGCGCTGCTGCAGCTCCGGATGCTCGGTGAAGGCCCACTTGTCGACCACCAGGGTGTCGCACATCATGTCGTGCAGCGCCTGCTTGCGCTCGGTGAAGGCGGCCATGATGAAACCGATCATCAGGATCAGGCTGCTCACGATGGTGGCCAGGTAGCGGCAGAAGGCCCGCAGGAAGCTGATCCGCTCGCCATTGCCGCGCACGACCTTGATGCCGACGGCCATCTTGCCCAGCGTGGCGCCACCGCGCGAGGCGTGGAAGCCGGCGTAATAGCCGATGCTGATCACCATGCTGAGCAGCATCACCACCAGCGTCAGCGCGACCTGGACGCCCTCGTTGCCCGAGCTGACGCCCATCACGTTGATGATCATGCTCAGCGGCAGGGTGACCACGGTCAGCAGGATGTAGTCGATGAAGTAGGCGGCGTAACGTTTCCAGAAGCCGGCATAGACCACCTCCTGGCCACTGACCACGGCGGTGTTGGCATAGCCGGTGGCCGCGGCAGGCGCGGTGTACGGCGAGTAGGTACCACCGCCGGTGCCCGGCAGTGGCGCAGTGCCGTTGTCGATGGCGGTGTAATCGCCGCGCAGGTCGATGCCACTGCCGACCGTGCTGGCCGTACTGGCCAGATGCTGCAGCTGCAGCTCATCGACGGCCTCGGACAGCGGTGCCCACTGCGCGAACCCTTCCCGCCACACCAGCGTGGTCAGGGTGATCTCACCCCGCTGGAAGCGCTGGCGCATGTCGTCTGCGCTCAGCGGTCCCTGACGTTCCTGGCCATCGGCGAAATACCACTCAGTCATTGCTTCAATCCCCTGTTGGGTGCATCCATGGACATCTGTCCGTTATCAGCCGCGGCAATCCTGCGGCAGGTACGTGTCGTCGGGCTCGCCGCTGCATTCCCAGTGCTGCTGCTCACCGTCGTAATCCAGCCACAGCAGCTTGCCGTCCAGCGAGGTGCTGCCGGGTACGGTCAGTTCGGCTTCCACGCCGCAGTGGCCATTGTCGAAACGGCCGATCCGCACGGCGCCGACGGCACCGGCGGCGTAGCTTTCGGCTGGCTGGAAGCCCTCGTCATCGTTGACCGGGCAGCGGCCATGTTCGCTGGCGAACTCGGCCACGGCGGACTTGATCGGGGCCAGCGTGGCGATCGCCTCGGTGGTCTTGCTACGAGCGACATACTCGCGGTATGCCGGTACCGCCAGCACCGCAAGCACGCCGCCGACGATCAGCACCAGCACGGCGAACACAGCCGCGATGATGCCCACGATCGCACAGCCGCTCAGGCCCTTGCGGGGCGGCGGCACGGCGGTAGGGTCGATGCTCGGAGCGGGCGTGATGGGCGCGACGGGCGCGGCAGGCAGTGCCGGCGGGACAGCGGGATCAGGCGTGATCGCCTCCACCGCCTCGGTGGCAGGAGCGATGTCCAGACCGATCTCGGCCGCCACGGATTCCAAGGGCTGCCACTGCGCCATGCCGTCGCGCCACACCAGCGTATCCAGCGCGATGCGGCTGGAACGGTAGAGCGCGATCAACTCGTCAGCAGGCAGCGGACCGCGCTGCTGACTGTTTCCTTCTGCAAAGAACCACTGGTCCACCGGCCCGCTCCTGAATGCGCAAGGCGCTCAGTGTAAGGTCAGTGGAGCGGTTCCGGTTCGTCCACGAACATCTGGGTTTCCATCCAGGCATAGGCGGCTTCGGCACCGGGCTGGTTGAACAGCACCATCAGCACGACCCATTTGAGGTCGTCCAGGTCCAGTTCGTCCTGGTCCAGCGCCATCGCACGGTCCAGCACCAGCTCGCGCTGGCTGGCATCGAGGATGCCGTGCTGCTCCAGGAACATCAAAAAGCCACGGCCTTCCACGTCGAGCTTGTCCAGCTCGGGCCCATGGAAAATCCGTACCGGGCCATTGACGCGGCCCAGCACCACGGCCGGGCGCTGCTCGGCGAGCGCGTCCAGCCAATCGAAGGCCTTGTTGATCTCGGTGGGGCTGAAGCCGGCCTGGATCAGGCCGTTCTGGAGGGAGTCGCGGTCGCGGATGAGATCCGCGTCTTCGCTGAAATAGTGTTCGAACAGGTACAGCAGGACATCCAGAATGCTCTCTTTCATTGCCCCTCGGCCTGCGTCAACGACGCTGTGGAGGTGAAGAAACTAGGGTTTTCGACAGTAGCGACCATAGGCGGCCATTACCTTTCCATCCAGTTCCATGACCAGCAGCATGGCCGACAGCTGAGCCGCCGTCAATCCGCTGCGCTGGATCAAGGAATCCATACCCGTTGGGTCGTCATCCAGGGCTTTCCACAAGCACTGGTAGTCCGGGTCGGTGTAGGAGGGCGCGCGCCCGGGCGCCGGTCGTGCCTGTTCAGTGGGGGCGTCCAGCCGGGTTCGCAAGGCCCCGGCCAGGGTCTGGGCCAGGGCGGTCAGCCCGGCGGTTACCTCGGCCGGTTCTTCCACCAGCGCCGCCCCCTGGCGGATCAGGCGGTGGCAGCCGCGGGCACGCGCGTTGCGGATCGAGCCGGGCAGGGCGAACACCTCCCGCCCGGCCTCGGCGGCGCAGCGGGCGGTGATCAGGGCGCCGGAGCGCTGGGCGGCCTCGATCACCAGGGTGCCCAGGCTGAGCCCGGCAATGATCCGGTTGCGCGCGGGAAAGTGCGCCTGGATGGCCGGCATGCCCGGCGGATATTCGCTCACCACCGCCCCGTTCGCCGCGATGCGGGCATGCAGGGCGGCATGTTGGCGCGGATAGGTCTGCTCCAGGCCGGTGGCCACCACGGCGACGGTCATCCCGCCGGGCACCTGGAGTGCGCCGTCATGGGCCTGCGCGTCCACACCGGTTGCCAGCCCGCTCACCACCGACCAGCCGTCGCGGGCCAGGGCCATGGCAAATGCCTGCGCGTGCTCACGGCCCCCCGCGGTCGGCGAGCGGCTGCCGACCACGGCCACGGCGGGGTGCCAGAGCCGGGCCGGCTCCCCATCCACGAACAGGGCCAGGGGCGGTTCCTCGATCTGGGCCAGCAGGGCCGGGTAGTCGGGATCGGTCAGGCCCAGCAGGTGATGGCGCTGGTCGGCCAGCCACGCCAGTGCGTGCTTCAGGTAAACCACGTCCGGCAGGGCCAGGCGGGCGCACTGGACAGGAGTACAGCCGGCCGCACGCCATGCGCTCGGCCCGGCCCGAAGCGCGGCCCCCGCATCCGGAAACGCCCGCAGCAGGCGCAGGCGGGGTGGCAGGGCACCGCCGGCCAGGACCAGGGTGAGCAGGGCGGTGGACGAGGCAACGCAGGGAATCGGCATCCCGACAGCCTGGGACGCAAACGAGGACGGCGCCCTAGGGCGCCGTCGGAGTGCAACGTCAGATTCTGCCGCGCTTACTGCTTATCGGGATGCAGTGCCGAATAACCGACCTTGACCGGCTTCACACCTTCCATCACCAGCGCGTAGCTGACGTTCTCGAAGGTGCGGAACACCATCGCATGGGCGGCGTACTCGTCCGGCAGGGTGACCCGGCCGGCACCGCTGACCAGCGCATCGTCCATGCGTGACGAGTTCGGGTAGTCCATGCGGTGCGCGACGTGACGACCCTGGCGCCACAGCGAGAACACCGTGCCGTTGTCCACGCCGTTGGCGCTGCCGGCGGAGATCGCGATCACGTCGCGCGGGCCGGCCGAGGTGAAGGTGTCGGCCACGGCCAGCACCCGGACATCCAGATCGGCGGTCTGCGGGGCGGGAACGTGCGGCACGAACTGCAGGTCGTAGGGGCGGGCCTCGACCGGCACCAGCCGGTCGCCGGCGCGGACTTCGCGCCCATCGACCTGGCCCTGCAGCACGACCGAGGTCACCTCGACATCGCCGCTCTGGACGCGGGTCACCGTGCCGACGTTGATCTGGGCCAGCTCGTAGCCCAGCGTCTGGTTGCGCTTGCTCGGCACGATGAAGGTCTTCCAGACGTTGCCGCTGCCAGGCGTGGTGTCGCCACGGGCGTTCAGATCTTCAGTCGGCTTGGGCAGGGCGTACTGCACGGTCGGGCGGACCACGGCGAAACGCTGGCCGACCTGCGCATTCTCCAGGCCCCGCACATAGGCGGTCTGGCCGGTGGTGGCGCGCAGGCGGTTGTCTTCCAGATTGACCACGTAGGGCAGCGACTTGACCTCGTCGACCACGCTGAGCTGCTTCAGGAAGGGCTCGACCTGCTCCAGCGGGACGCCGTTGATCGGGGCCTCCTGGCGCGGGCCGGGCTGGGCCACGACGCGGTCCAGATAGGCCAGGCTGAGCACGTCACCCGGGTAGATCAGGTGTGGATTCTTGACCTGCGGGTTGGCCTGCCAGATCTCCGGCCACAGCCAGGGCTTCTGCAGGAACCGCGCCGAGATGTCCCACAGCGTGTCCCCTTTGCGCACGACATAGGTATCCGGGTGCCCGCCATTCATTTCCACGGCGGTAGCATAGGTAGCGACGGTCAGCATCGCTACGGCGACGACCGTACGAGTTCGTTCAAACATAGATGTGGTGCCTGATTCCCCAACAGGTTCGCGCACTATAGTCCAGAAACCGGGGCGCGGGGCAAGCGTTGGCGATAGAATCGCCCTGTACGCCGCTTCGACCGGCGCCCCCTACCGGTATTTGCCATGGCTCTCCTGCCCATTCTCGAATTTCCCGATCCGCGCCTGCGCACCAAGGCCGCGTTGATGGATGCCGCCGACGTGACCACGCCGGCGTTCCAGACCCTGATCGATGACATGTTCCAGACCATGTACGACGCTCCGGGCATCGGCCTGGCCGCCAGCCAGGTCGACGTGCACAAGCGTTTCATGGTGATCGACGTCAGTGAGGAGAAGGACACCCCGATGGTGTTCATCAACCCGGAGATCGTCGCCAACGAAGGGGGCCAGGTCTATCAGGAAGGCTGCCTGTCGGTGCCGGGCATCTTTGCCGACGTCACCCGCGCCAACCAGATCACCGTGCGCTACCTGGATCGCCACGGCGTGGCCCAGGAACTGACCACCGACGGCGTGCTCGCCGTGTGCGTGCAGCACGAGATGGACCACCTGGACGGCAAGCTGTTCATTGATTACCTCTCGCCGCTCAAGCGCGAGATGGTGCGCAAGAAGCTGGCCAAGCTGCGCAAGCACGTTGCCTGAGGTGATTGCAGCGACCGCCGCGCGGGTTGACCGCGCGACGTGTGCTGTCGCGCGGCGCCGGACATCGGCGCCGTTTTACGTTCTGTTAGTGGGGTCGCCATGAAGATTGTCTTTGCCGGTACGCCGGCGTTCGCCGTGTCCTCGCTGCGTGCCGCAGCCCGCCACCATGAAGTGGTCGCGGTGTACACGCAGCCTGATCGTCCCGCAGGGCGTGGCCGTGGCCTGGCGCCATCGCCGGTCAAGCTGGAAGCGATCGCACGCGGCATCCCGGTGTTCCAGCCGGAAAGCCTCAAGACCCCCGAAGCCCAGCAGCAGCTGCGCGCCCTGCAGCCGGATCTGATGGTGGTGGTGGCCTATGGTCTGATCCTGCCCAAGGCCGTGCTGGCGATCCCGACCCATGGCTGCTGGAACGTGCATGCCTCCCTGTTGCCGCGCTGGCGCGGTGCCGCGCCGATCCAGCGTGCGATCCAGGCCGGCGATTCCGAGACCGGCGTGTGCCTGATGCAGATGGAAGCGGGGCTGGACACCGGCCCGGTGCTGCTCAAGCAGCACATCGCGATCGGCGCCAACGACACCGGCGGTCAGCTGCACGACCGCCTGGCCGCGTTGGGTGAGCAGGTGCTGTCCGATGGCCTGGGCCTGCTGCGTGCCGGCATCAAGCCGATCGCGCAGCCGCAGCCCGAGGCGGGCGTCACCTACGCGCACAAGCTGGACAAGGCCGAAGCCCGCCTGGACTGGTCCGATGATGCCCAGGCGCTGGCCCGTACCGTGCGCGCCTTCAACCCGTGGCCGATCGCCGAGGCGACATTGGCCGGCGAGCGCGTCCGCATCCATGGTGCGATCGCGCTGGAGGACAACCAGGGCAAGGCCCCGGGCACACTGCTGGCCGCCTCGCGCGACGGCATCGACATCGCCTGCGGCCAGGGGGCGCTGCGCCTGCGTGTGCTGCAGCGTGAGGGCGGCAAGGCGATCACCGCCGCCGACTACCTCAATGCCCGTCGTGATCTCGGCGTGGGTGCCTGAGATGACCAACGCGCGTTCCAGCAAGCCTGCAGGCCCCTACACCGCCCATACCGCCCCCGGCGTGCCGACCCGCGTGCTGGCCGCGCGCGTGCTGGCCCAGGTGATCGGCCGCGGCCGTTCGCTCAAGGCCGAACTGGCCACCGCACTGCCGACCCTGGACGACAGCCGCGACCGCGCGCTGCTGGAGGCGCTGTGCTTTGCCGTGCTGCGTCGCCGCGCCGCGTATGACGCCGCACTGGCGCAATGGATGCCGCGGCCACTGAGTGTGCGCGAAGACGAACTGCGCGCGCTGCTGCTGGTCGGCTTCGCCCAGCTCGACGCGCTGGAGCTGCCGGCGCACGCCGCGCTCTCGGCCACGGTCGACGCTGCCCGCGCGATGGGCCGTGATCGCCAGGCCGGCATGGTCAATGCACTGCTGCGCCGCGCCCAGCGCGAAGGCATTCCGCCGCTGCCGGCGCGCGATGCCTTCCCGCTGTGGATGGCTGAGAAGATCGAACAGGATTGGCCGGAGGAGGCCGATGCCGTGTTCAGTGCCAGCCTGCAGGCCGCGCCGCTGTGGCTGCGGGTCAACCGCCAGCACAGCAGCCGCGATGCGATGTTGCAGCAGTTGGAGGCAGCCGGTATCGCGGCCGAGCCATCGAGCATGGGTGCCGACGCGATCTGTCTGCCGGTGCCGGTAGCCGTGTCCGCGCTGCCGGGCTTCGCCGATGGCGCGCTGTCGGTGCAGGATCTGTCTGCCCAGCAGGTGGCCGATGCGCTTGCGCCGCGCCCGGGGTCGCGGGTGCTTGATGCCTGCGCCGCACCGGGCGGCAAGGCCGCACACCTGCTGGAGCGCGATCCCACCCTGCAGCTGCTGGCGTTGGATATCGACGCGCGCCGGCTCAAGCGCATCAGCGAAACGTTCGTGCGTACCGGCGTGGGCCAGCATGCGAAGGTGCTCGCGGGTGACGCGACCGATCCTGCCAGCTGGTGGGACGGGCAGTTGTTCGACACCATCCTGCTCGACGCCCCCTGTTCGGCCACCGGCATCATCCGCCGCCAGCCGGATGTGCTGGCGCATCGCCGCGCGACCGACATCGAGGCACTGATGGCCCTGCAGGCACGCCTGCTGGATGCCTGCTGGACGATGCTTACCCCGGGCGGAACCCTGCTGTATGCGACATGCTCGATCCTGCGCGATGAAAACCAGTTCCAGGTCGAAGCCTTCCTGCAGCGCACCCGTGATGCGGGATTCCTGCCGCTGGGCGAGGCGTATGGCCATGATTCCTGGGCCGGGCGCCAGCGCCTGCCGGGTGAGAACGGTGCTGACGGCTTCTTCTATGCGCGTCTGTTAAAGAAGGGCTGATCCGAACCCGGCTAGAATTCCGCCCCATGCTAAAAAACCGCGCATCCCGAGAGTTCTGGCTGCTTGCCCTGATGGCCCTGCTCGTTCTGGGGGCTGGCCTGGGCATGCGTGATCCGTGGCCGTCCGATGAGCCACGCTTTGCGCTGGTCGCCAAGCAGATGGTGGAGAGCGGCGACTGGCTGTTCCCGCATCGCGGCACCGAGCTGTATTCGGACAAGCCGCCCATGCTGATGTGGTCGCAGGCGACGCTGTACACGCTGATCGGCGATTGGCGCGTGGCGTTCCTGTTGCCCTCGTTGCTGGCCGCGCTGGGGACGCTGGCCTGCGTCTATGATCTCGGCCGCCGCCTGTGGACACGGCGGGTCGGGTTGTACGCGGCGTGGGCGCTGCTGTTCGCGCTGCACTTCACTTTCCAGTCCAAGAAAGCCCAGATCGACCCCCTGGTGGTGTTCTTCATCACCCTGGCCAACTACGGCCTGCTGCGGCACCTGCTCAGTGGGCCGGCGTGGCGATGGTGGTGGCTGGGCTGGTTCGCTGCCGGCCTGGGGGTGATCACCAAGGGCGTGGGGGTGATCGCGCTGCTGATGATCGTGCCGGCCGCGGTGGCATCGCTGCTGGGCTGGCCGCGGGTCAAGCTGCACATCCGCGACTGGCGGTTCTGGGCCGGGCCGCTGGCGTTTCTGCTGGCGATCGCCCTGTGGCTGGTTCCCATGGTGGTGACCGCGCTGGGCAGCGGCTCGACCGAGTACCGCGCCTATCTGGATGACATCCTGTTCCGGCAGACCGCCAAGCGCTATGCGCAATCCTGGGATCACCACCAGCCGTGGTGGTACTTCCTGGGCACGATGCCGTCGATGTGGATCCCGGCCTTCCTGGCGATTCCCTGGGCGATCCCGGCCTGGCGCCGGCGCCTGCAGCGGCGCGATGCGCGCTACCTGCTGCCGTTGGTGTGGTGGCTGCTGATCGTGCTGTTCTTCTCGATCCCCAACGGCAAGCGTGATGTCTACATCCTGCCGGCGTTGCCCATGTTCTGCCTGGCGTTGGCGCCGCTGTTGCCGGGGCTGCTGCGCAAGCGCGCCTTCCAGTGGCTGCTGGGCGGCTTCGTGGCGCTGCTGGCGACCGGCCTGCTGGGCATCGGCATCTCGATGCTGATGGGCCAGCCGGGCTTCGAGCGCAAACTCATCCTCGACCGTGGCATCGATACCGCGGTGACCTCGGGCCTGGGCTGGGTCGCGGTCGCGTTGGGCTGCTGGGCCGTGCTCACCTTGTGCGTGGCCGGGGTGCGGCGCTTCCATCTGGCGGTGGTGGCCACCCTGACCATGGCCTGGGTGGCGTTCGGGCTGATCGGCTATCCCCTGTTCAACGACTCCAGCTCCGCGCGTGGCCTGATGCATCAGGTCGGCGAGCGCATCGGCCCTGATGCCGAGCTCGGTCTGGTGGCCTGGAAAGAACAGAACCTGCTGATGGCGGACCGTAACGCGGCAACCTTCGGCTTCAACCGGCGCTGGGACCGGCAGCTCGCCGATGGCGTTGCCTGGCAGGCGGAACAGCCGCAGCAGCGCTGGCTCCTAGTGCAGGAGGATGCGCTGCTGGCCTGCGTGGACCGTACCAGCGCCGAACTGGCCGGCGTGGCCAACCGTCGGCGTTGGTGGTTGGTAAGGCCGGGTGATATCCATGGCCCGTGCGTGGCCAGTGCCGAGGAACAGGCACGCGAACGCGCGCTGCACCGGATCGATGGCGATGAGTGATTTCTGCAATCCTGCGTGTGGCAATCGAGGTTGGCAATGACGTTCTCCCCCGCATCCGGGCCGGCCGCGCCTGCCTCCCTGCCGCTGCTGCAGGGGCGCGCCGGGGTGGCGCATTGGATCGCCACCGTGGGCCTGTTCTGCATGCCGGCGCTGGTGTTGACGCTGCCGCAGAACCTGCTGCCCTACGGCATCCTGTTGCTGCTGAGCACGCTGCTGGCGCCGGACTACCTGTGGCGCGCGCGTAGCCTGGCCGGGCGGCCGGTGAAGGCCTTGACCTGGCTGGTGGTGGCAGCGATTGCCTTTGCACTGCTCTCGATCTATCTGTTCGAGCAGGGTCTGCGCGATATCGACAACCGCTCGCGGTTCGTGGTGATCCCCTGGATCGCCCTGTGGGTCTGTGCACTGCGGCCGGACATCCGCTGGCTGTGGAGCGGGGCGCTGGCCGGTCTTCTCGGCACCATGGTCCTGTCGATCCTGCAGGTGGCCGGCGGCGCGCCGCGTGCCGACCTCAGTACCAACGCCATCGTACTGGCCGACATCGTGCTGGTGCTCATGGTGCTGGTGGTGTTCTGCCGGCCACACAAACGTTGGACATGGGTGATCGTGGGCATGGTCGCCGGCTGCGTCACCATCGTGCTCAGCGGCAGCCGGGGTGTCTGGTTGGCCCTGCTGGCGTTGCTGGTGGTCATGGCGATGAGCCTGCGCTGGCGTACCGGGCCTGCTCGATTGGGCGTGCTGCTGGCGTTGGTGGCGATCGCCGGTACCTTGACCCTGACCATCCCGAGCCTGCGTGAGCAGGTCCGCCTGACCGAGCTCAAGCATGACGTGGTGCGGATGGAGCGCGGTGACAGCGATTCCTCGGCCGGTGCGCGGCTGGAGCGCCTGCAGGTGGCCTATGACACCTTCCTCGACCATCCGCTGACCGGCGTGGGCATCGGCCATTTCGACAGTGCCATGCAGCGGCTGCCGGTCTGCCGCGACGATCCGGGTGAGCTGCGCTGCCATCTGGGCCATGCGCACAACGATCTGGCCGAGTGGGCCGCGACCCAGGGTGCACCTGGCCTGCTGTTGCTGCTGGCCATCTATGGCGTGCCGCTGTGGGTGTTCACCGGCCTGCACCGGCGCAGCGGCGAGCAGGCCTTCCGTGGTCCGGCGGCCGCCGGAATCATGGTGGTGGTGACCTATGTGCTGTGCGGGATCACCCAGTCGATGTTCGCGCACCAGATCACGGCCAGCTTCTACGTCACCATCGTCGGGCTGCTGGCCGGACTGTCGATCGTTCAGGGCCATACCCGCCGGGTGGAGTTGGCACAGGCCAGGGCTCAGGCGCCTGGCTGATCCCGTGGCGGATCGGTCACCGGCTGCCCGTTCTGCAGCATCCACAGCATGATGGTCTTCTGGCGTACGTAGTTGGCGCGCACATAGGCATACACCAGCCCGTGCCAGCCATCGCGGAAGCCGCCGCGGAACAACAGTCCGCGCCAGAACCGCCACGCCGGGGCAAGGATCAGCTTGGGCAGGGTGGCGCGCTTGCCGCGCGCGAACTCGTGTTCGGCCATCATCCGTGCGTAGCGCTGGGTCTTGAGCAGCTGCTGCTCCAGCGAGCGGTAGGGGTAATGGATCAGATCGCCGGGCAGGGTACCCACCGCGCCATCGACGCTGGCCGCCTCATGGATCTCACGCTTGCCGCGCCAGCCGCCATGGCGGCGGTCGAACAGGCGCAGGACCCGGTCCGGGTAGGCGTTGCCATGCTTCAGGAATTTGCCGAAATACTCGGAAAGCCGTGCGAACCGGTAGCCGTGGTGGCCGGCGAAACCGTTGGCCTGGGCGGACAGGATCGCCTCGCGCAGGGTGTCGCTGATGCGCTCGTCGGCGTCCAGGCACAGCACCCAGTCATGCGCGGCCTGCTCGACGCAGAACGCTTTCTGGCTGCGGAAACCATCGAACGGACGTTGCAGCACCCGCGCCCCGGCGGCGGTCGCGATCGCCACCGTGGCATCGGTGGACTGCGAGTCCACCACGATGATCTCATCGCAGAAGGCCAGCGAGGCCAGACAATCGCCGATGCGGTCGGCTTCATTGAACGCGATAATGCAGGCCGAAATGCGAGGCCGTTCAGTGGGAGCGGTCGAGGAGGACATGATGGCCGAGTACCTGCTGTTTGCGACGGAGCGTTATGCGCTGCCCATTCTCGCCCCTCTGGCGCAGGCGTTGCACGCATCCGGTCAATCGGTGTCGGCCTGGTTCGCCGATGGCGCCGCTGGCGCGTCGCTGCCCGGCGTGCCCAATGCAGGCCTGAAAGACGCGCTGGCACTACGTCCGCGCGCGGTGTTCAGCGCCGCCAACTGGGTGCCGCCGTTCATTGCCGGGGCCAAGGTGCAGGTCTTCCACGGCTTCAACGTGCAGAAGCGCGACAGTGCCCGCGGCCACTTCCGGGTGCGCGGCCTGTTCGATCTGTACTGCACGCAGGGCCCGGCCACGACCACCCCGTTCCGCGAGCTGGCCGCGCGCGAGGGCCACTTCGCCGTGGCCGAGACCGGCTGGCCCAAGCTCGATCCGCTGTTCCGCGATGACGGTGGCCTGAGCGCGGGACTGCGCGTGCCGGCACAGGGCCGCCCGGTGATCCTGTTCGGCTCGACCTTCACCGAGCGGCTGAGCGCCGCGCCGCATCTGTACGAGCAGATCGCGGCCGATATCGCCCGTGGCGAGCACTACTGGCTGCTGACCCTGCACCCCAAGTGCGCCCCGGAGCTGTTCGACCGTTACCGCGCGCTGGCAGGCCCGCATGCGCGCTTCATCGAGCCGGAACAGGTGATGGCCGCGCAGCGCGCCGCCGATGTGCTGGTCTCGGATACGTCCTCGATCGTCTCCGAGTTCATCGTGCAGCACAAACCGGTGGTGACCTTCCGTAACCGGGTTCCGCAGCCGCACATGATCGATTTCGACGATGCCACCCAACTGCCGGCGATGCTGGCCCAGGCGTTGAATCCCACCCCGGCGTTGATGGCCGAAATCCGGCGCTACGCCGATACCATCCATCCGTTCCGCGATGGGTATTCGGCCGAGCGGGTGATCGCGGCGACCGAGGATTTCCTGTCCGGTGAACTCGGCACGCTCAAGCGCAAACCGTTCGGTGCGTGGACGCGTGGTCTGCAGATCCGCAAGGAGCTCGGGTATTGGGGGCCGGCGAAGCGGTAAGACTGCGGTCGCGATTCCTGCCAGATTGCGAGCAGCCGGCCAGCGGCCGGCACTACCGGGATAGTGAGGCTGCGTGGATGCGCTCCTACCAGCGCAGGCGACGCTTCGCCAACGCGCGGCCCAACTGTTGGTACACCGCACGCGCCTCCGCTTCCGGCAGGTACTGCAGCACCAGCGGCGTGCCCATGCCTGCACCCGCGGTATCCAGCCATACGCTGGCGGTGCCCAGCCGGCGGTCCAGCGGCGAGCGGGTCAGGCGCAGCGCCTGCAGCTTGTCCAGTTCGGCAAAGCGCCACCAGCGCTGCCACCAGCCGCCGCGCACGGCGACGTAGTCGTCATCCAGGTGATAGCCGATGCGCGCCATCTGCCGGTGCGCGCGGAACGCCGACCACGGCAGCCAAAGCAGCAACACCGCGCCCCACGGCCCGCCGTACCAGATCGCCGCCGCCGTCAGCAACGGAACGATGCACAGCGCGGCCAGGCACAGCCGCCACCAGCCGCGCATCTGCACCGGCTGCCAGCGCGCTGGCGGCCACTGCAGGTGCGGCAGCAGATGCTGGACCAGCCCATCGCAGACGGCCGGCGTCGCCAGCGGCGCCAGCTCGCGCAGGTCACGCCGCTCACCTTCGCCGGGGTTGCCGGCAGCGATATCGATACGCAGTTGCCGGCGCTGGAACCAGCGCTGCAGCGCACTCTCGCGCAACGTCCAGGCCTGGATCCGGCGCCGCGCCACGCTGGTGCGCATGCGGGTCAGAAGCCCACTGGCCACGGTCAGCCGGCGCTCGTGCTCACTGAGCCGGAAGCCGTAATAGCGCAGCAGCGCGAGCACCACCGACAACACCCGCAGCATCACCCAGAAGCCCACCACGGCGACCACCGCGGCAATGGTCCACAGCCACATCCCGGGGTGCAGGTGGCTGGCATACCCGAAGGCCTGCCGACCGCCGGCCTCGATCACATCGGAGACGCTGCCACGCGGGAACAACTGCACCATCGCGCCCAGCACTGCCACCACCACGACCCAGCCGCGGTTGGACAGCAGGCCGATACGGACCACCTCGCCCGGGTTCAAGGCGAGCAGCACATCCTCGGCCGGTTCGGCCGCAGCGGCGTCGCCCTCGGCCGTGGCCGGCACTGCCTGACCGCGCTGGCGTACCAGGCGCTCCAGTGCCAGCGCCTGATCCAGTTTGAGCACCCGCATTTCCGCTTCGGGGCGATGGCCGCCGGCCGATTCCAGCTTCAGCTCGGCCACGCCGAACAGGCGGTGCAACGGGTTCTGGTGGACCACCACGTTGTGGATGCGGGCGAAGGGGATCTCGCGACGATTGCGCGCGAACACCCCGCTGCGCACGGTGATGGCCGACGCGCCGATCCGATAGCGATAGGTGAGGTACTGCAGCACCGAGTACGCAACCAGCGCCACCACGGCGATCACCGGGCCGAGTGACAGCCACAGCTCATCGCGGTCGCCGCGCTGGCCGAACACCACCAGCGCGATCAGCGGTACCAGGCCCTGACGCAACTGCATCAGCAGCACGAACAGCCATGACCAGGGATGCAGCCGCTGCTCCGGCGCGGCATCAAGCGGCGGCGGGGTACTCACAGTGCGTCGTCGTCCTGGTCCAGCTGGTGCGCAAGGGTGTCGCGCAGGCGCTCGGCATCGGCGCTGTCCAGCCCACTGAGCGTGACCGCACTGAAGCGGCTGCCGGCGGTATGCACGACCAGCGTGCTCAAGCCGGCACTGCGTTCGATCGGGCCACGGCGCAGATCCAGGTGCTGCACGCGCGAGGTCGGTACACGGGTTTCGTTCTGCCAGAGCAGGTCGCGGCGCAAGCCAAGGCCCTGCGCATCCAGCCGCCAATACGTGCGGCGCTGGCGGCGAAACGCGAGGGCCGCACCGATCAGCGCGCCGAGCACGACCATGCCGGTTGCGCCCCACCAGCGTCCCGGCAGATCGAACACCACCCACAGCGCGCCGAGCACGCCACCCAGCAGGAGTGCGCCGGCGATCGCACCACCGAACGCGGCCAGCGAGGCCGAACGCAGGGGCATCGCCTGCCAGTCGGGGGCGGCCGGCAACAGCGGCAAGGGCGGCGGCACGGGAGTGTCGAGAAGTTCGGACAAGGCAAGGCGCTCGGCTGGAAAACGGACCGGGCGCATGCGTACAGGTGCAACCGCCCGTGGCGCAGACGGTAGCAGGTTGCCGTGGGCTATTGCGCGGCCTGGATCAGTGCGTCCACATCGAGCAGGTGGCCGGCGCGTTCGGCCTTGGTGCGCAGGTACTGCTCGTTCTCGGCGGTGATGTCGCCGGTGACCGGCACGCAGTCGACCACGTCAATGCCGGCATTGCGCAGGCGCTGGGCCTTGGTCGGGTTGTTGCTGAGCAGCTGCACACGGCTGACGCCCAGGCCCTGCAGCATCGCCACGGCACTGCCGTAGCGGCGCTCGTCGGCACCGAAGCCAAGCTGTGCATCGGCGTCGATCGTGTCCAGACCGTCGTGCTGGTAACCGTAGGCGCGCATCTTCGCGGCGATACCGGTGCCGCGGCCTTCCTGGTCCAGGTACAGCAGCACGCCGCCGCCGAGGTCCTTGAGCTTGCGCAGGCCGCGCCGCAGCTGGTCGCCGCAGTCGCACTTGAGCGAGCCGAACAGATCACCGGTCAGGCAGGAGGAGTGCACGCGAACCGGCACCACGGCGGACAGATCCGGGGTGCCCACGATGATGGCGACCTGGTCACGCTGGGCCACGCCGCCGCGGAACACCGCGAATTCGGTCATGCCGACCTCGCGCAGCGGCACCGGCGAGCGGGCCACCAGTTCATACGCATGCGCGGCCTGCTCGGCGCCCTGACTCAGGTCGCACAGCGAGACCTGCGCGCAGTCGTCGAAGCGGCGGTCATCGGCGGCCAGCAGCACGCCGACCATCGCCGGCAGCAGCAGGCCGAGGCGGGCGATTTCCACCGCGCCATCGTCCAGCGCTTCGCCACCGGTCCAGCCCGGGGGCATCGCACCGGGGTCGCGCAGGTAGCTGAGCGAGGGCAGGGCATCGAAGTCGATGCCGGCCAGCGGCACGCGCGCGCCCCGATCGGCGCTCACCCCGAGCACACGGGCGCGGGTGGCGGTGAGGAACAGGTAGTGGCGATCTTCCGCGGCCGCGGCAAAGGCGGTGAAGCTGGTGCGGGTACTGCTGTCCAGCGCGATGAAAGCCAGGCGCTGGCCCTGGCCATCGTCGATCACCACCGGACGGCCGGCACGCAGTTCGGCCACCGCGCGCTCGCAACGGATCGCGGCCGGGTCGCCGAACAGGGAAGAAGCAGAGGACATGTCTGGGGCCGTGGGGGACATCGTGGTTTCCACAGTGGGGACGGATCGCGGCGATTCAATCGCACCAGGGGCGCGACGCTGCGTCGCAGTCAGTGCGGATGGTCCTCGGTGGCATAGGGATCGTCTTCACCGCTCTGCGGTGGGCGCAGCGTATAGCGCTTGTAGGTCCACTGATACTGCGCCGGATCGCGCCGGGCGATGCGTTCGATCCCGGCATTGAGGGCGGTGGCCGCGGTGCGCGGGTCCGGATCGGCCACGGCCGTCGGGGTCGCTTCAATATGCAGGGCGAACTCCATGCCCGGGCCGATCCGCTCGCACCAGCCGTACAGCACGGTTGCGCCGGTGCGGTCGGCCAGCCGGTTGACCAGGGTCATGGTCAGCGCCTCCACCCCGAAGAAGGGGGCGAACACCCCGTCGCCGGCCTTGGGCTGCTGGTCGGGCAGGATGCCGGTGGCGCCGCCGTCCTTGAGGACCTTGAACAACTGGCGCACGGCCGGGCCCTCGGCGCGCACCTGCTGCACGTTGTCGCCGCCGCGGACCAGCTGCAGGAAGGCATCGCCCACTTCCTCATCCGGCGCCTTGTAGACGATCGCGATCGGCCCGCGCGAGGCCAGCCACTGGTTGAGCAGCTCCCAGTTGCCGTAATGCGGTGCCGCCACGATCACGCCTTTGCCGGCGGCCAGGGCGGCGTCGTACAGCGCCTCGCCGTGACGCTCGGTCAACCGCGCGAGATTGCGTTCGCGCGGCTGGGTCCACAGGCGCAGGGTCTCGATGGCCTGCAGCGCGGTCGAGCGCAGCACCTCGCGGTGGAGCACGGTGCGCTCGGCCTCGCCCATGTCGGGGTAGGCCAGCTCGAGGTTGCGGCGGGTGACGCGGCTCTCACGGGCATTGAGACGGATCCACAGCCAGGCCAGGACGGAGGCGAAGGCACGCAGCCAGGACCAGGGCAGGCGGGTGAACAGGGCAGCGGCGCGGTAGGCCAGGCGGGCAGTGGTGTGCGGTTTCATCACTGCAAAGTCTAGCCGCTGGCGGCCTGCCTGTCGGCGCGCGGGCACGTTAAGGTAGGCCGCCTTCAGTTGCGGAGCCTTGTCCATGCTTGTCCTGATCCAGCGCGTCAGCGAAGCCAGCGTCCGTGTCGAGGGGGCGGTCATCGGCCAGATCGGCTCCGGCCTGCTGGCCCTGGTGGGCATGGAACCGGGCGACAGCGAGGCCCAGATCGCCCGGATGGCCGATCGCCTGCTTGGTTACCGTGTGTTTGGCGATGAGGCCGGAAAGATGAACCGGTCCCTGCGTGATACCGGTGGCGGATTGCTGCTGGTCAGCCAATTCACCCTGGCGGCCGATACATCCAGTGGGATGCGGCCGGGCTTCAGTAACGCCGCGCCGCCGGCGGAGGCTGAACGCGGATTCAACCGGCTGGTCGATATCTGCAGACAAAAACACGCGCCGGGGGTGGAAACCGGCCAGTTTGGTGCCCATATGGTTGTCAGCCTGGTCAACGATGGTCCCGTGACCTTCCTGCTCAGACCCTAGCCCCCGGGACCACCGCCCGGGAACGCGGGGCGCCGGGCTGGTATAATGCTAGGTTCTATTCCCTCTCCCAGCCGGTGGCGCGAGCACTACATGGCCAACGAACGTCCTGCCCAGCAAAACGACATCAAGCTTCTGATCAGCAAGGGCCTGGAACAGGGCTACCTGACCTACGCCGAAGTCAATGACCATCTGCCCGACGACATCGTCGACCCGGAGCAGATCGAAGATATCATCGGCATGATCAACGGCATGGGCATTGATGTCCATGAAGTTGCGCCCGATGCAGAAACCCTGTTGCTCAACGATGGCAACACCGGCAACCGCGAAGTCGATGACACCGCGGCCGAAGAAGCTGCCGCCGCGCTGAGCGCGCTCGACACCGAAGGTGGCCGCACCACCGACCCGGTGCGCATGTACATGCGCGAAATGGGTACCGTCGAGCTGCTGACCCGCGAAGGCGAAATCGCCATCGCCAAGCGCATCGAAGAAGGTCTGGGCCAGGTCCAGGCCGCACTCGGTACCTTCCCGGTATCGGTGGAATCGCTGCTGGCCGACTACGACGCGCACAAGGAAGGCAAGAAGCGCCTGGCCGAAGTGATCGTCGGCTTCAACGATCTGGTCGAAGAAGTCCCGGCCCCGGCCGTGGCCGAAGACACCAGTGACGACGCTGACGACGACGCCGATGAAGAAGATGACGGCGACGACGTCGAGGAAGAGGCCGGCCCGACCGGTCCGGATCCGGAAGAAGTCGCGCGCCGCATGCAGGCCCTGAGCGATGCGTACACCGCGTTCAAGAAGGCCGCTGCCAAGGGCGACCGCAAGCCGCTGGCCAAGCTGCGCGACGACATGGCCGCCGTGTTCGTGACCCTGAAGCTGCCGTTGCCGCTGACCGATGTGCTGGTCAAGCAGCTGCGCGACGTCATGGCCTCGATCAAGTCCCACGAACGCCGCGTGCTGAACCTGGCGACCGTGACCGCGCGCATGCCGCGCAAGGACTTCATCCGCTCGTGGGAAGGCAACCAGACCAACCTGGAGTGGGTGGAAGACGCACTGAAGCGCAAGCAGAAGTGGTCCTCGGCCCTGCGTGACGTGAAGGATCAGATCATCTCCGAACAGCAGGCGACGATCGACATCGAGAAAACCACCTGGCTGGAACTGGACGAGCTGAAGGAAATCAGCCGCGCCATGGCCTACGGTGAAGCGCGTGCACGCAAGGCCAAGAAGGAAATGGTCGAAGCGAACCTGCGCCTGGTCATCTCGATCGCCAAGAAGTACACCAACCGCGGCCTGCAGTTCCTCGATCTGATCCAGGAAGGCAACATCGGCCTGATGAAGGCCGTGGACAAGTTCGAATACCGCCGTGGTTACAAGTTCTCCACGTATGCGACCTGGTGGATCCGCCAGGCCATCACCCGTTCGATCGCCGATCAGGCGCGCACCATCCGTATTCCGGTGCACATGATCGAAACGATCAACAAGTTGAACCGCATTTCCCGTCAGATGCTCCAGCAGTACGGCCGCGAGGCTACGCCGGAGGAGCTGGCCAAGGAAATGGACATGCCGGAAGACAAGATCCGCAAGGTGATGAAGATCGCCAAGGAGCCGATCTCGATGGAAACCCCGATCGGCGACGACGAGGATTCCCATCTGGGCGACTTCATCGAGGACACCAACGTGGAGTCCCCGATCGAGAACACCACCAACATCAACTTGTCTGAAACCGTGCGTGACGTGCTGGCCGGCCTCACCCCGAGGGAAGCCAAGGTGCTGCGCATGCGCTTCGGCATCGACATGAACACTGACCACACCCTCGAGGAAGTGGGCAAGCAGTTCGACGTCACCCGCGAGCGTATCCGCCAGATCGAAGCGAAGGCGCTGCGCAAGCTGCGTCACCCGAGCCGGTCCGAGCAGCTGCGCAGCTTCCTGGATATCGATTGATCGATACCGGCGCATCGCGTTGAAACCCGACAGACCCCGCGCAAGCGGGGTTTGTTTTTTGGGGCGGGTGGCGCCGCGTGGTGTACTCGAGCCTAGCGGCGGCGCAGCGGATGGAGGGGTGTTCGACGGGGTTGGGATCGCTAAGCTGATTTTGTGATTTCGTTGCGTTTTTCGTAACTTAATTACGGATTTTTTCTCGGTGTTCTGAGGGGTGATGTTATTTCAATCAATGGCTTATATGTTTAATTGGGTTGCGCTTCGCCGAAGATTGGCGTATAGACTCGTAACTTAACTCGTCCCGAAACTCAGGCCATGGCCCGTCCCCGTACCGTCCAGCTCCAGACGCTGTTCGACAACCTGCCTGCTGGCGAGGTCGTCCCAGCTGCCGATCTCGTCGATCGCCTGGGCGTCACCCGGACAACCCTGAGCCGTCTGGTCGCCGAGGCCGGGGACCGCCTGGTGCGACTTGGCCGCACCCGCGCCACGGCCTATGCCGTCCGCCAGCAGACCGCCGCGGGCAGCGAGTGGCCGCTGTTCCGGCTGGGGCCGGACGCCACCCTTGAAGAACTGGGCACGGTCGTGGCACTCACGGGCGAGACCTTCCACGTGGCGACCACCGCCGCACGCCCCAATCTGACCCGTTCGCCAGACGAGACCGTCGATGGCCACTTCCCGGGGCTGCCGTGGTATCTGGACGACCTGCGGCCACAGGGCTTCCTTGGGCGTACGTTCGCGCATCGTCGCGGCCGTGCTCTGGGCGTCCCCGACGACCTCAATCGCTGGCAATTGGGTGACACTCTGCAGGCGCTGGTACGTGCAGGGGGGACTGAAATCGGTGATCTCCTGCTTGGCGGCGACGCCGTGCAGATGGCGTTGCGCGCGCTCGATGCGCCTGGCGATCATGTCCTGGCCGGGCAGCGCGCACGTCGTTATCCCGAGCGCGCCGCAGCGGCACTGGAAGGCGAGGACGTCGGATCGTCGCCGGGTGGCGAGCAACCGAAGTTCACTGCCACGGTGGAGCATGAGGGAGGGCGCTATGCGGCGCTGGTGAAGTTCGCGCAGCCCACCGCAGGCGAGGCCGCCGAACGCTGGGCGGACCTGCTGGTCTGCGAGCACCTCGCCCTGCAGTGCCTGCGCGACGCGGGCGTGCCGGCAGCGGTGTCCGAGATCCTCCAGACCGACACGCATACGTTCCTGGAGGTGCAGCGCTTCGACCGCACCGTCGACGTGCTGGGCCGGCGCGGCTTCGTCTCGCTGTTGGCGCTGTCTTCGGCCTTCGTCGGTGACGTGACCGTGGACTGGGGGACCGCTGCCGACGCGCTGATGACGCAGGGCTGGGTCGATCGCGACGCGCAGGCCGCGATGGGAAGGCTGCACGCGTTCGGCCGGCTGATCGGCAACAGCGACATGCATCAGGGCAATCTGGGTTTCCACCTGGTCGACCGCGGCCCGCTGCCGTTGGCGCCCGCGTATGACATGTTGCCGATGTCACTGGCACCCTCGCGCACAGGGGTGCTGCGTGTGGCTACGCCGCTCGCCTCCATCGCGCCGGAGCGCAGCGGCCAGCTCGCGCACCTGCACTGGGCAGCGCCGCTGGCGGTGGACTACTGGCAGCGCGTGGCGGGCTCGGCGCTGCTGCGCTCGGGCGTACTGCGTGAGCTGGCTGCGGAGAATGCGCGTCGGGTGCAGGCGATGGGGCAGCGTTTTGGCTGATGTGAGGGTTGCAGTGGAAAGCGCCGGCGGGCCTCCACTACACTGTGCGGCCGCAAGGGCCTATAGCTCAACGGTTAGAGCAGAGGACTCATAATCCTTTGGTTCCAGGTTCGAATCCTGGTGGGCCCACCACTCCAAAAGGAGTGCGGCAGTATGTGTATCGCATGCGAGCGCTGAGACTTCGGCGATCCCTCAAGTACTGGTACCGAGCGCTGAAGCCTCGGAGGCGGAGTATGGGCGGCGCATCTACAGCGAGATCAAGATGTGGACAGGCGCAGCATTTGAGCGGCTGACACAGCTGCTGGCGCCCCGCCATTTGAACCAAGAGGCATCGACACGGAGTTGGTCGTTAGCCCAGTGCGCAGGGCGGCCCTGAAGAGGGACACAGGCCTGTCAATACGGGTCACGTATCCGTCATCGTTCGTAGCTTCAACAGAAGACGTTCCAAACGATCTGGTAAGCGTGGCGACGCCGTTGAATCGCACTTCACTAGCCAATGGAGCCAATGGTCCGGCAGTTGAGCGTGGGAAAAATCTATCGGAAACAGGCCTTCAACGCACAATGACTGCTGATAATTTGTGCTCATGGAGTATCTGATCTTGGCAGTTGTAGTACTCGTCATCTTCGCCATCTTTGGCGGGGTGTTCATTTGGATTGCCAGCATCGCCTGTTCCCTCTTGGCGGCCTTGCTCAAGCCGGCGGCTACCGAGCAACCGTGCCGTTGCAGCTGCTCCTGCTCCTGCCGCTCTGAGTCTCTTGAGGTCCACCAATGCCATGCTCGGCGGTCCCGAGTCGAGTAACCCGCATTTATCGGTCGGGGCAAGTATCGAAACTGCCGATCGATGGTTGTACAGGTGCTGTCCGAATTTCCGCATCTGGCCGACTGGTACAAGACTCGTGAAGCAATTCCCGATGGATGACGCCAGTGAAATATTCCGTAGTAGCGTCTATGGCCGAAGACATGAAACACGCCTGTAAAGATCTGGGAAAGGGGCCGTAATGATGTCTGCGCTCGAACAATAAAATAAGAATATACAAAAACAAAACACAGCACATTTTGTTCTTGTTAAGTGCGCGTGAACTATCGTTCCGCCCCGTTTTACGGCGACCAACCGGCGTTGCCGATTTCGCGATGCGGTGTTGCGCGTCGCTCCATCTGCGCGCGCCGTAGTGCCGCGCAGCTTTCCGTCGACCACGAGTCGGTTGGCTTTCAGAGAGGTTGAATCATGAAGCTCTTCATCATCCCGGCAGCCCTGGCCGCGACATTGCTTGTGACCGGTTGTACGACCAGCAGCTGGATCCAGGCAGCCGGTGGCGTGATGCAGGCAAAAGACGACTACGACAAGCAGGCACGCAACCAGCGCATCCGGGATGCCAACGCAGCCGCAGCACGGGCGCGCAAGCACTGAGCATGGCACCTTTGATCAGGTCGCTCGGGGTGGCGTGTAGTGTCTCCTCAGGCCCTTGCGGCTGCATGCCGAGAGTCCGCGATGCCAACGCGCGTCATCGCAGCAGCGATGGCGCCTGGTCAATCCGCCACGCGCCATTCAACGCAAGCACGACCGCGAACTTCCCGCACAGCAGTACGTCGGCTTCATTGTTCTCGCGCACGTAGCGGTCAGCCCCTGGGAGCATCAGGACTTCGACCTCGCCGATGAAGTCATGCCGCTCATGGTGCTGGCCACGCACCATCACGCGATACGGTCCGCGAAGCGTACGCACCACCGGGTGCCGGCCCGCGGCCTGTGTCGCCCCTACAAGATCGATCGCGTTCCCGCGGGGCATCCGCCAGGCGATGCGCTCGGGTTGGCCGAACCACTCCAACGCTTTCACCTCGCGCGTCTGCAGGGCCCGCGTGGGCGGTGTGCGGCGAAGTGCGGCTGCAGCCCGCTGGCTGCGCAGTGCGGTCCACAGCATGCTGCCTACGATGAACAGCCCGGCAACGATCAGGTAAACGAATACCAGGCCGAACCACGGCGAGCTGTTGGGAATGCCCAACAGCATCGCAACAAAGACGAGCAGCATCGCCCATCTGATCCATTCGTTCGAGGTTGTCGGTTCTGCCATGTTCGCTTTCTTCCGCCACACTCCGCGGCGTGCGGAGAGCCGCCTATTCTGACACCGGGCGGCGGGCAGAATTCAGGTGTCGGAACGTTTTCCCACGCGTTTCACGACGACGACTAGCACCGCAGCAATGGCCACGGGCATAAGCATCACTGCGAGAATGACGAGCCAGTGGTAGATGCTGAAACTGCCCATGCGTGATGTCTCCTGATGGTCGGCCCAATCCTACTATCGATACGTGAATCGCGCTCCAGTGGGTTTCGGCGAACCGCTCCTGGCAGACGCCTTTCGTCACCCTGCCATTGGGCAGGTGCCCCCGCGCAGGTGCAGTGCTAAAACATCCAGCAACACCCCGCTCAGGCTCTGGATGATGAAGCAACGCTACTCAACGCTGTCGGCCTGCCTGACGCTTCTGCTGCCCACGGTCGCGTACGCCGGTGTCGACCTCGCCTCGCTCGACAAGGAGATGGTCGGCCCGCGCACCGAGATCCTCGTGCTGGGCAGCATCCACCTGAGCGAGCACGAGGCCTTCGATCGCAAGGCACTGGATCCCCTGCTGGACAGGCTGGCGGCGTTCAAGCCCGGCTTCATCACCATCGAAGCCATCAGTGGTGAGCAGTGCGATCTGGCCAAGCGCCATGCAGCGGTCTACGGTGATGATTACTGCGCCAGCACGGAGACGGCGAAAGCGGCCACGGGATTGGAGGTGCCGGCTGCGATCGTACGGGTCAACACGACGTTGGCGGCGTGGCCGGCTGCCCCCACCGCCGCGCAACGCCGTCAACTCGCGGCGCTGTTCCTCGCCGCTGGCGAGCGGGCGTCTGCCTATGTGCAATGGCTGCAGCTGCCCGCGGCCGAGCGACGGGCAGGTGATGGCCTGGACGACAGCCTGGTCGAACTGCTCAAGCAGCTTGGCACCCGCAAGAACGAGAGCTATCAGATCGCCGCAGTGCTCGCGGCGCGACTCGGCCAGCAGCGTGTGTACGCCATCGATGATCACACCGGTGATAACCACCAGATTGCGGATCGCAAGGCGTTCGGCACGGCGCTCCAGCAGGCGTGGAGCACCTATGGACCTGCGCTGGATGCCATGACCGAACGCGAAGCGGCCTTCATCGCCTCCAACGACGTGCTCGGGCTGTATCGCAGCGTCAACGATCCCGCGGCGCTGCAGGTGCTCGCCGAGTCCAACGTACGCCCGACGCTGGCCGCCGTGTCACCGCAGCACTACCCGCAGATCTGGGTGCAGGGCTGGGAAATCCGCAATCTGCGCATGGTCGCCAACATTCTCGAGGTCGTGCGTGACCACCCCGGTTCCCGGGTCCTCTCCATCGTCGGCGCCTCGCACAAGCCGTGGTTCGACGGTTGGTTGGGGCAGATCTCCGGGGTGGATATGGTGGATGCACAGGACGTACTCAAGGAATAGAGGGCGCCGCTCGTGGCACCCTCCATGCTGCCTCAGAAACGATAGCCTACCTCCGCACCGACGATGCGCGGCCGGTCGATGGGGCCGTAGTAGTTGCCGTCGCGCCCGAACGCCAGGTTGTCGAAGATCAACCCATTGATGCGCCGCTTGTTGGTCAGGTTGTCGACGTACACGCGGGTGCTCCACGGTCCGGTTTCATAGCCGAGCTGCACGCCGAGGATGGCCACAGCCGGTTGATAGGCGCGGTTGCGCTCATCCAGGGCCATGCGCCCGTTGAACGAGGATTCCACGCGGGCGAACAGCCCGGAGCGATGCTGGTAGCGTGCGGCAAGGTAGGCCGTGTACTGCGGGGTGAGTTTGACGTCGTTGCCGGCCAGGCTCTCATTGGCGCCGACGAACAGTTTGCGGTACTCGGCGTCCACGTAGCCGGCGTTGGCGGTCAGCGTCAGGCCCGGCAGGACCTCCAGCGCGCCTTCCAGCTCCACCCCACGCGAGCGGATGGATGCATCCGAGCCGACATAGTCCGAGGAGATCGGCCGGCCGTTGGCATCGGTCGCCAACTGGATTTCCTGCCAATTGTCCGACGTGATGTGGAACACCGCACCACCGATATGCCCGCGCCCGCCGAGCAGGTTCATCTTGAAGCCGAGCTCATGGCTCCACATCATTTCCGATTCGTAGCGCAGCACTTTGTCGTTGACGACGTCACTCTGCGCGGCCGCCAGATTGAAGCCACCCGGAATGTAGCCCTTGGCGGATGCGGCGTAGAACGAGAGCGTGTCGCTGGCGTCGTAGCGCAGTGAGACGCGCGGGAGCGTGGCGGTGAACGTGTGTGCGAGTTCGGCATCGCGGTAGAACACCAGGCCGCCCGGGCCCAGATCGAGCGTGCCTTCACGCTGGCGGGTGGAACGCTTGGCCTGCTCATGGCGCAGGCCGAGGCTAGCGGTCAGTTTCGGCACCGAAGGTGGGGTGTAGCTGGCGGTGCCGAACACGCTGTAGTCCTGCCCATCCGAGCCCTGCAGCGGGGCGAGGTCATAACTGCCGAGGCCACGCAACGGTGGGCCGACCAAGGTGCCGAGGATGGAATCCTTGTGGTGTCGGTAGGTAGAAACGCCGGCGATGTAGGTGAGCGTTTGATCGCTGGGGGAGCTGAAACGCAGTTCGCCGTTCCAGCTGTGCTGCTTGTCGTAGATGCGGCCTGCCAACGCGGGCGTGGCGGTCATATCGAAGTCGTAGCCGGCGGAGGTGTCCTCCTCTTGGCGGTAGGACAGTGCCGCGTCCAGCGTGCCACCGGACAATTGCCATTGCGCGCTGGTCCCGGCCACGGTTTCATTCTTGGTGGTGCGCTTGGGCGCATCGTTGATGTAAGTGAAGTCACCAGTACGACGGCCGCCGTTGAAGAGATCGCCGTAGGTACGGTTATACAGGCCGACATCCAGCGGTAGATATTCGTATTCGAACATCCCGGGTGCACGCGTGCCCAAGTGGTAGGCGATCGCATTGATGGCCAGCGTATCGGTCGGTTCCCAGCGCAGCTTGCCCTGCAGATAGGTTTCCTTGACCTTCCCTTTGACGCCGTTGAAGGGCGTGAGGTTCTTGAGGTGGCTGTCTTCGTCCGAGGCCATGAACGCCACCGAGCCGAACAACCGGTCACTGTGGCCCAGCGCGCCGCCGAGGAAACCATCCACGCTGCTGCCGTGGCCGTTGCCGAACGAGGTGACGCCGACATTGACCTCGCCCTCGGTGGTGGCCGACGGTGTACGCGTGCGCACCAGTACCAGGCCGGATTCGCTGTTTGCCCCGTACAGCGTCCCCTGTGGGCCGCGCAGGATCTCCACCGACTCCACATGGTTCAACACCGCGTTGCTTAACTCGCGGAACGGAATGCCATCGATATAGACCGAGGCCCGGTTGACCAGAAACGGGTTGGACTCGATGCCGCGGATGGAGATGAACATATCGCTGAGCTGACCCATCACGTTGAACTTCACGTTGGGGGCCAGCTTGTCCAGGTCGCGGAACTCGGTGACGTGCGCTTCTTTGAGCGCTTCGCGGTTGAGTACAGTGACCGACATGTCGCTCTTGAGGTACGGGGTATCGCGTTTGCTGCCGGTCACTACGATGCCGTCCAGCTCGGTGGCCTTGGCGGCCGGGGTGGACTGGGCCCGGGCGGGTGCACTGGGCAGCAACTGAAGCGCGGCGAGCACGGCGCCGGCAAGTACAGCGTGTTTCACGAGGAGCCTCTGGGGTGGTGGCGCGCACCACGGTGATGGGGAGGAATCGCCAATGTTATTGTGTAACAATCAGGTGCCGCTGCTCCATTTCCGGAGCGGCCGCTCCAGAACGGGACACCCGATGACCTGCGCCTCTGCCTCACCAACGACTGCCGTGGCTGCACGCGTGGCGGCCGAAAGTGGCGGTCCGCTGGACGCGTGCGTTGGCAATGCCGACGGCTCGGTGCTGATGCTCCGCCATACGTTCGCCGCGGCGCAGGGCGCGATGGGCGAGGGCAGTGCGTTGCGCATCGGGCTGCTCACTGGCGGCGGCGGCGCCCTGTATCAGCGCACGGCGCTCGGACGCATCGCGCAGCCCTGGCGCGCAGGCGCGTTCAATGTGGTGCTGCCGGACTGCCCAGGCGAATTCCGCAGCCCAGCGCTGGCGCTGCTGGGCTTGGCCATCGACGCGCGGCATCTGCAGGGGCACGACGTGCGCTTGGAGCAGCTGCATCGCGCAGCATCGACGCTGCAGGAGGACCCGGTGATCGCCTCGGTGATGGGGGCACTATGGCACTGCGCTGAAGCGCATGCAGGCTCAGCCGCGTTCTTCGAGCACGGTATCGATCTGGTCATGACGCGGCTGGCAGGACTCCCGGTTGCGGCGCCCGCGACGCGACGCGCGTTGTCGCCGGTGCACGTCAAGCGCGTTCAGGCCCTGATCGAGGCCCATCTCGGCGATGACCTTGGCGTTACCCGCATGGCGCAGGAAGTCGGTCAGGAGGCCAGTGGATTCAGTCGCGGCTTCCGGCTGGCGACCGGCATGACGCCCTACGCGTACCTCACCTGGCGCCGGATGGAGGCCGCCAAGCCGAGGCTGCTGGCAGGCCACAGCGTCACCGAGGTCGCCTTGGCGATGGGCTATGCCAACCCTGGCAAGTTCGCGGCGGCGTTCCGAAGGGTGACCGGGCAGGCGCCGTCGCGATGGGCAGGCAATGCCACGCGGTGATCAGGGCTGCGCCGCGCCAGTGTCCAGGCCGCCCACCGGTTCGGTCTCGAACCGCTCGCCGAACCCCGTGATCATCGGCCGCGCTTTCGCGATCGCCGCCTGGACAGACGGCAGTGTCAGCGAGGCACGGTGCAGTTCCTGGCTGTCCCAGACCTCGGTGATCCAGATTGCCTCCGCCGCGGTCGGGTCTCGCGCCACTACGTAGCTGCGGCAGCCCGGCATTGCGCTGGTGCCCTCCAGCAGGATCGCGATGACGGCGTCGCGCTGGCCGGGCGCGGTCAACATCTTGCCGATCAAACCGTACATGGGCGCGTTCCGGGGCAGGGGGGTGCCCGCATCCTGCGCGCCGCCGCCACGGCCGTTCAATGGCCGCCGGTTTGAGGCCCCCGTCGCCCTGCGGTATCCTGCGCGCCCCTCCTGCTCCGGCCGCCGTGTGATGACGCCACCCTGATACCGCGTTGACGACGCGCCGGCCCTTGCGCTGGCTCAGGGAGTGCCTTGTCTTCATCACACAACGCGCCGTGCGCATCGCCGGTGCGTGGAGTCTGTCCATGTCTGTGTCCTATCCGCTGCGCCAGCAATGGCTCGGCAACATCCGCGGTGATCTGCTGTCCGGTGCCGTGGTCGCCCTCGCGCTGATCCCCGAGGCGATCGCCTTTTCCATCATTGCCGGGGTCGACCCCAAGGTCGGCCTGTACGCCTCGTTCTGCATCGCGGTGGTCACCGCCATCGCCGGTGGCCGGCCGGGCATGATCTCCGCGGCCACCGGCGCGATGGCGCTGGTGATGGTCGATCTGGTCCGCGACCACGGCCTGCAGTACCTGTTGGCCGCCACGATCCTGGCCGGACTGCTGCAGATCGTCGCGGGCACGCTCAAGCTCGGTGCACTCATGCGCTTCGTTTCGCGCTCGGTGATCACCGGCTTCGTCAACGCACTGGCCATCCTGATTTTCCTGGCGCAGTTGCCCGAGCTGATCGGGATGCCATGGACGGTGTACGCCGTGTGCGCGGCCGGCCTGGCGATCATCTATCTGCTGCCGCTGCTGACCCGGGCGGTGCCCTCACCGCTGGTGGCGATCGTGGTGCTTACCGGGCTGTCGATCTGGCTTGGCCTGGACATCCGCACCGTCGGCGACATGGGTGCGCTGCCGGACAGCCTGCCCACCTTCCTGCTGCCGGATGTGCCGCTCACCTGGGAGACGCTGCGCATCCTGCTGCCGGTCTCGGCCACGCTGGCGGTAGTCGGTTTGCTGGAGTCGATGATGACCGCGCAGATCGTGGAAGACATGACCGACACCCCCAGCCAGCGCAACCGCGAGTGCGCCGGGCAGGGCCTGGCCAACATCACCGCCGGGCTGTTCGGCGGCATGGGTGGCTGCGCGATGATCGGGCAGTCGGTGATCAACGTGTCCTCCGGCGGGCGTGGCCGGTTGTCCTGTCTGGTGGCGGGTGTGCTGTTGCTGCTGCTGGTGGTCTACGGCGCGGACTGGGTCCGGCAGATTCCGATGGCCGCCCTGGTCGCGGTGATGATCATGGTCAGCATCGGCACCTTCCACTGGCGCTCGTTCGCCGAGTTCCGGCTGCACCCGAAAAGCTCCTCGGTGGTGATGCTGGGCACGGTGGTTGTGACCGTGGCCACCCACGATCTGGCCAAGGGGGTGCTGACCGGGGTGCTGCTGTCGGCGCTGTTCTTTGCCCGCAAGGTGGGCCGGATGCTGGACATCGCCCAAGCCGACACGGCCGACGGTACCCGTGTCTACAGAGTCAGCGGGCAGGTGTTCTTCGCCTCGGCCGGGCAGTTCGCGGCGGCCTTCGATCTGCTGCACGTGCCCGCGCGCGTGGTGATCGATCTGACCGAGGCGCACTTCTGGGACCTCAGCGCGGTCGGTGCGCTGGAGCGGGTGACCGGCAAACTGCGTGCACGCGGAGCGCAGGTGGAGGTGGTCGGGCTCAACGCGGCCAGCCAGACACTGGTGGAGCGGCTGGGGCGGGGCGATGCCTCTGCCGGCGGACACTGAACACGGTCAGAAAGCCGTGCTAAACATCGCGGGCCTATCGCCGTTATCCAACTGAGTCCCTTCTCTGGGCGGGCACCGTCGCGGTGCCTGCAGGCGGCAACTTCACAGGGCGGGACGGTGGCATCGATCCCCGATCTCCGCCGGCCGCGCCGTGATTTCACCGCGCGCGTGCCGGCCCGCAATGGACTGCGTGTTTCCGTGGCGGCGCATGTCTGCGTCCGCCGGTATGCCCTTTTTCCGGAACCGCCCCCATGCCCGTGTCCCGCCCCACCGCGTCCAAGCGCCCCGGCAGCATCGCCAACCGACTGATGCTGGGTACGGCGTTGATCGCCATGCTCTGCTTCGGTGTCACCGCCGCGATCAGCTATCGGGAAGCCAGCGCGTCGCTGGTCGATGCCTCCCGCCACACCATGCAGAGCGAGGCCCAGGCGGAAGCCCTGCGGGTGAGCGGTGATCTGTCCAGCGCCTTCGCCACCAGCCAGGCGCTCGCACAGAATCTGCTCGTCCAGCGCGCTGCGGGAACGCTGTCACGGGCGACGGTGTCTGCGGTGATCCACCAGCAGGTGCAGGTGCACCCGGAATGGGTGGGCTTTGGCACGTTGTGGGAACCCGACGCCTTCGATGGCAAGGATGCCGAGTTCGTCGGCGCCGAGGCACACGATGACACCGGCCGATTCATGAGCTACTGGGCCTGGCACGACGGTGCGCCGATGCAGGATGCGCTCACCGGCTATGACGTGCCCGGCGATGGCGACTGGTATCTCAAGCCGAAGGCGCTCAAGCGGCAGACCGTGGCCGAACCGTACACCTATGAAGTCGGCGGCCAGAAAGTGCTGATGACCACGCTCTCCACCCCGGTGATCGATGAGGGGACGTTCGTTGGTGCGGTGACGGTGGATTTCGCGCTGGCCGCATTGCAGAAGCACCTGGCCGCGTTGCGCCCGATGGGCGAAGGCCATGTCGAACTGATCTCGCCCGGTGGCATCGTGCTGGCCGCGCAGGACCCGCAGGAAATCGGCAAGCGCCGCGACGACGCCCTGACCGCGGCGATGCTGGCAGCGGTCAAGGCAGACAAGCCCTTCGATGCCTTCGAGCCGGATGCGGCAGGTAATGTGAAAACCTACGTTCCGCTGCGCATCGGCGGCAGCCAGGAGCATTTCGCGCTGGGCGTGGTCGTGCCGCATGCGCTGATCACCGCGCAGGCGCGCGCGCTGCTGTGGATCATCCTGGCCGTTGGCCTGGGCGCGGCACTGGTGCTCAGTGGCAGCGTGTACGTGTTGCTGCGCCGGCAGGCGATCCGCCCGCTGGCCGATGCGGTCCGTCTCTCGGCCGACGTCGCCGAGGGTCGTCTGGATACGCCGCTGCCGCCCGCGCGCAATGACGAGGTCGGCCGACTGCTCGAATCGATGCAGCGTATGCGCAGCCAGCTGCGCGCAGTGATGGCCGCACAGGGTGAGATGGCCCAGCGCCACGAGGCGGGCGAGCTGAGCTACCGCATGGACGCCCATACCTTCCCGGGCGAGTACGGCAAGATGGTGGAAGACACCAACCAGCTGGTGGGCGCCAATATCGCGGTCACGCGTCGTCTGGTCGAGGTGATGCAGCGCTATGCGGTCGGTGACCTGAGCCAGGACATGGATCGTCTGCCCGGTGAGCAGGCCGCCTTCACCGCCGCGATGGATACCACCAAGGCCAACCTGCGCGCGATCAATACCCAGATCGGCGATCTCGCCGGTGCCGCGGCAATGGGCGATTTCAGCCAGCGTGGCGACGTGGTGCGCTTCGATCACGACTTCCGCGCGATGGTCGAAAACCTCAACACCATGATGCAGGTCAGCGACGACAACCTGCAGCAGATCTCCGCGCTGCTGCGGGCGATCGCCGCCGGCGATCTCACCGCGCGCATGCAGGGCGATTTCCACGGCGTGTTCGCGCGGATGCGTGATGATGCCAACACCACCGTGGTGCAGCTGACCGACATCGTCGGCCGCATCCAGCAGGCCACCGGCAGCATCAACCTCGCTGCCGGTGAGATTGCCGCAGGCAACAGCGACCTGTCGCGCCGTACCGAACAACAGGCCGCCAGCCTGGAAGAAACCGCCGCCTCGATGGAGGAACTGACCTCCACCGTGCGTCAGAACGCGGACCATGCCGTGCAGGCGAACCAGCTCGCCGCGGGCGCAGCCGATGTGGCGTCGAAGGGTGGTGAGGTGGTCGGCAAGGTGGTGACCACCATGGCCGGGATCGAGGCGTCCTCCAAGCGCATCGCCGAGATCATCTCGGTGATCGACGGCATCGCGTTCCAGACCAACATCCTGGCATTGAACGCAGCGGTCGAAGCGGCGCGTGCGGGCGAGCAGGGCCGTGGTTTCGCGGTGGTCGCCACGGAAGTGCGCGCACTGGCGCAGCGCTCGGCGGGCGCGGCGAAGGAGATCAAGGGGCTGATCGACGATTCGGTCACCCAGGTGAGCGCGGGCTCCGCGCTGGTCCACACCGCCGGCCGCACCATGGAAGAGATCGTCACCGGCGTGCGCCGGGTCAACGACATCATGGCCGAGATCTCGGCGGCGTCGAAGGAGCAGTCGGCCGGTATCGAGCAGGTCAACCAGACCATCACCCAGATGGACGAAACGACGCAGCAGAATGCCGCACTGGTCGAGGAGGCCACGGCGGCTGCGCGCGCGATGGAAGAGCAGGCGCAGCAGCTGGGCACGGCGGTGGCGATCTTCCGGCTGCAGGCCCATCCGGGCACGCCGGCCGCGCCGGTGCGTCGTAGTGCGCCTGCGCGCGGTACCTCGCGCGTACCGGTGGCGGCGGTGGCGAGTGAGGAGTGGCAGACGTTCTGAGGCCGGATCCTGCCGATTACTCCCGTTGGTCGGCGCGCTCCATCGCGGTGGTACGTCGGGCGTTGATGTAAGCCAGCAGGCGGTGCCCGGCGCGTATGCCGGGTACTTCAATGAAGCGATAGCCAAGCTGTGCCAATGGAATGGCGATGCCAAGCGTCAGCGCTGCGCAGGCAAGATAGGCCAGATCCGGTTGGGGTACTGACGTCTGGATACGTCGGAACACCGGTATGAGCAGCGCAATGACGATGGGATGGGCCAGATAAAGCGAGTAGCTGACCTGGCCGAGGTACGTTGTAGCGCGGTTGACCACCGCCGACAGCGGGAACAATGACATGCCAAGAAGCAACACGGCATAGGTGGCGCCGAACAGACCCCAGCCGATAGCCGGGGATAGAGCTGCGCGTGCACTGGCGAGCGTCAGCCCGATCAGCACAGTGCCACCGATGACCAGCAGCCCCATGCCGCAGCGCCGAGCCTTGCTCGGCTGCATCACGTGAAGTGCCTTGAAGGCGTGATAGGCAAGAATGCCGTAGAGGAACACAGGCAAGTGGCGCAGCAGGCCGTAGTCGCCAGTCGCCGCCAACCCTGGTGCGCCAAGCATGCCCGTGACCGCAAGCAGGCTGATGATGGTGCCCAGAAGCGCCGCCACGCTGGCTCGCGTCAGGGTGTGGATAAAATGGAAAAGTAGTGGAAATACTGCATAGAAGAGCATTTCTACACCAATGGCCCAGCTGGCCCAGACGATCCCGGCTTCCCATCCGTCAAACAGGTTGAACGTGAACGTCACATTGGCCAGGATTTCAGTCGCAGAGTGACCAGCGTGGCTGCCACGGCCATCGCGCCAGATCGAGAAAGCCAGCAGCACGAAGAACAACGGCGCGATACGAAACACCCGATGCAGGTAAAAGCTCAGCAGCGGTCGGGGCGTCGCGGCGTGGCGCGGCATTGTGTATGCCAGCGAGAACGCGCTGATGACGAAAAAGAGCGCGACGCCGGTACCACCCATTGCCAGGATCGCGCCCAGTACTGGGCCTGTCGCCAGTGCAGGTGATGGCATTGCCATTACATGGAAGATGACCACATAGACGGCAGCAAGCCCACGCAGGGCATCGAGGAACGCGAGTCGGTTTGACGGAGCCATGACGGTCCTTGTCCAGGCAGGTGGCAACCCTCCTTTCGGCAGGAGGTCTACATGCGGGCGGGAGATGAACTCCGTGCATGCTATCACCCGCATAAGGCGCTGCCAGAGTGCGGGCTTCTCAGTTTGCTTGCCCGGTGAGGGCATCAACGACAGGCTCGATTCGTTTCAATGGGGGAGTGCGGCGGTCTCATTGAAGCAGCGCCGCCCGAGCCGCAGCGCCAGGTGGACCAGTACGATCAACACCGGCACCTCCACCAAGGGCCCGATCACGGCAGCAAATGCGACCGGTGAGCCCAGCCCGAAGGCGGCGATCGCCACGGCGATGGCCAGTTCGAAGTTGTTGCCCGTTGCGGTGAAGGCGATGGCGGTGGTGCGCGGATAGTCGCGTGCGATCCAGCGGCCCATGAAGAAGCTCAGCAGGAACTGCACGAAGAAGTAGATCGTCAGTGGGATGGCGATACGTACCGCATCCATGGGAATGCGCACCAGATCGCCGCCCTTGAGGCTGAACATCGCCACGATGGTGAGCAGCAGTGCGACCAAGGTGACCGGGCTGATGGCGGGCAGGAAGCGCGTTTCGTACCAGTCAGCCCCGCGCACGCGCAGCAGCAGGCGTCGCCCCAGATAGCCCGCCGCAAAGGGGATGCCCAGATACACCAGCACCGCGCCGGCAATGGTCCAGGTGCTGACATCAATCACGCTGCGCTGCAATCCGAACAGCGGCGGCAACACGGTCAGAAACAGCCACGCATAGACGCTGAAGAAGGCGATCTGGAACAGGGAGTTGAACGCGACCAGGCCTGCCACGTACTGGTTGTCGCCGCGCGCGAGCTGGTTCCAGACCAGCACCATCGCGATGCAACGGGCCAGACCAATCAGGATCAGCCCGGTCATGTACTCCGGCCGGTCGTGCAGGAACACCGCGGCCAGCGCGAACATCAGCACCGGTCCCACCACCCAGTTCTGCAGCAGCGACAGCGCCAGCACGCGCTTGTCGGCGAAGACGGCGGGCAGCGCCTCGTACTTCACCTTGGCCAGTGGCGGGTACATCATCAGGATCAGACCTGCTGCGATCGGCAGGTTGGTACCGCCGATGGTCATCGCGTCCAGCGCGGCGGGCAGGCCATCGAAGACGGTGCCCAGTACCACGCCGAGCGCCATCGCCGCGAAGATCCACAGGGTAAGCCAGCGGTCCAGAAAGGACAGGCGGGAGGTGGCACGTGTCGTCATCGCGATGGGCCCGGCAGTCAACGGATCAGCACGACGGCGCGCATTGGCCGGTGGGACCGCAGTCCGTCTCGCCGGCACAGCAGTTCTCGGTGAGGTAGCTGATGAGGCCATTCATCGCCTTGAAGTCGGCGCGGTAGCAGATGCTGCGCCCGCGCGACTCGGCGCTGACCAGGCCCGCCGCGCTCAGTTCCTTGAGGTGGAAGGACAGCGTGGCACCGGGAAGGCCGAGGTCGGCGGCTATCTCTCCGGCCAACCGCCCCCCCCGGCCGGCCTGGACCAGCAGGCGGAAAACGCTCAGGCGGGTGTTATGACCGAGGGCGGCAAGGGCGTGGGTTGCGGTGTCGTGTTCCATGTTTCTAGAATAGTCGAACAATAAATCCGGAGCAACCTCATGTCCTTGCTGCCCAACCCGATGCGCACCCACGCATGAAGGCCGTGATCTACCACAACCCGGACTGCGCGACCTCGCGCAATGTGCTCGCGCTGATGCGCCATGCCGGCGTGGCGCCGGAGGTGGTGGAGTACCTGCGCACCCCGCCGGATCGTGAGCGTTTGATCGCACTGATCGCCGCCGCAGGCCTGCAGGTTCGCGATGCGCTTCGCCAGAAAGGCACCCCGTACGCCGCGCTGGGCCTGGCCGATCCAACGCTGGAGGACACCCAGCTGCTGGATGCGATGCTGGCCCATCCGATCCTGATCAACCGGCCCTTCGTGCAGACCGAACTGGGGGTGCGCTTGGCGCGACCCTCGGAGACCGTGCTGGAGATCCTGCCGCCGGTGCAGGCGCCGTTCCGCAAAGAAGATGGGGAGGTGGTGATCGACGCCCACGGTCGGCACGGCACAAAAAAGCCCGGTCGATGACCGGGCTTCTTCATCCAGGCGTGCGCAGTGCTTACCAGCGCATGCCCGCGAAGGGGTTCCAACTGGTGTCGCCCTTCACTTTTTCCAGGTAGTACGAGTAATTGGTGGTGAGCGCGATCAGCACCGACCAGGCCATGCCGATCGCCCGGCCGACCACGTCCGGCAGGAACGCCAGGATCACCATCAGCACGAGGGTGATGCCCAGAATGGTGAGCGCCTTGCGCCACATACCCAGGATCAGCAGGTAGATCCAGCTGAAGAACAGCGCGAAGAAGTTGAAGTTGATCTTGATCCTCTGGCCGAACGTCAACGTCTTGAATGCGGCCTTGAAGCCAGGCGAATTGGGGGCGCCGTGCTGTTCGAAGAAGTTGAAGCGGAACTGCCACTTGGGGCTGAGGGGGGAAGCAGTGTTGGAATCCATATCCGAATCGTTGTTTGAAAACGATTACATGATAGCGGGGCGACCTGGAAAAGCGCCACTTTTTCGGTGCATCCCACCCCCTCCAGCAGGTACGGCGGGCGCCGTCACACATTCGTCCCGCTTTTCCGATAGGGTGCGCAATCCGCGCGGCCGGAAGCCCCGCGGGCAATGCGACGTCAACGAGATGCCCTTCCATGTCCAGTGATGTAATGACCCCCGAGCGCCCCCCGGCAGGACCGCAGATTGCGCCGTGCCCGGTGGCCACCCAGGCGCAACATCTGCTTGCCCACCTGCAGTTCTCGCAGGTGAGCGCGCGCGCCCTGTCGCGCCTGCCGGTTGATGCCGACCTGGCCATCGCCGCGCCTACCGTCTGAGTGGATGCACCTTGCCAGGCCCTCCGTCTGGCGACCTGCTTGCCCTACCTGCTGCCTCGATTCCGGGGCGGCTCGGCCATGCGCGGCCGACTGGCGAACTGCGCAACGCCGGCATCTGCTGTGCCGGGGACAGGGGTAAGACATCCCTTCTCTGGACTGTCGTGTCCGATGACGATCATCTGTAAGATGAATGGGGAGAGGCCCATGGCACAGGCCCTGCGCCTCCGTGGTCCTGCGACGCTGCCCACTTGGCTCGATCCAAAAGCTGAATGCGGAGAAATCACCGGTGAAACCTTCGCACCCACCTTACATTTCGCGCCATAGACTGAGCCGCATTTTTCGTCTCAAGTCGGTTGGAGAGTTCGTGGGTTCCGGTAGTCACAGACAACAGCGGCGTGCCGGTGATCGGCCCGCACCGACAGGACGAATGCGTGCCCTCCGGCGCGTCGCGCTCAGGACGCCCCTTTCCGCATCTTGCATCTCCGGCCTGGCACGCCCTGCACAGGGACATCGCGCATGAGTACCCAGACCCTCCACGCCCGACTGGATGCCGGTCGGGCGACGTTGCCGGCCGAGTCGCCGTTGCCGATGCCCGAGCAGTCCCTGCGTGAAGGCCAACTACAGGTCCGGCGTCAGCGCACCGCGCCGCGGATGATCGGGCTGCGCCGCTTCTACATCCTGGGTGGCACCGCCGCGATGACCGCCGCCGCCAGCCGGATGATGTGGAAGGTGCTGGCCGTCAACGGCATCAGCGTGCTTGAAGCCTGCCTGCTGGTCTTGTTCGTGGGCCTGTTCGCCTGGATCGCGCTGTCCTTCGCCGGGGCCGTGGCCGGCTTTCTGACCGCGGTGTTCGATCGTGGCTACAAGCTGGGGATCGATCCGGACGCGCCGCTGCCGACCGTGCACACCCGCACCGCGCTGCTGATGCCCACCTACAACGAGGACCCGCGTCGGCTGTTGGCCGGCCTGCAGGCGATCTATGAGTCGGTCGCCGAGACCGGCCAGCTCGAGAACTTCGATTTCTACGTGCTCAGTGACACCCGGCGAGACGACATCGGGCAGGCCGAGGAAGAAGCCTTCCATGCGCTCTGCGATGCGGTCGGCGGCCATGACCGCATCTTCTACCGTCGCCGCGGCGACAACAGTGGGCGCAAGGCCGGCAACATCGCTGATTGGGTCCGCCGTTTCGGCGGTGCCTACCCGCAGATGCTGATCCTGGACGCCGACAGCCTGATGACCGGCGACACCATCGTGCGCCTGGTCGCGGGCATGGAACACAACCCGGATGTCGGTCTGATCCAGACCCTGCCGGCGGTGGTCGGTGGGCGCACCCTGTTTGCCCGCATGCAGCAGTTCGGCGGGCGCGTATACGGCCCGGTGATCGGCCGTGGCGTGGCGTGGTGGCATGGCGCGGAGAGCAACTACTGGGGTCACAACGCGATCATCCGCACCCAGGCATTCGCCGAGCAGGCCGGCCTGCCGCTGCTGCCGGGCAAGGAGCCGTTTGGTGGCCATGTGCTCAGCCACGATTTCGTCGAAGCCGCGTTGATGCGCCGTGGCGGCTGGGCCACCCACATGGTGCCGTACCTCAAAGGCAGCTACGAGGAAGGCCCGCCCACGCTCACCGACCTGCTGGTCCGCGATCGCCGCTGGTGCCAGGGCAATCTTCAGCACGCCAAGATCGTCGGCTCAAAAGGCCTGCACTGGGTCAGCCGCATGCACATGCTGGTCGGCATCGGGCATTACTTCACCGCGCCGATGTGGGCGATGCTGATGCTGATCGGCATCGCGATTCCCCTGTTCCAGGGCGGCATCGACCTCAATGAAGTGCTGCATCTCTCGCCCGGCGTGTACTGGCGCCACCAGGACGAGACCCAGGTGATCCGCATGTTCGCGATCACCATGGTGGTGCTGCTCTCGCCCAAGGTGCTGGGTTATCTGGCGATGTTGCTGGAGCCGGTCGAGCGCCGTGGCTGCGGCGGCACGATCCGCGCGTTCATCTCGATGCTGCTGGAGACCATCCTCGCGGCACTGATGGCGCCGGTGGTGATGTACGTGCAGTCGCGCGGTGTGGCCGAAGTGCTGGCCGGCAGGGACTCGGGCTGGGATGCGCAGCAGCGCGACGATGGCGGTGTGTCCTGGTCGGCATTGGCGCGTGGCTATGGGGGCTTGAGCGTGTTCGGATTGTTCATGGGCGCGCTGGCCTACGCGGTTTCCCCCTCGCTGGCCGCGTGGATGGCCCCGGTGGTGATCGGCATGGTGCTGGCGATTCCGGTGGTGGGCTTCACCTCTTCGCGCACCGCTGGCGTCTGGATGCACCGGCTGGGCCTGATGGAGATCCCCGAAGAATCGGCGCCGCCCAAGGTGCTGGTGCGTGCGGCCGAACTGCGCCGCGCCGCCGCCGAGGCACATCCCGCCGGCTGATCACGTCACTCCAGGCATCGCCCCCATTGCGGTGGGGCGCGGTCATAATGCGGCTTGAACGTACTGGAGCCGCCTGATGCTGGATACCGTGGAAAACGAAACCGGCGCCGACCCGCAGTGGTCGGTGCTGTGGCTGCATGGCCTGGGTGCCGATGGCCATGACTTCGCCCCGATCGTGCCCGAACTGGTCCGTCCGCACTGGCCGGCGATCCGCTTCGTGTTCCCGCATGCCCCGGTGCAGCCGATCACGATCAACAACGGTGTCCCGATGCGCGCCTGGTACGACATCGTCAGCGCGGACTTCCGTTCGCGCGCCGACAGCGCCGGTGTGGACGCCTCCATCGTGGAACTGGAGCTGCTGATCGAACGCGAGGTCGCCCGTGGTATTCCGCCCGAACGGATCCTGCTGGCCGGTTTCTCCCAGGGTGGGGCGGTGATCCTGAGCGCGCTGCTGCGTCGTACGCGTCCGTTGGCCGGGCTGATCGCGCTGTCGACCTATCTGCCGGATCCGGCCAAGGCGGCGGCTTCCCGTGTGGCCGGTGCGATCAGCGTGCCGGTGTTCATGGCCCATGGCACGCAGGATCCGGTGATCCCGGTGGCGATCGCGCGGGACACCGCGCAGACCCTGGAAACCCTCGGCCTGCCGGTGGAGTGGCACACCTATACGATGGCCCACCAGGTATGTGCGGAAGAAATGCACGCGCTGGGCGAGTGGCTCGAGGCGCGCTTCGCCGCCTGACGCCATGAACGACCCGCGCCAGCAGTCCTGGTTGCCCGAGCTGTGTCGCCTGCCGCGACTGGCGGCGATGCTGGGGTTGGCCGAGCTGGTGGTGGTGGTGGTGGCGCTGGCACCCGATGGCAGCCGTCACTGGACGCTGTCGGACTTCCTGTCCGCCAGCGGCTTCGCGCTCTGGCTGGCGCTGGCGGTAACGGTCAGCCTGTGCAGTCTGCGTGCGGTGCTCTCGCGGCTGCCGGAACTGCCGGGCATGGTGCTGGTGGTGGTGATGACCGGGCTGATCGCCGGTGCCTGCGCGGCGATCGTGCACGCGCTGTATGGCGTGCTCGGTGGCAGCAGCTTCGCCCAGGCGGTCGGCTTCTGGCGTTTTACTCTCGGCAGCGCGGCGATGACCGCCTTGATCACGGCGCTGGCGTTGCGCTACTTCTACGTCAGTGATCGTGGCAGCGCACAGATGCTGGCCAACGCGCGCGCCCAGGCCGACGCGCTGCAGGCACGGATCCGCCCGCACTTTCTCTTCAACAGCATGAACCTGATCGCCAGCCTGTTGCGCCGCGATCCGGACGTGGCCGAGCGCGCGGTGCTCGATCTGTCCGACCTGTTCCGCGCCGCGCTTGGTGCCGGCGATGGCGATTCCACGCTGCAGGCCGAGTGTGAACTGGCCGAGCGCTACCTCTCGATCGAGTCGCTGCGCCTGGGGGACCGCTTGAAAGTGATCTGGCTGCGCGACGAACCGCTGCCCTGGTCGTTGCCGATGCCGCGGCTGGTACTGCAGCCGCTGGTCGAAAATGCCGTGCTGCATGGCATCTCGCGGGTGCCCGCGGGCGGTACGATCGTGCTGGCACTGTCCAGTGACGGGACCAATCTGCACATCCGCGTGCGCAACCCTGCACCGGATCCGGCCACGCGCGGCCTGCCGCTCCTGCAGGGCGCCGGGCATGCACAACGCAACATCGCCCATCGCCTGGCCTGGCGCTTCGGCCCGGCCGCGCGGATGACGGGGGCGTGGGCCGACGGCTACTATGCTTGCGAAATCACGGTCCCGGTCCAGTGAGGAAACTGTCTTGAAGGTGGTGATCGCCGACGACGAACCGCTGGCCCGCGAGCGGCTGCGCGCCCTGCTGGCCGATCAGGCCGGTATCGAGGTCGTGGCCGAGGCGGAGAACGGGGAACAGGCCCTGCATGCCTGCGCCGAGCTGCAGCCGGACCTGGTCCTGCTCGATATCGCGATGCCCGGCCTGGATGGACTGGAGGCGGCCCGCCACCTGGCCACCTTCGAGCCGCGTCCGGCCGTGGTGTTCTGCACCGCCTATGACGCCCATGCGCTGTCCGCGTTCGAGGCGGCGGCCATCGATTACCTGATGAAGCCAGTGCGCCCCGAGCGCCTGGCCGCCGCACTGGAGCGGGCCCGCACCTTCCTCGCCGGTCGCAGCGGTCCACCGACGGCCGCCAGCCAACAGGCGCGCACGCTGCTGTGCGCACGCCTGCGGGGCAGCCTGCGCTTGATCCCGGTCGAGGACATCCACTACCTGCAGGCCGAAGAAAAGTACGTGGTCGTGCATCATGCCCGCGGCGAGGACCTGCTGGAAGAATCGCTGAAGTCGCTGGAAGAGGAGTTCGGCAACCGCTTCGTGCGTATCCACCGCAATTGCCTGGTGGCCCGCCATGAACTGGTGGAGCTGCGACGAAATGGCGCAGGCCAGGTCCAGGCGGTGCTGCGCCACGGGCACGCGCCGCTGGAAGTCAGCCGCCGTTGCGTGGCCAGCCTGAAGCAGGACCTCAAGCATCTTTGAGTGTGGGTGTGCCGGACCGTTGGTCGATACGCCCCTGTGCGTCGATAATGGCGCCATGAAGACCCTGCGCATCGCCACCCGAAAGAGCCCGCTTGCCCTGTGGCAGAGCGAATACGTCGCCGATCGCCTGCGTGAGGCGCATCCGGGGCTGGAGGTGGTGCTGATCCCGATGAGCACGCGCGGCGACGAGGTGCTGGACCGCTCGCTGGCGGCGATCGGTGGCAAGGGCTTGTTCCTCAAGGAACTGGAGCTGGCGATGCTGCGCGGTGACGCGGATTGCGCCGTGCATTCGCTCAAGGATGTGCCGATGGAACTGGATGCGCCATTCGCGCTGCCGGCGATGCTCCCCCGGCATGATCCTGCCGATGGCTTCATCTCCAATCTGTATGCCTCGCTGGACGCGCTGCCGATCGGTGCACGCGTCGGTACTTCGTCACTGCGCCGCCAGGCCCAGCTTCGCGCGCTGCGTCCGGATCTGGAGCTGTCGGACCTGCGCGGCAACGTCAACACGCGGCTGGCCAAGCTCGACAACGGTGGCTACGACGCCATCGTGCTGGCCGTGGCCGGGCTGGAACGCCTCGGCCTGGGCAACCGCATCGTGGCGCGCCTGGCCGCGCCGGCGTGGTTGCCGGCACCGGCGCAGGGCGCGGTCACGGTGGAATGCAATGGCGACGATGCCGGTGTGATGGCGCTGTTCGCTGCGCTCGACCATGCCGACACGCGCGCCTGCGTGGAAGCCGAGCGCGCCATGAACCGCGCGCTGCATGGCAGCTGCCACGTGCCGGTCGCCGGCTTTGCGCAATGGGAAGGCGAGAATCTGTTCCTGCAGGGCCTGGTCGGCGGTGTCGCCGATGGTCGCATCGTGCGCGCTGAGGCGCGTGGCCCGGCCAGTGATCCGGAGACGCTGGGCCAGCGCGTGGCGCGCGGCCTGCTCGATGCCGGTGCCGGGGAACTGCTGGGCGTCTGAATCGAGGGTAGTGCCGGCCGCTGGCCGGCACTGCATCGCGTGGTGGGCGCGGTGCGCCCGCCCGATTACTTGAACTTGTAGACCACGTTCATGGTGGTCAGCGTGTCGGTCTTGCGCTTGTCTTCGGCGACGTCGCTGTTGTGACGTGCCTGCCAGCCGGCCTTCAGCGCCAGATGTTCGTTCATGCTCACCGACACGCCGAAATCGTTCTGCGCGAAGGTGTTGTACGAGCCCGACTCGACCAGCAGCGTGTTCACCAGATCGGTGTTCGGGGTCAGCGTGTACTTGAGATCGAACAGGCCGCGGCCGATCAGGCCGGTACGGGTCGCGTCGTCTTCGGTGTTGTGGGTACGGCGCACACCGGGACCGATCTGCGCGTCCATGTAGAAGCGCTCACCGTCGATGATCCGGGTGCCGTAACCCAGACCGAACGAGCTCTGGCGGTCGTAGGTGGCGAAATCGTCGCGCTCGTAACGCACCGTGGCGGTGATCTGGCGGTGCTCGCCCAGCTGCAGCGCGCTGCCGGCACTGCCGGTGTAGCGGTTGGCGGTGGTGTTGCGGCGGCGGATGGTGGTGCCGTCGTCTTCGGTATCGGTGTATTCCGAGCGCGAGCGCAGGCCGAACAGGTCCATGCTGTGCACCCAGTCATCGTCGGTGTAGCGCAGGCGCAGACGACCGTTGAAGCTCTCGGTATTGCTGTTGCCGCGGGCCGAGGCAAAGCCCAGTTCACCGCCACTGCCGCTCCAGGGGGAGGTCATCGCTGCCAGTTCGGCAGCGTCCTGTGCATAAACCGCCGGGGCGCAGAGCAGCAGGGGAACAAGCAACGAAACGCGCAGGGACATCAACGGTTCTCCGTGATCGGACAAGGGGGAGGGACAACAAGGGGGGGATGATACTTGATGCGTTCTGCGTCACATTCGGCGGCGAGCCCCGGCTTTAGGACCCGTTCGGCCTGGATCCCTGTTCAGGGAACATCGATACGCAGCGAGGCGTCGTCGAAGCGCGAGTAGGTGACGGTGATGCGGAACGGTTGACCGTTCGTCTCGCCCTTGCGCTCGATCTGCACCGGCAGGCCCTGCGCATTGACCCAGTACAGCAGGCCGTCGGGGGCCGCAGTGGCGTGGCGCACCTCGTATTTATGCGCGCGCTGGCCACCGGCGCGGTCCTCGCCAAGATCGCGCACCGTCAGCTGCGCTGGCTCCAGATCGTCCGGCAGCGGGTTGCGCCACTGCGCCAGCATGCCTTCGGGCACCGGAATCTGGCGCACTTCGCCGGCACGCTGCAGGAAGAAGGTGCCGCCGATGATCGTCTGCGGGCCATCGTCGGTGATCAGCCGATAGCGGTCCGGCGCCACGTAGTCCATCTGCGCCTCCAGGGCGCGCGGGCCCTGCATCTTCATCACCGCGTGGAAGCTGCGCAGCTGGCCGAAGCGCTGGCTGGCCGCCAGCACGGTGGCCACCGGATCGGCGGCCGGTGTCGTCGCCGTCGCGGCAGGTACCGCAGCCACGGGCGTTTCACTGCGTCCGCAGCCACTGAGCAGCAGGGCGGCGGCGGACAGGGCAAGGGCGGGCAACAGGCGCATGACGGGCGGCAGCAGGCGGTGGGGGCCCCACGATAGCCGAAGATGCAGCCGAAGCCGCCACAACGACGGCGACTCGGACATAATCGGGTCATGGACCGATATGAACGCATCAACGCCCTGCATCGCCTGCTCAAGTCCGCCCGTTACCCGGTAACGGTGGCGGCCCTGCAGGAAAAACTGGAGTGTTCCCGCGCGACTGTCTACCGCGACCTGGCCTTCCTGCGCGATGCGCTGATGGCGCCGGTGGAAGGCGACGGCGAGGCGGGCTTCCGCTACCAGGCCGACGAAAGCGACCGCTTCGAGCTGCCGGGCCTGTGGCTCAGCTCGGAAGAACTGCACGCGCTGCTGGCCTCCCAGCACCTGCTCTCGCGCACGGGGGGCGGCGTGCTCTCCTCCGTGCTGGCCCCGCTGCAGCAGCGCATCGAAGGCCTGCTGGCCGCGCAGGCCGGCGTCTCCAGCTGGCCGGTCGACCGGGTCCGGGTGATTCCGCACCGCGGCCGCAAGTTCGATGAAGCCAGCTTCCGCGCGGTCGCCTCGGCGGTACTGGAGCGCAAGCAGCTGGCCTTTGAGTACCGGGCCCGCTCCACCGATGAGGCGACTCAGCGCACCGTGTCGCCACAGCGCATGACCCATTACCGCGACAACTGGTACCTCGATGCCTGGGATCACGGCCGCGAAGGCCTGCGCAGCTTCGCGGTGGATCGCATCTACAAGGCACGCGTGATCGATACCACCGCCCGTGATGTGGATGAGACCGAGCTGGACGAGCAGCTGGGCGCCAGCTACGGCATCTTCTCTGGGCCGCCCAAGGGCTGGGCCACCATCGTGTTCAGTGCCAAGGCCGCACGCTGGGTGGCCGATGAGCATTGGCATTCCAAGCAGCAGGGCCGTTTCCTGCCCGATGGCCGCTATGAGCTGAAACTGCCTTACAGCGTCTCGCGCGAACTGCTGATGGACGTGCTGCACTACGGCTCGGACGCGGAAATCGTGGAGCCGGTGATGCTGCGCGAACAGGCCAAGGCGCTGCTGGCACTGGCGCTGACCAGCTACGAGTAAGCCGGCCGGGCCGGCATCGGCTCATGCCGTGGGGTCATATGCCCCGGATTCCGCAAGGGCCGGGGCGTGCGGTATCGTGGGGCGTTGCTGCCCTTACGGATCCCGCTGCCCCCATGAAAAAGTACCTGCTGCTCCCGTTGCTTGCCGCTTCGCTGGCTCTGGCCGCCTGCGGCAAGCCGGCCAATGATTCCAAGAAGCTGGTGGTTGCCGCCACCGCGGTGCCGCACGCCGAGATCCTCGCGGTGGTCAAGCCGATCCTGGAAAAGGAAGGCCTGACCCTGGACGTGCGCGTCTTCAATGACTACGTGCAGCCCAACGACCAGCTGGTGCAGAAGCAGGTTGACGTGAACTACTTCCAGACCGAGCCCTATCTGGACGCCTACAACCGGGACCGCAAGACCGACCTGGTCAAGGTGATCGGCGTGCATATCGAGCCCTTCGGTGCGTACTCGCGTCGTTTCAAATCACTGGATGCCCTGCCCAACGGTGCCGACGTGGTGATCCCCAACGACCCGAGCAACAACAGCCGCGCGCTGATCCTGCTGCACAAGGCTGGCGTGATCACGCTCAAGGACCCGACCAATGCGTTGGCGACCCAGCGTGACATCATCGCCAACCCGAAGCAGCTCAAGTTCCGCGAGCTGGACTCGGCGATGCTGCCGCGCGTGCTGGACCAGGTGGATCTGGCCCTGATCAACACCAACTACGCGCTGGATGCCGGGCTCAACCCGACCCAGGATGCACTGGCGATCGAAAGCAAGGATTCGCCGTACGTGAACTTCCTCGTCGCGCGTCCGGACAACAAGGACGATGCCCGCGTGCAGCAGCTGGCCAAGGCCCTGACCGGCCCGGAAGTGAAGGCTTTCATCGCCGAGAAGTACAAGGGCGCGGTCCTCCCGGCATTCTGACCGGCACCCACGGTAGAGCCACGGCATGCGTGGCTGGCCGCGCCCGCGCGGCAATGATCGCCGACGCGGGCCTCACCCCACGCGGAACCCCATCGTCGCCTCCACCGCCTGCTGCCAGCCGCTGTAAAGCGCCTCGCGCTGATCCACCGGCATCTGCGGGGTGAAGCGGCGGTCCACCGCCCATTGCTCGGCGATCTCCGCCCGGCTGCGCCAGAAGCCGGTGGCCAGCCCGGCCAGGTAGGCCGCGCCGAGCGCGGTGGTTTCGGCCACCTGCGGGCGCAGCACCGGCACGCCCAGGATGTCGCTCTGGAACTGCGCCATGAAGTCGTTGGCGATCGCGCCACCATCGGCGCGCAGCTCCTTCAGTTCGATCCCCGCGTCGGCCTGCATCGCCGCCAGCACGTCGCGGGTCTGGTACGCCATCGATTCCACCGCCGCGCGGATGAAGTGCTCCTTGGTGGTGCCGCGGGTCAGCCCGAACATCGCGCCGCGCACATCGCTGCGCCAGTACGGCGCCCCAAGCCCCACGAACGCGGGCACCAGGTACACGCCGCCATTGTCCGCGGCACGCTCGGCGTAGGCCTGGCAATCGCTGGACTTGCCGAACATGCGCAGCCCGTCGCGCAGCCATTGCACCACCGAGCCGGCGACGAAGATCGAGCCCTCCAGTGCGTACTCCACACGTCCATCGATGCCCCACGCGATGGTGGTCAGCAACCCATTGTCGGAGCTCACTGCCTTCTCGCCGGTGTTCATCAGCATGAAGCAGCCGGTGCCGTAGGTGTTCTTGGCCATGCCCGGTTCGAAGCAGGCCTGGCCGAACAGCGCGGCCTGCTGGTCGCCGGCGATGCCGGCAATGGGCAGGTGCTGATCGAAGAAGAACTGCGCCCGGGTGGTGGCATACACCTCGCTGGAACTGCGCACCTGCGGCAGCATCGCGCGCGGGATGTTGAACATCGCCAGCAGTTCATCGTCCCACTGCAGTGCATGGATATTGAACAGCAGCGTGCGCGCGGCATTGGTGACATCGGTGACGTGCGCCTGGCCGCCGCTGAGGTTCCAGATCAACCAGCTGTCGATGGTGCCGAACAGCAGCTCGCCGCGCTCGGCGCGTGCCTGTGCACCCTCCACGTGATCGAGGATCCAGCGGATCTTCGTCGCCGAAAAATACGCATCGATCAACAGCCCGGTCTTGCGCCGGATCAGCGGCTCGTGGCCGTCGGCCTTGAGCTGCTCGCAGATCGCATGGCTCTGCCGCGACTGCCACACCACGGCGTTGTGGATCGGCTGGCCGGTAGCCTTGTCCCACACTACCGTGGTCTCGCGCTGGTTGGTGATGCCGATGCCGGCGATCGTGCGCGGGTCGACCTGGTGGCGGTTCAACAGCTCGGTGATCGTGGTGTAGACGCTGGTCAGGATTTCGCGCGGGTCATGCTCCACCCAGCCCGGCTGCGGGAAGATCTGGGTGAACTCGCGTTGCGCGCTGCCGGCGATGCGCCCGGCACGATCGAACAGGATGGCGCGCGAACTGGTCGTGCCCTGGTCGATGGCGAGCACGTAGTGCTTGTCCATGGTCTGCTCCGTGGAAATCGATGCCGTGAGGCGTAACAGGCGTACAGCCTACGGCATCGAAACACGCGCCTGCAGCGTGGCGGCCAATGCCTCTCGTTGTGCCGCGTCCACGCGCAAGCCCAGGTGGCTGCGGCGCCACAGCACGTCGTCAGCCGTGCGGGCCCATTCGTGCGCGATGAGGTAGTCCAGTTCGCGGTCGTAGAGGCCGCCGCCGTGGTCCTGGCCCAGCGCGTCGAGTGTCTGTGCGCCGGCGAGCAGCCCGACCGCACGGGTGCCGTAGCTGCTGGCCAGACGCTGCAGCAGAGCAGGGGGCAGGCGAGGGTGGTCACGCTGCAGCGCCTCGGCCACTTCAGCGGCCGTGCCGCCATCGCCCCCCGGCAACGGCGGTCCACCGGCGGTCCACGCCGCGCCCATCTCCGGCAGCGCAGGTGAGAGCCGCCCCAGCGCGTCCTCGGCCAGTGCGCGGTAGGTGGTGAGCTTGCCGCCCAGCACGCTCAGCAGCGGCGCGCCAGCCGTATCCAGCTCCAGCCGGTAGTCGCGCGTGACCCGCGATGCATCGCGGTGATGATCGGCCAACAGGGGGCGCACCCCGCTGTAGCGCCAGACGATGTCCGCGGCGCGCACCGGAACGCGCACGAACCGGTTCACCGCCTCGAGCAGGTAGGTCTGGTCGTCGGCGCGGGGCTGCACCTGCGCCGGGTCGCCGTCGTAGTCGGTATCGGTGGTGCCGATCAGGGTGAAGTCCTGTTCGAACGGAATCGCGAACACCACCCGCTGGTCGGGTTGCTGGAACAGGTACGCACTGTCATGGGCGAACAGGCGCGGCACCACCAGGTGGCTGCCCTGCACCAGTCGCACTCCCAACGGCGCATCGAGTCCGGCCCGTTCCAGCACGGCACCGGCCCACGGCCCACTGGCATTGACCACGCAGCGGGCGCGGATGCGCTGCACGTCGCCGTTGGCGGTGCGCAGTACGGCCCACCAGTGATCGTGGTGGCGGATCAATTGTTCGCAGCGGGTGCGTGTGCGGATGTCGGCGCCGCGCTGATGGGCATCGAGCGCGTTGAGCACCACCAGCCGGGCATCGTTGACGCGTGCATCGGCGTAGGTGAAGCCGGTCCGGTAGGCGGGCTGCAATGCAGCGCCGCTCCGATCGCGCTGCAGGTCGATGCGCTGCGAGCGCGGGAAATGGGGATTGGCGTGGCCAAGGTGGTCGTAGAGCCACAATCCTGCGCGCAGCATCCAGGCCGGGCGCAGGTGGCGCGCATGCGGCAGCACGAAGCGGGTCGGGAGGATCAGATGCGGTGCAAGCCGGCGCAGCGTTTCGCGCTCGTTGAGCGCCTTGCGCACCAGCGCGAACTCGCCCTGCTGCAGGTAGCGCAGGCCGCCATGGATCAGCTTGGTGCTGGCGCTGGAAGTGTGCGCAGCCAGGTCATCCTGCTCGCACAGGCAGACCGACAGGCCGCGTCCTGCTGCGTCGCGGGCGATGCCGGCGCCGTTGATGCCCCCGCCCACTACCAGCACGTCGAAGGATTCGCTCATCGGCTCCCCGGGGCGGACCGGTCGGGTCCATCGTCACCCCAGTGTCGGCCACCGGCCGGCAACGCCCGATGAAAGTGGCGGGCCCCACAACGACAACGGGCCCGCGAGGGGCCCGTTGTGCGTACTGCGTGGACGCGGAACGGCGTGCTTAGAAGCGCGCGCCGATGCCGAAGCCTACGGTCCACGGATCCAGCTTGGCCTTGTCGCCGGTGCCTTCACCGTTGACGGTCAGCTCCGGGCGCGAATGCATGTAGCGGGCATCGGCACGGGCGAACCAGGTGCTGTTGATGTTCATGTCCACGCCGACGGTGCCGATCGCGCCCTTGGCGGTCTTCACGCCGATGTGGCCGATGTCGCTGGCGAGGTCTTCATTGCTGAAGTTGGACTCGTAGTAACCGGCGCCCACGAACGGACGGAACACGTTGTCGGCCTGGCCGAAGTGGTACTGGCCGCTCAACGCGATCGGCTGCTGCTCGACCGTGCCCAGGCGGGCGCCATCAGTGCCGCGCACGCGGTGATCGAACTTGTCGGCTGCGCCCCACAGTTCCACGGCCCAGTTGTCGTTGATGTAGTAGCTGAAGCTCAGGGTCGGGGCCGGGCCGCCGTCCACCTTGCGCACGCCATCGAGCGGATCGTTCTTCGGCTGCAGCAGCGAGACGCCGCCGACGACGGCGAAGTGCTTGCCAGAAGCGGTATCAACAGTGCTGTCCTGCGCGAAAGCAGCCGGCGCAAAAGTAAGAGCAGTCAGGGTAGCCAGGGTCAGGGTACGGATGGAGCGCATGGGGGAATCTCCTCAGGATGTTTTTGTTCTGGGCCCCGGTGTTGTGGGGCGAGGCAACCGTAGTCCTCGCAATCTGAATCGCGTCCGACGCACGTTAAAATTTAGTTGTTTCCATTCAGCGATCAGTGCAAAACCGCTGTATTTACAGGCGATCATGCAACTCCTGACATTCATGCATCTGGCGATGGTGTGATGAAAACGACAACGTGCATCGGCTTCCCTGCGCAGCTGAACGTCGACTGCCGCGTGCTGGTACTCGGTTCGATGCCAGGTGTCGCATCACTGCAGGCGGCGCAGTACTACGCCCATCCGCGCAATCGTTTCTGGCCGCTGATGGGCGTGCTGTGCGGAATCGACGCGACGCTTTCTTATCCGGATCGCGTGCGCGCATTGAACGCGCGCGGTGTGGGCGTGTGGGATGTGATCGGGCAGTGCGAGCGACGCGGCAGCCTGGATGCGTCGATCGTGCGCGGCAGTGAAGTGCCCAATGCGCTTGGGGCACTGATCGACGGATTGCCTGCGCTGCGTGCGATCGCCTGCAATGGCGGCACCGCGTACCGGGCGTTCCAGCGTTTCATCGTGCCGGCGCTGCTCGATGCGGCGCGCGAGGTGCCGGTCTGGTCGCTGCCCTCCACCAGCCCGGCCAACGCGGCCTGGCCGTTGCCCCGGCTGGTGGAGGCATGGCAACCGCTGGCCGATGCCATCCGGCGCTGAGGCGGGGACAGCGCTGGACAATACGGTACCGACTGGAAAATTCCGCTTTGCACTGTGCCAAGCCCAATCCGGCAAAAGCAGATGCCTGCAACAGCCTGTCCCGGGACAGCGGCGCTGAAAATTCGCCAAGCTGGTTGGCGCTGGCGCGCGAAGCCCCCACAATAGGCGATTCCCTACACCAGATTGCCGGAGTTTTCCCCATGGCCGAAATCAAGGAAGCACTTGTCCCCGATATCGGTGACTACAGCGATATCCCGGTAATCGAGGTGCTGGTCGCCGTTGGAGATACCGTCAAGAAAGACCAGGGTCTGGTGACGCTGGAATCGGACAAGGCTACGATGGAAGTGCCGTCCTCGGTGGCCGGTATCGTCAAGGAAATCAAGGTCAAGATCGGCGACAACCTCTCCGAGGGCAAGCTTGTGGCCCTGATCGAAGTCAGCGAAGCCGCCGCGGCGCCGGCTGCTGCTGCTGCCCCGGCTGCCCCTGCTGCCAAGGCCGAAGCCGCCGAGACCGCGACCAAGGTCGAGCCGGTCGCCACCCCGGCCGAGCCGGACAAGCTGGCCGCCCGTGATATCGAGCAGTCCGCCGCCAAGCCGACCCAGCCGGCCCCGGCCGCCGCTGCCCCGTCGGGTGGCTCGCCGACCAGCCCGCCGGTGGCCTTCAACGCCGACAGCGTGCTGCCGCAGAAGGTGCCCTACGCTTCGCCGGCCGTGCGCGTGTTCGCCCGCGAGCTGGGCGTGGACCTGAACCAGCTGAGCGGCACCGAGAAGGGTGGCCGCATCACCAAGTCCGACGTGCAGAAGTTCGTGAAGTCGGCCCTGGCCGGCGGCGGCGCTGCCACCGGCGGTACCGTGGCGGCCGGTGGCGGTCTGAGCCTGCTGGCCTGGCCGAAGGTCGACTTCAGCAAGTTCGGTGAGGTCGAGGTCCAGCCGCTGTCCCGGATCAAGAAGATCTCCGGCGCGAACCTGGCCCGCAACTGGGCGATGATTCCGCATGTCACCCAGTTCGAGCAGGCCGACATCACCGAGCTGGAAGCCCTGCGCGTGGCGCTGAACAAGGAAAACGAGAAGGCCGGCATCAAGCTGACCATGCTCGCCTTCCTGGTCAAGGCCAGCGCCGCGGCGCTGAAGAAGTTCCCGGAGTTCAACGCCTCGCTGGATGCCAGCGGCGAAAACCTGACCCTGAAGAGGTACTTCAACATCGGTTTCGCGGCCGATACGCCGAGCGGCCTGGTCGTGCCGGTGATCCGCGACGTCGACAAGAAGGGTGTGGTGCAGATCGCGCAGGAATCCGGCGAACTGGCCAAGAAGGCCCGCGACGGCAAGCTCGGCCCGGCCGACATGAGCGGTGGCTGCTTCTCGATCAGCTCGCTGGGCGGCATCGGTGGCACGGCGTTCACCCCGATCGTCAATGCACCGGAAGTGGCCATCCTGGGCGTGTCCAAGTCGTCGATCCAGCCGGTGTGGAATGGCAAGGAGTTCGCCCCGAAGCTGATGCTGCCGCTGTCGCTGAGCTATGACCACCGCGTCATCGACGGCGCACTGGCCGCCCGCTTCACCACCTACCTCTCGCAGGTGCTGGCCGACATGCGGCGCGTCCTGCTGTGAAGCAGGGCCTGGTCCTGGCCGGGCTGCTGATGGCGCTGCCGATGGCGCAGGCGGGCGCGCGCGAATGCGCGTCCGACCTGGGTCATGGCTGGCCACCGGCGGTCGGCAACTATGGCCAGGCAGTGGAAACCCTGTTCGACGGCAAGGCGCAGCCGGCGCTGTCGCTGGTCAGCCTGCCCAAGAGTGGCGTGGAGACCGGCGTGGCGTTGCTGCCCGGTACCCAGGACCAGGAGTGGACCCTGCGCTACAGCCGGGCCGACAAGCGCGTCTACACCTGGAACAGCGGTGCCCGCCAGGGCGGCGTGGAACTGCGCGTGGACCAGGAACCGGACCAGTACCAGGTCAGCATCCCGGCGCTGTTGGCGCAGCGTTTGCTGCACAGCTGGCAGGCCGCATTGGCCGCGCAGGTACCGGGCGACCGCAAGGCGCCGGTGCTGGAGGGTCACGTGCTGTCCTTCACCGTGGATGGCCAGCGATACAGCGGCACCCGGCCGGAGTGCGGTGCGGGCCGGCTGATGATGAAACAGGTGGCGCTGCTGATCGAAGCCAGCGACACCAAGGAAAAGAAGCTCGACCGTCGCTGGAAAGATCTGGACGAGTCGCTCGACGAACTGCAGCAACTGCTCGGCGGCAAGGCCGGCTGAGCACCAGGAGAACACGAATGGCCGCAATTGAAATCAAGGTTCCCGACATCGGCGATTACAGCGGTGTCCCGGTGATCGAACTGCTGGTCGCCGTGGGTGACACGGTGAAGAAGGACCAGGGTCTGGTCACGCTGGAATCGGACAAGGCAACGCTGGAGGTGCCGTCCTCGGCCGCCGGTGTGGTCAAGGAAATCAAGGTCAAGCTCGGCGACAACCTCTCCGAAGGCGACGTCGTGCTGCTGCTGGAGGCCGAAGGCGAGGCTGCCGCACCGGCTGCGCCGGCCAAGGCCGAAGCACCCAAGGCCGAGGCCGCCCCGGCCAGCAAGCCGCCGGTGACCCCGTCGCACCGCGCCCCGGCCGAACCGGCCGCGCCGCAGCCGGCGTTGTCCTCGGGCAAGCCGGCCGATATCGAATGCAGGATGGTGGTGCTGGGTGCAGGCCCGGGCGGTTACACCGCGGCCTTCCGTTCGGCCGATCTGGGTGTGGATACCGTGCTGATCGAGCGCTACGCCAGCCTCGGCGGCGTCTGCCTCAACGTGGGCTGCATCCCGTCCAAGGCGCTGCTGCATGCCGCGGCGGTGATCGATGAAGTCGCCCACGCCGGTGAGTTCGGCGTGGAGTTCGGCAAGCCGACCATCACCCTGGACAAGCTGCGCGGCTACAAGGAAAAGGTGGTCACCCAGCTGACCAAGGGCCTGGCGGGCATGGCCAAGCAGCGCAAGGTGCGCACTGTGCAGGGCCTGGCCAGGTTCGTCTCGGCCAACGAGCTGGAAATCGTCGGCGACGACGGCAAGACCCAGCTGCTGCGCTTTGAGCAGTGCATCATCGCGGCCGGTTCGCAGGCGGTGAAGCTGCCGAACTTCCCGTGGGACGACAAGCGCGTCATGGATTCCACCGATGCGCTGGAGCTGGCCGACGTGCCGGGTTCGCTGCTGGTGGTCGGTGGCGGCATCATCGGCCTGGAAATGGCGACGGTGTACGCGGCGCTGGGCAGCAAGGTGACCGTGGTGGAGTTCATGGACCAGCTGATGCCGGGCGCCGACAAGGACCTGGTCAAGCCGCTGGCGGACCGCCTGAAGAAGCAGGGCGTCGAGGTCCACCTGAAGACCAAGGCGACCGACGTCAAGGCCGACAAGGCCGGCATCACCGTGTCCTTCGAAGCCGCGGTGGAAGGCGAGAAGCCGGGTCTGGACGCCAGCACCTTCGACCGCGTGCTGGTCGCGGTGGGCCGCTCGCCGAACGGCAAGAAGATCGATGCCGAGAAGGCCGGCGTGCAGGTCACCGACCGTGGCTTCATTCCGGCTGACCGCCAGATGCGCACCAACGTGCCGCACATCTTTGCGATCGGCGACATCGTCGGCAACCCGATGCTGGCCCACAAGGCCACGCACGAGGGCAAGCTGGCCGCGGAAGTGGCTGCCGGCGAGAAGAAGGAATGGGTGGCGCGTGTGATTCCGTCGGTGGCCTACACCAATCCGGAAATCGCGTGGGTCGGCGTGACCGAAACCGAAGCCAAGGCCAAGGGCCTGAAGGTCGGCGTGGCCAAGTTCCCGTGGGCCGCCAGCGGCCGCGCGATCGGCATCGGTCGCACCGAGGGCTTCACCAAGCTGATCTTCGACGAAGAGACCCACCGCATCGTTGGTGGTGCGATCGTCGGCGTGCATGCCGGTGACCTGCTGGCCGAGATCGGCCTGGCGATCGAGATGGGTGCGGAGGCCGAAGACATCGGCCACACCATCCACGCCCATCCGACGCTGAGCGAATCGGTGGCGATGGCGGCGGAAATCTACGACGGCACGATCACCGATCTGTACATGCCGAAGAAGAAGTAATTGGTCGATCACCGCCGTTGGTGGTGGCTCCAGCTCAACGAAGAACCCCGGTGAAAGCCGGGGTTTTTTGTTGCTGAAGCTGAGGCTGAGGCTGGCGAAGCAGCATCTCTTGGGGCCGCTTCGCTGCACAGGCCGGGGCCCGCCGCGACCGGTAGGCCGTTCGGCAAATGTCCCCCGGCATCCGCCTGGTGGCGGCTGCCTCCTCCTTGATTTTGCCCAACGGCCTACCGGCCGCGGCGGGCCCCGGCCTGCGCAGCGAACGCCTGACGCTCTCCTGCAGACCACCACCGGAATTTTTCGAGGCGGGCATGGATACCCTGTGGGGCGAAATCAAGGAGGAGGTGACGGCCACAGGCCGTCGCCGGGGGACATTCGCACGACAGGGTGTCCCTGCCCGCCACTCGACCAAGCCGCCCTTCAACCCTAAGCGCACAAAAAACGCGGCCCCCGATATCCCGGAGGCCGCGCTTGGAGAGAGCGGTGTTGCGAAGGGCTTAGAAGACGAAGCTGACGCCAGCCACCGGACCCTTGAACTCCTGCTTCAGACCGATCGTGCCATCGCTGCCGCTCTGGTCCACGTCCAGCTTGAACCAGTCGTAGCCGGCGAACACGCCGAAGTTCTTGGTGAAGCGGTAATCGACGATCGCATTGGCACGGCTCAGATCGCCGTCGTAATCGTCGAAGTTGCCCCACTTGGTGTTCAGGTACTGACCCTGCAGCGTGATCATCCACTTCTCGGACGGATTGAAGCTCAGGCGGGCACCGACCACCGGCGCCACGCCGTCGGCCTTCTCGTCCAGGAACTCGCCCTGGTACAGATCACCCACGTCGGCGTACGCCTTGGTGCTGACCTTGGCGTACTCGGCACCGAGCTGCAGGCCGAGGTCGAACTTCTCGGTGTCCACGACGGAGTAGTCGTACACCAGGCTGGCGACCTGATACTTCAGCTCACCCTTGATGAAGCTGCCGGCCGGCACGTTGGTATCACCGAAGCTCACGCCCTGATCGAGCGTCTCGCGGCGATCCTTGTCGTACTTGAAGTAGTTGAACAGCAGGCGCTGGCGGTTGCTGATGCGGAACATGCCGTCAATGCGCGGCTCCCATTCCTTGCCACCGAGGCCGAAATCTTCGGAGAAGCCAACGTCCTGGCCCGCGATGTTGGTGTTGCCGCGGATCGTGTTGTCCGAATCGATCTGCATCGCACCCAGACGCAGCGCGAAGCGGTCATCGCCTTCGGCAGCGTGGGACGGAGCGGCATAGGAGAGTGCGGCCAGAGCAACTGGCACGGCAAGCAGGGAGAGCATCGGGCGCATCGGGGGTCCTTGCGGTGGTTCTAGTGATGTGGCGTCACATTGCCCACTGCGACGTCCACCATTCGTGAAGGTATGGTGGAGGCTGTGTGTACCGTTCATGCGCGCCGAACACCCGCAGGTCCGCGCACTGGCCGTTTTCGGCTCGAGCCACCGTTCAGGGCGGGTCGGCGTCACCGGGTCCGTGATCACGCCCCCGGCGCTGAAAAAAGAGGGTGGCCCCGGAGAGGGCTTCGGGGCCACCCTGTACCAGCCCGCTCGCGGGACGCCGACGAGGATTCAACGGCAGGCTCATCGATGTGACCGGTCGTCGTCGCCAAAGTTCAACATGCTGCACTGCCGCATCGGCTCACTCCCGCGCAAACCGATTGGACCGCAGGTGGCACAGGCGGGCAGGAGGCCCCAACGGCGGGGCCATATCCGGGATGAACAGGCAGCGGTTGTCTCTCAAATTGTCCCATTGCTATAATTTGGCGGCTCGACGAGGCGTTTGCTTGCGGCCTCGGCCTTTCCTACTCACAACCATGCAGGACATTCACGTGCTGAACTCCGTTGACGCGGGTCGGCGACTGATGCTGCGCGCAGCGGTTTACCCGCTCGCTGCAGTGGCTGTCCTGGCTCTTGGCCTGCTGTTCTGGGGAGGCCCGAAGGCCGCCCTGGGGGCGCTGCTCTCTGGTGTGGCAGTCTCGGCAGCCGGTTGGGTTGCTGCGCGCATGGCGCTCGGTGGCGGTGTGCAGGCGGCAGGATCGGCGATGACCCGCCTGATCCTGGCGGTGGTGGCAAAGTGGGTGCTCGTATTCGGCGTCCTGATGGTGGGGTTCCTGGTCTTCAAGCTGCCTGCATTGGCGCTGCTGGCCGGTATCGCCGTCGGGTTGATGTTCCAGGTCCTGGCTCTGGCCAGGCGCTGATCCAATTTATTTAACTCAAGGTTCCGGACACATGGCAGGCGAGGCGCTGACACCCACCTCCTACATCCAACATCACCTGCACAACCTGACGTTCCATATGCAGGAAGGTGGTTTCTGGGCGATTCACGTCGACACCATTGTGACTTCGGTCCTGATGGGTTTGTTGATGGTGTTTGGCTTCTGGATGGCAACCCGCAAGGCGACTGCCGGCGTTCCGGGCAAGTGGCAGGCGTTCGTCGAGATCTGTCTGGAGTTCGTTGACCGCCAGGCCAAGGACACCTACCACGGCACCAGCAAGCTGGTGACCCCGATCGCGATCACCCTGTTCTTCTGGATCCTCATGATGAATCTCATCAAGATGATCCCGGCCGACTTCATCGCCAAGCCGCTTGAGCTGATGGGCGTGCCTTACTGGAAGCCGGTTCCCACCGCCGACGTCAATGCCACCCTGGGCATGTCGATCAGCGTGTTCTTCCTGATGCTGTTCTTCGCGCTGCGTTCCAAGGGCCTGGGTGGCTTCACCAAGGAATTCCTGACCGCGCCGTTCGGCAAGTGGATGATGCCGTTCAACCTGATCCTCAACATCGTCGAATGGCTGAGCAAGCCGATTTCGCTGGCGATGCGACTGTTCGGCAACATGTTCGGCGGCGAGATCGTCTTCCTGCTGATCTGGGTGCTGGGCGGTGCGGGTATCGCCGGTGCCATCGCAGGCGGTGCATTCGGCCTGGGCTGGATGCTGTTCCACCTGCTGGTGATTCCGCTGCAGGCGTTCATCTTCATGATGTTGTCCATCGTGTACCTGAGCCTGTCGGAAGACGCTCACTGAGTTTTCGCTTCACCCTTCATCCGTTTGTTTCTAAACCCTTAGCTATTCAAAGTTCCAGGAGAAAACCATGTACTTCGCCGTCCTGACCAACCTCGCCCAAGTCCAGAGCTCCACCGTCCTCGCCGTCGGCATCATGATCGGCCTGGCCGCGCTGGGTGCCGGTCTCGGTCTGGCCATCATGGCCGGTAAGTTCCTGGAATCGGCTGCCCGTCAGCCGGAACTGATTCCGGTTCTGCAGGTCCGCATGTTCATCACCGCCGGCCTGATCGACGCCGCGTTCATCATCTCGGTCGCCGTCGGCCTGCTGCTGGCCTTCGCCAACCCGATGATCGGCGAGTTCGTTGCACGCCTGCCGCAGGTTGCTGGTTAATCCAGCAACAGCGAAACGATCAGGCGCCTTGTGCGCCTGATCGCGGATGAAGGATCGGATGCGCCGCCACGGCGGCCCATCCACCCCGTCACCCCCGATTGAGCGAACCCCATGGATATCGGTTTTACCCTCGTTGCCCAGGGACTGGCATTTGCCGGTCTGATCTGGATCATCGCGACCAAGATCTGGCCGCCGTTGATGAACGCCATCGAAGAGCGTCAGCAGAAGATCGCTGAAGGCCTCGCCGCTGCTGACCGCAGCCAGAAGGATCTGGCCCAGGCGCAGGAAAAGGTCAACGATGCCCTGAAGGATGCGCGCACCAAGGCCAACGAGATCATCGATCAGGCCCACGCCCGCGCCAACCAGATCGTTGATGCTGCCAAGAACGAAGCCATCGTCGAAGCCACCCGCCAGAAAGATCTGGCCTACGCCGAGATCGAAGCTGCCGCCAACCGTGCCCGTGAAGATCTGCGCAAGCAGGTGTCCGCGCTGGCCGTGAGCGGTGCCGAAAAGCTGCTCAAGCGCGAAATCGACGCCAACGCCCACAAGGCGCTGCTCGACGAGCTGGCATCGGAGATCTGATCGATGAGCCAGGCCCTCACGCTTGCACGCCCGTATGCCCGCGCCGCGTTCGCGACCGCGCGCGACGAAGGCACGTTCGCGCCGTGGTCGGACGCGCTTGCGTTCTCCGCCCACGTAGCTGCCGACCCGCGCGTGGCGGCCCTGCTGTCGAACCCGGAGCTGGAGCGCGACGCCGCCGTCGCGTTGCTGGTGCCGGAATCGTCCAGCGAGACCTTCGGTCGCTTCCTGGCCGTGCTGGCCGACGCGCACCGTCTGCCGCTGCTGCCGGAAATCGCCGGCATGTACGACCAGCTGCGCGCTGAAGCCGAACACGTGGTCAAGGCCACCGTGACCTCGGCCTCGGAACTGTCCGGCGCCGAACTGGACGCCATCAAGGCCGCGCTGCGCAAGCGCTTCGGCCGCGAGGTGGACGTGACGACCGCGGTCGATGCGTCGCTGATCGGCGGTGCCGTGATCGACGCCGGCGATGTGGTCATCGATGGCTCGCTCAAGGGCAAGCTGTCGCGCCTGCAGACCGCGCTCGCTAACTGAATTCATTTAACGTCCGGCGTGACCGCCGGCACTAGGACTTGACGATGGCAACCACGCTCAACCCCTCCGAAATCAGCGAACTGATCAAGAACCGCATCGAGAAGGTCAAGCTGGCCGCGGAATCGCGCAACGAAGGCACCGTGACCAGCGTGTCCGACGGCATCGTGCGCATCTTCGGTCTGGCCGACGTGATGCAGGGCGAAATGATCGAACTGCCGAACAACACCTTCGCCCTGGCCCTGAACCTGGAGCGCGACTCGGTCGGCGCCGTGGTCCTGGGTGATTACCAGAACCTGCGCGAAGGCGACGTGGCCAAGACCACCGGTCGCATCCTGGAAGTGCCGGTGGGTCCGGAAATGCTGGGTCGCGTGGTCAACGCGCTCGGTGAGCCGATCGACGGCAAGGGCCCGATCGCGGCCAAGCTGTCCGCTCCGGTGGAGCGTGTGGCCCCGGGCGTGATCTGGCGCAAGTCCGTCGACCAGCCGGTGCAGACCGGTTACAAGTCGGTCGACTCCATGATCCCGATCGGCCGTGGCCAGCGCGAGCTGGTCATCGGTGACCGCCAGACCGGCAAGACCGCCCTGGCCATCGATGCGGTGATCAACCAGAAGGCGACCGGCATCAAGTGCGTGTACGTCGCGATCGGCCAGAAGGCCTCGACCGTCGCCAACATCGTGCGCAAGCTGGAAGAGAACGGCGCCCTGGCGCACACCGTGGTGGTCGCTGCGACCGCGTCCGAATCGGCCGCGATGCAGTACATCAGCGCCTACTCGGGCTGCACCATGGGTGAGTACTTCATGGACCGCGGCGAAGACGCGCTGATCGTGTACGACGATCTGTCCAAGCAGGCCGTTGCCTACCGCCAGATCTCGCTGCTGCTGAAGCGTCCGCCGGGCCGTGAAGCCTACCCGGGTGACGTGTTCTACCTGCACTCCCGCCTGCTCGAGCGCGCTGCCCGCGTGTCCGAAGAGTACGTGGAGAAGTTCACCAACGGCGCCGTCAAGGGCAAGACCGGCTCGCTCACCGCGCTGCCGATCATCGAAACCCAGGCCGGTGACGTCTCGGCGTTCGTGCCGACCAACGTGATCTCGATCACCGACGGCCAGATCTTCCTGGAAACCGATCTGTTCAACTCCGGCATCCGCCCGGCCGTGAACGCCGGTATCTCGGTGTCGCGTGTCGGTGGTGCGGCCCAGACCAAGATCATTAAGAAGCTGTCCGGCGGCATCCGTATCTCGCTGGCCCAGTACCGCGAGCTGGCTGCGTTCGCGCAGTTCGCTTCGGATCTGGACGAAGCCACCCGCAAGCAGCTCGAGCGCGGTCAGCGCGTCACCGAGCTGATGAAGCAGAAGCAGTACGCGCCGATGTCGATCGCCAACCAGGCGCTGACCATCTACGCCGTCAACGAGGGTTACCTCGACGACGTCCCGGTCAGCAAGCTGCTGGCGCTGGAAGAAGGCCTGCATGCCCACTTCGCCAATACCCAGGGCGAGCTGATCGAAAAGGTCAACGCCACCGGCGGTTGGGACAACGACATCGAGGCTGCCTTCAAGAAGGGCATCACCGAGTTCAAGACCACCGGCAGCTGGTAAGCCGCATGTAGAGCGGGGCTCAGCCCCGCTTCACTGTGACAAAGCGGGGCACCCCTCCGCTCTACGGGAATAAGAGATGGCAAGCGGACGCGAAATCAAAACCAAGATCAAGAGCGTGCAGAACACCCGCAAGGTGACGCGCGCGCTCGAAATGGTCTCGGCCTCCAAAATCCGCAAGGCGCAGGAGCGGATGAAGACGTCGCGTCCGTACGCGCAGGCGATGAAGCAGGTGATCGGTCACCTGGCCCAGGCCAGCACCGATTACCAGCATCCGTTCCTGGTCCAGCGTGACGAGGTCAAGCGGGTCGGTTACATCGTGATCTCCTCCGACCGCGGTCTGGCCGGTGGCCTGAACAACAACCTGTTCCGCAAGATGCTGGGCGAAGTGCGCCAGTACCAGGAAAAGGGCGCCGAGATCGATGTGGTCACCGTCGGCCAGAAGGCCTCGACCTTCTTCCGCCGGGTCAAGGTCAACATGGTCGGCAGCGTCACCCACATGGGCGATGTGCCGCACCTGGAACAGCTGATCGGCGTGATCAAGGTGATGCTCGATGCCTTCACCGAGGGCAAGGTCGACCGCGTGTACCTGGTCTACAACCGCTTCATCAACACGATGACGCAGAAGGCCAGCTTCGATCAGCTGCTGCCGTTGCCGGCCGCTGAGAAGCAGGTCGCGCACCACGACTGGGACTACCTGTACGAACCCGACGCCGCGACCGTGCTCGAGCACGTGATGACGCGTTACGTCGAGTCGCTGGTGTACCAGGCCGTGCTGGAAAACGTGGCCTCCGAGCATGCGGCACGCATGGTGGCGATGAAGTCGGCCAGTGACAACGCGAACAAGCTGATCGGAACCCTGCAGCTGGTCTACAACAAGGCCCGCCAGGCAGCGATCACCCAGGAAATCTCCGAAATCGTCGGCGGCGCGGCAGCAGTCTGACGCGCACAGTCAAAGCACACATTAGAGGATTGCAGCAATGAGTCAGGGCAAGATCGTTCAGATCATCGGCGCCGTCGTCGACGTCGAATTCCCCCGCGAGTCGGTGCCGAAGGTGTACCACGCGCTGAAGGTGGACAACACCGAAATCACGCTGGAAGTGCAGCAGCAGCTGGGTGACGGCGTGGTCCGCTGCATCGCGCTGGGCTCCACCGACGGCCTGAAGCGCAACCTGGTCGCCACCAACACCGAACGCGCCATCTCGGTGCCGGTCGGCGCGGGTACGCTGGGCCGCATCATGGACGTGCTGGGTCGCCCGATCGACGAAGCCGGTCCGGTCACCGCCAGCGACACGTGGGAAATCCATCGTGCCGCGCCGTCGTACGAAGACCAGTCCCCGGCCACCGAGCTGCTGGAAACCGGCATCAAGGTCATCGACCTGATGTGCCCGTTCGCCAAGGGCGGCAAGGTCGGCCTGTTCGGCGGCGCCGGCGTCGGCAAGACCGTCAACATGATGGAACTGATCAACAACATCGCCAAGGCGCACAGCGGTCTGTCCGTGTTCGCCGGCGTGGGTGAGCGTACCCGTGAGGGCAACGACTTCTACCACGAGATGAAGGACTCCAACGTCCTGGACAAGGTCGCGATGGTGTACGGCCAGATGAACGAGCCGCCGGGCAACCGTCTGCGCGTTGCGCTGACCGGCCTGACCATGGCCGAGTACTTCCGCGATGAGAAGGACGAAAACGGCAAGGGCAAGGACGTGCTGCTGTTCGTCGACAACATCTACCGCTACACCCTGGCCGGTACCGAAGTGTCGGCACTGCTGGGCCGTATGCCGTCGGCCGTGGGTTACCAGCCGACCCTGGCCGAGGAAATGGGCGTCCTGCAGGAGCGCATCACCTCGACCAAGAATGGCTCGATCACCTCGATCCAGGCCGTCTACGTGCCCGCCGATGACTTGACCGATCCGTCGCCGGCCACCACGTTCGCCCACTTGGATTCGACCGTGACCCTGTCGCGCTCGATCGCCTCGCTGGGTATCTACCCGGCCGTGGATCCGCTCGATTCGACCAGCCGCCAGATGGACCCGCTGGTCATCGGCCACGAGCATTACGACACCGCCCAGCGCGTCCAGCAGACCTTGCAGAAGTACAAGGAACTGAAGGACATCATCGCGATCCTGGGCATGGACGAACTGTCCGAAGAAGACAAGCAGGCCGTGACCCGCGCCCGTAAGATCGAGCGCTTCTTCAGCCAGCCGTTCCACGTGGCCGAAGTGTTCACCGGTTCGCCGGGCAAGTACGTGTCGTTGAAGGACACCATCCGTGGCTTCAAGGCCATCGTCGATGGCGAATACGACCACCTGCCGGAACAGGCGTTCTACATGGTCGGCAGCATCGAAGAAGCGGTCGAGAAGGCCAAGAAGATGGCCGAGAAGGCCTGATGCGGCAGGGGCGGACTCCGGTCCGTCCCGACCGTGACACGGGGTGGGCATCTGCCCACCGCTGCGGAACACCTGCGGTGGGTTCAACCCGCCCCCTAGCGAAGAGAGTTACATGAGCACCATTCGTTGCGACATCGTCAGCGCCGAGCAGGAAATCTTCCGTGGTGAAGCGACCCTGGTCGTGGCCACCGGCGAGCTGGGCGAGCTGGGCATCGCGCCCAAGCATGCCCCGCTGATCACCCGCCTGAAGCCGGGCAAGGTGGTAGTGACCACGCCGAACGGCGAACAGCTCGATTTCGCCATCTCCGGCGGCATCCTCGAGGTGCAGCCGCAGGTCGTGACCGTGCTGGCAGACACCGCGATCCGTGCCCAGGACATCGATGAAGCCTCGGTCCGCAAGGCCAAGGAAGAAGCCGAACGCATCCTGGCCAATCGTGGCGAAGCGATGGAAGTGGCCGAAGCCCAGCAGAAGCTGGCCGAAGCCGTGGTCCAGCTGCAGGCGCTCGAACGCCTGCGCAAGACGCTCAAGCACTGAGTGGAGCGGCGCGACGGCGCCATCCACGAAGGGAAAACGCCGGCTTGCCGGCGTTTTTTTTTGCCCGCCGGCGGCGGATGCCTCAGCGGAAGATCAACGTGCGCATCAGCAGGAACGACACCGCCGCCAGGCCGCCCTCCACCAATGGTTTGGCCAGCCACGCATAGCGCAGGCCGAGATGCTCGGCGGCCAGCGTCACCAGCAGCGTGCTGATCGCTGTCAGCACCGCCCACAGCAGCAGGAAGCGTGCGAACCGTGCCCAGCCGAGCCGATGTGCGCCCTCGTGCGCGAACGTGTAGCGACCGTTGAGCCAGAACCCCAACAGCATGCCCGCCACGCGCCCGAGCAGATTGCCCGGCACCGTCGGCATGCCCAGCGCGGTCGCACCGACGAACACCGCCCAATCCAGCACAAGCTGGACCAACCCGATGATGAGGTAACTGCTGCCCTGGCGGAGGAGGCTCATGAGTGATTCGCGGCGGACAATCCCACATGTTAACGATCGGCGCACTAGAATTCCCCTCAACGATTCCCGGAACCCGATCTGCCCATGACCCAGCCCCTGCACGTGATCATCCTGGCCGCCGGTGCCGGCAAGCGCATGAAGTCGGCCCTGCCCAAGGTGCTGCAGCCGATTGCCGGCCGCCCGATGCTTGCCCACGTGATCGAGACCGCGCGCCAGTTGCAGCCCGAAGCGATCCATGTGGTGTACGGCCATGGCGGCGAAGCCGTGCGGCAGGCGTTCGCTGACCAGCCCGACCTGCGCTGGGCCGAGCAGAGCCAGCAGCTGGGTACCGGCCATGCGGTGCTGCAGGCCATGCCGGAGGTGCCGGATGCGGCGACCGTGCTGGTGCTGTACGGCGACGTGCCGCTGATCCGCGGGGAAACGCTGCGCCACCTGCTGTCGCAGCCGGGCCGCTTGGCCGTGCTGGTGGCCGAGGTCGCCGATCCGACCGGCTATGGCCGCATCGTGCGCAATGCCGAGGGCAAGGTCGGCGCGATCGTCGAGCAGAAAGACGCCACCGACGAGCAGCGCAGCATCCGCACCATCAATACCGGCATCATCACCGCCGAATCCACGGCACTGCGCCGTTGGTTGTCCCAGCTCTCCAATGCGAACGCGCAGGGCGAGTATTACCTGACCGACATCTTTGCCGCGGCGGCCAGCGATTACACGCCGGCCGAGATGGCCTTCGTGCAGGATCCGCAGGATGCCGAAGGCGCCAACGATCCGTGGCAGCTGGCGCAGCTCGAACGCGCCTGGCAGCTGCGTGACGTGCGTGCGCTGTGCGCACAGGGCGCACGCGTGCTTGATCCGTCGCGGCTGGATATCCGCGGCACGGTCACGGTCGGCAGCGACGTGCAGATCGACGTCAACGTGATTCTGGAAGGGCGCGTGGTGCTGGGCGACGGTGTCAGCATCGGGGCATTCACCCGGCTCAAGGACGTCACCTTGGCGGCGGGCACCGTGGTCAAGCCGCACTGCGATCTGGACGGCGTGATCAGCGAGGGCGCGGCCGAGATTGGTCCGTTCGCCCGCCTGCGTCCCGGCACCGTGCTGGCAGAAGGTTCGCATGTCGGCAACTTCGTGGAGACCAAGAAGGTCGTGCTGGGTGCGGGCAGCAAGGCCAACCACCTCACCTATCTGGGCGATGCGGTGATCGGCAGCAAGGTCAACATTGGCGCCGGCACCATCACCTGCAACTACGACGGCGTGAACAAGTCACAGACCACCATCGGTGATCGTGCCTTCATCGGCTCCAACAGCTCGCTGGTGGCGCCGGTCGTGATCGGTGAGGGCGCTACCGTGGCAGCCGGTTCGGTGATCACCCGCGGCGCACCGGCGGACAAGCTGACCGTCGCACGTGCCCGCCAGGAAACCATCGACGGCTGGAAGCGCCCCACGAAGAAGTAGTGCCGGCCGCTGGCCGGCAACCAGGCAATCCCGGGTTCACGACGGTGCCGGCCAGCGGCCGGCACGACCGGGCGTGCAAGCCGGCTTGACTCAACCCGCGGGCAGGAAGATCGCGACGCACAGGCCGCCTTCGCGGCGGTTCTGCAGTGAGATCCGGCCACCATGGGCTTCCACGATCTCCCGGGTCAGCGCCAGTCCCAATCCGGTCCCGTTGCGCTTGGTGGAATAGAACGGCATCAGCGCGTTCTGCAGCACGGCCTCGTTCATGCCCTTGCCACGATCGAGCACCTCCAACCGCAACCACTGCGGCAGGCGGGTCAGGCGCACCTCCACGTCATCGGTGGGCGGTTCGGCGTCGGCACACGCCTCGTGTGCGTTCTTGAGCAGGTTCAGCAGTGCCTGGCCCAGCTGGGCGATGTCCACCCGGCTGTGCAGGTCGTCTGGAATCTCCGCCATCCGGAACGGAATCTGGTGCTGCAGCCCGGTGAGGAACATATTCCACTGCACGGTCTGCAGCTGCGGCTGCGGCAGCTTGGCGAACCGCGCATAGCCGCGGATGAAGCCTTCGAGGTGACGTGCGCGGTCTTCGACGGTGGCAAAGACCTCCTCCAGGCGTTCGACCTTGCCACGCCGGACCAGCTCGCCGCCGGAGTGCGCCAGCGACGCGATCGGGGCCAGGGAGTTGTTGAGCTCGTGGCTGATCACCCGTATCACCTTTTTCCAGGTCTGCACTTCCTGCCGGCGCAGTTCCGCCGTCAACAGGCGGATCAACAACAAGTCATGCGGGCGACCATTGAGGTGGAAGTTGCGCCGTGACAGGTGGTAGACCTGTTCGTCGTCCTCATCGCCGTCCTCTTCGCGCACCGCGAACAGACTGTCGCCGCCGCGCGCGATGGCATCGCGCAGCTCAACGGGCATCGTCTCCATGACATCGTGCATGCGCTGGCCCTCCAGCTTCCAGCCGTTGTGCAGCAGCTTGCGCGCGGCCAGGTTGGAAAACACCACCCGCTGCACCCCATCGCCACCGTGCGCCAGCAGCAACATCGACACCGGCGTGTTCTGCACCATCGTATCGAGCAGCAGTTCGCGCTGGACCAGCTCCTGACGTTGCGCCCGCAGCACATCACCCAGCTCGCGATGGGCCTGGACCAGATCGCCCAGCTCGTCGTTGGAGGGCCAATAGATGCCGAAGTTGTACTCGCCATCGCGGTAGCTGCTGGTCGTGCCGGACAGGGCGCGCAGCAGTGAGCGGATCGGCGCGGTGGCACGGCGCAGGCTCCACCACATCAGCGACAACAGGATGATCGTCGAGATGAACGTCACGGCCCAGCCGTGGTCCAGCCAGAATGCCAGGTACCACGGGAATGCCGCGGCCAGCGCCAGCACCGGCAGCAGGCGCAGGAACAACCGGAAGGTGAACGAACGCCGCTTCATTCGCGCGGGATGCCGTAACGGTCCATGCGCCGGTACAGCGCCTGGCGGCTGAGCCCGAGTTCGGCGGCGGTCTGCGCAATGATGCCGTGGTTGTGGGCCAGCGCGTTCTCGATCCGGCTGCGGTCCGGATCCACCACCGGGCTGGCCGCACGCGGCGCGGCAGTGCGCGGCAGGTTGAGATCACCCACCTCGATGCGCGGACCGGTGGACAGCAGTTCGGCGCGTTGCAGCACATTGCGCAGTTCGCGCACATTGCCCGGCCACGGGTGGCGCTGCAGCGCGGTGGCCGCGGCCGTGGACAGCGGCTTGCCACTGTCCAGGAAGCGCTCGGCCAGCGGCAGGATGTCGCCGGGGCGGTCGGCCAGCGGTGGCAACGCCAGCTCGACGGTATTGAGGCGGTAGTACAGATCCTCGCGGAACTGGCCGTCGCGGATCATCGCCGGCAGGTCGGCGTTGGTAGCGCTGATGACGCGCACTTTGACCTGCCGCTCGCGGTTGGAACCCAAGCGTTCGAAACGACCGGTTTCGAGCACGCGCAGCAGCTTCATCTGGCCGCTGGGGGAGAGATTGCCGATCTCGTCCAGGAACAGCGTGCCGCCATCGGCGGCCTCGAACTTGCCTTCGCGCGCCTTGTTGGCGCCGGTGTAGGCACCGGCGTCGGCACCAAACAGCTCGGCTTCGATCAGCTCGGAGGGAATCGCACCGCAGTTGAGCGCAACGAACGGGCCCTTGGCGACCAGCGAATTGGCCTGGATGATCTCGGCGATCTTCTCCTTGCCCGCGCCATTCGGGCCGGTGATCAGCACCGGCAGTGCCGAGCGTGCGACCTGGCAGGCCAGGCTCACTACGCGCTCGCTGGCGGCATCGGCGACGACTGCGCCGCGCAGATCGTAGCGGGCTTCCAGTGCAGAACGGTTGCGTTGCTCACGGTCGCGGCGGCGATCGAGTTCCCGGCGGGTTTCAGACAGTTCCAGCAGGTTGTTGACCGTTATCAGCAGCTTACGGTCGTCCCATGGCTTGGCCAGGTAATCGGCGGCGCCGGCCTTGACCAGATCGACCGCGCTGCTCAGATGCGTCCAGGCGGTCAACAGGATCACCGGCAGGTCCGGGTGGCGTGCACGGATCTGCAGGAACAGTGCTTCGCCTTCTTCGCCGGAGGTCGTGTCTTCGGTGAAGTTCATGTCCTGGATCACCAGGTCCACCGGCTGCTGTTCCAGCAGGGCCAGGCCCTGCTCGGGCGAGAGCGCGTGCAGGGTGTCGATGTCATGCAGCGAGAACAGCACGTTCAGTGCGGTGCCGACGCTGGCGTTGTCGTCAATGATCAGGATCGAGGGCATGCGGCAGCGTAGGACCGGAAGTGGGATCAAGAGTACCGGAGCGCCGGGCCAAGAGGCAGATGGCCCGGCGTGGCTGCCCTCAGCCGCCGGCGCGGGGTGCCTGCGGAATGGCCGGGGTTTCCACCGCCAGCGCTTCGCTCCAGGCGGCGCTGTCGACGTAGACGGTCTTCTGGTTGCCCTTGCGCAGCACCGTGACGGGCACACGGGAGCCCTTGTTGCCGCCGAGGGTGTGGGTCAGGTCGGCGATCCTGCGCACCTGCTGGTCGCCCACGCGGATGATCCGGTCACCGCTGCGCAGGCCAAAGTAGGTGCTCGGCTCGGTGGTGGTGACCCGCACGATGCCATCCTGCGCATCGACCACCAGGTGGTGGCCGGCATCACGCCATTCCAGGCGTGAGGTGTCGGTCTGGGCGGCCGCCAGCGCGGGGGCACCGGCCAGCAGGAGGGACAGCAACAGGGTGGTGATTTTGGTCTTGGTCTTGGTCTTGGTCTGGCGCATTTCAGGCACTCCGGGTGGCAACAGCGGGTGGAACGGCGGCGGCACGACGTGCCGGGCCGAAGACAGCGATCTGGCCCAGCAGCCACAACAGCACCGCGCCGATCGGCAGGTAACTGATGGGCATGCGCGGCAGCTCGTAGTTGTTCATCAGCCACAGATTGATCGTGTAGGCCATCAACATGCCCAGCACGATGCCGACCGTGGCCAACAGGAAGTTCTCGGTCTGGAAGTAGCGCAGGATCTGGCTGCGCGTCGCGCCCAGCGCCCGGCGGATGCCGATCTGCTTGGTCCGCTGCTGCACCCAGAAACTGGCCAGGCCGACGATGCCCAGCGCGGTGACCACCAGCAGCGCAACGCAGACGGTTATCAGCAGGCCGACCATGGCGCGGTCGTTGGCAAACGTCTTGTGGCGGACCTGCTCATAGGTGAGCTTCGCGCGCACCATGCGGCTGGGGTCCACCCGTTCCAGTGCAGCAACCGCCGCTTTGAGGACCTCATCGCGGCGGGCGGGGTCGGTGACACGGATCAGGTAGAACCCCATGTCATAGCTCATCCGGATCGGCAGCAGCATCGAGTGATGCGTGTCGCCCTCGACGTTGCCCGGGCGCGCGAGCGCTTCGACCACGCCGGTCACGCGCAATGGCATGCGGCCGCTGTAGACCGTCTTGCCCAGTGCATCGCCCTCCGGGTACAGCTTTTCGGCGGCCGAACGGGTCAGGATGACGGAACTGCCCTTGGAATCGGCTGTCTCGTCGGCGACCACCTCGCTGTACTCACGGTACTCGCCGGGCTGGAAATCGCTGCCGGCCACCAGCTTCAGTCCCAGCGTTTCCAACACGCCTTCGCGGGCGAAGTACTGCGATGCGCTCAGCGTCGGGCGCTCCTGGTCGGGCACCCGGGACAGGCTGGAGTTCCACGAGTTGCGGCGGAACGGCAGCTGGTTGATGGTCACCACGCTCTTGACGCCGGGCACGCTGCGCAGCGCAGCCAGGTCCTCACGGGTGCGGGCTTCCACGTTCACCTGCTTACCGACACCGCCCAGGCGGATCTCCATCAGTTCGGTTTCGGCGATGCCGCTGGGCTGGTTGATCTTCTCGATCCGCTGGCCGATCAGGAACAGCGCGTTGCAGACGATCGCGCAGGTCAGTGCGATCTCCAGAACGATCAGCGCTGCGGCGGTCTTGTGCCGACGCAGGGTGGAAAGAATGGGGCGGATATCCATGATGTGCTCCGGATCCTTACTGCGATTTGAGTTGGATGGCGGGGGTGACCTGCATGGCGCGCAGCGCAGGCAGGAAGCCTGCCAGCAGGCTGGCGACGAGGGTCAGCGCGAAGGTCATCAGCAACATCTGTCCATCCAGCGTCGCCAGCTTGGCGTAGTCCACCGGTTGCTGACGCACCGCGTACAGCCCCAGCAGCGCCAGCAGCAGGCCGAGCAGGCCACCGGCCAGGCCCACCGTGCCGGCTTCGACCAGCGATTGCAGGAAGATCTGCCCACGGCTGGCACCGAGCGCGCGACGCACACCAATCTCACCGCTGCGGCGTAGGAACTTGGCCAGCAGCAGGCCGACCGTGTTGATCAGGCACACCAGCAGGAAGCCCATCGCCAGCCACAGCTGCAGGCGCACATCGCCCGGCACGACCTGCTTGTGGTCCAGCCAGTCCATGACGCTGCGCAGGCGCACATTCGGTGCGCGCTCAAAGCGGCCTGCGGACTTCTGCTGGGCCGAGTAGTTCTCCAGGTAGGCGCGGTAGTCGGCGGCATCGGCCGGCGAGGCCAGTTCCACCCAGTACTGCATCCAGGTGCACGGTGCATTGACCGCCGTTTCATCGCCACCGGAGTTGTCCCAGCAGTTCATGTTCCCGTTGCGGCCCAGCTTGAGCTCCAGCGCGGTGGAGAGGGGTATGTAGCTGTCCTCGCTGCCACCGTATCTGCCGGTCTCCAGATCATAGAAGTGTGGGTTCGGATTCCACTCGTCCAGCACGCCCACCACCGTGAAGGTGTGGCCGTCCATGCGCAGCGGTTTGCCGACGCTGTTGGCGCCATCGAACAGCTTCTGGTTGAGCGCCTGCGAAATGACCACCACGCGGCCGCGCCCGTCGTCGTCGGCCACCGGCCAGGCACGACCGTACTGGAACGGCGTATCGAACATCGGGAAGAAATCGGTGGAGGTGTAGCGTGCATCGGTATCGAACGGACGCAGCGAGGCCTTGTCCGGCTCGATGGTCACGCCACCACCGGTCATCAGGGCCTGGTGTTTGGCATGCTTCTCACGCAGCAGTGCCTCGCCATCGAAGCGGGTCAGCTGCTCCTCCGGTTCCTCTCCAGGCTGGTAGCCCAGCATCGGTCGCGGATCGACCTGCACGGCGAACAGCCGATCGCTCTTCTGCGGAATCGGATCGCCGGACAGCACGTGGAACACGGTCAGTGTGGTCATCGACGCGCCGATGCCCAGCGCGATGGCGACCACCATCAGCGCGGTCAGCACCTTGTTGCGCCGGAAGCTGCGCAGGGCCAGTCGGAAGTAGTAGGCGAGCATGGCGGGCCTCAGTCGTTGGCAATGGCGGCGGCGACGGACGGACGCGGCGTGGCAAGCACCGGATCGCGCAGCAGATCAGTGACCTGGCCATCGACGATATGCACGTTGCGCTTGGCGCGCGCGGCCAGCTCCGGGTCATGGGTGACCATGACGATGGTGGTGCCCTTGGCGTTGATTTCTTCCAGCAGCTCCATCACGCCACGCGCCATCTGGCTGTCCAGGTTGCCGGTCGGTTCATCGGCCAGCAGCAGGCGGGGGCTGCCCGCAAGCGCACGCGCGATCGCGGCGCGCTGCTGCTGACCGCCCGACAGTTCGGCCGGGTAGTGCTTCATGCGCGAGCCCAGGCCCACCTGGGCCAGCGCATGTTCGATGCGCTGCTTGCGCTCTGCCGCCGGCATGCCGCGGTAGCGCAGCGGCACATCGACGTTGTCGAACAGGTTCAGATCGGAGATCAGATTGAAGCCCTGGAAGATGAAGCCGATCTTCTGGTTGCGCAGCCGGCTGCGCGCGTCGTCGCCGAGCTGGCTGACGTCCTGGCCATCCAGCAGGTAGGTTCCGCTGGTGAAGGTCTCCAGCAGGCCGGCGATGTTGAGGAAGGTGGTCTTGCCCGAACCGGACGGACCGGTCACGGCGACGAACTCACCTTCGCGCACGTGCAGATCCAGCGACCGCAGGGCATGGGTTTCCACCTGTTCGGTGCGGAAGACTTTGGCGACCGAGCGCATTTCAAGCATGGCTGTGTTCCTTTGAATGTCGGGAAGATCGAAAGGGGTGAATCAGTTGATGGACACGCGCTCGGCATCGCCGAACAGATCGCTGCCGGACACCACGACACGATCGCCGGGTTGCAGGCCAGAGAGGATTTCCACTTCGCCCAGGCTGCTCACACCGAGCTTGACCGGGCGGCGGACGGCACTGCTGCCGTCCATGACGTAGGCGTAGCCGTTGCCCTGTTCAACGAACGGGCCACGCTCGATCTTCAGTGCGTTGCGGCGGGTATCGAGCAGTACGCGTGCCTGCATGCGCTGGCTCTGGCGCAGACCCTGCGGCTGCTTGTCGGAGAAGCGGATGCGGGCGTTGACCTCGCCGGCGACTACCTCCGGGGAGACGGCGGAGATCTCACCGGCAAACTGGCCGCTGCCGCCGGTGAGCTGGGCGGGCATGCCGATCGACAGCTCGCGGGCGAAGCTCTCCGGCACCTTGATCTCGATCTCGAAGCGGGACAGATCGACCACGCCCAGGATCGGTGCATTGGCGACCACGTTGGTGTGCTGGGTGGCCTGCACCTGGCCGACCTGGCCATCGAACGGGGCACGCAGGGTGAGCGCATCGACCTGACGTTCGACTTCGGTCACCACGGCGCGCTGGCGATCGGCCAGCAGGCGCTTGTTGCGCGCGTCCAGATCGGCACCCTGTGCTTTCAACATCGCATCCTTGCGGGCATGTTCCAGCTGGATGTCGCTCTTCTTGACCGTGTCTTCGGCCTTGGCGACATCGACCTGCGGCACCGCGCCGCCATCGAAACCGCGCTTGTAGCGCTCCAGATCGCGCACTGCGGCCTGGCGTTCGATCACGGCCTGGTCGGTGTCTTTCTGGGCAGTGGCGCGGGCGAGGGTGGCATCCAGGGTGGCGCGGCTGGCCTCGGCCTGCAGGCCGGCCAGCGTGGCCTGTTCCTGGGCCAGTTTGCTGCGCAGTTCCGGGCTGTCGATCACGGCCAGCTCCTGGCCCTGCTTGACCACGTCACCGGCGACCACCTTCAGGGTCACGGTGCCGGCGGAGATGGCGTAGAGCACCGGATTGTTGGCGGCGATCACGCGGCCGTCGGCGGCGATATCGCGGACCATGTCGCCCCGGGTGACCTCGGCGACGCGGACACGGGCGCTGTCAAAGGAGCGGCTGGCGCCGAGCCACGCGCGGGCGGCGAAGCCGATCGCCAGCAGCACGACCAGGGCGGCGACCGCCGGCCACAGCCAGCGCTTCCACGGGGCGGGCGCGGCGTGCGAGGAAAGGGTCTGGTCCTGGGCGGAAGTGTCGCGGATCATCGGGCTCGTTCGCGGTTGGGTTGTGAAGTAACAAAGCAGACTTCGTGCCAACTTTTAACCCTTTGAAAACAAGGGCTTGCGAATCCTGCGGCGTGTCCGGGTGTCCGCGGACACGGGACCGGACACTTTCGTTAAGCGGACAGCGCCCAAGCCGCCTTGGTCGCCACGCTAGAATGCGAGGCTAACCAGCAGGGATCTGAATCTATGTGCGGCATTGTGGGGGCGATCGCCCATCGCGACGTGGTACCGGTACTCATCGAAGGATTGAAGCGACTGGAATACCGGGGCTACGACTCCTCCGGCATTGCGGTGATCGATACCGCTGCCGCTGAAGCTGACGTCCGTCGTGTGCGCCGTACCGGCCGCGTGGCCGAGATGGAGAAGGCCGCTGCGAGCGAAGGCTTCCAGTCGCTGCTCGGGATCGGCCACACGCGCTGGGCTACCCACGGTGGCGTGACCGAAGCCAACGCCCACCCGCACATCAGCCACGGTGTGGCGCTGGTGCACAACGGCATCATCGAGAACCATGAAGAGCAGCGCGAGAAGCTGCGCGCGCTGGGCTACACCTTCGAGTCGCAGACCGATACCGAAGTGATCGCGCACCTGATGCACCATCACCTCAAGGAAGGCGACAGCCTGCTCTCGGCGCTGCAGCGCACGGTCAAGGAGTTGACCGGTGCCTACGCGCTGGCGGTGATGAGCCGTGCCGAGCCGGACCACTTCGTCTGCGCGCGCATGGGCTGCCCACTGCTGGTCGGCCTGGGCGAGGGCGAGAACTTCGTCGCCTCCGACGTCTCGGCGATCATCCAGGCCACCCGCACCGTGATCTTCCTGGAAGAGGGCGATACCGCCGACATCCGCCGCGACGGCGTGCAGGTGTACGACGAGCACAACCAGCCGATCGTGCGCGATGTGCACCTGTCGGATGTCTCGCTCGCGTCGCTGGAGCTGGGTCCGTACCGCCACTTCATGCAGAAGGAAATCCACGAGCAGCCGCGCGCGCTCGGCGACACCATCGAGGCGGCGATCGACGCCGGTGGCTTCCCGGCGACGCTGTTTGGCAAGAACGCTGAGGCGGTGTTGTCGGGTATCGAAGGCGTGCAGATCCTCGCCTGCGGCACCAGTTACTACGCCGGCCTGACGGCACGCTACTGGATTGAATCCATCGCCGGCCTGCCGTGCAGCGTGGAGATCGCCAGCGAGTATCGCTACCGTGCGGCGTACGCCAATCCCAAGCATCTGATCGTCACCATTTCCCAGTCCGGCGAAACGCTGGATACGATGGAAGCGCTCAAGTACGCCAAGTCGCTTGGTCATCTGCATACGCTGTCGATCTGCAACGTGCCCGAGAGCGCGATTCCGCGCGCGAGCGAACTGGTCTGCTACACCCGCGCCGGTGCCGAGATCGGTGTTGCCTCGACCAAGGCCTTCACCACCCAGCTGGCAGCGTTGTTCCAGCTCACCGTGGTACTGGGCAAGCTGCACGGCCGCATCGATGCTGCGCAGGAAGCGGACTACCTGGAGCAGCTGCGCTTCCTGCCGGGCAGCGTGCAGCACGCGCTCAACATGGAGCCGCAGATCGCCGCATGGGCCGAGCGCTTCGCGCGCAAGAGCAGTGCACTGTTCCTGGGGCGCGGCCTGCACTACCCGATCGCGCTGGAAGGCGCGCTCAAGCTCAAGGAGATCACCTATATCCACGCCGAGGCGTACCCGGCCGGTGAGCTCAAGCACGGCCCGCTGGCGCTGGTGGATGAGGACATGCCGGTGGTGGTGATCGCCCCGAACGACAGCCTGCTGGAGAAGGTCAAATCCAACATGCAGGAAGTGCGTGCGCGGGGCGGCGAACTGTTCGTGTTCGCCGACCAGGACAGCAACTTCGTGGAGTCCGACGGCGTGCACGTGATCCGCACGCCGCGCCATGTCGGCGCGCTGAGCGCGGTCGTGCATACCATCCCGGTGCAGCTGCTGGCGTACCACACCGCACTGGCGCGCGGGACAGATGTGGACAAGCCGCGCAACCTGGCCAAGAGCGTGACGGTGGAGTGATGTGTCCGCTGCCGAGGCGGCGCTGACACGTATCTAGGGTGGCCCTGCGGGTCCACCCTTTTTTGTGCGATCACCCCGTTGTAGAGCCACCCATGGGTGGCTGCGGGAGCCGGAGCGAAGAACAGCCACCCCATGGGGTGGCTCTACACGGCCGTCGGCACCGGAACTTTAGTCTCAGTCTGCTGAGGCATTCAGCGACGGTTTTAACGACGGTGCCATTCTCAGGGTCGTGCACCGCGTTCCACGACGAACCGTCCCAGATTTGCAAACTCCTGGGCCCGGGTGCGGTCGTAGAATCGAGTGACCGAGGCACGGCGGTCTCACTGCCGACCTCGCTGCAATCAGGCGCATCTCTCGACTTCAGTACCCTGCATCAGGAAACAAGAATGAACGTCCGCGAACTCCTGCAATCCAAGAAAGAAACGATCGTCACCATCGATGTGGAAGACACCATCGGTGCGGCGGCCCACAAGATGAGCGCGCACAAGATCGCTGCCCTTGTGGTCATGAAAGATGATGCGCCGGTGAGGATCATTTCCGAGAAAGACATCGTGCGCACGCTGGCCGACGACGGCCCGCAGGCCGGGCGCCGGGTCATTTCCACGCTGCCGTCGGCAGGGTTGGAAGGCATCGGACCGGACGCCACCCTCAAGCAGGCGATGGCGCTCATGACCTACTCGCGTCACCGCCACCTGATGGTGACCGAAGACGCCAAGCTGGTCGGCATCCTGAGCCTGGGCGACATCGTCAAGAATCTGCTCAGCGAGCTGGAGCTGGAAAAGGCGGTGCTGCAGGACATCTACATGGCGGCGCACTGAAACTGCCCGTGTCCAGCTGACGGGTAACGCCGGCTGCCGGCCGGCAACCCCACGCTGGAGAATCAACGTCGGCCGTCAAGGCCGTTCAGCTGCTGAAGGTCCGACAGCAGCAGCCGATAGGCTGCCTGCTGTGGCTCACCTGCCGGCTGCCGTAACACCCACGACGGATGCACCGTGGCGAATGCACGGGTGCCGTCCTCCAGTGAGTGCCAGCGTCCGTGGTTTGCCATCAGGTTGAACCCGGCGCCGAACACCGCGGTGGCTGCACTCGCCCCCAGGCAGACGATCACCTGCGGTCGCACGTTCTCGATCTCGCCCATCAGCCACGGCCGGCACGCGTTGATGTGGGTGATCTGCGGCTTGCTGTGAATGCGACGCTTGCCGCGCCGTTCGAAGCGGAAGTGCTTGACCGCGTTGGTCAGGTAGAGCGTGCGGCGATCAATGCCAAGCTCGCGCAGGGCGCGATCCAGCAGCTGTCCGGCGGGACCGACGAACGGGTGCCCGCTGAGGTCCTCGCTGTCGCCGGGCTGCTCGCCCACCAGCATGATCCGTGCGTCCTGTGGGCCTTCGCCGAACACGGTCTGCGTGGCCGGCTCCCAGAGTGGGCAGCGTCGGCACGCGGCAGCCGCATCGCGCAGGGCATCGAGTGTGGCAGGTGGGGCATCCGCTACCGGCGTGGGTGAGGCGATGGCCGCGGGGATACGCCGTCGCGGGGCCTGTGCCTCACGGTCGTGCATCTCCTGCACCCGGTCACCGGCATCACGGACCAGCTGCGGCAGCAACGACGCCTCGGGCAGGTGTTTCCAGTATCTGGCCGGCATCTCCTGCTGCATCATCCGCGTGTTGAGCCGTGCCGGATTGAAGATGTTGGCGTAGTAGGTGCGCCACAGTTCTTCGCGCGCATCCTCAACGGGCGCATCGCTCTGGTGGCCACCCGGACCAAACGACAGCGCCTGCCCATCCCAGTGCACGCTGCGGTACGGCGTCAGGATCGCCCAGCGCATGCCGGCGAAGCGCCGCGCGAAGAACGGTGCCACGCGGTCCACGATCTGGTGATCCGGTTCGAACCACGCAATGAAGGCATCCTGCTCGCCGGGCACTTCGCGGAAGCGGACGAACGCTTTCATTTTATGCGTGTCGCGGCGGACTGCCTGGCTCAGGGCCATGGCGCGCAGCACGTCGGGATCGGCGGGGTTGGACAGCAGGCTGCGCTCGCCATGCGTGATGCGCCAGAGCATGCGGTAGAGCAGCGACATCCGTTGCGGATCGCGATGGCACAGGCAGATGGCAGCCAGCTCGACAAACGCCTTGGAGACATACATTTGCGGCTCGGCCAGTGGCGTGCGGCCATCGTCCAGCGAGGTCAGTGACGGGGCATCAAGCAATGAAGCCCCCTGATCCTGCAGCCAGTCCAGCTGATCCGGTGGCACCGCGTGGCGCAAGGCCAGCCGCGCGGCCGCGCGCCATGCATCCAACGACCATGCCGGCTCGACACGCACACTCCAGCGTGACATGTCAGTGGGCAGCAGCGTCGGGGAACAATGCGCCCTGTCGCGGCGGTGGCGCCAGCCGCGCCCGCAGCGCCGCCGGATCATCCAGTGCACGCCGCGGATGATGGTCGGCCAACTGCACGAACGGCAGCAGCTTGCTCATCGGTGCACGCAGACGGGCCACATCGGCCACGCGCAGGCGTCCATGTCGCCGTGCCATCAGCACCCGTTTGACGTTGCGCACGCCAAGCCCGGGTACGCGCAGCAGCAGCTCCTTGGGCGCGATATTGAGATCGACCGGGAAGCGCTCGGGGTGGCGGATCGCCCAGGCCATCTTCGGGTCGATGTCCAGATCCAGCATGCCGCCCTGGGTGGTATCGGTGATTTCCTCCACACCGTACCCGTAGAAGCGCAGCAGCCAGTCGGCCTGGTAGAGGCGATGCTCGCGTGCCAGCGGTGGCGCCTGCAGGGGCAGCGCCTTGCTGGCATCGGGAATAGGGCTGAAGGCGGAGTAGTAGACGCGGCGCATCCGATAATTGCCGTACAGATTGTCGGCCGCGCTGAGGATCTGGTTGTCGCTGGCACCGTCCGCACCGACGATCATCTGGGTGCTCTGCCCGGCAGGGGCGAAGCGGGGGGCACGCGCACGCCGCCCGCGCGGGGCCGGTGACGGTGCGGATACCGCAGTACTGGCTGGATCGGACTTGCGCGCCTCTTTGGCTTCCTCGATCTGCCAGCGCAGCTCACCCATGGCGCCCCGGATCGAGGGCAGTGACTTCTCCGGTGCGAAACTGGCCAGCCCGGCTTCGGTGGGCAGCTCGATGTTGATCGACAGCCGATCGGCATGGCGCCCGGCGGCGGCAAGCAGTTCCGGCGATGCTTCGGGGATGGTCTTGAGGTGGATGTACCCGGCGAACCGGTGTTCCTCGCGCAGCACCCGCGCCACTTCCACCATCCGTTCCATGGTGTAGTCGGCGTTGCGGATGATCCCACTGGAGAGGAACAGGCCTTCGATGTAGTTGCGCTTGTAGAAATCCATCGTCAGCGCGACCACTTCGTCCACGCTGAAGCGGGCCCGCTGCACGTTGCTCGACACGCGGTTGACGCAGTACGCGCAGTCGTAGATGCAGAAGTTGGTCAGCAGGATTTTCAGCAGCGACACACACCGGCCATCCGGCGTGTAGCTGTGGCAGATGCCCATGCCCTCGGTGCTGCCGATGCCACCGGACGCACGCGAATCGCGCTTGCCCGCGCCGCTGGAGGCGCAGGACGCATCGTACTTCGCGGCATCGGCAAGGATGGCCAGTTTGCGGATCGTCTCCATGGAGCGACCGTACCGGGGCGCCGTCTCATCCAGTGAGACGGGTCAGCCCGCGCCTGAAGAGTTCAGATTGCGGCTCAGCTGTCGAAGCTCACCTTCACTGATTCCGCGCTGTACCTCGCCGGCCCATGGAACACCACCTCGATGTTGTTGCCATCCGGATCCAGCGCGAATGCCGCGTAGTAACCGGGATGGTAAGGGCGTTCGCCCGGCGCACCGTTGTCCTTCCCGCCATTGGCCAATGCGGCCCGGTGGAAGGCGTCCACGGTCGCGCGGTCGCGGGCCTGGAAGGCGAGATGATGGCGGCCGGTGAGTTGGCCGAGCGCTGCTTCACTGTCCGCCGTGGAAATGAACAGCTCATCGGCCCAGAAATAGGTGTCGCCTTCACCGGCAATCGGGATCCCGATCGTGTCGAACACGGCCTGGTAGAAGCGGCGGCTGGCGGCGAGATCCTTGACCACCAGCTGCAGGTGATCGATCAGGCGGCCGCGGTGCAGTTCCATGGTTTCCATACCGACTCCGTTGGGTGGGTGGACGGTCCGCAGGTATACCACTGGATGCGGTTGGACACGGTGCCGCCGTCTCGACCTTGCTGACCACGCGCGTGGACCTGTCGGCCGCGGCCCTTCCGCCAGCCCACGCGCTGACCTACGCTGCGCGCTGGCGTCATGAACGCGCAGACGGAGGAGGGAACGATGCTGTGGATGGTGATGATGGCCCAGGCGGTCGCAGGCGACGCCGGCTATGAACAGGTGCGCGCACTGGCGCAGCGTGATGAAGCCAGCTTGGCGCCGGCGGCGTACACGGAAATGCTGGACAGCATGAGCCGGGTGGGCGGCGCGAGTTTCGCGCGGTGCATGCCGAAACCCGCGCCGGAGACGCTGGCACCGTTCACAGTGGTGCTGCAGCTGGATGCGCAGGGCAAGGTGGTGCGGACGTGGCGCGAAGGCGACGAAACGGTCGCACGCTGTGTCGATGCGGGGTTTGCCGGGAAGACCCTGTTCGTACCACCGAAGGCGCCGTTCCATGCGGCCTTCGAGTTCCAGGTCCAGCCATGACGCCCACGACGCGCCGGTACCTGCCGGCGCATCGCGGAGCGGCCGGGATCAGGCGATCGGGGTGTTGGAGATGATCTCCACCCAGTAGCCGTCCGGGTCCTTGATGAAGGCCAGGTGCTTCATGCGGCCATCTTCCAGGCGCTTCTGGTAGGGCACCTGCAGCGCATCGAAACGCTTGCAGGCGGCCTGGATGTCCGGCACGGACACGCAGATGTGGCCGAAGCCGCGCGGATCGCTGTTGCCGTCGTGATAGACCGCGCCGGCCTGGGTTTCAGTGCCGTGGTTGTGGGTCAGCTCCAGCACGCCGGGAATCCCGGCCATCCACACGCGGCGGGCGTCGTCGCCCTCGGGGATCTGCGTGCCGGCCGGCAGCAGGGCCAGGAAGTACAGGCTGAATTCGGCGTCGGGGAAGTGGCGCAGATCGATCAGGCGGAAGCCGAGCACGCCGGTATAGAACGCCAGCGAGGCGGCAGCATCCTTCACGCGGAGCATGGTGTGGTTGAACACGAAACCGGTGGTTTCGGCCGGCGGCTGGGCGGCGACACCCGGCTGGGTCTGGAAAGCGGCAAGGGACATGGGGATCCTGGGGGCGGGGCCGCATCGGCGCGGCGGACACGTCATGTTACCGGTCCCGGCCGGGCGGGGTGGCGGGTAGAATGGTGTGTCTCCCTGACCAGCGTTCATCATGTCTCAGCGTGAATGGGTGGCGTCCGCCATCCGCAAGATCGAAGCCGATTTCAACCGTTCGGCCGATACCCACCTGATCCCGATGGACCTGCCGGGGTTCAATGGCATCGACCTGTATTTCAAGGACGAATCCAGCCATCCCACCGGCAGCCTGAAGCATCGTCTGGCCCGGTCGCTGTTCCTGTACGCGCTGACCAACGGCTGGCTGCGTGAAGGGCGCCCGGTGATCGAAGCGTCCAGCGGCTCCACGGCCGTATCCGAGGCGTATTTCGCACGGCTGCTGGGCCTGCCGTTCATCGCCGTGATGCCGGCCACCACGTCCCCCGAGAAAATCGCGGCGATCGAGTTCCACGGCGGCCGCTGCCATCTGGTGGAGCGCGCCTGCGACCTCAACTGCGATTCCGAAGCGTTGGCCCGCGAAACCGGTGGCCACTTCATGGACCAGTTCACCTACGCCGAGCGCGCCACCGACTGGCGCGCGAACAACAACATCGCCGAATCGATCTTCAAGCAGATGGCCGAGGAGCCGCACCCGGTGCCCGAGTGGATCGTGTGCAGCCCGGGCACCGGCGGCACCGCGGCCACGCTGGGCCGCTACGTGAGCTACCGCCGGCATGACACGCGCATCCTGTGTGCGGACCCGGAAGTGTCGGTGTTCTACGACGGCTACTGCGCCGCGCTGGCCGGGCAGCCCTGGCGCGAGTTGACCTGCAGTGGCGGCTCGCGCGTGGAGGGCATCGGGCGGCCGCGGGTGGAATCCAGTTTCATTCCGACCAGCGTGGATGCGATGGTCAAGGTGCCCGATGCGCTGAGCCTGGCCGCGATGCGCCATGTCAGCCGCCAGCTGGGCCGTCGCGTCGGCGGTTCCACCGGCACCAATTTCATCGGCGTGCTGCAGGCCGCGCAACTGATGCGCGATGCCGGACGCAGCGGCTCGATCGTCACCATCCTGTGCGACAGCGGCGAGCGCTACGCGCACAGCTACTACAACCCCGAGTGGTACCCGAAGCAGGGCATCGACGTGGAGGGCGCCGATGCCCAGCTCGCCGCGGCGGTGGCGGGGCAGGGCCTGCCGGTGCTGCCCTGCGTTTCGCTGGAAGCGTTGTACTGAGCGGGACACCGGGCGTGGCGTGAACCTGGCCCATCGGTGCACGCCGGGGCCTTGTGCGGGGCAGGGGGCAATGCCATATCGTGGGGTGATGCCGCTGCAGCGGCCCCGTTGTCTGGAGATGCCTGTGACCCCCACCAACCCCCTGCTCGATTTTTCCGGTCTGCCGCGTTTCGATGCGATCCAGCCTGAGCACATCGCCCCGGCGATCGACGCCCTGCTGGCCGAGGCCGAGGCGGCGGTAACGACCGCCGAGACCGTCACCCCGGTGACCTGGGCGACCTTCGCCGATCCGCTGGACGATGCCACTGAGCGCCTGTGGCGTGCGTGGGGCCAGGTGGGCCACCTGCAGGCTGTGGTGAATACCCCGGCGCTGCGCGAGGCCTACAACGCCAACCTGCCCAAGGTGACGCGCTTCGGCAGCGCATTGGGCCAGAACCTGGCGCTCTACCAGCAGTACCGCGCCCTGGCCGCTGCGCCGGAAGCGGCGCAGTACGATCCGGCACGCCGCAAGGTGCTGGAGAACGCCCTGCGTGATTTCCGGCTGGGCGGTGCTGAACTCGATGACGCCGGCAAGGCGCGCTACAGCGCGATCCGCGAGGAACTGTCCGCGCTCTCGGCGACGTTCTCGCAGAATGTGCTCGATGCGACCGATGCCTGGTCGCTGCACGTGGAAAACCGCGCCGAACTGGCTGGCCTGCCGGACGATGTGATCGCCGCTGCCCGCGCTGCCGCAGAGAAGGATGGCCTGCCCGGCTGGAAGCTGACCCTGCAGATGCCGTGCTATATCCCGGTGCAGACCTACGCCGAACATCGCCCGCTGCGTGAGGCGCTGTATCGCGCCAACGCGGTCCGCGCCTCCGAATTCGGCGATGCCGCGCTGGACAACAGCGGCAACATCGATCGCGTGCTGGCGCTGCGTGCGGAGCTGGCCGCACTGCTGGGCTTTGCCAACTACGCCGAGTATTCGATCGCCACCAAGATGGCCGAAGATGCGCCGCAGGTGCTGGGTTTCCTGCGCGATCTGGCGGCGCGTGCCAAACCGTATGCACAGCGCGACCGTGCCGAGCTGGAGGCCTTCGCGCGCGACGAACTGGGTCTGGCCGCGCTGGAAGCATGGGATCTGGCCTTCGCGGCGGAGAAGCTGAAGCAGGCGCGCTACAGCTATTCCGAGCAGGACGTGAAGCAGTACTTCACCGAGCCGAAGGTGTTGGACGGCCTGTTCAGTGTGATCCGCAGTCTCTACGGGCTGGAGGTACAGCCGGACAGCGCGCCGGTGTGGCACCCGGACGTGCGCTTCTTCCGGGTGGTCGATGCGCAGGGCGCGCTGGTGGGTCAGTTCTACCTGGACCTGTACGCGCGCGAAGGCAAGCGTGGTGGCGCGTGGATGGACGATTGCCGCAACCGCCGCGAGACCGCTGCCGGTGTACAGACGCCGCTGGTGTACCTGGTCTGCAACTTCGGCAAGGGCGCCGCGGGGCAACCGGCGACCTTCAGCCACAGCGATGTGACCACCCTGTTCCATGAAATGGGGCATGGGCTGCATCAGTTGCTGACCCGCATCGGCGAGCTCGGCGTGGCCGGCATCAACGGTGTGGAGTGGGACGCGGTGGAGCTGCCGAGCCAGTTCATGGAAAACTTCTGCTGGGAATGGGAGCGCGTGCAGGCGATGACCGCACACGTAACTACCGGCGAGCCGCTGCCGCGTGCGCTGTTTGACCGCATGCTGGCCGCACGCAATTTCCAGAGCGGCATGTTCACTGTGCGCCAGCTCGAGTTCGCCCTGTTCGACATGCAGCTGCACAGTGATTTCGACCCGAGCCAGGACAGCGTGCAGGCCCTGCTGGAGCGTGTGCGCGATGAGGTGGCGGTCAACCGGCCGCCGGCCTGGAATCGGTTCCCCAATCAGTTCAGCCACATTTTTGCCGGTGGCTATGCGGCGGGCTACTACAGCTACAAGTGGGCCGAGGTGCTCAGCGCCGATGCCTATGCCGCGTTCGAGGAAGCCCCGGACAAGGTGACCGAGACCGGTCAGCGGTTCCGCGATGAAGTGCTCTCGCGGGGCGGCAGCCGGAGTGCGGCAGAAAACTTCGCTGCGTTCCGTGGGCGCGCGCCGACCGTGGACGCGCTGCTGCGGCACAACGGGATGGTGTGACCCCGGTTACGGTAGTGCCGGCCGCTGGCCGGCTCTGCATCCTGCCGCCAGGGGCGGGGTGTCATGCAACGTGAGGAGCCGGGCAGCGGCCGGCACTACCCGGCAGCGTGATCGGACCGGACGTGGCTCATTCGGCGTAGATCATCTTGCGGGTCATGCCGCCGTCGACGATGTGGTCCTGGCCGGTGATGAAACCGGCCAGGTCCGAGAGCAGGAACACCGCCAGCGCGCCGATGTCCGGCGGCTGGCCAACCCGGCCGACCGGATGCTGCGCCTGATCGCGGCGCGAGAGCTTGGGCGTGCGCCGGCGTGAGGGTGCCTGCCAGGCATCGGTGGTGATCCAGCCGGGGCTGATGCTGTTGACCCGCACCGCCGGCCCTTCGCTCAACGCGAGTGCATGGGTGAAGGCGACCAGCCCGCCCTTGGCCGCGGCATAGGCTTCACTGTCCGGTTCGGACTGCCATGCACGCGTCGAGGCGATGTTGAGGATGGCCCCGGTGTGCTCGCGCAGGGCGGGCAGGGCGTGTTTGCTGCACAGGAAGGCGCCATGCAGGCTGGAGAGGCGGCGTTGCCACTCAGCCAGCGGCATCTCCGCCAACGGCGTGCCATGGGCACTGGCGATGCCGGCATTGTTGACCAGGCCATCCATGCGGCCAAAGCGCTTCAGCGTCGCCTTCATCAGCGCCTGCACACTGCGCTCGCTGGCCACGTCCGCGCGCTGGAACGCCGCGCGCTCCGGCAGCGCCCATTCGGTCAAACAGGCCTTGCCGGCATCGGCATCCAGGTCGGCGATCATCACGCTTCCGCCAGCGCCCAGCACCGACTGCGCGATGCCACGGCCCACCCCCTGCGCACCCCCGGTGATCACCACCACGCGATCGCGCAGCGGCTGTGCCGGCCAGTCGAGAATGGCCGGAGTCAGTGGCACGGCGGCATGTCGTTGCGGCCCAGCAGGCGCGTCCAGCCTTCGATGCCGAGCTTGTCCAGCGTTTCGATGTTGCGCTCCACGATCACGTCCGGATCCGGGAACGCGGCGACCGCACGCTCGACGCTGTCTTCGCGCAGCAGGTGCAGAGTCGGGTAGGGCGCGCGGTTGGTGTAGTTGCTCACGTCATCCGGCGCCGCGCCGGCGAACTGGTACTGCGGATGGAAGCTGGCCACCTGCAGGATGCCCTGCAGGTCCAGTGCTTCGATCGCCGCATCGGCGTTGTCGAGGAAATCGTTGTAATCCAGGAAATCGGTCAGCACGTCCGGATGCACGATCAACGTGGTGTCGATCTGTTCGGCCGGCGTGTCACGCAGCAGGATCAGCTCTTCGGCCAGTTCTTCGACCAGCGCTTCCGGTGTGGTCGCATCGCTGAGCACGAAGCGCACCTGGTCCTTCACGTACACCGCTTTGGCGAACGGGCACAGGTTCAGGCCGATGACGATCTGCTCCAGCCATTTCCGGGTCTCGGCAATGGGATCGTGGGTGGCAGTGAGGGACGCATCGTTCATGGCGGGCGGTGTCGCTGGCTGGGCTGTTGATTGTACGGCGCGGCGGTGAAGCGGGTGGGTGATCGGCTCCACTGTCCATTAACTGGACACCGGTCATCCTGATAAATCCTTATCCGGCAATCACTTGCAGTGATCGAGCCAACGGCCAATAGGCAGTGGCCCGCCGCAGGTATCCAATGGCCGGGTACACGACGCAAGGAGTTTTCCGTGATGGCAACACATGCATTCCTGCCGACGGCCACGTGGTCCGGCAAGCTGTTCGAGGGTCAGTGGAGCCCGGGTGCCGGCACCCAGGACGTGGTCGAACCCGCCACCGGCGAGCGGCTCGGTGAGATCGCGATGGCCGACCCCGCGCAGATCGCACGCGCGGCCGCCACTGCCGCCAGCGCACAGCGCGATTGGGCCAGTGCCCCGTATGACACTCGCGCGCAGGTCCTGCGCCGTGCCGCGCAGCTGGCCGAAGAGCACAACGACGAGATCGTGCAGTGGCTGGTCCGCGAAAGTGGCTCCACCCAACTCAAGGCCGGCTTCGAGGCCAAGGTGAACACCAAGGCGCTGCATGAGGCGGCGGCACTGCCCTCGCGCTGCATCGGTGAAGTGCTGCCGTCCGAACCGGGCCGTCTGAATCTGGCGCGCCGCCGCCCGCTCGGCGTGGTCGGTGTGATTGCGCCGTTCAATTTTCCGCTGTATCTGGCCATGCGCGCCGTCGCCCCGGCACTGGCGCTGGGCAATGCGGTGGTGCTCAAGCCCGATCCGCGTACCGCCGTGTGCGGTGGCTTCGTGATCGCACGCCTGTTCGAACTGGCTGGTCTGCCTGCTGGCCTGCTCCATGTGTTGCCGGGCGATGGTGCGGCCGGTGCGGCGCTGACCAGTGACCCGAACATCGCGATGATCCAGTTCACCGGGTCCACCGGTGCCGGGCGCAAGGTGGGTGAAGCGGCGGGTAAACACCTGAAGAAAGTGTCGCTGGAACTGGGCGGCAAGAACTCGCTGATCGTGCTCGACGATGCGGACATGGATCTGGCCATCGCCAACACGGCGTGGGGCGTCTACCTGCATCAGGGCCAGATCTGCATGGCCACCGGCCGCGTGCTGGTCCAGCGCAGCATCCATGCGCGCTTCCTGGAAAAGCTGGTGGCCAAGGCGAAATCGCTCAAGGTCGGCAATCCGGCCGACGGCGAGGTGGCGATCGGGCCGTTGATCAATGCCCAGCAGCGCGACCACGCCGCGCGCATCGTCGCCGAGGCGCAGGCCGCCGGTGCCACCCTGGCCACCGGTGGTGGCTACAAGGATCTGTTCTTCGAGCCGACCGTGCTCAGCGATGTGAGCCGCGACAACCCGGCTTTCCACGAAGAGATCTTCGCGCCGGTCGCGGTCGTGGTGCCGTTCGATACCGATGACGAGGCGGTGGAGCTGGCCAACGACAGCGAGTACGGCCTGTCGATGGCGATCGTGTCCAGCAACGTGGGCCGCGCGCTGAAGCTGGGCGAACGGCTGCGCACCGGCCTGCTGCACATCAACGACCAGACCGTGAACGATGAGGTGATCAATCCCTTCGGTGGCGTTGGCGCCTCGGGCAACGGCACCAGCATCGGTGGCCCGTCCAACATCGACGAGTTCACCCAGTGGCAGTGGATGACCGTCAAGGGCGAAGCGCCCGCGTACCCGATCTGATCCAGGAGATTCTCATGACCGCAACAGCAGAACTGCGCGACATCACCGTGGCCGTGGTGCGCGAAAAAGAACAGCCCTTCACGATCGAGAAGGCGCGCATCCGTGGCCCGCAGGACGATGAAGTGCTGGTCCGCGTAGTCGCCACCGGCCTGTGCCATACCGACCTGATCGTGCGAGACCAGTACTACCCCGTGCCGCTGCCGGCGGTGCTCGGCCATGAAGGCGCGGGCATCGTCGAAGCGCTCGGCCCGGGCGTGAAAGACCTCAAGGTGGGCGACCATGTCGTGCTGACCTACGGCGCCTGCGGTCACTGCAATCCCTGCAGCGGCGGCCACGGCGCCTACTGCAAGGATTTCTTCGGCCTGAACTTCGGTGGCGGTGCGCTGGACGGCTCCACCGCGATCCAGGACCCGGACGGCAACCCGCTGCACGATCACTTCTTCGCGCAGTCCTCGTTCGCTACCTACGCACTGAGCCGCGAAAACAACGCGATCAAGGTGCCCGACGATGCGCCGATCGAACTGCTCGGCCCGCTTGGCTGCGGCATCCAGACCGGTGCCGGTGCGGTGATCAACTCGCTCAAGGTGACCGCCGGCAGCAGCTTCGCCAGCTTCGGTGCCGGCGCGGTCGGGCTGAGCGCGGTGATGGCCGCACGCGTGGCCGGTGCGACGACCATCATCGCCATCGATGTGGTGCCTTCGCGCCTGGAGCTGGCCAAGGAACTGGGCGCCACGCACGTGATCAACAGCCGCGAGGTCGATGTGGTTGAAGCGGTGCGCGGGATCACCGGCGGCGGCGCGAACTTCGCACTGGAATCCACCGGTCGTCCGGAGGTGCTCGCGCAGGGCATCGAGGCCCTCGGCGGGCTGGGGGTGATCGGCGTGGTAGGCGCGCCGAAGCTGGGCACCAAGGCCGAGTTCGACGTCAACAACCTGCTGCTCGGCGGACGCAGCATCCGTGGCATCGTCGAGGGCGACAGCGTGCCCAAAGTGTTCATTCCGCAGCTGGTGCAGCTGTATCAGCAGGGCCGCTTCCCGTTCGACAAGCTGGTCAAGTTCTACCCGCTGGATCAGATCAACCAGGCCGCCGAGGACAGCACCCGCGGTGTCACCCTCAAGCCGATCCTGACCATCGGCGGGTGAAACGGTCCGTCGCAGGCATGCATGCCTGCGACGACGTACCAGTCAGCTTTGCGGGAGTAGGCTGTCGGTTCGAGGTGGAGATCGACCGATGGCCGCGATGGTTCTGGAACAGCAGCAGGTATTGGCCGCCGCCCGTCAGCGTTTCGCCGAGGGCGGCGCGTTGATGGACAGCGTGGTCAGCCCGCCGGTGCAGCGCTCCTGGGAGCGCTCGCGCCAGGCCGGCGTGCAGCCGCGGCAGGAGCCGTACTACGCGCCTCTTGCCGCGGCTGCCATGCGCCTCGACGACCCTGCCGACCGCCGCCTCGCACGCTGTGTGCGCGAGGACATGGACCACCTCTGGGCCGCCTTCGGTGGCCGCCAATGGACCCTGTTCTGCGTCAACGCCGACGGCCTGGTCGTCGCCCAGCGCGAACATGGCCTGGCCGACGTGCCGGTGCTGCGCCCGATCCAGATCGGTCGCCGCCTGCGCGAGATCGACATCGGCACCACCGCACCGGCCTGCAGCCTGGCCGAAGACGCGCCCGCCTTGGTGCGCGGCAACGAGCACTATCTCGACCGCTTCGCCTCGGTGTTCTGCCTGAGCGTCCCGCTGCATGGGTTGGATGGCGAAGTACTGGGCACACTGGACATCACCGGCACCGGCGAGCGCGATGCCGAGCTGTTGCACGGCTACTTCCGCCAGGCCGCGCTGTCGGCCGAGAACCGCCTCATGCAGGACCACCGCCCCTGCCACCTGCTGGCCGTGCAACACGACACCCGCTGGCTGCACTCACCGCTGCAGGGCCTGCTGGCCATCGAAGAAGACGGCCATGTGCGCGCCGCCAACCGCGTCGCCCGCCGCCTGTTCGGACTGCCGCGTCGCGGCCACTTGCCCGTTCTCACCCTGGACGGCCTGTTTGCCGGCGCCAGCCCCCACCAGCGCCGCCGCCTGCTGCAGAGCGGCCCTGCCCATCGCGTCCGCCTGGATGACGACACCGCCGTGCACGTGCAGTACCTGCGCGGACCACTCGCACCGCATGCAAGCGTGAAGCTCGATGTGCAGCATGCCAACGCCACGAACGCATCACTGCGCGCGCAGAACACACAGCACGTCCGCGAGACCGTGGCCGCCCACCAGGGCAACGTCAGCGCCGCCGCACGTCAGCTCGGCATCTCACGCACCACCCTGTACAAGCTGATTCGCGCGTAATGACCAGCGCCCGGCGGTACATACGCCGGAAGCCGCATCTTTTCGATCTGCGCAACGAGGTTGCCGGCCACGGGCCGGCACTACCGCTTTGCTCGCCGATCCGGTGACGCATTGTCGGGGCGGCGGGTAGGGCCAGGCCTTGCCTGGACCATGAGCGGCATGGATGCCGCGACATGAGCCCCCATGGATGGGTTCACGGCGGGTCCGGGCAAGGCCTGGCCCTACCCGACGCAGCGCGCCAGCAATGAATCGCCAGCGCTTTTCGCTACAGTCCTTCGGCCAAGATCAATCGCGGAAATTATCGAACTGCAGCGGCACCTCGAACGTCTCCTTCCGCAACAGCGCCATCGCATCCTGCAGATCATCGCGCTTCTTGCCCGTCACCCGCAGCTTGTCGCCATTGATCTGACTGTCCACCTTCAACTTGGCCTCCTTGATCTTCGCCGCGATCTTCTTGGCCACCTTCTGCTCGATCCCCTGCTTGACCGTGATCTTCTGCCGCGCGCCGGCCAGATTCGACTCGATATCACCGAACTCCAGGCACGCCGCATCGATCTTCCGCGCCGTCAGGCGCTGACGCAGGATGTCCGTCATCTGCTGCAACTGGAAATCGCTCGGTGCGGACTGACTGATCACGCTGTCTTCCAGCACGTACTTGGCGTCCACCCCCTTGAAATCGAAGCGCGTGGACAGCTCGCGGTTGGCCTGGTCGACCGCATTGGTCAGCTCGTGGGTGTCGACTTCGGAAACGACGTCAAAAGAGGGCATGGGGAGAACTCCAACGGGTGAATGCCCCATTCTAACCAACCCGCCATGGACGGCCCGTCCCCGGCGGCGATAATGGGCCATGAACACCCAACGCTCCCCCTCCCGCGCCGTTGCCTGGATGCTGATGGCCGTGGCCTGCTTCTCGCTGATGGATGCCGGCATGAAGCAGCTGGCCACCAGCTACCCCACCCTGCAGGTCACCTTCCTTCGCGGCGCGGCCTCGCTGCCGTTCGTGCTGGTCTGGGTGCTGGCCACCGCCGGCCCGCGTTCGCTGGTGCCCAAGCGCTGGGTCCTGCACCTGCTGCGCGGCGTGCTCGGCATGGCGATGATCGGCTGCTTCGTGTACGCCCTGCGCAGCCTGCCGCTGTCCACGGCCTACACCATCTATTTCGTTGCCCCGTTGCTGATTGCCGCGCTGTCGGTGCCCCTGCTCGGGGAGAAGGTCGGCCCGCGCCGCTGGATCGCCATCGGGATCGGCCTGGTGGGCGTGCTGGTCGTGCTGCGGCCCGGCGTCGGCGGCTTCATCTCGCTGCCCGGGCTGATGGTCCTGCTGGCTGCGACCGCCTACGCACTGGCCGCGATCACGGTCAGCATGCTGACCCGCACCGACACCCCCCAGTCGATGGTGGTGTGGTTCCTGGTGATCATGGCCGTCGGCGCGGGTCTGCTGGCGATCCCCGACTGGCGGCCACTGCAGCTGGGCCATGCCGCGCTGATCGCCGGCATGGGCCTGGCCGGGGCAGGGGGGCAGGTGGCCCTGACCCGCGCCTTCCAGCTGGGCGAAGCCTCCATGATCGCCCCCCTCGAGTACACCGGGCTGGTCTGGGTGATCGGCTGGGATCTGCTGTTCTGGGGCGCGCTGCCCGACTCGGTCACCTGGCTGGGCGCGGCGATCATCGTGGCCTCCGGCCTGTACCTGCTGCACCGGGAGCGGGTCCGCCAGATCCAACCGCCCAGACCGCTGGACCACCCCTGAGCCGGCCCGGGTGGGCCATGACGCCGCCTTATAATCAAACGGAATATGATTCGATCCTGCCGCGCGGGCCAAGGCCGTCCCGCGCTGGTAGGCTGCACGCCCCCTCCCGTCGATGCCCCGGTTGACCGCGAAGTGATCGAGTTCCAGCGCCTGCACAAATCCTATGCCGTCGGCGGCCGCGCGATTGCCGCGCTGCAGCCGCTGGATCTGACCATCGAGGCCGGCGAAGTGTTCGGCATCATCGGCCATTCCGGCGCGGGCAAATCGACCCTGATCCGGCTGATCAACCGGCTGGAGGAGCCCACCGGCGGCCGCCTGCTGATCAATGGCGAGGATGTCACCGCGCTCGATGCCGAGGGTCTGCGCGTGCTGCGCCGGAAAATCGGCATGATCTTCCAGCACTTCAACCTGCTCTCGTCGCGCACGGTGGCCTCCAACGTCGCCTTCCCGCTGGAGCTGGCGGGGACGCCGCGGGCGGAGATCGACGCGCGCGTCAACGAACTGCTGCATACCGTCGGCCTGGAAGCGCACGCCAACAAGTACCCGGCGCAGCTGTCCGGTGGCCAGAAGCAGCGCGTCGGCATCGCCCGCGCCCTGGCCACCCGCCCGCAGATCCTGCTGTGCGATGAGGCCACCAGCGCACTGGACCCGCAGACCACCGCCTCGGTGCTCAAACTGCTCGGCAAGATCAACCGCGAGCTGGGCCTGACCATCGTGCTGATTACCCACGAGATGGACGTGATCCGCCGTGTCTGCGACCGCGTTGCGGTGCTCGATGCCGGCCACCTGGTCGAGACCGGCCCGGTCACCGAGGTGTTCCTGCACCCGCAGCACCCGACCACCCGCCGCTTCGTGAGCGAGTCCGAACAGGTGGACGAGGGCGAGCTGCACAAGGACTTCGAGGCCGTCGCCGGGCGCATCGTGCGCCTGACCTTCCTTGGCGCGGACACCTACGAACCGCTGCTGGGGCGCATCGCGCGCGAGACCGGCGTGGACTACAACATCCTGTCCGGCCGTATCGACCGGATCAAGGACACCCCGTATGGCCAGTTGACCGTGTCGCTGGTCGGGGGCGACGTGCAGGCCGCACAGGCCGGCTTTGTCGCTGCCGGTGTCCACCTTGAGGAGCTGCGCCGATGATCCTGGCTACCGCAGGCGGGTTCTTCCGCCATCTCGACGCCGGCAAATGGGCTGATATCGGCCAGGCCACGCTGGATACCCTGCTGATGCTCGGCGGCTCGCTGCCGCTGACCCTGCTGATCGGCCTGCCGCTGGGCGTGCTGCTGTTCCTGACCGGCTCGCCGCAGCTGCACCGCAAGCCGGTGCTGTATGGCGCGCTCGCGCTGCTGGTGAACCTGCTGCGTTCGGTCCCCTTCATCATCCTGATGATCGTGCTGATCCCGCTCACCCTGTGGATGATGGGTACCTCGCTCGGCGTCCGCGGTGCGATCGTGCCGCTGGTGATCGGCGCGGCGCCGTTCTATGCGCGCCTGGTCGAAACCGCGCTGCGCGAAGTGGACCGCGGCGTGATCGAAGCCACCCAGGCGATGGGCGCGACCACCTGGCAGCTGGTCACCCGGGTGCTGCTGCCTGAAGCGCGGCCTGGCCTCATCGCTGGCGCCACCGTCACCGTGATCGCCCTGATCGGCTTCACCGCGATGGGCGGTGCGATCGGCTCGGGTGGCCTGGGTGACCTGGCGTTCCGCGACGGCTATCAGCGTTCGCATACCGACGTGGCCCTGGTCACCGTGGTGCTGCTGCTGGTGCTGGTACAGATTCTGCAGATGATCGGCGACCGCCTGGTGGGGCATTACAGCCGGAAGTAACCGGTAGGTACCGACCATTGGTCGGTACGCCATCCTCGACGCCGCGTCGTGGCTGGCCCTCCAGGCCGAGTACGATCTGAAGACGCTGCCGACCCGGCAGGAAATCGAGCGCAGGGTGCAGCCGCGCGAGGCGCCCTGACCGCCGCCCTTATCGGACGTTCGGCACTTCAAAGCCCAGCCGGTCCACCTGCTCGGGGTGCTGCGGCACGCGCTTGAGCTTGTCGGTGTTGACCCCGTAATCGTCACGCAGGCGGGTGGCGAGCTCCTTGTAGAGCTCCTTGTCCATGTCCGGCTGGCGCGCGAACACCCAGGCCATCTCGCGGCCCGGGTAGCCGAGCATCGCCCACGAATAATCCGGCGCGACTTCCAGCACGCGGGTGTGGGTCGGCACGACCTTGTAGAACCAGGTGCGCCAGTTGTGGTTGCCGCTCTTTTCGTCCACTGAAGCGCGCACCGTCAGCTCCTGCAGCGGTTCGGAGAAGCCGTTGCGGTAGCGGTAGGTGATGGACACTTTCTGGTCGCCACGCAGGCGGAATTCGTTGACGCTGGCGACGTGGCCGCGTTCGATGGGATTCGGCACCCGGCCGATCACATACCAGGTGCCCATGAAACGCTGCAGGTCGATCGGCGCACCGGCGCTGTCGACGGCGACCGGGGTCGGCGCGGGTTCCGGCTTGGTCTCATGGCGGAACGCACAGGCAGACAGCAATGCCATCGAGGAGACCAACAGGACAGCGCGAAGCGGGCGGTTCGAAGACATGCGGCGGGTGGCTCCAGTGGCTGGCAGAGGCATGGTGGGTGGGACAGCGGAGAACGTCAATGGCGGCGCAGCGGTTGCGTGACCGATTCACACTGACGCGACACCGGCGACCCTTCCGACACCGTGCCGTACAAGGTCGCAGCCCTTGAGATGGCGGCGCGGCAAGGTGACGCATCACTTTCGCACGGAGCTGTGTCATGACCCTGTCGTCTTCCCCGCGTTTGTCCGACCGTCCGGATCCCCGGGTGCTGCGTTGCGTCAGGCAGGTTGCCCTCGCCGGGATGGCCCTGGTCCTGGTCTGGCCGGCCGCGCGGGGGCATAGCGAGTGGATCGGCTGGCTGCCGATGTGGCTGATCGGCATGCCGCTGATGGCCTGGTGGAGCCTGCATCGCTTCCGCCTGCCGCTGGCCGGCCTGCTCAACCGGACCGCCCGCCGCCGCCGCGGGCCGCAGGCCCTGCGCCGGCGGCGCCCGCTGGTGCGTCCGGCGCGGCCTGACCTTCGACACGTGAGCCGCGGCCAGCCGGTGTGATAGCGTCCCAAGGCTATGAACGCCTGGAGCTGCAATGTCACGATTCGCTTCCGCCTGCCTCGTGGCAGGTCTGATCTCCGCCGGTGCGGCGGGAACCGCCATGGCCGCTGACGCCCCCGCGGATAAGTACGCCTGGCTTGAAGACGTCACCGGCGACAAACCGCTGGCGTGGGTCAAGGAACAGAACGCCAAGTCCGAAGGCCGCCTGGCCTCGACGCCGGCCTTCAAGCAGATGGAGACCAGCATCCGCGAGGTGCTCGATTCCGACGCCAAGATTCCCGGCGTGCAGAAGATCGGTGACTACTACTACAACTTCTGGAAGGACAAGCAGCACGAGCGCGGCCTGTGGCGCCGCACCACGCTGGCCGAGTACCGCAAGGCCTCGCCGCAGTGGGAAACCGTGCTGGACCTGGATGCACTGAACAAGGCCGAGGGCGAGAACTGGGTCTGGCACGGCGCCGACTGCCTGCGCCCGGACTATTCGCGCTGCCTGATCGCGCTGTCGCGCGGCGGCGCCGATGCCGATGTCACCCGCGAGTTCGACCTGGCCAACAAGACCTGGATCAAGGACGGCTTCTTCCGCCCCGAGTCCAAGGGCGGCCTGAACTGGATCGACCGCGACACCGTGTTCGTCTATACCGATTTCGGTACCGGCACGATGACCACCTCCGGTTATCCGCGCGTGGCCAAGCTGTGGAAGCGCGGCACCCCGCTGACCTCGGCCTCGGTGGTCTACGAAGGCAAGCCCGATGACATGTACATCGCGGCCATGCACGACGATACCCCCGGCTACGAGCGCAACCTGGTCAGCCGCACGCTGGCCTTCTACAACAACGAGCTCTACCTGCGTGCCGACGATGGCAAGCTGACCAAGATCGATGCGCCGAACTCGGCCGAAAAGGGCCTGCGCAAGCAGTGGCTGACCCTGGAGCTGCGCGAGCCGTGGACCGTGGGCGGCAAGACCTACGCCGCCGGCTCGCTGCTGGCCACCAAGCTGGACGATTACCTTGCCGGCGAGCGTGACTTCGACGTGCTGTTCGCGCCGACCGAGACCACCTCGCTGGCCGGCACCAGCTGGACCAGGAACCATCTGGTCCTGAACGTGCTGGACGACGTGAAGAGCCGCCTGAGTGTCCTGACGCCGGGCGACACCGGCTGGAAGACGACGGCCTTCACCGGTGCGCCGTCGTTCGGCACCGTGGCCGTCGGCGCGGTGGATGCCGATGACAGCGATGCGGTGTGGATGACCGTCACCGATTACCTGACCCCGACCACTTTGGCCATTGCCGAGATCGGCAAGCAGCCTGAAGTGCTCAAGACCATGCCGGCGTTCTTCAACGCCGATGGCAAGGTGATCGAGCAGCACTTCGCCACCAGCAAGGATGGCACCCGCGTGCCGTACTTCGTGGTGCATCGCAAGGACATGAAGCTGGACGGCTCCAACCCGACGCTGCTGTATGGCTACGGTGGCTTCGAGATCTCGCTGACCCCGTCCTACTCCGGTGGCATGGGGCGCGCGTGGCTGGAGAAGGGCGGCGTGTACGTGGTCGCCAACATCCGCGGCGGTGGCGAGTATGGTCCGCGCTGGCACCAGGCGGCGCTCAAGCAGAACCGTCACAAGGCGTATGAAGACATGGCCGCGGTCGCACGCGATCTGGTCAGCCGCAAGATCACCTCGGCCAAGCACCTGGGCGTGCAGGGTGGCAGCAACGGTGGCCTGCTCACCGGCAACATGCTGACCCAGTACCCGGAGCTGTTCGGTGCGGTGGTGGTGCAGGTTCCGCTGCTGGACATGAAGCGTTACAGCCACCTGCTGGCCGGCGCGTCGTGGATGGCCGAATACGGCAATCCGGATACGGCCGATTGGGCGTTCATCAAGACCTTCTCGCCGTACCACCTGTTCGATGCCAGCAAGACTTACCCGCCGGTGCTGTTCACCACCTCCACCCGCGATGACCGTGTGCATCCGGCGCATGCCCGCAAGATGGCGGCCAAGATGATCGACGCCGGCAAGGACGTGACTTACTACGAGAACATCGAAGGTGGTCACGGCGGTGCGGCGAACAATGCGCAGGCCGCGCATATGTCGGCTTTGGCCTATAGCTTCCTGTGGGAGCAGCTCTCCAAGTAAGCTCGGGGTGCTCGACGGCCAGGGGCGGTCGAGCAGCCGGCAGGGAGTGAGCCTGCCGCAGACGTTGTAGCCCCCTGGAGAAGACTCCGGGTGGTGGGGCGTCAGGTTGGCTCCACCCCATGTTCAGCGCCACGCAGCGATGCGTGGCGTTTTTTTTATGGGCCGCTCACCGCACCCATGTTTCCAGCCCGCGCGCGATGCGCCGCACCGCTTCTTCCAGGCGAGGCACGTCCTGCGTGTAGGCCAGCCGCACATGCGCGTTGGCGCGGTGGTGGCCAAAGTCCAGGCCCGGCGTGAACGCCACATGCTCCGTTTCCAGGAAATGCGCACAGAACGCCTGCGCATCATCGGTGAAGGCGCTTACGTCGGCGTAGAGATAGAACGCGCCTTCCGGCTCCACTGCGATGCGGAAGCCCAGCGCACGCAGCGCTGGCAGCAGGTAATCGCGACGCTCGCGGAACGCCGCGCGCCGCTGCTCGAAGATCGCGATCGCGTCCGGCTCGAAACACGCCAGCGCCGCATGCTGGGCGATGCTCGAGGCGCTGATGTACAGATTCTGCGCGAGCTTCTCCAGCTCACGGACCGCCTGCGGCGGCGCCACCAGCCAGCCCAGGCGCCAGCCGGTCATCCCGTAGTACTTGGAGAAACTGTTGAGAACGAACGCTTCATCATCGACCTGCAGCACGCTGGCGGCGTCCATGCCGTAGGTGAGGCCGTGGTAGATCTCATCCACCACCAGATGCCCGCCGCGTGCCTTCAGGGACTGCGACAGCGCCGCGAGCTGCGCCGCCGAGAGCACGGTGCCGGTCGGATTGGCCGGGGAGGCGACCAGCGCACCCACGCTGTCCGCGTTCCACTGCCGTGCCACCAGCTCCGGTGTCAGCTGGTAGGCCGTCTCGGGCCCGACCGGGACCAGCTGCGCGGCCCCTTCCACCAACCGCAGGAAGTGCCGGTTGCACGGGTAGCCGGGATCGGCCAGCAACCAGTGCTTGCCGGGATCGACCAGCAGACTGCTGGCCAGCAACAGCGCGCCCGAGCCACCCGGCGTGACCAGGATCCGCTCGGGGTCGATGTGTACCTGGTAGCGATCCTGATAAAACCCCGCAATCGCCTCGCGCAGCGCGGGCAGGCCGCGGGCCGCGGTGTAGCGGGTGTGGCCGGCCGCGAGCGCGGCTTGGCCGGCGCGCACGATCGGTGCGGCGGTGGTGAAGTCCGGCTCGCCGATCTCCAGGTGGATCACATCGTGGCCAGCCTGCTCCAGCGCCTGCGCGCGGGCCAGCAGCGACATGACGTGGAAGGGTTCGATGTCCTGGCTGCGGCGGCTGTAGCCGGTGCCGGTCGGGGGCGTGCGGGAAGTATCCATGGCCTGATGATAGGCGCAGTGACCAACGACAGGCTTGCTGCTGGCCCACCCGCCAGCACAGACTGCACGGACACGGACGCCATTGCATTCCCCCGCCAGGAACCTTATCTCGTGAAACCCGCCCTTTGTTTACTGGTTGCCAGCCTCATGACCTCCAACGTGCACGCCGCCCCCGCGCTGACTCCGCCCGACGCCGAGAAGCACCCGCACACGGTGAAGGCTCCCTTTGGCGCGACCCGCAGCGACGATTACTACTGGCTGCGCGACGACAAGCGCGAAGACACGAAGATGCTGGCCTACCTGAATGCGGAGAACGCCTACACCGATCAGGTGGTGGCCCCGCTCAAGCCACTGGAAGACACCCTGTACAAGGAGATCGTCGCCCGCATCAAGCAGGACGATGCCAGCGTGCCCTCGCGTGACCGCGGCTACTGGTATTACACCCGCTTCGAAACCGGCAAGGACTACCCGATCCAGGCGCGCCGCAAGGGCAGCATGGAGGCGCCGGAAGAGATCCTGCTCGACATCAACACGATGGCCGAGGGCAAGGGCTACTTCAACGTGGGCGATGCCGATGTCAGCCAGGACAACCACCTGTTGGCCTGGGCCGAGGACGATGTCGGCCGCCGCCAGTACGTGATCCGTTTCAAGGACCTGCGCACCGGTGAGGTGCTGCCGGATCGCATCGAGAACGTCTCGCCCAACGTGGTCTGGGCCGATGACAACCGCACCCTGTTCTATGTCGAGAATGATCCGGACACCCTGCTCACCGTGCGCGTCAAGAAGCACGTCCTGGGCACCCCGGCCAGCAGCGATGTGCTCGTGTATGAAGAGAAGGACGACAGCTTCTACATGGGCGTCGGCCGCACCCGCGATGATCGTTTCCTGACCATCGAGCTGCACAGCACGGTGAGCTCGGAAACCCGCTACGCCCCGGCTGCCGACCCGCAGGCGTTCACGGTGCTGGCGCCGCGTGCGCGCGATGTGGAATACGACGCCGACCACTTCAACGGTCGCTGGGTGATCCGCACCAACGCTGCGGATGCGAAGAACTTCAAGATCGTCACCGCACCCAGCGATGCCACCGCGCGCAGCCAGTGGAAGGACTGGGTCGCGCACGATGACGCCGTGCTGATCGAAGGCTTCGAACTGTTCGACGGCTTCACCGCGATCGCCGAGCGTTCCAACGGCCTGGAGCGCGTGCGCCTGCTGTTCCCGGATGGCCGCCAGGATTATGTCAAGGCGGATGAGCCGGCCTATTCGATGGGGTTGGCCGCCAACAGCGAGCACGACACCCCGTGGCTGCGTTACGCCTACACCTCGCTGACCACGCCGACCACCACCTACGAGCTCAACACCGTCACCGGTGAACGCCGCCAGCTCAAGCAGCAGCCGGTGATCGGCTATGACCCGTCGCAGTACACCACCGAGCGCGTGTGGGTGACGGCCCGCGATGGCGTCAAGGTGCCGGTGTCGCTGGTCTACCGCAACGGTTTCAAGAAGGACGGCACCGGCGCGCTGTACCAGTACGCCTACGGCAGCTACGGCATGTCGATGGATCCGGGTTTCAACCAGACCGTGGTCAGCCTGCTCGATCGCGGCGTGGTGTATGCCATCGCCCACATTCGCGGCGGCCAGGAAATGGGCCGTGCGTGGTATGAGGACGGCAAGCTGCTCAAGAAGCAGAACACCTTCAACGATTTCGTCGATGTCACCCGCGAGCTGGTCCGTCAGGGCTATGCCGCCAAGGATCGCGTCGCCGCCTCCGGTGGCAGCGCCGGTGGTCTGCTGATGGGCGCGGTGGCCAACCAGGCGCCGCAGGACTATCGCGTGATGGTCGCGCAGGTGCCGTTCGTCGATGTGGTCACCACCATGCTCGACGCCAGCATCCCGCTGACCACCAACGAGTACGACGAGTGGGGCAACCCGGAGCAGCGCGAGTATTACGACTACATGCTCACGTACTCGCCCTACGACAACGTCAGCAAGCAGGCGTACCCGGCCCTGTTCGTCGGCACCGGCCTGTGGGATTCGCAGGTGCAGTACTGGGAGCCGGCCAAGTGGGTGGCCAGACTGCGCGATGACAACACCGGCCACTTCCCGATCGTGTTCCGCACCAACATGGAAGCCGGCCACGGTGGCAAGTCCGGCCGCTTCCAGCGTTACCACGAGCTGGCCGAGTCGTACGCGTTCGTGCTCGACCAGCTTGGCGTGACCACATCCCGGTAATGCCGGCCGGCGGCCGGCAACCTCGGCGGGTCGGCGATTTCCGTTGGCCGACGATCTCGTGTCGTCGGCCAATGCAGTGAGGCCGCCATCGCGGCGGCCGGTCCGGGTCGCTATGCTGGCACCATGTCCCGGCCCGAACGCCCCGTGGTTTCCGAAGCGCCGGCTGAGCGGCGACGGGTGCGTTTCCGCTGGGCGTGGTGGCTGCTGGCCTATGTCAGCCTGGGCACCGGCATCGTCGGCATCTTCGTGCCGGGCCTGCCCACCACCGTGTTCATCCTGATCTCGGCCTGGGCCGCCTCGCGCGGCTCCGAGCGCCTGCACAACCGTCTGCTGGCGCACCCGCAGTTCGGCCCGGCGATCCGCAACTGGCAGGCGCACGGCGCGGTCAGCCGTCGCGGCAAATGGATGGCGACCCTGACCATGGCGGTGTGCGCGGGCATCATGCTGTGGTGCGTGCCGATCGCCTGGGTGAAGTGGCTCTCCATCGGCAGCATGACCTGCGTGGCGCTGTGGCTGTGGTCCCGGCCGCTGCCGCCGCAGGATGGGCTCCGGTAGTGCCGGCCAGCGGGCGGCACTACCAGGGTGCCTCCAAGGGCGTGATTGCTGCGCTGCCCGTTCATCCTGCCAGCACCCAAGCGCTCAAACACCGCGGCTATACTCGGAGGATGAAGACATCCCCCCGTACCCTCATCTCCCTGACGCTGGCCGCCTCGGCGCTGCTGGTGCTGTCGGCCTGTGGCAACAAGGGCCCGCTGGTCCTGCCGCAGAAGCCGGTCCCGGTCGAAGAACAGCTGGTTGAACCGGCCGCCGACGACGCCACGCCGCCGGCTGCCGATGCCGATACCGATTCCCCGGTGGTTCCTGATCCCGTGGAAGCCCCGGCGCTGAAGGCCGATGACGGGAATGAGTAAGCCGAACACCTCCGCGGCGCTGCGCTTCACCAAGATGCATGGCGCCGGCAATGATTTCGTGGTGTTGGACCTGCGAGATGGGAGCGCGCCGCCGGATGCTGCGCTGGCCGCGCGTCTGGCCGATCGCCACACCGGCGTGGGCTGCGACCAGATACTGACCATCGAGCCGCCCAAGGCAGAAGGCTCGGTCGCCTCGTACCGGATCTGGAATGCCGATGGCAGCATGTCCGAGCAATGCGGCAACGGCGCGCGCTGCGTCGCGGCCTGGCTGGTGCGTGATGGCGCGGCTGCCGGCAGCACCTTCGCTATCGACAGCCCGGTCACCACCCATGCAGTCGAACGGCTGGGCGAAGACCAGTACGCGGTGGCCATGGGTGTGCCGCGTTTCGAGCCGGAGAACGTGCCGCTGATCGGCTTCGCCCGCGCCCGCGAGGAATACCTGCTGCCGCTGCAGGGCGACACGGTGCGCTTCGGCGCGGTCTCGATGGGCAACCCGCATGCCGTGATCGAAGTGGGCCTGGTCGACGCCGCCCCGGTCGAGCGTTTGGGCCCGCTGCTGCAGCAGCACGCCTCGTTCCCGAAATCGGTCAACGTAGGTTTCGTGCAGGTGCTCAGCACGCAGCACGCGCGCCTGCGCGTTTATGAGCGTGGCGCCGGAGAAACGCTGGCCTGCGGCAGTGGTGCCTGCGCCGCAGCCGTGGTGATGATGCAGCGCGGTCGCCTGCAGCGCGATGCCACGATGTCGCTGCCCGGCGGCGATCTGCGCATCCGCTGGCCGGCCGACGATGCACAGATCGTGATGTCTGGCCCCGCAGCCTTCGTCTTTGATGGAGAGTGGAACGCATGAGCGAGACCGCCGAGAAAATCGGGTCGCATGAAGTAGCCGCCTGGCTGCGTCGGCATCCGACCTTCCTGAAGCAGTTCCCGGACCTGGCATTGACCCTGGTGGTGCCGCGCGATGACGGCCCCACCGCGTCACTGGCGAGCTACCAGCTGGACGTGCTGCGCGACAAGAACCGTGAGCTGTCGCGACGGCTGGCCGATCTGGCCGCCAATGCACAGATCAACGAGCGCTTGGCGGTCCGCACGCACCAGCTGACCCTGGCGCTGATGAAACAGGACTCGGCGGCAGACACCCTGCGGGCCATGGCCGCCTCGCTGGAAGAAGATTTCGCCGGGGATCTGGTCCGCTTGATCGTGCTGCATCCCGTCGCCGGGCTGGAACAGGCGCCGTGGCTGCAGGTGATCGAAGAAAGCAGCCCGCTGCTCGGTGTGTTCCGCGATTGCCTCAAGGATGGCGAGCCGATCTGTGGCCGCCTGCAGGTGGAGAAGAACACCGTGCTGTACGCCGGGCGCGCCGAGGAAGTGCAGTCCAGCGCGCTGCTGCCGCTGCCAGGTGTTGGCCTGATCGCGGTCGGCAGCCATGATGGCAATCGGTTCTACCCGGGCATGGGCACGCTGTTCCTGCGCATGATGGGCGAATCGCTGGTCGTCGCGCTGCAGCGCTTCTCCTCGCCATAACGTTCCTTCGAGCGGAGTCGCCGTGAGTACCGCGCAGGACTTCCTGTCGCACCTTCAAGTGGAGCGCCGCATGTCGGCGCACACGCTGGATGCCTACCGTCGCGATCTCGATGCACTCGCGGCGTGGACGGACGGTCAGGGGGCGGTGATCGATACGCTGGACAGTGCGCAGCTGCGCCAGTTCATCGCTGCCGAACACCGCCGTGGGCTGTCGCCCACCTCGCTGCAGCGCCGGCTTTCGGCGTGCCGCAGTTTCTACGCGTGGCTGCTCAAACACCACCGCATCGCCGCCAATCCGGCCACGGGCCTGAAAGCGCCCAAGGCGCCGCGCAAACTGCCGCAGGTGCTCGATGCCGACGAAGCCGTGCAGCTGGTCGAACTGCCCACCGATGCGCCGCTCGGCCTTCGCGATCGCGCGCTGCTGGAGCTGTTCTATTCCTCCGGGCTGCGCCTGAGCGAACTGTGCGCGCTGATCTGGCGCGACCTGGATTTCGATACCGGGCTGGTCAACGTACTGGGCAAGGGCAACCGCGAGCGCCGCGTGCCGTTCGGTTCGCATGCGCGCACCGCACTGCAGGGCTGGCGGGCCGACAGCGGCGGCGCGGCAACCGCACCGGTATTTCCCGGGCGCAAGGGCGGGCCCATCACCCAGCGCGCCGTGCAGATCCGCATCCGCCAGCTGGCCCAGCGCCAGGGCCTGTTCAAACACGTGCACCCGCACATGCTGCGGCACAGCTTCGCCAGCCACATCCTGGAGTCCTCCGGTGACCTGCGCGGTGTGCAGGAGCTGCTCGGCCATGCCGATATCGCCACCACGCAGATCTATACCCACCTGGATTTCCAGCATCTGGCCAAGGTCTACGATGCCGCGCACCCGCGTGCCAAGCGCCGCAAGAGCGGCAACGAAAGCTGAATCGATCCGCTGCGGCATCCGGGCGCAGGGCAGGGCGGGTTGAAGCGTCGGGCAGAGACCCCACCTCAGTCTTTGTCACCCCGGAGGCTCCATGGACCCCAGTCAGAACCCCAACGTATTTCATGCCACCACCATCATCTCGGTGCGGCGCAACGGGCATGTCGCCGTCGCCGGCGATGGCCAGGTCACGCTCGGCCACACGGTGATGAAGGGCAACGCCCGCAAGGTGCGCCGTCTGGGTCGCGAGGGCCAGGTGCTGGCCGGTTTCGCCGGCGCTGCCGCCGATGCCTTCACCCTGTTCGAGCTGTTCGAGGCCAAGCTGGAAAAGCACGGCCAGCTGCAGCGTGCTGCAGTGGAACTGGCCAAGGATTGGCGCACCGAGCGCCGCCTGGGCAAGCTCGAAGCGCTGCTCGCCGTCGCCGACAAGGACACCTCGCTGATCATCAGCGGCACCGGTGATGTGATCGAACCGGAAGACGGGATCATCGCGATCGGTTCCGGTGGCTCCTACGCCCTGTCGGCCGCCCGCGCGCTGATGGCGCATACCGAACTGGACGCCCGCACGATTGCCACCGAGTCGATCAACATCGCCGGCGACATCTGCATCTACACCAATCGCAACGTGGTGGTCGAGGAGCTTTGACCCGAAGGGTCAACGCTCGGTAGCGCCACGCCATGCGTGGCTCCACATCAGCGTTACGTCGCTGCCAGGCAGGCCGGTGATACGACATTCCACCCCATATCCTCGTGAGCACACCCATGCCGCACAAGATTGAAGTTTCGTCCGCCACCATGACCCCGCGCGAGATCGTGCAGGAACTGGACCGGCACATCGTCGGCCAGCACGACGCCAAGCGCGCGGTCGCCATCGCGCTGCGCAACCGCTGGCGCCGCATGCAGCTGCCGGCCGAGCTGCGCAACGAAGTCATGCCCAAGAACATCCTGATGATCGGCCCGACCGGCGTCGGCAAGACCGAGATCGCGCGTCGCCTGGCCACGCTGGCCAATGCGCCGTTCGTCAAGGTGGAAGCCACCCGTTTCACCGAGGTCGGCTATGTCGGCAAGGACGTGGAGCAGATCATCCGCGACCTGGCCGACACCGCGGTCAAGCTGTATCGCGAGCAGGCCAAGGTCCGCGTGCGCACCCAGGCCGAAGAGCGCGCCGAAGACCGCATCCTGGATGCATTGCTGCCGCGCCGCAGCACCGGTATCGGCTTTGATGCCGAGGCCGCGCGCAACGAGCCGTCCGCGCAGGACAACGAGACCCGCATCAAGTTCCGCCGCATGCTGCGCAACGGTGAGCTGGACGAGCGCGAGATCGAATTGGAAGTGTCGGCCAACGTCAGCATGGACATCATGACCCCGCCGGGCATGGAGGAAATGGGGCAGCAGCTGCGCCAGATGTTCTCCAGCATGGGCGGTGCGAAGGCACAGAAGCGCACGCTGTCGATCAAGGCCGCGCGTCCGCTGTTGATCGAGGAAGAGGCCGGCAAGCTGGTCAACGAAGACGATATCCGCAGCGCGGCGATCGAGGCCTGCGAGCAGCATGGCATCGTGTTCATCGATGAGATCGACAAGGTCGCCAAGCGCGGTGACAACGTCGGTGGCGGCGATGTGTCGCGCGAGGGCGTTCAGCGCGATCTGCTGCCGCTGGTGGAAGGCTCCAACGTGTCCACCAAGTACGGCACGATCAAGACCGACCACATCCTGTTCATCGCCTCCGGTGCGTTCCACCTGGCCAAGCCCAGCGATCTGATCCCGGAGCTGCAGGGGCGTTTCCCGATCCGCGTGGAACTGGGCGCGCTGAGCAAGCAGGACTTCGTGCGCATCCTGACCGAGCCGAAGGCCGCGCTGACCAAACAGTACGAAGCGCTGCTGCAGACCGAAGGTGTCTCGATGAAGTTCACCGTCGATGCGGTGGACCGCCTGGCCGAGATCGCCTTCCAGGTGAACGAGCGTCAGGAAAACATCGGCGCGCGCCGCCTGCACACGGTGCTGGAGCGCCTGCTGGATACGCTGAGCTATGAAGCCCCGGACCGCGATGGTGAGACCATCAGCATCGATCAGGCCTACGTCGACGCGCACCTGGGTGAGCTGGTGCAGGATCCGGACTTGAGCCGCTACATCCTGTAACGGCACGCAACGATCGGGTGGTAGGAAGAGCGGCGGCACTTCGGTGTCGCCGTTTTTTTTGCTTCTTCTGTCAAAGGCTGTCTCCGTTTGGGACTGCCGCGAGCGTGAGGGCCCCGCAGCGACTGGCAGGCCCCTCGGCAAATGTCCCCCGGCCGCCGCCGTCAGGCGACGGCCTCCTCCTTGATTTTGCCCAGGGACCTGCCGGCCGCTACGGGGCTAAGCGTGCTGTCCGCGTGCGACAAAGCAGACCTTCCGGTGGACGCCAGAGCGCTGGACACGTGGGTCGCGACGCCCTTGTGGGCGAAATAAAGGAGGAGGCGGCGGCCGAAGGCCGACGCCGGGGGACATTCGCCGACAAGGGCGTCGTGGCCCAGCGCCCGACCAGCTCACCGAGCTTGCCCGCAAAGATTCAGGCGCGCCTGGCGCATGCCGCGACGGTGTCGCCGTTTTCTACCTCAGGCGTCGTCGTCGGTTGGCAGGGCGGTTGGCGGGGCGCCCGGGGTGAATACACCCGGCTGCACGAATGCGCTGAGGATCGCATCCAGCGTCTGCGCGCCATCGCGCTGGATCTCGAACAGCTCCGGTTCCAGCATCGCGCTATACAGCACTCCGGTCAGGCTGGTGCTCACGATGCGCGCCACCGTGTCCACGTCCACCCCCTCGCGCAGCTGCCCCAACTCCCGCGCGCGCTGGAACGCGGCCGCGAAGATGCCCAGCTCTTCGCGCGATGCCTCCAGCTGCAGCGCCTGCATTGCCTGGCTTTCCACAGACAGGTCGTTACGCAGCATGATCTCCATCATGTTGCGCAGACGCTCGTCCTCGGACAACTCCTGGAATGACACCAGCAGTGCCGAGCGCAGGTCCAGGATCGGTGTGGTGCGCTTGGCCGAGGTGGTGCGTCGCAGCCGCTCGATGAACGGCACGCGCTCGCGATCGATCATCGCGGTCAGCACTTCGGTCTTGTTCTTGAAGTGCCAGTACACCGCGCCGCGGGTGAATCCGGCGCGCGCGCCGATCATCGCCAGGCTGGTGCCGGCGACCCCGTATTCATGGAAACAGAGCTGAGCCGCGTCGAGGATGCCCTCGCGGGTGGCCTGCGCCTCTTCTTTGGTTTTTCTGGCCATTGCGCTGTGCAGTTGCTGGATGAAACCGGCCTGAATTGTACCGCTTTACAAACAAACATGCATGTATGTATATTTGCGCCCCACTGATCCTCAGCGAGGACTGCCTGTGAAAGCCGGCGGGTCTCGTTTCGGATATTTGTCGTCATTTGCTGCCTGTTTGTCGTCATTCTTCGCTTTTATCGGAAGTTGGGCTGCAGGCGCGCCCTTTTCCGTCTGCGAGCCCCTACCGCCATGTCCAGAACCCCGTACCGTCTTCTCGCGCTGTCCCTCGCGATCGCCCTGACCGTGTCCGCCTGTGGCGGCGGTGAGCAGGAGGGTCCGCAGGGCGGACCCGGCCAAGTGACCGTGGCCACCCTCAAGGCCGAGCAGGTCGGGCTGACCCGCGAGCTGCCGGGCCGCACCAATGCCTTCCTGGTCGCCGAAGTGCGCCCGCAGGTCAACGGCATCGTGGCCAAGCGGCTGTTCACCGAAGGCGGCCTGGTCACGGCCGGGCAGCCGCTGTATCAGCTTGATGACGCCAGCTATCGCGCCCAGGCCAACAGCGCCCGTGCCCAGCTGGCCCGCGCCGAAGCCACCGCCAATGCCGCCCGCCTGAGCGCCAAGCGCATCGGCGAGCTGGCCAAGGTCGAGGCGGTCAGCACCCAGGACAACGAAAACGCGATCGCTGCGCTGAAGCAGGCCGAAGCCGATGTCGGCGCCGCGCGTGCCTCGCTGGACGCCGCCAATGTGACGCTGGGTTATGCACGCATCACCGCGCCGATCAGCGGCCGCATCGGCAAGTCCTCGGTGACCCAGGGCGCGCTGGTCAGCGCCGGCCAGGCCGAAGCGCTGGCCACCGTGCAGCAGTTGAATCCGATCTATGTCGACCTGACCCAGTCCGCCAGTGAGCTGCTGCAGCTGCGCCGCGAACTGGCCAGCGGCCGCCTGCAGGACAACCAGACCCTGCCGGTGACGATCCTGCTCGATGACGGCACCGAGTTCGATCACAAGGGCACCCTGGAATTCTCCGAAGTCAGCGTGGATCCGACCACCGGCAGCTACGCGCTGCGGGTCAAGGTCGAGAACCCGGACCAGGTGCTGATGCCGGGCATGTACGTGCGCGCCCAGGTCGGCAGCGGTGTGCGCGACAACGCGATCCTGGTGCCGATGCAGGGCATCGCCCGCGATCCCAAGGGCGATACCAGCGCCATGGTGGTCGGCAAGGACGACAAGGTCGAAGTGCGGCAGGTCAAGGTCAGCCGTTCGCTCGGCGACAAGTGGCTGGTCGAAGACGGGCTGAAGGCGGGTGACAAGGTCATCGTCGAAGGCCTGCAGAAGATCCAGCCGGGCATGCCCGTGCAGGCCACCGAAATGGGCGCGGCCCCGGCCAAGCCGGCCGCCGCGCCGGCGGCTCCCGCCGCCCAGCAGTAACCGGAGAATTCCATGGCACGTTTCTTCATTGATCGCCCCATCTTCGCGTGGGTGATTGCGATCATCATCATGCTCGCCGGCGGCCTGGCGGTGCTCAAGCTGCCGGTGTCGATGTACCCGGAAGTGGCACCGCCGGCCGTCGAGATCAGCGCCAGCTACCCGGGTGCATCGGCCAAGGTGGTCGAGGACTCGGTGACGCAGATCATCGAGCAGAACATGAAAGGCCTGGATGGCCTGATCTACTTCTCGTCCAACAGCTCGGCCAACGGCCAGGCGACCATCACCCTCACCTTCGAGAGCGGGACCAACCCGGATATCGCGCAGGTGCAGGTGCAGAACAAGCTGCAGCTGGCCATGCCGCTGCTGCCGCAGGAAGTGCAGCGCCAGGGCATCAACGTCGCGAAGTCGAGCAGCGGCTTCCTGCAGGTGCTCGGCTTCGTCTCTGAAGACGGCAGCATGGATGCCAACGACATCTCCGATTACGTCGGCTCCAACATCGTCGATCCGCTGAGCCGCGTGCCAGGCGTGGGCAACATCCAGGTGTTCGGTGGCAAGTACGCCATGCGCATCTGGCTGGACCCCAACAAGCTGCACACCTACAAGCTGTCCACTGCCGAAGTGATCGCCGCGATCACCGCGCAGAACGCGCAGGTCGCCATCGGTCAGCTCGGCGGCGCGCCGTCGATCAAAGGCCAGCAGCTCAACGCGACCATCAACGCGCAGGACCGCCTGCAGACGCCGGAGCAGTTCCGCAACATCATCGTGCGCAGCGCGCAGGACGGTGCCGAACTGCGCCTCTCAGATGTTGCCCGCGTCGAGTTGGGTGCTGAGTCGTACGACTTCGTGACCCGTTACAACGGCAAGCCGTCGTCGGGTATCGCGATCACACTGGCGACCGGCGCCAATGCGCTGGACACCGCCAACGGCGTGCGTGCGGCGCTGGATGAGATGGAGCCGAACTTCCCGGCCGGCCTGAAGGCCGTGGTGCCGTATGACACCACGCCGTTCGTGCAGGTCTCGATCAAGGGCGTCATCAAGACCCTGATCGAAGCCATCGTGCTGGTGTTCCTGGTGATGTACCTGTTCCTGCAGAACTTCCGCGCGACCCTGATCCCCACGATCGCGGTGCCGGTGGTGCTGCTGGGCACGTTCGGCATCCTGGCCGCGCTGGGCTTCTCGGTGAACATGTTGACCATGTTCGCGATGGTGCTGGCGATCGGCCTGCTGGTCGATGACGCGATCGTGGTGGTGGAGAACGTCGAGCGGATCATGTCCGAAGAGGGCCTGTCACCGCTGGAAGCGACACGCAAATCGATGACCCAGATCACCGGCGCACTGGTCGGCATCGGCCTGGTGCTGTCGGCGGTGTTCGTGCCGATGGCCTTCATGAGCGGCGCCACCGGCGTCATCTACCGCCAGTTCTCGGCCACGATCGTCTCGGCGATGGCGCTGTCGGTGCTGGTCGCGATCGTACTGACCCCGGCGCTGTGCGCCACGATGCTCAAGCCGCTCAAGAAGGGCGAGCACCACGTGGCCCACAAGGGCTGGTCGGGGCGTTTCTTCAACGCGTTCAACCGCGGTTTCGACCGTTCCAGCAATGGCTATCAGCGTGGCGTGCGCGGCATTCTCGGCCGTCCGTGGCGTTTCATGGGCGTGTTCGCCGCGCTGGCGCTGGTGATGGGCCTGCTGTTCATGCGCCTGCCCAGCTCGTTCCTGCCCAATGAAGACCAGGGCATCCTGATGGCGCTGGTGCAGACCCCGGTCGGTGCCACCCAGGAACGCACCCTGGAATCGATCGACAAGCTTGAAAAGCACTTCATGGAGAACGAGGCCGACGCGATCGAGTCGATCTTCTCGGTGCAGGGCTTCAGCTTCGCCGGCATGGGCCAGAACGCGGGCATGGCCTTCGTCAAGCTCAAGGACTGGAAGGACCGCGATGCCGATCAGGGCGCAATGCCGGTCACCGGTCGCGCGATGGCGGCGCTGGGCGGAATCAAGGATGCCTTCATCTTTGCCTTCCCGCCGCCGGCGATGCCGGAGCTGGGCATCGGCTCGGGGTACACGTTCTTCCTGAAAGACACCAGTGGTGCCGGTCACCAGGCGCTGCTGGATGCACGCAACCAGCTGCTCGGCATGGCCGGGCAGAGCAAGCTGCTGGCCAACGTGCGTCCCAACGGCCAGGAAGACACCCCGCAGCTGCGCATCGATATCGACGTCGGCAAGGCCAGTGCGCTCGGCCTGTCGCTGGAGGCGGTCAACACCACGCTCGCCGCGGCCTGGGGCAGCAGCTACATCGATGACTTCATCGACCGTGGCCGGGTCAAGCGCGTGTATGTGCAGTCCGATGCGCCGTTCCGCATGAATCCGGAAGACTTCAACCTGTGGTCGGTGAAGAACACGGCCGGTGAGATGGTGCCGTTCTCGGCCTTCGCCAGCCAGCGCTGGGACTACGGTTCGCCGCGTCTGGAGCGCTACAACGGCGTGTCCGCGATGGAAATCCAGGGCGAGCCGGCGCAGGGCGTGGCCTCGGGCGATGCGATGAACGAAGTGGAGAAACTGGCCAAGCAGTTGCCGGCCGGTTTCGATATCGAGTGGACCGCGCTGTCCTACCAGGAACGCCAGGCGGGCTCGCAGACGCCGCTGCTGTACACCCTGTCGCTGCTGATCGTGTTCCTGTGCCTGGCCGCGCTGTATGAAAGCTGGAGCGTGCCGACCTCGGTGCTGCTGGTGGCGCCGCTGGGCATCCTCGGTGCGGTGCTGGCCAACACCATGCGTGGCATGGAGCGCGACATCTACTTCCAGGTGGCGATGCTGACCACGGTGGGTCTGACCAGTAAAAACGCGATCCTGATCGTGGAGTTCGCCAAGGAAAACCTGGAGAAGGGCGCCGGCCTGATCGAGGCGACGATGCACGCTGTGCGTGACCGTCTGCGCCCGATCATCATGACCTCGCTGGCCTTCGGCCTGGGCGTGCTGCCGCTGGCGATCGCCTCCGGTGCCGGTTCCGGCGCACAGCAGGCCATCGGTACCGGTGTGCTCGGCGGCATGCTGGTTGGCACGGTGCTGGGTGTGTTCTTCATCCCGCTGTTCTTCGTGGTGGTGCAGCGCGTGTTCAATCGCAAGAAGTACGGCAAGAACGCCGGAGGTTCCGATGCGTAAGCCCATGATGGCCAGCCTGGCGCTGGCGGTGAGCCTGGTGCTGTCCGGCTGCTCGACGCTGGAGCCGCGCAGCACCGAAGTCGCCCCGGCGATTCCCTCGCAGTGGCCGGTGGCGGCCACCGCAGGCGCGCAGGGCGCTGCACCGGCGGATGTCGCCGACATCGGCTGGCGCGATTTCTTCGTCGACCCGCGCCTGCAGGCGGTGATCACCCAGTCGCTGGAGAACAACCGCGACCTGCGCGTGGCCGTGCTCAATGTCGAGCGTGCCCGCGCGCAGTACCGGATCCAGCGCGCTGACCGCGTGCCGGCGATCGGTGTGCAGGGGCAGATGACCCGCAGTGGCGGCGATGCCCCGGTGACCGAGCAGTTCAGTGCCAACCTCGGCGTGGTCGAGTTCGAACTGGATCTGTTCGGCCGCGTGCGCAATCTCAGCCAGGCGGCCCTGCAGCAGTACTTCGCCGAAGCGGCCAATCGCCGCAGTGCGCAGCTGTCGCTGGTGGCCGAGGTCGCCAACGCGTGGCTGACCCTCGGCGCGGACAGCGAGCAGCTGCGGATCGCCCAAGCGACGCTGGCCACCTATGAAGATTCGCTGCGCCTGACCGAGGCCCGCCGTCAGCTCGGTGGCGCCTCCGCGCTGGAACTGAGCCAGACCCGCACCCTGGTGGAAACCGCGCGTACCGACGTGGCGCGCTTTGCCGGGCAGGTCGCGCAGGACCGCAATGCACTGGTGCTGCTGGCCGGTGGGCCGGTCGATGCCGCGCTGCTGCCGCAGGCCGAGGTGACCGACGTCGCCAGCGTTCGGCCGCTGCCGGCCGGCGTACCGGGCGATGTACTGCTGCGGCGGCCGGACGTGATGGCCGCCGAGCACGTGCTGCTCTCGGCCAACGCCAACATCGGCGCCGCGCGCGCGGCATTCTTCCCGTCGATCAGCCTGACCGGCAACATCGGGTCGGCTTCGTCGGAGCTGTCGGGTCTGTTTGACAGTGGCACGCGCGTGTGGAGTTTCATTCCCAAGCTCAATCTGCCGATCTTCCAGGGGGGCAAGCTGCGCGCCAATCTGGGCATGGCCACCGCCGATCGCGACATCGCGCTGGCGCAGTATGAGAGGGCGATCCAGTCCGGCTTCCGTGAGGCGGCCGATGCGCTGGCCCTCAACGAGAGCCTGGATGCGCAGCTGTCGTCGCAGCAGGCGTTGGTGGCGGCGGCGGAGCAGGCGCAGCGGTTGTCGCAGGCCCGTTATGACGCCGGCCTGGACAGCTTCCTGACCCTGCTGGATGCGCGACGCACGGCGTACACCGCACGGCAGTCGCTGGTCAGCACGCAGCTGGCCCAGCAGTCCAATCAGGTGGCGTTGTACAAGGTGCTCGGCGGCGGTTGGCACGAGCGCGGGTGAGGGATCACAGGTGCGGCCACGCGGCCGCACCTGTGCCCGTCATTGCGCAAGGGTCGCCGTCTTGGCGACACGATGTGTGAGGCTGTGCGGTTTCATCAGGCACGACCGGCGGGGGCTAGGGTGCCTGCATCATGGACAGGGCGCCGAGCAGGCGCTGTCCAGCGGGTGCGCGTCAGGCGCGTGCGTGCAGCCGCGGGCGCGATGCCTGGTCCTGGCGACCGGCGAGGTAGACGTGTTCCCAGCATTGATCGACGAACTGGCGTGCCTGGTCTTCGGACAGGCGCGGCATGATCTGCAGCGCGTAATGGGTCTGGAACATTTCATCGCGCTCCTCATCACTGGCGCGCGGTTGCGTGATCAGTGAATCGCAGGCGAATTTGATCCACGGCACGTAGTGGCCGAAGGAGCCCGTCCCGAGGTTGCCGTCGGCATGACGCTGGCGCCAGTGGCTCACTTCGGCGTCGACATCGATGACGGCAGGGATGGAGATCTGGGCGGAAGACATGGTCACTTCAATATGGGAAGAAGGGAATCTGGATGATGGCGTAGGGCGCGGTGCAAGCGGTGTCATGGCGATGTGGAGCCGGTGTGGCGACGTTCGCCACGGCTTTCGCCCAGCAGTTGCGCGTGGTGGACAACGCCGAGGCGTTCGGCCAGCGTTGCCAGCCGGTTGCAGACCACAACGCGATGGTCGGGATGGGACCGCGTCAACTCATCCTGGATGGCCTGGTAGGCATCCCAGAAAGGCGCGGCGTTGCGGTGGCGTGCGTAGTGCACCTGCAGTCTCTCCCACGCATCAATCAACGCAGGTTCGACGGAGGAGGTGCGGCGGGTTTGGGCATGCATGACGTCTCCTCGACGATGGTGCCCCCTGTGCAACCACCTTAAGACGTTCATGCAGCGCGGTTGTTAGTACCGCGTGTTCGCGGCGTCCGGCACCGGTCGACGACGCGTGACGGCACGTCGTGCAGATACCCACGGCACAGGGTGTTCAGGCCAGGATGACTCACTGAAGCATTCAGAACGCTGCCGCGCACGCGCAGGGTGTGTGGCGACTGCGCGGGCACCCGGAGGGGGCATCCGCGCGGAATCGTCGGCTGTTACTCGCCGATGTCTTCGTTCCAGACCTCGGGATGGGCGCTGATGAAGCCGCCGAGCAGATCGATGCATGCCTGACTCTGCATGTCGATCACCTTGACGCCGTTCTCGCGCAGCCACTCGATGCCGCCCTGGAAGGTGACCGACTCGCCCACCACCACCGTGCCGATGTTGAACTGGCGCACCAGCCCGCTGCAGTACCAGCACGGGGCCAGGGTGGTCACCATGATGGTGTCCTGGTAGCGGCGCTGGCGGCCGGCCTTGCGGAAGGCATCGGTCTCGCCGTGCACCGACGGATCGCCCTCCTGCACGCGACGATTGTGGCCGCAGCCGAGCAGGCGGCCGTCGTTGTGGTACAGCGCCGCGCCGATCGGGATGCCGCCCTCGGCCAGGCCCTGGCGGGCTTCGGCGATGGCGGTTTCGAGCAGGGCGGCGTAGTCGGGGGTGGTGATCATGCGCAATCCAGGAACGTGAAGGCCTCCATGATAGTAGGCAGCCTGCCGCAACGGCGCCGGCGGTGCGATAATCGTCCCATGAGCGAATCCCCCTACAAGACTGGCACCACCCATTTCGGCTTCCGCGATGTCGCTGCGAAGGACAAGCAGAAGCTGGTGGGCGAAGTGTTCACCTCGGTCGCGCGCAGCTACGACCTGATGAACGATCTGATGAGCCTGGGCATCCACCGGGCGTGGAAGCGCTACTACGTCGCCACGGCGCAGGTGAAGCCGGGCGACCGCGTGCTGGATCTGGCCGGCGGCACCGGCGATATCGCCGCGCTGATCAAGGAGCGGGTGGGTGACGAGGGTGAAGTGGTGCTGGGCGACATCAACGCCGGCATGCTCTCGGTCGGCCGTGACCGGCTGACCAACCGCGGCCTGGTCGCGGGCCTGAACTACGTGCAGTGCAACGCCGAGGCGCTGCCGTTCCCGGACGCGAGCTTCGATCTGGTCACGATCGCCTTCGGCCTGCGCAACGTCACCGATAAGGAGGCCGGCCTGCGCGAGATGCACCGCGTGCTCAAGGTGGGTGGGCAGGCGCGCGTGCTGGAGTTCTCCGAAGTCACCGCCGACTGGTTCAAGCCGATCTACGATTTCCACTCGTTCAAGATCCTGCCCAAGCTGGGTCAGCTGTTCGCACGTGATGGCGACAGCTACCAGTACCTGGCCGAGAGCATCCGCAAGCATCCGCCGCAGGAGCAGCTCAAGACCATGATGGCCGAGGCCGGCTTCGAGCGTTGCCACTACAAGAACCTGACCGGCGGCATCGTCTCGATCCACTCCGGCTATAAGCTCTGAGTGAGCGGCCCGGGGTCTGCGGGGACGCGGGCCCGCGGCCGGTCGGCGCACCGCGCGGGCCTGCCACGCGCGGCCGACTGAATGCGCAAACCGCCACACACGGCCTGCGCGGGGTCCGGGACAGGGGGTAAACTGGTCGTTTCACCCTGATCGGTCCCGTTCATGCGATCTCCGTTCCTGTTGATTCCCCTGGCCGTCGCCCTGGCGTCCGGCTGCTCCAAAGAACCGGCGGCTCCGACCGTCGATCCCACTGCCAACGCGCCGGCGAGCACTGCCATGAAAGCGGACAGCCGCAGCCACGATGAAAGCTCGTACGCCGAGCCGGACAAGGTGGTCGTCAAGGATCTCGCGCTGGATCTGAAGCTGGATTTCGACAGCAAGCAGATCGGTGGCACGGCGACCTACACCCTGGAGTGGAAGGACAAGGCCGCCAGGCAGCTGGTGCTGGACACCCGCGAGCTGACCGTGGAGAAGGTCGAGGCGATCGCCGCCGACGGCAAGACCGCGCCGCTGCCCTTCGTGCTGGCCCCGGCCGACAAGGTGTTCGGCAGCAAGCTGAGCATCGAGACGCCCGACCAGCCGGCCAAGGTCGTGATCACGTATCACACCGCACCGACCGCCTCGGGCCTGCAGTGGCTGGAGCCGTCGATGACGGAGGGCAAGCAGCTGCCCTTCATGTTCAGCCAGTCGCAGGCGATCCACGCCCGTTCCTGGGTGCCGCTGCAGGACACCCCGAGCGTGCGCTTCACCTACAGCGCGCACGTGGTCTCGCGCCCGGACGTGATGGTGCTGATGAGCGCCGACAACGATCCCAAGGCCGCGCGTGATGGTGATTACACCTTCAAGATGCCGCAGCCGATCCCGTCCTACCTGCTGGCCATCGCCGCTGGCGACCTGGTGTTCGAACCGATTTCCGGCCGCTCCGGCGTCTGGGCCGAACCGACCATGGTCGGCAAGGCCGCCAAGGAATTCGAAGACACCGAGAAGATGATCGGCACCGCCGAGAAGCTCTTCGGCGAATACCGCTGGGGCCGCTACGACATGCTGGTGCTGCCGCCGTCGTTCCCGTTCGGTGGCATGGAAAACCCGCGTCTGACGTTCGCCACCCCGACCGTGATCGTCGGCGACAAGTCGCTGGTCTCGCTGGTCGCCCACGAACTGGCGCACAGCTGGTCGGGCAACCTGGTGACCAACGCCAGCTGGAAGGACATCTGGCTCAACGAAGGCTTCACCACCTACGTGCAGGGCCGCATCACCGAGGCGCTGTACGGCCAGGAGATGGCCGAGATGGAGCGCGAGATCGACCAGAACGATCTGCTCGCCGAAGTGAAGGACATGAGCGCGGCCGACCAGGCCCTCGCCCTGCCGCCGCTGAGCGAGCGTGACCCGGACGAGGCACTGAGCCAGGTCGCCTACGTCAAGGGCGCATGGTTCCTGCAGTTCCTGGAACAGCGCTTCGGCCGCGAGACCTTCGATCCGTTCCTGCGCGGCTGGTTCGATGACCACGCCTTCCAGAGCGCGAACACCGACCAGTTCGTCGAATACCTGAAGAAGAATCTGCTGTCCAAGAAGCCGGGCGCCGTCAGCGACGCCGAGCTGAAGGCGTGGCTGGATGAGCCGGGTATTCCGGCCTTCGCGACGAAGGCCCGTTCGCGCAACTTCTCCATCGTCGATACCGCCCGCATCGCCTGGCAGGGCAGCAACACGCTGCCGACGGCGCAGATCACCGGCGAGTGGGGCACCCAGGAGTGGGTGCACTTCATCGACGGCTTGGGCAAGACCCTGCCGGTCGAGAAGCTGGCTGCGCTGGACAAGGCTTACCACTTCACCGGTACGGCCAACGGCGAGATCGCGATGCGCTGGTACCCTCTGACGATCCGCAGCGGCTACAGCGAAGCCAACGAAGCCGCCGGTGCGTTCATCGAGCGCGTCGGTCGCCGCAAGCTGATCATGCCGATCTACGCCGAACTGGTGAAGACGCCGGAAGGCCTGGCGTTCGCCAAGGCGGCCTTCGCCAAGGCCAAGCCGGGCTACCACCCGATCACCACCGGCTCGGTCCAGGACATGCTGGACAAGGCCGAGGCGGGCACGGCCAAGCCGTAATCGCCAGACGTATCGGTTGAACGAAAAACGGCGGGGAAACCCGCCGTTTTTTTTTATGCCCGCCTTTGTACCGCGAGCCGAGCACCCTAGGGGCCGACCAACGAGCCGCGGCGACTGGATAAGGCCTGCTTCTTTACATGGAAGCCTATGTCACACCGCGCGTACCGCCAGGAACATGTCCACGCAGTCGTGCATCACCTGCTGCTGCTGTGCCGGCGTGAGCGGTGGCTGGCCGAAGGTGATCTGCGGCCAGAACGCGAAGGCCTTGAGCATTGCCTGCAACTGGTGGGCCGCCTCGGCCGGCGGCATGTCCAGGCGCAGCCGGCCGTCGGCCTGGGCGGCGCGGATCCAGCCGGTCAGGCCTTCTTCCTTCTCGGCCAGCTTGTCCATCATCGCGCGAGCCCGTTCGGGCGCGTGCACCAGCTCGGCCATCGCCACCCGGGACAGATCGATGAAGCCGGGGTCCTCCAGCAGGTGCATCTTGCGCGCCGCGAACAGCAACAGTTGATCGCGCAGCGGCCGTGCCGGGTCGTAGGGCACGACAGCCAGCGCCTGGCTGGCCTCGAACAGTTGCCACAGGATGGCGGTGAACAGCTCGTCCTTGCTGGCGAAGTGGTTGTACACGGTGCGCTTGGAGACCTCGGCCGTGGCCGCGATGCGGTCCATGCTGGTGCCCGCGAAACCGAATTCCCGGAACTCGGCCACCGCCGCTTGGAGGATGGCCGCGCGCTTGCGGTCGGTCAGGCGGGTGGGGCGGTCGGAAGTGTTCATGGCATTATTTTACACCGTTCAGTTTACTTTTCAGAAAAGACAAGTACACTCGCCGGTGTACTTTATAGGGCAAGCCCCGATGACGCGTCGCCTGCCTCGATTCCTCCTCCTTCTGACGGTGTTGATCGCCATGTCCATTGGACTGTTGACCTGCGGTGCCCGCCCGGCTGCCGCCTATGACCAGTCGCCGCAGTTCGGCGACGGGCGCTTCCACAATCCCGTCGGCAAGAGCGCGCTGGGCTTCGTCGGCACGCTGGGCGTGATGTGGAAAATGCTGTTTGAAAAGCCCGCCGACGCCACTCCGCTGGCCCCGATTCCGGTACAGGCGCTGAGCCGCCAGGCCCTGCTCGACGCGCCCGACGACAGCCTGTGGCGATTGGGTCACTCGACGATGCTGATGAAGCTGGACGGCCATTTCTGGCTGACCGACCCGGTCTTCGCCGAACGTGCCTCGCCGATGTCGTTCATGGGGCCCAAGCGGTTCCACGCACCGCCGTTGAGCATCGACGAACTGCCGCCGATCACCGGCGTGATCATCTCCCATGACCACTACGATCACCTCGACCACGCTGCCATCCTCGCGCTCGCGCCCAAGGTGCAGCACTTCGTCACCGCGCTGGGCGTGGGCGACCGCTTGATCGGGTGGGGCGTGCCCGCCGCGAAGGTCGTGCAGCTGGACTGGTGGCAGGACACCCGCGTGGAGGGCGTGAAGATCGTCGCGACCCCGGCCCAGCACTTCTCCGGCCGCACCCTGGCCGACGGCAACCGCACGTTGTGGGCGTCGTGGGTGATCGACACCGGAAACACCCGGATCTTCTTCAGCGGCGACACCGGCTACTTCGACGGCTTTGCCCGCATCGGCGAGCGCTACGGCCCGTTCGACCTGACCATGATCGAGACCGGTGCCTACGATGCGCAGTGGCCGGATGTGCACATGCAGCCCGAACAGAGCCTGCAGGCACATCTGGACGTGCGTGGCACGGTAATGATGCCGATCCACAACGGCACCTTCGACCTCGCGTTGCATCCGTGGACAGAACCGTTCGAACGCATCACCGCGCTGGCGCAGGAACAGGGCGTGGCGCTGACTGCGCCGCATATGGGCGAACGTCTGGATATCCGGGCACCGGCACCGTCCACGCAGTGGTGGCGTGAGGTGCGCTGAGCCAGGGCGCAGCGATGGCGCAGTTGATCACGCCCGGCCTTGGCCGGGCGTTTTCGTTGCAGGGCAGACGGTCTGCCTGGGGGCTGAATCAACTGCCGTGGAAAAACCGTTTTCGTATTAGTTGCATGGCAATCGCGTGCGCGGTCACGACAATGGCGAGGACGCAGGACACCGGCTTCCGGCGCTCCGTCCACGAAGGCGGGCGCCGTGGTTCCTGCCGTGCCGCGTGAACGATCCAGCGGCCTGCCTGCCATGTCGCGGCGTTGGCGACACCTTACAAAGGACTCCCATGGATTCTCTCCGTGTCCGTCGTCACGTGCTTGGCGTGGCGATCCATCTTGCTCTCGGTGCCAGCGTGCTGTCTGGGCCGGTCTCTGCCAAGACCATCGTCATCCGCGATGAAGTGCTTGAAACCGTCCCGACCTACACCGGCGACAGTCTAGAAGTGTATGACTCGCGCATCGTCAGCAGCAGCGACACGCTGTTCAACGACACCGTTGTCGCGGTGGACGGCGGGGCGTTGCACATCGAACGCTCCACACTTGGGTCGCATGCCGATGGCATCTCGGCGCTGAATTTTCATGGTGGGGCAAACACCGGCCTCATCGTCGGCTCGGAGATCTTTACCCAAGGCACTGCGGCCGTGGCGGTGAATGTGGCCGGAACCCGCTTCCTGCCTTCCGGCGATGTGGCACCGACCGGCGCGCTGCGCCTGGTTGACACGCGGATCCGCACCGCAGGCATTGACGCGCACGGCGCGGCGATCGGGCCGAAGATGCAGCTGGGGCTCAATGCGTCCTCCATCGTGACCGGTGGCGCAGGTGCGGCGGGGGTCTGGATGTTCGGCGGCACGCTGCTGCTGGAGCGCGGCAGCACCATCGTCACCACCGGCGACAACGCCACCGGCATCCATGCGCAGGCGCAGAAATGGCGCGTCCCCCCGGGTGGGTTCTTTCCGCACGTGGCGCGTGTTGCGTTGGACGGATCGGATGTGCGGGTCACCGGCGAAGGCAGTGTCGGCATCCGCGCCGGGTACACGGGCCTGTACCCGGATGGCATCGGCAGCACGATCACGTTGACCGACAGCCGCATCCTGGCCGAGCGCGGGCATGGCGTGCAGTTTCTGGGCGGCGACGGCAATCTGCTGGACGTCACCGCGGGCAGCCAGGTGCAGGGCAGGGAGAGTGCCGTGCACGCGGCGACGGCGGGCAGCATCAACCGCGTGGTCGTTGATGACGGCACGCTGGTCGGTGAGCAGTCCGCCCTGTGGGTGCAGAACGGTGCATCGATGGAGGTGGAGGCGCGTGATGCGGTGATCGAGGGGCGCGCGTTCGCCGATGATCGTTCCCGGCTGGACATGCGCCTGAGCGGCACCGACTGGAACGCGCGCGGCGCATCGCAGGTGGATGATCTCACGCTGCACCGGGGCAGCCGTCTGTGGCTGGGCCGCGGCGCGGTCGGCGATCAGATGGTGGTGCGGGGCGATCTGGACATCGATGCCAGCACGTTCTTCTTCGACGCCGTGCTCGGTGATGACGGCACCCGTGCGGATCATCTGCACGTACAGGGCGACACGCACGGCAGCGGCGCAATCGTGGTCAACAATCTCGGGGGACGCGGCGCTTCCACGGTCGAAGGCATCGAGCTGATCCACGTAACGGGTCGGTCGGACGCCACGTTCCAGCTTCAGGGGCGTGCCGTGGCCGGCGCGTACGACTACTTCCTGTTCCAGGGCAGTGTGAGCGATTCTGGCGATGGCCACTGGTACCTGCGGTCGGACCTTGCGCCGGTGGTCGTGGATCCCTGTCAGACAGACCCGGCGCTGCCCGGCTGCGTCGAACCGGAGTTGCCCGGCGTGCCTGAATTGCCTGAGCCGCCTGAGCCGCCTGAGCCGCCTGAGCCGCCTGAGCCGCCTGAGCGTCCCCGCCCGCTACCGGAGGGAGAAACGGGAGGGGTGCTGGTACCTCCAAGCCCGCCCCCCGTGCTGCGCCCGGAGCCCGGCGCCTACCTGGGCAACCAGCGGGCGGCGATCGGCATGTTCGCGCTGCGCCGGGATGACCGTACCGCCGCGCAGGCAGAGGGCGGGGCGTGGGTCCGCGTCTCCGGCCGGCGCGCCGCGTTCGGCACCGCGGGCCTGCGCATCGATACGGCAGGGCACTCGCTGCTGCAGCTGGAGGCTCACGGCAACAGCTCCGTACTGCAGTTGGGTACGCAGGTGTTGGCGTGGGAAGGCATGGGCCATGCATCGCTCGGGGTGACGCTCGGCCAGGGGCGCGCCGATACCACGGTGGTGTCCACGCGGACCGGCTACAGCGCGCGCGGCGACGTGGCAGGCACGGCGATCGGGGTGTACGGCGGCTGGCAGCAGCAGGCCGACGATGCCGCCGGCGCCTATCTGGCCGGCGTCGTGCAGGCCGGGCGCTACCGCAACACCGTGCAGGGCGCGGGCCTGGAGAAGGAGCGCCATGACGCGGCCACCCGCACGGCGGCGCTGGAGATCGGCTACGCCTGGCGGCTGCGGATCGGCTCGAGCGCGCTGTACGTTCAACCGCAGGCGGAGGTGGTCTGGACCGGCTATCGCAGTGATGCGCTGGTCGAGCACAACGGTACCGTGATCGACAAGGTCGACCAGGGGCAGGTGGAGCGCCGGCTCGGGCTGCGTGTCTTCGGGCACGCGATCGGCACCGCGCAGGTCGTGCAGCCGTTTATCGAGGCCAACTGGCGGCGTGGCGGCACTCGCACGGCGCTGGTCTTCGATGGCCAGATGCTGCGAAGCGAGCTGCCGCGCGACCGGCACGAGCTGCGTTTGGGTGCCCAGGTGGGTTTTTCCGGGGGGTGGTCGGGCAGTGCCTCGCTGGGAGTGGAGCAGGGGCAGGGCGCCTATCGCACCGTCCAGGGTCAGCTCGCCCTTCGCCGCGGCTGGTGAACGGTGGCGGACCGGGGCCGGGCATTCCGGGCCTGTCCCGCGCAGGGAGGACGGCGTCGCGTGCTTGGCGATACAGTATCAGGCGCGCCTTCGGGCGCACCTGATCCCACTGGAGCACGCAATGAAACGACTGATCCTGGTAGCGGCCTGCGCCTTCGCGCTGGCGGCCTGCAGCAATCCCGAGGCCGAACGCCAGGCGCAGGAAGCCGCCGCGGCCGCCGCCAAGGCGCAGCAGGAAGAGAAGGCCGAAGGCGTGGCCAAGCAGTACGACATGGCCGTCGCCTCGCAGGATTGGGAGCGCGCGCGCATCCACGGGGGTTCGCTGCTGGATCAGTACAAAGACACCGACGTCGCTGCGCGGATCGAACCGGGCTACGCCGAGGTCAAGACCAAGGCCGAGGCCGCGCGCGAAACGCGGCGCCTGCAGGCACTGTGGCAATACAACAAGATTCCGATCGGCACCAAGGGCATCCAGGCCTCCGCGCAGATCTACAGCAAGGAGCGCGTGGATGTGGACGGCAGTGGCGCCAAGCCGGTGCAGCTGGTGTTCCGCGACCATCCCGAGTGGAAGCGCCACGCCTATCTGGTGCTGCAGGCCGGGGATTTCCGCTGCCCGAAGTGCCAGGTCAAGGTGACCGTCGACGATGGCAAGCCGGTCTCGATGGCCGCCTGGCGTCCGGATACCGATGAAGCCATCGCGATGTTCATCACCGACCAGAAGGCGCTGTGGAACCTGGCGCGCAAGGCCAAGGTGATCAGCATCGAGTTCCCGGTCAAGGCGGGCGGAACACGTACCGCAGTGTTCGAGACCGGTGGCGTGGACGCCAGCCAGATGCCGCAGTGGTGGCAGTGAGCGACCTGCCGGCGATCCGTCACTGGGTGTTCGACATGGACGGCACGCTGACCGTGGCCGTGCATGATTTCCAGCGCATCAAACGCGAACTTGCGATACCGCCTGATGACGACATCCTCAGCCACCTCGCCGCGTTGCCAGCCGAGGTGGCGGCGGCCAAGCACGACTGGCTGCTCGCGCACGAACGCGCACTCGCCGAGCAGGCGCAGGCCGCCCCCGGCGCAGTGGCCCTGGTACGCACCCTTCACGCCGCGGGCTGCCGGCTGGGCATCCTCACCCGCAATGCGCGCGAACTCGCCCAGGTGACGCTGCAGGCAATCGGTGTGGGGGACATGTTCGCCCCCGATGACATCATCGGCCGCGGCGAAGCCGAGCCCAAGCCATCACCGGCCGGGCTGGAGTACTTCGTTGCGCGCTGGCAGGCCGTCCCCGCCCAGATGGTGATGGTCGGCGACCATCGCTTCGACCTGGAATGCGGCCGTGCCGCCGGCACCCGCACCGTGCTGGTCAACACCCCGGACAACCCCTGGCCCGGCATGGCCTGCTGGCACCTGGCCAACTGCGGCGAGGTGCAGGCGGCATGGGAAGGCAAGCAGATGTCGGCCTGACCGCGCCGAACCTGAAAAGCAGCCAGGCATGGCCTGGCTCTACCCTTATCACCCCCGATTCCCCTCTGGTGGAAAGCCCCCTTGGTGTTCAAGGGGGCGCGCCGAAGGCGCGGGGATCAGGCGGAATGCGCGGGACGGTTGCGCCGGAGGCGCAGTCGTCTCAAGGGGGCGCGCCGAAGGCGCGTGGATCAGGTGGCATGCAATTGGGACCCGCGATTCGCTATGGCGAATCGTGGGCCGCGTTTGATCGCATTGCGATCAAACGGTCAGCGCGTAGCCGAATTGCTGCTTGAACTGCTCATTGAACTCATCGAACGTGAAGCGCTGGTTCTGGGTGCCCGGGTGCTCGACCTTCAGCGCGCCCATCAGGTTGCCCATGCGACCGATGGTCAGCCAGTCGTAGCCCTTCTCGATGCCGTAGATCAGGCCGGCGCGGAACGCATCGCCACAGCCGGTCGGATCGACCACGCGGCGCTCGTGCGCCGGCGGGATGTCATAGGTCTTTTCCGGCGTGTGGATGACCGCGCCCTTGGGGCCACGGGTGGTGATGTAGGCCTTGACCCGGCTCACGATCGCCTTTTCATCCCAGCCGGTGCGCTCCTGCAGCAGGTTGGACTCGTAGTCGTTGACGACGACGTAGTCGGCCTGCTCGATGAAGGTGCGCAGCTCCGGGCCGTTGAACAGCGGCATGGCCTGGCCCGGGTCGAAGATGAACGGCACGCCGGCGTCGAAGAATTCCTGCGAGTTCTGGATCATGCCTTCGCGCCCGTCCGGGCCGACCAGGCCCAGGGTCACGCCCGGCACGTCTTTCACGTGGTTCTCGTAGGACCGCATCATCGCGCCCGGGTGGAAGGCGGTGATCTGGTTGTTGTCATGATCGGTGGTGATGAACGCCTGCGGGGTGAACAGCTCATCGATCACCTTGACCCGGCTCAGGTCGATGCCCAGGCCCTGGAAGTACTCGCGGTACGGGCCGAAATCCGAACCCACCGTGCCCATCGGGATCGGTTCGCCACCCAGCAGGTACAGGTTGTAGGCGATGTTGCCGGCGCAACCGCCGAATTCACGACGCATCCGCGGCACCAGGAACGACACATTCAGGATGTGCACCTTGTCCGGCAGGATGTGATTCTTGAACTGGTCCGGGAACACCATGATGGTGTCGAAGGCAAGAGAACCACAGATCAAAGCGGACATCGAGTAAGGCCTATGCGGAAGGGGGTTTGAGGCCCGTTGGGCGGGCAACGAAACGGCGCCCTGCGGCGCCCTGCGGCGCAAAGGTTAACGGGTAGGGCGGCTTTGGGCCAGAACCCGGGCTGTCCGGATTGGCCTGAATGGCCGTGAAGGCTGGCTTTCGGCCAGATTTGTCCTTGCTCGCGCACAGGGGGATTGCTAGGCTTGTCGACCTCGAATTCTGCCCATTTTTTCGCCATCCCGCGTTGGGCGCGACACCCCTCAGGATCAACTCCCAGATGTTCAAGAAACTGCGTGGCATGTTCTCCAATGACCTGTCCATCGACCTGGGCACGGCCAACACCCTCATCTACGTGCGTGGGCAGGGGATCGTGCTGAACGAGCCGTCGGTCGTGGCCGTGCGCCAGGACCGTGCCATCGGTGGCACCCGTTCCGTGGCTGCCGTGGGCGCCGAGGCCAAGCAGATGCTCGGCCGTACCCCGGGCCATATCACCACCATCCGCCCGATGAAGGACGGCGTCATCGCCGACTTCACCTACACCGAGGCGATGCTCAAGCACTTCATCAAGAAGGTCCACAAGTCGCGCTTCCTGCGCCCGAGCCCGCGCGTGCTGGTCTGCGTGCCGGCCGGTTCGACCCAGGTCGAGCGCCGTGCGATCAAGGAATCGGCCGAGGAGGCCGGTGCGCGTGATGTGTTCCTGATCGAAGAGCCCATGGCCGCTGCGATCGGCGCCGGCATGCCGGTCACCGAGGCGCGCGGCTCGATGGTCATCGACATCGGCGGTGGCACCACCGAAGTGGCCGTGATCTCGCTCAACGGCATCGTCTACTCGGCCTCCGTGCGTATCGGCGGCGACCGCTTCGACGAATCGATCACCAACTACGTGCGCCGCAACCACGGCATGCTGATCGGTGAAGCGACCGCCGAGCGGATCAAGGTCGAGCTGGGCTGCGCCTACCCGCAGGCGGAAGTGATCGAGATGGAAATCTCCGGCCGCAACCTCGCCGAGGGCGTGCCGAAGATGATCAAGATCAACTCCAACGAAGTGCTTGAAGCCCTGCACGAGCCGCTGTCGGGCATCGTCAGCGCGGTCAAGCTGGCGCTGGAGCAGACCCCGCCGGAATTGTGCGCCGACGTCGCCGAGCGCGGCATCGTGCTGACCGGTGGCGGCGCCCTGCTGCGTGACATGGACCGCCTGATCTCCGAGGAAACCGGCCTGCACGTGCAGGTGGCCGATGACCCGCTGACCTGTGTGGCCCGCGGTGGTGGTCGTGCGCTGGAGCTGGTGGACATGCACGGCAACGAGTTCTTTGCGCCGGAGTGAGCCGTACCGGCCGTGTATCGTAGACGCGCCTCTGCGGCGTGATGCCTCCGGCAAGCTTCGCTTGCCGGGCGTCACCTCGCCGGGGCGTTGTCGCATGCTGTTCCCGCTGCGCTCTTGTTCCGCGCGCTTCATCCACACCTTTTCCAGTCGACGCCTGTGCCGCCTTACGCCGGTCCTCCCGTAGCCTCCCGTCAGGGCGATGCCGCCAGTCCGCTGCGCCTGCTCGCTTACCTGGCGTTGGCCATCACCCTGATCGTGCTCGATGATCAGGCTGGCTGGCTGTCGCGCCTGCGCGCGCAGGCCAACGTGCTGGTGCAGCCGGTATGGGCGCTGGCCGGCCTGCCCGGGCGCCTGGGCACGCAGGTCAAGGACAACGCCGCCAGCCACGGTCAGCTCGTCACCGAGAACCGTGAACTGCGCAACCAGTTGCTCATCGCCAATGCGCGGTTGACGCGCCTGCAGACCGCCGCGCTGGACAACGCCCAGCTGCGCGAGCTGCTCAACGTGGCCGAACGCAGCGGACTGGACGTACAGCTCGCCCCGATCCTGGATATCGACCTGGACCCGGTGCGCCAGCGCCTGGTACTGGCCGCCGGCACCCGCGATGGCGTGCATGTCGGCCAGGCGGTGATCGATGCCGGTGGCCTGATGGGCCAGGTGATCGCCACCACCGGCAACAGCGCGACCGTGCTGCTGCTCACCGATCCCGATCATGCCGTGCCCGTCACCGTGGCCCGTAATGGCGTGCGCCTGATTGTCTATGGTCGCGGCGACACCCTGGAGCTGCGCGACATCCCGCTCAGCGCCGGGGTGGAAGTGGGCGACGAGATCGTGACCTCCGGCCTGGGCGGGCGCTTCCCGGCCGGGTTCCCGGTGGGCAGCATCACCGCGCTGCGGCCGGATGACACCCATGCCTTCCTGGTCGGCGAGCTGAAGCCGGCCGCCCAGCTGGACCGCGGCCGCGATGTGTTGCTGCTGCGCCCGGGCGAGGCGATCCGCATTCCGCCGAACCTGCGTCGGGATACCAGCGAAGCCGGTGGACCGGCCGCTGCGCCGCTGCAGGAGGGCACGCCGGCCGGCACCGCAGCGCCGGCCAGTACCACCCCGGCGGGTTCATCCCCGGTCACGACGGCACCTGCGGCGGCGCCCGCCAATGCACCACAGGCCAACCGGCCCGGTCCGGCCGCACCGGTACCGGTGACCGCTCCGCGCCGTGCCGCAGCCGAATCCACGGTAGTGCCGAGCCATGCTCGGCAGGCCGAACCCGTGGAGAACCGGCCATGAGCCGCCTGCGCGACAAACCCTGGGTGCTGCCGGTGAGTCTGGTAGTGGCGCTGCTGCTCGGCCTGCTGCCCCTGCCGGCGCTGCTGCAGCCGCTGCGTCCGTACTGGCTGGCACTGGTGCTGGCCTACTGGGTGATCGAGACACCGGACCGGGTCGGGCTGGGCATCGCCTTCGCCAGCGGCGTCATCGCCGATCTACTCTATGGCGGCGTGCTGGGCGAGCAGGCGCTGCGGCTGGTGATCCTGACCTTCATCCTGCAGCGCTTCCGCGCGCGGATCCGCTTCTTCCCGATGTCCCAGCAGATCCTGGCGATCGGCGGCCTGCTGTTCAACGACCGCATCGTCAGCGCGGTGGTGCACATCGTGGTCGGCGAGCCGACCCTGCCGTGGTCGTACTGGTGGGCGCCGCTGCTGGGCATGGCGCTGTGGCCGCTGGTGTTCGTACTGCTGGACGCGCTGCGCTTCGGGCGACGCGGGCGCTGACATGTACATGCGCCGCCAGGCCAAGAATCCGCATGCCGAGGCAGAACAGTTCCGGCGCCGTGCCGCGCTTGGCTTCCTCGGCGTGCTGGTGTGCCTGTTCGGCCTGGGCGGCTGGTACTTCAAGCTGCAGGTGATGGACCACGACATCTACGCCACGCGCTCGGAGGCCAACCGGATCAAGCCGCGGCCGGTGGTGCCGGGGCGCGGGATGATCTACGACCGCAACGGCCGGCTGCTGGCCGAGAACGTGCCGGCGTTCCGCCTGGACATCACCCCGGACAAGGTCAAGGACATGGACGCCACCCTGGCGGGCCTGTCGAAGATCCTCGCGCTCAGCCCGGAAGACATCGAGACCTTCAACAAGTCGCGCAAGGCGCGTCGCAGCTTCCTGCCGGTCACGCTCAAGCTGCGTGTCACCGATGAAGAGATGGCGCGTTTCGCGGTGGACCGCTGGCGCTTCCCGGGCGTGGAGCTGGAGCCGTACCTGACCCGTCGTTACCCGTACGGCGATCTGTTCGCGCACATCATCGGCTACGTCGGCCGGGTCGATGACAAGGACCTGGAGATGCTGGGCGAGGGCAATGCCGCGTTGACCCACATCGGCAAGTCCGGGCTGGAGCGCTATTACGAGCAGCAGCTGCGCGGCAAGGTTGGCTACGAGCAGGTCGAGACCAACGTGCAGGGCCGCGCGATCCGCACCATCGGCCGGGTCGCGGCGCAGTCGGGCAGCGATCTGCGGCTGTCCATCGATGCCGATCTGCAGCGCGCGATGGTCGCCGCCTTCGGCGAGTTCGAAGGCGCAGCGGTGGCGATGGACCCGCGCACCGGCGAAGTGCTGGCGATGGTGAGCCTGCCGTCCTACGACCCCAACCTGTTCGTCAACGGCATCTCGCATGCCGATTTCAAGGCGCTCAACGACAACCCCTCGCGGCCGCAGTTCAACCGCCTGGTGCTGGGCGGCGTCGCGCCGGGTTCGACGATCAAGCCGCTGATCGGCCTGGCCGGTCTGGACAGCGGCGTGCGCAGGCCCGAAGACAAGATCCTGTCCACCGGCATGTTCTATCTGCCGGGCACCTCGCGCGGCTGGGGCGATGCCAACCGTGGCGGCCATGGCTGGACCGATCTGCGCAAGTCGATCACCCAGTCGGTGAATACGTATTACTACAAGCTCGCGCTGGATCTGGGCATCGATCGCTTCGACCATTACATGGGCTATTACGGGTTCGGTGCGCCTACCGGGATCGACCTGACCGGCGAGATCGGCGGCATCCTGCCCTCGCCGGCAGCGAAGTACAAATCGCGCAAGGAACGCTGGTACCCCGGCGATACGGTCAACGTCAGCATCGGGCAGGGTGACTGGAAGGTCACTCCGCTGCAGCTGGTGCATGGGGTGGCCGGCATCGCAGATGGTCAGCTGCGCCAGCCGCACCTGGTGATGCAGCAGCGCGCGGGATTCGATGCGGACTGGACCGCGACGCCGGCGGGCGAGAGCAAGCCGATCAGCCCCACGCCGAGCAATCTGCAGGCAGTGCGCGAGGGCATGATGGGCACCATGCAGCCCGGCGGCAGTGGCGCCCGGGCGGCTGCGGGTGCGCCTTACGTCATGGCCGGCAAGACCGGTACCGCGCAGGTGATCAGCCGCCGTGGTACCGCGGCGGTGAACCCGCGCAGCCTGCCGATGCACCTGCGCCACCGCGCGCTGTTCGTCGGCTTCGCGCCGGCTGACAATCCGGTCATCGCCGTGGCCATCGCGGTGGAAGGCGGTGGTTACGGTGGCTCGGCCGCCGCACCGATCGCACGCAAGATTTTCGATGCCTGGCTGCTGGGCAAGATGCCCGACGGCCTGGAACCGCTGGACAGCGAGCGCGGCACCACCGCGATCGGCATCACCGCGTTCGACGGCGGCGGTGCCACCGCGCGCGACGCGGGCGATGCCGCAGTGGCGGCACTGGAACTGTTGCCGGTGGTGGTGGGTGTGCCTGCCGCGCCGGCGCCGGCGCCTGCGCCTGCTCCGGCACCCGGTGCACCCGTGCCCAGTGCCACCCCGCCCCCGACCGCACCGGAGCGGCCACGATGAAGGTCTTCCTGCGCTGGTCGGTCGACATGGCCGTCCGCTTCAGCAGCTCGCTGGACTGGGTACTGTGCCTGGCGCTGGGCGCGCTGATGCTGATCGGCCTGGCGGTGCTCAAGAGTGCCGGCGGCGATGGGCTGGTGTTCGCCCAGGGTGCGCGTTTCGCGGTCGGCCTGGCCGCGATGTGGGCGATCTCGCGCGTGTCGATTCTGCGCATCCGCTCGGCCACGCCGTTGATCTACGCGATCTCGATGATTCCGCTGCTGGCCGTGTTCGTGCTCGGCACCGGCAAGTACGGCCGGCAATGGCTGGATCTGAAGCTGTTCTACCTGCAGCCGGCCGAGCTGCTCAAAGTCAGCCTGCCGATGATGGTGGCCTGGTACCTGCATCGCATGCCGTTGCCGCCACGCTTCTCCACGGTGCTGACCAGCGCGGTGATCATCGGTGTGCCAACCGGGCTGGTGATGCTGCAGCCGGACTTCGGCACCGGCGTGCTGATCGCCGCCAGCGGTGCGTTCGTGCTGCTGCTGGCCGGCCTGCCGTGGTGGTGGGTCGGCGTGGCGGTCGGTGGTGTCGCCGCGGCCGCACCCGTGGCTTGGTTCTGGCTGCTGCGGCCATACCAGAAGGACCGCATCATGATGTTCATGGACCCGGAGAGCGACGCGCTCGGCGCGGGCTGGAACATCATCCAGTCCAAGATCGCGATCGGCTCGGGTGGCCTGGATGGCAAGGGCTGGGGGCAGGGCTCGCAGTCGCACCTGAACTTCATTCCCGAGCAGACCACCGACTTCGCGTTCTCCGTGCTCAGCGAGGAGTTCGGGTGGATCGGTGTGGCCATCGTGCTGGCGCTGTACCTGGTGGTGATCGGGCGCTGCCTGTGGATCGCCTCGCAGTCGCGCGACTCTTATTCGCGCCTGCTCGCTGGCGCGACGGGGCTGGCGTTCTTCGTCTATGTGCTGGTCAACGGCGGCATGATCTCCGGCCTGCTGCCGGTGGTCGGCGTGCCGATGCCGCTGATCAGTTATGGCGGTACGTCTGCGGTGTCGCTGTTGGCCGGTTTCGGTCTGGTGATGGCGGTGCGTCGCCACAATCCGGTGCACGGCGGCTACGGCTGAGCGTGCGTGCCGCCTGTGCCGTGGCGTTGCGGTACGGGTCGGCTAAGGTTTGCGGTGTCCACGCGTGTTACGGTCCTGCGCTCGCGCCGGCCCGCGCAGCGGGTCCGCTTTCTGTTCGCGTGTCGCCTCCTGCTGTGCGTCGCGTCATCCACAGGAGTCGTCCGCATGGTCGAACTACTGCAGCGCGCACGCGCCGTGTTCCATTTCTTTTTCCGCACGCTGGATCTGCCCCTGCTGGGCGCGCTGTGCCTGCTGATGGTGGCCGGGCTGGCCGTGCTGCACAGCGTGGACGGGCCCGTGCATGCGCAGGCGATGCGCTACGGCGCCGGGCTCGCCGCGCTGTGGGGGCTGTCGCGGCTGCCGGTGATGACGCTGCGCGCGTGGTCGCCCTGGATCTACACGCTGTCCTTGCTGCCCCTGCTGGCCGTGTATGTGGTCGGCACCGGCAAGTACGGCCAGCGCTGGTTGAACCTGGGCGTGTTCTATCTGCAGCCTTCCGAGCTGCTCAAGCTCAGCCTGCCGATGATGATGGCCTGGTACCTGCACAAGCAGCCCTTGCCACCACGGCCGCGCGCGGTGCTGACCGCCGCGTTGCTGATCGGTGGCCCGGCGGTGCTGATCCTGCTGCAGCCCAACCTGGGCACGGCCACGCTGGTGACCGCCAGCGGGGTATTCGCGCTGCTGCTGGCCGGCCTGCGCTGGTGGTGGATGGCCGTCGCGCTGGGGGGAGTGTCGGTGGCCGCACCGCTGGCGTGGTTCGGGCTGCTGCGGCAGTACCAGAAGGATCGCGTGCTGACCTTCCTGTATCCGGAGAACGATCCGCTGGGCACCGGCTGGAACATCATCCAGTCCAAGATCGCGATCGGCTCGGGCGGCATGCACGGCAAAGGCTGGGGGCAGGGCACCCAGGCCACGCTGGATTTCCTGCCCGAGTACACCACCGATTTCGCCTTCTCGGTGCTGGCCGAGGAATTCGGCTGGGTCGGCGTGACGGTGGTGCTCAGCCTGTTCCTGTTCGTGACCGCGCGCTGCCTGTGGATCGCCAGCCACTCGCGCTGCGGCTACTCGCGTCTGCTGGTGGGCACCACTGGCCTGGTGTTCTTCGTCTATGTGCTGGTCAACGGCGGCATGATTTCCGGCGTGCTGCCGGTCGTGGGCGTCCCGATGCCGCTGATCAGCTATGGCGGTACCTCGGCGGTATCGCTGCTCGCCAGTTTCGGGCTGGTGATGGCGGCGCGGCAGCATCAGCCGGTGCATCCCACGTAAGCGATGGCGGTGGCGATTTGCGCGGGCTTGCGACGCGGAAACGCTTTCAGGTGCAGGCACGGTCAAGGTGCTGCGGCAAAAGTGAGAAGTGGCGCACAGATATGAAGTGACTTGATCTCGATCAATGGACATGTCGCAAACGGCCTGCACAATGGCGGCCCGCCAACAACGACGCGCTGAGCCAAGCATCGCGAAGGGGGAGTCTGGCGGGGAGTAGTTGACCTCACAGGTAGAGAGGGCGAGGCGCGCGCTGGGGAGATGCGCGCCGCGCCGCTGCCGATCGGGTCCGGTTTGGCCGGTTGCGTCCGCGGGGATGGGGACGCAGCCGGCGGACCTCTTGACACGCCGGCGCCACCCGGAAAAGTGAGACCTGCGTTGCCACCCCGCCCATCGTGCATCGATCACGGCGGGACCGTTCTCCGCGCTGCGATGATCTGTCGCGATCCTCCGATCCGCGCTGGCCATCGGCGGAACATGAATGGGGAACGCCCGCGTGCCTGTCTACACGCGGCCTTAACGGCCTCTGGCAAACTTGCGCAATCCGTTGAGATTCATGGTCTTAGGGGTTTTAATTCATCCATGACCTGCTAACCTGCCGCGATGATCCGACGCTCCCTGGCCTGCATGCTCACGCTCGGTTTGGTCGCTTGTGCGACCCAGCCGCAGACTCCTTCACCGTCGCCGCAGGCCTCGGGTGTTCCCGTTTCCCCGCCTCCCGGCAGCAAGGGCCCAGCCGAAGCGGCCCCGGAGGCGGCGGCCGCCACTGCGGCCCCGGTCGATCTGACCCCGGTCCCGTTCGAGGTGGCCCGCGCCAACTTCGTCCGTGATACCGCCGCCCGCTACGGCATTCCTGCCGGCCAGATCGAGGCAACCCTGGCCCAGGCGCAGATCCGCGACCCGATCATCGCGGCGATGTCGCGCCCGGCCGAGCGGGTCAAACCGTGGAACGAATACCGGCCGATGTTCATCAGCCAGGCGCGGATCGAGGGCGGCAAGAAGTTCCTCGCCCAGCATCGCGATGAACTGATGCGGGTGCAGCAGCGCACCGGTGTGCCGGCCGAGGTGATCGTGGCGATCATCGGCGTGGAAACCAGCTACGGCGGCAACACCGGCAGCTACCGGGTGCTCGATGCGCTGTACACGCTGGCCTTCAAGTACCCGCGCAGTGGCGATCCGGCCAAGCTCGAACGCGAAGTGCGCCGCGAGCTGTTCTTCCGCGACGAACTGGCGCGCCTGTTCGCACTGACCCGCGACGAGAAGCTGGACATCACCGCGATCAAGGGCAGCTACGCCGGCGCGATGGGCATGGGCCAGTTCATGCCTTCCAGCTATCTGGACTATGCGGTGGACGGCAACGGCGATGGCCGTCGCGACCTGTTCAACAGCTATGACGACGTCTTCTCCTCGATCGCCAATTACTTCGTCAAGAAGGGCGGTTGGGTCCGCGGTGGCCCGGTCGCCGTGCCGGCCACGCTGCAGGCCGGTCGTGAAGAGTTCAATCCGACCGAATGGGCGCCGACCTGGACCCTGTCCGAGCTGGCCCAGCGCGGTTACCAGCCCAGCGTCGCGGTCGCGGCCGGCCTGACCGCCACGCCGATCACGCTGGAAGGCAGTACCGGCAAGCAGTACTGGCTGGGCTTCCAGAACTACTACGCCATTACCCGCTACAACCTCTCGAAAATGTATGCGATGGCTGTGTACCAGTTGTCCCAGGCCATCGCCGGACAGGAGTTGCCGCCGGCATGATCACGATCGCACGCTCCAGATGGCTGATCCCGGGTTGTTTGATACTGGCACTGGCCGCCTGCAGCAGTGCGCCGAAGAAGCCCGCTGGCAGCACCGCCGGCAGCAGCAAGCCGTCCGGCGCGGTGGTGCAGGGCAAAGGCGGGCGTCCGGCGCATTGCCCTGAAGGCTCGCCTTACAAGGCCGCGTCGGAAGACCCGAGCACGCGCGGCGACTATCGCGCTGGCGGGCTGTACAAGCCCGGCGTGAATGACAGCACCCCGACCTACATTCCCAATGTGGCCTGCATCCCGGAGCCGGAGGTCGTGGACCTGCCGCGTTCGCCGGTCGGCAACAAATCGCCGTACGTGGTGCTGGGCAAGCAGTACCAGGTGATGGACAAGACCCGCGGGTATGCCGAAAAGGGCACCGCTTCATACTACGGCGCCAAGTTCCATGGCCGCCTGACGTCCAACCGTGAGGTGTACGACATGTACGCCTTCACCGCCGCACACAAGACCCTGCCGTTGCCGAGCTTCGCCCGGGTGACCAACCTGGACAACGGCGAATCGGTGATCGTGCGGGTGAACGATCGTGGCCCATTCCACGATGGCCGCGTGGTCGATCTCAGCTACGCCGCCGCGGTACGCCTGGGCATCACCCAGCGCGGCACCGGCAACGTCGAAGTCCGCGCGCTGGCCCCGGGCGATGACAACCTGCTGGCCGACAAACCCAGTCGCCGCGAGCGCCGCGAGGTCGCTGCCGCTGCGGCGGCCGCGAGCACCCCGGCCGCGGGCGCACGCAGCGCCAGCGAGTTGGACGCCCTGGTCGGCAAGCTGCCGGCTGCCACGGCGACCGCTGCCGCCAAGCCGGCCGGCGAGCAGTACCGTTACCGCGTCGCCGACTCGGCCAAGCCGGGCAACGCCGACAACTTCGATCACTGGATGCGCGACAACGGCGTGCGCGTGGCCACCGGCAAGCCGGCCACCACCCAGGCCGCCAGCATCAACACCGCCCCGGTGGCGGTGGCCGCATTGCCCGCCGCCGCCCCTGCGGCGCGCCCGGCACCGCCCTCCGGCGCAACGCTCTCCCAGCAGGTCCTGGGCAGCGTGCTGCTGCAGGTCGCCAGCTTTGCCAGCCGCGACAACGCCACCCGCGCGCTCGGGCAGTTGTCCTCGGCCGGTATCGCCGGGGCCAGCATCAGCGACATCGTCAGTGGCGGGCGTACCCTGTGGCGCCTGCGCGTCCCGGCGCCCGACCATGCCAGTGCCTCGGAACTTGCCGGCCGGATCGCCGGTCTGGGCTTCGGGGCGCCGCAGATCGTGAAGGACTGAGCCTTCCATCGCACGCGGCACGCCAGCGCGTGCCGCTGCTCCATGGGCCTACAATGCCCGTTATCCCTCATCCCCCCCTTGGCGCCCTCCAGGAGCTTGCTGTCCGATGAAATTCCGCTTTGCCGCCGCTGCCATGGCCACGACCCTGTTCGTGGGCATGGTTTCCGCCCAGACCCCCCTGCCGACCCCGGCACCGGCGCCTGCTCCCGCCGCCGCCGCCCCAGCCACCGTCGCGACCCCGCCGGCGCCCAAGCCCAGCATCTCCAAGGCCTGGATCCTGATGGATTACGCCACCGGGCAGGTCCTGGCCGGTGAAAACGTGCACGAACAACTGGCCCCGGCCAGCATCACCAAGGTGATGACCTCGTACGTCGTGGCCGCCGAGGTCAAGAACGGCAAGGTCCGTACCGACGACCAGGTGATGATGAGCGAGCGCGCCTGGCGCGAGGGCGGCGCCGGCACTGATGGCAGCTACAGTGGCTTCCCGGTCAACCAGACCGCGCGTCTGGAAGACATGGAAAAGGGCATGGCGATCCAGTCCGGCAACGATGCCGCGATCGCTCTGGCCGAGCACGTCGCCGGCAGCGAAGAAGCCTTCGCCTCGCTGATGAACAGCTACGCCGCCAAGATCGGCATGAAGGACTCCCACTTCGTCAACGCACACGGTCTGAGCGCGCCGGGCCACCACACCACCGCCTACGATCTGGCCCTGCTCGGCCGTGCGATGGTGCGCGACTACCCGGAAACCTACGCCTACAACAAGGTGAAGGAATTCACCGTGGGCAGCATCACCCAGCCCAACCGCAACCTGCTGCTGTGGCGCGACCAGAGCGTGGACGGTATCAAGACCGGTCACACCTCCGAAGCCGGCTACTGCCTGATGAGTTCGGCCCAGCGCGGCGACCAGCGTCTCGTGGCCGTGGTCCTCGGTGGTGGCTCGGAAAAGCAGCGCGCCGATGACAGCCTGGCCCTGCTCAACTGGGGCTTCCGCTTCTTCGAAACCCACCGCATGTATGAGCCGGGCAAGGTCGTGGCCGAGCACAAGGTGTGGAAGGGCAAGACCGCCACGCTGCAGCTGGGCGTCGCCCAGCCGATGCTGGTCAGCGTCCCGCGCGGCCGTTACAACGATCTCAAGCCGAGCATCGATGTGCCCAAGACCCTCGAAGCCCCGTTCACCGCCGGCCAGCAGGTCGGCACCCTGAAGGTGATGCTGGACAACCAGGTCGTCGCCCAGGCGCCGCTGGTGGCTGTGGCCGCCGTGGAAGAAGCCGGCTTCTTCAAGCGCCTGTGGGACAGCTTCTGGATGTGGTGGGAATCGGAATAATCCGGTTCTACCGCACTGAAAAAAGACCGGCGAAAGCCGGTCTTTTTTTGCGCGTCCCTTCCGGCTGCCCGGTAGTGCCGGCTGCTGGCCGGCTTCTGGTCCGGGCGCCGTTACAGCGAGCGGCTGATGGTAAAGCTGCCGAACACCGGCGCCTCGCGCTGCCCATCGAACTCCCGCGTGCTGTGGTAACGGGCCAACGCGAACTTCCAGCGCCCGCGCATCACCGCCAGCCCGTAGCCGGCCTGGGCCACCACAGGGCGCTTGTCCACACTGTGGCTGTTGCGGAACGTATTGCCGTCCAGCGTGATATCCCGGATCACCCACGCCGCATCCGTGGTGCCGAACAGATGCCACGACCACCCGCTCGGCTTGCCACCGCGCGTCGGCGCCGTGTTCTCACCGGCGGGGCGCAGCGGCGTACTGCCGAAATCGTCCGGCAGCTTCCAGCCGAAGCGCACCTCGCCACCGGCATTGACGTGCGTGGCCAGGTTGCCCACCGCGCCGCCGTAATGGCTGATCGCATCCCAGCCCCAGCCGCCCAGGTTCTCACTGGCATCGGCCGGCCAACGGCGCATCCGCTCATGCGTCAGCATGAACACCGGTTCGTTGTGCAGCTGGTTGTCCCAGCCCTGGAACTTCTCGTCGCCCAGCAGCTCGTGCACCGCGTTCTGCACCTCCTCGCCAAGCGCCCACGGCCCCACCACGCCCACCGCCAGCTGCGTCGTCTGCAGGCGGTCGCCGCGGCGCGCGTTGTAGCCGAAGCTGGCGATCAGCACGCCCGCATACGGGCGATCGTCCTCGATCAGATCCTTCCGGGTGAAATCGGTCGGGGTGAAAATGCCCTGGGCCAGGCTGAAGATCATGTTCTGCTGCTCGAACTCGCCCGGGTGCAACCGCTCCAGATGGCTGTTGACCCAGCGCGCCAGGCGCGGCAGGCAGGGATCGTCGGTGTAATCGACCAGGTTTGGCGAGACCAGGGTGATCTGGGCACCATTGGTATAGCCCTGATCCTGATCCTTGCCGCCGAACAGATCGTTGTCGACGCGGAAGTTGACCTGGGGCGGATGCTCGCGCATCGCATCGGGCCCGCATTGAGACGCGGCATGGGCGGCAGGGGCAGCCAAGGCCAGGAGACCGGCAAGGGCGGCCGGCAGCGCGAAGGGCTTCAGGGACATGGGATACCAGACGGGGATTTATGCTTTCTTAAGCCGATACAGCGTAGTCAGAGCGTGATGTCGTGAACAGCGCTGCGCACGCACTGCTGCGTTTTAAACACGATGCAGGTGTTTTCACGGACCGTTGGGCGCCAGTGTGCGCACGATCAAGCAGCGCTTGGGTTCGGGCGCAGGCATCCCCATAATCCCGGTCATGGAGATCAAGTCTGACAACCCCGACCACGGCTTCCAGTTCCCCGGCCAGTTCGAACTCAGCGCCATGGGCGCGGCCGGCAAGGACCTGGAACGCGAACTGCCGCGCCTGCTCGAACTGGCCGGCGTCGACGTGCTGAGCGAACGCATCAGCTGGAAACACTCGTCCAACGGCAAGTATGTGTCGGTGCGACTGGTGTTCAAGGCTGACAACCGCGACCAGTACGATGCCGCGCACACCGCGCTGCGTGACCACCCGGAAGTGAAGTGGACGCTGTAACCAGCTGCGCCACCGCGGCGGCCCCGGGCGACCGGGCCCCGCAGCCTGCCATTGTCCGCGACCTCGGCCGCCAGCCGTATGCCCCGGTGTGGCACGCCATGCAGCGCTTCACCGATGCCCGGACCGAACACACCCCGGACGAGCTGTGGGTGGTCGAGCACGATCCGGTGTTCACCCTGGGCCAGGCCGGCAAGGACGAGCACGTGCTCGCCCCGGGCGATATTCCCGTGCTGCATGTGGACCGTGGCGGCCAGGTGACGTATCACGGCCCCGGCCAGATCGTGATCTACCCGCTGCTGCAGCTGCGGCGGCTGGGGATCGGCGTGCGCGACTACGTCTGCCGGATCGAGCAGGCCCTCATCGATACCCTGGACGAGTGGAACATCGGCGCCGAGCGCCTTGATGGCGCCCCGGGCGTCTATGTGGGCGGTGCCAAGATCGCTGCGCTGGGCATCCGCGTCCGCCGCGGCTGCACCTTCCATGGCCTGGCCTTCAATGTGGCCATGGACCTGGAACCGTTCCGCCGGATCAACCCCTGTGGCTATCAAGGGCTGCAGGTGACCTCGGTGGTAGACTTGGGGGGACCGTCCGGCATGGCGGCCGTCACGCCGGTGCTGCTGGGCCATCTGGCCCGCCAGTTCGGCCTGGCCCTCGAGCCGGCCGCTGAATTACCCGATTTGACTGACGCGGCATGAACGCCGCCGACCAAGGCCATGACTGAAACCACCGCTCGCCTCATTCCCCTGCAGGTCGTGCAGGGCGACACGCCGTCCGCCGCCCCGTTGCAGACGGGCGTCAAACAGATCGGCGGTGACAAGATCGGCCGCTCGCCGGTGCAGTTCGCCGACGTGCCGGTGCTGCGCAAGCCGTCGTGGATCCGCGTGCGGATTCCCTCCGGCAACGCCGTGCAGAACCTCAAGGCCAAGCTTCGCGAGAACCGCCTGGTCACGGTCTGCGAGGAAGCCAGCTGCCCCAATATCCACGAGTGCTTCAGCCACGGCACCGCGACCTTCATGATCCTCGGCGAGGTCTGCACCCGCCGTTGCTCGTTCTGCGACGTCGCCCACGGCCGGCCCAAGCCGCCGGACGCCAACGAGCCGGCCAGCCTGTCCCAGACCGTGGCCGACATGGGCCTGAAGTATGTGGTGGTGACCAGCGTGGATCGCGATGACCTGCGCGACGGCGGTGCCCAGCACTTCGCCGACTGCATCGGTGCCATCCGTGCCAAGTCGCCCAGGACCAAGATCGAAGTGCTGACCCCGGATTTCCGTGGCAAGGGCCGCATGGAGCGCGCGCTGGAGATCCTGGCGACCAACCCGCCGGATGTGTTCAACCACAACATCGAAACCGTGCCGGACCTGTACCGCAATGTGCGCCCGGGCGCGGACTACCAGTGGTCGCTGACCCTGCTCAAGAAGTTCAAGGCCCAGCACCCGGAGATCGCCACCAAGTCCGGCATCATGCTCGGCCTCGGCGAGACCCTGGAGCAGGTCCAGGCCACGCTGCGTGACCTGCGCGAGCATGACGTGGACATGATCACGATCGGCCAGTACCTGCAGCCGACCGCGCATCACCATCCGGTGCTGCGTTACTGGACCCCCGAGGAATACAAGGCACTGGAGGAGTACGGCAATGCGCTGGGCTTCAGCCACGTTGCCTCCGGTCCAATGGTGCGCTCGTCCTACCACGCCGACCGCCAGGCGGCCGACGCCGGCGTCGCCGGTTGATCCCACGGGCCCTTCGGGGCCCGTTCTGCCAATCCCACACGTCTTTACCCGGCCGCGGCCCTGAACCGCGGATGGCCGCAGGCCTGTGCCTGCCTGCTGATCCCGCCGGTATTCACAAATTTCTCCAACGGCCTCGGTAGGCTGAAGGCCCCGGTGACAAACGCGGCAACTTTCGGCACTGTCGTGGTGTCTGTAATGCACGCAGTCTCTCCCTTGGCAAGGTGCCACGAGCTAGTCCATGAAATTCAAAGCCCCCGCATTCCTGATGGCCCTGGCGCTCACCGCGCCGATGGCACTGGCCGCCTACGCCGATTCGCCCGCGCTGCCTTCGGCTGCCACGGCCGACCAGGTGACCACCTCCAAGCTGGTCTACGGACTGCTCTCGGACAGCCGATACGCCTACCGGCCGCGCGCACTGGATGCGGCGACCTCCAAGGACGTCTTCAAGCGCTACTTGGAGTCGCTCGACAGCAGCAAACAGTTCTTCACCCAGGCCGACATCACCCGTTTCGCCCCGTTCGAAGCCAACATCGCCACGGCCATCCGCGGCGGTGAGCTGGAGCCGGCGTTCCAGGTGTTCGCGGTCTACAAGCAGCGCGTGGGTGAGCGTGTCGGCTATGCGCGCAAGCTGCTCAAGACCGATTTCGATTTCAGTACCGATGAAAAGTTCGAGTACGACCGCAAGGACGTGCCGTGGGCCGCGAGCAGCGCCGAACTGGACGATCTGTGGCGCAAGTCGGTCAAGAACGATTGGCTGCGCCTGAAGCTGGCCGGCAAGCAGCCGGCCGAGATCCGCAAGACACTGGACAAGCGTTACGCCACGCTGGAAAAGTCGGTCAATGAGCTCAAGGGCGAGGACGTGTTCCAGTTCTTCCTCAACGCCTACACCAGCGCCGTGGATCCGCACACCGATTACTTCACCCCGCGCACCGCCGAGAACTTCAACCAGGCGATGTCGCTGTCGCTGGAAGGCATCGGCGCGCAGCTGCAGCGGCAGGACGACATGGTGGTGATCCGCGAGGTCATCGCCGGTGGTCCGGCGGCCGTCAACGGCACGCTGAAGCCGGGCGACCGCATCGTCGGCGTGGGCCAGGGCAAGTCCGGTCCGCTGGAAGACGTGATCGGCTGGCGCATCGATGATGTGGTGGCCAAGATCCGCGGCAAGAGCGATACCCAGGTCCGTCTGGAGTTCATTCCGGCCGAAGAAGGCGTCGACGGCAAGCACCACACCCTGGTGCTGACCCGCCAGAAGGTGCGTCTGGCCGAACAGGCCGCCAAGGGCGAGACCCTGACCATCCCGGCCAAGGACGGGGAGCCGGCCCGCAAGGTCGGCGTGATCAAACTGCCGACCTTCTACCAGGATTTCGAAGGCCGCCGCCGCAACGCCGCCGACTACGCGTCTGCGACCCGCGACGTGGCCAAACTGCTGGCCGGCTTCAAGGCCGACAAGCTCGATGGCGTGGTGCTGGATCTGCGCAACAACGGCGGTGGTTCGCTGGATGAAGCCATTGAGCTGACCGGTCTGTTCATCGAGCAGGGCCCGGTGGTCCAGGTGCGTGAGTCCGGTGGCCGCGTCACCGTCAACAGTGACCGCAGCGAAGTGGTGGCGTGGGACGGCCCGCTGGCCGTGCTGATCAACCGTGGCTCGGCCTCGGCGTCGGAAATCTTCGCCGGCGCCATCCAGGATTACGGCCGTGGCCTGGTGATCGGTGAGACCACCTTCGGCAAGGGGACCGTGCAGAACATCGTCGACCTCGACCGTTGGCCGAGTGGCGAGACCCAGCGCTTCGGCCAGGTCAAGCTGACCATCGCCCAGTTCTTCCGCGTCAGCGGCAGCAGCACCCAGCACAAGGGTGTGGTCCCGGATCTGGCCTTCCCGGCCAGCGTGGACGCCAGCGAGTACGGTGAAAGCACCTACGACAACGCCCTGCCGTGGACCCGCATCGCCGCCGTGCCGCACACCCAGTACGGCAACTTCGGCCCGCTGCTGCCCAAGCTGGAAAGCCGCCACGACACGCGTATTGCTGCCGACAAGGAGTTCCAGTGGTGGAACGAGGACGTCGAGCAGTTCCGCGCCGAGAAGGCCAAGAAGTACATCTCGCTCAACGAGGCCGAGCGCCGCGCCGAGCGTGAGAAGCAGGACAAGCAGCGCACCGACCGCCAGGCCATCCGCAAGGAACTGGGTCTGGATCTGGATCCGCTGGCCGATGACAGCAATGACGACGGCCTGACCGGCAACGAGCGCGACATCGTCAAGGATGCCGCCCGCGAGAAGGCCGCCGAGAAGCGTCCGGATCCGCTGCTGCGTGAATCGGCTGCGATCCTCGCCGATGCGGTGAACCTGCTGGAAACCGACCGCCCGCTGTCGGCCCAGGTGCTGCCGCAGTCGACGGCGGTGGGCCGCTGGGCGGACTGACCGCCCCGCAGCCGCCAGCTGAACCGATGACAACTCCACAGGCCGCCCTTCGGGGCGGCCTGTGCGTATCCACCTCCCGCCAACGCACACAGGTCTATCCTTGGAGGCTGGATTTCCGCAGGAGCGGCCATGCGCTTTCGTCGTGTACGTTCGATCCCGCTGCTGGCGGTGGTCGCCGCCTTGACTGCCTGTGGCGGTCGCGCCGCTGACAGCACCCTGATCCGCGAGTCGTTCGACTCGGGGGATACCTACTCGCGTACCGTGCCCGGCGCACCGGGCCAGGCCTGCGAGGCCGCGCGCCGGACGCTGCTCAGCCAGGGCTACGCGATTGCCCGTGCCGGCGATGATGCGGTGGAAGGCAACAAGAATTTCCAGCCCAAGGACGACGAGCACGAGCAACTGGTGCTGCGCATCTCCTGCGCGCCGCGCGGGGACCAGGCACTGGTGTTCGTCAGCGCGGTGCAGGACCGTTACGCCCTCAAGAAGAGCCCGACCTCGGCCAGTGTCGGCGTGGGGGCGCTCGGCTCGGTGTCGCTGCCGTTTGGCAGCAATGACGATTCGCTGGTGAAGGTGGCCAGCAGCACGGTGCAGGATGCGAGCTTCTACCGTCGCTTCTTCGAACGCCTGCAGCAGTATCTGCCGGCCGCTGCAGTGCCCGAGCCTGCACCAGCGGCGGCACCGGCGCCTGCCGCCGCGGTCGAGGCGACGCCTGCTACGGTGGTGAGCGATACCCCGGCCTCCCTGCACTGAGCGGGCTGCGGTGCGGCAGGTCATGGCAGCAGGATCGCGGCGCTGGCGTCGCTGTGCGCTCGCGGCGCTGCTGGGGCTGATCCCGGCGGGCAGCGCGTGGAGCGCAGCGTCCTGCGCGCAGGGCGTGCTCACGGACCTGGGATGGCAGATCGAAGCCGCTGATATCGCCGCGCCGGTCGTGCACGGTGGTCCGGTCTGCGAACGCGCCGATCTGCGCCAGGCGCACCGCGCCGGCGACCTGCGCGTGCAGCTGCCGCGCCAGTGGTCGGCGGACCAGCGGCAGGCGTGGCTGCCCACGTTGTTCGATGACCCGGCCACGGTCTGTGCGTATGCCTTCACGCTCGGCGCTGCCACCCGCCGCGCTACCACCGCGCTGCAGGACAACGACGGCTTCCGCTTCTCCGCGCTGCAGCTGGGCTGGATCGGCTTCGGTGCCGGCGGCGCGCAGGCCAAGGGCTGGGAGCGGTTTCGCAGCTTCGGCCGCGGCTATCAGCCGGCCGGTGCAAACAGTGCGGCACTGCAGACCTTCTACGAGGGGCGTGTGCGGGCCGAATGCGGAGTTGGCCGCCAGGTCGCGCAACTGGCGACCCAGCGCGAGCTCTACGGCGATGCCGCGTTTGATCGCGAGTTCTCCGCCGATGAGCTCTCCATCGGCACCTTTCTGACCCTGCACGAGACCGACAGCATCCTGCTCGGCCGACACGCCGGTGAGTTCCTGGCCGATGGCAAGGCGAAGAAGACCGCCCTGCGCGGGCGGCAGGCCTTCGTCGGCACGCCCGGCTTCATCGAGCACGTGTTCGAGCGCAAGTACCTGGATGACATCAACAACCAGGCCGAGAACTTCGTGGTGGTGGATGTCAGCGATGCGGCGGCACGCGCGCTGCGCGAGCACGAGGGATTCGCCTATTACGACCAGATCAACCGGCGCATCTGGGCGTTGGCCCAACGCATGCCGGGCCCGGGGCCGCGCCGGTTCGAGCGGCTGTTGATCGAGCGCGATCCGATCTGGCGGCGCGAGGTTCCGGCCGAGCAGCAACCGCTGCTGAAGGAACTGGATGCGTTGCTGGACGATCCGTTCTACCAGGGGTTCCTGATTTACGTGCATCCTCGGGGTATACGTCCTATCGGGTATCACATCGCCCGCCTGCTCGATCGCAATCCGCGGACACCGTTCGCGATCGAGCTGGGGCTGCACAACCTGCATACCACGCTGTATCGGCGCTGGATCGACGCACGCCTTCGCCAGTGCGATTCCCCGCCGACAGCCTTCCTGCAAGACAACACGACAACGGAGTAGAGGTGATTGATGGATATCGCAATGATCGGGCTGGGCCGCATGGGCGCCAACATGGCCGAGCGCCTGCATCGCGGCGGGCACCACGTGATCGGTGTCGATCCCGGTGAAGCGGCACGTATCGCGGCGGCCGAACGCGGTTTCGAGGTCAGCGCCTCGATCGCCGAGACGCTCGCCGCGCTGCCGGTCCCGCGCGTGGTGTGGCTGATGGTGCCGGCCGGTGTGGTCGACCAGACCCTGGCCTTCCTCTCGCCGCATCTGTCCGAGGGCGATGTGGTGATCGACGGCGGCAATTCGTACTACAAGGACTCCATGCGCCGCAGCGAACAGCTGCAGGGCGAGGACGTCACCTACATCGACTGTGGCACCAGCGGTGGCGTGTGGGGCCTGCAGGAGGGCTACAGCCTGATGATCGGCGGTGACCAGGCGGCGGTCGAACGGGTCGGGGCGATCTTCCGCACGCTGGCGCCGGCAGAGGACCGTGGCTGGGCGCATGTGGGGCCGAGCGGGGCAGGGCACTTCTGCAAGATGGTCCACAACGGCATCGAGTACGGGATGATGCAGGCCTACGCGGAAGGCTTCGCGTTGATGCAGCACAAGACCGATTTCAATCTCGATCTGGCGCAGGTGGCCAAGGCCTGGCAGCACGGCAGCGTGGTGCGTTCGTGGCTGCTCGATCTCAGTGCCGATGCACTGGCCCGCAACCCGCAGCTGGATGGCATCGCGCCGTACGTCGAAGACTCCGGCGAGGGCCGTTGGACCGTCGCCGAGGCGATCGACCTGGACGTGCCGGCCCCGGTGATCACGCTGTCCCTGCTCGAACGCCTGCGCTCGCGCGAGAAGAACTCCTTCAGCGACCGCCTGCTGGCCGCGATGCGCAACGAGTTCGGTGGTCACGCGATCAAGACGACCTGACCGCGTCAGAGCGCGACACGCCGCCCGCTGCGTGCACTCTCTGCCCCGGCCTCGAGCAGGCGCATCAGCTGCAGCGCCTGCGCGGTGCTGACGGGGGCCGCGCCCACGCCGAGCACCGCATCGCGGAAGGCCGCATAGAACGCCCGGTAATCGCCGGGCACGTTGTCCACGGTGCTGCGTTGGGTGTGTCCGTCGGCATCGATCCGCACCAAGTGACCGTGCTGCGGATCCAGTCCCCAGCCCGGCGCGCCCGGGGCAATGCCGCGGCGCAGCTGATCTTCCTGCACGTCCAGCCCGTCCTTGAGGTAGCTGCCGGCGTCGCCATGCACGATGAATCGCGGACCGGACGCGGCGACCAGCGAGCCGGCATGCAGCATCGCGCGATGGCGCGGGTAGTGCAGCACCGCATGGAAATAGTCAGTGCCGAGCGCATGCTCGCGCTGCGCCATCAGATCTGCGCTGATGGCATCGGGCCAACCAAACAACTGCAGCATCTGGTCGAGCAGGTGCGGCCCCAGATCCATCCACAACCCGCTGCCAGGCGCATCGCTTTCGCGCCAACGGTCGCGAACCTGCGGGCGGAACCGGTCGAAATGGGAATGGCATTCGGCGACGCGGCCGATGCTGCCCTCCTCGATCACCTGCTTGAGGGTGAGGAAGTCGGCGTCATGGCGACGGTTCTGGAACACGGTGACGACCCGTTCGGCCTCCTGCGCGGCCCGCACCACGGATTCGGCTTCGGCTACGCTCAGGGCGAACGGTTTATCCACCAGTACGTGCTTGCCGGCGGCCAGCGCGGCGCGTGCCAACGGGGCATGCGCGTCGTTGGGCGTGGCGATCACCACCGCATCGAGCGCCGGATCGTCGAACAGCAACTGCGGGTCGTCGCAGATGCGCACATCGGTGAAGCTGCGCAGCAGCCGATCACGCTGCGAGCTGACGATGCTGTGCAGCGCAAGGCCCGGCGTATGCATGATCAGTGGTGCGTGGAAAACGCTGCCGGCCAAGCCATAGCCGATCAGTCCCACCTGCAGTTCAGCGGCCATGGTGCGCTCCAACATATCGAGGCTGGACAGCGTAACGGTTGTGCCTGCGGGGCGGAAATCTGAACCATTCCGCATCAACCTGAGTGGTTCACGGCAGCGTTATGTGGCGCCCACGTCCTGTCCACGGCCCTGCACCGACACTGGCCCCACTCTCCGCAAAGGAATTCGAACATGACCAACACGACCCGTAATCTGCTTGCTGCTTCGCTGGCCCTGGGCATGGTGCTGGGCACCTCGACTGCCATGGCCAAGGATCCGCCGAAGACCACCGATCATGCCGCGATGACCCATGCCGACAAGCACGACTCGGCCGAGCCGGTCACCGACAGCTGGATCACCACCAAGGTCAAGACCGACCTGCTGACCAGCAAGAACGTCCCGGGTACCGAAGTGAAGGTGGAGACCGTCAATGGCGTGGTCACCCTCACTGGCACCGTGGCCAGCCAGGCCGAGCACGACAAGGCCGTGCGCGTGACCCAGCAGATCAAGGGTGTGAAGCGCGTCGATGCTGCCAACCTCAAGGTTGCTGCGACCGCTGCACGCTGAGCCCACACTCTGCATCGCTGAACAAAGCGCGCCTTCGGGCGCGCTTTTTTTGTTCTGCCCCGTATTCACAAACGGGTGGAGTATATTCACCGCTTCGCCATCGCCGGTGGGCAGCGCACTGCCGGACCTCCCGGGTGCGTCGGGTCGTCGATGGCACCGAGCTGAAGAGGGACTATGGCGCTGGTGTTCAGTGATCAAATCTGGGACCGCTGGCGATTGCCGGCATTGGCCCTGGCGGCCGTGGCCATCATCGTGGTGCCTTGGCTGACCCTGCGCAAATTGGCCGACGACAACGTCGATGCCATGAATTGGGTCACCCACACCCAGGAGGTCGGTGTGGCGGTGTACCAGCTCCAGGCCGATGTGCTGGATGTGGAGTCGGCGGCGTTGACGATGTCCAAGGGCATCGATTCGCCAGGGCTGCGCGAGCGCGTCGCCCGTGGCGACCAGCTGCCTGCCCGGCTTGAACGGCTTGCCGAACTCACCCGCGACAATCCTGAGCAGCTGCTCAGGATCGGCCGCATCCAGTCCATGCTGGAGCGCCGGATTGAACTGGCCAAGCAACTTGCACGTTCGTCGCCGACGGAAGATCAGCGCCAGCTGGTGGCCGATCTGACCTCCCGCTACCCGATCCGCAACCTGGTGGAAGACCTCCAGGCCAGCGAAGAGCGCCTGCTCAAGAAGCGCTCGGCGTTGTTCGCCGCACAGCAGCGGCAGGGCGAACTGGTGTCCTGGTCGGCGCTGGTGGTGCAGCTGCTGCTGCTGGGCCTGGTGCTGTGGCTGCTGCACCGTCAGATCGGCCATCGCGAGACGGCCGAACGTGCCTCCCTGCGCTCGGCCGGCCGCGCCGCCTCGGTGCTGCATACCGTGCGCGAGCCGATCGTACTGCTCGATCGCAGCCTGCGCGTGCAGATGCACAACCCGGCGTTCGCCGAACTGTACGGCCTGGACGAAGACGCCTCGGCTGAAGGCCTGGCGCTGGACAGCATCGGCGAGGGTGCCTGGGCCGATGCAGTGGTCCGCCAGCGCCTGACCGATGTGCTGCTGCGCGGCCGCGAACTGTGGGATTACGAACACGAACAGCGCACCGCCGATGATGTCGTGCGGATCATGCTGATCAATGCGCGGCGCATGCCGCTGCCGGACAAGGACGACGAGGTCGTGCTGATGACGGTCAGCGACGTCACCGTGCAGCGCGCCGTGCAGCTGCGGGTGGAAGAGCTGAACCGTCAGCTGGAAGGCAAGGTCGAGCAGGTCTCCGAGGTCAACCGCGAACTGGAAGCCTTCAGCTACTCGGTCTCGCACGACCTGCGCGCGCCGCTGCGCCATGTGGCGGGTTTCTCGGACAAGCTGACCCGTCACCTGGGCGAGGATGCGGACGAAAAATCCCTGCATTACCTGGGGGTCATCTCCAATTCCGCCCGGCGCATGGCCGCCCTGATCGACGACCTGCTGGTCTATTCGCGGCTTGGCCGGGCCGCCATGCGGCTGCAGGCGGTGGACATGCAGTCGCTGGTGGCCGATACCCGCGCCATGCTCGATGCCAACCAGCAGAGCGAGTCCGAGGGCAGCGGCGTGCCGCACCACGTGGACTGGAAGATCGCGCCGCTGCCGATCATCGTCTCCGACGAAAACATGATGCGCCAGGTCTGGCTGAATCTGCTCGGCAACGCGATCAAGTATTCTTCCAACCGCGAGCCGGCCCGGATCGAGGTGGACTACAAACTGCAGCCCGACGGCAGCCACCTGTTCACCGTCCGCGACAACGGCGCAGGCTTCGACATGGCCTACGCCGGCAAGTTGTTCGGGGTGTTCCAGCGGCTGCACAAAGCCAGCGATTACCCGGGAACGGGCATCGGCCTGGCCAGTGTCCGCCGCGTGTTGACCCGCCACGGCGGCCGTATCTGGGCCGAGTCGGCGGTCGACCAGGGCGCCACGTTCCACTTCGTACTTCCCCCCGCGCTCGACGCAATCAACAAGGGCTCCGCCGCATGACCGCTCTCCGTACCATCCTCCTCGCCGAGGACAGCCCTGCCGACGCCGAGATGGCGATCGACGCCCTGAAGGAAGCCCGCCTGGCCAATCCGATCGTGCACGTTGAAGATGGCGTGGAAGCGATGGATTACCTGCTGCGTCGTGGCGCGTTCGCCAACCGCGATGAAGGCCTGCCGGCCGTGTTGCTGCTGGACATCAAGATGCCGCGCATGGACGGCCTGGAAGTGCTCAAGGAAATCCGCAACACCGAAGAGCTCAAGCGGCTGCCGGTGGTGATCCTGTCCTCCTCGCGCGAGGAGAGCGATCTGGCGCGCAGCTGGGACATGGGCGTCAACGCCTATGTCGTCAAGCCGGTGGACGTGGACCAGTTCTTCGGTGCGGTGCAGACCCTGGGCAAGTTCTGGGGTCTGATCAACCAGGCACCGGAGGTCGAGTAAGCCCATGCCGCTCACCGGCCCTGCGTTGGGTGCCCTGCGGATCCTGCTGATCGAGGATTCGCCGGAAGACGCCGAACTGATGTGCGAGCAGATGCTCGACGCTGGTCTTGAGGCCAGCTTCGAGCGGGTCGAGAGCGCGCAGGAACTGCGGGAGGCGTTGGAGCGCGCCGCGCCGGACATCGTGCTGTCGGACCTGAGCATGCCCGGCTTCTCCGGCAATGAGGCGCTGCAGATCGTGCGCGCGGCGTTGCCGGAGGTGCCCTTCATCTTCGTGTCCGGCACGATGGGTGAGGAAAACGCCGTGGCCGCCCTGCACCAGGGCGCCAACGATTACATCATCAAGCACCAGCCGGCGCGCCTGCCCTCGGCGGTGGCGCGTGCGGTGCGCGAAGCGCGCAGCGCGATCGACCGCCAGCGGGTGGAAGCCGAGCTGATGCGCGCGCAGCGCCTGGAAAGCCTATCGCTGCTGGCGGCCGGCCTGAGCCACGACCTGCGCAACATCCTGCAACCGCTGCTGATCATGCCGGACCTGCTCAAGGCCCGGACCGACGATCCGCAGCTGCACCATCTGGCCGACATCATCGCCGAGTGCGGTCGACGCGGCCATGAGATGGCCGAGTCGATGCTGTCCTTCGTGCGCGGCTCGCGCAATACGAGCGAACACATCTGCCTGGTCCATCTGTTCGAAGGCGTGGAGCTGCTCCTGCGCAGCAACCTGCCGGCCAAGGTCACTCTTCACCTGGAGGTGGCCGAAGGCCTGGCGGTAGATGCCAACTACACCGAACTGCAGCAGGTCCTGCTCAATCTGTCCTTGAACGGCATCCAGGCGATGCCCGATGGTGGCCGGCTGACGCTGCGCGCGGCGGCTGCCGCCGATACCCAGGGCGAGGACTGGCTGCAGATCACGGTGTCCGACGAAGGCATCGGCATGGATGCGCAGACGCTCTCCAATCTCTTCAATCCGTTCTTCACCACCAAGGCGACCGGCACCGGGCTCGGCCTGATTTCCTGCAAGCGCATCGTCGAAGGTGCGCACGGCACCATCCAGGTGGACAGTACGCCAGGGGTGGGCACGCGCTTCGAGGTGCTGCTGCCGATGCAGGCGGCGGCCGATGCAGCCGACACCGTGGACGCGCCGACCATCGCCGGTGCCGGGCAGTCGATCCTGGTGGTGGATGGCGAAGCCACGCGGCTGTCGCTGCTGGGCAATGCGCTGTCCAGCCAGGGCTATCACCTGCAGCTGGCCTCCGATGGCGCCGCGGCGCTGCGCTGGATGCAGCAGGAGAGCATGCCGGCACTGGTGATCGCCGATGCCGGCTCCAAGCTGCTCTCGGCCAGCCATCTGCTGGGTGAGATGGCCACGCTTGGCTACCGGGGCCCGGCCCTGGTGCTGGAAGAAGCCGACGTCACCGTGCCGCTGGCGGTGTTTCCGCCCGGCATCAACGTGCATGTGCTGCGCAAGCCGCTGGAGATGCAGCAGGTGTTCCGTTCGGTCGCCGAAGCGCTGCAGACCGCCTGATCAGGCTTCCCACGGGAACGGCGGCAGGCTGGCGACAGCCTGTTCGAGCTTGTGCGACCAGCTGCCGTGGATCTCGGCGTACAACGGGCTGTCACCGGCCAGGCGCATGCGCTGGGTGATCCGCAGGTCATCCTTGCGGATCAGTACCAGATCCACCGGCAGCCCCACCGACAGGTTGGAGCGGATGGTGGAATCCAGGGACACGATGGCGGTGCGCGCCGCGTCTTCCAGTCGGGTCTGCGGGCGCAGGATGCGGTCCAGGATCGGCTTGCCGTACTTGGACTCGCCGATCTGCAGGAACGGGGTCTCCGGCGAGGCCGCGATCGCATTGCCGAGCGGATAGATCATGTACATCCCGGGGTGCTCGCCGCCGATCTGACCGCCCAGGATCAACGTGGCCTGGGTCACGATGCCATCCTGGCCCGCCTCATGCGTGCTGGATTTGACCTGGCTGTCGAGCAGCACCCGGCCCACGTACTCGGCCACCTCGAACAGATGCCGGTAGGCGCGGAGGTTTTCCGGGCGGTGTTCCTCCACATCGCGGCGCAGGCGCGAGATCAGCAGCTGGGTGGTCGCAAGATTGCCCGCGGCCATGATGACGAAGGCGGCTTCACCGGGAAATTCGAACTCGTGCAGCTTGCGGTGCACGCGGACATCGTCCAGCGAGGCGTTGGTGCGGGTGTCGGCGGCGAAGACCAGGCCTTCGTCCACCTCGATGCCGACGCAATAGGTCATGTCGGTGTCCTATGATGTGCACCCCGATTCTATGCGCTGGCCCTGTTGGCCCCGTGTGGATTCGCCCCACGTACGCTGAATACCATGACCACTGCGCTCCTGAGCCTGGGCAGCAACCTGCAGCCGCAACAGCACCTTCACGCCGCGGTGGAGGCGCTGCGCGCGCGCTTCGGCACGATCGCGGTCTCGCCGGCCTACCGCACTGCTGCGGTCGGCTTCGACGGCCCGGATTTCCTCAACAACGCCGTGGCGATCGAGACCGATCTGCCGCTGCAGACGCTGGATGACTGGCTGCACGCGCTGGAGGATGCCCACGGGCGTGACCGCAGCGGCCCGCGCTTCAGCGACCGCACCCTGGATATCGATGTGGTGTTCTACGGCGACCTGATCGTGGAAGGCCCCGGCCATCTGCGCATCCCGCGCCCGGAGCTCAAGCACGCGTTCGTGCTCAAGCCGCTGGCCGATATCGCGCCGGACTTCCGCGACCCCGTCAGCGGGCTGACCCTGGAGGCGCTGTGGCGCGCCCATCGGCAGTTCGGCGAGCCATTCGACACGATGGAGCTGGGGCCCGGGTAATCAGGCACCGGGTAGTGCCGGCCGCTGGCCGGCGATGCGACAACACCCGAATCTGCGTTTACGACAACGTCCGCCCACCATCCACGCGCAGCGTGTGCCCGGTGACGAACGCGGCCTCGGTGGCCAGCCAGTACACCGCCTCGGCGATCTCCTCCACCGTGCCGGTGCGGGCCAGCGGCGTGCGCGCCAGCAGCGCCTGCCGGGCGAAATCGTCCTTGCCCTGTTCCGGCCACAGGATGGCCCCGGGGGCGACCGCGTTGACCCGCACCTTTGGCGCCAGCTCCAGCGCCAGTGAGCGGGTGACCATTTCCAGGGCTGCCTTGGCGGCCGCGTACACCGGGTGGTCGCGCATCGGCTCGGTGCCGTGCAGATCGGTCAGGTTGACGATGCTGCCCTGCTGGCGGCGCAGGTGCGGCGCGGCGGCCTGGGCCAGCAGCAGCGGCGCGCGCGCGTTGACCGCGAACAGGTCGTCCCACTGCGCGGCGGTGATCTGGCCGAGCAGGGTGGGGTAGAAGTTGGAGGCGTTGTTGACCAGCGTGTCCAGCCGGCCGAACTGGGCCACGGTCTGGTCGATCAGATCGGGCAGGGCATCGGCATCGCGCAGGTCGGCCTGCAGGGCCAGCACGCTGCCCGGCCGCAGCATGTCCATGTCGAAGGCCATCTGCTGCAGCTCGGTGGTGGAGGTGTGGGCGTGCAGCACCACCGACCAGCCACAGGCGTGGAACTGGCGGGCGATGGCCGCACCGATCCGGCGCGCGCTACCGGTGATCAGCGCCACGGGGGCGGTATCGGTCATCGGGGGTACTCCCTGCTCAGGCTATGCTGTGCATTGTCACCGCAATCGCCCGCGCCATGCATTCCCCACTGCCCACCCCCGAATCCGACGCCCTGGCCCACAGCGACGAGCTGGCTGCGGCGCTGCGTGCTGAAATCCTCGCCAACGGCGGCGCGATGCCGTTCTCCCGCTTCATGGAGCTGAGCCTGTACGCGCCCGGTTGGGGCTATTACAGCGCCGGTGCCAGCAAGTTCGGTGCCGCCGGCGATTTCACCACCTCGCCGGAAATCGGCGCGCTGTTCGCCGCGACCCTGGCCAACGCGATCGCCCCGGTGATGCAGCAGCTCGGCCCGGAAGCGCGGTTCATGGAGGTCGGCGGCGGCAGCGGCGCGTTCGCCGAAGTGCTGCTCAAGCGCATGCTGGAACTGGACGCGCTGCCCGAGCGCTACGCGATCCTGGAGCCCAGCGCGGACCTGCGCGAGCGCCAGCGCGAGCGCCTGGAAAAGGCGCTGATCCCGCCGGTGTTCGCCCTGGTGGAGTGGCTGGACCGCCCGTTCGACGACGACTGGGATGGCATGGTTTTCGCCAATGAAGTGATCGATGCCTTGCCGACGCCGCGCTTCCTCGCCCGTGACGGCATGGTCTATGAAGAAACCGTCGAGCTGGATGCGCAGGGCGCGTTCGTGCGTGGCGCGCAGCCGGCCGATGCGATGCTCACGGCGGCGGTGCGGCACGTCGAGCGCTACCGTGAAAAGCCCTTCGCCGATGGCTACCGCTCCGAACTGCTGCCGCAGTTGCCGTACTGGATCCAGGCGATCGCCGGCGGCCTGAAGCGCGGCGCGATGCTGTTCGTCGATTACGGCTACCCGCGCAACGAGTATTACCAGGACGACCGCGACGACGGCACGGTGCGCGCGTTCTACCGCCACCACGTGCACAACGATCTGTACCGCTGGCCGGGCCTGCAGGACCTGACCGCCTCGGTGGACTTCACCGCGTTGGCCGAGTCGGGCACCGGTGCCGGATTCGAACTGGCCGGTTACTGCACGCAGGCCAGCTTCCTGCTCGGCAACGGACTGGATGCGCTGCTGGAAAAAGTCGATGCGCGCACCGACGAGATCGGCCGCGTGCGCCTGCGCGATCAGGTGAAAAAGCTGACGCTGCCGACCGAGATGGGCGAGCGCTTCCAGGTGATGGGCTTCCAGCGCGATGTCGATTTCGAAGCCGCCTTCGAACTCGGCGATCTGACCTGGCGTCTGTAAGGTGGCGGCGACACCCGTGTTGAAGCCGCTGCGCTGGCCGCGGTTCTGGCTGGCGTTGTGGTGGCTGGCGGTGCTGGGGACCATCGTGGTCTGCCTGATCCCGCCGCCGTCGATCCCGTTGCCGGAGAACAGCGACAAGGTCGAGCATTTCCTCGCGTATTTCCTGCTGGCCTCAGCCGCCGTGCAGATCTACCAGCGGCGTGCGGCGCTGATCTGGGCCGCAGTCGGCCTGGTCGCGCTGGGCATCGGCATCGAATTCGCGCAGGGCGCCTTGACCGTCAACCGCATGGCCGACCCCATGGATGCGCTGGCCAACAGCATGGGCGTGCTGGCCGGCATGGCGATCGTGTTCACCCCCCTGCGTGATCTACTGGTACGCCTGCGCGGTTGATGTGTGTGACGCCGGCCACGCATGACGGGTAGTGCCGGCCGCTGGCCGGCACCCCGCTGCCCGAACTACCGCGGCAACAGTGTGATCTCATCCAGCACCCACATGGTCGGCCGGGTATCGCCGGTGAAGCGCACGCAGAGATTCTGGGTGCCCTTGAACGAGCGCGGCAGCGCCGCCTCCAGGGTGATGAAGCCATCGGCGCCCGGCGCGGCCGGCAGTGGCACGCTGGCCAGCGGCTTGCCATCGCACTGGCCGCCGAGGATGTCCATTTCTCCGTGTGCGCTGCGCTTGGGCGCGAAGCGCCGGTTCGGCTCGTCGTGGGCCAACTGGAAGTAGTACGGGATCTGCCCGGCCCGCACGCGCAGTGTGGCGATGCCATCCACATCCGCGTCCTTCCACAACCAGCACGGGTTGAAGATGTCCACGTTGAAGATCGCGCGCTCGCCATCGGCGGGGCCGTCATCTTCCAGGCGCAGCAGCAGCTGGCCTTCGCCCGGGCATTGCGCGAGATGTTCGTCGCTCCGCGACAGCAGCGATGCGGCGGTGATGTCGAAGCGGCTGGCCGCCTTGGCCAACGCCTGGCCGTTGAAAAACGTTGCCGCCTGCAGCGCCACCGGCAGCGGCTGCTGCAGCGGGGCGGTGTAGCGTGGCGACTGTGCGGTGACCGCGCTGCCATCCACGCTGTAGTGGATGTCGTAGCCGAGCGGGGTGCGCAGGGCCAGCGTCGCGGTGCCGGCGGCACGGTCGTCCGCGCTGTCCAGTTCCACCTGGAATGGCGTCTGCGCATACGCGATGCCCATCGCCTGGTAGCGCTGCAGCTGCGCCGGCAGGCGCGCCAGAAAATCCGCATAGTCGCGGCGCTCGCGCGGCGACCAGCCGGTCTCGGCCACGGCGGCCAGGCGCGGGAACAGGTTGTGCTGCAGGCGTGCGTAGCTGCGCGTGTGCTCGGTGAACATGTTGGCCTGCAGGCCGAGGATGTGATGCTGCTTGTCCCTGGCCAGTGCGTCCGGCACCGGCTCGAAGCCGTACACGCGCGCCAGCGGAATCGTCGCCGGGCGGCCCGGCGGTTCGTTCGGCGAGTTGGTCTGCAGGTAGTCCATGTACATGTCGGTCACCGGCGACATGACCACGTCGTGGCCTTCGCTGGCGGCCTTGAGGCCACCCTCGGTACCGCGCCAGGACATCACCGTGGCTTCCGGCGGAAGCCCGCCCTCGAGGATTTCATCCCAGCCGATCAGGCGCCGGTCGTGCTTTTCCAGGAAGGTCTCCAGGCGCTTGATGATGTGGCTCTGCATCTCCATCTCATCGCCGGCACCCAGCTCGCGCATGCGCGCCTGCACCCGTGCGGAGGCTTCCCACTGGTCCTTGACCGCTTCATCGCCGCCGACGTGCACGTACTTGGCGGGGAACAACGCGATGACTTCCTCCAGCACGTTCTCGAGGAACGTGAAGGTGCTGTCTTCCGTGTTGAACAGGTTCGGGAACACCCCCCATTCGCTCAGCGGCTTGAGCGGTGTCTCGATGGTGCCGAGTTCCGGGTAGGCCGCGATCGCTGCGGTAGCGTGGCCGGGCACGTCGATTTCGGGAATGACCTGGATATGGCGCGCGGCGGCATACGCGATCACCTCACGGATCTGGTCCTGCGTATAGAAGCCGCAGTACGGGCGCTCGGCGCCGGTGACCGGGTCGCGGCCGCCATCGCCGGCCGGAATGCGGCAGCTGCCGATACCGGTCAGCTTCGGGTAGCGCTTGATCTCCATGCGCCAGCCCTGGTCATCGGTGAGATGCCAATGGAAGGTGTTGAGCTTCTGCTCGGCCATCGCATCCAGGACCTGCTTGATCTCATCCAGGCTCTGGAAGTGGCGGGCCGAATCGAGCATCAGGCCACGCCAGCTGAAACGGGGTGCGTCGTCGATGCGCAGCGCCGGGAGCTTGCCATCGCTGCCGCCGGTAAGCAGCTGCGAGAGCGTGGCCGCACCGTAGAACAGGCCGGCCTCGGTAGCGGCCTGTACGGTCACGCCACGCGCGTCGGAACGCAGCTGGTAGCCCTCGGCACCGGTCTTGAGCGTGGCGTCGAGCACGAAGCCGATGCCGTCCTTGCTGCGACCTCCGGCGACCGTCACCGCCGGGCCGCCGCTGTCACGCAGCAGCGTGGCGAACTGTGTGGCCACGCGTCGCGCGGCATCGCCCTGCGCGCGCACCGGTGTGCCGGCAGTGACCGTGTACCCGGCGCCGTCGATGCGATCGACCTTGGCGGGCGCGGGAATCAGCATCAGCGAGCCGGGCAGGGCACGCGGGCCCTCCTGTGCCTGTGCATCGGTGGCCTGGGCCGACGGCGCGAGGGAGAGTGCCAGTGCGAAGGACAGCAGCGACAGCGAGGTACGACGGGTGCGGGTGTGCATCGGGTCATTCCTTTGTAGCGATTCGGGTTCCACCTGTGAAAACGGGCCCGGAGATCCGGGCCCGTATCAGGCATTCAGCATAGTGCCAAGGCAATCAGAACTTGAAGTGCAGGGTCGCCATGTAGCGGCGGCCGCTCTTGTAACGCGAGGCCAGGTGATCCTTGTCGCCCAGGTACTGGAAATACTCTTCATCGAGCAGGTTCTGGGCGTCGACGGTGACCGACCAGTTTTCGTTGAAGGTGTAGCCGAAGCTGGCGCCCAGCTCGGCGTAGTCGTCCACGCTGGCCGGTGCCGAGCCTGCGACGTAGCCGCCGGCCAGGTAGCTGTCACGCCAGTTGTAGGTCAGGCGGGCGTTGATCGGACCCTTCTCGTAGTACGGGCTGAACGCGACCGAGTTGCGCGACTGGTAAGGCAGCGCATCACCGGAGTTGTTCTCACCGTTGGCGTAGGTGTAGTTGGCGGTCAGGCCGAAGCCGCTCTCGCCGAAGGGCTGCTGGTAGCTGAGGTTGAAGCCCTTGACGTGGCCGCTGCCGGCATTGCGCGGACGCTGGATGCTGTAGTCGCAGTAGCCGTCGGCCGCACAGCCGTTGGTGCCCACGATGTTGGCCCAGGTGGCCGGCGAGGTATCGCGGATCGAGTTGTACTGGCGCTCGGTGACGGCGCTGGTATCGATGTAGTTGTCGATCTTCTTGTAGAACAACGACCAGGCGACCACCGACTGCGGCGCGAAGTAATACTCGGCCGACAGGTTGTAGTTCCAGGACTCATACGGCGACAGGGCTGCGTTGCCGCCGCTGCCGGTGAGCGTGGTGTCGTTGAGGAAGGTGTTGTTCACCATCTGGTTGTACGGCGCCCAGGCGATGACCTTGCTGGCGCCGAAGCGGAACACCCAGTCGCTGGAGGTGTCATAGACCAGATTGACCGAGGGCAGCAGGAAGTCTTCCTTCTTGGTCTGGGTCTGCCACTTGCTGTCCAGGTCGGTCAGGGTGGGGGTGCCGCCGTAGACGAAGCCGCTGCCGGCGGTCTTGGAATCCACGTAGCGCACGCCGACGTTGCCGCGCACCGGGCCGTTGGAGAAGTTCAACTGCGCGTAGGCGGCGTTGTTGGTCTGCTCCAGCGCCCAGCTGTTGTTGAGGTAGCTGGCCGGATCCGGGTTGGCGAAGTCCAGCGGGCTGCCCTTGACCCAGTTCAGCACGTTGTCGCGGCCGACCTGGACATGACGGCCCTGGCCATCGGCGAAGCCCTGGATATCGGTCAGCCCGATGGTGCCGACGTCGGCCAGGGTGCCCGGACGCACGCCGCCATACACGTTCAGATCGAAGCTCTCTTCATGCTTGCCGTGGCGCACGCCGAACTGCAGCTGGTTGAAGATGCTGTCGAACTGCACATTGAAGTCCAGCTGCGCGTAGGTGTCCTTGCTGTCGGTGGAGAAGATGCCATTGTTGCCGAACCAGCCACCGGCCGAGCCCCAGTTGGCCGGGTTGCGGGCCGCATCGGGGTTGTCGAAGGTGATGCCGTTGTCCAGGTTCCAGCTGAAACCACCGTTGTAGAACGGTTCGATGAAGTACTGGGCCAATTCCTTGTTCTCGGACTTGCTCTGCCCGGCCTGGCCGCTGATGCCCCAGCTCTCGCCCTTCCAGGCCCCGCGCAGATCCAGGCCCTTGGTGGTGACTTCGGATTCGCGCACGTTGTTGTCGTAGATCACCGTGCCGCTGTTGGCGGTGGCGCTGGCATTGGAGTGGCCGCTGTTGACCACGCCATTGCGCACATCGCCGAGCTGGTTCACTGCACCGATGGTGCCGGGATTCCAGGTCAGGAAGGAGTACATCGACTGGTTGTAGTTGTCGAAGTTCTCCTTGATGTACAGGCCGCTCAGATTGAACTCGAGCTCGTCGGTCGGCTTGAACTGCAGATTGACCACGGCGCTGTCGCGCTTGCGGTCCTGTTGGAACCAGGCCGCATTGACCGAGTTGGGCACGTCCGCGTTCGGGTCCACCCCGGGTGCGTTGGTGAAGGTGGACGCTTTGGCGTAGCCGAACACTTCCATGCCCTGGCGGTCCACGCGCTCTTCATAGTGCTGCGCGGCCACGTTGATGCCGAAGGTTTCCTCGTCGTTCTTCCAGCTGTAGATCGCCGAGGCGTTCGGCTTGCCCTTGCTGGCCTGGTCGCTGTAGCTGTAGCCGATCGAGGCGGCCACTTCATTGGCGCGCATGTCCAGCGGCTGGCGGGTGTGCATCAGGATGGTGCCGCCCAGGCTGCCTTCGGTCAGGCGCGCTTCGGAGGACTTGATCACTTCCATGCGGCCCAGGATCAGCGGCGAGAGCAGGGTGTAGTCGAAGCCGCGGTTGGGCTGTTCGCCATACAGCCAGATCGCCTGCGCGACCGGGTGGCCGTCCAGGAAGGACAGGTTGAGGCTGGGGTCGGTGCCATCGATGCTGACCCGCTCACCCTGGCCGAAGCGACGGTCCAGCGAGATGCCGGGCAGCTGCGAGAGCGCTTCGGCCACATTGGTGCTGGGGAACTTGCCGATGTCCTCGGCGGTGATCGCCTCGGAGATGGTGACATTGTTGCGCTTGGTATCCAGCGACTTTTCCAGGCTGGCGCGGATGCCGACGACGCTGACCGTATCCAGGTCGGTGGGGGTGGTCGAGGTTTCCTGCGCCTGCGCGCCGAACACCAGACAGCTGAAAATGGCTGCCGAAAGCAGACTCTTGCGGTGGTTCATGATGTCTCTCCTCATCAATCCGATGGTTCGCCGGCGACGGCGTGTCTTCTTGCGTCTGGTACGACTTTGCCGCGCGCCCTGAACGGGTGCGCCATGGGTGCCACGTACTGCGTATTGCCTTGCCCTGCGCGCCGTCAGGCGTTCGGGTGGTCCCTATGTCCCAGGTACCAGCTGGCGGCGCCGATGACGCCCAGCTGCCCGTGCTCGACCACCTTCACGGGAATGCGTTCCAGCGCCTCGCGCATCGGCCCCTTGTTGAGGTACCGCTCGACGAAGGTGCTGTTCAAGAGGAAATCGCGGATCTGCGGCAGGATGCCGCCGGCCAGATAGACCCCACCGGTGACGCCGTACTGCAGCGCCATGTCGCCGATCGTGCTGCCGAGCAGGCCGCAGAACACATCCAGGCTCTGCCGCGCGAGCGGGTCCTGGTCGGACATGGCGGCGGCGGTGATCGCATCGGGGGTGGTCAGCGTCGGCGATTGGCCGCTCAACGCGCACAGGGCGCGATACAGATTCATCAGGCCGGGGCCGGACAGCGCCTGCTCGACCGAGACATGCGAGCGCTCGCGCAGCATGTGCCGCACGATCGCCATCTCCAGTTCGGTGGTGGTGGCCAGGGTCGGCTGGCCGGCTTCGGTCGCCAGCACGACGGCGCCGTGCGGGGTCGGGATCCACACCGCCGCGCCCAGCCCGGTGCCGGGGCCGACTACCAGGGTCGGGCCGCGCGGGGCGGTGGCCGGGCCGGTCAGCTGCAGCACGCCACTGGCATCGACCTGGGCGGCGGCATAGGCCACCGCCTCGAAGTCATTGACGATGTAGACCTGGTCCAGACCGACCTCGCGCTCAATCTGCCGCGCCGACAGCGGCCAGGGCAGGTTGGCGGTGATCACGGTGCCGTCTTCACGTGCATACCCCGCGGTGGCGACCACGCAGTGTGCCGGGCGCGGGCCATCGGCCAGGAATTCGGACAGGATCGCGCTGAGGCCGGCGTAATCGGCATTGCGGAACTTGCGGTAGTCCAGCAGCTGCACCGGATGGTCCGGATCCGCGCTGGCCTGGACCCGGCCCACCCGGACATGCGTGCCACCCACGTCGGCGGCCAGGAACGGCGGCATCGCAGCGGACGGGGCATGGGCCGGTACAGCGTGGGCGGCGTTGGTCACACGGACTCCATCGGTTGGGCACGGCCAGGGCTGGCCCGGCGATTGAGGCGGAGTCTGTAATCGTTCTGACAACGATGTCAACGATAACCTCACACTTTCGATGCTGCGCCGCAACGGGCCCTGTCGCAGGAAAACGTTTTCATCCAACGGCCGTCATGTTTTTGCAAACTGCTTGGAAACAGGGGTCCAGCTCCCGTCCGGCGAGCCATACCGGGTTTTTGCGCAGATGCAGCACGCCGTTTTCACGGGACGGCCGGTAATCCAGTTGTTGACAAACCCGGCAGCGGCGACGAATAAATGTGACAACGTTGTTCCCAGTCACTCTTCCGACGCCGCATCGCGCGCCGTCGATGCAGGAGCCTTCTTGATGTCTGCCGTGCCTGCTGCCTCCGCGCGTTCGAGCGTGCTCACCTCGATCCTGATCATCGGCGTACTGTTCTTCCTGATCGGCTTCTTCACCTGGCTCAACGGCCCGTTGATCACCTTCGTCAAGCTCGCCTTCGAGCTGGACGAGGTCGGCGCCTTCCTGGTGCTGATGGTCTTCTACCTGTCGTATTTCTTCCTCGCCCTGCCGGCCTCATGGATTCTCAAGCGCACCGGCATGAAGAAAGGCTTGAGCCTGAGCCTGCTGGTGATGGCGGCCGGCGCGGTGGTCTTCGCGCACTTTGCCCAGCAGCGCTGGTACCCGGGGGCGCTCAGTGGCCTGTTCGTGATCGGCAGCGGTTTGGCCCTGCTGCAGACAGCGGTCAACCCGTACATCAGCATCCTCGGCCCGATCGAGACCGCTGCCCGGCGCATCGCGCTGATGGGCATCTGCAACAAGATCGCCGGCATGCTGGCCCCGGTGCTGATCGGCACGCTGGTGCTGCATGGCATCGGCGATCTGGACGCCCAGGTGAAGGTCGCCGATGCGGCTGCCAAGACGGTGCTGCTCAATGACTTCGCTGCCAAGATCCAGCTGCCGTACATGGCCATGGCCGGGCTGCTGGTGGTGCTCGCGGTTGCGGTGCTGTTCTCGCCGCTGCCCGAGCTGAAGACCGCTGAAGCCAATGCCACGCCGGCCCGCGCGCCAGGGGTGGCCGAGCGCACCAGCATCTTCCAGTTCCCGCATCTGTGGCTGGGCGTGCTGTGCCTGTTCGTGTACGTCGGCGTGGAAGTGATGGCCGGCGATGCGATCGGCACTTACGGCCACAGCTTCGACCTGCCGCTGGACCAGACCAAGATGTTCACCTCGATCACCCTGGCATTCATGCTGTCGGGTTACGTGGCGGGCCTGGCGCTGATTCCGCACCTTGTGACGCAATCGCGCTACCTGAGCATTTCGGCCGTGCTGGGCGTGCTGTTCAGCATCGGCGCGCTGCTGACCCAGGGCTATGTCTCGGTGGGCTTCGTGGCCGCGCTGGGCTTTGCCAATGCGATGATGTGGCCGGCGATCTTTCCGCTGGCGATCCGCGGCCTGGGCCGCTTCACCGAGACCGGCTCGGCCCTGCTGGTGATGGCCATCGCCGGTGGCGCGATCATTCCCCAGCTGTTCGCGGTGCTCAAGCAGCACTTTGATTTCCAGTGGGTCTTCGCCGGCCTGATGGTGCCCTGCTACCTGTACATCCTGTTCTATTCGATGCGCGGCCACCGGGTCGGGCTGTCCCGCGACGGGCAGTGATCGGCGATCATGGAGGTTCAACCGGTCAGCCAGGGAAAAACGATGCGTAGAGCGACCATCAAGGATGTCGCCGAACGGGCCAAGGTATCGCTGAAGACGGTCTCGCGGGTGATCAACAACGAACCCTCGGTGATGCAGGCCACGCGCGCGCGCGTGCTGCGTGCGATCGCCGAGCTGGACTACGAGCCTGATCCGGCCGCGCGCAACCTGCGCACCGGCACCACGCTGGTGGTCGGGCTGGTCTACGACAACCCCAACCCGTACCACATCATCGGCGTGCAGAACGGCGTGCTTGCGGCGTGCCGCGAAACCGGGTTCGGGCTGCAGATCCACCCCTGCGACTCCAGTTCGCCGATGCTCGCCGAGGAGCTGGCCGACTGGGTGCAGCGTTCGCGCCTGGCCGGGCTGGTGCTGACCGCGCCGATGTCCGAGCGCAAGGATCTGGTGGCCGCGCTCACCGCCCGGGGTATCAAGCTGGTGCGCATCATCGCCGCCACCGCCGATCCCGAAGATGGTGCCTGCGTGTTCGTCGACGACCGCGAGGCCGCCTATGAAATCACCGAACACCTGATCCAGCTCGGGCACCAGCGCATCGGGTTCCTGTGGGGCGGTAGCTCGCACCGTTCCAGTGGCGAGCGCTACGCCGGCTATGAAGCGGCACTTCGCGATTACGGCATGTCCATCGACAAGCACCTGGTGGTGCAGGGCGACTACACCTTCGATGACGGCTTCCGCGGCGCGCGCCGCCTGCTGGCGCTGCGCGAACCGCCCACCGCGATCTTCGGTTCCAACGATGAAATCGCTGCCGGCGTGCTGGCGGCGGCCAAATCCACCGGCATGAACGTGCCCTACGACCTGTCCATCGCGGGTTTCGAGGACAGCCCGTTCTCGCGCCAGTCCTGGCCGCCGTTGACCACCGCCAAGCAGGCCACCGAAGACATCGCCCGGCATGCGGCGCGCCTGCTGATCGCGCAGCTGCGCAGCGATGCCTACGACGATGCGCCGCTGCAGCTGCAGAACCAGGGTTTCGTGCCGCAGCTGGTGGTGCGTGGCTCCACCGCGCCGATGCGCCCGCAGGGTGCACGGCTTCCTTCTCCTGAAACGACCTGAGTCCCCATGTCCCTGCCTGCTCCCCACGACACCCTGATGTACCGCGAAGCCGCCGAGGCTGCCGATGTGATCGCCGCGCAGTTCGCGCGCAACCAGGTGGCCGTGGAGACGCTGGCCGCCAGCCTGCGCGCGGCACCGCCGCCGTTCGTGGTGACCTGCGCGCGTGGCAGTTCCGACCACGCCGCCACCTATGCCAAGTACCTGCTGGAAACGCGCCTCGGGCTGGTCACCGCCTCGGCGTCGCCCTCGGTGGGCTCGGTCTACGAAGCACCCCTGAAGCTGCGCGGCGCGCTGTACATCGTGATCTCGCAGTCGGGCAAGAGCCCGGACCTGCTGCGCAACGCCGAGGCCGCGCGTGCGGCCGGCGCACGCGTGGTGGCGCTGGTGAATGTCGAGGATTCGCCGCTGGCGCAGCTGGCCGAGACGGTGATTCCACTGGGCGCTGGTGCCGAGCGCAGCGTGGCGGCGACCAAGAGCTACCTGGCCTCGCTGTCGGCGATCCTGCAGCTGGTGGCGTACTGGACCCAGGACGTGGGGCTGATCGCCTCGCTGCGCGCGCTGCCCGATGCGCTGCGCGAGGCCTGGAACAGCGACTGGTCGTCGCTGACCGACGGCCTGGTGCCGGCCCACAATCTGTTCGTGCTTGGCCGCGGTCTTGGCCTGGCCGCGGCGCAGGAAGCGGCGCTGAAGTTCAAGGAAACCTGTGGCCTGCACGCCGAGGCCTACAGCTCGGCCGAGGTCAAGCACGGCCCGATGGCGCTGGTCGGCCCGGGCTTCCCGGTGCTGGCCTTTGCCCAGCCGGATGAAACCGGCGCCGGTACCCGCGCGGTGCTGGGGGAGTTCGCCGCGCGCGATGCGCAGGTGTGGCTGGCCGATGTCGGCGGGGACCTGCCGCTGCCGGTCGCGCCGCACCCGGCCTGCGCCCCGCTGCTGACCATCCAGAGTTTCTACCGCGCGATCAATGCGCTGGCGCTGCGCCGTGGTCACAACCCGGACCTGCCGCCGCATCTGAACAAGGTGACGGAAACCGTCTGATGAAAACTGTCCTGCGCAATGCCCGCATCCTGGCCGGCGACGACTTCCGCGACGACCTGGCGATCGTGATCGAAAGTGGGCGGATCACCGCGCTCATTTCCGATGCCGCGCCGATGCTGGGTCAGGCCGATGAGCAGGTGGACCTGGGGGGTGGCTGGCTGCTGCCCGGCTTCATCGATGCGCAGGTCAATGGCGGTGGCGGCGTGCTGTTCAACAACAGCCCGGATGTGGCCACGCTGCGCACGCTGGCGCAGGCGCACCGCCGCTTCGGCACCACCGGTCTGCTGCCGACCCTGATCAGCGACGACGTGCAGGTGATGCGCGCGGCCATCGCCGCGACCCGCCAGGCGATCAGCGAGGGCGTGCCGGGCGTGCTCGGCATCCATCTGGAAGGCCCTTACATCGCCCCGGCGCGCAAGGGCACGCATGATGCGAACAAGTTCCGTGTGCCGGACGCCGCCGAGATCGCCTTGGCCGCCTCGCTGGACAACGGCGTCACGCTGCTCACGCTGGCGCCCGAGCGGGTGCCGCTGGAAAGCATCCGCGCGCTGGTGGAACGCGGCGTGGTGGTGGCTGCAGGTCATACCGCCGCCAGCTACGAAGAGGCGCGTGCAGGCCTGGAGGCCGGTATCCGCGGCTTCACCCATCTGTACAACGCGATGTCGCCGCTGACCGGGCGCGAACCGGGCGCGGTCGGCGCGGCGCTGGAAGATCGCGACAGCTGGGTCGGCATCATTGCCGACGGTGTGCATGTGCACCCGGCCAGCCTGCGTGTGGCGCTGGCGACCAAGCCGCGCGGCAAGGTCATGCTGGTCACCGATGCGATGCCGCCGGTGGGTGCGGAAGACCCCAGCTACGAACTGTATGGCGAGGTCATCACCGCCGTGGACGGGGTGGTGCGCAATGCCGCCGGCTCGCTGGCCGGCTCGGCATTGGACATGGCCACGGCGGTGCGCAACAGCGTGCAGCTGCTGGGCGTCTCGCTGGCCGAAGCGGCGCGGATGGCGTCGACCTATCCTGCGCAGTTCCTGAATCTGGATGACCGCTACGGGCACATCGCCGAGGGCCATCATGCCGATCTGGTGCTGCTCGATGACGCGCTGCAGGTACGCAGCACCTGGATCGCCGGGCAGCGCGAAGACGTATGAGTGACGCGCCGTCGGGGCGGATGGGATCGATCGACGCACTGCGCGGCCTGACCGTCGCGGCGATGCTGCTGGTCAACAATCCCGGCGACTGGAGCCATGTCTACGCGCCGCTGCTGCACGCGGATTGGCATGGCTTCACCCCGACCGACCTGATCTTCCCGCTGTTCCTGTTCATCGCAGGCGTCTCGATGGCCTTCAGCCTGGCCCCGCGCGCCACCGACCCTGCCATGCGTCCGGCGCTGGTGCGTGGGGTACTGCAACGCGCGCTGCGCATCCTGATCGCCGGCGCGCTGCTGCACCTGATGGCGTGGTGGCTGTTCGAGCTGCCCGCGTATCGCCTGTGGGGCGTGCTGCAGCGGATCGCCCTGTGCGTGGCGGCGGTTGGCGTGACGGCGGTCTACACGCGGGCGCGGACGCAGTGGGTGGCGATCGTGGGATTGCTGGTGGCCTATGCGGCCATCCTTCTTTCTGCCGACTCGCTGGCGCCTTGGGTGAACCCGGCCAGCCGCCTGGATACCGCACTGTTCGCCCCGTTCCTCTACACGTATTCCGCGCTCACCGGCCTGGGTCATGACCCGGAAGGCCTGCTGAGCAGCCTCGGGGCGATTGCCACCACGCTGTTGGGCCTGCGTACCGGTGCGTGGCTGCGTGCGGGCCAGTCGGCCCGCCTGGTCACCCTGGCGCTGGCCTGTCTGGCCGTCGGTGGTCTGGCCACGCTGTGGCTGCCGCTCAACAAGCAACTGTGGACGCCCAGCTTCGTGCTCTGGGCCGGTGGCCTGTCGGTGGCCGCGCTGCTGCTGGCGCACCTGTTGATCGACCGCTGTGGCCTGCCTGCGCTGGGTCGCCGCTTCGGGGTGAATGCGATCGCTGCTTACCTTGGGTCGTCGGCAATGGCGCTGGTGCTGGGCGCGACAGGTGTGTGGGCGTGGGCGTTCCATGCCGTGGCGCGTGTTATGCCGCAGGCGCCGATGCTGGCCTCGCTCGCCTGCGCCGCGGGATTCGTGGCGATCTGGTGGGGCGTGGTGTGGGCGCTGGACCACCGGCGGGTCTACCTGAAGATATGAAGGCACCGGTTTTTTACCTCCGCATCACGGTTGCACAGTAAAAGTACCTACGCCGGTCATCCGTAAAAGCACTGGGCCGTTGCCGTCTCCCTTCTGCTGAACAGGAAAGGTACATGCGCCAGACGCTCGTTTGGCCGGCACGACCGTTGCTGGCTGTCCAGATCTCGCACCTTCTGCAGGCCGGCCGCCGTGGCGCGCTCGGCACCGTATTGATCGCCGGCGCCTTCCCGGTCTGGGCGGGATGCGATAACGCTGCGCCGACCAGCGGGCAGACCGTGACCTGCTCCAGCCAGCCGCCCAATCCAGACAACGTGCCGGTTATCGGCGTGGCCGGCAGCAGCAACATCACGCTCAACGTCCTTGGCACCGCGCAGCTCGCGCCGGCGACCGGCAATGCGGTCACGCTGCAGGCCGGTGGCGGTGGTCATCTGATCACCAACGACGGCAGCATCATCGCCGTGGCCGGGCGTGGTCTGCAGCTGGATGCCGCCACCACCGTGATCAATCGTGGAGCGATCAGCGGCAGCACCGGCGGCATTGTGTTCGGTGCCGGCAATGACCGCCTGGAGATGTTGGCCGGCAGCATCCGCCGTGGCGTGGTGCAGGGAGCCGGCAACGACACCCTGGTGGTGCGTGGCGGGGTCATCGACAGCGTCGACCAGGGCGATGGACTGGATGCGCTGGAAATCAGCGGCGGCACCATCACCGGTGCAGTACAGCAAGGCAGTGGCGTGGATACGTTCTTGATGACCGGCGGCACCATCGGCGCCCTGCTGCAGGGCGACGGCACCGACCGTTTCCGCATGACCGGCGGCCAGATCATCGGTGGCTTCGACGACGGCGACTATGCCGAGATGACCGGCGGGCGCATCGGACGGGTCAACATGAAGCTGGAGAACAACACCTTCGACATGTCCGGCGGGACCATCGACGGCAACCTCGTCACCGGCTTCGGCAACGACACCATCATCCTCTCCGAAGGCTACATCGGCGGGAACATCAGCGTCAGCGGTGGCGATGATTCCATCACCATCACCGGTGGCACCGTACGCGGCGAGATCCGCGCCAGCACCGGCAACGATCGTCTGGACTGGTCCGGTGGCGGGGTGGTGTACGGCACGGTGGACATGGGGGAGGGCAACGACGTCACCACGTTGTCCAATCTCAACAACAGCCACCTCGGTGCGATTCCGCTGTTCACCGGTGGGCTTGGCACTGATCTGCTCACGATGAACAACGTCAAGACCAGCGGTGTCTCGCGCTTCACCGGCTGGGAGCAGATCAACCTCCGCCAGGACAGCCAACTGACCTTCGATGGCGATCTGGTGCTGTCCGATTTCACCACCAGCGGCGGTACGCTGGACATCGACAGCACCAGCACGGTGTTCGCCGGTGGCCTCAATGCGAACGTGCGCACCTTCACCGCCGGGCAGCAGGCCAATGTGATCAACGCCGGGCGCATTGACTTGAGCAACGGCAGCAACGGTCCAGGCGATGCGTTTACCATTGCAGGCAACTATGTCGGCAATAACGGCGGCGTGTATCTGCAGTCGGTGCTGGCCGGTGACGGTGCGCCTTCCGACCGCCTGGTGATCTTCAACGGCGTAGCCAGTGGCAGCACCGGACTGGGAATTCTCAACGCCGGAGGAGCCGGCGCGGCGACGGTTGCTGACGGCATCCTGGTGGTGCAGTCGATCAACGGCGCCAGTACGGCACCGAACGCCTTCGCGCTCTACAACCCGATCGCGGCGGGCGCGTTCGAGTATTTCCTGTTCAAGGGCGGCGTCAGTGCTGACAGCAGCGAGAACTGGTACCTGCGCTCGACGCTGGTGGCCAGCGCGACGCCGGCGCCCGCACCGGCGCCACCGGGCGTATCCACGGTGACCCCGCTGCCGCCTCCGCCGGAGAACGCCGGTACGCCACCGCCCCCGCTGACGCCGCCACCGTCACCGGATCTGCCGGAGAACCCGGATCCGCTGGCACCGGAACCGGCCCCGCCGCCGCCGCCGCCCGAGCCGGCGCCGGTTGCGCCCCCTGAAACGGATACGCCACCGCCGGTACCGACCACGCCGGCCGCCGTGCCCGGACCGCTGGCCGTTCCGCCGACGCCCGGTGCAATGCCGGCCGAAGGCGACATCGTTCCGTTGTACCGCGTGGAGGCGGCCACCTACGCGGTGGTGCCGCCGCTGCTGCGTGAGACCAGTCTGCTCAGTCTCGGTACCTTCCACGAACGCCAGGGCGAACAGCGCCTGTTGGCCGGACAGGGTGGTGTTCGTTCGGCATGGGCGCGGATGATCGGGCAGAGCCATGAGCAGCATTGGGAAGGCGATGCCAAGCCCAGCTTCGACGGTGACATCCAGGGCATCCAGGCCGGTGTGGATCTGTACGCAACGGCCGATGATCAGGCGCGCAATCAGTTCGGTGTGTTCGTCGGGCGTACCCGCGCGCAGGGCAACGTCAACGGCTTCGCGATCGGCTGGGATAACGTGGCAGTGGGCCGCACGCGCCTGGACGACAAACATGTCGGTCTGTACTGGACCCGCGTGGGCAGTGCGGGCGGTTACCTCGACGCGGTGGTCATGCAGAGTCGTTACGACGGCAATGCATGGTCGGCGCGCGGCCTTGGGATCGATCTGCGTGGCGATGGCACCACGGCGTCACTGGAGGTCGGCAAGCCGTTGCTGCAGCTCGGGCAATCGGCCTGGTGGCTGGAGCCGCAGGCGCAGGTGATCTGGCAGCGCAGCGCGTTGGATGACAGTGCCGACCGCATCTCCACGATCGGATACGACAACGAAGATGCCTGGACCGGCCGCGTCGGCCTGCGTCTGGCAGCCGACTACAACCTGGCCGGCAATGGCTGGCAGCCGTACCTCAAAGTGAACTACTGGCAGACCTTCGACGGCGAGGATCGCATCACGTTCGGCACCAATGAGCTGATCAATCAGCAGGGGGCCCGCGCGCTGGAAGTCGGTGTCGGTGTGGTCGCGCGCTTCAACGGTAATGTCAGCGCGTTTGCGGTGGCCGATTACACGCGCGATCTGGAAAGCAGTGCGCAGAAGGAGCGCAAGAGCATCGAGGGGAATATCGGCGTGCGCTTCGATTGGTGATGTTGCGACGGGCTGGCATCGATCAGCGCGTACGCACCGCGCTGATCGCCTTCACCCGCGCCTTGGCCAGCGCCTCACCCACCGCCGGCCCCTTCAGCCCAGTCAGATCCAGGTCGCGCGCCTGCACCGCCAGCGCCGCCTGGTGCAGGCGTTTGAGCGTTTCACCCTGCGGATAGTCGCTGTCCTCAAAGCCGAGCCGGCCGCGCTTGTCGGCTTCGCAGCACAGCGCGATCTGCGCGATGCGCTCGGGACGGCGGAACCCGTCGCAGCGGCCGAGCAGTTCCAGCACGGTGGCATCGCGCAGTTCGTCGATGCGGTGCACGTTGAGATGATCTCGGCAGACCGCTTCGGCCAGTTGGCGGTGATCGACCGGCACCTTCAGGCGTTCGGCCAACCCACGCAGCGGGGCGACGCCGCGCTGCTCATGCATGATGTGGCGCGGCCATTCGGCCGGCGGGGTCAGGCCCTTGCCGAGGTCGTGGGTCAGCGCGGCGAAGCCGATCAGGTCATCGCCCGGGGCCAGCTGCGCGGCCATGTCGCTCACCATTTCCTGGTGCACGCCGGTATCGACTTCCGGATGGAACTCCGCGCGCTGGGGTACACCGTACAGGGCCTCCAGCTCGGGCAGTATCGCGCCCAGTGCATGTGCGTCATGCAGCGTGCGCAGGAAGGCAGACGGCCGCGCCGAGGCGAGCGCACGGCGCAGCTCCTGCCACACACGCTCGGGCACCAAAGCACTGAGCTCGCCGCTGGCGGCAACCTCCCGCATCAGGGCCATCGTCTCGTCGGCGACGGTGAAGCCGAGCGGCGCAAAGCGCGCCATGAAGCGGGCCGCGCGCAGCACGCGCAGCGGATCTTCGACGAAGGCCGGGCCGACGTGGCGCAGCACGCGCTGCTCGATATCGCGCACGCCGCCATATGGGTCCACCAGGGCGCCGGTGGCTTCATCACAGGCGATCGCGTTGATGGTGAAATCGCGACGCTGCAGGTCCTCCTCCAGCGTCACGGCCGGATCGGCATCGACCACGAAGCCCCGGTAGCCGCGACCGGACTTGCGCTCGGTGCGGGCCAGCGCATATTCCTCACCGGTGTCGGGATGCAGGAACACCGGGAAATCACGGCCCACGGCCTTGTACCCCTGCGCTTCCATCTGCGCCTGGGTGGCCCCGACCACGACCCAGTCGCGGTCGCCCGGGGCGCGCTGCAAGAGGCGGTCGCGCACGGCGCCGCCAACCAGATAGATTTTCATATGCCCATGATGCCGCAGTGGACCAAGGCCACGCCAACCGGGAGTGCCGGATTTGCGGAGCCGCCCGGCAGCCCGGAGCCGCTCAGTCCCCGCCCTTGTCGGCGTTGGCGGCGCAGGCAAAGGTCTTGCGCTTGACCTGCAGGCGGCCGTTCATGCGGTCGGTCACCGGCAGCGCGTCACCGTTCAAGCGCCAGTCGTAGATCACGCTGAAGGCCAGGATGCGCGCGACGTACTCGCGGGTTTCCTTGTAGCTGATCGTCTCGATCCAGATGTCCGGATCGAAGCCCGGGCGCTGCGACTGCCAGCGGGCGGTCGGGGTCGGGCCGGCGTTGTAGGCGGCGATGGTGACGTAGGGCAGGCCGTCGTACTTGTTCATCAGCTGGCGCAGGTAGGCCGTGCCGATGGCGATGTTGGTGTCCGCATCGTAGAGGCTGGCGGCGCCGCCGTAGTTGGTCAGCCCGATCGATTTGGCCACCGCCGCGCCGGTGGCGGGCAGCACCTGCATCAGGCCCATCGCGTTGGCCGGCGAGCGGGCCTTCGGGTTGAAGATGCTCTCGGCGCGGATCTCCGCGGCCACCCAGGCCGGGTCGATGGCATTGCGGGCGGACTCGCGGCGGATGCTGTCGTCGTGGTGCAGCGGGAAGCGCAACGAGTACAGGCGCTGCTCGTCCGGGGTCTTGCCGAGCGAGAACACCGCACGGTCGAACCAGCCGTTGTCGCGGGCGACTTCCACGGCGAGACGACGCTGTGTGTTGTCGTAACGGCTCAGCGCATCGTTCCACTCGGCCACGGCCCAGCCCGCACGTTCGATCTTGAACAGTTCCATCGCGCGCACGATCGCCGGGTCGCGCGCGACCGCCGCCTGCGCCTGGGCGCTGTCGTTGGGTTCCCACGGGCACAGCGTGTAGTTCTGGCCGAGCTGGTCGGCGGCCAGGAAGCCATGGAAGGTGGCCGCACGGGCCGCCTCACGGAAGGCCGCCTGCGCTTCGCTGCGTTTGCCGGTCTTGTCCAGCATGCGCGCTTCGAAATAGCGCCAGCGCGAATCGGCGCGCTGGGTCGGGCCCATCTTGCGGATCGCGGTCAGTGCGGCCGGCCAGTCGCCGCGCGACAGCGCTTCGCGCGCACGCCATTCGTGCAGGCGCTCGTCGTACGCCGATTCGGGCACCGCATTGAGGCGACGGGCCGACTCGGGACCGTACGAGGCCACCGTCCACAGCGCGATCTGGTACAGCACCTGCGCGCGCTGCGCGGCGCTCAGCTGCAGGGCATCGGCGTACTGCGGCAACTGCTGTTCGGTGGCCCCGGGATCGGCCTTGGCCAGCTTGGCCAGGCCATCGGTGGCGATGCGCCGGCTGCGCTCATTGCGCGGCCAGTTCAGCGCGCTGGCGTTGGGCTTGTCGACGAAGGCGGCATACGTGTTGGCCAGGGCCAGATCGGCCGCGGGTAGCCCGCGCGCCGCACTGCGCATCACCGCAGGCTGCTGCTCATCGGCCGCCGCGTCGATACGTGCCCAGCGCAGCTCCGCGCTCAGGCCGCCCTTGGCATCCAGTACAGCGAACACCGGGTCGCAGGCATCGGGCAGCGACTTGCCGGTGCTGCGCCAGATCGCCTGCGCCTCGCTGACCCACTGCGCATCGGCTTTGCCGGTGGCCTGGCGCGCGTTGAGCTGTGCACACCGCAGGCCGGCGTTGGAGGTGTCGGTCCAGTTGGCCAGCAGCGTCGGCCAATCCTGGCGCCGCGCCACCGCCGGCAGCCATACGTTGCGGAAGCTGGTGGCCACGGCCTGGCCGTTGTAACGCTTCAGGAAGTCCTGGGCCTGCGCATTGCTGACGGTGTCGATGTTGCGCCGCAGGTTCGCGAATTCGACCCAGCCATACAGCGGGTGCCGGCTCAATGCGGCCGCCTGGGCAGGATCGAACTGGCCGCGCTCGGCGTTGTCGATGACGGCTTTGAGCTGCGCGCGCTGCGCATCCAGGTTCTGGGCATCGGCGACCGGGCTGACGCCGGTGCAGGCCAGCAGGACGGTTGCGCTGAAGAAATACAGGGGAAGTCGAGTCATGCGGGAAAGCATAACGGCGCGGGGTGAAAGGGAGTGAGGGCAAGCCGACTCGAGGATGAACAGCGCCCGCGCCCAGCAGCGTCCGGAAATGCAGACCAGATGACAAACCACTCGCCGCGCGGCGGGCGGGTTGGCGATGCGGATTATTTCGCTCGATCGAATCCGCGTTCCTGCGGAACATGGCCGCCGTGATGGATGCCGAGCGGGCAGAGCGGGAGGCTATCGGGTCGTCGCGATAACGCATTTCAGCCGATCGCGACGCGCAGGGAGCCATGGAGACGGTGGTTTCTTCGACATCTCAGGGATAAACGTCGCGCGGCATTCCTTCTGCCCAGTCATGCCTCGTTGGCGATGCTGTGGACCATAAGCGCCTTTGAAAACAAGGCTTCTGGCCGAGCTCCCTGCAGATCCTGCGAGCACATCTGTCTTCGATTCCCACAGTCGGCTTTGTCGATTCCGCGTGAAAAGGTGTCGGCCGTCACGTCGGCCTGTTTACCGTTTGTTTACAAAGGAGACGCTGCCGCCATGCAGGGGGGGCGCGGCAGCCCAGCCCGACATTCCTTTGGAGAGAGAGCGAATGAACAACCTGCATCACCGCCCGCTGGCGGTTGCCGTATCCGTGTGCCTGCTGCTGGCTGCGCCGGTCTTGGCCAGCGCGCAGGACGCGCCCCGCAGTACGACCGATCTGGACCGGGTGGAAGTGACCGGCAGCCGCATCAAGCGGGCCGAGGTGGAAGGGCAGGTGCCGATCCAGACCCTGACCCGTACCGAGATCGAACGTACCGGCCTGACCTCCATCGGCGATGTGCTGCAACAGCTGACCGGCTCCGGTTCGGCGCTCAATGCGAAGTTCAATTCCTCCGGCAACTTTGGCTTCCCGCCAGATGGCAGCGGTGTGGGCGCGGGCTCGGCCCAGGTCGATCTGCGGCACCTGGGCGCCAAGCGCGTGCTGGTGCTGGTCGATGGCATCCGCTGGGTCAACGAATCCTCCGCCTCCGGCGTGGGCGCGGCGACAGACTTGAACACCATCCCGCTGGCCATCGTCGAGCGCATCGAAGTGCTCGAAGACGGCGCTTCATCGCTGTACGGCTCCGACGCCATCGCCGGCGTGGTCAACATCATCACCCGCCGCGAATTCGATGGCGCGCAGGTGACGATGAATTATGGCGAGTACACCAAGGGCGACGGCACCCAGAAGGGCGTCGACCTGGCCTGGGGCACCAGTGGCGACCGCTACAGCCTGTTCCTGGGTGCGAGCTGGACCAAGCAGGACCCGGTATATGCACGGGACCGCGAACAGTCGCGCTTCCCGATTCCGGGTACCGGGCTGGCCTTCGGCAGTGGTGGCATTCCGCAGGGCCGGTTCGCCTTCGTGGACCCCAACACCGGCGCCAGCCAGAACATCGTGCCCAACACCGGCGTGAGCAATCCACGCTATGACGGCACTGCCGGTTGCAACCGCAGCGACGATTACCACTGCTTCACCTCGGCCGACCGTTTCAACTTCGCCGAGTACAACCTGGTGCTCACCCCGTCCGAGCGGAAGGGTATCTTCGGTCAGTTCCGTTTCGACCTCACCGATGACATCCAGTGGTACATCAAGGCACTGGGCAACCGCCGCGAGTCCACCAACCAGGCTGGCCCCGAGCCGCTGTTCTTCGGCCCGGACGGCGCCACCGGCAACCCCCTGGCGGACAACATCGTTGTTTCCGCCCTCAACCCGTACAACCCGTTCGGCTTCGATCTGGATGCGTCGAGCAACATGAGCCTGATCGGTCGCCGCCCGGTGGAAGGCGGCCCGCGCGTGTTCGAGCAGGAGGTCAACACCCAGTACTTCGCCACCGGGCTGGTGGGCCAGTTCCAGGCCGCGGACCGCAGCTGGTTCTGGGACCTCAACGGCATGTACAGCAAGAACAAGGCCGAACAGACCAACTACGGCAGCTACGACATCTACAAGGTCAACATGGCGCTGGGCGATCCGGCGGTGTGTGCGGCCACCCCCGGCTGCGTACCGCTGAACATCTTCGGTGGGGTCGGCTCGATCACCCCGGACATGCTGCGCTGGATCCAGCCGGTGGTCCGTGACCGCAGCCAGAACGAGCTGAGCCTGTTCACCGCCAACCTCAGCAGCGAACTGTTCACCCTGCCGGCCGGCCCGGTCTCGTTCGCCACCGGCTATGAGTACCGCAAGTACGAGGGCCGCTACGATCCGGATCCGCTGACCGTGATCGGTCACTACAACGGCGTGCCGTCGCTGCCCACCTCCGGGTCCTACGATGTCAACGAGGCCTACCTGGAGCTGAGCGTACCGATCTTCGCCAAGAGCGCGCTCGGCGAAAAGCTCGACCTGAGCCTGGCGGGGCGCTACTCGGATTACTCCACCTTCGGCGGCGAGTTCACCCCGAAGTACGGCCTGCGCTGGCAGGTGACCAATGACTTCGTGCTGCGCACCAGCTATGCCGAAGGCTTCCGCGCGCCGTCGATCGGCGAGCTGTACGGCTCGGCCGCGCGTGCCGATCTGCAGTTGTTCGATCCCTGCTCGGTCGGGCTGGGTGGCACCCCGCCGCGCGGCAGTGCCGCCAACTGTACCGCGCTCGGCGTGCCGGGCGGCTTCCAGCAGGCCAACTCGCAGATCTCGGTCACCACCGGCGGCAACGCGGAACTGGATCCGGAGCGTTCGCGCAGCTTCAGTGCCGGCTTCGTGTGGAGTCCGTGGTTTGGCAGCAATGCATCGTGGTCGGAGCGCTTCGATGTCGAGGTGACGTTCTACCGCCACCACATCGAAGGCGCGATCCAGGCGATCAACGCGCAGACCCAGCTCGACCTGTGCGTGGACACGCTGGACCCGCTGTACTGCAGTGGCATCACGCGCGCCTCGACCGGTGCGGTCAGCAGCTTCAACAACCGGTTGACCAACCTGGGTTCGATCAAGACCGATGGCTGGGATGTGGATCTGTTCTGGACCCTGCCGCAGACGGAGATCGGGCAGTTCAAGCTGGGCTGGCAGAACACCTTCGTCGGCCGCTATGAGGCACTGGGCGCGGCCGGCCAGCGGCAGCCACAGGAGCCGGGGGTGGAAGTGGCCGACAGCTCGATCCCGGAATGGACCAGCAATGCCACGTTGAGCTGGAATCTGGCCAACTGGAACGCGTCCTGGACGGTGCGCCACATCTCCAAGCTCACCGAGGAGTGTGGCGACGTGGCGGCGTTCCCGATCTGCGGCAACCAGGCCGAGGGGACGAACGAACTGGCCGCAACCACCTTCCACGACATGCAGGTGGGCTACAAGGTCGACTGGATGAAGGGCCTGCAGCTCAGCGCCGGCCTGAACAACGTGTTCGACAAGGATCCGCCGATCTGCCTGTCGTGCTCGCTCAATGGCTATGACGCCTCCACCTACGACATCCCGCGCGGGCGCTACTGGTACGTGCGCGCGGACCTGCGGTTCTGATCGCGGGCTGATGCGGGCGTGACATACCGGGGCGCCATGAGGGCGCCCCGGTGCGTTTCGGGCGGACAACGCTGTTGCGAGGACCGGCCATCTCGCGAGTCCGGCCTGCCGATGCTGTTTCCGTCAGGCATCATTGCGCTGCCGGCCAGCGGCCGGCACTACCTCTCTCTAGAACGGCATTGCCATGAACCTGCATACCTGGTGGATCTTCGCCGTCACCGTGTTCGTCCTGTGCGGCACGCCCGGCCCGAACATGCTGCACGTGATGACCCGCAGCGTGCGCGTCGGCTTCCGCCGCAGTATCGCCGCCATGGCCGGCTGCCTGACCGCGCTGGTACTGGCCCTGGCGATCTCCGCCGCCGGGCTGGGCGCGGTGCTCAAGGCCTCGCCGATGGTGTTCGACTTGCTGCGCTACGCGGGCGTGGCGTACCTGGTGTACCTGGGGATCAAGGCCTGGCGCGGCGGTGATGCGCCGATCGACGTCGGCAGCACCTCGGCGCTGGTGCCCAGTTCACGCACCGTGCTGTTCCGCGATGGATTCATCATCGGCATCAGCAACCCGAAGCTGCTGCTGTTCGCCTCGGCGTTCCTGCCGCAGTTCGTCGATCTCACCCAGCCGCAGCTGCCGCAGTTCGTGATCCTGGTGGGCACCTTCGCGGTGATGGAAATGTTCTGGTACGGGGTGTACGCAGCCGGCGGCCGCGGGCTGGCCGGTTATCTGGCCAAGCCGGGGCTGCGCAAGGTGTTCGACCGCGTGGTCGGCACGATCTTCATCGGGTTCGGGTTGGCGCTGCTGCGCGCACGGCCGTGATGGTCTGGCGCTGGTGCTGCGCGCACGACGTTGATGGTAGTGCCGGCCGCTGGCCGGCAACCAGGCAGGACTTTCATCGTTCATGAGGCTGCCGGCCAGCGGCCGGCACTACCGAGGTCTGGCCGTGCGGCGCCGCGCGTCCGTTGCGCATCGTGCAAAACGCAGAGAGCCGGGCAATGCCCGGCTCTCCTTTGTTGAAGCGTTACGGTCAATGACCGATCAGAACGACCAGGTAAACGTCAGGCCGCCATTGCGACCATCACCGTACGCACCGTACCCGTTGATCTGCGAGAAGTACGTCTTGTCCAGCAGATTGTTGAGGTTGGCCTGCACGCTGAACTCCGGGGAGATGCGGTAGCGCACGAAGGCACTGACCAGCGCGTAGCCGCCCTGCTCGATGCGGCCGTAGGCCGGCACCGGATAGTAGATCCCGTTCTGCCAGTTGGCACCGCCGCCGACCGTCAGCGCGCTCAGCGACTGCGGGGTGTAGCTGGTGAACAGCTTGATGGTGGTCTGCGGCAGGTTGGTGTTGATGTCCGCGTCGTTGATGTCCTTGGCCACATAGCGCGAGGCACCGAAGGTCGCGTTCCAGCCGGGGGCCAGTTCACCGTTGAGCTCGAACTCGAAACCGCGGCTCACCGTGCCGCGCGCGGCGATGTAGGCGAACTCATTGGGGCTGCCCTGGACGGGCTCGGTGGTGGCCTGGCCGACGTTGTCCTGCTCCATGCGGAACACTGCCAGCGACGCGTTCAGGCGGTTGTCGAACCACGCGCCCTTGACGCCCACCTCGTAGCTCTTGCCGTCCACCGGATCCAGGTAGCTGCCTGCGCGGTTCTTCAGCGTCTGAGGCTGGAAGATCTCGGTGTAGCTGGCGTAGGTGGAATAGGTGTCGTTGAGGTCGAACACCAGGCCTGCGTACGGCGTGGTGACCTTGTGGCTAAAGCGACTGACGACTGTGCCCTCCAGACCGTCCAAGCTCCAGTCGGTATAGCGCGCACCAATGATCAGCTTCAGCGGGTCGGCCAATGATAGGCGGGTAGCCGCGTAACCCGCTTTCTGAGTGATCGTGCCACGGCTCTGCAGCTTCATTGCGCGCCACTCTGGTTCTGGGAAATTGCCGTTCCAGCCGAGATAGTTGGGCAACGCTAGGTACGGCGCAATCGGATCACTGTAAAAATCCGGCTGGTAATCGCCTTTGTTGGCGTACTCCCGCTTGTTGTAGCTCAGGCCGGCCATGAACTGATGCTCGCGACCAAACAGCTGAAACGGGCCGTCGATGAAGCCATCGACCGCGCTGACCTTGCGCTCGGTGTTGTAGAAGCCTGCAGAAGGCGTGATACCAGCGCCGGTTTCTTTGTCAAAGTAGGACGCGCCAGTCATCCAGTCGTTGTAGGCGGTGTAGAACAATTTATCATCGGCCTTGGTTTCGTCATGCGTCGCGCCGACTTTGAACTTCCAGCCACTGGCAAACCCGTGTTCGAGAGTGGCAAAGGCGCGCTTGCTGGTGGTGTCCCAATACGTCCAACCCGGATTGGCATTGAACGATTCGTCGTAACCGGTGGAGCTGCCATCGGAGAACAGCATCGGGAAGCCACCCCAGGTCGCGCCGTTGGCGCGCTTCTGCTGGTAGTCATAGCCCACGCTCAGCTGGGTATCCGGGGTCAGGTCGGCATCGATCACCGCATAGCCCAGCGTCTTGTGCTGGTCGTAGCGGTCCATCTGCGATTCGGTATCCAGGTAGCTGCCGATCACGCGCGCACGCACCGAGCCGCTGGCGTTCAGCGGGGTGGTCACATCCACCGTGCTGCGGGTGCGGCCCCAGCTGCCGACGTTCACCGACACGCTGCCGGTCAGCTCGGCGCTGTCGGCATGCTTGCGGATCAGGTTCACCGAGGCGGACGGGTTGCCGGCGCCGCTCAGCAGGCCGGTGGCGCCACGCACCACTTCCACGCGGTCATACAGGGCCAGGTCCAGGCCGGAATCGCCGTAGCTCCAGTTCTGCACCATCTGGGTCGGCAGGCCGTCGAACTGGTAGCTGTCGATGTAGAAGCCGCGCGCGTAGAACTCGGTGCGCTCGGTATCGGACTGGGTGCTGCTCACGCCGGTGGTGTTGGCCAGCACGTCGATGATGTCATCGAGGTTCTGATCCTCGATGCGCTGGTGGCTGATGATGCTGACCGACTGCGGGATCTCGCGTGGGGCCAGATCGAAGCGGGTGCCGGCCGAGGTCCTGCGGACCGAATAACCTTCGGCGCGCTCGCCCTTGACCACAATCTTGTCCAGGGTGGTGGCATCAGCGGCAGCATCCTGCGCGAACGCAGGCGCAATGGTGAGGGTGCACAGGGCCACCATCAAGGCCTGAGGCAGCGGGCGACGGTGCATCGACGGGCGGGACAGCACGTGGGCGGAGCGGGTCATCGGCGTTTCCAGAAAGGCGGCAACGGGCATGGCCGGCGTCCTGGGTGGCCTGCGGCGGAGCGGGGTGGGGGCAGGCAGCGGCTGGCGGGGGCGGTGACCCGACGCGGGCTCGATAACTGTTCACGGGTGCGCATCCCTTGCGCGACCTGGATCACACCATGGTAATGGCAATGATTCGCATCATCAACCGCATCCGATCTCTGTATTGATCCTGACGATGGTGGACCAAGGCATGTGCGTATTCATCCAGGCGGGGCACCCGCGCGCAGGCTTAACACCGGCGCGCCTAACGTGAGCGGGCGCAATCCATCCTCTGCTGCAGGAGACGCCCATGGTCAGCAAGAACACGATCTGCCTCTGGTTCGACGGTACCGCGCTGGACGCCGCCACCTTCTACGCCGCCACCTTCCCGGACAGCGCGGTGCACGCGGTGCACCACGCGCCGAGCGATTTTCCCTCCGGCAAACAGGGCGACGTACTGACCGTCGATTTCACCGTCGCCGGCATCCCCTGCATCGGACTCAATGGCGGGCCGGCGTTCAAACACAGCGAAGCGTTCTCCTTCCAGATCGCCACCGATGACCAGGCCGAGACGGACCGGCTATGGAGCGCGATTGTCGGCAATGGGGGTGAGGAAAGCGCCTGCGGCTGGTGCCGTGACAAGTGGGGCCTGTCCTGGCAGATCACGCCGCGCGTGCTGACCGACGCGGTGACCAGCAAGGATCCGGCCGTGGCTCGGCGTGCGTTCGAGGCGATGATGACCATGCGCAGGATTGACGTGGCGGCCATCGAGGCGGCGGTAAGGGGCTGAGATCGCGTGCCCGTCGTGTGTTGCAACAGACAGCAAGAACGATCAAATGCCGCGGTGCGCGCTGGGTTACGCTGCGGTCCCGTTCAACAGCGATGGATCTGGCGGTATGGGTGCGGCACGCAGGGCCTTGTGGTACATCGAAAGCCACTTCGCTGAAAACCCGTCGTTGGCCGATATCGCCGGCGTGGTGGGGCTGTCGCCGTTCCATCTCTCGCGGCTGTTCCAACTCAGCACCGGCACCTCGGTGGTGCGCTATCTGCGTGGCCGCCGGCTGACCGACGCCGCACACCAGTTGGCCGCCGGGGCTGATGGCATCCTCGAGGTGGCCATCGCTGCCGGCTACGCCTCACATGCGGCCTTTACCCGCGCATTTTCCGAGCAGTTCGGACGCTCGCCCGAGCAGGTGCGCGAGCAGGGGCTGGCCGGCGTGGCGCTGGTCGAGGCATTGAAACTGATCGACCCCTCGACACCCTGCACGATCGAACCCCATCGCGCGCACTGCGGTGCCCTGCGCGTGGCCGGCATCGGTGCACGCCACACTTCCGCGACCGTCGCATCGATTCCCTCGCAATGGCAGCGCCTGGACGAAGCGCATGGCCTGGGTGCGGAGATCGCCTACGGCGTGTGCGGCAACAACGATGCCGACGGCGGCTTCGACTACATCGCCGGCGTGGAGATCAGTGCATCCGCGCCCGTGCCCGCTGGCTGGCAGGCGATCTCGATTGCGCCCCGCGAGTATCTGGTGGCCTGGCATGCCGGGCACATTTCCGCGATCCGCTCCACCTGGTTCTGGTTGTTGAATGACTATCTGCCGGCGTCCGGCCTGACCCTGGCCGACGCACCGGACCTGGAGCGCTACGACGCGCGCTTCGATGACCGCAGTGGCCACGGCGGGGTGGAGATATGGCTGCCGCTGGCCGACACGTTGCACCTCAAGGAGATTGACCCATGCGAATGACCGCCCGTTGTTGTACCGCGCTGCTGGCGCTCTGCCTGCCCCTGTTTGCCGCTGGGGCCGTGCCGCCCGTTGGCGAGCGGCACGGCGTTGCACATACGCCCAGTGCGGCCGTGCGCGATGCCGACCACCGCGACAGCGTGCGCTACACCGTGTGGTATCCGGCCCAGCCCGATGCGCAGGAAACCGCGCTGACGATCGGCCCGCCGGGGGCGCCCTTGTTCGAGGTCGGTACGGCGGCCGCCGATGCCGCCATTGCCAAAGGCCGCTGGCCGGTCCTGCTGCTCTCGCACGGCAACGGTGGCAGTGCCCGGATGATGGGCTGGTTCGGTACCGCGATGGCGCGGGCCGGGTACGTGGTGATCGCGGTGGACCATCCCGGCAACAACGGGGTGGACCCGATGACCGAGGCCGGCAGCATATTGATGTGGAACCGGGTGGATGACCTGGCCGCCGCGCTGGCTGCCGTGCAGGCCGATAAGGTGCTGGCAGCGGAGATCGATACCATCCGGTTGGGCATCGCGGGCTATTCGGCCGGCGGGTTCACTGCCTTGGTCGCCGCGGGCGCACGCCCGGATCTGCAGCGGCTGCTGGCGTTCTGCCGCGCGCAGCCTGACGACGGCGTCTGCGCCCCGCAGGCCGAGACTCCCTCATTGACCCTGGCGCGCCGGATGACCGCCGCAGCGACGCCGGAACTGGCCCCGTGGGTGGCCAAGGCCGGTGACGATCGCGCCATTGCCGGGGTACGTGCGGTAGTGCTGATCGCGCCGGCCATGGTGCAGGCGTTCGCGCCGGAGGAACTGGAGAAAGTAACGCAGCCGGTATCGATCATCGTCGGTGCAGCCGACACCGTAGCCTCACCGGCCACCAACAGCGACGTGGCTGCCTCGTCGCTTCCGAAGGCGACGCTGACCACCTTGCCGGCGGTGGGGCACTACGACTTCCTGTCCAGCTGCACGGCTTTGGGCCAGACGCGCGTCGGCGCACTCTGCCAGGTTGCGGCCGACAAGCAAGCCACACACGGGGCGGCGATCACGGAAGCAACGGCATTGTTCGATGCTGCGCTGTCGGCCACGCGCTGACGCAGGTGCCTCCGCCCGGGGAACGTTCAGCGCCTTCAGAGCGCGGCACATCGAGGCCGCCTCAGGACCTGCAGCAAGGCGGCGTCGGCAGGCGATCCGCAATATCCTGTGCGCATGTCGACCTCCCGCCTTTCTACGTTCTTTCCCGCCCTGGCCGTCCTGGGCTCGGTCACCTCGCTGGCCGTCGGCACCTCGTATGCCAAACAGCTGTTCCCGCTGATCGGTGCGCAGGGCACGAGCGCGCTGCGCGTGGGTTTCTCAGCGCTGGTGCTGCTGATGGTGTTCCGGCCGTGGCGATGGACCACCTCGCGCGCCGACGCCGGGACGATCATCCGCTACGGCATCACGCTCGGCGTGATGAACCTGCTGTTCTACATGGCGCTGCGGACGATCCCGTTTGGCATCGCGGTGGCCATCGAATTCTGCGGGCCTCTGGCGGTGGCGATGTGGTCCTCGCGGCGGCCGGTCGATTTCATCTGGGTCGGCTGCGCGCTGGTCGGGCTGTTGCTGCTGCTGCCGCTGGGCCATGGTGAGCCACTGGATCCGGCCGGGGTGATGTTCGCCCTCGGTGCGGCGGTGTGCTGGGCGATGTACATCATCTTCGGCAAGCGTGCCGGGCATCTGCCGGCCGGGCACACGGTCTCGCTGGGGCTGTGCGCGGCGGCGCTGGTGGTGGTGCCGGTCGGCGTGGCGCACGCCGGCATGGCACTGCTGGATCCGAAGATCCTGCTGTTCGGGCTGGGCGTGGCGATCGTCTCCAGCGCGATCCCGATGTCGCTGGAGATGATGGCGCTCAAGCGGCTGCCGAAGGAGACCTTCGGCATTCTGATCAGCATGGAGCCGGCCGTCGCCGCGCTGCTGGCGATGGGGCTGCTCGCCGAGCACCTGACCCCGCTGCAGTGGGCGGCGATCGGCTGCACCGTGGTGGCGTCGGTGGGCAGTACGTTGACCGCGAAGCGAGCGATGCCCTTGGTGCCGGGCGCGCCAGCATGAACACGATGCCGTGACCGGTAGTGCCGGCCGCTGGCCGGCTTTCCGGTTCTGGTGGATCGTGAGGAGCCGGCCAGCGGCCGGCACTACCAGGACGTGAGGAGCCGGCCAGCGGCCGGCACTACCAGGACGTGAGGAGCCGGCCAGCGGCCGGCACTACCGGGATTCGTGCGCCGAGCAACGTTCGACGCCTACCCATTGATCGCGGCGCCCTCAGCGCCGTGCAGGCGCGTCCCCGGCCACGTAATACGCCGCCGTGCTGCGCGGCAGCGGTGCACGCCCCCGGATCCGGTCGGCGATCTTCTCGGCGATCATGATCGTGGTGGCGTTGAGGTTGCCGGTGATGATGCGCGGCATGATCGAGGCATCGACCACGCGCAGGCTCTCCATCCCGTGCACGCGGCCCTGGCCGTCGACCACGCTCATCGCGTCGGTGCCCATCGCGCAGGAGCATGACGGGTGGTACGCGGTTTCGGCATGCGCGCGCACGAAGGCGTCGAGTTCCGCATCGGTCTGGCACTCGGCGCTCGGGCTGATCTCGCGGCCGCGGTACTCGTCCAGCGCGGGCTGGGCGATGATCTCCCGCGTGATCCGCAGCGCATCGCGGAATTCCTGCCAGTCCTGATCGGTGGACTGGTAGTTGAACAGGATCGAGGGATGCTCACGCGGGTCCAGCGACTTGGCATGCACGTGGCCGCGGCTGGGCGTGCGCATCGAGCCCACATGTGCCTGGAAGCCGTGTTCCTTGACCGCATTGGTGCCGTTGTAATTGATCGCCACCGGCAGGAAGTGGTACTGGATGTTGGGCCAGTCGAACTCCTCGCGGGTGCGGATGAAGCCACCGGCTTCGAACTGGTTGCTGGCGCCGATGCCGGTGCCGGCGAACAGCCATTCCGCACCGATCGCCGGCTGGTTCCACCACTGCAGGGCGGGGTACAGCGAGACCGGCTTCTTGCAGGCGTACTGCATGTACACCTCCAGGTGGTCCTGCAGGTTCTCGCCGACGCCGGGCAGGTCGTGCACCAGCGGTACGCCAAGTGCGGCCAGCAACGCCGGCGCGCCCACGCCGGAGCGCTGCAGGATCTGCGGCGAGGCGATCGCACCGGCACACAGCAGCACCTCGCGGCGCGCATGGGCATCGATCGGCTCGGCGCTGTTGCCGGCCAGGTAGCGCACGCCCACCGCGCGCTTGCCGGCGAACAGGATGCGGTCGGTGGTGGCGTGCACCACGATCTCCAGCCCCTCGCGGTCCTTGGCCATGTCCAGGTAACCGCGCGCGGTACTGGAACGGCGCCCGCGCGGAGTCACTGTGCGGTCCATCGGGCCGAAGCCTTCCTGCTGGTAGCCGTTGAGGTCATCGGTCCGTGGGTAGCCGGCCTGCACACCGGCCTCGACCATCGCGTGGAACAGCACGTTGTTGCCGTTCTTCGGGGTGGCCACGCTGACCGGGCCGTCGCCACCGTGGTAATCGTTGGCCCCGATGTCGCGGGTCTCTGCCTTGCGGAAGTACGGCAGCACGTCGTGGTAGCTCCAGTCCTCCAGACCATCGAAGCTGGCCCACTGATCGAAGTCCATCGCGTTGCCGCGGATGTAGCACATGCCGTTGATCAGCGAGGAGCCGCCCAGGCCCTTGCCGCGGCCGCATTCCATGCGCCGGTTGTTCATGTAGGGCTCCGGCTCGGTTTCATACGCCCAGTTGTAGCGGCGGCCCTGCAGCGGATAGGCCAGTGCGGCCGGCATCTGGGTGCGGAAATCCAACCGGTAATCCGGGCCGCCGGCTTCCAGCAGCAGCACGCTGACGCCGGCGTCTTCGGTCAGGCGTGCGGCCAGCGTGTTGCCGGCCGACCCGGCGCCGATGATGATGTAGTCGTACTCGCGCTTCATCGCGGTGTCTCCTGGTAAGGCCGGTTAGAACACCGACGCGTAGCGGTCCAGTTCAATCTGGATGGATTTGGTGCGGGTGTAGGCACGCAGCGTGGCCAGTCCGTTTTCGCGGCCGACACCGGACTGCTTGTAGCCGCCCACCGGCATCTGCGCCGGCGATTCGCCCCAGCTGTTGACCCAGCAGATGCCGGCCTCGAGCTGGTGGATCAGCCGATGCGCGCGCGCCAGGTCCGGCGTCACCACACCGGCGGCGAGACCGTAATCGGTGTCGTTGGCGCGGCGCACGGCGTCGTCTTCGTCGTCGTAGGCCAGCAGGCTCATCACCGGCCCGAAGATTTCCTCGCGCACGATGCGCATGTCATCGCGGCAATCGCTGAAGATGGTCGGTGCCACATAGCAGCCCTTGCCCAGCGCGCCGTCGGTCAGCCGTTCGCCGCCGCAGACCAGCCGTGCACCCTCGGCTTTGCCGCTGCCGATGTGCTCAAGCACGCGCTGCATGTGCGCGGCGCTGACCAGCGGGCCGAAGTTGGTGTCCTTGGCCAGCGGGTCACCAATGCGGATGCGCTTGACCCGTTCCAGCAGCTTGGCTTCGAACGCGGCCAGCGTGCTGCGCGGAACGAACACGCGGGTACCGTTGGTGCACACCTGGCCGGAGCTGTAGAAGTTGGCCATCATCGCCACGTCGGCGGCCAGGTCCAGGTCGGCGTCCGCGCAGATGATCAGCGGCGACTTGCCGCCCAGCTCCATGGTGACGTCCTTGAGTGTGGAGCTGGAGGCACTGGCCATCACCTTGCGGCCGGTCTCGGTGCCGCCGGTGAAAGAGATTTTCTCGATCAGCGGGTGCTCGGTCAGGGCCGAACCGACGCCGGCACCATCGCCGGGCAACACGTTGAACACACCATCGGGCAGGCCGGCCTCGGTGAAGATCTCTGCCAGCTTCAGCGCGGTCAACGGCGTCACTTCGCTGGGCTTAAAGATCATCGCGTTGCCGGCGGCCAGCGCCGGGGCAGCCTTCCACAGCGCGATCTGGATCGGGTAGTTCCACGCGCCGATCGCCCCGACCACGCCCAGCGGTTCCTGGCGCGTGTAGAAGAAGCTGCTCTCGCGCAGCGGCACCTGGCTGCCTTCCAGCCCGTGCATGACGCCGGCGTAGTACTCCAGCACGTCCGCGCCGGTGACCACGTCCACGCTGAGCGTTTCGCTCAGGGCCTTGCCGGTGTTGCGCGATTCCAGCTCGGCCAGCGCATCGTTGCGCTCGCGCAGCAGCGCCACCGCCCGCAGCAGGATGCGCGAGCGCTCCACGGTGGTCAGCGCGGCCCACACTTTCTGGCCGGCCTGGGCGCTCTCCACGGCAGCGTCGAGATCGTCGCTGTTGGCGCTGTGGACGTTGGCGAGCAGCTCGCCGTTGGCCGGATTGATGACCTCGAAGGTCTTTCCGCCCTGGGAAGGAACGTAGCGGCCGCCGATGTACAGCAGCTGGTCGGGGAGGGTAGGCATGTCGATGACTCCTTTGCAGCGGGAGATCAGTGCGTCAACGCGTGAGATGCAGGAACTGCAGGTGACGCTCGTACTGATCGATGATGTCGTTGATGATCTGCTGGCGGCTGTAGCCGAACAGCTCGTAGTCCTGTCCACCTTCATAGAGGTGCACTTCGGCGCGGTAGTAACGCTGGTTGCGGAAGCGCTGCGCGGCGAAGGAGGGGGTGAGATAGCCGCGCATGACCACCTGGTAGGTGAACACCTGCTGCTCGCCGTGATCCACGGTGAGTTCCATCTCGCCCGGCTCGAACTTCGTCTGCACATCCAGGCCCTGTTCGAGCAGCTGCGCCGCGACGGCTTCGATCGCCGGCTTCACATCGGTATCCATGAACCGGTACACCTCGTCGCGTACCGGGAAATGCACCGCCTGGGTGATGCGCTGGCGCCAGCCGCGCTGATGCCGCGATTGCCCGATCAACGGGATTGGCGAGTACTGCGAGGCCTTCTTGCGCTGCGATTCTTCGCCCAGCGCACGGGTCAGGCCCCACAGCATCAGCAGCAGGACCACCGAGAACGGTAGTGAGGCCAATACCACGGCGGATTTGAGCGCATCCATGCTGCCCGCCAGCAGCAGCCCGGCGGTGACCAGACCGGTCATCACGCCCCAGAACACGCGCAGCCAGCGCGGGCCGTCGTCTTCCGGATTGCCGCCCTGCGAGGACAGCGTGGACAGCACCACGGTGCCGGAATCGGCCGAGGTGACGAAGAAGATGAAGCTGACGATCACCGTGACCGCGATGACGGTGCGGCTCCACGGATAGCTTTCCAGCAGTGCGTACAGCACGGTCGGTGGATTCTCCACCGCCATCTGTGCCAGGTGCACCTGGTCGTGGTGCAGGATCTGATCCAGCGCGCTGTTGCCGAAGATCGACAGCCAGGCCAGGGTGAAACCGAGCGGAATCAGCAGCACGCCGAGCACGAACTCGCGGATGGTGCGGCCGCGCGAGATGCGCGCGATGAACAAACCTACGAACGGCGCCCAGCCGATCCACCAGGCCCAGTAGAACACCGTCCAGTTGCCCAGCCAGTCCGGGCGCCCGCCGTAGGCGTACACATCGAAACTCTTGCCGACCACGTTGCCCAGGTAGTCGCCCATGTTCTGCATGAAGGCATTGAGCAGGTACTGGGTGGGGCCGGCGAACAGCATGAACAGCAGCAGCGAGATCGCCAGCAGCATGTTGATGTTGGACATCCAGCGCACGCCTTTCTCCACGCCGGATACGGCCACGGTGATCGCCGCGCCCATCATCAGTACGATCAGCCCGACCTGCACCCAGGCCGCGTGCGGCACCGGGAACAAAGTGTTCAGGCCGGCGTTGAGATGCAGCACGCCAAAGCCCATGTCCGCGCCGAGGCCGAACACGGTGGCCACGATGCCCAGGGCATCCACGGTGTAGCCGATCGGCCCGTTGATGCGCTTGCCGATCAGCGGATACAGCGCCGAGCGCAGCGCCAAGGGCAGGTTGTGGCGGTAGGCGAAGTACGCCAGCGCCATCGCGGCCAGCGCGAACACGCCCCAGCCATGCAGGCCCCAGTGCAGGAACAGCAGCTGCATCGCCTGGCGCGCGCTGGCCTCGCCACTGCCGGTGCCGCCCTGCGGTGGCAGCAGGTAATGGGTCAGCGGCTCGGAGACGCAGAAGAAGAACAGGGTGATGCTGATGCCGGCGGCGAACAGCATGCCGGCCCAGGAGAGATAGCTGAACTCCGGTTCGTCATGGTCCGCGCCCAGCTTGACGTTGCCATAGCCGGACAGCGCCACGCCGACCACGAACACCAGATACACGGTCATCGCCAGCAGGTAATACCAGCCGACATTGCGCGAGGCCCAGGTCTGGGCATCGAGCAGCATCACGCCGGCATCGATCGGAAACGCGGTGACCAGAATGGCGAATGCCGCCACGATGGTGGCGGCAAGCAGGAACACGGGTCGAAGCGTGCGCACCTCGGGCAGAGGCGGCTCCACGGTACTCATGGGGGGAGGGATACTCTGGTGCCGGTCCGGCGGACGGCGGATTTATCGCACAGGCGCTGTGGACAGCCTGTTTAGACGCTCACGATGCCCGCCGCACAAGGGCGGCGGGTGGGCATGGCTCAGCGCAGCGCGCTGGTAGGAACGTCGATCGACATCGCCAGCGCGAGATGATCTGAGAACGCGGCGGGCACAGCTTCGGCGCTGCGTTGCTGCAGGCCATTGCTGAGCAGGATGTGGTCAATGGCCCGGTCCGGGCGCCAGCTGGGGAAGGTCGGCACTACGCAGCCAGGCGGCTGCAGCGTCGTCTTCTGGTACAGCACCTGCATTTCCGGCCGTTCGGCCAGGCAGTTGAAATCGCCCATCAGCACGGCGTTGGGGTGGTCGGAGAGCAGATCGGCAATGAAGGCCAATTGCGACATGCGCGAATTGGTCCCCAACGACAGATGCGCCACCGCCACCGCCAGGCCCTGGCTGCCTTCACCGAACTTGGCCAGCAGCACGCCGCGCCCGCCGATCCGGCCGGGCAGGGCGTGGTCCTGGACCTCGACCGGCTCGAGCTTGCTGAGCAGGCCGTTGGCGCTGGAGGCCACCCCGCCCATCCGGCGGTTGGGCTGGTGGCTCCAGTAATTGAAGCCGGCGCGCTCGGCCAGATAGTGGGTCTGGTTGGTGAAACCCGAGCGCAGGCTGCCGGGGTCGGCCTCCTGCAGACCGACGATGTCGTGTTCGCGGGCCATCTGCGCGATGGCATCCAGGCTGGTTCGCTTGCGCCCGGCCGGCAGTGCGTGCGACCAGCTGCGGGTCACGTAGTCACTGTAACGGCGGGTGCTCGAACCGGCCTGGATATTGGCCGTCAGCAGGCGCAGGGTCCGCGTGTGGGGGGAATTCACGACGGTTCGCTATCGCAGGATCAGTTGGCCTTGCCGGCGCGTTCGCGTGCGATCAGGTGATCGGCGATGCGCAGCATGTCCGGGAAGCTCTTGCCCTTGACCAGGTACTTGCCGTTGACGATCACCGACGGGGTGCCCGAGATCTTGCTGCGCTGGGCGAACTGCTTGGCCGAGTTGGTCTTGGCGTTGATCGCGAAGCTGCCCATGGTGGCGGCGAACTGCTTCGGGTCGGCACCGTGCTTGGCGTAGAACTTGGCGATGTCCTCGACCGAATCGCGGCCGCGCTCACCCTTCAGGCTCTGCTCGGCGTGGATGGCGGCGTACAGCGCTTCGTGGGTCTTTTCCTGCAGGCCCATGCTCTGTGCCGCGTAGAACGCGCGGCCGTAGTCATCCCAGGTGCCGCCGAACATGGCCGGCACATAGACGAAGTTCACATCGCTCGGCAGGCCCGCCTTCCACGGCCCGATCAGCGGCTGGAACGCGGCGCAGGCCGGGCAGACGTAACCGAAGATCTCAGCGACTTCGATCTTGCCCGCTGCCGGCTGGAACGGCTGGCCGTTCTCGATCACCACATAGTCGGTGCCGGCAACCGGCTCCGGGCCGGTCGGGCGCGAAGAGGCCGGGGCCGGCGCCGGGGTGGTGGCTTCGGCGGCAGCGGTCTCGGCAGCGGCGGTTTCACCGCTGGCGGCCGGGGCCTGCTCGGTCGGCGTCGCCGTTTCGGTGGCCGGGGCGCTGGCCGGGGTGGCCGGTTCGGCCGGAGCGGTGGTGTTGGCGGTACCGTCCTGGGCCTTGCAGGCGGCCAGGATCGGCAGCAGGGCCATGAGCGTAATGGCGAAACGGGTCTTCATCGAGGGATCTCCAGCGGATGAGCATGGTGGGGCCGATGCTGGGAGCATCGGCCAGGGAAGCATGATGACACGCGGAAACGAGCGTCCCGCGTGCACGGTGCGTGATGGTTCAGCGAGCGCTGTTAGAGCGCCTTGCCGCTGCGCGCGCGGGCGATCAGGGCATCTGCATTGCGCAGCATCGACTCGAACGAGTCGCCCTTGACCAGGTACACGCCGTTGACGATCAACGTCGGCGTGCCCGGCACCTTGGTGCGCAGGGCGAAGGCACGGGCGGCCTTGACCTTGGCATCCACGGCGTCGCTCTTGAGCGCGGTGATGTACTGCGCCGGGGCTACGCCGAAGCCCTGGTAGAACGCGGCCAGTTCGTCCGGCGAGACGTTCTGCATCGGCAGCGAGCCCTTCTCATGCAGGGCATCGAACATGGCGCGGTGGCTGCGCTTGGCCACGCCCAGCTGATCGGCGGCGTAGTAGGCGCGGGCGAACGAATCCCATACGCCACCGAAAGCGGCCGGCACCGGGGTGAAGCGGACATCCTTGGGCAGTTTGGCGGCCCAGGCTTCCAGCTGCGGCTCGAAGTGCGCGCAGTGCGGGCAGGTGTAGCCGAACATCTCCACGACTTCGATCTTGCCGGCCAGCGGCGCGAACGGACCGGCATCGGCGATGCGGTCGTAATCCTTGCCCTCCACCAGCGGTGTCGGGGTGGCAGCGAGGGTGGTCAACGGGCTCAGGGCCAGCAGCAACAACATCAGGCGGGGCATCAACGTCATCTACATCCATCTCCATACAGAAAAAACGACGCCGGCCCAGTCGCCGGCGTGGCAGTGAACATACCCCGCCAGCCACGGCGGTCGCATCTGTCATCCGACCAAGGGGATGCGCTGCGGTGCGGGCGGTGGTTACGGAGCCGGCGTGCCCCCGGCAACGGTGGCCGCAGCGGCGACATCATCGGCCCGGTTGTGCAGGCCCTGCAGGTAGCTGGCCAGGGCCTGGATCTCCTGCTCGGTCAACGACTTGGCGATCGTGGCCATGATCTGGAAGTGCGCCTTGTCGGTTTCCTGGGTGGTCCCGGCCTGGTACTCCTGCAGCCGGCGGGCAACGTAGGCCGAGTGCTGGCCGCTGATGTGCGGGTAGGCCGGGCCCGGATTGCCGGCGCCGGTCGGGCCGTGACAGGCCATGCAGGCCGGGATGCCGCGCTCGGCATCGCCGCCGCGGTACAGCTGCTGGCCGATCTCGAAGAACTTCTTGCCGGCGTGCGGGCCCTCGGTCACCGCGCCATCGTCGGCGATGCCGGCCGTGGCCTTCTGGGTGGCGAAGTAGGCGCCGATGTCGCGCATGTCCTGCGGGGTGAGGTCCTGCACGAACGGCACCATCGCCGCCGAGGCCCCGGAGGTGCGCTGGCCATTGGCGATCAGGGCCATCTGCTGTGCGCTGTAGCGCTCGCTCTGGCCGGCGATGCTCGGGTACATCTCCACCGTGGAATTGCCATCGGCCGAGTGACAGGCCGCGCAGGCGGCCGCCTTGGTCTGCCCGGCCTTGGGGTCGCCCCAGGTGGTTTTGCTGAAATCGACCTCCAGCGAGGCGGTCTTGATCGGCCCGTTGTCCGGCAGGGGCGTGATCGAGGTCTGGGCAACGGCAACGGCGGCGAGCAGCGAGACAGCAAGTGCGGAAACGGCAAGAACGCGAGCATGGCGCATGCGGAAGCTCCGTGTGGACCGGCCTGGCGGTTGCGGGACCGCAACCACGGGGATCGCCCGATTATCAACGCCGTTTCACGCCACGGTCAACGCAGGGTGCAGCAAAACCGAGCGCGGGCAGCGCGGATCGGGCCCGGACATGCGATCCTATACCCATGTCATTGCTCCTCGAACGCGCCCAATACCTGCTTTCGGCCCACAACACCCGGCAATTGCCGGACGACGTGGGCGCGGAAGTCGCCTTTGCCGGTCGCTCAAATGCTGGCAAGTCCAGCGCCCTCAACGCCCTGACCCGCCAGAACAGCCTGGCCCGGGTCTCCAAGACCCCCGGCCGCACCCAGCAGCTGGTGTTCTTCGAGGTCACCCCGGAGGCCAAGCTGGTCGATCTGCCCGGCTATGGCTACGCCAAGGTCCCGCTGGATCTGCAGGCGCACTGGCAGGCTTTCATCGACCAGTACTTCCGTACCCGCGAGGCCCTGCGTGGCCTGGTGGTGGTGATGGACATCCGTCACCCGCTGAAGGACTACGACCGCCAGATGCTTGCCTATGCAGTGCAGCGTGGCCTGCCGGCGCACGCGCTGCTGACCAAGGCCGACAAGCTCGGCCGCGGTCAGCAGGGCATCGCCCTGCAGAAGGTGCGCAAGGAACTGCAGTCCTCCTTCGGCGATACCGTCAGCGTGCAGACCTTCTCCGGTCCCGCCCGCCAGGGCGTGGATGAAGCCCGCGGCATCATCGGCGGCTGGCTGGGCCTGAACAAGCCGGCGCCGGAAGCGGTCTGATCCCAGACGTCGCGGCGGTCCAACGGACCGCGCGACGCGGGTAGTGCCGGCCGCTGGCCGGCTCCCATCATTTCGCCGGCAACGGCGCGAATTCGCCCGGTACCCAGGCGAATGCCTCCCCTTCGCGACGCACATGCCCCAGCCCCGGGAAGGGCAGGTGCGCGCCGGCTACCCACCAGCCCTGATCCGCCGCCTGCGCCATCATCCGGCGCCGGCTGGCGATCGCGGCGACGCGGTCGCTGTCCGCTTCAAACGACGCTTGAGGCTGCGCGAACTGCACCGCGTGGAAATGCACGATGTCGCCCCACACCAGCAGCTGGTGGCCGGTGCCGCCATCGATCTTGTACGACACATGGCCGACCGTATGACCATGGCTGTCCAATGCGGTGATGCCCGCCGGCAATGTGTCGCCAGATGCAAAGCGCTTCAGTTTCCCGCTCGCTTCATACGGCGCCACCGCCTTGCGCGCCAAGGCGAAGGCAAAGCGCACGCCCTGCGGCGCGGTTGCCTCGCTGGCCGGATCCAGCCAGAACGCGGCATCAGCCGCCGACAGCCACACCGTGGCATTCGGGTAGGCAATCCTGTTCTGCGCATCGAGCAGGCCGCACAGGTGATCCGGGTGCGCGTGGGTCAGTACCACCTCATCCACCTCGGCCGGGTCGTAGCCGGCCTTGCGCAGGTTGCCCAGCACCTGGCCCAGGCCCGGGCCGAAGCACTGCGCGGTGCCGGTGTCGACCAGGGTCAGGTGATCGCCCTGCTGCACCAGGTACGCATTGACCGCCGTCTGCAGGCCCTTGCCATCTTCGGGCACATAGCGGTGATCGAGCAGGCGGGTGACCGCGCCGGGGGCGATTCCGACCAGTTCCTGGCGGCCCAGTGCGACGGTGCCATCGAACAGCGCGGTGACCTGCAGCGTGCCGATGGTCTGGTGATACACGCCGGGGACCTGCTCGTGCGGGGTGTGCGTGGTGGTGGCAAACGCAGGGCTGGCGACAACGGCCAGCAACACGGCGGCGGCGAGCGTGCGAACGCGGGGAATGGGCATGACAGATTCCGTACAGGGCGGCTGCGCCGCGGTGCCTCCATGCTGCGCGTCCTGTCTGCTGCGTTCCGCTCAGAATGCCGCGCGATCCGCTCGCGCTCAGCTGTTGCCGATCGCCGCTGGTTCCAGCCCATAGCGTTCGGCGAAGCGCTTGTTGAAGCTGCCCAGCGAACGGTAGCCCACGCGCGCGGCCACGGTCTTCAACGGCAGCCGGGTGGTGTAGAGCAGGCCCATCGCATGCGCGAGCCGCGCATCGGTGATCAGTTCGCGCACGCTGGAGTGTTCGCTGGCCAAGCGCCGGCGCAGCGTGGCACCGCTGAGGCCCAGCTGCGCTTCGAAATCGCGTGACTGCCAATCGCGCTCGGGCTGGGCTGCGATCAGATCGCGGATGCGATCACCCAGGCTCGGCTCGGGGGGAACCAGCAGGCTGCCGTGCCCGCGCCGGCAGAAGGCCACGGCAAGCGAGGCCAGGGCCAACCGTGCTTCGGTGTAGTGACCGTGTTCCAGCGCCTGCCGCCACTGCAGCAGGGTCGCGCCATGCTCGGCCAGTGGCAGCCTGGCCAGTGCTTCACCGGCCTCGGGCAGCGGCTCGTTCCACAGCGCGCGGGCAGCCGTGAGCGCTTCGGCGCACATCGGCACGATCGCACTGAGATAGAGGCCGCTGTGCGGATCGGGGATGTTGACCACATCAATGCGGCAGCGGCGGGTGATCAGGAACAGATCGCCCGGCGCGAATTCCAGCGACTGCTGCGCGGTGCGCACTTGCTTGCGACCCTGCAGCAGGATCGCGAACTGCGGCTGCGGAATCTCCACCGACGAGGCGCCATGCTCGCGGCGCGCAGTGATGCAGGCGTAACCATCCGCGCGCTGGCAGTCGGCCAGGCTGGCCAGGGTCGCCAGCAGCGAGGTGGTGGTATCAACGGGGGCGGACATGACTCAGCCTGCCACGTTGAACAGCTGGCCGACCAGTGCGGCGGCGGCCATCGCGATCGCGCCCCAGAAGGTCACGCGCAGCGCGCCACGCACGCGCGAGGCGCCGCCGGCGTGCGCGGCCAGGGTGCCAGTCAGGCACAGCCCCAGCAGCGTCACCACGGTGGTGGCCTGGCCGACGACAGCATGCGGCGCGAGCAGGGCAGTCAGCACCGGCAACGCGGCGCCACTGATGAAGGCGCCGGCCGAGGCCATGGCGGCCTGCATCGGGCGCGCGCGCAGTTCCTCGGTGATGCCCAGCTCATCGCGGGCATGCGCCCCCAGTGCGTCGTGCGCGGTGAGCTGGGTGGCCACTTCATGCGCCAGCTCGGGACTCAGCCCACGATGGCGGTAAATCGCGGCCAGCTCTTCCAGCTCGCTGTGCGGGTCTTCGTGCAGTTCGCGCTTCTCCACTGCCAGGTCGGCACGCTCGGTATCGGCCTGGGACTGCACCGAAACATACTCGCCGGCCGCCATCGACATCGCGCCGGCCACGGTCCCGGCGATGCCGGTGGCCAGGATCGTGGAAGCCGAGGCGCCGCTGGCAGCGATGCCGACGACCAGGCCGGCCACCGAAACAATGCCGTCATTGGCGCCGAGCACGGCGGCACGCAGCCAGCCGACACGGTCGGAGCGATGGACTTCCGGATGTCGGGATCGGCTCATGGGGTCAGTTTAGGGCCAGGGCATCGTCAAGCCCATGCCAGTAGGATGCTGAAAACCGTCACGGTGACACGACGGCAGGGGACGCCACGATATAGTGCGCCCTTGCGATGCGGGGGCGTGAACCCCACATCCCCGCCCTGACCAGAATTCTGCGAGCCTCCCCTTGTCGAGCCCCAGCCACGTCGCCGAGACGCCGATCACCGACCGTAATGAACTGGTCGCCACGTTGGCCTCCGGCGAAAAGCCCCAGGCGCAGTGGCGCATCGGCACCGAGCACGAGAAGTTCGGCTTCCGCCTCGATGACCTGCGCCCGCCTACCTTCGAAGGTGACCGCGGCATCGAAGCACTGCTCAAGGGCCTGACCCGCTTCGGCTGGGATCCAGTGGAAGAGGGCGGCCATACCATCGCGCTGCTGCGCGACAACGCCTCGGTGACGCTGGAGCCGGCCGGCCAGCTGGAGCTGTCCGGCGCGGCGGTGGAGACCATCCACCAGACCTGCGTGGAAACCGGCACCCACCTCAACGAAGTGGCGCAGGTGGCCGGCGAACTGCAGCTGGGCTTCCTCGGCATGGGCTTCCAGCCGAAGTGGGCCCGCGATGAAATGCCGTGGATGCCCAAGGGCCGCTACAAGATCATGCGCGAGTACATGCCCAAGGTCGGCACGCTCGGCCTGGACATGATGACCCGCACCTGCACGGTGCAGGTCAACCTGGACTACGCCACCGAAGCGGACATGGTGAAGAAATTCCGCGTGTCGCTGGCGCTGCAGCCGATCGCCACCGCGCTGTTCGCCGATTCACCGTTCACCGAAGGCGCGCCGAACGGCTACCAGAGCTACCGTTCGCACATCTGGACGGACACCGACAACGACCGCACCGGCATGCTCGACTTCGTCTTCGAAGACGGCTTCGGTTATGAGCGTTATGTGGATTACCTGCTCGATGTGCCGATGTACTTCTCCTACCGCGATGGCAAGTACCACGATGCCAGCGGCCAGAGCTTCCGCGATTTCATGGTCGGCAAGCTGCCTGTGCTGCCGGGCCAGCTGCCCACGCTGCGCGACTGGTCCGACCACATGACCACCGCCTTCCCGGAAGTGCGGCTGAAGAAGTACCTGGAAATGCGCGGCGCCGATGCCGGCCCGTGGAGTCGCCTGTGCGCGCTGCCCGCGTTCTGGGTGGGCCTGCTGTATGACGATGCCGCGCTGGATGCGGCCTGGGATCTGGTCCGTGATTTCAGCCTGGTCGAGCGCAATGTCCTGCGTGATGGCGTGCCGAAGCATGGGTTGAAGCTGCCGTTCCGCAACGGCACCGTGCTGGATCTGTCACGCGAAGCGTTGAAGATCGCCGTGGCCGGCCTCAAGCGCCGCGCCGCGCGCAATGCCGATGGTCAGGACGAAAGCAAGTTCCTGGAGGTGCTGCAGGAGATCGTCGATTCGGGCCTGACCCCGGCCGATCGCAAGCTGGCGCTGTTCCACGGCGAGTGGGGCGGCAACATCGACCCGGTGTTCAAGGAATTCGCGTACTGAGTGCGCATTGATCAACAAAAAACCCCGGCATTGCCGGGGTTTTTTCATGCCTGTGCGGAAGGATCAGGCCGCCTTTTCCAGCGTGCCCATGTCGATCACGAAGCGGTAGCGCACATCGTTCTTCGCCATGCGCTCCCAGGCCTTGTTGACGGTCTTGATGTCGATCACTTCCACGTCGCTGACGATGTTGTGCTCGGCACAGAAGTCCATCATTTCCTGCGTCTCAGCCATGCCGCCGATCGCCGAGCCGGTGATGTGCTTGCGGCCGAACATCACCGAAGCGCCCATCAGCGGCGGATCCAGCTCGGTCAGCACGCCGACCAGGCACATGGTGGCATCGCGCTTGAGCAGGGACATGTACGGGTTGGTGTCGTGGCTGACCGGGATGGTGTTGAGCAGGAAGTCGAAGCTGCCCGCATGGGCCTTCATCTGCGCCGGATCACGCGAGACCAGCACTTCATCGGCGCCCAGGCGCTTGGCGTCGGCACCCTTTTCCGGGGTGGTGGTGATCATCACCACGGTGGCGCCCATCGCCTTGGCGAACTTCACGCCCATGTGGCCCAGGCCACCGAGGCCGATCACGCCGACCTTCTGGCCGGGGCCGACCTTCCAGTGGCGCAGCGGCGAATAGGTGGTGATGCCAGCGCACAGCAGCGGCGCGGCGGCCTTGAGGTCGAGCGTTTCGGACACCTTCACCACGAAGCGCTGCTCGACCACGATGTGGTCGGAGTAACCGCCGAAGGTCGGCTGGCCGCTGTCGCGCTCGGTGCTGTTGTAGGTGAAGGTCGCGCCCTTCTCGCAGTACTGCTCCAGGTCTTCATCGCAGGCCGCGCAGTGGCGGCAGGAATCGACCATGCAGCCGACGCCGGCGAAATCGCCGACCTTGAAGCCGGTGACGTTGGCACCGACCTCGATCACGCGGCCGATGATCTCGTGGCCGGGGACCATCGGGAACTTGGCGCCACCCCAATCGTCGCGGGCCTGATGCAGATCGGAGTGGCAGATGCCACTGAAGAGAATCTCGATGCGCACGTCATCGGGACCGGCCGGGCGGCGTTCGAAGGAGAAAGGCACCAGCGGCGCGGTCTGGTCGTGCACCGCATAACCATGGGCGAGGGACATGGGGGAATCCTTGGCAGGTTTGTAGAAAGGCGCTTTACAATACGCCCCGATCCCGTGCACAAAAAGTCAGGATATCGGCATGATTCATCAAGTGAAACGGGATAATCATGGCCACTGACAACCTGACCCATCTGGCCGCCTTCGCCGCCGTGGCCCGCCACCGCAGCTTCCGCAAGGCCGGGGCTGAGCTGGCGCTGTCCACCTCGGCGGTCAGTTATGCGATCCGCGCGCTGGAAGAGCGCCTGGGCGTGGGCCTGTTCCACCGCACCACCCGCAGCGTGGCCCTCACCGAAGCCGGTCAGCGCCTGCTGGAGCGCCTGCAACCCGCGCTTGGGCAGGTGCACGACGCACTGGAAGAAATGAATCACTTCCGTGCGGCACCGGCTGGCCTGTTGCGCATCAACGCCACCCGCGCCGCCGTGCAGACCCAGTTGGGTCCGCGGCTGGCGAAGTTCCTGCTCGCCCATCCGGATGTGCGCCTGGAGCTCGCTCAGGATGATGGTCTGGTGGATATCGTCGCGGGCGGTTATGACGCCGGTGTACGCCTGCACGAATCGGTGCCGGAAGACATGGTGGCCGTGCCGCTGGGGCCGGCGCTGCGCGGCTTGATCGTGGGCGCGCCGGCGTATCTGTCAGGGCGCGAGATACCGCAGCACCCCCGCGATCTGCATCACCATGAGTGCGTGCGCTTCCGCTTCGCCAGCGGCCATCTCTACAAGTGGCAGTTCGAACGCGATGGCCAGGCGCTGGAGATCGACGTGCCCGGGCGCCTCACGCTTGGCGATCAGAACACGATCCTGCAGGCGGTGGTCGATGGGCTGGGATTGGCCTATGTGCTTGAGGATTCCGCGCGGCCGTATCTGGATGACGGCCGGCTGGTCGCGGTGCTGGAAGACTGGAGCGAGCCGTTCGCAGGCTTTGCGGTGTACTACCCGCGGCAGCGGCAGATGTCGTCGGCGCTGCGGGCGTTCATTGATCTGCTTCGGGCCTGACACCGTTGGAACGGGCCTGCACTGGCACCGTGGGCTCCGGTTGAGTAGGCTGGTTTCCGCGAGCGGATGCCTCGCTGGCCCCCGCAGTGCTGACATCGCGGTCTGACCAAAAGGAGACAGCACGTGGAAGGGATGCACTATCGGAAGCTGTTCAGCCTGCTCATTTCCTGGGTGACGGCCTACTTCGTCGTCATCGGCGCCATGGTGCTGGTCTGCGTGGCGGTGACCATCGCCCTGATGATCGGCGCTGGTTGGACGGTCATCGTGGCGGCCGGGTTGCTGGCGGCTGCGCCCGCCGTGGCCTTGCCATTCTCCAAACGTCTCGCCAAGTGGCTCCTGCTGCTGGCCTATACCGGCCTTGCCGCCGCCTTCATGTGGCTTGCGTTCGGGCCTCGGGCGGGAGAGACAACGGTGCCCTTGATCAAAGGTGTCGTGGTGGCATTCGTCGCCCTGCTGGCGGTCCGGTTGTTCCTGGTGTGGCGGAACGAGCGAAGGGCTCAGCAGCGCTGAGCCTTACGGCGTGCTGTTGAGTAAGACTCGACAGGCGAGTGGCGCAAGCTCCAGTGGACGTGCGTTGCAGTGGTTTACTTGATGCGAGTTGATGCTTTCCTTTCACTGGCACCATTCCCGCGAGGACATCATGGCTCAGCTACCGCCACGCACACCGGGCGTGGCTATATCTTTGGCATTTTGCTGCATCGGATAGAACCATCGCCCCCCCCCCGATGGGTGGCAACCCTCTACGCATGCTTGGGTGGAGGAGCCCATTTCATGTGGTGGCGGAAGTGACAAGTCGATCAAGGTGCTTGAGCATGCGTTTCGCTGCGTAGGCCTGGCGGATGTCTCCCATCAACACCCAAGCAAAAACGCCGCCCCCGAAAGCAATGACGGCAAACATCCATCGTTGCGGACGCAATGTTTCTGACACGTATTTTGGCAAGGTGGGATCTGCCAGAATCTCGCAGAGCACTTCTCTTTCGGATTCAATGAAGCTGTTTTTCTCCGCCCCTTCGGAGGAACAGGTTTTCAATGTGAGCAGACCCTCGCGGTTGCTGATGAAGCTGTTGCGCAATGTTTGCGCTGAGGTGGGTGAAAGATTGATCCACGTGCCGGTATCTTTGAGGCTCACCACCACTCCCTTAGATGCGATTGAGATCGCGGAAGAAAGCGTGATGATCAGGGCGGCCATCAGGCACAGGACGACTAAAAACTCTCTCACCCGTCCAGGTAGTTTGTCCTTCTTGATCTCCAGTGAGTTGTGGTCGAAATAAACGCCTGATGCCCTGATTTCCTCGGTAGGGACATTGTGCTCTGTGCAGAACCTGATGAGCGATTTTGCGTCCGCAAGAGTGCGGCATTGAATGTTCTCGAAGTATCGATACGACATCAGATTTGATCGTTCATTCAAGTAAGCATCGATTTCGGGATCGGATGCCAGCTTCTTGCTGTGGAAAAGATGCCAAAGCCGCACCCTTATCAGGTGAGCCGAGCGAGTGCGGGAGCTAATCGTGATGCAGGCTAGGACAATCGCCAGCCCGCCCACGACCATCGGAACTGCCGGCAATGCAGATACCACCTGATTCAACATGGAGGGCGCTCGTTAGTGATGAGATGAATCGATGTTGAACTAACGATGTCGCATCAATTGAGACTTAACGCCCACATTTCATACGAGCAATGTCGGGTTCGGCTCCATCTTGTGGAGCAGCTGTCGGTGGACGACCCGGAGTCCATGAATCCCCGTGCAGCTCCAGCATCTCCAGTGATCCTGTATACTCACCCCCAGTATAGTTAACCGGCCATTGCCCCATGCCCCATTCACCGCAGGAAAAAAAGCGCGTTCTCGCCCGGGTCCGTCGGATCCGTGGTCAGTGCGATGCGCTGGACCGCGCGCTGGAAGCCGGGGCCGAGTGCGGGCCGGTGCTGCAGCAGATCGCCGCGATCCGCGGTGCCGTCAACGGGCTGATGTCCGAAGTGATGGAAGCGCATCTGCGCGAAGAGTTCGGGCAGCCGGCCCAATCCGATGCTCAGCGCGACGAGCGCGTGCGCGAGATGAGCATGCTGATCCGGTCCTACCTCAAATGAGTGCGCGGACGACTGCGTGCTGCCACATTCTGTTCCCTGCCTTGGAGTGCTCCCCATGAAATCCCGTGCTGCTGTTGCCTTCGCCGCTGGCGAACCGCTGAAGATCGTCGAGATCGACGTCGCCCCGCCGCAGAAGGGCGAAGTGCTGGTCAAGATCACCCACACCGGTGTCTGCCACACCGATGCGTTCACGCTGTCCGGTGATGATCCGGAAGGTCTGTTCCCGGCCGTGCTCGGTCATGAAGGCGCGGGCATCGTGGTCGAAGTGGGCGAGGGCGTCACCAGCGTCAAGCCGGGCGACCACGTGATCCCGCTGTACACCGCCGAATGTGGTGAGTGTCTGTTCTGTACCTCGGGCAAGACCAACCTGTGCGTGGCCGTGCGTGCCACCCAGGGCAAGGGCGTGATGCCCGATGGCACCACCCGCTTCAGCTACAACGGCGAGCCGATCTACCACTACATGGGCTGCTCGACCTTCAGCGAGTACACCGTGGTGGCCGAAGTCTCGCTGGCCAAGATCCATCCGGACGCCAATCCGGAACACGTGTGCCTGCTCGGCTGCGGCGTCACCACCGGCATCGGCGCGGTGCACAACACGGCCAAGGTGCAGGAAGGCGATTCGGTGGCGGTGTTCGGGCTGGGCGGTATCGGCCTGGCGGTCATCCAGGGTGCGCGCCAGGCCAAGGCCGGCCGTATCTTCGCGATCGATACCAACCCCTCCAAGTTTGAGTTGGCCAAGCAGTTCGGTGCCACCGACTGCGTCAACCCGAAGGACCATGACAAGCCGATCCAGCAGGTCATCGTGGAGATGACCACCTGGGGCGTGGACCATACCTTCGAGTGCATCGGCAACGTCAACGTGATGCGTGCGGCGCTGGAATGCGCGCACCGTGGCTGGGGCCAGTCGGTGGTGATCGGTGTGGCTGGTTCGGGTCAGGAAATCTCGACCCGTCCGTTCCAGCTGGTCACGGGTCGCTCGTGGAAGGGCACCGCCTTCGGTGGCGTCAAGGGCCGCAGCCAGCTGCCGGGCATGGTCGAAGATGCGATGAAGGGTGACATCGAGCTGGCCCCGTTCGTGACCCACACGATGGGCCTGGACGAGATCAACGACGCGTTCGATCTGATGCATGAAGGCAAGTCGATCCGCTCGGTCGTACATTTCTGAGCCACTGCGGGCGGCGCGTGGTCCGCGCCGCCCCTACGGAGAACCATCATGGAACGCATCGAACATCGCGCCGCCTCCGGCGGCTGGCAGGACGTGTACCGCCATACCTCGCAGGTACTGGGGTGCGACATGAACGTCGCCGTGTATCTGCCGCCGCAGGCCGCCACGCAGAAGCTGCCGGTGCTGTATTGGCTCAGCGGGCTGACCTGCAACGAACAGAACTTCATCACCAAGGCCGGCGCGCAGCGTTATGCCGCCGAACATGGCGTGATCCTGGTCGTACCGGACACCAGCCCGCGCGGCGATGATGTCGCCGATGCCGAGGGCTACGACCTGGGCAAGGGGGCGGGTTTCTATTTGAACGCCAGCGAGCAGCCGTGGGCGGCGCATTACCGCATGTACGACTATGTGGTGGAGGAGCTGCCTGCCTTGATCGAGGCGCATTTCCAGACGACGGGTGCACGCAGCATCAGTGGCCACTCGATGGGGGGGCATGGTGCGCTGGTGATCGCGTTGAAGAATCCGGGGCGCTACAAAAGCGTCTCGGCGTTTTCGCCGATCGTCGCGCCGACCCGCGTGCCGTGGGGCCAGAAGGCGTTCACCGCGTATCTGGGCGAAGATCGCGCCCGCTGGGCGGCGTGGGATGCCAGCGAGCTGGTGGCCACGGCTACCGAGCGCCTGCCGTTGCTGGTCGACCAGGGCGGTGGTGATGAGTTCCTCGACAACCAGTTGCAGCCGCAGTGGCTGCAGGCGGCGTGCACTGCGGCCGGTCATCCGCTGACGCTGCGCCTGCAGCCCGGTTACGACCACAGCTACTACTTCATCAGCAGCTTCATCGGCGAGCACATCGCGCACCACGCCAAGGCCTTGTACGCCTGAGGCAGACCGTTTGGCCACCCGCTGGGCAACTGCCTGGCGGGGCGGTTGGAGGCTTCAGGTCGACGGCTTTTCGCGCTTGCGGAACAGCAGGTAGGGCCAGATACCGATCAGCCCCAGTGAAATGACCGTGCCGCAGACCAGCGCGACCGCCGAATTGCCTGGCGCGGTCCATACCGTGGCCAGGAGGATGAGAGCGAAGACGATTGTCGGTCCGCCGAACATGACCATCGCGAACGTCTTCACCCGCCCGCTGGTGGGCGCATTGGCCAGCTTTCCCACCATGTCGGTACCACCGAACGTCACCTGCAGCGCATCGTGCGTGGAGCGTGCCGGTTGCGGCCTGGCCGGCTCTGGCGGTGCCACCGGCTGGCGAAGGTCCATTTCCTGCGGGGCAGACGGCAGCAGGTCTGCCAGGTTGGTCTGTTCGACCAGGGCTTTGAGTTTCGGGTCCATAAGCATCCATGCAGCCAGCGTTGGCGGGCGGCACGATAACACCAGGCGTGGCGCCCAGGTAGTGCTGGCGGTCGGCCGCCACTACCTGGGCAACTTCAACCCACTCAACGTACGTTGCGCAGTTCCCAGTGACTGCCGGCCAGCATGCGCAGCCGCTGCTTGAACACGTCGCTGTCGATGCTGGTGGTGGCCACCAGATTGATCCGCAGATCGTCCTGCGCGCCGGTGACGGTGGCGGACGGATCGGTCGCGCCCCACTGCGGGTCAACGGCGTCGGGATCGTCCTGCTTGGCGCGCCAGCGGTCGAACAGCACCGTGGTGCGCAGGGCGTTCTGAAGTTCTTCGGCCAGGCCCGCCGCGCCCTGGGCGTGGAAGGACAGGTCCGGATCGTTGCCGCGTGCCTTGGCCGGGTCCGGCAGGCTGATGTCATAACTTGGCATGGTTACCTCCTTTGAATGCGGCAAGGCTGGCAGAGACCCGGTGCAATCCGCGTGCAGAACGCAGGTCAGGCGCTGAAGGTATGCGGCTCGTCGGCAAACCCGATCGTCACCGCGCCCTTGCCCACGTTGACCATGCCGGTCAGGCTCATCACCGCCTCGAACACATCCACGCCATGCGCCTGGCAGGTCTCACGCAAGGTGGCGTAGCCGGGCAGGGCCTGCAGGTCGGCCAGCTCGCCGCCGTAGCTGATGCACACGGTTGGCGTCATCAGGCCGCCCTTGACCCGCTGGCCGACGAAATCGAACAGTTTCTGCACCGCATTGTCGAAGCCCTTGATCTTGGCCACCGGCCCGGTCTCGCCGCGGTAGCCATGCAGCACCGGCTTGATGTCCAGCGCACTGCCCAGCGCGGCGCTGATCAGGCCCACGCTGCGGTCGCCCTTGTGCCGCGCACGGGCGCGCATGTAGTACAGATCGCGGGTGATCATGTAGCCGTGCACGTTGTGCGCCAGCAGCTCCAGCCGCTCGCGGATCTGCTGCACGCTCGCACCACTCTCGCGCAGGCGCACCGCTTCCACTGCGGTCACCCCCTGGGCGGCGAACAGGTTCTGCGTATCGAGCACGCGCAGCGCGAACGGCGAATTGAAGCCCGCTGCCTGCCGCACCGGCTTGTAATCGTTGAGGATCGCGAAGCTGGCCTGCATCGCGTTGTCGTGGATCGGGCTGCGGGTCTTGGTGATCGTCATGCAGAAGACATGGTCGTAATCGATCACCAGCTTGCCCAGGAACAGATCCCGGATCTGATTGACGCTGAACGGAATGGTCTCCGCCTCGGCGCCGTGCTCGGCAACGTGGGCGTGCAGAAAGCTCAGTGTCGCCTGTTCGTCGCGATGGTCGGCCAGCACGGCCTCGCCAATGCGGACGGTGATCGGCAGCAGCACGATGTTGTGTTGTTCAATGAAATCCTGCGGCAGATCGCACGCAGAGTCGACCACGATTCCGATGCGCATCCTGTGCCCCTCCGGCAGGTTGTAGGTTCGGAAACGTGAACGCTATCTCAAAATGAGATGTTTTGCCTGACCGGGGAGCCGGCCAGGGCTCAGCGGCTGCGTTCCACCGCCACCGGCAGGTCCTTGATCCGGGCCCATTCGCCCGTCTCGAGCAGGCTGGGATCGGCCAGCACCGCCTGCATCAGCGGGTGGGCGTCATTGCCCCAGAACAGTTCGCTGCCGATCGCCAGCGTCGGGACGCCGAACACGCCGGCGGCGAGGGCGGCATCCGTATTGCGGCGCAGCGCTTCCTTGACCGACGGCTCGCTGATCGCCGCGGCAACATCGGCGATGTCCAGCATTGCGCCGGGCAGGGCGAGGGCGGCCGCACTGTCACCGGCGTGGCCGTCGCGCCAGATCCAGTTGAACAGGAGGTCGACCGTCTCGTGACTGGCCCCGGCGGCCAGGCACAGGCGCAGGGCGGCCAGCGGATTGAACGGGTGGCCCGGTGGAAAACGCAATGTCACCCCGGCGCTGCGGGCCTGCCACAGCGCCTGGCGATAGGTGAACACCCGTTTGGCGGGGATTTCGGCAGGGCCCAGATTGCCCAGGTGATGCAGCACCGCGCCGAAGGCGATCGGTACCGGGATGATGCTCTTGTACTGCGGCAGGGCCTTGAGCTGCTGCCAGTGCAGGTAAGCAAACGGTGAGACGAAATCGAAATACCAGCGCAGGGCCATGATCGGGGGCTCACGTTGCAGGGCGGCAGTGGTGCAGATGACAGGGCCGCCGCAGGCAGCGGCCCTGTGCAGGGACTCAGCGCGAGTATGCGCGCGGTTCGGTCGACGCCGGCGCCTGGTAGCGGTCGCGCAGCTCGGTCTGGCGCGACCGCATCGGCATCGCGCGGCCGCCCAGCCAGACCTGCTCGGCGTAGTGCCCGACATCCAGCGGATCGCCTTCCCACAGCACCAGATCGGCCAGCTTGCCCGGCTCGATGGTGCCAAGCCGGTCGCCGACGCCCAGCGCCTGCGCCGGCACCCGGGTCAGGCCCGCCAGGCCATCATCCCAGGGCAATCCGTTGGCGACCGCATTGCCGGCGAGCTGGCGCATTTTGCGTGCGTTGTGCGAGGCATCGTCGCGCTGGGCGAAGCTGACCTGCACGCCGGCCGCCTTCAAGCGCGCGGCGTTCTGCAGGGTCGCGCCGAGCTGGTCGAAGCTGCTCGGCAGATTGCCCAGCCCATCGACGAACACCGGCACGCCGGCCTGGGCCAGCTGCGGGGCCAGACGCCACGCCTCGGCACCGCCGGCGATGGCGATCTTGACCTTCTCGCGGGTGGCCCAGCGCAGCAGTTGGCGGATGTCGGCGGCACGGTCGACCTGCACCACGATCCGACCCTGGCCGGCCAGGTAACGCGCCAGCGTGGCGCGCCCGGCGGGTGTGAGCAGGGCATGCGGCGAGTCGGCCGGGACGCGGCCCCGTGCTTCGCTGACCATCTGTTCCAGCAGCATCCACTGCGCGGCCCGAGAGCTGCCGGTCAGCTCGGCGCCGGAAGCGCCAAGACGGATGAACAATGCCAGCGGGCCGACCGGGTCGGCGCTGCCATCCAGCCGCATCACCCCGCCCTGGCCGGCGATGAAGCCGCCGCCGGTGTTGGCGCCCAGTACGGTGAAGCCGATGCCATCCAGCCGCGCGACCGGGATCAGCACCGAGTCCGGATTGAAGGCCAGGGTGACGTCGAATTCCGGGCGCAGCGGCTGGTCCTCCAGCTTGAGCGTGCTGTCCACCGTGGCCGATTCACCGGAGACTTCCTCAATGCCGATATCGGTGATGCCGCCGAACAGCGCCGGGGTGAGCGGCTTGCCCGCGGCCTCGACCACCGCTACACCGGCCGGTGCGGACAGGCCGGGACCGACGGCCCGGATCACGCCGCCCTGGATCAGCACATCGCTGTGGGCCAGGCTGCCGCGTGTGGCGGCGGTGTGCACCGTGGCGTTGCGGATCAGTAGATCCTGGGCGAACAACGACGGTGCCACGCAGGCTCCGGCAATCAACAGCAAGGCCTGCGGAAGCAGACGCACCGAGGCGCGGCGGCTCATGGGCGTGCCTCCTGGCCGAGCATGAAGTCCGACAGCGGCTGCCGCCTCACGTCCTGCCGGTCATAAACCTGATGGCCATCGACGTAGACCTTTTCGGCCAGCGCGTAGGAACTGAAGGGGCTGCCGTTCCAGACCACCACGTCACCCATCTTGCCGGCCTCCAGGCTGCCGGTCTGCTTCTCCACACCCAGCGAGCGCGCCGCGTTGGAGGTCAGCCACATCATGGCGCGCTCCGGGGCGATCTCGATGCCGGCACGGCGTGCGTTGGCGATCACCTTGGCCGCTTCCTGGTTCAAGCGCTGGATGCCCTCCGGGGAATCGGAATGCACGATCGCGCAGCTGTTGGCCGGCCGGTCGACCAGGGCGATGTTGTCCTGGATGCCATCGAAGGCCTCCATCTTGAAGCCCCACCAGTCGGCCCACAGCGCACCGCACACGCCTTCCTCGGCGAGCCGGTCGGCCAGCTTGTAGGCCTCCACCGCGTGATGGAAGGCGGCGATCTTGAAGCCGAACTCCTTGGAGAGATCCAGCATCGTGGCCATCTCGTCGGCGCGGTAGCAGTGGATGTGCACGCGGATGTCGCCCTGGATCGCGCCGGCCAGCGTATCCAGCTTGAGATCGCGCTTGCCGCCACTGTCACCGGCGCTGTCGCCCTTGTCATCGCCACTGAACCAGCGCTTCTTCTTCGGCTGCTTCGGGGTGTTCTTGGCGATGTATTCGCTGGCATCGATGAAGGCCGCGCGGTAGCCGGCGACGTTGCCCATGCGCGTGCCCGGCGCGGTGCCCTTGCCGCCGTACACGCGCTTGGGGTTCTCGCCGCAGGCCATCTTCAGACCCCAGGGCGCGCCGGGGAACTTCATGGCTTGGTAGGTCGTCGCGGGCACGTTCTTCAACGTCACCCCGCGGCCGCCGACCAGGTTGGCCGAGCCGGGCAGCACCTGCATCGAGGTCACGCCGCCGGCCAGTGCCGCGGCAAAGCCGGGATCCTGCGGCCACACCGAGTGCTCGGCCCAGACATTGGCGGTGACCGGGGCGGTCATCTCGTTGCCGTCGCTGTGCGCGCTCACGCCCGGGCTGGGATACACGCCCAGGTGCGAGTGCACATCGATGATGCCGGGGGTGACCCATTTGCCCTGGCCGTCGACGCGGACCGCGTCGGCCGGCGCGCTCAGGCCGGTGCCGACCGCCGCGATGCGGCCGCCCTGCAACAGCACATCGGCGTTGTCCAGGCGCACGCCGGTGCCGGTGAGCACCGTCGCGTTGCTGATCAACACCGGGGCAGAAGCGATCGGCGCATAGGTGCTGGGGTAGGGATCCTGGAGGAAGCGCGACGCGGCGGGCGCCGGCGCGGACACGATCGACATCAACGCCAGGCCAACGCCGACGCTCAACAACTTCTGCATGGTTCTCCCCGAGCCGCATGGACACAATCCATCGACGCTAGCCGGGAGAGGGGCGGCTTGCCAAGTGACCTTTTGCATAGCTTTATCAAATGAGACTTAACGCTTTTACAAGAAACAATTGTGAACTTTTCATGAATTTTTTCGGTTAGGCTCAAGTGGTGCGTTGGAGCGGCCGATAGTCCAGCGGGCATGTTTCATGTCCGCACCTCGCCCCCATGCCAAAACACGAAACAGACCAAGGAAGTTCTCCGTACATGATCCTGCATTCGAAGTCCCGCGCGGCCTCCCGCCGCCTCTCGCCGTCCCTGTTGGCCTCGGCCATCACCGGCACCCTGCTGGCCGCCATTGCCGTCCCGGCCCTGGCCAGCCCAACCAGCGATGTGCTGCAGCGTTACCAGCAGCAGCGTGCCGAACAGTCCGCCGCCTTTGGCCGTGAACTGCAGACCGCCTCGCTCGCCGCCACCTTTGCCATTCCGGCAGCGTCGGCTGGCCCGAACGCAGCCCTCACCACCCCGCGTCCCAGTTCCGTTTCCAACGGCCCGGTCATGGGTGAGCTTGGTGATCTGGAAAGCTGGCGCAGTGCTGAGTTCAACGCCGATTGGGGCCTGGAAGCAATCAATGCCGACGCTGCGTACGCGCGCGGGCTGACGGGCAAGGGCATCCGCCTGGGCGTGTTCGACAGCGGTACCGGCCTTGACCACGATGAGTTCGCCGGCAAGGACCACCGCAGCATCCATCTGGCGGATGTGCTGCCCGACGGCAGCCTGTGCGGCAATACGACCGTTGTGGATGGCCCGGACGCATGCTTCAGCAGCGATGGCGACCAGGTGGCGGTTGACTACCAGATCATTGATCCAGCGTATGCGGCGCTGCTCAACAGGAACGGCTACTACGAAGGCGCCAGCTATCAGATTCACGGTACCCATGTCTCAGGTACCATCGCCGCCAACCGTGACGGCAGCGGGACCCATGGTGTGGCATTCGGTGCCGATCTGAGCGTAGCGCGCTTGTTCTCCAACAGTGTGAGCTACCTCTCGGTGGTCAACATCGGTGGCAACCTTTACCTGGATTCGCAGAACGTCGCCGGGATCGGTGCATCCGATTCGATCTACCCGCAGTTGTACGCTCAGCTCAACGATCAGGGCACGCGCGCGGTGAACCACAGCTGGGGCCTGGCCAACGAGCCGGACAGCGCTGACATGCTGGACATGTACCAGTCGCATCCGCTGTTCGCCGATGCATTGGCTGCCATGGCCGAAGGCTCTCGCAGCCGCGGTTTGATCCAGGTATGGGCCGCAGGCAATACCGACGCGCCCAATCCCTCTCCGGAGCAGGCGCCCATCGCCGGCATGTATGCCTCGCTGCCGCGTGCCATCGCCGATATCGAGCAGTACTGGCTGGCCGTGGTCAACGTCAACCAGGACAGTGAGCTGAGCAACAGCTCGATGCGCTGCGGACTGGCGGCCAACTGGTGCCTGGCGGCACCGGGGTCTGTCATCACGTCCACGGTCTATGGCGCCGACTCGCAGATCGACGCCGATCTGTACGACGAAGGCGGTAATCTGGTCCTGGAAATCAACGGCCAAGTCCCGACGTATTCCTACCGGGACCTGAGCGGCACCTCGATGGCGGCCCCGCACGTCACCGGTGCCCTCGGCCTGCTGTTCGAACGCTTCCCGTACCTGAGCAACGCGCAGGTCCGCGACGTGCTGCTGACCACCGCCACCGATCTTGGTGCCGCCGGCGTGGACGACGTCTACGGCTGGGGCCTGATGAACCTGGCCAGCGCGATCGAAGGCTACGGCATGCTGCGCGTCGACACCGACGTGGTCATGAACCAGAAGGCCGGCGGCCTGAAGGTGTGGGAAGGCGATGCGTGGGACGACTGGACCAACGACATCGGCGGCCCGGGCAAGCTGACCAAGTCCGGTATCGGCTGGCTGCGTCTGAGCGGCGACAACACCTTCAACGGCGCGATCGTGCGCGAGGGTGTGCTGGAGCTGGACGGTGCCAATGCACTGACCGCCTCGGTCGATGTGCAGGGTGGCCAGTTCCTGCTCAACGGCAGCCTGGTGTCCACCACGCTCAACAGCCTGGGCGGCAGCAGCGTGATCTCCACCACCGGCGTGCTCGATGGCTCGGCACTCAATGTGACCGGCGGTTCGGTCACGTTCAATGGCCTGCAGCGCGACGGTGACACCACCGTCGGCAGCGGCGGCAGCTTCGTGCTCAACGGCCGTCTGGTCGACAGCACGCTGACCTCGGCCGGCACCACCCGCGTCAATGCCGGTGCGCTGCTGGACGGCTCGGACCTGTTCGTCACCGCTGGCACCGTGTCCTTCAACGGCGTGCAGCAGGACGGTTCGACCGTCGTCGGCGCCAAGGGCACCCTGAAGGGTGTCGGCACGCTGGGCAGCACCCGCGTTGAAGGCATCATCGCGCCGGGCAACTCGATCGGCACGCTGACCATCAACGGCGATTACGTGCAGACCGCCACCGGCGTCTACCAGGCCGAACTGGCCCCGGGCAGCCGCAGCGACGTGCTGCGCGTCACCGGCCGCGCCACGCTGGACGGCACCTTGAAGGCGCTGCCGGAAGTGGGCGTCTACTACCTCGGTGAGCAGTTCAACTTCCTGCAGGCCGCTGGCGGTGTGAACGGTCAGTTCGCCACCACCGACTTCTCCGCGTTCTCGCCGTTCCTGCAGTTCAGCCTGGCCTACACGGCCAATGGCATGAGCATCGGCGTCACGCGTGGCAACTCGCTGGTCAGCGCGGCGGTCACTGCCAACCAGATCGCTGTGGCCACCAGCGCCGACGGCCTGGGCGTCAACCAGGGTCTGCCGAAGCCGCTGACCCAGCTGTTCCCGGCCCAGGTCGGTGCGGCGCTGGACGCGCTGAGTGGTGAAATCCACGCCGCCACGCCGATGGCGCTGGTGGAAAGCAGCCGTTACCTGCGGGATGCGGCCCTGAGCCGTGCCGTGGGCGTGCGTTCGCCGGCTGCCGGCGATGATGCTGCCGCCGGCGGTGCATGGGTGCAGGCGATCGGTGGCAGCGGCAAGCTTGATGGCGATGCCAATGCCGCGCGTACCGATTCCAACAGCAATGGTCTGCTGGTCGGTGCCGACCATGTGTTCGGTGGCGGCTGGCAGGTCGGCGCGCTGGTCGGTACCGGTCGCACCGACATCAAGCAGGCGGCGGGCCGTGGTGCCCGTTCGGAAATCGACAACACCCATTTCGGTGCGTATGTCGGTAATCAGTGGGGTGCGTTCGGTCTTCGTGCCGGTCTGGGCTATTCCCGCCATGACGTGGACAGCAAGCGTCAGCTGACCTTCGCCGGCTATCAGGATGCGCTGTCGGCCAAGTACGACGCCACCACCCGCCAGGCCTTCATCGAAGGCGCGTACCGCTTCGGCGGTCGCGAGGCGGGTCTGGAGCCGTACGTGCAGTTCGCCCGCGTTGAGGTGGACGTGGACGGCTTCGCCGAACAGGGCGGCGCCGCAGCACTGAACGGTCAGGTCGCCGACACGAGCACCAACGTGGCGACCGCCGGCGTGCGCTTTGACAAGGGCCTGAAGACGTCCTGGCAGCAGGAAAGCTGGCTGCACGTCCGCGGTGGCGTCGGCTACCGTCGTGCCTCCGGTGACCGCAGCCAGGTCGCCGATCTGGCCTGGACCGGCGGCAGCAGCTTTGCTGTCAGCGGTGCGGCGATCGCCGACAACGCGGTGGTTGCCGAGCTGGGCCTGTCGGCCTGGTTGAGCCCGCGCAACCAGCTGGAGCTGGGCTACAACGGCACCTTCGGTGATGACGCCCGCGACCGAAGCGTCACCGCGCGCTGGTCCGTGCAGTTCTGATCCAGCGGTACCGGTAAACGGAAAAAGGCGGCCATTGGCCGCCTTTTTCTTTGCATTGGCCTTGCGGCCATGACCACATGGATGCGGTGGGCGACCCCGTTCGCGGCCGGTTTCGACGCCCGTGATCCGATCGGGGCCTTGCTGTTGGTCGCCGACCAGCCGATGATCCTCGATGGAGTGAACACCAAGGCCTCCGATGCCGGGGTCAGCGCCCAGTTCGTCGAGAACCATATCCAGATCGGTATCGAGGCGCTTAAGCTTATGCGGCGCAACGGCGAGTCGGTCCGCCACCTGCGCTTTGACGAGTAACGGCAATGGAACGGGTGGGCGTCTTGGGGCGCCCCCTACAGGGGTAGTGAATGGACGTGGCGGCACAAGTAGTGGAATTCTGGCGCGACGCTGGACCGCAGAAGTGGTTCGCGCGCGATGACGCGTTCGATGCGCGCTTGCGCCAGCAGTTCCAGGAAGAACATTTCGCTGCCGCCCGCCGCGCCCGCGAGCATTGGCTGAGCAGCGCCGAGGGCGCGCTGGCGCTGATGATCCTGCTCGACCAGTTCCCGCGCAATTGCTTCCGCGATACCGCGCACTCCTACGCCACTGATGGACTGGCGCGTCACTACGCGATGCGCGCGGTGGAGGAGGGCCTGGATCTGCAACTGGTTCCCAAGCTGCGTGCCTTCATCTACCTGCCGTTCGAGCACTCCGAGGATCCGCAGGACCAGGAGCGTTCGGTGGCGATGTTCGATGTGCTGGGCGACAAGGAATACCTGCAGTACGCCGAACTGCACCGCGACGTCATCCGTCGGTTCGGGCGCTTCCCGCACCGTAATGCGGTGCTGGGTCGGATGCCGACGCCGGAAGAGCTGGATTATCTGGCCGAGGGCGGATTTGCGGGGTGAGATATGAACATTAGGCCGAAGCAGCGGTGGCGAGAGCACGCGTGGGTTTCCTTGGGCGCCTGAGGAGGCGCTTGCGGGGCGCGCCATAAATCAGTCTTGGAGCAACCGGGTTGAACAGGATTTCCATCTCCGTTCTTCCAATCGCTTTCCTTCGGCGTGGGTGTCAGTCGTTGGCTGCGACCCTTTCATGTTTGTCCGCCGAGTTCCCATCTGACAGGGCGCATGCCCGCTCTTTCATTTCGCAAGCGCGGATTGAGGATGACCTAAGGCCGAACGATGATCCGCGCCGGCTCTCCACACCTGTGCCACCGGATTCCGAACCGATGCAGGGATTGGTCCTTTCGAAAATGAGGGGCATTAGAACGACGGTTCGCGATGATTACGTAGGGAATTTCATGCTCCAGCTGGTGCTGGCAGAAAAGTGTAGGTTTCTGAGGCAGCTCCTGTCTTTCCATACGTTCTGCAGTTAGCTTTTGCTGCCGAATTTTGTCCGAAGTCAACCCAAAACTCTTCCTCCAACTCAGAGGCTTGGCCGCGGAACTCTGTGGAGCCTTGAGGCCCATATATACGCATCTCCCGTGCAAGGAATAATCGGGAGGGGGAGCGAGCGTCGAGTAGAGCCTTGCACAACCAGCGAGCTACGAGCACTTGTCTTGCGATACGTGTGGCCTCAAGCATTCCTCTATCCGCAATCTCATGGAAACTAGTTTCATTTCCATGCCCAAAGTACTTGTGGCGTACTGAGAACACCTGATGACAGGCTATCTGAAGGTCGCGAGAGTTCGGTAGGTCCGCCGCCGAAATCGCTTTCTTTGCTTTTTCTAATTCATGAGTTTCTGTAAGCGCCTCAATACCCTGATAGAACTGCATGTATGCGGCATCGATGAGACCGGGCAATGAATCTTCCATGGCCAGCATTCCCATCCCGCACAAATAGTGGCGAGTTGCCACCAAAATGACTCCAGGCTTGGAGGCCGCCTCGACCAGCCAAGTGAAGTCGTGCTGAGTTTTATCATGGGCTATGCCACGTTCGTCAAGTTCAAAGGCTACTCCACGGGCGAACGGGCGTCTCGCCGCTTCCAATACGATGCCTTCATGGTCGTCTTCGAACCTTATTATGCGCGCTGCCAGCGGGTGATCGACGCAAATTGATAGTGCGGTCAAATAGTCTAAAACCGCATTAATTTGAATTTGAATAGGGAGGTGTGGCGAGAATGTCCCCCTGATTTTTAGCTTTGGCTCAGGGCTGCGCCATTGTCTGATGACTCCGCTGAGTGATGCTGAGTTGTCGATTCTTACTGGATGAGGTAGTTGAAGCGAAAAATGCTGCTCAATAAATTCGATCGTCTGGTCGGTCATCATGAACGCTACGAGGTCGATCTCGTAGTGGCCATGGCATTCAACCTTGGCCTCAGCTAGGCGCTGATTGACAAAGGTGTCCCAAGAGCGGTAATTAAGTGCTGACATAATTAAATTTGAGAAGTCATTGATTGCACACCTTAGCTTGGTTGCCGGGGGTTTTGCGCCTCATCTATGGAAATCGATAGGGCATTTCTCTCAAATAGATTCCGTTTCGAAATATTTCGTCAAAAAAAACGCCGGCAATGCCGGCGTTTTTCTTGTCCCGCAACGCGCTGAAGATCAGTACTTCGGCACGCCGTTGTCCACCTCGTTCGACCACGCGTCGATGCCGCCGGTGATGTTGGACACCTTGGTAAAGCCCAGGGCGCGGAACTGCTCGGCGGCCTGCGCGCTGCGGCCGCCGTGGTGGCACAGGAAGGCCAGCGCGGTGTCCTTGGGCAAGGCTTCCAGGCGGGCGCGGTTGTCACCGTCGAAGGTTTCGAACGGGGCGTTGATCGCCGCGATCGCACGCTCGTCGGCGGGGCGCACGTCGACCACGGTGATGCTGCCGGCGCGGAGCTGGTCGTCGGCGTCGCGCACGCTCAGTTCCTGCACGGCCTTGGGCGCGTTCGGGTTGTCGATCGCCAGGCCCTTGCCACGGATGTCGTCGACCCAGTCGATGGTGATGCCTTCGGCGCGTCGCGCGCTGGCCAGATCGAACTGCACGCGCAGGCCGTTGGATTCGGCGGCGATCGCGTTGTCGTCGTGCGGGGCCAGCTGGAAGTTCGGCTGGAAGCGCGCGTCGATGCCCAGCTGCAGTGAGGCACCCGGGGAGTCGGCGAGCGCGCCACGCAGCATTTCCACGGCGGCCGGGGTCACGGTGATACGCGGCGGAGTGCGGTCAGGGGCGGCCAGGCCGAGCACGCTGCTCAGCTCACCGTTGCCGGCCATCTGCAGGATGATGTCGCTGCCACCGATCAGCTCGCCGTCGATGTACAGCTGCGGGATGGTCGGCCACTCGCCATAGGCTTTGATGCCTTCGCGGATGTCCGCGTCGGCCAGCACGTTGACGTGGTCGAACTCCACGCCCAGGTCCTGCAGGGCGCCGACGGCCTTGGCCGAGAAACCGCACTGCGGCATGCTCGGCTGACCCTTCATGAACAGCACGACGCGGTTGGCGTTGAGAATGGATTCGATGCGCGAGCGCAGGGCGGGATCAAGGGACATGACGGTCGGGGTCCGGATATGCGAACCGCCTATTCTACGCGGCATGGCATCATGGGGCATGACCGTACCGGAAACGTTGCATCGCATTCCCCGGCGCCCTTGGCGCTGGGTGCCGTGGCTCGTGCTGTCACAGGCGCTGGTGGTAGGGGTCTGGGTGGCTTGGGGCTGGCGCTACGGCCTGCCAGTGATGGTGGCCACGCATGCCCTGTTCATGGTGCCGGTATTCCTCCCCAACAGCCGCTTCTATGCCCCGGTGCTCAGCCGCCTGCCCGGCGACGCCCGCCAGGTCTGGCTGACCATCGATGATGGCCCGTCGGCGGAAACCCCGGCGGTGCTCGATCTGCTGGACCGCTATGAGGCCAAGGCGACCTTCTTCCTGGTCGGCGAGCGCGCGCAGGCGCAGCCGGACCTGGTCCGCGCGATGCTGGCCCGGGGGCACAGCCTGGGCAACCACAGCCACCGCCACCCGCAGGCGCGTTTCTGGCGGCTGGGGCGGCAGGCCATGGCGGCGGAGATCACGCAGTGCCAGCAGGCCCTCACCGCGATCGCCGGCACGCCACCGCGCTGGTACCGCTCGGTGGTCGGGATGACCAATCCGTTCGTGGCCCCTGCGTTGAAGCAGTGGCAGCTGACCCGGGTCGGCTGGAGCGCGCGGGGTTTCGACGGGGTGGATTGCACGCCCGATCAGGTGGTCGAGCGGATCACGCGTGATCTGGCGCCGGGCAGCATCGTGCTGCTGCATGAGGGCGCTGCACATGGCCACAACCTGGTGATCATCGAGGCCGTCCTGCAGGCGGTGCAGGCCCGTGGCCTGCACGCCGGGCTGCCGGACTGAGGCCGAGGCCTACGCCGGCGGGAGTGCGGGGATCAGCTCAGGGAGCCGATGATCATCAGCAGCACCACCCCGAGCATGCTGCCGATCGAGATCACCAGGCCGAGGATCGCGAACACGCGGCGGCGGTCTGCCTGAAATGCACCGGCGACGCCCAGGCCGAAGGCCACCAGCTGCATCAGTGCGGTGCACATCAGACCGAGGCCGACCAGGATCGCCGACATCGAGGTCTCCTCCATGCCGCCGGGCGTGGTGGTCTCGATGACGCCGGCCAGGACGATCAGCCCCAGCATCAGCAGTGCGCCGCCCACGGCAGTGATGAACGAGGCAATACCCATGCCGGAATGGGGAGAATGCGGGGTGTGCATCCGGGTTCCTTGTCGATGCGGTGAAAGAGTGACTCAGTGTGCCGCAGGCAGTGCGCCTGCAGCATCGCTCGGCGGATGCGATGTCCGCCATTGGTCGCGGATCCAGCCGCCCAGCGACAGCTGGGCGATCACCAGCCCCAGTGTCGCCAGCAGCGCGATGATCCCGAACAGCCTGCGGCGGCGCGGCTGCAGAACGCTGCCCAGACCGAGCAGCGCCGCCAGAATGGCCAGTCCGATACTGCTGCCGAGCAGCGCCGCCAGCGACCACGGCAGTTCGCGCATGGCCGCGTGTTCGGGCGCATGCGCGTAATGCATGCTGAGGAGCAGCAACAGCAGGCCGCAGGCACTGACGACCAGCGCGGCGATGCCCAGCGCGGAATGTCGAGTCTGTCTTTGCATGGGCGGCTCCGTGCCGGAAAGGGGGGCGAGTATGCGCGCGTGCGGTCGGCGGCGCGAGCCACGGCGATTACGCAGCGAGCGGACGATCGCCGACGATCAACCAGTTGTTGAACGGCGTATTGCCATACAGGGGTGTCATCCGCAGGTGCAGCCCGGCGGTTTCCAACGGGGCGCGCACGCTCTCGGCGTCGGGATAATGGCGTGGGCGCGTGCCCATCCAGCCCACCAGATGCGCGAGCATGTCGGTGATCCGCGTGGTGCGGTCGCGGCCACTATGGTCAGCCAACGTGGTGCGGATCACCAGCCGCGCCCCGGGGGCCACGCGCGCGGCGGCGTCGAGCAGCAGTTGCGTCTGCCCGGGCGCGGGCAGGTACTGCAGCACGTCGAGCAACGTGACGTTGCCGTGGTGGGCGGGCAGGGCGGCACTGGCATCCACGCAGGTGAAGGTGGCCTGTGGCAGCGCGGCACGCGAGCTGGCCTGCTCGGCGCGGGCGACCTTGCCAGCGTCGATGTCCACACCGTGATACGCAAGTGTGCTGCCCTGCTGGCGCAGCACGTGGGCCAGCAGCCCCAGGCCGCAGCCGATATCCAGCAACGGCGCCGCGGGCGCATCGTTCAACGCGGCGAGCACGCCGGGATACAGCGGATCACTGCCGAGCTTGCCGCGGCTGTAGTAATAATCGCGGCGATTGCCGAAGCGCTGCGTCGGCAGGAACGCCGATGCGATCCGGCGGGCCTGCTCCCTGGCCAGCGGCAGCGTGGCCTCGCTCAGCGGGTCGGCTCCGCCCACAGCACGCGCGTCACTTCAAACGCGCGCTGATGCCACAGCGTGTACATCGTGGCGGACGGATGCAGACCATCCTCGGCCAGCATGACGCTCTCGCCGCCCAGTTGGCGGCTCAGGTCCGTGATGTCGACGAAGGCCACGCCATGTTCGGCGCAGATCGCCGCAGCAGCAGCGTTGTAGGCATCCAGTTCCTGCCCGATCCGCACACGGTCGCGGCCGGATGCCACGGCATAGGGAGTCACGCCCCAGTCCGGGATCGAAAGAACCAGCACGCGCGGTGCACGGTCGCCCGCGAAGGCAAGCGCCCGCTGCAGCAGGGCGGTGAAGCGCGGGCGGTACTCGTCCACGCTGCGCCCACGGTATTGATCGTTGACCCCGATCAGCAGGCTGACACACTCGAACGGCCCCTGAGGTGCGTCGGCGTCGATGCCGGCCTCAAGCTCGCCGGTGGTCCAGCCGGTGGTGGCGATGATCGTCGGGTCGTCCACCGCAACGCCGATGTCGCGCAGCGCCGCGGCCAACTGCATCGGCCAGCGCCCGGCCGGCTCGACGCCTTCGCCGATCGTGTAGGAATCGCCCAGCGCCAGGTACGGCAGGCCCATCAGGCCACCGCGCTGCGCGGCTTGAGCGGCACCACCTTGGTGTTGGCCTCGGCACGGCGTGCCAGGGCGCGGTCGATGCGCGCGAACACATCGCGCATCACCTCCGGCTCGGGCAGCAGGGTCACGCGGAAGTGGTGGCGGTAAGGCACGTTGAAGCTCGAGCCCGGGACCACCAGCACGCCTTCTTCGTTCATCAGTTCCAGCGCGAAATCATGGTCGTCGAAGCTGCGTGCCGCCGCACCGACCACCGCCGGGAATGCGTACAGCGCGCCGGCCGGGGCCACCAGCGACAGATGCTCGCTGGCGTTGCAGGCCTCGATCACCGCGCGGCGGGTTTCATACAGACGGCCACCGGGTGCGCACAGCGGCGAGATGGTGTCCGGCCCGTTGACCGCCGCATCGATGGCGTACTGGCCCGGCACGTTGGCGCACAGGCGCAGCGCGCTGAGCAGGTCCATCGCCGCACGGAACTCACCCAGCCGCTCGCCCGCGCCGGACAGCATCGCCCAGCCCACGCGCCAGCCGCAGGCGCGATGCACCTTGCTCAAGCCGCTGAAGGTGATGCACGGATGCTCGCCGGCCAGTGGCGCGACCGCATGGAACTGCGCGTCGTCGTAGAGGATCTGGTCGTAGATCTCATCGACCATCAGCAGCAGGTTGTGCTTGGCCGCGATGGCGACGATGCGCTCCAGCAGCTCGCGCGAGTAGCTGGCGCCGCTGGGGTTGTTCGGGTTGATCAGCACGATCGCGCGGGTGCGCGAGGACACCAGCGCCTCGATCTCGACCGGGTCTGGCTGGAAGCCGTTCTCCGGTGCGCAGCGGTAATACACCGGGCGGCCATCGTTGAGGATGGTCGCGGCCGACCACAGCGGGTAATCCGGCGAGGGCACCAGCACTTCGTCGCCCGGATTGAGCAGGGCGCGCAGCGACAGGTCGATCAGCTCGCTGACGCCATTGCCGATGAACACCCGGTCCGGGTGCGCATCGGGTGCGCCGCGACGGGCGTAGGCGGCGGCGATGGCTTCGCGCGCCTCCGGCAGGCCCTGCTGGTGGGTGTACGGATCAGTGCGGCCCATGTCATCGGCGATCGCACGCTGCAGGTGCTCCGGCGCGCGGAACCCGAAGTTGCCCGGGTTGCCGATGTTGAGCTTGATCAGCTTGCGGCCCTGGGCCTCCAGCTCCCGCGCTCGTCGCGCCAGTTCGCCCCGGATCTCGTAGCGGACTTCGGACAGGCGCTCGCGGGTGGCGAGCGGCTTCAGCGGGGACGTGGACATGAACGGGCCGTCATTCAGGCATGGAAACCGCATGGTAGCGGAATTGTTGCGTTGCAGGGCAAGCGTTTCCGGCCCAACGCCCGGCCCTGCAAGGCAGTTGCAGATGAAAGGATTTCCGTCCGTCCACGCCTGCGCGGTCCCCCGCGCCGACGCCTGGTCGCCACACCCATTAGAATGGGCACGATGAGCGAACCCACTGATTACCTTGCCCTGCAGACCATTGGCTGGCCCTGGCCGGGCGGCCCGGAGCTGCCGGACTGGCAGGCCCTGTTCGAGCAGTTCCCGCAGGCGCGCCCGGGCCGGGTGATCGAGCAGCATCGCACCGGGTACATCGTCTCCGATGCGCCGGAAGCGGCAATCAAGACCGAATCCCCGCCGGAATGGCAGCGCCCACGCTTCCCCAGCCACGAGCGCGCGGCGGTCGGCGACTGGGTGCTGCTGGAGGGCATCAAGATCGTTGCCCTGCTGCCCCGGCGCACCGCGATCAAGCGCGGCGCGGCCGGCGAGCATTACCACCAGCAGGTGATCGCGGCCAACATCGATACAGTGTTCATCGTCTGCGGGCTGGATGCGGACTTCAATCCGCGCCGGATCGAGCGCTACCTGCTGCTGGTCGGCGGGGGCGGTGCACAGCCGGTGGTGGTGCTGACCAAGGCCGACCAGACTGAATACAGCCAGGATGCCCTGGACGTGCTGGAAGAACTGGCGGCGCAGAACATTCCGCTGCTGGCGATCAATGGCAAGGACCCGGCCAGCGCCTCGGCCCTGTTGCCGTGGCTCGCCGCTGGCCGGACCGTGGTACTGGTCGGCTCCTCCGGTGCGGGCAAGTCGACTCTGACCAATACGCTGCTCGGGCACGAGCGCATGAAGACCGCCGATGTGCGCGTCAACGACTCGCGCGGCCGCCACACCACCACCCACCGCGCGCTTATTCCTTTGCCGGCCGGGGCCTGCCTGATCGATACGCCGGGTATGCGCGAGCTCAAGCCGACCGGTGAAGAGGCACTGAGCGAAGGCGGTTTCTCCGATGTAGAGGCGCTGTCGGCGCAATGCCGTTTCCGCGACTGCGCCCACCAGCGTGAGCCGGGCTGTGCGATCCGCGCGGCCATCGATGACGGCACGCTGGATGAAGAGCGCCTGCTCAACTACTTCAAGCTGAAAGAAGAAGTGGCTGCCGCCGCGGCCAAGCTCGCCGTGCGCCAAGCGCAGCAGGCCATCGAGCGCAAGCACGTCGGCAAGGGCGCGCAGTGGCGCCCGGGCGGAAAGGGCGGCCGGCGATAGCTTTTGCTACTGTCCGTCCATGGACACGCCAATGACCGTGGATCGTGACGTCGCCCACCACACCGCGCTCGATGCCCAACTGGTCGAGGCGGTAGGCGGGATCAAACTGCTGGGGCTGACCAGCTGGCCGGCCGCGCTGCAGGCACCGTTCCTGGCCAGCGTCGCCCGCGGTCAGCCAGTGCTGCCGCAGGTCGACTATCCCAGACTTGATTTCGCCGATACCCGCCACCGGCTGGCTGCGATCAGCGCGCAATGCGATCCCGACCATCCCATCGGCCTGTACGTGCAGCGCTCGGCGCACAGCTGGGATCAGGCCGCCGGCCTGCTCGAGTCGCTGGGCACCGCCGAGGTGGACCGTTACTCGGTGGAACTGTTCGGCGCGCCCGAGCAGCCGCTGCCCGGCAATGGCCCCAGCACCCGCGATGCCGCCCGCCACTTCATCCAGATCGCGCAGGAGCTGGACCATGAGCTGCTCGCGCCGGAAGAACAGGTGCCGGTCTCGGCCACTGCGCTGCAACTGCAGCTGCAGAGTGATCTGGATGCGTTCTTCGAATCGCGGATCATCAGCGTCCAGCTCGATCCCGACCTGATCTCCAAGGCCGCCGCCGGCCCGAACCGGATCCGTCTGCGCACCAGTGCGCGTTTCAGCGCCTACGACCGTGCGCAGCTGTTTCACCACGAGGCGCTGGTGCATTCGCTGACCGCGCTCAACGGCCGCGAGCAGCCGCACCTGCCCAGCCTGGCGCTGTCCTCGCCGCGTGTCACCGCCACCCAGGAAGGGCTGGCGACCTTTGCCGAGCAGATCACCGGCAGCATCGACATCGAGCGCCTCAAGCGCATCAGCCTGCGCACCGAAGCCATCGCCATGGCGCGCGAAGGGGCCGATTTCATCCAGGTGTTCCGCTACTTCTGCGCGGCCGGCCAGAACAACGAAGAGAGCTTCGCCTCCGCCCAGCGCGTGTTCCGCGGTGTGCCCCCGAGCGGTGGCGCGGCCTTCACCAAGGACACGGTGTATCTGCGCGGGCTGGTCTCGGTGCACACCTTCTTCCGCCACATGCTCGCCGAAGACCGCCTGCAGGTCTGCCGCTGGTTGTTCGCCGGCAAGATGTCGCTGACCGACGCGATCGCCTTCGCCCCCTTGTTTGAAGAAGGCATCCTGCGACCACCGCGTTGGCTGCCGCATTGGGTCAGCCGCGCGAACGGATTGGCCGGCATGCTCGCGTTCTCGCTGTTCGCCAACCGCATCCGCATGGATCAGCTCGCCCCCGAGTAGTGCCGGCCGCTGGCCGGCTGCCTCGCGCTCCCTCCGCGCGCTCCCATGCGTCAATGAGCACTGCATCGCAATTCATCTGTGATGCGCTGAATCGTAAACATCCTTTCATGTTCCGCTCGCATGCTGGTCATGCACCTGCATTGCGCAGGTCATCTTCCCCCATGTAACGGACGACCATGCTTACCCGACCCCTGACGATCGCGGTGGCGCTCGCGCTGTGCGCCGCCACTGCCAACGCTGCCGATGTAGACGCCACCGCCGCTGCCAACGTCGCGCTCAGCGCGCAGACCCTGGATACCGTTTCGGTGATCGGCCAGGGTGAGACCCGCCAGGTGCAGCGCATCACGGCCGTGGACAAGGAAGTGCTGCCGCCGGGCACCAGCGGCCAGAAGATCCTTGATCGCCTGCCGGGTGTATCCGTGCAGTCCAACGATGCCTTCGGCGCCAACGAAGAATCGCAGACGATCAGCCTGCGCGGCTTCGACAAGAGCCGCCTGGGCTACACGCTGGATGGCATTCCGCTGGGCGACAACAGCTACGGCAACTACAACGGCCTGAGCATCGCCCGTGCGCTGATCGCCGAGAATCTCGCCGGCGCAGAACTGTCCCAGGGCATTGGCTCGCTGGGTGTTGCCTCGACCAGCAACCTCGGCGGCACCATCCAGTACTTCTCGCAGGACCCGTCCACCGAGTTCGGCGGCAAGGCCAGCGTCACCGTCGGCGATGACAACCAGCGCCGCGGCTACCTGCGCGTGGACACCGGCGACATCAACGGCTTCTCGGCCTATGTCTCCGGCGTGCATCAGGATTCGGACATGTGGGCCGAACCGAACCAGAACCAGACCACCCGCCAGTTCAATGCCAAGGCGATCTGGAACGTGGGCGACAACCGCTTCGGCGCCTTCGCTGCCACCTCGCGCGTGAGCCAGGCCAACTACGCTTACCTGTCCAAGAGCATGCTCGCGCGTGGCCTCGGCTGGGACTGGAACATCTACGCACCGGACTGGGATCGTGCCGTTGCCGCCGCCTACTGCGCACCCGGCACCTACAACGCACAGAAGTGTGCGTTCACCGGTGGCGTCAACAGCATCGATGACGCGTACTACCAGAGCCGCGCGCTGCGCGACGACAACCTGTACTCGCTGGATGCCGACCTTGCGCTGGGCGACAGCGCCCGCCTGAAGCTGCTTGGCTACCACCACGAGAACCGTGGCCAGGGCCACTGGTGGGCACCGGGCCAGCCGTCCAACCCCGGCACCCCGGAGATGCTGCCGATCTCCATCCGCAGCACGAACTACACCATCAACCGCCAGGGCATCACCGCCGCGTTGAGCTGGCAGTGGGGCATCCACGAATTGGAAGCGGGGCTGTGGTACGAACGCAACGACCACAACGTCGAGCGCAATTTCTACTACATCACCGGCCCGTTCCTGGATGACGGCTACCTCAACTACCCGGACCGACGCCTGTTCGATCAGGACTTCGACATCCGCACGCGCCAGTTCTACGTGCAGGACCGCATGCGCTTCCTGGACGACCGCCTGACCGTGGATGTGGGCATCAAGAGCCCGAACACCCGCATGACCGCCAACGCGAAGCCGGGCACCGAAGCCAGCTACGCCTCCGGCACCCTGACCGCCAAGGAATCGGTACTGCCGCAGGCCGGCATCGGCTTCAAGCTGAGCCCGAATCAGGAAGTGTTCGCCTCGTACTCGGAGAACATCGCCGCCTTCGTCGGCGGTGGCAGCGGCGGCCCGCTGCAGGTCTCCCCGGAATCCTTCGCGGCCAGCGCCGGGCTGGAACCGGAGAAGTCCAAGACGCTGGAAGCCGGCTTCCGTACCTTCGGTGAAAAGTACCAGGCCTCGATCGCCGCCTATCACGTGACCTTCGACAACCGCCTGCTCTCGCTCAATCCCTGCACCAGCATCGAAGTGGGCACGCGCCCGGAGTGCATCACGCGCTTCATCAACGTGGGCTCGGTGAAGAGCCGCGGCGCGGAACTGACCTTCATCCTCAAGCCGATGGATGGCCTGCAGTGGTACAACGCGCTCTCGTGGAACAAGACCACCTACGAGGACAACTACACCTCGGGCGGCGCGATCGTGCCGGTGGCCGGCAAGATCACGGTGGACACGCCGGAGCGCATGGCCTCCAGTGAGATCAGCTGGAACCGCGATGGCTTCTTCGCGAGTCTGCGTGCGAAGTACACGGGCAAGCGTTATTACACCTACACCAACGATCAGTCGGTGCCGGGCGTGACGACGTTCGATGCGGGGATGGGGTATTCGTTCGGGCCGGGCATGGGTCTGCGCGATATCAAGGTGTCGCTCAATGCGACCAACCTGACCGACAAGCGGTATGCCGGCCAGCTGAGTTCGTTCGCGCCGACGGATCCGACCGGCACGCGCTATGCGATCCATGCCAGTGCGCCGCGCCAGGTGTTCATGACGGTGGCTGCGGAGTTCTGATCTCCGCTTGCTTGGGAAGGGTAGCCACCGACCGTTGGTCGGTGGCTTTGCTTTGTGCACTGGCAAGGAATCCACCCCAAAAGCTTAACGCCAAGAGCGCATTGTCCGTCCTGTGGCTGGGCCAGGCATGGGGTGTGTGGGTTCGCGGGACGCGCCGTAAACCCATCCATGGGGGCTCGTGAGCCGCATCCATGCGGCACAACGGTCCCGCCAACCCACACACCCCACGCCTCCGACAGTTGGCTGGTGGCCATGGTGAAGCAAAGCAAAGCTGCAGACGGACAGGCGCGGCGACTCGATCTGAGAAAGTCACGCAGATCAATCGAACCAAGCAGGCCAAGCAAGCCAACAGGCCAAGCCAATGCAACGGAGCAGCAGGCGCTGGTTTTTTCGTTGCGCACCAGCTCAGTGTCAAAGGGTAGGCACGGGTGGGTTGGCGGGACCGTGTGTTGCCAAGGATGGCAACACACGAGCTTACATGGACGTACTTGCAGCGGGTCCCGCCAACCCACCCGTGCCTGCCCAGCGCGACACGGGCCTGCAGTCCGGCTTTTGCCCCGCCGTTGCAGTTGCAGTTACAGTTTCTGTTGCCATTGCCATTGCCATTGCCATTGCCATTGCAAGTAGCCCAACGTTCCCGAAAGCTCGGAAGAAGAAGCAAAAAAAAGCCGCGATGCCAACCAGCATCGCGGCACACCTCGTGGGGGAGGCCACGCATCACGTGGGATGCGCAAAATCATCAGAACATGTGCAGACCACCATTCACCGCATAATCCGCACCCGTCACATACGCCGCATCATCGGATGCCAACCACGCACACAGACTCGCCACCTCCTCCGGCTTGCCCAACCGCCGGATCGGCACCGAACCTGCCAGACGATCCAACACATCCGGCGGAAAACTGCTGATCGACTGACTCGCGATATAGCCCGGCGAAATCGTATTCACCGTCACACCCCGCGTCGCCACCTCATTGGCCAGCGCCCGGCTGAAACCATGCATCGCCGCCTTCGCCGTCGCGAAATTCACCTGGCCGATCTGGCCCTTGTGCGCACTCACCGAGCCGATGTTCACGATCCGGCCCCAGCCCCGCGTACTCATGCCATCGATCACCTGCTTGGTGATGTTGAACAGCGCATGCAGGTTCGAACCCATCACCGCGTTCCAATCGTCCGGACTCATCTGCCGGAACAGCACATCGCGGCTGCCGCCGGCATTGTTGACCAGCACATCGATCTCGCCGACCTCGGCCTTCACCTTGGCGAACGCGGCCACCGTCGACGCCCAGTCCGCGGCATTGCCTTCCGAGGCGATGAAATCGAAGCCCAGTTCGCGCTGCTCGCGCATCCAGGCAGCCTTGCGCGGTGAATTGGGGGCGCAGCCGGCGACCACGGTGTGACCGTTGCGGGCCAGCTTCTGGCAGATGGCAGTGCCGACACTGCCCATGGCACTGGTGACGTAAGCGATGCGAAGAGTCATGGCGGAACGCTCCTTGGTAGGCGGATCAGGACGCAAGCGGATACAGGCCGAACAGCAGCCCACCGAACATCAGCAGCATCGAAATGGCGATGGCCCACTTCAGGGTGAACTTCTGGTGATCGGCGAACTCCACCTTGGCCAGGCCGACCAGCAGGTAGGTCGAGGGCACCAGCGGGCTGAGCAGATGCACCGGCTGGCCGGCCAGCGAGGCGCGCGCCATCTCCACCGGGGTGATGCCGTAGTTGCCGGCCGCTTCGGACAGGATCGGCAGCACGCCGAAGTAGAAGGCGTCGTTGGACATGAAGAAGGTGAACGGCATCGAGGCCAGCGCGGTGATCACCGCCAGGTAGGGGCCCCAGCTGTCGGGAATGATCGCCAGGAAGCTGTGCGACATCGCCTCGACCATGCCGGTGTTGTTGAGGATGCCGGTGAAGATGCCGGCCGCGAAGATCAGCGAGACCACGGAGAGCACGTTGCCGGCATGGTTGACCACGCGGCGGCGCTGCTCGGCCAGGTTGGGGTAGTTGATCACCAGGGCGATCGCGAAGCCGACCATGAACAGCACCGGCATCGGCAGCACACCCAGGATCAGCGCGGTCATCAGGGCGATGGTCAGGCCCAGGTTGACCCACAGCAGCTTCGGGCGCTTGGTGTCTTCGGCGTCTTCCACGGTCGGCAGGGTGTTGCCATCATCGGAGACGCTGTTGTCCATCCAGCTGCCGCCCTGCGGCAGGGTCACCACGCCAAGGCGACGGCGCTCCTTCATGCCCAGGTACCAGGCCAGCACCAGTACGCCGGCGCAGGCGATCACCATCGAGGGGATCAGCGGCACGAACACGTCGGCCGGGTCCACGTGCAGCGCGGTGGCGGCGCGGGCGGTCGGGCCGCCCCACGGGGTGAGGTTCATCACGCCGCCGGCGAGGATGGTCACGCAGGTCATGTTCAACGCGTTCATGCCCAGGCGCTGATACAACGGCAACATCGCCGACACGGTGATCATGTAGGTGGTCGAGCCATCGCCGTCGAGCGAGATCAGCATCGCCAGGATGGCGGTGCCAAGCACGATCTTCATCGGGTCGCCCTTGACGAAGCGCAGGATGATCCGCACCAGCGGATCGAACAGGCCCGCATCGATCATCACCCCGAAGTACAGGATGGCAAACATCAACATCACGCCGGTCGGCGCGATCTTCTTGATGCCTTCCAGCATCATGTCGTCGATGCCGGCCGCGAAGCCGCCGATCAGCGCGAACAGGATCGGAATGGTGATGAGGGCGACCAGCGGCGAGAGCCGCTTGCTCATGATCAAATACATGAATGTAATGACCATGCCAAAGCCGAGGATGCTCAGCATCATCTGCATTCTCCAGAAGAAACGGTGCGGGAAGTAGGCATCAGAAGTCGTACTGCAGGCGGCCGGTTACCGCGCGTGTGCGGTCCACGGTGGCGTCGGCCAGGCGGTCGCGGTTGCGGCTTTCGATCAGGTTGAGCATGAAGCGCAGGTTCGGGCGCATGTACCAGTTGCCACCCAGCGTCCACGCCTCGGTCTGGCCGTCGCGCAGGTCGGGCTGCCCGATCAGGTGCTGGTCGCCGCGCATCTGGTCATAGCGCAGTGCCAGTTCGAACGCGCCGGCGGCGTGCTGGAAATCCTTGACCCGGCCGAAGCGCCCGGTCTTGCGGTCATACACGCGCGACTCGCCGGTGACGAACCAGCTGACCAGGCCATAGCCGGCCAGCACTTTGCCGCGCTGGCTGCCGTCGTCGAAGGTGGCGCCGCTGAACTCGCCCTGCCACGACAGCGGGCCGCGCACCTGCGCGTACTCCAGCGACCACTTGTTGACGTCGGTGTCGCGCCCGGCCGAGAAATCGACCAGGGTCATCCGGCTGTTGTCGGAGAGATGGCCGGCCGGGCGCGGGCGGATGCGCAGGGCAGGCACGCCGTCGGTACCTGGGTTGTCGTATCGCTCATGCGCCAGCGACACGCCCAGGTGCAGCACATCACCGGCGGTGGCGCCCGGGGCCCAGGTCGCGCGGCCACCGGCGGCGCGGCCCTTGACCTGCCACGCGTCGATGCTCTCCAGGCTGTAGGCGCTGGCGGCCCAGGTCGTGTCGCCGCGTGCGGCCTGCCAGGAGGCGCCGAGGCGATACAGCGGCGCCAGCGTGGTGCCGGCATTGCCGCGCTCCAGGAAGGTGCCGTAGTTGGAACTGGTGCGGTCATCCAGCGAGAAGAACTGCTTGAACTGGCCCACGGTAAGCTTGCCGGCATCGCCGAAGCTGCGGCTGACGAACACATCCTTGGCCTCGACACGGTCGCCGGAGAAATCCGCTTCCAGCTTGTAGTCGACCACGAAGAACTTGCCGGATACGTCAAGCCATGCGCGACGGATCTCGGTGTCGTCCTTGTTCGGGGTGCCGCGGCTGTCATTGTGGAAGTCGGCGAAATCGAGATGCAGGCGGCCGCCCAGGCTGGCGGTGACCGGGCGGTCATCCTCGGTGTCGTCGGCGGCCCAGGCCGGCGCGGCCAGCAACAGCGTGCAGGCCGCAGGCAGGCACCAGCGCAATGCGTTCAGTTCCATGGACCCTCCAGGTACCGGATGTTCGGGGGTGACGCGATGGCGCAGCCTAGTGCCGGGATGCTGTCATCCACCTGTCAGTCATTGCTGCACCGCAGCGGAGCGCACGGATGCGGCTGCACGCGCTAGCATTCGTGCACCTTTCCCGATCCCGACCGATGCGCATCCTGCTGGTGGAAGACAACCCGGACCTGGCCGACGCAATCGTCCGCCGCATGCGCCGCAGTGGGCATGCCGTGGATTGGCAGAGCGACGGGCTGGCCGCAGCGAGCGTGCTGCGCTACCAGTCGTTCGATCTGGTCGTGCTCGATATCGGCCTGCCCAAACTGGATGGGCTGCGCGTGCTGGCCGGCATGCGCGAGCGCGGTGACAGCACGCCGGTGCTGATGCTGACCGCGCGTGACGGGATCGAAGACCGTGTGCAGGCGCTGGATGTCGGTGCCGATGATTACCTGGGCAAGCCGTTCGATTTCCGCGAGTTCGAGGCGCGCTGCCGTGTGCTCTTGCGGCGGACGCGTGGCCAGGCCAGCGAGGTGGTGCAGATCGGTGGGTTCCAGTTCGACAACGCCGCGCACCGGGTCAGCCTGGATGGCCAGCCGATCGAGCTGCCCAACCGCGAGTACCGTCTGCTGGAGATCCTGATGGGTCGGCTCGGACACGTGGTGGGCAAGGACGAGATCGGCAACGGCCTGTTCGGCTTCGATGATGAGGCCGGTCCCAACGCGATCGAGCTGTATGTCGGGCGCCTGCGCCGCAAGTTGGCTGATGCACCGCTGCGCATCGTGACCGTGCGCGGCAGCGGCTATCTGCTGGAGGCGCACGATGCGGCGGGCGAGGGCAGTCGCGATGGTGACTGAGGCCCGCGCGCCGACCTCGATCCGGCGCACGCTGTGGCTGTATCTGGGGGGGTTGATGGCACTGTTCGCGGTCGCATTGTTCTTTGGCGCGCGTGACTACGGCCAGCGTGCGGCCAATCGCTCCTACGATCACCTGCTGGTGTCCTCGGCGCTCTCGATCATCGATTCGGTGGCGCTGGTGGACGCGCAGTGGCAGGTGGATCTGCCCTATGCCTCGCTAGATCTGCTGGCCATGGCGCCGGAAGACCGCGTGTTCTATCGCGTTTTCGATGCGCGCAACCAGACCGTGACCGGCTACGACGATCTGCCGGCGCCACCGCGCACGCCGACCGATCGCCCGCAGCTGTTCGACGCGCCCTACAGCGGCGAAACCGTGCGCTTCGTGGTGGTGTCGCGGCGGGTGTCATCACCGTCCGCGCAGGCCGAGGTGCGTGTGCAGGTCGGGCAGACCCGGCGGGCGCGCGAAGCGCTGGCGCAGGACATGGTGACCCGCGCGCTGGTGGCGATCGTGGTGCTCTCGCTGTTGTCGCTGGCGCTGGTCGCGCTCGGCGTGCACCGGGCGCTGCGCCCGCTGGTGCGGGTCGAACGTGAGCTCTCGCGGCGCGAGCCGTCCGATCTGCGGCCGCTGGATGCGACCACACCGCAGGAGATGGACCAGATGGTCGGCGCCTTGAACCACTTCATGGGCCGGCTCTCGACCAGCAATGAAACTCTGCGTGCGTTCATGGCCGAGGCGGCGCATCAGATGCGCACGCCGCTGGCCGCACTGCGTGCACAGGCGCAACTGGCGCTGGATGATGAAGACCCCGAAGACATGCGCCGCAGCCTGGAGGCCATCGAGCGCAATGCCACGCACATGAGCCGTCTGCTCAATCAGTTGCTCAGCGATGCCAGTGTGATTCACCGCGCCAACCTGCAGCGCTTTGCGCTGGTCGATCTGGCCGAGATCGTGCACCAGGGCCTGCACGAGGCGTTGCCACAGGCATTGCCGGCACCCCGCGTGCAGCTGGCGGTGACCAGCGATCCGGCGTGGGTCAACGGGGATGCCCTGCTGCTGCGCGAAGCGATCAAGAACCTGATCGACAATGCACTCAAATACGGTGGCGACGGCGCGTTGCAGCTCGCGTTGACCACGGATGACAGCCACTGCGTGCTGACCATCGCCGACCATGGCCCTGGGATCGCGCCCGCCGATGCGGAGCGGGTCTTCGAGCGCTTCGCGCGCGGCGAGGGCGCAGCTGCCGGCGGCGCCGGGCTCGGCCTGGCGATCGTCAAACGCGTGGTCGACAGCCATGGCGGCCATATCGACCTGTCCAACCGGGTCGACGGTGGCCTCATCGCCACCATCCGGCTGCCGAGGAGATACGCATGAAACGCTGGCAGGGCCTGTTGATGTTGATGTCGCTGTTCGCCACCACGGCTTATGCCGATCCCGGCGACGTGCAGCGCTTCCCCGCGCAAGGCGCGCCGACCGCGCAGCTGCGCATCCACGGCTCGACGGACATCGAAGTGTTCGGCACGGTCATTGCCGACTACCAGCGGCTGCATCCCGGCACGGAGGTGATCTACGAAGACATCATCACCCAGGACATGTACGCGCGTTACCTGCGTGATCGCAGCGGCGCGGCCGCACCGGACATGCTGATCAGCAGTGGCATGGACCTGCAGGCCAAGCTGGTCAACGATGGCCACGCGCTGGCGCATCGCTCGGCGCAGACCGATGCGTTGCCCGCCTGGGCGCAGTGGCGGCACGAGGCATTCGGCATCAGCTATGAGCCGGTCGCGATGGTCTACAACACGCGCACGCTGCCCGCGTCGCGCGTGCCACATACCCGTCGCCAACTGCTGGAGCTGCTGCGCGCGCCGGATGCGCCGCTGCTGGGCCGGGTCGGCACCTACGATGTCCAACGCAGCAGCGTCGGGTATCTGCTCGCCACCCAGGATGGCCAGCGCGGCAGCATGGCCGGCGCGCTGCTGGGCGCACTGGGAGACAACCGGGTGCAGCTGGAGGAGCGTACCGGGGTGCTGCTAGACCGGGTCAGCAGCGGCCAGCTCTCGCTGGTCTACAACGTGCTGGGCTCCTACGCGCAGGCACGCATCGATGCCGGCGCGCCGCTGGGCATCATCGAGCCGGAGGACTACACGCTGGTGATGCTGCGTACCGCGGTGATCCCGCGCGGCGGAAAGCACCCTGAGGAGGCCCGCCGGTTCCTGGATTACCTGCTGTCGCCCCGTGGGCAACAGGTGCTCTCCCGCGAAGCGCGTTTGATGCCGATCCTGCCGGCGGCGGGCCAGCGCCGGGGCGCCTCGCCCGAGCGCAGTTATCGCCCCATCCAGCTGGGCCCGGGCCTGCTGGTATATCTGGACGCGCTCAAGCGCCGCCAGTTCCTGGAGGCATGGCGCGGCAGCATGCAGCAGGGACGGTGAGGCCGACAACGGCCTCGCCGTCCCTGCTGCCCGCGCATTCCGCCTCAACCCCGCGCCGTTGGCGCGCCCCCTTCAACACGAAGGGGGCTCTTCTCCAGACACTCAACGTGTATCGGCAGGTTGGGTCCGCTACGCCGCAGGGATGCCGGTAGTGACGGCCGCTGGCCGTCAACCTCATTACAATGGCCCGCATGAGTGACATCACCGTTCTGGTCGCCGACGACCATCCCCTGCTGCGTGCTGCGGTCGTGCATTCGCTGCGCCAGGCGCTGCCGCAGGTCACTGTGATCGAAGTGGCCAGCGCCGCCACGCTGGAGAGCGCGCTGGACCAGCATGCGGAGATCGAGCTGGTCCTGCTCGATCTGACCATGCCCGGTGCACGCGGGTTCTCCTCGTTGTTGCATGTGCGCGGCGCGCATCCGGACGTGCCGGTGGTGATCGTGTCCTCCAACGATCACCCGCGGGTGATCCGGCGTGCGCAGCAGTTCGGCGCGGCAGGTTTCATTCCCAAATCCGCGCCGGCCGAAACCCTCGGCCAGGCGGTGGCCGCGGTGCTCGATGGTGGGGTCTGGTTCCCGGCGATGGCGGCCGAACGCTCCGAATCCGATGCGCTGCTGGCCACGCGCCTGGCGCAGCTCACTCCGCAGCAGTTCCGGGTGCTGTTGTGCCTGGCCGATGGCCTGCTCAACAAGCAGATCGCCTACGAACTGGGCCTGGCCGAGAACACGGTGAAGGTGCACGTCACCGCGATCCTGAAGAAGCTGGAATGCCACAGCCGCACACAGGCGGCGGTGCTGGTCAAAGCGCTGGAGCCGGAAGGCGATGCGGGCGCCGGCGTCTAGCGGCACGGTCTCAGCTGCGGTGTCGTAGCAGCAGCTGTGTCATCAGGGCCCGCAGCGCGGGCGGGCGCACCGGCTTGGACAGAAAGCCCCAGCCGTTCTCCGCAGCGTGGGCCTTCAACGCGTCATCGCGCTCTGCGGTGACGAGGATCACCGGCGGGCGCGCATGCCACAGGCCGCACAGGTGTTCGTACAGATCCGGGCCGTGCCACTGGCCCATGCGCACGTCCAGCAGCAGAAGCCTGGGCACGTTGAAGGCCGAGGCGATCTCCAGCGCGGCCTGCGGTCCATCGGCCAGTTCCACCACACAGCCCCAGCGCTCCAGCAACGCGCGGGTGGCGGCGCAGACACGCGGGTCGTCGTCGATGCTCCAGACCCGGCAGTGGCGCAACGGGCTGTCATCGCCGCTATCGACCACCGGGGCGACCGCGGGCGCCGGCGCGATCACCACGTCCGCGGCCTCACCCAGGGCCAGACTCACTGAAAACACGCTGCCACGCCCCAGCGTCGAACGCAGCCGGATCGGGTGGCCAAGCAGGCGGCCGATCCGCTCCACGATCGCCAGGCCCAGCCCGGCACCACGTTCCTGGTCCACCCCGTCGTCGAGGCGTCGGAACTCTTCGAAAATCTCACCCTGCAGGCTCTCCGGTATACCGGGTCCCTGGTCGTGCACCTCGATGCGCAGCTGACCGCCGTCGCGGCGGCAGCCGATCAGCACGCGGCCGCGCGGGGTGTAACGCAGTGCGTTGGACAGGAAATTCTGCAGGATCCGGCGCAGCAGGGCCTCATCGCTGACTACCACCGCGCGCGTGTCCACCCAGCGCAGCTGCAGGCCACGGCTGTCGGCGGCCAGGCCGAATTCACGCGCCAGCGTTTCCAGCAGCGGCGACAGCGCGAACGCACGCACATGCGTCTTCAGTGCACCTGATTCGAGTCGGGAGATGTCCAGCAGGCTGTTGAGGATGGCGTCCTGCGCGGCCAGCGCGGCGTCCACATGTTCGCTGAGCTCGCGGGCATCGCCCTGCAGTTTGCCGCGCAGCACCGAGACGAACATCCGCGCAGCGTTCAACGGCTGCAGCAGGTCGTGCACGGCCGAGGCCACGAAGCGCGATTTGTAGCGGTTGGCCCGCTCGGCTTCACGGCGCGCTTCATCCAGATCGCGGGTGCGCTCGGCGACGCGATGCTCCAGCGCATCGGCGAGCGAGCGCAGCTCGCGTGCGGTGTTCTTGTAGGCGGTGATATCGGCGTAGCTGGTGACGAAACCGCCGTCGGGCAGCGGATTGCCGCGGATCTCCAGCACGGTGCCGTCGTCTTTCTCGCTCTCGCGCATGTGCGGGCGGCCGCTGCGCAGGTGGTTCAGGCGGCGCTCGATGGCTTCGTCGATCGGGCCGGGGCCGAGCAGGCCGCGGCGCGCGTTGAAGTGGAAGATCTCTTCGATCGGACGACCCACCCGGATCAGCCCGGTCGGGAAGCGGAACAGCTCCAGATAGCGGGCGTTCCACGCCACCAGCTTCTGCTCGTTGTCGATCACCACCACGCCCTGCGGCAGGTGCGCCAGGCTGCGGCTGAGGCCGCTGTCGGCCTGCTGGGCGGCCTGCAGCACGCCGTCCTGGGCGGTGCGCAGCTCCTGCGCGTGCTGCTTGAGCACGCTCTCCAGCTCGCGCCGGCTGCGCTGCCGGTGGGCCGCCAGGCGCCGACGCTGCTGCACGAACAGGCCCAGGAAACACAGCGCCAGCCAGATGCCGCCGGCGGCCAGCGCGGCGCTGCGGCCGACCGCCGTGCTGGCGCTGGCATCGTGCAGCAGGTGCAGCTTCCACTGCGGCTCGCTCAGCGCCAGGGTCTGCCACAACACCGGCCGTGGCAGCGCGGGCTGCTCGATGCGGACCATACGCCCGCCATCGGCGAGCAGCTCCAGGACGCGCGCCTCCAAGGGCTGCAGCGACCGATCCGCGTACTGGCGGGTGGCCAGCATCTCGTTGCGTTCCTGTGGACCGAGTGGGCGCAGCAGGCGGTAGCGCCACGCATCACCGTTGGCCAGGAACACCACGTCATGCGCATCGGTGGCGAGCACGATGTCCGGGCTCTGCAGCCACTCCTGCTCCAGCGCGCGCAGTTCGATCTTGATCGCGACCACACCCAGCACGGCGCCGCGTTCGTCGTAGATCGCCTGGGAAAGGAAGTAGCCGGGCACGGCAGTGGTCATGCCGATGCCGTAGAAGTGCCCGCTGCCGTGCGCCATCGCCTGCTGGAAATAGGGGCGGTAGCTGTAGTCCTCGCCGACGTTGGTGGTCGGCTGGTCCCAGTTGCTGGCCGCCACGGCGATGCCGTGCTTGTCGATCAGCGTCAGGGTCGAGGCGCGGGTGACATTGTTGGCCTGGGCCAGTTTGAGATTCAGCCGCTGGCGTTCTGCGGCGGTGAGCGGGTGGGACACGGCCTGGTGCAGGTCCGGATCCAGCGCCAGCACCTGCGGCAAGGTGCCGAAGCGATCGATCCGCTGCTGCAGGGTCTGCGCGTACAGGCCCAGCTGGCGCCGGACCTGCAGGCTTTCGTCATCCAGCGCCCGCTGCTGTGCATAGCGCCCGGCCAGCAGCGCGCACAGCACCGTGCCGCCGAGCATCAGGGCGATGATCAGCAGCCAGGGGCGATAGCGGGAGACGCGGTACATGCCGTCAGTCTAGGCAGGACACGGCGGACGCGCGTCAACGCGTCCGCCGGGCGGGATCAGAAGTGCATCTGAGCGCGCAGTTCGAAGATTTCCGGCTGGCTGCGGACGCCACGACGGCTGGCGTCGACCTTCACGTAGTTCGCCTGGAACTTGAAGTGCGAGGTCAGGTACCAGTTGGCACCCAGGGTCCAGTCGTGCTGACGGCCGCCAAACACATCGGCGTCATCCAGATCGATACGGCTGTAACGGGTCACCAGCTCGACCGCGCCGTAGCTGTGGGCCGGCTTCACGTTGGCCACGGCACCGGCGTTGTACGGGCGCGATTCGCCGGTCAGGATCCAGCTCGCCATTGCGTACTGGCCATTGCCGGTGTAATCCGGCTTGCCATCACGGCTGACCGTGGTCTGCAGCGCTTCGCCCTGCAGCGAGAACGGACCGCGGATCCAGATGCCTTCCACACCGGTACGGACGATCTTGTCGGCGGTGGTCAATGCACCGGAGTCGACCAGGCGGATGTCGGTCAGGCCGGCTTCCGGGCGCGCGCGCAGGCGGGCGCTGGCCGGGTGCGAGACATCGCGACCATCGCGGTAACCGCGCGGGTTCTCCTGCGAATAGGCCAGACCCAGGTGGATCACGTCGCCCGCGGCCTTGACCGGAGTCCACACCGCACGCACGGCCTGGGTGGTGCCGGGATTGTCACCCTGCAGATCCTTGCCGCCGTAGGCACCGGCCTGCAGCAGGTACTGCGGGCGCTCCAGCACCCATTCGGCACCGGTGCGACGGCCTTCGTAGAACGCCTGCACGGGCAGGGCGGTCTCCACGAAGCTGCCGGCGCGCGAGGAGGTGCCCGCGTCCAGTCCGACCGGGGTCTTCATGTAGCCGAAGCGGAAGCGGCCGATGTCGCTGCCGAAGAAGGCCTTGCTTTCGAAGCGGACGAAGACGTCCAGCCAGGTATCGGACTGGAAGTCGTAATAGACCATGGCGTCATACACGCCCTTCTTCTTCAGGGTCGCGCCGAATTCCTTGCGGCGCACGGCATCGGCATCCTCAATGCCGCTGTTGCCGGAGAAGTCGTTCAGGTCGTAGGCGATGTTGGCGGTGGCGGCCAGTTCGGTGCCATCGCTGAAGGTGGCCTTGGTCGGCCAGTTGTCCCAGTCGGCCGCGGTGGCGGCGAGCGGGGCGGTGGCCAGGGCCAGGGCAATGAACAGGGGTGTAGAGCGCATGGGCGGTAGCTGCAAGTAAGAGTGGGGCAGAACAACAACGGCCGCGAACGGCAAATCTTTGGGAATTTTACCCTTGATCCGCCGCAGGGCCACCCGCCGCCGTGGGGGCGCGGTGCCGGGCCAGTGTAGGCAGTGCGGTCAGCTGAACCGGGGGGCTAGTACCAATAGGTTATCTGCGTTGGCCCGATGCGGGCGTAAAAAGGCCACGCCAGATGCCGCCCAGCGCGGCCGGCATCCTTCGTGACACTGCCGGAGCTTCCCATGCACGTTCCCACCACCGCCCCGCTGGCAGCCAAGCCGCTGCCGTTCTACCGCCAACTGTATTTCCAGGTGGTGGTGGCGATCGTTCTCGGTGCCATCCTCGGCCATTACGAGCCGGCCTTCGCCGAATCGCTCAAGCCGCTGGGCGATGCCTTCATCAAGCTGGTGAAGATGATCATCGCCCCGGTGATCTTCCTGACCATCGTCACCGGTATCGCCGGCATGACCCACCTGCGCACCGTGGGCCGGGTCTTCGCCAAATCGATGGCCTACTTCCTGTTCTTCTCCACGCTGGCCCTGATCGTGGGCATGGTGGTGGCGCACGTGGTGCAGCCGGGCGCGGGGATGAACATCAACCCGGCCGATCTGGACCAGACCGCGGTCAACGGCTATGTGCAGAAGTCGCATGAGCTGACCCTGGTCGGCTTCGCGCTGGACATCATCCCGGCCACCCTGGTCAGCGCCTTCGTCGAAGGCAACATCCTGCAGGTGCTGTTCGTGGCGGTGCTGTTCGGCATCGCGCTGGCCCTGACCGGCGCCAAGGGTCGTCCGGTGCTGACCTTCCTGGAGGCGCTGACCGCCCCGGTGTTCCGCCTGGTCCACATCCTGATGAAGGCGGCCCCGATCGGCGCGTTCGGTGCGATCGCATTCACCATCGGCAAGTACGGGGTCGGCTCGCTGGTCAACCTGGCCTGGCTGGTCGGCTCGTTCTACCTGACCGCCTTCCTGTTCGTGGCGGTGATCCTGGGTGTGGTGTGCCGCCTGTGCGGGTTCTCGGTGTTCAAGCTGGCCCGTTACCTCAAGGCCGAACTGCTGCTGGTGCTGGGCACCTCCTCCTCGGAATCGGCGCTGCCCTCGCTGATGGAGAAGATGGAAAAGGCCGGCTGCAGCAAGTCCGTGGTGGGCCTGGTGGTCCCGACCGGCTACTCGTTCAACCTGGACGGCACCAACATCTACATGACCCTGGCGGCGCTGTTCATCGCCCAGGCGACCAACACCGAACTGACCCTGGGCCATCAGATCGCCCTGCTGCTGGTGGCGATGCTCAGCTCCAAGGGCGCCGCCGGCGTCACCGGTGCCGGCTTCATCACCCTGGCCGCGACCCTGGCGGTGGTGCCGGAAGTGCCGGTGGCCGGCATGGCGCTGATCCTGGGCGTGGACCGCTTCATGAGCGAATGCCGCTCGCTGACCAACTTCATCGGCAATGCGGTGGCCACCGTGGTGGTCTCACGCTGGGAAAACGCGCTGGATCGCGACCGCCTGGCGATGGTGCTGGACGGCCGCGAAGCCGAGCTGCCGCCGCTGGTCGTGGCCGACCTGCCGGACGCGCTGCCGGCCCCGGCGCACTGAGCCCGATGCCCTGATTGTGTGGTGCATGGTCGTGCCGTTCCTGCCGGGGCGGCACGGCCATGTTTTGTTTTCAAGGCCCGGTGCGCGGTGCTGGAATATGTGCGGTTGCAACATCGCCGCGACAGCGTAGCGACAGGTCCGTCCACGCCAACGGGGGTATGATCCCCTGTTCCTCTCGCCCATTCATCTGCAGAAAGCGATGTCCAACGAAGATTTCAAACAGGCTGCTCTCGATTACCACCGCATGTCGCCGCCGGGCAAGATCCGCGTCGCAGCGACCAAGCCGATGCTGACCCAGCGTGATCTGTCGTTGGCGTATTCGCCGGGCGTGGCACACGCCTGCGAAGCGATCATGGTCGATCCGCAGCAGGCCAGTGAACTGACCGCCCGCGGCAATCTGGTTGCCGTCATTTCCAACGGCACCGCCGTGCTGGGCCTGGGCAACATCGGCCCGCTGGCCGGCAAGCCGGTGATGGAAGGCAAGGGCGTGCTCTTCCAGAAGTTCGCCGGCATCGATGTCTTCGACATCGAGATCGATGAAAACGACCCGGACAAGCTGGTCGACATCATCGCTTCGCTGGAACCGACCTTCGGTGGCATCAACCTGGAAGACATCAAGGCACCGGAGTGTTTCATCGTGGAGCGCAAACTGCGCGAGCGGATGAACATCCCGGTGTTCCATGACGACCAGCACGGCACCGCGATCATCGTCGGCGCGGCCGTGCTCAACGCCATGCTCGTGACCGGCAAGAAGATCGAAGAGGTGAAGCTGGCCACCACCGGCATGGGCGCGGCGGGTATTTCCTGCGTCAACATGCTGGTCTCGCTGGGCCTGAAGAAAGAGAACATCCTGGCCTTCGACCGCGACGGCGTGATCCACACCGGTCGCACCGATCTGGACCCGGAAAAGGCGCGCTATGCGCGTGATACCGACAAGCGCACGCTGGCCGAGATCGTCGATGGTGCGGATATCTTCCTGGGCCTGTCGGCGCCAGGCATCCTTACCGCGGACATGGTCAAGACCATGGCCAAGGATCCGGTGATCTTCGCGCTCGCCAACCCGACCCCGGAAATCATGCCGGAAGTAGCCCGTTCGGTTCGCCCGGACGCGCTGATCGGTACCGGTCGTTCGGACTACCCGAACCAGATCAACAACGTGCTGTGCTTCCCGTACCTGTTCCGCGGTGCGCTGGACGTCGGCGCGACGGCGATCAACGAAGAAATGAAGATCGCCTGCGTGCACGCGATCGCCGCGATGGCACGCCGCGAGGCCAGCGACCTGGGCTCGGCCTATGGCGATGAGACCCCGAGCTTCGGTCGTGACTACCTGATCCCGCGTCCGTTCGATCGCCGCCTGCTGGTGGAGCTGTCGGGTGCCGTGGCGCAGGCCGCGATGGATTCCGGCGTGGCCACCCGTCCGGTCGCCGATATGGGCGCCTACCGCGAGAAGCTGGCCCAGTTCGTCTACCGCACCAGCCTGATGATGAAGCCGGTCTACGACCGCGCGCGGTCGGACAAGCAGCGCGTGGTGTACGCCGAAGGTGAGGAAGAAGTGGTGCTGCGCGCGGTGCAGAACGTGGTCGATGAAGGCCTGGCGCAGCCGATCCTGATCGGCCGCCCGGACGTGATCGAGGCCCGTGTCGAGCGCCTCGGCCTGCGCATGAAGGCCGGTGTCGATTTCGACATCACCAACATCAACGATGATCCGCGCTTCAACGAGTACTGGCAGTACTACCACAACCTCACCGGCCGTCGCGGTGTGACCGTGGCCGCCGCCAAGAACCTGATGCGCTCGCGGCCGACCCTGATCGCCGCCGTGATGGTGGCGCGCGGCGAAGCCGATGCGATGCTGACCGGCGTGGTCGGCCGCTTCCACAAGAAGCTCGGCTATGTGCGCAGCGTGCTGCCGCTGGAAGCCAAGGTGACCTCCACCTCGGCGATGACCGGCGTGATCAACCAGCAGGGCGTGTTCTTCTTCGTGGATACCCACGTGCAGGAAGACCCGACCGCCGAGCAGATCACCGAAGCGACGCTGCAGGCGGCTTACCGCATGAAGCTGTTCGGCATCGAACCGAAGGTGGCGCTGCTGTCGCACTCCAACTTCGGCAGCCACGACTCCAAGGACGCGCTGAAGATGCGGGCGGTCCGCGAGATGCTGCTCAAGCGCAACCCGCGCTTGAACGTGGATGGCGAAATGCAGGGGGATACCGCGTGGGATGAAGCCCTGCGCCAGAAGCTGCTGCCCAACAGCACGCTGAAGGGCCGTGCCAACCTGTTCGTGCTGCCCAACCTGGAAGCGGCCAACATCGCCTACAACCTGGTGCGCGTGTTCACCGACGGCGTGGCGATCGGCCCGATCCTGATGGGCGTGGCCAAGCCGGTGCATATCCTGACCACCAGCGCGACCTCGCGCCGCGTGCTCAACATGACCGCCATCGCGGCCGTGGATGCGCAGATCCGCAAGCAACTGGAGGCGGAGAAGAACGCGTAAGGCGTTCTTTCCCCTCTCGGTTGCCAGAACGCGCCCTTCGGGGCGCGTTCTCGTTTCGCGCAGCGAAACGGGTAGCTGCCGACCGTTGGTCGGCAGGCATCCTTTGTGCCTTTGGCCTGCGGTCGTTGTGGCATGTGCATCTGCCACACACGCGCCGCACAGACGTCATGGCTCTGCAACGTCCCAAGCGCCCAATACCCCCACGCGGCCCGGCCGTGGCGGCGCTCCGGTGGGGGCGTCGCCACCCTGGGCCCGACCAGATCCACCACGATCAGCCACGGGAACGGTGTCATGCGCCATCAACGGACGAAACGGTATTTCCAGCAGTTGTTCGCGCTGTACGCCGGCTTGGTTGGCGCGCGCTGAAGACGGCGCCGACCCACGGTCGGTACCTGCCATCGCCCCGTTGGCACCGATGGTATTGACGGTACCGATGGCACCGGTAGTGCCGGCCGCTGGCCGGCTCCCCGCAGACGCCGATCGGCCCCCCGGAGCAATCAGCGTGTCCGCACGTACTGCGCCCACAACACCGGCAACGCCACGCCGCTGAGGGTCTCCCACAGCGCCGGCGTATAGCGGCCCTCACGCAGCGCACCATCCAGCGCCTTCACCAGCCCGGGATGTTGCGCCTCGCTCCACGCCAGGAACGCACCGGTGACCCGGTAGCCGGTAGCGACGTTCTGCTCCGGTTTGACCTGCGTCGGCAACGCCCAGCCCGCCCCGGCATTGTCCCTGCCATAGCGGTCGCGTGCGTAGTCGGCGATGCCTTCCACCAGCCAGCCCGGCACGCGCGCATTGGCGTACTCCGGGTAGCCCTGCACGATGTGCATCGCCTCATGCGTGACCAGATCAATGTCGCCCGGGTGTTTGTGCAGCCAGGCCGGATTGATCGTGATCGTCGCCGCTTGTGCCTTCTCGCCGACAAAGGCGATGCCGTCGTAAGCCGGGTCGATCACGATGCCGACCTGCCTCGGTGCGGCCGGATGAAAATCGGCGCGCTCGCGCAGATACGCGCCGAAGAAGGTCTCGATGATGCGCTCCCGCACCGGCGCGGCCAGCGCATCGCTGGCGTCGCGGTAGTGCAGGGTCACGTCCTCGCGGGTCTGTGTGGTCTCGAACGCGTGCGCATCGGCGAGCCCGGCGGTGACGAGCACGGCGGTCAGCAGGCGCCGGGTGATGGGCAGGGCAGTCCTCATCGTGTCGGCGCCGGTGCGAGCAGTTCGATTTCTGCCAATTGCAGGCGACCCGGTGCACCGATGCGCAGCCGGTATTCGGCGTAGCGGCCCGGCTGGGCGATGCGGAACGGTCGGGTCTGCATGGCCCAGGCGAAGGCTTCGCCACGGCGCTGGTCGACCTGCACCCAGCGCCCCCCGGTGGTGCGCGCCTCCAGCGTCCACTCGCCACCGTGGATCGGGCCGTTGCCGCTGGTCAGCGTGTACATCGACGGCATGCCCGCTGCGACGTTGCTGAAAGTGATCGTGCTCGAGCCACCCAGCGGCAGTGCTGTGGCGGCGTCGTCATCGATCAACGCGGCGGCCGCGCGGCCATCGCCGAGCTGGGCGGCCGCGCCGCTGCCGAGAAGATCATGCAGCAGGGCCGGCTGCTGGCCGCGCGCTGTGAGCGAGCGCGGCGCATCGTCCGGGCCGCTGCCCCAGCGCGAGGGTTCCGGGCCCATGACGAAGTCCAGCGTGGCGCCCTTGGCCAGCAGCTCGTGCGGCAGCCAGGTCTTGGTCCACGGGGTGCCGTTGACCTTCAGCGACTGCACGTAGATGTTGCGGTCCGAGTTTTCCGGCGCGTTGACGGTCAGTACCGCGCCGCCCTGCAGCACCACGCGGGCATGGCGGAACAGCGGCGAGCCGATCACGTACTCCGGTGCGCCCATGCGCAGCGGGTAGATGCCCAGCGAGGCGAACAGATACCACGCCGAGGTCTCGCCGTTGTCCTCATCGCCCGGGTAGCCCTGGCCGATCTCGCTGCCCAGGTACAGGCGTGAGAGGATCTCACGCACATGCTGCTGGGTCTTCCACGGCTGCCCGGCATACAGGTACATCCACGGGATGTGGTGCGCCGGCTGGTTGCTGTGCGCGTACATGCCCATGCGCACATCGCGTGCTTCGGTCATCTCGTGGATGGTGCCGCCGTAGGAACCGGCAAACGCGGCATCGGCGGTTTCCGGCGTGGCGAAGAAGGTGTCCAGCTTGGCCGCCAGCTGTTCACGGCCGCCGTACAGCGCCGCCAGCCCTTCGCCGTCGTGCGCGGCGGTGAAGGCGAACGTCCAGCCGTTGGATTCGGTGTAGTCATGGCCCCACACGCGCGGGTCGTAGTCCTTCGCATCCAGGCGCCAGCTGCCATCGGGCTTGCGGCCCTGGAAGAAGCCTGCGGCAGGATCGAACAACGTGGCATAGGTGCCCGCGCGGTGACGGAAGTAGTCGGCCTCGGTGGCATAGCGTTCGCGCGCGGCCGGCGTATCGGCCTGCTTGGCCAGCACCTCGGCCATGTTGGCCACGCCGAAATCGTTGAGTGCGCCTTCCATCGTCCACGACATGCCCTCATGCACATCGGCGGTGGCATAGCCACGGAAGGTGGAACGGTCCATGCCCTTGCGCCCGACATGGCGGTCCGGCGGCACCACGGTCGCGTTCTTCAGTGCGGCAGCGTAGGCCTCCTGCGGGTCGAAGCCACCAATGCCCTTCAGCCACGCATCGGCGAAGGCCACGTCCGAACTCGTGCCCACCATCAGATCGGCATAGCCGGGCGAGGACCAGCGGGCGACCCAACCCCCGGCGCGGTACTGCTCCAGGAAGCCCTGCACCAGCGCACCAGCATCGTCCTTGGTGAACAGCGCATAGGCCGGCCAGGTGGTGCGGAAGGTATCCCAGAAGCCGTTGTTGACGTAGACCTTGCCGTCGCGCACCGGCGCGAAGCTGCGCGTGGCGCTGCCATCGGTGTTCTCATCCGAGGCGCTGGCCTGGCTGGCATAGCGCCAGTCCGGTGCCGCCGCGGTGCCGGCGTTTTCATGGCCGGAATTGGGATAGAGGTAGAGGCGGTACAGGTTGGAGTACAACGTCGTCTTCTGGTCATCGCTGGCATCGCCCACGTCGAAGCGGGCCAGGCGCTGATCCCACGCCTCCTGCGCGCGCGCGGCCACGCGATCCACATCGTCGTCGGCAGCCACTTCCAGTGCGAGGTTGTGGCGCGCCTGCTGGACCGAGATCAGCGAGGTGGCGATGCGCATGGAGACGCGGCGGTCGGTGCCCGCATCGAACTTGATGTAGCCGGTCGGGCGGCCGGTCTTCACCGTGCCGCTGCTGCGCCACGGGCGGTCGAAGCTGGCCACCACATACATGCGGGTGGCGCCGGTGGACAGGCCGCTGCGGGTATCGGTATAGCCGGAGAGTGTCTGGGTGGTGGCATCCAGCGTCAGCCCGCCGCGCGCGTCGACGTTGTCGAACAGCAGGTTGGCATCACCGCCTTCGGGGAACGCGAAGCGGAAGACGGCGGCGTGGTCGGTCGGTGCGATCGACGCGGCGATGCCGTTGTCGAAGCGCACGTCATAGCGGTACGGGCGGGCCCGCTCGTTCTCTCGCGAGAAGCTCAGCGCACGCTTGCTGCGGTCGGCCTCGGGCACGCCACGGGTCGCCGACGGCATCACCTGGAAGGTCTGGCGGTCGCCCATCCACGGGCTGGGCTGGTGGCTCAGCGCCAGCGCCTGCAGGCGGGGCCGGTTGGCCGCATCGTTCTGTTCGTTCCAGCGATACAGCCAGGTCAGTGAGCCGGCATCGGTCACCGGTGTCCAGAAATTGAAGCCGTGCGGCACGGCGGTCGCCGGGAAATTGTTGCCGCGCGAGAACGTGCCATTGGCCTGCGTGCCGCGGGTGGTCAGCACCCAGTCCGAGGGGCGCTGCGGCGTGCTGCGCGGTTGCGCGTCCAGGCGGACATCGTCGATCCAGCCGGCTACCGGCGCGCCGTCGGCGCTGGCCACCTCCAACTCCAGCGCGACCACGCGGCGTCCGCGCAGCGCCGGGGTATCGCCCAGGCGAACGGCTTTGCGCGCCCACTGTTGCGGGTACAGCGTCTTCGAGTCGCCCTGCGCACGCGCACCCAGTGCCACGCCGTGGTGATCGCGCGCGGCGCTGGCCGAGACCCGGGTGCCGTCGTCGAGTACCAGATCGAGCGAGACGTAGGTCGAGGCGACGGTGTCCTTGCCGACAATCTCGGGCAGCACCAGCCAGGACAGGGTGGTATCGGCTTCGATGGCCAGGTCGGTCGTGAACAGCTGGCCGCGCGTCGTGCCACCGGCGCTGGCGTAATGCAGCGCATGCAGGCCGCTGTAGCCGACGCCGGGCTTGGCCGCATAGGGCGCCGCCGGCCCGGTGCCGATCCGCACCTGCAGCGCGTCGTCGCCCGTGGCCGGGGCCGGCTGACCCGGCTCGAACGAGGTCTGCAGGCCCTGCGCGGCAGCCGGCAGGGCGATCGAGGCGCAGGCCAGGGCCAGGGCGAAGGGAAGGGCACGGCGGGCGGGGCGCAGGTCGGACAGGGTCATGCAAGGGTCTCCCGGGAAGGGCAGGCGGCAGGCAGGACCCGCATCGATGGCCACGGCGGACGGCGTCGCCCCAGCCATCGGCAGACGGCAGGAAAGAGGCGATGCATGTCCGGTGGGGGTCGGGCAGGCGATCGGGTCGATGATCGGTACCCGGACGATCCTGCATCACGGCAACTGGCCCTGACAAGTGCAATTAGTTCGATCTAAATCCGGCAAATTCGTTTCAATACCCGTTGTTGACAATGAATTTGGATCGATTTAAAAGCACCGGTGGTCCGTTGGGCGTGAGCTCGGCCGTCCCAACCCGGGGCGCTATGCTCCAGCGGCCGTCAGCAGCCGCCAGATGCTAGAATCGGCGGTCTCGCAACCCCCTTTGTGTGTCCACGCCATGAGCCATACCGCCACCGCGCCCGCCAATGCCGAGAAGCGTTACACCGTGCACCGCAGCGACCTGCCGCTGAGCTGCCCGACGCCGGAAATGGCGCTGTGGAACTCGCATCCGCGCGTGTACCTGCCGATCGAAGACGAGCCCAACTGCGAGGCTGCGTGCCCGTACTGCGGCGCTGTGTTCGTGCTCGCCGACTGATCCGCGGACCACACTGTGCGCCGACTGACCGTGGTGCAGCTGCTGCCGGCGCTGCACTCCGGCGGGGTCGAACGCTCCACCCTTGAGATCGCCTCCGCCCTGGTTGCCGCCGGCCACCGGGCCATCGTCGTGTCCGCCGGTGGGCGCCTGGTCGAGCCGTTGCTCGCCAGTGGCGCCGAACACCTGACCCTGGATATCGGCCGCAAGTCGCTGCTGACGCTGCGCCATGTGCTGACCCTGCGCAACCTGTTCAACGAGGTGGGCGCGGACATCGTGCACGCGCGTTCGCGGCTGCCGGCCTGGCTGGGCCTGTACGCGGTGCGCAACCTGCCGGCGGCGACCCGCCCGCACTGGGTCACCACCGTGCACGGGCTCAACTCGCCGGGCCGCTACAGCGCGGTGATGACCAGCGGCGAGCGCGTGATCTGCGTATCCAACAGCGTGCGTGAGTTCGTGCGTACGCATTATCCGAGCGTGCCGGCCGAGCGCCTGCAGGTGATCCCACGTGGCGTGGATGTCAGCCAGTTCCCGCGTGTGGCCCGCCAGGATCGGCGTGCGCGCCTGGCCGTGGCCGCGCAGCATCCCGCGCTGGTCGGCGATGCGCCGTTGCTGTTGCTGCCTGGCCGTGGCACACGCCTGAAAGGGCATCGCCACGCGCTGAGCCTGCTGGCAGGACTACATGCCGCCGGCGTGCCGGCCACGCTGTGGATGCCGGGCACGCGCGAGCCCGGCCGCGAATCCTATGTCGCCGAACTGGAAGCACAAGCGCGCAGCCTTGGTGTGTTCGATGCGGTGCTGATGACCGCGCCGACCTCGCGCATCGCGCAGGCGTATGCAGCCAGTGATCTGGTGCTGCAGCTCTCGGACAAGGCCGAAGCGTTTGGCCGCACTGTGGTCGAAGCGTTGTCGGTGGGCCGCCCCGTGCTGGGCTGGAACCATGGTGGCGTCGGCGAGTTGTTGACTCAACTGCAACCCTCCGGCGCGGTACCCTTGGGCGACGCCGATGCACTGCTGGCGCGCGCGCAGCAGGTGCTGCTGCAGCCGCCCGCACTGCCGACGCGGATTCCGTTTACCTTGCAGGCCATGCAGCGTGACACGCTCCAGCTCTATACCTCCCTCATCAGCTGAGCCCATCGTCCTTCCCGGTTCGCCGGGCTCCCGCGCGGGCCGCTGGGCCCCGTGGTGGGTGATTGCGTTTGTCGCGTTGTGGCCGCTGCCCGGGATCGCCGAGGGCGTGCTCGTGCTCGGTGCGCTGTACGCGGCGGTGCGCATGGTCCAGCTGCGCCTGCAGGGCAAGCAGCGTCTGCTCAGCAGCCCTGCCTGGGCGCTGACCAGCATCCTGTTCCTCGGCTATTGGCTGCCGCAGGCGTTCTCCGCCTTCGATGCGATCGATCCCGGCACGGCATGGCGCAAAGCCGCGGCCGGCCTGCGCTATCTACCGTTCATGTGGCTGGTGGCAATTGCCGTGGCCACCCCGCAGCGGCGCGCGCTGACGCTGGGGGGGCTGGCGGTGATCACCGGGCTGTGGACGGTGGATGCGCTGGCGCAGGCAATCGTCGGCAGCAGCCCGCTGTTCTGGTCGATGGACCAGCTCAAGTGGGCGGTCAGCGGCCATGGGTTGTGTTCACCGCAGGAGATGGCGGCGGTGGATCGCCTCAGCGGCGTGCTCGGCCCGTGCAACCTCAAATTCGGCCAGGTGCTGGCCAGCCTCTCGCCCTTCCTGTTGTTCGCCGCCTCACGACGCGCAGGCATCCTCGGCTGGTCACTGGTGGCCGCCGCGGTGGGGGTCGTGCTGGTCTTGGCGGGCTCGCGCGCGGCGTGGCTGACCTACGCGCTGGTGCTGGTGTTCTCCGGCTGGCGGTTGATCGGCGTGCGCGGGTTGCTGGCCTGCGTCGCCGTCGGTGCGGTCGCGGCAGTCGTGCTCACCGTGAGCGTGCCCCAGGTCGGTGACCGGGTCGCGCGCACTGCCATGGCGTGGGAAGGCGAGAGCGACGGCGTCAATCAGGCCTTGTCCGGCCGCGCGCAGATCTGGGCCGCGGCGGCGTGCATGATCGAAGAGCACCCGATCAATGGTGTCGGCGCACGTGGCTTCCGCGATGCCTACCCGGGCTGCAATCCCAGTCCGGCCGCCCAGGAGGTGTGGGGTGCGGGCCCGGCATTGCATGCGCACCAGATCCTGCTTGAGATCCTGTCCGAGACCGGCATTCTCGGTCTGCTGCTGTGGCTGGCCGCCGTGGCTCAAGCCTGGCGCGCATGGCGCTTCGCCCCGCCGGACGCGCGTGAGCGCGCGCGCCCGGCGATGCTCGCGCTGGCGGTGACGGTGTTCCCGCTCAACACCCATCTGGCGTTCTATTCGACCTTCTGGGGTGGCCTGACCCTGCTGCTGGCTGCGCTGTACGCGGGCAGTCTGTTGGCACGCGACGACGGGTAGAGCCACGCCATGCGTGGCTGCTTGTGGCCCTGGCATGGGGAGATACCGACGCACACACGCGCCAACCACCGATGGGCTCCACGCCCCGGCAAACGCACCCTTGTGCGATGGCCAGCCCACGCCTCCAATGCGGCCGATACTCGCATCCAGGGTATTGCTACGCGCTCACCACCACCACGCACGGCAGGCGCAAGTGGTTCGAGGATCCCCTCAATGCAGAGGTAATCATCGACACGCTGCGTTACATGGATCGTTGCGGGGTCAGTTGCACGTTAGCTTGAGTGGTAATGCCGGACCACGTGCATTGGTTGATCCAACTGCGGCAAGACACCTTGGCTCGTTGCATGCTGCTGTTCAAATCACGCAGCAGCCGATTGTTGAATGAGCGTCTGCAGCGAACCGGGAAGCTCTGGCAGCACGGGTACTTCGACCACGCCGTTAGAAATGAGGAATGCTTGCGTCGGCAGGCGCTGTACATCCTCTCCAACCCGATACGTGCGGGATTGGCCAGTGCGTTGGGGGAGTACCCGCACGCCTGGTCGCGGTGGCCCATGGAAGCGTAGAGCCGCCCCATGGGGGGGCTGTTCGCGGTCTGGCATCATGCAGCCACCCATGGGGTGGCTCTACCGAGGGGGGGCGTGCAGCCACCCATGGAGTGGCGTTACCGGTAATAATCGCTCCGCCCACCGGGCTGACGCTTGAACCGGCGGTGGATCCACAGGTACTGGTCCGGGGCCTCGCGCACCATGGCTTCGATGGCCTGGTTGACCCGGGCGGTATCGGCTTCGACATCCTCGCTGGGGAAATTTTCCAGCGGTGCGCCGATCTTCAGGAAGTATTTCCCACCTTCGCGACGGTGGAAATACGGGATCACCGCACAGCCGGTCATCCGCGCCAGCTGGTGCGTGGCCGTGATGGTCGAGGCGGTGTGGCCGAAGAACGGCACGAACACCGTGTCCTTGCCGCGCATGTCCTGGTCCGGCGCATACCAGAGGAAGCCGCCCTTCTTCAGATGCCGCACCGTGGCGCGGATGTCCTCGTTGGCGTACATCGCCTTGGCGTAGCGCAGGCGGCCGAACTTCACCGCCCACTCGTACACCGGGTTGCGGTGCTTGCGGTACATGCCGGACAGTTCAACGTGATCGCACAGCAGGCGGCCGCACATCTCCAGCGTCATGAAGTGGCCGGAGACCAGCAGCACGCCACGGCCTTCGGCCTGCATGCGGTGCAGATGCTCCAGCCCGTCGATCTGTACCTGCGGGCGGATGCTGTCGATGCTGCCCCACCAGGCCCGGGCGAATTCAAAGATGCCCACGCCCAGCGCGTCGAAGCTGTCGCGCAGCAGGCGCTGGCGCCAGGCGTCGTCCTTCTCGGGGAAGCACAGCTTCAGGTTGACCTCGGCGGCACGCCGGCGGCTGCTGGCCAGCCGGTAGGCGACCGTGCCGACACCGCGGCCCAGCGCACGCTGCAGCATCCACGGCAGGCGGGCGATCGCGAAGGCGACCAGCATGAAAGCGAAGGTCGGCCAGTGGCGCGGATTGCGCAGGGACGGCCGGGTGGCGGTGGAAGCGTTATCGGACATGCCTCGATTCTAATGGATGCGCCCGGACGCGTCCCGGCAGGGCCATCACGGCGGCGCGGCGTGTCTTCCCCGCGCCGCTCCCGTATCCTTTGTCCATGCGTAAAAGCCCTGTCGAATGGATCCTGCGCGGCCTGTACTCGGCCGTGCTCTACCTGCTGTTGCCGATCACCGTGTACCACCTGGTCTGGCGGGGCTTCCGGGTGCGCGAGTACTTCCAGCGCTGGGATGAGCGCTATGCCTCCTATCCACACTCCAGCGGCCAGCCGCGGGTCTGGCTGCACGCGGTCTCGGTGGGTGAGGTGAACGCCGCAGCGCCACTGGTGAACGCCTTGCGCGCGCTGCGCCCGGACATCCGCTGGGTGATTACCACCATCACCCCGACCGGCTCCGAGCGCGTCCGCTCGCTATGGGGCGATGCCGTCGATCATGTCTATCTGCCGTATGACGTGCCGGGCAGCGTCGGCCGCTTCCTGGGCCACTTCAAGCCCAGCCTGGCGTTGATCCTGGAAACCGAGCTGTGGCCGAACCTGCTGTTCGGCTGCCGCGACCGCAAGATCCCCGTCTACATCCTCAATGCCCGCCTGTCGGCGCGCTCGCTGCGCGGTTATCGGCTGCTCAGTGCCCTGATTGGACGTGCACTGCGCACCGTCACCTGCGTGGCCGCGCAGTCGGCCGACGACGCCGAGCGGTTCATCCAGCTCGGTGCCCGCCCTGAACAGGTGCAGCCGTTGGGTAATCTGAAATTCGATATCGCCACACCGAACGTGCAGGACTTCATTGCGCGCTTCCATGATCTGGTGCCGGCCACGCGCCCGGTCTGGATCGCCGCCAGTACGCATGAGGGCGAAGAGCAGGCCACCATCGATCTGCACCGCCGCCTGCGCGAAGCGGTGCCGGGCCTGCTGCTGTTGTGGGCGCCGCGTCATCCCGAGCGCTTCCCGCGGGTGGAAGCGCTCGCCCGCGAGCAGGGCTGGAAGGTGGCCACGCGCCGCCAGCAGCAGTGGCCGCAGGCCGATACCGATGTGTTCGTGATCGATACCCTGGGCGAGCTGATGTCGTTCTACGGCTGTGCGCAGGTGGCCTTCGTCGGCGGCAGTCTGCAGGCCATCGGCGGCCACAACTTGCTCGAGCCCGCGGCCATGGGCACGGCGGCGGTCACCGGGCCGCACCTGCACAACTTCGCCGAGATTTCCCGGCGCATGCGCGAAGCCGGCGCGGTGGTGATCGCCGAGGACGCCAACGGGGTCGGCGATGCGCTGCTGACGCTGCTGCGGGACCCACAGGCGCGCGAAGACATGGCGCGTGCGGGCTGCGAGCTGGTCAGCAACGGCCGTGGCGCGTTGAAGCGCACCGTGGCCCTGATCGCACCGCAGCTGCCGCCGCCGGTGGCGTGATCGCGACCCGCCTGGCCGTCTTGCATGGCGACCAGGCCGGCCGATCCATCAGCCCGCGGCGACCAGCAGATCCCCCAGGAAGGCATACGCAAACCCGAAGTAGATGAACACGCCGATGAGGTCCATGACCGAGGTGATCATCGGTGCCGACAGCGTGGCCGGATCCGCCCCGATGCGGCGTGCGGCGAACGGCAGCAACGCGCCGATGATGCCGCCGAGCGCGGTGCACACCAGCATGCTCGAGCCCACCACCAGCAGCACGTCCATGCCCACGCCTTTGCTGAAGTAGGCCAGGATCGCTTCGAGTGCGGCAATGGTGATGCCCAGCCCCGCCGCGACCGGCAGTTCGCGCTGGATCACGAACCACACGTCGCGCCAGCTCAGTTTCAGCTCGCCCAGCGCCATGCTGCGGATCACCAGCGTGGCCGACTGGCTGCCGGTATTGCCGCCCATGTCCACGATCGGGGCGATGAAGGCGGCCAGTACGATCACCTGCGACAGCAGCTCCTCCTGCGCGGCGACAAACGTACTGGTGACAATGCCGAAGCAGGTCAGGATCGCCAACCAGAACACACGCACCCGGAACATCTGCTTCAGCGGCGTGCTGCGCACATCAAGATCGTTCCCGTTTCCGCTGACCGTGCCGCCAAAGCGCGCCAGTTGCGAGGCATCGCGTTCCTTCTCGATGTCCATCGCATCGTCCACGGTGACGATGCCGATCATGCGCTCGCCGCCATTGGTCACCGGCAGCGCGAGCAGATCGTAGCGACGGATCAGTTCGGCGGCCTGCAGCCTGGGCCAGTGCGCCTTCGCTGCTACCGGCTGCTCATGCATGATCGAGGTGATCGTGCGGTTCTCGTTGGCCAGCACCAGATCACGCAGGGCCACCGTGCCGCGCAGCCGCAGCGTATGGTCGAGCACGAACAGGATGTTCACCGTCTCGCTGTGCAGCGCCGTGGCGCGGATATGTGCCAGCGCCTGCGCCACGGTCATCTCCGGTGACACCCAGACATAATCGGACGTCGTCGCCGAACCGACCGTGCCTTCGGGATAGGACGCCATCTTGAGGATGTCGTCGCGCTCGACCTTGGTCAGCGCGGGCAGCAGCTTCTGCTTGGCATCCTCGCCAAGCCGGTTGTACAGGTCGGCGCGATCATCCGATGGCATGTGCTCGAACAGCTGCACCACCGCTTCGCGTGCCATCGCGGCCAGCAGCTGATCCTGGCGTATCTCGGTGAAGTGTGCGAACAGCTCGGCGCGCACCTGCGGCTCGAGCATCATCAACAAGGGGAGTGTCTTGTCCACGCTCAGTGCGTCGAGCGCATCGACCAGGTCCGAAGGGTGCGTGGTGGCGGCGATGCTGACAAAGCCGGCCGCGTCGAGCGAGAGCGAGAGGGTGCGGATCGAGAACAGGAGGTCTTCGCGGTTCATGGTGGTTCTCCAGCAAAAAGCAGCGCAGTGCGCTGAGGTACACAAGGCCGACGCACGGGCAGGGCTCGAGCGGGGCAGGTATCGGTGGGTGCATGGGCCGTGTGCTGACGTGCACGCGGTCCGGTCGATCGGTGCCGCCACGCGGCACGCAGGGCGTTACGGTGCAGAGGCCAGGTTGAAGCCGAGCGTGATCCAGTGACCGTCGCGCTGGTGGTGGACACGACCCGCGAGCAGATCCACGCTGGCGCCGCGCCAGAGTTCGTGGCGCATACCGAACTGACTGCTGCGCTGGCGTGTGGCGTCACGCGCGGTTTCGGCCAGCAGCGACCAGTGCGGCGCGGTGACGATTTCCAGGCCGATGCCATCGGTACGGCCGTGTGCGCCGGCGGTGCGGGCCCAGCCCAGGTTGAGGTGCAGCAACGTGCGATCGCGGGCGCCAAGGGCGAGGGTCAGGGGCGCGTTGATGCCCCAGTCATCGTCACGCAGGTGGCGCCAGTCGCTGCCAATGCCCGCACTCAGCGCCAGGCCCCAGCGGCGCTGGTCGATGTCGCGCAGCACGCGCTTGGCACCCAGCGCCCATTGCGTGGACGAGGCAGCCTGTTGATGGCTCAGGCCAAGCGACCACTCGGTATCGGCAAACGTGCAGGCCGGTACGGCGGTCCACTCCGCCCCGGCATCGGTGTGGCGGGCCCAGCTTTCCAGCTGGCAGCGGCCGGCATCGGTGATGGCGGCATCGTCCACCATCAGGCTGGCGGCGGCGCGGGTGTCGAACGGAAGCATCGCCACGGCCACGAGCGGCAGGGCGAACACACGGGAAACGTGCATGGGCAATCTCCAGGCAAACGGAAACGCCAGCGGCACCCTTCTTGGGGTCGGTGGAACGGCGATATGGATGATGCGAGGCGGGCGAGCGTGTCAGCTGCGCCGGTGGGCCCAGTCCTGTGCGGACGGAACCGACCTTGGGGTCAGTGGGTCCGTCGGCTCAGGAGCAGCAACGAGATCGACTATGACTGTCCAAGGAGGGGGCCTCTGGAGGGAAAGGGAAGGTGGTGCGGGGCGGACCTTAGTCACCCGGCGAGGTCAGGGTCAACAGGTTTCTGTCGTTTGACTGCGTTCTGTGTGCCTGGTCGCGGTTGCAAGTGCTTACTGGTGCGGAGTTCCTAGCGGTGGTCGGTTGTTAGGGAGAGCGGAATTGCAGCGTACGGCACAGTGTCGCAACCGGCGCTATGGCAACACAATCAATCAAGCAGCCGCGATAGAAAAAACAAAGCTGAACCCAATTGAAATAGTTGTCTTGTAGGTGCTTTACTCCGCAAAGTGGTGGTGTGCCTGTTCGGCTTCGTCCCCGAAACCAACCTGCCTTCTGCGAATCTTGCAGCGCCGGCATGTGCGGATGAGTCGCATGGGAAATGGATGTCCAACTTCGGGGAACATGATGAAGCATGCTGCTATCGGCGCTTTGCTGATGCTGATGATGTCTGCTGTCCACGCGCGGGACACCGCGAAGGAGCCGTGGGAAGAGGCCGAACGTCAAAGAGATGCATCTGAATACTGCCTCAAATAGCCAGCAGTATCCGAGCAAGCCGGAAGTGAGGCCGGCGCGCCCAGAAGAAATTCCTGGAGGTTCATGACATGGTTGAGGACTACAGCATGGTTGAGGATATGCCGGACTTTGCTCAGTGGGTCGATGCCAATGCCGGTGCATTTGACTTCTCTGATTACATTCATGCTCAGGTTGTGCAAGGGAGGATGACAACCGATGTGCTAGGTGCATTGGTTGGATGGCTATGGCCTCAGCTTCTAGAAGTGGGAGGGTTGATCGTACTTGCGTCAAAGAAGGACAAACTGCCGCTCCTGAAATCGCAGGGTTTGTCGGATGGTGAGGTCGAGTACTGGTGCAACTTCACGAATATTGATGGCATGTTGCCAGGGGTTCCTGTTTCTTTCACTGGTCACCTGGCGCATATAGTCCATGACATGTGGAGCGCGAAACTACAGAGTGAGTTTCCGTCCAAGCAATTTAGGGTAAGTGCTATTGAGCCTCGAGATAAGAATGAGTTGAGCGTAACGTTTCAGCAGAAGCGGTAGCACGCAGGCAGTTTGCTGAGGCTACGCCAAGCGAGAAGGTTGCCTCCGCAATGGATAAGATCAAGACTGGAAAATCTGCAGCGCCTGGAATCGCGGGTCAGCGTGGAGAGTCGATAGGGGGTGCTGGAGAGGCTGATTCAGACTGGCGGCGATTAAACGATGTGCCAGGCGCCGAATCCAAGGGAAGTAACAACGTAAGGCTTCCGGATGGTAGTAGTGCGAATCGGCATGGCAGTACGCGGCCTTATAGCCATGGTCCTGCAAAAGGTACGGATACCATTAAGCATATCCAGCGGGTAGTAGCACCCCAGAAACAACGATTCGATGCACAAAGGACTAGATATGATGTCTGATAGTTCGGCCAAGCTGAAGCTGCTCGCGGTTCTGTCGGATGCGCAACCGCCGGACAATCCCATTGTTGTCAATGGCTGGGCGGGGATTGCATTTGACAGAAATCGATATGCGGATCTTGCCCCGACAGACATCTGGGATGCCTGGTTGGATGTGCATATACAAAATTCCTGCCCATCTGACGCCATAGGGATTGCGTCCCTGGAGGACCTGGCTGTCGGCAAAGAAGAATGCAGGGTGGAGCCCAATCTTGACTCGCTGCGTCGATATTGGATGAAAGGTGAGCGATTTCTACGCGATCATTACGTCTTCTCGCTCTCGTTCAACTGGGTTGTTCGCCTTGATCAAGACGTGACACTGTTTGCGGCAGAGCGAGATTTCATGCGAGAAGTGATCGACCGTCTTCATGGTTTGAACAGTGTCATGGAGCGAATGACCGAGGATTTTGATCCTGGAGAGAATGATCTGGTTGGGTTGCGGAGATTTCTGTCCGACATCACAGAAGAGCTGCGTCATTGACATTCCGGCAAGTGCGTTGTTGCATCCAGTGGCATGAGTCCCGCCGGATGCCGTACCGCTCTGAATCGTTACTGGGAGGCGGACAACGACATAGGCGTAGCTGCGGAGGTCTAAGCGCTCATCGCCGCCTATGAAGCGGCCGCGGTAAGGTCGGGTGATTGAGAGTCTAGTCATCGACTCAACGTGTGGTTGCCGGCTCAAGTGCCCGCGTGCGAGCGAAGCGTTGCCAAAGTCGTGACTGAGGAAAGGGCAGCAGTCGGAATGAAGAGCGGCGATGCGAGGTCAAGCCTTGGCCGAAAGGCTGTGCAAGATGATGCTCGGCCTGGGCGCCTGTCACTGCCTGATCGACAGTGACGATGGGCTGACGGGGAGCCTGGGATCGCGTCATCCCGTTCTTCGTGTTTCTTTCGGGAATCCGCAAGGTCATCTCCACCACAAACGCCGTCGAAAGCGGCAACGCGCAGTTGCGCAAGGTGATCAAGACCGAGGGGGCACTTCCCGACTAATGAGGCGGCCACCAAGCTGATCTGGCTGGGTTTACATAACATCACGGCCAACTCGGGCGGTACCACCCACGAATGGAAAGAGACGGTGAGCCAGTTTGCAGTCATTTATTGGGATGGTGGATCTCCAGCAATCCTTGTTCATGAAAAGCACCCATAAAAAAACCACCCGCATGCGGGTGGTTTTTCTGTCTCGCCCTGCGCCGTCGATCAGTTGACGGTGGTGCTCGGCGTGGCGGCCTTCTGGGTCAGCAGGCGGTTGATGTCCTGCAGTTCGGCGATGTCCAGCGTGCCGACCGCCTGGCCCAGCTGCAGGCGGTTCTGCAGGAAGGTGTAGCGGGCGTTGGCGTAGTCCAGCTGTGCGGAGAACAGGATGCGCTGGTTCTGGATCACGTCAAGCACGGTACGCGTGCCGACTTCCAGGCCGACCTGCGAGGCGTCATAGGCGCTCTGCGCCGAGACCACCGCCAGGCGACGCGCTTCCACTTCGCTGATGCCCGCCACCAGGGTCTGGTAGGCATTGCGGGTGTTGCGGTCCAGGGCACGCTTCTGCTGCTCGTAACCGTCCTGGGCGATGTCGCGCTGGGCTAGGGCCTGGCGCACGCCGGACTGGGTGGCGCCGCCGGAGAAGATCGGCACGTTCAGGGTCAGGCCGACGCTGTTGGTGCGGCGGTCCGGGCTGAAGCTGCCGCTGTCGCCGACCACATCGCCCCAGCTGGCCGACTTGCCGGCGGTGGCACCGAGCGACAGAGTCGGGTAGTGCGCGCCGCGGGCGGCCGAGACGCCGGATTCGGCGGCGTTGACCTTCAGTTCCTGCGCCTTCAGCGCCGGGTTCTGTGCCACGGCCTCGTTCACCAGCGTATCGATGGTGGCGTACTTGGCCGGCAGCTCCGGACGGAAATCGGCCGGCAGGGCGCGCAGGTCGGTGACCGGCTGGCCGGTCAGCTCGGTCAGCGCCTGGTAGGCGTCGGCCAAGGTGTTCTGCGCGATGATCGTGTTCGCGCGCGCCTGGTCGTACTGGGCGCGGGCTTCGTGCACGTCGGTGATCGGGGCCAGGCCCACTTCCAGGCGCTTGTCGGCGAAGTCGAACTGCTTCTTGGCAGCGGCTTCGTTGGTCTGCGCGGCCGACAGCGATTCAATGCCCACCAGCACGTTGAAGTACGCCGCCGAGGTGCGCACGATCAGGTCGTCGTTGGCCGAATCCAGGGTGAAGTCGGCCGCCTTGCTGAGCTCGCGCTGCGAACGCAGGTTGGCGAACTGGGTGAAGTTGAAGACCGTCTGGCTGCCGTTGATCGTGTAGTTCCGGCTCTTGGTGGTGAACGAGCTGGAGGTCAGATCATGGTTCGGGTTGGTGCGGCTGCGGTTGAGCGAGGCCTCGCCGTTGAGCTGCGGCAGCAATGCGGCACGCGCCTGCACGGCGCCTTCCTTGTCATACAGGCGGGTCGACTCGGCAGCCGAGAGCTGCGGATCGCCATTGCGCGCCATTTCGTAGACCTGCAGCAGGTCGGCGGCAGAGGCGGTCATCGGCAGCAGGGCGGCGGCCAGCGCAAGGGCGAGGGATCGGCGGATCATTGCGGCTTCCTTGGACTCAGAGTTGGAACTGGGGTGCCGGGGCGGCACCGCGCAGGTAATCGATATCGGTTTCGAACAGCGATTCAGTGGTGCCGTCCGCCTTGACCAGCACCGCTTCCATGACCGGCGACCGGCCACGGATCACGAACAGTCGACCGCCGGGACGCAGCCACTGGGCGAAACGTGACGGGATGACATCCACCGCGCCGGTGACGCAGATCGCATCGAAGCGGCGCTCGGTGTCCCAGGTCAGGGCGTCGGCGGTTTCGATGCGGACGTTGTTGCCCAGGCCGGCCGCGTCCAGACGCGCACGCGCGGTCGTGGCCAGCTCGGCGTCGATTTCCAGGCTCAGCACTTCGCGGGCCAGCTCGCCCATGCAGGCGCTCAGGTAGCCGCTGCCGGTGCCGATTTCCAGCACTTCATCGCCCGGCTGCAGATCCAGCGCCTGCAGGGTGCGGCCTTCGATGACCGGCTTCATCATCTTCTGGCCGTTGCCCAGCGGCAGCTCGATATCGGTGTAGGCCAGGGCCCGGTGCGATTCAGCGACGAACGCCTCCCGCGGCAAGCGTGCCAGTACATCGAGCACGCGAATTTCCAGCACATCCCAGGGGCGGATCTGCTGTTCGACCATCAGTTCGCGGGCGTGGGAGTAATCGATCGTCATGAGGTTCTATATCCAGCGCAGTGGGCCGGCCATTTTACCGGTGCCGGGAGCCGGCGGCGCGCTGAGAGCATCGCTGCCGTCGCGCCGGGGTCGCAGTGCCGGAAGTCACCGCGACCTCCGGTCCATTCAGTTTAGTCCCGCCGGGCATACGCCCGCAGGAAAAAGTCGACGCTGGCGCTCACATGGGCGTCGGCATCGCACTCGGCCGGGGCCGGCCGCAACCCGCACATCATATGCGTATGCAGCTCGCCCTTGATCAAGGTCAGGAACTGGATCGCGGCGGTCGGGAAATCGGTGATCTCCAGCTCGCCGCGGGCGGTGCGGGCACGCAGGAAGTCGGCCAGCGCGTCGGTGGTCCGCTGCGGGCCGGCCAGCCAGAACATCTCGCGGATCCGGTCATCGGTATCCGGGGACATCATCACCCGCTGCACGGCGACCGCCGCATCGGAGGTGATCAGGCTGAAGAACGCGTGGCCGATGCCCATCAGCTGGTCACGCAGCGGGCCTTCGATGTCGGTGACGAACAGCTCGTCCGGCAGCATCTCGACGCACTTGGATTGCACAGCTTCGGTGAACAGGGTTTCTTTGTCGCCGAAATGGCTGTAAACGGTCAGCTTCGATACGCCTGCCTGGGCAGCGATGCTGTCCATGCTCACACCGTTGTAGCCCTGGTCGACGAACAGCGATTTGGCGGCTTCCAGAATGGCCGCGCGCTTGCCCAGATCCTTCGGGCGCCCCGGTCCGGCGGCCTTGGCGGGCGGCTTGGAGGGCGATGTAGAGGGGGTGGCATCAGTCATCCAAACAATACTAGACCAATCGGTTCGATATTTATACTATACCGGCTGGTTCAATATTGAAGCGGCTGGAACAGTGTGTCTCCAGTGGCTTTTTCCGGGTTACTTTTCAGGTCCAGGACCTCATGAAAAACATGCGATGGATGGGTGGTGGGTTGCTGGCGATCGCGCTGGCAGCATGTGGCAAGCAGGACGCCGAGCCGGTCGCGCCGATTCCGGTGCTGGTGGTCCACGCCGGCACCGTGGCCGGCCAGGAAGTGGCTGCCTATCCCGGTGAGATCCGGGCCCGCGAGGAGAGCCCGCTGTCGTTCCGCGTTGGGGGCAACCTGATCAAGCGCCATGTCGATGCCGGCCAGCGCGTGCGCAAGGGCCAGCTGCTGGCCGAGCTGGACGCCGCCGACTACGCCTCCCAGGCCAGTGCGTCGCAGGCGCAGCTCGCTGCCGCCGAAGCCGACCTGGTCCGCGCCCGGGATGACCAGAAGCGCTACGCCACGTTGGCCGAGCAGCAGCTGGTCAGCCAGTCCGCGCTGGACAGCCAGACGGCTGCCTTCAAGGCTGCGCAGGGCCAGGCCAATGCCGCCCGCGCGAATCTGGCCGTGGCCCGCAACCAGGCCGAGTATGCGCAGCTGCGTGCGCCGGCCGATGGCGTGATCGCCAGCCGCCAGGCCGAAGCCGGGCAGGTGGTCAGTGCCGGGCAGACCGTATTCACCCTGGCCGCGGATGGCGGCCGCGAAGTCGTGATCGCGCTGCCGGAAAGCAACATCCGCGATTACCAGGTGGGCCAGCCGGTGCAGGTGGAACTGTGGAACCGCCCGGGCCAGCTGTTGGCCGGCACGATCCGTGAGATCGCCCCGGCCGCCGATGCCCAGGGGCGTACCTATGCCACCCGCGTCAGCCTGGCCCCGGAAGCCCTGACCGAAGTGGAACTGGGCCAGAGCGCGCGCGTGTTCGCCGCGGCCGGTCGCCAGGGCACGCTGCAGTTGCCGCTGGCGGCAGTGCAGCGCGGTGCCGATGGGCGCAGCAGCGTGTGGGTCGTCGATCCGGCCAAGCACACGTTGAAGGCCACGCCGGTGACGGTCGGCGCGTACGGCGTTGAATCCGTTCCGGTGCTGAGCGGGGTGAACGCGAACGACTGGGTGGTGGCCGCCGGCGGCCATCTGCTGCGCGAGGGCCAGCCGGTGACGGCAGTGGACCGTCAGAACCGCCCGGTGCTGGCACCGGCAGCCAAGCCTGCCGCCGCCGCGCCTGCCACCGGCAAGGGAAACTGATCCCGTGCGCCGCTTCAACCTCTCCGAATGGGCGCTGGGCAACCGGCCACTGGTGCTGTTTGCGATGCTCGCCTTCGCGATCATCGGCGCGTGGTCGTACAAACACCTGGGCCAGTCCGAAGATCCGCCGTTCACCTTCAAGGTGATGGTGGTGCGCACGAACTGGCCCGGCGCGACCGCCGAACAGGTCTCACGCCAGGTCACCGAGCCGATCGAGAAGGCACTGCTGAACACCGGGCAGTACGAGTTCATCCGCTCCTACTCGCGCCCGGGCGAATCGCAGGTGATCTTCGTGGCGCGCGACAGCCTGCGCTCCAAGGCGATTCCCGACCTCTGGTACCAGGTACGCAAGCGCGTGGGCGACATCAAGCCGACGCTGCCGCGCGAAATCGTCGGCCCATTCTTCAACGATGAATTCGGCGATACCTTCGGCAACATCTACGCGTTGACCGGGCAGGGCTTCGACTACGCGGTGATGCGCGACTACGCCGACCGCATCCAGCTGGAACTGCAGCGCGTGCCGGATGTGGGCAAGATCGAACTGGAAGGCCTGCAGGACGAGAAGGTCTGGATCGAGCTGTCCAACACCAAGCTGGCTACGCTGGGCGTATCGCTGCAGCAGGTGCAGCAGGCATTGGCCGACCAGAATGCCATTGCTGCCACCAGTTTCTTCGAAACCCCGACCGATCGTGTGCAGCTGCGCGTCACCGGCCAGTTCAAGAGCGTGGAGGACATCCGCAGCTTCCCGATCCAGGCTGGCGACCGCACCGTGCACCTGGGCGACATTGCCGAGATCAAGCGCGGGTTTGCCGATCCGGCGTCGCCGAAGATGCGCTTCATGGGCGAAGACGCCATCGGCATCGCGGTGGCGATGAAAGACGGCGGCGACATCCTCAAGCTGGGTAGTACGCTGGACGCCGAGTTCGAACGCCTGCAGAAGACGCTGCCGGCCGGCATGCAGCTGCGCAAGGTCTCCGACCAGCCGCATGCGGTGGAAGAGTCCGTCGGCGAGTTCGTGCAGGTGCTGACCGAAGCGGTGGTGATCGTGCTGCTGGTGAGCTTCTTCTCGCTCGGCCTGCGCACCGGCCTGGTGGTGGGCGTGACCATTCCGCTGGTGCTGGCGATGACGTTCTTCGTCATGCATTACTTCGGCATCGGCCTGCACAAGATTTCCCTTGGCGCGCTGGTGCTGGCGCTGGGCCTGTTGGTGGACGATGCGATCATCGCGGTGGAGATGATGGCCACCAAGATGGAGCAGGGCTACGACCGCCTGCGCGCGGCCAGCTTCGCGTGGGAGTCGACCGCCTTCCCGATGCTGACTGGCACGCTGATCACCGCGGCCGGCTTCCTGCCGATCGCCACGGCTGCCTCCAGCACGGGCGAATACACCCGCTCCTTGTTCCAGGTGGTGACCATCGCGCTGGTGGTGTCGTGGATCGCCGCGGTGCTGTTCATTCCGTACCTGGGCGACAAGATGTTGCCGGACCTGTTCAACCCGCAGCCGCCCAAGCCGGACAGCCTGGCGGGGCGCTGGCATGCCCGTCGCCTGCAGTGGGCCGACCGCCATCCCGCGTTCGCGCGCTGGATCGCGCCGAAGGTGCATGCGCACGACCATGATCCGTACCAGCGTCCGTTCTACGTGCGCTTCCGCCGTTTCCTGGATGTCTGCCTGCGCCATCGCTGGTGGGTGATCGCCGCCACGGCCGCGCTGTTCGTGTTCTCGCTGCTGATCTTCCGCTTCGTGCCCCAGCAGTTCTTCCCGGATTCGACCCGCCCGGAACTGATGGTGGACATCGAACTGGCCGAGGGTGCCTCATTGCAGGCCACCCAGGCGCAGGCGACCAAGCTGGAAAAGCTGCTCAAGGACCGCGAAGGCATCAGCAATTACGTGGCCTACGTAGGCACCGGCTCGCCGCGTTTCTACCTGCCGTTGGACCAGCAGCTGCCGGCCACCAACTTCTCGCAGTTCGTGGTGCTGACCGAGAATGCCACCGCACGTGAGGCGACCCGCGACTGGCTGCTCAAGGATGTGATTCCGCAGTTCCCGGACGTGCAGATGCGCGTGACCCGTCTGGAGAATGGCCCGCCGGTCGGCTACCCGGTGCAGATGCGCATCTCCGGCGAGCATATCGAGCAGGTGCAGGCCATCGCACGGCAAGTGGAAGCCAAGGTACGTGCAAATCCACACGTGATGAACGTCAACCTGGACTGGAGCGAGCCGAGCAAAGTGGTGCGGCTGGTGATCGACCAGGACCGTGCACGCGCACTGGGTGTGAGCAGTGCGCAGGTGAGCCAGTTGCTGGGTACCTCGTTGTCGGGCATGAGCGTGAGCACTTACCGGGAGGGCAACCGCCTGATCGAAATGTTGCTGCGTGGCCCGGACAACGAGCGTGTGCGCTTGGACATGCTGGGCAGCCTGGCCATTCCGACCGCCAGCGGCACCTCGGTGACGCTGTCGCAGGTGGCGCGCCTGGAGTACGTGTTCGAGGACGGCATCATCTGGCACCGCAACCGCCTGCCGACGGTGACCGTGCGCGCCGACATTGCCGACGCCAAGCAGCCGCTGGACGTGGTGCAGCAGATCCTGCCGACGCTGGAGGGCATCCGTGCCGAGCTGCCGTCCGGCTACCTGCTGGAAACCGGCGGTACGGTGGAGGATTCCACCCGTGGCCAGGATTCGATCAAGGCCGGCATGCCGTTGTTCCTGATCGTGGTGGCGACCTTGCTGATGCTGCAGCTGCGCAGCTTCTCGCGTGCGGCGATGGTGCTGGTCACCGCACCGCTGGGCATCATCGGCGCGACCCTGTTCCTGCTGCTGTTCCGCGCGCCGTTCGGCTTCGTGGCGCTGCTGGGGACGATCGCGCTGGCTGGCATGATCATGCGCAACTCGGTGATCCTGATCGATCAGATCCAGCAGGATATCGACGCCGGGCATGACCGCTGGCACGCGATCATCGACGCCACCGTCCGCCGCTTCCGCCCGATCGTGCTGACCGCGTTGGCGGCGGTGCTGGCGATGATTCCGCTGTCGCGCAGTGCCTTCTACGGCTCGATGGCGATCTCGATCATGGGCGGCCTGATCGTCGGCACCGTGTTGACCCTGGTGTTCCTGCCGGCGCTGTATGCCGCGTGGTTCCGGGTGAAGCCGGATGAGGCGAAGACCAGCGAAGGCTGAGGGACGATGAAGCCGGCCGATGGCCGGCTTCATTGTTTGAGTGCGACGCAAATGCCTGTCGTCTTCGTCGTGCCAGCAAGCGCACAATGCACACCGGATTTCTTTGGTCGCGCATGATGTCGTCACGTTCCTCTTCTCGGTTCGCCACTGCGGCGGCGATCGTTCTGCTGATGGTTTCCGCGTTGCCAGCGCAGGCGACCACCGCTGCCGGTTTCCAGCGCGATCTCGTCGAGCTGCTGGAGTGCCGTGCCTCACCGGCAACGATGCAGGCGGTGACGACCGCGTTGCGTGGCGCACGGTATGGCGCGCCGCAGGAACGACCGGCGCATCTGCAGGGCTGGAGCTTCACGCGCAGCGGTGACGAGGAGCACGCGACGACCCTCATCGACATGCCGGTGACGTTGACGGCACACGGCATCACAACGCACCGCGTGGTGGCGGATGACATGGGTTTCTCGATTCCCGTCGATGCAGGGCAGCGCGCGCGCATTGTCAGCGGGAACGGGCTGCAACGCCGATCGAGCACCTTGCGTGAGCCGTTCCAGGTATGGTCAGCGCCCGCTGCATCCGGTAGGCCGTCATCGGCGGGCTCCATCGTGGTGAGCAGCGATGGTGAGGGCTATCGGGTGGGATGTGATTATCCCGGTCCGATGCAGGACGCGCGTGTTCCACCGCGATTGCGCGACACCGCCACGGCCAGTGATATGGGGGCTGCGCTCGAGTGTCGGGCTGACGACGCTGCCATGCAGCGCATCGCGAACATGTGGGAGCGTGTGTCGGAACTGTCGCCGCTGGCATGGCCGGACAATGTCAGCGCGGTTGCCGAGCGTGAGTACCGTGTTGATGGCCAGGAGATGCCAGTCATGGTCATCACCCTGGAGCAGCCGGTGGCGTTGAAGGGCGTGGCTGCGACGTCGATCGTCCTCGCGTATGGCGGCTATCTCGCAGCCGACATGGGCGATGCGCCGCTGAAGGCGGTGCTCGATGCCACCGGCCTGGGCGCGGCGGATCGGCAGGCAGAAGGCTACTGGATGCGAGAAGCAGCGCGGGAGGCGTCCTCGGGATACACGCGCGTACGGGCCTTCAGCGTGATAGCCACCGACAGTGGGGCCGTGCTGGCCGGCTGTATGACGAGCGAGGTCCGCTCGGCGGACTGAGTGCTGCCGTAGGAGATACGGCAGGGCGCAGCGGGTGAACACCGCTGCGCCGCTTCACCGGTCTGCCCTCAGTAAACGCCCTGCGCCAGCATCGCATCGGCGACTTTGACGAAGCCGGCGATATTGGCGCCATCCACGTAGTTCACGCTGCCGTCGGCACGCTTGCCGTGGCGCACGCAGTTGGCGTGGATGTCCTTCATGATCCCATGCAGGCGTTCGTCGACATCGGCGTGATGCCACGACAGCCGCTGCGCGTTCTGGCTCATTTCCAGCCCCGAGGTGGCCACGCCACCTGCATTGCTGGCCTTGCCCGGTGCGTACAGGGTGCCGGCCTCGAGGAAGACCTCCACCGCCTCCAGCGTGGAGGGCATGTTGGCGCCTTCGGCCACGCACAGCACACCGTTGTCCACCAGGGCGCGGGCATCGTCTTCGTCCAACTCGTTCTGGGTGGCGCAGGGCAGGGCGATCTCGGCCGGGATATGCCAGGGACGCTTGCCGTCGAGGTACTCGAAGCGCGTGTCATCGGCCAGTTCGGACAGGCAGCCGCGGCGCTCGTTGCGCAGTTCCACCACCTCCTGCAGCGCCGCGTCATCGAAGCCATCGCGGGCATACAGCGTGCCGCCGGAATCGGAGAGCGTGAGCACTTTCGCGCCCAGCTCGATGGCCTTGATCGCGGCATGCTGGGCGACGTTGCCAGCGCCGGAAATCAGCACCTTCGCGCCATCGGTATCGCGGCGGGCATGGTGCAGCATCTGCTCGACGAAGTAGACCGTACCGAAGCCGGTCGCCTCCGGGCGCATCAGGCTGCCGCCGTAGGACAGGCCTTTGCCGGTGAATACGCAGGAGGCGTCGTTGGTGATCTTCTTCATCATGCCCGTCATGTAGCCGACCTCGCGTGCGCCTACGCCGATGTCACCGGCCGGCACATCGGTATCGGCACCAAGGTGACGATGGAGCTCCAGCATCAACGCCTGGCAGAAGCGCATCACTTCGGCGTCGCTGCGGCCTTTGGGATTGAAATCCGCGCCGCCTTTGCCACCGCCCATGGGCAGGGTAGTGAGCGCGTTCTTCAGCGTCTGCTCGAACGCGAGGAACTTCAGGATCGACTGGTTGACCGATGGATGAAAGCGCATGCCGCCCTTGAACGGGCCGATCGCCGAACTGTGCTGCACGCGCCAGCCGCGATTCACATGGGTCTTGCCGGCGTCATCGGCCCAGGCTACGCGGAACTGGATCACCCGCTCCGGCTCCACCAGCCGCTCCAGCAGGCCGTGTTCCAGGTAGCGGGGGTTGCGCTCCAGGAACGGCCACAGGCTCTGGATCACTTCTTTGACGGCCTGCAGGAATTCCGGCTGATGCGGATCGCGCTGGGCCACGTGGTTGAGAAAGTCGGCAGAGGAACGATGGTTCAAGGGCTTTCCTTGTTGGGGGCCAGCCGCTGGCAGCGACGTGGCCGACGGGACAGGGAGGCCGTGCGGGAGGTGGAAACACGAACGCGGCCCTGAGGCCGCTTCCTTGCGATCATTGCAGCTTGGCAAGGACCGCGTCGGTCGCTGCGGCGGTACTCACCGCATAACCCTTGGCGGCGAGATCGGCGGTGAACACGCCGTCATCCAGCACGGCATACACCGCTGCCTCGACCGTAGCAGCCTCTTCGTCCAGCCCCAGTGAATGACGCAGCAGCATCGCCGCGCTGAAGATCGTGGCATACGGGTTGGCAATGCCCTTGCCCGCGATGTCCGGCGCCGAGCCATGGATCGGCTCGTAGATGCCCACTGCTCCGGGTTCGCCGAGCGACGCCGAGGGCAGCAGGCCGAGCGAACCGGCCAGCATCGAGGCTTCGTCGGTGAGGATGTCACCGAACATGTTCTCGGTCACGATCACGTCGTACTCGCGCGGCTTGGCCAGCAGGTGCATGGCCATCGAATCGACCAGCTGGTGCTCCAAGGCGATCTCCGGGAATTCCTCGCGGCCGATGCGCGCAGCGACATCACGCCACAGGCGCGAGGTTTCCAGCACGTTGGCCTTGTCCACCGAGGTGACCTTGCCGCGGCGGGTCTGCGCCAGCCGGAACGCGGTGCGCATGACGCGCTCGATCTCGCCGACGCTGTAGCTGCACAGGTCGCTGGCGGTATCGGCAGTGCGGGTCTTCTCACCGAAATAGATGCCGCCGGTCAGCTCACGCACGACCACGAAGTCCACGCCCTCCAGCAGCTCGGCCTTGATCGGCGAGGCACCGAGCGCAGCCGCATGCGTGCGCACCGGGCGCAGGTTGGCGTACAGCCCCAGCGCCTTGCGGATCGCCAGCAGGCCCTGCTCCGGGCGGACCTTGGCATTCGGGTCGGACCACTTCGGGCCGCCGACCGCGCCGAGCAGGATGGCGTCTGCCTTGCGGCAGGCGTCCAGCGTGGTGGCCGGCAGCGGCTCGCCGTGGCGATCGATGGCGATGCCACCGATGTCGTGTTCCTGGAACCCGAAGGTGTGTCCGAAACGGGTGGCGACGGCCTCCAGCACCGCCACGGCGGCAGCGGCGACTTCCGGACCGATGCCGTCACCCGGCAATACGACAATCTCAGCGTGCATGTTCACTCTCGTAACGTTCAATGTCAGGGGTACGGCCCAACAGATACCCCAATTGGTCCACGCCTTCCAGCAGACAGGTCTGCGAGAAGCCATCCAGCGGGAAGGCATACACGCGCCCATCGGGGGTGCGCAGTTCGCGCGCGGCCACATCGATGGTCAATTCGTCATCCGGGCGCTGCATCAGCGTCTGCACATCGGCTTCGTCCAGCACGATCGGCAGCAGACCGTTCTTCAGCGAGTTGCCGCGGAAGATATCGGCGATCTCGCTGCTGACGATGGCGCGCAGGCCCAGGTCGGTCAGGGCCCACGGCGCATGCTCACGCGAGGAGCCGCAGCCGAAGTTGCGGCCGGCCAGCAGGATGCTGCGGCCGGCGTTGTGCGGCTGGTTGAAGGCGAACGCCGGGTTCGGCACGCCCTCGCTCTGCCAGCGCCAATCATTGAACGCGTGCTTGCCCAGGCCGACGCGCTCGGTGGTGGACAGAAAGCGCGCCGGAATGATCTGGTCGGTGTCGATGTTGGTCTCGCGCAGCACCACGCTGGTCGAGGTCAGGGTACGGAAGCCACTCATCAGGCCACCTCCAGCGTGGCATACAGTTCGCGCGGGTCAGCCACGCGGCCGTTCACCGCGGCCCAGGCGGCCGTCATCGGCGAGGCCAGCAGGGTCCGCGAGCCGGGGCCTTGGCGGCCTTCGAAATTCCGATTGCTGGTACTGACCGCCAGTTGTCCCGGCGCGACCAGATCGCCGTTCATGGCGATGCACATCGAACAGCCCGGCTCGCGCCATTCGGCGCCGGCCGCACGCACCACCACATCGATGCCTTCGGCTTCGGCTTGGCGCTTGACGATTTCCGAGCCCGGCACCACCAGCATGCGCACGCTCGGGGCGACGCGGCGGCCTTGCAGCACCTGCGCCACTTCACGCATGTCGCTCAGGCGGCCGTTGGTGCAGGAGCCGACGAAGACCACATCCACCGGCGTGCCGGCCAGGGTCTGCCCGGCGTGGAAATGCATGTAGTCCAGGCCCTTCTGCGCGGCCGCGTCGTTGGCCGCCGGAATCGGCTGGTCCACGGCGATGGCGGTGCCGGGGTGGGTGCCCCAGGTCAGGGTGGGGCGGATGTCGGCGGCATCGATGTGGACCTCGACATCGAAGCGCGCACCGACATCGCTGCGCAGCTGCGACCACGCGGCCACGGCAGCATCGAATTCGGCGCCCTTGGGGCCACGCGGGGTGGCGGCCACCCAGTCGAAGGTGATCTGGTCGGGGGCGACCATGCCGGCACGTGCCCCGGCTTCGATGGACATGTTGCACAACGTCATGCGCTGCTCCATGTCCATCGCTTCGATCGCGCTGCCACGGAACTCCAGCACATGGCCGGTGCCGCCGTTGACGCCGATCACACCGATGATGTGCAGCACCACGTCCTTGGCACCGACGCCCTGGGCCAGCGCGCCATCGACGCTGATCGCCATCGTCCTGGCTTTGCGCTGCAGCAGGCACTGCGTCGCCAGCACATGGCCGACCTCGCTGGTGCCGATGCCAAAGGCCAGCGCGCCAAATGCACCATGCGTGGAGGTGTGGCTGTCGCCACAGACGATGGTCATGCCGGGCTGGGTGAAGCCCTGCTCAGGGGCGATCACATGCACGATGCCGCGGCTGGCCGACTGCAGGTCGAACAGCTCGATGCCATGCGCGGCGCAGTTGTCGGCCAGCATCGCTACCTGGGCTTCGGAGGCGGCGCTGGCATAGGGCAGCTTGCCGTCGGCGCCGGCCGGCAGGGTGGGGGTGGAGTGATCCATCGTGGCCTTGGTCCGGTCCGGACGGCGCGGAGAGAGGCCGCGCTCGCGCAGTTCGGTGAAGGCCTGCGGTGAGGTCACTTCGTGGATCAGGTGCAGGTCGATGTACAGCACGGCGGGCGCGCTGTCGGTCTCGGGAACGACGACGTGGGCATCCCACAGTTTGTCGTACAGGGTGCGGGGAGCTGGGGTCATGGACTGGCCTTGCTGCAGTTCGGGATACGTAATGGGGTGCTCAGGCCGCGGCGGTGGTCGCGGGCTGCTCGGCCGTCGCATTGCGCTGGCGCAGCAGACGGTTGGCCACCTCCAGCCACGCCAGTGCGGAGGCTTCGATGATGTCGCGGCTGGTGCCGGTGCCTTCGTACTCCACACCCTCGTGGCGTACGCTCAGGTTGGCTTCGCCGCGCGCATCGGCGCCGATGCCCACACTGTGCACGTGGTAGCTGTCCAGCATCAACTGCACGCCGGTGGCGGCCGACAATGCGCCGAACAGCGCGTCGACCGGACCATCGCCCTGCGCCGTCTCGGCCACACGGTTGCCCTCCGGATCGGACAGCTCGACCAGCGCATTGGCGCGGCTGCCGACGTCGCTGATCGTCATCGAGGCCAGCCGGTAGCCGTTCTGGGTGGCGCTGCCCTGCATCAGGGTCTGCAGGTCGGCGTCGGTGACCACGCGCTGCTGCTCGCACAGCGCCTTGAACTGCTCGAAGACGTGCTTCAGTTCCTCCTCGTACAGGAAGAAGCCCAGCGCACGCAGGCGCTGTTCGACCGCAGCGCGGCCACTGTGGCGGCCCAGCACCATCTGCGAGGACTCCCAGCCGACGTCTTCCGGGCGCATGATTTCGTAGGTGCCGCGGTGGCGCAGCATGCCGTGCTGGTGGATGCCCGACTCGTGGGCGAAGGCGTTGGCGCCGACGATCGCCTTGTTGCGCTGGACCGGCATGCCGACCAGGCGCTGCAGCAGCTGCGAGGTGGCCACGATGCGCGGGGTGTTGATGCGCGTGTCTTCGTCGTAGAAGGCATTGCGGACCTTCAGCACCATCGCGATTTCTTCCAGCGAGCAGTTGCCCGCGCGCTCGCCGATACCGTTGACGGTGCATTCGACCTGACGCGCACCGCCTTCGATGGCGGCCAGCGAATTGGCCACGGCCAAGCCCAGATCGTTGTGGCAGTGCGCGCTGAAGATGATGCGGTCGCTGTCCGGCACGCCGGCGATCACGCGCTGGAACATGCCGCGGATCTCTTCCGGCGTGGTGAAGCCCACGGTGTCGGGCAGGTTGATGGTGGTCGCGCCGGCGGCCACGGCCACGCGGGCGACCTCGATCAGGAAGTCCTCCTCGGTCCGCGTGGCATCTTCAGCGGAGAACTCCACATCACCCACGTAGCTGCGGGCCATGCTGACGTGCTTGTGCACCGACTCCAGCACCTGCTCGCGGGTCATGCGCAGCTTGTGCTCGCGGTGCAGCGGGCTGGTCGACAGGAACACATGCAGGCGCGGGTTCGCCGCTGCCTCCAGCGCCTTGGCCGAGGTTTCGATATCGGCGGCCAGGCAGCGCGACAGCACGGCCAGGGTCGGGCGTCGCACTTCGCGGGCGATCATCGCCATCGCTTCGCGGTCGGACTGGGAGCTGGCCGGGAAGCCGGTTTCCATGACATCCACGCCCAGTTCGTCCAGTGCGCGGGCCATCACCAGCTTCTGCTGCGGGCTCATGCTGCAGCCGGGCGATTGCTCGCCGTCGCGCAGGGTGGTGTCGAAAATTCTGATTCGGGGGGAGTTGGGCATGGTCACCAGGAGGTCTCCTCGACGGCAAGGTCGGATGGGATGGCAGAGGTAGGAATCGAAGCGGAAATCGGGGATGTCGCCAGCACGGTTGGTAGGGGCGGGCGTGTTCGCTCGCTGGCACGGCGGCGCGGTTTGCGCGGGGGGCGGGGACGGATATCAGCCAGCAGCTGGGCCAATACCAGCGCATCGATGTTGCCGCCGGAGACCACCGCGCACTTGCGCTTGCCGGCGACGCGGCGACCGGCGGCCAGTGCCAGCGCGCCGGCACCTTCGGCGATGACGTGTTCTTCCAGCGCCAGCCGCACCAGCGTTTCGCGCAGCTCGGCCTCACGCACGATCACCACATCGTCCAGCAGTGCACTGCACAGCTTGCGGGTGAGGAAACCGGGAATCTTCACCCTGACGCCGTCGGCCAGGGTGGCCACCGGGGCGATCTCACGCACGTCGCCGCGGATGGCGCGGGCCATCGAATCGACGCCCTCCACCTGTGCACCGACGATGCGCACGCCCTGCGATTTCAGCGCCAGCGCGACGCCGGAGGCCAGGCCACCGCCGCCGATCGGCACGATCACCACGTCCGGCGCATGCGGGGCCAGCTCGATGCCCAGGGTGCCCTGGCCGGCGATCACGTCCGGGTCGTCGAAGGCGGACAGGAAGCGGTAGCCGTGCTGATCGGCCAGGGCACGGGCGAAGGCATAGGCCTCGTCGTAGCTCTCGCCGTGCTGGCGCACCGTGGCGCCCCAGTGGGCGACACCAGCGATCTTGGTGGCCGGTGCACCGTGCGGCATCACCGTAATGGCGGGGATGTTCAAGCGATAGGCGGCCCACGCCACGCCCTGGGCGTGGTTGCCGGCCGAGGCACAGATGACCGGGCGGTCGTCGCCGCGTTCACGGCCGGCCAGCAGGGCGTTCAACGCACCGCGCACCTTGTAGGAGCCGGTGCGCTGCAGGTTCTCCAGCTTCAGCCAGACGCCGAAACGTTCGGCGTAATGCAGCGGCGTGGGCGGCAGGAAGCGGCGCAGCCGCGCCTGCGCGGCCAGCACATCGGCGACGCTTACGTCGCCTACCTCCGGTTCCTGCGGGGTACGGCTAGCCGGCATCACGCACCCGGCCATGGTGATCGTCGCGGAGCGACGCGCGCTGCCACGGCGCGCGGTGCGACGCACGACCGAGAAGACACCTCCGTACCGGCACCGATGCAACGGTGCGGGCGTTCATGCGGATACTCCCGTACCGGGTTCCAGCGCGCTGATGCGCACCGAAACACAGTCGTAGATCTTCTCGATCTGGCGGCGCAGGGTTTCCGGCGGCCGGGTGGAATCGACCACCAGCTGCAGGTGCCAGCGGCCGTCGTCGGCGGCATTGGGCGCACCGGCGATCGCGCGCGGCGCGAAGCCGCGGCGTTCGGCCATGCCGATCACGCGCAGCAGCGCGCCTTCGGCCGGGGTCAGCACCAGGTCAAGCCGGTATTGCATTGGGGAACTCCTGGGACTGATGAGCGGGGTTGCTTTCCAGCATGGTGCTGTTGGCGTTGTTGGGCGGCACCAGCGGCCACACGTTGGCACGCGCATCGATGGCCACATGCAGCAGCGCCGGGCCGGGCTGGGCCAGCATCGCTGCCAGCCCACCTTCGACATCGTCACGCGCTTCGATGCGCGTGGCCGGGATGCCGAACACCTGGGCCAGCGCAGCAAAGTCCGGGTTGTCGGACAGATCGATCTCGCTGTAGCGCTCGGCGAAGAACAGCTCCTGCCACTGGCGGACCATGCCCAGCGAGCTGTTGTCCAGCAGCACGATCTTCACCGGCAGGCGGCAGCGGGCGATGGTGACCAGCTCCTGCACGTTCATCATGAAACTGCCATCGCCGGAGACCAGCACCACGGTGCGATCCGGGCAGGCGAACTGCGCACCCATCGCCGCGGGCAGGCCGAAGCCCATGGTGCCCAGCGCACCGCTGGTCAGGTGGTTGCGCGGGTGGGTGAAGCGGCAATGCTGGGCGACCCACATCTGATGCTGGCCGACATCGCAGGCGATGATCGCGTCGCTCGGCGCCAGCTCGCTCAGGCGCTTCAGCAGCGCCGGTGCGTAGATGTGCTTGCCCGGTGCGTCGTAGCGCGGGGCGAAGCGTTCACGATGGCCCTGGCAGCGCTTGGCCCAGGCCTCCTGCGTGGCCGGTGCGGTGGCCGCGGCGGTCAGTGCGCGCAGCGCCGTACCGACATTGCCCGGCACCGCGATGTCGGCGGTGCGCAGCTTGGAGATCTCGTACGCATCGGCATCGATATGCACGACGCGGGCAAACGGGGCGAACTCGTTCAACTTGCCGGTCGCGCGGTCATCGAAGCGCGCGCCGACCACGACCAGCAGATCGCTTTCCTGCACGGCCATGTTGGCCGCGCGGGTGCCGTGCATGCCCAGCATGCCCAGGTAGTGGGGATGCTGCGGCGGCAGCGCACCCAGGCCGCGCAGGGTCAGCACGGTCGGAATACGGGTCGCCTCGACGAAGGCACGGAAGTCCTCCACCGCATCGCCCAGCGCCACGCCACCCCCGGCATAGATCACCGGCTTCTCGGCCCCGGCGATGGCGGCGATGGTCTGCGCGATGGCGTCGTCATTCGGGGCAGGCGGTGCGACCACCGTGGACGGCACGTGGTCCGGCAGGTGCGACGCATCGGCCACCTGCACGTCCTTGGGCAGATCGATCAGCACCGGCCCCGGGCGACCCTCGCGGGCGATACGGAACGCATCGGCGACCACCTGCGGCAGGTCATCGACCGAGCGCACCAGCCAGCTGTGCTTGACGATCGGCAGGGTCAGCCCGAACACGTCCAGTTCCTGGAACGCGTCGGTGCCGAGCAGCGGGGTGGCGACCTGGCCGGTGATGCAGACCATCGGCACCGAATCCAGCATCGCATCGGCGATGCCGGTAACCAGGTTGGAGGCGCCCGGGCCGGAGGTGGCGACGCACACGCCGACCCGGCCGCTGGCACGGGCGAAGCCGTTGGCGGCCAGGGCGGCGCCCTGCTCGTGGCGGACCAGGATGTGCTTCAGCCCGGAATCCACCAGGGCGTCATAGAACGGCATGATGGTGCCGCCCGGATAGCCGAACAGCGTATGCACGCCCTCGGCTTCCAGGGCCTGCGTCAACCAGCGTGCGCCGTTGCGGGGCGCGGTGCTGTGTGCGGAGGTATTCATGCGGTGACCTTTACGAAAGCGGGTGGGGGAGCCGCGCGTTTACGCGGCTTGACTTTGCAACCAGACCATCTTGGCGCGCAGTTCTTTGCCTACCTTTTCGATCGGGTGCTCCAGGTCGGCCTGCTTGAACTTGTTGTAGTTCGGCAGACCCGCTTCGTACTCGGCCACCCAGTTCTTGGTGAAGGTGCCGTTCTGGATATCGGTCAGTACGTCCTTCATACGCGCCTTGGTACCGGCATCGATCACGCGCGGGCCGCTGACGTAGTCGCCGTACTGCGCGGTCTCGGAGATGAATTCCAGCATGCGGGTGATGCCGCCTTCGTAGAACAGGTCCACGATCAGCTTCAGTTCGTGCAGTACTTCGTAGTAGGCGATTTCCGGCTGGTAGCCGGCTTCGACCAGGGTTTCGAAACCGGCCTGCACCAGTGCCGAAGCGCCACCGCACAGCACGGCCTGCTCGCCGAACAGATCGGTCTCGGTCTCTTCCTTGAAGGTGGTCTGGATCAGGTTGGCGCGCGCGCCGCCCAGCCCACCGGCGTAGGCCAGGGCGAACTCGGCGGCCTTGCCGCTCTTGTCCTGGTAGACCGCCCAGATGCACGGCACGCCGCGGCCGATTTCATACTCGCGGCGGACCAGCGCGCCCGGGCCCTTCGGTGCGACCAGCACCACGTCCAGATCCTCGCGCGGTTTGATCATGTCGAAATGCACGTTCAGACCATGCGCGAACAGCAGCACCGCGCCCTGTTTCATGTTCGGCGCGAGCACATCTTCGTAGAGCTTCTTCTGCACCATGTCCGGGGTCAGCACGGCGACCAGATCAGCATCCTTCACCGCCTCGGCCGGGGCTTTGACGGTGAAGCCGTCGGCCTGGGCCTTGACCTCGGTGGGACCGCCCGGGCGCAGCCCGACGACGACATCGAAACCGGATTCACGCAGATTCAGCGCGTGCGCGCGGCCCTGGCTGCCGTAGCCGACAACAGCGATCTTGATCTGGGGCAGGTCGTTGGTGCTCATGGGGGAGGTCCTTTGGAGGCAAGAAAAAAGAGGGCCGACGGTCAGCGACGCGTCGGCCCATCAGGGGAAGGGGTGGCGCCGGCCTGGCCGCGAGCACACGCGAACGCACCCGCCGTGGGGGCGGTGGGCATTGGCTGGCTCGAGGTGGGCTGGCGGGTCATGGTGGAAGGCAACTCGGCGGGGAGGATGGAAATCGACGGGTTCTGAAACGAAAAAACCCGCACCTGGTCGGGTGCGGGTTTTGATGGATACCTGGCAGTCTTGCTTACACGCCGGTCCGTCCCGCACCTGTTGGTTGGGTAATAAGTACGAGGACGAGAAGCGAATGGATGGAGGCCGCGCCGTGGTCGGCGTGCTCGATGGATTCGCGGGTGGCTGTGCGCTGCAACATGAGATCGAGAAAACCACATGGGTTTTGGCGGTGTCAACCCTGGAAAGACAATTTCCATCGGTTTCGCCTGCATCCACCGCAAGGCCCCGCCGTACAAGGATGGTTGCGGCTGAAAGCGTTCCGATGAACCCGAATTCAGCATTTTGCCGCGCGCGATTGCGCGGATTCGGGGCGGATTTGTGCGAGGTGCATGACCATAGTGGGATGTCCTCCGGCAGCATCTGCCGCCACCATCAGCTTGCTACCACCTCTCAGGAACCACCCCGTGTCCTCACGCCTTGCCCGCGGCCTGCTCGCCGCCGCCGTCCTGTCTACGCTGCCGGCCGCCGCCATCGCCGCCGACCGGATCACCGGCCACACCTTCGCCACCCGCTCGGAGGTGATCGCCCCGCACGCGATGGCCGCCACCTCCCAGCCCCTGGCTACCCAGATCGCCCTGGACGTGATGAAGTCCGGTGGCTCGGCGGTGGATGCCGCGATCGCGGCCAATGCCGCCCTCGGTTTGATGGAGCCCACCGGCAACGGCGTGGGCGGTGATCTGTTCGCGATCGTGTGGGACCCCAAAACCGAGAAGCTGTATGGCTACAACGGCTCGGGCCGCTCGCCGAAGTCGCTGACCCTGGCCGAGTTCCAACGCCGCGGCCTGAAGGAGATCCCGGCGACCGGCCCGCTGCCGGTCTCGGTGCCTGGCGCGGTGGATGGCTGGTTCGCCCTGCACGACCGCTTCGGCCGCAAGCCGATGGCCGACAACCTCGCGCCCGCCATCCGCTACGCCCGCGAGGGCCACCCGGTCGCCGAGGTCATCGCCTACTACTGGGACCGCTCGGTCCCGCGGCTGTCCAAGTACCCCGGTTTCACCGAGCAGTTCACGATCGACGGCCATGCCCCGCGCAAGGGCGAGATGTGGAAGAACCCGAACCTGGCCTACACGCTGGAGCAGATCGCCCAGGGCGGCCGCGATGCCTTCTACAAAGGCGAGATCGCCCGCACCATCGGCACCTACTTCAAGGCCAACGGTGGCTACCTGAGCTATGAGGACATGGCCAGCCATCACGGCGAATGGGTGGAGCCGGTCAGCAGCAACTACCGTGGCTATGACGTATGGGAACTGCCGCCGAACAGCCAGGGCATCGCCGCGCTGCAGATCCTCAACGTGCTGGAAGGCTACGATTTCTCCAAAATCCCCTTCGGCTCGCCCGAGCATGTGCACCTGTTCGTGGAAGCCAAGAAGCTGGCCTTCGCCGACCGCGCGCGCTTTTACACCGACCCGGCGTTCCACCCGGCCCCGGTCGATAAGCTGATCTCCAAAGGCTACGCCGCCGAGCGCCGCACGCTGATCTCGATGGACAAGGCGCTGAGTGAAGTGCAGCCCGGGACGCCGAAGCAACTGAAGGAAGGCGACACGATCTACCTGACCGTTGCCGACGCCGACGGCATGATGGTCTCGCTGATCCAGTCCAACTACCGCGGCATGGGCAGCGGCATGGCGCCTCCGGGCCTGGGCTTCATCCTGCAGGACCGCGGCGAGATGTTCGTGCTGCGCAAGGATCACCCGAACGGTTATGCGCCGGGCAAGCGCCCGTTCCAGACCATCATTCCGGGCTTCGTCACCAAGGACGGCAAGCCGTGGATGAGCTTCGGTGTGATGGGTGGTGCGATGCAGCCGCAGGGCCATGCGCAGATCGTGATGAACATGGTCGACTTCGGGATGAATCTGCAGGAAGCCGGCGATGCGCCGCGCATCCAGCATGAGGGCTCGACCGAGCCGACCGGGCAGGCGACGGCGATGAGCGATGGCGGCGAGGTGAATCTGGAAACCGGCTTCCCGTATGAGACGGTGCGCGCGTTGATGCGCAAGGGTCACCGGGTGGTGTTCGCGGATGGTCCGTACGGTGGGTATCAGGCGATCCTGCGGGATCCCGAGTCCGGTGTGTATTACGGGGCGTCGGAAAGCCGAAAGGATGGGCAGGCGGCGGGGTACTGATTCCCCAGTGCTTCGTAGCGCCGACCGCTGGTCGGCAGAAGCGCAGGGCAGGGCGTAAAGCAGGGCGTAAAGCAGGGCGCTTTGGGGGTGCGGGTAGTTGGCCGGCCTGGGTGGGTTTGCGGGACACGCCGTGAATCCGTCCATGGAGGCTCATGTCGCCGCATCCATGCGGCTCATGGTCCCGCCAACCCACCCAGGCCGACCCACCCACAGTGGGTCGGTGCGCATGGCAAAAGCGGTAGAGCCACGCCATGCGTGGCTCCTTTTACTCAACGATGATCCGATGCGTCGGGTGCACGCTGCTGTGCCGAGCGTTGCTCGGCTGCTCGCGTTGGAACCACCCTGAAACTGTGAGTGGGGCGCGCTGACCCAGGCTTTGCTCAGGGCTCTCCTCAGAACCACCGTGAAGCTGTGAGCGGGACGGGGCGGGTGGGTTGTCGGGACCATGAGCGCCATGGATGGCGCGACATGAGCCTCCATGGACGGATTCACGGCGTGTCCCGCCAACCCACCCGTCCCGGCCCGCCCACCGATAGCCCGGGAAGCGTGCCGCTCTAAGCGACCAACCCGACCACCCTAAGGCGCCCGAGCCGCCTCATCGCGCGTCTCTTCCTGCGCCGCGATCTCCCGCTCGATCCACTCGTCCATCAACCGCCGCGCGCGCTGCGCACGGCGCCGCTGCAGCGCATGCTCCATATCGAGTACCCGGTACAACGACCACATCACCGCCAGCATCAACAACGCAAACGGCAACGCGGCGATCGTGATCATCCCCTGCAGCGCATTGAGACCGCCGGCCAACAAGAGCACGCCCGCGATCAACGCAATCGCCACGCCCCACACCATCCGGCGCGCCAGGGGCGGATCACCGGATTCCTCCGTCGACATCGTCGCCAGCACCAGCACTGCCGAATCGGCCGAGGTCACGAAGAAGATCATCAACAGCACCAGCGCGATCACCGACAGCACCGTCGGCATCGGCAGGCTGTCGAACATCGTGAACAGCACCGTCTCGTAGCCATTGCCCAGCGCCTGCGCCAGATCCACGTGGCCGAAGATCTGCGACCACAGCGCCGTGCCACCGAATACCGAGAACCACAGGAAGCCCAGCACGCTCGGCGCGATCACCACGCCCAGCACGAACTCGCGGATGCTGCGCCCACGCGAGACGCGTGCGATGAACGAGCCCACGAACGGCGCCCACGCGATCCACCACGCCCAGTAGAAGATCGTCCAGTCCGCCACCCACGTGCTGCCCGAGAATGGGGACATGCGCAGGCTCATCGTCACCAGTGAATTGAGGTACGAGCCGATCGTGGTGGTGAACGTATCGAAGATGAAACCGGTCGGTCCCAGCACGAGGATCAGCGCGAGCAGCAACGCCGCCAGACCGAGATTGAAATTGGACAACCACTTGATGCCGCGGTGCACGCCGCTGGTGGTGGAGGCCATGTACAGCACGAACGCCACCGCGATGATGGTCAGCTGCACCGGCACCGAGGCCTGGATGCCGAACACGCGCTCGAGGCCGGCAGCGATCTGGATCGTGCCGAAGCCCAGCGTCGTGGCCACGCCGATCGCCGTGGCGACCACGGCGGCGACGTTGACGACGGTGCCCATCCAGCCGCGATGCCGGGCGCCGATGATCGGCTGCAGCAGATCGCTGATCAGCCCGCGGCCGTTGCGGTTGAACTGGAACCAGGCCATCGCCAGGCCGATCAGCGCATAGATGGCCCACGGATGCAGGCCCCAATGGAAGAAGGCATAACGCATTGACGCGCGTGCCGCCTCCATGCTCTGCGGCGCCAGTCCCTCGGGCGGCTTCACGAAGTGCGAGATCGGTTCGGCCGCGCCCCAGAACACCAGGCCGATGCCCATGCCGGCGGCGAACAGCATCGACATCCAGCTCGCATTGGAAAAATCAGGCTCGGCATCCTCGCCGCCGATGCGCAGCGAACCGAAGCGGCCGAAGGCCAGGTACATCAGGAACGACAGCGTGATGAACACCACCAGCAGATACAGCCAGCCGGTACTGCGGATGATGGTGGACAGGCCGCTCTGGACGACCTCGTTGAAAGGGCCCGGCGCGAGGCCGGCGATCAGCACCAGCAGTGCGACAAGTGCGATGGAAATGCGGAACACCATGCAGGCGTGTCTCCGATCAGTAGGGGCGAGCCGAGGCTTGCAATCTCCAGCGGCACAACGGCAACGACTGGGGCGGATCAAGCCGGTCGAGGCCGGTCAGTACGGACGTCAATGGCGTCGAGCAGAGCGAGGTGCGCGCACGATCGGAAGGCTACCCCTGACCGCACCGCATACCGCGCTGCAGCATGGTAGTGCATGGCGTGTGGGTGCTCCGTTCACATGCAAAGGCCGATCACGTCACTCCGGGGCCTGGCCGTGCGCCCGTGGGCGTCGCTTTGTGCTCTAATTCGCCCCGAAGCGGGGGTACCGCGGCCCAGTGGCCAAGGTTGAGACAGTCCCTTCGAACCTGATCCGGTTTATACCGGCGTAGGGAAGCTTCGCATCTGCAGATGCATTGCGCCGTAGGGCCACCGCGCCCGGAGACCGCCCGCAATCCGTCCGTCGAGCGCCGCCGTTTCGTCCCTCCCATGCGAATCCCTCGCATAGAACCGCACAGTCCCTGTGCGGGGATTGAACCTAGGACGATGCCTCGATGAACGCACAGCTCTCCGCCCTGCAGCAACAGGCCCAGCAACTCTCCGAATCGGTCACGCGACCGATTCCCGGCTCGCACAAGATCCACGTGCAGGGCTCTCGCAGCGACCTGCAGGTGCCGATGCGCGAGATCACGCTGACCCGCACGCCCACCTTGTTCGGCGGCGAAGAGAATGCGCCGGTCACCGTCTACGACACCTCTGGCCCGTACACCGACCCGGCTGTCGCTATCGATCTCTCCGCCGGCCTGCCTGCGCTGCGCGCCGCCTGGGTGGCCGAGCGCGACGATACCGAGGTACTGGATGGATTGAGCTCCGCATTCGGACGCTCGCGTGAAACCGATGCCCGCCTGGATGCGGTGCGCTTCCCCTCGCGGTTGCAGCCACGCCGTGCACGGGCAGGCGCCAACGTCACCCAGATGCACTACGCGCGCCGCGGCATCATCACGCCGGAGATGGAGTTCGTGGCGATCCGCGAGAACCAGCGCCTCGATGCGATCCGCGACGCCGCACTGCTGAAGCAGCATCCCGGCGAGTCCTTTGGTGCCTCGATCCCCGGGATCATCACTCCCGAGTTCGTCCGCGATGAGATCGCGCGTGGCCGCGCCGTGCTGCCCAACAACATCAACCACCCGGAAAGCGAGCCGATGATCATCGGTCGCAACTTCCTGACCAAGATCAACGCCAACATCGGCAACAGCGCGGTGTCCTCGGGCATTGCCGAAGAGGTGGAAAAGCTGGTCTGGGCGATCCGCTGGGGCGGCGATACCGTGATGGACCTGTCCACCGGCAAGCACATCCATGAAACGCGCGAGTGGATCCTGCGCAACTCGCCGGTGGCGATCGGCACCGTGCCGATCTACCAGGCCCTGGAGAAGGTCGATGGCCGTGCCGAGGAACTGAACTGGGCGATCTTCCGCGACACGCTGATCGAGCAGGCCGAGCAGGGCGTGGACTATTTCACCATCCACGCCGGCGTGCTGCTGCGCTACGTGCCGCTGACCGCCAAGCGCGTCACCGGCATCGTCTCGCGTGGTGGCTCGATCATGGCCAAGTGGTGCCTGGCCCATCACAAGGAGAACTTCCTCTACACGCACTTCGAGGACATCTGCGAGATCATGAAGGCCTACGACGTGACCTTCTCGCTGGGCGACGGCCTGCGCCCGGGCTGTATCGCCGATGCCAACGATGCCGCGCAGTTCGGCGAGCTCGAGACGCTGGGCGAGCTGACGAAGATCGCGTGGAAGCATGATGTGCAGACCATGATCGAAGGCCCCGGCCACGTGCCGATGCAGCTGATCAAGGAAAACATGGACAAGCAGCTGCGCGAGTGCGGTGAAGCACCGTTCTATACGTTGGGCCCGCTGACCACCGATATCGCGCCGGGCTACGACCACATCACCAGTGCGATCGGTGCGGCCATGATCGGCTGGTACGGCACGGCGATGCTCTGCTATGTCACCCCGAAGGAACACCTGGGCCTGCCCAACCGCCAGGACGTACGCGACGGCATCATGGCCTACCGCATTGCTGCGCACGCCTCGGACCTGGCCAAGGGCCACCCCGGCGCGCAGGTCCGCGACAACGCGTTGAGCAAGGCGCGTTTTGAATTCCGCTGGGAGGACCAGTTCCACCTTGGGCTGGATCCGGAGAAGGCCAAGGAATTCCATGACGAGACGCTGCCCAAGGATGCGCACAAGCTCGCCCACTTCTGCTCGATGTGCGGCCCGCACTTCTGTTCGATGAAGATCACCCAGGATGTGCGTGACTATGCGGCGGGGCAGGGCCTGGATGCGCAGCAGGCGTTGGAGGCCGGCATGGCCGAGAAGTCCGCGCAGTTCCGGGATCTCGGGGCGCAGGTGTATCGCCAGGAGTAAGGCACCGGCCGTGGCGGGGCGCGCCGCCACGGCCATCATCCGCCGGCGGCGTGATTCCCGCTAAGCTCGGCGCGACCAGGCAGGGGCGGGGACGACGATGGCGATAGCACGCAGCACCAAATGGCTGGCCATCGCGCGCCGGCATCCCTCTGCCTGGCTGTTGGCCGTGCAACTGCTCGGCGTGTTGTTGTACCCGGCGATGGATGAGGCCGGCGCCAGTCGCGCGCTGTTTGGTGCGTTCGGCATCGCCGTGCTCGGCCTGGCCTTGTGGGTGGTCCGACGCAGCCCGCTCGGGATGTGGGTGGCATTGCTGCTGGCGATCCCCTCGGTGGTGTTCTCCATCGCCGGCGCCCTGTTGGATCGCCCGGCGCTGGTCACCACCGCGCAGCTGCTCGAATGCCTGCTGTATCTGTATACGGCCGGTAGCCTGATCGCCTACATGCTCCAGGACCACAAGGTGACCCGTGACGAGCTGTTCGCCGCGGGCGCGACCTTCACGCTGCTGGCGTGGGCCTTCGCCTTCGCCTTCTCGGTGTGCCAACAGTGGTATCCCGGCAGTTTCATGGCCACCAGCGAGACAGAACTGCGTACCTGGATGGAGTTGCTTTATCTCAGCTTCAGCTTGCTGTCCGGGGTGGGACTCAGTGATGTGATTCCTGTCCATCCGCAGGCGCGGGCATTGGTCATGCTGGAGCAGTTTGCAGGCGTGATGTACGTCGCATTGGTGGTTTCGCGCCTGGTCGGATTGACCATGATCCGGCGCATACAAAACTGAATCGCACATAAAAAATTCGCGCCCGAAGGCGCGAATGCTGAATCAGTTTATGTAATTTCGTCGGCGAGAGAGAGCCTGATGTTGGCCGCACGCACAGCTGCGGTTAACCCACATAGGCTAGTATTCGCGGCCTTCAGTTGTTTTGCGCTTTGCGCTGATGGTTTGTGCGGAATCTGGCGGTTCGTTCGATCGGTGTCGATTGTGATGAATGCTGCGTTCCAGTAGTCCTGCATTCACTCGTGTCACCGGAATGATCAACAACGACAGTGAGCGCCCCGCCGCCGATGTAGTCCGAATCGGCGATTGCACCGTAGTACTTTCCTCCCGGGAAGTCATGGTGGTGGGCGTGCGTCGCCCGCGTCGTCTCACTCCGAAGGCACTGGGTGTCTTGAAGGCGCTGATGCGCTCGCCCGGTACCGTGGTGACGCGCGATGAACTGTTCGCCGAGGTGTGGCCCGATACGCTGCCGACCAATGACGTGCTGACCCAGGCCGTCACCCAGTTGCGCAAAGCCTTCGCCACTGACGAAGACGCCGGCACCACCTACATCGAGACCATCGCCAAGACCGGTTACCGCCTGCTGGTACCCGTGAGCGTGGTCGACGAGGCGCGCGGCCTGGCCGAGGCGGAAGAGACGGGCGCGGACGTCATCAGCGACGACGGTGCACCTCGCCCCGTCACCGGTGTTCCCGCCAAGCGCGTCGACAGCCCGATGCGCCGGCGCTGGCGCCGCATCCGCCGGTATGTGCTGCTGGCGATCGGCCTGACGATGATGATCGCGCTGCTGGTCATGGCCGCCCTGCTGGTGCAGCGCGAGCGGCCTGCAACGGCGGTGGAAGCGGCGGTGGAAGACGGCACGCGCGTGATCGGCAGCCCGGAACGGCCCTATCGCCTGATCACCGCCTCGGCCGGCTTTGAAACGTACCCCACCTTGTCTCCGGATGGTTCGCAGGTTGCCTACGAAGCCGGCATGCCGTCGCGCGAAGGCAACGTCATCAAGGTCCAGACCTCAGGCAATGCGCCGGCGCGGGTGCTGATGGATACCCCGGATACCTACTCGGACCGGTTCCCCAACTGGTCGCCCAATGGCCGTGATATCGCCTTCGCGCGGTTCGGTCCGGACGGCAGCTGTGAAGTCCTCATCGCCAGTGCCACCGGCGGCGCACTGCGCCACGTCACCCGTTGCGATGGTACCGAACTGCTCAGTTTCGATTGGACGCCGGACGGCCGCGGCCTGCTGTTCGGCTCACTGTCGGGCAAGTACGCGCACCGTGGCATCCGTACCTTCAACCTGGCCAGTGGCAGTTGGAGCGCCCTGGACTACGACATGGATCCGGACAGCTTCGAATACGCCCCGCGCTATTCGCCGGATGGGCGTTGGATCGTGTTCGTGCGCAATCCCCAGGTCGGCGATCTGTGGCGGATTCCGGCCGGGGGTGGGGTGCCGGAACAACTGACCAACGATTCGGCGGAGATCCGTGGCTGGGCCTGGCGCAGCGACAGCCGCCACATCGTGTTCGGCCGCCGCGTCGACAGCGAAGCGCGCTTGTATGAACTGGATACGCGCACCCATACGCTGCGTGACCTGGGGCTGGACGATGCGCAGTCACCGGCGTTGTCGCGCAGCAACAACATGTTGGCCTTCATGCACCGGCGTGCGCAGTTCGGCTTGTTCAAGGTGCCTATCGGCGCCGATGGCCCAGGCGTGCCCGAACGGCTGTTCGCCTCCGGTGGCCGCGATGCGCAGCCGATGATCGCGCCGGATGGTCGCCAATTGGTCTTCAGTTCCAATCGCTCCGGCAGCTACTCCTTGTGGTGGGCCGATCTGCAACGTCCCGAATCACTGCGCCCGATCGAGGGCCTGCGCCCGGAAACCCGCCAGATTCCGGACTGGTCGCGCGACAGCCGCCATCTGTTGGTGCTGGGGCGCGATGAACATGCCAATCCGGCCGTGTTCGAAGTCTCACCGCGTGACGATCAGATCGTGCGGCTGGCGGTGCCGGCAGCGCAGCCGCTGCAGGCGCTGTACGGGCAACTGCCCGGGCAGATGCTGGTGGTGGAGCGCGATGAGGATGAGCGGATGCGCCTGTCCCTGTTTGATCGGACCACCACGCCGTGGCGCCTGTTGGGCAGCATCGATGGTGTCTCCCAGGCACGCTACGACGTGGCCGGGGAGCGCGTGCTGTTTACCCGCCTGTCGGCCAGTGGTCTGTGGTCGGCCGATGCGGCACTCACCCCGCAGAGTATCCGCCAGGTGCGTGACGACCAGCCGTCGCGGTGGCGTTATCGGGCGTGGGCCGTGTCGGGTAGCGGTCAGATCGATTACCTGTCCAATCGTGCCGACTGTGCCACGGCGTTCGCGCGACTCAGTGCGGCCACCACCGACACCGGTGCCTGCCTGGACGCCGAGCGGCTCGGCACGGGCAACGGATTCAGCGCCAGCCCGGACGGCAGTGCCGTGTATGTGGCCCTGGCGGTGGCCGACGGCTCCGACATCGGCATCATGAACCTGCCCGAGCCGACCTCCTCGTTCTTCCCTGCATTCTCCAACCTCATGTTTATGAAGGGAAAAGATCCTTCGTAAGTTCTTCGTGAGGTTGTCGTGGCGAATTCGGATCAATCTCGCCAAGACGTCCTGAGAGAAGTGGCCTGACTTGGCAAAACTGCACGCCAGCAAAGGCAAACACACGGTGCAGTCATGCGTCAGCTCTCCTTGGCCGATCGCGGTCAATCTCTCTCCCTGGACAAGATCGCCGACGACGGCGTGCTGCCGAGTTGTCTCGGGGTTGCCCGCCTGGGCAGCCTGCAGACGGCCGGCACGACGTTCACGGTGTGGATGCAGGTGCGTGGCAGCGCGTGGGTTGAATCCAAGGAGGGCAAGTTCCGCCTGCGCCAGCGCGAGTGGATCGCCTTCGAGAAAGACTCCAAGCCGATGGTGCAGGCCGGACGTGACGGGCTGTGCATCGGCCTGAGCCTGTCGCCCGATGCCCTGCGTGCGCTGGGTGAACTGGTCGACTGCAACCTCTATGCCGGGCGCGGGACCATGACGCGCGGTGAGATGCGGGTGGCGATGCGCCTGTGGCGCGATGCGCTGGACAGCGACCGCCCGATGCAGGCCCTGCGTCCGGCCCTGCTGCACCTGGCCGCCCTGCAGCAGGGCATGGCCACCGGCGTGCAGCGCTGCCCGGGCCGTTCGCGCAGCCGCAAGCGTCAGGTCTTCGGTCGCATGCAGCGTGCGCGCCTCTATCTGGAAGGCAACAGCCACCGCGTGGTGCGCATCGGTGAACTGGCCGAACTCACCAACTTCTCCAGCTGGTACCTTTCCAAGACGTTCCAGAGCCTGTATGCAGAGAGTCCGCAATCGCTCTCCGCACGGCTGCGACTGGAGCGTGCGGCCGATCTGCTGCGTGACACCGACATGATGGTGGGTGAGGTTGCCGCGGCCAGTGGATTTGACAACTGCTGCAGCTTCGCACGGGCGTTTCGAGCACGTTTTGGGCTGTCCGCGTCACGCTACCGTGAGGCAGGTGCGAACCTGTCGCCAGATTCGGCAAAGCCATTGGTTGCATCACGCAAATAATTAACTGCAACGCAATCGTAACTTTCCGAGGCGGTTTAACACGCTACTAACGTACCTCGGAGAGATAAATGAATTTTCGTACTCCCGCAGTGCGGCTGGGCCTTCTGCCCGCCGGCATTGCGCTTGCGCTGACGCCGACCTTCGCTTCCGCACAGGAAGCCAAGGGCGCGACCGACCTGGATCGCATTGAAGTCACTGGTTCGCGCATTCGTGGCGCCAACATGGAGACGCAGCAGCCGATCCTGACCATGACCCGTGAAGCCTTGGAAAAGCAGGGTTACACCTCCGTCGCCGACGTGCTGCAGAACATGACCTCGGCCGGTTCCCCGGCCATCTCGCGTTCGGAATCGCTGGCATCGGGCGAGGACGTGGGCGGTTACTACGTCGACATCCGCAACCTCGGCGCGCAGCGTACGCTGGTGCTGATGAACGGCAAGCGCCTCGGCGCGTCCACCTCGGGTCTGCAGGACCTGAGCCAGATCCCGATGGCCGCCATCGAGCGCATCGAGATCCTGAAGGACGGTGCATCGTCCATCTACGGCTCCGACGCCATCGCCGGCGTGGTCAACGTGATCACCCGCAAGCGTGTGGACGGCGGCGAAGCCAGCGTCTACTTCGGCCAGTACGGCCAGGGCGACGGTTCGACCAATCAGTACTCCTTCACCCTGGGTTCGCAGGGCGAGCGCGGCGGCGTCACCATGGCCGCCGAGTACTACAAGGCTGATCCGGTCTGGGCGAAGGATCGTTTCTTCAGCCGTGACGGCAATGCCGGCCCGAACTACCCGGGCTCGGGCAACAGCCCGATCAACCAGAACGGCGCGTTCTGCGATCCCTGCCTGACCCCGGACCTGGAAGAAGGTCAGCCGGGTTACGTCGGTTCGGCCGACCAGCGCTGGTTCACCCTGCGCGAAGGTGGCGATCCGACCAACCGTGCTGATTACCGCGCCGAAACGTCGGCCGACCGCGTCAATGCCAACCAGCAGATGATGGTCCAGACCGGTATCGAGCGTAAGTCCGTGTACGTCAACGGCAACTACGATCTGACCGATTCGATCACCTTCAACGCCGACGTGCTCTACAACGAGCGCACCACGGACCAGCAGATCGCCGGTTACCCGTACCAGTCGCAGGCCTTCGGCACCCCGCTGTCGGCTGACAGCGCCTTCAACCCGACCGGTGCAGACGTCGATTTCCGTCGTCGCCTGTGGGAAATGCCGCGTACCACCGAGAGCCAGCTGAAGACCCTGCGCTTCGCGCCGACCGTCAGCGGCTACTTCGAATTCGCCGGCAAGACCTGGGATTGGGACGTCGGTGCGCTGTGGAACCGTAACGAATCGACCAAGACCGGTCATGGCGACATGAGCCTGATCGCGTCGCGCCAGGCCCTGGGTGCTTCGTACATCGACGCCAACGGCGTTGCGCAGTGCGGTTCGCCGGGTGATGCCGTCGGCAGCTGCCGTCCGTGGAACCCGCTGCTGCCGTACGGCGTCGCAGGCCCGGGCTCGCTGGCCGATGCGGCCACGCAGGCCTTCCTGTTCCCGTACTTCACCGACACCGGTTACACCAAGACCACCAGCTACACCGCCAACCTGTCCGGCTCGCTGTTCGAGCTGCCGGCCGGCGAAGTGGGTATCGCGATGGGCGTGGAGCACCGTAAGGAAGAAGGCCGCTTCTCGCCGGACGCGTTCGCGCAGTCGGGTGAGTCGACCGGTCTGGGCGCTCAGACCACCCAGGGCAACTACGAGCTGGACGAGTTCTACCTCGAACTGAACGTGCCGATCCTGGCGGACGTGCCGTTCGCCAAGGAACTGACCCTGAACGCTGCCAGCCGCTACTCGGACTACAGCAACTTCGGCGACACCATCAACTCCAAGTTCGGCTTCACCTGGCGTCCGATCGACGAACTGCTGGTCCGCGGCACCTACGCCGAAGGCTTCCGCGCGCCGTCGATCAACGATCTGTACGGCGGCCTGAACAGCAGCTTCGAGTCGTACACCGATCCGTGCGGCATCACCGCGCCGGGCAGCGTCAACGGCAATGCTTCGTGCTCCGCCGCTGGCGTGCCGGTCGGCTACACGCAGGTGGGCCAGGGTCTGACCCCGTGCACCGCGACGCCGTGCGCCACCCCGGATCAGTTCATCTCGGGCTCCAACGAGAACCTGAAGCCGGAAACCTCGAAGAGCACCACCTTCGGTATGGTCTGGAGCCCGCGTTGGGTGCAGGGCCTGGACATCTCGCTGGATTGGTACAAGTACGAAATCAGCGACATGATCATCGCTGACAGCGTCGACCGCATCCTGCGTGAGTGCTACGTCGCCGGTGATGCATCGCGTTGCGCCAGCCACACCCGCGCAGCCGATGGCCACATCAACTCGATGACCTACGGCCTGGCCAATCTGGGCCGCATGGAAACCGAAGGCTACGACCTGGGTATCAAGTACCGCCTGCCGGAACTGTCCATCGGTCAGTTCGCCATCGATTGGCAGACCAGCTACCTGTCCAAGTACGACGAAGAAACCCAGAACGGTGAAGGCAACACGGTCATGCAGGGTCGCGTTGGCGATGCCGGCCTGTTCCGCGTCCGCTCGAACGTTGGTGTCACCTGGTCGCGCGGCGATTTCGGCGTGTCCTACATGGCCCGTTACTACTCGGGCATGAAGGAAGACTGCGTGGCTGCACGTCCGTGCACCCTGCCGGACCGTTACGTCGACGGCGATGCAATGCCGGTCCGCAAGACGGGTTCGAACACGTTCCACGACCTGCAGGTCAGCTACAACGCGCCGTGGGATGCCACGATCGCGGTGGGCGCGAACAATCTGTTCGACAAGCAGGGTCCGATCATGTTCACGCAGCCGAACTCGAGCTTCGCCTACTACGGTGGCTTCGACATCGGTCGCTTCCTGTACATGAAGTACACCCAGCGCTTCTGATCCATCGAAGCATTGGTGCAGACAAAGGAGGGCGGACCGCAAGGTCCGCCCTCTTTTCGTTGTGGATCCACCAACAGGTGTGGATCAGCGAACCGCTGAAACGACGATGGCGCGCCACCTGGGCGCGCCATCGTCGTCACATCCCGTTGAATGTTCAGGCGTCGCTGGCGACCAGCCCCATCAGTGCATTGGCATGCTCCCGCCACAGTGGCAGCTTGTTGAGCACGCCTGCGCGCTGCAGGTACTCCTCATCGACCGGGTCGCCGTTGATCAGCGCCAGCGCCACGTGCACCGCACCGGTGACCCAGAAGCTGCGGGTGTTGGACTTCTGCGGCTGCAGGTGGAACGCCACCGCCTCGATGATCGGCATCGGCAGGCCCCACAGGCCGAGCAGGTAGGCACCGGCCTCGGCGTGACCGGGACGGTCGTCAGCGGCATCGGCCGGCTCGCCACGCTCGTTGCGTACGCCCGGCAGCAGCAGGCCGATGTCGGCCAGCAGGGCCGCGGTGGCACCCAGTTCCGCGCTGGACTCCGGCAGCAGCTTGGCTGCCAGACGGGACGCCAGCAGTGCCCGCTGCTGCAGCGAGTTGCGTTCGGCGCCGGACAGCGGCGGTGCAGAGAACACCTCGCTGGCCAGGACCAGGTCGCGCAGGGTCGACAACCCAAGGCGGGTCACTGCGGTGCGCAGGTCGGAAATGATCCGGCCATTGTTGAAGAACGCCGAATTGGACAGCTGCAGTACCTTGGCGGCGATCGCCGGGTCGGCTGCGACCAGCTTGGCCACGTCCGCGGTGTTGGTGTCGTCGTCGTGTTCCAGCGCCTGGGTCAGCGACAGGTAAAGGTGGGGCGGGGAGGGCAGCTTCTCGATCCGGCCGATGGCGCTGCGCAGTCGCGCGCTGTCGAGCAGTTCGCGCAGCTCTTCCAGGCTGGTCAGTGCTTCCAGCAGGACTTCCGGGGCCAGCGGCATCGGCAGGAAGCGATGGGCCACGCCGATCAGGCGTGCCGGTGGCGGGCGGTTGCCGTGTTCGGCGTCCACCAGGGCGATGCGGATGGTCTCAGGGCGCAGCGTACGGATCTGGCCGAGCAGCGTGGTGGCGTTGAGATCCGGCAGCTGCGGGCACACGATCACCGCATCGACCGGCAGGCCGGCCACGATGCCCATGGCGCTATGGCCATCGACGGCAGTCAGCGGTTGCCACTCTTCCCCAAGATCGGCAATGAATTCCAACAGCTCAGCCGACAGGCTGGCTTCGTCCCCAACAAGCAGAATGCGCACGACACGGTCCCCTGGCTGACCACGGTGAAACCCACCGTGGACGGTGTGAAGAGACGCAATGTACCCAATCCGGCACGAATAGTGATGTGCCGCATTGAAAAAACGTGATGCGCATCGCTCCGGCAGCGGTGTGCCGGAGCGATGTGGTTCAGTCTCAGGCGATGTTGCCGAGGTAGCGCTGGTGCGCTTCAACCAGGATTTTCTTGGCTTCGGCGGCGCCGCCCCAACCATCCAGCTTGACCCACTTGCCCTTTTCCAGGTCCTTGTAGTGCTCGAAGAAGTGGCCGATGCGCTCCAGCCAATGGCTGGACACCTGCTCGATGTCTTCGACGTGGGCATAGCCACTGAACACCTTGGAGATCGGCACGGCCAGGATCTTCTCGTCGCTGCCGGCCTCGTCGCTCATCTTGAGCACGCCGACCGGACGGCAACGCACCACCGAGCCCGGGACCAGCGGCAGCGGCAGCACCACCAGCACGTCGGCCGGATCACCGTCGCCGCACAGGGTGCTCGGCACGTAGCCGTAGTTGCAGGGGTAGCGCATCGGGGTGGAGAGGATGCGGTCGACGAAGATCGCGCCGGTTTCCTTGTCCACTTCGTACTTCACCGGCTCGGAATCCTTCGGGATTTCGATGATGACGTTGATTTCTTCCGGCGGGTTCTTGCCGGGCGAGACGAGTTCCAGACCCATGGGTTTACTCCGAGAGGGGGTAGGGGCGCAAAGTCCGACATTTTAGGCCCTTTGCCGGCCGCCGTGCAGCGGCCGGTGGCTCGAAGGGCGTTTCACCGACCCGGCCACAGGCAGGTGAGCACGGGCCGTTGCTGGAAATGCTCACACAGAGGCGGGGTTGGCGCCGATATCTGCCGTCAGCGGACCTGACGATCATGGCAGCCAACCCGTCTGGAGCCTGGTGATGAAGCTGATGACCCCGCTGGCCACCCTTTCCCTGGCCCTGCCATTGCTGGCGGCCGGCATCTTCAGCGCCGCCGGGCGCGAGGGGCCGTATGTCGATCTGGTCGACTTCCCGCACAAGGAGGCCAACTGGGATCGCTTCTATGATCTGGAGGATCACCTGATCCGGGAATTCCACGATCTCTGTGGTGATACCTACTGTGAGGGCGCGTACAGCAATCATGTCGCGCTGCAGTTCCGTTGCTCGGTCCATGCGGCCAGCGGCACCGTCCAGGCCTGCACGCTTGTGGTCGGCGCCGGCAACCTCGAGGTGGAGCCTGGCAGCGGCCGGGTGGTCCCGGACAGCCGTACCTGGGCCTGCGCTGCGCCACTCGGGGCCAATACCCCCGTGGAAACCCTGCACGTGGCCCTGGCACGCCGCGACGCGCTGCGCAGACCACTGCCTGGCTCGGACCGCTCGATGCATGACGCCCTGGTCGACTGCCTCAATTGACCTGCCACCCCTTTTCAATCTGCACTGGAGACTGCCGATGAAGACCCTCATTGCGGGCATGCTGCTGCTTGCCAGCTGCACGGCCATTGCCACCGGCCACGCTGCCGGTCCCTATGTCGATGCACGTGAGTACCCCAGCGAGGCCGAGGGCTGGGAGCGCTTCCGCGCAGTGGAGGCGCGGCTGGTGCGCGGCTTCGACGCGATCTGCGGGGACACATTCTGCGAAGGCGAGTTCCACAACCTGCAGCCGCTGCGTTTCCGGTGTTCGGTGCAGGCGGCCTCGGGCCGTGTGGGTGAATGCCTGTGGACATTCACCGGCAGCACGGCGCGCGTGGACACTGCGACGGGCCGTATCGCGGTGGACGCCCAGACGTGGGCCTGCCGCGCACCGCTGGCGGCCACCACGCTGCTGCCCGTCCTGCTGCAGACGCTGGAGCAGGACGACGCCTTGCATGCGGCGTTGCCCGCAACCCCGGACAGCATCTACGACGGACTGACGGCGTGCCTCTAAGGGCGCATCGTCACGTCGAGATCCTGCACGACTCAAACGTGACTCATTCTCATTTGCGGAGTAACATGCCGCGGCTCACGGATGGCCGTCTTCCTGCGGTCCCGCTACGTGCATCGGCCCATGTCCTCCAACGCCACCACTCTTACCGACCTGTTGATCCGCGAGCGCCCGGCGCTGCTGCGCCTGGTCCAGCGCATCCTGGGCAGTGACGGCGGTGCCGAAGATGTGATCCAGTCCATCTGGTTCAAGGCGCGTGGCGTGGATAGCGGCCAGCCGATCAGCAATCCCCGCGCCTACCTCTATCGTTTGGCGGCGAATCTGGCCACCGATCACGGCCGTGAGCGCACGCGGCGCACGCGCCTGCTTGCCGAGCATTACCTGTGGGGGCCGGACGAAGTGCTCTCCACCGAAGAGCAGGTCATGGCGCAGGACGAACTGCAGCGCGTGCTGGAGGCGGTCGAGCATCTGCCCGAGCCGACCCGCACCCTGTTCCGGCTCAACCGCCTGCAGGGCATGACCCAGGTGGACGTCGCCAAGCGCCAGGGGGTGTCGGTAACGACCGTGGAGAATCATGTGCGCAGCGCACTGCAGCGACTGGCCTGGGCACGCAGGGGGCGCTGAGCGCGCTGATATCCCGCTTGGGGATACACGTCTGCCGACCGTCTTGATCATAATGACGTGTTGACTGCGTCCTTCCCTTGCCCGCGCGTGACTGCGCCACCCATCGCCAGCCATGAGCCCGCACCCACCTTCTTCCTCTCCCTGCCCGTCACCGTCCGACGCTGTCGCTGTCCAGGCGCGGGCCTGGATTGCCTGGCTGGCCTCCGGCGCGACCGATGCGGGGCAGATGCAGGCCTTCGAGCAGTGGCTGGGAGAGCCCGGGCACCGGCATGCCTTTGAACACGAACGTCAGCTCTGGCGCAGTCTGGGGCCACGCCCCCCCGCGGCGGCAGCGGCCGTGCCGCGTCGACGGCGGGTCCGTTGGTCCGCGTGGAGCGTGGCGACGGCCGCAGTGCTGGCCTTGGCGTGGGTCGCGCCCGACGCGTGGCTGCGGCTGCAGGCCGATCACCGCAGCACGCGTGCGATCGAGACGGTATCGCTGCCCGATGGCAGCCGTGCGGTACTGGATGCCGACAGCGCCATCGCCGTCCACTACGACGCTCATACGCGCCGTATCGCGCTGCTGCGTGGCCAGGCCTGGTTCGAGGTGGCGCACGAGGCGTCCCGTCCGTTCCAGGTGGAAGCGCAGGGCGGCGTGGTTGAAGATATTTCCACTGCATTCGCGGTGTCCCGCTGGAACGACCAGGTCGAGGCGGTGGTCGAGCAGGGGCGCGTGCGGGTTGCGGCCACTGAACAAGGCGGCTGGACCTATCTCGATGCGGGCCAGCGTGCACGCTTTGCGCCAGCCGGCCGGGTCACGCGGCTGGATGATGTCACCCTGGACCGCATTGCGGCCTGGCGCGACGGCGAGCTGCTGCTGGAGACGGCCAGCGTGGATGAGGCGGTGCAACGCATTGCGCGCTACCGCTCGGGTGCCACCTTTGTGCGTGGCGATCTGTCGGCCTTGCCGGCGGTCAACGCGGCGTTCCGCATTGATCGCCCGGAGCAGGCGCTCGATGCACTGGCCGTCAGCGCCGGGCTGAGCGTCACCCGCCTGCCGATGGGCGTGGCGATCGTGGCACCGGCGCAGTAGCGCAACCGGCCTTGGGGATGTGCCCGGTTCGTTCGTCTTACTCGGCATAACGTACCCGCCGCCGCCACGTACGTCCGCTGCATCCGCACCCGTGTGCGGGTGACCCGCCTCTGCGGCACTGATCTTCTGACAGGTTTTTCCATGCGTATTTCTCCTCGCGCGGGCCATCGTCCGCGCCCGTCACGTCTCTGCATCGCTCTGCTCACTGCTGGCCTGGCGGCCGCGCCCAGCCTGCCGGCATTCGCCCAATCCAGCCAGGTACCGGCTGCGGTGACGCTGCGCTTCGACATTCCCGCCCAGCCGCTGTCCGATGCGCTGCGCACTTACATGCGTCAGTCCGGGGTGCAGGTTGCCTATCCGGCGGCGCTGGCCGAGGGCGTGACGTCCGCCGCCGTCGTCGGGCAGATGGATGCGCAGGCGGCCTTGCTGCGCCTGCTGCAGGGCAGCGGGCTGAGCCTGCGCCAGGTCGGTCCGGACGCGGTGACGCTGGAGGGCGCTGCAGTGGCATCCAGCGACGATGGCCTGATCGTTACTGACGCGCTGAGCGTGGCCGGTGACCGCATCGAGGGCGGCAGCGACGCCGAACGTGCGCTGGAGGTGTACCGCACGGCGGGGTCCAGCGCCTACATCGCGCGCGCCACCATCGAGCGCTTCCGCGGCACCTCCACCGCGGACATCGTCAAGGGTGTGGCTGGCGTCACCGCGGGTGATCCGCGTACCGCCAACGCGCTGGACGTGAACATCCGTGGCCTCCAGGGCCAGAGCCGCATCCCGGTGATCATCGACGGTGGGCAGTCCACCATGGATACCTACCGTGGCTACGCGGGCCAGTCGCAGCGCACCTATCTCGATCCGGACCTGATCTCCAACATCACCATCACCAAGGGGCCGAGCCTGGGCGTCAATGCTTCCGGTGGCATCGGCGGCGTGGTCGAGATGGAAACGCTGAAGATCGAGGACGTGCTGCGTGATGGTCGCGACGCCGGGCTGCGCGTGCGCACCGGCATGGCCAATGCCAGCGCCAACAACGTGCCCGCCTATGACGCCGCACCGCGTACCGACCGCAGCGCGCTGGGCAGCCAGTTCTTCAACATCGCCACCGCCAAGCATTGGGATCGCGTCGACCTGGTCGCGGCGTACGCATGGCGCGAGAACGGCAACTACTTCTCGGGCAAGCACGGCTACGACGATTTCCCGCAGACCCGGCGTACCTTGGCGCCGTTGAATCCGCCCGATACCGAGGTGTTCAACACGTCCTCGCGCTCGGAGTCGTTCCTGCTCAAGGGCACCTGGCGCATCGACGACAACCAGACGCTGGAAGCCGGCTACCGCCGCTATGAAGGCACCGCCGGCGAAATCATGGCCTCGCAGATCATCCGCGTGGACCGCGACCGCGTGCCGCAGTGGGATCCGGGCCATGTCGACATGGACGCCTACAACCTGCGCTACCGCTTCAACCCGGACAACGCGCTGATCGATCTGAAGGCCAACCTCTGGTACACCGACGCCGACAGCCTCATGTACAACGGCCTGACCGGCATCACCCCGTGGTACTTCGACCGCCGCACCGAGTGGTATGACGGCCCGTCGTTCAACACCGATCCGGGCTACAAGGACGCCTACCGCAATGAGCTGACCCAGACCCGGCTCGGCTTCGATGTGGGCAACACCACGCATCTGGATACCGGCGCCGGGCTGTTCACGCTGGACTACGGTCTGTCCTTCAGCGATGAGGACGTCGGCCCCGGCCCGCACTCGCCGGTCATGCACGACGACCTGGTGAACAACCGTTTCCTGCGCAACGCCGAGCGCAAGGAATACAGCGCCGTGGCCTCGGTCAAATGGCAGCCGGACGAGCATTGGGAAGTGGTGGTCGGTGGCCGCTACAACCGCGTCAACGTGCACGACCGCAACCGCCTGGCCACGCCGGACACCTACGGCGTGATCGGTCAGTACCGCTACACCCAGCTGCTCAATGGCAACCCGAACCTGCCGGCGTGGCGCGCCAAGCGCATCGCGATGCTGAACTGGTATCCCGATGCCAATGGCCAGTTCACCGAGGCCTCGTTGCTGGCCTCCCCGTATGAGAAGGGCACGGTTGCCGACATCACCGGCTGGAACTTCCACGATGTCACCCGAACGCAGGACCTGAGCGTGCCGGTCAGCTGGACCTGGTCGCAGCCGATCCGTCGCCGCGACAGTGCCTTCATGCCGAGCGCCAGCGTCGCCTACCGCTTCGACGAAGACACCATGGTGTACGTGAAGTACGCCGAAGGCGTGAAACTGCCCAGCCTGTTCGAGACCACGCTGGGCCTGTTCACCGCGGCCAAGCCCACCGGCGAGCTCAAGCCGGAGCGGGCAGGGACCTGGGAAATCGGCGCGAGCACGGTGCGCCACAGCCTGTTCACCGAGGGCGACCAGGCCGGCTTCAAGCTGGCTTACTTCAACACACGCATCGATGACCTGATCACCCGCGACTACCGCACCCTGTCGGCCGGCCTGATCCGCAACGTGGACCGTTTCAAGGTCTCCGGCGTGGAGTTCCAGTCCAGCTATGACAGCGGCACGGTGTTCGCCGATCTGTCCGCGCATTACTACATCCAGGCCAAGACCTGCGCGCCGGACATCGCCGCCGAGCGCCGCGCCTACGGGATCCAGCGGAAGATCGAGGAACTGAAGAACACTCCGGACTGCGTGGATGGTGGCTTTGAAGGGTCCTACAGCAACACCCAGAACCCGCCGCGCTACAACGTCAACCTGACCCTGGGCTCGCGCCTGTTCGACCAGCGTTTCAGCGTCGGCACCCGGGTGATCCACAACGCCGGCCCGATCAGTACGCTGGACAAGGAATGGAATGTCGGCCTGTCGGCGATCCAGCAGCTGTACCGCCCGGCGACCATCGTGGATCTGTTCGCCAGCTGGCAGGCCAGCGAGCAGTTCGCGGTGGACCTCAATGTGGACAACCTGACCGATCGTTACTACCTCGATCCGCTGGCGCTGGGCGTGATGCCCGCACCGGGCCGGACCGTGCGGCTGGCGCTGACCTACCGCTACTGATGCCCGGACACGACAGGGGCCGGCATTGCCGGCCCCTGCGTGCATCCGGCCGGCGCATCAGGCGGCCGGACGGCATTTCGTTCAACCCAGCGCTCAGCTGGCGTTGGCCTGTACGGTCGCATCGGCGTGCAGCGCTTCACTGAGCTCATCGACCACGATCGCCCACTCCGCATCCGAGCGCAGCTGCTCGGTCAGGAACTGGCGCTGCCCGTCGTTCCAGTACGGCGCTTCGATCAGGCGGATCTCGTTGGACAGCTGGTGATCGCGGATGAAGGCGGCAATCGCCTCCTCGCTGGCGTCCAGGCCGAGCTGCAGGAACAGATTGGTCATGCGCGGTTCGGTGGTGATCATCGTGTCATTCCAGTGGCAGGGCGTGGTCCGTATTATCAGGGCAAGGCCGTGACGGTGGCATGTGACGTTCGCACCCGCTGATCACGCGACACTGGGCTTGGGGTTACCCCCGTGCCAGACGTCTTCAACAGAGAACCGTGCCCCACTTCCCCATCCAAGCAGTGCCATGATCGTCATCGATACTCCCGAAGCCACCCGCAGCCAACGCCTCAAGGCAGCCACCCGTGACAGCCACGGCGCGCTGGACAAACGCATCATGGCCGGCGACATTTTCGCCAGCCGCGACCTGTTCGCCAGATTCCTGCGCGTGCAGTACCGCTTCCATCGTGACATCGATGCGCTCTACGGCAGTCCCGCGCTGGACGCGCTGCTGCCCGATCTGGACGAGCGCCGACGGCTGCCGCTGATCGCCCGTGATCTTTCCGACCTGGAACAGACCCTGCCGCCACCTGCGTCCATCCGGTTGGATGGTGATCTGCCGCTGCCCGCGGCGCTGGGCTGGCTGTACGTGGCCGAAGGCTCCAATCTCGGTGGCACCGTGCTGTACAAGATGGCGGCACGTCTCGGCCTGGACAGCAATTTCGGCGCCCGCCACCTGGCCGCCCATCCCGATGGTGCCGCCCGCCACTGGCGTGAGTTCACCGCCGCGCTGGATGGCGTCGCGCTGACCGAGGCGCAGGAGCAGCAGATGATCGATGCGGCCGATGCGGCGTTCCGCAGCGTGCACGGGCATGTCGAGGAAGAATTCGCATGACCGCTGCGCCTCCCAGGCATGTCGCGCCGGGCCGCAACCACCGCCCATGATGCGCTGGCTCTGGTTCGGCCTGGGCTGGATCATGGTGGCGCTGGGCGTCATCGGCGCATTGCTGCCGGTGATGCCGACCACGATCTTCCTGATCCTGGCGGTCGGCTGCTTCGCGCGCAGCTCGCCGACGTTCGAACGCCGCCTGCTCGAGCACCCCCGTTACGGTCCATCGCTGCGGCTGTGGCGCGAACAGGGCGCGATCAGCCGCAAGGGCAAAGCCTTCGCGGGCGCCGGCATGGCGTTCGGCTTCGTCATGTTCTGCTGGGGCGCGCATCCGTCCTGGCCGCTGCTGCTCGGCGTCGGCCTGTTCTTCGTGGCCAGCGCGGCGTATGTCCTGTCACGGCCTGGGCCGCAGCCGTCGGCCACGGCCGATCGCCCGCCGCAGCGCTGAACGTGCTGTCCGCCCGGTACTGATTCCCACCGCCTCACCCCCGATACTTTCCGCCCCTTTCCCGCTTCCGGCCCTGCTCCGTGCCGAGATGCCCCTGACCGACGACTCCGCCCATGACCTTGCCCATCGCTCTTCCTGCCGCCGTGGCGGCACTGCCGCACGACCTGACCCCGTGGGGCATGTACCAGGCCGCCGATGGCGTGGTGCAGACCGTGATGATCGGGCTGGCGCTCGCCTCCATCGCCACCTGGACAGTGCTGGTGGCCAAGACCTGGGAGCTGGGCCGGCAACGCACGCGGCTGCGCCAGGCACGCGCGCTGCTGCTGCAGGCCGCGCACCTGCCGGTGGCGCAGACCCATGCGTTGCTCGACGACGGCGCGGCACACGACCTGATCGACGCCGCCCGCACCGAGCTGCACCTCTCGCAGGATGCGCAGGATCCGGTCGGGATCAAGGAGCGCGTCGCTTCGCGCCTGGAACGCATCGAACTGGCGCATGCGCGGCAGCTGCGTACCGGGGTGGGCCTGCTCGCCAGCATCGGCGCGATCGCGCCGTTCGTCGGCCTGTTCGGCACGGTGTGGGGGATCATGAACAGTTTCATCGGCATCGCCCACGCCAACACTACCAATCTGGCCGTGGTCGCGCCGGGTATCGCAGAGGCGTTGCTGGCCACCGCGCTCGGCCTGGTCGCGGCGATCCCCGCCGTGGTGATCTACAACCACTTCACCCGTGTGCTGGCCGGCATCCGCGGCTTGCTCGGTGATCTGTCCGCCGGCGTGCAGCAGCTGGTCTCGCGTGATCTGGACCGGCTCGGCAATGCGCCGGCCGTGCGCGACGCGCGCTGAGGACCGGCCATGGCCATCAAGACCGCCCGCCACGACGACGACGCACTGGAAGAAAGCCACGAAATCAACGTCACCCCCTTCATCGACGTCATGCTGGTGCTGCTGATCATCTTCATGGTGGCCGCGCCGCTGGCCACGGTGGATACGCCGGTGGATCTGCCGGCCAGCACCGCGCAGCCGCAGCCACGCGATGCCGAACCGGTGTTCCTCTCGGTGCAGGCCGATCTGTCGCTGAACGTCAACGATGTGCCGGTCGGCACTGACGGGCTGAATGCCACGCTGGAGCGGCTGACCGCTGGCGACCGCGAACAGCGCATCTACCTGCGTGCCGATCAGACCGTGCCCTATGGCGACCTGATGCAGACCATGAACGCGCTGCGCGCGGCCGGGTATCGCCGGATCGCGCTGGTGGGCGTGGAGCAGCGCAGCGAATGAGCCGCGACACCGCCGCAATGCTGCGCTGGGTAGGCAGTCTGGCGCTGGTCCTTGCCGCGCATGCCGTGCTGATCGGCGGCGCGCTGTGGTGGGAGCAGCGAGCGCCGGTGCGGGTCAGTGATACGCCGGTGGAAGCGGTGATGGTGGAGTTGGCGCCGGTACCGGAGGCGCCGTCCGCACCGCCGAAAGAGATCCCACCCGGGCCGTTGCAGCAGGAACAGCATCTGCCCGAACCGACGCCGGTGCCAAAGATCGATCTCCCGCCGGACGACACCCCGGACGCGCAGGACGTCCTGCGCCGCGAGACACCGCGCGACGCAGCGCCGACGGACCAGCACAACGTGGACCAGACGCTGGCCCCGCCGGAGGTGTCCGCACGGCCATCCGAGCGCTATGCCGCCACGCAGACGGTGGCCGGCCGCCAGGGCAGCGCGGCCGTGACCTGGCAGGGCCTGCTGCTGGGCCATCTGGAACAGTATCGCCGCTACCCGCGCCAGGCCGAACGTCTGCGCCAGCAGGGTGTGGCCTATGTGCGCTTCTCGGTGGACCGGCAGGGCAACGCCTCCAACATCCGGCTGGGCCAGAGCAGCGGCCATCCGCTGCTGGATGAGGAAACGTTGGCTACGGTGCGGCGCGGCAGCCCGTTGCCGCCGCCGCCAGCAGAGATCACCGGCGACCCGGTGGAGGTGATGGTGCCGGTGACATTCTTCCTCCGGCGGCGTTGAGGCGCGTGTCACGTCGGCAATGACTTTCGACCCGCGTGCCGTTGGTGATTGCGTTGCCAAACTCGAGCAACACTGGCACGCCCGGATCAATAGCAAGGAGCACGTCGTATGGCATGGAGGCACACCGTCACATCAGTCATTTTTGCTGCCGCACTCATGAGCGGCGTGGCTCATGCAAAAAGCACTGACGGCCGTCCGATTGCGGACTACCTGCTGATCGGTAGCTATCACATGAGCAATCCGGGCCGTGATCTGGAGAACATGACGGCCGACGACGTATTGGGCGAAAAGCGCCAACAGGAAATAGCCGACGTCGCTCGGCTGTTGGAACGCTATCGACCCACCAAGATCATGGTCGAGGTCGATTCAGCGCGCCAAGCTGAGCTTCAGCACAACTTCGCCGCTTCCTGTAAGGGCAAGCGCACGCTATCACGCAGCGAATCCGAGCAGCTGGGCTTCCGTATCGCCTGCGCACGCGACTTGGGCAAGGTGTATGCCGTGGACTGGAACGGCCAAGGGCCGATTACCGACAAGGCGCGCATCGACTACGCCGCCGCGGCAGACACGTATGGCCAACAGGAGGAGTACGCTGCCTTCAAGGCGATGGTGAAGGCACAGGTCGAAAAGGATCAACGCCTGCTCGGCAACGTAACCGTGGCGGAGGCGTTGCGCCACTTCAATGGCGCGCCGTGGCTGGATTGGAACGCCGCCACTTATTACCGTCTCGGCCTGCTGGGCACGCCGGAAGATCCGGTCGGCGCCAACTGGGTGCAGTCGTGGTACGGGCGCAATCTGATGATCTTCAATGCGATCGCGCGTGCCACCAACGCTGGTGATCGCGTGTTGGTGATCTATGGAGCGGGGCACGGCAACTTGCTTCGTCAGTTGGCGGAGGATTCGGGCCTTTACCGTATCCACGACCCCGCCGGTTGGCTTTCGGACACGAAGCCGGCTGAATCGCCCTGACTGGAGCGGCACGCACGCGCTGCACGGACGCGCTGGCATAAGGCCAGCGCGCCCGACTCGACTCACAGCAGTGGCACCAGCAGCAATGCCACGATGTTGATGATCTTGATCAGCGGGTTGATCGCCGGGCCGGCGGTGTCCTTGTAGGGATCACCGACCGTATCGCCGGTCACCGCGGCCTTGTGCGCCTCGCTGCCCTTGCCGCCGAAGTGGCCATCCTCGATGTACTTCTTGGCGTTGTCCCACGCGCCGCCGCCGGTGGTCATCGAAATCGCGACGAACAGGCCGGTGACGATGGTGCCGATCAGCAGGCCGCCGAGCGCGCGTGGCCCGAGCAGCAGGCCGACCACCACCGGTACCGCGACGGGCAACAGCGAGGGGATGATCATTTCGCGGATGGCCGAGCGGGTCAGTAGATCCACCGCGCGGTCGTACTGCGGCTTGCCGGTGCCGTCCATGATCCCGGGGATCTCGCGGAACTGACGGCGCACTTCCTCCACCACCGCCCCCGCCGCGCGACCCACCGCTTCCATCGCCATCGCACCGAACAGGTAGGGGATCAGGCCGCCGATCAGCAGGCCGATGATCACCTCATGGTTGGACAGGTCGAAGGCGAAGACCTCGCCGGGATTGGCTGCCTGCAGGTTGTGGGTGTAGTCGGCGAACAGCACCAGCGCGGCCAGCGCCGCCGAGCCGATCGCGTAGCCCTTGGTCACCGCCTTGGTGGTGTTGCCGACGGCATCGAGGGGGTCGGTGATGTCGCGGATTTCCGGCGGCAGTTCGGCCATCTCGGCGATGCCGCCGGCGTTGTCGGTGATCGGGCCGTAGGCGTCCAGCGCCACGATCATGCCGGCCATCGAGAGCATCGCGGTCGCGGCGATGGCGATGCCATACAGGCCGCCGAAGTAGTGCGCCAGCCAGATCGCCACGCACACCGCGATCACCGGCAGGGCCGTGGACTTCATCGAGACACCGAGGCCGGCGATGATGTTGGTGCCGTGCCCGGTGGTGGAGGCCTGCGCCACGTGCTGCACCGGTTTGTACTGGGTGCCGGTGTAGTACTCGGTGATCCACACGATCAGGCCGGTCAGCACCAACCCGATCAAGGCGCAGAAATACAGGTTCAGCGCACCGTATGCGTTGTCCGGCATCAGCTGGGTGGTGATGGGATAGAACGCGATGGCGGCCAGTACAGCGGACACGATCACGCCTTTGTACAGCGCGCCCATGATCGAACCGCCGGGCTTCACCTTGACGAACAGCGCGCCAATGATCGAGGCGATGATCGAGACGCCGCCCAGCACCAGCGGATACAACACCGCATTCGCCCCGGCCTCGGCGATCATCAGGTTGCCGAGCAGCATCGTGGCGATCACGGTGACGGCGTAGGTTTCAAACAGGTCGGCGGCCATGCCGGCGCAGTCGCCGACGTTGTCGCCCACGTTGTCGGCGATCACCGCCGGGTTGCGCGGGTCATCCTCGGGGATGCCGGCTTCGACCTTGCCGACCAGGTCCGCGCCGACATCGGCGCCCTTGGTGAAGATGCCACCGCCCAGCCGCGCGAAGATCGAGATCAGCGACGAGCCGAACGCCAGCCCGACCAGTGCGTGCAGCGTCTGCGCCACATCCAGCCCGAGGCGCAGCAGCAGCGCGTAGTAGCCGGCCACGCCCAGCAGGCCCAGCCCGACCACCAGCATGCCGGTGATCGCACCGCCGCGGAAGGCGACGTCCATGGCCGCACTCAGGCCGTTGCGGGCCGCCTCTGCGGTACGCACGTTGGCACGCACCGAGACGTTCATGCCGATGTAGCCGGCCGCGCCGGACAGCACGGCGCCGATCGCGAAGCCGATCGCGGTGTACCAGCTGAGGAAGAGGCCGACCAGCACGAACAGCACGGCACCGGCGATGGCGATGGTCAGGTATTGACGGTTGAGATAGGCGCGCGCGCCTTCCTGGATGGCGGCGGCGATTTCCTGCATGCGGGCATTGCCAGCCGGTTGCCGGAGGATCCAGCGTGCCGACACGATGCCGTAGAGAATCGCGAGGATGGCGCACAACAGCGCCAGAGAAAGCCCGTAACGTTCCAGCATGTCCCCTCCCGGGTGATGGAATGACATCCAGTGAACGGATGAACGTCTCCACGCGGGGGGCACAACAGGCTGCAACCATGAACCAACCCGTTCAGACCGTGCCGGTCTTCAAGCGTGTGGCGGTGTTCAGCAATCCCTGGTGGCCCGAGTATGCGGGTAAATCCTCGATGCATGCCAGCAAGGATTTCAAACTGCGCGTGCGTGCCCGGATCGCCAACGACGGAGGTAGTGCCGGCCGCTGGCCGGCAACCACGCAGATCCGGACGAAGGACCGCCTTTGCCACGCCGTTCAGCCATTTACTGGCAGCCTCGGCCCATCCCCCGCCGTTGGAGTCCTGCCATGTCCCCCCGTCATCTGTTGTGGCTGGCCCTGTTGCCCGCCGTGTCCGCCTTCGCCGCCGAAACCCCCGAGCTGCAGCGCGCCGCCGGCACACCGCAGGCGGTAGGCGCGGCGCATACCCTGCGCCAGATTCCCGAAGCCTGTGCACGGCTGGAAGGCGTGTTCACCGGCGAAGCGGCACAGCCGTACAAGTTCGCCGTGGTCCGCACCAGCGAGCAGTGCCAGCCGCGTGCCCGCTTTGTCGATTACGACAAGGCGCAGCCCACGGAAGCCACGGGCTGGAAGCTCAATGATGTGATCCGCGTGCCGAATGCCTCCTGCCCGGCGCAGCAGGCGGTGGTGCGCGTGTGGCGGATGCCGGTCACCACCAAGCCCGAGCTCGATGGGCAGGGCCAGTCGCGCATCTATCTGGAGGACGCGAAAAAGCAGGCGGCCGCCGGCAAGATCGCCCAGGTGCCGATGTTTGCCGCGCAGATGAAGGTCGAGGGCAAGGCCTGCAACTGAGCTGACCACACACCGGTAGTGCCGGCCGCTGGCCGGCTCCACGCGGACCGTCAGAGGCGCGATGAAACCGGCCGCTGGCCCGCGCCAGGACGCTGCCGGACAGCGCGGTGCCGGCCAGCGGCCGGCACTACCCGAGCGACGGACAGCCCGCGGTGCCGGCCAGCGGCCGGCACTACCGGGTCGATTACGCCTCGAAGGCAGGCAGCTTCTTCTTCACCGCCACGTTCTTCAGCGTCACGTACTTCGGCAGGCCATCGGGACCGTACGGCAACGGGGCTTCCCCCTTGATCAGCGGGGCGAGATAGGTGCGGGCCTTGTCGGTGATGCCGAAGCCATCGCGGCGGATGAAGCCGGCCGGCATCTTCTTCTCATGGTTGGCCACCTTGTGCAGCGGGGCCGCCTCGATCTTCCAGCGGTAGGGCGTGTCGCTGGTGCGCACGATCACCGGCATCACCGCGTTCTGGCCCTTCAGCGCGAACTGCACCGCCGCCTTGCCCACCGCCTGCGCCTGCTCCCAATCGGTCTTGGAGGCCAGGTGGCGCGCCGAACGCTGCAGGTAGTCGGGCAGGGTCCAGTGGACCTTGTAGCCCAGCCCATCCTTGACCCGCGCGGCCAGCTGCGAGGCCACGCCACCGAGCTGGGTATGCCCGAACGAATCGGTGCCGCCGCCGGCATCGGCGACGAAGCGGCCATCGGCGGTCTGGATGCCTTCGGAGGCAACCACCACGCAGTAGCCCACCCGCTCGACCACCTGTTTGACCTTGGCCAGGAACGCGGCCTCGTCATACGCGCGCTCGGGCAGCAGGATGATGTGCGGGGCGTCATCGGCGCCCTGGCCGGCCAGGCCCGCAGCGGCGGCCAGCCAGCCGGCGTGGCGGCCCATCGCCTCGTAGACGAATACCTTGGTCGAGGTCTCGGCCATCGCGGCCACATCCAGCGCGGCTTCGCGCACGGAGACGGCGGTGTACTTGGCGGCCGAGCCGAAGCCCGGGCAGGTATCGGTCACCGCCAGATCGTTGTCGATGGTCTTGGGCACGCCGATGCAGGTCAGGTCGTAGTCGAAGGCCTTGGCCAGCTGGGAGACCTTCCACGCGGTATCGGCCGAATCGTTGCCGCCGTTGTAGAGGAACCAGCGCACGTCATGGGCGCGCAGCACCTCGAGCAGGCGCTCGTACTTGCCGCGGTCGGCCTCCAGCGATTTGAGCTTGTAACGGCATGAGCCGAACGCGCCGCCGGGAGTATGGGCGAGGGCAGCGATGGCGGCTGCGGTCTCCTTGGAGGTGTCGATCAGGTCTTCGCGGAGCGCGCCGAGGATGCCGTTGCGCGCGGCCAAGACCTTGATTCCTTTGGCCCTGGCCGTGCTGATGACCGCCGAGGCGGTGGCATTGATGACGGCGGTGACGCCACCTGACTGAGCGTAGAGGAGGGTACCTTTGGACATGGTGCGACCTTGGTCTGGGGGGACGGACATTGCAGAGACATTACCCGGATGGGGTAAAGTGCGCGTATTGCGGTGCAGCGTGATTGTGGACATTCCCGGGGCGCGCGCCCTCCGTTTTCTTACCAAGTTGGAGTCAGGTTGATGCGATTGGTTCTGTTGGGACCGCCCGGTTCGGGCAAGGGGACACAGGCGACGCGCCTGAAGGAACACCTCGCCATTGCGCACATTTCCACCGGTGATCTGCTGCGGGCCGAAGTGGCCGCCGGCACCGAGCTGGGCAAGCAGGCCAAGGCCGTGATGGATGCCGGCAATCTGGTGTCCGACGACATCCTGCTGGGCATGCTCGAGTCGCGTCTGGGCCAGGACGATGTGGCCAATGGCTTCATCCTCGACGGTTACCCGCGCAACGTGGCCCAGGCCAATGCGCTGGATACCCTGTTGGCCAAGATCGGCCAGCCGCTGGATGCCGTGGTGCAGCTGGACGTGCCGACCGAACTGCTGGTCGAGCGCATCGCCGGCCGTGCGGCCGAACAGGGCCGTGCCGATGACAATCCCGAATCCGTGCGCCAGCGCCTGCAGGTCTACAACGACCAGACCGCACCGGTGGTGGATTTCTATGCCGGCCGCGGCACGCTTGCACGCGTCGATGGCGTGGGCGAACTGAACGATGTGGAAGCGCGCATCCGCGCCGCGATCCAGGCCTGAGCCGGTCGGTGCCGCTACGGCGGCACCGCACCCGCACCGCGTGTGCAGGGCTGAAAACACACACGCCCGGCCCCCGAAGGGACCAGGCGTGTGGTTTGAAGGTGCCAGCGAGCGGGCTTGCTCAGAGCCCCGCAGCATGAGCCCCCCTGGGGATGGCCTCTTGGGGAGTAGGACCAATGGGGTACTGCGGCTGGCCGAGACAATTGTGTCCGTCTTCACAATACGGCGCTATCGGGAATTCCCCGACATCCCGCTGGACTTTTCTTATAGTCGACCAGGAGTTGTCTGACAGCGATCTCCATCGGCGATGGTGATCGGCGACAATCGCACGCATGAGCACGATCCACATTCTTGGCATTGCAGGCACTTTCATGGGCGGCGTGGCCGCACTGGCGCGCGAGAAGGGCCATACGGTCCGCGGCAGCGACCAGGCGATCTACCCGCCGATGTCCACCCAGCTCGAACGCCTGGGCATCGCCCTGGATCCGGGCTACCGCGCCGACAGCGTGGCGCCGGACTGCGACGAGGTGGTGATCGGCAATGCGCTGTCGCGTGGCAATCCCGCCGTGGAAGCGGTGCTGGATGCAGGCCAACGCTACATCTCCGGCGCCCAGTGGCTGTCCGAGCAGGTGCTGCCAGGCCGCGACACCCTGGCCGTCGCCGGCACCCACGGCAAGACCACCACCACCACCATCCTGACCTGGCTGCTGCACAGCGCCGGGCGTGACCCCGGCTTCCTGATCGGCGGCGTGGCCGAGGATTTCGGCGTCTCCGCCCGCGTCGGCAGCGGCCGTGAGTTCGTGGTCGAGGCGGACGAGTACGACACCGCGTTCTTCGACAAGCGCAGCAAGTTCGTGCACTACCGGCCGCTGGTGGCCATCCTCAACAACCTTGAATACGACCACGCCGATATCTTTCCGGACGTGGCCGCGATTCAGCGCCAGTTCCACCATCTGATCCGCACCGTGCCCGCGCGCGGGCGACTGATCGTCAATGGTGAAGACGGCTATCTCGCCGAGGTGCTGGCGATGGGCTGCTGGACCCCGGTGGAGCGGTTCGGCTTCGATCCCACGCTGGAGTGGCACGCCGAGCTGGTGGAGGCCGACGGCAGTGTGTTCGTCGTGCACCATCGCGGCGAGCGCGTCGGTGAAGTGCGCTGGTCGTTGCTGGGCCGCCACAACGTCCTCAATGGGTTGGCCGCCCTGGCTGCCGCGCATGCGGTCGGCGTCGAGCTGGCCACGGTGATCCCGGCGCTGGCCGCGTTCCGCAGCGTCAAGCGCCGGCTGGAAGTGATCGGCCAGGCGCGCGACATCACCATTTACGACGATTTCGCGCATCACCCCACCGCGATCCGCACGACCCTCGATGGCCTGCGTGCCAAGGTGGGCGATGCCCGCATCGTGGTGGCCATGGAGCCGCGCAGCAACTCGATGCGGCTGGGGGCGCACGCGCAGGCGCTGGCGCCTTCGCTGGACGGTGCCGACGCGGTGGTGTTCCTGCATCGCCCCGAGCTGGCCTGGGATGCGGCCAGCGTGATCGCCGCCGTGCGTGGCCAGGCCTATGCCGTGCCGGACACCGATGCGTTGCTGGCTCAGCTGGGCGCGATCGCAGCGCCGGGTGACCATGTGGTGTTCATGTCCAACGGCGGTTTCGATGGGGCGCCGCGCCGCTTCCTGGCGCAGCTGCGGCAGCCCTGAGGGACGCGGGCCATGACCGACACCGCTTCACTGCCCCTGTTCCCGCTGCACACCGTGCTGCTGCCCGGCGCGGCGCTCGGCCTGCGGGTGTTCGAACGCCGCTACCTGGACATGCTGCGCGAATGCAGCCGTGCGGGGACGGCCTTCGGTGTGTGCCTGATCCTGGACGGTGAGGAGGTCGGTGCGCCGGCGTTGCCTGCCGCCTATGGGGTCGAGGCGCGGATCGAGGATTTCGACGTGGGCGCCGATGGCGTGCTGGTGCTGCGCCTGCGTGGCCAGCGCCGCTTCCATGTGGATCGGACCCGCGTGCGCGACAACGGGCTGATCATTGCCGAAGTGACCTGGTGCGCGGCCGACAGCGACGACGAGCTGCAGCCCGAGCACGCGCTGATGGCGACCGTGCTGGAGCACATCATCGAGCAGGCCGGTGCGGCCTTCGCACCGGTCAGCCCGGCGCAGATGGAGCAGGCCAGCTGGGTCGGCTGGCGCCTGGCCGAACTGCTGCCGCTGCAGGACGCGCAACGCCTGCAACTGCTGCAACACGATGACCCGCACCAGCGCCTGCAGGCGCTGCTGGACTGGATGCCGTAACGCACGGTTCCGCCCCGCGTTACGCCCCATTGGCCGGGTAGCTCCGGCGCTGCATCACTCGGCCGGTGGCATGCGCACGCGCAGCACCGGCATCTCGGTGTCTGGATGGGTATCGACCTGCTGCGGCAGGCCGTCCAGTGCCTGGCGGACCGCATTGAGCGACGGGTCGATGCCACGCATCGGCCGCCACATCCCGATCAGCTTGAAGTGCTGCTGGTAATGCAGCGTCTGCGCACTGCCCAGCCACAGCGGTTCATTGTCCGGCGCCGCCAGGCGTGCCGGTGCCGGCCACAGGCGCAGCGCGAAGATCTCATTGGGCGCATTGCCGGCGCGAAGCATCAGCAGCGATTCGACCTGCGTATCCAGCGTGGCCGGCAGCACCGGTACCTTGTCCTTGTCGGAGGACTTGTCGAGCATCAACAGCGCCTGTTCCCAGCCGGCCTGCGGCTGCACGCGCCAGCCCTGGCTTTCCAGCCGACGCTGCAACGGGGCCAGTGGACCGGCCACCTGCACGTCCAGCGGCCAGCGCTGATCGTCATCGAACTCATTGCGGCGCGACGGCAGGTGCTGCCAGCCGGTCGTCCACCAGGCCTGGGCATCCAGTGGTGCCGGCGTCGGCTGGGCTGGCTCGAAGCGCGCCAGTTTCACCGGAATGTTGCGCGGGGCGTACCAGAGCGCGGCGATGGCGAACGTGCCGTAGAACAGCCATGCCACCGGCTTGACCCAGAACGAGCGGTTGAAGCGGCGGCGGTAGGCGATGCCCAGCACCAGCAGCCAGAACAGGCCGAACAGCATGCCGCCGATCACATCGCTCAGCCAATGCGCGCCGAGGTAGATGCGCGCGAAGCCGATCAGGCTGACGATGATGCCCGACAGCAGGTAGGGCCATACGCGGGTGCGCCCCGGCAGTTCACGGGCGATCAGCACGGCGAAGAAGCCGAAGGTGATCGTAGCCATCGTCACCGACACCGACGGGAAGCCGAAGCCGCTGCTCGCATCCGGCGGGCGGACCACGTCCACCGTCGCACCGAGCAGCTTGCATAGCGCCAGCCCGAAGGCGAGGGCGGCCAGCCAGTGCGCGGCCGCCATCCAGCGGCGACGCCAGAGCAGATAGCCCATGCCGGCGGCGGTGGCGGGCAGCAGGACCTGCCAGGCGCCCAGCGAGGCCAGCGCGGCCATAGGGTAATCGGCCAGCGGATTGCGCAGGGCCAGCATCGCGTGATGCACGGCCAGATCGACCATCAGCGGTTCGCCGTGGGCGACCACCGCCATCAGCAGGGCGAACCAGCCCCAGCCGAGCAACAGCAGCATCACCGCCAGCATCGCCAGCGGCACCGACTCACGGCGCTGCGGGTCGAACACGGCGACGGAGTAACGACCCAGGGTCGGGTGACGCTGCGACCAGGCCAGCAGGCTGGCCAGCCAGCTGTCCATGCGCGAGGCCGACCAGCGGTAGCCATACAGCACGATCGCCCAGACCAGGCCCATGATCACGCCGAGCAGGGCCAGTACCATCACCAGCCGGCCGGCGACCGCCGCGACCGCGTCATACGCCTCGCCGAGCACCCAGCCGGGCGCGAGGAACAGCACCGCCCAGGACAGACTGGCGATGCCGCTGGCCTGGATGTAGCGCGACAGCGGCATCTTCATCATGCCGGCGATGGCTGGCACGAACGGGCGGATCGCGCCGACATAACGCGCCACCAGGATGCTCTTGAAGGCGTTGCGGCGGAACATCGTCTCGCCACGGTCGAGCAGCTGCGGGTACTTGCTGAAGGGCCAGAAGCCACGCAGGCGATCCCCCCAGCGCCGGCCGATCCAGTAGCTGATGCCGTCACCGGCAAACGCGCCCAACGCGGCGCACGCCACCGCGTAAGGCCCGGAGATCTGGCCCAGGCCGATGAACACACCGACGGCGAACAGCAGCGGCAACGCGGGCACGATCGCGCCCAGCACGATGACCGCATCGCAGAAGGCGATGAGGAAAATGACCGCACCGGCAAGCACGGGGTGAGCTGAGATCCACGCAAGCGTGGCATCGATCCATGACGAGTCCATCGGGGGATTATAGAGGGGGCAAAGTGACTGACTGCCCGCCAGACGCCGGGAATGTGCGGCATCTGCAGTGAATGAACGCGATCACCCGCCTAGAATGGCGGCATGACACGCCCTCCCGATCCCGCGCCGACCGCCCTCAAAGCCGACAGTTTCGGCCGCATCCTGCTGATGGAGGAGGACGGCCACCGGTTCGTACGCCGTGATCTGGAGGCCACGCCCTGGTGGCTGCGGCTGCCGGCGTGGTGGTTGGCCCGGCGCGAGGCACGCGCGCTGGCGCATCTGGATGGCATGCCCGCCACGCCGCGGTTGCTGGGCTGGAACGGGCGCTGGCTGGACCGCAGCTTCATGGCCGGTGATGCCATGTACCAGCGTCCGCCGCATGGCGACCTGGCCTACTTCCGCGCGGCCCGACGGCTGCTGCAGCAGGTGCATCGCCATGGCATCGCTCACAACGACCTGGCCAAGGAGGCCAACTGGCTGGTACGCGAAGACGGCTCGCCGGCCCTGATCGATTTCCAGCTGGCGGTGATCGGCGATCCGCGCTCACGCTGGATGCGCCTTCTGGCCCGCGAAGACCTGCGCCATCTGCTCAAGCACAAGCGCATGTACTGCCGGCAGTCGCTGACCCCGGTGGAAAAGCGGCTGCTCAAACGCACCTCATGGGTGCGCGATCTCTGGTTCCGTACCGGCAAGCCGGTCTACCGCTTTGTCACGCGGAAAATCCTGCACTGGGAAGACAACGAAGGGCAGGGCCCCAAGCCGTAGGCGTTGGGATGCTCAGCGCAGATCGAGAATCTGCTTCCCGCTGAAGCGGCGCTGCGCATCGAAATCGTAGGCGACGCGCAGCACCCCATCGTTGGCGCAGGCATGGCAGGTGCGCATCGGTGTGCTGTAGATCAAGCGCACGCCTCCGTCGGGCAGCGCTTCGCTGCCGCTGGCCTGCGCCGGTGCGAAAGGCGTGGCGTCCGGGTGTGCATCCAGGAACGGCTTGACCGTGGCGTCGGCGCGCGACATTTCCGGCAGCACGTCGGCGTCCACATCCTGCGTGTGGCCCGCACTGTCGACCAGCAGCGTGCCCTCGTTGGTATTGGCGCGGAACGGATACTCGATGGTGGCGATGCCGACGCCGTCCTGGTTGCGCCATGCACTCACATAGCCGGGATTGCCCTGCGCACCGAGCTGATGGGCGGCCGCGATCGCCTGCGGGCTCGCCTTGGCGGCCTGCATGACCTTGGCCAGGCAATCATCGGCAACCGGTGCCTGGCCGCGGCAGGCATCCACCTCGCCGTCCCAGATCGCCGCGTCGCTGAAGGGCGAGACGCCACCGGCGGTGCCCGGCACCGTGGCGGCCGCCGACGTGGCGGACGTGGCCGGATCGCCGGCGGGCTGGCAGGCCGCACTACTCAACACCAGGGCCAACGCGGTCAGGGGAAGGCGGATCGCCGTCATGTCGCTCATTCCATGCAGAACGGGAGCGGCCAGTATCGACGTGGCGGATGAATCCGGCGTGTGCGCCGGGGCGGCATAATGCGGGTCCATTGCAATCGCACCGAAGGAACCTGCGCATGGCCAGTCTGCAAGGCAAGACCCTGTTCATCACCGGCGCCTCGCGCGGGATCGGCCTGGCCATCGCGCTGCGTGCGGCACGCGACGGCGCCAACGTCGCGATCGCGGCCAAGTCGTCCGTGCCCAACCCCAAGCTGCCGGGCACCATCCACAGCGCCGCAGAGGCGGTAACCGCCGCAGGTGGGCAAGGGCTGGCGCTGAAGTGCGACATCCGCGAGGAGGACCAGGTGCGCGCGGCCGTCGCCGCCACCGTCGATACCTTCGGCGGCATCGACATCCTGATCAACAACGCCAGTGCGATCTGGCTGCGCGGCACGCTGGATACGCCGATGAAGCGCTTCGACCTGATGCAGCAGGTCAATTCGCGCGGCAGCTTCCTGTGCGCGCAGGCCTGCCTGCCGCATCTGCTGCAGGCGCCCAATCCGCACATCCTCACGCTGGCGCCGCCGCCGACGCTGGACCCGAAGTGGTGGGGCCCGCACACCGGCTACACGCTTGCCAAGATGGGCATGAGCTTCGTTACCCTTGGCCTGGCAGCCGAGTTCGGCCCGCAGGGGGTGGCGGTCAACGCGCTGTGGCCGCGCACGGTGATCGCCACCGATGCGATCAACATGATCCCCGGGGTGGATATCGGTGGCTGCCGCACGCCGGCGATTCTGGCCGACGCCGCACACGCGGTGCTGTGCCGTGAGGCCGCCGGTTTCAGCGGGCAGTTCCTGCTCGATGACGAGGTGTTGGCGCAGGCCGGCATCACCGATCTGAGCGGCTACGCCGTCGATCCATCGCGCCCGCTGATGCCGGATCTGTTCCTGGAGTGACGCGCGTTCGTGGCGCGCGATGACAACAGCTGCACACACTGGGCTGCTATGGTGCGTCCCCCCATTGGTATGGACACTCGCATGTCATCTCGCACACGGACCGCGCCGCTCGCCGCCGCCATCGCATTGATCAGCCTGCTCGGCGCCTGCAGCAAGGGCCCGGGCAGCGTCGCTGATACCCAGGGCGTGGAGAAGGTGAACGCCTACATCGCCTGCTTCAATGCCGTCGAACAGCCGATCCACGAAGGCTTCCAGCAGTACACCGGCTGGATGCAGGACCCGGAGGCCGGCCCGACCGGTAACGAGAAGAAGGTACGTGGCCCGGGCACGGTGCTGTCGCATCGTGTGGACGCGTGCAACGCGCCCATGGTCGCTGCGCTCGCAATGACGCCGGCCGAGCCCGCACTGGATCCGGCAGCCCGCAACTACCAGAAGACCTTCGTCGACCTGTACGCCCTGATCGAGCAGGCCGACCGTTACTACAGCCGCGAGGACTACCTGCGCGATGATCATGCCGGGATGCGCAGCCAGCATGCGCCGTTGATGAAGGCCTATATGGCGTTCTTCGATGCAGGCACCGCGCTGGATGCCGCGCTGGAAAAGCGCGAAGACGAACGCCGTGCGGAACAGCTCAAGGAGATTGAAGCTTCCGAAGGCCGCTCGATGGCGTACTACCAGATCAAGATCCTCGGCGATGGCAAGCAGCTGACCCAACTGCTCAACACCGAGGCGCCGGACCTGACCGTGGCCCGCACTCAGCTCTCCGCATTCCAGGCGTTGCTGCAGCAGGCGCAGGATGACAAGGTCGGCAAGGGCGATGCGATGTGGGGGCACCTGGAGCGTGCGGCCGATACGCTGGCCCGTGATGCCGGTCGCCGTATCGAGCGCGTCGAGTCAAAGAAGCCGTACACCCGCAGCGAGCAGATGCTGATCGAGAGCGGCGGCCGGATCAACAACCCGCAGGGCTCGGCCGAAGCGTTGCTGGTCAGCTACAACGACCTGGTCGACATGAGCAACCGCCTGGCGCAGTCCAGCGGCGCACGCTGAGCGGGCGCGGGGCGGGCTGCGAGGCGGCCCGCCCCGCGTTGATCAGACGTTGAAGACCGGGGGCAGTTTCTCGCCGCAGTGGCGGCAGTGCAGCGCATCCGGTTCGTGGCCTTCCAGCCCGCAGTGCGGGCAGCCGCGCGCATCCCGGCGCGCGGCGTGCTCGGCATCACGCATGGTATTGGCCAGTTCGGCGGTGTAGATGCCGGTCGGCACCGCGATGATGCTGTAGCCGATCAGGATCAGCACCGAGGTGACGAACCGGCCCAGCACGGTCTGCGGCACGATGTCGCCGAAGCCCACCGTGGCCATGGTCACCACCGCCCAGTACATGCTGCTGGGGATGCTGGTGAAGCCGTGGTTGGGGCCTTCGATCACGTACATCATGGTGCCGGCGATGATGGTGATGGTGATCACCGTGAACAGGAACAGCAGCACCTTGCGGCGGCTGCGCCACAACGACTCCATCAACACGCCGCTCTCTTCGATGTAGCGGGTCAGCTTGAGGATCCGGAACACCCGCAGGATGCGCAGCGCGCGCACCACCAGCAGGCTCTGCGCGCCGGGGATGAACAGCGACAGATAGGTCGGCAGGATCGAGGCCAGATCGATGATGCCCCAGATGCTGAATGCGTAGCGCAGCGGGCGCTTGACCACCACCAGCCGGAGCAGGTATTCGGCGGTGAACAGGATGGTGAAGCCCCATTCCAGCACGTAGAGCCCGTCGGCATAGGCCGCATGGAAGCGCTGCACGCTGTCGAACATGACCACCACCACGCTGGCGATGATCGCGTAGACCAGCAGCAGGTCGAAATTGCGCGAGGGCCGGGTGTCGTGGCGGTAGATGATGTCGAACCACTGGCGGCGCCAGCCGGATTCGGTGGCGGGGTTGAGCTGGGGGGCGGTGAACGGTCGCATGGGGCGCATTGTGCCCCACCGGCCCAAAGCGCGAGAATGGGATCTTTCCTGAGCCGTTGACTGCCATGACTGCCGCTGCCACCGATCCGCTGTTGTCCCTGTCGCATTACTACCTGCCGGTCTACAAACCGCGCCAGGTAGTGCTCGAACGTGGCCAGGGCGCGCGCGTCTGGGACAACCAGGGCCGCGAATTCATCGATCTGGCCGCCGGCATTGCGGTGTGTGGCCTGGGCCACAACGATCCGGACCTCACCGCGGCGCTGATCGAGCAGGCCGGCAAGCTCTGGCACACCAGCAACGTGTTCTACAGCGAGCCGCCGCTGCGCCTGGCCGAAGAACTGGTCACCGCCTCGCGTTTCGCCGAGCGCGTGTTCCTGTGCAACTCCGGCGCAGAAGCCAATGAAGTGGCGATCAAGCTGGTCCGCAAGTGGGCCTCCTCGCTGGGGCGCCCGGCACATCAGCGCGTGATCGTCACCTTCCGCGGCAGCTTCCACGGCCGCACCCTGGCGGCGGTGACCGCCACCGCCCAGCCGAAGTACCAGGAAGGTTACGAGCCGCTGCCCGGTGGCTTCCGCTATGTCGATTTCAATGACGAGGTGCAGCTGGAGACCGCGATGGCCGCCGGCGATGTCGCGGCGGTGATGCTGGAGCCGATCCAGGGCGAGGGCGGCGTGATGCCGGCCAAGCCGGGCTTCCTGCAGCGCGTGCGCGAACTGTGCGACCAGCACAACACGCTGGTGGTGCTGGATGAGATCCAGGCCGGCATGGGTCGCACCGGCACGCTGTTCGCGCACTGGCAGGACAACATCAAACCGGACATCGTCACCCTGGCCAAGGCACTGGGCGGCGGTTTCCCGATCGGCGCGATGCTGGCCGGCCCGAAGGTGGCCGAGGTGATGCAGTTCGGCGCACACGGCACCACCTTCGGTGGCAATCCGCTGGCCGCCGCCGTGGCCCGCGTGGCGCTACGCAAGCTGTCCTCGCCGGAGATCGCGCACAACGTGAGCCGTCAGTCGCAGGCGCTGCGCGATGGCCTGGGCAAGATCAACGACGAGTTCAAGGTGTTCAGCCAGGTCCGCGGCCGCGGCCTGATGCTGGGCGCGGTGCTGGACAAGGATTTTGCCGGCCAGGCCGGTCCCATCCTGGATCACGCCGCCGAGCACGGCCTGCTGACCCTGCAGGCTGGCCCGGACGTGCTGCGCTTCGTGCCGTCGCTGAACATCACCGATGAAGAAATCGCCGAAGGCCTGGAGCGTCTTCGCGCGGCCGTGCAGTCGTTCATCGCGACGCGCTAGCCAATGGCGGTAGAGCCGACCGTTGGTCGGCTCTACGTCAGGGCGTATCGCTTCATGACCTTGCCGAACGCGCGGCTGTCCGTCGCGGTCTCGGCCTGCAGGCCGGCCAGCCGAGCCCCGCGCACGTTGACGAACAGGTCATCGATGAACAGCGTGCGCTCGGCGCGCGCCCCCAGCAGCGTCACCGCCTTGGCGAATATCGCTGGATCCGGCTTGCGCCCGCCCAGCGCACCGCTGCACAGGATGCGGCCGTGCAGGGCATCGGCCAGGGGTGGAACGAGCTGTGGAATCGTCTGCGCCATCAGCGCGCCGTTGTTGGTCAGGATGCCGATCGGCAGTGCCTGCGCGATCCGCGCCACGCGTTCGATCACACCTGTTTGCGGTGCGCACGCGGCGATGCGCGCGGCCTGCCACTGCGCGATGTTGATGGTGGTGTGCAGCGCATCGCCCAGTTGCCGCAGGTAGGCGTCGGTCGCCATGCCGTTGTCGTAGGCACGTTCCAGCCCACTGTCGAACAGCGCCGCCTGCACCTGCGCCGCGCTGCAGCCCACGCTCGCGGCCAGATGGCGCACACGCAGGTGCCGCGCATATCGCACCAGTACGCCATCGAAATCCAGCAGCAGGCACTCGATCACACGCGGCATGGGGCCATCTCGTCCAGATCCAGCGCTGACCGTAACCCAGCCAGTGCCTGCGCTGCGACATCGCGTCGCACGTCGCCTGCACGGGCGGTCACTAGAATCGCGGAGACTGCCTGATGGAGATCGCCTTGAAACTGCTTGCCCCCGTGTTGCTTGCCGGCCTGATGCTGGCCCCGGCCGCCCATGCGCGCGTCTGCGCGATCGCCATCGACAGTACCGACCAGATGAGCTTCAGCCAGAAGGAGCTCAAGGTTGCCGCCGATTGCACCCAGGTCAAACTGACCCTGCGCCACACCGGCAAGCTCGCCGCGACCGCGATGGGCCACAACTGGGTACTGACCCGCACCGCCGATTACCAGCCGGTGGCGATGGCCGGCATGCGCACGACGTTGGCCGACAGCTACCTGCCCAAGGGCGATGCGCGCGTGCTGGCGCATACCCCGGTGATCGGCGGCGGCCAGACCACCAGCGTCACCTTCTCCACCGCCAAGCTGACCAAGGGCGGCGACTACACCTTCTTCTGCTCGTTCCCCGGTCACTTCGCGATGATGAAGGGCCGCTTCGTGTTTGGCTGATTATCCGATTAACGGGGACGGAGGTAGTTATTAACTACCCCCGTCCCTGTTGTTTGATCAGCCTTTGACGACCTTGAACGCTTCGCGGGCGGCTTCGATCGTCGCATCGATGATGCTGTCGTCATGTGCGCTGGACAGGAAGCCGGCTTCATACGCGGAAGGGGCCAGGAACACGCCGCGCTCCAGCATCGCGTGGAAGAAGGTGTTGAACGCGGTGATGTCGCACGCAACGGCCTGCGCGTAGGTTTCCACCTTCTGGTCAGTGAAGAACAGGCCGAACATCGCGCCGACCTGGGTGGTGGTCACTGCCACGCCTGCATCCGCTGCCGCCGCTTCCAGCCCCGCGCACAGACGCGCGGCCGACGCACTCAGGCGATCATGGAAGCCCGGCTCCTGCACCAGTTCCAGCATCGCCAGGCCGGCCGCCATCGCCACCGGATTGCCACTGAGCGTGCCCGCCTGGTAGATCGGGCCGGCCGGGGAAATCTGCGACATCAGTTCGCGACGACCACCGTAGGCGCCCACCGGCATGCCGCCGCCGATGATCTTGCCGAAGGTGGTCAGGTCCGGGGTGACGCCGTAATGCGCCTGCGCGCCACCGAGCGCCACGCGGAAGCCGGTCATCACTTCATCGAAGATCAGCACCGTGCCGTACTGCGTGCACAGTGCGCGCAGGTGCTGCAGGTAGCCCTCGCGGGGCGGGATGCAGTTGGCGTTGCCGACCACCGGCTCGATGATCAGCCCGGCGATGTGCTCGCCCTGTTCGGCGAACAGCGCGGTGGCCGCCTCGACATCGTTGTACGGCAGGGTCAGGGTGAGCTCGCTCAGGCCGGCGGGAACGCCCGGTGAGGTCGGCACGCCCAGGGTCAGCATGCCGCTGCCGGCCTTGACCAGGAACGAGTCGCCGTGGCCGTGGTAGCAGCCCTCGAACTTGACGATGCGGCTGCGGCCGGTGGCACCGCGTGCCAGCCGGATCGCCGACAGGGTGGCCTCGGTGCCCGAGTTGACCATGCGCACCATCTCGCAGGACGGCACCAGCCGGGTCAGCGTTTCGGCCATGGTGACTTCGGCTTCGCACGGCGCGCCGAACGACAGGCCGTTGCCGATCGCCTGCTTGACCGCCTGGCGCACGGCGGTGTGGTTGTGGCCGACGATCATCGGGCCCCAGGAGCCGACGTAATCGATGTAGCGGTTGCCATCGACGTCGTACAGGTACGGGCCATCGGCGCGCTGCACGAAGAACGGCTCGCCGCCGACCGATTTGAACGCGCGCACCGGCGAGTTGACGCCGCCCGGCAGCAGCTTCTGGGCGCGGGTGAACAGGGCGTGGGACTGGTCGTGGTTCATGCGGTCGTATCCTGGAAGCAAGCGAGGTAGGCGTGCAGCGTGGCGACCGGGTCGGGCGCGGCGTACACGCTGCTGATGACGGCAACCAGATCGGCGCCGGCAGCGATGAGCGGTGCCACATTGTCCGGGCTCAGCCCGCCGATGGCCACCCGCGGCACCCCGAGTGCGGCGCTTTGCCGCAGCAGGTCCGGCGGGGCGCGGCGGGTGGTGGCCTTGCTGGTGCTGGGGAAGAAGGCCCCGAAGGCGACGTAGCTGGCACCGGCGGCGACCGCGCGCTCGGCCAGCGCCAGGGTGTCATAGCAGGAGGCGCCGATGATGGCCTGCGGGCCGAGCAGGGCCCGGGCGGCGGCGATATCGCCATCGTCCTCGCCCAGGTGCACACCGGCCGCGCCGACCGCCTGGGCCAGGGCCACGTCGTCATTGATGAGCAGCGGCACCGCGTACGGCTGGCACAGGCCCTGCAGCGCAGCGGCCTGGGCGTGGCGCAGGGCTACGTCAGCGGTCTTGTTGCGGTACTGCAGCCAGGTGGCGCCAGCCGCCAGCAGCGGCGCGGTGCGCGCCAGCAGCCGTGCGGTATCGGGCTCGTCGGGAGTGATGAGGTAGACGCCGCGGGGCGGCGTGGGGGCTGAAGCGTGATTCATCAATGGCTACCGGTAGCGCAACGGGAGTGGGACAATGAGCGCTGTCAGCTCTTGTCCTGCCGTGATTATCCGATGACCGACGCAACCGCCACCACCTTCCGCACCTGGATGTGCGTTGTCTGCGGCTTCCTGTACAGGGAAGAGGACGGGCTGCCGGAAGAGGGCATCGCCCCGGGCACGCGCTGGGAAGACATTCCCGATACCTGGACGTGCCCGGACTGCGGCGTGACCAAGGATGATTTCGAGATGGTCGAAGTCGACTGAGGCGCCGTCAAGCGCCGTGTCACGGCACCGTCAGTGCAGGCGCGGCACCACGCCACCGAGGCCGACCAGCTTCTCACGCACGAACTGCGCATCGCTGGCCTTGGCATTGCGCTTGAGGTACAGCCCCAGGTCGCTGCGCGCGCCGGCCTCGTAATCCAGCTGCAGGTAGGCCATGCCGCGATCGCGCAGGGCATCGTCCTGCTCGGGGGCGAGTTTCAGCAGGCGATCGGCACTGCGTGCGGCACGGTCCCATTCCCCCCGTTCGACGTACACGCCATGCAGGTTGCGCAGCATCCGCATCAGGATCGCGCGCGCCGGGGCCGGGTCCAGGATCTGCGCGAGCACATCGTCGTCGGGAACTTCACCGCCCAGGTGTGAGCGTGCGCGTTCGCGCAGTTCCTCCACGCCCAGCGGGCGGCCGCCGTTGAACGGGTCCATCACCAGCACGCCGTCGTTGAGCGGCAGGCGCACCAGGAAATGCCCGGGGAAGGACACCCCGTCCAGCGGGATGCCGAGCCGGCGCGAGACTTCCATCTGCACCAGCGCCAGCGAGATCGGGTTGCCCAGGCGGCGTTCGAAGACCTGGTTCAGATAGCTGTTGCGCGGGTCGTAGTACTCGCCGTGGTCGCCGCTGTAGCCCAGCTCGTCGAACAGGTGGCGGTTGACCGCGGCAATCTTCAGCGGCCACATGTCGATCGTGGCGATCTCGGTGCGCAGGTGGTCGGCGTGGCTCTGCAGGACCGCGTCGTAGACGGCGGGGTCCAGATCCGGGTATTCGTCCCGGGCGATCAGCAACGCGGTCGGCAACAGCGGCAGCGCCTCGTCATCCAGCTCGGCCAGTGAGTCCCACGTCGGCAATGTGATCTGCCCCTGCATGGGACAAGACTGGCGACAAACGCGCCGCGATTCAAGGGCGCGGCGCGTTTATCAGGACAGTTTTATTTGCCGTCGGCGATGCCGGGGCCGAACGTGAGTTCGGTGCCGTCCTTGAGCGCCATCTTTTCGGCCTGCCCGGCGTTGAGTTCCAGCACGTAGCGGGCCGGTTCGCTGCTGGGGTAGGGCGGGCAACGATCGCCGGCCGAACACGGCGGCACATCGCGCTGCTGGCTGACCAGGCGGCGCTGCGCATCGAAGTAGAGGATGTCCAGCGCGATCTTGGTGTTCTTCATCCAGTACGCCTGCAGCTCTTCGCGTTCGTGGATGAACAACATGCCGTGATCCTCGGGCATCTGGTCGCGGAACATCAGCCCGCGGGCGCGGGTGTCGTCGTTGGTGGCCAGTTCAACGTGGTAACGGTTGCCGTCCAGCTCCACCCAGTGACGGGCGTTGGTGCTGGCGCAGCCGGTCAGGGTGAACAGCAGGAGCAGGGGCAGCAGGCGCAACAGGGACATGGGCGTACCTCGTTGGGGTGGTCGGCGCACAGGCCGGCCACGGGGTCAGATCACGATCGGCGGTTCACCGCCGATGATCACCACATCGGCCGGGCGGCGCGCGAACAGGCCGACGGCGACCACGCCCGGCAGCTGGTTGAGCTCGCGTTCCAGCTTCACCGGATCGGTGATCTCCAGGTGGTGGATGTCCAGGATCACGTTGCCGTTGTCGGTGACCACGCCCTCGCGCCACGCCGGCTGGCCGCCGGTCATGTCCATGATGCGGCGGGCGACCAGGCTGCGCGCCATCGGGATCACTTCCACCGGCAGCGGGAACCTGCCCAGCACCTTCACCTGCTTGCTCGGGTCGATGATGCACACGAAGCGCTCGCTGGCCTCGGCGATGATCTTCTCGCGGGTCAGCGCGGCGCCGCCGCCCTTGATCAGGTTCTTGTTGCCGTCGCACTCATCGGCCCCGTCCACATACAGCGACAGATTGCCGGTGTGGTTGAGCTCGAGTACCTCGATGCCATGCTGCTTCAGGCGCGCGGTACTCTGGTCCGAGCTGGACACGGCGCCCTTGATGCGGTGCTGGATCTTGGCCAGGGCGTCGATGAAGTAGGCCACCGTGGACCCGGTGCCGACCCCGACGATCATGCCGTCTTCAACGTATTCAATGGCTTTTTCAGCGGCCAGGCGCTTGGCTTCGGACATGGCGGGCAACTCTTGGAGGAAAGGGGGTCAGTGCTTTTCCAGCGACAGCAGCAGCTTCCACTGCGCGGCCGTCACCGGGAGGATCGAAAGGCGGTTGCCGCGCGCGGTCAGCGGAAAACCCTCGCCCAGCGCATCGGCGTGCAGCTTGATCTCGTCCAGCGAAATGGTGTCGCGCAGTTTGCGCTCGAAGGCGACGTCCACCAGCATCCAGCGCGGTTCTTCGCGGGTCGCCTTGGCGTCGTAATAGTCCGATCCGGGATCGAACTGGGTGTCGTCCGGATAGGCCTCGCTGGCCACCGTGGCCAGCCCGACGATGCCCGGCACCTTGGTATTGGAGTGGTAGAACAACACCCCGTCGCCGACCTTCATGCCATCGCGCATGAAGTTGCGCGCCTGGTAGTTGCGGACGCCGTTCCAGGGCTCTCGGCCCACGCGCTGCAGATCATCGATGGAAAAGGCGTCCGGTTCGGACTTCATCAGCCAGTAGCGCTTGCGTGCGGTCATGCGGAGTCTTTGATTACGGTAGGTGCCGACCGTTGGTCGGTACGCAGACAAGGGTGGAGACGTCGGTGCAGATCGCATCCACCGCGACGTCCCACGGTTGTACCGGCAGATCATCGACCTGCTGGACCGAGAAGCCGACCCCGACCAGCCACGGCGGCGCCGGGCGCTGGTGGCGGAATGCGAAGCTGCGATCATACCAGCCGCCTCCCATGCCCAGCCGCCGGCCCTGTGCGTCGAAACCGACCAGTGGCGCGACCACCAGCGCCATCTGCTCCGGTGCGAGGGTGTCGTCCAGCGCGAGATCGGGCTCGGGGATGCCGAAGCGGTTGGTGGTCAGTGCCTGCCCCGGGCGCCAGGGTGCGAAGCGCAGCGTCTTCTCGTGCAGGACCGGCAGGCAGTAGGTCAGGCCGGCGGGCAACTGCATCTGCCAGCGGTGCAGCGCGATTTCCCCATCCATCGCCCAGTAGCCGGCGACATGGCCCTGCGTGGGCGCGAAAGGAAGGCAGAGCAGGCCATCGGCCAGATGTTCGGCGGCGGCCAGGCGCACGGCGGCGGGGAGATCACGGCGGCGTTGGCGCAGCTGCTGGCGCAGTGCGGAGCGCGGGTCGGTCATGCCTGGGTCCGGAGCGTGCGGGGGAAGCGGATAAAACAAGAGCGACGTCCCAAGGGAACGCCGCTCTTGCTGGAATATTGCATTCTCCGCCGTGACGATGCATGCGAAACGACCTTGAACCCGGGGTTCAAGTGGGTACGCTGGGGTTCCATCGGGCTTCCCGCTACAAGGCGGACTTGCACTCCCGGCGCCGTCGCGCACCCGTGGTCGTAATTAAGGGACAAGGCGAATGTTTGCACACGCCGTCGTTCACAGCAGAGAACGCGACGAGGATTATAGCCCTCTTGTGCGATTCGACCAGTCCGTTCGTCGGTCCAATTGCATGTCAATTCAGATCGATGAAGACCGCGCGATGCACTTGTGCAATCAAACACCGCGTGGAACCGATGCGTGGATCAACCTGCGCCGTCAAACGCCCGATCCAGGCGCCGGTTCAGATCGCTCAGGGTCTGCTGCAGCGCGATCGCCTGGCGTGCGTGCTCGTCGCGCAGCTGCTGCAGCTCGTGCGCCAGGTTCAGCGCGGCCAGCACCGCGACGCGGTCGACCGCGGCCATCCGGTTGCTGCCCCGGATCTCGCGCATCTTGGCGTCCAACAGGCGGGCGGCGGCGGTCAGGCTTTCGCGCTCCTCGGCGCCCACGCCCACCGTATATTCACGATCCAGGATGCGGACACTGACCGGTTCGGTCTGGCTCATGTGTGCTGCTCCAGGGATTTGAGGCGGGTGATCATCGCTTCCACCCGGGAGCGGGCCTGCTCGTTCTTGGCCAGCAGCTGGGAGCGCTCGGCCACCAGCTGCTCCTGCTGGTGGCGCAGGCTGCGGTTCTCCTCGGCCAGGCGCTGGTTGCGCTCAAGCAACGCCTCCACCCGGGCGGCGAAGGCCTGCAATTGGGCGATGGCGTCGGCGGGTTCCATGTCCGGCACGATAGGCAAGGGCGGATGGGGCGGTCAAGCGAATAATGACGGGGCCTGCCGGCAGCTGGCCCGGCGGTGCCGGGGCGGGCTCGGGGGCGGGCCATGGCAACCCGGTGGACACAGGTGGATTGCTACACTGTGGCGCTCACAAACCGTAGCCCCAAGATGACCGAACTCCCGAGTGTCGACGACGTAAACCAGGCCAGCCAGGCCCTGGGCCTGGGCGCCAGCGCCGCTGAACTGCACGGCGGCCTGTGCGGCTGGCTGTCCGCCGGCGGTGCGCCGGTGCGTGAATGGCCGGCCCGCGTGCTGGCCGATGACAACCTGCCGACCCCGGCCGAAGGTGACGCCTTGTCGCGCCTGCTCGATGCCAGCGTGGCGCAGATGGAAGACCGCGATTTCGCCTTCGAGCTGCTGCTGAGTGATGCCACCGAGACCGCCGCGCAGGCCGATGCGCTGTTCACCTGGGCGCGCGCGTTCCTGGGCGGCTTCGGGCTGGGCTCCGGCCAGAACCGGCCGGCCTTGTCCGAAGAGGGCGATGAAGCCCTGACCGATCTGGCCAAGCTGGCCCAGGCCTCCAGCGAAGACTTCGAAAGCGGCAACGACGATGACGAAGACGCGCTGGCCGAGATCGAGGAGTTCATCCGCGTGGCGGTGCTGCTGCTGCACGGCGACTGTGTCATGGCCGCGCGCCATCGGCAGCGCCTGAACTGAGATGGATATCCGGCAGCTGACCGGCATCTCCGCCGCCGAATACACCCGCCGCCGCCAGCAGTTGATGGAGATGGCCGGCGACGACGCGATCCTGGTGCTGCCGGCCGCGTCCGAGCGGGTGCGCAGCCTGGATACGCATTATCCGTTCCGCCAGGACTCGGACTTCTGGTACCTGAGCGGCTTCCCGGAACCGGAGGCCGTGCTGGTGCTGATCCCGGGCCGCCGCCATGGCGAGGTGATCCTGTTCTGCCGTGAACGCGACGCGGACCGTGAAGCCTGGGATGGCGCGCGCGCCGGCCAGGAAGGCGCGGTCTCGCAGTACGGCATGGACGATGCGTACCCGATCGACGATCTGGACGACATCCTGCCCGGCCTGCTGGAAGGGCGCTCGCGGGTGTACTACCACTTCGGCCGCGATGCCGAGTTCGATCTCAAACTGATCGGCTGGGTCAACCGGGTGCGCTCGCAGGTGCGGCATGGCGCGCAGCCACCGCATGAGTTCCTGGAACTGGGCCACCTGCTGCACGAGCAGCGGCTGTTCAAATCGACCGCGGAAATCGCCGTGATGCAGCGCGCTGCCGATATCAGCGTGCAGGCACATCTGGCCGCGATGCACGTGGCGCGGCCGGGCATCCACGAGTACGAACTGCAGGCCGATCTGGAACGTGTGTTCCGTGCCAATGATGCCTGTGCGGCTTACAGCAGCATTGTCGGTGCCGGTGCCAACGGCTGCATCCTGCATTACCGCGACAACAATGCGCGCTCGCACGATGGCGATCTGGTCCTGATCGATGCCGGTGCCGAGTACCGTGGCTACGCCAGCGACATCACCCGGACCTTCCCGGTCAACGGCCGTTTCACCGCCGAACAGCGCGCGCTGCATGATCTGGTCGGTGCGGCGCAGGCTGCGGCGCTGGCCCAGGCGCGTCCGGGCAATGCGTACGAAGCCGGCCATCTGGCCGCGGTGGAAACCCTGACCGACGGCCTGCTGCGGCTCGGCCTGCTCAAAGGCACGCTGGAAGAGAACATCGCCGAAGCGCATTACCAGCGCTTCTACCGGCACAAGACCGGGCACTGGCTGGGCCTGGACGTGCATGACGTGGGCGATTACCGCTTGGCAGGTGACTCGCGGATGCTAGAACCGGGCATGGTGTTCACCATCGAGCCCGGCCTGTATGTCTCACCGGACGACCGCAGCGTGGAAGCGCGCTGGCGCGGTATCGGCATTCGTACCGAAGATGACGTGCTGATCACCGAGGACGGCCACCAGGTGCTGACGGCTGCGTTGGCGCGCAGTGCCGATGAGATCGAAGAAGCGATGGCCAAGCGCTGATCCGCGTCCGGGTAGCGCCACCCCATGGGGGGCGGCGCTCCGTGCCGAGGTGGTCTTCAGCCACCCATGGGGTGGCTCTACGCGGATACCGGGGCGGCAATCAGCGGCCAGCGGCGGGCACACGATGCCGTGCAGGTACCGACCGTGGGTCGGCACCCGCATCGCCGCTCAGCTGGCGGCCGCAAACACCGGGCGGGTCAGGTTGTCCGCATCGCCCTCGGTGCACAGCACCTCGTCCTCGATGCGCACACCGCCATACGGGCGGAAGAAATCCACGCGGTCCCAGTTGATGCTGGCGCCATTGCCGGCCTGCTTCACTTCGTCCAGCAGCATGTCGATGAAGTACACGCCCGGTTCGATCGTGACCACCATGCCAGGCTCCAGCACGCGGGTCATGCGCAGGTACGGGTGACCCTGCGGGCGCTCGATGCGGCCACCGCGATCGCTGGCCGCAAAGCCGGCCACGTCATGCACCTGCAGCCCGATCAGATGGCCCAGGCCGTGCGGGAAGAAGGCGGCGCTCACGCCGGTGGCCAGCGCCGCTTCCGGCGAGACATTGAGCACGCCGACGTCCTTGAGGATGCCCATCAGCGACAGGTGCGCGTCGATGTGCAGCTGCGTGTAATCCACGCCGGCACGCACAGCGGCGCCCATCTGCTGCTGGGCCGCGTCCACCGCATCGATCAGCGCCTGAAATTCGTCATGGCCGCTGGCCGCATAGGTACGGGTGATATCACTGGCATAGCCGTACGCGCTGGCGCCGGCGTCGATCAGGAAGCTGCGCAGCGGGGTCGGCGCGCTGCGGCCAAGATCGGTGTAGTGCAGTACGGCGGCATGTTCATTGAGGCCGATGATGTTGCCGTACGGCAGTTCGTTGGCGTCCTGCCCGACCGCACGGCAATACGCCATGTGGATCTCGAACTCGCTGGCACCGCTGCGGAAGGCCGCTTCGGCAGCACGGTGGCCGCGCACGCCCAGCCGCTGCGCTTCGCGCATCAGTTCGATTTCATACGGGGTCTTGTAGCCGCGCTGCCAGTCCAGGTAATCGAGGACCGGTGCGGGATTGTTCGGCACGAATGCCCCAAGCGCGCTCTGCGGCTCGCCCAGGATCGCGCAACGCGCCGCGTCCTTGGGCAGCAGCGCCAGCGCCTCGTCGGGCGTGCGGATGATCTGGATGTCGACATGCTCGACCCACCAGCCGTTCGGCGCATCCGGCACCACGTGCCAGTAATCGAAGGGCTGATGGAAGATCAGCGTCGGGCGCTTGCCCGGGGTGTACACCAGCCAGCTGTTGGGCAGCTTGGTCAGCGGCAGCCAGGCCTTGAAGTTCGGGTTCACCGCATAGGGGTAATCGCGATCGTCGAAGGCCTGGTAATGCTGGGTGCCGCTGGGAATCACCAGATGGTCGAAGCCGCCACGGGCCAGCGCTTCATCGGCGCGCTGGCGCATCACGCTGGCATGGTGGGAATACAGGGCGCCGAGGTCTGGCTGGTTCATGGCATGAAGCTCGCTGACAGTGCGGAATGCAGCCCTAGATTCTGCCGTAATCGGGCCACCGGCGCTGTGCCGGAACCGGCGCTCAGACTGCCGAAGTTTCCTCGGCGATCCACTGCCGCAGCTGCTCGCGTGATTCGCGCGCCAGGGTCAGGAAGCGGAAGCCCACCCAGGCCTGGCCCGGTGCATGGGTCTGCTCGCTCCACAGCAGGTGCACGCCGACGTCGATCAGCAGTGGCTGTCCCTGCGGCCCGGTGATGGTGAACTGCAACTGGTGCAACGCATCGTCCTGCATCGGCACCGAGGCCAGCATCAGCATGCCGGTCTCGGAGACATTGCCGAGCCGACCGATCACGGTCTCGGCCATCAGGTCGGTGACGGGCACCAGCTCGGTCACCTGGCGGCGCGGCGCGCGGCGGGTATCGGGTGTGGTCATTCGGCATTCTCCGCGGGACTGCCGGCCAGCGAGCGCAGGGTGCGCAGCGTGGCCTGCCAGGCACGATCAATCAGCCTGCCCTTGTCTTCGGTGACGATCCGCACCTGGCCGTGTGCCATCAGCCGTGCCAGTGCGTCCAGCGAATGCTCGCCGACCTTCTGCCCGCGTTGATTGACGAACAGGGCGTTGTCGGTGATCAGGCTGTACCAGGACAGTCGCTGCCGGCGGACGTCGCCCTGCTGGTTGGTGGTGAACTCGAACCAGGTGCCGAAGGGCAGGGTGCGCAGCTGGCGATAGCAGTCGTCCTCGTCGGTGCTGCGCGCGAGCGGGGCGACCTTGCGCGGGTCGCTGGCGTCTGCCTGCTCGCCCAGCCGGGTGCGCGCGCGAAGGCGTGCGGTGAGTTCGGTCCGCGAGCTGCTGTCGTCCTCGCCCCCCGGCGTGGACAGGCGCCGCGCGATCGCGGCCGCTTCGTCCTGGTGGTAGCCGACCTGCAGCAGAGCGGATTCGACTTCGTTGCCCAGCACGTCATCGCGCTCGGCTGCGCCGGGCGTGAGGCAGGTCACTTCGGCGATCCGGGCGGTTTCCTGCTGGCGCTGCTGCCACTGTGGCGAGGTCTCGCCGTTGCGCAGCAGGGTGAGCGTGAGCACGTCCGACCATGCCTGTTTCAGCAGCGCCTGCACGAAGCGTGGAGGCGCGGCCTGCGCGCACAACTGTTCGATGCTGGTGCTGGCCTGTTGCTTGGCCGCCTCCAGCCGCTCCTTGCCGCGGGCGGCTTCGACATGACGACGCTCGGCCAGTTCGGCCTTGTGCGCCAGCGCCCGGAAGTGCTGCTGGATCTCCTCGTTGGCGGTGTCGAAGACCGCCACATCGCCGTCGTACTCGTTGACCACCTGATCGACCGCCTGCCCCAGCTTCTGCACCAGCTGCGGATCGACGTCTTCGTCGCCCAGCCAGTTGGCGCCGGCCTCGGCCACCGCATTGAGCAGTTCGCGCGCCGGGTGCTGGTCGCGGACGAAGAACGCCGGGTCGGACAGGGCCGCGCGGGCGACCGGCACCTGCAGCCGGGTGAGCAGATCGGTGGCCACCGCCTCGGGCCGCACCTCGCGCTGGATCTGCCCGTACAGCATGTCGAGCAGATCGAAGGTGTCGCTGTCCTTGACCGTCAATGACGCCTGCGCGCCATGGTCCGCACGGACCTGGGCGAGCAGCGCGTTGTGCAGATCGGCCATGCTGCGGCGCGCACCGCCCGGGGCCACCGCCTGGCTCTGCAGCCTGGCCAGGGTGGCATGCACGGCCTCGGCGGGCACGGCCAGTGCCGCCGGTGTTTCGGGGGCGAGGAAGGCGGTGTCGGTGGGATGCGCAGGCAGCTCACCCGGTGCCGCAACCGCCTGCGCGGCCGTCGCACCGCCGCCCGGCACCGTGCCGGCGGCATGCGCCTGGCGGGCGGCGCCCAGCAACTGGTGCAGGGCTGACATCGCCGGTGCGCCAAGGTCGGCGGCCGCAGGCGGAGTAGTGGTGGCCGCCGCCGATGCAGGTGCGGACGCCGCGGCACCGGTACTGTCATCGGTGGCCGTGCGGTAGGCCGGCGAGGCGGCCGACGGCGTCATCGCCATGGCTTCCTCGGTCATGGCCGCCCAGCCGGCGCTCGGTGCGCTGCCGTTCCAGCCGGTCAATGGGCGTGCCGCGGCGCCGCCGCGTGCGCCGGGCAGGCCGCGCTCGGGGCCGGTGATGATCCGGCGCGTCGTGGCCGAGCGTGCCAGATACGGGGTGTAGACCAGCCCGGGCAGGACGCCTTCGTGCCCAAGCAGGATGTTGGCGCGTTCCAGCAGCTCACCCAGCCGCTCCAGCAGTTGGCGGTCGAACACGCGGTACAGCGCCAGCTGTGTTTCCAGGCCCAGACCGAAGTCTTCACCCAGTTCGCGCACGATCCGGCACAGCGCCTGCGGCCCGAACGGCAGGTCATCGACATCGAAGGCCGGCCCGGCGGCGAGCACGCCGAAGCGTTGGCCAAGCAACTGCAGGGCGCTGGCCGAGCGCTGGGCTTCGCGGCGGATGATATCGACCAGGACGATGTCGCGATCCACGTCGGTGTCGTTGACCAGGGTCAGCGCAGTGGCGGTGACGGCTACCTCGGTCGACACGGTGCGCTGGGTGTGCCGGGGCCCGCGCAGGGTGGCCAGGCTGTCGCTCAGTGCGTCCAGAAAGCGGGGGCCGAACTGCGCGTTGACCTCATGCAGCTGCCGCGCCTGCGCGAAGATGTCCGCCTGGATCTGGCTGTTGCGGGCGCGCTCGGCATCGCGGAACAGCTCGCGCTCCAGCTCCACGACGGTCAATCTGAGCGGGGTGGTGAGGGTCTGGACCGCCAGCCCGTGCAGCGCTGCCAGCAGGCGGCGCACACGCGGGGGCGCCGCCACGCCCACAAAGCGGGTCATGTCGGGCTGGGACGACGAAGGTGCGGGCGCAGACATCCGATGTTCTTCCAGCTCCCCTGAGAACACGGAATCTAACGGTTTCGCCCGGTCCCTGCCAGACGCGACAACGCTCGAGGTTCCCGGCGCCGGCCAGCGGCCGGCGTTACCGTCCGGGCGGGCGCCGCCTGCTCAGGGCAGGAACAGCTCGACCACATCGTTGGTGAAGCGCCGGCCCAGCTCGGTAGGTATGACCTCATCGCCGGTCACGGTCATCCAGCCCTTGGCCACGGCAATGCGCAGCGGCGCGTCGATCCGGCCCCGGTCCAACCCGGTACGCGATTCGAAATCCTTCAGCGCAAAGCCTTCGTGCAGCCGAAGCAGGTTGAGCATGTACTCGAACGGCAGCCGCTCGGCGCTGATCACATCGTCGCCGCCGATCGAGGCTGCGGTCCCGGCCGTGTCCATGAAGGTCTGCGGATGCTTGTGCTTCCAGCGGCGCAGCACGTGTTCTTCAGCACCGCTGCTGATCTTGCCGTGTGCACCGGCGCCGATCCCCAGGTAATCGCCGAAGCGCCAGTAATTGAGGTTGTGCTGGCTCTGCCGGCCCGGTTTTGCGTAGGCGCTGACCTCGTACTGCGCGTAGCCGGCCTCGGCCAGCATCTGCTGGCAGTGCTCCTGGATGTCCCACGCCGAATCTTCGTCCGGGATGCCCTGCGGCGGCCGCGCGAAGAACACGGTGTTGGGCTCCAGGGTGAGCTGGTAATGCGACATATGCGTGGGCTGCAGCGCGAAGGCACGCTCCAGATCATGCTCGGCCTGGGCCAGCGTCTGCTGCGGCAGCGCGTACATCAGGTCGATGTTGAAGTTGTCGTAGCCGGCGTCCTGCGCCAGCTTCACCGCCCGCTCGGCCTCGCCACTGTCGTGGATGCGGCCCAGGCGCTTGAGCGCCTCGTCGTTGAAGGTCTGGATGCCGAAGCTGATCCGGTTCACACCGGCGGCGCGGTAACGGTCGAAACGGCCGTGCTCGGCGGTGCCCGGGTTGGTCTCCAGGGTCACCTCCAGGTTTGGTGCGAAGCGCAGCCGGGCCGACGCCGCCTGCAGGAAGCGGTCGATCGCCTCCGGCGGGAACAGGCTTGGCGTGCCGCCACCGAAGAACACGCTGCTCACCACCCGGCCCCACACGAGCGGCAGGTCCTGATCGAGATCGCGGATCAACGCGTCGATGTAAGCCTCGAACGGCAGCTCGCCCTTGGCCGCATGCGAGTTGAAATCGCAGTACGGGCATTTGCGCACGCACCACGGCAGATGCACATACAGCGCCAGCGGCGGCGTAACCAACCGCGGGGCGTGGTCGTGATCGCCCGTGCAGGCTTCGCCGGGCAGGTGGGAGCAGTGGTCGTGTGCCATCAGATCAGGGCGGGCAGCTTCTGCTTGAGCAGCTGCAGGGCTTTGGCGCGGTGGCTCATCGCGTTCTTCAGGTCCGGTGCCATTTCAGCTGCGGTCTGCGCCAGCACCGGGTCGAGGAACAGCGGGTTGTAGCCGAAGCCGTGGCTGCCACGCAGCTCATCGAGGATCACGCCCTCCCAGCTGCCTTCGCAGATCAGCGGCTGCGGGTCGTTGGCATGGCGCAGCAGCACGATCACCGCATAGAAGCGGGCCGTGCGGCGATCGGCCGGTACGTCGCGCATCGCCTCGAGCAGCTTGGCGTTGTTGGCGGCATCGTTGGTCGGGCTGCCGGCATAGCGCGCGCTGTACAGGCCGGGGGCGCCGTCGAGGGCATCCACGATCAGGCCCGAGTCGTCGGCCAGCGCGGGCAGGCCGGTGCTTTCGCAGGCGTGGCGCGCTTTGATCAGGGCATTCTCGACGAAGGTCAGGCCGGTTTCCGGGACGTCGCTGACGCCCAGTTCGCCCTGCGCCACGATCTCCAGCGGCAGGCCGCCGAGCATGGCCTGCAGTTCCTTCAGTTTGCCGGCGTTGCCGCTGGCCAGGACCAGTTTCATTGCTTGGGCTCCAGCAGATCCCACGTGTTGCCGTACAGATCGCGGAATACCGCGACCGTCGCGTAGACCTCCTCGCGTGGGGTTTCGAGGAAGACCACGCCACGCGCGGTCATCGCCGCGTGGTCGCGCCAGAAATCATCGGTGTTCAGGAAGAAGCCGACCCGGCCACCGGTCTGGTTGCCGATCCGCGCGCGCTGCTCGTCGTTGCTGGCGCGTGCCAGCAGCAGGGCCGCCGCGCTGCCATCGCCCGGCCCGACCACCACCCAGCGCTTGTCGCCCTGGTCGATGTCATTGATCAGGCTGAAGCCCAGCGCGCCGGTGTACCAGGCGATCGCCTCGTCGTAGTCGGCTACCACCAGGGTGGTCAGGGCGATGCGACGGTTCATGCCTTGGCCAGGGCCGCCTGCTGCGCAGCGAACAGATCCTTGATGCCCTTTTCGGCCAGCACCAGCAGCGCATCCAGTTCATCGCGGCGGAAGGCATGGCCTTCGGCGGTGCCCTGCAGTTCGATGAAACCGCCACCGTCGTTCATCACAACGTTCATGTCGGTATCGCAGTCGCTGTCTTCGGCGTAATCCAGATCCAGCACCGGGGTGCCGCGGTACACGCCGACCGACACCGCCGCGACGGCGCCGAAGATCGGGTTGCGCTTGATGTCGCCGCGCTTGATCAGGAAGTTCACCGCATCCACCAGGGCCACGTAGGCGCCGGTGATGGCCGCGGTACGGGTGCCGCCATCGGCCTGCAGCACATCGCAGTCCAGGGTGATGGTGCGCTCGCCGAGTGCGCCGCGGTCGATGCAGGCGCGCAGCGTGCGGCCGATCAGGCGCTGGATTTCCAGAGTGCGGCCACCCTGCTTGCCGCGGGCGGCTTCGCGGTCGTTACGGGTGTGGGTCGAACGCGGCAGCATGCCGTACTCGGCGGTCACCCAGCCTTCGCCCTTGCCACGCAGGAAGCCCGGCACGCGGTTTTCCACGCTGGCCGTGCACAGCACGCGGGTCTCGCCGAAGCTGACCAGGACCGAGCCCTCGGCGTGACGGGTGAAGGCGCGCTCGATGCGCACTTCGCGCAGCTGGTCGGCCTGGCGGCCACTGGGACGGGAATCAGTCATGCTCAAGTTCCGGTAAGACGGGGGATGCGGGGCCACGCCCGGGCCGGGGACCGGCGGGCGAGGAGGCTCTAAGGAGACCGCTAGGGTACCATTTGCACTTTGAGAGCACCGGAAACCCGCATGATTCGAAGCATGACCGCCTATGCCAACGGCGAGCGCGCCACCCGCTGGGGCACGCTGGCCTGTGAGCTGCGCTCGGTCAACCACCGGTTCCTGGAGGTCGGCGTCCGCCTGCCTGAAGAACTGCGTGCGTTGGAGCCGCACCTGCGCGAGCGCGTCGCTTCCCGCTGCAGCCGCGGCAAGATCGATCTGGTCATGCGCCTGCGTGCGCCGGAGGTCACCGGTGCGCTGGTGGTCAACGATGCGCTGCTGGGCCAGCTCGGTGAGCTGGCGACCCGGCTGTCCTCGGGCTTCCCGAGCCTGCAGGTGAGCTTCACCGAACTGCTGCAGATGCCGGGTGTGATGCAGGGCGAGGCGGTCGATGCCGCCGCGCTGCATGCCGAAGCCCTGGCGCTGCTGGATACGGCGCTGGACGGCTTCGTCGCCGCGCGTGAGCGTGAAGGCGACAAGCTGGCCACCGCGATCCAGGAGCGCGTGGACAGCATCGAGCGCATCGCTGCCGAGGTCACCACCCTGATCCCGCTGATCCGCGAAGGCCAGCGCACCAAGCTGGCGGCCCGCCTGGCCGACCTGCCGCACCCGGTCGATCCCGGCCGTGCCGAGCAGGAGCTGGTGATGTGGCTGCAGAAGCTGGACGTGGATGAGGAGCTGGACCGCCTGGGCAGCCACATCGCCGAGATCCGCCGCGTCTTCAAGCAGCGTGAGCCGGTCGGCCGCCGCCTGGACTTCCTGCTGCAGGAGTTCAACCGCGAGGCCAACACGCTGGGCTCCAAATCGGTGGACAGCCGCACCTCCAATGCCGCCGTCGAGCTGAAGGTGCTGATCGACCAGATCCGCGAACAGGTGCAGAACATCGAATGAGCAGCTCGATCCCGCCCGTCGGCGCGCCTGCGCGCGGCACGCTGTACATCGTGGCCGCGCCTTCCGGGGCCGGCAAAAGCAGCATCGTCAACGCCACCCTGGCCCGCGACCCGCAGATCGCCCTGTCGATCTCGTTCACCTCGCGCGCCACGCGCCCGGGTGAGATCAATGGCGAGCACTACCACTTCGTCAGCGCCGAGGAATTCGAGCGGATGATCGCCGCCGGTGACTTCTTCGAACATGCCTGGGTGCATGGCGACTGGAAGGGCACCGCGCGGCAGTCGGTCGAGCCGCAGCTGTCGGCCGGCCAGGACGTGCTGCTGGAAATCGATTGGCAGGGCGCCCAGCAGGTCCGCCAGCTGGTGCCGGGCACGGTCACCGTGTTCATCCTGCCGCCGTCCAAACAGGCGCTGCAGGACCGGATGCGCAAGCGCGGGCAGGACAGCGAGGCGGTGATCGCCCAGCGCTTGTCCGCCGCGCGTGAAGAAATGCTGCACTTCAACGACTTCGACTACGTGATCGTCAACGAGGTTTTCGAGACCGCGGTGGACGAACTGTGTGCCATCTTCACGGCCAGCCGCCTGCGCCGGGAAGCCCAGAAGGTCCGCCACGCGGGCCTCATCCAGGCCCTGCTGACCCAGGATCCGGCCACAAGCGACTGATTCTCAACGGGGTGCTAGCCGGTTGGCTTGATTTTGTCCAGCCCTGGCCGGTACAATCCGTCCCCTTTCCCTCATTCGATTGAGCAGCCCTCACCGGCTGCCGGGAGCCCGCATGGCCCGCATCACCGTAGAAGATTGTCTGGAAGTCGTGAACAACCGTTTCGAACTGGTCATGATGGCGTCCAAGCGCGCCCGTCAGCTGGCCAATGGCGTCCAGGCCACCCTGGACAACAGCGAAACCGAAGACAAGCCGACCGTGCTGGCGCTGCGCGAAATTGCCGCCCGCAAGATCGACAACGCCCTGATCGACGAAGTCGAGAAGGCCGAGCGCGAGCGTGCCGAGCGTGAAGCACTGGAATGGGCCGCTGCTGAAGTCGTCGCCGACGAAGACATGTCCAAGAACGACGACTGATCGCCGCGCGCGTCCGTTGTTGTTGCTGCGAACAGCCCGCCTTTTGGCGGGCTGTTTCGTTTGTGCCGCCAGTGGCTGCGGTGAGGGCATGTTGTTGCAGGTGAAACTCCCTGTTCAGGATTTGCCGATATCACGCCGCTGGCATAGTCTTTGAGCATGAACCCAGGCCCCACTGCCAAGGTCGCCACGCCCGCCGGCGCGGCCGTACCCGACTATGTCCTCCAGCTTGAGCGCGCAGCGCACTATCTGCCGCCCGACCAACTGCCACTGCTGCGCCGCGCCTGGGAAGTAGGCGCCGCCGCGCATGCCGGCCAGACCCGCAAGTCGGGCGAGCCCTACATCACCCATCCGGTCGCCGTTGCCCAGGTGCTGGCCGAGCTCGGCCTGGACGTGGAGGCGCTGATCGCCGCGATCCTGCACGACACCATCGAAGACACGCCGCTGACCCGCGAGGAGCTGGCCGCCGAGTTCGGCGAAGCCGTGGCCGAACTGGTCGATGGCGTCACCAAGCTGGACAAGCTGAAGTTCCGCGACCGCCAGGAGGCGGCCGCCGAGAGCTTCCGCAAGATGCTGCTGGCGATGTCGCGCGACCTGCGCGTGATCATGATCAAGCTGGCTGACCGCCTGCACAACATGCGTACGCTGGGCGCGCAGAGCCGCGAAGCACGCGGCCGCATCGCCCGCGAAACGCTGGAAATCTACGCCCCGATCGCGCAGCGGCTGGGCATGAGCCTGGTCAAGAGCGAGTTGCAGAACCTCGGCTTCAAGGCGCTGTACCCGTGGCGCCACGCGATCCTGGAAAAACACATCCGCAGCCAGCCGGTGGTGCGCCGCGAGGCCATGGCGCAGGTGGAGGTGCAGTTGAGCCAGCGCCTGGCCAAGGAAGGGCTGGAGCATCGCCTGGTCAGCCGCATCAAGACCCCGTGGAGCATCTACAACAAGATGCACGACGAGAACAAATCCTTCGACCAGGTCATGGACGTGTTCGGCTTCCGCCTGGTCGTGCGCAACGTGCCCAGTGCCTACCACGCGCTCGGCGCGGTGCATGCCACCTTCAAGCCGCTGGACGGGCGCTTCCGCGATTTCATCGCGATCCCCAAGGCCAACGGCTACCAGTCGCTGCACACGGTGCTGTTCGGGCCGTACGGCTCGCCGATCGAGGTGCAGATCCGTACCGAGGAAATGGACCTGATCGCCGAGCGAGGCGTGGCCGCGCACTGGACCTACAAGTTCGGTGGCGACTCACCCAACAGCGCACAGAGCCGTGCGCATGCGTGGATCGTGGAGTTGATCGATTCGCAGCGTGCCGCCGGCTCGTCGCTGGAGTTCCTGGACAACGTCAAGGTGGATCTGTTCCCGGACGAGGTCTATCTGTTTACGCCGAAGGGCAAGATCCTGGCGCTGCCGCGCAATTCCACGGCGCTGGATTTCGCGTATGCGGTGCATACCGATGTGGGCAACATGGCGGTGGCCTCGCGCGTGGACAAGAAGCTGGTTCCGCTGCGCACCAAGCTGGTCAGTGGGCAGACGGTGGAAGTGATCACCGCGCGTTCGGCCACGCCCAAGCCGCAGTGGCTGGAGTTCGTGGTCAGTTCCAAGGCGCGCACGGCGATCCGTCACCAGCTCAAGCAGCTGGAGCACGAGGACGCGGTGCAGCTGGGTCATCGGATGCTGGACCGCGCGCTGGAGGCGATGGACAGCTCGCTGGAGCGGCTGCCGAAGGGGCGCCTGGATGCGTTCCTGGCCGAGCACCGGTATCCGCGCCTGGAGGCCCTGCTGGCCGAAGTGGCGCTGGGCAACTGGATGCCGAACCAGGCCGCGCAGGCGCTGATGGCGTATGCAGAGCTGCGCGGTGGGGCGCATTCGAAGCATTCGCAGGAAAAGATCCTGATCAATGGCAGCGAGCGCGGAGTAGTGAGCTTCGCGAACTGTTGCCAGCCGATTCCGGGCGACGACATCATGGGCTACCACACGGCCGGCAAGGGCATCGTGGTGCACCGTCTGGACTGCCCGAACCTGGCCGAGCTGCGCAAGTCGCCGGAGCGCTGGGTGCCGATCGGGTGGGATACGACGGTGTCGGGGGATTACGACACGTCGTTGATCGTCGAGGTGGAGAACGGGACCGGTGTGCTGGCGCAGTTGGCGGCGGCGATCGCGCAGAGCCATTCGAACATCGAGCGCGTGGATTATCTGGACCGCGATTTCAATGCGGCGGTGCTGGCGTTCAATATCCAGGTGCGCGATCGCAACCATCTGGCGGAAGTGATGCGGCGTCTGCGGCGGTTGTCGGTGGTGCAGTCGGTGCGGCGCCAGTAACCCATCCGCCTGCCGAGGGTGGCTGAGCGCTTGCATGGGTAGAGCCGACCGTTGGTCGGCTGGCTTCGCGTGGCGCGGCGCGGCGATGATCCTGATTAGGCACTGCGAACCGCGGCTCACGTGCGCCTGCTTCCTGCGTGGGGGAGGTGACGGGCAGGCCGGGGCGGGACCCGCTGCAAGTACGTCCCTGTAAGCTCGTGTGTTGCCATCCATGGCAACACACGGTCCCGCCCCGGCCCACCCGTCACCTCCCTTCCAAGGCAGGCGGGGGTGCGGAGAGCGGTGGCGTGGCTACCGCGAACGGATGGGTCATTGGCGCTGCGCGGTTGGGGGGCGTCCACGCATGGCGTGGCGCTACCCGCGGGGGCGCTACAATTGCGTTCCCCCTTTTGAATCGTGGAGCTTCCATGTCCCGTCAGATCATTACCAGTGCCAAGGCCCCGGCGGCCATCGGTCCGTATTCGCAGGCCGTGCGTGCGGGCAATACCGTGTATTTCTCGGGCCAGATTCCGCTGGATCCGGCCACCGGTGACATCGTGGGTGTGGGCGATATCGAGGCGCAGGCGCGTCGTGCGTTCGACAACCTGAAGGCCGTGGCCGAAGAGGCCGGTGGTTCGCTGGATCAGATCGTGCGTCTGGGCCTGTACCTGACCGATCTGGGCGAGTTCGCCAAGGTCAATGCGGTCATGCAGGATTACTTCAAGGCGCCGTTCCCGGCACGTTCGACCATCGAAGTGGCGGGTCTGCCGAAGGCCGCCAACTTCGAAGTCGATGCGGTGATGGTGCTCGACCAGGCCTGACGTGGCGCGGTCACGGGCTCCTGCACCGGCGCTGGCCGCAGCCGGGGAGGCATCGTTGTCGATGCTCTCCGGTATCGGGCCGGCGGTGGCGATCAAGCTGGCCGCCCGTGGCCTGTCGTCGCTGCAGGATCTGTGGCTGCATCTGCCGCTGCGCTATGAAGACCGTACCCGGCTGACCACCATTGCCCAGTTGCAGCCGGGTGTGGCGGCGCAGGTGGAGGGGCGGGTGAGTGCGGTCGAGCGCGGGTTCCGCTATCGGCCGGTGCTCAAGGTCGCGATCGAGGATGATTCGTACGGCACGCTGGTGCTGCGTTTCTTCCACTTCCGCGCCCAGCAGGTCGCGCAGTTTGCCGTGGGCACGCGCATCCGCTGCTACGGCACCGCCAAGCCCGGCCATCACGGGCTGGAGATCGTCCACCCCAGTTACCGGGTGATGGGCGGCAATGAAGAGGATGCGCTGGGCGACAGCCTCGATCCGGTCTATCCGGCGGTCGAGGGAGTCGGGCCGGCGACGATGCGTAAATTCATCGGGCTGGCGCTGGACAAGTTGCCGGAAGAATCCACGCTGGAACTGCTGCCAGCCGGTTGGTTGTCGGGGCTGGGGTTGCCCTCGCTGCGCAGTGCGCTGCTGACCGTGCACCGCCCACCGCCGGACGCCGATCTGGTGGCGCTGGCCGCGGGCCGGCATCCGGCTCAACGCCGGTTGGCCATCGAAGAATTGCTGGCACACCACCTGAGTCTGCGCCGGCAGCGCATGGCGTTGCAGGCGCACCACGCGCCATCGCTGCGCGGGCAGGGTGCGTTGGTCGCACAGCTGCGCGACAGCCTGCCGTTCCAGCTGACCGGTGCGCAGCAGCGCGTGTTCGAGCAGATCCGCAAGGACCTCGCCAAGGCGCATCCGATGCTGCGGCTGGTGCAGGGTGACGTCGGCTCGGGCAAGACCGTGGTGGCCGCGTTGGCGGCGATGCTGGCGGTAGAGCGGGGCAAGCAGGTCGCATTGGCCGCACCCACCGAGCTGCTCGCCGAGCAGCATATGAACAATCTGCGCGCCTGGCTGGAGCCGTTGGGCGTGCGGACCGCATGGCTGGCCGGCAAGGTCACCGGCAAGGCGCGCACCAAGGTATTGGCCGAGGTCGCCTCGGGCGAGGCGCAGGTGGTGGTCGGTACGCACGCGCTGATGCAGGACAGTGTGGTGTTCAAGGATCTCGCGCTGGCGATCGTCGATGAGCAGCACCGTTTCGGCGTACACCAGCGGCTGGCGCTGCGCGACAAGGGCGCGGACGGGCGCAGCGTGCCGCACCAACTGGTGATGACCGCGACACCGATTCCGCGCACCCTGGCGATGTCCGAGTACGCCGATCTGGATATCTCGGCGATCGATGAGCTGCCGCCGGGGCGTACGCCGGTGCAGACCGTGGCGCTCAACAATGATCGCCGGCCGGAGCTGATCGAACGCATCGCGGTGGCCTGCCGCGAAGGCCAGCAGGTGTACTGGGTCTGCACGCTGATCGAGGAAAGCGAAGAGCTCGATGCGACACCCGCCCAGGCCACGTTCGAATCGTTGCAGGCGCTGCTGCCGGGCGTGCGCGTGGGGCTGGTGCACGGGCGGCTGAAGGCGAGTGAGAAACTCGCCACGATGGTTGCCTTCAAGGCCGGTGAGATCGATCTGCTGGTGGCCACCACGGTGATCGAAGTGGGCGTGGACGTGCCCAACGCGTCGTTGATGATCATCGAGAACGCCGAGCGTCTCGGCCTGGCGCAGCTGCACCAGCTGCGCGGCCGGGTAGGGCGCGGCTCGGCCGTGTCGCGGTGCGTGCTGTTGTACCAAGCGCCGCTGTCGAACATGGCGCGCGAGCGGCTGGAAACGATGCGGCAGACCAACGATGGCTTCCTGATCGCCGAGAAGGATCTGGAGCTGCGCGGCCCGGGCGAACTGCTGGGCACACGACAGACCGGCCTGGCCGGCTTCAGGATGGCCGATCTGGCCCGCGACGCGGATCTGCTGCCGGGCGTGCATGACCTTGCCGAGCGGCTGCTGGCCGAGGCACCTGACGTGGCCGATCAGGTGGTGCGGCGCTGGATCGGCACGGCCGTGCGGTACGCGTCGGCATAAACCGCGGGCGGTCGGCAGGGGGGGGGGCGAAGGCCGGCACACGTCCCTCCACGATCAGAGCCGCGAAGTGGCCCATCCGATTGCGGTCGAGTAATCGAAGCAGGAGCCACGCACATTCAAGGCCCGTCGGCTTTGTGGCCAACGTGAGGCGTCGGCGGGCGCCGCCTTGTATTTGTCATGACAGGGTGCGAAAGTCCCTTGCCGATTATCAAGACGGCAACGATGAGCAAGAAGATTCCGCTGTTGATCGACACCGACCCCGGTGTCGATGATGCCCTGGCCCTGTTGATGGCCTTCGCCGATGAGCGCCACGATATCGTTGGCCTGACCATCGCCGCCGGCAACGTAGGCCTGGACCACACAGTCCGCAATGCCCTGAAACTGTGCGAAGTGGCTGGCCGCGACGACGTGCCGGTCTACGCCGGTACCGCCGACCCGCTGCTGCACCCCTCCGTCGATGCCGCCCATGTGCACGGCGCCGATGGCTTTGGCGATGTGAACCTGCCGGCCGCCAAGCGCCAGGCCGAGGCCGAGCACGCCGCGCTGGCGATCCTGCGCCTGTCGCACGAATACGCCGGTGAGCTGTTCCTGGTCGCACTCGGCCCGCTGACCAACCTGGCGCTGGCCCTGAAGCTCGACCCGACCCTGCCGCAGCGCGTGAAGCGCTTCCTGGTCATGGGTGGGGCGGTGACCTGCCACGGCAACATCACCCCGGCCGCCGAGTTCAACATCGCCTTCGATCCGGAGGCGGCGCACATCGTGTTCACCGGCTTCCCGCACATCGAAGTGGCCGACTGGGAGGCCACCGTGGCCCACGGCCTGCTGCACGCGGACGTCGAGCAGTGGCTGGCGGCCGACAGCGACAAGGCCCGTTTCTACGAGCTGATCTCGCGCCAGACCCGCCTGTGGTCCGAAGACAGCCGTGGCGAGCGCTGGTACGCCGCCGATGCGCTGGCGATGGCCTGGGCGCTGCAGCCGGAAGGCGCGCTGCGGGTCGAATCGCGTCCGCTGAACGTGGAACTGGCCGGCGTGCACAGCCGGGGTGCTACCATTGTCGACTGGAACCGCCAGACCGGGCAGCCTGACAACACTCAGCTGCTGATGGCCTACGACCAGGGTCGCTTCGAGGCCCAGGTGAGGGCGGCACTCGGCGTCTGATGACGCCGCTGCGGCGGACCTTTCGCACGGTTGATGGACCCGGCTTGCCCTTTGCGGCGGCCGGGACTATAATGCCGCTCTTGACCACCAGCCCTTATTACGGTGCGCGCCCATGAAGGCCGATATTCATCCTGCTTACCGCGACGTGGTTTTCCACGACGTTACCTCTGATTTCAAGATCCTGACCCGTTCGACCATGTCCACCAAGGACACGATCAAGTGGGAAGACGGCAACGAGTATCCGCTCGTCAAGGTTGAAATCTCCTCGGCTTCGCATCCGTTCTACACGGGCAAGCACAAGGTGATCGACACCAGCGGCCGTATCGACAAGTTCCAGAAGCGTTTCGGCAAGCCGGCGCCGACCGCGGCCTGATCTGTCGACGCAGCTGCTTGAAAACAACGGTCGCCTTGGCGGCCGTTGTTTTTTGTTGTTCCCGGTTTACTGAACGCCAGGTGAGGCCTGCATGCCCCGCCGACGGAACGCTGTGTCCGTGCGTTGGCGCGAGCCCTTGCGCGCGCTGGGATGGCGCCTGCGGCGCGGTCTGGAACCTGCGTCTACGACTTCCGTCCTAGGGCGTCGAAAATGTTGCTGTGCGATAATGGCGGGATCCACGATAACGATCGTGGACTTCCTTCACGTGCCTGACCCATGCGCTTGGGCGGGCGCCTTCCCTCGAGGAGCGCACACAGTGTCCGATCTTGATCAGGTCACGCTCAACGCCGGCGAAAAGTCGGTTGTTCTGCCCGTCATCAAACCTACGCTCGGCAACGATTGCGTCGATATCTCGAAGCTGACCAAGGAAACCGGTCTCTTCACGTACGACTCCGGCTTCACCGCCACCGCCAGCTGCAAGTCCGCCATCACCTATATCGACGGTGACAAGGGCGTGCTGCTGTATCGCGGCTATCCCATCGAGCAGCTCTCGGAAAAGTCGAGCTACGTCGAAGTGGCCTACCTGCTGATCAACGGCGAGCGTCCGAGCGCCGAGCAGCTGAAGGCCTTCACCGACGAGCTGGCCGCCGAAGCCGATGTGGATCCGTCGATCAACACGCTGATCGGCAGCTTCGCCAAGGATGCCCATCCGATGGCCATCCTGACCGCCGCCATCGCGCAGCTGTCGGGCATCTACCACGCCTCGCTGGACCTGTCCGACGCCGAACAGCGTCGCCACGCCGCGGTGCGCCTGATCGCCAAGGTGCCGACCCTGTCGGCGCTGATCTACCGCCACGGCAAGGGTCTGCCGGCCAACAAGCCGGACACCTCGCTGGATTACGTCAGCCGCTTCCTGAAGCAGACCTTCGAGTCGGCCGACGGCCAGTACGAGCTGAACCAGGACGTGGTCAAGGCGCTGGACCTGCTGTTCATCCTGCACGCCGACCACGAGCAGAACGCCTCGACCTCGACCGTGCGTCTGGTCGGTTCGACCGGTGCCAACCCGTACGCGTCGGTCGCCGCTGGCGTCACCGCGCTGTGGGGTCCGGCCCACGGCGGTGCCAACGAAGCCGTGCTGAAGATGCTCGAAGAGATCGGTTCGGCCGACAACGTCGAGTCCGCCGTGCTCAAGGCCAAGGACAAGACCTCCGGCTTCCGCCTGATGGGCTTCGGCCACCGCGTGTACAAGAACTTCGACCCGCGCGCCAAGGTCATCGGCGAGATGACCGGCAAGGTGCTCAAGCAGCTGGGCGTGCAGGATCCGCTGCTGGACGTGGCCGTCAAGCTGGAACAGGCCGCGCTGCAGGACGACTACTTCGTCGCCCGCAAGCTCTACCCGAACGTCGATTTCTACAGTGGCATCATCTACAAGGCGCTGCAGATCCCGACCGAAATGTTCACCGTCATGTTCGCCCTGGGCCGTACCTCCGGCTGGGTGGCGCATTGGCTGGAACAGCAGGTCGATCCGGAAATGAAGATCGGCCGTCCGCGCCAGGTCTACACCGGTAGCGACGTGCGCGACTACCAGGGCTGATCGCTCCGGCAGGTTGTGTTGAAAGCGCCCCGCACTGCGGGGCGTTTTTTTGCCTGTGCGGCTGTGGCTACGTCGTCCGGCGCGTTTCCACATACCGGCTGGGTGCTTCGCCGAGCACGCGGCGGAATGCCGAGGTGAACGCGCTTGGGCTGGCGTATCCCAGATCCAGTGCGATCCGGGTGACCGGCTGCCCGGCACCCAGGCGTTCGATCGCGGCGAGCAGACAGATCTGCTGGCGCCATTCGGCAAACCCCACCCCGGTGTCCGCGCGGAACTGGCGGGTAAAAGTGCGTCGGCTCATACCCGCTTCGGCGGCAACCTCATCGAGCGAGGCGGCGATCGAGGGCGCATCCAACAGCGGCTGGCAGGCGCGCGCCAGGCGCGGGTCGCGGGGCAGCGGTGCATGCAGTGACAGGCGTGGCATCGCGGCGATCTCCGCGACCAGCAACTGCATCAGCCGGCCGGCTCGCCCCTCAAGGTCGTACAGTGCCGGCAGATCGACCGCATCGTCCATCAGGTGCCGCAGCAGCGCCGATACGGCGTACACGCCGCAGCGCGCAGGCAACTGGACCGCCGCCACTTCTTCGGCCGCCACGAACACATTGAGCATCGTGACCGGGCCACGCATCGCCATGGCGTGTGCGACGCCTGCGGGCACCCAGCAGGCACGCCGTGGTGGCACCAGCCAGTGTCCTTCGGGTGTGGTGAGGCTGATGGTGCCGCGCGAGGCGAACGCGAACTGACCGCGCCGATGCGCGTGGTCGGGGAAGACGGATCCGGCGGCGTAGTCATTGGCGGTGACCACCACGGCGCGCGGTAGATCTTCAAAGGGATCGAGCAGGGTATTGCGCATGGCCCGGATTCTATCGCCATCGGCCTGATATCGACGGCGGGCCACGCGCCGACGCCCTACGATCATCGCCCAGCCTTTCTTCCTGACGATGCCGCCATGTCCCCCACCTTTCATCGCGCCGGCACTGGCGCCCATCCTGTCCTGGTCCTGCACGGCTGGTTTGGCGACGCGCATGCGTTCGACCCCATCGAACCGTGGCTGTCCGGTGAGGAGTTCACCTATGTGTTCATGGACTGCCGCGGCTACGGCGGGATGCGCGATGTGCGTGGCAACTACACCATCGACGAGATCGCCAACGACGCGCTGACCTTGGCCGACACGCTGGGCATCGAGACCTTCAGCCTGATCGGGCATTCGATGGGCGGCATGGCCATCGAGCGGATCGCGGTGCTCGCCCCGGATCGCGTGCGCGCGCTGGTCGCCGTTGCGCCCGTGCCGTGCGGTGGCATCGCCTACGATTCACCGACGCGGCAGTTGCTTGAAGCGGCCGCGGGCAGCGTGAGCATCCGCCGTGGCATCATCGATCGCAGCACCGGTGGGCGGTTGCCCGCCGCGTGGCTGGACTGGAAGGCGCAGTACTCGATGGCGCACGCGTCGCCGGAGGCATTCGCCGGTTACTTCCCGGCCTGGGCTGATACCGACTTCAGCGCGGAGATCGTCGGCCGGCATCCGGTGAAAGTGCTTATCGGCGAGCACGATCCGGTGTTCAACGCGGCCTTCATGGAAAGGACCTACCTGAGCCGCTATCGGCAGGCGACCCTGGAGGTGCTGGAAAGTGCGGGTCACTACCCGATGAACGAAACGCCGTTGGCCTTGGTTGCGGCGATCGAGCGCTTTCTGGTCCCGTTCGCCGAGGCCTGAAGGAGGCCGCGCGTAGTCTCATCCACGGCCCAGGTAACCCTCGATCTCGCTGTCAGCCAGCAGCTCACGCAACTGCGTGGCCGACGCGCGCCGCATCGGCTTTTCATCGATGGCCGATAGCGGCGGTTGGCGCAGGCCATCGTAAGGCAGCACGGCGATGTCGAAGGTCAGGTCCTCGGCACTGAATACCCAGACCGGCGCATCCAGGCTGCGTTCGCGGTCCAGCCGCAGCCGGCGTGTGCGCGATTCGGCCGGGATGCCATGTTCATCGAGGTAGCGCTGCACGGCATCGGCATCGTCGCTGTGCACCTGCAGCTGCACGGGGCTGTTGGCATCGGCGGTGCCGTCCAGCACCGGGCCGCACAGGCGCGGTGAGAAGGCGCGCAGGAAGTCCATCGCGCGCAGGGCGGCCTCACGGCGTTGACGCAGCTGTGCGCCATGGTCGGCACCGGCGAACAGACGCTGATACTCGCGCAGGGCGTCTTCGATCTCGGTGTTGCGGGGCAGGGAGGCATCGTCATGGATGCCGAGCCGGGTGGCGGCCTTGAGCTTGGCCTGGTGATAGTCGCGGATGCCGCCCTCGGCCATCAGACGGGCGGCTTCATGCGCCAGCTGGTGGCGACGCTCACGGGTCTGGGTGGCTGCATGCTGACGGGCTCGATGCATGACCGGTACTCCTTGGCGACCTGCACGGCAATGTACACCGGCGATGTGACAGGCAGGTAGAGCCAGCCCATGGCTGGCTGTGCCTGCGTTCAAGGGTTACGTGCAGCCACCCATGGGGTGGCTCTACCGTGGCGATGGGGCGGACGATACGCGGCGGCGCCGGGCGAACCCGGCGCATGCGGTCAGAAGATATCGAACGCGGCGTCGTCGGCCTGCGGGGTCTGGCTGTTGAAGTCGTACTCCTCCAGCTTCTCCATATCCTCCACCTTGACCCACTCGGTGGCGCCGTTGAGCGTGGCCTGGACCATGCCCGAAGGCGGCTCGTTCTGCGCGATCGGGGTGTCCTTCAGCGCGACGCGCATGTACTCGATCCAGATCGGCAGCGCGGCGCGGCCGCCGTACTCGCGGTAGCCCAGCGAGCGGAAGTCGTCGCGGCCCACCCACACGGTGGTCGCGTAGGGGCCACCGAAACCGGAGAACCAGGCGTCGCGGTGATCGTTGGTCGAGCCGGTCTTGCCGCCCACGTCTTCGCGGCCGAGCACCTTGGCCGCGGTGCCGGTGCCGCGCTGGACCACGTCGCGCATCATCGAGTTGAGCTGGTACGCGGTACGGGCATCGATCGCACGCGGGGCGACCTTGGCATCCGGGTTGACCGGTACCGGTGCTTCGACGGCGGCCGCCTGCTGCGGCTTGGCTGGTGCGGCGTTCGCCGCGGGCGCGGAGCCGAAGTTGAAGCCGTCCACGACCTGGCTGACCGGCACGCCGCTGCTGCCGGCGCAGTCGCGGCAGGCGATGGCCGGGTTTTCCTTGAACACTTCCACGCCGTCACGGTCGGTGACCCGGTCGATCAGCCAGGTGTCCACGCGCGAGCCGCCGTTGGCGAACACCGCATAGCCGCGCGCCACCGAGAGCGGGGTCAGCGACGCGGTGCCCAGCGACATCGACAGGTTCGGCGGCAGCTCGGCCTCGGCGAAGCCGAACTCGCTGATGTACTTGCGCGCGTAATCCACGCCCATGCCATCGAGCAGGCGCACCGAGACCAGGTTGCGCGACTGCACCAGCGCTTCACGCAGCCGCATCGGGCCGCGGAAGCCGCCGCCGTCGTTCTGCGGCGACCAGGTCTTGCCGCGGCGGTCGCGGAACACGACGGGGGCGTCGAGCACGATCGAGGCCGGATTGAAGCCCTTGTCGAAGGCGGCCGCGTAGATGAAGGGCTTGAAGCTCGAACCCGGCTGACGGCGCGCCTGGGTGGCACGGTTGAACTTGTTGCCGGAGAAGCTGAAGCCGCCGACCAGTGCCTTCAAGGCCCCGTTTTCGGCGTCCAGCGAGACCAGGGCGGCCTGGCCGCGCGGGATCTGGTCGAGCAGCCACTCGCCTTCTTTCTCGCCGGCCCGCACCCGCACGATGTCGCCGCGGGTGACCAGCTTGGCCGGGGTCTTGTTGGTCCAGCGGGCGGCGCTGGCAGGCAGTACCACTTCGCTGCGGTTGCCCAGTACCACGGTGGCGCTGCCATCGGCGGCGGTCGCCGCCACGATCGCCGGCAGCAGGCCGGTCTGGGCCGGGATGCCGGCCAGCTTGAGCGCCAACGCGGCGGCATCGGCGTCAGCCGGCACTTCCACGTGCTGCTCCACCCCGTGCCAGCCGTGGCGGTGGTCGTAGGCCAGCAGGCCATCGCGCACCGACAGGTTGGCCGCGGTCTGCAGTTCGGCATTGATCGTGGTGGTCACGTGGTAACCCTTGTTGACCACGTCGCCGCCGAAGCGGGCAATCATTTCCTGGCGGACCAGCTCGGCCACGTAGGGCGCCTCGACCTGCACCGGCGGCTCATGCGCGGTGGCGTGCATCGGCACGGCCTTGGCCGCGTCGGCCTCGGCCTGGGAGATGAAGCCCAGGCTGGCCATGCGCTGCAGTACATAGAAGTCGCGGCGCTCACGGGCGCGCTCGGGGTTGCTGATCGGGTTGCCGGAGGAGGGGAACTTGGGGATGCCGGCCAGCGAGGCCATTTCGTCCAGGTCCAGCTCGCCCAGCTTCTTGCCGTAGTAGAACTCGGCCGCGGCGGCCACGCCGTAGGCGCGGTTGCCGAAGAAACTCTTGTTCAGGTAGAGCTCGAAGATCTCGTCCTTGCTCAGCTCGCTCTCGATCTTCCGGGCCAGCAGGATCTCGGCCAGCTTTCGGGTGTAGCTGTACTCCGAGCTCAGGAAGAACTGGCGGGCGACCTGCTGGGTGATGGTCGAGCCACCCGGCACGCGCTTGTCGCTGGTGGTGGCCAGCAGCCAGACGGCGCGGCCGATGCCCTTGTAGTCCACCCCGCCGTGCTCGTAGAAGCGGGCATCCTCGGTGGCCAGGAAGGCCTGCTTGAGGCGCTCCGGGACGTCCTTCATGGTGATGGGAGTGCGCCGGGTCTCGCCGAACACCGCCATGAGCTTGCCATCGCTGGCATAGACATACATGGGCTCCTGCATCTCCACGTCGCGCAGGGTCTGCACGTCGGGGAGCTTGGAGGAAATGGCGTAGTAGAGGCCGCCGGCCACCGCAGCGCCGATCAATGCCAGGACCAGGAACGCGACCAGCATCCAGCGCAGCCAACGGCGAAGACGTGTCATCAGTGACAGATTCCGATTGCGAATTTCGTGGTCGCAGAGTATAGATTACGCAAGGGAACGGCTGGGGGTGTTCCCGGGGAGAGCAGTCGATCGCCGTCTGGGGACGCGTGAAACGAGCAGTGATGCCCGTTTTACAGCTTGACGGTTGCGATTTGCAAAAAAAACGTTATTAATGCGCGGTCGCAGCTTCTGCGTCCAAGTGCCCATCGGCAGGGGAGAAACCGTGGGGCTTATCCCAAAAAGCCAGTCGCCTCTTATCGGCGTCGATATCAGCTCGACTGCAGTAAAGCTGTTGCAGCTATCCCGCAGCGGCAATCGTTTCCGCGTGGAACATTACGCTGTGGAACCACTTCCGCCGAATGCGGTGGTGGAAAAGAACATCGTGGAGGTCGAAGCGGTCGGGGAGGCCATTCGACGTGCCGTGAACCGCTCCGGGACCAAGGCTCGGCATGCTGCCGCGGCCGTGGCCGGTTCGGCCGTGATCACCAAGCTGATCCCGATGCCGGCCGATCTGGACGAGAACGAGATGGAAGCCCAGGTCGAGCTCGAGGCGGTCAACTACATCCCGTACCCGATCGAGGAAGTGAACCTCGATTTCGAAGTGCTGGGTGCGATTCCGAACAACCCGGAAATGGTCCAGGTGCTGCTGGCGGCCTCGCGTTCGGAGAACGTCGAGCTGCGCCAATCGGCGCTGGAACTGGGCGGACTGGTCGCGCGGGTCATGGACGTGGAGGCCTTCGCGGTCGAGAACGCCTTTGCCCTGGTCGCCAGCGAGCTGCCGGTGGCCAGTGATGGCGTGGTGGCGCTGGTGGACATCGGTGCCACCATGACCACCCTGAACGTCCTGCGCGGCGGGCGCAGCCTGTACAGCCGCGAACAGGTGTTCGGCGGCAAGCAGCTGACCGACGAAGTGATGCGCCGCTACGGGCTGACCTATGAAGAGGCCGGCCTGGCCAAGCGTCAGGGTGGGTTGCCGGAAAGCTACGAGATGGAAGTGCTCGAGCCGTTCAAGGAAGCCACCGTCCAGCAGATCAGCCGTCTGCTGCAGTTCTTCTATGCGGGCAGCGAGTTCAACCGGGTCGATCACATCGTGCTCGCCGGCGGTTGCGCGGCCCTGACCGGCTTGCCGGACATGGTGGAAGAGCAGCTGGGCGTGGCCACCGTGGTGGCCAACCCGCTGGCACAGATGACGCTGGGTCCGAAGGTGCAGGCGCACGCGCTGGCCCAGGACGCCCCGGCGCTGATGATTGCGACCGGTCTGGCGCTGAGGAGCTTTGACTGATGGCGCGCATCAACCTATTGCCCTGGCGCGCCGAGCGGCGCAAGCAACGCCAGCGCGACTTCTACGCCATGCTGGGTGGGGCCGCCATCGGTGGCCTGCTGCTGTCGTTGTTGATCTGGTTCTACTACGACCGTCAGGTCAGCGGGCAGGCCGATCGCAATACCTTCCTGCAGGCCGAGATCGACAAGGTCAAGGAGCAGAACAAGGAGATCGAGCGTCTGGACCGCCAGAAGGATCGACTGCTGGCCCGCAAGGCCGTGATCGAGGAACTGCAGGCCAAGCGTTCGCAGATGGTGCACCTGTTCGATGCGCTGGTCCGGACCATCCCCGACGGGGTGGTGCTGACCACGCTCAAGCAGGAGGGCGACGTGCTGACCCTGGAAGGGCGCACGCAGTCCAACGCACGCGTCAGCGCCTACATGCGCAACCTGGAAAGCTCGGGCTGGATGACCAATCCGGAGCTGTCGATCATCGAAGCCAAGGCCCCGGACAAGGAAAAGACGTCCACGGCGCCCGGCCCGGTGATGGACATCAAGTCCTTGCCGTACATGTTCGTGGTCAAGGTGAACCTGCCCGCACAGAGCGACACGGCCCTGGCCGATGATGGCACCGTGGTCGACACGGCCGCCGAGGCCGCGCCGGTTCCACCGGTAGCGCCGCTGTCCGCTGCGCCGGCCGCCGCGACCCAGGAACCGGCCGCCGCACCCGCTGCACCGGACGCGACCGCACCGGCCAAGCCGGCCGGCAGCCGGATTGTTCCGACCACGCCGCCCGCACCACCGCCGGCGCCTGCCAACGCGCAGGAGGGGAGCCAGCAATGAGCCAGAAAATCAATCTCAAAGAGCTGGACTTCAACAACATCGGCAACTGGCCGCAGCAGGCCAAGGTCGTGTTCTGCGTGGTGCTCGCGCTGTTCATCGTGGTCATGGGCTGGTTCCTGCTGATCAGTGGCAAGCGCGACGAGCTTGCCTCGCTGGTGAACAAGGAAACCGAGCTGCGCACCGAGTTTGAAAAGGAGCAGGGCCGGGCGGTGAACCTGGAGCCGCTCAAGCAGCAGCTGACCCAGATGGAGCAGGTGCTGCAGCAGATGCTGCGCCAGCTGCCCAGCAAGACCGAAATGCCGGACCTGATCATCGACATCTCGCAGACGGCGCTCTCCAGCGGCCTGGCCAACGAGCTGTTCCAGCCCGGTGCCGAGCAGCCCAAGGAGTTCTACGCCGAAAAGCCGATCGCCCTGCGCATGGTGGGCAGCTACCACCAGTTCGGTGCATTCGTCAGCGGTGTGGCCTCGCTGCCGCGCGTGGTCATCCTGACCATGCACGACATCAACCTGAAGCCGAAGGATCCCAAGACCGGCATCACCGCCCGCAGCGGTGCGCTGGAGTTGTCCGGAACGGTCAAGACTTACCGTTACCTGGATGACGTGGAGATGGAAGCGCAGGAAAAAGCGGCTGCCGAACGGGAAAAGGCAGAGAAGAAAGGGGGCAGGAAATGAGCCGCCTCACCTCGACCGCACGGGTATGCGGCCTGCTGGGCGTGGTACTGCTGGCCGGCTGCGCACGCGGCGTGACCAGTACCCCCGGTGATGCCCCGAATCTGGAAAAGTGGGTGGCCGACGTGCGCGCACGTCCGGCACCGCCGCTTGAGCCGCTGCCGGTGATGCAGCAGTTCGAGACGTTTGAATATTCCGCGCAGGGGATGCGCGACCCGTTCACCGACGCCTGGACCAATCCGCAAGGGGGATCGGGGCTGCGTCCGGATCCGAACCGCCGCAAGGAGCCGATGGAGGACTTCCCTCTGGATGCCTTGGACATGGTCGGTTCGATCGGTCGCGGGGGCGGGCTCGTCGCACTGGTGATGGCACCGGACAAGGTCACCTATCGGGTGCGTCCGGGCGTCTATCTGGGGCAGAGCGACGGGCGGGTAACCGGGGTCTTCGAGGACCGGATTGAGCTGATTGAACTGGTGCCGGATGGCGCGGGTGGCTGGCTGGAACGGCCTGCAACGCTCGCGCTTGAAGATCAATGAATGATTATGGGGATAGCACGATGACCTTTTCCAACGCCCTGCGGCTGCGTCCGGTCCGGCGGCAGAAGCTGATCCACCTGTGCGCGCTGGGAGTCGCGCTCATGGTGGCCAACGGCACAGTGATGGCGGCCACGCCCAGTGCGGCTGCGCCCAAGCCGGCAGGCACGCCGGCGGCGGCCACCGCACCGGCGTCGCTGTCGGTATCCAAGATCGATTTCAAGCGCGGCGACGATGGCGCCGGCCGGCTGATCCTGCAGTTCGACGGGCAGGGCGCCAGCCCGGACCTGCGCAGCCAGGGCAACAGCGTGGTGATCGATGTCGGCAACGCGCGTCTGCCTGAAGCGCTGCAGAAGCCGATCAACGTGACCGATTTCGCGACCCCGGTGCAGCGCATCGACGCCAAGCCGTACGGCGGCGGTACCCAGCTGGTGCTCAACACCAACACCGCATTCGAATCGCTCGCGTATCAGAGCGGCAATGAGTATGTGGTCGAGATCAGCCCGCGCCAGGCGGCGCCGGCAACCGGTGCGGTCAACGCCACCACGGTGAGCCAGGCGGCAGCGTCGGTTGCCCAGCGTGGCTACAGCGGCAAGCCGGTGACCTTCAACTTCCAGGACGTGCCGGTGCGCACCGTGCTGCAGCTGGTCGCCGAGGAATCCAACCTCAACGTGGTCGCCTCCGACAGCGTGCAGGGCAACGTGACCCTGCGCCTGATCAACGTGCCGTGGGACCAGGCGCTGGACATCGTGCTGCGGGCCAAGGGCCTGGACAAGCGTCGCGATGGTGGCGTGATCTGGGTCGCCCCGCAGCCGGAACTGGCCAAGTTCGAGCAGGACAAGGAAGACGCGCGCATCGCGATCGAGAATCGCGAGGACCTGGTTACCGACTATATCCAGATCAACTATCACAACGCGGCCGTGATCTTCAAAGCGCTGACCGAAGCCAAGGGCATCGGCGGCGGCAACAGTGGCAGCGGTGGTGGTGGCAGTGGCAGCAATTCACAGGAAGAAAGCGGCTTCCTGTCCTCGCGCGGCCGCATCGTGGCTGACGAGCGCACCAATACGCTGATGATCAGCGACATCCCGAAGAAGATCGCGCGGATGCGTGAACTGATCAACGTGATCGACCGCCCGGTCGACCAGGTCCTGATCGAAAGCCGCATCGTGATCGCCACCGATACGTTCGCCCGCGAGCTCGGCGCAAAGTTCGGCATCAGCGGCAGCCGCGACAACGTCTATTTCAGTGGTGACCTAGGGCAGAACGGCAAGAACATCAACGACCGTTCGGCCAAGGATTTCGAGTACCAGAAAGCAATCAACGACTGGGTGGCCGGTGGCCGCACCGGCTCGATTCCGGTCCGCGCCCCGTCCACGATCAACAGTGGCCTGAACTGGAACCTGCCGGTCGATGCGCTCAAGAGCCCCGGTTCGCTGGCGCTGTCGATCCTCAACGCGGGCTACCTGCTGGACGTCGAACTCTCGGCGATGCAGGAAGAATCCCGCGGCGAAGTGATCTCCAACCCGCGTGTGGTTACCACCAACCAGCGTGAAGCGGTGATCAAACAGGGTAAGGAAATCGGCTACGTCACCATCAGTGGCGGCGGTGCCGGCGGTGTGGCCCAGGCCAACGTGCAGTTCAAGGAGGTGGTGCTGGAGCTGAAGGTCACCCCGACCATCACCAACGACAACCGCGTGTTCCTGAACATGGCGGTCAAGAAGGACGAAGTGGACAGCTACATCGTGCTGGATGGCTACGGCACCGTGCCGACCATCAACCGCCGTGAAGTGAATACTGCCGTACTGGTCGACGACGGTCAGACCGTCGTGATCGGTGGCGTGTACGAGTTCACCGACCGCAACAGTGTCAACAAGGTGCCGTTCCTTGGGGACGTGCCGTTCCTGGGCAATCTGTTCAAGAAGCGCAGCCGCAACAAGGACAAGGCCGAACTGCTGGTGTTCGTGACCCCCAAGGTGCTGCGCGTGTCCCGGAATACCCCGGCCGTCAACTGACGCGCGTCTGAGTGCAGCAAGGAAAGGGCCGCCCGGTGCGGCCCTTTCCCGTTTGCGGGGCGGGCGGGCATCACCGGGTGGGCGGGGATCCGCGCTATGCTGCCTCTTGATGTTTCGCAGAAGCGTGTGATTTTCCATGGCAAGAGCCAACTGTTCCAGCTGCGGCGCGCAGTGTTGTCGCCTGACCGTTGTGCTTGAGGCATCGGACTGCATTCCGGCGGATCTGACCACGGAACGGCCGGGCGGGCTGCGCGTGATGGCCCAGGGTGCGGACGGATGGTGCGTGGCGCTGGACCGCCAGCGCATGAACTGCAGCATCTATGACGACCGGCCTCAGGCGTGCCGGCGCTTCGTGATGTCCGGCCCGTACTGCAGCGCGATCTATTCCACTGAGGGCCGTGTCGTCGGTTCGAACGCGGCCTAGTGTGGGATCCGCCGGTGACCCGTTTCGTGTTCAGCCAATCTTGATGCCGTAACCGCCGCTGTCCTGCCATCATGGGAATGGAACCTCTGCCCGCCGTGGAGGTCACATGGATGCCATGAATCTGCCGCCCCCCATGCCTGATACCGCTTCATCCGCTCCGGTGGAGCACGACCGCCTGCACGACGCGTTCCGCGCACTGCGCGACGCCTTGTCCGCCGAGATCGTCGGCCAGAGCGCGCTCGTGGAGCGCCTGCTGACCGCGCTGCTGGCCGATGGCCACCTGCTGGTCGAAGGCGCGCCCGGCCTGGCCAAGACCACCGCGATCCGCGCGCTGGCCGCCCGGCTCGATGCGGATTTCTCCCGCGTGCAGTTCACGCCCGATCTGCTGCCGGCCGATCTGACCGGCACCGAGATCTGGCGCCCGCAGGAAGGCCGCTTCGAATTCGTGCCCGGCCCGATCTTCCATCCGATCCTGCTGGCCGACGAAATCAATCGCGCGCCGGCCAAGGTGCAGTCCGCGCTGCTTGAAGCGATGGGCGAGCGCCAGGTCACCGTGGGCCGCCATACCTATCCGCTGCCGTCGCTGTTCCTGGTGATGGCCACGCAGAACCCGATCGAGCAGGAAGGCACCTTCCCGCTTCCCGAAGCCCAGCTGGACCGCTTCCTGATGCACGTCCGGATCGGTTACCCGGATTCGGACGCCGAGGCCGAGATCCTGCGCCTGGCGCGTGAGCGGGCCCGGGAGGCGCTGTCCACCCCGATCGCCGCGCCCGCCCGCATGCCGTTGAGCGATGTATTCGCTGCACGCAAGGCGGTGCTGTCGCTGCACATGGCGCCGGCGCTGGAGCGCTATCTCATCGAAATCGTGCTGGCCTCGCGCGATGCCGCCCGCTATGACCCGGCGCTTGCCCGGCGTATCGCCTGGGGCGCCAGCCCGCGTGGCTCGATCGCCCTGGAGCGCTGCGCACGTGCGCGCGCCTGGCTGGCGGGCCGCGACTTCGTGACCCCGGAAGATGTGCGCAACGTGGCTCCGGACGTGCTGCGCCACCGCGTGCTGCCCAGCTATGAAGCCACCGCCGAGGGCTGGGATGGCGATCGCCTGGTGGCCGAGCTGCTGGCCCGCGTGCCGGCGCCCTGAGCGTCATGGACGTGCCCGCGCATCCCGCCACGCCGCTTGACGGCGATGGCCTGCAGCCGCGCCTGGCCGAACTGGTCGCGCTGCGGCGCAGTGCGCATCGAGCTCCGCCGGCGAGGCGAGGCCGGCTCGGACATGCCGGCAGTGCACCGTCGCCCGCGCGCGGGCGCGGCATGGAATACGCCGAGTCGCGCGAGTACGTGCCGGGCGATGACGCGCGGCATATCGACTGGCGCGTCACCGCGCGCACCGGGCGCGCACATACCAAACTCTTCCAGGCCGAGCGCGAGCGCTTGACGCTGCTGGTCGCCGATACCGACCCGGTGCTGTATTTCGGCACCCGGGTCCGCTTCAAATCCGTGCAGGCCGCGCGCGTCGGCGCGGTCGCGGCGTGGCTGGCGCAGCGCCAAGGCGATCGCCTGGCTGCCGTGCGCGGCAGCACCCAGGAGCCGCCGATCGCACCGGCCGGCGGCACCCGGGGTGTGCTGCGCGTGCTCGATGCCTTGACCCGTTGGTATGCCGAACCGCCCGCCGACGATGCCGGCCTGGATCGTGCCCTGGAGCAGGCGGCGCGGCTGCTTCGCCCCGGCGCACGCGTGGTGGTGCTGGCCGATCCGGCGCGCGCCGCGACGATCAGCAGTGCACGCTGGGCCGCACTGGCCATGCACCACGAAGTGGTGGTGATGCTGCTGGTCGATCCGCTGGAGCTGGCGCCGCCGGCCGAGGCATTGCCATTTCTTTCGCAGGGCCGCCGGGTGCTGCTCGATCTGGGCAGCGCAGCGGTGCGCGAACACTGGCGCGATCGCTTCGTGGCACCGCTGGAAGCCCTGCAGAGCGGCCTGGCTGCGCGCCGCATCCAGGTGCATGTGGTGGCCACCGATGACGCCAGCGACAGCTGGTTGAGCCCGCTGCCGACCGCGGTGGTGGCATGAGCGCCGCGGCCTCGTTGCCGTTGCGCGATGTGCAACTGCCACCCTCCCCGTCGTGGTGGCCGCCCGCACCGGGCTGGTGGCTGGTATTTGCCGCGATCATGCTGGTGGTGGCGGCGATCTGGGCGTGGCAATGGCGCCGGCGACGTGCACGCCAGCGCTGGCTCGATCTGTTCGATGCCCAGGTATCCCAGGCCGGTTCGCCGGTGCTGGAAGTGGCGGCCATCGCCGAGTTGCTGCGCCGCGCCGCACGTCAATACCAGCCCGGGGCGGAACGTCTGCAGGGCGACGCATGGCTGGCGTTCCTGGACGAGAAGAACAGCCGGGCCTTTTCCGAGGGCGACGGCGCGCTGCTGCTCGATGGCGGCTATCGGCCGAGTGTCGACGCCGAAGCGGTGCAGCGGTTGCGCGTCCTCGCACGCCGCCGCTATCTGTCGCTGCTGACGGAGCGGCGCCGATGATCGCGGTCACATTGCCGGCATGGTTGAGCTGGCTCGACGGCTTGGCCTGGCCGTGGATGCTGGTGGCGTTGCCGCTACCGATCCTGATGCGCTGGTGGCCCTCGCGCCCCGGTGCAGGTGCCGCGTTGCGGGTGCCGTATGCCGCCGATCAGCTGCAATCGCTCGGGGCTGCTTCGGGCGGTGCCGGGCCACGACTGGGTCGCGCGCTGCTATGGCTGGCGTGGGCCTGCCTGTGCGTGGCCGCCGCGCGACCGCAGCAGTTGGGTGAGGCGGTGACGCCACCGCAGCAGGGCCGGCAGATGATGCTCGCGGTGGACGTGTCCGGCAGCATGAGCGAAGCGGACATGATGCTTGGCAACCAGGTGGTCGAGCGGCTGACGGCGGCCAAGGCCGTGCTGGCCGACTTCCTCGACCGCCGAGTGGGCGATCGGGTTGGCCTGCTGATCTTCGGTGAACGTGCCTATACGCTGACCCCATTGACCGCCGACCTCACCAGTGTGCGCGATCAGCTGCGCGACAGCGTGGTCGGCCTGGCCGGGCGTGAGACCGCCATTGGCGATGCGATCGCGCTGGCGGTCAAACGCCTGCGCGAACAACCCGAAGGCCAACGCGTGCTGATCCTGCTTACCGACGGTGTGAGCAACGCCGGCGTACTTGAGCCGCTGCGCGCGGCCGAGCTGGCCCAGACCGAAGGCGTGCGCGTCTATACCGTGGCCTTCGGCGGTGACGGCGGCATCAGTCTGTTTGGCGTGCAGATCGCCCCGGGCGAGGATCCGGTCGACGAGGCCACCTTGAACAAGATTGCCGAGCTCACCGGCGGCCGCTCGTTCCGGGCGCGCAATACCAATGAGCTGGCCGGCATCTATGCCGAACTGGAACGCCTGGAGCCGGTGAAATCGGCCGGACCCGCGGTGCGGCCGCGGATCGAGCGCTATGCGATGCCGCTGGCGTTGGCACTGCTGCTGGCCGGCCTGGCCTGGCTGCTGCCGAGGCGCTGGCGATGAACACAAGCTGGAATGCCCTGCATTTCGTGCGGCCGGATGCGCTGTGGGCGCTGCTGGCGCTGCCGCTGCTGGTGGCGATCTGGTGGCTGCGCCGGCGGCGCAGCAATGTGTGGCGGCAGACGGTCGATGCCCATCTGCTGCGTCATCTGCTGGTTGGCCGCGACCGCCGCGCCTGGGGTGGGTTGATCCTGCTGCTGCTCGGCACAGCGATCGCCATCGTGGCGCTGGCCGGGCCGTCGTGGCGGCAGGTCGCCCAGCCGTTGTGGCAGACGCCGTCGCCGCTGGTGGTTGCACTGGACCTCTCCTCGCGCGTTACCGCGACCGATCTGCCGCCGTCGCGGCTGCTGCAGGCGCGCGCCAAGCTGGCCACCTTGCTGCGCGAGCGCCAGGGCGGCGAAATTGCCTTGCTGGTGTACGCCGATGATGCCTACACCGTAGCGCCACTGACCGACGACATGGCCAATGTCGCGCTGTATCTGGATGCGCTTGCACCGGATGTCATGCCACGCGATGGCCAGCGTGCCGATCGGGCGCTGGAAACGGCAGTCAAGCTGCTGCAGCAATCCGGCGCGCGCAGCGGCGACATCCTGCTGCTGACTGACCGCGCCGACGCCGATGCCGAACAGGCCGCGGCCTCGGCACGTGCGCAGGGCTTCGTGGTCTCCGTGCTCGGTCTGGGCACGCCGCAGGGCGCGGCCTACCGCAACGGCGAGGGCCAGATCGTGCCGGCGCGGCTGGAGGAGGGCACGCTGCGGGGTGTCGCCAGCCGTGGCGGCGGCCGCTATGCGCGTATCGCCTCCGATGACAAGGATCTCGCGGCGCTGCACGTGTTGACCCCGCGGGTCAGTGCCGATGACAGCCGGGAAGGGCAGGGCCGCACGTGGCGCGATGAAGGCTTCTGGCTGCTGCCGCCGCTGATGCTGCTGGCACTGTTCGCGTTCCGCCGCCGCGGTCTGCTCGTGGCGCTGGTGATGATGGCGGCGCTGCCGATGGCGATGCCGACGACGGCACACGCCGCCGAGCGGACGTGGTGGCAGCGCGCCGATCAGGTCGACCAGCAGCGCCTGTCCACGGGGGTGGATGCGTACCGCAAGGGCGACTTCAAGGCGGCGCAGCAGCAGTTCGAGGGCATCGATACGGACGCAGGCTGGTACAACCTGGGCAATGCGTTGGCGCGACAGGGCCAGTACGACGCCGCCATCGATGCCTACGACCGTGCGCTGAAAGCGCACCCGGGCATGGCGGATGCGGTCGCCAATCGCGCTGCGGTCGATGCCGCACGCAAGCGCAAGCCACCGCAGAACAACGACCAGAACAGCGATCAGAAGGACGGAAAGAAGCCGCCCGACAAGCCCGACGCCGGCAAGAACCAGGGGCAGGGTAAAGACGGTCAGTCCTCGCCGCCGCAGGACAAGGGCGAACAGGGGCAGTCACCGCCGCCCTCGTCCGCTGATCCGAAGGATGGCCGCTCCCAGGGCGAGAAGTCGCCGCAAGCTGCCGACAGCCAGGCGCAGGCCGAGGCCGACGCGGCCCAGCGCGAGCGCATGCAGCAGGCGATGCAGCGCCAAGGGAAGAACGACGGCACCGACAAGGCGCAGGGCCAAGTCAGCGGCACCCCGCAGCAGCGCGAGCAGCAGCAGGCGGTAGAGGCCTGGATGCGGCGGGTACCGGACGACCCGGGCAGCCTGCTGCGGGCCAAGTTCCAGCTGGAAAACGAACGCAGGAAACGGGAAGGGCGATGACACATTCCACAATACAGCGCGGGTTGCGCGCCGGGCTTGCCCTGCTGCTGTGCGCAAGCATGGCCGCGCACGCGCAGACCCGCGCCTGGCTCGACCGCGAACAGATCACCGACAGCGATACCGTCGCCCTGAACATCGAATCCGATGCGGGCGGCGGCGCGCCGGATTATGGCCCGCTGCGGACCGACTTCGATCTCAGCAGCCAGACCAGCAGCCGCCAGGTGCAGTGGAGCAACGGCGCGACGACCTCGCGCGCGCTGTATGCCGTGCTGCTCACTCCCAGGCGCAGTGGCACGCTGCAGATTCCCGCCCTGCAGGTGGGCAGCAGCCGGACCCAGCCGCTGACCCTGCAGGTCGCTGCCAGCAGCGCCGCAGCCCCGGCGGCGGCCGGCAGCAATGCCGCCGTTTTCCTGGAAACCGAGGTCGACGATTCCACACCCTATGTGCAGCAGAGCGTGGGCGTGGTGGTGCGGCTGTTCTACGCCGCGCAACTGCTCAGCGGTGAGCTGGTGCTCGATACGCCGGCCGGTGCATCGCTGCAGCGGGTGGGCGATGACCGCAGCCAGGTACGCGAGGTCAACGGCCGCCGCTACAACGTGGTGGAGCGGCGCTTTCTGCTGATCCCCGAGCGCAGTGGGCCGCTGGTGCTGCCGGCCGCGCAGTTCAATGGGCGCAGTGCGGGCGGCTTCTTCAATGACATGTTCGGCGGCGACGGTCGGCTGCGCGCGGCCTCGGCCCAGCGCACCCTGCAGGTCCAGGCGCAGCCAGCCTCGGCACCCCAACCGTGGCTGCCACTGCATGGGCTGCGCCTGCGCTACACCGCCGCGCCGACCACCGGTCGTGCCGGTGAAGCGGCCACCGTGGTGGTGGAGGCCGTGGCCGAGGGCGCGACCAAGGCGCAGTTCCCGGAGCTGCCGGTGCCCGATGTGGGTCCGGGCGCGCAGGTGTTCGCCGAGCCGCCGCAGTTCGATGAAACCTTCAATGGCAACACCCCGCAGCTCACGCTGACCCGGCGCTTTGCGATCGTGCCGCGCCAGGCTGGGCCGCTGACGGTTCCGGGCCTGCGCATGGCGTGGTGGGACGTGGCCGCCGGTCAACCGCGCAGCGCCACCCTGCCGGACCTGCAACTGGACATCGCCGCCGGGGGCGCCGGCAGTGCCGCACCCACCCTGCCGGTGGACACCACCTCGGCGCTGCCGGGCGAACCGGCGGCGGCCTCTACCGATCTGCAGCTGGCGCCGGCGCAGGGCGCGCCACGGCCCTGGGGCTGGATCGCGCTGTCCGCGGGCCTGGCCGTGCTGTGGCTGTTGACCCTGGTCTGGGGCTGGCAACGTCGCGGTCGTCCTGTTGCCGTGCGCAGTGCCGAAGGGGTCGTTCCCGTCGCTGCGGCAGGGAGCGCGTACACCCGCGCCGACCTGCGCCGGGCCATGGAAGCGGGCGGGTTGGACGAGATCATCGCGGTGCTGGCGGGCATGGGCGGTGTGCACACCCTGGAGCAGGTGCTGGCGCGCCTCGACGATGCGCAGCAGCGCGAGGCGTTGGTCCAGATGCAGCAGGTCCGTTGGGGCGGGCAGGGCGGCGATGTCGGCCAGGCCCGGCAGGACCTGCGGCGCGCCTTCCATGACGGACCACACTGGCGGGCGCATGCGGCCGCCCAGAACAATGGCCTTGCGCCGTTGTACCCATCCGCGCATTCATAAAAAGGCGTGTCGGTCAGGGTGGCTGGCTTTGCTAAGCTGATTTCATTTTTTCGAGGAACGCCGCTCCATGACTGAGGCCGCAACGACCCGGCAGAAACTGCCTTTGCACTGGAAAATGGGCATTGGCTTCATCATCGGCCTGGTCCTCGGGCTGACCGTGCATGCCCTCGGCGGCACCGTTGACGGCCTGAGCGGCGTGGCCAAGTGGGTGATGGACTACATCACCAGCCCGGCGTCGGGCCTGTTCCTCAATCTGATCTTCATGCTCATCGTGCCGCTGATCTTCTCGGCGCTGATCATGGGCGTGTCGGAGATGGGCGACATCCGCGCCCTCGGCCGCATCGGCTGGAAGACGCTGGCCTACACCATCGTGCTGTCGGGCATCGCCGTGGGCATCGGTCTGGTGCTGGTCAATGTGCTCAAGCCCGGCGTGGGCGTGGACCCGGTCGTGGCCGCGCAGATGCTGGCCGAGAATGCAGAGCGCAGCAAGGAGATCGTCGCCGGTATCCATGGCACGCCGAAGGGCATGGACATGCTGCTGTCGATCGTGCCGGGCAACGTGGTCGAGGCGGCCTCCAGCAACAGCGCGATCCTGTCGCTGATGTTCTTCGCACTGATGTTCGGCATCGGCATGGTGCTCTCGCCCGAAGAGAAGGTGGCCCCGCTGCGTCGTGCCATCGAAGGCATCTTCGAAGTCTCGATGACCCTGATCAACCTGGTCATCCGCCTGGCCCCGTACGCGGTGGCCTGCTTCATGTTCAACCTGGCCGCGTTGTTCGGCTTCGAGCTGATCATCCGCCTGGGCGCGTACGTGGGCGTGGTGGTGCTGGCGCTGGGCCTGCACATGGTGGTGACCTACGGCGTGGCCGTGTGGCTGTCCGGCCGCTCGCCGCTGGCGTTCTTCCGCGATACCCAGGAGGCCACCGTGATGGCCTTCTCCACTGCCTCCAGCAACGCCACCCTGCCGACCGCGCTGCGCGTGGCCGACCAGATGGGCCTGCCGCAGAAAGTCTCGCGCTTCGTGCTGACCGTGGGCGCCACCGCCAACCAGAACGGCACGGCGCTGTTCGAGGGCGTGACGGTGATCTTCCTGGCGCAGTTCTTCGGGGTGGACCTGAGCATCGGCCAGCAGATCATGGTGATGGCGGTCTGCATCCTGGGCGGCATCGGCACCGCCGGCGTGCCCTCCGGCTCGCTGCCGGTGGTGGCGATGATCTGCGCCATGGTCGGCGTGAACCCGCTGGGCATCGGCCTGATCCTGGGCGTGAACCACTTCCTGGACATGTGCCGTACCGCGCTGAACGTCACCGGGGATCTGGCCCTCACCACCCTGGTAGCCAAGGGCGAGGTGGACGACGGCCCGGTCGTGGCCGCGGTGGCCCCGGCACCCGCGCCGGCTCCGCGCGACTGAGCCTGCGCAGGTCTGGTGGTTCCCGACGCCCCGCCTTGTGCGGGGCGTCGTCGTTAAGGGCCGGGCCTGTCTTTGGCCTGACCCGGCCGATCAGCTGTGGGACAATGGGCCGCCCGCACGTTCGCGGCCGCCTCCCGATTCCGACAGAACCATGACGCAGCCTACCCGCCGCCAGTTGGCCAATGCCATCCGCTTCCTTGCCGCTGATGCGGTCGAAACCGCCAAGTCCGGTCATCCCGGCATGCCGATGGGCATGGCCGACATCGCCGAAGTGCTCTGGAACGACTACCTCCGTCACAACCCCAAGAATCCCAAGTGGTTCAACCGCGACCGCTTCGTGCTGTCCAACGGCCACGGCTCGATGCTGCAGTACGCGCTGCTGCACCTGAGCGGCTACGACCTGCCGATCGAGCAGCTCAAGCAGTTCCGCCAGCTGGGCAGCAAGACCGCCGGCCACCCGGAACACCATGAAACCCCCGGCGTGGAAACCACCACCGGTCCGCTCGGTCAGGGTCTGGCCAACGCCGTGGGCTTCGCCCTGGCCGAGAAGCTGCTGGCACAGCGCTACAACCGCCCGGAACACGAGATCGTCGACCACCGCACCTGGGTGTTCCTGGGCGATGGCTGCCTGATGGAAGGCATCTCGCATGAAGCCGCCTCGCTGGCCGGCACCTGGGGCCTGTCCAAGCTGGTCTGCTTCTGGGACGACAACCACATCTCCATCGACGGCAACACCGATGGCTGGTTCACCGACAACACCCCCGAGCGTTTCGAAGCCTATGGCTGGAACGTGGTGCGCGGCGTCGATGGCCACGATCCGGACAGCATCAAGTCCGCCATCGACAGCGCGTTGTCGCAGTTCGACAAGCCGACCCTGATCTGCTGCCGCACCACCATCGGCTTCGGTTCGCCGAACAAGGCCGGCAAGGAATCCAGCCACGGCGCCCCGCTGGGCAAGGATGAGCTGGAAGCGACCCGCAAGCAGCTGGGCTGGCCGTATGGCCCGTTCGAGATTCCCGAAGAGATCTACGCCGGCTGGCGTGCCGGCGGCACCGGCACCCTGCGCCAGGCCGAGTGGGAACAGCAGTTCGACAAGTACGCCGCGCAGTTCCCGGCCGAGGCCGATGAGCTGATCCGTCGTTCGCACGGCGAGCTGCCGGCCGATTTCATCGCCAAGGCCGATGCCTACATCGCCCAGGTCCAGGCCGATGGCCAGACCATCGCCTCGCGCAAGGCCTCGCAGCTGGCGATCGAAGCGTTCGCGCCGCTGCTGCCGGAACTGGTGGGCGGTTCGGCCGATCTGGCGCACTCCAACCTGACCCTGTGGAAGGCCAGCAAGTCGGTCGCGACCGATGACCCGAACGCCAACTACGTGTACTACGGCGTGCGCGAGTTCGGCATGACCGCCATCGCCAACGGCCTGGCCCTGCATGGCGGGTTCATTCCGTTCGACGCCACCTTCCTGGTGTTCAGCGATTACGCCCGCAACGGCGTGCGCATGAGCGCGCTGATCCCGGCCCACGCGATCCACGTGTACACGCACGATTCGATCGGCCTGGGCGAAGACGGCCCGACCCACCAGCCGGTGGAGCATCTGGCCTCGCTGCGCTACATCCCGAACAACGATGTGTGGCGCCCGTGCGATGCGGTCGAATCGGCGGTCAGCTGGAAGGCCGCGATCACCCGCAAGGATGGCCCGAGCTGCCTGGTCTTCAGCCGTCAGAACCTGCCGCACCAGCCGCGCAGCACCGAGCAGGTCGCCCAGATCGCGCGCGGTGGGTATGTGCTGGCCGATGCGGAAGGCGGCGTGCCGGACGTGATCCTGATCGGCACCGGTTCGGAAGTCGGCCTGGCCGTGACCGCCAAGGCGGAACTGGATGCCGCCGGCATCAAGACCCGCGTGGTGTCGATGCCGTCGACCGACGTCTTCGAGCGTCAGGACGCGGCGTACCGTGAGTCCGTGCTGCCCAACGCCGTGCGCAACCGCGTGGCCGTGGAAGCCGGCGTCACCGGTTTCTGGCGCCAGTACGTGGGCCTGGACGGTGCGGTGGTGGGTATCGACACCTTCGGTGCGTCGGCCCCGGCGGAGGCGCTGTACAAGCACTTCGGCATCACTGCCGAGCACGTCGTGGCTGCGGCCAAGGCGCAGCTGGCGAACTGATGGTGGCGCCGGGCGCTGCCCGGTAGCTGCAACGCGAAAGGCCGGGGAGATTCCCCGGCCTTTTCGTTTGTACGAAGGGCAAACACCACGCCATCCTTGATCGAGGGTAGATCCACGCATGGCGTGGATCTACATCACCCGGCTGCGGTGCGCGCCAACCCCAGCCGCAGCAACCGCGCCTCGATGCGTTCGCCCATCGTCTTCGGCGCCTCCAGCCCCATCCGCTGCAGATAGGCCTGATCGCCATCACCGGCGGGTTGGGCGACGGCGGACAGCACCGTGCGCAGCTTGGCCATCGGCGTCTGGGTGTTCTGTTTGAGCCAGCCCAATGCTTTGACGAGATGCTGCTCGACCTCGGTGAAATCACTGCCCAGTGGGTAGTCCGGCAGCAGTCCAGACTGGCGGAACGGTGCCAGTGCGGCACTGACGGCGGCGGCCGTGTTGCGCTGCCCATCACCGGCCGCAGTGAAACCAGTCGCCAGTTTCTTCGACGCCTTCGCCTTGTCCAGCAACGCGGCCTGGAACTGCGCGTCGGTGATCGCAGCCATGGCGATCACGCAGTCCTCGTCGGTCATGTTGCGCAGGTCGGCGATGCCGTACTCGTTGATGTAGAGGTCGCGCAGATGCCGCGGAATCGTGGTGTGTCCGTAGTTCCAGCGCACGTTGGAGTGCAGTACGCCCTTGTCCTCGCGGGTGGCGCGGAAGATCAGCGCACTGCGGGCGCCCGGCAGGGCATGCGCCATCGCCACGAAGTTGTACTGGCCGCCCACGCCGGAGACCACGCGGCCGTCTTCCAGCGCATCGGAAACGGCCGCGCCGAGCGCGGTGGCCATCATGCAGGAGTTGAAAAAGCGTGCATCGCGGCGCTGCATCCGCTCCAGCGTTTCATCGCCGCCGTAGAGCTGGTTGATCTCACTGATGCGGCGCATGCCGATCGCGCTGCGTTCCTCATCAGGCAGATCGCGCAGCCACTGGTAGAACTCCGGCGAGCCCAGATAGAACGCGCCGTGCAGGTATTCGCCCTCGGCCTCGAGCGTGGCGTAGTCGGTGGTCCAGGCGGTGCCGTTCTCGATCCGCTGCAACAACGCCAGATCGTCATGCACCTTGCGCCGGATCACCCCGGTCTGGACCAGCCGGCGGAAGCCTTCGTTGAGCATTTCGCTGCAGCCGTACAGACCGATCTCGAATGGCTCCAGGCCACCGCATTCCAGCACGGTGGGGTGGCTGGCCAGGCCGGGATCCAGCGCCTGCAGAATCTGGCGGTAACGCGCATTGTCGGTATGCCGCAGCACCAGCGCATGGCTGAGCGCATCGGCCAGCGTGCCGATGCCGATCTGCAGCGTGCCGCCATCGCGCACCAGCGTGCTGGCGTACAGGCCGATCGCGTAATCGGCATCGCTGACTGGCTGGCGGGGCAGTCCGAACAGCGCCGGGTAGGGCCCCGGCGGGGTGATCACCAGATCGAAGAACGACACATCCACCGTGGCCGAGCCGGCCAGATACGGCAGCTGCGGATCGATCTCGGCGATCATCAACGGCCGGGGCAGCCCGCGGGCGACCATCGCATCCAGCGTGTCCTGGGTGATGTCGTTGTTGCACGACAGCGACAGGCGCCGATCATTCGCGCGCATCGCCACTTTCTGCACGATCGCATGCGGCGCGCGCTGGGCCACCGCATCGGCGGCGTGCGTGTAGTTGAGGCTGGTGTAGCTGCGCTGGGCCTGCGAGGAATTCAACAATGCGCCGGACTGCATGTAGAACTCTTCCACCTGCACATGCGCCGGCAGCTGGTCGCGCACCATCGCATCGGCGTAGGCCAGGCGCGGGAACTCCTCACCGAAATGACGTTCGGCGAACGGCTTCATGAAGCGCGCTTCCAGCCCGGCACCGCCGCGCGGCGGGTTCAGCGACAGTGCGGTGTACACCTGCAGCGGTCGCGAGGCGTCGTTTTCCACACGGGCGTACAGCGCGTTGAGCAGCCGGTGCGGCTTGCCCAGGGCGAGCGGGGCGCCAATGCGCAGGGGGCCATCGACCCGCTGCAGCAGCCAGTCGACGGCGGCGTCCAGGTCGGTCAGGTGTTCGGTCATGCGGCGCTATCCTGCGAAATCATGCGGGCCATTACAGCATTTCGGGTTTGAACAGACGGCGACGCGGGCACGGCGCGCGGCAGTCCCGGCGTCGCGCGACCGTTCGGCCGTGCCTCATCGAGCGTGTCGTGGAGCATGGACCGATGCTGGCAGCGGCTGCATGAACCGGCTGTCGAAGGGTTGACACACACGCTGATTACGGGCGTAATCGAGTTGTCGATTACGGGTGTAAATGATGAGTCAGATCAGTGAAGCCGAAGCCGTGGTGATGGAGGTGCTGTGGCGCAGCCATCCACTGGGTGCCGACGAGGTGGTCGCCGCGCTGGCCAGCCGGGACTGGGCCGAGCCCACCATCAAGACGCTGCTCAACCGGCTGCTGACCAAGGGCGCGATCAGCGCCAGCCGGGACGGGCGGCGCTATCTGTATTCGCCGGAGCTGCAGCGCCAGGCCTGGGTGGCCGAGCAGAGCGAAGGCTTCCTGGGCCGGGTCTTCGATGGTCGCGTGGCGCCGCTGGTGGCGCATTTCAGCCAGCGCGGCGAGCTCAGCGCGCGGGACATCGCCGAACTGAAGCAACTCATCCAGGCGCTGGACCATGACTGACCTGCTCGATGGACTGCTGCAGGCCAGCGTGTGGCTGGCGGTCGCGGCGCTCGTGGTGGCCGCCGCACGGCCTGTGCTGCTGCATTTGGGGGGCGCCGCCCTGGCGTATCGCAGCTGGTGGCTGTTGCCGCTGATGCTGATCGCCCCGTGCCTGCCACTGCCGCAGCTGCCGATCAGCGAAACGGCGCCGGTGATGGTCATGGCCTCGGCCCTGCGCACGCCTGCCGTGCCCACCGATGCCTCGCAGTGGGCGCTGCTGCTGTTGGCGGTGTGGTTGCTGGGCGCGGTGGCGATGGCCTGCGTCAGCTGGCGCGCGCAGCGCCGCTTCGCGCAGGCCCTGGGCACGCTGCAGCCGCGCACGGACGGCAGCTGGCAAGCCAGTGGCGACCCGGGCCTGCCGGCGCTGGTTGGCCTGTGGCGGCCGCGGATCGTGGTCGGCCCCGACTTCGAGCAGCGGTTCAGCCCCGCCGAGCAGGACCTGATCCTGCGCCATGAACACAGCCACCGCCGTCATGGCGATCCCTGGGCAAACGCCGCGCTGGCCGCGCTGCGCTGCGTGTTCTGGTTCCACCCGTTGCTGCCGTGGGCGGCGCGCCGGTTCGTGCGGGATCAGGAACTGGCCTGCGACGCGCGCACGGTCGACCCGCATCCGGCGCTGCGCCGGCTTTACGCCAACGCGCTGCTCAAGGCGCAGTTGGTCCACCCGGTTGCCCCGATGGCCTGCCACTGGCGCAGCCAACCGATGTTGAAGGAGCGGATTGCCATGTTGAAGGAACACAAGCCGAAGGCGTTGCCGTGGTTGACCGGGCAGGTGCTGGTGGTCGGGCTGTGCGTGGGGCTGTGCACGGTGGCGTGGGCGAGTCAGGGCAGCGGCGGCGTCCCCGCCAGCGGGATCGGCCAGGGCGCAGAGCTGGCCGATCGCAATGCCATCGCCCACAAGATGCCGCCGCCGTCATACCCGAAGATCGCCTTCGAGCAGAGCATCGTCGGCAAGGTCGTGGTGCGGGTGGACATCGATGCCGAAGGCAAGGCGACCAACGTACGCGTGCTGGAGGCGACTCCGGCGGGTGTGTTCGATGAGGCGACGGTCGCTGCGGCGAAGCAATGGACCTTCGAGCCGGCGATCAGGAATGGCAAGGCCGTGGCATCGGCGTTGAAGGTTCCGGTCACCTTTGCCATGGATGACGAGGTGCCAGCGCCATGAGGCAGCCTTGCGTCCCCGCACTGGCAGCGCTGTTGATGGCTGGCTGTGCCACCCATGAGACGCTTACGTCAGTGGACACGCGGGCAGAGAATGTCGGGCATCAGCGCCTGGATCCGGCCAGCGGCACGGGTACTGCGCAGACGGCGAGCTACCAGCTGAAGGCCGCCGAAGGCTACCGGATGCCGCAGCTCAATGCCGGCCCGGACCCGGTGCTTGGCGATCGCGATCCGCGCAGTGAGCTTGCGCCCACGACGGTGTGTCTGCAGTTGGTCATCGATGCCCAGGGCCGCGTGGAGCGAAGTCTGGCGGTGCAGGACCGTGACGAATGCGCCGCTGGCAATGCCCCTGAGAATGCGCCGTTGCTGCAGTCAGCGCAGGATGCGGTGGCGGTCTGGCAGTACGTACCCGCAGCGGTGTGTCACTTCGCGGAGGGTAAGGTTCCAGCGAACCGGGGCGATTGCAAGGATGCCGCGCGCATCGAACCTGTCCCGGTCAGCCTGCTGTATGCCTTCACCTTCGAAATCGTGAAAGGCAAGGCGACCGTGCGCAGCGGGACGCGGGCGAAGTAGCCGGACGCGATGCCTCACCACGCGGCGGGATCCCTATCCGCCGCGAAGCGCGCCGCCCTGGATGTTCGCCTTCACCGAAGCGTCCATCAGCTTTGGTTCGGCCAGCGTGGCATCACGTGCCTGCCGGGTAGCAACGAACTCGGCTTCGCTGACGCCGTCATGCAGGTGGATGTTGTGCGCGCGTTGCTCGCCGATGGTGGACTGATTGGCGACCTCGCGACCGCCCGGACCGTAGTCATGGCAGATGAACACACGGGTCGCATCGGGTAATGCCAGCATCCGTTGGATCGAGCGGTACAGTTGTCCCGCATCACCGCCCGGAAAGTCGCAGCGGGCGGTGCCGCCGTCGGGCATGAACAACGAATCGCCGGTGAACAGCGCATCGCCGATGCGATAGGCGACGCTGTCGCTGGTGTGCCCCGGCACTGCGATCACTTCGGCGTCGATATCACCGAGGGTGAAGCGCTCGCCATCGGTGAACAGATGGTCGAACTGCGAGCCATCGGTCGGTACATCCAGCGCATAGCGTGGCGCGAAGGTGCGCTGCACCTGCACGATGCCCTGGCCCATCGCCAGCGTCGCGTCCGACCACTGGGATTTCAGCCAGCGCCCGGCGCTGATGTGATCGGCGTGGGCGTGGGTGTCCAGCAGCCAGCGCACCTGCAGCCCGTGCTCGCGCACATGGGCAAGCAGCGGCTGCAGTGGCCCGGCACCGAGTGCATCGGTGTCCGGGTCGTAATCCAGCACGGGGTCGATCACCGCCGCCTGCAACGTCGCCGGGTCATGCACCACGTAGCTGAAGGTGTGGCTGTCCGGGTGGAAGAAACTGGCGACGTGCAGTGACATGGTGCTGACCTCAGCGTTTGCCCAGGGTGTCGTTGAGCAGCACGGCCAAGCGTTCACCGGCCACGCGCAGCTCGCGCTCGGCGACCGGGCGGTAGGTCGCCGCATAGCTGGGGCCCAGCGTACGCTTGTCTGGGTAAACGCCAGGTGCAATGGCGATCCGGCAGCTCGCTTCGGCCCACTGCACGGCGTCGACAGTGATGTTGGAGCGCTTGCCGAATGCGGGCTTGGGCAGGGCGAGCAGGCGCTTGAGGTACTGGTCGTCGTCCAGCGTCTGCTCGTTCAGCATGCCGCTGTCCCACAGCGAGTGCAGGTTGGTACCGCGGTTGTTGAACTGCACCTGGAAATCGTTGCCGCCCTTGTCGTGGCCGTAGCCGGCATGCATCGGCTGGTGGATGTCACCGGCGAAATGCACGACGAACTTCAGCGCCTGCGCGCGCTCTGCATCGGACTTGCTGCGGTCGCCCAGAATCGCGGTCTGCACCTTCAGCGCCTCGACCACGCAGTTGCCGTTTTTGCAGTGCTTGCGCACTTCATAGTGGCAATCGTCCTCGCCGATGTTGACGTAGTGCCAGCCGGCCGAGCGCTTGCCCAGGTCCGGATCCTTGGCGCGCAGCTGATCGGCCCAAGGGGCGATGGCGTGCAGTGTCGGGTCCGGCTCGGCAGCGAGCAGACGGTCAACCTCGGCTTGGGTCTGCGGGGTCAGCCGGGTTTCGGCGATCCGCGCCACCAGGCGGTGACCCTGTGCGCCCCAGGCCAGGGCATCGGTGGAAACGAAGGTGAGGGCCAGCGCGAGGGCGGTGGCCGGGAGCAGGGAAGGCATTTTCATCCGCGGCATTCTAGCGGGCCGGCCGCGCGCGGGCTTGCCGGGATCTGGCCGGCTGCGGCGCCAGTCAGCTTGGGCTAGGCTCGTCGGGTGCCCATTGCCGGGCGAATGGAGGCATCACCCCATGGCCCACATCGTTGGCCTGATCGGCGGCATGAGCTGGGAAAGCTCGGCCCACTATTACCGCCTGATCAACGCGCAGGTGCGCGACACCTTGGGCGGCCTGCACTCGGGCCGGATCCTGCTGTGGTCGTTCGATTTCGCCGAGATCGAGGCACTTCAGCATGCAGGCGACTGGGACACCGCCACCCAGCGGATGATCGATGCGGCCCAGCGCCTGCAGGGCGCGGGTGCGACGGCCATCGTGATCTGCACCAACACGATGCACCGCATGGCCGACGCGGTGCAGGCGGGTATCGCGATTCCGCTGCTGCACATCGCCGATCCCACGGCCGAGGCGATCAAGGCCGCCGGGCTGCAACGGGTGGGGTTGCTGGGCACCGCGTTCACCATGGAGCAGGATTTCTACACGGGGCGGCTCGCGCAGGCGCACGGCCTGGAGGTGCTGGTTCCCGAGGCCGATGACCGCGCGGCGGTGCACCGGATCATCTATGACGAGCTGGTGCAGGGGCAGGTGCTGCCGGCATCGCGCGAGACCTACCGGGCGGTGATGCAGCGACTGGTGGACCGCGGTGCACAGGGCATCATCCTGGGGTGCACGGAGATCATGCTGCTGGTCGGCGCGCAGGATGCAACGGTCCCGGTGTTCGATACGACCACGCTGCATGCGCAGGCGGCGGGGCGGCATCTGCTCTCTGCAGGGTAACCGCGAACGTCACGCCCCGCAGCTGGAAGAAGAACGAAAAAAACCCCGGCCGAAGCCGGGGAAACTGTCTTGCTGCGAGGGTGTTGCCTTGTTGGGTTCTGATCCGCCGATCAGAACTTGAACACGTACGACACGCCGTAAGCGAGCGGGTCGATGTTGACGGTGCCGATCTTCTCGCCGTCGAGCTTGACCTTGCTGTCGATGTCCATCCAGCGTACATCCACGCGCAGCGAGCCCTTGTCGTTGATCGCGACATCCAGACCAGCATGGGCGGCCAGGCCCCAGGAGTCTTCCATCTTCAGCTTGCTGCCAGCCAACGCGCCGCCGGTCTTCTCGCTGAAGAACGTGGTGTAGTTGATGCCGGCGCCCAGGAACGGGGAGACCTTGCCCTTGCTGTTGAAGTGATACTGCAGCGACACCACCGGCGGCAGATGCTTGGTGCTGCCCACGTTGCCCAGGCCGGCGATGTTGATGTCGTGCTTGAACGGCAGCGCGGCCAGGAGCTCGATGCCCAGGTTGTCGGCAATGAAGTACTCACCGGTGATGGTCGGCTTGATGTCGTTGTCGACGTCGACCTTCAGCGTGCCGCCGGCCAGCGAGCCGTTGTTGGACTTCGGGGCAACCTGGTGCACGCCGGCACCGATCGTCCAGTCACCCTTGGACTGGGCCATGGCGGGGGCGGCGGCCAGCGCCAGGGCGGCGGCCAGGCTGGAGAGCAGGAGGGGGGAGGTCTTGCGCATGAGACGGTCTCGTGGCGGGTTGGAATGGCGCCAGTTTTCCTGTCCATGCGCCTGCGCGCCTTGATCCGGATCAATCCGGGTATTTACCGTTGTAACCGGTTCCCATTCGTCTGCCTCGGGCCGGGCCGGTTCCGGCCCTGCTAGAATGAACGCCCCTTTCCATCGGCGCCGCACCGTCGCGGCTGCAGGAGCTTGTGAACATGGCAATCAAGGTTGGCATCAACGGTTTCGGTCGCATCGGGCGCAACGTGCTGCGCTCGGCCGTGCTGAACTTCGGCAATGACATCGAAATCGTCGCCATCAACGATCTGCTGGAGCCGGACTACCTGGCGTACATGCTGAAGTACGACTCCGTGCATGGCCGCTTCAAGGCCGACGTGGAGGTCTCCGGCAACGACCTGCTGGTCAACGGCAAGAAGATCCGCCTGACCCAGGAACGCGATCCGGCCAACCTGAAGTGGGACGAAGTCGGCGTGGACGTCGTGATCGAATCCACCGGCCTGTTCCTGACCAAGGAAACCGCGCAGAAGCACATCGATGCGGGCGCCAAGAAGGTGATCCTGTCGGCGCCGTCGAAGGACGACACCCCGATGTTCGTGTTCGGCGTGAACGACAAGACCTACGCCGGCCAGGCGATCGTCTCCAACGCGTCGTGCACCACCAACTGCCTGGCCCCGCTGGCCAAGGTCATCAACGACAAGTGGGGCATCAAGCGTGGCCTGATGACCACCGTGCACGCCGCGACCGCCACCCAGAAGACCGTCGATGGCCCGTCCAACAAGGACTGGCGTGGTGGCCGTGGCATCCTGGAAAACATCATTCCGTCGTCCACCGGTGCGGCCAAGGCCGTCGGCGTGGTGATCCCGGAATTGAACAAGAAGCTGACCGGCATGAGCTTCCGCGTGCCGACCTCGGACGTGTCGGTGGTCGATCTGACCGTCGAGCTGGAGAAGGAAGCCACCTACGCCGAGATCTGCGCTGAAGTGAAGGCACAGAGCGAAGGCGCGCTGAAGGGCATCCTGGGCTACACCGAAGACAAGGTCGTGGCGACCGACTTCCGCGGCGAAACCCACACCTCGGTGTTCGACGCCGATGCCGGCATCGCGCTGGATGGCACCTTCGTCAAGCTGGTGTCGTGGTACGACAACGAATGGGGCTATTCCAACAAGTGCTTGGAAATGGTCAAGGTCGTCGCTGCGTAAGCCAGCGCTGCCCTTGCGTCATTCCACAGACCCCGGCCCCGTGCCGGGGTCTGTCGTTTCAGGGGGGGGCGCCAGGCCTTGATCCCGCGTGTGCCGCCGATCCATTAGCATGGCTCGCGTGCCCCGGCACTGCGCCTGCCGGGTGCAGCCGGGGCGACCTCTTGAGGATGACCTGGAATGGAAGCTCTGATTGTCCTGCTGGTGCTGGTACTGCTGGCGATCCCGCTGCTGCTGATCGTGGCGCTGGTGATGATCGCGGGCCTGCGCCGTCGCGTGGCCGCGCTGGAACACCGCGCGGCCGGGTCTGCCTGGGACGCCGCGCCGGCGCCAAGCGAACCGGAAAGGCCGCTGCGGTGGACGGATATTGAATCCGTGGACACCGTGGCCGCGCCGCTGGACTTCGCCATGCGGCCAGCGGTCGAGACGCCCGTCCAGACCCCGGACGCGGTCGCTGCCCCCGCAGCGGCAGCCATGATGCCGCCCCCGCTGCCGCCCCGGCCCGCGCCGCCGGTGGCGCCGGTTGAACCACCAGGCCCCGGCATCGGCGAGCGCATTATCGGCACCCTCAAACAGTGGTTCACCGAGGGCAACGTGCCGGTCAAGATCGGCATGCTGGTGCTGCTGGCCGGCGTCGCCGCGCTGCTCAAGTACGCCAGCGACCAGGGCTGGTTGAACGCACCGATCGAGCTGCGCCTGGCCGCCATCGCGCTGGCGGCGCTGGCCGGGCTGGTGTTCGGCTGGGTGCAGCGCGATACCCGGCGCCTGTTCGCGCTGGCGCTGCAGGGCGGTGCGATCGGCATCCTGCTGCTGACCATCTTCGCCGCGTTCAAACGCTACGACCTGATTCCCGCCGCACCGGCGTTCGCGCTCAGCGTGCTGCTGGTCGCTGGCATGGGTGTGCTGGCGGTGGTGCAGAACTCGCGCACGCTGGCCGTGCTCGGCATTCTGGCCGGCTTCATGGCGCCGATCTGGCTGTCCACCGGCAGCGGCAACCATGTCGCGCTGTTCTCGTATTACGCGGTGCTCAATGCGGCGATCCTGGCGATTGCCTGGTGGCGCCCGTGGCGCGCACTGAACCTGCTCGGTTTCGCGTTCACCTTCGGCATTGGTACGGCCTGGGGCGTGCTCCAGTACAGCGCGGACAAGTTCGCCAGTACCGAGCCGTTCCTGCTGCTGTTCTTCGCCTTCTACCTGCTGATTCCCATCCTCTATGCGCGTCGGCAAAGCGCGGAGAAGCGCGACCTGATCGATGGCAGCCTGGTGTTCGGCACGCCGCTGATCGCGTTCTCGCTGCAGGCAGGCCTGCTGCATGACGACCGCCTGCTGCTGGCGTTGTGCTCGCTGGCATTAGCCGCGTTGTATGCGGGGTTGGCGTGGGCGCTGATCAAGCGCGAGCGCTATGCCGCGCTGGGGCAGTCGCATGCGGTACTCGCGGTGGGCTTTGCGACGCTGGCGGTGCCGCTGGCGCTGTCTGCACGGGCCACCGCCAGCGTGTTCGCGCTGGAAGGGGCTGCCTTGGCCTGGCTCGGGCTGCGCCTGCAGCGCTGGCTGCCGCAGATCACCGGTGCGTTGCTGACGCTGGGGGCCGCGTTCGGCTTCGTGGTCGGCGCGGACTACTGGCATCTGGACGCCACGGCCATTGCCAACCCGACCTTCATGAGCGGCCTGCTGCTGGCGCTGGCCGGTTTTGCCGCGGCCTTCAGCTATCGCCGTGCGCAGCGCGATGCGCCGGCCATCGTCTATTACCTGTGGGGCCTGCTGTGGTGGCTGGGCAGTGTCACCCACGAGATTCTGCGGTTCGTCGCGCACCGCAGCGAACCCGATGCGCTGCTGATCGCTGCGGCCGTCACCGGGTGGCTGGCCGCCGAGATGCATCGGCGCTGGCCGGCACGCGCACTGGTGCTCACCACGCTGGCGATGGTGCTGGCCGCGTTCCCGCTGGCGCTGTGGCAGGCGGACGTGCATGACCAGCCGTTCGCCGGTTATGGCGCACTGGCCTGGGCAGTGTTCGCGCTGCTGGGCGTGCGCAGCCTGTGGTGTCTGCGCGCTGGCGACGACCGTACGTCGCTGGCGGCGCAGTTCCTGTGGTGGTTGCTGTGGCCGTCCGTGGTGTCGCTGGCCTGCCTGTGGCTGGCCGACCGTTTCGCGCTGGCACAGGGCTGGGGCCTGGCCCTGATGCTGCTGCCGTGGCTGCTCGTCACCGCAGTGGCGCTGCTGCGCTGGCGCTGGCTGACCGTGCCGCTTGGCGAGCGTTTCGATCCGATGCGCACGCCGCTGCAGGGCACGTTGTTCGCGGTGCTTGGCGTGAGCTGGGCGGGCCTGTTGCTGGTCCCGGCCGGCGCTGCACCGCTGCCGTGGCTGCCGCTGCTCAACCCGGTGGAACTGGCGCAGCTCGCCGTACTGGTGCTCGCCGCGCGCTGGCTGTGGTCCGCGCAGGCGCCGGATGGCCTGCGTGCGGTGCGCATACCGCTGCTGGCGATTGCCGGCTTCGTCGCCCTGACCAGCATCACCCTGCACGCCGTGCATCACTGGGGTGGGGTGCCGTGGAACGAGCGCTTGTGGTCCTCGACTCTGGCCCAGACCAGCTTGACCGTGGTGTGGAGCGTGCTCGGCGTGATCAGCTGGGTGTGGGGCTCGCGCCGCGGGCAACGCGCGCTGTGGCTGGTCGGTGCGGTGCTGATGGGCGTGGTGCTGGCCAAGCTGGTGCTGATCGACCGCCAGCACCTGGGCAACCTGCTGGGCATTTCTTCTTTCATCGCTTACGGCCTGCTGTGCACGGTCGTGGGCTATCTGGCACCGGCGCCGCCGCGCGCGCCGGACCCCGCCGTGGAGCCGCAGACTTGATGACCTTTCGCCCCCTGATCCTCCTCACCGCGCTGGCGCTTCCGGCGCTGGCGCAAGCCCAGGCCCAGGCCCAGGTCACCGATGACCGCCAGGCCTATCGCCAGCAGTGGCCGCTGCAGCTCGCGCAGCCGCAGGCCGGTGCCTACCGGCTGACGCTCGACGAGGGCGTCTACCGCACCGCGGTGTCGCCACGCCTGGCCGACGTGCAGGTGTTCAACGCACAAGGCCAGGCACTGCCCTCGTCGCTGCTGGCCGCCGACCAGCCACTGGCCCAGGCCCCGCAATGGCAGACGCTGTCCTGGTTCCCATTGCCACCGATGGCCGGCACCTCCGGCGATGATCTGCAGCTGCTGACAGAGCGCAATACCGACGGCAGCGTGCGCCGGGTGGAAGCGCGGCTGGGGCGCGGTGGCGCGGCCGGGCAACCGGCCGGCTGGTTGATTGATGCCAGCGCGCTGAAGACCGGCGTGCAGGCGCTGCGCCTGGACTGGCAGACACAGTCGCCGCTGCAGGCGCGCGTTCGCGTGGAGATGAGCAACGATCTGCGCGATTGGCTGCGCATCGCCGACGACGTGCCGCTGGTGGACCTGCAGTACGAAGGTCGCCGTCTGCAGCAGCGCCGCATCGAGATCGCGCGCCAGGCCAAGTACTTCCGCATCCTGCCGATCGGCGCCGATGCCTTGCCGGCGCTGTCCACGGTGCAGGCCGAGCTGGCGCCGGCCGCGCAGGCGATCGCGTGGCGCTGGCAGTCGCTGACCGGTACCGCCGGCAAGCCCGGCGAATTCGAGTATCAGCTGGACGGGCGCTTCCCGATCGCGCAGGCCGATATCGCCACCGCCGACAACAGCGTGGTGCAGTGGACGCTGTTGAGCCGCGATGATGCCGATCAACCGTGGCAGGTGCGCGCCGGCCCGTGGGTGGCCTATCAGCTGCAGGACGCCGCCGACCGTCGCCAATCGCAGACCCAGCCGCTGGCACGCAGCACGCGTGACCGTTACTGGAAGCTGGTGGCCAGCCAGCCGCAGTCGATGCCGGCGCCAACACTCAAGCTTGGCTATCAGCCCGAAGCGCTGGTCTTCCTCAGCCAGGGCGAGCCGCCGTTTGCGGTGGCCGCCGGCAGCCTCCGTGCCGAACGCCAGGAGGCGCCAGTGGCGACGGTGATCGCGCAGTTGCGCGAGCAGCATGGCGCGCAGTGGCAACCGGCGCAGGCCACCGTGCAGGGCGCACCGGAACTCCTCGCCGGCGATGCCGCAGTGGCCCCGCAGCGCGACTGGAAACAGTGGCTGCTGTGGGCGCTGCTGGTGATCGGCGTACTGATCGTCGGCGGCTTTGCGGTGAGCCTGCTGCGCCAGCCGCCCAGGGACGGAGGTAGTTAAGCGCGCTTAACTACCTCCGTCCCTGTTAAGTAGCACCCGCTTAACTACCTCCGTCCCTGTTATGGATTTGCGATGCACCCGCGCAGCCGGGACAATGATCGTCTGCGCCGCAGGGCGCCCTTCCTTCTTCAGAGCCAAAGAGTTGCTTATGTCCATCGTTCGCATGACCGACCTCGATCTCTCCGGCAAGCGCGTGCTGATCCGCCAGGATCTGAACGTGCCGATCGACAACGGCCAGATCACCTCCGAGCAGCGCATCACCGCGTCGCTGCCGACGCTGAAGCTGGCGCTGGAGAAGGGCGCCGCCGTGATGGTGACCTCGCACCTGGGGCGTCCGAAGGAAGGCGTGTGGAGCGAGGCCGAATCGCTGGCCCCGGTGGCGCTGCGCCTGTCGCAGCTGCTGGGTGTCGAGGTGCCGCTGGTGCGTGATTGGGTCGATGGCGTGGACGTCGCACCGGGTTCCATCGTGCTGCTGGAAAACTGCCGCATGAATGTCGGCGAAGGCAAGGACGATGAAGCGCTGGCGAAGAAGTACGCCGCGCTGTGCGATGTGTTCGTCATGGATGCCTTCGGCACCGCGCACCGCGCGCAGGCCTCCACCCACGGCGTGATCCGCTTCGCTCCGGTCGCCGCTGGCGGTCCGCTGCTGATGGCCGAACTGGACGCGCTGGCCAAGGCGCTGCTCGCCCCGGCCCAGCCGCTGCTGGCGATCGTGGCCGGCAGCAAGGTCAGCACCAAGCTCGAACTGCTCTCCAGCCTGGTCGGCAAGGTCGACCAACTGATCGTCGGCGGTGGCATCGCCAACACCTTCATCGCGGCCGCCGGTTACTCGGTCGGCAAGTCGCTGTATGAGCCGGACCTGCTGGACACCGCGAAAAAGATCGTGGCCGATGCCAAGGCGCGTGGCGCCGACATCCCGCTGCCGACCGACGTGGTCGTGGCCAAGCAGTTCCTGCCGGACGCCGATGCCACGGTGAAGGCCGTCGCCGACGTGGCCGAGGATGACCTGATCCTGGATATCGGCCCGGATACGGCCCAGCACTACGCTGGCCTGATCGCCAAGGCCGGCACCGTGGTCTGGAACGGCCCGGTCGGCGTGTTCGAGTTCGAGGCCTTCAGCCATGGCACCGAGGCGCTGGCCCGTGCCATCGCGGCCTCACCGGCGTTCTCGATCGCCGGTGGTGGCGACACCCTGGCCGCGGTCGACAAGTACGACATCGCGGGCGAGGTGAGCTACATCTCCACCGGTGGCGGTGCGTTCCTGGAGTTCCTGGAAGGCAAGACCCTGCCGGCCGTCGCCGCGCTGGAGGCCCGCGGCTCGTGAGCCGCGATGTGCTTTTCTTCGATCTCGACGGCACGCTGATCGATTCGGCCGTCGGGATCACCGGGTGCGTGGCGCATGCGCTCACCCAGATGGGCCTGCCGGTTCCGCCGCAGGCGGACCTGCGGCGCTGGATCGGGCCGTCGCTGCGCACCAGCTTCGCGCCGTTGTTCAACGATCCGGCCCAGGTCGAACAGGCGGTGACGTATTACCGCGAGCGCTTCGACGTGGTCGGCTGGCGCGAGCACGAGGTCTACCCGCGGATCGGCCAGGTCGTGCAGGCCTTGAAGGAACGCGGCCATCGGCTGGCGATCGTCACTGCCAAGAACGAGCCGCACGCGCGTCGCATCGTCGAGCACCTGCCGTTCGGCGACTGCTTCGAGGACGTGATCGGGGCCACCCCGGATGGCAGCCGCAGCGAGAAGCCGCAGCTGGTCGCCGAGGCCCTGCACCGGCTGTCGCTGACCCCGGCGCAGTGCTGGATGATCGGCGACCGGCGCATGGATATCGAAGGCGCCCGCCATCATGGTCTGCGCAATATCGGCGTGCTGTGGGGCTTCGGCGGTGCCGAAGAGCTCACGGCCGCCGGGGCGGCGCATCTCGCGCAGGCACCGGACGACCTGCTCACCCTGATCGATTGAGGGTCGCGGCGGCGATCCGTACGCCGCCGCATGTCCTGCGCAAAGCCCCGCCGCGATTGGCGCTGGCCGCCGGGCGGTCAAACGACTGTCCGCCCGGTCGTCTCGGGCTGTCTGCAGGACAACAGCGAAACCCAAGCGTGCCAGCGGTGTAATCGTATTCATGGGACGTGACGGGTGTGCTAATTTCACTCCTTTAACGGGAGCCCATTAACCATGATTGAGCGTCAGCGTCGCACCAAGATCCTTGCCACCCTCGGACCGGCAACCGACCCGCCGGGCGTGCTGGAGGATCTCTTCCGCGCCGGCGTGAACGTGGTTCGCCTCAACTTCAGCCACGGTGACCCGTCCGGGCAGGCCAAGCGCGCCGCCGATGTACGTGCCGCCGCCGCCCGCGTGGGCGTGGAAGTGGGCATCCTGGCCGATCTGCCGGGCCCGAAGATCCGTATCGAGCGTTTCGCCGAAGGCAAGATCAAGCTCAAGGCGGGCGACCGCTTCGACCTGGTTGCCTCGGCCACCCCGCCGCCGGGCGACACCACCCAGGTCGGCGTGAGCTACCTTGGCCTGCCGCAGGACGTGGTCGCCGGTGACGTGCTGCTGCTCGACGATGGCCTGATGCAACTGCAGGTGATCGAAGTGCAGGGCGAACGCATCATCAACACGGTGCTCAACGATGGCGTGCTGTCCGACCGCAAGGGCCTGAACAAGCAGGGCGGTGGCCTGTCGCTGGGCGCGCTGACCGAGCGCGACAAAGAACTGATCGGCATCGTGGCCAAGATCGGCGTGGATTTCATCGCCGTTTCGTTCTGCCGCAACGCGCAGGACATGAACGACGCGCGCGAGATCGCCGAGTCGCACGGCTGCTACGCCGCGCTGGTCTCCAAGATCGAGCGCACCGAAGCGATCGAGAACCTCGAAGAGATCGTCGACGCCAGTGACGTGGTCATGGTCGCGCGTGGCGATCTGGGCGTGGAAATCGGCGATGCCGAACTGCCGGGCCTGCAGAAGAAGATCATCAAGGCCTCGCTGGCGCAGAACAAGGTGGTGATCACCGCTACCCAGATGCTGCAGTCGATGGTCGAAAGCCCGATCCCGACCCGCGCCGAAGTACTGGACGTGGCCAACTCGGTCATCGACGGTACCGATGCGGTGATGCTGTCGGCCGAAACCGCCGCGGGCATGTACCCGGTCAAGGCGGTCGAAGCGATGGCGCGCATCTGCCTCGGTGCCGAACGCCAGTTCCAGACCGAGACCGATTTCGGCGCCTCGCCGCGCAACCTGGAACGTGCCGATCAGGCGATCGCCATGGCCACCATGTTCCTGTCCCAGCACGTGGGCGTGCGCGCGATCGTGGCGATGACCGAATCCGGTGGCACCGCGCGTTACCTGTCGCGCTTCCGTGCCTCGGCACCGGTGTTCGCGGTGACCCGCCATGACGGCGCCCGCCGCCAGATGGCGCTGATGCGCGATGTGTTCCCGATCAACTTCGACAGCCGCGGCCTGACCCCGCGCGAAGCCGCGCGCGGCAGCATCCGCCTGCTGTTCGAAGCGAACCAGCTGCAGAGCGGCGACCGCGTCGTCTTCACCAGCGGTGAGCACATGGAAACCCATGGTGCCACCAACACGCTGCGCCTGCTGGAAGTGGGCGAAGACGGCCGTGCGAGCGGTCTCGGCGAACTCTAACCGACCCACCTCGAAAGACCCGGACCCGCGTGGCCTCACGGCCGCGCGGGTTCGTCGTTTCAGATGGAATCGTTTCCAGATTTCGTGGACGGCCAGTTCACGGGAGGCGGGGTCTATAATTGGCGTTTTCCCGCACCCGCCACAGGAAGTACATGAGCATCGAACAGCTGGCTGAAACCGCACAGGCCATGGTCGCCCCGGGCAAGGGCATCATCGCGATCGACGAATCCACCGGCACCATCGGCAAGCGCTTCGCCAGCGTCGGCCTGGAGAACACCGAGGAGAACCGTCGCGCCTACCGCGAACTGCTGCTCACCACGCCCAAGCTGAACGAGCACATCTCCGGCGCGATCCTGTATGACGAGACCATCCGTCAGTCCACCAAGGATGGCGTCCCGTTCGCCAAGTACATGGCGGCCCAGGGCATCATTCCGGGCATCAAGGTCGACAAGGGTGCCCATGCCCTGGCCGGCTGCCCGGGCGAGCTGGTCACCGAAGGCCTGGATGGCCTGCGCGAGCGCCTGCAGGAGTACTACAAGCTGGGTGCGCGCTTCGCCAAGTGGCGTGCGGTCATCAACATCGGTGAAAGCATCCCGTCGGGCACCTGCATCGAGTCCAACGCCCACGCGCTGGCCCGTTATGCGGCGCTGTGCCAGGAATGCGGCCTGGTGCCGATGGTCGAGCCGGAAGTGATCATGGACGGCGACCACGACATCGAGACCTGCTACGAAGTCACCGAAGCCACCCTGCGTTCGCTGTTCGACGCGCTGTACCAGCAGAACGTGCTGCTGGAAGGCACCATCCTGAAGGCCTCGATGGTCATCTCCGGCAAGGGCTGCGAAGAGCAGGCCGACGTCGAGGAAGTGGCCGAGTCGACCGTGATGTGCCTCAAGAGCACCGTGCCGGCGATCCTGCCGGGCGTGGTGTTCCTGTCCGGTGGCCAGAGCGATGAGCAGTCCACCGCGCATCTGAACGCCATGAACCAGATGGGCAACCTGCCGTGGCCGCTGAGCTTCTCCTACGGCCGCGCCATGCAGCAGGCTGCGCTGAAGCTGTGGGCCAAGGACACCAAGGCCAACATCGCCAAGGCACAGCAGACCGTGTTTGATCGCGCCAAGGAAAACGGCCAGGCCGCCCTGGGCAAGTGGAACGGCTGATTCACGCCTGACCACCGTCAACGAAAACGCCGGCCTTGTGCCGGCGTTTTTGTTTGCGCGGTGGTTTGCTCAGTGCGCCGCCGCCGGCGGTAATCCCATCGCCAGCGGCGCGAAGATCGCCGAGGTTGACGGCTCGACCGGCTGACCCAGCGCGGCCAGCGCCGACTGGTAGGCCTTGTACGTGGCCGCGTTGTACGCCACCAGGATGATCCGGCGTGGCTGGTGGTGCGAGCGCTGCCAGGTCAGGGTTTCGGTGGCGGCGATATGGGCGGCCTGGTGCAGCGGGTACCCGAACACCCCGCAGCTGATCGCCGGGAAGGCGATGGATTCCAGTTCCAGCTTTTCAGCCAGCTGCAGCGACTTCCAATAGCAGTTGGCCAGCAGCGCCGGCTCGTCGCGCAGACCGTCCTGCCAGACCGGGCCGACCGTATGGAACACGTGCTTTGCCGGCAGATCGAACGCCGGAGTTTCGCGTACTTCCCCGGTCGGGCAGCGCATGCCGGGGCGGATCTCCGGCAGGGCGCGGCAGGCGTCGAGCAGCTGCGGGCCGGCCGCGCGATGGATCGCGCCGTCCACGCCACCGCCGCCCAGCAGGGATTCGTTGGCCGCATTGACGATCGCATCCACCGCCAGGGTCGTGATGTCGCCCTGCCACACTTCGATCTTCATGCGTACCGCTCCTTACGTGCTGATACCGGGTCCATACAACGAAATGACGTGCCTGCGCTGCACCGTAACCTGCGCGACATCTAGGCTGCGTCATCGTCGTCTCAGGCAGTGCGACCCGGCGGGCACTGGCTGACGTTCACACGATGCCGCCGGATCGCTTCACGGAAGATGAAGCGCGTCACCACGCAGAACGCCCGCCGATCAAGGCGGGCGTTTCGTTCATACGGACCAACGCCGGGATCAGGGCAGACCGGCCAGCCAGTCGTCGTCGGAGCCTTCGTTGATGTCGGCGAACAGCGGGGTGGAGAAGTAGCGCTCGCCCGTGTCGGGCAGCATCGCCAGGATCACCGAGCCGGGTGCGGCCTTGGCGGCGATGTCCAGCGCGCTGGCGACCGTGGCACCGGCCGAGATGCCGACGAAGATGCCTTCCTCGGCCGCCAGCCGGCGCGAGGTCTCGATCGCGCGGGCGTCGTCGATGGTCAGCAGTTCATCGTAGACGCCGCGGTTGAGCACCTCCGGCACGAAGTCCGGGGTCCAGCCCTGGATCTTGTGCGGCTTCCACTCGTCGCCTTTGAGCAGGGCGGCGCCTTCCGGCTCCGTGGCGACGATCCGGGTCTCCGGTCGCGCCACCTTGAGCACCTCGCCGACGCCGGTCAGGGTGCCGCCGGTGCCCCAGCCGGTCACGAAGTAGTCCAGTCGCTTGCCGGCGAAATCGCGCAGGATTTCCGGGGCGGTGGTGTTGCGGTGATAGGCCGGGTTGGCCGGGTTGGCGAACTGACTGGCCAGGAACCAGCCGTGTTCCTCGGCCAGTTCCTTCGCCCGGCGCACCATGCCCGAGCCGCGCTCGGCGGCCGGGGTCAGGATCACCTTGGCGCCATAAGCGCGCATCAGCTTGCGGCGCTCGATGGAGAAGGTCTCCACCATCGTGGCCACGAACTTGTAGCCGCGCGCGGCGGCCACCATCGCCAGCGCCACGCCGGTGTTGCCCGAGGTCGCTTCCACGATGGTATCGCCGGGCTTGAGCAGGCCCTTGGCCTCGGCGTCGAGAATGATCGCCAGCGCCAGGCGGTCCTTGACCGAGCCGCCGGGGTTGAACGACTCGACCTTGGCGTACAGGGTGACGTGCTCGGGGGCGAGACGGTGCAGGCGCACCACCGGGGTGTTGCCGATGGTGTCCAGGATGGAGTCGTACAGGGCCATGGGGATGCTCCGGAGAAGTCGGTGCCGCCCGGGGGCCGTGCGGCAGGGAAGGGTCGGGCCGGTGGCGGCGCAAGGCGCCCGCGCGCGGCCGGGCCGGGGTCGGTCAGACCGTACCGCTGGCATATGACCGCGCGAAATGACCTGATTACCTTCTTAAACAACGTTTGGTTATAAGCTGGTGACGGCATTTGCCCTACAGTCGGATGGCCCCTCTCCATGCGCCGTATCGCCCGCCCATGACGCTGACTCAACTTCGCTACCTGGTCGCCATCGCCGACGCCGAGCTGAACATCACGCTGGCGGCGTCCCGTGTGCACGCCACCCAGCCCGGCCTGTCCAAACAGCTCAAGCAACTGGAAGATGAACTCGGCTTTCTGCTGTTCGTGCGCAAGGGCCGCAGCCTGGAAGCGGTGACCCCGGCGGGCGTGGAAGTGATCGGCCGTGCCCGCGCCGTCCTGGGCGAGGCCAACAATATCCGCACCTATGCGGCCAACCAGCGCCGTGAAAGCCAGGGCCAACTGGTGCTCACCACCACCCATACCCAGGCGCGCTTCGTGCTGCCTCCGGCAGTGGCGCGCATCAAGCAGGCCTACCCGCAGGTCAGCGTGCACCTGCAGCAGGCCGCTGAAAGCGACGCGCTGGACCTGCTCAGCCAGGGCGATGCGGACATCGCCATCATCAGCACCGCGGGCGGTGAGCCCACTGCCGGCCTGGCCATTCCGCTATACCGCTGGCGCCGGCTGGTGCTGGTGCCGCGTGGGCACGCGCTGGATCGCCCGGGCGCGGCGCCGGACCTGCAGGCGCTCGCCAGCCACCCGCTGATCAGCTACGAATCCTCCACCCGCGGCAGCTCCTCGCTGCAGCGCGCCTTCGCCAGCGCCGGGCTGACCCCGGACATCGCCTTGACCGCCCTCGATGCGGACCTGATCAAGACCTACGTGCGCACCGGCCTTGGCGTGGGCCTGCTCGCGGAAATGGCGGTCAACGCCAGCGATGAAGACCTTCGGTCCTGGCCGGCCCCGGCGCCGATCGACGAGTGCATCGCCTGGGCGGTGCTGCCGCGCGACCGCGTGCTGCGCGATTACGCGCTGGAACTGGTGCACGTGCTCGCCCCGCAGATCGATACCCGCGACCTGCGCCGGGTGATCGACGGCAACCAGGAGGCCAACTGGCCGCTGCCGCCGACGTGGGAATCGCTGACGCAGACCATCACCGTCTAAAGAGGGTGATGGCTGCCAGCGCATTCCACCGCTCCCCCGCGTCGCAGGCAGTGCGCACTTCGACATGCGTTGATACATGGCGTTACACGCGCCAGGCCCCCCAGCACGAAAGGGCTTTCGCCCGTCACCGGTAGATGTGAAGACGCCGGTAAACGCTTGGCACATATGCCTTCACCCGGGCCCTCTATACACTCGGCGGTCGAGAAACAACCGGGATTGCATTACATGTTGGGACGCATCGCAGCGCGCTTCGCCGCTGGCATCGCCTTGGTCGCTTTGGCAGGGTGTGGCAGCAAAGACGAGGCCGCTCGCCGGCAGGCAGACGCCGTACCGGTCACCACCCAGGTGGTGCAGACCTCGGCATGGAGCGACACCCTGCAGGCGCTGGGCACGGCCAAGGCGCGCGAGTCGGTGACGGTCACCGCCAAGGTCAGCGAAATCATCGAAACGGTCCACTTCGAGAGCGGCCAGCAGGTCACCGCCGGTACGCCGTTGGTGACCCTGCGCGGCCAGGCCCAGGAAGCGGCCCTGCTGCAGGCCCAGGCGACCTTCCAGGAAGCGGATCAGCTGTACAAGCGCCAGCGCGAGCTCGCGGCCCAGCAACTGGTGGCCAGCTCCACCCTGGATACCCAGCGCGCCATCCGCGATGCCGCCGAGGCGCGCGTGCGTGAAATGCAGTCGGACATCGGCGACCGTCGGGTGCGCGCACCGTTCGCCGGCGTGCTCGGCATCCGTCAGGTCAGCGCCGGCTCGCTGGTGACGCCGAGCACCGCGATCACCACGCTGGATGACATCGAGCGCATGCACGTGGACTTCCAGGTGCCCGAGGCCGAGTTGGCCTCGCTGAGCAACGGCGACAAGGTCACTGCCACCAGCGTGGCCTACCCCGGCCGCAGTTTCGAAGGCGAGGTCGCCACCATCGATACCCGTGTCGATCCCGGCACGCGTGCGGTTACCGTGCGCGCGGACTTCATCAATGCCGACCACGCACTGCGCCCGGGCATGCTGCTGGACGTGCGCATGTTCCGCCCGGAGCGCCAGGCGCTGGTGATCCCGGAGATCGCGGTGGTCCAGGTCGGTCGCGATTCCTACGTGTTCCGGGTCAAGCAGGACCAGAGCGTGGAGCGCGCCGATATCATCGCCGGTGGGCGCCGCAGCGGTGTGGTGGAAATCCGCGAAGGTCTCGCCGTGGGCGACCGCATCGTGGTGGACGGCACCGGCAAGCTGCGCCCGGGCCTGAAAGTGCAGGCTGATGAGGCCGCGCCCGCAACCTCTGCACCGGCACCTGCCACCCAGCCGGACACCGCCGGATGAAACTCTCCGACATTTCCATCCAGCGGCCGGTCTTCGCCGTGGTGATGAGCCTGCTGCTGGTCGTGCTGGGCTTCATGTCGTTCACCCGCTTGACCCTGCGCGAGCTGCCGGCGATCGATCCGCCGATCGTGTCGGTCTCGGTGGATTACACCGGCGCGTCGGCAGCGGTCATCGAGAGCCGCATCACCCAGGTGCTGGAAGATGCCCTGGCCGGTATTGAAGGCATCGACACGATCAACGCGCGCAGCTCCAACGGGCGCTCGCAGGTCAGCATCGAGTTCACCTCCAACCGCGATATCGAAGCGGCCGCCAACGACGTGCGCGATGCGGTGAGCCGCGTTGCCGACCGCATGCCCGAAGAGGCGCGGCCGCCGGAAATCGCCAAGGTCGAGAGCGACGCTGACCCCATCATCTGGCTCAACATGAGCTCGACCTCGATGGATACGCTGGAGCTGAGCGACTACGCCGACCGCTACATCGTCGACCGCTTCTCCAGCCTGGATGGCGTGGCCCAGGTGCGCATCGGTGGCCGCCAGCGCTATGCGATGCGGATCTGGCTGGACCGCGACCAGCTCGCTGCGCGCGGTCTGACCGTAGGCGATGTGGAAAGCGCGCTGCGCAACGAGAACGTGGAACTGCCGGCCGGCCGCATCGAATCGGCCGACCGCGATTTCACCCTGCGGGTGGAGCGCAACTACGTCAAACCCGAGGACTTCGCCGGCATCCCGCTCGGCAAGGGCACCGACGGTTACGTCGTGCGCATGGGCGATGTGGCCAAGATCGAACTGGCCTCGTCCGAACGCCGGGCCTACTACCGCAGCAACGGCGAGCCGAACATCGGCCTGGGCATCGTCAAGACCTCCACTGCCAACGCGCTGGATGTCGCCCGCGAAGCACGCGCCGAAGCCGACCGGATCAGCAGCACGCTGCCGGAAGGCACGCGCATCTTCGTGGCCTTCGACAACACCACCTTCATCGAGGCGGCGGTCGATCGCGTGTACGCCACGCTGGTCGAGGCGATGCTGCTGGTGCTCGCGGTGATCTGGCTGTTCCTGGGCAGTTTCCGCGCGGCGTTGATCCCCGCGGTAACGGTGCCGGTCTGTCTGATCGCCGCCTTCATCGCGCTGTACGCCTTCGGTTTTTCGATCAATCTGCTGACCCTGCTCGCGCTGGTGCTGTGTATCGGCCTGGTGGTGGATGACGCCATCGTCGTGGTGGAGAACGTGCAGCGTCGCATCGATCTGGGCGAGCCACCGCTGGTCGCATCAAAGCGTGGTACCACCCAGGTGGCATTCGCGGTGATTGCCACCACCGCGGTGCTGGTCGCGGTGTTCCTGCCGGTCGGCTTCCTGGAAGGCAATACCGGCCGCCTGTTCCGCGAGCTGGCCGTGGCGCTGGCCGCGGCGGTGGCGCTGTCGGCGTTCGTGTCGCTGACGCTGACCCCGATGATGGCCTCCAAGCTGCTCAAGCCGCATACCGGCCAGGCACCGAAGGGCCTGCATGGAGTGATCAACCGCAATCTGGATCGCCTGTCGGCCGCGTACGGGCGCTTCCTGGAAGCGCATGTGACCCGCACGTGGGTCTACATCGTGGTGATGATCCTCTCGCTGCTGGCCAGCGCGCTGCTGCTCAAGGTGCTGCCGTCCGAGCTGGCCCCGGCCGAAGACCGTGGCTCGTTCCAGATCATGATCGATGGCCCGGAAGGTGCCGGCTTCGACTACACCGTCGGCCAGGTCCAGCAGGTCGAGAAGATCGTCTCCGGCTTCGTTGGCGAAGATGAGCCGATCGTGCGCGCCAACCCGCGCGTGCCCGGTGGCTGGGGCTCCAGCGAAGAAATGCACACCGGCCGCATCAGCGTGTTCCTGCAGCCATGGCGCCAACGCGATGTGTCCACCCCGGATGTGGCGGCCGAGCTGCAGACCCACCTCAATGACCTGCGGGGCGTACGCGTGCGCACCCAGGTCGGTGGTGGCCTGGTGCGCAGCCAGGGCCAGCCGTTCCAGATCGTGCTGGGGGGGCCGGAGTACGCGGAAATCGCACAGTGGCGCGACCGCATGCTGCTGCGCATGGCCGACAACCCGGGCCTGGTCGGCACCGACTCGGACTACAAGGAAACCCGCCCGCAGATGCGCGTGAACATCGACCGCCAGCGTGCGGCCGATCTGGGCGTGTCGGTCACCGCGATCGGCAGCGCGCTGGAAACCATGATGGGCTCACGCCGCGTCACCACCTTCGTCGACAACGGCGAGGAGTACGACGTGCTGGTCCAGGCCGGTCGCGAAGGCCGTGCCTCGCCGGCCGATCTGGCCGCGATCCGCGTGCGTGCCAGTGGCGGCGAACTGGTCCCGCTGTCCAACCTGGTCACGCTCAGCGAAGTAGCCGAAGCCGGCAGCCTCAACCGCTTCAACCGGCTGCGCTCGATCACCATCAGCGCCGGCCTGGCCCCGGGCTACCCGTTGGGCGAGGCCATCGCCTGGGCCCAGCAGGTGGCCAGCGAGGAGCTGCCGCAGCACGCACAGATCAGCTGGAAGGGCGAATCGCGCGAGTACCAGAATGCCGGCAGCGCCGTGCTGCTGACCTTCGCGATGGCCCTGCTGGTGGTGTTCCTGGTGTTGGCCGCGCAGTTCGAGAGCTTCATCCATCCGCTGGTGATCATGTTGACCGTGCCGCTGGGCGTGCTCGGCGCGTTGCTGGGGCTGTATGTCAGTGGTGGCACGATCAACCTGTTCAGTCAGATCGGCATCGTGATGCTGGTGGGCCTGGCGGCCAAGAACGGCATCCTGATCGTGGAATTCGCCAATCAGCTGCGCGATGAAGGTCGCAACGTGCACCAGGCCATCGTCGAATCGGCGATGGTGCGCCTGCGCCCGATCCTGATGACCTCCATCGCCACCGTGGTCGGTGCGATCCCGCTGGTGGTGGCCGGTGGCCCGGGTTCGGCCAGCCGCGGCACGATCGGTGTGGTGGTGATCTTCGGCGTGACCGTGTCCACCTTCCTGTCGCTGTTCGTGGTGCCGGCGTTCTACTCGCTGCTGGCCCCGTACACCCGCTCGCCGGAAGCCGTGGCCCGCGAACTGGCCCGCCAGGAAGCGGAAACGCCTTCGGTCGGTGGCCATGCCTGACCCGAATGGGCGGCAATGCCGCCCATTCATCGAAATTGCCACTACGCAGTCCGGCCCGGATCGTGGAGAATCGACCGGGTCCCAGCCGACGGGGACGTTCCTTTTGTTTCCGCCGACTGGAGAGAGCGCGTGGAAGAAGTAGTCCATTTCATCACTGGGATCATCTGGAGCAAGGCTCTGATTTTCCTGTGTCTTGCCGCGGGCCTGTATTTTAGCGCCCGCACCCGTTTCATGCAGATCCGCGGGTTCGTGGAGATGTGCCGCCTGACCGTGCAGGGTGAAAAATCCGATGCCGGTGTGTCCTCGTTCCAGGCCCTGGCCATGTCCATGGCCGGGCGAATGGGCATCGGCAACATCGCCGGTGTCGCCACCGCGATCGCCTTTGGCGGCCCCGGTGCGATCTTCTGGATGTGGGTGATGGGCTTCCTCGGTGCGTCCACGTCGTACGTGGAGTGCACCCTGGCGCAGATCTACAAGACCAAGGATGCCGAAGGCCGCTACCGCGGTGGCCCGGCGTACTACATCGAAAAAGCGATGGGCCTGAAGTGGTACGCGCTGGCGTTCGCCATGGCGACCATCGTCGCGGCCGGCTTCCTGATGCCCGGCGTGCAGGCCAATGCCATCGCCGACAGCATCATCAACGCCTGCCGTGGCGGTGCCCTGTGCGGGCCGCTGGACGGCCAGGTCATGGGCATGGAATCGGTGCAGGCGCTCAAGCTGGGCATCGGCGTCGTGGTCGCGTTGCTGCTGGGCGTGGTGATCTTCGGCGGCGTCAAGCGCATCGCCAGTTTTGCCGAGGTGGTGGTGCCGTTCATGGCCGCAGGCTTCATCCTGATGGCCATCGTCATCATGATCCTCAACTATGAGCGCGTGCCGGAGATGTTCAACATCATCTTCAGCAGTGCGTTCGGTGCCCACGCAGCATTCGGCGCGATGATGGGCCTGGCGGTGGAGTGGGGCGTCAAGCGCGGCATCTACGCCAACGAGGCCGGCCAGGGTACCGGCCCGCACGCGGCGGCCGCCTCGGAGGTCTCGCACCCGGCCAAGCAGGGGTACGTGCAGGCCTTCGCGATCTACTTCGACACCATGATGGTGTGCACCGCCACCGCCTTCCTGATCCTGGCCGCGGGCACCTACAACGTGTACTCGCCGGTGCCCGGTGCCGCGCCCGTGTTCGCCGGCCTGGCCGGTATTGCGGAAGGCGCGGGCTACGCCCAGGCGGCGGTGGAAACCGTCATCCCGGGCTTCGGTGCCGCGTTCGTGGCGATCGCGATCTTCTTCTTCGCCTTCACCACGATCATGGCCTATTACTACATGGCCGAAACCAACCTCACCTACATCAACAACAACGCCAAGCGCCCGCTGACCGTCCTGCTGCTGCGCTTGGGCATCATCGGCATGGTGATCTTCGGTGCATTCCACAACGCCGGGCTGGCGTGGGCGCTGGGCGACATCGGCGTGGGCCTGATGGCGTGGTTGAACATCATCGCGATCCTGATCGTGCAGAAGCCGGCGATGCTGGCGCTGCGCGACTATGAGCGTCAAAAGAAGCTCGGCCTGGATCCGACCTTCGACCCCGATGCCCTGGGCATCAAGAACGCCGATTTCTGGCGTCAACGCAAGCTGGAGCTGTCCCGTAGTGAATGATCCCTGGAAGAATGCGCGCCGTCCGTCCGCACGGCCGCCGCGCGCCACGCCGCTGCCCCCCCGCGAAGCTGGCACCCCGCCGCCGCCCGGCCGTGGCAACGACGAGCTGCGCCTGTACGGCTGGAATGCCGTGCAGGCGCTGTTCGAGCATCGCCCGCAGGCGCTGCGCAAGCTGTACCTGACCGAGTCGCTGATCCCGCGCATGCAGCCGGTGTTGAAGTGGTGCGTGGCCAACCGCGTCGGTTACCGCGTGGTGGAAGAGGGGGATCTGAACAAGCTCGCCGCAACCACGCATCACGAAGGCCTGGTGGCCGATGTGCTGCGGGCACCGATGCTGGAGCTGGAGGAGTGGCTCGCTACGCTGCCGGCCGACAAACCGGTGCTGGCGCTGTGGCTGGATGGTGTGGGCAACCCGCACAACTTCGGCGCGATCCTGCGCTCGGCGGCACATTTCGGCGTGGCCGGGCTGCTGCTGCCGCCGGGGTCGACGCTGGCGTTGTCCGGCGCGGCCGCGCGCGTGGCCGAGGGTGGCGCTGAATCGGTGCCGCTGGTGCGCCTGCCGGAACTGCCCGAGGCCATGGCCCAGCTGCGTGCAGCCGGGCTGAGCCTGGCCGCAACGCTGGTGGACGGTGGCGAAGATCTGTTCGCCAGCGCGCTGCCGTCGCGCCTGGTCTATGTGATGGGCGCCGAAGGCGAAGGCATGGATCGCGAATTGGCGCAGGACTGCGATCACCAGGTATCGATTCCCGGTACCGGTGCGGTGGAAAGCCTCAACGTTGCTTCGGCAACGGCGGTACTGTTGGCGCAGTGGTTTGGACGCAGTCGCGTTTGACCATTGGCCGCATGTTTCGGGGACGCGCGTCATCATTCGCGCTGCCCACGGTGTGATCGGTTTCACCGAACTCGTCGTGACTACATCGCTTTCGGATTAATCGCATAGTGCATGCAGTGAAAACTGCGCACAGTGCCGGGCGGACGCGGTGCTGCGTGGGTGAGGAGAGACACCCCCGCAGCGCGGCGCCCCGCTTGTCCGGACCGCGAGGGTCTAGCGGCGCTCACCGCGTGGGGTGTGATGTATCCCGGTAGCCCGGTCGCTGTGCGACCGGGCTTTTTTTTGTACCCATCACTTGCGTGTCGGGATCATTCGCTCGGTGGTGTGGTCGGCTTGGCTTCGCTGCCGAAGCTGCCCTCGGCTTCGGCCGCCAGATAGGCGAACACGGTGTAGGCCGCTACGTTCTGCGCCAGTGCGGCCGGGTCGATCTTGTCGAGCGTGTCGTCGGCGGTGTGGTGCAGGTGGAAGTAGTCGCTGCCATCCTGCGCCAGCCACGCCCATGCACCGCCCTTGGCCGCCAGCGGACCCACGTCCGGCCCTGGGCCGCCCTTGTCGGCGGCGTACTCGATGCCGAGCGGCTTGAGCACCTCGGCGATCTGGCGGGTGGCCTCGCGCGAGTTGGCCGGGTTCGGCGAGCCGGTGTTGAAGGCGTAGATGCGGCCCGCACCGAAATCGCTCTCGGCCGCCAGCTGGTGCAGTACCACATCCTTGGCGTGCGCTTCGGCATACGCCTTGCCGCCGTACAGGCCCTGCTCCTCGTTGGCGAAGGCGATCACGCGGATGGTGCGCTTGGGCGCCTGCTTGAGCTGGCCGATCAGATGGCCGGCCGCCATGGTGATGCCCACGCCGGCGCCGTCATCCACCGCGCCGGTGCCCAGGTCCCAGGAATCGAGGTGACCGCCGATCACCACCACTTCCTTGGGCAGGCTGCGCCCGGTGATCTCGCCGATCACGTTGTACGAGGTCGCCTTGCCGTCCCAGCCGCAATCCAGGCTGAGTTTGAGCGTGGTGCTGCCGAGCGCGACCAGGCGCGCCAGCTGGTTGGCATCGGGCACCGACAGTGCCGCGGCCGGGACTGGAGTCAGGCCGTCATCGAAGCGGGTGATGCCCGTATGCGGCACGCGGTGCGAATCGGTGCCGGCCGAGCGCATCACGAAGCCGATCGCACCCTTGCGGATCGCCTCGGACGGGCCCTTGCTGCGCACCGCGCCACCGTTGCCGTAGTCGCGGCCATCGCGGTAGGCGGTCATCTGGTAATCGACGAAGGCGATCTTGCCTTTCAGCGAGCCTTCCGGCGCGGCCTGCAGCGCGGCCAGGTCGGCGAAGCGCACGACTTCAGCCTCCACCGTGCCGCCCGGGCTGCCGCCAAGGGCGGTGATCGTCAGCGGCTGGGCATGCTTGCCGATCACTTCAGCGTGCTCACTGCGGCGCTCCCACTTGGGGAAGGTGACCGGCTCGGTCCAGACCTTGTCAAAGCCCAGCGACTTGAACTTGGCCACCGCCCAGGCCACGGCGCGTGCGTCGGCTTCACTGCCGGCGATGCGCGGGCCGATCTCGGTGGTGAGCGACTCGACCACCTTCCAGCCGGTGTCGTCCTTGAGCGCCTGCTCGCGCAGCTCGGCAGCGGTGGCCAGCGACTTGGGCGGCAGCGTGGTGATGCCGGTCGCCGCGAATGCGGGCGCGGTCAGCAGGGCGAGGGAAGATGCGATGGCAAGGACGCGGCGACGCATGGACGAACTCCGGGAAACGGGGCGGAAGCGTCCGAGCTTACCAGCCTCTCCCGGACGCACATGGGCGGTAGGTCATGCTCCGGCGAATGCTGTTTTCCAAAAGCGAAAGCCCCGCCAAAGCGGGGTTCTCAAGGTAGTGCCGGCCGCTGGCCGGCTCCGCGCGATGCAGGTTATACGGTGAGCCGGCCAGCGGCCGGCACTACCGTTTCCGTGCTGCCGGCCGGCGGCCGGCACTACCCGTATAGCCGCCTCAGTGCTTGAGGTTGTCGCGGATCTCGCGCAGCAGCAGCACTTCTTCGCTCGGCGCCGCCGGGGCGGCCGGCTCGGCCTGCTTCTTGCGGGCCAGGCGGTTGATGAACTTCACGACCATGAAGATCGCAAAGGCCACGATCACGAACTGCACCACGGTGTTGAGGAAGTCGCCGTAGCCGATCACCACCGCCGGAATCTCTTTGCCATCGGCCGCAACCCGGGCCGGGGCCAGGGTCCAGGCCAGCTCGGAGAAGTCCACGCGGCCGATCATCCAGCCCAGCGGCGGCATGATGATCTTGTCCACCAGTGCGGTGACGATCTTGCCGAACGCTGCACCGATGACCACACCGACGGCCAGATCGATGACGTTGCCGCGCATGGCGAATTCTTTGAACTCAGTCAGTACACCCATCGGGCTCTCCTGTCGCAGTGGGGAAAAAGACACCGCAGCGTAACGCAGCGGATGTCATCCAGCGATGATGCCGTGGCGCTCGGCCACGTTCTCCAGGCGCGCGCTGAAACGGTCGCCCGGCTTCAAGGCGGCGACGCCGGACGGCGTGCCCATGAACACCAGATCGCCTGCGCGCAGCGCCCACAGCTTGGACAGCTCATGCAGGATCTCCGGCACGTTCCAGATCATCTGGTCCAGCAGCGACTGCTGGCGCACTTCGCCGTTGATCTCCAGCGACAGATTGAGAGCGGCCAGATCGCCGACTTCACCGGCCGGGACCAGCTCGCTCACGGGGGCGGACTGATCGAAACCCTTGGCCGGATCCCACGGGTGGCCCTTGGCCTTGGCCTGCGCCTGCAGGTCGCGCCGGGTCAGGTCCAGGCCGACGCCGTACCCGAACACCAGCGACTCGGCCTGGTCGACCGGCAGCTCCCCAGCAGGCGCGTCCTTGCCGATCGCCACCACCAGCTCCACCTCGTGGTGCAGGTCCTGGGTGGCGAGCGGGTAGGGGATTACATCGTCATGGCCGACCACGATCGCATCGGCCGGCTTGCTGAAGAACATCGGGCGGCCGCGATCGTCGGCGGACGGCACGGCCGCGCCCATCTCGCGCGCGTGATCGGCGAAATTGCGACCGACACAGTAGATACGACGCACCGGGAAGGTACCGCCGCCGGCGACCGGAATACGGGGTTGCTCGGGCGTGGGAATTACATCGGTCATGCGCGCGTCCTGTGGAGAGGTTTCGCCGCAGTCTAGAGCGTTTTCCCGCTGCCAGAAACAGAAACGGCCGCGCAGGGCGCGGCCGTCATCAGGAGGAATGCGCGTTGATCAACGCGACATCGGCAAGGCCTGCTTGCGGACCACCCGGTACTCGCCGTCCACGACCTGCGACGGAACGGTGCGCGCACTCTTGCGCTGGGCGAGCAGCTTCCATGCCAGACCGGCGATGATCATCGCCGCGCCCACGAACACACCGACGAACACCAGCGCGGCCAGGATCGCCAGGCCCAACAGACCGACCGCGACGCGCACCAACGGGTGGCGCGGCTTGCGCGGCGCGAACAGGGCACGGAACTGGTTGAACTGGAAGATGCGGCTGTACATGGCACTCTTTTTGGCTGAGGTCAGCAGTGGACGAGTATCCGTGCTGGCCTTTGTGACTGAGTGAAAAAAGCGTTAAACGTATCCCGCACGCATTGCAAATCAATGACTTGTATTCATCCGGCAGCCAGTGACATGAGCGCGTGAGACACTGTGCCACCCCTGCCTGTTGTAGATGCCATGTCCGTTCCAGAGACCACCGCCGCCGCCCTCATCGCCCTGGACGCCATGGCCGACGGGGGTTTCGCCGAAACCGATGCCCGCATTGAGGGGGACAGCGAATCGGTGGTGTTGTACCGCGACGGCGACCAGGTGCGCGCCTGGCTGAACATCTGCCCCCATGCCGGCCGCCGGTTGGATTGGGCCCCGGGGCAGTTCCTGAAAAGCAAGGAAGGGCACCTGGTCTGCGCAGCGCACGGCGCTTCATTCTCGCTGGACACCGGTGACTGTGTCGCAGGGCCATGCCGTGGTGATCGCCTGCGCGCGGTGCCCGTGCAGGTGCGCGACGGGCAGGTCTGGTTGGCGTGACAACGACCGTTGGCGCCGGGCTTATCAGTAGATAGCGACCGTTGGTCGCCACGCCTCGGATGTCGCCCACCGACCGGTAGTGCCGGCCGCTGGCCGGCTGCTCTTGACGGCCAACCGTACGTGGAGCCGGCCAGCGGCCGGCACTACCTGGGGCATCGGGCGAGCCGGCCAGCGGCCGGCACTCCCTAGAACATCAGGTTGATCATCAGCACCACCACCGCCGTATAGATCAACGACAGCGGGGCGCCGACGCGCCACAGCTCACGCGGGGTGTAATTGGCCGGGCCGGTGATCATCGAAATCACCGGGTTGGAGGCGGTCATCAGATTGTTCGAGGCCGACAACGCCACGATCAGTGCGAACGCGGTCGGGCTGCCCCCGGCAGCCAGCGCCAGGTTCACCGCGATGGGCACCATCACGATGGTCGCGCCCACGTGGCTGATCACCAGCGAGAACATCGTGGTCAACAACGCCAGCGCGATTTCCAGCACCCACACCGGAATGCCGGTCGGCAGCCGGTCGATGGTGTGCCCGGCGATCCACGCCGCCGCGCCACTGCTGTCCATCGCCCAGCCGAGCGGAATCAGCCCGGCCATCATGAACACGGTTTTCCAGTTGATCGAGGCGTAGGCCTCGTCCATGCGCAGCACGCCGGTCAGCAGCATGCCGGCCACGCCGGTCATCAGGGTCAGCGCCACGGGCAGCTTGGAAGTCAGCGCGATCAGGATGGTAATGGCGAAGATGCTCATCGCGATCTTGAACTTGTGCGGCCGCTGCTCGCCCTTGGGGTAATCGGTCACCACCACGAAGTCGCGGCTCTTGGCGGCCTGGGCCAGATCGGTCCAGATGCTGTGGAAGACCAGCATGTCGCCCGCGCGCAGGGCCACATTGCGCACGTCTTCGCGGATCACCTGCTTGTCGCGGTTGATCGCCAGCAGGCTGATGCCGCGCTGCTTGCGCAGGCGCAGGTCCGAAGCGCTCTTGCCGATCACGTCGGACGTGGGCGGCACCACCGCTTCGGAAATGCCGGCGCGGCTCGGGTTGAACAGGTCGCCCAGGTGCTTCAGCCGCGAGGACATCCGCAGGAACTGGTTCTGTGCGAAATCGCTGACCTGCTGGCGCGCGCCCATCACACCCAGCACGCTGCCCACCCAGATGCGCATCTCCGCCGGCGGTGCCAGACGGGTGTCATTGCCGGTCTTGAGCGCCAGCAGCAGCGGTGCATCGTGCACGTTCTCGGCCTCGCCCAGGGTCATGCCGACCAGCGGGCTCTCGGCGGTGACCACCAGCTCGAACACATCGCCTTCGATGCCGTAGGTCTTGGCGAAGTAGCTTTCGGTGCGCGACGGGGTGACGCCATCGTTGGCCAGCGTCTCTTCCTCCACCAGCTTGCGATCACCGAAGTAGCGGAAATACAGCAGCGAGGCGATCAGCAGCGCCACACCGATCGGCAGCGGCGCGAACATGCGCAGCGGTTCGATGGTGGCCAGGCCCGAGGGCAGGTTGTTGTTGGCCGAGGCCAGCAGATCGTTGAGCAGGATCAGTGGCGAGTTGCCGACCATGGTCAGCGCACCGCCCATCACGATGGCCGCTGCGATCGGCAGCAGCAGGCGCTGCAGGGTCAGCCCGGTGCGCGCGGCCAGCCGCGAGGCGACCGGCAGGTACAGCGCCATCACCGAAGGGTTCTGCATGAACGAGGAGTTCAAGCCGGCGATCGCGGTGGTCATCATCAACAGGCGCGTTTCCACGCCATGCCCGCGCCGCAGCAGCCAGGCCGCCAACCGGTTCAGCGCCCCGGTGCGGTCCAGGCCCGCGCCGAGGATGGTGGTGGCGATGATGCTCATCACCGCGTTACCGGAGAAGCCCCCGAAGATTTCTTCCGGGGCGATCAGGCCGGTGACGCCGAGCACCACCAGCACCACCAGCGCCACCACGTCGGCGCGGATGCGCTCGAACAGGAACATCGCCATCGTGAAGCCGACCAGCCCCAGGACGAGCTTCATGTCGGTAGTCAGCGTCAGCGCGGTATCCATGGGGTGGCGCGGTTCCTTGTGGGATCAGGTGCGGTCGTACAACAGGTCCCACACGCCATGGCCGAGCTTCTGGCCACGGGTTTCGAAGTGGGTCTGCGGGCGCCATTGCGGACGTTCGACCTGCCCACGCGGACCGGCGCGGTTGGTCAGCCCAGCGGTGGCATCGAGCACGTCCCACATCTGCTCGGCATAGTCTTCCCAGTCCGTGGCGCAGTGCAGGCGCCCACCGACGCGCAGCTTGCGCACCAGCAGCTCGGCAAAGCCGGGCTGGATCAGGCGACGCTTGTTGTGGCGCTTCTTGTGCCACGGGTCCGGGAAGTAGATGCGCACTTCATCCAGCGCGCCATCGGCGATTTCCTTTTCCAGCACCTCCACGGCATCGTGGTGGTACAGGCGCACGTGGTCGGCATTGTCGTCGGCCAGGGCGTTGAGCAGGCGGCCCACGCCGGGAGCGTGCACTTCCAGGCCGATGTAATCGCGACTCGGGTCCTGCTGCGCGGCGAAGCGCAGCGCGGCTCCGTTGCCGAAGCCGATTTCCAGCACCTTGTGTGCATCGCGCCCGAAGGTAGCATCCAGATCGCGTGGCTCACCGGTGAAGTCCAGCCCGAAGCGCGGCCAGCGGTCGTCGAATGCACGCTGCTGGGCGGGGGTGAAGCGGCCCTGGCGCAGCACGAAACTGCGGACCTCGCGGCGGCCTTCGGTAATGGTGAAGGGCTTGGGCGGTGCCTTGGCACCGGCGCTGTCGAAAGGATTAGTCATCAGCCGATCAACCCGTCGATCGGCGAGGACGCACTGGCGTAGCGCTTGCGCGGAATGCGCCCGGCCAGGAAGGCCTCGCGCCCGGCTTCCACGGCCTTGCGCATTGCGCTGGCCATCAGGATCGGGTTGCGCGCGCCGGCGATGGCGGTGTTCATCAGCACGCCGTCGCAGCCCAGTTCCATCGCGATGGCTGCATCGGAGGCCGTGCCCACGCCGGCATCGACGATGATCGGCACCTTGGCGTCTTCGATGATCTGCAGCAGGTTGTACTTGTTCTGGATGCCCAGGCCCGAGCCGATCGGCGCGGCCAGCGGCATCACCGCCGCGCAGCCGATCTCTTCCAGGCGCTTGGCCAGGATCGGGTCATCGGAGGTATAGACCATCACCTCGAAACCATCCTTGACCAGCTGCTCGGCCGCCTTGAGGGTCTGCACCACATCCGGGTACAGGCTCTTCTGGTCGCCCAGCACTTCCAGCTTGGTCAGGTTGTGGCCGTCGAGCAGCTCGCGGGCCAGCCGGCAGGTGCGCACGGCATCTTCGGCGGTGTAGCAGCCGGCAGTGTTGGGCAGGATGGTGTAACGGTCCGGCGGCAGCACGTCGAGCAGGTTCGGCTCGCCCGGGTTCTGCCCGATGTTGGTGCGGCGGATCGCCACGGTGACGATCCGGGCGCCAGCGGCCTCGGTGGCCAGGCGGGTTTCTTCCAGATCCTTGAACTTGCCGGTGCCGGTGAGCAGGCGGGAAGCATAGGTCTTGCCGGCGATCACCAGCGAATCAGTGGGGGCAGGTGCATTCATGGCCGAATTATCGCCTATCGCGCGTCACGATGCTGCCTCAGCCACCGCCCAGCGCATGCACGATCTCGACCACGTCGCCCTCGCGCAGGCCATGGCTGGCGTGCTGGCTGCGGGTCACGATCTCGCCGTTGACCTCGACCGCGACGCGGCGCTCGAGCAGGTCTTCGCTGCGCAGCAGATCGTGGACGGTGGCGGTGTGCGGAAGCTGGCGGTTCTCGCCGTTGAGCTGGATGTTCATGACGGTATTGTCCCGCAATCACCCTGCAGTGCGTACCCTGTGCGCCCCGCGGCAGTGGTGCCGCGAGCGTCAGGCCAACGATGGCCGGGCGGCGGGCTGTGGCAGTTCATGCCGCAACGCAGCGTGATGCCGGCGGGGTGCAGTGGAAACATGGCACCGTGCGCCGGCGTACGTCCGCCGTTTTCCCCACCTTAAAGGAATTTTCATGTTGCTCAGCAAACGCCCGATCCGCTCCCTCATGGCCGTGGCCATCGCCCTGGCTGCGGTGCCGGCCATGGCGCAGTCGCCGTACACCAAGACCGTCTTCATCGGCGACAGCCTCACCGATGCCGGCTATTTCCGTCCGCTGCTGCCCGCCTCGGTGCAGCCGGTGACCGGCCAGTTCACCACCAACCCGGGCTGGACCTGGGCCCAGCATGTGGCCAATTATTACGGCACCAACGGTGCGGCCCACGGCAACGGCCAGAACGGTGACAACTACGCCATCGGCGGCGCCCGCGTCGGCGTGGACACCACCCAGGTGCTGGCTGCCGGTACCCCGGCCATTCCGGTGTACTCGCTCAAGACCCAGACCGCGCAGTACCTGGCGGCCAACGGCGGCAAGGCCGACCCGAACGCGCTGTACACCGTGTGGGGCGGTGCCAATGATCTGTTCGCCATCCAGGCCGGCGCGCCGCTGGTCTCGACCCTGACCAACGCCGTGCGCGACCAGGTCGGCATCGTCGGCACCCTGAAGGGCGCTGGCGCCGAATACATCGTGGTGCCCACCATTCCGGACGTCGGCCTGACCCCGGGCGCCCGTGCCGGTGGCCCGGCCGGCATGGCTGCCGGCACCGCGCTGGCCAAGGCGTACAACGACGCCCTGTTCGGTGGCCTGAAAGCCGCCGGCCTGCAGGTGATCCCGGTCGACACCTTCCACATCCTGCAGGAAATCGTCGCCAACCCGGGCCAGTACGGCTTCGTCAACGTGACCAGCCCGGCCTGCACGACGGCGTCGTCGCTGACCTGCAACCCGACCAGCTACGCCACCCCGAATGCTGCCAACAGCTACGTGTTCGCCGATGGCGTGCACCCGACCACGGCCACGCACGAGATGCTGGGCCAGTACACGCTGTCGATCCTGGAAGCCCCGCGCAACCAGCAGATCCTGACCCACTCGGCACAGACCATCGGCCGTTCGCGCGCTGACCAGGTCAGCTGGCACGTCGACGGCCGTCCGGCCGACGGCCTGAGCTGGTGGGGCAACCTGCGCGGCGACATGCAGCGCTACGCCCACGCCGATCTGTACGACGGCATGGCGCCGGCCGGCCTGTTCGGTGTGGATTGGGCACGCGACGGCATGGTGGTTGGCGGCTTCGCCGGCTACGGCCGCATGGACGCCGATTTCGGCAACAACAAGGGTGACTTCACCCAGTCCGACACCACGCTGGGCCTGTTCGCCGGCTGGTATGGCGAGCGCGCCTGGGTCAATGGCCAGGTCAGCTACAGCTGGCTCGACTACGACGTGACCCGCAAGCTGCAGCTCGGCCCGGCAACGCGCATCCACAAGGGCTCGCCGGAAGGCAGCAACCTGACCGCGGCCTTGAATGCCGGTTACGAGTTCGGCACCGAGGGCGGCTTCCGCCACGGTCCGGTTGCCGCCGTGATCTGGCAGAAGGTGAAGCTGGATGGCTATGCCGAGTCCAACCCGAGCGCCTCGGCGCTGGGCTATGCCGACCAGGACGTGGATTCGACCGTCGGCCGCGTCGGCTGGCAGGCCCGCTTCGATGGCGGCAACGTCAAGCCGTACGTGCAGGTCACCTACGACCACGAGTTCGAGGACAGCAAGCAGGCAAGCGCCTGGCTGCAGAGCATGCCGGACGTGGGCATGTACAAGGTGCCGGGCCTGGAGTTCGATCGGGACTACGCCACCGCCGTACTGGGTGCGCGCCTGAACCTGTGGGGCCTCAGCAGCAACATCGGCATGAGCACCACCACGATGCAGAAGCGTGCACGTGACGTGTCGCTGTTCGCCAGCTTCGGCGCCAGCTTCTGATCCAGCGTGCGCAGTGCCCGTTCGCGGGCACCGCGCACGGCAGCGGAAAGCGAGAAACAACGGGCGGCCCAGTGCCGCCCGTTGCCTTTCATGCCCCCGCCCGAATAGACTTACGCCGCGCCTTGCGGGTGTAGCTCAATGGTAGAGCTGTAGCTTCCCAAGCTACTGACGAGGGTTCGATTCCCTTCACCCGCTCCATGCTTCCCAGAGCTTTAATGGATTTTGGCCGCTCCGCAAAAAGCCCTGCCCGCTCCGCAATGTGTACGTTCAGCGTAAGGCAGAGTGTTGTGGTATCTGCTGTGCGTCGTCCGTGCTGAATGCGATGAGGAGCCATGTAGCTGGTTTGTCAAAGTGAAGCTCGCCTTCCATCTAGCTTTCGCTCGTTGATCTCGGTCGTGGTGACCGATAAATGCCCCAGCTGGGCCTGCCCTTCGCGAATGTCATTAGCCGAATCAGCCTTCTCCGTTCCTGCCTTCGCGCGCAGGTCCCGGGATGCGATAGCGGCGTCGTCACTCGCCTTGTCAAGCCGGTAGCGCAGCGCCGCAGCCGAGTTCCAGTCCGCTGTTGTCCATGATCAAGCGAGTGCTGTAGGGCTTGGATCTGCCCTCGGGTAGCTTCTCGCTCTTCCGCTTGGCGATCCGCTCCAGCAATGTCGCGAGCTCACCTGTGATCTCCATGATCAACTTGTTAGTGGACTTCGCCTGCGTAATGGCCAAGCCACGTGGGGTGAGCTGGCGAAGGTCAATGGACTAGACGTCGCCGACGCGCCGGCCGGTGAGGTAGGTGAGGTACATGGCGTCCCGCGGTAAGGCGTCGGCGTGGTGGTAGAGCGCCTGGAACAACTTGTCCTCCACGTACACGCCGCTGCCACACTCCTTATTTTTTCGGATGCTCTTGCACGGATTGGGCTGTTGACTGCCTTCTGATCGTTAGAGTGAATTGCAAAGCGCACATGCATAGCCTTGAAATGCCAATTACCGGTTAGATCGCCTCCACGAAGCTCCTGGGTACTGTGCCCTTGTGTCACTGCATGCGAGGTTGCCTGAAGCCGAACAACTTGGCGGGCCGCTTAGATACGCTGGATGCAAACAACAAACAACAAACAACAAACAACAAACAACAAACAACAAACAACAAACAACAAACAACAAACAGCAAACAGCAGAATGTAAAATGCGAAGGTGATGGCGCCGGCTGAGTACGCCCATGCGCTTCTCCTCCCAGATCACTGCCGCCAACAACGAGATGGATCACTTGTACTCCGATACAACCTTCCAATGCACCGCGCATTGGTACGCAGTCACAGAAGTTAAGATCTATATCCAGTAGATTCCTTTCGTCACGTAGCGTGACTCGACACCTGAAAGGACATCAGATGAAGCGTATCACCCTATATATAGGCTTGGCCGTAGCGTTGGCAGTGGGGCAGGCTTCCGCCGCCATGCCAGGCTCCCGTTATCTGCAGCTTGCCGCTGATCAACTGGTACAACCCGGCACTGCCACTCTGCTTTCAAGCGATATCGAATTAAGCGCGCCTGGCTGGGTATACGTACAGTCGGACGGGCGCTACTTCCCTGGAGGCAGCTCTGCAGCCAGTGCCTACATCACCATCAACGGCGAGGTCGTCTCCAACGACAGCTATATCGACTGGCGCCAGTCGACGTCCGCCCAGCAGCATTCGTTCAACGTCATCGGTGCCAAGTATCTGCCCGCTGGACGCCACTCGGTCGTCTTGGCCGGACAGGCCATCGGTTCGGCGGTCAACTTCGGATCCGCCAGTAACCTCTCCGTGCTCATCACCTCTGCGGGCTCGGTAACCAACAGCCGTCTTCCTAGCGATACCGCGCAGCTGGACTTCAATACGGTCGGCAGCCCGGAAGGAATGGCATTGCTGGCCAAGGACCGCAAGCTGCTAATGACCGCCCAGGCAGGCAATCCCGGCGGCCCCATCGTGGCCATGGCATCTGGCCGCGCGTTCGACTGGGGAACCTACGGCGACGGCATGATGGGCATTTTCCTGAACGAGCAGGAGCCTGGCATCGAATCGATGACCTGGTCGATCAACGACATCTTCATTGGCGCAGAAACGCAGGCTCCGTTCTATTCGCAGGGCCTGTTCGTCAACCCGCCGGCTTACAGCAGCGTCAGCTTCGTCGCGTCCGAATCGCCGTACTACCAGCCGCAGGACGCCAATACCAACAATGTGAAGTACAAGTTCGGCGCCAACTCCCGGCTGGTGACGCTGTCCAATGGCTTCGGCGTGGCCGGCAAGGGTTTGAATCCGGGATTCAACTACGCCGCGGCAGGTCCCTACCGGCGCTTTGCATATGTATGTGTCGGGACCAATGGATTCTCGCCCAGCTGTCCGTCGGTGGGCTCGGAGGTGGTGATCGGTGAGGGCCAGGTTTGCATCCCGCAGGGGCATAACGGTGTGGTGCTGTTCTCGACGAAGTCTCGCGTGCAGGGTGATACGAACGATGGTGGCGGCAGCGTGTTCCTGTTCCTGAAGATCGATGGCCAGCAGGTGGGAAGCCTCGGCACTCAGCAGTTGGGATCCAAGCCAAACTCCGTAAGCACCCGCACTATTTCAGCCAGCTACCTGAGCGCGGGCTCTTCCGCACTAGGAACGGGCTGCCACACCGTACAGGCCGTAGCGCAGGCGCTGGGAGATTTCCGCCACATGTCGTTCAATGCCGACATGCCGCTGGTCTGGTTCGACTGACCCCCCACGCTACACGACGCCGGTGGCGGGGTTCGCCCTGTCATCGGCATCCCGAAACCCTGCTGCTCGCGGAAGGTCAGCTTCCCCAGTCGCACCAGACATGCTTTGAGAAGTTCTTCAAACGGGCGGCAACTAAGAGACGAACCGGGCTCTGGGCTAGGTAAGTCATTGTTCTTTTGCCCCGCGAGACACCGATCTAGCCGCACCTTTATCGAAATGCAGCGATAGCGGAATTGTGCAGAGCAACTTTAAGTCTGCTCGGGCAATATTCGCAGGAGTCGCGTTTGAACTCCATTCTCGTCCCGACCAGCGCTTGCGATCAAATTCCTGCTCCGCTTTTTGCCGGATGGCGTCTCATTATCGGAGACGTCGCTTTGCCATCATTGCCGTTCAATCTGATGAGGAGCGGGAATGAGTCAGTCAAGCGCAATCGATCTGCCGTCGATCCCTGAGATGTTGGGGCGAGTCAAGCTCCAGGAGAGCAGGAAAACTGGAAGGAAGGATCGCTGCGCAGTAATTGCGATGTCCGCTCTGCTGGGTGTAATGGCTGCTGTGGTTGCCGTAGCGAAGTTTGGATGGATGGGCATGGTGACTGCGAAATACACCGTGGTCCTGCTTTACGCGCTGCTTGTACTCGTTTACGCAACATGGGTAGCTCTGATGTTGGTAGAGGTGTTCAATCAAGTGAGGGCTGGTTTCAGGCAGGCCGCGCAAAGGGTAGATCGCCAGATTGCTCACCAGAGAGAGCTTATCAGCTGGCTCAGTAGTTACCCCCGTGAGCTGCTGCGGGAGCGGGCCATGCTGGTTGAATTGGAGTCCAAAAGCTGGACGCGAAGAGCAGGTATCGGCGTTGCATTCGGTGCTGCGTTTACGGTGGGTCTCAGTCTTTTGGCGGCCGCAGTCAAAGTGAACAGTACGTCACTGCCGTCGTCCGTGCCGACGTTGAACAGTTATGTGAACACAATATCCGTCACCGTCTATGCGGTCATGTTTGGGCTCCTCTTGGGTTCGGCAATGGCTTGCGTCTTCGCAGCGAGGCTGGAGAAGGTCGCAGGGGTTTTCAAAGAGGCCGCAGAAAGAGGGAGCGCGGTCTGAGCGTGGAAGCGAACGTGAGGCTTCTACTGGATAGTCGGCTGCGCTTGAACGTGCGGCCGGCGTGAGTGCTGGGTTTTTGGCGATGGGGTTTATTGGTTTTGACACCTCCACCACACCTGCCACACGCTATGCTTCGCGCTTTCCCGCCCCCTGCGCCGCGATGAAACTCGCCATCCTGTCCCGCAACAGCAAGCTGTACTCCACGCGTCGCCTGGTGGAGGCCGCGCGCGCGCGGGGCCATACCGTGCGCATCCTTGATCCGCTGCGCTGCTACATGCGGATCGCCGCGGACGGCTTCACCATGCATTACAAGGGGCGGCCGATCACCGGGGTGGACGCGGTGATCCCGCGCATCGGTGCCTCGGTCACCCGCTACGGGACGGCGGTGCTGCGCCAGTTCGAGATGATGGGCGCCCGCACGCCCAACCCCTCCGATGCCATCCTGCGCGCCCGCGACAAGCTGCGGGCGCACCAGATCCTGGCCTCCAAGGGCATCGACATGCCGGTCACGGTGTTCGGTGACAACCCGGACGACACCGTCGATCTGCTCTCGATGCTCGGCCCGCCGCCGCACGTGGTGAAGCTCAACGAGGGTACCCAGGGCCGCGGCGTGATCCTCACCGAGAAGGCCAGCGCTTCGCGCGGCATCGTGGAGGCGCTGCGCGGGCTGTACGCCAATTTCCTGATGCAGGAGTTCATCGGTGAGGCACAAGGCGCGGACCTGCGCTGCCTGGTGGTGGGCGACCAGGTGGTCGGCGCGATGCAGCGCCAGGCGCCGGAGGGCGACTTCCGCTCGAATCTGCATGCCGGGGGCAGTGCGCGCGCTGCCAAGGCGAGCCGGGCGGAGCAGCAGGTGGCCGTGCGTTCGGCCAAGGCACTGGGCCTGGGCGTGGCGGGAGTCGATCTGATCCGCTCAAGCCGTGGTCCGCTGGTGCTGGAGGTGAATTCCACCCCAGGCCTGGAGGGCATCGAGGCGATCTGCCGGGAAGACTTGGCCGGGCGCATCATCGACCATGTCGTTTCGTTGAAAAAACCTGTCAATACAAGGGGTTGACAGGGGTTTCTGCAGTAGGGGAGGGTCTTAACATCGGTTTAATCGATCCCGGCGTAGGCTCTGTCGAACCGCAGCTCTGCCCTCCTCAGCAGGAACGGTAATCGGGAAACACCTTCAGGCCCGGTCAGCGCCAGCTGTCCGGGCCTTTTTCCGGATTGAAGGCCGGTGGCGCCCAGATTCGACCCTGCCATCAGTGACTTGTGGGTGCCGCTTCCAAGCTCGTAAAGTTGGCGCTCATACATGTGGATAAGGATGTCGCGGATGTATCGATTGCTCGCTATTGCATTGCTTGCAAGCCTCCCGTTGGCCGCGCAGGCCGGCGCCGACGGCAAGGGGCGTGACGCTGCGGTGGCCATCACCGCCGATGCGCCCGTGGCCGAACAACTGGCCAACGTCGAACGCGCGCTGGGAAGCGAGGCTTACAGTGAGATCAGCATGGAAGACAAAAGCCGGGTGCAGGCGGCCGTGACCCGTATCCGCAACCGGATGGGTGACCGCGAGCGCATGGACCAGCTGCCGGCGCAGCAGCTCACCGAGATATTCAATGATCAGGAAGTGGTGAACACCATCCTGACCCGGGCCAAGGCAGACAGCCGCATGGTCTGCCGCCGCGAGCGCGCCACCGGCAGCAACATGAACAAGAGCATCTGCATGACCGTGGCCCAGCGCCGGGAAGCGACCGAACGGGCCAAGAGCCTGATGGACGATCCGCGCCGCTTGGCACCCAAGGAAATGACACTTTGACGCGCTTTCAGCATTCGACGGTGTCTAATGTTAACAATGAAGCCTGTATCTTCAGCCTGAACCCGTGCCGCGCGCCCTGCCGCGCAGCGGCGCAGGTCAGTCTTTTCCGTCGAACACCCTGAAACAGAGGTCCCAGTGCGAATTCTCGTCATCGAAGACAACAGCGACATTGCCGCCAACCTGGGCGATTACCTCGAAGACCGCGGCCACACCGTCGACTTCGCCGCCGACGGCGTGACCGGCCTGCATCTGGCGGTCGTCCACGAGTTTGACGCGATCGTGCTGGACCTCAACCTGCCCGGCATGGACGGGATCGAGGTCTGCCGCAAGCTGCGCAATGAAGCGCGCAAGCAGACTCCGGTGCTGATGCTGACCGCCCGCGATTCGCTGGACAACAAGCTGGCCGGTTTCGATTCCGGCGCCGATGACTACCTGATCAAGCCGTTCGCGCTGCAGGAAGTCGAAGTGCGCTTGAATGCCCTGTCGCGTCGCGGCAAGGGTGTGCAGACCCGTGTGCTGGAAACCGGCGATCTGGAATACAACCTGGACACGCTGGAAGTGCGCCGCCAGGGCAAGCTGCTGCAACTGAACCCGACCGCATTGAAAATCCTGCAGGCGCTGATGGAAGCTTCGCCGGCCGTCGTTACCCGCCAGGAACTGGAAACCCGCGTGTGGGGCGAAGAGCTGCCGGACTCGGATTCCCTGCGCGTGCATATCCACGGCCTGCGCGCCGTGGTCGACAAGCCTTTCGAGGTGCCGATGATCCAGACCCGTCATGGCATCGGATACCGCATCGCCGCGCCGGAAGCCTGATCCGGTGACGGGGAAGGGGGAGCGCCGCCGCGCGCCATACCGGCGCCGGCTGCGCAGCCGCATCATCGTCTCGTTCGTGCTGTTGGGCTTCTGCCTGACCACGTTGTTTGCGTTCGCCACCAACTGGACCCGCGCCCGCGTGGAAAACCAGCTGGTCGAAGATGTGATGAATCGCAACATCAACGAGTACGCCAAGCGCTTCGCGGCAGACCCCTCGCGCAGCCCCGACCTCCCCGTGCAACAGATGTACGCGCGGCTGGTCAGGCCGGACAAGTTTGAAGCCCTGCGCCAGGAACAGCCGGACTGGTACAACCTCAACGATGGCATCCACGGCGTAAGCGGTGTGGATGAGGGCGGCAAGCCGTTTTCCTACAAGCTCGCGGTGCGCAAGACGCCAGATGTGTGGTTCTTCCTCGCCTATGACATGACCGAGAGCATCCGCGGCGAGAGCCAGCTCAACCGCGCGCTGTTCTTCTCGGTGCTGGTGTTCAGTGTGCTGTCGCTGGTGCTGGGCTGGTGGTCGGCCTCCAAGGTCATGAAGCCGGTGTCCGATCTGGCGGCCCGCCTGCGCGCGTATCGCGGTGGCACCAGCGAGCCGGAGCCGCTGGCGCCGCGCTTCCCGGACGATGAAGTGGGCCAGCTGGCCCAGGCGCTGGACGACTATTCCGCGCGGCTGACCGAAGTGGTGCAGCGCGACCGCGAGTTCAACGCCGACGTCAGCCACGAGCTGCGCACGCCGCTGGCGGTGATCCGTGGTGCCACCGAACTGCTGCTGACCCGCCCGGATCTCGATCCCAAGGTGCTGCAGCGCCTGCAGCGCATCCAGCGTGCCGAACAGCAATGCACCGATCTGATCGGCGCGCTGCTGCTGCTTTCACGCAACGAGCGCGGGCAGGGCAGCAGCAATGTCGCCCGGGTCTCGGAGCAGCTGCTGGATTCGCACCGCGCCCAGCTGGGCGGCAAGCCACTGGAACTGATCCTGGAAGGCAATCACGACCTGGTGATCGATGCGCCGGAATCGGCCCTGTCGGTCGCCTTGGGCAACCTGATCGGCAATGCCGTGAAGTACTCCAAGGAAGGCGCCGTGCGCGTGCGCGTGGGCAACAACGCGGTCGAGGTGATCGACAGCGGCCCCGGCCTGAGCGAGGAAGATGCTGCCAAGCTGTTCCAGCGCGGCTATCGCGGCACGCATGCGGGGCACTCGCAGGGCGGCGGCATCGGCCTGTCGATCGTCAGCCGCCTGTGCGACCTCTACGGCTGGCAGGTCAATGTCCGCCCCGGCGCAGAGCGCGGCGTCATCGCCACGCTGACCTTCTCTCCAGCGTAAGTCGGTAGAGCCGACCGTTGGTCGGCGCCTCCAGATCTACCGCGCCGCCAGCACCCGGTACGCCTGATCCAGCCGCTCCACGTGCGCTTGCAGGTGCGCCGGCTGGCCATCATTGACCACCACATCATCGGCCAGCGCCAAACGCGCCTCGCGGCTGGCCTGGGCGGCGATCATGCGGTCGGCCAGGGCGCTGTCGATCCCGTCGCGCTGCATCAGCCGTGCATGCTGCACGGCGACCGGCACGTCCACCACCAGGATCCGGTCCAGCCACGGGTACTGCTGGCGGCCACCGGCTTCGGTCAGCAGGGGGATCGCGGCGATCGCATACGGCCCGTCCGCCTGTTCGCAGGTCTGGCGCAGCAGCTGGCGGATCGCCGGATGGGTGATCGCCTCCAGCGCCTGGCGCTCCTGCACCGAATCGAAGATGCGCGCGCGCAGCGCGGCACGGTCGAGCTGGCCGTCAGCCAGCAGGATGTCATGCCCGAAATGCGCGGCAATCCGCGCCAGCCCCTCGCTGCCCGGTGCAACCACCGCGCGGGCAGCCAGATCGGCGTCGGCCACGGTGATGCCCAGCGCTTCGAAGCGACGGCTGACCTCGCTTTTGCCGGCGGCAATGCCGCCGGTCAGCCCGATCACGAAGCGACTCATCGCACCGGCCTCAACGCAGGCCGGCGTAGCTCAGGTAGCCGTTGATCAACGGCTCGCCCCACATGAACACGATCCAGCCGGCAATGGCCAGGTACGGCCCGAACGGGATCGGCGTGGCCCGGTCGCGGCCGCGCGAGTACAGCCAGATCGAGCCGACGATGGCGCCCACGATGGACGACAGCAGGATGATCGGCAGGATGCCCTTGAGCCCACACCAGGCACCCAGCGCGGCCAGCAGCTTGAAATCGCCGTGGCCCATGCCTTCCTTGCCGGTGATCTGCTTGAACAGCCACCACACCGACCACAACGAGAGATAGCCGGCCAGCGCACCCAGCAAGGCCGGTTTGGCCGGCATGTACAGGTTGTCGCTGGCCGCGATCAGGCCGAGCCACATCAAGGGCAGGGTCAATTGATCCGGTAACAGCTGGGTGCGCAGATCGATGCCGGACAGCGCCACCAGGAAGCAGCTCAGCACGATCGCGCCGAAGCCCTGCCAGCCGAACCCGAACTGCCAGACGCTGGCGAGCACCAGCACGGCGGTCAGCAGCTCTACCAGCGGGTACTGGATCGAGATCGGGGCGTGGCAATGGCGGCACTTGCCGCGCAACGCCAGCCAGCTGAACAGCGGGATGTTCTCGAACCAGGACAGCTTGTGCTTGCAGTGCGGGCAGTGCGAGGGCTCCACCACGATCCCCGGCGGAGGCGGCTCGTAGATGTCCGGCTCTTCCAGCACTTCGCGCGCATCGCGCTTCCACTCCCACTCCAGCCGCTTGGGCAGGCGCAGGATGACGACGTTGAGGAAGCTGCCCAGGAGCAGCCCCAGTCCGGCCGCGGCGGGGTAGCCGAGGATGGGGTGCTGGTCGAGAAATGCCATTTATTGATTATCCAACCACGGAGGCGAGTTTGAAGATGGGCAGGTACATGCCGACCACCATACCGCCGACGACCACGCCGATGAAGACCATGATCATCGGTTCGAGCAGGCTGCTCAAGGCATCGACCGCATTGTTGACCTCCTGCTCGAAGTACTCGGCCACCTTGAACAGCATGGTGTCCAGCGCGCCGGCCTCTTCGCCGATCGCGGTCATCTGCACCACCATGTGCGGGAAAATGTTGACCTGCTTCATGGCCATGTTGACCGGGTAGCCGACGGAGACATCGTCGCGCATGCGCAGCACGGCTTCCTCGTAGACCTTGTTGCCGGTGGCGCCGGCCACGATGCCCAGCGCCTCCACCAGCGGCACGCCGGCCTTGAAGGTCACCGCCGTGGTCCGTGCGAAGCGGGCGATCGAGCTGTTGTGCATGATCTGGCCGATCACCGGCACCTTCAGGATGAAGCGGTCCATGCCGTGCTGCATCGAGGGCGAGCGTCTGTAGGCAAACACGAACCCCACTATCGTTCCGATAACGACGAACAGGATCACCCACCACCATGCCACCATGAATCGCGAGGCACCCACGATCAGCTGGGTGAAGGCAGGCAGGTCGGCACCAAAGCTCTTGAACACGTCTTCGAACTGGGGCACCACGAAGATCAGCAGGATCGCGCTGACGAGCAGCGCCACCGCGATGACCATGGTCGGGTAGAACAGCGCCTTCTTGATCTTGCCCTTGAGGGCCTCGATGTTCTCTTTGTAGTTGGCCACCGTATCAAGCACGGTTTCCAGCACGCCGGCACCTTCGCCTGCTCGGACCAGATTCCGGTAGAGCTCGTCGAACTGAACCGGATGCTTGCTGATCGCTTCGTAAAGCGACGAGCCGCCCTCAATGTCGGTGCGGATACTCTCAACCATCTTGCGCATGCGCGGGTTCTTATGACCCGTACCAATGATCTCCAGCGCGCTGACGATCGGCACGCCGGACTTCATCATGATCGCCATTTGGCGACTGAAGAAGGCGACGTCCTTAGTGCTGATCGCGCTGCCGGTTGCCCCGAACAAGGGCTTCGGCTTCGGCTTGACCACCGTGGGCGTGATGCCCTGGCGACGCAGCTCGGCACGCAGCAGGTTGGCGTTCTTGGCAGGCGTTTCGCCCTTCATCTTGACGCCACGCTTGTCGGTCCCCACCCAGACAAACGGTTGCAGCTCCATGGTATTGCGGACCACGGGCTCTTTCTTGATGGCACTACGGCTGACAGACATTTCAGGCTCCCCAGCCACGCCATCCCCAGGCGGGCTATCTCGCGGCATGGTAGCGGGTTCCGTGGGCGCTGGGCAGTCCTGCCGGGTGCCCCGAAGCGATGGGGTGCCCGGACCGGGTGTGTCAGAAGGTGACGTAACCGGTCACATTGCCGGGTCCATCGCAAATTGTTGCGCGGGGGGTTCCAATCCGGAAGATTGCTGCCATCATTGCGCCGGGGAATGCTGGGGAGCATTGCCGGCTCACTTGGCATGCAACCTGCTTCGATCCACCTGCACAGGGCGCCCGCCCCGCTCAACCGGCCTGCCGGTCCGGCGACGGCCCAGTGCCCTACCAACTTTGTTATCTCTAGGGGATGTACTCATGAAGAACCAGAAGGGCTTTACCCTGATCGAACTGATGATCGTTGTGGCGATCATCGCGATCCTGGCCGCCATTGCGCTGCCGCAGTACCGGAACTACACCGCGCGCGCCAAGATCACGCAGGCCATCGGCTCGGTTGCTGGTGAGAAGATCAAGGTCGGTGAAAACCACGCCTCTGAAGAAGCCCTTTGCACCGGCATCAAGGCCGGTCTTTGTGCGGACGGCACGCTCACCGGTACCTCGAATGATGGTAACACCACTGTCTCGATCGCTCCGACGATCGACGCCACTGGCGTGAACCCGATCACCTGGGCGTGTACTGTGACTGCGTCGACTGTCGCTTCGTACAAGGACAAGCCCTGCGACGCGTTGAACTAAGTCGTTTGCTAAGTCCTGTTCCTTGTTGGAGCTGTGGCTAGGATGCCCGCGAGAAATCGCGGGCATCTGCATTTGTATTAGGTGGCGTTCGCGTCTATAACCCTGCCAATGACTTCAAAGCTCTGCCTATGAACGCAGTCACCTCTCCTAACCTCGTCGGCATCACCGGCATCGCCCGCCGTCTGGTCCAGGACGGTGCGCTGGAGGAAGCCGTCGCCCGCGCTGCCATGGCCGACGCCACCGCCGCCCGGCAACCGCTGCCGCAGTGGTTCGCGGACAAGAAGCTGGTCACCGCCGCGCAGCTGGCCGCGGCCAATGCGCTGGAGTTCGGCATGCCGCTGCTGGACGTGAGCGCGTTCGACACCAGCCACAACGCCATGAAGCTGGTCAGCGAGGAGCTGCTGCGCAAGCACCACGTGCTGCCGCTGTTCAAGCGTGGCGGCAAGCTGTTCGTCGGCACCAGCAACCCGACCCATTCGCTGGACGAGATCAAGTTCCACACCAACCTGGTGGTCGAGCCGATCCTGGTCGACGAGGAGCAGATCCGCCGCACGCTGGAGCAGTGGCAGACCACCCAGGATGCTCTGGGCTCGGCGCTGGGCGGCGGCGACGATGACATGGGCGACCTGGATGTCTCGGCCGGCGATGAGGAAGGCGGCGCGACCGATTCCGGTGTCGATGCCAAGGGCGACGACACCCCGGTGGTCAAGTTCATCAACAAGGTGCTGGTCGATGCGATCCGCAAGGGCGCCTCGGACATCCATTTCGAACCCTATGAAGACGACTATCGGGTGCGCCTGCGCATCGATGGTCTGCTCAAGAACGTGGCCAAGGCACCGGTCAAGCTCAACCAGCGCATCGCCGCGCGCCTGAAGGTGATGGCGCAGCTGGACATCGCCGAGAAGCGCGTGCCGCAGGATGGGCGCATCAAGCTCAACCTCTCCAAGACCAAGCAGATCGATTTCCGCGTCAGCACGTTGCCGACCCTGTTCGGCGAGAAGGTGGTGCTGCGTATCCTCGATGGCAGCGCGGCCAAGCTGGGCATCGACAAGCTCGGCTACGAGCCGGCTCAGCAGAAGCTGTTCCTGGATGCGATCCACAAGCCCTACGGCATGGTGCTGGTGACCGGCCCGACCGGCTCGGGCAAGACCGTGTCGCTGTATACCGCGCTGGGCATCCTCAACGATGAGACGCGCAACATCTCCACCGCGGAAGACCCGGTGGAAATCCGCCTGCCCGGCGTCAACCAGGTGCAGCAGAACGTCAAGCGCGGCATGACCTTCGCCGCGGCGCTGCGCTCGTTCCTGCGCCAGGATCCGGACATCATCATGGTCGGCGAAATCCGCGACCTGGAGACGGCCGAGATCGCGATCAAGGCCGCGCAGACCGGCCATATGGTGCTGTCCACCCTGCATACCAACGATGCGCCGCAGACCATCGCGCGCCTGATGAACATGGGTATCGCCCCGTACAACATCACCAGCTCGGTGACGCTGGTGATCGCCCAGCGCTTAGCACGCCGGTTGTGCAGCCGCTGCAAGCGTCCGGTCGAGCTGCCGGCCAATGCATTGCTGGCCGAAGGCTTCACCCAGGCCCAGCTGGAGGCCGGCATCAAGCTGTTCGAGCCGGTCGGCTGCGATGAGTGCACCGAGGGCTACAAGGGCCGTACCGGTATCTACCAGGTAATGCCGATGACGGATGAGATCTCCACGATCGTGCTGGCCGGTGGCAATGCGCTGCAGATCGCCGAGGCCGCGCAGCAGGCGGGGGTGAACGACCTGCGCCAGTCCGCGCTGGCCAAGGCCGCCGCCGGTGTGACCGGTCTGGCCGAGATCAACCGCGTCACCAAGGATTGAGTGATACCGCCACAACGAAAAGGCCCGCGAATGCGGGCCTTTTTCGTTGTGGCGGCGGGTGGGCTCAGTCCATGCCGAGCTTTTTCAGCTTGTAGCGCAACGCGCGGAAGGTGATGCCCAGCTGCGCGGCGGTGCGGGTCTTGTTCCAGCGGTTCTCTTCCAGCGCCTTCTGGATCGCGGTGCGCTCCATCTGTTCGATGTAGGAGGGCAGGGCACCGCTGCCGGTGGGCAGGTCGATCACGGCCTCCTGCTGTGTGGTGGCCACAGTGCTGGCACCGAAGCGCGGCGCGTGCTGCGGCAGGCGCAGGTCGCTGGCGCCGATGCGGTCTTCCTCGGCCAGGGCCAGGGCGCGTTCCAGGATGTTCTCCAGTTCGCGCACGTTGCCGGGGAAGTGGTACTGGGCCAGTGCATCCAGCGCCGAGGGCGCGAGCAGCGGGGTCGGGCGGTTGTGGGTGCGGGCCAGCCGGGCCAGGATCGAGGCGGCCAGCGCGGGCAGGTCGCTGCGGCGCTCGCGCAGCGGCGGCACGCGCAGTTCGATCACGTTGATGCGGTAGTACAGGTCGTGGCGGAAGCGGCCGTCTTCGACCAGCTCGCCCAGGTCCTTGTGGGTGGCCGAGAGGATGCGCACGTCCACCGGTACCTCGGTGGCGGCGCCGACCGGGCGGATGGATTTTTCCTGGATCGCGCGCAGCAGCTTGACCTGCATCTGCAGGGGCAGCTCGGCCACTTCATCCAGGAACAGGGTGCCGCCATGCGCCGCCTGGAACAGGCCGGGCTTGTCCGCGTGCGCGCCACTGAAGCTGCCCTTCTTGTGGCCGAAGAACTCGCTCTCCATCAACTCGGAGGGGATCGCGCCGCAGTTGACCGGCACGAAGGCGCCGGGCGCGCGCGCGCTCTGCGCATGGATGGTGCGGGCCACCAGCTCTTTGCCGACGCCGGATTCGCCGAGGATGTAGACCGGGGCCTGGCTGCGCGCGACTTTGCCGATGGTGGCGCGCAGCACGTCCATCGAGGGCGAATCGCCGAGCAGGCGCGCGGCCTGTTCGGGCGCGAGTGGCGCCGGGGCGGCACGCTCGGTGTTGTTGAGTTCCAGCGCGTGCTTGACCAGGCCGCGCAGCACCGAGATGTCGACCGGCTTGCTGACGAAATCGAACGCGCCGGCCTTCAGCGCTTCCACCGCCAGGTCCATGCTGCCGAACGCGGTGATCATCGCCACCGGGGTGCGCGGGTAATGCTGCGCGATCTCGGTGACCAGTTCGATGCCGTTGCCGTCGGGCAACCGCATGTCGGTGATGCACAGGTCGTAGGGGTTGCTGGCGAGCAGCTCACGGGCTTCGGCGAGATTGGCCGCGGTGCTGATGCGCAGGCCCATCCGGCCCAGGGTCAGTACCAGCAGTTCGCGGATGTCGCGTTCGTCGTCGACGACGAGGGCGCTGCGGGTGTCATTCATAGGAAAGGAAGATAGCCGAGGGCGGTCATTGGCGACAAATGTTTGACGGTGGGGGCCGGATGTGACGTGACGCTCATCCCGACATCATCGTGTGCGGCCCGGCCAGCACCAGCCGGAAACAGGCGCCGCCCGCCGGCACCGAGACGTACTCCAGCCGGGCCTGGTTGGCGCGGCACAGCTCGCGGGCGATGTACAGGCCCAGGCCGGTGCCGTGCTCGGAGGTGGTGAAGAACGGACGGAACAGCTGGCTGGCCACGGTCTCGGGAATCCCCGGGCCGCGGTCCATCACATCGATGATGGCGATGCGGTCCTGGCGCGCTACGCGCAGCCGTACCCGCGCCGGCTCCTCGGCCACGCGGCCGTACTTGAGCGCGTTGTGGACCAGCACGGTGAGGATCTGGTGCAGGTGGCGCGGGTCCACCAGGGCATGCACCGAGGTCTCGCTGATGATCGGCTCCACGCTGTCGGTTTCCAGCGACAGGCCCTGCTTGTACTCCAGCACGAAGCGGCGCACGAAGGCGGCCAGATCCACGTTCTCCGGGTTGGCGCGCTCGCGCCGCGCCAGGCCGAGCACGCTTTCCACGATGCCGTTGGTGCGCTGGCACTGCTGGCCGATGATCTGCAGCAGGCGGCGGTCGGTGTCGCCGAGGTCGGTGGACTCTTCCAGCAGCTGGGCCGCGTAGTTGATCGCCGCCAGCGGGTTGCGGATCTCATGGGCCAGGCTGGCCGAGAAGCGGCCCATCGCCGACAGGGTGAGCGATTCGGCGCGGCGCGAGACCACGGTGGAGTCGTCCAGGAACACCAGGGTCAGGTCGCTGCCGGCCAGCAGGCGGGCGAAACGCGGCTGCACCTCGGGCTGGTCCGGCGAGAGTTGCAGGGGCAGCTCTTCGTTGGTCCAGCCGTTGCGCCAGCGCTGCAGGCGGCGGCTCAGCTCGGGCGCGGCGCTGCCCAGTTCCAGGCGGCCGCTGCCACTGTTGCCGTCGGCATCGCCGAGCAGGGTGGAGGCCGCTTCGTTGGCCAGGGTGATGCGGTTGGCGCCATCGACCACGATCACCCCGGTGCGCATGCGCCGGATGATCAGTTCGTTGATCTGGAACAGGTTGGCCACTTCATCGCCGCGCCGGTTGGCCAACTGCTGGTTCATGCGGGCGCGGTTGCCGACCTGGTAGCTGATGAAGGCGATGGCCAGGTAGCTGGTGACGAACATGGCCAGCTCGGCCAGGGTGCGGGTGGGATCACCGCCTTCGACCAGCTTCCACATGTATTCGCCGGCCGTGGCGAGGCTGGCCGCGACCGCCAGGGCCAGCCCCATGCTGAGCGGCAGCAGCGTCGCGGCGGCGGCGATGTTGAACAGCAGCGACATCGAGATGCCCGCGCTGGCGCCGGGCAGGGCATGCGCCAGCAGGGTGGCGGCGATGATGTCGGCGGCCACGCTCCACACCACGATGGTGCGCAGCCAGCGCTCGTTGCGGCCGAACAGCAGCACCAGCAGGGCGACGACCAGGTAGGCAATGACCACAATGGTGGCCAGGCGCGGATGCTCGGCCGAGCCCACCAGGCTGCTCAGCGGGCTGAACAGCAAGGCGGCGATGACCGAGGCCATCAGCAGGCGGTACAGCGCGAAGAAGTACAGCTCGCGCCGCGGAATCGATTCGATGCGGTCGATCAATGAAGCACTGGGTGACACGCCGGAACTCCCCTTCTGGCACGGAGCCAGTGTAGGGCGTCCGGCCCGGTTTGGGGGCTGCCGCCAGGGGCGAGGGCGTGAAGGCCGGGCCGTGGGCGGGGACGGGCCGGCTGCGCGGCCCCGGCCTGGCCGGCCGGGCAGCGGCTTCGGGCACGACCCGCAACTGCCTGAAATTGCGCTGGAAACGGCCCCGCGCGGGTGTCTTGGGACTGACTTCTTTGCGCGCGCGCGCCGGGTCGTCCACAATAGTGGGCCCGCCGCGGTCCTTACCGGCGCCCCCGTGAGGGAGCCTTGGAGATGCGTGCGGTCGTTCCTATTCCCACGGTGACGCATGAATTTCCACGAATACCAGTCAAAACAGCTGCTTGCCGAGTACGGCATTCCCGTTCCGGCCGGCAAGGTCGCGGCTACTCCGGACGAAGCGGTTGACGCTGCCAACGCCCTGGGCCAGGGCCCCTGGATGGTCAAGGCGCAGATCCACGCTGGCGGCCGCGGCAAGGCTGGCGGCGTCAAGTTCTGCAAGACCACCGACGACGTGAAGGCCGCTGCGGCCAAGATGCTCGGCACCAAGATGGCCACCTACCAGACCGCCGGCGTTGAACTGCCGGTCAACCTGGTGCTGGTGACCACCGCCGGTGAGATCGTCAAGGAACTGTACCTGTCGGTGCTGGTTGACCGTGGCACCAAGACCATCACCTACATCGCCTCTTCGGAAGGCGGCGTGGAGATCGAGCAGGTCGCCGCTGAAACCCCGGAGCTGATCCACTCGCTCAACGTTGATTTCGTTGAAGGCGTGCAGGGTTACCACGGCCGTGATTTCGGCTTCAAGCTGGGCCTGACCGCCAAGCAGGCCGGCCAGTTCGCCAGCATCATGGTGAACCTGTACCGCCTGTTCAACGAAAAGGACCTGGCCCTGGTTGAAATCAACCCGCTGGCCATCCTGGACGACGGCAACCTGTACGCGCTGGACGGCAAGTTCGACAGCGACGACAACGCCGCGTTCCGTCAGAAGGCGCTGGTTGCCATGCGCGACAAGACCCAGGAAGACGAAACCGAAGTGACCGCTTCGGAGCTGGACATCAACTACGTCACCATGGACGGCAACATCGGCTGCATGGTCAACGGCGCCGGTCTGGCCATGGCCACCATGGACGTCATCAAGCTCAACGGCGGCGAGCCGGCGAACTTCCTGGACGTGGGCGGCGGTGCGAACAAGCAGCGCGTCATCGAAGCGTTCAAGCTGATCCTGTCCTCGGACAAGGTCGAAGGCATCTTCGTCAACATCTTCGGCGGCATCGTCCGCTGCGACATGATTGCCGAAGGCATCATCGCCGCGGTCAAGGAAGTGGGCGTCAAGGTTCCGGTCGTGGTGCGCCTGGAAGGCACCAACGTGGAAGAAGGCAAGCAGCTGCTGCGTGACAGCGGCATGGCCATCATCCCGGCCGACAACATCAACGACGGTGCCAAGAAGGTCGTCGAAGCTGTCAAAGCCGCCGCCTGATCCGACACCGAAGGAAATCCAATGTCAGTTTTGATCAATAAGAACACCAAGGTGATCGTGCAGGGCTTCACCGGCCAGCAGGGCACCTTCCACGCCACTCAGATGATCGAGTACGGCACCCAGGTTGTTGGCGGCGTGACCCCCGGCAAGGGCGGCACCACCCACATCGATCTGCCGGTCTTCAACACCGTTGCCGACGCCGTGCAGAGCACCGGCGCCAACGCGTCGGTCATCTACGTGCCGCCGCCGTACGCGGCTGACGCGATCCTGGAAGCGGCCGCTGCCGGCATCCAGGTCATCGTGTGCATCACCGAAGGCATTCCGGTGCTGGACATGCTGCGCGTCAAGAACGTGCTGACCCGTGCCCATCCGGACACCGTGCTGGTCGGCCCGAACTGCCCCGGCGTGATCACCCCGGGCGAGTGCAAGATCGGCATCATGCCGGGCCACATCCACATGCCGGGCAAGATCGGCATCGTGTCGCGTTCGGGCACCCTGACCTATGAAGCGGTCAAGCAGACCACCGAAGTCGGCCTGGGCCAGTCCACCTGCATCGGCATCGGTGGTGACCCGATCAACGGCCTGAACTTTGTCGACTGCCTGAAGCTGTTCAACGAAGATCCGCAGACCCTGGGCATCATCATGGTCGGCGAAATCGGCGGCGACGCTGAAGAAGCTGGTGCCGAGTACATCAAGGCCCACGTGAAGAAGCCGGTCGTCGGTTTCATCGCGGGCGCCTCGGCTCCGGCCGGCAAGCGCATGGGCCACGCCGGTGCGATCGCATCGGGCGGCAAGGGCACCGCCGAAGGCAAGTTCGCTGCCATGGAAGCTGCCGGCGTTGTCACCGTCCGCTCGCCGGGCGACCTGGGCGCTGCCATCGCCAAGCTGGTGAAATAAGACCGCCAGCCGCGCAGCGGCTGACGTGTCTGTAGAAGCCGACCGTTGGTCGGCTGCTCGAAACAGAAAGGCCGCCTCCGGGCGGCCTTTCTGCGTTCAAGGCGATACCCGGAGCGGTAGGTCCCGGCCGCTGGAAGGCAAGCACGCCACGTAGTGCCGGCCGCTGGCCGGCTCCTCATCGTGCTGCCGCCGAATGCGTGGTTGCCGGCCAGCGGCCGGCACTACAATGAGCGCAGTACACCTACAGGCTGGAACACCATGACCTCGCTCCGCATTGCCCTGGCGCAGTTCGATTTTCCGGTTGGCGCCGTGGCGCAGAACACCGACACCATCATCGCGATGATCGCCGAGGCGCGCGATGAGTACGGTGCCGAGCTGGTGGTGTTCCCGGAGCTGGCGATCAGCGGCTATCCGCCGGAGGATCTGCTGCTGCGCCCGGGCTTCCTGTACGACTGCCAGCAGGCGCTGGAGCGCATCGCGGCGGCCACCACCGGCATCGCGGCCGTGGTCGGTTGGCCACAGGCCGCCGGTGCGGTGGTCTACAACGCGGCCAGCGTGCTGCGCGATGGCAAGGTCGAACACACCTACCGCAAGCGCGAGCTGCCCAATTACGCGGTGTTCGATGAGCGCCGTTACTTCGATGTCGACCCGGACGGCGGCAGCTGCGTGTTCGAGCTGAAGGGCGTGCCGGTCGGCGTGCTGGTCTGCGAAGACCTCTGGTTTGCCGAACCGCTGGCCGATACCGTCCGTGCCGGCGCGCAGCTGGTGATCGTGCCCAATGCCTCCCCGTACGAGCGTGGCAAGCATGCCCAGCGCGACGCGCTGCTGGCCGAGCGTACCCGCGAGAGCGGAGCGGCGATCGCTTACCTCAACGTGGTGGGTGGGCAGGACGCGCTGGTGTTTGATGGTGCCTCGGTCGTCGCTGACGGCGATGGCACGGTGCATCCGGCCGCGGCGGCCTTCACCGACCAGTGGCTGGTGGTGGATTACGACGCCGATGCGCGCCGCTTCCTGCCGCGCGAGTGGATGGACGACGGCGACGAGAGCATGGATGCGCTGGCCTGGCGCGCGGTGACCCGCGGGATCCAGGATTACTGCCGCAAGAACGGCTTCAAGAAGGTCTGGATCGGCCTGTCCGGCGGTATCGATTCGGCCCTGGTGCTGGCGATGGCGGTGGACGCGCTGGGCGCTGCGAACGTCACCGCGGTGCGGCTGCCGTCGCGTTACACGGCGGACATGTCCAACGATCTGGCGGCCGAGCAGTGCCGCGCGCTGGGCGTCACCTTGGAGGCGGTCTCGATCGAGCCGGTGTTCGAGGGCCTGATGGCTGCGCTCGGCCCGATGTTCGAGGGGCAGGCGGCCGATGTGACCGAAGAGAACCTGCAGTCGCGCAGCCGGGGTGTGATCCTGATGGCGCTGTCCAACAAGTTCGGCGGGCTGCTGCTGACCACCGGCAACAAGAGCGAGTACGCCGTGGGCTACGCCACCATCTACGGCGACATGTGCGGCGGCTACGCCCCGCTCAAGGACCTGTACAAGACGGAGGTGTTCGGGCTCTCCAAGTGGCGCAATACCGTGGGCGGCGCCCCGGTGATCCCGCCGGCGGTGATTTCCCGCCCGCCCTCGGCCGAGCTGCGCGCCAACCAGACCGACCAGGACTCGTTGCCGGCCTACGACGTGCTGGACGGCATCCTGTACCGCTATGTGGACCAGGAGCAGTCGCGCGAGGAGATCGTGGCCGCCGGGTACGCCGCCGAGGTGGTGGACCGTGTGCTGCGGCTGGTGCGCACCAGCGAGTGGAAGCGCCATCAGGCCGCCCCGGGGCCGAAGGTCTCGCGCCGGGCGTTCGGGCGTGAGCGGCGTTACCCGATCAGCAATGGTTACAAGGGCTGAGACGCCAGCCGGTAGGCGCCGACCGTTGGTCGGCGCAGGGTGGGGCGTGGGGCTGGCGGCGAAGGGCGGCCTGTGAGGGGGCTGGCGAGGTGGCCGGTATAACCCGCAGAGAGCAGCCGACCAGCGGTCGGCTCTACCGGCCGCTGCCGCGACGCCCCCGTCGGCGTCGCCGCCGGGTAATAAAAAGGCCCCTTTCGGGGCCTTTTTATTACTTGCGGTTCATCGTGGCGTTGCGTTCACCGGTGCTGGCGGACTTCTCGCCGGCAAACGGGTTCAGCTTGCGCACCATCCACGGGTACTTCGGCCACTTGCCCTGCAGCCACGGGTGATCGGGCTGGTTCAGCTCGAGCACGCGACGGGCATCGTCGGCCAGGGTCTTGTTGCCCAGGTGGGTGTAGGCCTCGCCCAGGGCGGCCACGGCGTCGTACTGGAACGCGCTCTGCGGGTAGTTCTCCAGCAGGAAGTTGGCGCGGCCAGCGGCCGAGACGTACGCCTCGCGGCGCAGGTAGTACAGGGCGTTGTCCAGCTCGTACTGGGCGAACACGTCGCGCAGGGCGATCATCCGCTGGCGCGCATCGGCGGCGTAGCGGCTGTTGGGATAGCGCTCGGTGACGATGGTGAAATCGGCATAGGCCTGGCGCGGGCTGGACAGGTCACGGCGGCTCGGGTCCAGCGACCAGACGCGGCGCAGGAAGACCGTGTCGCGATTGCCATTGGCCAGGCCGCGCAGGTAGTACATGTAGGCGATGTTGCGGTGGGTCGGGTAGGTACGGATGAAGCGGTCCACGCTGGACACCGCGTCATCGTGCTTGCCGGCCTTGTACTGGGCGTAGGCGCTTTCGATCATCGCCTGTTCGGTGTACGGGCCATACGGGTACTGGGCTACCAGGCGGCGGAAGCTGGCTTCGGCACCGCTCCAGTTCCCCCCTTCCATGAGCTTGTGGCTCTTCTCATAGAGCGTTTGAACCGGCAGACCTTCATCCGGATTCTTGTCCTTGGTACCGCGGTGACAGCCGGTGGCGACGAAGAGCAGCACCAGCATCAGGGCGGCGAGGCGGACGGGCGCGGACAGCATAACGGAGCGTCGGATCATGGGGTCAGGGCGGGACGCGGCTGGAATACGAAGGGTCGATGATAGCCTAGTGGCCTGTCCCGCGACTGAAACTGGTCGCCCGGACCCCAAAATTGTCCCTATTGCGGTGTGCCCCCATGTCCGATACCCCTGCTGATTCCGATTCCCCCCGCCAGGCCATCGTGCCCGATACCGCCGCCGGCCGGCGTTTTGACGCGGTCCTGGCCGAGCTGTTCCCCGAGTTCTCCCGGTCCAAGCTGACCGAGTGGATCAAGTCCGGCGACGTCCTGCTGGACGGCGACACCGTGCGCGGGCGCGATCCGGTGCGCGGCGGCGAGGTGGCCAGCCTGCATGTCGTGCTCGACACCCAGACCCATGCCGAGCCGGAGGACATCCCGCTGGAGGTCCTGTACGAGGACGAGCATGTATTCGTGATCAACAAGCCGGTCGGCCTGGTGGTCCACCCCGGCGCGGGCAACCCGACCGGCACCCTGGTCAATGCGCTGCTGTTCCGCGACCCCTCGCTGTCGGTGCTGCCGCGTGCGGGCATCGTGCACCGCCTGGACAAGGACACCAGCGGCGTGATGGTCATCGCCCGCACGATCCAGGCGCAGACCGCGCTGGTCGAGCAGCTCTCGGCACGTGAAGTGCATCGCCAGTACCTGGCCGTGGTGGTCGGTGCGCTGGTCTCCGGCGGCACCGCCACCGCCGGTATCGACCGCCACCCGCGCGACCGCATCCGCATGGCCGTGCGCGAAGACGGCAAGGAAGCGATCACCCATTACCGCCTGCGCGAGCGTTTCCGCGCGCACACCGCGCTGGAATGCCGCCTGGAAACCGGCCGTACCCACCAGATCCGCGTGCACATGGCGCACCTGCGTCATCCGATCATCGGCGATCAGCTGTATGGCGGCGCGCTGAAGCTGCCCAAGGGTGCCAGCGAGGAACTCGTGGCCGAACTGCGCGGCTTCAAGCGCCAGGCGCTGCACGCCGAAACGCTGGAGTTCGTGCACCCGATCACCGGCGAGAAGATCACCAACAGCGCACCGCCGCCGGCCGACATGCAGGCGCTGCTGCACGCCCTGCGCGAAGACAGCAAGCGGTTCGCCGAGCAGGAACGCAACCGCCGCTGATGGACACCACCGTGCCCGTGCTGCCCGCCGACTGGCCAGCCCCGAGCGGGGTCCATGCCGTCACCACCCTGCGTTTCGGCGCGGGCGGTTCGGTGGCGCCGTTCGATCAGTTCAACATGGGCAACCGGTACGCCGCCGACGGCGATGATCCGGCGCAGGTGCAGCGCAACCGCGATCTGCTCGTGCCCGGGCTGGGCTTGCCCTCCGCACCCCATTGGCTGCGCCAGGTGCATGGCACCGGCGTGCGTCGCTTCACCGCGCCGCCGACGGCCGTTGGCGTCGAGGCCGAACCCACCGCCGATGCGGCGGTGACCTCGGTTCCGGGCGTGGTGCTGGCTATCCTCACCGCTGACTGCCTGCCGGTGGTCTTCGCCGCCCGCGATGGCGGTGAGATCGGGGCGGCCCATGCCGGTTGGCGGGGGCTGGCCGACGGCATGCTGGAGGCCACCGTGGCCGCCATGCAGACCCCGGCCGCGCAATTGCAGGCATGGCTGGGCCCGGCGGCCGGGCCCGCGCTGTATGAGATCGGCGAGGATGTGTTCGAGGCCTTCGTCGAGCGCGACGAGGGCGCTGCCGCGGCCTTCGTGGCGACCCGGCCGGGACACTGGAAGGTGGACCTGTACGCGGTGGCTCGCAGGCGCCTGCACTCTGCGGGTCTGGACCCTGCACGCATCAGTGGTGGGCAGTACTGCACCCTGGCGGACCCGCAGCGGTTCTACTCGCATCGGCGCGACCGCCGCACCGGGCGCATGGCGACCCTGGCGTGGATCGCGCCCTGACCGTTGGACAGACGGGGAGTGGAGCGGCCGACGCGGTCATCGTCTTCGACGGCGTCTGTGCACTGTGCAGCCGCTGGGTGCGGTTCCTGCTGCGCGTCGACACGCGCGGCCGCTATCGCTTCGCTGCGATGCAGGGCGTGCACGGACGCGCCCTGCTGCAGGCGCACGGGCTGGATCCGGAGGATCCGTCTTCGTTCCTGCTGCTCGAGCAGGGGGGCGCATGGACGGACACCGATGCCATCCTCCGCGTGCTGACCGGGTTGGGCGGTGCATGGCGTGTGCTGGGCGTGCTGCGCTGGTTGCCCCGCGGGCTGCGCGACCGCGCGTACCGCGCGCTGGCGCGCAACCGGTATCGGTGGTTCGGTCGTCACGACACGTGTTTTCTGCCGACTCCGGCGCAGGCGGCGCGTTTCCTCGACTAAGCAGGGACGGGTTGCCGGCCAGCGGCCGGCACTACCGCAAGCGGTCCTGGTAGTGCCGGCCGCTGGCCGGCATCACCCTTCCAGCGCCTGCAGATACGTCCGCCGCCAATGATTGATGTCGTAGGTGCGCAGGTGCTCCATCATCGCCTGCCAGCGCTCCACGCGCTTCTTCAGCGGCATGGTTGCCGCTGTGGCGATCGCATCGGCGACGCCATCGAGGTCATGGGGATTGACCAGCAGCGCCTGCTTCAATTCATCGGCGGCACCGGCCAGCAGTGAGAGCACCAGCACGCCCGGGTTTTCCGGATCCTGCGAGGCCACGTACTCCTTGGCGACCAGGTTCATGCCATCGCGCAGTGGCGTCACCAGTCCCACCGCCGCCGCCCGGTAGAAACCGGTCAGGGTGGCGTGGGTGAAGTTCTGATTGACGTAACGCAGCGGGGTCCAGTCCGGCGCGGCATGACCGCCGTTGATGTGGCCGGCGATCTGTTCCAGCTGGCTGCGCAGGTGACGGTACTCGGTGACATCCCCTCGCGAGACCGGGGCGATCTGCAGGTAGGTCAGCGAGCCGTGCTGGTCCGGATGGCGCTCCAGATACCGTTCGAACCCCTGGAAACGCTCGGGCAGTCCCTTGGAGTAGTCCAGCCGGTCCACACCGATCGCCAGCTGACGATTGCGCAGGCTCCCGCGCAGGTCCTTGACCGCCGGCTTGTTCGCACCGGCCTTGGCCTGGCGGGCGATGAACTCGGTATCGATGCCGATCGGGAAAGCGGCAGCGCGGAAACGCCGACCGCCGGGCGCTTCCAGCTCGCCATCCGGCAGTACCCGGCCGCCACCGAACAGCCGCACGTAGGACTGGAAACGGTCCGCATCGCGCTGGGTCTGGAAGCCGACCAGATCGTAGGCGTACAGGCTGGAGAACAGCCGCAGGTGATCCGGCAGCGCCTGCAGCAGATCGGCCGAGGGCATCGGCACATGCAGGAAGAAACCGATGCGGCAGCCGATGCCACGCTCGCGCAGCAACGACGCGAGCGGGATCAGGTGATAGTCGTGGATCCAGACGATATCGTCCTCGCGCAGCAGCGGCGCGAGCTTCTCGGCGAACAGCGCATTGACCCGGCGATACGTTTCGCGCGTGGCGCGATCGTAGTCGACCAGGTCCAGCCGGAAGTGCAGCAGCGGCCACAATGTGCGGTTGGCGAAGCCGTTGTAGTAGCCATCGACGTCGCGCTTGTTGAGGTCCATGGTGACGTAGCGGATGTCACCGTCTACCTGCTCGTGCAGGGCGCCGCTGTTGTCACGGACCGACTTGCCGCTCCAGCCGAACCACAGGCCGCCACGCTCCTTGAGCGCGGCCAGCAGGCCGACCGCCAGGCCGCCGGCGCGGGATTCACCGGGAACGGCGACCCGGTTGGAGACGACGACCAGGCGGCTCATGAGGCCTCCTGCCAGCTGCGCGACAGGCGCATGGCGGCGGTGATCAGGCCGACGTGCGAATAGGTCTGCGGGAAGTTGCCCCACGCTTCGCCGTTGTCGAAGGCCAGATCCTCCGACAGCAGGCCCAGATGGTTGCGGCGCTCCAGCAGCGTTTCGAACATCTCGCGCGCTTCGTCCAGGCGACCGATCGCGGCCAGTGCGTCGATGTACCAGAACGTGCAGATGGTGAAGCTGGTTTCCGGCTCACCGAAGTCATCCGGCGCCACGTAGCGGTACAGCGCGTTGCCGTGCTTGAGATCGCGGCCAATTGCTTCGACCGTGGCGACGAAGCGCGCATCGGTCGCCTCGATGAAGCCGATGTCGGCCAGCAGCAGCAACGAGGCATCCAGCCGGTGGCCGCCGAAGGTGTCGGTGAAGTGGCCGAGTTCCTCGCTCCATGCCTCGCGCAGGATGCGCGTGTGGATGGTGTCGGCGCGCTCGCGCCAGTAAGTGGCGCGGTCATCCAGCTTCAGGCGCACCGCGATCTTGCACAGGCGGTCGCACGCGGCCCAGCACATCGCGCTGGTGTAGGTGTGCACTTCGGTGCGGCCGCGGAACTCCCACAGCCCGGCATCGGGTACGTCGTGCAGGGTGAACGCCTGCTCGCCAAGCGGCTCCAGCCGCGCGAACGTATGCGCATCGCCCGGATCCTGCAGGCGACGATCAAAGAACAACTGGGTGGAGGCGAGCACCACGCTGCCGTACACATCGTGCTGGCGCTGCACCCAGGCCAGGTTGCCGCGCCGCACTGGGCCCATGCCGCGGTAGCCGGACAGCGACGCCACTTCGGTTTCCTCCAGCTTGGCTTCGAAGCTGATGCCATACAGCGGCTGCAGGCTGCCATCGGCGGTGGCCAGGTTGAAGATGTAGCCCAGGAACTGCTCCATCGTGCGGGTCGCGCCGAGGCGGTTGAGCGTGCGCACCACGAAGGCGGCATCGCGCAGCCAGCAGTAGCGGTAATCCCAGTTGCGGATGCTGCCGGGCGCTTCGGGAATGGAGGTGGTCATCGCGGCGATGATCGCGCCGCTGTCTTCGTACTGGCAGAGCTTGAGCGTGATCGCGCTGCGGATCACCGCGTCCTGCCATTCCAGCGGGATGGACAGATAACGCACCCATTCGCGCCAGTAGTCGCGCGTGCGCTGGAAGGATTCCTGCACGTAGCCACTGAGCGAACGGTTCAGCGATTCGTCCACGCCGAGCACCAGATGCACGGGATGGTTGAGCACGAACGGCAGGCCATCGCGGACGAAACGCAGCGGCACATCGGTGGTCAGGCGCAGCACATGGTCGGGGAGCACCCAACGGATATGGTTGCTGCCCCACGTGGCATCCGGGACGCGGGCGCCCCAGTCGGCCAGCGGGCGCGCGCGCACGATGATGCGCGGGTTGCCGGACAGCGGCCGCACCTGGCGGATCAGGCTGACCGGCCGGTAGAAACGGTCGTTCTGACGCCAGCGCGGTGCGAAATCGATGATTTCCAGTGCGCCGCCATGCTTGTCGCGCAGTACGGTGCGCAGGATGGCGGTATTGGTCAGGTAGCTCTGCTCGCTGTCGACCATGTCCTCCAGCTCGATGCCGAAGTCACCGCCTTCCTGTTGATTGGGGCCGAGCAGGGCGCAGAAGGTTGGGTCGCCGTCGAAGGTAGGCAGGCAACTCCAGACGACGCGCGCGTGCTTGTCGATCAGCGCGCCGAAGCTGCCATTGCCGACCACGCCCAGATTCAGATCGGGTTCGCTCATGATGCAGAAAGTCTCGTGTCATGCCGCGGTGGCACACCGGTGGGGGAGACCTGCGCGCGGCGTCAGGGGGCCTTGGGGGTCAAGGCATCAGTAGGCATTCTCGCGAAGCCAGGCGTGCACGCTGCGTATGGTGGGCAGGGCGAACACCGCATCGCTGGGCTCGCGTTCACCGACCAGCACGCTCCAGCCATGCAGGTCGTTGGCGGCGCCGAAGCCGAATTCATCGGTGAGGTCGTCGCCGACGAACACCGGCATGCGATCGCGGAACGGCGGCTGCAGCATCAACTGCCGCAGCGCGCGCCCCTTGTCGCTGCCTTCGGGCAGGAATTCGATGACATGGTCGCCGGGCTGCAGCCGGTAGCCGGCATGGCCGCGGATATGCCGCTCGGCGAACGCGCGCACGTCGTCGGCGGCGTGTGGCGCCCCGCGCCAGTGCAGGGCCAGGCTGCGGCCCTTGTCCTCGACCAGGACGCCGGGCGTGCCGTGCGCGAACCGCATCGCCTGCTGGTGCAGGGCATGCAGCCACTCGCTGGTATCGGCGGACGGATCGCTGCTCTGCGCGCGCTGCTCATGGTTGCGCAGCTCATGGCCGTGCAGCCCGGCGGCGGGCAGGTTCAAGGGAGCGAACAGCGCGTCCAGCTGGGCGAGCGGTCGCCCGCTGATCAGGGCGACCGCGCCATCCAGCCGGTCGCTGATGCGGCCGATGGCTTCACGCACATCCGGCAGCAGGACGACCGACTCGGGGTCGTCCGCGAATTCGATAAGGGTGCCATCCACGTCCAGGAACAGCGCACAGGCATCGTCCAGCAGTGGCGGCGGCGGACGTTGGGGGAAGTCGTTGGCCATAGCGGCCAACATGCCAGCGTGGATGTGATTACCAGGTTAATGATGACCACATCCACGCTGTAATGCCCGCCGCTGGCCGGCAACGCTTCATGGCGTTGCGCCGCTGCACGGAGGCGCCGGCCAGCGGCCGGCGCTACCGGTCAGAAGGTATACCGCACGCGCCCGTAGTAATACGCACCATTGCTGCCGATCGGTGACAGTACGTCGTACGGCAGGTTGCCGAAGTAGTAGATGTCGTCGTTGGACAGATCCGAGTAGTTGTCGGTCAGGTTCTGCCCACCCACCGCCACGCTCCACTGCGGGGTGATCTTGTATTCCACTTCGGCATCCAGCTGCCACTCGGCGCCGTAGGTCTGGCGGGGGATGTAGCCATCGCCGAAGTTGAACACGCGGGTCACGCTGCCATACCGGCTCAGACGGCTGGTCAGCGACCAATGATCGTCGGCCCAGCTGGCGGCGAGCGCGGCGCGGGTGCGCGGCGTGGCATCGGTCAGCGTATTGGTTTCTTCCACGCCGAACAGCACGTAGTCCGGATCCAGCGCGAGCAGGCCCGGCGGCGTGGCGAGCACGTTCTTCAGCGTGGTCTTGGTATAGGCATAGGTGCCGGTCAGCACCAGTTCGCCGTCACCCAGCGACTGCCGCCAGTTGCTCACCAGTTCCGCACCGCGGGTGCGGGTATCGGCGGCGTTGACGAAGAAGCTGGCGCTCTGCAGGCCGGCCACCCCGAACTGCTGCTGCACGTAGTCGGTCAACGCATCACCGGTGATGCTCTCCGACAGCGCGATGCGGTCATCGATGTCGATCTGGAAGAAGTCCAGCGAAACATCGAAGTGGTCGCCGATGCGGCTGGTGAAGCCCAGGCTGGTGTTGAGCGACTTCTCCGGCTTCAGATCGGTGGCACCCAGGCCACGCGCGATCGGATTGTTGACCGACAGCACACGGCCCTGCACCAGTTGGCCGGCCGCGTTGTAGCCGGTGGAGGTCGACTCGTAGCCGATCTGCGCCAGCGACGGCGCGCGGAAGTTGTTGGAGATCGCACCGCGCAGCGCGAAGGCCGGGGTGAATTCGTAGCGCAGGCCGAGCTTGCCGGTGAGCTCACCGCCGAAGTCGTCGCTGTGCTCGTAGCGCGCCGCCAGATCGCTGGAGAAATGCTCGCCGAACTGGCTGGACAGGCTGACATAGGCGCTGGCCACATCGCGCGACAGCGAGGTGGCGTCCTGCGGAGTCAGGCCGCCACCCGCCTGCGAGCCGGTCGGGCGATCCGTGAACGGGCCCGCGGCATAGCTGCTCGGGTCACCGGGGCGGGTTTGGTAATGGTCGCGGCGCGCTTCCAGGCCCAGGCCCAGGCTGTGGGTGATGCTGTCGCCCTGCGAGAACACGCGGCCGAGGTCGACGTTCGCGACGGTCAGTTCATTGCGGTAGTCGCCGGTCTTGAAGCGGGTCGGGCTGGTCGGGCCCAGCGAGGCGTTGATCGAGTTGCGCAGGCGGTAGGTGAACGTGTTGATGCCGTAATCCAGGCTGGCATCGTAGTTCCACTCGCCCCACTGGCCCTTCGCACCGGCCACGGCCTGTACGTCGCGGTTTTCGCCTTCGGAGATCGGGCGGTAGCCGTTGGGGTAGACCTGGGCCCAGTTGGCATCGCTGTCCGGATAGCGGAAGTAGTTCGCGCCTTCGCTGTCGCGCTGGTTGAAGGTGGCGAAGCTGTAGAACGTGGAGGTTTCACCGAACGGCAGCTGCGCGTTGTACCAGGCGTTGAGATCCTTGGTCTTGCCGTCGCCGAGCACGTAGTTGCGCTTGCCCTGCAGGGCAAGGTTGGTATCGCTCTGGTCCCACGGCGGGATCTGATCGAAGCCGGCTCGGTTGGTGCCCTCGTGGTTCTTCAGCTCCAGGCCGACGCGCAGGAAGCCGCCGTCGTCGCCCAGTGCGGTACCGACCTTGGCGCTGGCGTAGCTGGTCTGGCCATCGGTGAGGGTGCGGTCGATCGGCTTCAAATCGGTGTGGTTGGCGCCGAAGCTGGCTTCGAACGCGCCACCTTCCGGGGCGTCATCCAGGATCACGTTGATCACGCCGGCCACCGCATCGGAGCCGTACAGCGCGCCGGCGCCATCGCGCAGCACCTCGATGCGCTTGATCGCGCTGACCGGGATCGCGTTGAAATCGACCGGTGTGGTGCCCTTGCCGATCTTGCTGTCGGTGTTGACCAGCGCGCTGCTGTGGCGGCGCTTGCCGTTGACCAGCACCAGCACCTGATCGGGCGAGAGCCCGCGCAGCTGGGCGGCACGGATGTGGTCGGCACCGCCGGAGTTGGACTGGCGCGGGAAGTTGAACGAGGGCAGCAGCGCCTGCAGCGCGCTGCCCAGTTCGCCGTTGACCACGCCGGCCTTGCGGATGTCCTCGGCGGTGAGCACGTCTACCGGCGAGGTCGATTCCAGCACGGTCCGGTCGACGGCGCGGGTGCCGGTGACGATCACGGTGTCCAGCGTTTTGGCAGTGTTCGGCGCGTCCTGCGCAAGTACGTCCTGGGCCAGCAGGGGGGAGGAGAGGACGAGCGCGATGGCAAGGCCAAGGCGGGACGCGGACGGACGGGACATGCGGACTCCAGCAGGACGACGAGGGGGAGGGATGGGGGAGGGGGACCGGCGTTGGCGACCAGTGGTCGGTACTACCAATCCATCCGGATGAAGCGATATATTATCTTCGCGTGATCGCCCCGTGTGACGCAAGTCCCGTCGCGGTGGTTATCAGCAGATAGCCGTTGGCGATCTGCGCCGGACCCGGATGTCCGGCACGCTTCTTCCCCTGCCTGTCCCCGTGTTTCCGGAGAGTTGTCCATGTCGTTCCGCGCCATTGTGTTTGCCCTGGTCCTGGCCACCAGCGGCTGTGCCACCGCCGCCCCGGCTGCCAAGCCGACCCCGCCCGCCACCGCCACGGCCACCCTGCAGGGCGATGCGGCGCGCCCGGATGCGGCGGCCGGCTGGGTCCGCAGCGAGCTCTATTTCGGGGTGGGGGAAGAAACCGGCGTGGCCGATCGGCCGCAGACCGAAGGCATCACCGACGCGCAGTGGCGCGCCTTCCTCGACAAGCAAGTGACCCCGCGCTTCCCGGACGGCCTGACCGTGTTCGACGCCTACGGCCAGTGGCTGTTCCGCGGTGCGCCCGAGCCGAACCGCCTGCGCACCAAGGTGCTGGTGGTCCTGCACGAGAACACCCCGCAGCGCCGCGCCGACATCGAAGCGATCCGCCTGGCATGGAAACAGGCCACCGGGCACCAGTCGGTGCTGTGGGCACAGCAGGCGGTTGAAGTATCGTTCTGAGCCAGGGCGCCGCGGTGGCGCTGCACGGAGTGATGATGAAACACAGGGATGCGATGCTGGCCGCGCTGTTGATGGGCCTGGCGGTGACGTGCGCGCACGCGCAGGCTGCCGCCCCGGCCCGGCTTCAGCTCGAGGTGGCTGCCGGCGTGCAGGTGCAGGCGACGCTGCAGGGCGACGGCGGTATTTCCGTCGTACTGGCACCGTCGGGCAAGCGTCAGGTGCTGCCCGGGGTGACCGACGCGGACGGCAACGCACGCCTGTCCGCCGAGGACGTCGATTTCGATGGCCATCCGGAGCTGGTGGCACGTGCCTCGGTCGGCATGGTCAACGAAGCGGTCGCGGTCTACCGCTACGTTCCAGCGCGACAGGAACTGGTTGCTCTGGCGCCCATCCCGAACGACCGCGCGCAATGCGGTGACCTGATGGGTCTGACCGTGGACGAAGACAACCGCACCCTGAGCAGCAGCTGCCGCAGCGGTCCGATGTGGTACGTGGACCAGTACCGCTACGACGGTGTGCGCCTGTACCTGTACCGTGCCGAGCGCCTGCTGATGCTCGACGATGTGCTCGAGCCTTACGTGTTCATCAAGCAGACCGCCGACAGCGGTCCGCTGGCGGTCTGGAGCACCTTTGATCCTGACGGCAACGTGCTGGAGACTGCCATCGGCGATGGCCTGGAGACGCCGCGTGCCGGCGCGCCGCTGCTGCGCATTTCCGGTCATGTGATGGTGACGCGGCTGCCGCTGTACACCCGGCCCGGTGATGCCACGACCAAGCGGTATCTGGTGCGCGATGACCGCGTGGAACTGCTGGATGAGCGCGATGGCTGGGTGCAGGTGCGTTATGACAATCGCACACGGGGCGCGGTGGTGGGCTGGGTGAACACGCAGCCGTGATCGGACGCTGCCATGGGTAAACCTACATGAGTGTCACTTGCCCGCGACTACGCTGACCCTTCCCCCTCGTCGTGGAAGCATGTCATGAGCAAGCGCGTTGCCGAGATCGTGGTTGAAACCCTGCAGGCCGCCGGTGTCCGTCACTGTTACGGCATCGTCGGCGATACCCTCAACTACGTCACCGATGCCATCCACCACAGCGAGATCGAGTGGGTGCACATGCGGCATGAGGAAGTGGCCGCGTTCGCCGCCGGTGCCGAGTCGTTGATCAGCGGGCAGCTCACCGCCTGCGCCGGCTCGTGCGGCCCCGGTGGCCTGCACTTCATCAACGGCGTGTTCGAGACCAACCGCAACCGCGCGCCGATGGTGTTGATCGCCAGCCAGGTGGTCACCGCCGAGTTGGGCATGGAGTTCCCGCAGGAAGTCGATTTCAAGGCGGTGTACGGCAGCTGCAGCGTGTTCTGCGAACAGGTACAGAGCGCCGAGCAGGCGCGCCGCGTCGTGACCCTCGCCTGCCAGGCCGCCATCAGCCGCCGCGGGGTGGCGGTGGTGATACTGCCCGCCGACATCAGCGAAGCCGAGGTCAAGCACGATGTGCCGTTCTCGGTGCACTACACCCAGCCGGTGCTGCGCCCCTCGGACGACGAACTGCAGCGCATCGCGGCGCTGATCGGCGAGGGCAAGCGGATCGGCATCTATGCCGGCGCCGGCTGCGAGCATGCGCACGATGCGCTGGTCGCCCTCGGGGCCCGGCTCAAGGCGCCGATCGCGCATACCTCGCGCGCGAAGGATTTCGTGGAGTACGACAACCCGTACAACATGGGCATGACCGGCATCTTCGGCATCGAGTCCGGGTATCACACGCTGATGGCCTGCGACACGCTGCTGCTGCTCGGCGCGGACTTCGCGTGGGGCCAGTACTACCCGGACAAGGCCACGTTGATCCAGGTGGATCGCGATGGCAGCCATCTTGGCCGCCGGCATCCCGTGAACCTTGGCGTGGTCGGTGACATCGGCCCGACCCTGGAGGCGCTGCTGCCGTTGCTGCCCGAGCGCGAGGACCGCAGCTTCCTGGACGAATGCCTGCAGCACCGTGAGAAGGCGCTGGCCACGCGGGCCAAGGAAGAGCACCCGGGCGAGGGCGAGCTGATCCACCCGCAGCACCTGACCGCGCTGATCGACCGCCATGCCGCCGATGATGCGCTGTTCACCGCCGACGGCGGCTCGCCGATGGTCTGGATCCTGCGCCATATCCGCGTCAACGGCCGCCGCCGCACGCTGACCAGCCTGCTGCACGGCACGATGGCCAACGCGATGCCGCAGGCGCTGGGCCTGCAGAAGGCCTATCCGGGCCGGCAGGTGATCTCGCTGTCCGGTGACGGCGGCCTGGCGATGCTGCTCGGCGACCTGCTCACCGCCGTGCAGGAAAACCTGCCGATCAAGGTGGTGGTCTACAACAACAGCTCGCTGAACTTCGTGGAGCTGGAGCAGAAGGTCGAAGGCCTGCTGGACAACTACACCGATCTGAAGAACCCCGATTTCGGCCGGCTGGCCGAAGTGATTGGTTTCTACGGGCGCACGGTCACCCGCTCGGACGACCTGGAGCAGGCCGTGCAGGACATCCTGGCCCATCCCGGCCCGGCGCTGCTGGACGTGCACACCAGCCCGACCGAACTGGTGATGCCGCCGCAGGTGGAGGCCAAGCAGGTGGCGGGTACTGCCCTGTACGCCGCCAAGGCGCTGCTGAGCGGGCGGGTCGGGGATGTGCGGGACCTGCTGGCCAACAACTTCCTCAACAAGCCCTGATCCCAACGCGATCCATCGGCGGGCGTTTCCCGGTGTTCCATCCATGCGCCTGTTACTGGGGGCGGGGAGGCCCTACCATCGGCTACCCCCTCCCCACGGCCGCCCCGCGCATGTCCGCCACTGCTCCCGTCCCCACCGGACGTCCCCGCTGGTTCGTTGCCGGCGATCTCAACGGCTTCTTCGGCCTGGTGGTCGACAATCTGTCGATCCTCGGCTTCATCGCGATGGCGCTGGTCGGCATCTTCCAGTTCCCGGCCGATGTGGTGTTCGGCCGCATGTTCCCGGGCACCGCCTTCGGCGTGCTGGTCGGCAACGTGCTCTACACCTGGATGGCCCGACGCCTGGCCGCGCGCACCGGTCGTGACGATGTCACCGCGATGCCGCTCGGCCTGGATGCGCCGACCAGCATCGGCATGGCGCTGCTGGTGCTCGGCCCGGCCTTCCTCGCCTTCAAGGGACAGGGCCTGGCACCGCACGATGCGGCCATCGCCACCTGGCAGCTGGGCATGGCCTCGCTGGTGATCATGGGCGTGCTGAAGGTGATCCTCTCGTTCTTCGGCGAAGCGGTCACCCGCGCGCTGCCGCGTGCCTCGCTGCTGGGCTCCATCGCCGGTATCGCGATCGTGCTGATGGGCTTCCTGCCGCTGCTGGAAACGCTGCGCTCGCCGATCGTCGGGTTCGTCACGCTGGGCCTGCTGCTGTACGTGCTGATCGCCAAGCGCAAGCTGCCGATCCGCGCGCCCGGCGTGCTGGTCGCGTTCGTGTTCGGCACGATCCTGTATTACGGCCTCGGGCTTGCCGGGCTGGGCGCACCGGGCTTCAAGGTGCCCGAGTGGGTGCCGCCGCAGGTGGTGCTGCCGTGGCCGACGCTGGGCTTCATCGACGGCCTGCCGACCGCGATCACCTACCTGCCGCTGCTGCTGCCGTTCGGCCTGCTGATGGTGGTGGGCGGCATCAACGTCTCCGAGAGCGCGCGCGCGGCCGGTGACGATTACCGCACCCGCGACATCCTGCTGGTGGAAGCCATCGCCACGCTGGTGGCCGGCTTCTGCGGCGGTGTGGCGCAGACCACACCGTACATCGGCCAGCCGGCCTACAAGCACATGGGCGCGCGCAGCGGTTACACGCTGCTGACCGGCCTGTTCGTCGGCATCGGCGGCATGCTGGGGGTGATCTCCGGGCTGGTGCAGTGGCTGCCGCTGGCCGTGCTGGCCCCGATCATCGTGTACGTGGCGATCGACATCACCACCCAGGCCTTCCAGGCCACGCCGCGCGAACATGCCGGCGCGATGGTGCTCGGTTTCCTGCCCTCGGTGGCCTACCTGCTGGCGATCAAGGCGCCGGGCTGGATCGCACCGGAGCAGCTGGCAGCGATGACCACCACCCTGGACGGGCATGGCCTGCCGGAGCTGGCGGTGATCTTCACCCTGGGCAATGGCTTCATCATCACCTCGATGCTGTGGATCGCGGCTGTGGTGGCGATGATCGACGGGAAGCTGCTGCGCGCCTCCGGGTTCCTGCTGGTGGCTGCGGCGCTGACGCTGTTCGGCCTGATCCACTCGGTGGACCCGCGCGGTGGCATCTACCTGCCGTGGCAGCTGGAAGGACTGCCGAAGATCATCAGCTGGCAGTTCACCGGCGCGTATGTGGCGCTGGCCGGGTTGCTGGCGCTGCTCTCGCTGCAGAAGCAGCCTGCGGAGCGTGCGTAACGCCCCGGTCGTGCCGGCCGCTGGCCGGCTGCTTTTCCTTGCGCTCACGCCCCACGGTCGTGAGCTGCCGAATGGGCTGGTCCGCTGCGGAGCCGGCCAGCGGCCGGCACTACCTGCTCACGACCAACGGTCGTGAGCTACCGCTGCACGCGTCGCGGCCGCCGGCGAGGCATCATTGCTCGCCATCCAGCTCCGGGTAATGCCGGAAGATGCCGTTGGTGTTGAACGGCAGACGCCGTTCGGAAGAGAGGTACGCGGCGATGTTGGGCCGGGTCTCCACGCGGTCCTTCAATGCACGCAGTTGCGGCAGCGTGGGCCACAGCGCCTGCATGCGGCGCGGGAACATGTAGTCCAGCCCGCTCAGCAGCTGGAACAGCGACAGATCCACGTAGGAATGCTCACGCAGCGGATGCCGCCCGCCATTGTGCTTCAGCACGCTTTCGAAATACGTCAGGAACTTGGGCATGCGCTCGCCGCGCATCGACGCGGCGCGCGCCTTGGCTTCGTGCTTCTGATCCTCGTAGTACTTCGACGCAGCGATGGGGTGATGGGTGTCGTGCACCTCGGCGACCAGATCGGCGATGGTCAATTGCAGCTGGAGTGCCTGCTGCCGCCGTGAGCTGGCGTCGGGCACCAGGCCGAGCGTCGGTCCCAGATGATCCAGGATCGCGCCGACCTGGGCGATGACCTGCTTGCCCGTGCGTAGAAAGGGCGGAGCGAACGGCTGCAGACCCTCGACCTTGCCGTCCAGGTACGGCTGCATCACGGCATCGCCGTGCACGCGCGCCATGTCGGTGTAGCCGGCGCCGGCATCCTCAAGCGCGAGGCGGACAAACTCGCCGCGACCCTGGATGCCGGTCCAGTAATACAGTTCGTAATGCATGCCGCCACTCCGTGCCGAATCGGCTTTCAGCATGACCCGCGCTGTCGAAAGCAGGCGTGAGTGCAGCGTGGTTCCCGTGCTAGGGTCGAGCGGGGATGCAGACGGGAGTACGCGATGCGGAGATGGGTGCTGGGCATGTGCGTGGCGGTGATGCCGGCCACGGTAGCGGCCGATCCGGTGGCGCTGCACGATGGGTTCGGCTACAGCGACGCGGTGCTGCGCGCGGAGCTGACCACGCTGCGCGACATGAGCGGCGCACCCGGTCCGCGGCGTCACCTGGGCGCGGCCGGGTACCACCGCGTCCGTGGTGAACTGGCCGCCTCCAACCGTGCAGCACGCCAGTGCCTGGAGGAAACCCGGGACGCCCCACCCGCATTGCAGGGTCTGGCGTTCCTGTGCGAGTCCACCCTCGCGGGCAATGCGCTGATCGAGGGCGATATCGCCGGATGGGCCAGCCTGATGTTGCGCGTGCGCGAGGACTACCAGCGCACCATCGTGCCGATGCTCAGGGCCGGCGATGAAGTGCCCGATGTCACCCGGCCGGCATTCGCGTCCTTCACCACCTGGCCGCGTAGCGCGCTGCCCGCAGCCGAGCGGGGGCAGGACGTGGCGGTGCCGATCCAGTTCAGCAATGAGCTGCCCTCGGTGACGCTCACCCTGCACGGCACGCGCGATGGCGCGCCGGTCGCCCACGAGGCGGCCTTCATCGTCGATACGGGTGCCCCGCGCTCGCACATCAGCCGCGGGCTGGCCGACTCGCTTGGTTTGGCGGTGACGGACAACTTCGTGGTGTCGCGCATCCTCGAGGGCGATATCCAGCAGGCGGGCCTGGTGGCACCGATCGATATCGAGTTGGGTGGGCAGCGGGTGGGTGATGTGTCGTTCAACAGCGAACCCACGCGCGAGCTCAACCTGATCGGGCTGGACGTACTGCGTGCGCTGGGGCGGATCAGGCTCTCGCGTGAAACGCTGACCCTGCTGGGGGCACAGTCGCCGGCCGCGTGCACGCGCCGGATGGCAGTGACCTCGTCGCTGTGGGGACCGTTCCAGCAACAGCGCTTTCCCATCCGCGGCCAGGACAACAACCTGATGCTGGTCGATACTGGCTTCAACGGAGCCTTCCAGATGCGCGGCGCGCCACGCTCGTCGGTGCCCGCTGCCGCGATCCAGCGCAAGAACGTCATCACCACCCGCGGGGCGGAGGACATCGAGTACGCCCAGGCCAATACTCCTCTGCAGCTGACCGACACCGTGACCCACATTCCGGTGGATATCGCCTTCCAGCCCCCGGATCTGTTTCCCTCGTCCTGGCGGATCGGCTACGGCGTCACCGGCGGCTATGACGTGTTTCTAGACCTGCCTGGCGGCATCGGCTGCCTGGTGCCGCGTCCGGCCGAGCCGCCCCTGCTGGGCAGGCCTCCGACCGCCTGACCACGCCTGAATCGGCATCTCATCCACCCTTGAAACACGCGCGCGTAACCGCATCTCAGGGACAGTGCTGGCACGGCCAGCCCCGTTTACATCGAGGACAAGAACATGCGGATGGACAAGCTCACCTCGCGTTTCCAGCAGGCGCTGGCCGACGCGCAGTCGCTGGCCGTGGGCCGCGACCACAACATCATCGAACCGGTACATGTGTTCAGCGCCCTGCTGGACCAGCAGGGCGGCAGCACGCGCCCGCTGCTGGCCCAGGCCGGTGTCAACGTGCCGGTATTGCGCGAACGCTTGAATGAAATCCTGGAGGCCCTGCCCAAGGTCTCCGGGCAGGAAGGCAACCTGTCGATCGGCAACGATCTGAACCGGCTGCTCAATAACACCGACAAGCTGGCCCAGCAGCACGGCGATGCCTTCATCGCCAGCGAGTGGTTCGTGCTGGCCGCGGTGGACGATGGCGGCACCCTGGGCATGGCGCTGCGCGCCGCCGGTGCCGACAGGAAGAAGATCGAGACCGCCATCGACAAGGTGCGCGGCGGCGAGACCGTGCAGTCGGAAAACGCCGAAGACCAGCGCCAGGCGCTGGAGAAGTACACCATCGACCTGACCGCGCGGGCCGAGAGCGGCAAGCTGGATCCGGTGATCGGCCGCGATGAGGAGATCCGTCGCACCATCCAGGTCCTGCAGCGCCGCACCAAGAACAACCCGGTGCTGATCGGCGAACCCGGCGTGGGCAAGACCGCCATCGTCGAAGGCCTGGCCCAGCGCATCATCAACGACGAAGTGCCCGAAGGCCTGCGTGGCAAGCGCGTGCTCTCGCTGGACATGGGCGCGCTGATCGCCGGCGCCAAGTTCCGCGGTGAGTTCGAAGAGCGCCTGAAGGGCGTGCTCAACGACCTGGCCAAGAGCGAAGGGCAGGTGATCCTGTTCATCGACGAGCTGCACACCATGGTCGGTGCGGGCAAGGCCGATGGCGCGATGGATGCCGGCAACATGCTCAAGCCGGCGCTCGCCCGCGGTGAACTGCACTGCGTCGGTGCGACCACCCTGGACGAATACCGCAAGTACATCGAAAAGGACGCTGCGCTGGAGCGCCGCTTCCAGAAGGTGCTGGTGGGCGAGCCGAGCGTGGAAGACACCATCGCGATCCTGCGCGGGCTCAAGGAAAAGTACGCCGTGCACCATGGTGTGGAAATCACCGACCCGGCGATCGTCGCGGCGGCCACGCTGTCGCACCGTTACATCGCCGACCGCCAGCTGCCCGACAAGGCCATCGACCTGATGGACGAGGCGGCCTCGCGCATCCGCATGGAGATCGACTCCAAGCCGGAGGAACTGGACCGCCTGGAGCGGCGCCTGATCCAGCTCAAGATCCAGCGTGAAATGCTCAAGAAGGAAAAGGACGATGCCTCGCGGCAGCGCCTGGCCGATCTTGAGAATGACATCGATGCGCTGGAGCGCGAGTTCTCCGATCTCAACGAAATCTGGAAGTCGGAGAAGGCAACGCTGCAGGGCGCGACCCGGATCAAGGAACAGATCGAACAGGCCAAGCTGGAGCTGGAATCGGCCCAGCGCCGCCAGGATTTCGGCCGCATGAGCGAGATCCAGTACGGGCAGCTGCCGCAGCTGGAAAAGCAGCTGGCGGCCGCGCAGGAAGTGGAAACCAGCGAGTTCAAGCTGGTGCAGGATCGGGTCACCGCCGAAGAGATCGCCGAGGTGGTCTCGCGTTGGACCGGCATCCCGGTCAACCGCATGCTGGAAGGTGAGCGCGACAAGCTGCTGCGCATGGAAGACATGCTGCACAACCGCGTGGTGGGCCAGGAAGAGGCGATCAAGGTGGTGTCCGATGCGGTGCGGCGCTCGCGTGCGGGCCTGTCCGATCCGGATCGCCCGAGCGGCTCGTTCCTGTTCCTGGGTCCGACCGGCGTGGGCAAGACCGAACTGTGCAAGGCGCTGGCCGAATTCCTGTTCGACAGCAGCGACGCGATGATCCGCATCGACATGAGCGAGTTCATGGAGAAGCACAGCGTCGCGCGCCTGATCGGTGCGCCTCCGGGCTATGTAGGCTACGAAGAAGGTGGCTACCTGACCGAGGCGGTGCGCCGTCGCCCGTACTCGCTGATCCTGCTGGACGAAGTGGAGAAGGCGCATCCGGATGTGTTCAACATCCTGCTGCAGGTGCTCGACGACGGCCGCTTGACCGATGGCCAGGGCCGCACGGTGGACTTCCGCAACACCGTCATCGTGATGACCTCCAACCTGGGCTCGCACCAGATCCAGGACATGAGCAGCGATGACAGCCCGGAGGCCTACATGCAGATGAAGGCGGCGGTGATGGGCGTGGTGCAGGCGCATTTCCGCCCGGAATTCATCAACCGCCTGGACGACATCGTCGTGTTCCATCCGCTGGACAAGGTGCAGATCAAGCAGATCGCCCGCATCCAGATGCAGGGTCTGGAAAAGCGCCTGGCCGAGCGTGGCCTGCGCATCGAGGTCAGCGACGACGCCTTCCAGCTGCTGGGCAACGTCGGCTTCGATCCGGTCTACGGCGCCCGCCCGCTCAAGCGTGCGATCCAGTCGCAGCTGGAGAACCCGCTGGCGCAGAAGATCCTCTCCGGCGAGTTCCTCAACGGCGATGTGATCCGGGTCGATGCGGCCGAGGGCAAGCTGGTGTTCGTGAAGGGCTGAGCCCCGCGCGCACCGGCGGCCTGATAACCGTTGGGTCTCACACCATGCATGTTTGGCATGAACCCCCGCTTCGGCGGGGGTTTTTTGTTCGGTATCGTCGGCATTCACCTGGAGACGATGCGATATGTCCGAACACGGCAGTCCCGAATCACAGTGGCGCGCGGAGACCATCGCGGTGCATGGCGGTTATCGGCCTGACCCCACCACCCGCGCGGTGGCGGTGCCGATCTACCAGACCGTGGCCTACGCCTTCGATGACACCCAGCATGGCGCGGACCTGTTCGACCTGAAGGTGCCGGGCAACATCTACACCCGCATCATGAACCCGACCACCGATGTGCTGGAGCAGCGCATCGCCGCGCTCGAAGGTGGCATCGGTGCGCTCGCACTGGCCTCGGGCCAGGCCGCGATCACCTACGCGATCCAGACCATCGCCGAGGCCGGCGACAATATTGTCTCGGCCAGTGCGCTGTACGGCGGCACCTACAACCTGTTCGCGCACACGCTGCCGCAGTTCGGGATCGAAACGCGCTTTGCCGACTATCGCGACCCGCAGGCGTTCGGCGCGCTGATCGATGACCGCACCAAGGCGGTGTTCGTCGAGTCCATCGGCAACCCGCGCGGCAACATCACCGACATCGAAGCGGTGGCGAAGATCGCACATGCGCATGGTGTGCCGCTGATCGTGGACAACACGGTGGCGACGCCCTACCTGCAGCGCTCGTTCGATTTCGGCGCGGACATCGTGGTGCATTCGCTGACCAAGTATCTCGGTGGGCATGGCACCAGCCTGGGCGGGGCGATCGTGGATTCCGGGCGCTTCCCCTGGGCGGAGCACAAGCAGCGCTTCCGCCGCTTGAACGAGCCGGACGTGAGCTACCACGGCGTGGTCTACACCGACGCACTCGGGCCGGCCGCCTACATCGGCCGCGCGCGGGTGGTACCGCTGCGTAATACCGGCGCGGCGATCTCACCGTTCAATTCCTTCCTGATCCTGCAGGGCATCGAAACGCTGGCACTGCGGCTGGACCGTATCAACGCGAATACCCTGGCCGTGGCCAAGCACCTGCAGGGCCACGCGAAGGTGGCCTGGGTCAACTACGCCGCGCTGCCCGACCACCCCGAACACGCGCTGGTGCAGAAGTACCTGCGCGGGCACGGCTCCGGCGTGCTGACCTTCGGGCTGCCGGGTGGGCGTGCGGCCGGTGCGCGTTTTCTGGACGCGCTGCAGTTGTTTACCCGGCTGGTGAACCTGGGTGATGCCAAATCACTGGCCACGCATCCCGCCTCGACCACGCACCGGCAGTTGGATGCGGCCGAGCTGGAGAAGGCGGGGGTCAGCGAAGACACGGTGCGCTTGTCGGTCGGCATCGAGCACATCGACGACCTGCTGGCGGATCTGGAGCAGGCGTTGGCCAAGGCGTAGCGGCAGGACCCACGGCGGCCGGTGCGGGCCGGCCGCCGTGGTAGTTTTGGCGCGGCGCCATGCGTGGGGTTAGCATCGGCTGACGTTCTGGAACTGCGCAAGATCGGCCACGCGCAGGAGCGCGACGCGGCGCACGCTGAGCGTCACCTAAAGAGGGAGCCCGCCATGCGCCGCATCGCCCAGATCCGCCAGCGCCACGGTATCGATCGCGTCATCGCCCATCTGCAGACATGCCTGCGCGCCGGTGATCCCTTGCCGGATCTGGAGGCACTGGCCGCGATCGCGCACCAATCGCCTTTCCACTTCCATCGCCTGTATCGCGCGCTGACCGGCGAAACGCCCGGGCGCACCGTGGCGCGCCTGCGCTTGCTGCGGGCGCTGACCCTGCTCGGCCAGGCCGACCGCCGCGTCACCGAGGTCGCGCTCAACGTCGGCTTCGAAAGTCCGCAGGCGCTGGCCCGAGCCTGCCGCCAGGCACTGGATGCCACGCCCACCCGCCTGCGCGAGGACACCGCGCTGCGCAGCCACTGGCAGCAGCGGCTGTCACTGCCGGCCGGCGATCACGCAGACGGGACGGTACCCATGCAGGTCACGGTGACCACGCTGGAACCGTTCGATGTGGTCGCGCTACGCACGCAAGGGGCCTTCGATGATCTGGATCAGGCCTTCGGCGAGATATTCACCTGGGCCGCCGAGCAGGGCTGGGCCGAACAGCTGCAGCAGCTGATCGGCATCGCACGGACGGACCACCGCGACGCGCCGGCGCAGGACTGCGTATTCGATTGCGCAATGGGCTTCGGGCGCACGCCGCAGGCGCTACCGGCTCCGCTGCGTGCGTTGACGCTGGGCGGTGGCACGTATGCCGTGCTGCGCCATGTGGGCAGTTACGCGGGCCTGGAAGCGGCTACTGATGCCCTGCTACGCGACTGGCTGCCCGACAGTGGCCACGCCCTGCGCGATGCGGAGCTGTACTACCACTACCTGGATGATCCGGAAGAAGTGCCCGAGGCCATCCTCCGCGCGGATATCTGCGTACCGGTCGCGTAGCGGCCCTCACACCACCGGAATGCTGTGCTGCTGACCCATCGTGCGGTACGGCGGGGTGGACATCACCATCTCGGCCAGCGAGTAGGCCAGTTCGCGCTCGGCCATCACCGTGCCGTCGGCACCGTGGGCGAGCAGGTGCTTCACCTCGGCATCGCTGTGCGCGCGTGCCAGCAGGGTCAGGCCGGGGTTGAGCGCGCGCAGCTTGGCCAGCGTCTCACCGGCCTCCAGCGGCTGCGGGATCGCCAGCACGGCGATCTTGGCGCGCTCGGGATGCGCTTCGGCCAGTACGCGGTCGGACGCGGCGCTGCCGCGGATACCGGGCAGCCCGGCCGCGTGCGCTTCGGCGACGTGTTCCTTGTTGTCGTCGATGATCATCACCGGCACGCCACGGTCGCGCAGGACCTGCGCCAGCGCGCTGCCGACGCGGCCGTAGCCGATCACGATGGCGTGGTCGTGCAGATCCAGCGACGGGCCCGGCGGCAATTCCGTCTCCACGGTGGTGGGGGCGGTTTCCTGGTTTTTGAGCAGCCAGCGGTCGAGCAGGCCGAACACCAGCGGGTTGAGCATGATCGAGATCAGCGCACCGGCCAGCACCAGCGCCTGGCCTGTCGGCGGCAGAATCTTCAGGGTCACGCCGAGGCCGGCGATGATGAAGGCGAATTCGCCGATCTGCGCCAGGCTGGCCGAAATGGTCAGCGCGGTACCGGTCGGGTGGCCGAAGGCCCGTACGATCACGAACGCGGCGGCGGATTTGCCGAACATGATGATCGCGGCGGTCGCCAGCACCTGCCACGGATGCTCGATCAGGATGGCCGGATTGAACAGCATGCCGACCGAGACGAAGAACAGCACCGCGAAGGCGTCGCGCAGCGGCAGCGAATCGTTGGCGGCCTTGTGGCTCAGCTCGGATTCGTTGAGCAGCATGCCGGCGAAGAACGCGCCCAGTGCGAAGGACACGCCGAACAGCATGGCCGAGCCGAACGCCACGCCCAGCGCGATCGCCAGCACGGCCAGCGTGAACAGCTCGCGCGAACCGGTCCCGGCGATGCGCTCCAGGATCCACGGAATCACCCGGCGCCCGACTACCAGCATCACCGCCACGAACAGCCCCAGCTGCACGAAGGTCCAGCCGATGCTGGCCAGCACGCTGCCGACGGTATGGGTTTCATTGGCCGCATCCGGGCCGAACACGCCGGCCAGCACCGGCATCATCACCAGGGCCAGGACGCAGGCCAGGTCTTCCACGATCAGCCAGCCGATGGCGATCTTGCCGCGCGTGGTTTCCAGCAGGCGCCGTTCTTCCATCGCGCGCAGCAGCACCACGGTACTGGCGGTGGCCAGCGAGAAACCGAACACCACGCCGTAGATCACCGGCCAGCCCATCAACGCCGCCAGGCCCCAGCCGAGCAGGGTGGCGACCAGGATCTGGCCGATCGCACCCGGGATGGCGATCGCTTTGACCTCCATCAGGTCTTTGAGCGAGAAGTGCAGACCGACCCCGAACATCAGCAGCATCACGCCGATCTCGGCCAGCTGGTTGGCCAGCGCCTGGTCGGCAACGAAGCCCGGGGTGAACGGCCCTACGCAGATGCCTGCAATCAGATAACCGACGAGCGGAGACAACCGCAGCTTGTTGGCCAGCGCGCCGAGTATGAAGGCGAGCCCCAGGCCAACGGCAACGATGTTGATCAGGTCGGTGTCATGGTGCATCGGGGCTCGCAGAAATAGGGGATGCCCCGATTTTCACCGATGCGGCCGGTCCGGGCAAACATCGGCGACCGCAATGCTGCTATGTCCCCGTGGGCAGGTCATATGCTGTCCGGGACAGCCCGTGCGTTGAAGGGTGAATGCGCGGAATCCCGGTTTCCTGCGGCCAAAACGCACATGCCCCGGCGAACCGGGGCATGTGGTTTATCAGGCAGATTCATTTACCACTTGTAGGTCACGCGACCGTACACGTAGGCGCCGTTGAACCCATACGGCGAGTAGTTGCTGTACGGCAGCATGCCCCAGGTGGAGTTCTGCAGGTCCACGGTGCGGTCCGGATACTGGTCCAGGATGTTGTCCGCGCCCAGGGTCAGGGTCCAGTTCTCGCTCGGCTTGTAGCTGGCCGAGGCATCGAGGACCCACGAGGCGTCATAGGTCTGGTCGCGCAGGGCGGTGGCCGAATTGCGCACCGTGAACGAGCCGTAGCGGGTGGCCGCCAGGTTGAGGTCCCAGTGGTCGGTGCGCCAGGTGCCGCTGAGGATGGCCTTGTCGCGCGGGTAGCTGTCCTCGATGCGGCCGATCTCATCGCGGCCGATCAGCGACTGGGTGATGCCCAGCGCGCCGAACACCGCCGGTGAGCCGATGAACTTCTTCACCTCGGTCTCGTTGTAGCTGTAGGCGGCGGTGAGTTCCAGCGAGCTGGCAGCAAAGGGAATCGTGTAGCTGGAGACCGCATCCACGCCGCGGGTGCGGGTGTCCACACCGTTGGTGAAGTAGGAGAACGCGGTGACGCCCGGCAGCCCCAGGCCGGCAAGCAGCGAATTGGCGGCGGTATTGGTGGTGATGTTGGTCGACAACACGATGCGATCGTCGATGTCGATCTGGTACGCATCCACGGTCAGGTACAGACGATCCACCGGCTGCAGCACCAGGCCCAGGCTGTAGGAGGTCGAGCTTTCGGCCTTCAGCGGGCTGGCGCCGAGCGCCTGCGCGGCGGGGCTGGTGGTCGGGAAGGTGCCGCGTTCGACGAACACGCCGTTGACGATCGTGCTGGTGACGGCCTGGTAGCTCTGCTGGGCCAGCGACGGGGCGCGGAAGCCGCTGGAGGCGGTGGCGCGCAGGGCGACCTTGTCGGTGAAGGCGTAGCGTGCGGAGAGCTTGCCGGAGAACTTGTCGCCGAAGTCCGAGTAGTCCTCATAGCGGCCGGTGGCACCGGCGGAGAACTTGTCGGTGAGGTCCGCTTCCAGGCCTACGTAGACAGCGTAGTTGTCGCGGTCGGCATCCACCGCGTTGAGCGGAGTGAAGCCGCCGAAGCCCTGTGCACCGCTGCCGGTGTACGAGTTCAGTTCACCGGCCGACTGCTCCCAGGTTTCCTTGCGGTATTCACCGCCGAAGGACAGCGTGACCGGGTAGGCCAGGCCCCAATCCAGGGTCTTGGTCACGTCGGCATTGACGATGTTCTGGGTGTACTCCAGCGCGCCGTCGTAGAACGAGCGCGGGCTGTTCACGCCGAGCGCGTAGTTGATGCTGTTGCGGGTGTGGAAATCGATCTTGTTGGCGCCGTAGTTGTAGCTGACGTCCCAGTTCCAGCCGCTGTCCGTATCGCCCTTGACCCCGGCGACCAGCGAACGGTCCTTGGAATACTGATTGATCTGCGGCACGAACCCATCCGGGTAGGTCTGCGCCAGCAGCGCGCCCTGGTTGAGGTTGTTGCGCGAGCGGTAGAACGCGAACGAGGTGATGTCACGGTTGCTGGCCATCGCGGTGGCGTAGGCCGAGACGTGGTCGCTGAACTGGAAGCTGGCGTTGGCCGATGCGGCGGTCGCATCCACCTGTGGGTCGCCGACCACGAAGGTGGTCTGGCCGATGTCGGGGAAGTTGCTGGTGTTCGGCACGGTGCCCTGGTACGGGCCGGCACGGTTGCTCTCGTCCTGCTGGACGATCTGGCCGGCTACATGCACGCTGCCGCGGCCGTCGGCGAAGCCGATACCGGTATCGCCGGAGAGCTGGTACTTGTTGCCGTCACCGGCCGAGTACTGGCCGGCATCCAGCGCCAGGCTGCCGCCGGAGGACGAGCCCTTGAGCACGATGTTGATCACGCCGGCAATGGCATCCGAGCCGTACTGCGCCGAGGCGCCGTCGCGCAGCACTTCCACGCGCTCGATCGAGGCGATCGGAATCGCGTTGATGTCCACTGCCGACGAGCCACGGCCGATGCTGCCGTTGACGTTGATCTGCGCGGAGGTGTGGCGGCGCTTGCCGTTGACCAGCACCAGCACCTGGTCCGGGGAGAGGCCGCGCAGCTGCGCCGGGCGGATGCCGCTGGTGCCATCGGTCAGTGCCGGGCGCGGGAAGTTCAGCGAGGGCAGGGCGCGGGCCAGCGCGGTGGCCAGCTCGGTGGTCCCGGTGGACTGCAATGCCTCGGGGGTGATGATGTCGATCGGCGACTGGGACTCGGCCACGGTGCGGTCGGCCACGCGGGTGCCGGTGACGATGATGGTGTCCAGGGTGTTGGCCGCGGTGCGGGCGGGGGCGTCCTGGGCGGTGGCGGCGAAGCTGGACATACCGAGCGCGACAGCTACGGCGGCGGCGAGCGTACTGGTCTTGCGGTTCATCAGGATGTGGCTCCGGTAGTGACGGTGCTGCACCAAAGCGACATGACGACATCGAGGATCGGGTCAGCGAAGGCGGGTGTTGCGGTGCGCAATAGACGAATTAACGGGATATTCATCGCTTGTCAAATTTTCGCCGTTTTCGTAAAAAACGTTGCAGAAGCAACCATTTACGTGCGGCATTGGATTCGACAGGAGGGTCCCGGGGAAGCGCAGGCGGGGTCGTGGGAGAGAGGAACGAGACCCGCCGCGCATCCCGGGGCGCGTCAAGTATTCGTTAACGTTAGAATTACGTCGCAGGAAAGGTGCTCACCAGCACATTCCATTCCGTTATATGGACCCCCAAGATGATCTCCCTTCGTAACTTCGCCTTGCGCCGTGGCGAGCGGCTGCTGTTGTCCAACGTCGACCTGACCCTGCACGCGGGGTACCGCGTCGGCGTGGTCGGCCGCAATGGCGCCGGCAAGTCCAGCCTGTTCGCTGCCGTGAAGGGCGAGCTTGAGGCGGACAAGGGCGACGTCGATCTGCCCGGCAAGATCCGCATCGCCAGCGTGGCCCAGGAAACCCCGTCGCTGCCTGACCCGGCGCTGCAGTTCGTGCTGGAGGGTGACACCGAGGTGGCCGCCGTGATGCGCGACGAGGCCGCGGCTGCGGCGCGCGAAGACTGGGAGGCGGTGGCCACCGCCCATCAGCGGATGGCCGAGATCGGCGCCTATGACGCGGAAGCGCGCGCCGGCAAGCTGCTGCACGGCCTGGGCTTCCCGGCCGAGACCCACTCGCGCGCGGTGTCCTCGTTCTCCGGCGGCTGGCGTGTGCGCCTGAACCTGGCGCGCGCGCTGATGATGCCCAGCGACCTGCTGCTGCTCGACGAACCGACCAACCACTTGGATCTGGACGCCGTGTTCTGGCTGGAGCAGTGGCTGCTCAAGTACCCGGGCACCCTGCTGCTGATCTCGCATGACCGCGAGTTCCTGGACAACGTGGCCACCCACACCCTGCATCTGCACGGGGGCGGCGCCAAGCTGTACGTCGGCGGCTACACCGATTTCGAGCGCCAGCGTGCCGAACAGCTGCGTCAGCAGCAGCTCGCCCACGACAAGGAACAGGCCGAGCGCGCGCATCTGCAGAGCTTCATTGATCGCTTCAAGGCGCAGGCCAGCAAGGCCGCGCAGGCGCAGAGCCGCATGAAGCGCCTGGCCAAGCTGGCCGGTACCGAAGCGGTGCGTGCCGAGCGCGAGTTCCGCATCGAATTCGCGCCGCCGGCCAAACTGCCGTTCTCGCTGATCCGCCTGAACCATGTCGAGGCCGGTTACGGCGCCGATTCGGTGATCCTGAGCAACGTGGGCTTTGGCCTGGAGGCTGGCCAGCGCATCGGCCTGCTCGGCCCGAACGGTGCCGGTAAGACCACCCTGGTGAAGACCCTGGTGGGCGAGCTGGACCCGATCAGTGGCGAGCGTGCCGCGCATCCGGACCTGCGCATCGGGTACTTCGCCCAGCACACGGTGGAGTCGCTGCACGAAGGGCAGTCACCGATGGAGCACTTCCGCGACCTGGCCCCGGACGCACCGAACCAGTCCTTCCGCGATTTCCTCGGCAAGTGGAACTTCGCCGGCGACCGCGCGTTTGAACCGGTGGACGGCTTCTCCGGTGGCGAACGCGCGCGCCTGGCCCTGGCGCTGATCGCCTACCAGCAGCCGAACGTGCTGCTGCTCGACGAACCGACCAACCACTTGGACCTGGAAATGCGCGAAGCGCTGGCCGAAGCACTGGCCGACTTCGAAGGCGCGATCGTGATGGTCTCGCATGATCGCCATCTGATCGGTCTGGTCTGCGACACGTTCTGGCGGGTAGCCGATGGCGTGGTCGAGCCGTTCGACGGCGATCTGGATGCCTACGCGGCGTGGCTGCGTTCGCGTCCGGCCGCACAGGGCACCAAGCAGAAGATGGCCGCGGCCGCACCGGAGCCGGTGCCGCCGACCCCGCCGCTGCCTGCGCGCAAGCCGGCCAACCCGCACAAGCTGGCCGCCGCCGAAGCCAAGGTGGGCGAGCTGGAAGCGCTGCTGGCCGATCTGGACCGCCAGCTGGCCGATCCCTCCAACTATGCCGATGCGACCCGCATGGCCGTGCTTGGCCGTGACCGCGAAGCGACCGCCACCCTGCTCAGCAAGGCCGAGCAGACGTGGATGGAATTGCTGGACGCGTAAACGGCATGCCGACCAACGGTCGGCATCTCCCTGGCACCCTCAGGCAACCGGTAGGTGCCGACCGCTGGTCGGCACATCGTCCTGCGCCTCCAGCCATTCCCGGAACCGGCCCGCCGCATCGCTCTCGGCGCGCGAGCGCAGCCGCGTCAGCCAATACCTGCCCAGGTCCAGGGTCTGCGCGAAGGGCTGGATCAAGCGCCCTTGGGCCAGGTCCTGCTCGAACATCTTCAACGGCAACAGTGCCACGCCCGCACCTGCGGCGGCGGCACTGGCCAGCGTCAGCGACGAATCGAACACCGGCCCACGCGCGTCCAGTTCCGGTGCTCCGGCCGCCTGCAGCCAGCGTGGCCACTCGTCGCTGCGGTAGGAGCGCAGCAACGCCACGTTGGCCAGATCGCGCGGCTGCCGCAGCGTACGTGCCAGCGCCGGCGCGCACAGCGGCGCAAACGGTGCATCGAGTACGACGTCGCTGATCTGCCCCTGCCAATCGCCATCACCGAACCGGATCGCCAGGTCCAGCCCTTCACCGGCGAGATCGATGCGGTTGTTGTGGGTCTGCAGGCGCAGTTCGATATCCGGATGGCGCGCGTTGAAATCCCCCAGGCGCGGCAGCAGCCAGCCGGTGGCGAAGGTGCCGACCACCCCCACGCTCAGTACCTCGCGGAAGTGTCCGCCGACGAAGCGGTCCAGGCTCACCGCGATGCGGTCGAAGGCCTCGTTGAGCACTGGATACAGACGGGCCCCCTCATCGGTCAGGGCGACCCCGCGCGGCAACCGGGTGAATAGCGACACGCCCAGCCGGTCCTCCAGCGCCCGGATCTGATGGCTCAGCGCGGCCTGGCTGACGCACAGCTCCAGCGCGGCGCGGGTGAAATTCTGGTGCCGCGCGGCAGCCTCGAAGGCGCGCAGGGCGTTGAGCGGCAGCTGGGGGCGGAGCATGGGGCGAGCCGTGAGCAGGGGTGATGCATCATCGCATCGCCTGCCGGGTTGGGTGCAATGATGGCCATCTACGACGCCAATGCGCCGAGCCGTCGTCATCGGGCCTTGGTTTAAGCATAAGGAAAATTGATGCCTCGCACTGAAAATCGTCGCTGGTGGACGGGCGTGGACCTGCCAATACTCAGGCCTTCGCCAAGGAGAACCTGCATGATCGCTCGACGACAGTTCCTGCAATGGACGGGCGCGGCCGCCGCGTCTGCGCTGGCCGCCACCGCCTTCGCCAAGACGCCGCTGCCCGCGCCGAAACCCGCCGTCGCGGCGAAGGACTTCGCGGCGTTGGAAGTAGCAAGCGGCGGGCGCCTGGGCGTGACCCTGCTCAATACAGGCACCGGCTGGCGCACCGGCAACCGGCAGGACGAACGCTTCCCGATGTGCAGCACGTTCAAGTTCGTGTTGTCCGCTGCGGTGCTGCACCTGGCCGACCAGGGCAGGCTCTCGCTGGACCAGCGCGTGGCGGTGCGCCAGCAGGACATGCTCTCGCATGCGCCGGTGACCACGCGGCACATCGGCAAGGACGTCACCGTGCGCGACCTGTGCCGGGCGACCATGATCACCAGCGACAACCCCGCCGCGAACCTGCTGCTGGGCGTGGTGGGAGGGCCGGCCGGGGTCACCGCGTTCCTGCGTGCCAACGGCGATGCGGTGACCCGCAATGACCGTCTCGAGCCGGAGATGAACCGCTTCGCCCCGGGTGATCCGCGCGATACCACCAGCCCGGCCGCGATGGCCGCCAGCCTGCAGCGCTTCGTGCTCGGTGACGTCCTCAAGCCCGCCTCGAAACAGCAGTTGGCCGACTGGCTGATCGACAACGAAACCGGCGATACACGGCTGCGCGCCGGATTGTCCAAGGCGTGGCGGGTGGGTGACAAGACCGGCAGCAATGGCGAGGACACCACCAATGACATCGCGATCCTGTGGCCGCTCGCCGGCGGTGCACCGTGGGTGCTGACCAGCTATCTGCAGGGCGCGACGGTGGACGATGCCGGCCGCAACGACGTGCTGCGGCAGGTGGCAGTGCTTGCCGAAAGCATCATGCAGCACGCCGGGTAAGCCACGCCGCCGGCAGGCACCGACCGTTGGTCGGTGCAGCACAGGGTAGTGCCGGCCGCTGGCCGGCAACCCATGAAACCGGCACCGCTTGAAGCCGGCACCGCTTGGAGCCGGCCAGCGGCCGGCACTACCTCTGCAACGTCAGCCTTCGGTGTGGCTGGTGCGTACCGCTTCCAGGAAGTCCCGGCCCCAGCGATCCACGTCGTAGTACTCCACGCTGCCGAAGAGCTGGCGCATGCGCCCGGTGGCTTCATCGTCGGGCATCGACAAGGCCTGCAGCAAGCCGGCGGTGAGGTCGGCCGGGTCATGTGGATTGGTCAGCACGGCGCCTTTCAGCTCGGCCGCCGCACCGGCAAACTCACTGAGCACCAGCACGCCGTTGCTGCCCTCGATGCCCTGCGTGGCCACGAACTCCTTGGACACCAGGTTCAAGCCATCGCGCAGCGGGGTGATCCACATCACCTGCGCGGCGGCGTAGTGCGCGACCACTTCTTCGAACGGGAGTGCCTGGGCGAAGAAGCGCACCGGGGTCCAGTCCAATCGCGAGAAACGCCCGTTGATCCGGCCGACCGCCTGTTCGATCTGGTTCTGCAACGTGCGGTAGATGGTCATCTCGCGCGCGGCCGGCACGCAGATCATCAGCAGGGTGACCTTGCCCTGGCGATCCGGATGCTGTTCCAGCAGGCGCTCGAACGCCTCCAGCTTGGCCAGCGTGCCCTTGGTGTAATCCAGCCGCTCCACCGACAGCACCAGCTTGCGCGCGCCGATCTCCCGGCGCAGCTTGAAGATGTCATTGCGCACATCGCTGCGTGCGAGCACGTTGTGGATGCGGCGCAGATCGGTGCCGACCGGATGCGCACCGAGGGCGACTTCGCGGTCGCCCACGCGCAGGCGCGTGGTCATCGTGTCCAGACCCACGGCGCACCCGTACGTGAGGAAACGCGGGGCGCAGCTTTCCCACGCCAGACGCTCGGCCGGCATCGCGCCGCGCACGACGTCCACGAAGTTCTCCACCTGGCGCGGAATGTGGAAGCCGATGTAGTCGCAGCTGAGCAGGCTGCCGATGATTTCGCGGCGCCAGGGCACCACGTTGAACACATCGGCCGACGGGAAGTAGGTGTGGTGGAAGAAGGCGATCTTCAGGTCCGGGCGCAGCTCGCGCAGCGTGGCCGGCACCATCCACAGGTTGTAGTCGTGGATCCACACGGTCGCGCCATGCGCGGCTTCGGCGGCGGTGGCCTCGGCGAATTTGCGGTTGACCTTCAGGAACACCTGCCAGTCTTCTTCGCGGAATTTCGCGCGCTCCCAGAACACGTGCAGCATCGGCCAGAACGCTTCCTTGGAGAAGCGCTTGTAGAAGATGTCCACTTCCTGCTTGCTCAGCGGCACGCGCGCGGCGGTCAGGGTGGGGTAGCGCTCGGCATCCACCGCCAGATGGGTCTGGAACGGGCCGCGCTTGGGATCATCGATCCCCCACGCGACCCAGGAGCCTTTCTGGCCGCCTTCGAAGAAGCTCAGCAGCGAGGGAATGATGCCGTTGGGCGAGCGCGGCGGGCGCTGCACCAGCACGCCGTCCTCCATGACTTCATCGAAGGGCAGGCGGTGGTAGACCATCACCAGGTCGGCGCCGTCCGCGCGCGCCTGCGGTGGTGGGCGGAGGAAGGGGTCGTCATCGGCGAGCAGGCCGAAATGTTCGATCGCCTCGAGGATGCCGCCGCAGCCCGGCGCCTGCGCATGGAAGGTGTGCTTCAGATCGGCCGTGGCGGCGGTCAGTGCCGGCTCGGAATCGCCCACGCACACCCCGCGGAAACCGGAGGTGTACATCGACAGGTCATTGAGGGTGTCACCGGCCACCAGGATGCGGTCGCGCGGGAGCTCCAGCAGGCGCGCAAGCGCGGCCAGGGTGCGGCCCTTGTCGGTATCGGGCGGCAGGATGTCCAGATAGCGGTCGGCCGAGTACAGCACATCGCAGCCCAGCGCCTGTGCGGCGGCCTGGATCTGCGAGCGCAGTGGCGCCAGCGTGTCGGGATCGCAGAAGTACGAGCAGCGGCGTTCCTGCGGCACATCCTGGCGCTGCAGTGCGGTGAACGGACGCATTGCGGCGGCGACGACCTGCTCGCCCGGCCAGTGCGCGTCGATCATCGATTGCAGGGGCTGCAGCGGCTGCAGGGTGTGGCCGTCGACGACGGTGGCGCCGACATCGCAGACCACATAGTCCGGGCGCGGAATGGCCGGATCGGAGAGCAGGGGCATCACCGCTTCCAGGCCGCGGCCGGTGATGAAGATCAGGCGGATGCCGGGGTGCTGGTCGACCAGCCGGTAGAGCCGATGGCGCGCGGCGGCATCGCCGGCGAGGAAGGTGCCATCCAGATCGGTGGCAAGGATCAGTTGCGGTGCCGGCGGGGCCGGCGGTGTACGGGTTGGAGTGAGGGAGGTCGGTGTCGAAACAGTCAATGCACTTCCTTATCGGAGTCAGAGGGGAGGGGAGTATCGGGATCCGGCGGCGCGGTGTCGGTCTCCGGCATCAGCTCCAGCGCCGAAGGCGTGGTGCGCAGCATCAGCCGGAAGCCGACCGGATGCGTGCGCAGGCGCTGGAAGCTGAGCAGGCGCGCGGTGGTGAACAGCGCCAGCAGCATCAGGACCACCGCGAAGTACAGCGGCAGTGCCGGCGCGCCGAAGCGCTGCATGGCCGCACCGGCCAACGCAGGGCCAAGCGCGGCGCCCACGCCATGCACCAGCAGCAGGCTGGAGCAGCCCGAAAGCAGATCCTCGCGCGGCAGGTAGTCGAGCATGTGCGCCACCGCAAACGGATACAGCGCGAAGGCCAGCCCGCCGTAGAAGAAGAACAGGCCGAACACCAGATGGGTCTGCACCTGGATCATCGGCAGCGAGGCCACCACGGCGATACCGGCCGCGGCCAGGCTCAGGGCGACCAGCCCGGTGCGCCGGTCATGCCCATCGCTGATGTGGCCCAGCGGCCACTGCAGCAATGCACCGCCGGCGATGGCGGTGAGCATGAACAAGGCCACGCCGTTGCCGTCCAGGCCGATCTCGCCGGCATACACCGGCAGCAGGCCCCAGAACGCGCCCATCGCCAGGCCGGACAGACCGGCGGCCACGGTCGCCACCGGTGCCATCGCATACAGACGCGCCAGTTTCAGACGCGGCACCGAGGGGATCTCGGGCGGGCGTAGACGCGTTGCGGTGACCGGCAGTACCGCCGCGCAGACCAGGATCGCGGTGAGCATGAACATCGAGGTCGCGCCGGCATCGCCGAGCATCAGCAGCACCTGGCCGAGCGCCAGCGCCGAGAGATTGACCACCATGTACAGCGAGAAAGCGCGGCTGCGCAGGCGCGGGTCAGGCTCGGCGTTGAGCCAGCTCTCGATCACCGTGTACAGGCCCACCAGCGCGATGCCGGTGATGATGCGCAGCACGCCCCAGCCCACCGGATTGATCCACAGCGGGTGCACCAGCACCGCAATGGCGGCGAGGGCGGCAAAGAAGGCGAACGCACGGATATGGCCGATGCGGCCGATCAGCGAGGGCGCGAAGAACGTGCCGATGAAGAAGCCGGCAAAATAGCCGGACATCACCAGGCCCAGGGTGCCTGCGCCGAAGCCGGCTTCGCCACCGCGCACCGCCAGCAATGTACCGAGCAGGCCGCTGCCGGTGAGCAGCAGCGCCACGCCGGCAAGCAGGGCGGTCAGCCGCCACATGCGGGCGGTTTCGGTGGAAATGAAAAAACTAACACGTGAACAACCCTAACATAGCCCGCTTGAAGGTCCTGTCAGCGCAGGTGCGAATGGCTTGCGCTGTCGGGGTGAAGGCTGGAAACTCCGCGGGCTGCGCGCGGCGGTTGGCTGCGCGCGATCATTTCGTTCATTGCCCGGGATCCGGGTGTTTCAACAGGAGTAGCAGGTGTGATCCAGGACGTCGATACGAAGCGCAGCCTCTTGCCGGGGAAGATTCTGTTGTACTTTGCCGCCGTGATGCTGGTGGCGCTGCTCTGCTATGGCTGGTCGATGCCGCCCGTGGATGCATCCGGTTTCCGCCAGACCCAGACCGCCTTGTCGATTGACTGGATCGCCCGCGGCTTCCCGGTGTTCAGCTACATCACCCCGGTGATCGGCGCGCCGTGGTCGATTCCGTTCGAGTTCCCGCTGTACCAGTGGTTGGCGGCGATGCTGTCCAACGCCACCGGGATGGGCATCGACAACAGCGCCCGGTTGGTGTCGGGTTTGTTCCATGTCGGCTGCATCGTGATGGTGTACCGCGTGACCCTGGCGATCCGGCCGGAGCGTGCGCTGGCGCTGTGCATCGCTGGTGCCTTCGCGGCATCGCCGTATGCGCTGTTCTGGGGCCGCTCGGTGATGATCGAATCCACGGCGGTGTTCTTCGGGCTGGTGTTCGTCTGGGCGCTGGCGCGGCTGCGGGCGGCGCCGCTGGATTACCCACGCCTGTTCGGATTGGGGCTGGTCGCCGTGATCGCGGCGGTGCTGTCGGCCTTGGTCAAGGTCACGACGTTCTTTGCGTTTGCCGCCTTTGTTGCACTGGCAGTTGCCTGGCTGGCCGTGCGCGAGCACGGTTGGCGTCCGCAGTGGCTCGCCCGGCACTGGCCGCTGTTGGCCTGTGGCGCGCTGTCGGCGGTGGCCGTGCTCGCCGTGATGACCCAATGGCTCTCGCATGCCGATGCGCTGAAGGCGCAATCGCCGCTGGGGCATGAGGTGACCTCGAGCGCGTTGTCGGCGTGGAACTACGGCACGCTGCAGCAGAAGCTGGATCCGGCCACCTGGTGGGGCACGGTGTTCAAGAAGCGCTTCAGCGGCGCGGTCGGGTCGAACTGGGTGTTCCTGATCTTGCTGGTCGTGGGGCTGTGCGCGCGACCGATCCGCGGCGCGGTGCTGTTGCTGCTGGTGGCCTATCTGGCGCCGGTGGCGGTGTTCACCAACCTGCACATCGCCCACCCGTACTACCAGGCGGCCAACATCGTGTTCGCCACCTCGATCGTGGGCCTGGTGGTGTGGTGGAGCATCCAGCGCGCGCAGCTCAGCGGCAAGACGGCCCGCCCGATCTGGCTGGTCGGCCTGGTGTGCCTGTTGTCCTTCGGCAACCTGGCAGGCAACTACGCCAAGCGGATGCGGGAGGCGCGCGAACCGGGCGAGGTGGCGCAGATCGCGGCGCTGATCAAATCGGGCACGCAGGCGCAAAGCGTCATCGTCGGCTTTGGACAGGACTGGTCGTCCGAGCTGCCGTACTTCGCCGGTCGGCGCGCGGTGATGGTGCCCGACTGGGCCCCGACCACCGCGTTGGCCTCGATGGCCGGTTCGGACGCCGCGCTGGGTGACTTCCCGCTGGGTGCATTGGTGGATTGCCCCAATGGGATCGGCAGCGATCCTGCCCGCAGCGCGTACCACCAGCAGATCATCGCGCGCTACAGCGCCGGCGCCACCGCCCAGACCGTCGGGCACTGCCAGGTCTGGCTGCACCGCTGAGGACGGCCCGCCCCGGTTTGCACGCGCCGTGCGGGGCCGTTAGGGTGGGGGCATGAATGCTTCCGCCCTCGTTCCCGCTGTTCTCGTGCTGGCTTTGGCCGGCTGTTCCCCTCAACCCGATGCGGTCTCACACGACATCGCCAATGCGCCATCCGATGCCTTCATGTCGGCCGTGGCCGCGCACTGCGGCAAGGCCTTTGAAGGCCGCATCGCGGTCAACGAGCCGAAGACCGATGCGCCTGATCCCTTCGAGGGCAAGCGGCTGGTGATGCATGTGCGGGGCTGTGAGGATCCGGCGCATGAGCTGCGGATTCCCTTCCATGTCGGTGATGATCATTCACGTACGTGGGTGCTGACCCGTACCGAAAATGGGGTGCGCCTCAAGCATGATCACCGCCACGAAGACGGCAGCCCTGACGCGGTCACGATGTACGGTGGAGACAGCAAACCGCCCGGCACTGCGGAGCGGCAGTCGTTCCCGGTGGATTCGGACTCGGTGGCGATGTTCCGCAAGGCGGACATGCTTGCCTCGGTGCAGAACACCTGGGCGATGGACGTGGAGCCGGATCAGCGCTTCGTCTACGAGTTGACCCGCCCGGGCGGGCGCCACTTCCAGGTGGTGTTCGATCTGAGCAAACCGGTGGCCCTGCCGCCGGCGCCGTGGGGCAGTGAGACGCCCGCGCCGTAACGTTCAAGGGTGCCGACCAACGGTCGGCACCGACCCATAACGGGGCGCTCAGCGTGCGCCGAAGCGGGCGCGGCATCCGCCGCTGACCCACAGGCTGCCATTGCTGTAGCCCCAGCTGCGGCCCTCCACGCACGCCGTGCCCGACAGCTGCTGTACCAGTGCAGGGCGCCCCTGGCGGTCGTCCCAGGCGCAGGTCTGCTGGCGCTTGTCGTTGCTGCTGCAGGTCACGCTGTAGTTGCTGTTGCCGCCGGGGCCGCCCCAGTTGCCGCCGCTGTTGCCCCGCGCTTCGGCGAATTCGCCGCGGCAGCCCCGGTTGACCCAGACTGCGCCATTGCGCACGCCCCAGGTCTGGCCTTCGACGCAGGCCGAGCCCGAGATCTGGCGGACCAGGGTGGCGTTGCGCCAGCCGGTGTTGCAGGTGCGCTCGCGGTTGTCCTGGCTCTCGCAGCGGATCGTCGCGCCGGTGCCGCCACCGCCGCCCCAGTTGCCGCCATTGCCACGGCCCTCGACGAATTCGGCCCGGCAACCGCCGCTGACCCAGACCGTGCCGTTGCGCGAGCCCCAGTTGCGGCCCTCGGTGCAGGTGGTACCGGAGAGCTGCCGTGCCAGCTGCGCGCTGCGCCAGCCGGTGTTGCAGCTGCGCTCGCGGCTGTCCTGGCTCTCACAGCGGACCGTGCCGTTGTTGCCAGGCCCGTTGCCGCCGCCATTCCAGTTGCCGCCGCCGTTGCCGCGCAACGAGGTGGCGATGTCCTGCTTGATGCGGGAGAAGCTCCAGCCCGAGTTGACCTGGGCCAGGTAGAAACGCAGTTGGTCATCCGGGATCCGGCGGCCATTGGACTGGTCGGCATATTCCTGGGTGATGACCCGGCTGCGGTCGGAGGAGGACAGCTGCGACAGATTTTCCGGGGCATAGGCCCGGGTACTCATCTGGGCGTGCAGGGCCGGGGCCATACAGGCCAGGGCGAGGGTGAGGCAGACGGTGCTCAGACGGCGTTGCATGGCGACATCCCCGTGCGGTCGTTGGTGCGCGGACTATAGGAATGCCCCCGGTTCACAGCGCGTGATGCCGGGCCGTGGCGCCCGGATTTGCCCCGCCGGGCTGGCGGCCGCAGAATAACGGGCTTTCCGGCGCAGCTTGGCGCCGGCACTCTCCTGCGGAGCTTTACCCCCATGCGTACCCACTTCTGTGGCCTGGTCGACGAGACCCTGATTGGCCAAACCGTAACCCTCGCCGGCTGGACCGACGTTGCCCGCAACCAGGGGGGCGTGGTCTTCATCGATCTGCGTGATCATGAAGGCATCGTGCAGGTGACGGTGGAAGTCGACAACGCGGCCGTGTTCGCGGTGGCCGCCAGCCTGGGCTACGAGGACGTGCTGCAGGTGGAAGGCGTGGTGCGCGCGCGCCATGCGGCCAACGACAAGCTCCGCACCGGCAACGTGGAAGTGATCGCCACGGCCATCACCATCCTCAACAAGGCCGAGCCGCTGCCGTTCCACGCGCACGAGAACCCGGGCGAAGAAACCCGCCTGAAGTACCGTTACCTGGATCTGCGCCGCCCGGAAATGCAGCGCATGCAGCGCACCCGCATCAAGCTGGTGCAGGCCCTGCGCCGCCACCTGGACGCCACCGGCTTCCAGGACATCGAAACCCCGATCCTGACCAAGGCCACCCCGGAAGGCGCCCGCGACTTCCTGGTGCCGGCGCGCATGCACCCGGGCGAGTTCTACGCCCTGCCGCAGAGCCCGCAGCTGTTCAAGCAGATCCTGATGGTGGCCGGCTTCGACCGTTACTACCAGATCGCGCGCTGCTTCCGCGATGAAGCTCTGCGTGCCGACCGCCAGCTGGAATTCACCCAGCTGGACATGGAGTTCGCCTTCGTGCGCGAGCGCGACGTGCAGGATTTCGTGGAAACCATGATCCGTGCCATCTTCAAGGAAGTGGTCGATGTGGAGCTGGCCGCCAGCTTCCCGCGCATGACCTGGGCCGAGGCGATGCGTCGCTATGGCTCGGACAAGCCGGACCTGCGCATCGCGCTGGAGCTGGTGGACGTGGCCGAGCTGGTCAAGACCAGCGAGTTCCCGGTCTTCACCGCCGCCGCCAACGATGCCGACGGCCGCGTGGCCGCGCTGCGCATCCCGGGCGGTGCCAGCCTGTCGCGCAAGCAGATCGACGACTACGCCGCGCATGCCGCCAAGTACGGCGCCAAGGGCCTGGCCTACATCAAGATCAGCGAGAGCGGCGAAGTCAGCTCGCCGATCGCCAAGTTCTTCAGCGAAGAGGCGTTCGCCGCGCTGGTCGCCCAGGTGGGCGCCGGTAACGGCGACATCGTGTTCTTCGGCGCCGGTGGCTACAACAAGGTCTCCGACTTCATGGGCGCCCTGCGCCTGAAGGCCGGCAAGGATTTCAACCTGGTCGCCGCCGGCTGGGCGCCGCTGTGGGTCACCGATTTCCCGATGTTCGAGTACGACGACGAAGCCCAGCGCTACGTTGCCCTGCATCACCCCTTCACCGCACCGGCAGTGGATGACATCGCCGATCTGCGCGCCAACGCCAAGACCGCCGTATCGCGCGGCTATGACATGGTGCTCAACGGCAACGAGATCGGCGGCGGTTCGATCCGTATCCACCGCTCGGACATGCAGAGCGCGGTGTTCGACCTGCTGGGCATCGGTGCCGAAGAGGCCGAGGGCAAGTTCGGCTTCCTGCTCGACGCGCTGCGTTTCGGTGCACCGCCGCACGGTGGCATCGCCTTCGGTATCGACCGTATCGCCGCACTGATGGCCGGTACCGAGTCGATCCGCGACGTCATCCCGTTCCCGAAGACCACCGGCGCGCAGTGCCTGATGACCGGTGCCCCGTCGCCGATCCCGGACGAGCAGCTGGCCGAAGTGCACGTCCAGGTCCGTCCGCGCGCGGTCAAGGAATAAGCCGGTAAACGCCGGCCATCGGTCGGCGTGGGGTGCGGCAGGTACCGGCAGGAGGTCGGTGCCGGGCCGCGCCATCACCGCAGCGTTCAGGTAAATTGGCGGCTCCCGCCGATGCCGATGCTCCCGCCGTGACCCCAGGCCGTTACACCATCCGCCGCGCCACCCCGGACGATGCCCAGACCCTGTCGGTGCTGGCCGCCCGTACCTTCGTGGAAACCTTCGGTCCCCTGTACCCGCCGGACGATCTGCAGACCTTCCTCGATGAGGCGTACCCGGCGCAGCGCCAGCGCATCATCCTCGAACACCCCGATTACGCGGTCTGGCTGCTGGAGCTGGACGGTGTTGCCGTGGGCCACGCCGCTGCCGGCCCCTGTGGCCTGCCGCACGAGCAGGTGCAGCCCGGCGATGGCGAACTCAAGCGCCTGTACCTGATCAAGGACCAGCAGAGCTGTGGCTGGGGCAGTCGCCTGTTCGAAACCGCGCTGACCTGGCTGGAACGCGAGGGCCCGCGCACGGTGTGGCTGGGGGTGTGGTCGGAGAACTTCGGCGCGCAGCGCTTCTACGCCCGCTACGGCTTCAGCAAGGTCGGCACCTACGAGTTCCCGGTCGGCAAGGTGCGCGACCTGGAGTTCATCCTGCGCCGTCCGCCAACGGCCGCCTGAGCGCGATCCTGAAGGGCCCAGGCGGCTTCACCTGCCGTTGTCCGGTCCATTCGTCTAATGACGCTGTTTCCTTCTGCAGGCGCCCCGCCCAACGGGCTAGGCTGACACCATGAATCCCCCTGTTTTACTGCTGCATGGCATCTGGAATGCGCGCGCGTGGGTCGGCCCGCTGGCCTGGCGTCTGCGTGCCCGTGGCTTCGCCGTGGATACCTTCGGGTATTCCAGTGTGTTCGGGGGGCCGGAGGTGGCGGTGCCGCAACTGCTGGAGCGGCTCAAGGACAGCGGCCCGGTCTCGCTGGTCGGGCACAGCCTGGGCGGACTGGTCGCGCTGGAGGCGCTGCGGCGCGCGCCGGAGCTGCCGGTCTCGCGGGTGGTCTGCCTCGGTTCGCCGCTGCGGGGCAGCGTGACCGCCCGTTCCCTGAGCGATCACGGCTGGTCACTGGCGCTGGGACGCAGCTCTGAACTGCTGCTCGATGGCCTTCCGGCCTGGGAGGGCAAGGCGCAGGTCGGCCTGATCGCCGGCTCCGTCCCGCACGGGCTGGGCAGCCTGCTGGGCGCCTGTGGCGATGCCTCCGATGGCACCGTGGCGCTGGATGAGACGCAGTTGCCCGGTCTGGCCGACCACTGCGTGATCCCGGCCAGCCACAGCGGGTTGGTATTCTCGCCGGATGCCGCGCGCCAGACCGCTGCTTTCCTTCGCGATGGCCGGTTCCGCCGGGACGACGCGGCCCACGCCGCCTGATCGGGCCCGGCACTGACACGGGCAGGCCGACGGATCAGGTAGAATTCGCGCCCTGTTCCTGACAGAAACACGAGAGTCACCCCATGGGTAGAGGCCCCTCCATCGAGAACCGCAAAAACGCGTCTGACGCGAAGCGCGGCAAGATTTTCACCAAGATCATCCGCGAGATCGGCGTTGCCGCGCGCGGCGGTGGAGGCGACCCCAACAACAACCCGCGCCTGCGGGTGGCCATGGACAAGGGCCTGTCCTCGAACATGTCCAAGGACGTGATCGAGCGCGCCATCAAGAAGGCGACCGGTGAGCTGGAAGGCGTCGAGTACGAAGAGATCCGCTACGAGGGCTATGCCCCCGGTGGCGTGGCCGTGATCGTGGACTGCCTGACCGACAACCGCGTGCGCACCGTGGCCGATGTCCGCCATGCGTTCAGCAAGTGCGGCGGCAACATGGGCACGGAAGGCTCGGTGTCGTTCATGTTCAAGCGCCTGGGCGTGCTGCACTTCGCGGCCGGCGCGGACGAAGAAGCCGTCACCGAAGCGGCGATCGAGGCCGGCGCGGACGACATCGTGGTCTACCCGGAAGACGGGGCGATCGACGTGGTCACCGCGGCCGACAGCTATCACGCCGTCAAGGATGCGATGGAGGCCGCCGGGTTCACCCCGGACCACGCCGAAATCACCTACCGTGCCGACAACGACATCAAGGTCGAAGGCGACACCGCCTTGCAGGTCAAGAAGCTGCTGGACATGCTCGAAGACCTGGACGACGTGCAGGACGTGTTCTCCAACGCCGAACTCGGCGCGGACGCCTACGCCTGAGCGGGCGCTTCACCGGTCGCTTTGCGCGACCGGTGAGCGGACAATGCGGACCATGATGACTCCAGCCGTTCCCTGTTATCCCCGTGCGTGTGCCGCATGACCCGCATTCTCGGCATCGACCCCGGCTCGCAGCGCACCGGGGTCGGCATCATTGATGTGGACGCCGCCGGCAAGGTGGTGCATGTGCATCACCTGCCGCTGGTGCTGCTGGGCGCGGACGACTTTCCGCAGCGCATGAAGCTGCTGGTGGTCGGTCTGACCGCCCTGGTCGAGGAGTACCGCCCCGACGAAGTGGCCATCGAAAAGGTGTTCATGGCGCGCAACCCCGATTCGGCCTTGAAGCTGGGCCAGGCGCGCGGCGCCGCCATCTCGGCCGTGGTGATGCGTGATCTGCCGGTCAGCGAGTACGCCGCCACCGAGATCAAGCTGGCCGTGGTCGGCCGCGGTGGCGCGGAAAAACAACAGGTCCAACACATGGTCGGGCTCATGCTCAACCTGAAAACCAAGCTGCAGGCCGACGCTGCCGATGCGTTGGCCGTGGCGATCACCCACGCCCATGTCCGGGCGACGGCGCTGCGCCTGGGCGTCAATGCGCGCCAGGCCTGGAGCCGGAAATGAGGAACACTGCATGATTGGTCGTCTGCGCGGGATCGTGGCCTACAAGGCGCCGCCTTGGCTGATGGTGGACGTCAATGGCGTCGGCTACGAGCTGGAGGCGCCGATGAGCACCTTCTACGATCTGCCCGAGCTGGGCCGCGAGGTCACCTTGTTCACCCATTACGCGCAGAAGGAAGACAGCGTCTCGCTGTACGGCTTCCTGCGCGAGGGCGAGCGCCGCCTGTTCCGCGATGTGCAGAAGGTCAGCGGGATCGGCGCCAAGATCGCGCTGGCCGTGCTCTCCGGCGTCAGCGTGGACGAGTTCGCGCGCATGCTGCAGGCCGGTGACATCACCGCGCTGACCCGGATTCCGGGCATCGGCAAGAAGACCGCCGAGCGCATGGTGCTGGAGCTGCGCGACCGCGCGGCCAACTTCGGTGGCGGCGGCGCGCCGATCGCCGGTGCCGCACCGGCCACCGATCCGGTCTCCGAGGCGACCGTGGCCCTGCAGCAGCTGGGTTACAAGCCGACCGAGGCCGCGCGCATGGCACGCGATGCCAACGCCGAGGGCGACGATGTCGCCACGGTTATCCGCAAGGCCCTGCAGGCCGCGCTGCGCTGAGCCGCGCGCCTGCCTTTCCCTAGCTACCGACACCACCGACCGCGTCCGCCCGGAGCCCCATGTCCACCACTTCTTCCCAGCACAGCGATGGCCCGTCCCCGCACGGGCACGCGCCGGCCGCCGGTGGCATGGCGCTGATGATCGGCGCCATCGGCGTGGTGTTCGGCGATATCGGCACCAGCCCGCTGTACACGCTGAAAGAAGCGTTCTCCCCGCACTACGGGCTCAACAGCGACCATGACACCGTGCTGGGCGTGCTGTCGCTGGCGTTCTGGGCACTGAACATCGTGGTCACCCTCAAGTACGTCACCATCATCATGCGTGCCGACAATGAGGGCGAGGGCGGCATCATGGCGTTGATGGCGCTGACCCAGCGCACGCTGCGCAACGGCTCGCGCTCGGCCTACGTGGTGGGCATCCTGGGCATCTTCGGCGCCTCGCTGTTCTTCGGTGACGGGGTGATTACCCCGGCCATCTCGGTACTGGGCGCGGTGGAAGGTCTGGAGGTCGCGGCCCCCGGGCTGCATGCGTTCATCGTGCCGATCACGGTGGTGGTGCTGCTGGCGGTGTTTGCCGTGCAGCGCTTCGGGACCGAGAAGATCGGCAAGCTGTTCGGTCCGATCACCTCGATCTGGTTCATCTCGTTGGCCGCGATCGGCATCTACAACATCGTCGATGCGCCCGAGGTGCTTAAGGCGTTCAACCCGATGTGGGCGCTGCGCTTCTTCATGGAGCATGGCTGGCACGGCATCTTCATCCTCGGCGCGGTGGTGCTGGCCGTGACCGGCGGCGAGGCGCTGTACGCAGACATGGGCCACTTTGGCGCCAAGCCGATCCGCCACGCCTGGTACTTCTTCGTGCTGCCGTGCCTGGTGCTGAACTACCTGGGGCAGGGCGCGCTGGTGCTCAACAACCCCGAGGCGGTCAAGAACCCGTTCTTCGAAGCGGTGCCGGACTGGGCGCTGTACCCGATGATCATCCTGGCCACGATGGCCGCGGTGATCGCCTCGCAGTCGGTGATCACCGGTGCGTTCTCGGTGTCGCGCCAGGCCATGCAGCTGGGCTACATCCCGCGCATGCGCATCACCCACACCTCGCACGACACCATCGGCCAGATCTACATCCCGGGCATCAACTGGGGCATCGCGGTGATGGTGATCGGGCTGGTGCTGGCGTTCCGCAGCTCCTCCAACCTGGCCGTGGCCTACGGCATTTCGGTCTCGGCGACGATGCTGATCGATACCCTGCTGCTGGCCCTGGTGGCCCGCGCGCTGTGGCCGACCTCGCGCTACTGGATCATTCCGCTGTGCGCGGTGTTCTTCGTGATCGATCTGGGCTTTGTGATCGCCAATGGCGCCAAGCTGCTGCAGGGCGCGTGGTTCCCGGTGGTGCTGGGCATCGTGCTGTTCACCATGATGCGCACCTGGCGGCGTGGCCGCGAGCTGCTGCGCGATGAAATCCGCAAGGACGGCATCCGGATCGACACCTTCCTGCCGGGCCTGATGCTGGCCCCGCCGGTGCGGGTGCCGGGCACTGCCGTGTTCCTGACCGCCGATCCCTCGGTGGCCCCGCACGCGCTGATGCACAACCTCAAGCACAACAAGGTGCTGCATGAGCGCAACGTGTTCCTGCACGTGGTGACCCTGCCGGTGCCGTACGCGCCCTCGGGCCAGCGCCTGAAGATCGAATCGGTGGGCGACGAGTTCTACCGGATCTACGTGAAGTTCGGCTTCATGGAGACCCCGGACGTGCCGCTGGCGCTGATGCGTTCGTGCGACCACGGCGGGATCTACTTCGATCCGATGGACACCACGTTCTTCGCCAGCCGCGAGACCATCGTGGCCACCGCCAACCGCGGCATGCCGATCTGGCGCGACAAGTTGTTCGCGCTGATGCACCGGAACGCGGCGCCGGCGACCGGGTTCTTCCGGATTCCGGGTAATCGGCTTGTGGAACTCGGGGCGCAGGTGGAGATCTGACCGGACGGCCGACCAACGGTCGGCCGCTACCCCACGGTTTGCGATGCAAACCGTGGGCCCCGGCGGCATTCCCCCTTATCCCCGCGCCTTCGGCGCGCCCCCTTGAACAACAAGGGGGCTCTTCCTCCGATGCGATCCCGGTAGTGCCGGCCGCTGGCCGGCTCCTCAGGACATCTGCATCGCGCGGAGCCGGCCAGCGGCCGGCACTACCGGGCGCGGATCGCGCCGCTTTTGCCGCATAATTGCCGAATGACCGACGACCGCATCATCGCCGCCGGTGCCACCCGCGAAGACGAGGGCACCGACGCCAGCATCCGCCCCAAGCGCATGGCCGATTACCTCGGTCAGGCCCCTGTGCGCGAGCAGCTGTCGATCTACATCGAGGCGACCAAGGCCCGTGGCGACGCGCTCGACCACGTGCTGATCTTCGGGCCGCCGGGCCTGGGCAAGACCACGTTGAGCCATGTGATCGCCAATGAGCTGGGGGTCGCGCTGCGCGTCACCTCCGGGCCGGTGATCGAAAAGGCCGGTGACCTGGCTGCGCTGCTGACCAATCTGCAGCCGCACGATGTGCTGTTCATCGATGAAATCCACCGCCTCTCGCCGGTCGTGGAAGAAGTGCTGTACCCGGCGATGGAAGATTTCCAGATCGACATCATGATCGGCGAGGGCCCTGCGGCCCGCTCGATCAAGATCGATCTGCCGCCGTTCACCCTGATCGGCGCGACCACCCGCGCGGGCCTGCTGACCGCGCCGCTGCGCGACCGCTTCGGCATCGTGCACCGGCTGGAGTTCTATACGCCGGAAGAGCTGACGAAGATCGTCCGGCGTTCGGCCAGCATCCTCAACATCGATTGCACCGCCGAAGGCGCGGCCGAGATCGCGCGGCGCTCGCGCGGCACCCCGCGTATCGCCAACCGGCTGCTGCGCCGCGTGCGCGATTTCGCCCAGGTGAAGGCCGCCGGCCACATCGACCAGGACGTCGCCCAGGCGGCGATGCAGATGCTGAAGGTCGACCCGGAGGGCTTCGACGAGCTCGATCGGCGGCTGCTGCGGACCATGGTCGATTACTTCGACGGTGGCCCGGTCGGCATCGAGTCGCTGGCGGCCGCCCTGTCCGAAGAACGTGGCACGCTGGAGGATGTGGTCGAGCCGTACCTGATACAGCAGGGCTTCCTGATCCGCACCGCGCGGGGCCGGATGTGCACGCACAAGGCCTACCGGCACATGGGGTTGAAGCCGAAAAACCCGCCGGCCGACCTGTTCGCGGAGATTCCGGATGTCGGTTGATCCCCGATTCAGTTGGCCGACACGCATTTACTGGGAAGATACCGACGCTGGCGGGGTCGTGTACCACGCCCGCTACGTGGCCTTCATGGAACGGGCGCGCACCGAATGGATGCGGGCGCTGGGGTATGGTCAGGAGCGCATGCGCTGCGACCATGGTCTGGTGTTCGCGGTGCGCAGCATGTCCATGGATTTCCTCAAGCCGGCGCGTCTGGATGATGCGTTGGCGGTCACCGCCACGCTGGTGCAGTGCAAGCGCGCCAGCATGGTGTTCGCCCAGGCGGTCCATCGGGGCGATGAGACACTGCTGACCGCGCAGGTGAAGATCGCCGCGCTCGATGCAACCACCTTCAAACCGCGTGGCATGGACGATGCACTGCATGCCGCGCTGAAACACCTCGAATTTCCAGAATCCGCACACTGAGGAACAACGGATGATCGCAATGCTCCTGGCCCTGCAGGCCACGGTGACCGAAGCGCTGCCGCAGGAAGTCACCAGCGCCGCGGCACAGACTGTCGCCCAAGCCGCGCATGGCGGTGGCATCAACTACCTGGACCTGATGATCAAGGCCAGCATCCCGGTGAAGATCATCGTGCTGCTGTTGCTGGCCGGCTCGTTCATCAGCTGGGTGATCATCTTCCGCAAGGCGCGCGTGTTCAACGCCGCCAACCGCGAGGCCGATGAGTTCGAAAGCCGCTTCTGGTCCGGTGCGGACCTGGGCAAGCTGTACAGCTCGGCGACCGACCGCAACCGCAAGGTCGGCGGCCTGGAAGCGATCTTTGAAGCCGGCTTCCGCGAGTTCACCCGCCTGCGCGACAAGCGTCGCCTGGACGGCCGTGCGCAGCTTGAAGGCGCCCAGCGCGCCATGCGTACCACCTACACCCGTGAAGTGGACCAGATGGAACGCAGCCTGGAGTTGCTGGCCAATATCGGCTCGACCGCCCCGTACGTGGGCCTGGTCGGCACCGTGTTCGGCATCATGGTGACCATGCACGACATGATCAACAGCGGTGAGCAGGCCGGTATCGCCTCGGTGGCCCCGGGCATCTCCGAAGCCCTGTTCGCCACCGCGATCGGCCTGTTCGTGGCGATCCCGGCGGTGTGGGCCTACAACCGCTTCACCACGCGCGTGGAGCGCATGTCGGTCCGCTTTGAAACCTTCGCAGAAGAGTTCAGCTCGATCCTGCAGCGTCAGACCGCGGGCGACGAGTAAGCGCCCAGCACAGGAGTCCTGCCATGACCGCAGCCATTGGCCGCCGCAAGCGCCGAAAGCTCAAATCCGAAATCAACGTCGTGCCGTACATCGACGTCATGCTGGTGCTGCTCATCATCTTCATGGTGACCGCGCCGCTGCTCACGCTGAGTTTTGAAGTGGATCTGCCGACCTCCCAGGCCAAGGCGCTGGAAAGCAAGCAGGATCCGGTGGTCGTGTCCGTCCGCCTGGATGGCCAGCTCAGCCTCAAGCTGCCCGAGGCCAAGGACCCCGAGCCGATGGACGCTGACCGGCTGCAGGCCCAGCTGTCCGCACTGTCCTCGCAGGACAAGAACCTGCGCGTGATCGTCGCCGCCGACAGGGCGGTGGCGTATGAAAAGGTGGTCGCGGCCATGGACGTGATCAAGCGCGCCAACGTGGAAAAGGTGGGCCTGGCGACCGATGCACACTGAAGCCCTGCCACCGCAGCGCGCACGGGATGAAGAGTGGGGCCTGCCGGTCGCGCTGGCGCTCGGCGTCCACCTGCTGCTGGCACTGATCTTCATCGCCGCCTGGTTGTGGTCGCCGCAACGCACGACCGAAGCGGCCGCCGGCGATCCGGCGATCGAAGCCAGCCTGCAGCTGTCCGCCTCCGAGGCATCGGCCGCGCGCCAGGCCTTGCGTGCCTCCGAAGCGCTGCCGGACCTGCCCGAGCCGGTCGCCGAGCCCGAACCGGTGCCGGAAGATACCGTCCCGCCACCGCAGCCGATTGAGGAGCCGCGCCCTCAGGATGCCCCCACGCCGCAGCAGCAACAGGCGCAGGAGCGCATTGCCCAGCCCGACACGGTTGATCAGGAGGCGGTCAACGCCTTGGCGATCTCGGCTGAGAAGGCCAAGCAGGAGCAGGAGGCCAAGCGCCGTCAGGAACAGATCGACCTGACCGAGCGCAAGCGCCAGGACCAGGCCGAGCAGAAACTGCGCCTGGCCAAGCAGCAGGAAGAGGCCGAGAAGAAGAAGCTGGCCGAGCAGGAACAGAAGGCCAACGATGCCAAGGCCGATGCCGAGCGCGACAAGAAGCTCGCCGAAATCCGTCGCAAACGTGCCCAGGCCGAGAACGAAGCCAAGCTGGCCGAGCAGAAGCTGCGCCAGGTCTCGGCGGCACGCGCGGCCAATGCCTCGGCGTCGACCTCCGGCGCCACTGGTACGGCCAAGCCGGCCGCCGGTGCCGGTGGAACCAGCGACGACCTGGGCGCCAAGTACGCTGCGGCGATCCAGCAGAAGGTGTCCGCGCAGTGGACCCGTCCAGACACCGTCCCGCTTGGCCAGCGCTGCCAGGTCTCGATCAACCAGATCCCCGGGGGGCAGGTCATCCAGGCCAAGGTCAGCGGGAACTGCCCGTTCGATGAGGCCGGCCGCCGCTCGATCGAGGCGGCCGTGTTGAATGCCCAGCCGTTGCCGTACCGTGGTTTCGAGTCGGTGTTCGCGCCCACGATCAACTTCACCTTCACCGCCCAGGATTGATGCCGGGCGGTGCGGAGATCGGCTTGAAGACCGCCACTGAATGCGTGGCGGTGCGGTCCCACGCCTCGAACTGAGACCTGGTCGTTAACGGCCTGTGAGTTTCGTGCGGCCGGTGACTCGGAATTCACACTGCCTTGGTTCATGATTGCGAAACTGTTCACTGCCGTCCTGTTATCCCTCGTTCCGGTTTCCTCCCTATTGAGCGCTCCATGAAAAAAATGCCTCGTTGGCTTGCCGTTGTTGCGGCCCTGTTGTTGCCCTTCGCTGCCGTGGCGCAGCAGAAGGGGCTGGATATCGACATCATTGGCGGCAACGCCTCCGCCACGCCGATCACCGTTGTCCCCATGCCTTACCAGGGCTCGGCCGGTGCACCGCAGACCGATGTGGCCGCCGTGGTACGCGCCGACCTGGACCGTTCGGGCCAGTTCCGCAATCTGCCGGAAGCCCAGATCGTCGAAAAGCCGACCCGTGGCAGCGAGATCCAGTTCGCGACCTGGCGTGCGCTCAAGCAGAACTACGTCGTGGTTGGGCGCGTGATGGACGCCGGTGCGGGCGCCTACCGCGTCGAGTACGAGCTGTACGACGTGCCCAAGGGCGAGCGCCTGCTCGGCCTGGCGATGACCGCCCGCGGCAACGCGATGCGCGATGTCGCCCACCAGATGGCCGATGCCATCTACGAAAAGATCACGGGTGTGCGCGGTGCCTTCTGGACCCGCATTGCCTATGTCACCGCCAGCGGCAAGGGCGACGCCATGCGCTATGCGCTGATGGTGGCCGACTCGGATGGCTTCAATCCGCAGACCATCGTCCGTTCGGCCGAGCCGTTGCTGTCGCCGAGCTGGAGCCCGGACGGCAACAAGCTGGCCTACGTGAGCTTCGAGCGTGGCAACTCGGCGATCTACATCCAGAACATCTCCAGCGGCGCCCGTGAGCTGGTGACCAGCTTCCGCGGCATCAACAGCGCGCCCTCGTTCTCCCCGGACGGCCGCCGCCTGGCGCTGTCGCTGTCGCGCAGCGGCAACCCGGAGATCTACGTGATGGACCTGGGCAGCAAGCAGCTGACCCAGCTGACCAACCACTTCGCCATCGATACCGAGCCGACCTGGAGCGCAGACGGTTCCAACGTCTATTTCACCTCCGACCGTGGTGGCCGCCCGCAGATCTACCAGGTGGCGTCCAGCGGCGGCAGTGCCTCGCGCGTGACCTTCCAGGGCAATTACAACGCCACCCCGAGCCTGTCCTATGACGGCAAGAAGCTGGTGGTTGCCCAGGGCAGCGGCAACACCTACAAGATCGCGATGATGGACAGCAGCACCGGCTCGGCCCGCTGGAGCACGCTGTCGCCAGGATCGCTGGATGAATCGCCGAGCTTCGCGCCCAACGCGAGCATGGTGTTGTACGCCGCCCGTGAGGGTGGCCGTGGCGTGTTGTATGCCGTATCGGCCGATGCGCGCGTGCGCCAGCGACTGGTGTTGGCGGATGGCGACGTTCGTGAGCCTTCTTGGTCGCCATACCGTACAAAGCGCTAACAGAGTGTTAAGATTTCTCCGTATTCATCCCTCATCCGGCTTTAGGAGCCTCAAAGGTATCGCCATGAACAAGACCACCCGCGTTCTGCTTGTCTCCCTGTTGTCCGTGGCCGCCCTGGCCGGTTGTTCCAAGAAGGTCAAGGAAGTGCCGGCTGCCCCGGTTGATACCGGCAGCACCACCGCTCCGACCGGCCCGTCGACCTCGGGCCTGTACGGTCCGGGTGATCTGGATACCGATTCCTGCCTGCGCCAGCGCGTGGTGTACTTCGATCTGGACCAGGACAGCGTCAAGCCGGAGTTCCAGGCCATCATGGCGTGCCACGCCAAGTACCTGCGTGACCGTCCGTCCTCGCGCATGACCCTGCAGGGCCACACCGATGAGCGCGGTTCGCGCGCTTACAACCAGGCTCTGGGCGAGCGTCGTGGCAACGGCGTGTCCTCGGCACTGCAGGCCAACGGTGGCTCGGCTTCGCAGCTGACCGTCGTGTCCTACGGTGAAGAGCGTCCGGTCTGCACCGAGTCGGGCGAGTCCTGCTGGTCGCAGAACCGTCGCGTCGAGATCGTGTACACGGCTCAGTAATAGATGCGCTTTCGATTTCTATCGATGATCGTTGCGGCAGCCCTCGTGGCTGCCGCACCGGCCAATGCGCAGCGGCAGAGTCTGGCCGACCGCGTCGGCGCGCTTGAGCAGCAGGCGAACAACAACCAGTCCAACATGGACATGCTCAATCAGCTGAATCAGCTGCGTACCCAGTTGCAGGCCCTGCAGTCGCAGGTCGAGCAGCTGCAGCACGACAATGAGCAGCTCAAGCAGACCGCCAAAGACCAGTATCTGTATCTGGACAGCCGCCTGAACCGCCTGGAAGGTGGAGCCCCCGTGCTTCCCGCCGCCCCGGCCGCAGCCGCGCCTGCCCCCGCAGCCCCCCCGAAACCGGCAACGGCCGCTTCCGAGCGGCCGCCTACCGTGCACGGCGATGCCGGCAGCCTTGCTGCCAGTGGCGACGAACGCACCGCCTACAACGTCGCCTTCGATTCGCTCAAGGCCGGCAAGTACGACGACTCGGCGCAGCTGTTCCTGAGCTTCCTCGAGTTGTACCCCAACGGCGTCTATACCCCCAACGCGCTGTACTGGTTGGGCGAGAGCTATTACGCCACCCGCAATTTCCCGCTGGCTGAGGCGCAGTTCCGCGACCTCATCTCGCGCTACCCGACCCACGACAAGGCGTCCGGTGGCCTGCTCAAGATCGGCCTTTCCCAGTATGGCGAAGGCAAGGTCGACCAGGCCCAGGCGACCCTCGAACAGGTCGTGTCCACGTATCCCGGCTCCGACGCCGCGCGCACCGCGCAGGACCGTCTGCAGTCGATCCGGCTGGGTCAGCAGATCCGCTGAACCCGCCCCGGGCCGCTGTCGCGGCCGGGCCCGGTATACTGATGGATCGCCAACCGGGCGCTGCCCGGTCCCCGTGCCGGGCCATGCCCGGCTGTTGTCGTTTCCGAAGCCGTCCCCCAAGAATCACCGCCATGACCACGACCCTGTCCGCTGCCGCCGCACTCCCCAGTGAGATCGTGCAGTCCCCGCTGCCGCGACTGAAGATCACCGAGATCTTCCTGTCCCTGCAGGGCGAAGCCGATACCGCCGGCTGGCCGACCGTGTTCGTGCGCCTGACCGGCTGCCCGCTGCGCTGCACCTACTGCGATACCGCCTACGCCTTCCACGGCGGCACGTGGTGGGACATCGACGCGATCGTGGACGAGGTGCTCGCCCAGGGCGTCCACCACGTCTGCGTGACCGGTGGCGAGCCGCTGGCGCAGAAGCGCTGCCTGGTGCTGTTGGAAAAGCTCTGCAACGCCGGTCTGGACGTCTCGCTGGAAACCTCCGGCGCGCTGGATGTCAGCGCCGTCGATCCGCGTGTGTCGCGCGTGGTCGACCTGAAAACCCCCGGCTCCGGCGAAATGGCCCGCAACCGCCTGGAGAACCTGCCGCTGCTGACCAAGCGCGACCAGATCAAGTTCGTCCTGTGCAGCCGCGAGGATTACGAATGGGCCCGCGGCATGGTCCGCGAGCACCGCCTCAACGAGCGCAGCATGGTGCTGTTCTCGCCGAGCAAGAGTGAGGTCAGCCCGCGTGAGCTGGCCGACTGGATCGTGGCCGACCGCCTGCCGGTGCGCTTCCAGATGCAGCTGCACAAGCTGTTGTGGAATGACGAGCCCGGGAGGTAATGCCGGCTGCAGTGCTACGGCTCTGCGCTTGCCATCGACCACGCCCCACCATCAGTAAAGACGTCCGGCGCGGGACAGCGTGCTGGTTCCCCGCAAACCACCGGAAACTCCCCCATGAAAAAAGCAGTCGTCCTCCTGTCCGGCGGCATGGACTCCGCCGCCGTCGTTGCCATCGCCCGCGAGCAGGGTTTTGCCGTCCACGCCCTGAGCGTGCGCTACGGCCAGCGTCACACCTCCGAACTCGACGCCGCCGCCGCCGTCGCCAGCGCGCTCGGCGCGGTCGCCCACAAGACCGTCAATGTCGATCTGCGCAGCATCGGTGGCTCGGCCCTGACCGATGACATCGACGTCCCGGAAGCGGGCGGCGAGGGCATCCCGGTCACGTATGTGCCGGCACGCAATACGATCATGCTGTCCGTCGCGCTGGGCTGGGCCGAAGTGCTGGGCGCCAACGACATCTTCTGCGGCGTCAACGCGGTGGACTACTCCGGCTACCCGGATTGCCGCCCCGAGTTCATCCAGGCCTTCCAGGCGCTGGCGAACCTGGCCACCAAGGCCGGCGTGGAAGGGGCGGGCATCCAGGTCCATGCACCGCTGCAGTTCCTGAGCAAGGCCGACATCGTGCGTGAGGGCGTCCGGCTGGGCGTGGACTTCGGCCTGACCGTGTCCTGCTACAACGCCGACGACCAGGGCCGCGCCTGCGGGCATTGCGATGCCTGCCGCCTGCGTGCGCAGGGTTTCACGGATGCCGGCGTGCCGGACCCGACCCACTACGTGTGATGCTGGACGGGTACGCATGAGCGCCAAGATGCGTTAGAATGCGCACCCCCGGCGTCACGTCGGGGATGCAATGGGCCGTTAGCTCAGTTGGTAGAGCAGAAGACTTTTAATCTTTTGGTCGATGGTTCGAATCCATCACGGCCCACCACTGCATCCATGATGAAGGCGACCGCGAGGTCGCCTTTTTCATGTCTCCGGTTCTGCCCGGATCGCATGAAGCCCCCCTCCCTCCGCATGGAACGCGTCGTGAGCAACCACTTCCCACATCCCCCGTCTGCCTCCCGTCGTCGCGCGATCCTGCATGGCGCTGCAATGGCCCTTGCCCTGATCGCCCTGGATGCGGGGGCCGCGCAGGATCTGACGATCACCTACTACGACGTGCAGGGCGGCAACCTGCAGGAACTGCGCGCGTCCTTGAATGCGCGCGGGCCCGTCGGCAAGGACGGCGCGCGCCATCACGGCCACGTGGACTGGCAAGTTGGCTGGAACTACGACTACGCCCCGCGAGGGGGCGGCTGCAGAATCGGCAAGCTGCGCGTGGATGTGAGGGCCACCATGGTGCTGCCGCGCTGGACCGCCGCCGATACAGCGCCTGCGTCGCTGCAACAGGAGTGGGCGCGCTACAGCCAGGCGTTGCGGGTGCACGAAGACGGCCATGCAGCCCATCCCGGTCAAGCTGCCGAGGAAATCCAGCGGCGGTTCGCGGCAGTTGGCGGTGGGATGCGCTGCCCGCAGCTCGGTGAGGAACTCAACCGTATCGGGCAAGCGGTTCTCGATGAATACGCCGCGCGCGATAAACAGTACGACGACACCACCGAACATGGTGCCACGCAGGGTGCGCGTCTCTAGCCCGTAGGAATTCTCACAGCCTCATGCGCGTTTCCCCGACGCCCAGCGAGGAAGTGACCGATGCCCACGGATGGCTCCCACGCGCACGCTACCCCTCCAGACCTTGAGCGCCGCAGGCCCGTTTCCGTGTGATGCGGTGGGTACACGGCGGGTCGATGCGGGGCGGCGGCATGGCAATGGGAATGGATGTTCTGCAGACGGCACTCGTCTTTGCGACGGTGCTGGCCGCTTTCACCGGGTTGCAGTCCGCGTGGCGGTACGTATCGAGCGCAGCAACCAAAGCGCCGAGACCAGACAGGTGAGAATGACCGCCATCGACAACGGCAGGTGGAAGGCGCGATGCCCGAACGCGGCAAAGCCAACGTGGATGGCGAACGTGGCCAGGCCCAGCGCGGCGCAGAGGAGCGCGTAACCGCGCGCCTTGCTGGTTTGCAGCACCACATGTCGGTAGCCGACCAGCAGGATGCCCACTGCGATCAGATTGAACACCACGAAGCCCTGAACGCCGCCGGGTAGCAGGAACATCTCCCACTCGCGCCAGAAGGCGGCATCGATCTGATGGAGGATCAGGGCGAGCAGGGTGGAGAAGTAGCTTCGTTCCATGCGCAGCGCGGCCATCAACACTGCGGATCCTGCAGCGGCCGTAGTGTAGCGGGCGATCGATCCCCCCTCACACAATCCTCCCCCACGCAGGCGCAGGATCAAACGGTAACGGGCCACAGTGGGATCTGCGATTCCACGGAGCGGTGTCATGAATACCGACAATAACGGCCAAACGGTACGCGGGCTCAATCAGATCATCAGCATTGCGCGCGATGGTCACGGCATATACGCCAGGGCCGTCGCGGGCGTGCAGGTAACGGATCCGACGTTGAGCGCGCTGATGATGCGCATGGCCGCGTCCAAGACCAAGGTCGTCACGGAGGTCACCACGCTGGTGCGTCGCGCTGGCGGACAGCCGGCACTGCATGGGACGCTCGGAGGGCATGTGCGCGGTGGGTTCGGGTGGTTCGGCACGGTGCTCGGCGATGCCGGCATCCAGTACGTGAGCGAGAGCCATGCGGCCGAAGCCCGTCTGGTTCGCGCGATGGAAGCGACCGTCCACCACCACGCACTGTCCGGGCAGGCACGCCGCACCCTCGGCAACCTGCTGCGGGAGACGCGGTTGTGCTGGGACGATATGCGCCAGCAGCTGGCGACGCTGCGCGAGCGTGATCCCTGATCCATCCGCCTGGCGCAGTTGCCGCCACGGCAACGCGACGGCCGGCGTCCGCCGCCGTCATCACAGATCAAGAAGAAGGCGCGCGCGCACCAGTGCAGGCCGACACGGAGACACACCATGAACATCGTATTGCAAGACGCCACCGGGCGACGATTGCGTCTGGGCGGATCATGCCTGGTGGAAGATGGCGTGCTGTATTACCGCCGGATGATGCTGGTGGCGATCGGGGAAGGCGTTCGCCTCGCACCCTCGGTGCTGGACGTGATCAACGCGTCTGTCGCAGGCAGTGCGTGGGTATTGGACGATGACGTGCCGACCGGCGTCATGACGAGCCTCGAGCTGTCCCTACACGCGATGCGGTGATGGCGTTGCTGCGAGCCAGGTAAACCTGTCAGGGCTGCGCGGTTGCGCAGCCCCACCCTGTAACAGAGGGAATCCAGTAGCAGAGGAAACTTACTTCTGCTGCGGCTTGTTGCCAGCATCAGGCGCTTTCTTGGTGTCCTGTTCCTGCTTCTGCTGCTGCCTGGCCTGCGCGTCCTTGCGTTCCTGGTCGGACTGCGGCGCGTTCTGGGCGTTGGCCGCATTCTTCACGTTGTTTTCGTTGTTCTGCATGTTGGACATGGGTGACTCCAAGGCGACGTGATGTCGCAGCACCATCGTGGACCTGCCGCTGTTACTCGAGGGTCGCACTGGGATGAGCATCGGGTCAGGGTAGTCTCATGACCAAGTGCTACACCGCGTGGGTGTGACCACCCACGACGCTGCTGGTCCACAACGTCCCTTCATCCGAGGCGCCGAGTTGGTGGACGCGGCCGTCTATGTATCAGGATTGGCAGAGTGTCCCGCAATGGTCGGTGCTGAACCCGGCAATGGCCTGCTGCAGGAGCGGAACGTCGCTTGGGTCCACCTGTTCCAGCGCCTCCTTCAACGCGTCGCGCACCGGCTGCCGTTGCGCGGGCTGCAGCATCTGCGCGTAAGGCGCCGCCGTCTCCGCCAGCGCACGGACCAGGGTCCGCTTCAGCGTGCTGCCCGCCGCCTGGGCACGCATCACCTCCAGCATCTCCAGATACTGGCGTTGCGCATTGCGGCGAAGGGTGTCGGTGCCGCCCGGTCCCAGACCGGCAAGCTCTGCGGGCGTTGCAACGGTCAGCCACGCATCCACCAGTGGCTGCATCCGTGCACCGCACTGCAGCAGGTACGGCAGCAGCAGGCCCAGCTGTGCCTGGAAGCGCTCGGCGTTGTGGTTGCCTTGGCGGGCCTGCTCGCCGGAATGGAGGAGCACGGCTGCTGGCATCGCACCCATGCCGAACTGCATCAACCGGGTAGACAGCGTTACGCCGTACTGGCACGCGTTGGTCAGCAGACCCAGGTCCGCCGTCGCGTAGTCCGGCGCCAGGACGTCGGTCGTGTTGGTCACCGCCGCCAGCAGTTGCATGGCGCGTGGGCTGTCGAGCTGCTCCGGTGCCTTGTCGGCGTCGGCTTGCTGCAGCAGTTGCAGGTAATCGCGCGTGGCTTCGTACTGCGCCATGAACTGCGGCGGTATGTCATCGGCACGTGCGGGTGAGGCGACCAGAAACAACACGAGGAGGGCCGCGCCCAGCGGTGTCTGGGCAGGCGCACGCGCCGGCCATGCCAGTCGTCGCGTGAGAGAAGAAAACGGGCTGCCACTCATCCGGAGCATGGTCCTTGGATCGATTCGGGCATGGAGCGTAGGTGACCCGGGGCAGGGCGGCAACCCGGTGCGCAGCATCGCCGGGGCATCCTGCGGGTGCCCGGCAATCGGTTGTCCTCGAATGACGGTGAGCAGAGATGCAGGCGTGGCCCACGAGCGGTCTGCCTGTGCACACCGCAGAACCGCTTACGGGGGCACAATAGCCAGTCATTCGCTGATCGATGTTGGAGGTGCCATGAACCGTTTCGTCCTGCTGGGTGTGGGGGCGCTTGCGCTCGCGGCCTGTTCCAAGCCGGCGCCGTCCGATACCGCGACTCCGGCAGAGCCTGCCGCGCCGGCCACGTCGGCCCCCGCTGCCAGCGCGCCCGCCGCCCCCGCCAGCCCGACCCTGCAGCCGCCGTCGTTCGATTGCGCCAAGGCGCAGTCCGAGGCGGAGACGCTGGTGTGCGGCGACGCGCGCCTGGCCGCGCTGGATCGCCAGCTGGCCGCGCTCTACAAGCGGGTGCAGACCAGCCCGGACGAGCTGGACATCGCGGCCGAACAGCGGGGCTGGATCAAGGGGCGTGATGCCTGTTCGCGCGCGGTCGATCCGCACCGTTGTCTCGTGGAGTCCTATCAGACCCGGCTGGTCGAGCTGACCATCAATGGCGGCGGCATCCAGGTACCCGCGACGGTGGAGTACCGCTGTGATGACAACAGCAAGCCGGTGACCGCCGTGTTCTACAACGATATCGACCCGACCGCGGCCGTGGTCAGCTGGGGCAGGGATCAGGCCATCGTGTTCCCGGTGCCGGTCACCAAGGACGACAACAACGGCGGTCGCTGGGGGCGCGAAGGTGTCGACCTGCGCACCCACAACGACCAGACCACGCTGGAGTTCTACGGCACCACCCTGCAGTGCCAGATCGCCAGGGGATGACGATCACCGCCGCGTCGCTCAACGCACGCGGCGGTAGCGCACTTCGTTCTGCCGGTCGCCCACTTCAGTGGTGACAAAGCCATCGCGGCTCTGGCTGATGTCGAACACACTGCTGCCGACGTTGAGCTGGCCGCCGTTGATCCAGCCGTTCAAGGTCTGGCCACGTGTCTGTGCGCTCATGCGGCCATCGCTGTCGATGCGCATGCGGATGTCGGCGTTGAAGGTAGGGTTGTAGCCCTCGAACTCGCCGATCATCCAGCCGGGGACATACGAGCTGTGCCGGGCGCCCTGGTAGCTGTCATCGTCGTAGCGCGCATCATCCTTGTCGGCGTTGTGCGCCAACGCGCCGAGAATCGCCGCGCCGATCAGAACGCCGGCGGCGACCTTGGCGTCGTGGTTGTCCTTGTCGTGGCGGTCATCGCGATCGCTGTCGCCATGTACACGGAACGAGGCGCGGCAGCCATCGTCGACCCAGACCTCACGACGGTCGTAGTCCCAGTTGCGGCCCTGACGGCAGTCCGCACCGGACAGTTTGCGGTCCAGGGTGACGTAGCCGGCGCGAGGCAGGGTGCAGGACTGATAGCGATTGTCGCGGCTCTCGCAGGTGACGACGTCATCCGCGCGCGCGTCGTCCAACGGCAGCATCAACAGCAAGGGTGTAGCCAGCAGCATACGGAAGAGCATGTCGTCGATTCCGGCAAGGAAAAGGAGCGTGTCGCATCGTATGGAAAGCGGGAGACCCCCGTTCCCGGCACCGACGATGGCCACGCGGACATGAAATCCGGATGAAGGTCACTCAGCGGCGCGCTCGGACGGCCGCCGGCCGTTGCAGGCGACTCGCCTCAGGCGCAGGCCGCCAGCGGCTGCTGGAAGCAGGCGCGGATCGCGTCGAGCAGCTCGCTCATGCTGTAGGGCTTGGGCAGAAAATGCATGCCCGGACCGAGCTGCGGCACCACCACGGAGGGCTCCAGGCCCGAGGTGACCAGCACCGGCAGCCCGGGCTGTTCCTGCTTGACCCGATGCGCCGCCTCGATGCCACTCACCGCGCCCAGGCAGACATCGGTGAACACCAGGTCGAAGCGCTCGCCGGCCTGCAGCAGGCCCAGCGCGGCTTCGGCGGAGCTGACCGCCACGACTTCGCAGGCCTGGCTTTCCAGGGCCATGCGGCTGAGCTCGCGGGTGTCTTCGGTATCTTCGATCAACAGCACGCGCGGTTCGGGATGGTGCTTGGACAACAACATGGAGCGTGGTTCCGGCTTTCCCCCGGAGAGGGGCGCGCAATTATCGCGGGGCGCTGGTGAGGAGATCGTTGACGCCGCCGAAATGCCCGGTGAACCGGCCGTGCTGCCCGCGTTGGCGCGGGTCAGGCGAGGGCGAGTGAACGTTTCCGACGGCGCTGCCAGGCCCACACCAGCCCGACCGCCAGGCCCGCCGCCGACAGGCGCAGCACCGTCGCCGGCCAGCCGACGGCAGTCGCCTCGGTGATCACGAACACGTTCCACGCCAGATTGAGCGACACGTGCAGGGCCAGTCCGCTCCACAGGGTGTAATCGTCCAGCGTATTGAGCCAGGCGAACACCAGCCCGCCGATGCCGGTGATGGCGAACACCTGTAGCGCCATGCCCCCGCCGCCGCCGAACGACCACCAGTGGATCGCACCGAAGACCACCGCCTGCACGAGCGCAGCGGCCAGCCACGGCCAGCGCTGCTGGCGGTGGGCGAAGATGAAACCGAAGCCGCGGAAAATGATTTCCTCGGCCAGCGGGAACAACACCCCGAGCATCAGCAGGGCCAGCAGGTCCTGGGTGGGATTCACCCCGCCCAGCCACCACAGGCCGAGCCAGCAGGGCAGGGTCGCCAGCAGGGCCAGCGCCGGACCCTGCCAGCCATTCCAGCGCAACCCGAGCAGCGCGTGCAGGCGCTGCCCGGGGCGCAGCAGCAGTGCACCCACGGCCAGCACCAGCAGCACGCCCAGACCGTTGTCGAGGATGGCGCCGCCATAGGGAATTGGCAGCGTCGAAATTGGCGTGCCCAGCCACGCGGCGAGGTCGCGCAGATTGATCGACACGGCCAGGGTCAGCACCAGCACACAGGCGGCCAGCCACGCAGGCAGGCGAAGGGACGACATGGGACGCTCCATATCCAGGGACTGGGCGGATTGTTGGGCACGGCCGCAGCGGCAGCATGGGGCATTGGTCGGGGGGCCATCGGTCATGGCCGCGTTGCACCACGGTCAGGTATGACCGGCTAGAGTGCGGCTTTGCCCCTTGGATTACCGCCCATGCAATGCCCCGTATGCAAAACCCAAGCGCTGCAGATGTCCGAGCGTCAGGGCATCGAGATCGACTACTGCCCGCAGTGCCGTGGCGTGTGGCTGGACCGTGGTGAACTGGACAAGATCATCGAGCGCTCCGCCAGTGCCGCAGCGCCTGCGCCCGCCCCGGCACGCGCTGCTGCTCCGCCGCCGCCGGCCGCCGTGCAGCACCGCGATACACGCCATCTGGGCCAGCAGCAGTACGGCGATCAGCACGGCTACCGCAAGAAGAAGAAAGAGAGCTTCCTGTCGGACCTGTTCGACTTCTGATGCATGCCTGCGCTGCGCTCAGGCGCGGCGCAGGATGAACTCCCGGTCGACGCTCTCGCCGACCGGGAAATCGTATTCGCCCACCTTGCGGCAGCCATAGCGTGCGTAGAAGCGTTGCGCACCCAGATTCTCGGACCACGCGCCGATCCACAGCGTGCGCCGCTGCGGTTGATCCAGCCATGCCAGGAACGCGTCCATCAGGCGCGCGCCGTGACCACCCGCCTGGTGGCTGGCGAGCACGTACAGCCGCTTGAGCTCGATATCGCCTTCGGCAGCGTCCGCATGCGGCAGGCTGTTCGGGCCTGCGGCGAGATAGCCCACCACACGTTCGCCGTTGTCCAGCAGCCACGCCGCGTTGCGTGGATCGGCGAGCTCGCGGCGTTGCGGTTCGACCGCGTAATGGCTGTCCAGAAAATCGCGCAGGTCCTGCGGCGGGTAGGAATCGCCGAAGGTTTCGGTGTAGGTGGCGATGGCGATCGCCGACAGCGCAGCGGCATCGGCGACGGTGGCACGGCGGATGGTCAACGTCATGGCGCAAGGCAGGCAGGTGGGGCCGGCAGCTTACGCTATCGTCTGGGGTCGGCCGTAGTTCCGGGTACGTCGGTACCCGGAACCTGTCATGGTTGCCGGATCAGAACCAGACCCGCACGCCCGCCACCCAGCGGGTATCGCGCGCACCTTCGCCGGCTGCCTCGTGGTAGTCGGCGGTATCGCCGAACAACCGCTCGTGGCTGATGCCGATGTACGGTGCGAAGCGGCGGCTGAATTCATAGCGCAGGCGCAACCCGGCTTCGACCTTGTTGAGGCCCGCGCCGTTGCGATACGTGGGCTCGTCCTTGGCCGAGAAGGTGGCTTCCAGCAGCGGCTGCAGGATCAACCGGTTGGTCAGCAGCAGCTCGTATTCCACCTCGACCGTGGCCGCCAACTGACCGCCTTCGCCTAGATAGGCCGTGGCAGAGGTCTCGAACTTGTACGGCGCCAGGCCTTGGATGCCGAACGCCGCCCAGGTACGTGAATCGGCCGGCCGGAAATCCTGTTTCACGCCGACCAGTACATCCCACCACGGCGACACGCTGCGCCCATACATCACTTCCAGATCGGCCGATCCGGTACGGCCGTCACTGCGCTCGCCTTCGCTACGCACCCACAGCCGGTGGATGTTGCCGCCCACCCAGCCGCTGGCCTCCCAGGCCTGGCCGCTGCCGTGCTGGCCATCCCAGTGTTCGAGCCGGTTGACCAGCAGCAGGCTATGGATCTCCGGCGCATGCTCCATCGCGCCGTGGTCGATCGGCGGAAACGCGGCGAGCCGGTCGGCGGCGGTCACGGCCGGAATCGGTTCGAGCGGCTCGGTGGGCGCGGGCGCCCTCGGCACACCATGCCCCATCGCGGCGTGATCCATCGTCGAATGGTCCATCTGGCTGTGATCAGCGCTGCCGTGGTCCATCGTTGAATGGTCCATCTTGGTGTGATCCATGCTGCCGTGATCCATCGGGCGGTCATCCGCCGGTGATGCATCAGTCGTGGTCGGCGCCGTGGCATGGCCGGCATGCGACTGTGCCCAGACCGGTGCGGCCAACGCCAGCAGCAGGGCGGCGCTCAGTGCGGACAGCACGGTGAGAGGTGAGCGGCTCATTCTTCGATCCTCACTTCGCGCATCATGCCCGCTTCCATGTGGTACAGCAGGTGGCAGTGGTACGCCCAGCGCCCAAGCGCGTCGGCACGGACGCGGTAGGTGCGGCGGGTGCCGGGCGGCATGTCGATGGTGTGCTTGCGCAGGTGGAACTCGCCGTCCGCGTTTTCCAGATCGCTCCACACGCCGTGCAGATGGATCGGATGCTGCATCATCGTGTCGTTGACCAGCACGATGCGCATGCGCTCGCCGTAGGTCAGGCGCAGCGGTTCGGCGCTCGCGAACGGGATCCCGTCGAAGGACCAGCTGAATTTTTCCATGTGGCCGGTCAGGTGCAGCTCGACCTCGCGGCCGGGATCGCGCCCATCGGGATCGTCGAACAGGCTGCGCATCGCGCCGTAGGTGAGTACGTTGCGGCCGTTGTCGCGCAGGCCGATACCAGGATCATCCAGCTTGGGCGCGGTGGCCATGCTCTGCATGTCCACCAGCGGGTTGCCTTGCTCGCTGGCCGGGTGACGCGGCGCTTTGGGATCGGTGCCGTGTGCACCGTGGCCCATGCTGGCACCGCAGCCGCCTTCCATGCCCTTCATGTCGTGGCCCGCCATCCCGTTGGAGGCATGGCCCATGTCGTGGCCCATGTCACTCATGGTCAGCAGCGGGCGCGGGTCGCGCGCGGGGATCGGCGCCTGCAGGCCGTGGCGCACCGCCAGCGTGCCGGCGGCATAGCCGGTGCGGCCCATGTCCTGGCAGAAGATCGTGTACGCGTCCTGGCCGCTGGGTTCGACGATCACATCGAAGGTCTCGGCCGGGGCGATGCGGAATTCATCGATGCTGACCTGGTGGATGTACTGGCCATCGGCGGCGACCACGGTCATCTTCAGGCCGGGGATGCGCACGTCGAAATAGGTCATCGAGCCGCCGTTGATGAAGCGCAGCAGCACCTTTTCGCCACTGCGGAACAGCCCGGTCCAGTTGCCGGCCGGGGCGGTGCCGTTGAGCAGGTAGGTATAGGTGTGGGCGTTGATGTCGGAGATGTCGGTCGGCGTCATCCGCATCCGGCCCCACATGCCGCGGTCGGCGGTGGCCGCGGCCCAGCCGTCCTTGCGCACATCGCGCAGGAAGTCGGGCAGGGTGCGCTTGTAGTAGTTGTCGTGCTCGGCGAGCTTCTTCATGCGCCGGAACAGCGCGCCGGGGTCCAGGTCGGTCCAGTCCGAGAGCAGGATCACGTGCTCGCGGTCGGCGTGATACGGCGCCGGCTCCAGCGGGTCGATGATCAGCGCGCCGTACAGACCCGCCTGCTCCTGGAACATGGAATGGCTGTGATACCAGTACGTGCCGGACTGCTTGAGGGTAAAGCGGTACTGGTAGGCCTCGCCCGGGGCGATGCCGTTGAAGCTCAGGCCGGGCACGCCATCCATGTTGGCCGGCAGCAGCAGGCCGTGCCAGTGGATGGAGGTGGGGTGGGCCTGCAGCGTATTGGCCACGCGGATGTTGACCGTCTGGCCCTCGCGCCAGCGCAGGATCGGCGCCGGAAGGCTCCCATTGACGGTGATGGCCGGGCGGGTGTGGCCGGTGAAGTTGGCCACCGATTCGCCGATGCTCAGCTGCACGTCATGGCTGCTCAGGACCTGCGGGGCACCGGCAAGACCGGGGCCGGCGGCGGCGAACGCACGCGGGCTCAGGCCGGTGGCGGCCAGGCCGGCGACCACGCCGCCGGCAGCGACGCCCTGTACGAACAGGCGGCGCGACGGCATGGGCGGGGTGCCCGTGCCGGGTGTTTTTGGGAAAGACATTGCAACTCCGAATCCGATTCGAATGGCACACGTGGTGCCGTCATCGCACACACGCCGGGGCGCATGTGCAGAGCCTCAGGCCGGCGCTCGCAGCGCGCGGTGGATCAGGCGATCGGAGGGCGGGTGATGCGGTCCAGCGGGGGCATCGGCCGTGACGGATGCGCGGTCAGGATCGGCGCCAGCGACAACGGTGGCGGCGTGGCGATCCACGCGATCTGGACGGTCAGGCTGGGCTGCTGGGCACAGCTGCGCAGGCAGTCCTTGATCTTGCAATGGTCGCCATCGTGCGGGGCCTGGACGCCGGTGTCGGCGGTGGCCATGGCGTCGTGATGGTGCGCGGCAGGCATCGGTGCATCGCCATGGCAGGGCGGGCCGGGTGTGCTGGTGCGGGTCGGTTCGGCCATGGCCAGCGCCATGGGACCGGCCATGGCGACGTTCAGCCCGTTGAGCAACAGGCTGAGCATCAATACCACTCGCAGGAGCAGGCCACTGGCGGACATGGGGCTCACCTTACTGCCAAATCCGGGCGGTCGCACCTGCGGCTGAACACGTGGTTCAACTCTGGAGGCCGGTCCGTGCGGGCTTGCCCGGGCATCAGCCTTCCTCGCGCACGATCTCGACCAGGCGATCGCCATAGCGGGCCAGCTTGGTGCCACCGATGCCGCCGACCCGGCCGAGCGCATCGACACTGGTGGGACGCTGTTCGGCGATGTTGCGCAGGGTGCTGTCGTGGAAGATCACGAAGGCCGGCACGTTCTGCTCGCGCGCGAGTTCGGCACGCAGGCCGCGCAGGGCATTGAACAGGGCCAGGTCCTGCGGCAGCACCGCCAGGCCGGTGCGCTGGCCGCTGCGGTCGCGCTCGCGGGCGGCCTTGGGTGTCTCGCGGCGCATCATGACCTTGCGCTGGCCCTTGAGCACCTCGCGGCTGCCATCGGTCAGGCGCAGACCACCGTAGGCGCTGCTGTCCACCTCGAGCAGGCTGGAGGCGACCAGCTGGCGGAACACGCTGCGCCAGGTGCGGGCGTCGAGATCCTTGCCGATGCCGTAGGTGCTCAATTCGGTGTGTCCGAACTGGCGCACCTTCTCGTTGTCGCCGCCGCGCAGGATGTCGATCAGGTGGCCCACGCCGAAGCGCTGGCCGCTGCGGTAGACGCAGCTCAGCGCCTTCTGGGCGGCAACGCTGGCATCCCACGCATCCGGTGGCAGCAGGCAGTTGTCGCAGTTGCCACAGGGCTGGGGGTAGGTTTCCCCGAACCCGGCCAGCAGGACCTGACGGCGGCACTGCATGGATTCGCAGTAGCCGAGCAGGTGATCGAGTTTGGACCGTTCGAGCGTTTTGCGGTCTTCGCCGGCTTCGGACTGTTCGATCATCTGCTTGAGCAGCACGACGTCGCCGAGCCCATAGCAGAGCCAGGCTTCGGCGGGCTCGCCATCACGGCCGGCGCGGCCGGTTTCCTGGTAATACCCTTCCATCGATTTGGGCAGATCGGTGTGCGCGACGAAGCGCACGTCCGGTTTATCGATGCCCATGCCGAAGGCGATGGTGGCGCACATCACGATGCCGTCCTCGCGCAGGAAGCGGCGCTGGTTGGCGGCGCGTACCTCCGCCGGCAGGCCAGCGTGGTAGGGCAGGGCGTTCATGCCCTCCTTGCACAGGAACTCGGCGGTTTCTTCCACCTTGCGCCGCGACATGCAGTAGACAATGCCGGCTTCCTGGCGGTGGACCTTGAGAAAGTCCAGCAGCTGGCGCTTGGCGTTGTCTTTCTGGACGACGGTGTAGCGGATGTTGGGACGGTCGAAGGAGCTGACGAAGTGCTGGGCGTTGGTCAGGTCCAGGCGTTCGGCGATTTCGCGCTGGGTCGGCGGATCGGCGGTGGCGGTCAGCGCGATGCGCGGGACGTCGGGCCAGCGCTCGTGCAGGACGGTGAGCTGGCGGTATTCAGGTCGGAAGTCGTGGCCCCACTGCGAGACGCAATGAGCTTCGTCGATGGCGAACAGGGCAATCGTGCTGCGCGAGAGCAGCGAGAGGAAGCGGCCGGTCAGCAGTCGCTCGGGGGCGACGTAGAGCATGTCCAGTTCGCCGGCAAGCAGTTCGCGTTCGACGCGGGCGGCGGTTTCGCCATCAAGGGTGGAGTTGAGGTATTCGGCGCGGACGCCGAGCTGGCGCAGGGCTTCGACCTGGTCCTGCATCAAGGCGATCAGCGGCGAGATGACGATGCCGGTGCCGTCGCGGAGCAGGGAGGGGACCTGGTAGCAGAGCGATTTGCCGCCGCCGGTGGGCATGAGGACGAGCGCGTCATTGCCGGCGGCGACATGCTCGACGATCGCCTGCTGCGGACCGCGGAATTCGTCGTAACCAAAGATGCGGCTGAGCAGGTCGTGCGCGGGGCGGGAAGACATCGCGCTAGTTTACCTTGCCCAGGCTACGGGCCGTGTCCTCTGATGCCGGATCGGTCTGTAGGAAAGCCGAGGCCGGAGCCAGAGTCAGAGTCATAGGCAGAGCTGAAGGCGCAAAGCGCCGGGCGTGTCCTCCTGCGGGGTTGGCGCGGTGTGGGTGGGTCTGCTGGACCCGCCGTGAACCCGTCCATGGGGGCTCGATGTGCGCCATCCATGGCGCACAACGGTCCTGCAGACCCACCCACACCGCGCCGTCGACACTTGGCTGGTCTTCAAAGGAGAGCCAGTCCAGAGCCAGTCACGCGCCAGTCAAACGCAGACAGGCGCCAATCGGCGCCTGTCTGCTGTTGCTTGCCTGTGACCTGTGGCCTGTTACCGCTTGCCGAAGAGGCCGCTCTGGCTTGCCCAACCGTCCATCCTGATCTGTCTGGCGAGTGGGGGCCAGGCCCTGACGGGACCGTCGTGCGCCATGGATGGCGCACGTCGAGCCCCCAAGGATGGGTTTACGGCGCGTCCCGGCGGGGCCTGGCCCCCGCTCGCCAACACGGAGACCCCGTCAGCCAAAGCCTTTGCCGTTGCCGTCAGTCAACCAAGCCCGCCAAAAACACATTCTTACTGCAGCAGCGAACGCAGCATCCAGGCGTACTTTTCGTGGGTCTGCAGACGCTGGGTCATCAGATCCTCGGTCGGCGCGTCGTCCGCATCGTCGGCCACATCCAGCACTTTGCGCGCCGTACGGCACACCGCCTCGTTGGCGGTGACCAACTGGCGTACCATTTCACGCCAGTCCGCGCTGTCGGTCAGGCCCGGCTCCTCGGCGATCGAGGTCAGGGCCGCGAACTCGCGGTACGAGCCCGGGGCATTGAAGCCCAGTGCACGGATGCGTTCGGCTACGTCATCCAGGGCCGCCCACTGTTCGGTGTACTGGGTCTCGAACATGGTGTGCAGCGAGTTGAACATCGACCCGGTCACGTTCCAATGGAAATTGTGGGTCTTCAGGTAGAGCGTGAACGCATCAGCCTGGAAGGCCGACAGTCCATCGGCGATCTTCTTGCGATCGCCCTCCTTGATCCCGATATCGATGTTCGGGGCCGACGGGGCCGCCGCGCCGAGCTTCTGCTTGGCAGTCTTGGGCTTTGCCGGGGTCTTGGTCGTCTTCGCCATGGGAGAACTCCTTATGGATGGGATGAATCGGATGGCCTTCACAATAGATCAGACTACCCTTTCAGTAGTAAACAAAAGTTCTAAACGAATCGATTGATGAGCGCTATCGAAAAACCACATGCAGCACGCCTGGCCCAGCAGCAGGCCGCCATCAACGGCGCCATGAGCCGCGACCGCGGTCGTTTGCTGGGGATGCTCTCGCGTTGGCGGGCCAAACCGGCGGATACGGGGCTGGCGGCGGCGTTCGAGCAGGCCTTGCAGGCGTCCGTGCAGCGCCGTGAAGCGCGTGCGCTGAATCAGCCGGCCATCACTCTGGACGAGCAACTGCCGATTGCGCGTGAAGCCGAGGCCATCACCGCGCTGATCCGCGACCATCAGGTCGTGGTGATCGCCGGTGAAACCGGCTCGGGCAAGACCACCCAGCTGCCCAAGCTGTGCCTGGCCGCCGGCCGTGGCACCGCCGGCATGATCGGCTGCACCCAGCCGCGACGGATCGCCGCACGTGCGGTGGCGACCCGCGTCGCGCAGGAACTGCAGTCCGAGCTGGGCACCACGGTGGGTTACCAGGTGCGCTTCACCGATCGCGTCGGTGACGATACCCGCATCAAATTCATGACCGACGGCATCCTGCTGGCCGAGATCAGCAGCGACCGCTGGCTGTCCAACTACGACACGATCATCGTCGACGAGGCGCACGAACGCAGCCTCAACATCGATTTCCTGCTGGGCTATCTCAAGCAGCTGCTGATCAAGCGCCCGGACCTGAAGCTGATCGTCACCTCGGCGACCATCGACACCTCGCGCTTTGCGCAGCATTTCGACGATGCCCCGGTGATCAGCGTGGAAGGCCGTACCTTCCCGGTGGAGGTGCGTTACCGGCCGCTGGAAGGTGAGGGCGGTGGCGAAGCCGACGGTGGGCGCGATGGCGAGCGCACCGTCAATGATGCGGTGGTCGCGGCGGTGGATGAAATCACCCGGATCGACCCGCGTGGCGACATCCTGTTGTTCTTCCCGGGCGAGCGCGAAATCCGCGATGCGCACCAGTCGCTGGAACGACGCAAGTACCGTGGCACCGACGTGCTGCCGCTATATGCGCGGCTGTCGGTCAAGGACCAGGACCTGGTGTTCAACCCGGGCGCCAACCGGCGCATCGTGCTGGCCACCAACGTGGCCGAAACGTCGCTGACGGTGCCGCGCATCCGCTATGTGATCGACCCCGGTTTCGCCCGCATCAAGCGCTACAGCCCGCGCCAGAAGCTGGACCGGTTGCATATCGAAGCGGTTTCGCAGGCCAGCGCCAACCAGCGCAAAGGCCGTTGCGGCCGCGTGTCCGAAGGCATCTGCTACCGGCTGTATTCCGAAGCGGATTTTCTGTCGCGCCCCGAGTTCACCGATCCGGAGATCCGCCGTTCCAGCCTGTCCGGGGTGATCCTGCGGATGCTGCAGCTGGGCCTGGGCCGGATCGAAGATTTTCCCTTCCTGGAGGCCCCGGACGAGCGTGCCGTCGCGGATGGCTGGCAGCAGCTGGGCGAACTGGGTGCGGTCGATGCCGAGCGTCGCCTGACCCCGATCGGGCGCCAGATGGCGCGCCTGCCGGTGGACGTGAAACTGGCCCGCATGCTGGTCGCCGCGCAGGCGCAGGGCTGCCTGCGCCCGATGCTGGTGATCGCCTCGTTCCTGGGCATCCAGGACCCGCGCGAACGCCCGCCGGAAGCGCGCGCCGCGGCCGACAACGCGCATGCGCTGTTCGCCGATGGGCGCTCGGAATTCGTCGGCGTGCTGCGGCTGTGGGATGGCTACCGCCAAGCCCATGAAGACCTGACCCAGTCCAAGCTGCGCGACTGGTGCGGCCGGCATTTCCTCGGCTTCCTGCGCATGCGCGAGTGGCGGGAGCTGCATCGCCAACTGCGCGTGCTGTGCGAGGAGCTGGGCTGGAGCGAGGAGCCCGCCGAGACCTCGCTGGCACCGCTGCTGGCCGGTTCTTCCGCACCGGCACCGGCACGCGATGACGAGGCGAAGATCAAGGCGACGCGCGGCCAGCAGCATCGTGCCGCGCGCTTGGCCCGTGAAGGAAAATCCGAGCCGACGCCTGTCGAGAGCAAGGTGGCGCCGGTCAAGGGCGTCGACGCGGAGGCGCGCAACGCCTTCAGCGACAAAGTGCGCGCCGCTGCCTACCAGACCCTGCACCGCGCGTTGATCGCCGGCCTGCCCACGCAGATCGGCCACCGCAGCGACAAGGGCGACTTCCTGGCACCGCGCCAGCGCCGCTTCCTGCCGTTCCCGGGCTCGACCCTGGCCAAGCGGCCGCCGCCGTGGCTGTTGACCGCGACGCTGCTGGATACCCAGAAGATCTGGGGCCTGACCAACGCGGCGATCGAGCCGGACTGGGTCATCAATGAGCTGCCCCACCTGCTGCTGCGCAAGCACTTTGACCCGCACTGGTCGCGCGCGCAGGGCCAGGTGCTGGCTTCGGAGCAGATCAGCCTGTTCGGCTTGGTGCTGGCCCCGAAGAAGCCGGTGCACTATGGCCGCATCGCTCCGGGCGAAGCGCACGACATCTTCGTGCGTCAGGCTCTGGTGACTGGCGAAATCAACACCCGTGCCGGCTTCGTCGCCGACAACCTCAAGGTGCTGGAGCAGGCGCGCGAAGAGGAGGCCAAGCTGCGCCGCGCCGGCATCGTCGCCGACGAAGGCTGGCAGGCGCGCTGGTACCTGGACCGGATCCCGGCCGAGATCCATTCGGCGATGGGCCTGGACACCTGGTGGAAGGCGCTGGCGCCGGAGAAACGCCGCGCGCTGTCGTGGACACTGGCCGATCTGCTGCCGGGCGAGGGCAGTGACGCCGAACGGTATCCCGCGTACCTGCCGCTGGGTGATGCACGGCTGCCGCTGCATTACACCTTCGAGCCGGGTGCCGACGAAGATGGCGTCACGTTGGAGGTGCCACTGCACCTGCTCAACGCGCTCGATCCGGCGCGGTTGTCGTGGCTGGCGCCGGGCTTCGTAGCCGACAAGGCTGCAGCCCTGATCCGCAGCCTGCCCAAGGCGATGCGCCGCAACTATGTGCCGGCACCGGACTTCGGGCGCGCGTTCGCCGAAGCGTTTGCCGAGCCGACCGCCGATGACATCCGTGGCGAGCTGGCACGGTTCCTGTCGCGTGCGACCGGTGCCAAGCTGGCCGCGACCGATTTCGATGACGCAGCGCTGGACGCCCATCTGCGCATGAACCTGCGGCTGCGCGATGCCGATGGCAAGGTGCTGGCGACCTCGCGCGATCTGGATGCACTGCGCGCCCGCTTCGGTGACAAGGCCGGTGATGCCTTTGCCGCACGCGCCGGCCGGGCACTGGCGGCCGACGGGCTGCGCGATTTCCCGGCCAGCCCGATTCCGTTGCAGGTGCCCGGCGAAGCGGGCGTGCCGGCCTACCCGGCCCTGGTCGACCAGGGCGAGACCGCCGCGTTGAAGATCTTTGCCGATCGCAACGAGGCGCTGGAGCAGCATCCGCTCGGCGTACGTCGATTGCTGGAGATCGCGCTGGCCGACAAGGCCAAGCAGGCACGCAAGCAACTGCCGGTGCCGCCCAAGACCGGGCTGCTGTATGCCGCGATCGAATCGCAGGAGCGCCTGCGCGGCGACCTGGTCGATGCCGCGATGAATGCCGTGCTCGCCGATGGCCTCGGTGATATCCGCGACCCGGCTGCGTTCGCCAAGCGCAGCGCGGAGGCGGGCAAGGCGCTGTTCGGCGAGGCGATGGCCCGCTTGAAGCTGGCCGAGAACATCCTGGCCCATGTGGCCGAACTCAAGCCGCAGCTGGAGGCGCCGCTGATGGGCTGGGCACGTGGCAATCTCGATGACATGGAGCAGCAGCTGGCGGCATTGGTCCATCCCGGCTTCCTGCGCGAGACTCCGGCCGATGCCCTGGCGCAGTTGCCGCGTTACCTGCGCGCCATGATCCTGCGCACCGAACGTGCCAAGCGCGATCCACCGCGCGACCAGGCACGGATGCTGGAACTGCGGCCGTTCGTGGATGCATTGGCCCAGGCCGAGGCGCGCGGTCTGCGGCAGCGGCCGCAATGGCAGGACCTGCGCTGGGATCTGGAAGAGCTGCGGGTGTCGCTGTTCGCCCAGGAACTGGGTGCCAGGACCGGCATTTCGGCCAAGAAGCTGGCCCAGCGCGTGGCGGCGCTGCAGAAGGCCTGATCCGGCTGGCGCCCCGTGCCGTGACGGCACGGGGCGCCGGGATTACTTGACGCGTCGGACCTTGGCGCGGGTGTTGATGCCTTCCACGCGCAGATACCACACGCCGGAAATGCCCGGAATGACCGACACCTTTGCATCGGTCTTGCGCACGCTGCCCACGGCTGCCGCATCGGTCTGCTCCCACACCTGTCCATTGGCGAGCGTATAGGTGCGGCCCTTGCCAAAGCCGGTGAATTCGCCCGGCAGCGTGCTGTCGATGGGGTCCTTGCTGCCGAAGTCGAAGAAGCCGCGGTTCTTGACGATGACCTCCTGGCGGCCTTCTTCGCGGGCCTGTTCGCGCACCTGCTCACGCACCTGCTCGCGTGCATCGGCGGCTGCCGCGGCCACCTTGCCCTGCAGCCAGTTGTTGAGCGACGCCATTTCCTGCGGGCTCAGCTTGTCCAGCCCGGCCGCCTTGAACTCGGCCGGTGACATCTGCTGCTGGAGATCACCGTCGACCACACGCTGGGCCAGGGCCGGCAGCGAAAGACTCATCAGAACGGCCGCACAGGCCAACAACCGCAGACGGGAATAGCGCATGGCAGGGTCTCTCCTAGGAATGGCCGCAGTGTAGTGCCAGCGCCCCGGCATGTGCACATGCAGGCGACGGCGATTGTAGGGGGGGCGCTGCGGCGCTAGTGTAGGTGGCCTCTGTCCTGTCTGTACGATGCTGTGAACCGCGCTTCTGCCCCCGGCCTGGATGCCTTGTTGAACCGTCCCTCGGTGGCCTCGCTGCCGCCTGAACTGCGCGATGCGTTGCTGCAGCGCTGGCAGTTGCCCGAGGCCAATCCGGACATGCGCGTGGGTTGGCCGGTGCTGGCCGACACCCTCGATGCCCTCTCGCTGCTCTCTGCCGACGAGTCGGCGCTGCTGGCCACGCTGTTGTTCGACTTGCCGTGGCTGCGTGCGGGGATGGATGCGCTGCCGCTGGGTGCGCTCAAGCCGGTGATCGTCGGCCTGCTCGATGGGCAGGATGCGGCGGACCAGGTCTGGGCGCTGCACGCCGGGCGCGAGGCCGGGCGCAACAGCGAAGGCCTGCGCCGGCTGCTGCTGTCGATCATCCGCGATCTGCGCGTGGTGCCGATCCTGCTCGCCCGCCAGTTGGCCCGCATGCGCGGTGCCGATCGGCTGCCCGAAGAAGAGCGCCGCGCGCTGGCCCAGCTCACCCGCGACATCCACGCGCCGCTGGCCAACCGGCTCGGCATCTGGCAGTTGAAGTGGGAGCTGGAAGATCTGGCGTTCCGTCACCTGGAGCCGGAAACCTACCGTCGCATCGCACGTGAGGTCGATGAAACCCGTCTGGCGCGCGAGCGCTACGTCGAAGGCGTCAAAAAGGCGCTCTCGCGTGAGCTGCTGGCGCAGGGCATCCGCGCCGAGGTCAGCGGCCGCCCGAAGCACATCTACAGCATCTGGCGGAAGATGCAGAAGAAGCGGCTGGCCTTCGAGCAGCTGTATGACATCCGTGCGGTACGCGTGATGGTCGACGACGTGGCCGCCTGCTACGCCGCGCTGGGCGTGGTGCATGCGCTGTGGGCGCCGGTGCCGAGCGAATTCGATGATTACATCGCGCGGCCCAAGGCCAACGACTACCGCTCGCTGCACACCGCCGTGGTCGGTCCGGAAGGGCGCACCATCGAAGTGCAGATCCGTACCCATGACATGCACGCCCAGGCCGAGCTCGGTGTCGCCGCGCATTGGCGCTACAAGGAAGGCAGCAAGGGCGCGGAGAAGGCGTTCGATCGCAAGATCACCTGGATGCGGCAGTTGCTGGAGCAATCCCAGGAGGGCCACGCCGGCGAGCTGGCCGGTGCGCTGGATGCCGAACTGACCGAAGACCGGGTCTACGCGCTCAGCCCCAAGGACGAGGTGATGGACCTGCCGCAGGGCGCCACACCACTGGATTTTGCCTACCACGTGCACACGATGGTCGGGCACCGCTGCCGCGGGGCGAAGGTCAACGGCCGCATCGTGCCGCTGACCTATCGCCTGCGCAGTGGCGACCGCGTCGAGATCCTGACCGGTAAAGAAGCCGACCCGCGCCGCGACTGGTTGCTCGCCTCCGGCGGTTTCCTGGCCAGCAACCGCTCGCGCGACAAGGTGCGCGGCTGGTTCCACAAGCTGGACCGTGCGCGCAACGTGCAGGCCGGTCGCGAACTGCTTGAGCGGGAACTCAAGCGCCTCGGCCTGCAGCACGCCGATCTGACGATCGCCGTGAAGAAGTTCCACGCCGACAGCGTCGATGATCTCTACATCCAGGTGGCCTTGGGCGACACCGGACCGAACCAGGTCAGCCGCACGCTGCTGGAAGCCGAGCGTGCCGCCAGCCAGCCGGCGGTGCCCGCCCTGCCGCGCCCGACGGCGCGGCGTGACAGCGTGCGCAGCGCCAATTTCACTGTCCAGGGCGTGGGCAATCTGCTCGTGCAGCTCGCCCGGTGCTGCCAGCCCGTGGCTGGTGAGCCGATCGTGGGCTACCTGACCCGCGCCCGTGGCGTCACCGTGCATCGCACCGATTGCGCCGCGCTGGCGCGGCTGGCGGCCGCCAGTCCACAGCGCATCCTGCCGGTGGAGTGGGGCCAGGCCGGCGGTGGCTACGAAGTGGACGTCGTGGTTGATGCGGTCGACCGGCGCTGGCTGCTGAAGGACATCACCAACCTGATCGCGCAGGAGGATGCCTACGTGCTGGACATCCACAGCGACAACGTCCGCAACAGTGGCCGGGCGCATCTGCGCCTGCGCCTGAAGGTCAGCGATTACGGGCAGCTCTCCACCCTGCTGGGCAAGCTGGACGCGCTGCCCGGCGTCAGCGAAGCCCGGCGTCTAGGCTGACCTCACGTGCCCCACGCTAGGCTCGTGGCATGAGCCGGGACGATGACAGGCATGATGCCGCGCACGAGGCGCTGCGGCGGGTACGCCGCGAGGGTCGCTGGTGGTGGCTGCAGGCGCGCCACGCCCGCCGCATCTGGCGCTGGGCGGCGCTGGTGGCGGTGCTGCTGTTCGTCAGCCTGGCGTTGCTGCGGCGGCCCTTGGCCAACTGGTTCTGGAACGAGCCGCAGATCGAGCAGCTGCTCGATCAGGGCGATCGTGCCCTGGCGGCGGGAAAATTGACGCTCCCGGACGGTCGTGGTGCGCGCGAGTCGTACCAGGCGGCGTTGGCGCTGGACAATGATCGGCTGCAGGCGCGTACCGGACTCGCACGGACCGGCCAGGCGGCGTTGCAACAGGCGCACGATGCGCTGAACCACGGCGATCATGCCGCAGCGACCGCCGCCCTGGCGCTGGCCCGCGACCTGCAGGTGCCGCAACGCGATGCCGATGCGCTGGCCCAGCAGCTTCGGGAGCGTGATCAGGCTCGCGCCGGGATCGGCGCCTTGCTCGGCCGTGCCGAAGCGGCCCTGCAGGCTCAACGACTGGATGGCAGCCCGGATAGCGCGTTGCCGCTGTTCCAGCAGGTGCTGGCGCTGATGCCCAACCAACTGCGCGCGCTGGAAGGGCGTGAGGACGCGCTGTCCGATCTGCTGCAGCAGGCACGCACTGCAGCGGAGGGCGGCGATGTTGCACGCGCGGCTGCGCTGGTGCGCAGCGCCCGTGGTTTCGATGCCGGGCATGTCGACCTGCCGGCTACCCAGGAAGCCGTGAACAACGCGCTGGAACGCCGCCAGCGCGAGGGCGAGACCGCACTGCGTCGGCAGAAGCTCGAGGCGGCGGCAGCGGCCTTCGCTGCGGTGCTCTCTGCAATGCCGGATGATCCTGCCGCGCACCGTGGGCAGCTGCAGGTCGCCGACGCCCAGCTGATGCGGGCGACCCGACAGGCCGGCAATTTCCGTTTCGATGAGGCCGCCCAGTCGCTGCAGGCAGCCGAAGCGCTGGGGGCGTCCACGCGTGCGCTCGAGACGGTGCGACATACGATCGACCAGGCCCGCCGTTCCCAGGCGGCATTGACGACCCCGGCAGTGCCGCGAGCCCAGCGCGAACGCACCCTTCAGCGTCTGCTCGCGCGCCTGGACGAAGCGGAGGGCGCCGGACAGTTTCTAGATCCTCCCGGTCGCAGTGCCTACGACGCCCTGCGTGAAGCCCAAGGCGTCGCCCCACAGGATTCGCGCGTGCGGGCGGCCGCACAGCGCCTGCTGCCGGCGAGCCGGCAGTGTTTCGAGGATCGGCTGCGTGAGAACCGTGTGTTGGCGGCGGGCGCCTGTCTGGATGCCTGGCAGACCTTGTCGAGCAACGATGCCGGCCAGGCCGCCGCGCGTCGTCGGCTGGCGCAGCGCTGGCTGGCCATCGGCAGCGAGCGCCTGGGATCGGGCGACATCGTCTTCGCGCAGCAGGCATTGATGCAGGCGCGCCGCTGGCAACCGGACCTGCCCGAGTTGCCGGCATTCGCCGAGCGCCTGCGCAGCGCCGGCGGCGGGGCGGCGAGCTAGGCCAGAAACACCCGCTGCACCGTGGTGCGCGCGGCATCGAGTGAGAAGTGATCCACGATGTTCTGCAGCCCGGCGCTGGAGAGCCGGCGCCACAAGGCCTCGTCCTGGTACAGCCGGACCACCGCGTGCGCGAACGCCTCGGCATCATCGGCGACCAGCACATCCTCACCATCGCGCAGGTGCATGCCTTCGACACCGCAGGTCGTGGCGACCACCGGCTGGCCATGCGCCATGCTCAGATTGACCTTGCCCTTGACCCCGGCACCAAAGCGCAGCGGCGCGACGGCAATGCGTACGCCATCCATGTAAGGCACCACGTCCGGCACGAAACCGTGTATCTCCACGCCCGGCTGGGTGGCGGCCAGCTCGCGCAGGGCATCGGGCACCGCTGCGCCGATGCAGTGGAAACGGATGTCGGGCAGCTGCGCGCGGATCCGCGCGAACACCTCGCCGATGAACCACTGCATCGCATCCAGGTTCGGCGGATGACGGAAGCCACCGACGAAGACCAGGTCGCGACGCTCGGCCCAGTCCGGTCCGGCACCGGCCACTTCATGCAGATTGGAGATCAGTTCCACCGTCGCACCCGGGGCATCCACGCGCAGCTGTTCACGCTCGGCTGCGCTGACCAGCACGGTCACATCCACCTGCGCCATCACCGCCAGCTCGCGCGCGCGGGTGCGCTCGGCATTGCGCAGCAGCCCGGCATCCCCCGCGATCTCCGCGCCGCGTCGCTCGCGCAGGTAATGCAGATCGACGGTGTCGAACACGGTGCGCGCCTGCGGCGCGAAGCTGCGCAGCAGCGGCAGGCATTCGTGGGCGACGTGATAGCGCACCATCATCGCGACGTCGAAGCGGGCGCCGTTGGCGCGCAGCCACGGCGCGACGCCGACCAGGTAAGGCGCGTACCAGACCTCCACGCCCAGCGCCTGCAGCGCCTCGGTCGCCGCGCCGCCATGCTCGCGACGGGTCGGCACGAACACCACATGTACGCCCTCCTCGAGCAGCATGCGGATCAGGTTGTACTGGCGCAGCGAGGCCGAGTCGCGGTCCGGCTGCGGCACCTCTTCATCCAGGATCAGGACCTGACGCTGGGCACGGTGCAGCAGGGCCGGCGCGGGCACGCTGCCGACCGCCGGCTGCGCCTTCAGTGCATCGGCCCACTTGGCGGCGAACACGCTGCGGTTGCGGACCTGGTAGGCCTTGACCCCGCTGCCGGTATCAGTGCCATTGCTGGTGCCTTCGTCATGCACCACGCGGCTGGCCGGTTGCACCAGCACGCGGTGGCCGCTGGCGCGTACCGCGAACGCCAGATCGGTATCTTCGTAATACGCCGGCTTGTAGCGCAGATCGAAACCGCCAAGCGCATCCCACAGGGCGCGGGGGATCATCACCGCCGCACCGGAGCAGTAGTCGGCATCGCGCAGGGCGCTGTAGCGGGGATCCTCGGGCGACTCGAAGCGGCCATAGCTCCAGCCGCTGCCGTCCTGGAAGATCACGCCGCCCGATTCCTGCAGGCGACCATCGGGATAGAGCAGCTGTGAACCGACCAGGCCCGCGCGCGGCACCCGCGCGAAGGTCGCGAGCAGGGCATCCAGCCAGCCCGGCTGCGGCACGGTGTCGTTGTTGAGCAGCACGATGTACTGGCCACGCGAACGCGCCACGCCATCATTGCAGGCCTCGATGAAGCCGCCGTTGCTTGCCCGCACTTCATAGCGCAGGCCGTTGATCTGCGGCATCCAGGCCGTCGTTTCATCGCTGCTGCCGTCGTCCATCACCACGATCTCGCACGCGACCTGCGGCGGATGCGCGGCCAGCGCCCGCAGGCATGCCAGCGTGTGCGCAGCGTGGTTGTAGACCGGAATGATGATGCTGACCACCGGGTGGTCGCTGGCCGGCAGCGCGAACGGCGAGAAAGGCACGGCATCGGGCAGGTACAACGGCGCGCCACGCGGGGTCGGTACGGCCTGGGTATGCACCCGGATGCGCTGCAGGGTCGCGCGCCAGCCCCGGGTGCGCAGACTGGCCAGACTGCGACGGAACAGGCCACGCATGCGGTTCAGGAAATAGCGAGCATCGGCCAAGGACATCGACATCCCGTTGCAACTCCAGCTTAAGCGGGGGAACCCGGGAGAACGCGCCGCTCGCGGTGGCTGCGTTAGACTCGCCGGAATCCATATTCTCGCATCCCCGTGCCCCGACGCTACGATTCCGACGACATCGACGAGTTCGAAGACGACACCGAAAGCCGCGGCCCGCTGTGGCGGCGCCGGTTGATCACCTGGAGCATGGCGGCTGTCGCGCTGGGGCTGGGCTTCCTGATCCCCTATACGGTGTACCTGAACCAACAGGTCACCCAGCGCTTCGGTGAGCTGCGCTGGCAGATTCCCACGCGTGTCTATGCGCGCCCGCTGCCGCTGGCGCCCGGCGTGGCGATGGATGCGGCCACGCTCAAGACCGAGCTGGCGGCCTCGGCGTACCGTGATGACGGGATCGGCAAATCACCGGCCACATACACGCAGGAGGGGGGGCGTTTCGTCATCTCCAGCCGTGGCTACAACGACGTTGACGGCCGGGTCGCCCCGCGCCGCGTCGAGCTGAGCCTGTCCGGCGGGTCGATCGCTTCGCTGCGTGACCCCGACACCCGCAAGGCGCTGAAGGCCGCGCGCCTGGATCCGGCCCGGATCGCCACGCTGTACGGCCAGAAGCAGGAAGAGCGGCGGCTGGTGCGGATCGAAGAGACCCCCGAACTGCTGGTCACCGGCCTGCAGGCAGTGGAGGACAAGGACTTCAACCGGCACCACGGCATCGACCTGAGCGGCATCGCCCGCGCGATCTGGGTGACCGTGCGTTCTGGTGGCCAGAGCCGGCAGGGGGCCTCGACCCTGACCCAGCAGCTGGCCCGCAGCGGCCTGCTCGGAATCGGCAAAGAGCAGACGGTCACCCGCAAGTTCAATGAGGTGCTGTACGCGCTGATCATGGAAGCGCGCTACGACAAGCGCACCATCCTGGAGGCCTACCTCAACCAGGTCTACCTGGGCCAGCGTGGCAGCCAGGCCATCCACGGCATGTCCTCGGGCGCGGAGTTCTGGTTCGGGCGTGATCTGGCCTCGCTCAATACCGAGCACGTCGCGCTGCTGATCGGCCTGGTCAAGGGCCCGTCGTATTACGATCCGCGCCGCAATCCCGAGCGCGCGCTGGATCGCCGCAACTTCGTGCTGGGCAAGCTGCGTGAAGCCAACCTGATCGATGATGCCGAGTACAAGCGTGCGGTCGATGCACCGCTGGGCGTGCCCAAGACTCCGGGCCTGATCGCGGCCAACCGTTTCCCGGCCTATGTCGATCTGGTCCGTCGCCAGCTCGGCCACGATTACCCCGAGTCGGTGCTGCAGGGCGCCGGCCTGAGCGTGATGACCGGCATGGCGCCCTCGGCGCAGGCCTATGCCGAAGGTGCGGTCACCAAGACGATCAAATCACTGGAAAGCAAGCGCCGTCCCGCGTTGCAGGCCGGCCTGGTGCTGACCGACGTGCACAACGGGGATGTGCTGGCCGTGGTCGGCAGCCGTGATGTGTCCGAACCGGGCTTCAACCGGGCCATCGAGGCGCAGCGCCCGGTCGGCTCGCTGCTCAAGCCGTTCGTGTATCTGCTGGCGCTGGCGCAGCCGGACCGCTACTCGCTGTCCAGCTGGGTCGACGATTCGCCGGTGACGGTGCAGCTCAGCCGCGGCAAGCAGTGGTCACCCGGCAACGCGGACAACCGCAGCCACGGCACGGTCCGCCTGATCGACGCGCTGGCTCATTCCTACAACCAGGCCACGGTCCGGGTAGGCATGCAGGTTGGCCCGGAGCGGGTCACGCAGTTGATCCATGTTCTGGCCGGCATCAAGGCCGAGCCCAATCCCGCGGTGATCCTGGGCTCCACGGATCAAAGCCCGTATGCGATGGCCCAGCTGTATCAGTTCCTGGCCTCCGGGGGCGAGATCCAGCCGTTGCATGCGGTGCGTGGCGTGCTCGATCCGCAGGGCAAGTTGATGAAGCGCTACGACAAGACCCCGGCGCCGGCGCAGGAAGGTGACTCGATTGCCGCCAACCTGATCAGCATCGGTCTGCAGCAGGTCGTCGCCAGCGGTACCGCGCAGCGCCTCAACGCCGACGGCCTGGGCCGCCTGCAGCCGGCGGGCAAGACCGGCACCACCAACGACGGCCGCGACAGCTGGTACGCCGGCTACACCGGTGACCATCTGGCCGTGATCTGGATGGGCAACGACCAGAATGAACAAGCCGGGCTGTATGGCGCGACCGGGTCGATGCGGGTCTGGTCCGGCATTTTCCAGCGCCTGCCCAGCTCGCCGCTGAAGGTCAGCAACAAGGGCCTGGACTGGCAGTACGTGGAGGCCAGCGGCACGGCCACCACCGATGAAGCCTGCCCGGGCGCCCGTCGCTTCCCGTTCGTGGTCGGCTACACCCCGGCCTATGTACCGTGCACCGCGCCGAGCGCCTTGCCGGAAGGGGAGGGCGGCGAACAGAGTGAAGGCGGTGGCTGGCGCAGCTGGTTCGGCCTGGAGAAAAAGCCCGAGCCCGCCCCCGAACCGGCGCAGAATGCACCGGCCGCCACCCCCGCGCGTCAACCCTGATCGAGGCCTGCCTGCATGACCACCCGTTTCCTGATCCGTTCCGCGTCGCTTGCCACACTGTGCCTCGCGCTGGCGGCCTGCGTCACGCCACCGCCGGTCGTGAAGGCACCGGTCGACACCACCACGCCGGCCCAGCGCCTGGCCGCCGTGGATGCCGCCGCGGGCAATGACGACAAAGAGCTGGCCGTGCAGCCGCTGCGCGACAGCGAGGTGGAAGACCTGCGCCAGGCCGCGCATGCCCGTCGCCAGGCCAACGATCTGACCGGCGCTGCGGCGGCGCTCGATCAGGCGCTGGCGATCATGGCCTCGGACCCGTCAGTGCTGCAGGACCGTGCCGAGATCGCGCTGCTGCAGGGCGATTGGGCGGCGGCGGAAACGTTCGCCCGCAAGTCGGTCGAACTCGGTTCGAAGACCGGCCCGTTGTGCCGTCGCCATTGGGCGACGATCGAGCAGGCGCGTCTGGCCCGGGGTGAGAAAGAAAACGCGGCCTCCGCGCATGCCCAGCTGGACGGCTGCACGGTGCCGGGGATCATGCGCTACTGATAGGGGCGATGCAGTCGGATGCGTGACGGCGTAGCGCCGGGCATCGGTCGGCACCCTTTATCATTGCGTCATGTCCCAACTTGCCCACGCCAGCCGCGATGCCCTCAGTGAGGGCGGTGCGCTCGCCAGCCAGCTCGATGCCTTCGTTCCGCGCCCGGCCCAGCTGCGCCTGACCGCGGCGATCGCCGAAGCGTTCGACCAGCGCGACGTCCTGCTGGCCGAGGCCGGCACCGGCACCGGCAAGACCTATGCGTACCTCGTGCCCGCGCTGCTGTCCGGGCTGAAGACCATCATCTCCACCGGTACCCGCGCGCTGCAGGATCAGCTGTATCACCGCGATCTGCCACGCGTGCGGGCCGCGCTCGGTGTGGGCCACAGCAGTGCGCTGCTGAAGGGGCGCGCGAATTATCTGTGCCGCTATCGGCTGCAGCAGGCCCGGGGCGAGCCCCGCTTCAGTTCCCCTGAGCAGGTCGCGCAGTTCCAGCGCATCCTGGCCTGGTCCGGCCGTACGAAGTTCGGCGACATGGCCGAGCTGGAGGCCTTGCCGGAGGACTCGCCGCTGTACCCGATGGTGACCTCCACCGTCGATAACTGCCTGGGCACCGAGTGCCCCTTCTGGGATGACTGCTTCGTCGTGCAGGCACGGCAGCGGGCGCAGGCGGCCGACGTGGTGGTGGTCAACCACCACCTGCTGCTGGCCGATCTGGCGCTCAAGCAGGAAGGCTTCGGCGAGATCCTGCCGGGCGCGCAGGCGTTCGTGATCGACGAGGCGCACCAGCTGCCTGAACTGGCGGCCAACTTTTTCGGCGAAGGCTTCGGCATGCGCCCGTGGCAGGAGCTGGCACGCGACTGCCTGGCCGAGAGTCGCAGCGTGGCCGGTGCGCAGGCCGCCCTGCAGGAGCCTGCGGCCGCGTTGGAGCAGACCCTGCGCGACCTGCGCGTGGCGATGGATGGCCTGCCGCCGCGCGGCACCCAGTGGCGCGCGCTGACCGTGCCGCAGGTGCGTGATGGCTTTGATGCCGCGATGAGCACGCTGGTCCAGCTGCGCGATGCGCTGGCCGGCGTGCGCGAGGCGTCGCCCGGCCTGGACGCCTGCCATGCCCGCGCCATGGAAGCGGTCTCGCGGTTGTCGCGCTGGCTGGGCGACGATGCACCGATGCTGGATTTCGACACCGATCCGGACCAAGCGCCGCCGCCAGCGGAGGTGCTCTGGTATGAACTGACACCGCGCGGTTTCCGCTGCCAGCGCACGCCGATGGATGTGTCCGGTCCGCTGCGTGAGCATCGCCAGCGATCGATGGCGGCCTGGGTATTCACCTCGGCCACGCTGACCGTGGACGGGGGTTTCGAGCATATTTCCCAGCGGCTGGGCCTGGATGATCCGGTCAGCCTGCTGCAGCCCAGCCCGTTCGACTGGGCCCAACAGGCGCTGTGCTATCTGCCGACCGATCTGCCCGATCCGGCCGCGCGCGGCTTTGGCACCGCATTGATCCGAGCGTTGACCCCGGTGCTGGAGGCCTCACACGGCCGCGCGTTCCTGCTGTTCGCCTCGCACCGCGCGCTGCGCGAAGCGGCCGAGGCGCTGCGCGACGCACCGTGGCCGCTGTTCGTACAGGGCGAGGCACCGCGCGCGACCCTGCTGCAGCGCTTCCGTGAATCGGGCAACGGCGTCCTGCTGGGCTCGGCCAGCTTCCGCGAAGGCGTAGACGTGGTGGGCGATGCGCTCAGCGTGGTGGTGATCGACAAGTTGCCCTTCGCCGCGCCGGACGATCCGGTGTTCGAAGCGCGGCTGGATGCAATCCGCCGCGACGGCGGCAACCCGTTCCGCGATGAGCAGCTGCCGCAGGCGGTGATTGCGCTCAAGCAGGGCGTGGGCCGCCTGATCCGCAGCGAAACCGATCGCGGTGTGCTGGTGCTGTGCGATCCACGCCTGCTCAGCCGTGGCTATGGCCGGATTTTCCTGGATTCACTGCCGCCGTTCCGACGTACCCGTTCGCTGGCCGATGTGCAGTCCTTCTTTGCGCCACAATGGCCCGTCGCTGACCCCACACCCGTCGCTGCGCCTGCATCACCGCAGTCCGTGCAACGTCTGCCGTCCACCGATGACTTTCCCACTTCCCTGTTCTGACCGCCATGAAACTGCTCGCCTTTGAAACCGCCACCGAAGCCTGTTCCGTCGCCCTGTATGTGGATGGGCAGGTCAGTGAGCGCTTCGAGATCGCCCCGCGCCGCCACGCCGAACTGAGCCTGCCCTGGGCCGAGGCGCTGCTGGCCGAGGCGGGGGTGGCCCGTTCGCAGCTGGATGCGATCGCGTTGGGGCGGGGGCCGGGCGCGTTCACCGGCGTGCGGCTGGCCATCGCCATCGCCCAGGGGATCGCCCTGGCGCTGGACCGCCCGCTGATCGCGGTCTCCACCCTGCAGGCGCTGGCGCTGCGTGCCCCGGCTGAAGCCGATCATGTACTGGCCAGCATCGACGCGCGCATGGGCGAGGTCTATGCCGCACGCCACCTCCGCGTGGACGGGCAGTGGCAGCTGCAGGGCGAGGAGAGCGTGTGCGCGCCGGAGCAGGTGGTGTTGCCCGAGGGCACGCGCTGGTTCGGCGTGGGGACTGGCTTCGGCGCGGCCGACGGCGTGCTGGCGACGCGGTTGGCCGATCAACTGACCGGCGTGGACGCGCTGGCGCTGCCGCGTGCCTCGGACGTGCTGGCCTTGGCGGTGCCCGCTTTCCAGCGCGGCGAGGGCGTGGCACCGGAGCTGGTGGAGCCGGCGTATCTGCGCAACAACGTGGCACTGACCCTGGTGGAACAGCAGGCGGCGCGGGCGGCGAAGCAGGCGGCCTCGTAACGCAGGCGGCCTCGTAGCGCCGAGCTGCGCATCGCATCGTAAGCCCCAGCCACGCATGGCGTGGCACTACCTGCGCGGCGTTATCGTAGAGCCACGCCATGCGTGGCTGGACCCTGCGCACGACCTTGCGCACGATCCGCGCCCGATCACCGGTCGTCGCGCAGCTCGCCGCCAGGCAGGAACACCCAGGTGCGGGTCACCTGCAGGATGTCGATCGCATCCTCGGTCTTGGGCAGTGGCGGGAACGGCTGTGCCAGGGTGATCACGCGCAGCGCGGTTTCATCCAGCAACGGCGTGCCGCTGGACTGCAGGATGCGGGCACTTTCGACCGTGCCATCGCGGCGCACACCGACGGTGATCACCACCTGGCCGCCGAGCCGGCGGGCGCGTGCCTCATCGGGGTAGTTCAGATTGCCGACGCGCTCGGCGCGGTCGACCCACGCGCGCAGATAGCTGGCATAGGCGTATTCGCGGGTACTGGCCGAGACGAACTTGCGGTTCGGGCGTTTGGCGTACTGGGCCGAGCGCAGGTGCACTTCGGCGGCCAGCCGCGCCATCTCCACATCGCGCTGCTCGCGGGCCGTCATCGGTGCATCCGGGCGGGGTTGCTCGGGCAGCGGCTGTGGCTGCGCCTCGGCGATGGTGTCGGTGCCATTGCGGCTGTTGACCACACGGGTCTGCGGCGGCGGCACGCTGGCCGCCTCCTGGCGCTGCTGCGGGACGGGCGACAGCCCTGCCTGCGCCTGCGGCACGATCCCGGCCTGGTTGTCGCGCGGGCGCTGGGCCTTGTCGTGGTCGCCGCCGCCCTGCTGATTGGCCTGGGCCAGGAAATCGGCCTGCTTGGGCGTCAGCGGGGTCTGGGTCTGGCTGAAGATCACATCCAGGGTCGGCACCAGTGGCGCGTTGTCGCTCACCGCAAAGCCCACCCCGAGCAGCAGCAGCGCGTGCACGAGCACGGACAGCGTCAGGGTCGCGCCCAGCCGCTGGGATTCGCGCGCCTGCCACGTCGGGGCCGGGACGACGCTGGCGCTCATCGCGGCAGGCCGGCCTCGATCGCGTCGAACAGCGTGCCGGCGATGTTCAGCCCGAACTGGGCGTCGAGTTCGCGCACGCAGGTCGGGCTGGTGACGTTTACTTCAGTCAGGTAATCGCCGATCACATCCAGGCCGACGAAGCGCATGCCGCGCCGCTTCATCTCCGGCCCGACCTGGGCGGCGATCCAGCGGTCGCGCTCGCTCAGCGGGCGGCCTTCGCCGCGGCCGCCGGCGGCCAGGTTGCCGCGGAACTCGTCACCCTGCGGAATCCGCGCCAGGCAGTAGTCCACCGGCTCGCCATCGACCAGCAGGATCCGCTTGTCGCCGGCGGTGATGTCCGGGATGAACTTCTGCGCCAGGGCCAGCGTGCGCTCGCCGTCGGTCAGGGTTTCCAGGATCACATTGAGGTTCGGGTCGCCGGTGCCGCTGCGGAAGATCGAGCGCCCGCCCATGCCGTCCAGCGGCTTGAGAACAGCCTGGCCGTGTTCAAGCACGAAGGCCTTCAGGTCGGCGTTGCGGCGGCTGACCAGCGTCGGCGGGCAGCACTGCGGGAACAGCAGGGCGGCCAGCTTCTCGTTGTAGTCGCGCAGGCCCTGCGGATCGTTGACCACCATCGCCCCCGCCTGCTGGGCGACGCTGAGCACGTGGGTGTCGTAGATGAATTCGGCATCCACCGGCGGGTCCTTGCGCATCAGCACGACCTGGCCGGGGCCGAAGACCGTCTGGCTGAACTCGCCCAGGGTGAACCAGTCGTTCTTGTCCTCGCGCACCTGCAGCGGTGCCGTGCGGGCGATGGCCTGGCCGTCGCGCAGGGCCAGCCCGCCGGGGCTGACGTAGTGCAGGGCATGGCCGCGGCGCTGGGCTTCCAGCAGCATCGCGAAGGTGGTGTCCTTGGCAATCTTGATATGGGCGATGGGGTCCATCACCACGATGACATTCAACGGCATGGTCGCAACCTGGCGGGCAGGCCGATGATGGTAGCGACAATGGCCGCCCAATGCCTGCCCCGGGCTGCGCAACGCAGTGTCCGGCCGGGCGGCGGGCCGCCTCGGGTTTGCGCAGAATGCCCGGCGCCGGGCCGGCGGGAGGCGCTCGCGGCGGGGCCGGGATGGGGATGCTTGAAGCGCGCGCCGGTATTGGGATATAGATACGCTTTCGCAGCGACGCCGGATCAGTGCACGCGTCGCGCGCTTGGGGAAAGGTAATGACTGAATACATGGCTGCGGGTGGGGAACTCGCAGGGTTACGCGTCATGGTCATCGATGATTCGAAGACCATACGCAGGACGGCGGAAACACTGCTCAAGCGCGAAGGCTGCGAGGTGGTGACCGCGACCGATGGTTTCGAGGCGTTGGCCAAGATCGCCGACCAACAGCCGCAGATCATCTTCGTCGACATCATGATGCCGCGCCTGGATGGGTACCAGACCTGTGCGCTCATCAAGGGCAACCAGCTGTTCAAGTCGACGCCGGTGATCATGCTGTCGTCCAAGGACGGCCTGTTCGACAAGGCGCGGGGGCGCATCGTCGGCTCGGAGCAGTACCTGACCAAGCCATTCACGCGTGAAGAACTGCTGGGTGCCATCCGCACATACGTCAACGCCTGACCAGGGGGGAAAGGCACAATGGCTCGAATCGTACTGATCGAGGATTCACCGACCGACCGTGCGGTGTTCACGCAGTGGTTGACCAAGGCCGGTCATGAAGTCCTGGAAGCGGACAACGCCGAGGACGGGCTCAAGCTCGTGCGCGAGCAGTCGCCGCAGCTGGTGCTGATGGACGTGGTGCTGCCGGGCATGAGTGGCTTCCAGGCCACCCGCGCGATGGCGCGCGACGCGGCGATCAAGCACATCCCGGTCGTCATCGTCAGCACCAAGGCGATGGAAACCGACAAGGCGTGGGGGCTGCGCCAGGGGGCGGCCGACTACATCGTCAAGCCGCCGCGCGAGGAGGAACTGATCGCGCGGATCAACCAGTTGGTGGTCTGATGCGTTCTCCTTTCGACATCCTCGAGGCTTACGAGCGGCGCAGCCTGGCCCATGCGGTGCAGCTGCCCGAGCGGCAGTTCTCGCAGGACCTGTGGCGTGGCGTCGGCTACCGGGTGGGCAAGCGCCGGCTGGTCTCGGACTTCCGTGAAGTGGTGGAAATCGTCCCGATGCCGCCGATCACCCCGGTGCCGGGCGCGCAGCCCTGGCTGCTGGGCGTGGGCAACCTGCGCGGCAACCTGTTCCCGGTGGTGGACCTGAAGTACTTCCTGGAAGGCGAGCGAACCGTGCAGCAGGAAGGCCAGCGCGTGCTGATCATGCGCCAGGCCGGCGGCGACGTCGCGCTGACCATCGATGAACTGTTCGGCCAGCGCAGCTTCGAGCAGGACCAGGACACCGCTGAAGGCGATCTGGCGACCGGCCGCTATGCGCATTTCGTCGACCGCGCCTTCCACGGCGACGGTCATGACTGGGGCGTGTTCTCGCTGTCGCTGCTGTCGCGTACCCCCGAATTCAGGCAGGCCGCGGCCTGACCGCAGGCGCCTGTCTCTCCGTATTGAAGATCGAGGTTGAACGATGAGTACTGCTTCGGAATCCGCCAAGGCCGGCAAGCTCGGCTCGGTGGGCACCAATTTCTGGCTCGGCCTGCTGGCCGTGTCGATGATCGTGTTCGGCGTCAACACCGGCGTGGCGACCTGGCAGGGCAGTCGCCTGGCCAGTGCGAGCACCGATGCGGCGAACCTGCAGGTGCTCTCGCAGCAGCTGGCCAACCAGGGCCGTGAAGCGGTCTCGGGCAACGCCCAGGCGTTCACCGCGTTCAAGTTGACCAAGACCGACATCGAAACCACCGTCAGTGCCCTGCAGGGCCGCTACGGCACCGAGACCAATGTCGCCGGCCCGCTCGATGCGCTGATCAAGACGTGGGAGCCGCTCGGCAAGAGCGCCGGCCAGCTGGTCGCCAGTGAACCGGCGGTGCTGGCCCTGGCGGGCAACGCCAACAACTTCGTCAACGGCGTGCCGGCACTGCAGGCGCAGCTGAACGAAGTGGTCCGCGCGATGTCGGCCAGTGGCGCGCCCTCCTCGCAGGTCTACAACGCGCTGCAGCAGGTGGTGGTGGTCGGCTCCATGGCCCGCCGCGTGACCGAAATGCGTGCCGGCGGTGCCAATGCCGCCGCTGCCGGCGATGCGCTCGCCCGCGACTCGGTGGTGTTCACCCAGATTCTGGATGCGCTGCGCAACGGCAACGACGAGCTGGGCATCGCCCCGGTCCGCAACGCCCCGGCGCTGGCCGCACTGGAGCAGTCGCAGAAGCAGTGGGACACCATGAAGCAGGACGCCGATGCGATCCTGGCCAGTTCCCGCCAGCTGTTCGCGGCGCAGTCCTCGGCGGCCGCCCTGACCGGTGGCTCGGCCGACATGCTCCGCGACAGCAAAAAACTGTTCGAGGCGTTTTCTTCGTTCGGCTCGCTGCGCGATACCCGCCTGTTCCCGAATTTCTGGCTGGGTGTGGTGTCCGGTGCGCTCTCGTTGATCGCCATCGTCGGCTTCGTCGGCAGCACCGTGCGCAGCCGCTCGCGCGAGCAGGAACTGCGTTACCAGACCCAGGTGGAGTACAACAGCCGCAACCAGCAGGCCATCATGCGGCTGCTGGACGAAATCAGCTCGCTGGGTGAAGGCGACCTGACGGTGAAGGCCTCGGTGACCGAGGACATGACCGGCGCCATCGCCGACGCCATCAACTACGCCGTGGACGAACTGCGCCATCTGGTGACCACGATCAACGACACCTCGGCCAAGGTTGCCGTGTCGACCCAGGAAACCCAGGCCACGGCGATGCAGCTGGCAGAAGCGGCGGGCCACCAGGCCAACCAGATCACGTCGGCCTCGGACCGCATTGGCGAAATCGCAGCAAGCATCGAACAGGTGTCACGCAACTCGGCCGAGTCGGCCGACGTGGCACAGCGTTCGGTGGTGATCGCTGCCGAGGGTGCCGGCGTGGTGCGCGAGACGATCCAGGGCATGGACCAGATCCGCGACCAGATCCAGGAAACCTCCAAGCGCATCAAGCGGCTGGGCGAATCCTCGCAGGAGATCGGCTCGATCGTGGAACTGATCAACGACATTTCCGAGCAGACCAACATCCTGGCGTTGAACGCCGCGGTGCAGGCCGCCTCGGCCGGTGAGGCCGGTCGCGGTTTCGCGGTGGTGGCCGACGAAGTGCAGCGCCTGGCGGAGCGTACGTCCGGTGCGACGCGACGGATCGAAAACCTGGTGCAGGCCATTCAGGCCGATACCAACGAAGCGGTCAGCTCGATGGAGCAGACCACCGCCGAAGTGGTCTCCGGTGCACGCCTGGCCGAAGACGCCGGTACCGCGCTGACCGAAATCGAGCGCGTCTCCAACGCACTGAACAACCTCATCAAGAACATCTCGATCGCTGCCCAGCAGCAGTCGGCCGCGGCATCGGACATCACCCGCACCATGGGCGTGATCCGTCAGATTACCGGCCAGACCTCGCAGGGCGCGGGACAGACCGCCGAGTCGATCGGCCACCTGGCACAGCTGGCGGCCGACCTGCGCCGCTCGGTTGCCGACTTCAAGCTGCCGGCGTGAGCCGCGGGCAGGGCGGAGAGGGAAGGAACAAGCAGATGATGCATCGCGAGAAATCACCGCACGCCATGTGCGCCGAGCTGCCGGGAGACCTGGCATGAGCACGCTGCGCGATGCCATGAGCCACGCTGCACTGGGCTGGGTCAAGCCGGAGCTGGACGAGACCCTGCGCCAGGTGCGCAACGAGGTCGAGTACTACGTGGAAGACCCTGCCGATGGCAGCCGCATGCGCTTCTGCGCCGGCTACCTGCACCAGGTGCAGGGCACCCTGCGCATGGTCGAGCTGTATGCCCCGGCGATGGTGGCCGAGGAGCTGGAGCAGCTGGCCAATGCGATCGGCGCTGGTGAGGTGCCCGACCGTGATGAAGCCTGCGCCACGCTGATGCGTGGCAGCGTGCTGCTGCCCGATTATCTGGAGCGCCTGCAGAACGGTCACCGCGACATCCCGATCGTGCTGCTGCCGCTGCTCAATGACATCCGCTCGGCGCGCGCCGCGCCGGGTATCAATGAAAGCGTGCTGTTCGCCTTCGCGCCGGACAGTGCGAGCGCCACCGAGGCCGAGCTGGATCATGCGCGCGGCAGCCTGAGCGGGCGCAACCGCGAGCTGCTCGACACCGTCGGCAACGCGGTCAAGGAAGAGCTGCTGCGCATCAAGGATGCGCTGGACCTGCACCTGCGCACCGGCGGCGAGCCGGTGCACCTGCAGACCCAGGTCAACGAACTGGGCGCGGTGGCCGATACGCTGGGCATGATGGGTCTGGGCGTGGCCCGCGGCGTGGTGGTGCAGCAGCGCGACGCACTGCGCGATGTGGTCCAGGGCGTGCAGCAGATCGATGAAACGCTGCTGCTGGATATCGCCGGTGCGCTGCTGTACGTGGATGCCTCGCTGGATGACCAGGTCGCCCATCTGGGCGCGGTCGGCAGCGGCGCAGATGACCCGAGCGTGGCCGAGAACCGGCGCACGGTGGAAGTGCTGGCGCATGAAGCGATCGCCAACTTCGCCGCTGCGCGCGAGCACTTCGTCGCCTTCATCGAAACCAACTGGAACCACCAGCAGCTGCAGGAAGTGCCGCGCCTGCTGGGCGAGGTCGCCGGCGCGCTGCGCATGCTCGATCTGACGGTTCCGGCCGACTACCTGCAGGGCGTGCGCCAGTACATCACGGTGGAACTGCTGGGCAAGCAGCGTGTGCCGAGCGGTCGCCAGCTCGACACCCTGGCCGATGCCATGGCCAGCCTGGAGTACTACCTCGAAGCCCTGCGCGAAGGCCGCGCGGGCCGCGACGAGATTCTGGACATCACCCGCAGCAGTCTGGAAACCCTGCGTTACTGGCCACTGCCGGCTGCCAACCAGCCCTCGGCCGATACCGGGCCGGACGCATTGCCGGTGGCGCCGGAACCTATTGAACTGACCCCGTGGGACGCGCCGGCCGCCGAGCCGATCGCGCTGGGCGTCACCGCCGAGATACCGCGCCCGGCCAACCTGCCGCCGCCGCTGCCGGACTTCACGTTCGATCCGCCGCCGGCCACGACGCCCGCGGCCCCGCCGGCTGCCCTGGTGTTCGATGCGTCGACCGCGCCCATCGCGACCGATGCGCCGCAGTGGACCTTGGCGGGCAACAACGATGTGGACGAACTGCCGACTTTCGCGCATTTCGATCCGATCATCGCCGAAGCACCGGCCGGTGCCGCGTGGGGCGTGCCGCCATTGGTGTCAACGCCGGTGGCGGTCGCCGCCGAGACTGAGCTCGATGCGACGCCGTCGGAACGCACCGACGATGCCGATCCGACCTTCCTGGAGATGCCTGCATTCGTGGCGGACGGCACCGGGTTCGACCCGGTTGCGGCCGAGCACGAGGCGCTGGAGCTGAGCGACGAGCCGATCGAGTTCACCTTCGATGAGCGGCTGGACAACGCTGATGACGTGTTGTCGCTGCAGATCGACGATGCCGACCCGGAATCCGGATCGGCATCCGGATCGGTGCCTGACGACGCAGACGTCCAGGCGCTTCCCACTTTCCTTCAGGACATCCCGGTTGCATCTGCGGACGAGAGTGACCGCGCGTTGAGCGCCCCTGTCGTTGATGAGATCGACGACGTCGGCCAAGCGCAGGATGCCGCAGCGGCCTCACTTTCGACCTCGGGCGTGCAGGACGCCGTCATCCGCAAGATTGAGCTGGACGACGAATCGGTGCGGTTCCTGGCCGAGCTGGATGCCGCCGCCGCACAGTTCCGCGCGGAGGGTGTCGATCCCGTTGCTGCACCGATCACCGGCCTGGTGGCCGAGGTCGCTGCCGTGACTGCCGAGGACACCAGTATCGAGGCCGGCTTCGAGGACGATGGCGAGAACATCGACCAGGACATCCGCGAAGTCTTCATCGAGGAGTTCGACGAAGAGCTGGTGAACCTGGGCAACCTGCTCCCGGCCTGGCGCATCGCACCGGACAACATGGACCGGCTGCGACCGATCCGCCGCGTGTTCCACACCCTCAAGGGCAGTGGTCGCCTGGTCGGTGCACGCACCCTGGGAGAATTCAGCTGGAAGATCGAGGGCATGCTCAACCGCGTGCTCGACGGCAGCCGTCCGGCCTCGCCGGCGGTGGTCGCGCTGGTCGGGCAGGCCTACGACGTCCTGCCGCAGCTCAACGCCGCGCTGCGTGATGGCAGCCGCGTGACCGCCGACCTCCAGGCGATGCAGGCGATCGCCGATCGCGTGGCCGCAGGCGAAGAGACCTTCCATGTTCCGCTGCAGCGCCCGGTGGCGCCGGCGGCGACCGTGCCGGATCCGGTGGCAGTCGATACCGTGCCCGTGCCCGCGCCGGTGGTGGAAAGCACCCCGGCCAACATCGACAGCGTCCTGCGCGAGATCCTGGAAGCCGAGGTCGAGGTGCACCAGGCCACGCTGCAGGCATGGTTGGACAGCGCGTCCGACGCGTCGCAGCCGGTCACCGATGGCCTGCTGCGCGCGGTGCACACCATGAATGGCGCCTTCGCCATGACCGACGTGCCGGAAATCACTGCCGTCACCGGTGCGGCAGAGAGTTACATCAAGCGTTCGCTGGCCGCCGATGCGCTGCCCAGTGACGCAGGTCTGCAGGCACTGGGGGAGACCTGTGCCGCGATCACCACCACGATGGAGGCCCTGCAGGACGAGGCGCCGCGCGTGCCGGTCCAGCGCGCACTTGCTGCCCGCTTGGTCGCCCTGGCCGACACACTGCCCGAAGCGCGCTGGCCGGCGCTGGTCGATGACGAACGGGACCTGGCGGAGGATGACTCGGCGCTGGACGTGACCGATGCCGCCTCCCTTGCGGACATGGACGCCGACGTGGCTGCTCACGCCAGCGACGCTGGGCAAGCCATCGCTGCAGAAGAAGCCGTCGTTGCAGAAGAAGCCATCGCTGATCACGCGCCGGCCGACGTGGAGGCACCGGTTCTGGAGAGCATCGATGACGCTGCCGATGCCGACCTGCAGCAGGGGCTGATCGAGGCCGACGGCCTGACCCTGGTCGACGGGGATACCGTCGACGTCGACGTCGAGGCCACGGCTGACCACGCGCTGGTCGCGGCGGAACTGACTGGAACCGATGATCTGTCCGCCTACTTCGACGGTGGGTTGCCGGCGTCGCCGGTGCTCAACGAAGTTCACAACACGCAGGACACCGCGGCCGAGGAGACCGATCTGGACGCGGTGCACGCCGGTCTGGATGCCGTGGAACTCACCTCGGCCGAAGATCTGTCGCGGTACTTCGATCACCTCACCCCATCCGAGCTGGCGGCCGATCCGGAGCCTGGTGCTACGACGGCCGTGATGGACGAACCACAGGACGTTGCCGGAGCGTTTGCCGACGCCGAGGTCGACGCCGAAGCCGACGCCGACGCCGAAGCCGATAGCGTCGAGACAACCCTCGATGCATCTCACCCCGGCGGCAGCGGGGCTGTGCCGGCTGGCGCATACGCGGTCGCCGTGGACGACGCCGCCAACGACGGCTGGCGCGACACCGACGGGCGCGATGAGAACGACGACGACGCGCAGGCGCTGGACGACATCCTGCCGCCGCCGCCAGCCTTCGGCGAGGTGGTGGATGCGCAGCAGGCCATCGACGACGGCCTGACCGTGCTCGATGCACCGGATGCCGACGCGGGCGAAGACAACGGTGTGCTCGGTCTGGATGCCACGGTCGACGCACCGGTGGAAGGGGACGCCTTTGCCGAAGCCTTCGAAGCGACCGATACCGCAGACGCAGACGACAGCGAACCCACCGACGCCGCACCCGCGCGCTTCTTTGAACTGGAAGACGCGCCGGCGCCGGCCACCACCGCTCCGCAGCCTGCCGACACCGCATTCGGGGCGGCAGCATCGGACGATGACGTTGAACTCGATGCCGGCGACGCCCTCGATTTCACCCAGCTCGATCAGGAGCTGGTCGATATTTTCGTGGAGGAAGGCAAGGATCTGCTCGACCATTGCGATGGTCTGATCAGCGAACTGCGTGCCGCACCGCAGGACCGCGACGTCATCGCCGGTCTGCAGCGCGACCTGCACACCCTCAAGGGTGGCGCACGCATGGCCGGCATCAATCCCATCGGTGATCTCGGCCATGGGATCGAATCGCTGCTGGAAGCCGTGGCAGCCAACCGCACCGATATCGACCGCAGCGATGTGCATCTGCTGGAGCGTGGCTTCGATCGTCTGCATCAGTTGCTGACCCGGACCGGGCAGCACCGCACCGTGGCCATGCCGGACGACCTGATCGCCGCCTTCGAGCAGCGCACCCAGGGCCGTGCCGAGCCGGAGCAGATCGAGACCACCGAGCAGACACTTGCTTCCGGCGACGCCAAGGTCGAAGCCGCGATCGCCGCGCTCGTCGCTGCCCCGTTGTCCGCACCGGTGCCGCTGGAGACCGCCAGCGAAGACGACGGTCTGCCGCGTCCGCAGCAGGAGCAGGTGCGCGTGCGCGCCGATCTGCTCGACCGCCTGGTCAATCATGCCGGTGAAGTGGCGATCTACCGTTCGCGTCTGGAACAGCAGCTTGGCGCCTTCCGCGGCGCCATGGGCGAACTGGACCGTACCAATGCCCGTCTGCGCGATCAGCTGCGCCGCCTGGACCTGGAAACCGAAGCGCAGATCGTGGCGCGCTATCAGCGTGAGCAGGACCAGGCCGATCACAAGTTCGACCCGCTGGAACTGGATCGCTTCTCCACGCTGCAGCAGCTCAGCCGCGCGCTGAACGAATCGGCGGCCGATCTGGGCGGCCTGCAGGGCGTGCTGGACGACCTCTCGCGCCAGTACGACGTGCTGCTGCAACAGCAGTCACGCGTCAGTTCGGAACTGCAGGACGGCCTGATGCGCGCGCGCATGGTGCCGTTCGATGGCCTCGTACCGCGGCTGCGCCGGGTCGTGCGCCAGGCTGGCCAGGACACCGGCAAGCAGGTCCACGTCACCCTGGAAGGCACCCACGGCGAACTGGACCGCAACGTGCTCGACCGCATGGTCGCGCCGCTGGAACACATGCTGCGCAACTCGGTGGCACATGGTCTGGAAACCCCCGCACAGCGCCGTGCCGCCGGCAAGCCGGAGGAAGGCGAAATCGCCATCCGCCTGCGCCGCGAAGGCTCGGAAATCGTGCTGGAAGTCGCCGACGATGGCGCCGGGCTGGACCGCGAGGCGATCCGTCGCCGTGCCGAACAGCGTGGCCTGATCGCCGCCGATGCGGTGCTGGGCGATGCCGAACTGGACGCGATGATTTTCTCGCCCGGCTTCAGCACCGCCGACCAGGTCAGCCAGCTGGCCGGCCGTGGCGTGGGCATGGACGTGGTGCACAACGAAGTGCGCCAGCTCGGCGGCTCGGTGGACATCCACTCCGTGCGCGGGCAGGGCGTCACCTTCACCCTGCGCCTGCCGCAGACGCTGGCCGTCACCCAGGCGGTGTTCGTGCAGATCGGCGACACCACGTTCGCGGTGCCGGTGGCCTCGGTCAGCGGCATCGGCCGGATCTCGCGCGAGCGCTTTGAAACCGCCGATGGCGACTACCACTACGGCGGCGAAGCGTTCGCGCTGCACGATCTGGGGACGCTGATCGGCCAGGCCCAGGCCCGTGCCGAAGGCCAGGCCCAGGTGCCGCTGCTGCTGGTGCGCGCGGGCGACCTGCGCGTGGCCGTGGCGATCGACCAGGTGCTCGGCAACCGCGAAATCGTGGTCAAGCCGGTCGGCCTGCAGATCGCCTCGGTGCCGGGTATCTACGGTGCGACGATCACCGGCGACGGCCGCGTGGTGGTCATCCTCGACGTTGCGCCGCTGGTACGCCGTTACATCGCCAATCCGCACAAGCCGATCGCCCCGACCACCCAGGTCAGCGACCGCGATGCACCGCTGGTGATGGTGGTCGATGACTCGCTGACCATGCGCAAGGTCACCGGCCGCATCCTGGAGCGCCACAACTTTGATGTGACCGTCGCGCGCGATGGCATCGAAGCCCTGGAGCGCCTGGAAGAGCGCGTGCCCGATCTGATGCTGCTGGACATCGAAATGCCGCGGATGGACGGCTACGAGCTGGCCAGCGTGATGCGTGCGGACCCGCGTTACCAAGGGGTGCCGATCGTGATGATCACCTCGCGCAGCGGCGACAAGCACCGTCAGCGCGCCTTCGAAATCGGTGTCCAGCGCTACCTGGGCAAGCCGTACCAGGAGCTGGATCTGATGCGCAACGTGTACGACCTGCTGGGGATCGCCCGTGTCCGCGAGTGATGGCCCCACCTTGTTGACGATCGCGCTGCTGGCCCGTCCGGGTGCGGCCCGTGACCGACTGCGCGAAGCGCTGGATCATGCCGGCGCGCAGGTGGTGCTGGAGGACGACCCGATCACGCTCGAGCTTCAGACCCTGCGCGACGCCGATCCCGGTGCCGTGCTGATCGCACTGGAGCCGGCAATCGAGGATGCCCTTGAACGGCTGGACCCGGTGCTGGGCTCGCCATCGCTGACCCTGATCTTCGATGAGGCCGACCTGGCCGCGCGTCGGGATGGCTGGGAGGCGCAACGCTGGGCGCGGCATCTGGTGGCCAAGCTGCACGGTCATCAGGATGTGCTGCCGCCGGGCTCGGAGCAGGACCAGCATCTGCAGCCCGAACCGGGCCTGCCGGTGACGCCGGCCGAGCTGCATGCCGATGCGCCGCTGGAATTCCACCTGCGCGAAGCCGCCGATGCCGCCCCTGAGGTTCCCGCCGATGGCCTGTACCAGGCGCCGCAGGACCTGCGCGAGCCGGTCTCGCTGGAGGACGCGCTGGCTGCGCTGCAGCCGGCCCAGGACGAACCGCACCCGCCTGCGATGCCCGCTGCGGCACCGCCCGCCGACCTCGCCGCGGCAGTCGCGCCGGTCACCGCGATCGGGGATCACAGCCGCTGGTCGCTGGTGGAGGAGCACGTCGTAACGTCGCCCGCTGCATCAACGGCGGAGGCCGTACCGGAGCGCTTCGATATCGACCGGCTGTCGCTGGTCGAGCTTGAGCCCGATACGGGAATCGAGGGTGGGTGCCGCGGTGCCGTGCTGGTCCTGGCCGGTATCGGTGGGCCGGACGCGCTGCGTCGTCTGCTCGCTGCGCTGCCTGAAGCCCTGAGCACGGCGATCCTGGTGCACATGCGCCTGGACGGCGGTCGCTACGGCAATCTGGTCAAGCAGATGGCGCGCGTGTCTGCGTTGCCGGTGGTGCTGGCCGAAGTGGCACAGCCGGTGGACGCCGGACAGGTCTACGTCCTGCCGGACGACGTGGGCGTCGTCGCCAGCCAGGGCGGTCTGCAGTTCATTGCCGACACCGCCGGGATCCAGATCGATGCCCTGCCGGCGGCGCATAGTGGTGTGGTCCTGCTCAGTGGCGCGGACGCCGCCCAGCTGGATGCCGTGCTTGCGCTGGCGGCTGCAGGTGCCTGGGTTGCCGGTCAGGTGGGCGAAGGCTGCTACGACCCGACGGCGGCCAGTGCCGTGGTGGTCGCAGGGCAGGACGCCGGTGAACCGCCGCAGCTTGCCGCCACCATCGCCGAACGCTGGGGCGTGGACGCGTAAGCGCGTCACGCTCCTTTAAAGGAAGACCCATGAGCTACGCCAGCAACGACGAAATCCGCGGTGTCCTGATCCAGGCCGGGCACGAACGCGTGCTGCTGCCCAACGCCACCGTGGCCGAGATGATGTCCAAGGTGCCGATCGAAACGGTACCCGACGCACCGGCCTGGCTGGTCGGTCAGATCGCCTGGCACGGCTGGGACGTGCCGCTGCTGTCGTTCGCCCGGTTGTCCGGGCAGGGCGACGAACCGGTCGTGACCAACAACAAGGTGGTGGTGCTCAAGGCGCTGGGTGGCAATGCCCGCCGCCCGTACTTTGCCCTGCTGACCCAGACCTTCCCGCAGCTGATCGCGGTGCCGCGCGACGGTCTGCTGGCCGATGCCTCCGAGGAGACCCTGCCGCAAGGTGTGCACATGCGCGTCCTGCTGGGCGAACAGAGCGCGCTGCTGCCCGACCTGGATGCGCTGGAAGCGGCGCTGGACGAGGCATTCCCCGTCGCGGGGTGATGTAATAACGGGGACGGGGGTAGTTAATCGGCGCGATTAACTACCCCCGTCCCCGTTATTCTTCAGCCCAGATCGCCCAACCGTGCCTGCACGGCAGCGATCGCCGCCAAGCCTGCGGTCTCGGTGCGCAGCACCCGCGGGCCCAGCTGCAAGCCCTGGAAGCCTGCTGCCGCCAGTGCTTGGCGGTCGCGCGGCGACCAGCCGCCTTCCGGGCCGATCGCGATCACCACGCCGCCCGGTGCGGCCGAGAGCGTCGACAGGCGGTGCTCCCCCTGCGGGTCCAGGGTCAACTTCACGGCCGCGGCCGGGAGCGCGTTGGCGGCGTCCTGCAGCGAGCGCGGCGCGGCCACGGTCGGCACCCGGGCGCGGCCGGACTGACCACAGGCCGACACCACCACGCTGTGCCAGTGCGCCAGCCGCTTCTCGGCACGCGCCGCATCCAGCTTCACTTCGGTGCGTTCGGCGTTGACCGGCACGAAGGCCTGCACCCCCAGTTCGGTGGCCTTCTGCAGGATCAGGTCCATCTTTTCCCCGCGGGCGATGCCCTGCAGCAGGGTGATGTGCAAGGGCGACTCGTTGTCCAATGCGGTGGCGGCCTCGATCCGCACCTGCGCATCGCGCTTGCCGACGGCCACCAGCGTGGCGCTGTAGTCCTGGCCATCGCCGTTGAACAGCACGCAGCCGTCGCCTTCGCGCAGGCGCATCACGCGGACCAGATGGTTGGCGGCGTCCTCGGGCAGTGCCAGCGTCTGCCCGACCGCCAGCGGATGATCGATATGGCTGCGGGTCACGCGCATGCGACGGCCTCGTCGATGGCGGCAAGGGTGGTCAGGGCAAGCAGGTCCAAATGTTCATCCTCAACGCAGTACGGCGGCATCCAATACAGCACATTGCCCAGTGGGCGCAGCACCACACCGCGTTTGAGCGCGGCTTTATAAGCATGCAACCCGATCCGGGCCTCGGCCGGGAACGGCGTGCGCTTGTCGCCGTTGCGGGTCAGTTCGAAGGCCACCACCATCCCGGCCTGGCGCACATCGGCGACATGCGCGTGGTCGGCGAACGGCGCGGCCAGGGTGCGCATCACCTCGGCGGTACTGCGGTTGCGCGCGATCACGTCTTCACCGGCGAAGATGTCCAAGGTCGCCAGCGCGGCGGCGCAGGCCAGCGGATTGCCGGTGTAGCTGTGCGAATGCAGGAAGGCGCGCTCGCGTGAATCATCCAGGAAGGCGTCGTAGAGCGCCTGGGTGGCCAGCACTGCCGACAGCGGCAGGAAACCGCCGGTCAGGCCTTTGGACAGGCACAGCAGATCCGGCATTACCCCGGCCTGTTCGCAGGCGAACATCGTGCCGGTGCGGCCGAAGCCGGTGGCGATCTCATCGGCGATCAGGAAGGCACCATTGGCATCGCACAGCGCGCGCGCACGCTGCAGATAGACCGGGTCGTACATGCGCATGCCGCCCGCGCACTGCAGACGCGGCTCCAGGATCACCGCGCAGATTTCGCCCGGGTGCTGGTCGAACAGCGTGGCCAGTGCATCGGCGGCCTGGTGCGCGCGCTGCGCGGCGCTCTGGCCCGGCTCGGCCAGGTAGGCATCGGGCGAGGGCGCGAACAGCGCCTCGGTCAGCAGCGGCGCATACACGCGCCGATACAGGGGAATATCGCCGACGGACAGCGCGCCCAGGGTTTCGCCGTGATAGCCATTCTCCAGCGCGACGAACCGGGTGCGGTGGTTCTCGCCCCGGTTGCGGAAGTAGTGGAACGCCATCTTCAGCGCCACCTCGACCCCGGCCGAGCCGTTGTCGGCGTAGAACACCTTGGCCAGCGGGTCGCGTCCGGTCTGGCGTGGCGCCATCGCCAGCAGGCGCTCGGCCAGCTGTACCGCCGGCGCGTGACTGAAGCCGGCCAGCATCACCTGTTCCAGCTGGGTGGCCTGCTGGGCGATGGCCGCAGCGATGCGCGGTTGCGCATGGCCGAACAGATTGGTCCACCAACTGCTCACCGCGTCCAGATAGCGATGGCCGTCATGGTCGATCAGCCAGGGGCCTTCGCCACGGGCGATCGGCAGCAGGGGCAGGGTGTCCGGGTGCTCGCGCATCTGCGTGCACGGGTGCCACAGGACGGCCAGATCGCGTTGCCGCCACTGATCGGCCAGCGTGAGAGGGGCTGGGTCTGCTAGCATTTCGGGCTCATGAACACGTTTTCACCAGTACCCATTCTAGAGATGCTCGCATGAGCCGTCGCCTGCCCATCATCCACCAGATCACGGACGAGGAAAGCGGGCCGTTCCAGCGCCAGCATCTGGATCTGGAGTTCTCCAATGGCGAACGCCGCCGCTTCGAACGGCTCGTAACCCGCGGCCATGGGGCCGTGGTGGTGGTGCCGATGCTCGATGACGAGACCGTGCTGCTGGTGCGTGAGTACGCCGCCGGCATGCACCGTTATGAGCTGGGGCTGGTGAAAGGCCGCATCGATGCCGGCGAAACCCCCGAGCAGGCCGCCGACCGTGAATTGAAGGAAGAGGCCGGTTACGGCGCCCGCCGGGTCGACGTGCTGCGCGCGATGACGCTGGCCCCCACCTATATGAGCCATCAGTCCTGGCTGGTGGTGGCGCGGGATCTGTACCCCGAGCGCCTGGTCGGTGATGAGCCGGAGGAGCTGGAGGTCGTGCCGTGGAAGCTGGCCGATCTGGACCAGTTGATGCTGCGCGAAGATTTCTCCGAAGGCCGATCGCTGGCGGCGCTGTTCATCGCACGCGAGTGGCTGGGACGGAAGGAATGATCAAACTCACGACGGATCTGCGCGAAACCGTCATCGCCATCGCCCAGGACGCGGCCGCCGCCATCATGGCGGTGTATGCCACGCCGTTCGATGTGGAGATCAAATCCGACCACAGCCCGGTCACGGCGGCCGATCTCGGCGCCAACCAGGTGATCGAGCGTGGGCTGGCCCAGCTCACTCCGGAGCTGCCGATCCTCTCCGAGGAATCGGCGCAGGTGCCGTGGGAGATCCGCCAGCACTGGGGCGCGTACTGGCTGGTCGATCCGCTGGATGGCACCCGCGAATTCGTCAAACGCAACGACGAGTTCAGCGTCAACATCGCGCTGATCTACCAGGGCGCGCCGGCGTTCGGCGTAGTGCTCGCCCCGGCCACGGGCCAGATCTGGCATGCGATGCGCGGCGAACTCGCCTACCGCCGCGACGGTATGCGCGATTCGGTGCTGCGGACCCGCACGCCCGCCTCGGCGCCGCTGCGGGTGGCCGCCAGCCGCTCGCATCGCAGCGAGCAGACGCAGGCCCTGCTGGACCGCATGGGCGATATCGAGGTGCTCGCACAGGGTTCCTCGCTTAAATTCTGCCGCCTGGCCGAAGGCACGCTGGACGTCTACCCGCGGCTCGGCCCGACCGCCGAGTGGGATACCGCCGCCGGACAGTGCGTGCTGCACGCCGCCGGTGGCGCGGTACTCTCGGCCGAGACCGGCAAGCCGTTCCGCTACAACCGCCGCGAGAGCCTCTTGAACGGCGACTTCATCGCGCTCGGCGATACCCGCCTGCCGTGGCGTGCGTGGCTGCCCGCCTGACCTGACTGGAGCAACGATGCCTGCCACCCCTGAACTGGACCGCCTGCTGGGCATCATGGCGCGCCTGCGCGATCCGCAGCAGGGCTGCCCGTGGGACCTGCAGCAGGACTTCGCCAGCATCGCCCCGTACACCATCGAGGAAGCCTACGAGGTCGCCGATGCGATCGACCGCGGCGATCTGGATGACCTCAAGGATGAACTCGGCGACCTGCTGCTGCAGGTGGTCTTCCACGCGCAGATGGCGCAGGAGCAGGGCGCGTTCGGGTTTGCCGACGTGGCCCGCACGATCAGCGACAAGATGGAGCGCCGGCACCCGCACGTGTTCGCCCAGGTCCAGGTGGACGGGGCCGATGACGTCAACAGCAACTGGGAAGCGATCAAGCGCGCCGAGCGTGCTGCAAAGGGCCACACCGATACCTCGGCACTGGCCGGCATCTCGGGTGGCCTGCCGGAGTGGCAGCGGGCGGTGAAGCTGCAGGCACGCGCAGCGCGGGTCGGGTTCGACTGGCCGGGCCCCGCGCCGGTGATGGACAAGGTGCGCGAAGAACTGGACGAAGTCGCTGCTGAATTCGCGCGTGGCCCGGTCGAGGAGAATCAGGCACGCCTGCAGGAAGAGCTGGGCGATCTGCTGTTCGTCTGCGCCAATCTGGCCCGTCACGCCAAGGTCGATGTCGGTGCCGCCCTGCGGCTGGCCAACCACAAATTCGAACGGCGTTTCCGCGCGATGGAAGCACAGGCCGAGGCGGCCGGACAGTCCATGGGTGCGCTCGATCTGGAGGCGCAGGAAGCGCTCTGGCAGCGGGCCAAGGATGCCGAGCGCACGGGATGAACACCCTGCTGCTGTTTGTCGTGACCGCCGTGGCCGAGATCGTCGGCTGCTACCTGCCCTGGCTGTGGCTGCGCAAGGACGGCAGCGCCTGGCTGCTGCTGCCGGCGGCCGTCAGCCTGGCGTTGTTCGCCTGGCTGCTGACCCTCCACCCGACCGCCAGCGGGCGCGTCTATGCCGCCTATGGCGGGGTCTATATCGGCACTGCACTGATGTGGCTGTGGCTGGTGGATGGCATCCGTCCCAGCCGGTGGGACCTGCTCGGCGTCGGCCTGTGCCTGGTCGGCATGATGGTCATCATGTTCGCCCCGCGCACCGCCTGATCCTGCCTGACGGGCACCCAGGACACTCCCCGACGCCGGTGTGAAGACGGCGTGGCTATACTCGACCTACGATTCCGGGGAAAGGGAGTGACCTGATGTTTCCAACCATGCTGTTCTCGCTGGTGCTGGCCTTCGTGGCCGTTGTCATTCTGTTCAAGGCCGTGCGGATGGTGCCGCAGGGCTATGAATGGACCGTGGAGCGCTTCGGCCGCTACACCCACACCATGTCGCCCGGCCTGCATTTCCTGATCCCGATCGTCTATGGGGTCGGCCGCAAGGTGAACATGATGGAGCAGGTGCTGGACGTGCCCAGCCAGGAAGTGATCACCAAGGACAACGCCGCCGTGCGCGTGGATGGCGTGGTGTTCTTCCAGGTGCTCGATGCGGCCAAAGCGGCCTACGAGGTCGCCAACCTGGAGGTGGCGATGATCGCGCTGGTGCAGACCAACATCCGCACCGTGATCGGCTCGATGGACCTGGATGAATCGCTCAGCCAGCGTGAGGTGATCAATGCCCAGCTGCTGAGCGTGGTCGACCATGCCACCAACCCGTGGGGCGTGAAAGTGAACCGCATCGAGATCCGCGACATCCAGCCGCCGCGCGATCTGCTCGATGCGATGGCGCGGCAGATGAAGGCCGAGCGCGAAAAGCGCGCGCAGATCCTGGAAGCCGAAGGCTCGCGTCAGTCCGAGATCCTGCGCGCCGAAGGCGAGAAGCAGGCCACCGTGCTGGAGGCCGAGGGCCGCAAGGAAGCTGCCTTCCGCGATGCCGAAGCGCGCGAGCGCCTGGCCGAGGCGGAGGCCAAGGCGACCACGATGGTCTCCGAGGCGATCGCCCAGGGCGACGTGCAGGCGATCAACTACTTCATCGCGCAGAAGTACGTGGAAGCTTTCAAGGAACTGGCAACCTCGCCGAACCAGAAGCTGGTGCTGATGCCGATGGAGGCCAGCGGCGTCATCGGCTCGATCGCCGGCGTGGCTGAACTGGCGCGCGAAGCGTTCGCCAAGCAGGAAGAGAAGAAAGCCACGCGCGGCGTCCCGCCGCGGATCGGAGGCTGACATGCGCTGGGAAGTGGTGGCCTGGGGCGCGCTGGCACTGGTGCTGTTCGCCGCCGAGGCGCTCGCGCCCGGCGCCTTCATGTTGTGGATCGGGATCGGTGCGGCGGCCGTGTTCGTTCTGGTCGCGGTGTTCGCCGACGTCCCCCTGTTGTGGCAGGTGGTCGCCTTCGTGGTGCTCAGCGTGGTCTCGATCCAGTGCTATCGCCGCTGGGGGCGATCGCACGATCGCCAGAGTGATCAGCCGCTGTTGAACCGGCGCGCGGAGCAGTTGATCGGGCGGGTAGTGGTGCTCGACCAGGGCATCGTGGCCGGCAAGGGCCGGGCCAAGATCGACGATGCGTTCTGGGTGGTCGCCGGGCCGGATCTGCCGGCCGGCAGCCCGGTGCGCGTGGTGGCGGTGGAAGGGATGACGCTGAAGGTGCAGCAGGCCTGATCCGCGGTTTTCCCGCACCGCCGCAGGCGTTGTGAAGACGGTTCTGGGATAATGATGGCTTGCCTTCATTCCCCCGGAACCGGTCATGACCCAGAAGACGCTTCTCAACGATACCCACCGCGCACTCGGCGCCAAGATGGTCGATTTCGGTGGTTGGGACATGCCCATTCATTACGGTTCGCAGCTGGACGAGCATCATCTGGTGCGCGGCGATGCCGGCATGTTCGACGTCAGCCACATGACCGTGGTCGACCTGCGCGGTGAGCAGGTCAAGCCGTTCCTGCGCACGCTGCTGGCCAACTCGGTGGACAAGCTCAAGGCCACCGGAAAGGCCCTCTACTCGTGCATGCTCAATGCCCGCGGCGGCGTGATCGACGACCTGATCGTCTACTACATGGCTGACGATTTCTTCCGCATGGTGGTCAACGCCTCGACCCGCGAGAAGGACCTGGCCTGGATCCGCGAGCAGGCGGCAGCCTTCAACGTGGAGGTCATCGAGCGCGAAGACCTGGCCATCATCGCCGTGCAGGGCCCCACCGCGCGCGAACGCGTGATCGGCCTGCTGGGCGAGGGCGACCGCGCGGCGCTGGAAAAGCTGGGCCGCTTCGCCGCCCTGGAGACGGCCACCGCCGACGGCACCGCGCTGTTCGTGGCGCGTACCGGCTACACCGGTGAAGACGGTTTCGAGATCCTGCTGCCGCAGACCGCCGTGGTCGCGTTCTGGAATGCGCTGAGCGCCGCGGGTGTGCGTCCGGCCGGCCTGGGTGCGCGCGATACGCTGCGACTGGAAGCCGGCATGAATCTCTACGGCCAGGACATGGACGAGGAGATCACGCCTTATGAAGCCGGCCTGGCGTGGACCGTCGCACTGGACGAAGGCCGCGACTTCATCGGGCGCGATGTGCTCGAGGCGCAGAAGGCGGCCGGTAACGCCCGCCAGCTGATCGGCCTGGTCATGGATGAGAAGGGCGTGCTGCGTCACGGCCAGGTCGTGCTCACCGCCAGCGGCGAGGGCGAGATCCTGTCCGGCACCTTCTCGCCGACCCTGGGCAAGGGCATCGCGTTCGCCCGCGTGCCGGGTGGCGAACTGGGGGACGTTCGCGTGGATATCCGAGGCAAGCAGATTCCAGTGCGCGTGGTGAAGTTTCCGTTCGTGCGCGAAGGCCAGGCCCAGCCCGGCGTGTTGATCGACGGCTGATGCCGTGATGTATCCGGTGCGGACGCGTTCGTGTCCGCGCCGGTTGGTTACACTACCCCCGTTTCTTGACCCCCCTGATATTCCTCGGAGCAGTCCCATGAGCGAGATCCCCGGCGACCTCAAATTCCTCAAGTCCCACGAGTGGGCACGCGTTGAAGGCAGCGGCCGCGTCACCGTCGGTATTTCCGACCACGCCCAGGGCCTGCTTGGCGACCTGGTCTATGTTGAATTGCCGGAGGTTGGCCAGGAGGTCAAGGCCGGCGAACAGGCTGCCGTGGTCGAGTCGGTCAAGGCCGCTTCGGACGTGTACAGCCCGATCACCGGCACGGTGGTCGAGGTCAATTCGGCCCTGAGCGACAAGCCGGAAACCATCAACGAAGACGCCTACGGCGACGGCTGGATCTACGTCGTCGAAGTGGCCGGCCTGGACGAAGTCAACGACCTGCTGGGTCCGGACGACTACGCCGAGCTGCTGGAAAACGAAGATCATTGATCGTCGTGTCTGCTGAAAAACGGCCGCCTGGGTGCGGCCGTTTTTTTTTGCCTGCTTGCCCGGGCATGCGTCGATCGCGTTAGTGGTGCGTGAGGATTGCACTGCGTGCGCGATGGGCGGTGGTCGCGACGGCAGGCTCATGACGATCGGTTCGGTGCCGATGCGCGCCGGTGATCTGGTCTGCGGCGACGCGCCGACGGCATGCCCAGCAGGCATCCAAGCGGGTGTGCGGCGACGTTCAATGGCGAACGCCAGGCGCGAACATGTCGGTGCCGAACGGTCAAAAGTTTGCGCAGTTACGCGAATCGGGTCGAAAAAAGCGCGGGCAGATGTGAAAAGTTTTGCGGTCTGTTTAAGGTGCGCACGGGGAGTCCCGTGGCGGGGGTGATGGCATGCGATGCGCGCGTGCCGTTGCGGGGCGGCGCACGCCGATGTTGCGATGTCGCTACACGAAAGTGCTTCTTTTAAGTGTTTTTCTTTTCTGGGTTGTCAGCGTTTGATTGCGCGGAGTGTTCGCGCTGGCGGTGGCATGGCGCTCTGGTCGGGGCGCTGACGGGTACGGCAAGGGGCGCGCCGCAAGGCGCCGGTGTGAAAATTTTTCGCCGGGGTTGTTGACAGTGAAAAAAAGCGTGATTAGGTTTCGCCTCAGCAGACCTTGCCTGCGAACAGAGTGAGCAGAATCGACATCAAGTCGCGAAGCACAACCTGGACATCCACCTCGCGTCCCATGACGGTGGAGATGGCTTCGCTTCCTCCGGCGAACCGCAAGTTCCTTTCCTCTTCGATACCTGCCTGGCCACATGCGGCGGGTGTCACCGTATCCGTCACGACGCGCATGACGCGACGGCGGTCCCCGCGACGCAGCAACGGCGGGTTTGCTTTACCTGGGCGTTTCCACTCCATAGATCACTGACGAGGAGCCATCCCATGGCAACCAAGAAAGCTGCGAAGAAAAAGCCGGCCGCCAAAAAGGCAGCCAAGAAGGTCGCTAAAAAGGCGACTGCCAAGAAGGCCGTGAAGAAGGTAGCCAAGAAGGCGGCTGCCAAGAAGACGGTGAAGAAGGCGGCCAAGAAGGCGACCGCTCGCAAGGCAGCAGTGAAAAAGACGGCAAAGAAGGCAGTGAAGAAGACTGCGAAGAAGGCCGCCACCAAGAAGACCGCGAAGAAGGCAGTGAAGAAGACGGCGAAGAAGGCCGTCAAGAAGACTGCAAAGAAGGCAGCTGCCAAGAAGACCGCGAAAAAGGCGGTAAAGAAGACGGCCAAGAAGGCGACCCGCAAGGTAGCCAAGAAGGCCGCTCCGAAGAAGGCTGCCAAGAAGACCGCGAAGAAGACCGCCAAGAAGGCCACCCGCAAGGTAGCCAAGAAGGCCACCGCCAAGAAGGCGACTGCCCGCAAGGCTCCGGCCAAGAAGGCATCCGCGAAGAAGGCAGTGAAGAAGGTTGCAAAGCGCAAGCCGGCCGTTCGCAAGAAGAAGGCCGCACCGGTCGCACTGCCGGCAACCCCGGCACCGCTGATCTGAGTTTTTCCCGATAGCCGTACCTGAGACTCCTTCCCTGGCAGCCCAGCGGGGAAGGAGTTTTTTTATGGGCGGTACCAAAAACCACAAAAAAGGCGGCCATCCGGCCGCCTTTTTCAATGCCACGTGCGGGCAGGATCAGCGCGGCGAAGCGACCGCGCGGTTCGACGACACGCCCTTGCGCTTGCCTTGCGGGGCGGCATCCTCGGCCATCAGGCTGTCGCTGCCGAAGTCGGTGTCCACGTCCAGCCAGCGCTGGGTCGGCAGGCCCATGGCCTGGTCCAGTACGGTGGGCAGCAGGCCGCTGGGCAGGCTGCTTTCGCCGTTCCACATGATGGCGATGCCGAGGTCGCGTTCGGGCACCAGCGCGACCAGGCCGCGATAACCCTGGACGGCACCGGCGTGGAAGATCACTTCATGGCCGGCGTAATCGAAGGTGCGCCAACCCAGTGCATAGCCGGCCGAGTTGAGGCGTTCGCGGCGCCAGCCCGAGCGCATCTCACCGGGGGTGCTGATCAGGCTGGCGTGCAGCGTGGCCAGCAACGGGGCGGGCAGGACGTCGGGGCGATGGCCGGTGTGTGCCAGCAGCCACTGCGCCATGTCACTGGCACTGGCATTGACGCCGGCGGCCGGGGCGAGCCGGTAATAGGTCGGCTTGGGCGTGAGCGCGACCCAGCCGTTGCGGCTGCGCACGTGCGGGCGCGCCCAGCGCGAGCTGGCCTGGATGCCGGCCAGGCCGAGGCTGGCGTCATCCATGCCCAGCGGCTTGAACAGGCGGCGCTCGACGGACTGTTCGTAGAAGCTGCCGGAGGCGGCGTAGACCACATCACCGATCAGGCTGAAGGCCACGTTCTGGTAGGCATAGCAGTCGCCGGGCAGGCACTTGAGCGAGGTGGCCGCCAGCTTGTGGGTGAGCGTGTAGTACTCGGCGTTGGCTTCGACGTCGCGGTCGTAGGCGTTGTAGGGCAGGCCAACGCGGTGACTGAGCAGATCGGCCACGGTCAGGCGCTCGGTCGCTTCGGGCGTGCTCAACTGGAAGCCGGGCACGTAGTCGGTGACCTTGCTGTCCCAGCGCAGCGTGCCATCGTTGACCAGCAGGCCGGCCATGGTGCCGGCGAAGGCCTTGGACAGCGAGGCCAGGCGGAATACGGTGTGCGCGTCGACCTGCTGCGGATTGTTGACGTCGGTGACACCGTAACCGCGCGCGCTGAGCACGCGGCCGCCCTGGACGATCGCAACGGCCATGCCGGGTACGCGCTCGCCGTAGGTGAGCTGCTGCGCCATCGATTCGATCGAGGCCACGTTGAAGCTCTGCGCGGGCGGCTGCACTTTCAGGCCGGCCGGGGTGGTGCGATACGCGGCAGGCTGGGTATGCGGGGCGGCGCTCGGCGCCGATTCCTCGATATTGACCGGGAACCCGGCGGGCGCAGCGGCGGGTGTCTGTGCAGTGGAAGACATGGCGATGGGCATCAACATGCCCAACAACCCGGTTGCCGCCGAACGGATCGGTCGGCGCCTGTTGTTCTGGTTCATCGTATGGGTGCCCGTGCGCGACTGCTGTGACCGATTCTAGCGCCGCTTTTCGTGATTGCACAAACGAAACGAAGATGAATGCGTATCGCATTGAAAATACGCGGGTTTTGCCGATCTCCAAAGGATCCCTTGCCCGGGCGGTAAGGACGGTCCAGCGCACCCCTGTTCAGGCAGTGGCGGCGGTCCGGATCCAATGCGCTGCACGCTCGGCGATCATCAGGGTCGGGGCATTGGTGTTGCCGCTGACCAGGCGCGGCATCACCGACGCGTCCACCACCCGCAGCCGCTGGGTGCCATGCACGCGCAGGGTCGGATCGACCACGGCCTCGGCATGTTGCCCCATCGCGCAGGTGCCGACCGGGTGGTAGATGGTCTCGGCCTTGGCCCGGATGAAGGCTTCCAGTGCCGCGTCGTCCAGCGCGTCGTGCGGGGGGAAGACCGGCGCGCCGCGCCAGCGGTCGAAGGCGGGCTGGTGCAGTATCCGGGCCGACAGGCGCGCACATTCGAGCATCATCTTCAGGTCGTGGCCCTCCGCATCGCCGAGGTAGTTGGCGTGGATGCGCGGCGGTGAGCGCGCATCGGCATCACGCAGGCGCAGCTGCCCGCGGCTGCGTGGGTGCAGCGGGCAGGCATGCAGCGTGTAGCCATCGCCCGGCAGCCGGTGGCGGCCGTGGTTGTCCAGCATCGCCGGGACGAAATGGAACTGGATGTCGGCACCGGCATCGGTGGCCAGCGACGAGCGGGCGAAGCCGCCGGCCTCGGCCAGGTTGCTGGTGCCGGCACCGCGGCGGCCGCGCAGGAAGTAGTCCACGGCGATGCGCAGCTCGTTGCTGCGGTCGTAGCTGACGCCCGGTGTGGTGTGCACGACGGTGCAGATGTCCAGGTGGTCGTGCAGGTTGCGGCCGACACCGGGCAGATCCACGCGCGGGGTGATGCCGTGGCAGCGCAACGTGTCCGCCTCGCCGATACCGGAGAGCATCAGCAGGTGCGGGGAATGGATGGCGCCGGCGCTGAGGATCACCTCGACCGCCGCGCGTGCATGGAGGTGGTGGCGGCCGCGTCGATAGTGCACGCCGGTCGCCGTCGTGCCCTCGAAGCTCAGCGCGGTCGCCTGCGCACCGGTAAGCACCGTCAGGTTGCGCCGGTGGCGAGCAGGGCGCAGGTAGGCGTCCGCGCTCGAACACCGTGCACCGTCGCGCTGGGTGACCTGGTACAGCCCTGCGCCGAGCTGCTGGTCACCGTTGAAGTCCGCATTGTGGAGATGGCCGGCTTGCTGGGCGGCGGCGATGAACGCGGCCGAGAGGGGATTGTGGTGGCGCAGGTCGGACACCGACAGCGGTCCTGCGGCGCCGTGCAGCGCGCTGGCGCCGCGGCTGTTGCGCTCGCTGTGCAGGAACCAGGGCAGCACCTCGTCCCAGCCCCAGCCGGTGGCACCACCCGCTTCCCAGCCGTCGTAGTCGGCCGGTACGCCGCGCACGTAGCACATCGCATTGATCGAGCTCGAGCCCCCCAGCACCTTGCCGCGCGGCCACCACAGGCGACGGCCGTCCAGCGCAGGCTCGGGCTCGGTCTCCAGATTCCAGTTGATGCGGCGGTTGTTGACCAGCCGCGCCAGGCCCGCCGGCATGTGGAGAAGGGGTTGGTGTCGCGCGGACCGGCTTCCAGCAGCAATACCCGGCAGGCCGGGTCCTCGCTGAGCCGGTGGGCCAGCACGCAGCCGGCAGAACCGGCTCCAATCACGATGTAGTCGTACATGCCGCTCCTTGCCGGGGTGCGCACCGAGCATAAGACAGGTTGCGGCAGGCAGGGGCTGCGGGGTGCGTCACGCAGCGTTGCGCCGATGGGCGTGCCGGAGGCTGGCGATGTTGCGGTGCATCGTTTACCTTGCGCGCTTCGACGCCCGGAGTTCCCCACATGCTGCCGTTGCAACGCCCCTTGTGCGCGCAGAGCGGGCAATGACCGCGGCGACCGGGACCGGGACCGGCACGGCAGCCGGTGGCATGCTGAGTGCGTGGCGGCGTTCGCCACCGCTGATCTGGGCCTCGCTGTATTTCTTCTGCCTGCTGAGCGGCTACTACGTGCTGCGCCCGGTGCGCGAAGCGATGGCGGCCTCCTCCGATCTGCAGACGGTGTTCCCGCTGCCGTTGATCGAGTGGTTCGCCGGCCATGGGATCGCCCTGCAGGACTTCGTGCTGCAGTTCCTGTTCACCTGCGTGTTCTTCATCATGCTGGTGCTGCAGCCGCTGTACGGCGCGCTGGTGAGCCGCTATCCGCGCCGGGTATTCCTGCCGGTGGTGTACGGGTTCTTCATCGTCACCCTGCTCGGGTTCTACGTGATGTTCGACACCGGCGTGCCCGGGCGCGGCATGGCGTTCTTCTTCTGGATCACCGTCTTCAACCTGTTCGCGGTGGCCGTGTTCTGGAGCTTCATGGCCGACGTGTTCTCCAACGTGGAGGCGCGCGCGTACTACGGCTATCTCGGCGCGGCCGGGACGATCGGCGCATTCCTTGGGCCGATCATCACCTCGGCGCTGGTGCAGCGGGTCGGCATCGCCAATCTGATGCTGGTCTCGGCCGGCTTCCTGTTGATCTGCCTGGGCTGCATCTGGCGGCTGCGGCTGTGGGCGGTGGCACGCGAACAGGAGCGGGAACTGGTCTCCGGCGAGACGCCGATGGGCGGCAGCGTGTTCGATGGCCTGAAGCTGATCGTGCGTGAGCCGATGCTGCGCTGGCTGGCGCTGATGGTGCTGTTCGGCGTGGGCGTAGGCACCATGCTCTACAACGAGCAGGCCTCGATCGTACGACGCCTGTACACCGACCCTGCCGCCAGCACGGCGTTCTTCTCGCGCGTGGATCTGGCCGTGAACGCGCTGACCCTGATCATCCAGCTCGGCGCGACGCGCTGGCTGCTGTCGCGGTACGGGATCGCACCCGCACTGCTGATTCCCGGGGTGGCGATCATCATCGGGTTCTCGATCCTGGCCGCCTCGCCGCTGCCGCTGATGGTGGCGATGGTCCAGGTCATGACCCGCGCCAGCGAATTCTCGCTGGCCAAACCGGCGCGCGAGACGATCTACACCCGTGTGGACCGCCAGTGGCGCTACAAGGCCGGCGCGGCGATCGACACTGTGGTCTACCGCGGTGCGGACCTGACCTTCGCCTGGGTGCACAAGGGGCTGTCCCTGTTCGGCTCGCACATCGTGTTCCTCGGTGGCCTGGTCGTGGCCGGTGCCATGACCGTCGCCGCCCTTGGCCTGCTGCGCGAAGAAAAGAAGCTGCCGGGCGAGCGCCCGGAGTAAGCTCTCTGCATTACGTTCTGGAAGCCTGCCCATGTATTGGATCGCGCTGTCACTGACCTTGCTGGTCGCCCTGCTGCACGTGTACTTCCTGGTCCTGGAAATGTTCCTGTGGACCAAGCCGCTGGGATTGAAAACCTTCCGCAATACGCCGGAAAAAGCGCAGGCCACGCGGGTGCTGGCGGCCAATCAAGGGCTGTACAACGGCTTCCTTGCCGCGGGCCTGTTCTGGGGCCTGTTCGATCATCTGCCGATGCTGGTGAACTTCTCGCTGGGCTGCGTGATCGTGGCTGGCTGCTATGGCGCGTACAGCGTCAACAAGCGGATCTTCTTCATCCAGGCTGTGCCGGCGATCCTGGCCGTGGCGGCATGGTGGATGGTGCCGGCCTGACAGGCGGCAGCCACGCGTGGCGTGGCTCTGCCCTGCGATACACGAATTGGATGTAGAGCCACCCCATGGGTGGCTGCGCGCCAACGATCAACGCTTGACCGGCGACACCCACATCGCGATCCGGGCCTCGAACACCGCCGTGCCGGCGTCATCGCGCACCTGCACCTTCACCGGCAGCGCGTAACCCGCCTCGGCCGCCACGATCGGCTGCTCCGGCGTGGCCACGGCATGCTGGGTGCCCGTCGCCTTGGCCAGGTACTGCACGTCCATGCCCTTCGGGATCCAGCGCATGCCCTTGGGCAGCGAGGCATCCACCATCAGCCCGGCAGTGAGCTCGGCCAGGTTGCACAGCGCGATCGCGTGCACCGTGCCGATGTGGTTGGTGACCTTGCGCCGGTGCGCGATGCGGCCTTCGCAGCGGCCCGGTTCAAGCAGGGTGATGCGCGGGGCGATGCTGGCGAAGTAGGGTGCCTTGAAACACACCGCGCGCGAGAACAGCCAGTTGCCGGCAGGCCATCGCTGCATTCGGCGATAAAGCGTGAGCAGTGGAGCGGTCATCTAAGATCTCCCTAAAGAAACGGCGGACCGAAGTCCGCCGTTGTCGTTTACATGGTGCCAGGATCGGGATCAGGCGGCTTCGGACTGCGCGTCCTGCTGGGCACGCTTGTAGTAGCCCGCCGAGCGCAGCTCTTCCGGATCGAAGTCGTCCACGGTGATCGTTTCCAGGGTGAGCGTGCGCAGCTCCTCAAGCAGGGTGCGCTCGTCCTGGGTGATCACGCCTTCGGCCACGGCTTCGTCCAGCTGGGTAACGAAGTCCAGCGCCTCGATGCCCTTGGTCTTGAGCGCCTTGATGAACTTGCGCTCCACCGGCTCGGCCATGATCGCCTTGGACAGGTAGCTGTTGATGCGGCCACCCGGGTTGTTTTCGCACGGGGTCAGGAACACGCCACTGGCCAGACGGTCGCGGGCTTCGTTGGGCGCCATCAGCAGCGCGGCGACGCGGTGGCCAAGGCGGTCGCCCGGCGCCTCGGCACGACGACCGAACGGGAAGATCAGCGCCCACATCAGCCAGCCGATCGGACGCACCGGGAAGTTGCGCAGGGCGGCCGACAGCGACTCTTCGATCTTGTGCACGCTGTCATGGAAGGCCCAGGCCAGCAGCGGCTGGTCGGCGGCCGGTGCGCCTTCGTCGTGGTAACGCTTGAGCATGGCGCTGGTCATGTAGATGTGGCTCAGCACATCGCCCAGGCGGCCGGACAGCGATTCCTTGAACTTCAGCTTGCCGCCCAGCGTCATCATCGAGATGTCGGCCATCAGCGCCAGGTTGGCCGAGTAACGGTCCAGCTTGCGGAAGTAGCGGCGGGTGTAGGCATCGCCCGGGGCGGCACCGAAACGGGCACCGGTCAGGCCGAACCAGAACGAACGCACGGCGTTGGAGATGCCGTAGCGGATGTGGCCGAACAGGCTGCGGTCGAATTCCTGCAGGCCGGCACGGGTGTCCGGATCCTGCGCGGCCTTCATTTCCTTCAGTACCCACGGGTGGCAGAGGATCGCACCCTGGCCGAAGATCAGCAGGCTGCGGGTCATGATGTTGGCGCCTTCGACCGTGATCGCGATCGGCGCGGCCTGCCAGCTGCGGCCGGCGAAGTTGCGCGGCCCCAGGATGATGCCCTTGCCGCCGATGACATCCATCACGTCCGAGATCACTTCACGGCTCATGGTGGTGCAGTGGTACTTGGCAATGGCCGACGGCACCGACGGCACGTCGCCACGGTCCACCGCCGCCGCCGTGGCCTGGCACAGCGCGCTGATCGCGTAGGCCTTGCCACCGATGCGGGCCAGCGCTTCTTCCACGCCCTCGAAGCGGCCGACCGACAGGCCGAACTGCTTGCGGATGCGCGCATAGGCACCGGTCACCACCGCACCAGCCTTGGCACCGCCACTGGCGGTGGAGGGCAGGGTGATCGAGCGGCCGACGGCCAGACACTCGTTGAGCATGTTCCAGCCCTTGCCGGCCTTCTCGGCACCGCCGATCAGCTGGGTCAGCGGGATGAAGACATCCTTGCCGCGGATCGGGCCGTTCTGGAAGGTCGAGTTGAGCGGGAAGTGGCGACGGCCGATTTCCACGCCAGCGGTATCGCGCGGCAGCAGCGCCAGGGTGATGCCGATGTCGCGGGTGGTGCCGATCAGGCCGTCCGGGTCGTACATGCGGAAAGCCAGGCCGATCAGCGTGGCCACCGGGGCCAGCGTGATGTAGCGCTTGTCGAAGGTGAGCTTGACGCCGAGCATCTGCTCGCCGTTCCACTCGCCCTTGCAGACGATGCCGTAATCGGGAATCGAGGTCGCATCCGAGCCGGCAAACGGACCGGTCAGGCCGAAGCAGGGCACTTCACGGCCATCGGCCAGGCGCGGCAGGTACTGGTCCTTCTGTTCCTGGGTGCCGTAATGGTTGAGCAGTTCACCCGGGCCCAGCGAGTTGGGCACGCCGACGGTGGAGCTGACCACGCTTGACACCGAGGCCAGCTTCTGGATGACCTTGTGGTGGGCCAGCGCGCTGAAGCCCAGGCCGCCGTATTCCTTCGGAATGATCATGCCGAAGAACTTGTTCTTCTTGATGAAGCTCCACAGCTCCGGCGGCAGGTCGGCGTAAACGTGGGTGATTTCCCAGTCGTTGACCATCTTGCACAGCTCTTCCACCGGGCCGTCCAGGAACGCCTGTTCCTCGGAGGTGAGCTGCGGCTTGGGGTAGTTGAGCAGGATGTTCCAGTCCGGATCACCGGTGAACAGCTCGCCTTCGAAACCGACCGAGCCGGTTTCCAGCGCGATGCGCTCGGTCTGCGACAGCGGCGGCAGTACCTTGCGGAACACCTTCATCATCGGCGCGGTCAGCAGCGGCTTGCGGATGAAGGGCAGCAGCAGCGGCACGGCGATGACGGCGACGATGGCCGCAGCCACGATCGTGGCGGTCTGGTTGACGTACGGGATGAACCAGCAGGCGGCCAGCAGCACCAGGCTGATGATCGTCCAGGTGATCAGGCGCATCCGGTGGTAGGCGACGAACGCACCTGCCAGGAGGATCGCGAGGAAGGGAACGACAATGCTCATGAGCGTGCTCCGGTGACGTGCTCGGTAATGGCGGACGATGCGACGGCGGAGGCCGAGGGCAACACGTCCAGATAGTCCAACACAGTAGCGGTAAAGGCGTTGTTGTCGTCGCCGGCGACCATGTGCGTGGCCTCCGGCAACTGCACGTGGCGTGCATGTGGCACCAACGCGAGGAACTCGGCCACCGTCTGCGGGGTGACCAGGGTGCTGCGGCCGCCGCTGACCAGCAGCACGGGGCATTTCACCTGGCGCGCCGCCTCGGCAAGCGCGTCCTGGTGGTGCTCGCTGTCGCGCGCCAGCTCGGCGACCAGGCGCGGGTCCCAATGCCAGCGCCAGCGGCCGTGGCCGTCCTCGCGCAGCAATGCGCGCAGCGCATCATCCGACTTGCGCGGGCGGTGCGGCAGGTAGGAGGAGATCACGTCGGCGGCCTGGGACAGCGACGCGAAACCCTCCGGGTGCGCGGTCATGAACATCAGGATCTTTTCGACACCGGCGGTATCCCAGCGTGGGGTGATGTCCACCAGCACCATCGCCGAAAACAGGCCCGGCCAGCGCGACTCGGCGAGCAGGCCGAACAGACCGCCCATCGAGGCGGCGATCAGGACCGGCGGCTGCGGCTGTTCACCGGCCAGCACGATCAGATCATCGGCGAACTGTTCACCGTGATACGCAAGGTCGGCCGGGTTCCAGTCGGAATCGCCGTGGCCACGCGCGTCGTAAGCCAGGGTCTGGTAGCCGGCGTCGACCAGCGCGTTCGCGGTGGCGTTCCACGCATGCCGTGTCTGGCCGAAGCCGTGCGCGAACAGCACCGTGCCACGGCGCCCCGGACCTGTGCGGGTGGCGGCCAGCACGGCGTCATGCGCGCCGGTCAGTCGCTCATCGCCAAGGCGGGGCAGGGGAGAAGGAGGAATGACCATACTCGCTAGTATGGACTTGCCCTGTGCGATGTCAATACTTCGGAGTATGGTGGGTCCATCCCTTGTGGCAGCAGGCGTGAAGCGCCCTTTTGCTGATTCACATACTGCAACCAACTCCGGCGTATGGTTAAATCCACCTATGAATGAACCCGAAGCTTCCGCCGGCGAGCCACGTGCCGGCCGCAATAGCCGCCTCAGTGCCGAAGACTGGGCCCAGGCCGCACTGGATCTGATTGCCGAACAAGGCGTGGGCGCGGTCGCGGTGGAGCCGCTGGCGCGTCGCCTCGGTGTCACCAAGGGCAGCTTCTATTGGCACTTCCCTTCGCGCGATGCATTGCTGCAGGCTGCACTGGAGCGCTGGGAACTGTTCGAGCAGGAACAGGTGTTCGGCAGCCTGGCCGACGTCACCGATCCGCGCGTGCGTCTGCGCCAGCTGTTCCAGGTGGTGGCGCATGAAGTGCAGCCGCACATCATCTACAGCGAGCTGCTCAAGGCGCTCGATCACCCGATGGTGCGCCCGGTCATCGACCGCGTGTCGCACCGCCGGCTGGAGTATCTGGTCGCCTCGTTCCGCCAGGCCGGCCTGAGCCGTACCGACGCGCAGCATCGTGCACGCCTGGCCTATGCCGCCTATGTCGGCTTCCTGCAGTTGTCGCTGCAGCTGCAGCAGCCCAAGCAGGCGCGCGAGGATTTCGAGGCCTACGTGGAGCATGTGATCGAGACGTTGATTCCGATCGGGTGAGGGCGGCGCGGCGCGCCTGGTCATCGCATGCACAAAAAAGGCCTGCCCCGATCGGGGCAGGCCTTTGCGTATCAGCGGTAGTGCGTTTACTTACTTCTGGCTCTGACCGATCCGCTGTTGCGCACGGACGGTGTCGTCCTGCGCGCGCAGCTTCAGGCGGGCGCGTTCGGCGACGGTGAGGCAGTTGTTCTGCGGCAGGTTGCTGCCGATGGTCTTCTCGCGGCGACACACCAGGCGGCTGTCCGCGGCGGCCTGCGTGAGGATCGTATTGATCTGCGACTGGTCGTTCATGACCGCAACGCGGTCGTTTTCGTGCAGGCGCGAGACATCGTCGGCCGTGCCGAGCTTGGCCTGGATGCGGTTGAGTGCCGCCACCACCGAGCTCTTCTGTTCCAGCGAGATTTCGCGATATTTGTCGCTCTCAAGATCGGCCATGACCGTCTTGCGTTGTTCAGCGAACGAGTGGTTGAGATCGATCACGTTCTTGCCCTGCGCCCAAGCGGCGCCGGAGACGGCGAACGCCAGCAGCAGGCCGGTCAACATCCTTTTTTTCATGGGGCTCATCCTCGGTCCTGGAAGGAAAAAAGGATGGCCCGGCGAACCGGGCCATCCTCAAGCGGTTGCTACTACCTCAGACCCATCAGAAGCGCTGGGTGTACTGCATGTACATGTAACGACCCGGGATGTCGTACTGCGGGTCGAACGAGTTGGCGAACGCATCCAGCGTGACCGGCGGGTCCTTGGCGAAGATGTTGTTGGCACCGACGCGCACGGTCGCATTCCACGGCAGGTTGTAGCTCAGCTGCAGATCGTGGTACGTGATCGATTCCAGCGTGCCTTCGCTCACATCTTCGGTCAGGCCCGAACGGTAGCGGATCATCCAGCTGGCGCTGAAATCACCGTAGGTCCAGTCGGTGGTCAGGTTGCCACGCAGGCGCCAGTACGGATCGGACTCGAAGTACTTGCCGTTCAGCGCTTCCCAATCGTCCTGCGTCGAATCGCGCGAGCGGTTCTTGGTGACGTAGGTGGAATCGAGGGTGAAGCCGAAGGTGCCGACGCTGGTGTCTGCCAGGCGGTACTTCACGGTCAGGTCGTAACCTTCCAGTTCCTGGAAACCGGCGTTGATCGGGCCGATGAACATGCCGGTGACGAGACCGGTCGCATCACGGGTGATCAGGTCGCAGTAGCTGGAGATGTTGTCAACGTAGCACTTGTCCAGGATCGTGTTGGCCGCGAAGCTGCTGATGCGGTTTTCCAGCTCGATGGACCACCAGTCCAGCGAGATGTTCAGGCCGGTCGCCCAGGACGGGCTGTACACCACGCCCAGCGTCTTGCTGGTGGCGGTTTCCGGGGTCAGATCCGGGTTGCCGCCAAGGGTGAACGGATAGATGGTCTGGCCACCGTTGACGCCGCCGCCGCTGTTGTAATCGGCCACGAAGCCAGCCGGGACGCCGCGGGCGGCGCAGTTGGCCTGCACGCCAGCGTTGCCGGCGAAGCGACCGTCGCCCGAGCAGGGATCGGAGTAGGTGGCGAAGGTGTCGGAGTCACCACGGTACAGATTGGTGATCGACGGTGCACGGAAGCCTTCGGCCCAGTTACCACGGACCAGCACTTCGTCCAGCGGCTTCCACTTGAAGCCGAACTTGCTGTTCAGCGTGTTGCCGAAGTTGCTGTAGTCCGAGTAACGGGTGGCAGCACTCAGTTCCAGCAGCTGGGCACCCGGCAGGTCCTTCAGCAGCGGGATCGCCACTTCGATGTACGCGTCATCCAGCGAGTACTCGCCGGAGGTCGCGGTGAAGGAGTTGCCCGAGGTCAGGCCGTTGGCGATGAAGGCGTCCGGCGAGGAATAGCCGCTTTCCTTGCGGTGTTCAAAACCAGCCGCGAAGCTCAGCCAGCCAGCCGGCAGTTCGAACAGTTCACCGGAGAGGTTCGCGGTGACGCTTTCGTTGCGGTACTGGTAGGTGTTGTGTGCGGTGAACAGGATGTAGTCCAGCATCTCCTGGCTCACGCCACCGGCCGGCGACAGCGGGTTGAACGGGGTGCAGCCGCTGATGATGTCGCCGCCCGGGCCGTCAACGCAGACCACGCGGCCGCCACGCACTTCGGACGCGCCGAGGGCAGCTTCCAGCGACAGCAGGTTGGCGTCGCCGACCTGGGTCTCCACTTCGTTGGTCTTGTTGAACGCGTAACCGGCATCCCAGTTGAACTGGCGGCCGGCGAACTCGAAGAAGCCATCCAGGCCCAGATAGACGTGGCTGGTCTTGGTGTTCTGGTCGTACAGACGCGACGCTTCGGTCAGACGGTGGGTCCAGCTGACATCACGCCCATCACCGCCGTAAGCGGCGTTGTAGGGGTTGTAGTAGCTGTCACCGCTCAGGCTCAGGCCGGTGTTGATGGTGCTCAGCGGGAAGCCGGCCAGCTGCTGGGCCGAGCGACGCTCGTTGTACAGCGCATCCATCTTGAAGGTGATGTTGTCCGACAGGTTGTAGCTGCCCTGCGCGAACAGAGCACTACGCTTCTGCGGGGTCGCCAGGTAATTGTCCTTGGCGAAGTTGTAGTTGAAGTCGCTGGTGTACGGGATGTACTGGTTCAGCGCGTAGTACGGATCGCTGGCCAGACCGCTGGCGATGGCGCCCGGACGCAGGGCCAGATTGCCGCCTGCAGCTGCCGAGGCGTTGATCTTGCCGTTGGCCGAGTAGCTGCTGTACGTGGCGCTGCCGCGGCCGAATTCCGGCACCGCCGAGATGGCGCGGTCACCGGCGGAGACGGCGTCTTCTTCAACACGCGACACGCTGATGACCAGGTTGCCGCGATCGCTGCTGGTGCCGACGGTGGCGTCGAACGAGGTGCGCTGACCGTCGCCCTGGCCGTACTGGCCGACGTAGGCGTTGACTTCCGCGCCTTCGTAATCGCCGCGGGTGATCAGGTTGACCACGCCGGCGATGGCGTCGGAACCGTAGACCGACGAGGCGCCGTCCTTCAGCACTTCAACGCGTTCGATGATGGAGGCCGGGATGGTGTTCAGATCCACCGAACCGGAGGTGTTGGACACCCAACGGCGGCCGTTCACCAGCACCAGGGTGCGTTCCGAACCCAGGTTACGCAGGCTGATGGTGGACGAGCCGTCACCGCCGTTGTTGAAGTTGGTGTTCAGACCGGCACCGTTGGCCGAGATGCGCTGGAGCACATCGGCGACCGAGGTCAGACCCTGCTTTTCGATCGCAGCGCGGTCCATGATGAAGACCGGCTGGGAGTTCTCGACGTCCACGGAGCGGATGCGGGAACCGGTGACCTCGATGCGATCGAGGTTGGTCGGCGATGCCGACTCCTGGGCGACAGCGGTGGTGGCAGTGCCTGCCGTCGCGACCAGCGCGATCACCACTGCATCACGCAGCTTGTTGTGCTTGAAATTCATTGCTCTCTCTCTCTCCAAGTGGGCTTGGGTACGACACGAAGTTGGCTTCTGCGGGGCGGAGACGAAAGGCGTCTCCAAGTCGCGAAGCTGACTCGATAGTAACCACGTATTCGGAGAAATTAAAGACCCGTTAATACTTCATGTGATTTAGGTGAAATTCGGCAAAGTCCTTGTGCCCCAATGCATTGCGGGTGCGATCAGTGCTTCGCGCCCATTGGCAGTGCCTAAGATGTGATGACTTTTGGCACATTTTTTATGTCGATTTGTATCGAATTCGCCTGAATGGGCGGCCGGGAGGGCTCGCACTCGACCGGGCGCCGCGTTCCTGAAGCGTCGTGATTGTCCCGTCAGCGGGCGTTTCGGCACGCCTTATGCTAGGAATCGTTACATGACTGACGGTAATGAGGGGCACGGTGAACGCGCGCACGGCAATGCCGCCGCAGGAGGCAGCGGTCAATCAATCCAGATAGGGGGCAGGGATCACCCGTGCACCAGTGCAGGCCCGTTGCAGGCCAATCGGTGAGGGCTTACAGGTCCTGCTCGTAGCGGACGTAGGGCACAGTGCCTTCGTCGGTGCTCTCATTGCGCGGAGCGAACGGATTCTTGCCGCGGGTGACGACGTTCTCGGCGCCCACGGTGAGCTGGCCGCTCCATGGGGTGCGCCAGGTCAAGCCGACGCCCAGGCCTTCCCACTTGCCGGGCTGCCCCGGGACATCGACCACGCGGCCGATGATGTTGCCGCTGAAATTGCCGTAGCCAGCACCGATGGTGAGGCTCTTGCTGTCCCAGCGGTCGACGATGGCCGGCGAGGCGTCCGCGATCGGCACCAGGCGTGCCTTCGCATACGTGCCGCCGATCGACACGAAGCCTTCGCGGCCGATGTTCTTCTGCCCGAAGACGGTCAGATCGTTCTGTTCGGCGCGCAGCGACGGCGATTTGTTCGGCCCCGCCAGCCAGGCTGGCAGGGTGTCGCGGCCGCTGCCGGCGGTGATGCCCACGCGCCCACCGGGCCGGTTGAAGGCGGCGGTGCCGCTGACCCGGCGGCTGAGGGTGTTGTCTTCTTCATCGCCCAGAGTAGCCAGCATGCAATGACTGGCCAACCCGCTGATGCTGGTGCCGCGGCTGCTGTTGCACAGCAGGCCGAGCGAATCACCGGAGGACAGCCCAAAGGCCGCATCCAGCGAGCTGCGCCCGAAATGCCAGCGGGCACCGACGGCCTGTTCGCCGGTCGGCTCCAGATACAGCAGCGCCTCGACCTTGCCGCTGCCCTTGTTCCAGACCGGCAACACCGTGCCGTCCTGCCTGCCCTTGGCCTGCGCATGCGCGCCCGAGACCGCGCCAAGGGCGATCATCAGGGCCAGCGGTAGACGCAGAAGGGGATGCATGGGAACTCTCAGACAAGCGCTGTGACGACAAGTTCCCGCCGAAGCGGGACATTGATCCTAGGGCGTTTATGATTTCTTAACAAGTCTTGGTTCTCCCCAGAACAAAACTCGTACCAAAATTACTGAAGCCGTTCAGGTGCCGGCGAAGATACATCCATCTCGCGGAACAGTATGTCGAATTCCGTCAACGGAAAGTGATACTCCTGCCCGCAGAATTCGCAGCGCACTTCGACCGCACCGGTCGGCTCGGCGGCCGCCCGTGCTTCCGCTTCGCCCAGCGACTGCAACATGCCCTGGACGCGCTCGCGCGAGCAGGAGCAGGCAAAGCGCAGCGCCTTGTCGCCCAGCAGTTCCGGGTGTTCCTCATGGAACAGGCGATGCAACAGGTCGTGGCCGGGCACATCCAGCAGTTCCTGCTTGCCCAGGGTCTCGAACAGCGCGCTGGCACGCGACCAGCCATCCTGGTCGCCTTCATCGCCCGGCAGCTTCTGCAGCAGCAGGCCTGCGGCGCGGGTGCCATCCGCAGCCAGCAGCAACCGGGTCGGCAACTGCTCGGACTGGCGGAAGTAATCCTCGAATGCCTCGTCCAGGCCGGCCGCGCTCAGTCCGACCAGGCTCTGGTAGCGCTGCGGTTCGCGCGGGTCCAGGCCGGGGTTCTCGATGGTGATCGCCAGCAGCGCGTCATCGCCCAGGGCGGTCAGATCGCGCGGGGCATCACCACCGCCGTCGGCCAGCTGGACGATGCCGCGCAGGGTACCGGCTGCGGTGCACTCGGCGAACAGGGTGCGCAGCGCGGTGTTGCTGCGCAGCTGGATGGACAGCCGGCCATCAACCTTGGTGTGGCCGGTGAACAGCGCCGAGGCGACGCTCGCTTCGCCGAGCAGTTCGGCTGCACCCGGCGGGTAGGCGGCGTGGGACAGGATCTCCTGCCAGGTCGCATCGAGGTGCACGTGCACGCCGCGGACGCCGGCATCGGGGAGCAGGAAACGGGCAAGGGTGTCGGTCTGGGCGGTCATCGGTTCGGTGGCTGCGCGAAAGGAGTGCCGGTTGCCGGATAATGCGCCGACAACCGTGCAAGTAAAGGATGCACCAGTAATGGGGGCAGAGCGCAGCAACCTCAAGGTCGAGCCGGACCTGGAACCGTCACCGCCGCGGCGCTGGCGCTGGAAACGCCTGATGTGGCTGCCGGTGCTCTTCGTCGGCATCAGCGTGTTGCAGGTACTGGCCCTGCGCTTCATCGATCCGCCCGTGTCCAGCGTGATGGTGTGGCGCTACGGCGAGGCGCTGGGGCAGGGCGACTGGGGCTACCGGCTGCATTACCAGTGGCGTGACCTGGACCAGATGGCCGCGAGCCTGCCCATTTCGCTGGTGGCCGCCGAGGACCAGCGCTTCCCGGAGCACAATGGCTTCGACCTGCAGGCGATCGAAAAGGCGCGCGATCACAATGCGCGCGGTGGCCGCCTGCGCGGGGCCAGCACGATCAGCCAGCAGGTCGCCAAGAACCTGTTCCTGTGGCAGGGCCGCAGCTGGATCCGCAAGGGGCTGGAAGTCTGGTACACGGTGCTGATCGAAGCGCTATGGCCCAAGTCGCGGATCCTGGAGATGTACGCCAACATCGCCGAGTTCGGCGACGGCATCTATGGCGCACAGGCGGCGTCCCGGCAGTACTGGAACAAGGACGCCTCGCGGCTGAGCCCGGCCGAAAGCGCCCGGTTGGCCGCGGTGCTGCCATCGCCGCGTCGCTACAACGCCGCCAAGCCGGGGCCCTACGTGCAGCGCCGTGCGGCCTGGATCCAGCGGCAGGCCCGCCAGCTGGGCGGCAACGCTTACCTGGGCGACGACTGAGCATTCATGTACGTGATTGGCTGACGCTACAATCGCGGCATGAACGCCCAACGCCTGACCGTCGTGGTTGCCGCCCACAATGAAGCCTTGGCCCTGCCGATGCTGCACGTGCGTCTGTGCGCGGTGCTCGACGACCTGGGTGGCATCGATGGCCGGGTGCTGTATGTCGACGACGGCAGTACCGATACCTCGTGGGAGGTGATGCAAGGGTTGGCGGACGCGGACCCCCGCGTCGGCGTGCTGCGGCTGTCGCGCAACTTCGGCAAGGAGGCGGCGCTGACCGCCGGGCTGGATTTTGTCGACAACGGCGCGGTGATGATTCTCGACGCCGATGGACAGGACCCGCCCGAACTGATTCCCGAGTTCGTCGCGCTCTGGCAGCAGGGCTATGACAACGTGTATGGCACGCGCCTGAAACGCGATGGCGAGAGCTGGTTCAAACGGTCCACCGCGAAGGTGTTCTATCGGGTGATCGGGCGCCTGTCCAACACGCCGATTCCCGCTGATACCGGGGATTTCCGACTGCTTTCCCCGCGCGCGCTGCAGGCACTTGGCCAGCTGCGTGAACGTCACCGGTTCATGAAAGGGCTGTTCGGCTGGGTGGGTTTCCGCCGCAAGGCGCTGCCCTATCATCGTCACGCGCGGCTGGTGGGGGAAAGCAAGTTCAGCGTCTGGCGGCTGTGGAATTTCGCGCTGGAAGGCATCACGGGGTTCTCGACCGCGCCGCTGCGGGCGACCACCTACCTGGGCTTGGCCGCAGCGAGCGTCGCGTTCCTGTTCGCACTGGTGGTCGTCCTCAAGGCCGCCCTGTACGGCGACCGCGTCGCGGGCTGGCCGACCATGATGGCGGTGATCCTGTTCCTGGGCGGCATACAGCTGATCGCGCTGGGGCTGATCGGTGAATACCTCGGCCGGCTCTATGAGGAATCCAAACAGCGCCCGCTGTATCTGGTTGACACCTGGCAGGCGCCGTTCGTGGCAGACTCGGCCGTGCATCCCATCGGTGGAGAGCAGCGAGATGACCACGGTACGACAGCTGTTGGAAGGCAAGTCCCCTGAGGTATTCGCCGTAGCGCCGACATCGGCGGTGATCGATGCCATCCGGCTGATGGCCGAAAAGGGCATCGGCGCGGTGCTGGTGATGGAGGGCCGGCAACTGGTCGGGATCCTTTCCGAGCGCGACTACGCGCGCAAGATCGTCCTGCACGAGCGCTCGTCACGCACGACCGAAGTGCGCGAGATCATGACCCCCAAGGTAGTGACGGTAGCGCCCGGCGAGCAGGTGGAACACTGCCTGCAACTGGTCACCGATTACCGCATCCGGCATCTGCCGGTGGTCGACGGCACGGGCGTGCTCGGCGTGATCTCGATCGGCGATCTGGTCAAATCGGTGATCGACGAACAGGCGCAGAAACTCGATCAACTGCAGCAGTACATCGTCGCCGGCTGAGCGGCCCTGGATGTTGCCCGGATGGCCGGTCAGCGGCCGGCATCCGGCCATGACCGCATCTGCTTACTTGGCGTAACGCCCACCGCAGTTGCTGTCTTCGCCCGGGCCGGTCTCGATCGTGGCCAGCAGGGCAGCCGGCGGGGCGATGCTGCCCAACGCCAGCGCGATCGCTCCGCGGATGCCCAGCGCCTTGAAATCCGGGCGGAACGAGGGATCCTTGAAGGTGCCGCCGATGCGCAGTGGCGAGCGCAGCGCCAGGATGCTCATGTCCTTCGGGCGTGGCCGCAGCAGCAGGTCCAGCTGTTCCTGCTTCAGATCCACCTTGCCTTCGCCGAGGATCAGGGTGTCGGTGGTATCAAAGGCGAGCGAACGTGATTGCATCACACCGTTGGCGACTCCGAAGTCGCCCCACGCGCAACGCAGTGGAATCTGCTTGTCACCGGTAAACAGAAACTTCACCGATTCGGCGACATCCAGTCCGGCCAGTTCCATGATCAGATTGCCGACATGCCCACGGCCGATGCCGAGGGCTACCGCGCCGTCTGAACTGCCCAGCATCGCTGCCACCGAATTGCCCTGGCCGGTCAGGTTGATATCACCGCTGATGCCGCCCGAGGCCTGCTCGGCCAGCTTCGCATCCGGGAACAGCTTGCCCAGCTGCACCTTGCGGATGGTGGCCTGCAGCTGCGTGGAGATCGCCTGCTTGCGCGCGTCCATCCGGATCGTGCTGCGGATATCGCCGCCCGCCACACCGAAGTTGAGCGGTTCCAGGCGCAGCAGCCCGTCATTGAGCTTGAGGTGGGCATCCATGTCATCCAGCGGCAAGGTCGGCGAATTGATCCGCTGCGCCTTCCAGCGCACATCGGCATCCATCGCACGCAGCTTGGACAGGTTGTAAGGCGTATCGGGCAGCACCTTGGCGCGGGTCGCCAGCGCAGCCGCTTGGGCCTTCTGCTCGGCATTGGCCGATTCGCCCGCACCGGTTTTCGGCGGCGCCCCGATGAACCCGGCCAGATCGTCGAAGTCCAACCGCTTGGACACCAGATCCGCCTTCAGGAACGGCCGGTCACCGCTCACGTCGATCTGCGCGGTCCCGCCCAGATCGCTGTCACCGGCCGTACCCGTGAAATTCTCATAACGCCAGATCGCGTTGTCGCGCTTGAGCTGCCCCTTGAGCCTGTAAGGCGGCGTGGAGGGCATGGCGACCCCGATCAGCGGATACAGATCCTCCATATCCTGACCACTCAACATCAATTCCAGATCGAACACGCGCAGCTGGAATGGGTTGGTCAACGTCCCACTGGCGATCGCATGCGTATTCCCGGCACGCCCATCCAGATGGATGCGGAACGGGTGCCCGGTATTGGTCAGCTCCAACGGCGACTCGGTATTGCCTTCCAGCGAGAACGGATTGCCCTGCCAGCGCCCTTTGCCCTTCACCAGCAGCGGCGGACCACTGTCCTTGTCGCGTGGCTTGCCGCTGTCCAGCGACACCATCACATCGGTCCGGCCCGCCGCATCCTGGAACTGCAGCCGCCCATCATCGACCAACAACCGCTGCAGCACCGGCGGATCACCGTCGCTCGGCCCCAGGAAATCCCAATTGCCCGGCTGATTCTTCTCCGGCGCCGTCTCCAGCAACAGATCCGGCCGGATCAACCGGATCTCCGGAATCCGCACCTGCCCGCGCAACAACGGCGACACCCGCAGATCGATCTCCACCCGATCCGCCGTCGCCATCTGCGGCTGCTTGGCCCACGTCGCATTCGCAAACGTCAGCCCATCGCCGCGCACCGTCGTGACCCGACCCAGATCGACATCCAGATCCCCATGGATATGGAACTCCCGCCCGGTCTTGGCCTGAACCGCCCGTTCCACTGGCCCCTTGAACCAGTTCCAATCCCACAACGCGATCAGAATCAGCAGTGCAGCAAACAGAAACACGAGGATCGCCAACCACCGCTGCCCCCGCTTGCCAAGACGACGCCAGCGCCAGCGGGAACGAGAAGGAGCATCGGAAGGAACAGGGGAGGGCACAGTATTCACCTCCCCATGGTTGCCCTTGCATCGTGCAGGCAACGCGAAGCATTGGTAAGGGTAGTGTCAGGGTGAGGCGTGCCGATCCTCGTCGTCGCCGCTGGGGACGACTACGCCAGGCGCAGTGCGTGGCCATGCTTGGCACCCGGTCCAACCAGGATTTTGACCTTCTCAGGCCACCAGCCAACGGTGAGCGGGGCGGTGCGGGTGGGTTGGCGGGACCATGAGCGCCATGGATGGCGCGACATGAGCCTCCAGGGACGGATTCACGGCGTGTCCCGCCGACCCACCCGTGCCGACCCCGCCTGGCGCATTCCTGACGCCCGAGTCGCTCTTGGTCTCGCTCTTGCTGTTGCTAGTGCTATTGCTCTCGCTGGTCAGGGTGCCGTCGCACTTGCCTGGCAGAAAAACAGCACTCAGAGAATCTGCGCCGTCACCGCAACGAAGTGACACACACTCCCGCCGATCACGAACAAATGCCAGATCGCATGCGAATACGGCACCGACTCCCGGTGATAGAACACCGTCCCCAACGTATAGAACACACCGCCGGCCAGCAGCCACCCCAGCGTCCACGCATCCAGCGAATGCCACATCGGCTTGATCGCCACCATCACCATCCAGCCCATCGCGATATAGATGATCGTCGACAACAGCTTGAACCGGCCGGTATAGAACAGCTTGAACACCACCCCGAACAGTGCCAGCGCCCAGATCGCGGTGAACATGCCCCAGCCCCACGGCCCCCCGCGCAGACCGATCAGCGTGAACGGCGTGTACGTACCGGCGATCAACAGATAGATCGCGCAGTGATCGAACACCTTCAGCCGGCCCTTGGCGACCGGATGCTGGATCGCGTGATACAGCGTGGATGCCGTATACAACAGCAACAGCGCCACGCCGAACACGATCGCGCTGGCCAGCTGCCAGCCGTCGCCATAGATGGCGGCCAGGGTGATCAGTACCGCACTGCCAGCCAGTGCAGCAACGGCGCCAAGCCCGTGGGTCAAGGCGCTGGCGATTTCTTCTCGAACGGAAACGACAGAGGTCATGGCGATGATCGGATGTGCGGGGAGGAGGAGCCCGCTCCCCCCTATCATCGCCAAGATGGGCCGCGCATGCACGCGCGGCCGTTCAGCCGACAGATCGGCTGAGCGATCAGCTGACCGACACGCTGTGCGCGGCTTCGCGCGTGGCCGCAAAGCGCACGTCCGGCGCGCGTTCCTGCGCCAGCTGCAGATTGACGCGCGTCGGTGCCAGGTACACCAGCTGGCCGGCGGCATCGATGCTCAGGTTGCCTGCGTTCTTCTCGCGGAACTCCTCCAGCTTCTTCTCGTTGCTGCAGGTGACCCAGCGCGCCGTGGTCACACTGACCGGCTCGAACGTGGCTTCCACGCCGTACTCGTCCTTCAGGCGGTACGCCGCCACATCGAACTGCAGCACACCCACCGCGCCCAGGATCAGGTCGTTGCTCATCAGGGGGCGGAAGAACTGCGTCGCGCCCTCTTCGGAGAGCTGCGCCAAGCCCTTCTGCAGCTGCTTGAGCTTGAGCGGATCGCGCAGGCGGGCGCGGCGGAACAGTTCCGGCGCGAAGTTCGGGATGCCGGTGAAGCTGACCGCTTCGCCTTCGGTGAAAGTGTCACCGATGGAGATCGTGCCGTGGTTGTGGATGCCGATCACATCGCCCGGCCACGCCTCGGCGGCGATCTCGCGATCGCTGGCCATGAAGGTCAGCGCATTGGCCAGCTTCATTTCCTTGCCGGTGCGCACATGGAAGGTCTTCATGCCGGCCACGAAACGGCCGGAGCACACCCGCATGAATGCCACGCGGTCGCGATGCTGCGGGTCCATGTTCGCCTGGATCTTGAACACGAAGCCAGTGAGCTTGTTTTCCTGCGGTGCGATGACGCGGCCGGTGGTGGCGCGCGGCTGCGGCGACGGCGCATGCTCGACGAAGAAGTCCAGCAGCGGCTGCACGCCGAAGTTGTTCACACCCGAGCCGAAGAACACCGGGGTCTGCTTGCCGGCCAGGTAGGCCTCCACGTCGAACGGATGGCTGGCGCCCTGCACCAGCTCCAGCTCGTCGCGCAGGTCGGCCAGCATGCGCTCACCGATCTTCTCGGCCAGCCCCGGCGAATCGATCGAGGGGAAAATGGTCGAATCCTGGCGGGTGAAGTTGCGACCCTGTTCGTACAGATGCACCTCACCGCTGATCAGATGCACCACGCCCTTCAGGCGCTGGCCCATGCCGATCGGCCAGGTGACCGGCGCGCACTGGATGCCGAGCACGCTTTCCACTTCGTCCAGCAGATCGATGGGCTCCTTGCCCTCGCGATCGAGCTTGTTGATGAAGGTCATGATCGGCGTGTCGCGCAGCCGGCAGACTTCCATCAGCTTGATGGTGCGCTCTTCCACGCCCTTGGCCACGTCGATCACCATCAGCGCCGAGTCCACCGCGGTGAGCACGCGGTAGGTGTCCTCGCCGAAGTCGGCGTGGCCGGGGGTGTCGAGCAGGTTGACGATCTTGCCTTCGTACGGGAACTGCATCACCGAGGAGGTGACCGAGATCCCGCGCTCCTTTTCCAGCGCCATCCAGTCGGAGGTCGCATGGCGCGCGGCCTTGCGGCCCTTGACCGAACCGGCCATCTGGATCGCACCGCCGAACAGCAGCAGCTTTTCGGTCAGCGTGGTCTTGCCGGCGTCAGGATGGGAAATGATGGCGAAGGTGCGGCGGCGCGCAGCTTCGGTAGCGACTTCGGACATGGCGTGACGCGCCCGCCCGGGGCGCTTTTCATGGAGATAAGCCGCTCAGTATAGCGGGGGAGGGCGGCCGGGGTCAGGGCAGGGCGGATGGGCCGGCCTCGTCCGTGCTCCGGGCGAAGTGCAACTCGCCGTGTGGGCTGACGATCCGTGCCGGGATCGAGCGCAGCCGCATCCCGGCATTGACCTGCACCGCGAAGTGCAGGTGCGGCGCGGCGCTGTAGCCGGTGTTGCCCGATAGGCCGATGCGCTGCCCTGCCTGGACCTGCTCGCCGGGGAGGACCAGCACGCCGTGGTGCTGCAGGTGGGCGTATACGGCCATGCTGCCGTCGTCATGCAGCACCCGCACCAGGTTGGCCCGGCCCAGATCGTGGTCCCGGTCCTGCCCGTTGCCCTGATACCCGGCCTGGACCTGCATGACGGTTCCTGCCCGCGCCGCGAGTACGGGCGTGCCTTCGGGCAGGGCGAAGTCGATGGCCTCGCGGTTCTCGGCATCGTTGTGGCTGAACCGCCCTCGCGGTGCCTGGCTGACCTGGATGCGGGCGGCATCGAACGGCAGTTGGTAGCTCACATCCTGGGGCCGCGCGGCGGGGTCGCCAGGAACGGCCGTCAGATCCAGACGGATCGCGGTACTGCCGGCCGGCGGCTGCAGGTGGGTCACCACGACGCTGGCGCCTGCGGCGACCACCGTCTGAAGGGGGAGCCCCGGTAGCGCGGCGGCGCCGGCGGCGGGTCGCAGTTCGACCTGGACCGGCCCGGCCACGCGGTTGTCCACGCGCGCCTGCCAGCGCTCGCCAGCCCCTTCCAGGGTCAGCACGGCCAAGGCCGGCACATCCGTGGCGAGGCCGTCGCGGGGTGCCGAAGCGGATGCTGGCCGGTCGAGGTGCCAGCCCTTCCGCCAGTTCACCCCCGGGTCGGCCCAGGCGTTCAGCACCGGGATCATCATCAACGTCAGGGCAGTGAAACGCAGGCAGCGCAAGGCGTCGGCCGGGCAGGGAGGACGCTGGAGTATGCGCGACTGATGATCATCTGGAATATATATCGCTTCATGCCGATGAAGGGATTGACATGGGCCGGAAGCACTGGCATCGTGGCTCCACCATCGAGACCGGCAGAGGGACAGGCCCTTTGAAGCCGGGGCAGCCCGCAGACGCGAAAGCGACCTGCGTAGGTGCCAAATCCTGCGGAGACCGTTGGTGTCTTCCGAAAGATGGTTCGAACCGTGCACCGTGCGTGCGCTTCGAACGCGAGCTCCGCGAAAGCTCGATGGCCGTTTTCCTCCTTTGGATACCGCCATGCGCTTCGCCACCGCCGCCCCTGTCGCCACCGATTCCTTCGCCCCGCTCAGCGTCCCCGTCGACGCCGGGCTGAACGCCGTGCGCGGCGATATCGCGGCGGTGCTGTCGATGCGTCACGGCGGGGCGCGGCCGGTACGCCTGCGCTACGAATGCGTGGGCCGTGCCGATGCGCCGGTGGTGGTGCTGGCCGGCGGTATCTCCGCGCACCGTCATGTGGCGGCCAATGCCGAGTTCCCGGAAAAGGGCTGGGCCGAGGGCCTGGTGGCCGCAGGTCGCGCGCTGGATCCGGCCTCGCTGCGCATCCTGGCGTTCGATTTCATCGGCGCCGACGGCGCGCTCGATCTGCCGATCGATACCGCCGATCAGGCCGACGCGCTGGCCTTGCTGCTCGACCATCTCGGCATCGCCCGCCTGCAGTGCTTCGTGGGCTACTCCTACGGCGCGCTGGTCGGCCAGCAGTTCGCGATCCGTCATCGCGAGCGCGTGCAGAAGCTGATCGCGGTGAGTGGTGCGCATCGCCCGCACCCGTATGCCGCGGCCTGGCGCGCGCTGCAGCGCCGTGCGGTCGCGCTGGGTCAGCTGCAATGCGCCGAGAGCCACGGGCTGTCGCTCGCGCGCCAGTTCGCCATGCTCAGCTACCGCACGCCGGAAGAATTCGGCGAGCGCTTCGATGCCGCGCCGGAAGTGGTCAATGGCCGCGTGCGCGTTGCCGCCGAGGACTATCTGGATGCAGCGGGTGCGCAGTACGTCGCCCGCACCCCGGTCGATGCTTATCTGCGCCTGTCCGAATCGATCGACCTGCACCGCATCGACCCGGCCGCCATCCAGGTGCCGACCGTCGTCGTTGCCGTGGAGGGTGACCGCCTGGTGCCGCTGGCCGACTGTGTCGGCCTGGTGGAAGGGCTGGGCCCGCGCGGCAGCCTGCGCGTGCTGCGCTCGCCGTATGGCCACGACGCCTTCCTGAAAGAAACCGATCGCATCGACGCGATCCTCGCCACCGCTTTTCGTTCCCCCGGAGAATCCGCATGAGCCGTTCCGCTGGTACCGAGCCGTCCTGTAGCCGCGTCACCGCCGCCGTGCGTGCCGGCATCGACCGTGACACCGCCCACGGCGCGGTGACCCCGCCGATCGTGCTGTCCTCCAACTTCAGCTTCGATGGCTTCGGCAACAAGCGCCAGTACGACTACACGCGCAGCGGCAACCCCACCCGCGATCTGCTCGGTGAAGCGCTGGCCGAACTGGAAGGCGGCGCCGGTGGCGTGATCACCTCCACCGGCATGGGCGCGATCAACCTGGTGCTCAACGCGCTGCTGCAGCCCGGCGATACCCTGGTGGTGCCGCACGATGCATACGGCGGCAGCTGGCGCCTGTTCAATGCGCTGGCCAAGAAGGGTCACTTCGGCCTGATCACCGCCGACCTGACCGATCCGCGTTCGCTGGCCGATGCGTTGGCGCAGTCGCCGACGCTGGTGCTGATCGAAACCCCGTCCAACCCGCTGCTGCGCATCACCGACCTGCGCTTCGTCATCGATGCCGCGCACAAGGCCGGTGCCAAGGTCGTCGTCGACAACACGTTCCTGTCGCCGGCGCTGCAGCAGCCGATCAGCTTCGGTGCCGATCTGGTGCTGCACTCCACCACCAAGTACATCAACGGCCACAGCGATGTGGTCGGTGGTGCGGTGATCGCGCGTGATCCGGCGGTGCACGAGCAGCTGGTGTGGTGGGCCAACGCGCTGGGCCTGACCGGTTCGCCGTTCGATGCGTTCCTGACCCTGCGCGGCCTGCGGACGCTCGGTGCGCGTCTGCGTGCGCACCAGGAAAACACGGCGGCCGTGGTCGACCTGCTGGCCGCCAGCGATGCGGTCGCCAGCGTGTACTACCCGGGCCTGGCCGATCACCCCGGCCATGCGATCGCCGCGCGCCAGCAGAGCGGCTTCGGCGCGATGCTCTCGTTCGAACTGGCCTCGTGCCCGGGCGAGGATCCGCATGCGGCAGTGCGCGCCTTCGTGGATGGCCTGCGCTGCTTCACCCTGGCCGAATCGCTGGGCGGCGTGGAGAGCCTGATCGCGCATCCGGCGACCATGACCCACGCGGCCATGACCCCGGAAGCGCGTGCGCACGCCGGGATCAGCGAAGGGCTGCTGCGCCTGTCGGTCGGGATCGAATCGCCGGAAGACCTGGTGGCCGATCTGCAGGCCGGGCTGGAACGCGCGCAGGTGGTGATCGATCAGCACCGCGACGTGCAGCGCCGTAAACAGGTGGATGCATGAGCGCGGTCCTGAACCTGCCGCTGGCGGACCACCGCAAGCTGGCGCTGCTCGGTACCGGCACGGTCGGCACCGCGTTCGTGCAACGGTACGCCGCGCTGCAGGATCGCGGCGTCATGCTGCCCTCGTTCTCCTGGCTGGCGAACTCGCGCACGGCGCGTGCCTGCGAACAGACCCCCGCGCAGGAACTCGCCCAGGCCAACCTGGCCGCACGCGGCGCGCTGGCGTTGCAGCCGTGGGCGGAAGCCGAAGGCCTCCAGCGTGGCGATGTGGTGGTCGACGCGACCGCCAGTGACGAGGTCGCCAACTGGCACGAACAGTGGCTGGCGCGGGGCGTGCACGTGGTGACCGCCAACAAGCTCGGCCAGGGCGCACAGCTGGCCCGTGCCCAAGCCATCGCCGACAGTGGACAGCAGGGCGCTGCGCAGTACGGCGACAGTGCAACGGTGGGTGCAGGCCTGCCGCTGCTGAGCAGCCTGCGCGCGCTGGTCGCTGGCGGCGACCGCATCCATCGCGTGGAGGGCGTGTTGTCCGGTTCGCTGGCGTGGTTGTTCCATCACTACGATGGCCAGCGACCGTTTTCGGCGTGGGTGCGTGAGGCGGCCGAGGCCGGCTACACCGAGCCGGACCCGCGTGTGGATCTCTCCGGCGAAGATGTCCGTCGCAAATTGCTGATCCTGGCGCGCGCCAGCGGCATCGCGTTGCGTGCCGAGCAGGTGCAGGTCGCTTCATTGGTACCTGACGCGCTCGCCGCGCTGTCACCGGCGGATGCGTTGGGTCAGCTTTCTGTGCTGGACGCACCGCTGCAAGCTTACTGGCAGCAGGCGCAGGAACAAGCAGGGTGTCTACGTTTCGTCGGTGGTTTCGACCACGACGGAGCGGCGGTTGGGCTGCGCGTCCTGCCGCGCGATCATCCGCTGGCCGGCGGTGCACAGACCGACAACCGGGTCGCGATCCACAGCGACCGGTATCACGCCCAGCCGCTGCTGATCCAGGGGCCGGGCGCCGGGGCGGACGTCACCGCCGCCGCGTTGCTGGATGACGTGCTGGCGATCGTGCGGCGCTGAATGCCGTGCGATCCCACCCAGGCACACGGTGGCGCCAAGGGTGGGCTGGCTGCGTCGGCGGATAATGGTGAGGACGGCTGCTGCCACGCATGGCGTGGCACTACCGGGGTGGTGGGCAGGTCAGTCGTGTTGTGAGATTGCCTTCAGCAGTGCCGCATTGAACCGGTCCGGGTCCTGCACCTGTGGCGAGTGGCCGAGGTCTTCGAAGCTCACCAGGGTGGCGCCTGGGATCGCTGCCGCCGCCGCTTTGCCCAGCGCAGGGTAGTTGCCGAGCGTCGCTTTCAGGGCGGGTGGTGCCAGATCACGGCCGATTGCAGTGCGGTCGGTCTGGCCGATGAACAACGTGGTCGGTACCGTCAGCCTGGGCAACTCATGGACCACCGGCTGGTTGAACACCATGTCCGAGGTCAGCGCCTGGCTCCATGCCACCGCCTGTTTGCCGGGGCCGTCGTACATGCGCGACTGCATGCGCACCCACTGCTCGTACTCGGGCTTCCACTGGCCGTTGTAATAGACGTCGAGCTGGTACTTCTTGATGCTGTCGAAGCTGGTCTTCAGCTCGCCCGCATACCAGGCGTCGATGCTGCGCCATGGCACGCCCTTGGCCTTCCAGTCTTCCAGTCCGATCGGGTTGACCAGCGAGAGACTGAGGGTGCGCTGCGGGTACATCAGCGCGAAGCGGGCCGCGAGCATGCCTCCCATCGAATGGCCGACGATGTGCAGCTTGCCTTCGCCGTAGCCCAGATGCTCCAGCAGCGCTTCGGTATTGGCAGCCAACTGGCCGAACGAGTACTGGTAGCGCTCGGGCTTGCTCGATTTGCAGAAGCCGATCTGGTCCGGTGCGATCACCCGGTAGCTGGCCGCGCTCAGTGCCGCGATGGTGTCCTTCCAGGTGGCCGCGCAGAAATTCTTGCCGTGCAGCAGCACCACCGTCCCGGCGAAGCCTTTGCCACCGGCGGGCACGTCGATATAGGCCATCTCCAGCGGCTGGCGCTGGGACTCGAACCGGAAGATCTTCACGGGGTACGGATAGTCGAAGCCTTCCAGTCGCGGGCCGTAGGTGTCGGCGGCGAGGGTGGTCAGCGGCAGGCAGGCGAGCAGGGCGGCAGCCAGGATGCGCATGGCGGTCTCCATCGGGGGGAAGTCCTGACTGTACCGGAGCGGCCGTGCAGGCGTACCGACGATGCCACCGGGAGCAGCCGACCAACGGTCGGCTCTACCGCCGGGGACGGTCGATCAGCACTCGATGACGTTGACCGCCAGCCCGCCGCGGCTGGTTTCCTTGTACTTGTCCTGCATGTCGCGGCCGGTATCGCGCATGGTCTTGATGACCTTGTCCAGCGAGACCTTGTGCTTGCCATCGCCACGCATCGCCATGCGCGAGGCATTGATCGCCTTGACCGCGCCCATTGCATTGCGCTCGATGCAGGGAATCTGCACCAGCCCACCGATCGGGTCGCAGGTCAGGCCGAGGTTGTGTTCCATGCCGATTTCAGCGGCATTCTCGATCTGGCTCGGGTTGCCGCCGAGTGCAGCGACCAGGCCGCCGGCCGCCATCGAGCAGGCCACGCCCACTTCGCCCTGGCAGCCGACTTCGGCACCGGAGATGGAGGCATTTTCCTTGTAAAGGATGCCGATCGCCGCGGAGGTCAGCAGGAAATCGAACACGCGCTGTTCGTTGGCGCCGGGGCAGAAACGGTCGAAATAGTGCAGCACCGCTGGCAGTACGCCGGCTGCGCCGTTGGTCGGTGCGGTCACCACGCGGCCACCGGCGGCGTTTTCTTCGTTCACGGCCAGCGCGTACAGGTTGACCCAGTCCAGCGTGGTCAGCGGGTCGCGCATCGCCGCTTCCGGCTTGGAGGACAGTTCGCGGTACAGCGCCGGGGCGCGGCGTGATACATGCAGGCCGCCGGGCAGGGTACCTTCCTGACGGATGCCGCGCTCCACGCAGGCCTGCATGGCGCTCCAGATCTCGCGCAGGCTGTCGCGGATCTCGTCCTCGGTACGCCAGCACTTTTCGTTCTCGAACATCATCTGGGCGATGCTCAGGCCACTGCGGGCGGTCTGCGCGAGCAGCTCATCGCCGCTCTTGAACGGGTAGGGCAGCGGGGTTTCATCGGGCACGATGCGGTCATCGGCCGCGTCATCCTGGTTGACCACGAAGCCGCCGCCGACGGAGTAGTAATCGCGCGTGGCGATCACCTGCTCGTCCGCACCGTAAGCCGTGAAGCGCATGCCGTTGGTGTGGTACGGCAGCTTCTGGCGCTTGTTCAGGCCCAGGTCGCGCTTCTCGTCGAAGGCGATCTCATGCTGGCCCATCAGGCGGATGCGCTTGCTGCTGCGGATCCGCTCGAGCGTCTCGGGGATGATGTCCGGATCGATCAGGTTCGGGCGCTGGCCTTCCAGCCCGAGCAGCACGGCCTTGTCGGTGCCATGGCCACGGCCGGTCAGGGCCAGCGAGCCGTAGACGTCGGCGCGGATGCGCACCACGTCTTGCAGATGGCCGGGATCGAGGAGCCAGCGGTGCACGAAACGTTCGGCAGCCTTCATCGGTCCCACGGTGTGCGAAGAACTCGGGCCAATGCCGATCTTGAAAACGTCGAACGTGCTGACAGCCATGATTGCCAAACTGCGGGTATCGGATGGAGCGCTATTCTATGCTGTCGCAGGCGCCAGCCTTGAGTGCGGCGCAACATTTCCCAAGGCGGGTGGGCCGGTGTTTACCTTGTACCAGCGTGATGACTGCCAGTTGTGCGACCAGGCCCTGGCGGTGCTGGCCCAGGCCCGGGTGGCCGATCTGGACAGTGTGTTCATCGATGACGACACCGCGCTGGAGGCCCGCTACGGGCTGCGGGTGCCGGTGCTGCGCGATGCGCAGGGGCGGGAACTGGACTGGCCGTTCGATGTGGCGGGACTGCGGGCCTGGATCGGCTGACACCCAGCGCCGCTTGGCGGTGCTGGATGCCGTAGCGCCGGCCGCTGGCCGGCTCGTCGGGATTCGATCATCGCGGGAGGAGCCGGCCAGCGGCCGGCACTACCGCCATCTGACGTTACTTCGCCTTCAGGACCACTTTGGTGCTGATCGCGGTTTCGTTCGGGATCGTTTTGGTGTCGGCCCAGTCGCCGCCACCCACGCCGAAGTCCAGGCGCTTGACCGTGGCCTTGCCGGCCAGCACCGGCTGCGCGCCCGGGGTCCAGGTGAAGGTGAGCGTGACCGGCTTGCTCACGCCACGCAGCTCCAGCGTACCGTCGGCGGCGTACTGGTTGTTGCCCAGCGACCGGAACTTGGTGGCGCTGTACTTGGCCTGGGCGAACTTGCCCACGTTGAAGAAGTCCGCGCCCTGCAGGGTCGAATCGCGGTCGCTGTTGCCGCTCTTGGCGCTGGCCAGCGGAATGGTCACTTCCAGCTTGGCATCGTCCAGCTTGGCCGGATCGAAGCTGATCCGGGTGTCGAAACCCGGGAAGGTGCCGGTGAACACTTCGCCGTCGTACTTGGTGGCAAAGGCCAGCACCGAGCCGGGTGCCTGCACGTAATCGGCGGCCAGCACCGGGGCAGTGGCCAGCAGCCCGGCCAGGGCGGCAGCGACGGCGGCGGGAGAGGTGAGCTTGATGTTCATGGTCAATCCTTCTGGGGGGAGGCAAGCCAGCGCTGCGGGAGCATGCGCGCAAGCGTGGCATCGCGTTGGTAAAAATGGTGATAAAGCGCCGCACCGGCATGGGCGACCACCACGGCGATCAGCAGCCAGAAGCCCCACTCATGGATGGCGTGCGAGATCTGTGTGACGCGTTCGTCCGGTGGGCTCAGCTTCGGCACGTCGACCAGCCCGAACCAGCGGAACGGACGCAGGCCGCTGGCGGAGTCGTAGAGCCAGCCCGACAGCGGAATGCCGAACATCAGCACGTACAGCAGCCAATGGGTGGCCGAGGCGATGCGCTCCTGCCACGTCGGCGTGCCCGGCACCGGGTGTGGTGCGCCGGCGTACAGGCGCCACAGCAGGCGGGTCACGACCAACGCCAGCACGGTGATGCCGATCGATTTGTGCATGGTGTAGACCCAGAAGTACTTCGGGGTCCTGGGCAGTTCGCCCATGGTCAGCCCGACGATGCCCAGCGCGAGGATCAGTACGGCGATCAGCCAGTGCAGGGTCTGGCTGACGCCACCCCATCGGGTCGGGGTGTTCTTGGCGGTCATGGCGTGGTCTCCTGGACCGGCTGTGGGGAATCTGAGTCGGCCGGGGCGGCGGGAGTTCCCGGCGCATCGGTGGGGGCGGTATCGGCAGGATCGCCGGCGTTGCGATCACGCACGGCTTCGGCCTCGATCCGCAACTGCACCTCATCACCGATCATCGAGGCCCAGCCATCCACGCCGAAGGCGCTGCGGCTGAGCGTGGCGGTGGCCGAGAAGCCAGCGGTACGCCGGAACGGAGGCAGTGGATGCCGCTTGAGTGCGTTGAGGGTGACCGCCAGGGTCACCTCGCGGGTCACCCCGCGGACGGTGAGCTGGCCGGTAACGTTGGCGTGGGTCGGATCAATGGGCGCGACATGTGTGGAGACGAAGCGTGCCTCAGGAAATCGCTCGCCATCGAGCAGGTTGCGCGCCAGCGTGGCGGTGTTCCATTTGGCATCGCCCAGGTCCAGCCGCTGGATCGGCACGCTGACCTCCAGTCGCGCGCTGCGCCAGTCATCCGGATCGAACACCAGCACGCCTTCGCTGCCCGATACCGTCCCCAATGCATGCGAGAAACCGGCATGCTCGACCGCGAACAGCACACGGGTGTGCACCGGGTCCAACCGATAGCTGTCCGGCCCAGCAGTGGCGAGCAGCGGGGTGGTGGCCAGCAGCAGGGAAAGTGTCAGGCGCTTGAGCACGTCGCAGCCTCCATCAGGGTCTGGGGCGATCATACGCACAGCCATGTCATCGGATGCAGCGTCATGGCTGAAACAGATCGTGGTGCGGCCGACAACAGCGCCGCCCGCCTGTGCTGTCTCACTCGCCTGCGGCGGAAACAACCCGTTCCATCCACGGCAGCGGGGCCAGAATGCGGACACCGTCCTGATCGCTGTGTGACAATCCTCACTAACAGGGAGATCCGGATCGATGAGCACGCGCCGCTGGGGTGCAGGCATCGTGCTGTTGGCGCTGTGGTTGTGCGCAGTGCCGTCAGTGTTGGAAGCCGCAGGGACATCGGCAGAAACGCCACGTTTGCGCCGCCTGAGCGCCGCCGAAGGCATGCCATCGCGCATGGTGCTGGCGCTGGCCCAGGACCGCCAGGGGTACATCTGGGCCGGTACCGATGACGGGCTGGCCCGCGTGGACGGCGTTGGCCTGCGGGTGTGGCGCAATGATCCGGCCGATCCTGGCTCGCTGCCCGGCAACGAGGTGGAAACGCTGCTGGTCGATCCGCTGGACCGGGTCTGGGTGGGGAGCAACGGTGTGGGCCTGAGCATGCTTGGCCCGGAACGCACGGCGTTCACCCGTTTTTCCGCCTTGAGCGAGGCCTGCGAAGGCCAGTTCTGGTCGCTGGCGTATGCCGCGCAGTCCTTGTGGATCGGCACCAACCAGCATGGTCTGTGCCGGCGCAGTGAGGATGGCACGCTGGTCACCTACCAGGCAGACCCGAACGATCCACGCAGCCTGCCCGACAACACCATCTACAGTCTCCTGGCCGATCCGCAGGGGCGGGTATGGGTGGGTACGTCCAATGGCGTGGCCCGTTGGGATGGCGATGGCTTCACCCGTATCGCGCCGGCGCTGCTCGGCGGCAAGAGTGTGTTCCGCCTCAGCCGTGAGCCCGACGGGACGGTCTGGGCAGGTACTGAAGGTGGGCTGTTCCGCATCGATGCCGACGACCAGGCCCGTGCGGCAGCCTGGAAGCTCAGCGCGGATGTGCGTGCGGCGACGGTCATCCACGACCGTCATGGCGGGTACTGGCTGGGCACGGCCGATGGCCTGTACCGGGGCGATGATCGCGCGATGCGCCTGCTCGCCGGCGACGCGGGCAGCGGCTTCCTGACCGCACGCAGCGGCGTGCTGGACATGCTGCAGGACCATGAGGGCGGCCTGTGGGTGGCCATGCTGACCCAGGGCCTTGCCTATCTGCCGCCGGACTGGAAACGCTTCTCAAGCTGGTACCAGCTCGATGGCAAGCCGCTGGACAGTGTCTATCTGCTCGGCGCCGCGGCAGCGGGCGATGACTACTACATCTCCGGCGCGCACGGGCTTTACCGCCTTGATGCCCAAGGCGAGCTGCGCCAGATCGCCGACGATACGCAGATCGGTGTCGGTGCGGCCTGGTCGCTGTTGCCGCGCGACGACGGGGCCGTGTGGATCGGGCGTGCCGGTCGATTGAGCCTGTACCAGCCCGCCACGCGCACACTGCGGGAGTGGAAGATCGGCGGTGGCGCGGATGTGCGTCAGCGCATCGATCTGATCCGCCAAGCACCCAATGGTGAGCTGTGGTTGTCGATCATGAACTTCGGCATCCAGCGCCGCGATGCCCAGGGCAACGTGCTCGACACCATCCGCAACGACCAGGACCGTGGGCTCGTGGAAGACCCGGTGGAACAGATGGTGTTCGATCCGCGCGGCCAGCTGTGGGTGATGGGCGGCGCGCTGGGCCTGCGGCGTTGGCATGATGGCCGCTTCGAGCAGGTGCCCGGGATTTCGCGCGGCAACATCTACGATGCCGCGTGGACAGGGCCGGACGAGCTTTGGCTGGCCCGCCAGGGGGCGCTGGAACGGTACCGCTGGGATGGGTTGAGCATGAGCCTGCGTGAACGCGTCGGCCCTGCCGAGGGCATGCCGCCGGTGTCCATGGGCGGACTGGCGCTGGGCAGACACGGACAGGTGTGGGCGACCACGCCACGCGGGCTGATCTGCTGGCATGCCGACGCGCAGCAGCTGCGGTTGTATGGCGAGCGCGATGGGCTGCCGGATGTGGAATTCAGCAATCGCCCACCGGTGCAGGCGCGCGATGGCCGTGTGCTGGCCGTCACCGCGACCGGGCTGGTCGGCTTCGATCCGGACGCGCCTGACAGGGTGTTGCCGCCTTCGCAGCTGGTGATCGACAGCGTGCAGGTCCGTCGCGATGACGCCGAGGGTCAGCAGATGTTGTCCACACATGCGCCGATCGTGCTCGGCCCGCAGGACCGCGATCTCATCGTGTCCGCACGCTTGCTGTCCTTTGCCAACCCACATGGCAACCGCTATCGCTACCGCGTCTCCGGTTACGACCAGAACTGGGTCATGCAGGCCGCCGATGGGGAGCGACTGCTGTCGCGACTGCCGGCGGGCCACTACCGCATCGAGGTGCAGGCAGCCACGTCGCAGGGCGACTGGACGCCCTCCAGCACGCTGGCGCTGGAGGTACGCCCGCCGTGGTGGCGCAGTGGCTGGGCGATCGTGGGGTACGTAGTGCTTGGCCTGGTCGCGGTAGCAGCGCTGGCCTACGTTGCGCGTGCCCGCCTGCGCCGTCGTCAACAATGGCAGCTGACCGTGCACAAACAGCAGCTGGCCGAGCAGGCCTCGCAGGCGAAGAGCCGCTTCCTGGCGACGCTGGGTCATGAAGTGCGCACCCCCATGACCGGCGTGCTGGGCATGAGCGAGTTGCTGCTGGCCACCCCGCTGGATGAGGTGCAGCGGGGCTACGCGGGCTCGATCCAGCATGCCGGCAAGCACCTGCTGCGGCTGGTCAATGACGCACTGGATCTGGCGCGTATCGAGGCCGGTCGACTGGAGCTGGACCTGCGGCCGTTCGACCTGATGTCGTTGATGGAGCAGGTGGAAGCGCTGATGGAGCCGATGGCGCATCATCGCGGGTTGGCGTTCGAGCGCAGCTTCAACCTGCCCGGTCCCGTGCAGGTCAGTGGCGATGAAATGCGCGTGCGCCAGATCCTGATGAATCTGCTCGGCAACGCGATCAAGTTCACCGAGCAGGGCCATGTCGGGCTGGGCGTGGAACTGAGCGGTGATGGACGCGGCCTCGTCTTCGACGTGTCCGATACCGGGCCGGGCATCAACCAGGACCAGCAGGCGCGGCTGTTCCATCGCTTCGAGCAGGCTGACGGCCCACGCACGGCGTCGCGCTACGGTGGCAGCGGGCTGGGGCTGGCGATCTGCCAGGAGTTGGCGGTGGCGATGGGGGGGCGCATCGGCATCGACAGCCGACCCGGTCATGGCGCGCGCTTCACCGTCGAGCTGCCGTTGCCTTGGTCGCTCTCACCGATGGGAATGTCGCGGGACGCCGGCGCGGAAACGCGCGCACAGCTGCCGCCGCTGCGGATCCTGCTGGTCGAAGACGACCCCACCGTGGCTGACGTGATCGTTGGCCTGCTGCGGACCCGTGGGCACGAGGTGGTGCATGTTCTGCACGGCCTGGCGGCGTTGTCGGAAGTGGCGGCGGGAAGCTTCGATATCGGCCTGCTCGATCTCGACCTGCCCGCCTTGGATGGCATCGCCATTGCCGGGCAGCTGCGCGCGATGGGGTATGAGCTGCCGCTGATCGCGGTCACCGCGCGCTCGGATGCCTACGCCGAACAGCAGGTGCTTGCCGCGGGCTTTGACGGTTTCCTGCGCAAGCCGGTCACCGGTGATCTGCTGGTGGACGCCATTGCACAGGCACGCGCCGTACGGGCGTTGCGTTACTGATCCGGCTGCGGATCGCATGAGGTGTACATCGAATTTTTGTTTCGAACCTGCGATTTCAATCTGAAACTTGATTGACCGGGATGTGACGGCCGCACGGTCTGGCCGATGGTACGGCCACCGCTTCGACATACCGTGCTGTTCGAGCAGCTGAGGATGGTTGGAGTATAGGTGGCAGGAGGCCAGTGCGGTCGTGCAGGCAGGGGATGGATCGCCTTCATTCTCCTGGCCGTGCTGTTGTTGCCCGTCCCGGCAATGGCTGATGGTCTGGTCACCCTGCCGTGGCCACGGCGGCTGGGGCCGGCAGATGCGTTGCCGACATCGGCGATCCGCGCGATCGACGAAGACCAGGACGGTTATCTGTGGATGGCCAGCGACGATGGCCTGCTGCGTTTCGATGGCCATCGCTTTCGCGCGTGGCGCCGCGAGCAGGGACTGCCCGATGGCGACCTGCGCGCCCTGCATGTCGACGCGCAGCAGCGCATCTGGTTGGCGACGGCGTCGCAGGGGCTGGTTGCGCTGTCGGCGGATCGTCGTGTCTTCCATGGCGAGCGCGGCGAGGGCGGTGCCGTGTTGCCGCGCACCGGTGTCGTGCAGGTGACCAGTACCCCGGATGGCATCCTGTGGGTCGGCACGACCGGCCATGGCCTGTTCGCCCGGCATGGTGATGGCCGGTGGCGCAACATATCGCTGCGGCACGACGGGGTGCCGACGAGCCAGGTCACCGCGTTGGTGGTCGACCGTCATGGCCGGCTCTGGGTAGGTACGCCGCAGAGCGTGATGCGCCGCGACGGTAACCGGTTCACTGCGCTGGCGCTGCCTGCAGGCGATCACGGTGGCCTCCAATCGCTCTGGGCCGATCCGCAGGGCGGTGTCTGGGCGCGTACCCGCCGCGCGGTGATCCGGTGGGACGACGATGGCGCGCGCGTTGCACCGTCATCGCAACGGGACATGCCGGTGCTGCGCAGCCGCGAGGGGGAGCTGTGGACGAGCGGCCCAGAAGGCATGTTCCGGCATCGTGCTGGCGACGCCGCACAGCCGGTGCCGCTCCCCGGTCACGATGGCGCCTCGTCCACGACGCTGGTGAGTGCTGCCTTCCAGGACCGTCTGGGAGGACTGTGGTGGGCGGGGCACGATCAAGGGCTGTGGCACCTTCCCGCACGCTGGCGCCAGTTCGCGCTGCTCCCGGCGGCCCGGGAGGGCAGCCCCGGCCTGGACGGCGGACACGTCTGGGCACTGGCACCCTCGCGCGGTGAGCGGGTGTGGGTCGCCACGGATGGCGGGCAGGTGCAGCGCGTGGATCTGCGCACCGGAACCAGCCGGCTGCGCATCGATTACCGGCCCGCGGGGATGCAGCAGGCGGCGGTAGGGATGGCCGAAGATCTGCGTGGCCGGCTGTGGTTGGCCAGCGGGAACACCCTCTCCCGCTACGAGCCGACCACGGGCGGGATGCGGCACTGGCTGCTGGATCTGGGCAGCACCGCAGGCGGTGTGGACCTGAAGGTGTGCAGCGATGGCGCGCTGTGGTTGGCCCGGGCAGACCGCATACAGCGGCGCGATGCCGATGGCGTGCTGCAGCTGTCGGCGGCGCCGCAGACGCTCGGGCTGCTGCCGCCTGCCGCGGGGCCACAGCTGTTGTGCGGCGAGGACGGATCGTTGTGGGCAAGCGATCGTGCTGGCATCAAACGCTGGTTGCCGGCGCAGGAGCGCTTCGCGGCGGTGCGCGGTGGCCCGCTGGAGGAAGTCGGCGCCATCGCCCGCGGGGAGGATGACCACTATTGGGCCAGCAGCCCGGGTGTACTGCGCCGATACCGCTGGGACGGGCAGCAGTTGCGCAAAACCCACAGCTTCAGCGCCGTGCACGGGTACCCGCAGCTGCTTGCGCGGGCGCTGGTGGTCGATGAGCGTGGCATCGCGTGGGCGGGCGCCGCGCGCGGATTGATCCGGGTCGATCCCGATGGTGGCGGCGTCCGGCAGTACGGCAGTGACGATGGCCTGCCCGCACAGGCGGTGCTGCCCCGGCGGTTGATACACACCGCCGGGGGGCGTGTCGCTGCAGCAGTGCACGAAGGCGGGCTGTTGCTGTTCGAGCCGCGCGCCGTCCAGGCCCCGGCACGGATGCCCGGCCTGGTCGTGCACGCGATCACGGCCAGGCGAGGCAGCCGACAGATCACGTTGCCGGCGGGCGTTGCATCCGTGCCGCTTTCCGGTGCTGATCGCCATGTCCGGGTGGCGGCACGGTTGCTCGGCGGCGCACCGGGCAACGTGCGGTACCGGTTCCGGCTGCAGGGATACGATCCGGATTGGGTGCACAGCGGGTCGGCCGGCCAGCGTGTTTTCGAGCGCTTGCCCGTGGGTCTGCACACGCTGGAGGTGCAAGCCCGGAAGGGCGAGGGTGACTGGTCGCCGATCCGGCGCATTGCATTGCAGGTCTCGCCTGCGTGGTGGCAGACCCCGCTCGCCCGTTGGAGCGCGGCCGCAGCCGGCGTTGCGCTGCTGGGATTGGGGCTATGGGCATGCGAGGTACGTCGGACGCGCCGACGTCGCTGGCGGGGGTTGCGCGAAGGGCAGCGCTTGGCCGAACAGGCATCACTGCAGCGCACGCGGTTCCTCACGACACTGGGTGCCCGCATCCGCGTGCCGATGACGGCAGTGCTGGGCTGGAGTGAACTGTTGGCGCACGCACCGCTCGCGCCTGCCGAGCGCAGCCGGGTCGGCAGCATCCACCAGGCCGGCGAGCATCTGCTGCGCCTGATGGATGACGCGCTTGATCTGGCCTGCATCGAATCCGGACACCTGACGCCGCAGCCGGTGCCGTTCCTGCTTCAGCCGGTGATCGTGGCGGTCCATGCCTTGCTGCTGCCGGTGGCGCAGGGCAAGCGGCTGGTACTTGCTTGGCGCAGTACGCTGCCGGCGTCTGCATGCTTCAACGGTGATGCGCGGTATCTGCGGCAGATCCTGCTCAACCTGCTGGGCAACGCACTCAAGTTCACCGCATGCGGCACGGTTCGCCTGGAGGTTCGTGCCGGTGCCGAGGGCGAGGGCGTGATGTTGCAGGTGATCGATACCGGCCCGGGAATGAGTGCGGCACAGTGCGCGCGTCTGTTCCAACGGTTCGAACAGGCAGACGGTGCGCAGACGTTGGCCCGCTATGGCGGCACCGGGCTGGGCCTGGCCATATCGCGCGATCTGGCGCGGGCCATGGGAGGCGACATCGACGTGTCGAGCCGGCCGGGCGAGGGGGCGTGTTTCCGGGTGCGGTTGCCGCTGCCGCGCTGCCCTGCCGATGTCCGGGAGCCGGCGCTGCCTGTGGTCCCCGGCCAAGCGCTCCATGGCGGCCTGCGTGTGCTGCTGGTGTTGCCCGCCATGCCCGTGGCCGAGGTGCTGCACGCCTTGCTGAGTTCATTGGGGCATGGGGTGGCGTGGGTACGCAGCGTTGATGATCCTGCGGCGGCCTCGCTGGGCGATGCGCGCTGGGATCTGATCGTCAGTGATCCGGGCTTGCGTGTGGACGGAGAGCGGATCGGCACTGTCGTGCAGCGCCGCTGGCCCGGCATTCCGCGGCTGGCGCTGACACCGCGCGCGGACACGGCGGCCGAGCGCGATGCGGCTGCCGCCGGGTTCGATCTGTTCCTGCGGCTGCCGGCGAGCCGGGCCAGGCTGGCGGCGTGCCTGGCGCAATGCCGGCAACGCGCATGACGGGGCGGGCGAGGATGCGATGCCTGCGCACGGTCCTGTGCTGGCTCATCACGGCCTTTCCGGCAGCGGCAGTGTCCAGCCCTGCGCAGCGCATCACGACCGCAGACGGACTGCCCGCCAACGAGGTCCATCAGATCGTGGAGGATCGCCATGGCTATCTCTGGTTCGCCACCGCCGATGGCCTCGCCCGGCACGATGGCAGCGGGTTCCGTGTGTGGCGCATGGAGGATGGATTGGCCGACAACGATGTGCGCAGCCTGGCACTGGACAGGCAGGACCAGCTCTGGATCGGTACCGGCAATGGCTACCTTCAACGTCTGTCCGCCGATCGGCAGCAGCTGGCGCGCTGGGCAGGCCCGCGCGCCGCGGCACCGGCCGCCAGTCCGGTGCTCGCGGTGCAGCCGCTGGGCGACGGCAGCGTCTGGTTCGGTACCCGTGACGCAGGCGCTTACCGATTGGGTGTCGATGGGCGTCTGCGCCAGTATCTGCCGGCAGCCGATGGCCGCGGCCTGCCATCGGCCCGCGTGGAGCGGCTGGCTGCCGATACCGAGGGGGGCGTGTGGATGGGCACGGCTGCGGGGCTGACGCGGTGGCAGGACGACCGGTTCCAGCCGCCGGCCAGGCTCGGTGCGATCGCGCGGCCGGTGACCGCGCTGGGCGTGGATGCGCAGGGGTCACTGTGGTCGAGCACGGCCGAGGGCACCGACGTCCGCCAGCTGCCATCCGGGCAGCTCGACCTGGGCCGCGGTCACCCGGGTCACCGCTGGCTGGGTTACAGCCGGGAGGGTGGGCAATGGTTCTCCGACGGTGCACAGGTGTGGTGGGAGGACCGCTCGGGGCAGGACCGGCATGCGGTCACGCTGTCCGGGCGGGATCGGCATTCGCGGCCGCACATCACCCGTGTGGTCGAAGATCGCCAGGGGAGGGCCTGGTTGCTCGGCAGCCATCAAGGTGTGTGGCGACTTGGTACGCAATGGCGGCATGTGGAGCGGTTTGCAGCGCCAGCGGTCGTGGCCGGCGTAGCGCCCGGTGGACTGACCGCAGCGACGGACGGCACTGCATGGCACGCGCGCGGCGGGTGGCTCGGCAAGGTGTCGCCGATGAACGGATTCGACCGGCGGCGCTGGCCCTACGCACATGATCTGCAGCGCACCGATCGCCACGCAGTGGTGGACGATGGTCGCGGTCAGGTGTGGGTGTTCGCCGCCCCATGGCTGACGCGGATGGATGCCGAGCGGCGCCGTCAGCGGCGCTGGCGCGTTGCGGACCAGGACCCCGTGACCCAAGGTCACACAGCAGCCGGGCATGCCGTGCTGCGCATCTGTGGCGGTCATCTCTGGCTTGCCGGCCAAGGGCATCTGCAACAGCGCACCCTGGCGGGCACCGTGCTTGGCACCTGGTCCTACGATGCGGTGCGGTTGCGTCCCGGGGCTGCGCCCTTCGTCCTGTACTGCGACAGGACGGAAAAGATGTGGCTGGGCGACCGCGAAGGACTCAAACAGTGGCACTCCGCCGGGCAGTACTTCGCTCTCGTCCCCGGCGCGCCGCGGCGCCAGGCGGGCGGGCTGCGACAGGGCGCCGATGGACGGCTGTGGGTGGCCGATGCAGAGGGCTGGGTGGCCTACGGGCAAGACGCAGGGCGGCTGCAACGGTCCCAGCAGTTCGATACGACCCATGGGCTGCCGGCGGTGCTGCCGCGTGGTCTGGCCGAGAGCGGCGATGGCACCTTGTGGGCCACCAGCGCACGCGGGGTGGTGAGGCTGCAGCCCGACCAGCGCGGTATCCGGCTGTACACCGCCGAGGATGGAATGCCGATGATGGTGTTCGGTCACGACCTCATCGTGGCCGGCAATCACCTCATGGCAACGGACGTGGAGGGTGACGTACTGGTGCTGGATCCGTCCGCAATGGCGGCAGCCACGCTGCTGCCGACGCTGGTCATCGACCGGGTCCAGGTGCGTCGCCATGGGCGCTGGATCGAGCTGCCCGTGGCCGATCCGCTCCGGTTCAATGCCGATGATCGCGACATCCAGCTTTCGGCGCGGCTGCTCACCGGCAGCCAGGGCGGGGTGAGCGATTACCGGTTCCGGCTGCGTGGCAAAGATCCGGAGTGGGTCCGTGCCGGACAGCGTGGCACACGCGGATTTCCGCGGCTGCCACCGGGCGAGCATGTGCTGGAATACCAGGCCCGGGGCGTGGATGGCCGCTGGTCACCGCTGCAGTCCACCCGACTGCACGTGGCCTACAGCGGCTGGTCGCATCCCGGCGCCTGGGCGTTGTTGCTGATCGGGATGATCGCGGCGCTGATGCTCATCGCGTGGCGGGTGCGTCGGCACTACACCCGGTACGTCGCACGCCAGCGCGCCACGCGACGGCAGGCGCGCGCAGAACGGGCGGCGCAGGCCAAGGCACGCTATCTGGCGATGCTTGGCCATGAGATACGCACGCCCTTGACCGGCGTACTGGGGATGAGCGAGCTGCTGCTGACGGCGCCGCTGTCGGCGGCCGAGCATGCGCAGGTGCTGCACATACAGAAGGGCGGCCGAGAGGTACTGGAGGTGGTCGACACTGCGCTGCAGACCGCACGCCTGCAGGCCGGCAAGCTGCCGCTGCAGATGCGCCGCATCGACATCGCCGCGTGGCTTGGCGACCTCCACGCGGCGCTGGAACGCTCACTGGTTCCCAGGCACTGCGCACTCACGCTATGCCGGCAGCTGCCTGACGGGGCCCATGCCGAGGGCGATCCGGAGCGCCTGCAGCAGGCGCTGGCGAGCCTGCTCGGCGTCCTCGTCGCGCACACCGCCGCAGTGGGGATCGTGCTGCGCGTGGCGTCGCTGCCAGGGCGCGCGGGCGTGTTGTTCGACGTGATTGTCACACCGGGCGGGGGACCCGTGCCGGCGCTGTCAACGCTACGCGACGCGTTGGCCGACACCGACATGCTGGCGCGCGCCCTTGAAGGTCGCCTGCACCTGCTGCAGCGTGCCGGCCCAGCCTGGCAGGCTATGCTCAGCGTGCCGTTGCCATGGCAGCGGCAGGACCCGGTCAGAGCGGACGCGCCCGCACCCGGTGCGCTGCAGGTGCTGCTGGTGGAGGACGATCCGCTTGTCGCCGAAGTCGTCTCGGGCCTGCTCCAGATCCAGGGTCATGCCGTCATCCACGCCGGTCACGCGCTGGCGGCCCTGTCGCACCTGGCCAGCGCCGGTACGCAGGTGATCCTGCTGGATCTGGATCTGCCGGGGATGGACGGGCTGTCACTGCTCAGGCTGATCCGGCAGCAGGGGCACGGCATGCCGGTACTGGTGATCACCGCGCGCCGCGAGGACACGCTGGCGGCCGAAGTCGCCGGGGCCGGTGCGGATGGCGTGCTGCACAAGCCGCTGGGCGGCGACGCGCTGCAGGCGGCCCTGCAGCGGGTACGGCCGTGCTGAGTGGATCGTGCCGGCGCGGGGAACGGTTTACTATGCGGGGCATTGCCGGGCGGCGGCAGGGGATCCACTGACAGACCCGGGAGAGCCATTGGTGTTGCGTATGCTGTGGCCGTTGCTGATCGGCCTGTGTGTGCTCTGGACGACCTGCGTGTCGGCGCAGCCGGTACCGCCGACGCCGCGGCAGCTCACCGTGTTCGACGGTCTGCCCTCCAATACCGTCAACCGTATGGCCGAAGACCGCTTCGGCTATCTGTGGATCGCCACCAATGACGGTCTGGCCCGCTATGACGGGCGCAATTACCGCATCTGGCGCGCCGAGGATGGCCTGCGCGACAACCACGTCTGGACGGTGCACGTGGATGCACGCAACCAGGTCTGGATCGGCACGGAGAATGCCGGGCTGGCGATGATGTCGGCCGATCGGCGCGAGATCCGCTTCTACGATCGCGACAGCCATCCGGAGATCGGCAGCAATACGATCTGGAGCCTGGCCTCCACGCCGGACGGGGCGATCTGGTTCGGCACATACCAGGGCGGCCTGCATCGGCTGGATCGCGACGGCACGCTGACCCGCTACATGCCCGAGCCGGGCAACCCGCGCAGCCTGCCGGCGGCATCGGTCGGGTATCTGGCCACGACCCTGGATGGCAGCCTCTGGGTGGGTACCAAGGCGGGGCTGGCACGCTGGACCGGCCACGATTTCGATCCCGTCCCTGACGCGCAGCTGGCACCGCGGGTGATCAACGGCCTGACCGCCGAGCCGGATGGCAGCCTGTGGATCAGCAGCAACGCCGGGGTCACCGTACGCCGCCCGGATGGCCGCTTCGAACCGGCGCCGTGGAAGGTCACCGAGGGCGACCAGATCCTGGGCATGATGCTGCGCGATGAGCAGGGCGGGTACTGGCTCGATACCCGTTCCGGGCTGGGCCGGGCCATGAACAACCAGTACCAGCAGGTGCCGCTGTACAGCGCGGTCGCGCGTGGCCAGGTGCGGCCGAACTGGACCGGTGCCTACGAAGACCGCGAAGGCGGCATCTGGCTGGCCAGCACCAACGGAGGGCTCTGGCACCTGCTGCCGCGCTGGTGGCAGTTCTCGGTGCTGTCGCGGTTGGAGGACGATCCGGCGTCATTGCGCAATGCCTATGTGCTCGGCATGGGCGCGGCGGCGGACGGTGGTGTGTGGACGGTGGGTACGCACGGTGCATTGGACAAGTTCGACCCGGTGAGCGGCGAGATCCAGCAGCATCGCACCTGGGTGGACGGCACGCAGTGGCTGCAGTCGGTGCTGGAAGATCCGCGTGGACAGGTCTGGATCGGCTCATGGGACGCGCTGCTGCGGTATGACCCGAAGCAGGACCGGATCCAGCGCTGGGATCGCGACGCGGCGGTCGATGCAACGATGGACGGCGCGATCGAATCGATGGCGCTGTGCGATGGCCAGCGGCTGTGGACATCCTCGGCGAGCGGGCTGCAGCAGCGCGACCTGGATGGACGCGTGCTGCACCGGGTGACGTTGGGCCACGCCGGGCTGGCGCCCACGCAGATCGCGCAGGACATCCAGTGCGGTCCCCAGGACCGGCTCTGGGTGGCGACGGGCCAGGGACTGCTGCACTGGGTGCCGGCGCGATCCCGATTCGAACCACTGCCCGGCGGCCCCACGGGCGGGGTGCATGCGCTGGCCTTCGCGGCCGATGACAGTGTGTGGTTGTCCGAAGAAGGAAAGCTCTCGCAGTATCGCTGGGACAACGGCCGGCTTACGCCGCAGTCGGTGATCGGCAGCAGTGCTGGATATCCCGAGGTGACCGCCACCGGACTGGTCGTGGACCGTCAAGGCGTAGTGTGGGCGGCGAATGCACGCGGATTGATCCGCGTCGATCCGGTCACCGGCAGCGTGCGTCCGTACGGCGTGCATGACGGCCTGCCCAGCCAGGAATTCCGTCGCCGCACGCTGACACTGACGCCGAGCGGACGCATCGTGGGCGGTACCCCGGCCGGCGTGGTGGTGTTTGATCCGGAGCAGGTCAAGCCGGCCACGCGCCGTGCGCCATTGGTGATCGAACGCGTGGAGGTGCGTCGCGGCGAGCGGGTGCTCGACCTGACCCATGTCACGCCGCTGGACATCGCCGACGGTGATCGCGATCTGCGCATCGTGGCGCGGTTGCTGTCCTTCGCCGATTCCACCTCGAACAATTACCGCTACCGGCTGGCTGGCTACGATCCGGACTGGGTGGAAGTGGGGCCGGCAGGCGAGCGTCTGTTCTCGCGCCTGCCGCCTGGCCGTTATCGATTGGAGGTGCAGGCGCGCTCGGCCGATCACATCTGGTCGCGCGTGCAGGTGCTTGAGTTCCGCGTGCAGCCGCCGTGGTGGCGCAGTTTGACCGGCCTGTTGCTGCTGACGTCTGCGGTGTTGCTGTTGCTGAGTCTGTTCGCATGGCTGTACCGGCGCCGGTTGCAGCGCCGGCATGCGTACCAGCTGGCCCTGCAGAAGCAGGAGCTGGCCGAGCAGGCCTCGATGGCCAAGACCCGTTTCCTGGCGAATCTTGGGCATGAGGTACGCACGCCGATGACCGGGGTGCTGGGCATGAGCGAGCTGCTGCTGTCCTCGCCCTTGAATCCACAGCAGCGCAGTTACACCGAATCGATCCGGCACGCCGGCGAACATCTGCTGCATCTGGTCAACGATGCGCTGGACCTGGCGCGGATCGAATCAGGCCGGCTGGAGCTGCAGGCGCAGCCGTTCCACCTGCAGCGCCTGGTGGATGATGTGTGCACCTTGATGGCGGCACTGGCCGAGCAGAAGGGGCTGCGTTTCGTGGTCGACAACGCGTTGCCGGTGGGCACCAGTACGGTGGGCGACGAACTGCGCGTGCGCCAGATCCTGCTCAATCTGCTGGGCAACGCGGTGAAGTTCACCAGCCATGGCGAAGTACGCCTGATCGTGCGCGGGATCACCGCCGAACGGGGCCTGCACATCGAGGTGGCAGACACCGGGCCGGGCATCAGCAGCGATCAGCAGGAACGCCTGTTCCGGCGTTTCGAGCAGGCCGATGGCGCTCGCACCGCCGCGCAGTACGGCGGCAGCGGGCTGGGCCTGGCGATCTGCCGCGAACTGACGCTGGCGATGCAGGGGCAGATCGGCGTGCGCAGCCAGCTTGGCGTCGGCACGCGCTTCACGGTGACGCTGCCGCTGGCCCTGCAGTCGGGTATGGCGGCCGAGGTGGTCGGTGCCGAGGGCGAGCGGTGGGTGCTGACGCCCTTGCGGATCCTGCTGGTGGAGGACGATCTGACCGTGGCCGAGGTGGTGCGCGGACTGCTGTCGGCGCGCGGCCATGAGGTGGTGCACGCCGAGCATGCCCTGTCGGCACTGCGCGAGGTCAGCGAGGCACTGTTCGACGTGGTGCTGATGGATCTGGATCTGCCGGGACTGGGCGGCATCGCGCTGGCCGAACACCTGCGCAGCCAGGGCTTCGAGATGCCGTTGATTGCGGTGACGGCGCGCACGGACCCGGCGATCGAGGAGCAGGCGCGCGCGGCAGGTTTCAATGGGTTCCTGCGCAAGCCGGTGACCGGCGATCTGCTGGTGGAGGCGATCGCGCGCGTGTTGCACGCTACCCGGTAGCGGCGGAGCGTTGGTCCGCTGACCGTGCGTGCCTGCCGTTACGTGGTCGCCGTCATTCGGCGACCTCTTCAACGTCGCGCGGGGAGGGGCGGGTATCGGGCAACTGCCAGAAGATCAGCGTGGAGGTCAGGGTGATCGCACCCACGCAGACGAAGGTGGCGTGCAACGCAGCGGTGGCGCCGTGCGCGACGTCGAGGTGGTTGAACGCGGCGAGCAGGCTGCCCGCCGCCGCGGCACCGAAGCCGGTGGCGAGCATCATCACCATCGACAGCAGGCTGTTGCCGGCACTGGCGAAGTCGCGGTCCAGATCGCGCAGGGTGACGGTGTTCATGACGGTGAACTGCAGCGAGTTGACGGCGCCGAACAGGGCCAGCTGGACGACACGGACCCACACGGGTTGCCCGGGTGTCATGAAGATGAAACTGGCCATCGCCAGGCCGACCAGCACGGTGTTGACCATCAGCACGCGGCGGTAGCCGAAGCGTTCGACGAGTTTGACCGCATAGCGCTTGGACACCATGCCGGCGGCAGCGACCGGAATCATCAACAGGCCGGCGTTCATCGGACTCATCCCCATGCCCACCTGCAACAGCAGCGGAATCAGCAGGGGCATGGCACTGCTGCCGATGCGCGAGAACAGGTTGCCGAGGATGCCGATGCGGTAGCTGGGGACATGGAACAGCGCGAGCGAGAACAGCGGCGCCGTCGAGTTGGCCGCATGCAGCCAGTAGCCGACGAGCGCGGCGAGGCCGGCGACGGTCATGAGCATCACCAGCGCGTGCGGTGTTGCCATGCCGGAGATGCCGTCCAGCGCCAGGGAGAGCACGACCATGCCGAAGGCGAGCATGAGGTAGCCGGCGATGTCGAAGCGGGTGCGGTGCTCGGCGTAGTGGTCCGGCATGATTTTCATGGCCGCGACGTAGCCGATGATGCCGATCGGGAGGTTGATCAGGAACACCCAGTGCCAGGAGGCGACTTCGACCAGCCAGCCGCCCAGGGTCGGTCCGATCAGCGGGCCGATCAAGGCGGGGATGGCGATGAAACTCATGGCGCGCAGGAACTCTTCGCGCGAGACGGAGCGCATGACGGCCAGGCGCCCGACCGGCAGCAGCATGGCGCCCCCGATGCCCTGCAGGACGCGCGCACCGACGAGCTGGTGCAGGGTCTGGGCAAGGGCGCAGGCGAGCGAGCCCAGGGTGAACAGGATGATGGCGACGAGGAAGGTGCGCCGTGTACCGAAGCGGTCGGCGATCCAGCCGGAAGCGGGGATGAACGTGGCCACGGCGAGGGCGTAGCTGAAGACGACGGACTGCATCTGCAGAGGGCTTTCGCCGAGGCTGCGGGCCATGGCAGGCAGGGCGGTGTTGACGATGGTGGAGTCCAGCATCTGCATGAAGATGGCCAGCGATACGAGCCACAACAGGGGCCGGATCGAGGCGTAGCTGCTGGTCGTCATGGTGCGGGCCTTCGTCAACGAGGGCGATATGATCGCCGATGTGGGATCAGGGTGTGGTCAAAGTTGAAGCCGAAGCCGAAGCCGAAGTCGAAGCCGAAGCCGAAGCCGAAGCATTGGCTCGGTCGGTGTCCAGGAGAGGGTGCGGCACGGGTGGGTCGGCGGGACACGCCGTAAATCCGTCCATGGAGGCTCATGTCGCGCCATCCATGGCGCTCATGGTCCCGCCAACCCACCCGTGCCACACCCATGACTGTTGTCTGGCTGTCACAGGAAAAGCGGAAATGCAGGAAATCAGACGTTCGTCTTGATGCCCTGAATGGACGTGATGCCGGGAATGACATGGGTAGATCCACGCCATGCGTGGATGGCCGCGCGCAGCGCGGCAATGATCGGCACCCATCGCCTGCGGACGGCACGTGTGGTTCGTCTCGAGGGTGGAAACGAAAGCACGCGTTCTGGATGCAGAACGCGTGCATCGTCGGCCATGCCCGGGTAGTGCCGGCCGCTGGCCGGCTGTCAACCAGCGGCGATCAGCGTCGGCTCAAGCGGTGTACAGCTTCCACCAGGACCTGCACGTGGTCGGGGTTCATGTCGGGCGACATGCCGTGGCCGAGGTTGAAGACGTGGCCTTCGCGCGAGCCGCCGTTGCCTTGGGCGTAGCTGTCGAGCACCTGGCCGGCGGCGCGTTCGATGGCGGCGGGGTTGCCGTAGAGGGTGGTGGGGTCGAGGTTGCCCTGCAGGGCGACGCGGCCGCCGGTGCGGGCAACGGCGTCGGCGAGGTCGAGGGTCCAGTCGACGCCGAGGGCGTCGGCGCCGGTGTCGGCGAGGGCGCCGAGGTGCAGGCCGGTGCCTTTGCCGAACAGGATCAGCGGGGTGCGTTCGGCGCCTTCACCGCGTTGGAGTTCCTGGGCGATGCGGGTCAGGTAGCGCAGGGAGAATTCGCGGTACATGGTCGGGCTGAGTACGCCGCCCCACGTATCGAACACCTGCAGGACCTGGGCGCCGGCCGCGCGCTGGGCGGCGAGGTAGGCGATCACCGCGTCGGTGACGACCGAGAGCAGCTGGTGCAGGGCGGCCGGTTCGTTCAGGGCCATCGCCTTGATGCGGGCAAAGTCCTTGCTGCCGCCGCCTTCGACCATGTAGCAGGCCAGCGTCCACGGGCTGCCGGAGAAGCCGATCAGGGGCACGCTGCCATCGAGTTCGCGGCGGATCACGCGGACGGCGTCCATCACGTAGCGCAGTTCGGTCTCCATGTCCGGCACCGCCAGCTTGGCGATGGCGGCTGCGTCGCGGACCGGGTGGCGGAACTTCGGGCCTTCGCCTTCGACGAAGTACAGCTCCAGGCCCATTGCGTCGGGGATGGTGAGGATGTCCGAGAACAGGATGGCGGCATCGAGGTCGAAGCGGCGCAGCGGCTGCAGGGTGACTTCGCAGGCGATGTCCGGGTTCTTGGCCATCGCCAGGAAGCTGCCGGCCTTGGCGCGGGTGGCGCGGTACTCGGGCAGGTAGCGGCCGGCCTGGCGCATCAGCCAGACGGGGGTGCAGTCCACCGGTTCGCGGCGCAGGGCGCGCAGCAGGCGATCATGGCGGGAGGGGCTGGTCACGGAACGCTTCCTTGGGATCTGGTGGCGCAGGGCCGAATGGGGTCGTGGCGGTAGGGCGATGGCGGTGGGGTGGCCGCTCAGGGCGGCGGATCACCGCTGGTATAGGTCACTTCGTAGCCGCGATGCAGGTGCGCGTCGCGCGCCTTCTCGAACGCGGCCAGCGCCAGGTCTTCCTGCAGATGCAGCTCGCGGCGCAGTTGCCCGCGCCCGCCGATGGGGCCGGACTCGAGCAGCAGTTCCCAGCCACCGAACAGGTCCGGTTGCAGGGTGAGCTGGAGATAGCGGGCCGGATCGGCACCGCGGGCGTGTTGGTGCAGGAAGACGCGCATGCCCCGATTGTAGCCGTGAACGCCGCAGGCGGCCGTCAGCGACGGGCAGGTGCGGCGGAACGTCGCAGGCTCAGCCGGCGGCGAGCACGCGCAGGACGTCGGCCTCGTCGACATCGGCGACCACTTCGGCCCGGCCGATCCCGCGCCACAGCACCAGGCGCAACCGGCCAGCGACGTTTTTCTTGTCCAGCCGCATCCGGGCCAGCAGGGCTTCGGGCTGCAGGCCCGCCGGAATGGCAACCGGCAGTTCGTAGCGCAGCAGCAGCTCGCGCAGCTGGTCGGTGTCGGCGTCTTCGCTCATGCCCAGCTGGGCCGACAGGCGCGCGGCCAGGACCATGCCGATCGCGACGGCTTCGCCGTGGTTGAGGTTGTCGTTGCCCGGTGCGCCGTAGCCCTGTTCGGTTTCGATCGCGTGGCCGAAGGTGTGGCCCAGGTTGAGCAGGGCGCGCTCCCCTTTTTCCAGCGGATCGCGCGCCACGATCTCGGCCTTGTGCTCGCAGCTGCGTGCGATGGCCTGGGCCAGCGCGGTGTCATCGCCGGCCAGCAGCGCGGCGTGTTCGGCCTGCAGCCACTGGAAGAACAACGGGTCGCGGATGGCACCGTACTTGATCACCTCGGCCAGACCGGCCCGCAGCTCGCGCGGCGGAAGGGTACGCAGGGCGGCGGTATCGGCAATGACGGCGCGCGGCGGGTGGAAGGCGCCGACCAGATTCTTGCCTTCGGGGATATCCACCGCGGTCTTGCCGCCGACCGAGGAATCGACCATCGCCAGCAGCGAGGTCGGCAGCTGCACGCAGTCGACACCGCGCATCCAGCAGGCGGCCGCGAAGCCGGCCAGATCGCCAGCGACGCCGCCACCGAGCGCCATCACGCAGGCATCGCGGGTGGCGCCGAGGGCGGCCAGTGCAGTGATCGCATCGCCGAAGTGGGCCAAGGTCTTGGAGGCTTCGCCGGCCGGCAGCAGCAGCTCACCGATCAGCAGGTCCGGGCGCGCGGCCAGCAACGCCGATGTCACCCCGGCCAGATACAGCGGCGCCACCGAGGAATCGCTGAGCAGCAGCACATGGCGGCCGCGCACATGGCGGGCCAGCAGCTCGCCCTGGCCGAACAGGCCCGGGCCGATGTGGATGGTGTAGGGGGTGTCGCCGCTGACGGCAACGGTGCGCGGGGAGGGGGTCATTCGGGTGTTTCCTGTCGCTGCCACTGCGCGGCCAGGCGCAGCACCAACTGCGCGGTGGCCTCGGCGGGCGTGTAGAGGTCGGTATCCAGGGTGAGGTCGGCCAGGCCCTGGTACAGCGGGTCACGGGCGGCGGCCATCTCGTGCAGTACCTGTTCGCGGTCCGGGCGCTGCAGCAGCGGGCGGCCGCGGTCACGGGCAAGCCGCTCCAGCTGGGCCGGCACACTGACCCGCAGGTAGACCACGAAACCCCGGCGGGCGATCGCCGCGCGGTTGTCCGGATCCAGCACCGCGCCACCGCCGGTGGAAATCAGTTGACCGTGGCCATCCAGCAGGGCGTGCAGGACCTGACGCTCATGCTGGCGGAAGCCGGCCTCCCCGGAGTGTTCGAAAATCGCCGGAATGCTGGCCCCGGTGCTGTCCACGATGGCCTGGTCGGCATCCACGAAGTCCAGCGTGAAGCGCTCGGCCAGCCGGCGCCCGATGCAGGTTTTGCCGGCGCCCATCGGGCCAATCAGGATGAGGTTCGGAGCGGGATTCATTACCCTCGATCCTAACATCTCCGTGCCATTGCCTTTACGCGCGGCCCCCCATGGTGGGCCGGCGCGGACTGTCCCGCGCGCCACCGGAGCGCTCCATGTCCGTCGCCAAAATCATCGAGATCAACGCGTCCTCCAAGACCAGCGTGGAAGACGCCGTACGCAGTGGCCTGAAGAAGGTGGCCGAGACGGTCAAAGGCATCCAGGGCGCCTGGATCAATGAAACCAAGGTGGTGACCGATGGTGAGGGCAATATCACCGAGTGGCGGGTGAATCTGCGGGTCACCTTCCTGGTCGGTTGATCTGCGCGCGCCCTGTGGTGGCCGTGGTCAGCGCGTCGGAATGATCCGGCGCTGCTCGTCCAGCGCAATGACGGTGTCTGCCAACGCGGGCAAGGTACGCAGTGCCTGGCGGCTGACCCGTTCGTAGTACTGCACGAAGCGCTCCAGCTGAGCGCGGCTCATGCTGCTGCGGTCGGGCTGGGCCGCCTGCAGGTTCTGCTCCTGCTGCCAGCGCCAGCGCGGGATCACCGAGAAATCCGGCGGTTGCAGGAACCACAGCCGGTCGCAGCGCTGCCACAGCGCGGGGTAGTCGGTAGCGAGGGCGTGATTGCACCCGCGGCGCCAGCGGCCATCGGCGTCGGCCTCGCGCTCGAGCGCGTTGAGTGGTTCGGCCAGATCGGTCTCGTCCTGCGCCGGGGTCCCCAGGAACCAGCCTTCGAACACCAGCAGGTCGAGTGGCCCGTCAATGCGCGGCCAGTCCTTTTCGGGCAGGCGCTCGTCGGCGAGTTTGTCAAAGCGGGGCAGGGCGACCGGGCCGCCGGCCGCGACCGCGTCCAAGGTGGCATGGGCCAAGGCCAGATCGTGGGTGCCCGGCGGGCCGCGGGTCAGCAGCAACGGGTGCACCTGGCGGGCCAGACGTTGGCGCTGGGCACGGGTGAGGTACACATCGTCGATGGAGAGCATGGCCGCACGCAGGCCGCGCGTTTGCGCCAAGGCAACCACCTGGGCCGCCAGCGTCGATTTGCCGCTCCCCTGCAGGCCGCTGATCGCCAATACTGGGATGCCCGCGCCGCAGCTCAGTGCGTCGTCCAGCGCCTGTGCGACCAGTGCATCCGGAAAACCTCTCGTCGGGGGCATGTACGCAGGTGCAGACATGCAGCGACAATAAACCCAAACCGCGTGACAAGAAAACCGCCATGACCGATCTGTATGCCGAAGCGTTGTCCACCTTTGCCGGGCTGTTCGAAGAAGCCAAGGGAAGCCGCGAAGTCGAACCAAATGCGATGACCGTCGCCACGGCCGACCAGAGCGGTCAGCCCTCCGCGCGGACGGTGTTGTTGAAGGCGTTCGACGAGCGCGGCTTCGTGTTCTACACCCACCTGGACAGCCACAAGGGCCGTGAGCTGCAGGCCAATCCGCAGGCGGCGCTGCTGTTCCTGTGGCGCAGTCTGCGCGAAGCCGGCATCCAGGTGCGTATCGAAGGCCGCGTGGAGCAGGTCAGTGATGCCGAGGCCGATGCGTATTTCGCCTCGCGGCCGCGCATGAGCCAGATCGGTGCGTGGGCGTCGCTGCAATCCAGGACGTTGGCCTCGCGCGAAGAGTTTGACGCGCGCGTGGCCACCACCGAAGCCAGCTTCGACGGTCGCGATGTGCCGCGACCGGAAGGCTGGAGCGGCCTGCGCGTGGTGCCGCAGCGGCTCGAGTTCTGGTACGGCGCGCAATTCCGTCTGCACGAGCGCTGGTGCTATGAGATCGGCGCGGACGGGCAGTGGAGCAAGCGGATGCTGTTCCCCTGATCTAGGCCGGCGTTGCTTCGCGCAGCCAACGCCACAACGTCGTTCGCGAGACCCCCAGCTGCGCGCAGGCCTGCGCGCGGTTGCCGCCGCAGTCGGCCAGCAGCTGGTGCAGCGCGTCCGAATCCGGTCGCGCCGCCGAAGCAGCGCTGAGCGCTGCCGGTTCGCCGGGACCTGGCAGCACACGTGGGCGCTGCACCGCGTGCAGCTCCGGCAACCACTGCAGCATCTGCGGCAGCGACAGCGCACCCGGCTGCTGCTGCCAGTGGATGCGCAGGCGGTCGACCATGTTGCGCAGTTCGCGCACATTGCCCGGCCAGGCGTAGTCGCGCAGCCGCGCCATCGCCTCGGTGGACAGCGGTGCGTCGGTACCAGCCAGCTGCCGGAAGAAGTGGCTCACCAGCAAGGGGACATCCTCGCGCCGTTCGTGCAGCGTCGGCAGCGCGATGCGCAGTGCCGCCAGGCGGTAATAAAGATCGCGACGAAAGCGCTGCGCGTCCACCAGCAATGCCAGTGTCTGCAGCGTGGCCGCGACCACGCGCACGTCGACCGGCGTCGGCTCGGTGGCGCCCACGCGCAGCACTTCGCGCTCTTCCAGTACCCGCAGCAGCCGGGTCTGCAACGGCAGCGGCAGTTCGCCGATTTCATCGAGGAACAGCGTGCCGCCCTCGGCGGCTTCCACCAGACCGACACGACCGCCACGACGCGCGCCGGTGAACGCGCCCTCGTTGTAACCGAACAGCTCAGCTTCCAGCAGTGACTCGCTGATCGCCCCGCAGTTCAGCGCGACGAAACGACCCCGGCGGCCACTGGCGCTATGCAGTTGCCGCGCGACCAGCTCCTTGCCGGTGCCGGTCGCGCCGGTCACCAGCACGGTGCTGTCGTACGGGGCATACAGCGCAATGTGTTCGCGCACCTGCTGGATCAGCGCGCTGTCGCCGAGCAGGGCGTGGTCCGCATCCCGGCGCTTGGCCGGTGCCCGCCGCCGCAGTGACGATGCCCCGGAACGGGCCAGGGTCTGGGTCAGCTCCAAGGCATGTTCGAAGGCTTGCCGCACCGAGTCGGCCGAGTACAGCAGCACACCGGGCAGCCCGACCTGCTCGGCATGGTCGATCGCCATGCCGGTGCCGACGATCACCTCGATACCGTTGGCACGCAGATCGGCGATGCAGTCGCGCGCATCCTCACGGGTGACGAAGCGGCGGTGCTCGATGTCCAGACCGAAACTGTGCTGGAAGCTGCCGAAGGTCGGCACATCGGTGGCATGCGTGACCAGTCCGATCCGTGGTGCGATCCGGCGTGCGCGCGCCAGCGCCTCCATCAGGTCGAAGCCGTTGGCCTGGATCGGTACCAAAGGCACCTCCAACCGGCTGCGCAGGTAGGCCGCATTGGAGCCGCCGGCGATCACGACATCGCAGTGCTCGCGCCGCAGGCGTTGGCCGATCACATCCACTGCCTCCTCAAAGCCGAGATTGATCGGCACGATGCGGGCGCGGCGGTCGAACTCCGGAATCACATCGCCGAGCAGGCCGGTCAGGCGCGACACGCTGACCGTCCAGATCACGGGCAATTGGCCAGCATCCGGATCGGACAGACGGGAACGGTGTCGGGGCAGGCTGATCGACATGGGCACGTTTCGATGTTTCAGTTCCAGCCATGTTACAGATGTTTCAATGTTTCAAGGTGAAACGCTTCGGTCATCGAGGTGCCTCAATGAAATCAGACACTTGCCAGCTGGCACGGCCCTTGCGCTTATCTACAGGTCAACCACGATGGAATGCCGCATGAGCACCCCTGTTTCCTCCGCTGGCGCCCGTTTCCGCGCCGCACTGGCCGCCGAATCGCCGTTGCAGGTGATCGGCGCGATCAACGCCAACCACGCGCTGCTGGCCAAGCGCGCCGGCTACCGGGCGATCTACCTCTCCGGCGGCGGCGTCGCGGCCGGCTCGCTGGGCCTGCCGGACCTGGGCATCAACACCCTGGAAGACGTGCTGATCGATGTGCGCCGCATCACCGATGTGTGCGACCTGCCGCTGATGGTGGATATCGACACCGGTTTCGGCCCCAGCGCGTTCAACATCGCGCGTACGGTCAAGTCGCTGATCAAGGCCGGCGCGGCCGCCTGCCATATCGAAGACCAGGTCGGCGCCAAGCGCTGCGGTCACCGCCCGGGCAAGGAGATCGTGTCGCAGGGGGAGATGGTGGACCGGGTCAAGGCCGCCGCCGATGCGAAGACCGATCCGGACTTCTTCCTGATCGCGCGCACCGATGCCATCCAGGTCGATGGCGTGGATGCCGCGATCGAACGTGCCATCGCCTGCGTCGAGGCCGGTGCCGATGGCATCTTCGCCGAGGCCGCCTACGATCTGGAGACCTACCGCCGCTTTGTCGATGCGGTGAAGGTGCCGGTGCTGGCCAACATCACCGAGTTCGGTGCGACCCCGCTGTTCAGCCGCGATGAACTGGCCTCGGCCGGCGTCGCCATCCAGCTGTTCCCGCTGTCTGCGTTCCGCGCTGCCAACAAGGCGGCAGAGAACGTGTATGAGACCATCCGCCGCGAGGGCCATCAGCGTAATGTGGTGGAGGCGATGCAGACGCGCGAAGAGCTGTACGACCGTATCGGTTACCACGCCTTCGAGCAGCAGCTCGATGCGTTGTTCGCCGCCAAGAAGTAAGACCGCACACTGTTTTCTGGAGGGATCATGAGCGACACCACTACCGCCCCCGGCTTCAAGCCGAAGAAATCCGTCGCCCTGTCGGGCACCGCTGCCGGCAACACCGCGCTGTGCACCGTCGGCCGCAGCGGCAACGACCTGCATTACCGCGGGTATGACATCGCCGATCTGGCCAACACCAGCGAGTTCGAGGAAATCGCGCATCTGCTGGTCCACGGCAAGCTGCCGACCCGCGCTGAGCTGGTTGCCTACAAGACCAAGCTGAAGTCGCTGCGTGGCATCCCGGCCGCGGTCAAGGCCGCGCTGGAAGAGCTGCCGCCGTCGGCGCACCCGATGGACGTGATGCGCACCGGCGTGTCCGTGCTCGGCTGCGTGTCGCCGGAGAAGGACGACCACAACCATCCGGGCGCGCGCGATATCGCTGACAAGCTGATGGCCTGCCTGGGCTCGATGCTGCTGTACTGGTACCACTGGAGCCACAATGGCCGCGCGATCGACGTGGAGACCGACGACGACTCCATCGGTGGCCATTTCCTGCATCTGCTGCACGGTGAAAAGCCGCAGGATTCGTGGGTCAAGGCGATGCACACCTCGCTGATCCTGTACGCCGAGCACGAGTTCAACGCCTCGACCTTCGCGTGTCGCGTCATCGCCGGTACCGGCAGCGACATGTACAGCGCGATCACCGGCGGCATCGGCGCCCTGCGCGGTCCCAAGCACGGCGGCGCCAATGAAGTGGCCTTCGAAGTGCAGAAGCGCTACGACAGTCCGGATGATGCCGAGGCCGACATCAAGGCCCGCGTGGAGCGCAAGGAAGTCGTCATCGGTTTCGGCCACCCGGTCTATACCGTGAGCGATCCGCGCAACAACATCATCAAGGAGGTCGCGCGCGACCTGTCCGCCGAGCAGCAGAACGTCAAGATGTACGACATCGCCGAGCGTCTGGAATCGGTGATGTGGGACATCAAGAAGATGTTCCCGAACCTGGATTGGTTCAGCGCGGTCAGCTACCACATGATGGGCGTGCCGACAGCGATGTTCACCCCGTTGTTCGTGATCGCCCGCACCTCCGGTTGGAGCGCGCACATCATCGAGCAGCGCATCGACGGCAAGATCATCCGCCCGAGTGCGAACTACACCGGCCCGGAAGACCAGGCCTTCGTGCCGATCGACCAGCGCAAGTAACACAGACGTACCGCACCCGTTAGCGGGTGCTTTGCGGAACAGGCCGGCGCGATGCCGGTCTGCTCCGTTGCGGCGTCGCTACTCCTTCTTCGCCGGTGTCACGACGCCCCGGCCCGCCAACAAGCAGCTATCGCCAGCCATGAATACTCAGTACCGCAAGAACCTCCCCGGCACCGCGCTGGACTATTTCGATACCCGTGCCGCCGTCGACGCGTTGCAGCCCGGTGCCTATGCCACGCTGCCGTATACCTCGCGCGTGCTGGCTGAAAACCTCGTGCGCCGCTGCGATCCGGCCACGCTGGAGGCCTCGCTGCGCCAGTTGATCGAGCGCCGCCAGGACCTGGATTTCCCGTGGTTCCCGGCCCGCGTGGTGTGCCATGACATTCTGGGCCAGACCGCCCTGGTCGATCTGGCTGGCCTGCGCGACGCCATTGCCGATGCCGGCGGTGACCCGGCGCAGATCAATCCGGTGGTGCCGACCCAGCTGATCGTGGATCACTCGCTGGCGGTGGAATTCCCCGGCTTCGACAAGGCTGCGTTCGAGAAGAACCGCGCCGTCGAGGACCGCCGCAATGAAGACCGCTTCCACTTCATCAACTGGACCAAGAAGGCGTTCAAGAACGTCGACGTGATTCCGCCGGGCAACGGGATCATGCACCAGATCAACCTGGAGAAGATGTCGCCGGTCGTGCAGGTGCGCGATGGCGTGGCCTTCCCGGATACCTGCGTGGGCACCGACAGCCACACCCCGCACGTGGACGCGCTGGGCGTGATCGCGATCGGCGTGGGTGGCCTGGAAGCGGAGAGCGTGATGCTCGGTCGTGCTTCCTGGATGCGCCTGCCCGACATCATCGGCGTGGAGCTGACCGGCCGCCCGCAGCCGGGCATCACCTGCACCGACGTGGTGCTGGCGCTGACCGAGTTCCTGCGCAAGGAGCGTGTGGTCGGTGCGTGGATCGAGTTCTACGGCGAGGGCGCCAATGCGCTGACCATCGGTGACCGCGCCACCATTTCCAACATGACGCCGGAGTTCGGCGCCACCGCGGCGATGTTCTACATCGACCAGCAGACCCTGGACTACCTGCGCCTGACCGGCCGCGAGGATGCGCAGGTCGCGCTGGTGGAAACCTACGCCAAGGCCACCGGCCTGTGGGCTGACGATCTGGTCACCGCGCAGTACGAGCGCGTGCTGCAGTTCGACCTGTCCACCGTAGTGCGCAACATGGCCGGCCCGTCCAACCCGCACAAGCGTGTGGCGACGACCGATCTGGCTGCGCGCGGCATCGCCGATGAAGGCAAGCTGGCCTCGGGCAAGCAGGAACAGGCCGATGGCCTGATGCCCGATGGCGCGGTGATCATCGCCGCGATCACCAGCTGCACCAACACCAGCAACCCGCGCAACGTGATCTCCGCGGCCTTGCTGGCGCGCAACGCCAACCGCGCCGGCCTGACCCGCAAGCCGTGGGTGAAGAGCTCGCTGGCGCCCGGTTCCAAGGCCGTGCAGTTGTATCTGGAAGAAGCCGGCCTGCTGACCGAGCTGGAGCAGATGGGCTTTGGCATCGTGGCGTTTGCCTGCACCACCTGCAACGGCATGAGCGGCGCGCTGGACCCGAAGATCCAGCAGGAAGTGATCGATCGCGACCTGTATGCCACCGCCGTGCTCTCGGGTAACCGCAACTTCGACGGCCGCATCCACCCGTACGCCAAGCAGGCCTTCCTCGCCTCGCCGCCGCTGGTGGTGGCCTATGCGATCGCCGGTACGGTGCGCTTCGATATCGAGAAGGACGCGCTCGGCCATGATGCCGACGGCAACCCGATCACGCTGAAGGATCTGTGGCCGAGCGATGCCGAGATCGACGCGGTGGTCAAGGCCAGCGTCAAGCCGGAACAGTTCCGCAAGGTTTACGACCCGATGTTCACCTTCAAGGTGGAGCACGGCGCCCCGATCAGCCCGCTGTACGACTGGCGCCCGCAGAGCACCTACATCCGCCGCCCGCCGTACTGGGAAGGCGCGTTGGCCGGCACCCGCAGCCTGACCGGCATGCGCCCGCTGGCCGTGCTGGGCGACAACATCACCACCGATCACCTGTCTCCGTCCAACGCGATCATGGCCAGCAGCGCGGCCGGCGAGTACCTGGCGAAGATGGGCCTGCCCGAGGAAGACTTCAATTCCTACGCGACCCACCGCGGCGATCACCTCACCGCGCAGCGTGCCACCTTCGCCAACCCGAAGCTGATCAATGAAATGGCGGTGGTCGATGGCCAGGTCACGCAGGGCTCGCTGGCGCGCGTGGAGCCGGAAGGGCAGGTCACCCGCATGTGGGAAGCGATCGAAACCTACATGGGCCGCAAGCAGCCGCTGATCATCATCGCCGGTGCCGACTACGGCCAGGGCAGCTCGCGTGACTGGGCCGCCAAGGGCGTGCGCCTGGCCGGCGTGGAAGCCATCGCCGCCGAAGGCTTCGAGCGCATCCACCGCACCAACCTGATCGGCATGGGCGTGCTGCCGCTGGAGTTCAAGGAAGGCGTCAACCGCAAGACCCTGGGCATCGATGGCACCGAAACCTTCGACGTGCTCGGCGATCGCGTGCCGCGTGCCGAACTCACCCTGGTCGTCCACCGTCGCAACGGTGAACAGCTGCGGGTGCCGGTCACCTGCCGGCTGGACACCGCCGAAGAGGTCTCGATCTACGAGGCCGGTGGCGTGCTGCAGCGGTTCGCGCAGGACTTCCTGGAATCGGCGCAGGCGATGTGACGGTATGCCAGGCCCGCCCGCGAGGTGCGGACCTGGCGCGTCGCTGGCATGGGGCCATCGGCGCGAAGGTTCCACAACAACCAGGACAGGCGGCGACATGTTTTACACGGTGGCGGGCGCGATCAATACCGCCTTCATCCTGCTCAGCCTGGTGGGTGTGTGGGCCCAGCTGCGCAAGGTATGGCGGCGCCGCGCGAGCGGGACGCCGGGCGCAATCGCCACCGACATCCTGTCGCTCAACCAGTTCACGGTGAGTTTCCTCGCGTACCTGTCGTTCTTCGTCTACGGCTACTCCATCCAGCCGTTCAACCATTTCATTGTCTGGCCGCGCCTGCTTGCCTCGGTACTTGTGCTGCTGATCCTGCGCGAGATCTGGATGGACCGGCGCAGCCGCGCGGCCACCATTGGGCTGGCGCTGGCTTGCCTTGCGCTGCTATGTGCGCTGGCTGGGCTGGTCTGGGGGCAGCGTCACGTGGATGAGGGGCGCGTGCTCGCCTCGGCGATGATCGTGGCCATTACCGTGCTGCTGGCACAGGGCTATGCGCACCAGATCCTGCTGATCTGGCGCTCCGGCCGCACCGGCGCGGTGTCGCTGCGGATGAGCCAGCTGATCCTGCTGATGGACATCTCCACCATAGTGTTCGCCTTCGCCATGGGCCTGCGTCTGGGCTGGCCGTTGCTGCTGCTGGCCGTGGTCAGCGGAAGCACCAAGCTGATCATCCTGTGGCTGTTCCGCTGGGAGCGTCGTAGCGCGGTGGCCGAAATAGCGGAGCGGCGGGATGAACGAGGCGGAGTTGCGATCAATGAGAGGTAGGTGCACACTTTTATGGCAAAAATTGCCAAAGAGGTCTGATCATGGCCACGATGAACATCTCGCTCACCGATCCGCTCAAGCAGTTTGTCGATGAGGAAGTCACCCAGGGCGGGTACTCCAGTACGTCCGATTACGTGCGAGACCTGATCCGCCAGCGCCAGCGGCAAAAAGCCGAAGAGCTGTTGCGCCGGTTGATTGCGGAGGGCCTGGCGTCTGGCCCAAGTGTTCCGGTCACCCCGGCGACCTTCGAACGGATGCGCCAGGATCTGGCAGAGCGGTTGGACCGTGAAGCCGATTGAGTGGCGGCCACGTGCGGAACGGGACGTGGCCGAGGCTGCGCTCTGGTTTGCGCGTCAGGGCGGGCTGGCACTGGGCGAACGGTTCATTGCAACGGTGGATGCCGCGTTGGCGCGGATTGCAGCGTTTCCTGAGGCAGGATCGGCTCGGCATGCCTGGGTCACCGAGGAACTGCCGGTCCCGCTGCGATTCACGGTGCTGCCCGTCTTTGATCGCTATCTGATCTATTACCTCGACCTACCGGACTGCGTTGACATCCTTCGCGTTTGGGATGCCTCCCGCGGTTTGGATGCATTGATGGATCAGATGCCATGACCGTTCCCCAGTGCACGCAGCGCCATTCAAACGGATGAAGCATCCGCTCGTCCCCATCCATCCTGCACGGACATGATTTCATGACCCATCTCCCCCAGCTCCGCATCCCCGCCACCTACCTGCGCGGTGGCACCAGCAAGGGCGTGTTCTTCAAACTGACCGACCTGCCCGCCGCCGCGCAGGTGCCGGGCCCGGCACGCGATGCGCTGCTGATGCGCGTGATCGGCTCGCCTGATCCGTATGCCAAACACACCGATGGCATGGGCGGCGCGACCTCCAGCACCAGCAAGTGCGTGATCATCTCCGCGCCGTCGGTGCCGGAGCACGACGTGGATTATCTGTACGGCCAGGTCGCAATCGAGACCGCGTTCGTCGATTGGAGCGGCAACTGCGGCAACCTCAGCACCGCGGTGGGACCGTTCGCGATCAGCAACGGATTGATCGATCCGGCGCGGATTCCGCACAACGGCCTGTGCACCGTGCGGATCTGGCAGGCCAACATCGGCAAGACCATCCTGGCGCACGTGCCGATCGTGGAGGGCCAGGTGCAGGAGGACGGCGATTTCGAACTCGATGGCGTGACCTTCCCGGCCGCGGAGATCCAGCTGGAATTCCTGGATCCCTCCGATGAGGGCGAGGGCGGTGCGATGTTCCCGACCGGCAATCTGGTCGACACGCTCGATGTCCCCGGCGTGGGCAGCTTCGCGGTGACGATGATCACCGCCGGCATTCCGACCATCTTCCTCAACGCGGCCGACCTGGGCTACACCGGTACCGAACTGCAGCCGGCGATCAACGAGGACAAGGCCGCCCTGGCACGTTTCGAAGCGATCCGCGCGCACGGCGCGGTGCGCATGGGGCTGATCGAGACCATCGAACAGGCCGCGACCCGCCAGCACACGCCGAAGGTCGCCTTCGTCGCCCCCGCGCAGGACTACGTGTCCTCCAGCGGCAAGCAGATCGCCGCCGGGGATATCGATCTGCACGCGCGCGCGCTGTCCATGGGCAAGCTGCACCACGCGATGATGGGCACCGCCGCGGTCGCCATCGGCACCGCCGCCGCCATCCCGGGCACGCTGGTCAACCTGGCCGCCGGTGGCGGTGAGCGGGAATCGGTGAACTTCGGTCATCCCTCCGGCACGCTGCGGGTGGGCGCGCAGGCGGCGCTCGTTGACGGTCAGTGGACGGTCACCAAGGCCATCATGAGCCGCAGTGCCCGCGTATTGATGGACGGTGCGGTGAGGGTGCCTGCCACCACGTTGTAAGTCTCAACAGGAGAATCGCGATGTCCGGTCATGACAGCCACAGCAACCAGCGCCCCGCATGGGACACGGTCCTGACCGACATCGTCGATTACGTCCGCGACTACCAGGTCAGTTCGCCGCTGGCATACACCACCGCGCGGCACTGCCTGATCGATACGCTGGGCTGCGGGTTGGCGGCGCTCTCGTTCCCGGCCTGCAGCAAGCTGCTCGGGCCGCTGGTGCCGGGCATGCGGGTGATCAGCGGCGCGCGCGTGCCCGGTACCCGGTTCGAACTGGATCCGGTCCAGGCCGCCTTCAACATCGGCGCGATGATCCGCTGGCTGGATTTCAACGACACCTGGCTGGCGGCGGAGTGGGGGCATCCCTCCGACAACCTCGGCGGCATTCTTGCCACCGCCGACTGGCTCAGCCGCAATGCCGAGGCGCTGCGGCGGGCGCCGCTGACCATGCGCGATGTGCTGGAGGCGATGGTCAAGGCGCATGAGATCCAGGGCTGCCTGGCGCTGGAGAACGCGTTCAACCGGGTCGGGCTGGACCACGTGGTGCTGGTCAAGGTTGCCTCCACCGCGGTGGTGGCGCACATGCTCGGCCTGGATCGCGAGCGCATGCTCAATGCTTTGTCGCTGGCCTGGGTGGATGGGCAGTCGCTGCGCACCTACCGGCACGCGCCCAACACCGGCTCGCGCAAGAGCTGGGCAGCGGGCGATGCCACCAGCCGTGCGGTGCGCCTGTCGCTGATGGCCGCGGCCGGCGAGATGGGCTATCCCAGTGCGCTGACCGCGCCGACCTGGGGCTTCTACGATGTCTCCTTCGGCGGGCAGCCGTTCCGCTTCCAGCGGCCGTACGGCAGCTACGTGATGGAAAACGTGCTGTTCAAGATCAGCTATCCGGCCGAGTTCCATGGCCAGACCGCGGTCGAAGCGGCGATGCAGGTGCATGCGCAGATGCGCGCCAGCGGCAAACGCAGCGAAGACATCGCGCAGATCATCCTGCGCACCCAGCAGGCCTGTCTGCGCATCATCGACAAGCCCGGCCCGCTGCATAACCCGGCCGACCGCGACCACTGCGTGCAGTACATGGTGGCGATCGGCCTGATCTTCGGCCGGCTGGTTGCCGAGGACTACGAGGACGACGTCGCTGCCGATCCGCGCATCGATCCGCTGCGGGCGAAGATCACCTGCGTGGAAGCGCCGCAGTTCACGGCCGACTACCTGGACCCGGACAGGCGCAGCATCGCCAACGCGCTGCACGTGACCTTCTCCGATGGCAGCACGATGGAGGCCGTGGTCGAGTACCCGCTGGGCCACGCCCGGCGCCGGGCGGAGGGCATCCCGCTGCTGGAGGACAAGTTCCGCCGTCACCTCGCCGGGGTGTTCCCGACCGTGCAGCAGCGCCGGATCCTCGAGGCCTCGCTGGACCCGGTCGCGCTGGAAGCGATGCCGGTGCACGAGTACGTGGACCTCTACGTCGCCGGGTAGAGCCGACCGTTGGTCGGCTACCGTCCGCCGCCGCCCGCGGCGCACCTGCCCGCCCACCATGACGCTCGCACTGCCAGGGCTCCCCGCCCCCGGACGGGCCGGGACGGCCCGTATACTGGCCGCCTTGTTCAAGGAGTGACGTCATGGCTAGCCGCAGTCGGTTCGGGCAGTGGAGCTGGAAGGGAATCGCGGGCCTGGCGCTGGTCGCCGGCCTGGCCATCGGCGTCGGAGGCTGCAAGCGCAACGACAGCGGCCAGCTGCCCGCACCGTCCGGCGCGCCGATCACGGCCAAGGCCGAAGCGGTCACCGAGTTCACCCTGGTCCGGGCCTACCCGGATCAGAAGAGCGACGGCCTGTCGCTGGCGCTGGAGTTCTCGCGCCCGCTGGTCGGCACCCAGGATTTCGACGCGCTGGTCCGCTTTGCCGAGAAGGTCGGCACCGAGGACAGCAGCTGGTCGCTGTCCGATGACGGCAAGACCCTGCGCTATCCGTTCGTGGAGGCGGCCAAGGAATACTCCCTGATCGTCTCGCCCGACCTGCTCGCCGCCGATGGCAGCCGGATCGGCAAGGAGCTGCGCCAGAAGGTCTTCACCGGCGAGCTCAAGCCGGTGGCCGGGTTCGCCTCGCAGGGCAGCGTGCTGCCGGCCAAGGACAGCCGTGGCCTGCCGGTGGTGTCGGTCAACGTGCCGGAAGTGGACGTGGAGTTCCTGCGCGTGCGCGAGAAGGAACTGCCGAACTTCTTCAGCCAGTACCAGCGCGGCGGCCGCCGCGGCAGCTGGGAGCTGGAGAGCGAGTACGGCGACAAGACGCCGATGTCGCAGTTGGCCGAGCCGGTGTACGTCAACCGCTTCGTGATCGGCGGCAAGCAGAACGAGCGCGTGCTCACCTACCTGCCGACGCAGGACATCAAGGAGCTGCAGCAGCCCGGCCTGTATTTCGCGGTGATGAAGCGCAGCGGCTCGTTCGAAGGGGAGTATGACACCGCCTTCTTCACCGTCAGCGACATCGGCCTGCATACGCGTGCCTACAAGGACAAACTGTTCGTGCATACCGCTTCGCTGCAGAGCGGGGCGTCGCTGAAGAAAGTCGAGCTGCGCATCCTGGATGGCAAGGGCGAGGTGGTGCTCAAGGGCGCGACCGACGGCAACGGCAATGCGCTGCTGAACTACACCCTCGATGCCAGCCACGTGCTGATCGCCAGCAGTGGTGGCGATACCTCGATGCTGCCGTTCAACCAGCCCGCGCTGGACCTGAGCGAGTTCGCCGTGGCCGGGCGCGACAACGCCTGGTTCGACGTGTTCACCTGGTCGGGCCGCGACTTGTACCGTCCCGGCGAGAGCGTGCGCATTTCCGCCCTGCTGCGCGACAACGACGGCAAGCCGGTGAAGCCACAGCCCGTCTTCCTGCGCCTGAAGCAGCCCGACGGCAAGACCTTCCGCGAGACCCGCCTGACCCCGGGCGAGCAGGGCTACTTCAGCTTCGAGCAGCTGATCCCGGCCGAGGCCCCGACCGGGCGATGGCAGGTGGAGTTCCGCACCAACCCGGCCAGCAAGGAAGCGATCCAGGGCATGACCCTGCGCATCGAGGAGTTCCTGCCCGAGCGCATGAAGCTGGACCTGGACAGCGCGCAGAAGACGCTCAAGCCGGGCGAGCCGCTCAAGCTGCAGGCCGATGCGGCGTATCTGTACGGTGCGCCGGCCGACGGCAACCGCTTCACCGCACGCCTGGCCGTGGCGGCCGAGCAGTCGCCGGTCGAGTCGCTGCCGGGCTACTTCTTCGGTGACCCGACCACCGCGCTGCCGCGCGAGGCGCGCGACGTCATCGATACCGAGTTCCCGGCCGACGGCAAACTGCGCCAGGACGTGGAGCTGCCGGCCGAGGTCAAGCCGACCGCACCGATCGCCGTGGTGCTCTCCGGCAGCGTGTATGAAACCGGTGGCCGCACCGTGACCCGCACGCTGAAGCGGGTGATGTGGCCGGCCGCCGCGCTGGTGGGCGTGCGCCCGCTGTTCGATCCCAAGGATGGCGCGGACGCCAACAGCAACGCGCGCTTCGAGCTGATGCGCGTGGACGCGGCCGGCAAGCCGCAGCCGGCCAAGGGTCTGAAGGTCACGCTGGTGCGCGAACTGCGCGATTACCACTGGACCTTCAACGACAACCGCTGGGATTACGACTTCACCCGCCGCTTCGAGAACAAGGACACCCGTACCGTCGATGCAGGCAATGCGGCGGTCGGCATTGATTTCCCGGTGGAGTGGGGCGAGTACCGGCTGGACGTGTTCGATCCGGCCACCGGGCTGACCAGCCGCTATCCCTTCAACGCCGGCTGGAGCTGGAACGACGACAACCGCGGCCTGGATGCGCGTCCGGACAAGGTCAAGCTGGCGCTGGACAGGACCGGCTACAAGGCCGGCGATACCGTGCGCGTCACGGTGACCCCGCCGCATGCCGGCAAGGGCGTGCTGATGGTCGAGAGCGACAAGATGCTCTACGTCCAGGATATCGATGCCAAGCCGGGCAGCACCTACGACATTCCGGTCACCGCCGAATGGGAACGCCACGACGTCTACATCACCGCGCTGGTGTTCCGCGGCGGCAGTGCCCCGAGCAAAATCACCCCGGCCCGTGCGGTCGGCGTGGTGCATGTGCCGATGGACCGCAAGACGCGGCAGATCGCGGTCGGCCTGGTGGCCCCCAAGCAGATGCGCCCGGAGCAGACGCTGCCGGTCACCGTGAGTGCCCCGCAGCTGGCCGGCAAGGTCGCGCATGTGACCGTTTCGGCGGTGGACGTGGGCATCCTCAACATCACCCGTTTCCCGGTGCCGGATGCCGCGGGCCACTTCTTCGCACAGCGTCGCCTGGGCGTGGATGCGTATGACATCTACAGCCGCGTGATCGAAAGCTTCGATGGCAGCAGCGGCAAGCTGAAGTTCGGTGGCGACATGGCGCTGGCGGCGATGCCGCAGGCCAAGCGCCCGACCGCCCGCGTGCAGACGGTGGACCTGTTCTCCGGCCCGGTGAAGCTCGATGCCAAGGGCATCGCCCGGATCGCGCTGAAGGTGCCGGATTTCAACGGCACGCTGCGCGTGTCGGCGCTGGTCTACGCCGATGACCAGTACGGCAAGCGCGATGTGGAAACCGTGGTGCGCGCGCCGATCCTGGCCGAAGCCAGCATGCCGCGCGTGATGGCGCCCGGGGATACCAGCACGGTCACTTTGGACGTCCAGAACTTCACCGGCACACCGGGCGAGTTCAAGGTGCAGGTCGATGGTATCGGCCCGCTGACCCTGGGCGAATCCAGCCGCACGCTCAAGCTCAATGCCGATGCGAAGAGCACGCTGAGCTTCCCGCTGACCGCGCGCGAGGGCTACACCGTGGCCAAGGTGCGCGTGCGCGTGGATGGCAACGGCTTCAAGGTTGATCGCCGCTATGACCTGCCGGTGCGTGCGGCATGGCCGCAGGTGCTGCGCGCACAGACCCGCACGCTGGATCCGCTGGCCGCCGTCACGATGGAGGCCGGGCTGGCCGATGGTCTGATGAACGACTCGGTGACCGCACGCATGCTGGTCAGCGCGCTGCCGCCGATTCCGTTCGCCAGTGCCTTGAGTGGCGCGCTCAACTACCCGTATGGCTGCGCCGAGCAGACCACCAGCAAGGGCTACGCCGCGCTGATGCTGGATGAGGCGACCTCGGCCATGCTCGGCGCGGACGGGCTGGATGCCAAGACCCGCCGCGAGCGCATGGAAGGTGCCTTCGGCCGCCTGGCCTCGATGCAGGTGGCCAACGGCAACTTCTCGATGTGGGGGGACGACGGCTACATCAATCCGTGGCTGACGCCGTACATCGCCGAGTTCCTGCTCGACGCCAAGGACGCCGGCTTCGCGGTACCGGACAACGTGCTGCAGAAAGCGCTGAATCGCCTGAGCGAAGATCTGCTGTCCGGCGGCAACCAGTTCTATGGCGAGGATCGCCGCGAGAACCTGAAGTTCGCCAACCAGGCGTATTCGGGCTACGTGCTGGCCCGCGTCAACCGCGCGCCACTGGGTACCCTGCGTGCGCTGTACGACAACGAGCGCAGCAAGTCGCTGACCGGCCTGTCGCTGGTGCATCTGGGCATCGCGCTGTCCCTGCAGGGCGACCACAAGCGCGGCGATGCGGCCATTGCCGCCGGCTTCGCCAAAACAGGCAGTGACCGTCCGGCGTACTTCGGCGATTACGGCAGCGCGGTGCGCGATGACGCGCTGATGATCGCGCTGCTGCACGAGCGCAAGTTGTCCAAGCCCGCCTACGATGCACGTGCGGTCGATCTCGGCCGCGCGCTGGATGCCCGCCGCAATAGTGGCTGGATGTGGCTGAGCACCCAGGAGCAGGTGGCGCTGGCCCGCATGGGCAAGGCGTTGTCGGCCAACCAGAAGAAACTGGTTTCCGGCGAACTGGTGGTGGGTGGCGAAAGCGAGAGCATCTCGGCGCGGCGCATGTTTGGCCGCAGCGTCGACTACGCCGCGCTGGCCAAGGGCGTGCGCTTCACCCCGCAGGGGGAGCCGCCGATGTTCGCCAGCCTGGAAGTGGCCGGCATTCCGCGCAACCCGCCGGAACCGGACAGCCGCACGCTCGGCGTGGAGCGCAGCTGGTACACCACGGATGGCAAGCCGTGGACGCCGCGTCCGCTGAAGGAAGGCGAGGCCCTGATCGTGCGGGTCAGCGTCACCCCGAACGTGGACATGCCCGATGCGCTGCTGACCGATCTGCTGCCGGCCGGGCTGGAGATCGAGAACTTCAACCTCGGCGATGCCAAGCAGTGGGCCGATGTGGTGGTCGACGGATTGAGCGTCAACGATCGTGGCGATGCGGCCAACATCAAGCACGAGGAGTTCCGCGACGACCGCTACGTGGCCGCGCTGAAACTCTCGCGTGGCAGCACCGCCAAGGTGTTCTATCTGGTGCGTGCGGTCACGCCGGGCACGTATCGCGTGCCGCCGCCACTGGTGGAGGACATGTACCGTCCCGACCTGCGCGGGGTGGGGCGCAGCCTCCCGGCGTCCCTGACCGTGGTGCAGCCCTGATCGCAGGGCGGGCCGTCCCGGTGACGGCCCGCCTGCCTCGCTGCTGAATCGACATGACGTCTCTTTTCTCCAAGCGGTGGTGGGCGTCGGTGCTGCGCGGCGTGCTGCCGTACCTGCGATGGGGTACGGCTGCGCTGCTCACACTGCTGCTGGTGCTGGATCTCGCGTTCCCGCCGCCGCTGCCCAGGCAGCGCGATACCAGCACCCTGGTGGTCGCGCGTGATGGCACGCCGCTGCGCGCGTTCGCCGATGCCGACGGGGTGTGGCGTTACCCGGCCTCGGCGGACAGCGTCTCGCCGCTGTATCTGCAGGCACTGCTGAACTACGAAGACCGCTGGTTCTGGCGGCATCCCGGCATCAACCCGTGGGGCCTGCTGCGCGCCGGCAAGCAATGGCTGTTCGAGCAGCGGATCGTCTCCGGCGGTTCAACGTTGACCATGCAGGTTGCGCGGATCCTCGATCCGCATACGCGCACACCGTGGGGCAAAGCCAAGCAGCTGCTGCGCGCGGTGCAGCTGGAACTGCACCTGAGCAAGGCGCAGATCCTGGCGCTGTATCTGGAACGTGCACCCTACGGCGGCACCATCGAAGGCGTGGAGGCGGCGAGCTGGGCCTATCTGGGCAAGCCGGCCTCGCAGTTGTCGCATGCCGAGGCGGCGTTGCTGGCCGTGCTGCCGCAGTCGCCCAGCCGGTTGCGTCCGGACCGCCACCCGGAGGCGGCCCAACGGGCGCGCGACAAGGTGCTCGAGCGGATGGTGTCACTCGGTGTGTGGTCACGCGAGGAGGTCGACGATGCCCGCATCGAACCGGTGGTCACCCGCGCCCTGCAGCCCCCGCTGCATGCGGCGCTGCTCGCCCAGCGGCTGCGCTCGGCACAGCCGCAGGCGGCGCGGATCGAGAGCACGCTGGACATCGGCCTGCAGCGCACGCTGGAAGAACGCGTGTCCTCGTACTTCTCGCAGCTGCCCGAGCGCACCTCGGCGGCGTTGCTGGTGGTGGACAACCGCACACTGGAGGCACGTGCCTACGTCGGTTCGGTGGCGTTCGGCGACAGACAGCGGCTCGGCCATGTGGACATGGTGCAGGCATGGCGCTCACCGGGCTCCACGCTCAAGCCGTTCCTGTATGGCATGGCCCTGGATGATGGCCTGATCCATTCGGATAGCCTGATGGTGGATGCGCCACAGAGCTTCGGTGGCTACCGGCCGGGCAACTTCGATGCGGCCTTCAACGGGCCGGTCAGTGCCGCCACGGCCCTGCGGTTGTCGCTCAACGTGCCGGCGGTGGACCTGCTGGATCGGGTCGGCTCGGCGCGTTTTGCCGCACGCCTGTCGCATGCGGGCATCAACCTGCGCTTTCCGCGTGGCAGTGCGCCCAATCTCTCGCTGATTCTCGGCGGCACCGGCGCGCGACTGGAAGATCTGGTCGGCACCTTCGCCGCGTTCAACCGCAACGGCATCGCCGGGCGGGTGCGTTACACCGCCGAAGATGCGGTGATCGAACGGCGCCTGATGTCCCCCGGCGCGGCGTGGATCACCCGCGAGATGCTTGAGTCCAATCCACGCCCGGGCTACGGCACCGGCACCTTCGATGTCACCGGCCGCCCGCGTGTGGCCTGGAAGACCGGCACCAGCTATGGCTATCGCGACGCCTGGGCGATCGGCACCACGCGGCATTACACGGTGGGCGTCTGGGTAGGGCGTCCGGACGGCACGCCGCTGCCCGGGCAGTACGGCGCGGTGACCGCGTTGCCGCTGATGTTCGAGGTGATCGACAGTCTGCCGCGCCAGGCTGGTGATGCCAGTGCGGCGCCGATGCCGGCGAGCGTAACGCAGGCCGAGATCTGCTGGCCGACCGGCGGCTTGGCGGAGCAGACCGCAGCGCCCCTGTGCCAACGCCGTATGCCGGCCTTCGTGCTGGACGGGGTCGTGCCGCCGACCTTCGCCGAACGCGAGGCGCGGCTGTGGCAGCCGGGCCTGCAGCGTTTCCAGGTGGATGCGCGCACGGGGCTGCGGCTGTCGCCGGAGTGCAGCCGGCCGCATGCGGCGGAGCCGCGTGAGATCGCGCGCTGGCCGGCGCTGTTGTCGCCGTGGTTGCCACAGGCGCAGCGTCAGGCCTCGCAGCTGCCGGCACTGTCGCCGGACTGCAGCGACGACGGCCGCGAAAGTGGTGGCACCCTGCATATCGAGGGGCTCAACGACCGCGCCACCCTCGCACGCGCACCGAATGCCGAGCACGGCGTACGCCTGCAGCTGCGTGCACTGGGCAATGAAACGACAGTCGATTGGCTGCTGGACGACCGCTGGATTGCCCGCACCGAAGGGCCGCGACTGTTCCAGCGTGACTTTGATGAAGTCGGTGAGCACACGTTGACCGCGCTGGCCGCCGATGGCGCGTGGACGCAGGTGCGGTTCCGGATCCTGCGCTGACGGTTTGCTGCGCGGAGTGCGATGGTGCCGGCCAGCGGCCGGCACTACCTGTGCGCCTGGCGCCGTCCCGCGGCCGGCATTACTCCCCGATCCAGCCGTCCAGCAGGTCGGCGAACTCGTCGGCGTGTTCTTCTTCCTGCGCCAGGATCTCTTCCAGGATGCGCTTGGTCGTGGTGTCCTTGTCGCCCACGAAGTTGATCATCTCGCGGTAGCTGTCGATCGCGATGCGCTCTGCAATCAGGTTCTCGCGGACCATGTCGCGCAGGTCGCTGCCTCCCTTGTACTCGGCATGCGAGCGCGCAGTGAGTGTGTCCGGATTGAGGTCGGGCTCGCCGCCCAGCTGCACGATGCGTTCGGCCAGCTTGCCGGCGTGCGCCTGTTCCTGCTGTGCGTGTTCCAGGAACTCGGCCTTGATCGAATCGGCGAGCATGCCCTTGGCCATGAAGTAATGGCGGTAGTAGCGCAGCACGCAGACGTACTCGGTGGCGAGCGCATCGTTGAGCAGCTTGATGACCGCTTCGCGGTCGGCACTGTAGCTGTCGGTGATGGCGCCATCTTCGATGTCCTTGCGGGCCTTGGCACGCAGGGTGGCGGTGTCGCTGATGCCCGGAGGACGGCTGTTGTCCGGGGTGGCGTTCGGGGTGTTCTTGGCTGGCTTTGACATGGCTGGCCGGGTTCCTCTGTTGCGTGGGTCTAGCGGGGGAGATGCTCCAGCACGTACTGCGCCGAAGACACCTCGAATTTTCCGGGTTCCTCGATGAAGGTCTCGCGCACGACACCGTCTTCGACGTACAGCGCGAAGCGGCGCGAGCGGATGCCCATCCCCGAGCTGCTGGCATCCATTTCCAGGCCCAGCGCACGGGTGAACTCACCATTGCCGTCAGACAGCAGCTGCAGGCCGTCGGGCACCTGCTGGCTCTCGCCCCAGGCCTTCATCACGAACGGATCGTTGACCGCCATGCAGAACACCTCGATCCCGCGGTGGCGGAATTCGGGGAACTGCTCGATGAAGCCGGGCAGGTGCCGGGCCGAACAGGTCGGGGTGAATGCGCCGGGCACGCCGAACAGCACCGCTTTGCGCGAATCGAACAGGGCATGGGTATCGATGGTCTCCATGCCCTCGCGGATGCGCTTGAGGGTGACTTCGGGAATGCGGTCGCCAACGTGGATGGTCATGCGGACTCCTTGGACACAGGCAGGGTAGTGAGGGGCATGGGATGGCCATGTCAATACGTTGAAAAGCCGACGTGCAGACCCATCTGTAGCGGGAAAGGCGGGCCACGGGGGCAGCGTAGCCGTCCGGGATGTCCGCCGCATTGCGCAGGATCATTCGCGCCCGGCGTGACGGTGGGCCGGTCCGCAGCAGCTAGAATTGCGCGGACGGCGCCCGCCCACGCGGGTGGCCGAACTTAGTCGAGGTGTTTGGATGGAATTCAAGGATTACTACGCCACGCTCGGGGTGGAACCCACCGCGGGCGATGCTGAGATCAAGACCGCGTACCGACGCCTGGCGCGCAAGTACCACCCGGATGTGAGCAAGGAAGCCGGGGCCGAGGACAAGTTCAAGGCGGTCAACGAGGCTTACGAGGCGCTGCGCGATCCGCAGAAGCGCGCGGCCTATGACCAGCTCAAGGCGCAGGGCTACCGGCCCGGCGAGGAGTTCCATACCCCGCCGAACTACGGCGGTGGCCAGGGGTATGACTTCGAAGAGGTGTTCGGTGGCGGCGCCGGCGGCGGCGGCTTCAGCGATTTCTTCGAGAGCCTGTTCGCGCGCCAGCGCGGCGGTGGCGGTGGCCGCGCCAGTGGCTTCGGCGGCGCCAGCCAGGGCCCGCAGCCGACCCGGGACACCCGTGCCAAGCTGTCGGTGCCATTGGAAGCGGCCTATCAGGGCGACAGCCTGCGCATCAACGTGGGCGGCAAGCAGCTGGATGTGCGCGTGCCCAAGGGCATCCGCCCGGGCCAGGTGATCCGGCTGGGCGGGCAGGGCACCGGTGGCGGCAACCTGCTGCTGGAAGTGGAATACGCCGAGCACCCGCAGTTCGAGGTGGATGGCCGCAACATTCTGTACACCCTGCAGGTGACCCCGTGGCAGGCCGCGCTGGGCACCAGCATCAGCGTGCCGACCCTGGGCGGTGCGGTGGAGCTGAAGGTGCCGGCCGAGTCCGATGCCGGCCGCAAGCTGCGCCTGCGTGGCCGCGGCCTGCCGGGCAACCCGGATGGCGATCAGATCGTGGAGCTGGAGATCATTGCGCCGGCGCCCACCGATGAGGCGCAGAAGAAAGCGTACAAGACGCTGGCCAAGGCATTCGGCGAGAAGGTCTGAGGCAGGTGGCGCGCGGCGTCCGGGTCATCGTTGCGCACTGACCAACGGTCGGTGTCTACCGGGGCGGCCGCGATTGCCTTCGCGGTAGAAGCCGACCGTTGGTCGGCTCACCGTGCCATCAGCTCACGCCGTCGGCGGTTCCTGGTGGCTGAAAACGCGCTCCAGCACCTCGGACAGCTCGTCTTCCGAGAACGGCTTGGTGATGTAGGCCTTGGCGCCCTGGCGCATGCCCCACATGCGGTCGGTGTCCTGGTCCTTGGTGGTCACCAGGATCACCGGGATGTGCTTGGTCGAGGCGTCGCGCGCCAGCGTGCGGGTCGCCTGGAAGCCATTGAGGTTGGGCATGACCACGTCCATCAGCACCAGATCGGGCAGCTCGGCCTTGGCCGTTTCCACCCCGGCGGCGCCATCGGTGGCGGTCAGGATCTCGTGCCCGAGTTTTTCGACGATCCGCTGTATCCCCAACAGCTGCGACGGTGAATCGTCGACGATCAGAATGCGTGCCATGGTGTTCCCCGTGTGATGCCCGCAGTGTAGTGCGGGCCTCGCATTGTCGTGAAGCACCAAGCGTGCCGTCCGTCGCCCGGCTGCCACGCTCAGTCGATTCGTACCACCGTGCGGCCGTGGTTGCCGCCCGCGAGCAGGGTATCGAACGCCGCGGGCAGGCCATCCAGCCCGACCTCGCTGGTGCAGATCGTCTCCAGATGCGCCGGTTTCCACGCGCCGCCCAGCTTGTCCCAGACCGCTTCGCGCAGATCACGCGGTGCGCTGGAGGACGACACACCCAGCAGCGACACGCCGCGGATGATGAAGGGCATCACCGTCATGTCCAATGCCGGGCTGGCGGCGAGGCCGGCACTGACCACCGAACCGTAGGGCACGGTCTGGGCCAGCAGACTGGTCAGCATCGCGCCGCCGGCGTTGTCCAGGCCACCGCCGAAACGCGCCGATTCCATCGGGCGGGAGGTCGCCAGCACATCTCGCGGCAGAACCTCGCGGGCCCCCAGGCCTCGCAGATAGCCGGCCTGGTCGGCCTTGCCGCTGATCGCATGCACCTCGAAACCGGCCCGGGTGAAGATATCCACCGCCAGCGAGCCGACCCCCCCGGTGGCCCCGGTCACTGCCAGCGGCCCGTGGGCGGGGGTCTGACGGTTGTCCAGCATCCGCACCAAGGCCAGCGCGGCAGTAAACCCGGCCGTCCCCAGGATCATCGCCTCGCGCGGGCTCAGCCCGGCCGGCTGGGGGATCACCGCACTGGCGGCCAGGCGCACATACGGGCTGTAGCCCCCATCGCGGGTCTCGCTGAGCCCGCACCCGGTGGCGAGCACGGCATCGCCTTCGCGGTAGGCCGGGTCAGTCGAAGCGACCACCGTGCCGGCCACGTCGATACCACCGACCAGCGGGAAGCGCCGCAGGATCTTGCCCTTGCCGGTGCCGGCCAACGCATCCTTATAGTTGACCGAGGACCAGTGCGCGCGGAGGACCACCTCGCCGGGGTTGAGCTGGTCCAGGCCGATCGGTTCCAGCCCGGCGTGGTAGCCGGTATCGTCCTGGTGGATGCGGAAAGCGTTGAACCGGTCGGGAATTGCCATGAAGATGCCTGACGGGGGAAAACGCCACCTTACCTGCTGCTCCGGCGTGCGGGGACCCTCATGGGCCCTCGCGGATGCAGTTATGAATCGTTCCCCGAGATGCGTGACCCCTTCCAATCCTGTCGATCTGCCCCATCTAGTAGAATCGACAACGTTTTAACGGTTGACGGTGCGGGAGTGGCCCGCAGGCAACCTTACCTTGATGGAGCGTGCATGGCCTGGAATACACCCGGCGGCAACAAGGGCGGACAAGGCCCCGACGAGAATCGACGTGGGCCGTTCGGTCCTCGCGGTGGCGGCAATGGCGGCGGTTGGGGCGGTTTGCCCGGTCCGCTGAAAGACCTGTTCGATGGCGGCATCCTGCGGTGGGTTGCAGTGGCTGCGGTGTTGCTGCTGCTGTTCTCCAGCTTCCAGCTGATCGGCGAACAGCAACGCGGCGTCGTGCTGCGCTTCGGTCAATTCCATCGCATCCTGCAGCCTGGCCCGAACTTCAAGCTGCCCTGGCCGCTGGAATCAGTGACCAAGGTCAATGCCACCGAGATCAAGACGTTCAGCAGCCAGGTGCCGGTCCTGACCCGCGACGAGAACATCGTCAACGTCTCGCTCAACGTCCAGTACCGCATCGACGATCCGCGCCTGTACCTGTTCGGCTCGGTCGATGCCGACCAGGTGCTGGAACAGACCGCGCAGAGCGCGGTGCGTGAGCAGGTCGGTCGTGCCGACCTCAACAACGTGCTGAACAACCGTGGCCCGCTCGCCGTGGCCGCCGAAGAGCGCCTGCAGGCCTCGCTTGGCAGCTACCGCACCGGTCTGTCGGTGACCGGGCTGACCCTGCCCGATGCCCGCCCGCCCGAGGAGGTCAAGCCGGCCTTCGACGAGGTCAACGGTGCCCAGCAGGTCAAGGAGCGTCTGATCAACGAAGCCCAGGCTTACGCCGCCAAGGTGGTTCCAGAAGCGCGCGGCCAGGCCTCGCGGGCCCGTACCACCGCCGAAGGCTACAAGCAGGCCGTGGTCGCCAAGGCCGAGGGTGATGCCTCGCGCTTCAGCCTGCTGCAGGTCCAGTACAAGGACGCCCCGGAAGTCACGCGCAAGCGTCTGTGGCTGGAAACGGTGCAGAAGGTGCTCTCGGAGAACCGCAAGATCATCGGTGGCGATGGCCGCCAGCTGATCTACGTGCCGATGCCGGGCGACAACCGCACCAGCACCAATGCCGCTCCGGCGGTGACCCCGGAAGTCATGCTGCCGTCGCTGCCTGCCAGCACGGCCGTGGATGGCGTTCGCAATGCGGAGCGTCCGACGACGCGCCCGACCGGTCGTGAGGAGGGCAGCCGATGAGAAGTTCACTGTGGATTGGTCTGGCCGTAGCGGTCCTGCTTGGGCTGTTGGGGTCGGTTTACGTGGTCCGTGAGGACCAGACTGCGATGGTGCTGAACCTGGGCAAGGTGGTCCGTGCGGACATCAAGCCGGGCCTGCACTTCAAGGTGCCGCTGGTGGAAACGGTGCGCGTGTTCGATCGCCGTTTCCAGGTGCTCGACACCGCCCCGGCGCGTTACTTCACCGCTGAGCAGAAGGACGTCAGCGTCGACTTCTTCGCCATCGGTTACATCTCCGACGTGCGCGCGTACTTCCGTGCGACCGGCGGCGATGCCCGGGTGGCCAATGCCCGTCTGGCCCCGATCATCACCGACTCGCTGCGCAACCAGATCAACTCGCGGTCGTTGCAGCAGCTGGTGTCCGGGGATCGCAGCGAACTGATCGCCAACCAGCTGACCGGCATCAACGAGTCGGTCAAGGCGCTCGGCATGCAGATCATCGACCTGCGCATCAAGCAGATCGACCTGCCGACCGACAGCCAGGTGATCAACGATGTGTACGAGCGCATGCGCGCCCAGCGTAAGCAGGAAGCGGCCAAGCTGCGCGCCGAGGGTGAAGAGCAGTCGCTGACCATCCGTGCCCAGGCCGACCGCGAGAGCACCGTGATCGTGGCCGAAGCCGAGCGCGACGCCCAGCAGCTGCGCGGTGCCGGCGATGCCGATGCCGCCCGCATCTACGGCAAGGCCGGCTCGGCCGACCCGTCGTTCTACGCCTTCTACCGCAGCCTGGAGGCCTACCGTGGCTCCATGACCGACGGCAACGGCGTGATCGTGCTCGACAAGAACGACCCGTTCCTGCAGTACCTCAAGAGCGATCGCTGAGGCCGCAGGCGGTAGTCATCCACGGGGACCCGGTGCAGACCGGGTCCCCGTTTTGTTTGTGGAGATGTCATGAAAGATCTGTTCTCGGCCCTGTGCCTGGTCGCCGTGCTCGAAGGCCTGTTCCTGTTCGCCGCCCCGTTGGCCTGGAAGCGGATGGCCGAGCAGCTGCTGATGCTGCGCAGCAGCGCCCTGCGCACCTGGGGCGGGGTGATCCTGCTGGCGGGCCTGACCACCCTGTGGTGGTTGAAGCACTGAGCCGGTTCCCGCCATGCGCTGGTTGGTAGTGCCGGCCGTTGGCCGGCTCCAGGCCATCCCTCAAGCCGGCCAGCGGCCGGCACTACCCAAGCGGCGGTTCTGACCGGCCGGTGAAGTCCACCGGCCCCCGGGGTGGCAGCAGCCACCGGAAACCCGGATAATGCACAAAAGCCGGACGGGCACTCTGTTTCAGAGTTACTCGTCCGGCTTTTTCCGTGTCTGGGTCCCCCAGCGTCGGCGCGCTCCCCGCTGGAGCCCGCCACCCCGCGCTGAGCGGCCACCCCGGCATGGTCCCAAACCCGCGGCCCCGATGGCCGCACAAAAACCAGGAGTTACCCGTCATGGGTCAGTCAGTTGTCGTGTTGGGTGCCCAGTGGGGCGATGAAGGCAAGGGCAAGATCGTCGATCTGCTCACCGAGGAAATCGGCGCTGTCGTGCGCTTCCAGGGCGGCCACAATGCCGGCCACACGCTGGTCATCAATGGCAAGAAGACCGTGCTGCACCTGATTCCGTCGGGCATCCTGCGTGAAGACGCGCTGTGCCTGATCGGCAACGGCGTGGTGATCTCGCCGGCCGCGCTGCAGAAGGAAATCGCCGAGCTGGAAACCTCCGGCGTGGAAGTCCGTTCGCGCCTGAAGATCTCCCCGGCCGCGCCGCTGATCATGCCGTACCACATCGCCCTGGACCAGGCGCGCGAACGCGCTGCCGGCGGCAAGGCGATCGGCACCACCGGCCGTGGCATCGGCCCGGCGTATGAAGACAAGGTGGCGCGTCGCGGCATCCGCATCGCCGACCTGCATTACCCGGCCCAGCTGGAAGAGCTCCTGCGCACCGCGCTGGATTACCACAACTTCGTGCTGACCAATTACCTCAAGACCGACGCGGTCGACTTCCAGAAGACCTACGACGAAGCGCTGGCCTTCGGCGAGTACGTCGAGCCGATGAAGTCCGACGTTGCCGGCATCCTGCACGACCTGCGCAAGCAGGGTAAGCGCGTGCTGTTCGAAGGCGCCCAGGGCGCGCTGCTGGATATCGATCACGGCACCTACCCGTACGTCACCAGCTCCAACACCACTGTCGGTGGTGCACTGGCCGGTGCCGGCGTCGGCGCCGATGCGATCGACTACGTGCTGGGTATCGCCAAGGCCTACGCGACCCGCGTCGGCGGTGGCCCGTTCCCGACCGAGCTGGACGATGAAGTCGGCCAGGGCATCCGCGACCGCGGTGCCGAGTACGGCGCCTCGACCGGCCGTCCGCGTCGCTGCGGCTGGATGGACATCGTCGCGCTCAAGCGCGCCGTGGCCATCAACGGCATCAGCGGCCTGTGCATCACCAAGCTGGACGTGCTCGACGGCATGGAAAAGCTGAAGGTCTGCATCGCCTACGAATACCGCGGCAAGCGTACCGAGTACGCCCCGCTGGACGCGCAGGGCTGGGAAGAATGCACGCCGGTGTACCTGGAGTTCCCGGGCTGGACCGAGAACACCCACGGCATCACCAACTGGGATGATCTGCCGCCGGCCGCCCGCGCTTACCTGCGCGCGCTGGAAGAGCTGGCCGGTTGCCCGGTGAGCATCGTCTCGACCGGCCCGGACCGCGACCACACCATGGTCCTGCAGGATCCGTTCGCCTGATCAGGCGCGCCGTGCCGGGCCATGCCCGGTATCGCGTGAAGGTGTAAGGTGTAAAGAAAAGCCCCGCGCAAGCGGGGCTTTTTCGTTGCCGCGCCCGCGCCGCGTCAGCGCCGGCCGATGCCCATCTGCAGTTCCGACAGTTCCAGATTCTCATCGTGGTTGGCATCCAGGCTCTGGAAACGCATCTCTGACGAGCGGCGCATTTCCTCGGCACTCAGCTCGCCGTCGCCGTTCTGATCGGCAATGCGCACCCATTCGGCTGCCGAGAACTCGCCATCACGCTGCGGACCGAGCACCGCCTGCACTTCATCGACGCTCACACGGTAGTTGTGATCCGCATCGACCAGACGGAAGAACGCGTCACCGTCGTACTCATCACGGCTGACCTTGCCATCGCCATTGCGATCCAGCATCACGAAGCGGTCCGGCGCGGTGGCGGGCAGGTCCTGTGCGACGGCGGCGCCTGTTGCGCCAACGCCAGACAGAAGGAGCAGGGCAACGCGAGGTGCGAGCATCATCACGGTCTTCTCCAGAGCGGTGCGAATGGTAGGCATGCCGTCAGCGGTCAGTGTCCGCTCCGTGGGTGACCAGGCCAACGGCATTTTTCCGCATTCGTGCCAGTAGTTTTACTGGTTGATCGCGGTCAGCTGACCGCAGTGCTCGTGCCCCCGCCGGGCATGGCATGCTGGGCAGCCTCACAACAGTCACACGGGCCGGTATGGAATCTGGAGATCGCGCGGGGTCGCGCATGAGCAACGCGAACCGCGCCCTGCATGCGGTGGTGTCCGACCTTGAGGCGCTGTTGCGCGGCGATGGAGAAAACCACTGGGCCGATTGGATGCAGCGGGTCATCATCCAGCTTGAGCAGGGCGATCCAAGCGCGCCGGAGAGCCTGCTGCGCGCCTATGGCGGCATGGGGTCGTTCAACGATCTCGCGCTCGGGCAGGACTACAGCAGTGGCCACTTCCAGTGGCGCGCGGACGCGGGTGAACTCAATGAGCGTCTGGACGCATTGCGCGGCCGTGCCTGGGAACTGGCACGGGCGATCCGGGATGCAACAGCCAGCCCGCATTGATCACAGCGCCTGCCGACCGGTCAGCACCGGATAGGGGTTGATCGATTCGCCCTTCCACCACTGCTTTTCCGGGCCCAGTACATGGATCTCGAAATGCAGGTGGGGTGCCTCCGGACTCGCGTTGCCCGTGCTGCCGACATAGCCGATCACCTCACCGCGCTTGACCGTCTTTTTCTCCGCCAGGCCGTCGGCGTAACGGTCCAGATGGGCGTAGTAATAGCAGTAGCGACCGCTCGGTTCGAACTGGTACACGGTGAGCCCACCCCGCACGCTGTCGAACAGTTTCTCCACGGTACCGTCGGCGACGGCCAGCACCGGCGTGCCGTTCGGCGCGAGGATGTCGATGGCATCGTGCACGCGGCCTTCGCTGCGGGCATCGGTGAAGGTGTCCTGCAACTGGTCCGCGCGGATGCCCTGCACCGGCAGCAGCAGGGCGCCGCCGGCATCTGCTGGAGGCGCCGCGACACCGCCCGGGTCAGGCGCAGGCGGTGCGGGCATGGTCTGGATCGGTGCCGGTGTCGCCGCCGGCGTGGAAGCAGGCGGCGGTGGCGCATCGAGTGCGGCACGGGCGGAACTCGTGGCCGATCCCACCTTGGCCGGTTCGGCGGCGCCAAGGCGGGCGGACGGCCCCGGCCCCAGCAGCCAGTAGCCGACCACGCCGATCACCAGCCCTACCGCCAGCAGTCGCAGGGTCTTCATGCGCTTACTCCTGCATCACGACGGGCACGGAGGCATCCACCGCGTCGGCTACCTGCAGCGCATCCCAGTTGGTCAGGCGCACACAGCCATGGGACTCGGTCTTGCCCACGTGGCCAGGCTCGGGCGTGCCGTGCAGACCGTAATGCGGTTTGGAAATGTCGATCCAGACCACGCCGACCGGATTGTTCGGGCCCGGCGGCAGCACCGCCTTGCTGTCGCCGGCCTTGGCGTCCCAGAACAACTTGGGGTTGTAGTGGAAGGTCGGATCGCGCGAGATGCCGAGGATCTTCCATTTGCCAATCGGCAGCGGGTCATGTTTGCTGCCCGACGACACGGGGAACTGTGCATAGACCTTGCCATCGGCATCGAACAACCGGAGCGTCGAGTCGGATTTGTCGATCACCAGCTTGCTGGCTTTGGCCAGCGGGGTGACCGCGATGTTCGGTACCTGGATCACGCTGCCGGCCTTGCCCAGGTCCACACCGGGATTGAGCGCCTTCAGCAGGTCGGGCGAGGCGTGGAAGCGTTCGCCCAGTGCTTCTTCCACGGAGCCGAAGCCCAGCGATGTCAGCTTGGCCTGTTCGGCCGGCCCCTTCGGCACGGGCTGGAACGGGCCGGCCACATCCTCGGCGGTCAGCGTGTAGCGCACCAGCGGCGGGGCGCTGTCCGGCTGCAGGGCCTTCCAGGTCGCATCGTCCAGTTCACCGGTCACCTTGATCCCGCGGGCGGCCTGGAAGCCGGACACGGCCCGCTTCTGGTTGGAACCCACTTCGCCATCGATCTGCCCCGGAGAGAAGTGGGCGCGGTCAAGCAGCACCTGGGCATGCAGGTCCGAGCGCGGCCCGGTGGCCAGCGGCGTGTCGGCCGTGGCGGTAGCCGGTGTCGCGGCCGGTGCCGTCTGGGCGACCGCCCAGACAGGGGCGGCGAGCGCCAGGGCGAGGGCGGACATGCGGGCGATCTGGTGCAGGCGAGGGGTCATCGGACATTCCAGGAGAGACGTGCTTCCACCATGCCTGCCGGGCATGCGCAGTGGCCGTGAAAAGCCTGACGCGCGGCTGAGTGTGGGCACCGGCCCGGCCAATGTGTCCGCTACGTGAACCCATTCACCCCTCAACACGCCCACGGATCAAGGCCGCCCAGGGAAGGCCGATACCAGTGCACCCCCCACGTTTGGAAGTTGTCATGGATTATTTGCGGAACGTCAGCGTCGTCTGGCGGCTTGGCCTGGGCTTCGGTCTGTTGCTGCTGCTGGTGGCTGCGGTCGTCGCCATCGGCGCGACCGGCAGCGCGGAACAGAAACAGTCGATGCAGCAGGTGGTCGAGGTCAATGTGGCCAAGGTCCGGCTGCTGTCGGAAATGCTCGATGCCAACAACCAGATGATGGTGGTGCGGCGCGAGATGCTGATCCGCCAGGGCGACCGCCTGGCCGATGACGAAGTGCGCATCGCCGACCTGGTGAAGCGTTACGAGGCCAGCTGGACTGCCTATCAGGCGTTGCCCACCAATGCTGACGACAAGGCGATCGGCGACGCCATCGCAGCGGCCCGCGCGGTCGCGCGCCCGCTCAACAAGCAGATGAGCGAACAGCTCAAGCTGGGCGATTTCGCCGGTGCCACCGCGTTGACGCTGGGCGCCGTGCAGGAAGCCGCCAACGCTTGGAACAAAGCCCTCGGCGATGGGGTGAGCTACGAAGAAACGCAGAGCCGCCAGGCTGCCGCCGAGGCGATCCGGCTGGGTGAGCGCACGTTCCTGCAGTTGCTGGTGCTGGGCGCGATCGCGCTGGTGGTCGGCATCACGGCCTCGGTGTTGATCGGACGCAGCCTGACCGGCCCGCTGGCACGCGCCGTCGGTCTGGCGACCCGCATGGCCAAGGGCGACCTGGAGCAGGACTTCCGCCTCGGCGGCCGCGACGAGATCACCCAGTTGGGCAACGCCATGGCCACGGTCCGCCAGACCGTCCAGTGCGCGATCACTGCCCAGCTGGACATGGCCCGCCAGCATGAAGCCGGCGCCATCAGCTACCGCATGGACGAAGCCGCCTTCCCCGGCGATTTCGGACGCATGATCCGCGCCACCAACGAGCTCGTCGGGTCACACGTGGCCGTCGAGTTCCACATGGTCGAGGTGATGCAGCGCTATGCGATCGGCGACCTGAGCCGCGATCTGGACACCTATCCAGGTGAAAAGGCCGTATTGACCACCACCATGGCGACCGTCAAGGACAGCCTGATGGCGATCAACCAGCAGATCGAGACGCTGGCGTCGGCTGCACGTGCGGGCGACTTCTCGGTGCGTGGTACCGAGCAGAGCTTCCAGTTCCAGTTCCGCGCGATGGTCGCCCAGTTGAACGGGATGATGGCCAGCTCGCAGAGCAGCATCGCCGACCTGTCGCAGGTGCTGCGCGCGATCTCCACGGGCGATCTGACCTCGCGCATGGATGGCCACTACGAAGGTGTGTTCGCGCAGATGCGCGACGATGCCACGGTAACCGCTGTCCAGCTGACCGGCATCGTGCAGCAGATCCAGGGTGCAGCCGGCAGCATCAACGATGCCGCACAGGAACTGGCCGCAGGCCACAGCGACCTGTCGCGCCGCACCGAGCAGCAGGCGGCCAATCTGGAAGAGGCCGCTGCCTCGATGGAAGAGCTGACCTCCACGGTCCGCCAGAACGCCGAGCTGGCCAACCAGGCCGACCACGAAGCCCATGCGGCCGGTGCCGCGGTCAAGGCAACCGAGCAGGCCATCGCGCAGATGGCAGCCGTCATGAGCGAGATCGACCAGTCTTCGGCGCGCATCTCCGAGATCTCCTCGGTGATCGATGGCATCGCGTTCCAGACCAATATCCTGGCCTTGAACGCGGCGGTGGAAGCGGCCCGTGCCGGTGAGAACGGGCGCGGTTTCGCGGTCGTGGCCACCGAGGTGCGCACGCTGGCGCAGCGTGCCGGTACGGCGGCCAAGGAGATCAAGGACCTGATCGACGAGTCCAGCAGCAAGGTCAAGACCGGACTGAGCGTGACCGTGCAGTCCGAAGCGGCGATCGCCCGCCTGACCCAGGCCAGCTCGCGCACCAATCAGCTGATGAGCGACATCGCCGCCGCGACCAAAGAACAGGCCGCCGGCATCGAGCAGGTCAACCAGGTGGTCGTGCAGATGGACCAGGTGACCCAGCAGAACGCGGCGCTCGTGGAAGAAGCCACCGCTGCCAGCCGCGCGCTGGAAGAACAGGCGTATGCACTGACCGAATCGGTGGCGGTGTTCAAGCTGGACAACAGCGCGGCAAGCCTGCGTCGCCCGGCGGCATTGCAGGCAGCATGACGACACGTGTGCGCTGAGTAATACAGAAAAGCCCCGCTTCGGCGGGGCTTTTTCATGCCGATCGGGCTGGCCGACGCAGCGGCGCGCCCGCTCAGTCCTCGTTCTCTTCCGCTGCTTCGCGACCCTGCTGGCGGATCAGTGCTTCTTCGCGCGCATCGTTGATGGCATGGCGGACGCCATCCAGATCGATGGTGCTCTCATCCTGCTCGAATTCACCGGTCAGTACGCTGTCCGGCAGCAGATCGCCAGCCTCGAACAGCGCCCACATCTCCTCGCCGTACCAGGTCTCCAGCAGCTCCGGTGCCCAACGACCCAGATACGCGGTGAGGTTGTTGACGTCGCGCAGCAGCATCGTGCGTGCGGCATTGTTGCCCGCCGCACTGACCACCTGCGGGAAATCGATCACCACCGGGCCTTCCGGGCCGACCAGCACGTTGTACGGCGACAGATCGCCGTGGATCAGACCGCAGCACAGCATGCGCACCACCTGGCGGACCAGGATCTGGTGGAACTCGCGCGCCTGTTCCGGGCTGAGTTCAACCTCGCCCAGCCGCGCGGCGGAATAGCCTTCAGCATCGGTGACCAGCTCCATCACCAGCACGCCGTGGAAGTAGCCATACGGCTCGGGCACGCGCACGCCGGCATCGCGCAGCTGGTACAGCGCATCGACCTCGGTGTTCTTCCAGGCTGCTTCCTGCTGCTTGCGGCCGTAGTTGCTGGCCTTGCCCACGGCGCGCGCTTCGCGGCTGCCACGGACCTTGCGGCCTTCCTGGTACTGCACGCGCTGCTGGAAGCTGCGCTGGGCCATGTCCTTGTAGACCTTCGCGCAGCGCACATCGTCGCCGCTGCGGACCACGTATACCGCTGCTTCCTTGCCGCTCTTGAGCGGGCGGAGCACTTCATCGATCACGCCGTCGTCGATCAGCGCCTGCAAGCCTTGGGGGGTCTTCACGGTATCTCGGGAATCGGCTGGCGCGGGGCCTGCCCTGGAGGGGGAGGGATTTTCGCATCTTCGGGCCCATGGAGCCATCGACACGGCGCCCGGCGGTCGGGTTGTTCAGCTGCGTGCACGGTGGCGCCCGCTTGAAATCTGCTTCACATCCGCGCGGCAGGCTGGGGTCACTTCCCAAGGAGTGCCACCCATGATGCTGTCCCTGCTGCGCCGCACCGGTGCCGTTCTGGCCCTGCTGCTGGCTGTCCCCGCACTGCATGCCCGCCCCGCGGCATCCGATACGGTGCTGATCGTGGTCAGCGGCGAAGGCCGTAATCACGGCAAGACCCGCCCCGGTTTCGAGATGGACGAGTTTGCCCAGGCCTACCTGATCTTCCGCGACAACGGCCTGGCCGTGCAGGTGGCCAGCCCACGCGGCGGGCCGGTGGAGGCCGACAAGTTCGACCCGAAGGAGCCCTTCAACGCGCGCGTGCTGGCCGATCCGGCGGCGATCGCGCTGCTGGCCGATACCCGCGCCACCTCGACCCTGCGTGCGGCCGACTATGCGGCGGTCTACGTGGTTGGCGGCAAGGGCGCCATGTTCGATCTGCCGACCGATGCGGCGCTGCGCGGCCTGCTCGGTACGCTGCACGACGGCGGCGCCGTGGTCGCCGCCGTCTGCCACGGTCCGGCCGCGCTGGTGGATGTACGGCTGGCGGACGGATCACTGCTGGTCGCAGGTCGCCGCATGACCGGCTTCACCAATGCGGAGGAGGGCGTGTTCGGCAAGCGCTGGGCCAAGGAGTTCCCGTTCCTGCTGGAAACCGCGCTGCGCGAGCGCGGTGCGCGCTGGGAGCAGGCGCCGCTGATGATGCCCAAGCTGGTGGTGGACGGGCGTCTGATCACCGGACAGAACCCGTACTCCACGCCGGCGGTCGCCGAGGCGATCGTACGTGCCACCGGTCGCACCCCGGTCGCCCGTACCCCCTGGCGTGATGAGGCCAGCATGACGCTTGTGCAGCGCCTGCTCGACGGTGAAGGGGAGGCGGTCAAGCGCGAGCTGGCCAGCGACCGCACCGGCTATCACGACCAGTTGATCGGCGTGCTCGGCTACTACCAGCTGCAGGCCGCGCAGGACGATGCGGCCGTGCGTGACGCCCTGGCGATCATGCAGCTGGCGGCGCCGTACATGAGCGAGCCGCAGCTGCCGCTGGGCATCGCGCAGGCGCACTGGCGGCTGGGCGAGGTGGAACAGGCGCGCAGCGTGCTCGGCAAACTGCTGGAAACGCACCCTGACATGGCCGAAGCTAAGCAGCTCAAGGACACGATCGAAGGCTGACGCCATGCATGACGGCCTGCACATCCTGGTCATCGAGGACAACCCGGCGCTGCGCGCCGGCATGGCCACGCTGCTGGAGGCGCGCGGCCATCGCGTGGCCTTCGCCGCCGATGGGCTCAGCGGCCTGCAGATGGCGCTGGACGAGCCGCCGGACGTGCTGGTGCTGGACCTGACTCTGCCGGGTATGGACGGTCTGGGTGTGTGCAGCCATCTGCGCGAGCGGGCCGACCGCCACATCCCGATCCTGATGCTGACCGCACGTGACACACTCGGCGACAAACTGATCGGCTTCCAGGCCGGTGCCGATGACTATCTGGTCAAGCCGTTCGCCGGTGAGGAACTGCTGGCGCGGTGCCTGGCGCTGGCGCACCGGCATGAGCGGCGCGAGGGTCACGTGCTGCGCATCGGCTCGCTGCATATCGATCGCCGCCGCGGCAGCGCGACTCGCCGCAGCCAGGTGCTTGAGCTGCCGCAGACCGCGTATCGCCTGCTGGTGCTGCTGGCCGAGGCATCGCCGCGCACGGTGACCCGCAGCGAGCTGATCCGTCGTCTGTGGGGCGATGAAGCGCCACCGTCGGATCCGCTGCGCTCGCACCTGTACCTGCTGCGCCAGGCCCTGGACAAACCGTTCGATCGGCCCATGCTCAAGACCGTGCACGATGTCGGCTTCAAGCTGGAGGCCGACGCATGACGACGCGTGTGCATCGCCTGCGCAACCGGTTGATGCTGGCCTTCGCGGTGTTCGCACTGGCGGTGGCCAGCCTGTTCTGCCTGTACGTGGCGGTGTTCGTGTACAGCGTGGAGGATCGCTTCTTCGATGCGATGCTCGAACAGGAAGCGCATCAGCAGCTGGATCAGCGGGCCGCGGGTGGTATCTGGTCGGCGCCGCGCAACGCGTTCATGACCGTGCACGAAAGCAGTGCCACGTTCCCGGCCGATCTGAAAACCGCGTTCGATGCCGAGCCGTGGCGCCACGAGTTCGCTGGCACGCAGGGGCGGCACTATCACCTGCGCGCACTGCAGCCGGTCGGCGCCGGTACACCGGGATGGCTGGTCGCCGAGGTCAGCGAGCAGCTGGTGGTGCGGCCGATGCGCGGCCAGATTCTGGGGCTGCTGGCCTGGTCCGGGCTGGCCGTGGTGGTCGTTGCCGTGCTGGCCGGTGCGTGGCTGGCACGACGCACCACGCGTCCCTTGTCCAAGCTGGCCGCACTGGTCGATGGGATGGCGCCTGATCGACTGCCAGTCGGGTTCGCGGCCGAGTTCCCCGATGATGAAATCGGCGTGCTCGCCCGGGGGCTGGACAACCTGACCGGGCGGGTGCGTGCTTTTGTTGCCCGCGAACATGCCTTTACCCGGGATGCCAGCCATGAGCTGCGCACCCCCTTGGCGGTAATCCGCAGCGCGACCGAACAGCTGGCCAACGAACCGGAGCTGTCTGTGGCCGGACGGTTGCAGCTGGCGCATGTGCAGCACTCGGCGCGTCAGCTCGAACAAACGGTGATCACCCTGCTTACCCTGGCCCGCGAAGAGAGCCTTGAGCAGGACGCGCTGCCACTGGCGGTGCTGCCGGTACTGGAACAGGTAGTAGTCGAGCAGGCCGCGCTGCTGGACGGCAAGCCGGTGCAGGTGCGTGTCGAGGTACCCGGCAACGTGCGCCTGACGGTGCCCGGGCCGGTGCTGCACATGCTGCTGGCCAATCTGGTCGGCAATGCGTTCGCGCACACGCGGGCAGGTGAGGTGCACATCGATGTCGCGGCCGGACGGCTGCGCATCCGCAACACCGCACCGGCCGGTGACCCTGACACGATCGTGCGGCCTTTCGCCAAAGGCGAAGGCAGTGCCGGCTTTGGGCTCGGCCTGGCGATCGTGTACCGGCTGTGCGACCGCTTCGCCATCGACCTGCGCATCGAGGGAACCGAGCACGCCACGGTGGCCAGTTTCAGCGTGCACTGAAGCGGGGCGCTCCTCGCACCACATCCGCCCACTGCCACGCCCGCTTCCGTCCACCGCCAAAGTGCGCGATGCTCTGCTGAACGGGGAGGGGCGCATGGGGAACAGGGACGAGGGCATCGCGACGGCCGCTGGCGGCGAGTCGCAGACACCAGCGGCGGATCAGACGCCGACCGACTGGTCGTTGCTGCCGGTCACGCATGGCAACGAAGACTCGATGGTCGCGGTGATCTGGCGCCTGCTGCGCCAGGAGCCGGCGTTGATGGTGAGCGCGGGCTACGTGTTCCTGTCCGCGCTGGGGCTGTGGTCGAGCTATTTCTTCTACTTCAAGTTCCGGCTGTCGATCCTGGATTACCTGCAGGTCAGCGACTTCCTGGTCGCCGGTCTGCGCGATCCGGCCTATGTGCTGATCCTGCTGCTGGGCGCACTGCTGGCGGTGCTGCTGGGCTGGCCGGAAACACTGCGGCGGCGCAACCCGGCCAAGGTGGCACGCCTGCGTGCACGGCATTGGGGATGGCGGATGCTGTTCTCCGAATCGCCGTGGATGAACTGGGAGTTTTCCGGGCTGCGCCCCCTGACCGGCATGTGCATGGGGGTGGTCTGCTTCATGGCCATCGGCGCCGCACTGTATGCGTTGAACAAGGCCGAAGCCATCCGGGATGGCAACGGAGGCACGCCGGTCCAGGTGATGCTCAACGGTGACAGCGCCACCTTGCCCGGCACTGCGAAGCTGCTGGGCTCCAGCAGCGCGTTCGTGTTCCTGTGGTGGCCGGCACAGCGCCGTGCCGAGGCCGTGCCGATCGGCTCGATCCGGCGGCTGCAGTCGATGGCCCTGCCGGTGAAGCCGGCGCCGGTGCCCAAACAGGCCCCGGCGCCGCCCCCCGCGCCGCGCTGAGATCAGCACGGCGCTCCGCGCACGGCTTCAGGCGAGCGTGCGCACCTTGGGTTCACGCGCCCACTGGCGGGTGGCCGCCGCAGCCAGGAAGGCCTTGGCGTCCTCCGCCTCGACCACGCCAGCATCGTTGCCGACCCGGGCAATCTTCAGCAGCGCCTGTGCACCGTCATCGGCAGCGATCGCCTTCAGATGGGCCCAGGCGTCGCTGACGAAATCGATCGCGGCCGATTCCCTGCTCAGCTTCTTGGCGGCATCACTGCTCAGCACCACGGCGACCGCATCGAAAACCACCGAGGGCGTGCCCGCCAGCTGGCCATCAGCGGCCAGCGTCTTGCCGTCACTGAGCTTGGCGCCACCGATCTTGGGCGCGACCAGCTTGACGCTGGCCCCGGCCTTGTCGGCCGCCTTGCGCAGGTTGGCGATCAAGGCTGCATCGGAGCCCTCGTCGAACAGGATGCCGATGCAGCGGCCTTTGAGCAGGTCCTTGGTGCGGCCGATGATGCGCACCTCCGGCGCCTTCGGGAAATCCTGTGCCGGGGTCTGCGTGGCGGCCGGCTCGGGCAGCGCGGGCATCGCCAGGCCGTCGGCCACGCGCTTGGCCAGTGCATCGTCGATGTTGCGCAGGTGACTCACGGTGCGTTCGCGCACCTTGACCGTCTCCACCTTGGAGAGCTCGAACACCAGCGCCGAAGCCAGATGCGCCTGCTCCGGTGCCTCCAGGCTGCGGAAGAACATGCGGGCCTGGCTGTAGTGATCGGCGAAGCTCTCCGCGCGCACGCGGCCCTTGCGGCCGTCATCCGGCGCGGTGGCGTGACTGGGGAAGCCGTCGACGCTCTCACGCGGGCTGTCACCCTGCAGCGAACTCGGGTCGTAGGCGACCCGTCCCTTCGGGATGTTCATCTGCATGTGGCCGTCGCGCTGGTGGTTGGCGAACGGGCACTTGGGCGCGTTGACCGGGATCTGGTGGAAATTCGGCCCGCCCAGTCGGCTGAGCTGGGTATCCAGATACGAGAACAGACGACCCTGCAGCAGCGGATCGTTGCTGAAGTCGATGCCCGGCGGCACGTTGGCTGGGCAGTAGGCGACCTGCTCGGTCTCGGCGAAGAAGTTGTCCGGCCAGCGGTCCAGCACCATGCGCCCGATCACGGTCAGCGGCACCAGCGACTCAGGAATGATCTTGGTCGAATCCAGGTGATCGAACGGGAAGGCGTCGGCCTGTTCTTCAGTGAACAGCTGCACGGCCAGCTCCCACTCGGGGAAGTCGCCGGCGGTGATCGCCTCGAACAGATCGCGGCGGTGGAAGTCGTTGTCCGCGCTCTGCAGCTTGACCGCCTCGTCCCACACCGTGGACTGGATGCCCAGCTTCGGTCGCCAATGGAATTTGACGAAGGTCGATTCGCCGGCATCGTTGATCAGCCGGAAGCTGTGGATGCCGAAGCCCTCGATGGTGCGCAGCGAGCGCGGGATCGTGCGGTCGCTCATCGCCCACATGATCATGTGCATCGACTCGGGCATCAGCGAGACGAAATCCCAGAAGGTGTCGTGCGCGCTCGCCGCCTGCGGGAAGGCACGGTCCGGCTCCATCTTCACCGCATGGATCAGGTCCGGGAACTTGATCGCGTCCTGGATGAAGAACACCGGGATGTTGTTGCCGACCAGATCCCAGTTGCCTTCCTTGGTGTAGAACTTGACCGCGAAGCCGCGCACATCGCGCGGGGTATCCACCGAACCGGCGCCGCCAGCCACGGTGGAGAAGCGGGTGAACAACGGCGTGCGCACACCGACTTCACTGAGGATACGGGCGCGGGTGTACTCGCCGAGCGAGCGGGTCAGCTCGAAGTAGCCATGGGCGGCGCTGCCGCGCGCATGCACGATGCGTTCGGGGATGCGCTCATGATCGAAGTGGGTGATCTTCTCGCGCAGGATGAAGTCTTCCAGCAGCGTCGGCCCGCGCGGGGTGGCGCGCAGCGAGTTCTGGTTGTCACCGACCGGGATGCCCTGGTTGGTGGTCAGCACGGGATGGCCATTGCCTGCACGCTGGTGCAGTTCATCCCCTTCGCCACGGACATCGGTGGCGGGTGCAGGGGCGTTCTTCGTGCTTTTCTTGCTGGCGGCCATGAGGCGACTCCGGGAGCTGGCGGGAAGGGGGATCGCTTCACACTGGCGGCCGGGGCGTTAATCGACGGTGCGAAAAGGCGGCGCCGCTTGCACCCGCGCTTCACATGTGGCGCTTCGGCGCTGGGTCGGCGGCGCCCGGGCGGGTATCCTTGATGGCGTGTCCTTCTGTCTTTCCCCGCCGCATGCGCGTTGAACCTGCCGACATCGAAGCCCTGTTTGATGCGATCCCGGACGTCCTGTTCTTCATGAAGGACTGCGACGGGCGCTACACACACATCAACCAGACCATGTTGCGTCGGCTGGGGCTGAAATCCCGCAAGGACGTGATCGGGCGCACCGCAGCGGAGATCTACCCGACCGGGCTGGGTGCCGATTACGCCACCCAGGACGAGCAGGTGCTGGCCGGCAAGGTCATCGAGAACCTGATGGAACTGCACCTGTTCGCCAACCGCGAGCCGGGGTGGTGCCTGACCTGCAAGCGGCCGCTGGTGGTGGACGGGCAGATCCGCGGGCTGATCGGGATCTCGCGCGATCTGGGCCAGAAGGACAGCCTGGGCACGCAGTACGAACAGCTTCGCCTCGCGCTGGCGCATCTGAATGCGCATTACGCCGAGAACGTGCGCATGCAGACCCTGCTCGACATCACCGGGTTCTCGCTGTCCAAACTGGAGCGCACCTTCCGCAAGGTGTTCCAGATGACCCCGCAGCAGGTGCTGACCCGGCTGCGCATCCAGATGGCGGTGCATCTGCTGCATGGCCCGGACAGCATCGCCAGCATCGGCCAGGCCTGCGGCTTTACCGACCAGAGCGCGTTCACCCGCAAGTTCAAGGCCGAGGTCGGGCTGTCGCCACGGGCCTACCGCGCCCAGATCAGCGAGCGCGCGGCCGCCTGAGGCGGGGTGGGGCTTGTGGCCTATGCCGTCGCGCGGCCGACAGGGTATGGTGTCGCACTTGTTGCCCGCCAATCGATTCCGATGCCCGCATCCCAGACTCCGGCTTCCGCCACTCCGCCCGCCGCTGCCCGCCTCGGGCACGCGCTCAAGCCCCGCCAGCTGATCATGATGGGCCTGGGCAGCGCGATCGGCGCTGGCCTGTTCCTCGGCTCCGGGGTGGGCGTCCAGGCCGCCGGACCGGCGGTGCTGCTGTCGTATCTGGTCGCCGGCGCGCTGGTGATCATCGTGATGAACGCGCTCGGCGAAATGGCCGCGGCCAAGCCGACCAGCGGCGCGTTCTCGGTCTACGCCGCCGACGCCATGGGTGCCACCGCCGGTGCCACGGTCGGCTGGCTGTGGTGGGTACAACTGGTAATCGTCATCGCCGCCGAGGCGGTGGGGGCCGCTGGGCTGCTGGCGACTGTCTGGCCGGCGATCCCGGTCCCGATGGCCGCGCTGGCCTTCATGCTGTTCTTCACGGCGATCAACCTGCTCGGGGTGAAGAACTTCGGCGAGTTCGAATTCTGGTTCGCGATCCTCAAAGTGGCTGCGATCATCGGCTTCATCCTGATCGGCGTGGCCCTGCTGATGGGCTGGCTGCCGGACGTGGCCTCGCCCGGCCTGCGCAACTTCACCGAGCACGGTGGCTTCATGCCCAAGGGCCTGGCCGGGATCGGCGCGGCGCTGCTGGTGGTGGTGTTCGCCTTCGGGGGTACCGAGATCGTGGCGGTGGCTGCGGCCGAGACCGAAGATCCCGAGCGCAGCATCGCCCGCGCGATCCGTACCGTGGCGTGGCGCATCCTGGTGTTCTACATCGGCTCGCTGAGCGTGATCATCGCGGTGGTGCCGTGGACCAGCGAGGCGCTGAAGTCGCCGTTTGCTGCCGTGCTGGAAGCCGCCAGTATTCCGGGCGCGGCGACGGCGATCACGCTGATCGCGGTGATCGCGCTGCTGTCGGCGCTCAATGCGAATCTCTACGGCGCGTCGCGGATGATGTACTCGCTGGCGCAGCGCCGTGAGGCCCCGGCGGTGCTGGGCTGGACCGATCCGCGCCAGGTGCCGATCATCGCGGTGCTGGCCAGTGTGCTGTTTGGTTTTGCGGCAACGGTGATGGAGCTGGTGTTCCCGGACAAGGTGTTGCCGGTGCTGCTCAACATCGTGGGCTCGACGTGTCTGTTGGTGTGGACGATTTCGTTGTTGTCGCAGTTGATTCTGCGCCATCGTGCGAACCGGGATGGGACGCGTCTGCCGTTCCGGATGGCGGGGTATCCGTATCTGACGGTGATCGGGTTGGGGGTGTTGGCGTTGATTTTCGGTCTGCTGCTCTCCGAGTCGCATACGCGGTTGCAGTTCCTGTCGATGGCGGCGCTGACGGCGGTGATTGCGGCGAGCAGTGAGATTGCGCGTCGGGTGCGGGCTGGTCGGGGTAGCTGATTGCCAACTGCTAACAGCCAGCAGCCAACAGCCAACAGCCGCAGGTTTGAGCCTCCGCTCGCCTGGGCGGGCACGGGTGGGTTGTCGGGACCCGCTGCAAGTACGTCCATGTAAGCTCGTATGCCGCCATCCATGGCGGCATACGGTCCCGCCAACCCACCCGTGCCCACCCTTTGACAGGGGGCTGGTGGGCAATGGGAAGTCAAAAGCAGAACGCAGAACGCAGAACGCTGCCGAGCTGGTGCTGGGATGTTCGATGCACTGATGCTGGCAACACAACACAACACAACACAACACAACACAACGCTCAAAGCTCAAACCTCAAAGTTCGACACTGAGTGCGCAATGCGTACTTAGCACTCAGCACTCAGCACTTAGCACTTAGCACTCAGCATTGAACGTTGGGTGCCCAAGCTGATGCTATGGACAGTCATCCGATGAGTGCATGAGGTGTTAGTGCTCGCCTCCGTTGCACGGCGATCGCGTTTGCTTTTTCAGAGGCAGCCGACCCACTGTCGAGGGCGGGGGTGTGTGGGTTGGCGGGACCGTTGGAGCGGCATGGATGCCGCTCACGAGCCTCCAGGGACGGATTTACGGCGTGTCCCGCGGACCCGCACACCCCTGCCATGCCACAGGATCTCGCCGACGTTGATCTCGGCCGGTGCGCCAGATTGTGGGGGCATGAGGCAACACAAAAACGGCCCGCTTGCGCGGGCCGTCTGCTGTTGCGTCAGGGTAGGGAGGCTTAGACCTCCACGCCCTCGTCTTCCTTGTACGCATCGACCGGGATGCAGGCGCACATCACGTTCTTGTCGCCGTAGACGTTGTCCACGCGCGCCACCGGCGGCCAGTACTTCTGCTGGCGCAGGCTGGCCAGCGGGAAGGCCGCCAGCTCGCGCGGGTAGGCGTGGGCCCACTCGCTGGCCGAGACCGCCGTGGCGGTGTGCGGGGCGTGCTTGAGCGGGTTGTCCTCGCGGTCCAGACGGCCGTCTTCGATCGCGGCGATTTCCTCGCGGATCTGGATCATCGCGTTGATGAAACGGTCCAGTTCGTGCAGCGATTCGCTCTCGGTCGGTTCCACCATCAGCGTGCCCGCGACCGGGAAGCTCAGGGTCGGGGCGTGGAAGCCGAAATCGATCAGGCGCTTGGCCACGTCCTCGGCGCCGATGCCGGAGGTCTTCTCCAGCGGACGCACGTCCAGGATGCACTCGTGTGCCACCAGGCCGTTGCGGCCGGTGTACAGCGTCTTGAAGTGCGGGGCCAGGCGCTTGGCGATGTAGTTGGCGTTGAGCAGGGCGACCTGGGTTGCCTTGCGCAGGCCGGCGGTGCCCATCAGCGTGATGTACATCCAGCTGATCGGCAGGATCGAGGCGCTGCCGAAGCTGGCCGCGCTGACCATGCCCACATCGCCTTCGCCGCCCAGCACCTTCGGCAGGAACGGGGCGAGGTGCGACTTGACCGCACACGGGCCGACGCCCGGGCCGCCGCCGCCGTGCGGGATGCAGAAGGTCTTGTGCAGGTTCAGGTGCGAGACGTCCGAGCCCCACTTGCCGGGCTTGGCCACGCCGACCAGGGCGTTCATGTTGGCGCCGTCGGTGTACACCTGGCCGCCGTGCTGGTGCACGATCTCGCAGATCTCCACCACCTCTTCCTCGAACACGCCGTGCGTGGACGGGTAGGTGATCATCAGCGCGGCCAGGCGGTCGCTGTACTTCTCCGCGTTGACGCGGATGTCGTCCAGATCGACATTGCCGTTGGCATCGGTCTTGGTCACCACGACCTTCATGCCGCACATCTGCGCCGAGGCCGGGTTGGTGCCGTGTGCCGAATCCGGGATCAGGCAGACGTCGCGATGGCCTTCGCCGCGCGAGCGGTGGTAGGCGCGGATCGCCAGCAGGCCGGCGTACTCGCCCTGCGCGCCGGAGTTCGGCTGCAGGCTGACCGCGTCATAGCCGGTGCACTCGACCAGCATCGCTTCCAGGCCGTCGATCAGTTCCTTGTAGCCGGTGGCCTGGTCGGCCGGAGCCAGCGGATGGATGTTGGCGAACTCCGGCCAGGTCACCGGGATCATCTCGGCGGTGGCGTTGAGCTTCATCGTGCAGCTGCCCAGCGGGATCATGGTGCGATCCATCGCCAGGTCCTTGTCCGCCAGCGAACGCAGGTACCGCAGCAGTTCGTGTTCGCTGTGGTGGGTGTTGAACACCGGGTGGGTCAGGAAGTCGCTGGTGCGCACCAGGCCGGCCGGCAGCGCATCGGCGGTGGCCGCATCCAGTGCATCCACGTCGACCGTGGCACCGAACAGCTGGCCGAGCGCGACGATGTCGGCGCGGGTCGCGGTTTCATCCAGGCTGATGCCGACTGCATCGCTGTCGATCGCCCGCAGGTTGATGCGCGCCGCCGCAGCCTTGGCGTGGATCGCCTTGGCGTCCACATCCTTGACGTGCAGGGTGTCGAAGAAGTGCTCGCCCACGTTGACGCCGGCGCCGCGCAGTGCGGCGGCCAGGATCGCGGCCAGGCGGTGGGTGCGACGGGCGATGCGGGTCAGGCCTTCCGGGCCGTGGTACACGGCGTACATCGAGGCCATCACCGCCAGCAGCACCTGGGCGGTGCAGATGTTGGAGGTCGCCTTCTCGCGGCGGATGTGCTGCTCGCGGGTCTGCAGCGTCAAGCGGTAGGCAGCGTTGCCCTGCGCATCGACCGAGACGCCGATCAGGCGGCCCGGCATCGAGCGCTTGTACGCATCGCGGCAGGCCATGAAGGCGGCGTGCGGGCCGCCGAAACCGAACGGCACGCCGAAGCGCTGCGAGTTGCCGACCACGATGTCCGCGCCCCATTCGCCGGGGGCGGCGATCAGGGTCAGTGCGAGCAGATCGGTGGCCACGGCGACCAGGCCGCCGCGCGCGTGCACGGCATCGGCCAGCGCCTTGTAATCGCCGATATGGCCGAAGGTGTCCGGGTACTGCAGCAACACGCCGTAGGCTTCGGCTTCCATCGCCTCGGCCGGGGTGCCCACGCGCAGCACGATGCCCATCGGCTCGGCGCGGGTGCGCAGCAGTTCCAGCGTCTGCGGGTGCACGGCGTCGTGCACGAAGAACGTATCGGACTTGGACTTGGCCGAACGCTTGGCCAGCGTCATCGCTTCGGCCGCGGCGGTGGCTTCATCGAGCAGCGAGGCGTTGGCGATCTCCATGCCGGTGAGGTCCGCGCACAGCGTCTGGAAGTTGATCAGCGCTTCCATGCGGCCCTGCGAAATCTCGGCCTGGTACGGAGTGTAGGCGGTGTACCACGCCGGATTTTCCAGCACGTTGCGCAGGATGACGTTCGGGGTCAGCGTGCCGTAGTAGCCCTGGCCGATGAAGGTGCGGAACACCTGGTTCTTGTCGGCGATGGCGCGGATCTTGGCCAGTGCCTGCACTTCGGTCAGCGACTCGGGCAGGTCGAGCGGTGCCGGCGATTTGATCCCGGCCGGGACGATCGCATCGGTCAGCGCGTCCAGCGAGGCATGGCCGACCACGTCGAGCATCTGCGCGATTTCGGCGTCGTTGGGGCCGATGTGGCGTTCGACGAACGCGTGGCTGTGTTCAAGCTCGCGCAGGGAGGGGGTGTTCTGGGACATGGCTGGCATCCGGAAGAGAGGGCACGCACGTTCGGAAGGCGGCCGGGGCCAGGGCGCGTCGCGGGCGACAGCGATCCACCGGACCTTGCGGTCTTCCTGGGTGCCCCTCTGTCCTTTTGCCTGAGAGTTTGGAAGCGCGCATCTGCGTGCTTCGTGCCCCTTCGGCGCCGGCACTCGCCGGTCTCTCCAGAGTTTTGGTACGGGTGGTATCGGGCCTGAGCGATTACGGGCGTTGCGCCTTCGGCAGCGGGTGTCCGCTTCTCCCACCATGTAGCCCGGCGATTATAGCCCAGCGCTTTCGGCCGCTGGGCCTTTCCGCTACATGAATACGGGACCATCCCGACCCCGGAAACGTGCCCTCGGGCATGGTGCCGGGCGCGGCAAAGGCCTATGATCACTGGATCCTCGTATTCATCTGGCGCCGCCCGTTCCGGGCCAGGCGCCCGCCGTGCAGTGCGCATGGCCGCTGACGGAAGCCCGCATGACGCCCGCCTCACCCTCGACCCGCCGTCTGGCCCTGCTGCTTGCAGGCCTGGCGATGTTCGGTCCGTTCTCGATCGACACCATTTTCCCGGCCTTTCTGCTGCTGGGCGAGCGCATGCAGGTGGACCAGGTCGCGGTGCAGCAGACCATCAGCGTCTACCTGCTGTTCTATGGCCTGATGAGCCTGGCGCACGGCCCGCTGTCGGATGCCTTCGGCCGCAAGCGGGTGATCATCGGCGGGCTGGTGTTGTTCATCGGCGCCTCGATCGGCTGTGCGCTGTCGCGGGACATGACCACGTTGCTGGTGTTCCGCGCGTTGCAGGGCGTGACCGCCGGCGTCGGCGTGATCGTCGGCCGCGCGGTGATCCGCGATCTGTACCACGGTGCCGACGCGCAGCGCTTGATGAGCCAGGTCTCGATGATCTTCGGTGTGGCCCCGGCGATCGCCCCGATCATCGGTGGCTGGATCCTGCTCGGCGGCGGCGACTGGCCGCTGATCTTCTGGTTCCTGGTGCTGTTCGGCGTGGTCCTGCTGCTGGCCACGGGCAAGTGGCTGCCGGAAACCCATCCGGTCGAGGCGCGCACGCCACTGTCGATGCGTGAACTGCTGCGCAGCTATGCCCGCATGGGCTCCAACGCGCGCCTGCTGCGGCTGTCGGCCGCCGGTGCGCTGAATTTCTCCGGCATTTTCCTGTACATCGCCTCGGCGCCGGTGCTGGTGATGCAGCACCTCAAGCTGGGCGAGGGCGGTTTTGCCTGGTTGTTCATTCCAACCATCGGCGGCATGACGATGGGCTCGTTCCTGTCCGGGCGGATGGCCGGGCGGATCCTGCCGCAGCGGCAGATCGCGATCGGATTCGGCCTGTGCGCAGTGTCGGCCGTGCTCAACATCACCTACGTGCTCTCGGTGCAGCAGATCGCGCTGCCGTGGGCGGTGATGCCGATCTTCCTGGGCGGCGTGGGCATGGCGCTGATCTTCCCGGTGCTGGCGCTGGCGGTCCTGGACATGTACCCGCACCAGCGCGGCCTGGCGTCTTCGATGCAGATGTTCATCCAGCTGATGATCAACACCGTCGTGGCCGGTGTGGTCTCGCCGATGCTCAGCAGCAGTCCGGTGCATCTGGCGCTGGGCTACATGGGCTTCTTCGCGCTGGGCGGCTCGTTCTGGTACTGGGAGCGGTACTGCGAGCGCCGCCGCGAAGTATTGACACCCATCGAGTAGGCCACGCGGCTGGCGGGTCCATCAGGGCCCGTGCGGTATCCTTTGCCCTTTCATGCAGTCCGGAAGTCCCTGATGTCGACCACCTCCAAACTGCGCCGCGACATCCGCCGGCGCCGTGAAACCCTGGCCGCCAACCGCGAGCAGGCCGCCACCCCGCCGGTCGAGCCGCATGCCGAACTGCGCGACCAGCAACGTACGCTGTTGGCCGGCGTGGTACGCCGCGATGGCGAGTGGGTGCTGGGCATGGATGGGCGTATCGCCGGCCAGACCACCAGCGCGGCACGCGTGCTGGCCTTGATCATGCAGGCCGCCGAACTGCACGAGCGGCAGGGCACGCCGGTCCGGCTGGTGTACTCGGACGCGTTGAAGGATGCCGCGCACGCCGAGGCCAAGGCCGACGGCATGGACTTCGAGCAGTTCAAGACCGAGCTGGCGGCCGCCCTGAAACCCAAGTCGTAGCGCCACGCCACGCGTGGTTGCACGTGGTCCCGGCCCATCGAGGCCGGACGCAGGCCAAAGCATCTGGGACACAAAAACCGGCCTTTCGGCCGGTTTTTTCATTGCAGGCTGCGGCCGGGCAGGGCCCGGCCCAACCGGTTACGGTGCCGCGGGCGCCGTCGGTGCGGCCGGGGCGGCAGCCGTGGCCGGCGGTACCTGCCAACCACACATCTGGCCCTGGTTCTGCTGCTTGAGCCATTCGTTGACCGGGGTGAAGTACTCGATCATCGGGCCGGCATCGAGCTTGTCGCCGCCGGTGATTTCCTTCAGCGTGGCCTGCCACGGCTGGCTGGCGCCCTTGCTCAGCATTGCCCAGAACTTCTGGCCGGCTTCCTTGTTGCCGTAGAAGCTGCACTGGTGCAGCGGGCCCTTGTAGCCGGAGGCGTCGCACAGGCCCTTGTAGAACTGGAACTGCAGGATGCGGGCCAGGAAGTAACGGGTGTACGGGGTGTTGCCCGGCACGTGGTACTTGGCACCCGCGTCGAAGAACTCCTCTCCGCGTGCGCTGGCCGGCGCCACACCCTGGTACTTGGCCTTCAGGTCCCACCATGCCTGGTTGTAGTGGTCCGGGGTGATCGAGCCATCGAACACACCCCAGCGCCAGCGGTCGATCATCAGGCCGAACGGCAGGAACGACACGCCGCTCAGGGCCATGCGCATCTGCGCGTTGATGGTTGCCTCGCGGCTTTCCTGCGGGGTGTCGACCAGGCCGATCGAGTTGAGGTACTGCGGCGTCATCGCCAGCACGATGGTGTCGCCGATCGCCTCATGGAAGCCATCGTTGGCACCGCCCTGGAACAACGGCGGCAGCGGGTTGTAGGCCAGGTCGTAATAGATGTGGCCCAGCTCGTGGTAGATGGTGGTGAAGTTTTCTTCGTTCGGCTTGATGCACATCTTGGTGCGCACGTCGCCTTCCATGTTCATGTCCCACGCGCTGGCGTGGCAGACCACGTCACGGTCCAGCGGCTTGATGAACTGGGTCTTGTCCCAGTAGGACTTCGGCAGTGCCGGCATGCCGAGCGATACATAAAAGTCCTGCGCGCGCTCGGTCATCTGCTTGGCGGTGCGCAGTTCGGCTTCACGCTGCGCCTTGTACAACGCTTCCACGTTCGCGCCGCTGCCGGCCTTGGCCAGTGCGCCACTGAGGTTGGTCTGGTACTGCTTTTCCAGCGCGGCGGTGATGTCCAGGTTGCCGGCACCGGGATACGGTTCCAGCTGGTCCCACAGGTTGGACCAGTCCTGCTGCCACATGTTGCCGGTCAGGTGCGCGGCGATCAGGCCGCCGTTGACCTCGGCCTTGTCCTTGCCGTACGTACCGTCGAGCTTGGTGCGGGCATAGCAGTGCAGCTGCTCGTACATCGGCTTGACCTGGTCCCAGAGACGGTCGGTTTCCGGACCGATCTGGTCGGCGGGCATGTCATAACCGCTGCGCCACATCTGGCCGGCATCGGCGAAGCCCATTTCCTTGGCGCCTTCATTGACCAGGCTGACGAAGCGTTCGTAATCGGCGCGCATCGGCTTGGTGGTGCCGTGCCAGCCCTGCCAAGCGTCGAGCTGCTTGTCGTAGTCGCGGCTGCGGGCGAGGACCTGTTCCAGATCGCCGAGCTGGCGGCAGGTCTGCGGGTTGGCTTCATCGGTGCAGTATTTGCCGGAGCCGTAGGCGCCTTCCATGCGGCTGGCGATGCGGGTCAGCTCGGAGAGCTTGGCCGGGTCGCGCGGGGCGGGCATGGAGGTCATCAGCTTGAGCAGGTGGATCTGGCGCTTGGTGTCTTCGCTCATGGGCTGGCCGTCGTACTGGCCGGCCTGGGTGATCCAGCCATTGAGGACGGTGAGCCAGCGTTCGTTGGCCTTGGCCGCGACGCGCTCGGAATCGTCGTTGATGTAGGTCGAGGACAGCCACTGGGCCGAGGTCATTTCCGGGTACATGGCTTTGTACTCGGCGTTGACGCGGGCGATGAACTGGTCCGCGGTTTCCTTGGACTGGGTGGTGCCCGTGGCCGGTGCATCGGCGGGGGACGGTTCCTTCTGGCAGGCCGCCAGCGTCAGTGCGGCAGCACTGACTGCCAGGGCCAGCAGGAGCGGGCGGTGGTTCACGGGCACATCCTTGGGTGGTGACAGACCGGCGAAGGCTAGTGAAGCGCCGGGCGCACCGCAAGGGGCAGGGCAGCAGGGTTCGCGTGGGATCGTAGCGCCAACGTCAACGGCGTGGCGTCATTGCATCCTGGTTTGGGTCGGTGCGGGCGGGTTGTCGGGACCCGCCGTGAACCCGTCCCTGGGGGCTCGATATGCGCCATCCATGGCGCATAACGGTCCCGCCAACCCACCCACACCGCCCCGTCGACAGTGGGTCGGTGTGCATGGAGAAACAACGGCGTTCAAAGCGAACGTTGACTGTCTAAGCGAATGTTTTGCCTTTGCCTGCCGTTCCGACAACGCAATCTGTGGGGGCGAGGCAGGCCATACCGTGGCGGGACCGTCGGGCGCCATGGATGGCGCACGTCGAGCCCCCAAGGACGGGTTTACGGCGCGTCCCGCCGGGGTATGGCCTGCCTCGACCCAAACGGAAGACCGAAAAGCTGGACAGCGCTTCGCTCAAGGCACTGGACACTGCGCGCCGAACGGATCAAACCTCGCACGACGCAAACAGATCCCGGTCACGTTCATACACCGAGGTCTTGATCTGCATCAGCCCCAGCACCGACGGGAACAGATTGTCGTGGTCGGTGTACTTGCCCGCACGCTCCCGCACGCAGGCCAGGTTGAGCCCGCGATTGGCCGCGAAGGACGGCGAGAACCACATCGTCATCGGCACGCGGGTCTGCTCCTGCGGGGCGATCGCATACGGCACGCCGTGCAGATACAAGCCCTTTTCGCCCAGCGATTCACCGTGATCGGAGAGGTAGATCATCGCCGTGTCGTAGTCGTCCATGCCTTTCAGCGTGCCGATCGTGCGCGACAGCAGGTGATCGGTGTACAGCAGCGCATTGTCGTAGCTGTTGGTGATCTGCTCGCGGCTGCACTTGCCCAGGTCCGGCGTGTCGCAGGTCGGCGTGAAGCGACGGAAGCGCGCCGGATAGCGTTCGAAGTAGCTCGGGCCGTGGTTGCCCAGCTGATGCAGCACCACCACGCGGTCGCCCGGTCTGGCGCGCACCTGGGTGGCCAGATCGTCGATCAGGATCTCGTCCATGCAACGCCCGTTGGCGCACAGGGTCGGGTGCCTGGCATCGTCCAGTGCCTGCATTTCCAGACCCTCGCACACGCCCTTGCAGCCGGACTGGTTGTCGCGCCACAAGGTGCTGATCCCCGCGTGGTCCAGCACGTGCAGCAGTGACTGGTGTGCGCGGATCTTCGTTTCGTCGTAGTCATGCCGCCCGTACGGCGAGAACAGGCAGGGCAGGGAGACCTCGGTACTGGTGCCGCAGGAGTGCATGTCCGGGAAGTTGATCACCCCGGCCTGGGCCAGTTCCGGCGTGGTCTGCCTGGCATAGCCGTTGAGGCCCCAGTTCTGCGCGCGTGCGGTCTCGCCCATCACGATCACCAGCAAACGCGGGCGGCCGCCCGCAGCACGTGGAGTCGCTTTGGCATCCATGCCGATCGGCAGCTTGGGAGCGCGCTGGATCGGATTGTCACCACGCAGTGCCTTGGGCAGGCCGAGCAGGAAGTTGCCGGGCGTGGCCAGGTAACGCACCTCGCGCTGGTTGCGCATCAGCGATGACATTTCCTGGAAGGACAGCATCGCCCCGCCGAAGGCGATCAGCGCCGACAGCAGCAGGAAACCGATGCGCCACAGCAGCGCCCTGCCCAGCGTGCGCCGGCGCAGCTGCACGCGCCACAGCAGCAGCATGGGGGCGAGGGCCAACAGCAGCAGCGGCAGGATCAGCGTAGGGGTGATCAGCTCGCCGCTTTCCTTGTGATCGGTCGCCAGCACGTTGCGCAGCATGTCCGCATCCAGATAGATGTGGTAACTGCTCATGTAGTGCGCGGCCAGTGCGGTGCCGAGCAGCAGCACACTGATCACGACCTTGGCATTCCAGCGCCAGACCAGCAGGCCCATCAACAGGCTGTGCGCGCCGACCAGGAACAGCAGCAGCGAGAGCGCGAAGCGGATGCTGCCCGGGTGGGTCGCCATCGCGTTGCGCCAGAACAGGCCATTGCAGGCCAGCGCGAAGAACACGCTGGTGAGCACGATCAGGGTCTCGGTCGTGCACTGCGGACGCCACGCACGCAGGGTGGCCAGTGCGGGAAAGCGCGCAACGCGTGGAAGGGTCGCGCTCATGCTGCGTCTTCCTGCGCGATGCCCAATGCAGCGCTGCGTTCGCGCAACCGGACGCGTTCAACCAGCAGATACAGGCTCAGCGATACCGCCCAGCAGGTGGCCAGCGTCCACAGGTCGTGCGAGAGAAAGTGGGCACCGCGCAACTGCTGCGAGAACCCGAACAGCCCACCGGCCAGCAGGCCGACCCCAAGGCCACGCCACCGCCACGCCGGGCGCACCATCAGGGCGAAGAAATACAGGCTGATCCAGGCGAAGCCAGCGCTGGAGTGCCCGCCGGGAAAACACACACCGCGCGGCATGCCGGTCGGGCGGATCGAGAACAGGCCGATGAACGGGCGGGTGCCGCCGTAGCGGGCCAGATCCCACGGGCAGTCCATGTTGGTCAGTGACTTGAGCAGCGAGACCAGACCGGTCCCCAGCGCGACCGCCAGCACCAGGTACAGCAGCGGCCAGCGCCATGCGGCCGCGCGCTCACTGCGCCAGGCGTGGGTGCACAGCACGATCGCCGCCAGTGCCGCGGCACTGCTGGCCCATTTGCCGGCGTGATGGATCAGGTGAGTGGTGACCCAAGCGTTCTGCAGCGCCCACTGTTGCCCCTCCAGGCGATACCACTGGTCGGCCAGCCACTGGTCGCCCCCGACGCCCATCAGCACAGCGCTGGCGAGCAGGGTCAACGCCAGCGGAGCCCAGAGGTGGTCGCGGAGGAAGCGCGGCGTGGCGGTCGCCACTGGCGCGGAGGAAACGGCAACGGTGGACGCTGGGAACATGGACAATGGGGCCGGCGGGAGATTCCGGCGCCATGGTCGTCAGCGGGGTGTCGGAGAGCGGTCGGAGCGATGTTGCCCGTCAGTTAAGCGCGACCCATCGTTCAGTCTTCTTCGTCCCGCCCGGTGTCGTTGGCCGTCACTGCGGCATGGCAGTCCGCTCGCCACGCGGTTCCCGGGAACAGCAGCCAGCGGTTGCGGTTGGCGCTGCCGATCTCGATCACCGCCGAGGGATCCACGCACGGGCTGATCGCCTCATCAAGCACCAGCAGCCAGCGCTGTGCTGGCGCCTGCGCCAGCCACGGGCCGGCGGCGTGCCATTGCTGCTCCCATGGCGTCTTGAAGCCGAAATCGGTCACCGGGCGGTCGGCCTGCAGCAGGTTCTGCTCGCGCCAGGCCACTACACCCAGCTCGGCCTCCGGCCCGATCCGTGCGCCCACCCGCTGCATCACGGCGGAGGCGGAGCTGTACGGATCCAGCGTGGGCATCAACACCCAGCCGTACAGATTCCAGAGCAGGAAGGCGGTCGCCACCACCAGTGCGCCCGCGCGCCGTTGGCGCCACCACAGCGCCAAGGCCAGCAGCGCCACGCCGAAGGCGATCAACCAGCCGCCCAGCACGGGCAGCAGTGCATCGGGCATGGCACGTCGGGCCAGCTGGAGGTGCGCCCACGCGCTGCCGCTCCACAGCTGCGTGCCGATGTACAGCGCCGCTGCGCCCAGCACGGCGACATACGCCCACAGCAGCCAGCGCAGCCCGGCCCGGCGCAGCAGCCCGGGCAGCAGCGGTGCGGCGGCCAGGCATAGCGCGGGCAGCATCGGGAAGAGGTACACCTCGCGCTTGCCCGGGCTGGCACTGAAGAAGACGAGTACCAGCAGCGCCCAGCCCAGCAACAGCCACCAGCGCCCGTCCAGGCGGTTGAGGCGGCGCCACCACGCGGGGATCAGCGCCGGCAACAGCAGGCTGCCGGGCAGCCACAACGTCGCCATCACCTGCAGGTAGTACCACGCCGGCTTCACGTGGTGCCAGGCGTTCGCGTAGCGGGTGCCGGTCTGCTTGAACAGCAGTTCGCGCGCATACGCGTGCAGGGCGGGGTCGGGCGAGTGCAGCAGCGCCACCCCCAGCGGTGCCAGCCAGACCGCGGTGCCGAGCAGGAAGGCCGGCAGCAGCCACCACAGATCGCGCGCGGTGCCCGGCGGCAGCGCCGTGCTACGGTTGCGCCAGCGCCACAGGGCAAACGGCACCAGCACCAGCAGCGGCAGGAAGCCGACGCCCTTGGTCACCGTGCCCAGGCCGGCGGCGAACCCGGCCAGCCACAGCACCGGCCGGTTGCGGCGCTCCAGCAGGTGGCGCAGCAGCCCCCACAGCGACAGAGTGGTCATCGCTACCAGAACCATGTCGATCTGGGCCCGTTTGGCCATCAGGCCGAACTGCAGGCAGCTGAACAAGGCGAGCATCGCCCACCAGCCGATGCGTCGGGTCCACAGGCGTCGGCCGAGGTCCCAGGTCAGCCACAGCGTGAGCAGCGCGGCCAGCAGCGAGGGCACCAGAAAGGCGAGGGCCCAGCCGTCGAACAGCTGATGGCTGGCCGCCTGCATCCACATGAAGACCGGCGGCTTTTCCGCATACAGCTCGCTGCCACGGTGTGGCAGCAGCCACTGGCCGGACGCGACCATGGCCCGTGCTGCGAGCACGAAACGCGGTTCATCGGGCGGGGAGGGCTGGCGCAGGCCGATGCCGGCGGCCAGTGCCAGCAGCAGAGCGAGGCAGACCAGCACACGCGGCCACCGCCGCAGGAAGAAGGAGTCGGGCACGCGCAGGCTCGTCGGCAAAACAGCCACTGTCTCCCCGACAGCGTAGGAAAAGCGTCGTAAACCACCCCATTGCGACCGGATTCCGACACGGTTGCCGCTACCATGCGCTCAACCGGTCAAGAGAGTCTCCCATGCGGCTGCTGGTCATTGAAGACAACCGTCAGCTGGTTGCCAATCTATTCGATTATTTCGAGTCGCGGGGCCATGTGCTCGATGTCGCGCCCGACGGCGTGACCGGCCTGCACCTGGCCGTGTCGCAGCCCTATGACGCGCTGATCCTGGATTGGATGCTGCCGCGCATGGAAGGCCCGGAAGTGCTGCGCCGGCTGCGTGCCGACCACGGTTCGGAAGTGCCGGTGATCATGCTCACCGCGCGCGACGAGCTGCCGGACAAGATCGCCGGCTTCCGTGCGGGCGCCGATGATTACCTGACCAAGCCGTTCGCACTGCCCGAGCTGGAAGTGCGCCTGGAAGCATTGATGGTGCGGGCCAAGGGACGCAACCCGCGCAAGGTGCTGGAAGTGGCCGATCTCAAGCTGGATCTGGCCACGCTGGAGGCGCATCGCGACGGCAAGGCGCTGCACCTGTACCCGGCCTGCCGCAAGCTGTTGGAAGTGCTGATGCGGGCCAGCCCGGGCGCGGTGACCCGCCAGCAGCTGGAGTTCGCGCTGTGGGGCGACGAGTTGCCTGATGGTGATCTGCTGCGCTCGCATGTCTACGAGCTGCGTCGCAGCGTGGATGGCCCGTTCCAGCAGAAGTTGATCCACACGTTGCCACGGGTTGGCTACCGTTTGGGCGTGTCGGCCGCGGACAGTGCAGATGACGCGGCATAAGCGCACGCCAACGCCAGCGCCGATGCACCGGCGCATGGTCTGGTGGTTGCTGGGCTACCTGGCGCTGATCTCGCTGGCGGTATTCAGTGTCGGCAACTACGTGCATGAACATGCCGAGCACTCGGCGTGGCGCGCCCTGCTCAACTCCGAGCTGGACAGCATCGTCAACCACATCGAGCACGAGCCGCACTATCGCTGGCAGGACTCGGACACGCTGCGGTTGTTCTACCTCAACGGCAGCCCGACGGTGCCGGAAAGCCTGCGCACCCTGCATCCCGGGCTGCACGACGGCGTGGAGGTCAACGGTCGTGCCAGCGCCGTGATGGTCCGGGAGACCACGCAGCTGGGGCGGCTGGCGCTGGTGCTGGACATCAACGACTTCCATGAGCTGGAACAGTTCGCTACGCGCTGGGTGCTGCTGGCCGGCGTGCTGATGATCATCGTCACCGTGCTGATGGCGTCCTTCGGCGTCGGTCGTCTGGTACGGCCGCTGAGCTCGCTGGCCAAACGCATCGACGACCTGCACCCTGGGGTGCCCGGGCAGCGGGTGGAGGTGGACCCGCGCGCCAGCTCCGAGCTGTACGTGATCGCCAATGCGTTGAACGACTATCTGGCGCGCAACGAGCAGTTCGTCGAACGCGAGCGGATCTTCATCAGCACGGCCAGCCATGAACTGCGCACGCCGATCGCGGTGATCACCGGGGCTGCCGAGCTTGCGCTGGGCCAGCCGGAGATCCCCGACCGCGCGCGCCAGCAGATGCAGCGTGTGCATCGCACGGCCCAGGGCGTGGAGCAGCTGATCCAGCTGCTGCTGGTGCTGGCGCGCGACCCGGCACGACTGGCAGCACTCGGCGAGCGCATTCCGCTCGATCTGCTGGTGCCGGACATCATTGAAGACCATCGTCACCTGATGGGCGACAAGGACCTGCGCATCGAGATCGATGGTCTGGCGCGGGTGGATATCGTCGCACCACTGGGCGTGGTCCAGGCGGCGATCGGCAATCTGCTGCGCAACGCAATCGAGAACAGCGGCCGCGGCACCATCCACATCCAGGTGTCGGATCAGGCGGTGGTGACCCTGCAGGATCCCGGGCTGGGCATGAGTCCGGAAGAAATCGCCGCCGTGCACGCGCGCATGGCACGAGGTGACCGCAATGAGCAGAGCGGGATCGGGCTGGAGCTGATCGCCCGGCTCTGTGAACACCTGGGCTGGGCGCTGCAGATCGCACCCTGCGTGCCACGCGGAACCTGTGTGATTCTCGATCTCGGTGCCTCGTTGCCGGAGGCCAACGCGCGTCCGTCGCTGCCTGAGACGTAATCAGCCCGCGCGCTGCGCTGCAAAGTGTGGCGTCGTGAAGACAATGTTAAGCTCCGGAGGCGCCGCTCTATGCGGCGCTTTTTTTTTATCCCTTCGATCGACAGAGGATGGCGTGATGCCGACCGAACCCAGTACTGCCCTGATCACCAACGACATTGTCGGCCTCGGCCTGATCGCCGCCACCCTGGCCGTGATCTTCTGGGCCGCCAGCGGCCCGACCCCGATCCTCAAGAAAATTTTCGCGTGGGTGCCGGCCCTGCTGCTGTGCTACTTCATCCCGGCCATCTACAACACTTCCGGCCTCATCGACGGCCACAACACCTCGCTCTACAACCCGATCGCGCGTGACGTGCTGCTGCCCGCCGCGCTGGTGCTGCTGACGCTCTCGATCGATCTGAAAGGCATCCTGAAACTGGGCCCGAAGCTGCTGGTGGTGTTCTGCGCCGGCACGCTGGGCATCATTCTCGGTGCGATCGTGTCGTTCCAGGCGATGTCCTGGATCCACCCGGCCACAGTGGCTGGCGATACCTGGAAGGGCATGGCCGCGTTGGCCGGCAGCTGGATCGGCGGCGGTGCCAACATGGTGGCGATGCGTGAAGTGTTCGGCACGGATGCGACCACCTTCGGCCAGTTCGCCGTGGTCGATGTGGCCTGCGCGAGCCTGTGGATGGCGGTGCTTCTGTTCCTGGCCAACCGCGCCCAGCAGATCGACACGCGCAATGGCGCCGATACCCGCGCCATCGATGAGATGAAGGCGCGGATTTCCGCCTACGAGGCACAGAACGCGCGGATCCCCAGCCTGACCGACCTGATGGTGATCGTCGGCGTGGCGCTGGGCGGCGTCGGCCTGGCGCATGCCATCGCGGCGCCGCTGAGCGGCTGGTTCAAAGCCAATGTGAGCTGGGCCAGTCAGTTCAGCCTGGACAGCGCGTTCGTCTGGGTGGTGCTGTTGTCCACGGCGCTCGGCCTGGGCCTGAGCTTCACCCGTGCGCGGCGCCTGGAGTCGGCCGGTGCCTCGCGACTGGGCACGTTGTTCCTGTATTTCCTGATCGCCTGCATCGGCATGCAGATGGACCTGCTCTCGCTGCTCGATCGTCCGTGGCTGTTCGCGCTCGGCGCGATCTGGATGCTGACCCACATCCTGGTGCTGTGGATTGCAGCCAAGCTGCTGCGCGCGCCGCTGTTCTTCTTCGCGATCGGCTCGCAGGGCAATATCGGTGCAGCCGCATCGGCCCCCGTGGTCGCCGCCGCGTTCCATCCGTCGCTGGCGCCGGTCGGAGTGCTGCTGGGCACCGTGGGCTATGCCACCGGGACCGGCCTGGCGTATGTGACCGGGCTGATCCTGAAATGGATGGCGGGCGCGTAACGCACGCTGCCCATGGTGTTCCTGGAGGCGGCCTTGAGGGCCGCCTTTTTTTTGTGCGCTTCGCTCCTCTGCGTGGCCAGTATGCAGCCCAGTAAAAACGGCGGCGCTTTCGCGCCGCCGTGTTGGAGTTCATCCGCTGCCGGACGTCAGCAGCAGCGTCCGCCGTTCTTGCCGCTGTAACGCGCCTCCTGGCGCTCGCGGAAGAACGTCTTGTAGTCCATCGGTACACGGTCGGGATGTTTTTCCAGCACGTGCCGGACGTAGTTGTCGTAGTCGGGAATGCCGCAGCACAGCCGCGCGGTCTGCACCAGGCGCCGCCAGATGCGGCGGTGGGCCTGGTACTGACCGGCGGGGACGAGTTCGGTACTCATTACAGGTCCGCCATCTGGTGCGGCTCAAGCGCCACGTACGGGGTTTCCTTGTCGGTCCGCTGCGCGGTGCGACGGGCCATGAAGATGGTCTTGATCGCGTAGAACAGGATCGAGAACACCACGAACAGGAACAGGACGGTCAGGCCGGTGTTGACGTAGGCGTTGACCACGATCTGATGCATCTGGCCGACGGTCTTGGCCGGCGCGGTCAGCGTGCCGCTGGCGATCGCATCCTGGTACTTGTGGGCCTGGGCCAGGAAGCCCTGGGCCGGGTTCTTGTCGAAGATCTTGATCAGGCCCGCATACGTGGTGCAGATCAGCAGCCACACCGCCGGCACGCCGGTCACCCAGGCGAAGCGGTCACGCTTCATCTTGAACAGCACCACGGTGCCGAGCATCAGCGCGATACCGGCCAGCATCTGGTTGGAGATGCCGAACAGCGGCCACAAGGTCTGGATGCCACCGAAGGGATCGACCACACCCGTGTAGAGCAGGTAGCCCCACAGCGCCACGCAACCGGCGGTGGCGATGATGTTGGCGGTCCACGATTCGGTCTTCTTCAGGGCCGGGATGAAGTTGCCCAGCAGGTCCTGCAGCATGAAGCGACCGGCACGGGTACCGGCGTCGACTGCGGTGAGGATGAACAATGCTTCGAACAAGATCGCGAAGTGATACCAGAACGCCATCATCGCGTTGCTGCCGCTGGGGATCGCCTCGTGCAGGATCTGCGCGATGCCCACCGCCAGCGTCGGTGCGCCACCGGCGCGGTGCAGGATGGTCGGCTCGCCGATCGCCGCGGCCGTGGCCTCCAGTTGCTCGGGGGTGATGATGAAGCCCCACGTATTGCTGATGTAGGCCGCAGCTGAGACCGCATCCGGGCCGATCACGGCTGCCGGCGCGTTCATGGCGAAGTAGATGCCCGGGTCGATGATCGAGGCGGCCACCAAGGCCATCACCGCGACGAACGACTCCATCAGCATGCCGCCGTAGCCGATGTAGCGCATGTGGCGCTCATTGGCGAGCAGCTTGGGTGTGGTGCCCGAGGCGATCAGGGCATGGAAGCCGGAGACCGCGCCGCAGGCGATGGTGATGAACAGGAACGGGAACATCCCGCCTTTCCAGACCGGGCCGTCGCCACTGGCGGCGAACTGGGTCAGGGCCGGCATCTTCAGTTCCGGCATGACGATCAGGATGCCGATCGCCAGCGCCACGATGGTGCCGATCTTGAGGAAGGTGGACAGGTAATCGCGCGGGGCCAGCAGCAGCCACACCGGCAGCACCGAGGCCACGAAGCCGTAGCCGATCAGCATCCAGGTGATCTGGATCCCGGTGAAGGTGAAGGCCGGGCCCCAGACCGGATCGGCGGCGACCTTGCCACCGAACCAGATCGCGGCCAGCAGCAGGATCAGCCCGACCACGGAGATCTCGCCGATCTTGCCCGGGCGGATGTAACGCATGTACACGCCCATCAGGATCGCGATCGGCATGGTCGCGATGACCGTGAACATGCCCCAGGGGCTTTCGGCCAGCGCCTTGACCACCACCATCGCCAGCACCGCCAGGATGATGATCATGATCAGGAAGGCGCCGAACAAGGCGATGGTGCCGGGCACCGGCCCCATTTCCTCGCGCACCAGGTCACCCAGCGAGCGGCCGTTGCGGCGGCTGGAGAGGAACAGGATCATGAAATCCTGCACCGCGCCGGCCACGACCACGCCCACCACCAGCCAGAGCAGGCCGGGCAGGTAGCCCATCTGCGCGGCCAGCACCGGGCCGACCAGCGGGCCTGCGCCGGCGATGGCGGCGAAGTGGTGGCCGAACAGCACGTGCTTGTTGGTCGGAACGTAATCCAGGCCATCGTTGTTGATCACCGCGGGCGTGGCCCGGGTCGGATCGAGCTGCATCACCTTGTCGGCGATGAACAGGCTGTAGAAGCGATACGCGATGAGATAGATGGAGACCGCAGCGACGACGATCCACAGCGCATTGATGGGTTCACCGCGGCGCAGTGCGACGGTGCCTAGACAGAATGCGCCAAGCAGTGCGATGACTGCCCAACCCAGTTTCGAAAAACCTTTCATGAGATTGCGTCTCCCTGGAGATCGTCGTAAGAGTCCGCCTTGGCACTGACGGGGTCAATGCAATGGCGGGGGCTTGCCGCTAGTACTTTGGTCGTAGGGTGGGTGTGGCGCGTGCCTGTACACGTCGCCGGAACATCACGCTTGGAACAATCGGTTGCGGGCATGACCGTTGGCCGGGGGGACGCATGAGCCCATCTTGTACCCAGTTTCCTCAGTCTGGAGTCACCATGAGCAGCCCAACCCCGGCGCGCGTGCTGCGCACCATCCGTGGCATGGCCACCTCCGATGGCGCCGGCGTGCGCCTGACGCGGGTGATCGGTGGCCCCTCGCTGCCCGATCTGGATCCGTTCCTGCTGCTGGATGAATTCGGCACGGACCGCGCCGAGGACTACATCGCCGGCTTCCCCAGCCATCCGCACCGTGGGTTCGAGACCGTGACCTACATGCTCGACGGGCGCATGCGGCACAAGGACAACCACGGCAACGAGGGCCTGCTCACGCCGGGCAGCGTGCAATGGATGACGGCCGGCCGCGGTCTCATCCACTCGGAGATGCCCGAGCAGGAATCCGGGCAGATGCGTGGGTTCCAGCTGTGGGTGAACCTGCCGGCGCGCGACAAGATGACCGACCCGAAGTACCAGGAGTTCGCCCCGGACCACATACCGGTGACCGCGCCGGCCGACGGCGTGCAGGTCAAGGTCATCGCCGGTGAGGTGGGTGACACCGTTGGGCCGATCGTGCAGCCGGCCACTGATCCGGTGTACCTGGACATCACCCTGGATGCACGCGCGGGCTGGAGCTACACGCTGCCGGACGGCCACAACGCCTTCGCGTACGTGTTCGAAGGGGGCCTGGAGATCGGCGAGGGCGACGACGCGCGCCCGGTGGCCAAGCAGGAAATGGCGGTGCTGGGCGGCGGTGAGCGGCTGAGCCTGCGCGCAGGCGACACGGGTGCGCGCCTGATCCTGGTGGCGGGCCGACCGCTGCGTGAGCCGGTGATGCGCCACGGGCCGTTCGTGATGAACACCAAGCAGGAGCTGATGCAGGCCTTCGTGGATTTCCAGGAAGGCCGTTTCTGAGGCGCGTTGGCACCGCTCGCTGGCCGGCAAACGCATGACACCTGACGGTGTGGGAGGCGCCGGCCAGCGGCCGGCGCTACCGTGGATGGCGGGATGAGTGCGGTGCACCGTCCCGGCCTCGTGCTCAGCGCCCGGCGGCCACGGCCGAGGGCGTCAGGTTCATGCCCTGCGCCAGCGATTGCAGCGAACCCAGTTCGCTCTTGTCGCCAGCGTACAGCGCGATCTGCGCGAAACGGTTCTTGTCGAACTTCACCACCGTGATCCGGCGCGTCTCATAGCCCGGCGGTTTCTGTCCACCCAGGTCGGGCTGGTACCAGTACAGCGTTTCACCGGCGAAGCTGCCTTTTTCCTGGCGCAGCGAGCGGTTCAACGGCAGCTCGGGATTGCGGGCGCTCAAGGTCAGGCTGAGCACTTCGCGCCCATCGGCGGCGGTGGCCTTGCACAGGATGAAGTCGCGTTGGGCGAGCTCCTGCCATTGCAGGCCGCTGCTGGCGGGCAGGGACGGACATTCGCTGGTCGATTGCGCCGCAACGGCGCCGGCAGTGACCAGCAGACACACACATACGACAGCGCGCAGGACGTTCATGGTTCCCCCAAGGTCGATGATCGCGTCCGTCGCTGACAGGCATTCCGGTGGCCGTCGACAACCCAGGCCGTGGTGGCGCATTCCCCGCGCGCGTACCGGATCACTCGCTGCCGTCAGTGTCGGACGAGTGATCGGGACCTTAACGGAATGTGACTCAGTGTACAAATAACGGTTTCAGGTGAACCTTTATGCGCTGACGCCGGGCGGTTCGGGGACCGCCCGGCCAAACCGTCAGCGGGGCGCGGCGCCCATCCATTTGTAGACGATGCCGCCGATCAGGCCGCCCAGCAGCGGTGCCAGCCAGAACAACCACAGCTGGCTGAGCGCGCCGCTGCCGGCGAACAGCGCCACGGCGGTGGAGCGTGCCGGATTGACCGAGGTATTGGTGACCGGAATGCTGATCAGATGGATCAACGTCAGCGCCAGGCCGATCGCGATCGGGGCAAACCCCGCGGGCGCGTTGCCGTGGGTCGCGCCCATGATCACGATCAGGAAGAACGCGGTGAGGACCACTTCACACAGGAAGGCGGCGGCAACGCTGTAACCGCCCGGTGAGAGGGCGCTGTAGCCATTGCTCGCGAACGCGCCGGCCTGGCTGCCATCGATCTGGAAACCCGGCGCTCCGGAGGCGATCTGCAGCAGGATGAAACCGGCCAGCGCGCCACCCAGCACCTGCGCCACGATGTAGGGAAGCAGGTCACGGGCGGGGAAACGACCGCCGGCCCACAGGCCGACACTGACCGCGGGATTGAAGTGCGCGCCGGAGACGTGCCCGAACGCATAGGCGCCGGTCAGCACGGTCAGGCCGAAGGCCAGCGCCACGCCCAGAAAACCGATCCCCAGCGGATTGCCATCACCACCGAACTTGGCGGCCAGCACCGCGCTGCCACACCCGCCCAACACCAGCCAGAACGTGCCCAGGAACTCGGCGGCCAGACGTTTGCCCATGCTCATCGACGTGCTCCACGTTACGCCCGGGGTGGGCAGGCGCAACGTAGCTGAATCGGGGTTCATCGGGGTGATGGTCGCGTCAACAGCCGACGAACGGTTGTCCGCCGACTGGGCGGCTCAGTAAGCAGGCAGCGGGATGAACTCTTTATCGTCGCCCGGAATCGTGCCGAAGCGGCCGGATTCCCAGTCGTGCTTGGCCTGCTCGATCCGCTCGGTGGAGCTGGAGACGAAGTTCCACCAGAGATGGCGTGGCCCGTCGAGCGGTTCGCCACCCATCAGCATTGCCTTGATCGGGGTCTTGGCGCGCAGGCGGCCGCGTGCCCCGGGCTCGGGAATGATCAGGTGCTGGGCAGGGACATCCACACCGTCGAGCTGGGCCTGGCCTTCGAGGATGTAGAGCGAGCGTTCGGCATGGCCGGTATCCAGGTCGATTTCCGCATCGGCATCGAGATCGATGGCAACGTTGAGGGTGTCGGCGAAGACCTTGACCGGCGATTCTTCGCCGTACGCGCGGCCGGCGATGACGCGCAGCCAGGCTCCGTTGCGGCGCTGCTGGGGCAGGGTCGCGGCAGCGTGGTGGTAGAACGCGGGGTCGGTGTCTTCAACGTCTTTTGGAAGCGCCAGCCAGGTCTGCATGCCGTGCAGCGGGTGGTCGTGTTCGCGTTCGACGGCAGGCGTGCGTTCGGAGTGGGCGATGCCGCGGCCGGCGGTCATCCAGTTGACGTCGCCGGGGCGGATGACCTGGTCCGAGCCGAGGGTATCGCGGTGGCCGATGGCGCCGGACCAGAGGAAGGTGACGGTGGCCAGGCCGATATGCGGATGGGGGCGTACGTCGATGCCGGTGCCCGGGGAGAGCACGGCCGGGCCCATCTGGTCGACGAACACGAACGGACCGACACTGCGCGCCTGCAGGGTCGGCACGGCGCGGCGGACCTGCAGGCCACCGATGTCATGGATGCGGGGGGCGATGATGGTCGTCATGCGGGCGGTCTCGCTGGCGGGGACAGAGCGGGAGGATCGCATGCGGGGTGTGGGGGTGGGAGGCCTGTATCGGTAACAGGTTGTTCTGGTTGCACGCAGGCGGACACAAACAAAAACGCCAGCGTGCGCTGGCGTTTTCGCGATCCTCAGATCACCGGTTCGCGCAGTACCGGCGAATCCCAGCCCGGGCGCGGGGCGAAGCGATCGCCGTAGCGCTGCTGCAGGACCTTGAGGCGTTCGACCAGGGCATCGGCGCCGGTGGCGCGGATGTACTGGATCGGGCCGCCGCGGAACGGGGCGAAGCCGGTGCCGAAGATCACGCCGGCATCCAACAGGTCGGCGTCGGCGACGACGCCGTCGTGCAGGCAGGCCACGGCTTCGTTGAGCAGTGGCAGGATCAGGCGGTCTTCCAGATCGGCCGGCACCTCGTAGTTGGCGGGGACGTCCGGCTTCTGGGCGCGGCCGTTCTCCCACTTGTACAGGCCTTGGCCGTCCTTCTTGCCACGCTTGCCCTGTTCCACGGTCGCCAGGGCGGCCGGTACCTGCAGGCCGAGGAAGGGCGCCAGTTCCTTGCCGACGCCGGCGGCCACATCCAGGCCAACGGTGTCGAGCAGTTCGATCGGGCCCATCGGCATGCCGAACTTCACCGCAGCCTTGTCCAGCACCGGGCCCGGCACGCCTTCGGCATACGCGGTGGCAGCTTCAAGCATGTACGGGAACAGCACGCGGTTGACCAGGAAGCCCGGGGTGCCGGCGACCGGCACCGGGAACTTGCCCAGTGCCTTGCAGAAGGAGGCCAGGCGGCGCTCGGTCTCCGGCGCCATGCCCTCGTGATGGATGATTTCCACCAGCGGCATCTGCGCGACCGGGTTGAAGTAATGCAGGCCGGCGAACTGCGCCGGGCGCTCGATGTGGTCGCGCAGTTCGTCCAGCGGGATCGAGGACGTGTTGGTGGTCAGCAGCGCATCGGCCTTCATCCTGGGCTCCAGCGACTGGTACAGCTCGCGCTTGGCCTCCGGGTTTTCGATGATGGCTTCGATCACCAGATCGGCCTGGGCGACGCCCTCGCCAGCGAGATCGGCTTTCAGGCGCGCCGCCACGGCCGGACGCTTGCTGTCGTCCTTCACCCGCTTGGCGAACAGTGCCTGCGCGCGTTCCATGGCCGGGTCGATGAAGCGCTGCTCGCGATCCTGCAGGGTTACGTTGAAGCCCTTGTAGGCCGACCACGCCGCGATGTCGCCGCCCATCACGCCGGCGCCGACCACATGTACGTGCTGGATGCCGTGGTCCTTGCCGCCCAGTGCCTTCAGGCGCTCGGTCAGGAAGAAAATGCGGATCAGGTTGCGTGCGGTCGGGGTGCCGGCCAGCTTCACCACAGCGCGGCGTTCGGCATCCAGACGCGTCTGGATCGGGCTGCCACCGGTGCGTGCCCAGGTGTTGATCAGTGCGTAGGGAGCGGGGTAATGCTCCTTGCGCGCCTTGCGGGCGACCTGCTTGGCCATCTGCGGGGCGAGCAGCTTGCGCGCCAGCCAGGTATTGGTGATCCACGCGGTCGCGCGCTGCTTGAATGGGCGGGTAGTGCCCTTCAGCGCGAGCGACACGGCGGTATCGAGCAGCACGGCCGGTGCGACGACCTTGTCGACCAGGCCGATGTTGCGCGCGGCCGAGGCCGACAGATTGCGGCCGGTCAGCATCATGTCCATCGCCGCCGGGGCGCCGACCAGCTGCGGCAGGCGCGAGCTGCCGCCCCAGCCCGGGAAGATGCCCAGCTGGGTTTCCGGCAGGCCGATGCGGGTGGAGGCATCGTTGGAGGCGACGCGATAGCGGCAGGCCAGCGCCAGCTCGGTGCCGCCGCCCAGGCAGTGGCCGTGGATCGCCGCGACGGTCGGGCAGGGCAGTTCGGCCAGCTTCTGGTACGTGCTCTGGCCACGGCGGATCGCGTCATTGACGGTGCCGCGGCGGTCGAATTCCTGGAATTCCTTCAGGTCCGCACCGGCGATGAAACCGGCGGCCTTGATCGACTGGATCACCACCGCCTTGGGCGGGTCCATCGCGATCCGCTCGATCAGGTCGCCCAGCTCGAGCAGCACGTCCTGCGACATGGCATTGACGCTGCTGTCCTGGCGGTCGAGGCTGAGCACGACGACGCCATCGTCACGGATCTGCGGGTGCCAATGCGAGAAGCGGAGCCCATCGAAGCCTGAGAGCATGGGAACGTTCCATCCGGTTGTGTATGGAGAAGGGGGCTATGATCCAGAGGTTGTTTCCTCCCCGTCAAATCCCTATAGCTGGGGAGAGAAGCCGCCGATCCATTGCCTGGATCGGAAACCTTAACGGAACGGTGGTTAAAAGCTGGTGCGGCGCGGTGTGATCGAGCGCTGAACTTTTCCCGGGATTGGCAGTCTCATTGCCCGACGTCGGTTGGGCTGACAGGAGTGCGGCCCCCCATGGCCGAGGTTGAAACACCACAGGAGCTGGACCTGGAGCTGGTCCGACGTGTGCAGCGTGGCGAGAGCGCGGCGTTCGATGTCCTGGTGCGCAAGTACCAGCATCGGATCATCGCGCTGATCGGGCGCTACATCGCGGACTGGAGTGAATGTCAGGACGTGGCCCAGGACACTTTCGTCCGCGCGTATCGCGCGATCGGCAGTTTCCGCGGCGACGCCCAGTTCTATACCTGGTTGCACAGGATCGCCGTGAACACTGCCAAGAACCATCTCGCCGCCCACAACCGCCGCCCGCCCACCGATGACATCGAGATCGGGGACGCCGAACAGTTCGACAGCGGTACGCGTCTGCGCGACACCGACACGCCCGAGCGCGAGTTGATGCGGCAGGAGCTGGAACAGACGGTGATGAAGGCGGTCTCCGCGCTGCCTGAAGAACTGCGATCGGCCATCACCATGCGCGAGGTGGACGGCCTGAGCTACGACGAAATCGCGCAGAAGATGGGGTGTCCGATCGGCACCGTGCGGTCGCGGATCTTCCGTGCCCGCGAGGCGATCGACACTGAACTTCGGCCGCTGCTCGATGTGGGCAGCGCCACCCGCGAGAAGAGCCGCGCATGAGCCACGATATGTCCAATGATGCTTCCCGGGGCGCGTCCCCCGATAAATTCGACGCCCATTACCGGCAGCAGCTGTCTTCGTTGATCGACGGTGAGCTGTCGGCCGATGAAGCCCGTTTCATGCTGCGTCGGCTGGAACACGATGAGGCGTTGTCCAGCTGCAACGAGCGCTGGCAGATGCTCGGCGATGTGCTGCGCGGGCAGGCCTGCGCACCGGCGCCGGTCGATTTCGCCGAGCGGGTCCGCGTTTCCGTGGCCGCTGAGCCGGCACCAGCGATGCAGGCCAATGTCGAGCGCAGCCAGGGCCGCAAGGAACGCCGTGGCGGCTGGCGTCGTTGGGGCGGTGGCGCGGCACTGGCCGCTTCCGTCGCGGCCGTGGCGATGTTCATGACCCGCGAGCAGTTGCCGGACCCGGCAGCGCTGGACGCGCCGACCACGATCATCGCCAGCCAGGCCGAGCTGCCGCCCGCGCCCGCGCCCGCGCCGGCGACCGAAGCCTCTGCCGCCGAGCAGGCGCTGGCCGTAGCGGCGGTTCCGGCTGCAGCCGTGGCGGCCGCCAGCCGCCGCCAGGACGTGGCCAATGCGCGCCGCGCCAGTGCCACCCGCACCCAGCAGGCGGCACGCAGCGCTGCCGAGCGCAGTGCCGAGCCGCAGCGTGCGGTCGCCAGCCAGGCGCCGCTGACGCCGGCCGTACCGGCGGCCACCGCGCGCCAGTTCCCGTTCGGTGAGGTGGGCAATCTGCAGGCCAAACCGTGGCCGCGCTCCAGCCTGGCCCCGGCCGCGGGCGGCGCGCTCAATGCCAGCTTCTCCACGCAGGCACCGCAGGCCGCGTTCTATCCGTTCGAGCCGCGTCTTCAGGAATCGGCCGACACGGCCGAACCTGCGCGCCGGCACCGCGACTGAACATCGTTGCCCTGACGTTCCGCTCCGGCCTGTGCGCCGGAGCGCTCCCCCCCCCGCTTTGTTCCCTGACCCGGAGGTTCGTGTCTGATGACCGCCCGTATCCGTACCCATGCCCTGGCGCTGATCGCCATGACCCTGCCGCTGGTGGCCTGCGCTCAGTCGCCATCGCCGACGACCCCGGCCGCACCGGCCGCCGCCGCACCGCGGGCACCTGCGCCGCAGTTGGTCAGTGGCCTGCCGGACTTCACCAACCTGGTCGAACAGGTCGGCCCGGGCGTGGTCAATGTCGAAACCACCATCGTGCGCAGCAACCGCCAGGCCCGGACCATGGGGCCGGGCGGCGACGATGAAATGCCCGAGTTCTTCCGCCGCTTCTTCGGCCCGGACTTCCAGATGCCGGGGCAGGGCCCCGGTGGCCAGGACGACAGTCCCCGCATCCAGGGCCGGGGCATGGGCTCGGGCTTCATCATCTCCGCCGATGGCTATGTGCTGACCAACTATCACGTGGTCGCCGACGCCAGCGAAGTGAAGGTCAAGCTGGGCGACCGCCGCGAGTTCACCGCCAAGGTGATCGGCAGCGATCAGCAGTACGACGTTGCGCTGCTCAAGATCGACGGCAAGAATCTGCCGACCGTACGCGTGGGGGATTCCAACACCCTCAAGCCGGGCCAGTGGGTCGTCGCGATCGGCTCGCCGTTCGGCCTGGATCATTCGGTCACCGCCGGCGTGGTCAGCGCGGTGGGCCGCAGCACCGGCGGCGCTGACCAGCGCTACGTGCCCTTCATCCAGACCGATGTGGCGATCAACCAGGGCAACTCCGGCGGCCCCCTGCTCAACACCCGCGGTGAAGTGGTCGGCATCAACTCGCAGATCTTCTCCGCCTCCGGCGGCTACATGGGCATCAGCTTCGCGATCCCCATCGACCTGGCCATGGGGGCAGTCGAACAGATCAAGAAGAATGGCCGGGTCAGCCGCGGCCAGCTGGGCGCGATGGTCGGGGCGGTCACGGCGGACGTCGCGGAGGGCTTCAAGCTGCCCGACAGCCGCGGCGCACTGGTCAACCAGCTGGTGCCCGGCAGCGCTGCCGCCAAGTCCGGCCTGGAGGTCGGTGACGTGATCCGGTCCGTGAACGGCACGCCGATCAACGTGTCCAGCGACCTGCCGCCGTTGATCGGTGCCCTGCCGCCGGGAACCAAGGTGCGCATCGTGGTGCTGCGAGAGGGCAAGGAGCGCGAGATCACCGCCACGCTGACCGAGTTGGCCGAGGACGCCGATCGCGGCAACGCGCCCCAGACGGCCGACGCGGCCAAGCCGGAAACCGGTGCCAATGCCCTGCTGGGCCTGGAAGTGGCCGATCTGACCGCGCCGCAACGCCAGCAGCTGGGCCTGGCCTCGGGCGAGGGCGTGCGCATCACCCGGGTCACCGGTCAGTCGGCACGGGATGCGCGCCTGTCGCAGGGCATGGTGGTGCTGCAGGTCGGGCGGACCCCGGTCGGCAGCGTGGCCGCGCTGAACAGGGCACTGGGCGGTTACAGCAAGGGCGATGTGGTCATGTTGCTGGTCCGTGCCAACGGCAACAGCGCGTTCGTGCCGGTCAAGGCCGGCCAATAAGCCCGCCCCGCCTGCGTTTCCGGGCCCGCTTCGGCGGGCCCGGTCGTTTCTGGGGGGCCGTTGGCGACAATCGCTACCGGGCCCACGCGGGACCGGGCCGGCCATGCGATAATCCGCAGTCATCCTGACGACGCGACGCGCCGCCGCCACCTATGTCTTCTGATTCGATGCGGTTCATCCGCAACTTCTCCATCATCGCCCACGTCGACCACGGCAAGTCCACGCTGGCCGATCGCATCATCCAGCTTTGCGGCGGCCTCCAGGCCCGTGAGATGGAGGCGCAGGTGCTCGACTCGAACCCGATCGAGCGCGAGCGTGGCATCACCATCAAGGCCCAGTCGGTCTCGCTGCCGTATGTCGCCAAAGACGGCCACACGTACCACCTGAACTTCATCGACACCCCCGGGCATGTCGACTTCTCCTATGAAGTCAGCCGCTCGCTGGCCGCCTGCGAAGGCGCGCTGCTGGTGGTCGATGCGGCCCAGGGCGTGGAAGCGCAGTCCGTCGCCAACTGCTACACGGCCGTCGAGCAGGGGCTGGAAGTGGTGCCGGTGATCAACAAGATCGACCTGCCCACCGCCGATATCGACCGTGCCAAGGCCGAGATCGAGGCCGTGATCGGCATCGATGCGACCGACGCCGTGGCGGTCAGCGCCAAGACCGGCCTGAACGTGGGCGACGTGCTGGAGGCGATCGTGCATCGCATTCCGCCGCCGGTGCCGCGCGATACCGACAAGCTGCAGGCGCTGATCATCGACTCGTGGTTCGACAACTACCTCGGCGTGGTCTCGCTGGTGCGCGTGATGCAGGGCCAGATCAAGGCCGGCGACAAGTTGCAGGTGATGTCCACCGGCCGCAATCATCAGGTCGACAACGTCGGCGTGTTCACCCCCAAGCGCAAGGTGCTGCCGGCACTGAACGCCGGTGAGGTGGGCTGGGTGACGGCCAGCATCAAGGACGTGCACGGTGCGCCGGTCGGCGACACCCTGACCCTGGCCGCCGATCCGGCCGCCAAGCCGCTGCCGGGCTTCCAGGAAATGCAGCCGCGCGTGTTCGCCGGCCTGTTCCCGGTCGATGCCGAGGATTACCCGGACCTGCGCGAAGCGCTGGACAAGCTGCGCCTGAACGATGCGGCGCTGCGCTTCGAGCCGGAAAGCTCCGAAGCGATGGGCTTCGGCTTCCGCTGCGGCTTCCTGGGCATGCTGCACATGGAAATCGTGCAGGAGCGCCTGGAGCGCGAATACAACCTGGACCTGATCAGCACCGCGCCGACCGTCGTCTATGAAGTGCTCAAGACCGACGGCAGCATCATCAACATGGACAACCCGGCCAAGCTGCCGCCGGTGAACATGGTCGATGAGATCCGCGAGCCGATCATCCGCGCCAACGTGCTCACCCCCGAGGAGTACATCGGCAACATCATCAAGCTGTGCGAAGAAAAGCGCGGCAGCCAGATCGGCATCAACTACCTCGGCAGCCAGGTGCAGATCAGCTACGAGCTGCCGATGGCCGAAGTGGTGCTGGACTTCTTCGACAAGCTGAAGTCGGTCAGCCGCGGCTATGCCTCGCTGGACTACCACTTCGTGCGTTTCGATGCCGGTCCGTTCGTCCGCGTGGACGTGCTGATCAACGGCGACAAGGTCGATGCGCTGTCGCTGATCGTGCACCGCAGCCATGCCGACCGCCGCGGCCGCGAACTGTGCGAGAAGATGAAGGAACTGATCCCGCGCCAGCAGTTCGACGTGGCCATCCAGGCCGCCGTCGGCTCGCAGATCATCTCGCGCACCACGGTCAAGGCGATGCGCAAGAACGTGTTGGCCAAGTGCTATGGTGGCGACGTTTCGCGCAAGAAGAAGTTGCTCGAAAAGCAGAAGGAAGGCAAAAAGCGCATGAAGCAGGTCGGCCGCGTGGAAATCCCGCAGGAAGCCTTCCTGGCCGTGCTGCAGATGGACAAGTAAGGCCGGACGGCCTCCCGGTGGCGGCAGGCGGCACCCTCCCGGTGTCGCCGGGCGCGCAGGGAACCACCCCCGTACCGCTGCAATCGTTCCCAAGGACACTGCATGAAATTGTTTGAGATCCTCCTGGTCGTACTGACGCTGGCTTCGGGCCTGATCCTGCTGGGCGAGAAGCTGTACTTCGCCAAGCGCCGCGCCCAGCGTGCCGGCCTGCTGGATACCGAGCCGGTGATGGTCGACTACGCGCGGGCGTTCTTCCCGGTGCTGGCGATCGTGCTGGTGGTGCGCAGCTTCATCGCCGAGCCGTACAAGATTCCGTCCAGCTCGATGATGCCCAACCTGCTGATCGGCGATTTCATCCTGGTCAACAAGTTCTCCTACGGCCTGCGCCTGCCGCTGAACAACGCCAAGGTGGTGCCGTTCGGCGAGCCCAAGCGCGGCGACGTGGTGGTGTTCCATTTCCCGGGCCATTCGGACAACGATCCGGCCAAGGGCGAGAACTTCATCAAGCGCGTGATCGGCGTGCCGGGTGACCAGATCGAATTCCAGGGCAACGGCCTGATCCTCAACGGCGAGCCGGTCACGTACGACAACAAGGGCCTGTACGCCGGCCACAATGGGCAGGGCGAGGGCAGCTCACTGCTGGTCGAGCACCTGCCGGGCCGTACCCACACCGTGCTCGAGACCGACTACGCGCGTGGGCAGGGCCAGTGGACCGTGCCGGCCGGCAAGTACCTGGTCATGGGCGACAACCGCGACAATAGTGACGACGGCCGCTTCTGGGGCCTGCTGCCGGAGGAGAATCTCCGTGGCAAGGCGTTCCTGATCTGGCTTAACTGCTCCGGCTGGTTCTGCAAGGACGGCTTCGAGCCGTCGCGGATCGGCACGGCTATCCATTGATTCATGGCACACGCGTATCTGGGGAGAAACGCAATGAAGAACATGACATCGCAGCGCGGCATCACCTTGACCTCGTTCCTGGTGGTGCTGATCGTGGTCGCTTTCGGCCTGTACGTCGGCATGAAGCTGTTCCCGATGTACCAGGAGTACTACGCCGTACGCACGGCGCTGAAGAGCCTGGCCAAGGAGCCGGGTGTGGCGAACATGGAGCCGGCACGGGTCCAGGAGCTGTTCTTCAAGCGCGTTCGCATGAGTTACTCGGAAAATCTCAAGCCCTCCGATATCAAGTTCGATCGCATTGATGGCGGCTGGAACTTGAAGGTCAACTACGAAGTGCGCCGTGAACTGATCGGCAATCTCGATGTGGTGGGCAAATTTGACACAAACCAGGATTTGACTCTCCGCGGTGCCGACTAAGACTTTTCAACGCGGTGACCTGATAGGTCACGCCTTCAACGATCCGGGCCTGCTCACGCAGGCCTTGACGCATCGCAGCGCCGGCTCGCCCAACAACGAGCGGCTGGAATTCCTCGGCGACAGCATCGTCAACATGATGGTGGCCCAGGCGCTGTACGAACGCTGGCCCAAGGCTGACGAAGGCGCGCTGACCCGCGCCCGCGCCGAACTGGTGCGCGAAGGCGCACTGGCGGTGATCGCGCGCGAGCTGCAGCTGGGCGATCGCCTGATCCTGGGGCCCGGCGAGATGAAGACCGGCGGCCACCGTCGCGACTCCATCCTGGCCGATGCGCTGGAAGCGGTGGTCGCGGCGATCTACCTCGATGCCGGTTTTGCGGTCTGCCAGACCGTGGTGCTGCCGTGGTTCCTGGCCTCGATGCAGGCCCTGCCGGCGACCGGCAAGCCGGAGAAAGACCCCAAGACCCGCCTGCAGGAATGGCTGCAGGCCCGACAGAAGGCGCTGCCGCTGTACGAGCTGGTGTCAGAATCGGGTGACGATCACGCCAAGACCTTCCGGGTACGCTGCGGCGTAACCGACCCCGCTGTCAGCACCGAAGGCGAAGGTGCCTCGCGACGGCTGGCCGAACAACAAGCGGCTGCGGCCGCCCTTGAGCAACTGGATTCCAAGTGAACGAAGCAACCCCCCATCGTTCCGGCAGCGTGGCCGTCATCGGTCGCCCCAACGTCGGCAAATCCACCCTGACCAACGCCCTGGTGGGCGCCAAGGTCAGCATCGTCTCCAATCGCCCGCAGACCACGCGGCACCGGTTGCTGGGTATTGCCAGCTACCCGGAAGGCCAGATCGTGCTGGTCGATACCCCCGGCCTGCACCGAGCGCAGAAGCGGGCCATGAACCGGGTGATGAACCGCGCCGCGCGCGGCTCGCTCGAGGGCGTGGACGCCGGCATGCTGGTGATCGAGGCCGGCCGCTGGGATGACGAAGACACCCTGGCCTTCAACGTGCTCAGCGACTCGGGCATCCCGGTGGTGCTGGTGGTCAACAAGATCGACCGCCTGAAGGACAAGGGCGCCCTGCTGCCGTTCCTGCAGCAGGTCACCGAAGGCCGCACGTTCGCGGCCGTGCACCCGATCTCGGCGCAGAAGCGCAACGGCCTGGAATCGCTGGTCCGCGACCTGATGAAGTTGTTGCCGGAAGCCCCGCCGATGTTCGGCGAGGATGAGATCACCGACCGCAGCCAGCGCTTCCTCGCCGGTGAACTGGTCCGCGAGCAGCTGATGCGCCAGTTGGGCGAAGAGCTGCCGTACGCGACCACGGTCGAGATCGAGCGCTTTGTCGAAGACGGCAACCTGCTGCGCATCGGCGCGGTGATCTGGGTTGAACGCGAAGGTCAGAAGGCGATCGTGATCGGCAAGGCCGGCACCCGCCTGAAGGAAATCGGCGCCAAGTCGCGCCTGCAGATGGAGCGCCTGTTCGGGGCCAAGGTCTTCCTGGAAACCTGGGTGCGCGTACGCGAAGGCTGGTCCGACGACGAAGCCGCGCTCAAGGCGTTCGGCTACGAATAAGCCGGCCACTCCGGCCCCGGGCGGTTGAGCCATGCGCATCGAGGATGAGCCGGCCTTCGTCTTGCACGCCAGGGCCTGGCGCGAGACCAGTCTGCTGGTCGAGGTGCTGACCGAGCAGTACGGCCGGATCGGGGTGCTCGCGCGGGGCGTGTCCAGCCCGCGCAGCCAGGCGTTGCGCGCGGCCCTGCAGCCGCTGCAGTGGATTCGCCTGACTGCCGTGCAGCGGGGCGAACTGGCCCAGCTGCGCGGCGCCGAGGCCTTGGACGCCGCGCCGCGGTTGACCGGCGAAGCGATGCTGGCCGGGTTCTATATCAACGAACTGATGATGCGGCTGGCGCCCCGCCAGGATCCGCTGCCGGAGCTTTACGACCATTACGCGCAGGTGCGTGCGCGGCTGCGTGACGGAGAGCCCTTGGCGTGGACGCTGCGTCGTTTCGAGCGTGACCTGCTGGAGGCCTTGGGCTTCGGCTTCGACCTGCTGCACGGCAGCGATGACGAGCCGGTCGATCCGGCGGCGCGGTATGAGCTGGATCCGCAGGAGGGGCCTCGCCGGCTGCTCAGCGATCGGGGCGTGGATCAGCGCCGTGGTACCGCCACCGGCAGCGCGCTGCTGGCGTTGGCTGCCGATGAAATGCCCGGTACCGAGGATCTGGTCAGCCTGCGTCGGCCGATCCGCGCGGTGCTGATGCACCATCTGGGCGGGCGGGGGCTGAAATCATGGGAGATGCTGGAGGACCTGGCCCGGCGGCGCACGTAGGCCCTGGCGGGCCGCTGCATCGTTGCGGGGTGACTCAAGCGGCGCCGGTGCCCCGGCTGCCGCCCCGTGCTCACTGCAGCAGGGCGTCAACCGCGACGCGGAAGCGGCTCTGCGCACCGGTCGACTCCGGCGCCTGGTGCAGTTGACGGACTGCCCGAGCCAAGCGTGCGGCGCCGACGAACCCGCAGCTGGCCTGCAGCCGATGCAACTGCCCGCGCAGGGCCCGCACATCGTCCTCGCGCAGGGCCTGGGCCACAGCGTCGCGGACCCCGGGCAACTCGGCCAGGAACAGTTCGCGCAGCGCGATGAGGTGGTGGCGCTGCCCGTTCAGCGCAGCCAGGGCGGTGGTTTCATCCCAGTCCTGGCGCTCGCCTTCGACCTCGTCGGACCCGGCAACCGCCGGGGCGGACAGGCTGCCAGCGGTATGCACCAGGGCGCGGCGGACGGCCTTGAGCAGATGCTCGCGGCTCAGCGGCTTGACCAGGGTTTCACTGAAACCGGCATCGCGCAGGCGCGAGTGGATCGAGGTGTCACCGTCGGCGGTATGCGCCAGCGCCGGGGTGTCCGGGCGCGAGCGGCGCAGTTCCTGCAGCAGCTGGGTGCCATTGCCGTCAGGCAGGTTGACGTCGATAAGCCACAGATCGTGCTGGTTGCCGCGGGCGCGGTCCATGGCCGTGGCAAGGGAGTCGGCGGTATCCACCTGCGCCGGCAGGGTTTCCAGCGCCGCCTTGAAGAAGCCGCGGCTGATGGTGTCGTCCTCGACGAGCAGGAATCGGGGCATGGGATCCCTCGGGGTCATCTGCATTGTGGCTGCCTCCATGTCAGCGGCCTCCATATTAAACGCGAAGTCCTCGCCTGCAAGCGGTTTCAGCGGGCGGCAAGTCAGTTGGCAGTTGGTATCTGCGACAATACGCACCCTTTTTGCCCGCAGCCTGTTGCCACGTGGCCCGAACCCGCTCCCGACTCGACCGTACCCCCTTCCAGACCGACATCCTCGACCTCAGCCATGACGGCCGTGGCGTTGCCCGCCGCGACGGCGAGGGTGGCAAGGTCACCTTCATCACCGGCGCGCTGCCGGGTGAGGTGGTGACCGCGGAGCCGACCGCGCGCAATCGTCATTTCGATGAAGCCCGGACCATCGAGGTCGTACAGGCCTCGCCGCAGCGGGTGACCCCGCGCTGCCCGCATTTCGGCGTCTGCGCCGGCTGCGTGCTGCAGCACCTGGAGGAGTCGCAGCAGATCGTGGCCAAGCAGCGGGTGCTGATCGACAACCTGACCCGGATCGGTCACGTCAGTCCCGGCACCGTGCTGCCGCCGCTGGTCGGCGACAGCTGGGGCTACCGCCGCAAAGGCCGCTTCTCGGTGCGCCGCGTCGAAAAGAAGGACAAGACCCTGGTCGGCTTCCGTGAACAGGATCCGCGTTTCGTCGCGGACCTGAGCCAGTGCCTGACCGTCATCCCGGAAATCGGCATGAAGGTGGGGGTGCTGGCCGAGTTCATCGAAACCCTCGATGGCAAGCGTGATATCCCCCAGATCGAATTCATCGCCGGCGATGACGCGATCATGCTGACCATCCGTCACATGCAGCCGCTCAGCGACGCCGACCGTGCTGCATGGACCGCCTTCGGGCAGGAACACGGCTTCGCGATTTCGCTGCAGCCTGGCGGCGTGGAGTCGGTCCACCCGCTGTGGCCGGCCGAGGTGCCGCTGTCGTTCAAGCTGGCACCGTGGGATGTCGAGCTGGCGTTCCGCCCGCTGGACTTCATCCAGGTCAACGCCAAGCTCAATGTGCAGATGATCGCCCATGCGCTGGCCCTGCTTGATGCGGGTCCGGACGAGCGCGTGCTGGATCTGTTCTGCGGGCTGGGCAACTTCACCCTGCCGCTGGCGCGCACCGTGCGCAACGTGGTCGGTGTGGAAGGTGACGCCGGCCTGGTGGCGCGTGCGAAAGAGAACGCCGTGCGCAACGGGCTGGAGAATGCCGAGTTCTACGCAGCGGACCTGACCCAGGACCAGCGCCAGACGCCGTGGATGCGCCAGGGCTTCGACAAGCTGCTGCTGGATCCGCCGCGCTCGGGCGCCATCGAAGTGCTGCAGCAGCTGCCGCTGAAGCAGTTCAAGCGGATCGTCTACGTGAGCTGCCATCCCGGCTCGCTGGCGCGCGACGCCGGCTACCTGGTCAACGAGCAGGGCTTTACCCTGGTCTCGGCCGGCGCGATGGACATGTTCCCGCACACCGCGCACGTGGAAAGCATCGCGGTGTTCGAAAAGCGCTGACGGCGTTCGCGCTTACCGGCCGTTCCCCGGTGCGGCGTTCTGCCACTGGCCCTGTGCGTCGAACACATAGGTCTGCGGGTAGGTGCCGCGCTCGGTGTCATCGCCCGCGGTGATATCGCAGCGGATGTCCGGCGACTGCGTGCTGTGCAGTTCGCAGTCGTCGACCGCAAGAATCTGCACGCGCTGCTGGAAGGCGCGCAGTTCGTCGCGGGCGGCGGCATCGGTGAGGGATGCGGCACGCTGACCGAGCTGTTCGATGAGCAGTTCGCGGACACGCTCGCGCGGGGGAACCGGCGCAGCGACATCAGCCCGCTGCATCGCCCAGCCCATGCCCTGCGGAACGAAGCGCAGCATCCGGTAGCGGTTCTTGAGCCCGATCTCCATGCCGACCAGGCACTCGTAGGCACCGGTGACCGTCGTGCTGGCAAAGCACGGCCCATGCTCGAACCCGCGCGGGGTGAACATCGACTGCAGCAGCAGATCCTGCGCGGAGCCCGCCGGCTTCTTCTCGGCCTCGATCATGGCCATGATGGCCGCTTCGATCTGCGCAGGGGCCGGTGGCGTCGCGGCGACCCCGGGCAGTGGCAGCAGGGTCAGCAACAGGGTGGGGAAGAGGGGTTTCATCGGGCGTCCATGCAGGGCAGTCGGCCAGTATAGAAGCCGGCCGTGGTCGCAGTGCGGTGATCGCCGCATACTGTGCGCATGGGCATTGAAATCGAACGCAAATACCTCGTCACCGGTGAGGGCTGGCGCACTGCCGCGCACGCGGTGATCCCGATGGCGCAGGGCTATCTCAACGACACCGCCGCATTGGACAGCGGCGCGCAGAAGGCCTCGGTGCGCGTGCGCATCCAGGGCGGGCAGGCCTTCCTCAACATGAAATCGCGCGAGATCGGGCACACCCGGCAGGAGTTCGATTACCCGATTCCGGTGGAGGATGCACGCGCGCTGCTGGCGCTGTGTGTCGGCGGGCTGATCGATAAGCGTCGGCATCTGGTCGAGCACCAGGGACTGCTGTGGGAAGTGGACGAGTTCCTGGGCGAGAACGCCGGGCTGGTGGTGGCCGAAGTCGAGCTCGAGCACGCCGATCAGGCGATCACGCTGCCCGACTGGGCCGGCGCTGAAGTCACCGACGAGGTCCGTTATTACAATCTGGCACTGGCTGCCCATCCGTTTTCACGCTGGTCCAGTGCTGAACGCAGCTGACCGCCAGACCTTGTAAACGCTCCGCAGCACCCACAATCTGGCCGGATGAAAATCGATATCTGGTCGGATGTGGTGTGCCCCTGGTGTTGGATCGGCAAGCACCGGTTCCAGCAGGGCCTGGCGCTGTTGGGTGATGACGCCCCCGAGGTGGAGGTGCACTGGCACCCCTTCCTGCTGGATCCCGACGCGGGAACCACCCCCGTACCGCTGCGCGAGGCCTACGAGGCCAAGTTCGGCAGCGCCGAGCGCACCCGGCAGATCCTGACCCAGACCCAGACCGCCGCGCGCGCCGAAGGCCTGCCGATGGATTTCGACCAGGGTCAGGTCCGGGTGACCACGCTGCCCGCACACCGCCTGATGTGGCTGGCCGGGCGTGAAGGCGTCCAGGCGGCGGTCGGCGAGGCGCTGTTCCGCGCGCATTTCGTGGAGGGCCGCAACCTGGCCGACCCGCAGACCCTGATCGCCGCCGGCGCCGCCGGTGGCCTCAGCGCCGAGCGCATCACCGGGCTGCTGGCGGGTGAGGAGGGGCTGGAGGAAATCCAGGCCCAGCTTTCCCAAGCTCAGGCATTGGGTATTCAGTCGGTGCCCACCTTTGTGATCAACGATCAGTACGCCATCCAGGGTGCCCAGCCGGCCGAGGCCTTCGCCCAGGCGTTGCGGCAGATCGCAGCGGAAGGCCCGGCCGCAGGAGCTGCCGGGCCCGGTGATGGCTGCGGCCCGGACGGCTGCGAGGTCTGACGCTGCGCGCGGGTTCTGCGACAATGCGGCGGTGCGCCATCGTGGCGCCCCGTATTGGAGACATCCCATGCTCGTGATCGGCGTTGCCGGGACCGAACTCACCGCCCAGGAACGCGAATGGCTGCAGCACGACGCCGTGGCCGGCGTCATCCTGTTCAAGCGCAATTTCGCCTCGCGCGAGCAGGTGGCCGAGCTGTCGGCGGCCATCCGCGCCGCCGCGCCGCGCCCGCAGTTGATCTGCGTGGACCAGGAAGGCGGCCGCGTGCAGCGCTTCCGTGACGGTTACAGCGCGCTGCCGCCGCTGCAGGGCTTCGACGCCCTGTATGCCACCGATCCCGAGGCTGCGCTGGCATTGGCCGAACAGCATGCCTGGCTGATGGCCAGCGAAGTGCGCGCCAGCGGCGTGGACCTCAGTTTCGCCCCGGTGGTTGATCTGGGCCGTGGCAACCTGGCTATCGGCGATCGCGCGTTCAGCGCGGACCCGCAGGTCGTCGCTGCGTTCACCGCCGCCTATGTGCGCGGCATGCACAGCGTCGGCATGGCCGCCACGCTCAAGCATTTCCCCGGGCACGGCACCGTGCTGGAAGATACCCATTTCCACGATGCCAGCGACCCGCGTTCGCTCGATGAACTGCGCGCGCTGGACCTGGTCCCGTTCGCGGCCGGCATCACTGCCGGCGCCGATGCGGTGATGATGGCCCACGTGGTCTACCCGCAGGTCGCGCCGGAACCAGCCGGCTACTCGCCACGCTGGATCCAGCAGATCCTGCGCGAGGAGATGGGCTTCCGTGGCGTGGTCTTCTCCGACGACATCGGCATGGCCGCCTCGTTCTCGGCCGGTGGCGTCAAGGCGCGCGTGGATGCGCACCTGGATGCCGGCTGCGACGTGGTGCTGGTCTGCCACCCCGAACTGGTGGAAGAATCGCTGCGCGCGGTCGAAGGCCGCACCCTCAACACTGCTGCGCTGCTCGGCCTGATCGGTCGTGGCGCGCTGGGCTGGGACGGCCTGTTGGCCGATTCCCGCCATGGCACTACCCAATCCCGTTTGCTTGACACCCTTGGAAGAACCGTCTGATGCCCAACCTCACCATTTCCCAGGCCCTGGCCCAGGCCGACCTGCTGGTCGACCGTCCCACCATCGACAAGGCCATCGCTGGCATCGCTGACGCCATCGCGCGCGATTACAAGGGCGAGGTCCCGTTGTTCCTGTCGATCATGCACGGCGCGCTGCCGTTCGCCGGCCAGCTCGCGCTGGAGCTGGGCGCACGTGGCCAGGACGTGCAGTTCGATTACCTGCACGCCACCCGCTACCGCGGTGAAACCACCGGCGGCGATCTGGTCTGGAAGCACAAGCCGGCCACCTCGCTGTTCGGTCGCCGCGTGCTGCTGGTCGACGACATCCTCGACGAGGGTTACACGCTGCAGGGCGTGCGCACCTGGTGCCTGGAGCAGGGCGCCACCGATGTGCGCATCGCCGCGCTGACGGTCAAGCTGCACGACCGCGCACTGCCGGACGTCAAAGCCGACTATGCCGGCATCGACCTCCCGGACCGCTATGTGTTCGGGTTCGGCATGGACGTCAATGAGACGCTGCGGTGCGTGCCGGCCATCTACGCGATGAAGGAATGATGGAGCACATCTCTCTCGCCGTCATCGGCGGCACCGGCGTCTACAAGCTGGCACAGCTCGACGACGTGAGCAGCCATCAGGTCGAGACGCGCTACGGCACGCCGTCCGGTCCGATCCGCGTCGGCACGCTGCTGGGTCAGCGCGTAGCGTTTCTGGCGCGTCATGGCGAAGGCCATTCGCTGCCGCCGCACAAGATCAACTACCGTGCCAACCTCGCCGCGCTCCAGCAGATCGGTGCGCAGCGCGTGCTTGCGCTGAACACCGTCGGCGGGATCACCGAGCACTTCGGCCCGCGCGTGCTGGCCTGCCCGGACCAGTTGATCGATTACACCTGGGGCCGCATCTCCACCCTGTGCGAAGAACCGGGCACCGACGTGCTGCACGTGGACTTCGGCCATCCGTACACGCCGATGCTGCGCAGCAAGGTGCTGGCCGCGGCGAAAGTGACCGGCGTGCGCCTGCACGATGGCGGCTGCTATGGCGCCACCCAGGGCCCGCGTCTGGAAACCAATGCCGAAATCGCGCGCATGCGCCGTGATGGCTGTGACCTGGTCGGCATGACCGGCATGCCCGAAGCCAGCCTGGCCCGTGAGCTCGGCCTGGACTATGCGTGCCTGGCAATCGTGGCCAATTGGGCCGCCGGCTGTGGCGATGGCGATGAAATCACGATGGCCGAAGTGCTGGCCAATGTGGACGCTGCCTCCTCCGGCCTGCCCGAATTGATCGGTGAATTGGCACGGGGGTGATTGTCATTCCGGTACAAGGTTTGCATACTCCGCCAGTGCGCTGGTTGAGCGTACACCACCCATTCATAGAAGAAGGTCTCGCATCACCATGCCGAACGGTACCGTCAAGTGGTTCAACGACGCCAAGGGATTTGGCTTTATCTCGCCGGAGGACGGCAGCGCCGACGTCTTCGCGCACTTCTCCGCGATCAACTCCAAGGGCTTCCGCAGTCTGCAGGAAGGCCAGAAGGTCACCTATGACGTGACCCAGGGCCCGAAGGGCGCCCAAGCCTCGAACATCGTGCCGGCTGAGTGATTCTTTCAGCTGCGCATTGAAAACCCCGCTTCGGCGGGGTTTTTTTTCATCAGTGAGTACGCGCATGTCCCCACGTCGCACCATCGCCATCGTCGGCTACGGCACCGCCGGGCAGGCGCTGTCGATCCTGCTTTCACGCGATCATCACGAAGTGCACGTGTTCGAGCGTGCCGCAACCCCGGGTCCGGTCGGCGCCGGTTTCCTGCTGCAGCCCAGCGGCCTGGAGGTGCTGTGGCAGATGGGGCTGCTGCCCGATGTGCTGCACCACGGCGCCAGCGTGCGCCGGCTGTACGGCGAGACGCCGTGCGGACGCACGGTGATGGACATGCGCTATGCGCAGCTTGATGCCCGGCTGCATGGCGTGGGCATGCAACGGGGCGCGTTGTTTTCGCTGCTGGCCCAAGCATGGGAACACCCCGGCAATCTCCAGCCTGATACGGCGATCGTGGCGGTGGATGCCGCGCAGGGGCGACTGCGCGATGCGCGCGGCCGCTGGCATGGCCCCTACGATCTGGTGATCGCTGCCGATGGCGCGGCCTCGACGCTGCGCACGCAGGTGCAGGCCACCACGCTCGACCGCGAGTACCCGTGGGGCGCGCTGTGGTGCCTGCTGCCGCGCGGCGACTGGCCGCATGTGGATGAACTGCGCCAACGCTATGTCGCGGCCCGCAAGATGATCGGGCTGCTGCCGGTCGGCACGCGTCCCGGCCACGATGTGCCGCAGTTGAGTTTCTTCTGGAGCCTGCCGCGTGACCAGTTCGCCCAGTGGGAGCGCGACGGGATGACGCGCTGGCTCGATGAGATCGCGTCCCTGTGGCCGCAGGCGCACGCGCGCCTGGCCGGCGTGCGTGAACCGGATCAGCTGGCCCGCGCGGGCTATCGCGACGCGGTGATGTCGCGCTGGCATCGTGAGCGGCTGGTGCTGGCCGGCGACGCCGCCCATGCGATGAGCCCACAGCTGGGGCAGGGCGTGAACATGGCGCTGATGGATGCGATGGCCTTGCGCGATGCCCTGCGCGCGCACGGCGCGTTGGAGGCCGCACTGCAGGCCTACCAGGTACAACGGCGCGCGCACGTGGCGATCTACCAGTACTGGAGCCGATGGCTGACGCCGTTGTTCCAGTCCGATCGTGATGGGCTGGCGCGTGCGCGCGATGTGCTGTTCCAGCCGATGGGGCGTGTGCCGGGCGGGCGCGGTCATATGTTGCGCGTGCTCAGTGGCACGCAGCGCGGTTGGCTGGGCCGCTTGCCGTTGTCGGCGGGTTTCCTGGCGGCATTGAACGATGCCCACACGCGTGATCGCATCAGCTGATAACCACGCGCAGCAGTGCATGCGCGGCGATGTGAAGGCGTGAATAACATTCATTGACGGTGGACTCACCGGCCGCATGGGACAACACTCAGGCAAACGCAGCAGGCGTGCGCGTGTTCGATACGCGTCATGTTGCTTCCGCTGGTGCTCTGTCCGATTCCTGATCGCCAAGAGCAGCGCCACCGACCGGTGGTACTGTGGGGCTGCGTTTGCGACTCACGGTCCTTTGGACCGATCGCAACCCAAGGAGATTGAAATGCTGTTCTCGGCCGAAACTCTGGAAAGTGAAATCCGCAAACTTCGCGGACTACTGCAGATGCTGCATGAGGATCAGCCGGATGTGATGGAAGACGTGTTCGAATTCCATGTCACCAGCCTCATTACCCACGCCGCGCCGGAGCACCACCCGCGCATCCGTGCCGCCGCACACGACATGCTGACCGCGATCCAGCGGCAACCGGTGCGTCCCAATCCGAACGCACCGGATATCCGGTTGATGCCGGACCTGCTGGTGGCTTCGGCCGCCTGAGCATGCGGTGCATGCCGTTGCGCGCTGGCCAGGCTAGCGCGCCGGCAGTGCGATGGCCTGGTCTTCGACGCAGGCCACCAAGCGTTCTCCGGCGTCCATGACGGGTGCAATGCCTGCGGTGAACCGGGAGAACGCCGGCAGTATCGTCAGTCGCTCGCGCAACCAGAACGCCGGCCAGCGCCGTTGCATGCCCGGCAGGCGTGCCAGTGGATGCAGATGGCCACACAGCACGTGCAGTCCCGGATGCGGCTGTGGCGCATGACGGAGCAGAAAGGGGCCTTCCTGCACACGTTCGCCCAGCAACTCGATACCCAGGTCTGCCTTGGGCAGCACGCGATCGTGATTGCCTTCAAGCGCGCCGATCCACAGGTCCGGGTGCTGCTCGCGCCAGCCCTGCCACTGGCGGTACCACGCCGCGCGATGGGCGGCGCCATGCAGCACATCGCCCAGAATCCAAAGTTGGCGCACGTCGTGCTGTTGCAGCAACCGGCCCAGCTGCTCCAGATCATCCTGCGTGCCACCCCGGGGCAGCCCGATGCCTGCACGCCGGAACAGATCGGCCTTGCCCAGATGCAGATCGGCGATCAACAAGCCGTGCCGCGCAGGCCAGTACATCGCACGTGCGCCCAGCAGGTGCACCGTTTCGCCAGCGAGGGTGATCGGCAGCTCAGGCGCCATGACGTTTCTCCAGTTGCTGTGCCGCGCGCAGCACGCGGGTTTTCCAGTCTTCGTTGCTGAACTGACCGCGCAGCCGTTCGGCCCACAGCGGGAAGGACAGCGGCCCCAGGCTGGTCGGGTGCTGCAGGCTCAGGGTGCGCGCCTGGCAGGACGACAGCGTCGTGGCCAGACTGCCAAGCTCAAGCTGATCGTGCAGCACTTCGTGTTCGGCCAGCGTCAGCAGAATGTGATCCGGATCGTGCTGGCGCAGCACGTCGTACAGAAGCCCACTGGAGGCCTGCAGCTGACGCAGGCTGCGCGGCGTGCGTCCCGGCAATGCGGGCACCAGCATGCCGGACACGCGCGCGATGTCGCGGAACTGGCGTCGTGCGAGTTCGCCCAGATTGAGACTCTCGCGCAGATCCGTGAGCAGCCCCTCCGGTTGGAGCAGCGTCCGCACGCGTGCCGCGTCTATCTCGACAGCGCGCGCGGGTGCCAGTACGAAGCCATAGTCGTTGGCCGCATACCCGAACGTGTTGGCCTGCAGCCGCGTCCAGCGCATCGCCATCAACGCGGCCAGCCCTTCATTGACCTGCCGCCCTGCGAAGGGATACACGAACACGAACTGGCCCTCGCGGCGGCGGACATGTTCCACCAGCAGCCGGTCGGGGGCGGGCAGTGCGGACAGGCGCGTCTGCAGCGACAACAGCGGGGCCAGCCACTGCATCTCCGGGCTCTCGGGTGGGCTGGCCAGCACCGTTTCCATTTCATGCCCGAGCGCCTCCGACAGCGGCAGCCGACCACCCTGCCAGCGCGGCACCACCCCATCGCCGCCGCGTGCCACGCGCACGTAGGCGGTCAGATTCTCCAGGCGCACCAGTTCCAGCAGGCGGCCGGCGAACTGGAAGCGATCGCCCGGGCGCAGCCGGCTGAGGAACTGTTCCTCCACCGCGCCGAGCCGGCCGCCGCGCAGGAACTGCACCATGACGCTGCCATCGCTGGTGATGGTGCCGATCGACAGCCGATGCCGCAGCGCGACGCGGCGGTCATGCACGCGGTAGAGGCCATCGTCATCGCGCACGACCTTGTGGAAGTCCGGGTACTGTGACAGCGCACGACCGCCCTGCACGATGAACTCCAGCACGCCGTCCCAGTGCGCGTGGTCCAGTGCGGCGAAGGCATGCGTCCGTCGTACCTGTTCAAACAGGGCCTCCGGTTCGAAGCCGCCGCCAAGCGCGCAGCTCACCGCATGCTGCGCCAGTACATCCAGCGACAATTTCAGCGGCCGGCGTGCTTCGATGTGCCCTTGCGCCAGCGCGCGACGTGCCGCGGCATACTCGACCAGCTCCAGCGCATGCGAAGGCACACACACGATGTGCCCGGATTCGCCGGGGCGATGTCTGGCGCGCCCCGCACGCTGCAGCAAACGCGCGATGCCCTTGGGGCTGCCGATCTGCAGCACCTGATCGACACTGGGGAAATCAACGCCGAGGTCCAGGCTGGAGGTTGCCACCACGCAGCGCAGCCGGCCTTCGTGCAGGCCTTCCTCGGCAGCACGGCGCAGGGCCGGGTCGAGCGAGCCGTGATGCAGCGCGAGTGTGTCCGGGTCTTCCGGCCACACTGCGGACAGCGCCTGATGCCAGAGCTCGGCGTGGGCACGCGTGTTGGTGAACAGCAGGCTGGTGCGCACCGTCAGCAGTTTTTCCAGCACGCGCTGCAACTGCGACAGACCCAGGTGGCCTGCCCACGGGAAGCGCTCGCCCTGAGCGGGCAGCAGCGTCTCCACACTGACCGGGCGAGGCCGCGCGCCGGCCACCAGCGGGGCATCGGGCACATCGGGCAACAGCACCTCGCGCGCTTCGTCCAGATTGCCCAGCGTTGCAGACAGCCCCCACACCTGCAGCGCGGGCAGGGCATCGCGCAGGCGGCGCAGATTCAACTGCAGCAGCACGCCGCGCTTGTTGCCCAGCAGTTCGTGCCACTCATCCACCACCACGCAGCGCAGGTGCTGCAGGCGCGCCATCGTGTCGGGATAGCTGAGCAACAGCGCCAGCGACTCCGGCGTGGTGACCAGCACATCGAGCCGGCCTTCTCGCGCCAACCGCTTGTCGCGCGCGCTGGCATCGCCGGTACGCAGGCCCACCTGCCAGTCCAACCCGAGGGCATCCAGCGGCTCACGCAGGGCGCGCGCCGTGTCGGCGGCCAGTGCGCGCAGTGGCGTGATCCACAGCACCTGCAGGACGGGTACGGGAGTCTTTGCGCGGCCGCGGGTGGTACGTGGCGGTGGATCGTTGAGCGCCTGCAGCAGCGGCCCACCGAACATCGCCAGCGTCTTGCCGCTGCCCGTCGGGGTATGCAGCAGGCCGGACTCGCCGGCCAGGTAGTGCCGCCACATCGCTTTCTGGAAGGGCAGCGGCGCCCAGCCCCGGCTGGCGAACCACGCCGTCAGGCGGGCCATGGCCTCGCGTCGGGTCACCGCGCCAGCGCCTGCAGCTGGGCCAGCGTGTCGGCCTCGCTGGCCGGCTTGTCATGCCGCCAGCGCAGGATGCGCGGGAAGCGCACGGCGATGCCGGATTTGTGCCGTTTGCTGCGGTTCACCGCTTCGAAGCCAAGTTCGAATACCTGCTCGCCACGCACGCTGCGCACTGGCCCGAAGCGCTCGATCGTGTTCGCGCGGATCCAGCGGTCCAGCGCCAGGATTTCCTTGTCGTCCAGGCCCGAGTACGCCTTGGCCACCGGCACCAGCGTTTCGCCGTCCCACACCCCGAAGGTGTAATCGGTGTAGAGCGTGCTGCGCCGGCCGTGGCCGGACTGCGCGTAGATCATCACTGCATCGATGGTCAGCGGGGCGATCTTCCACTTCCACCAGTCGCCGCGTCGGCGCCCGGCCTGGTAGACAGAGTCGCCGCGTTTGAGCATCAGCCCTTCCACACCGCGCTCGCGGGCCAGATCGCGCTGCGCGGCCGCCTCGCTCCAATCCGCCACGCGGACCGCCGGCGACAGCATCAGGCGGGGGTCGTCCAGCGCGGCAAGCACCTCGGCCAGGCGCGCACGCCGTTGCGCGAGCGGCAAGGCGCGCAGGTCGTCACCGCCCAGTTCAAGCAGATCGTAGGCGAGCACGCGCACCGGCGTATCGCGCAGCGTCTTCGGGCCAGGCTTGAGGCGCTGGATGCGCGTCTGCAGCGCGGTGAAGGGCAGCGGCAGATCATCGCCGTCGGCCCAGGCCAGCAACTCGCCATCGATCACACAGCCATCGGGCAAGGCCATCGCCGCCGCTTCAATCTCCGGAAAGCGGCCATCCAGGCGTTCTTCGCCGCGCGACCACAGCGCGACCTCACCCTGGCGGCGCAGGACCTGAAGGCGGATACCGTCCCATTTCCACTCCAGCAGCCAGTCGTCGATCGGTCCGAGCGTGTCGACCTCCGCCTCCAGGGGGGAGGCCAGGAAGAACGGGTAGGGTTGCTGGCGATCTTCTGGCCGCTCTTCCGGCGACAGCAATGCCGCCAGCAGCCCGGGCGTGGGCACCCAGCTGCCGAGCATGCGCTGGGCGATGCGCGCGATATCAATGCCGGACCATTCGGCCAGTGCCTGCTGCACCAGCCGCTGTGACACCCCCACGCGCAGCGCGCCGGTCAGCAGCTTGTTGAACACCAGCCGCTCGTCGAAGGCAAGCTGTTGCCACGCCTGGGTGATCGCGGCGTGGCGCACCGGCTCGGGTTGATTGGCGCCCGGCAGCAGCTTCTGCTCGATCCAGTTGGCGAGCGCGACATCCGCACCGGCCTGCACCGGATCATCCATCAGCAGGGTGAGTGTCTCGGCCAGATCGCCGACCTGGTCGTAGCTGTCGTCCACCAGCCACGCCGGTGTGTCGGACATCTCGGCTACCCACGCGCGCAGTTCGGCATTGCCGGCGATCTTCTGCCGCGCACTGGTGACCTTGCCGCCGGCCAACAGGAACAGGGCCCATGCCGCGTCGTGCGCAGGCGCCTGCTGGAAGTAGCGCACCAGCGCAGCGCGCTTGTCGCCGGTGGCGGTGCTGCGGTCGAGTTCGCTGTAAAGCGCGGCGAAGCGTTTCATTCTTCGTCCCCGTAGCCGGTGGCGAAGGCCTCGGCGGCGACACCCCGCTCGCGCAGGAACCGGATCAGCGCATCGGTATTGCCGTGGGTGGCGATGACGCGGCGTGCGCCGGTCTCGGCGATGGTGCGCAGCAGGTCGGGCCAGTCGGCGTGATCGGAGACCACAAAGCCGCGATCGTAGTTGCGCCGGCGGCGGTTGCCACGCACCCGCATCCAGCCGGAGGCAAAGCCCAGCTGCGCGCGCTTGAAGCGGCGCATCCACGCGCTGCCGGCGGCCGAGGGTGGGGCAAGAATCAGCTTGCCGGCGAACTCGGCGCCGCGCGCCTGTTCGCTGACCGGCTCGGTGGCCAGCATGGGAATGCCGGCTTCGCGATAGACCGCGACACCGGTGGCGATCGCGCCATGCAGCAGCGCAGGCTGGTCATCCAGTGGCAGCAGTTCGGCAAGGATCCGCTGTGCTTTGCCAAGCGCGTAGCACAGCAGCACGGCCGCCTCGCCGCGCGCTTCGCACTCGCGCCGCCACGCCACGATGTCGGCGGCGACCTGCGAGGTGTCCGGCCAGCGGTAGACCGGCAGGCCGAAGGTCGCTTCGGTGATGAAGGTGTCGCAGGGCACCACCTCGAACGGGTCGCAGCTCGGGTCGGGCTGGCGCTTGTAGTCGCCCGAGGCCACCCATACCCGTCCGGCATGCGCGATCCGCACCTGGGCCGAACCGAGCACGTGCCCGGCCGAATGCAGCGAGACCTCGGTGTCGCCCAGGGTGAAGCGTTCACCGTAATCATGTGCGGTGCAGTCCACATCGCCCAGCCGCCAGCGCAGGATCGGCAGCGTTTGCGTGGTGCAGTGGTAGTGGCCCATCCCGTTGCGCGCGTGATCGCCATGGCCGTGCGTGATCACCGCGCGCGGTACCGGGCGCCAGGGGTCGATATGGAAATCACCGGCCGGGCAGTAGAGGCCCTCCGGGCGCAGCACCACCAGGTCGTCGTTGTCGGCATCCACGTTCATGCCTGCACTGTGCCGCCGCGCTCGTGCAGGAGGTGAGAATCCGCATGAACGGCGGCCTGTGCGGGGATGCGGCAGAATCGAGGCCTCTGTCTGCAAGGAGGTCGCCGTGATGACGTCTGCATGGCCCGCGTTCGAGACGCATGAAGTAAGCAACCAGCCGCCGCCCTTCGGGGGCCGCAATCTGTGGGCTGACGACGTGGCGCTGGCGGAGGCGGTGCAGCGCGAGGGCGGAGCCGCCTTCATCGGGCAGCTGGCGCGCTATGGCGGTCTCGCCGGCGATGAGCTTTACCGGATCGGCTTCGATGCCAATCGCGATCGCCCGCGCCTGCGCACCCACGATGGGCAGGGTCATCGCATCGACACCGTTGAGTTCCATCCGGCGTACCACCAGTTGATGACGGTGGCGAAAACGCATGGCGTGGCCGGGCTGTCCTGGCACGATGGTCGCCCCGGTGCGCATGTCGCACGCGCGGCGTTGAGCTATCTGCATCACCAGGCCGAGGCCGGCACCAGTTGCCCGCTGACGATGACCCACGCCGCCGTCGCGGTGCTGCGGCAGGCACCGTCGCTGGCCGAATGGGCGACCAAGGCGGCAGCCCCGGAGTACGACCCGCGCGATGTGCCGATCGCCGACAAAGCCGGCATTACCGTGGGCATGGGCATGACCGAGAAGCAGGGCGGTTCGGACGTGCGCAGCAACACCACGCGCGCCGAGCCCCAGGCCGATGGCAGCTATGCGTTGGTCGGGCACAAGTGGTTCTTCTCCGCGCCGATGTCAGATGGGTTCCTGGTGCTGGCGCAGGCACCGGGTGGCTTGAGTTGTTTCCTGATGCCGCGGCGCCTGGCCGATGGCAACCGCAATACGTTCCACCTGATGCGCTTGAAGGACAAGCTCGGGGACTGGTCCAACGCCTCCAGCGAAGTGGAGCTGTGCGGGGCCCTGGCGCAGCGTGTCGGCGAGGAAGGGCGAGGGGTGGCGACCATCATCGGCATGGTGATGATGACGCGGCTGGACTGCATGCTCGGTGCCGCAGCGGAAATGCGCATGGCGCTGGCCCAGGCGCTGCATCACACGCGGTATCGCAGCACGTTTGGCAAGCGCTTGTGCGAGCAACCGCTGATGACCAATGTGCTGGCCGATCTGGCGGTGGAGTCCGAGGCGGCCACGGTGTTGGCGATGCGCGTCGCGCGCGCCGTGGACCAGGCTGCCACCGATCCCCAGCAGGCCGCGTTCGCGCGCATCGCCACCGCAGTGGGGAAGTACTGGGTGTGCAAGCGGGCCGCGGTGTTCGTCAACGAGGCCCAGGAGTGCCTTGGCGGCGCGGGCTATGTGGAGGAGTCGATGCTGCCGCGACTGTACCGGCAGGCGCCGTTGAATTCGATCTGGGAAGGCAGCGGCAACATCCAATGCCTGGACGTGCTGCGTGCGCTGTCGCGCGAACCGCAGGTGCTGCATGCGCTGGAGGCGGAGCTGGACACCGTGGCCGGTGTGGATGCGATCTATGACGCTGCATCGCGCGCGCTGCGTGCCCAGCTCGCGGCAACGCCTGAGCAGGCGCAGGCGCGTCGCATCACCGAACGGCTGGCGTTGTTGTTGCAGGCCGCCGTGCTGCTGCGCGCGCAGAGCCCGGTCGCCTCCACCTTCATCCGCTCACGGCTGGGAGCCGAGCATGGGATGGCGTTCGGGACACTGCCGACCGATGTGGGATACGCAGCGGTGATGGCCCGCGCGTTGCCGTAACGAGAACGCCCCCTCCTGGGAGGGGGCGTTGTGCGGCGCACACTGCGATGGGACGTGAAGCCGACTCAGCGCTTGGCTTCGTTGGCGTTCTTCTGCGCGTCGTCGGCAACGTCACGCGCCTTGTCGGCCACCTTCTGCGCGGCATCGGCGGTGGAATCGCTGGCGTGGGCGGCGGCATCCTTGGCGGCGACCTTGGCTTCGCCGGCGGCTTCAGAGGTTGCGGCAGCAGCGCGGTCAAGCGCCTGCTGGGTATCGGCGGCAGCCCGTTCAGAGGCGGCAGCGGCATCGTCGGCAGCAGTGCGGGTGGCCGCAGCGGCCTTGTCGACGGCTTCGCGCGCGGCAGCGTTGGTGCTGTCGGCAGCCTGGGCGGCATCGCGACGGGCCTGTTCGGCCTCCGGGCCCTTGCACGCGGCCAGGCCGAGCAGCAGGGAGGCGGCCAGCAGGGAGGTGGTCAACGGACGGATCTTCATGTGGCGCTCCGGTAAGGCGATGGATGGGAGGCCAGCCTATTCATGCGTCTGTGAAGAACCGGTGCGTGGCAGGCCTGCTCAACACGCGCCCAAAGAAAAAGCCGCTGGCGAACCAGCGGCTTCTTCAGACTTGCTTGAAGAAAGAAGTTATTACTTCTTGGCTTCTTCAGCAGCGTCCTTGGCCTTCTCGGCGGTGCCTTCGGCAGCCTTGGCAGCGTCGGCAGCCTGGTCGGCAGCAGCGTCGGTGGCAGCGCCAGCAGCCTGGGCAGCGGCATCAGCCGAAGCGTCAGCAGCGGTGGTGGCGGTGTCAGCAGCAGCCTGGGCAGCGTCAGCAGCCGGGGCGCCAGCAGCAGCGGCCTGGTCAGCAGCGGCCTGGGCGTCAGCGGCAGCTTCGTTGGCCGAAGCGGCGGCGTCAGCAGCCTGCTCCTGCTTCGAGCAGGCGGTCAGAGCCAGGCCCAGGGCCATTGCGATCAGCAGCTTGTTGATGCTCATTGTTGTGAATCCTCGTCGTTAGATTAGGCAACGCGCTATTGCGCGCCCGGCAACATGATGACAAGCCAAGATTGGCTGTCAAGCGATCGCGCATTCAGTTTTGAGAAATGCGCGTTAAATCAAATCAAATCAATTCGATAGCGATGGCGGTTGCTTCGCCGCCGCCGATGCACAGGGTAGCAATTCCGCGCTTGGCCTCACGCTTGCGCAATGCGTTCACCAGTGTGACCACCAAGCGCGCACCCGAGGCACCGATGGGATGGCCCAGTGCGCAGGCGCCCCCGTTGACGTTGACCTTGTCATGCGGGATGCCCAGCTCGCGGATCGGCGCCATCGCCACGACGGCGAAGGCTTCGTTGATCTCGAACAGGTCCACCTGGTCCAGCGTCCAGCCGGTTTTTTCCAGCAGCTTCTGGATCGCACCGATCGGCGCGGTGGTGAACCACTCCGGCGCCTGCGAGTGGGTGGCGTGGCCGACGATGCGGGCCAGCGGCTGCAGCCCGCGGGCGGCAGCGTCTTCTTCGGACAGCAGCACCACGGCGGCAGCGCCGTCGGAGATGCTCGAGGAACTTGCCGCGGTGACCGTGCCGTCCTTCTTGAAGGCCGGACGCAGGGTCGGGATCTTGGTGACGTCCGAACGGCCCGGCTGCTCGTCCTGCGCGAACTCGACCTCACCCTTGCGGGTGCTCACCTTCACCGGGACGATTTCGTCGTCGAACGCGCCATTGGCCTGCGCAGCCAGCGCGCGGCGCACGGATTCGATGGCGAAGGCATCCTGCTCCTCGCGGCTGACCTGGAACTTCTCGACGGTGCATTCGGCGAACTCGCCCATCGCTTTGCCGTCATAGGCATTGACCAGGCCGTCGTGGGCCATGTGGTCGACCGCCTGGAAATTGCCGAAGCGGTTGCCGGTACGCGAGTTGGGGAGCATGTGCGGGGCGTTGGACATCGACTCCATGCCGCCGGCAACCACGATGCTGGCCGAGCCGGCCTTGATCAGGTCATGCCCCAGCATGATGGCCTTCATGCCCGAGCCGCACACCTTGTTGAGGGTGGTGGCGCCGGTGGAGACCGGAATCCCGGCGGCGATCGCGGCCTGGCGGGCCGGCGCCTGGCCGAGATTGGCCGGCAGCACGCAGCCCATGATCACTTCGGAAACGTCCGCAGCCGGGATCCCGGACTGTTCCAGGGCCGCGGCGATCGCGGTGGACCCGAGGGTCGGGGTCGGCACGCCATTGAACTGGCCCAGGAAGGAGCCGATGGCGGTGCGCTTGGCGGCGGCGATGACGATGTTGGACATGTGCAATCTCTTTGATGCGTGAGCGAAGAGCGGAATGGGAACGCGGGCGTTGGAAGCCGACGCATTTCCCGGCAGACTGCGTGGGGGTCGGTCCAGTATAGAGGGTCGGCATTGACCGCCGGTGTCTGCCCGGGAGGCCGACAGGTGGGGAAGGTCCATTCACAAGGGGAGCGGGGATGAAACAGGTTGTGATCGGCAGGTCGGCCCTGGCCGCGGCATTGGCCTTGGCGTTGAGCGCGTGCGGAGGCGGGGGCAGCAATGTCCGCGGGGACCTGGAGCCGTCGCCTCCACCGACCACGCCGCCGACGCCGCCCCCTACCACCCCACCGACGCCACCGCCGACCACGGCACCGCCGGCACAGCCGGCCTTCGATGCGCACCTGAGCATCATCCAGGCCGGTCCCGCGCAGGCGGCCGGCTGGACCGGCGCCGGCGTGCGCATCGGCGTGGTCGATTCAGGCGTCAACCGCAGTCATCCGGCGCTCAACGGGCGCGTCGTGGCCAGTTACAACTACGTTGATCCGCGGGTGAACAACCTCAACGTGGACGACGTGGTCGGGCATGGCACCGTGGTGTCCCAGCTGGCTGCCGGTCGGCGGGTCGGGAGCTGGCCAGGGGGTGTGGCCACGGACGCGCAGATCGTGTCTGCACGGATCATCGCCGACAAAAGCCCGGTCGATGATGGTTCCGGCAGCGGCAACCAGGTCAGCGGTGCGCTGGGCCTTGCGCCGGTGCATCAGGATCTGATCAATGCCGGCGTCAAGATCATGAACAACTCGTGGGGCGGCCTGTACTGGACCAATCCGGCCGCCACCGCGCCGATTGCCCAGGAGTACCGTCCCTTCATCATCGGCCATGGCGGCCTGGTGGTGTTCGCGACCGGCAACGAGAGCAAGGCCAATCCGTCCAGCATGGCGGCACTGCCCAGCCAGCCGGGTACCGGCGGCAGCCTGCCGGCAGCGGATCTGGAGCGTGGCTGGCTCAGCGTGACCGCCGTCGATACCGCGGACCCGAGCAGGCTGGCCTCGTATGCCAACGCGTGCGGCGTGGCGGCACGCTATTGCCTTGCCGCTCCCGGCACCGCGGCGTACGTCGATCCGGCCAATACCGGGGGCACGCCCACGTATTACTACGGCTCGGGCACCTCCTATGCAGCGCCGCTGGTTTCCGGCGCGGCCGCGCTGGTGTGGCAGAAGTACCCGTACTTCACCAATGACCTGGTGCGTCAGACCCTGCTCGGCACGGCAACCGATCTCGGCGCAGGCGGCGTGGACAGCACCTTCGGCTATGGCCTGCTCAACATCGCCAAGGCGATCAACGGGCCGGCCCGGTTCGACTGGGGGGATGCCACCGCCACTGTCGCGACGGTCGGTCTGGACTCGGTATGGGCCAACGACATCAGCGGCACGGGCGGGTTGATCAAGCAGGGCATCGGATCACTGACGCTGGCCGGTTCCAATACCTACGGCGGGGACACCCGCATCGAGCGTGGCACGCTCGCGCTGCGCGGTGGAGCGTCGATCACCTCCGATGTCCTGATCGTGCCGCAGGCCGATGCACCCGGCAACGCCGCCCTGCAGTTCATGAACGGCACAACGCGGGTGGCTGGCAACGTGGACAACGGTGCCAGCGTGATCCTGCGCAGCGCCAACATCGATGCCACCGTCGAGGGCAATTACGTACAGCGCGCCGGTGCACAGTTGGTGGTGGCGCTGGGTGCCAATGCGCTCAAGGTCACCGGCACGGCGTCGCTGGCGGGCAATGTGCACGTGGACAGCATCCTCAGCGGTTACGTGCCCGCCGATGGGCGCTCGCAGGCGCTGCTGCAGGCCGAGGGTGGCGTGAGCGGCACGTTTGCCGGCGTGACCAATGCGCTGGCGACGGGCACGCTGCTTCAGACCAGCCTGCGCTATCAAAGCAATGACGTCAGCCTGATCACCGACCGGATCAATGTCATCAGTGCGACCCAGCAGGCCGGTCTGAGTGGGATTACGCTGGCCTCGGCGGCACGGGTGGAATCGGCGTTCGAGGTCCTCGATCACAGCGGTGCGGCGCTTACCGGCTTCGCTGGTGCGGCCGGTGAGCTGCAGGGCGTGGATGGCACGGGTGCGTTGCAGGCGAGCCTGGACAGCCTGTCCGGCAAGGCCCATGCGCTGGCCACCGCATCGACCTTCGACAGCATCGATATGAACCGCCGCGCGCTGTCGGCCCGCGTTGGCGAGGTGCAGGCCGCACCGCGCCTGCGCGGTACCTGGCAAAGCGCGCTGGGCGAGGCCGGGCAGGGCAGCTTTGCCGGCAACGGCGTGGCCACCCGGGGCTGGATGATGGGCCAGGACATGGCACTGGGCAGCCACGGCATGCTCGGGTTCGCCTTCGGTGAAACGCGCAGCTTCGGCGGCCGTGACTGGGGCAGCGACCGTGGGCGCGACCGCCAGTCGCAGGCGCAGTTGTATGCAGGCTGGGGCACCGGCCGCGCCTATGCGATGGGGCAGCTGGGGGCAGGCCAGTTCACGCGCGAGATCGACCGCCAGCTGCTGCTCGGCGCGGGCCAGTACGGTGTCAACGCACGCTATGGCGGCAGCTTCAGTGCAGCCAGCGTGGAATCGGGGTATCGCTTCGGCAACGCCATCGCGTCGCTGACGCCGTATCTGGGCGCGGAGTACGCGCGCGTGGACAGCGACGGTTTCAGCGAGCAGGGCGGCATGGGCTTCGGCCTACGGACGCAGGATGCGGTCAGTACGCGCACCCAGGCCTTGATCGGCATGCGTGCCGAGCGTCGCTGGGGTGGGTGGTCGCTGCGCGGCTATGCCGAGTGGCAGCAGCACCTGGCCAGTACGGGACAGGTGCAGGAGGCCAGTTTCGTGGGCGTGGAGGCCTGGGCGCCACTGTCCGGCCTGCAGCCGGCGCGCTCGGGCGGCCTGTTCGGGCTGTCCGTGGAATCGTGGTTGAGCCGCAACACGCGCCTGGCGTTCGGCTATGACCAGCGGTTCGGCCCGCGTGGCGATCTGCGCCAGGTGCAGCTGCGCTACTCGGCCGGGTTCTGAGGGCGGGCTCCAACGCGAGGTGCGCTACAAAAAAGAGGGCGCGATCCATGATCGCGCCCTCTTCGTTTTGATCGCCGCAGCAGATCAGTTGCCGCGCAGCGTTCCCAGCCGCGGCGTGGCGCGGCCCAGCGGCATCTTCAACTTTCCGATCGACAGGATGCGCGACTCGGCGATCTGATCGGCGGCGCGCTGTGGCGCGATGCCTTCGCTCTGCGACAGCGCGAAGATGCGGCCCAGGTTGTGGTAAATGCTGCGGATCAGGCGCATCGCACGCTCGCGGTTGTAGCCGTCGATTTCCAGCGAGACGTTCATCACGCCGCCGGCGTTGACCGCGTAATCGGGCGCGTAGAGGATGCCGCGCGCATGCAGCTCGTCACCCACGTCCAGGCTGGAGAGCTGGTTGTTGGCGGTGCCGCAGACGATCTTGCACTTCAGGCGCGGCAGCGTCTCCGGGTTGATCGCACCTTCCAGCGCACACGGGGCGAAGATGTCGGCGTTGACGTCGTAGATGTCCTCCGGCTTGACGGCTTCGGCACCGTATTCGGTCACCGCACGCTCGACCCGCGCGCTGTCCAGGTCGCTGACGTACAGCTTGGCGCCGCGGTCGCGCAGCAGCTTCACCAGTTCCATGCCGATGTGGCCCAGGCCCTGCACCGCGATGCTGGCCTTGCCGACTTCCTCATGGCCCAGCTTGTGCTGCATCGAGGCCATCAGCGCCTGCAGCGCGCCATAGGCGGTGAACGGTGCCGGATCGCCGGAGCCACCGTGGACCTGGTGCACGCCGGTGACGTACTCGCTTTCCAGGTAGATGTTCTCCATGTCGTTGACGTCGGTGCCGACATCTTCGGCGGTGATGTAACGCCCGCCCAGCGAATCCACGTAACGGCCGAACGCGCGGAACAGCACTTCGGTCTTGTCGCGCTTGGGGTCACCGATGATCACAGCCTTGCCACCGCCCACGTTGAGGCCGGCCAGCGCGTTCTTGTAGGTCATGGTGCGGCTCAGCCGCAGCGCATCTTCCAGGGCCTCGTCGGTACTGGCGTAGGGACGCATGCGCACACCGCCCAGGGCCGGGCCCAGCGTGGTGTTGTGGATCGCGATGATCGCCCTCAGGCCGGCATCGCGGTTGTGGCAGAACACCACTTGCTCGTGACCGGTAGATTCGAGGGTTTCAAATAACATGGTGGCTCCGATGGTGCGAACGGTGGCGAACAGCGGCGAACGCGCCAGCAAAAGGTGGGGTGTAAAACAAAAAAAGCGACGTCGTCGGGTCTCGGACGGGTCGCGCGGCGCCATTCTAGAGCATTCCGCCGGAGGGTGTTGTCAGGGGGCTCCGGTGAAGGGCCGGGCCGGTGCCACGGCGGCCGCCATTAAAGTTGCTGACCTGCAGGCCGATGCCGTCGCAAGGGTGTGCATCACCGGCAATCGCAGGACGGATCACGTGGGCGCAGTCGCAACAAGGCAAGTGCGGTATCCCACGTGGCCAGGGGCCCTGGCGTGACGGGCGCGGTCCTCATCGCGGTCCTGGTGGCAGCCCTGCTGGGTGGGGGGCTGCTGCTCCGCCGTCGGCGTGCCGTGGCGGCGCCATCGGCCGCCCGCGCGGCACGCGGGCACTCCCCGGCGGCCGCGGCCCCGCCCCTGTGCCAGGGGGCCGATCCGGTGGCTGCCCTGCAGGCCGGCCTGCACGCGCTTGCCCTGGTACCGCGCAGTGGCGATGCCGCCGATGCAGCCGTGCGGCACACGGTCGAGCTGCGCGATGCGGTCACCGCGTCGCTTCTGGCCCGGGACTGGTCGGCCAAGCACCTGCCCCGCCGCCCGCAGCTGCTGCCGCAGCTCATCCAGACCGTCAACGACAGCGACGCCTCGGCGCGCGCGATGGCCGCGATCATCGGCCAGGATCCGGTGCTGACCGGCAACCTGCTGCGCATTGCCAACAGTCCCGTCTACCGGGTGCAGGCCAAGCCGGTGGAAACCCTGCAGCGCGCCGTCACCCTGGTCGGCACCGACGGCATCCGCCAGATCATCAGTGCGGTGCTGGTGCAGCCGGTGATGCAACTGCAGTGCGATGCGTTTCCGCAGTTCAGCGCGGTGATCTGGGAGCATGCGCTGCTGGCCTCGCGCGTTGCCGCCGACCATGCGCGCACGGTGACCCATGAGGACGGTTTCGCTGCGCAGTGGCTTGGCCTGACCCAGGGGCTCGGCGCGGCGCTGGTGATGCGCCACCTGCTCGATGCCTGCGCGCAACAGCAGGTGGCCGCCCCGCCGCGCGTGCTGGCCGCCGATCTGCTCGATAGCTGGACCCTGCCGGTGGCGAGCCGGATCGCCGCGGCATGGGAGTTGCCCAAGGCCGTCCATGACGCCCTGATCCGGCAGAGCGGCAGCGGCCTGGCCGCCAGCCTGCGGTTCGCGCGGGCGGTGGCTGCGGCCAGCCTGCTGTGCCGCCATGGCCAGATCGGGCAGGTCCAGGCACTGGCCTGGCTGGAACAGCTGGACGACACCCCGCCACAGGCGCTGCAGTGGATCTGGCGGCGCGTCCACGGGCGCGCGGTGGAAACGCTGGAGGGCGATGAGCCTGGCGTCGAGGTGGCGCAGGCTGGCTGAGCTAGAGCTGTGACTCCAGCGGCAGCCAGCTGATCGCGCGTGCGCTGGCCCGCAGCCACAACCCGGCATCGGGTTCGGTGTACAGCCAATGGGGCGGCTGCGCATCACGCTCCAGCCAGCGGACGTCGCCCTCCGGACCCAGCGCTACCCAGTAACTCTGGCGCGGGTCGGCCAGGTGCAGGTATTCCTTGCGCAGCTGGCCCGCCAGCACGGGATCGTCGAACAGCACGCCCATCTCGGTGTTCAGATAGGCCGAGCGTGGGTCCAGATTGAACGAGCCGACGAAGCCGCGCCGGTCGTCGATCATGAACGCCTTGGTGTGCAGGCTGGCACCACTGCTGCCGAACAGACCGCCGCCATCGACATTGCCACGTGATTTGAGCTCGTACAGCTGCACGCCACTGCGCAGCAGCGGTGCGCGGTAGTGCATGTAGCCGCTGTGCACGGCGGCCACATCATTGGCCGCCAGAGAGTTGGTGATGACCGCGACCTGGGCCCCGCGCGCGACCATCGCAGCCAAGCCTTCAGTGCCGTCCTCGCCGGGCACGAAGTAGGGCGAGATCAGCAGGGCTTTGTGTTGGGCGCTTTCCAGTTCCTGCACCAGGCGCGTCACCAGCCAGCCGGCCTGATCGTCGCGGCGGTGCTTCATCGGCGGGTCCGAGGCGATCTCCACGTGGTTTGACCAGTGCAGATCCAGCGCATCGCGGTAATACGATTTCTCCGCCTGCGAGCGCGCCACGCGTTCCAGATAGGGCTTGGCACTGTCCAGGCGCGCTTCGTGCTCGCTTTCGCGGATCAGCAGGCGCAGCTGCGGTTCGGCGTAGAACGCCAGCGCACGGATCGGGACGGCGGTATCGCTGTTCCAGTAATCGTCGAAGATCGTGTTGGCCTGCTGCACCGCTTGGCCGGCAACCAGCAGGTCCAGGTCGCGGAAGTTCACGTCCGGGCGCGCGCTGAAATATTCCTCGCCGATGTTGCGGCCACCGACGATCGCCACGCGCCCGTCGGCGATCCATGACTTGTTGTGCATCCGGTGGTTGACGCTGAAAACGCGCTGCACCATCTCGACCAGGCGCCAGAGTCCGTTGCGGTTGCGGAACGGGTTGTACAGGCGGATCTCGATGTTGGGGTGCGCATCGAGCGCCATCATCAGCGCGTCCTTGTCCTGCGCGTTCATGTCATCGAGCAGGATGCGTACCCGCACGCCGCGCTCGGCGGCGCGGTACAGCTCGTTGGCCATGAGATGGCCGATGAGGTCGTCGTGCCAGATGTAGTACTGCAGGTCCAGGCTGCGTCCGGCGTGCTGGGTGATCACCGCGCGCGCGGCGTACGCGTCCAGCCCGTCGGACAGGAAGGCCACACCGGTCTGGCCTGGGTGCTCGGCCTGCAGGCGGACCAGCTCGCGATCGATCGGGGTCTGGTCGGCCTGCGTAGGCAGCACCGTCGAGCGCTCGCCGACGGCCTGCGGGGTGAGGTGGTCGGCCAGCAGCAGGCCGCTGAGGACCAGCAGGATCAGCAGGGCGACAACGATCCCCAGCCAGCGCAGCAGCCGGCGCCAGAACGGTTTTTTCTCGGTCATGCCCCGATCGTAAGCGGCCGGGGCGTGCAGGGCGAGTGCTGGCGCGGTTTAGAAGCGCTCGTCCGGCGCCAGGTAACGCCACTGGCCCGGGACCAGCTTGCCCATCGCCACGCGGCCGATGCGCAGGCGGCGGATGCTGATGACCTCCAGCCCGACCTGGGCGCACATGTCGCGCAACTGGCCTGGATGCACCGGCTTGATCGCAAAGCGCAGGCGGGTTTCGTTCTGCCAGCTCACCTTGCACGGTGGCAACGGCCAGCTGCGGAAGCTCAGGCCGTGCGCGAGGCGCTTCATGCCGTAGGGCGCCAGCTCGCCACTGACTTCCACCAGGTATTCCTGCTCCAGCGTTGCACCGCGATCCTTCAGGTGCGAGATCACGCGCCCGTCCTGGCTGACCACCACCAGGCCGCTTTCGTCATCGGACAGCGGCATCACCAGCTGCAGGGCGTGGAAATGCCGCTGCAGCAGCGTTACGCCGGTGGCATCGAGTTCACTGCGGGTGTCCGGCGTTACCAGGGCGCACAGTTCGTCCGAGCGCATGCCGGCCGGCTTGTGCAGCAGCATGCTCACGGTCTCGGTGCGGGTCGCCTCGGCGTTCTCGCGCAGCACGATGTCCTCGTCGGTGACCATCGTCTGCGGCTGTTCGACCACCAGGCCGTTGACGGTCACCCAGCCGCCCTCGATGTAGCGCTGGGCGTCGCCACGGGAGCAGCCGATCAGGCTGGTCAGGCGTTTGTCGAGTCGGATAGGGTCGGTCATCGGGCAGGCAACATAAAACGGGAAGCGGGCGGGGAGTGTACTGGCTGGGGCCCGGCGCTGCGCGACGCTGGACGCTGCGGCTCAGCCCGGCGTGCGTTCCAGGTGGGTCAGGTACAGGCGCAGATCAAACTCCAGCTGGTGGTAGTCCGCTTCCATGTGGGTACACAGCTGGTAGAAGGCCTTGTTGTGGTCCGATTCCTTCAGATGGGCCAGCTCGTGCACCACGATCATCTTCAGGAACGGCGCCGGTGCCTCGCGGAACACCGTGGCGATGCGGATCTCGCGGCTGGCCTTGAGCCGGCTGCCCTGCACCCGCGAGACCGTGGTGTGCGTGCCCAGCGCGTGCTTGAGCACCTGCAGCCTGCTGTCGTAGATCACCTTGGACAGCGGCGCGGACTGGCGCAGATAGCGCTCTTTCAGGCCCTGGGTGTAGTCGTAGAGCTGGCGGTCGTTGCGGACGGTATGCAGTTCGGCGTAGCGCCGCTCCAGCCACGGCCCCAGCCGGTCGCCCGCGATCAGCTCGCGCACCTGCTGCTGCAGGGCGTCGGGATAGCCGGCGAGGTACTTCAGGGCGGTCATGGGGCGGTTGGGACGGGGCGGGCAGACCAGTATGATGGCCCCCGGAATCCCGCAACAACAGATGCTAGGCGTATGGCGAAGGCAAATCCCCTGCAGGAGCAGCTGCTCAAGGCTGGGCTGGTCAAGAAATCCCAGGTCTCCCAGACCGCCCGTGAACAGGTGAAAGCCCGCCACGGCAAGGCCCCGGTCGCGCCCAGCGAAAGCCAGCGCGAGGCCGAGCGCCTGCGTGCCGAGAAGGCTGAACGCGATCGCGCGCTGGAAGCCGAGCGCAAGGCCAAGGCCCACGCCCAGGAACTGCAGGCCCAGGTCCGCCAGATCGTCGAGGCGCACAAGGTCAAGCGTGAAGGCGAAAGCGAGTACCGCTTCAATGACGGCACGCTGATCCGCACGATGCTGGTCAACAACGTGCTGCGTCGCCAGCTGGCCTCGGGCAGCCTGGTGATCGTGCGCCATGGCGACGGCTTCGAACTGCTGCCGAGGACGGCGGCCGAGAAGGTCCGTGAGCGCGACGCCAGCGTGATCGTGCTCGACAACAGCCAGCCCGGCAGCGAGCCGAGCACCGGCAACGCCGAGGACGATGCCTACTACGCCCAGTTCCAGGTGCCGGACGACCTGGTCTGGTAAGCCACGTCTGAAGCGTTCACCCGGCGCCGCGGGCGTTCAGCCCCACGTTGGCTGGGTGTGGTGGGCCGGGTCTATGCTGGTGCCCTGACACCGGCATGGGAGACACATCATGGCGACAGGTTGGGCAGGCGACGGCGCCGTCCAGGATCAGATCGACGCCACCGTCGATGAGGCCATCCAGCGGGCCCGCGCGCAGCTGCGCGATGGCCCGGGATTGACCCACTGCGAGCACTGCGACGCGCCCATTCCCGAGGCGCGGCGGAAAGCCGTACCCGGCGTACGCCTGTGCGTGCGCTGCCAGGAAGAAGAGGACGCCGCCCAGCAGGAGGGCAGCGGCTACAACCGCCGCGGCAGCAAGGACAGCCAGCTGCGCTAGGTATCGATCCTGCGCCCGGGCATTGCCTGGCCGATGGCGGCTGGACTCAGCCGTCCCCTTGAATCCCGCCCGGCGCCTGCGAAGGATCGCGCCAACGGCGCACGGTGCGTTGGAAGAACATGTTGTTGGGCATCTGCAGCACCGTGCCTTCGTGCCCGCTGCCGGTTTCCTGCAACGTGGTGTAGATCAGATTGATGTCGATCACGCGGCCCTTGAGTCCTGGCTTCTCACCGTTTTCCAGCAGCTCGATGTAATCGTGCAGGCGGAACGGCCGCGTGGTGAAGATCAGCAGCGTGCAGAAGATGTTGGACAGCACGCTCCACGCGGCGAAGAACGCCACCGCGCCGACCGCAGCGAACCCGGTGAAGGCGGTCCAAAGTACCGTTGCCGAGACGCCCACGATGTTGAGCACGATCAGCAGCACGGTGAAATACACCACGAAGGTGAACACCCGACGTGCGCCCATGATCATTTCCGGCGGGAGTGTGTAGTGCTCACCGACGCGACGGATCAGCCGCCGGGCAACCAGCCGCAGCAGCCAGGCCACCAGCAGGGTCACCAGAATCTGCAGGGCAGGGACCCCGTACTGCAGCCATTCGTGGGTCCAGGCGGGCAGATGCTCTTTCATGGGGGCGGAATTCCTTTGCAGCGATAGTGCCGATCCCGCCATGGTAATGCCGATGCGCGTCACCGCATCGTGGTATCGGTTTACGACAGGGGGCTGCCGTACACGTCGAACACAGCGATCATCGCCGAGGCACACACCGGCGCGTTCTGCGCGTACTGCACACAGACATCGGGTGCTTCAGGCCTCAACGTGACCTGGATCTGCAGCGGGCTCCACGGCAGCGTGCAGCCGGTGGCCAGCGAGAGCAGCAGGGCCAGGCAACTGGAAGACATGGGAATACTCCTTGGCGGGGGCCGGTAGTGACATGGGATTGGATGCAGCGCCGGCCAGGAAGGTTTAAAGACCGCAGAAATAATCCGCCCTCACGCTCGCAGCAGCCCCAAGCGGAGGCGCCTGAAAAGAAAGTCAGAACGGGCTTAAACCTTTTCCATGCCCCCCGCATCCAACGGATATGCTCGATACGACCATGCCCGCCTCCAGCGCCACGACCCAGGCCGATGCCGCCGATGACCATGCCCTCGTGCGTGCCGCGGCTGCCGGCGACGTGACCGCATACGAATGCATCTACCGGCGGCATTCGCCGCGCGTGTACGCCGTGCTGTGGCGGCTGTGCGGCGGCCATGCGGCCCGCGCCGAAGACGCCCTGCAGGAGGCCTTCCTGCAGGCATGGCGCGCACTGCCGGGCTTCCGTTTCGAAAGCAGCCTCGGCACCTGGCTGCACCGCCTGGGGGTCAACGCAGCGCTGATGGAACTGCGCGCCAACGCCACCGGCGATGCGCGCGATGCCGGCGAGGAGGGCTGGGAATCGTTGGCGATGCTGCCGGCCCAGGACCGCTGCGCCGGTACCTCCATGGACCTGGAGCGCGCGCTGGAAACACTGCCGCCACGGGCGCGCGCGGTACTGGTCCTGCATGACATCGAAGGGTGGAAACACCAGGAAATCGCCGACCAGCTGCAGATGGCGGTCGGCAGTTCCAAAGCACAGTTGCACCGTGCGCGCGGCCTGTTGCGTGCGCGCCTAGGAGAAACCGCATGACGCCCCATGATTCCGATCACGACGACCTGACCGCACGCCTGCGTGCCTTGCCCGCCGAGCGCGTTCCGCCGGCGCGGGTCTGGCAGGGCATCGCCGCACAGTTGCCGGCACCGCTGACGGCACCGTCCACGCCGATCGCCACCGCTTCGCTGGCCGCACACCGGTCCCGCCGGCAGCGCTGGCCGCTGCGCGTAGGCCTGGGAATGGCCGCCGCACTTGCCGTTCTGATGGTGGTGCCTACGCCGGTTCCGCACACGCCCGCACCGTCGCTGCTGCAGCGCCAGGCCGATGCGATGGCCGGCGAGTACCAGCAGGCCATCGCGGCCTTGCCCAGCGCCGATGTCACCGATGAGTGGCGCCCGGCCCTGCATGAACTCGATGCCAGTGCGGACACCATCCGCGCGGCCATCGCTGAAAATCCCCGCTCGCGCTATCTGCTCGGGCAACTGCAGCGTACCTATGCGCTGCGGCTGGAACTCACCCAGCAGGCGGTGCTGTCCGCCGGCCTGCCCACTTGAAGGAGAACCCCATGCGTATCCCTCTGTCCCTGATCGCCGCCCTGGCTCTGTGCGTGCCGCTCGTCGCCCAGGCCGCCACCAACGTCAATGAGCGCCATCCACTGGGCGCCGGCGGTCGCGTGGAAATCAGCAACATCGCTGGCAAAGTCACCGTGCGCGGTTGGGACCGCAGCGACGTGGCGTTGACCGGTTCAATGGCCGATGGGCTCACTCTCAAGCAGGACAAGAGCAGCAACCGCGTGCGCTGGGAAGTGGAGTACCCGCGCGGCCGCAGCAACGGCGGGGCGACCCTGGAGCTGCGTGTACCGCGTTCGGTGGACGTGCAGCTTGGCACCATCAGCGCCGACATCGACGTGGCCGACATCGACGTGCGCCGCCTGCAGGCCAACAGTGTCAGCGGCAGCATTACCGCGGCCGGGCGCAGTGGCGAGACCACGTTGAACACGGTCAGTGGTGGGATCCGCTCGCAGCTGCAGACGCCGCGGTTGGACGCGCGCACGGTCAGTGGCCAGTTGCTGGCCGGTGGCGGGGCGTCGGGAGACGTGGCGGCCGAATCGGTCTCCGGCCGGGTCAACGTCAACGCCGGACGGGTCCAGCGGCTGGCGGTGGAAACCGTCTCGGGCAGCCTGGATGTGAGCGCGACCGGCATGGCGCCGGGCGGCAAGGTGACGATGCAGACGGTCAGCGGATCGGTCGCGCTGAAGCTGCCGGCGACTGTCTCGGCGCAGTTGAACGTCAAGACGTTCAGTGGTGGGATCCAGTCCGACGCCGGGCAGGTGGACAAGCCGCGCTATGGTCCGGGCCGCAGCCTGGATGCGCGTCTGGGGTCGGGCGATGGGGATATTTCGATCAACTCCCATTCCGGGAGCGTGCGGGTCAGCCTGGGCCGCTGAGTGCGGCCACCGCACCGGCCAATGCCGGTGCGGTCGGCAGCAACGTCAGCCGGCTTTCTTCAGCGCCAGGGTATTGCCCAGCACTTCGATCTTGCCGCCACCTTTACGGAAAGCAGCCAGATCCGCAGCGATGCTCTGGCTGCTGACGGCGGAGTTGGACCCTTGCTTGCGGTCAACGCGAACGGTGTTGCTTGCCTTGGGGGAGGTCTTTGGCGTACGAGCCATGGATGCTCCTGCTATGGATGAAGCGTGGAAGAAAACGTCGACAGATCCTGCTGTTGTCGACGGTAGTCCTGCCGCACGAGGCGGCAATCATCGCCGCCCATGTCGAACTGGCGGCAGATCGCGGGTCGCTGCGAGTAGATCGTGCAGCGCAGGTGATACGGGTCGATCGCAGCGCACCAGCCTTCTTCGTTGCGCGCCATCACCGTGCCGCCACGCGCATCGGTGTCCAGCAGGTAGCCGGGCACGTTGTCGTCAGGCATGACGGTGACGGTGAGCCGACAGCACACCGCGTCGCAACGACGGCAATCGATGGGGTCGGGCTCAGACGATGTAAGAAGTGCAGCCAGGCGTTCGCCCAATCTGAGTGTCTCTTGGCGGCTCGGGGTGCAGCAGGCTGTGAACGAGCCGGATCACAGCGATGAGCGATCCCGGCACCGCGGACAGGTCCGGACGGTGGCAGCATCGAAGAAGACGGTGGCCAGCAAGGCCAGGAGAGTGGTGCTTGTCGCGTCAAGCGCATTGCGCTTTGACGCCGAAAGATGATAGCGCTTTCGGCGTAACGTTTTGTTAATAAGGCCTTTCGAACCTCTTCAGGCCTTGTGGGACAAGGCCTGGCGTTGCCGGTGGATCAGTTGGCGGCGGCCAATGCCAGCCCGTGGACCACGCCGAACGACGGATTTCCGCGGACCAGGGTCGAGCCCGGGAAAGCGTTGGCCACGGCCTGCTGCAGGTAGCCGGCGCGCGACATGCCGCCAGTCAGGAACACCGCTGCCGGGTCGTGGCCGATGTCGCTGCGCACCTGCTCCAGCAGGGCGGTCAGCTCGCCCAGATACCCACCGGCGGCGGTTTCCAGCCGCGAGGCATCGATCTGCATCTGCAGGCCGCGTTCGATGAAGTCCAGCGCGCTGTCGTGGCTGGACACGCTGCTCAGGGCGATCTTGCAGCGCTCGACTTCACGGTACAGGCGCGCGGTATTGCCGGTGTCCTGCAGCGCGGTCAGGCGCGGGCCGAACGGCGCGTCCACATCGCGGTAGGTGTGCTGGCGGAAATCGCGCTGGCGGGTCATGTCCTGCACCATCGCCGCTTCCACGTAGTGGTGCGCCGGCACGCGGGTGATGCCGCGGCCGAACAGCGGCATGTAGCCGCCCAGGCTCAGCGCCAGATCGATATCGGTACCGCCACGGGCGATACCCCAGGCGCGGTGGATGGTCGGGGCCTGGCCGCCGCCTACGCGCGCATGGGCAACGTCGGTGGTACCACCGCCGATATCCACCACCACCGCGTCGTGCTCCTGCGGGCTCTCGGCGTGGTAATGCATCGCGGCGGCGGCCGGCTCTTCGAGAAAATCGATGCTGTCGAAGCCGGCGGCGATCGCTGCGCCGTGCAGGATCTCCAGCGCCTGCGCGTTGCCGGCCTCGCCGATCGAACTGCGGAACTGGACCGGGCGGCCCAGCGTGGCGGTGCGGATCGGCGTGTCCAGCTGGCGCGAGGCGGTCAGGCGGATGTGCTCGAGGATGTGCGTGGCGATGCCGGCGATGGTCTGGCGCGCACGCGGGTGCAGGTTGTAACCGAGCATCGACTTGGGGCTCTGCACCAGGTTGCCTTCGTTCTCTTCGAAGTAGGCCTCCAGCGCGTCATCGCCGTAGACCGCGTTCTGCAGCAGGGTGGTGGAGCTGAGCGGGGCGCGCATCTGCTCTTCCATCCACTGCCGGCGCACCACGCGCAGGGCCTCGCGGCGCAAGGCATCGGGGGTACGTTCCTGGCCGGCGGCACGGGCATCGCGCGCGGCCGCGTCGACCAGCCGGGCCAGGTCGTGCTCCAGCGCCGGGGTCAGTTCGAAGTCGTTCGGGTCGCGCATCACCTCGGGGAAATACACCGTGGTACGGAACTGTTCGGCCTGGCCGAACTGGATCGGCACGACCTTGCCGTCGATCACCACGGCGGCGGCGGAGTTGCTGGTGCCAAAGTCGATGCCGAGTTTCATGCGGGAGCCGGGCCGGTGGTCAGGGGGCGCGCACTTTGCGGCAACGGGACCGCCGACGCAAGGGCAGACGGTAACGGGCGGTTACACTACGGGCCGTTTCGTAACCGAAGAGCTGTCGATGTCCGCCATTCCCGCCTGCCCGCAGTGCACCCTGGAAAACACCTATGCCGATGGCGCGCTGTTCATCTGCGCGGACTGCGGCCACGAGTGGGCGGCCGGTGACGGTGGCGGCGAGGCCGTGGTGGTGCGCGACAGCAACGGCAACGTGCTGGCCGCCGGCGACACCGTGACCGTGATCAAGGACCTGAAGGTCAAGGGATCCTCCATCCCGCTCAAGCAGGGCACCGTGATCCGCAACATCCGCCTGGTCGAAGACGATGCCGAGCACATCGAAGGCAACTCGGAGAAGATCAAGGGTCTGGTCCTGAAGACCTGCTTCCTCAAGAAGGCCTGAGCCGGCTCAGTGGGCGTTGGTGCCACGCTGGCGCCAACGCTGCAGGCTGTCCAGCTTGGCCTGGTAGCGGGAAGTGACCGCATCGCCGTTTTCCCCCGCCAGGTCCCGTGCGCGCTGCATCTCCTGCGAGGCGCGATGCGGGTCGCCGGCCAGGAAGTAGGCCCGGGCCAGGGCGAAATGGAAGGGATGCGCGCTGTCGTACAGGCGCACGGCGCGGCGGTAGAACTTCACCGCATCGGGATAGTCCCGGCGCTGCTCCGCCCGCGCACCGAGCATGTACTGCGCAAAGGGATCGCTACGCTGCACCCGCGCCAGCCGGCCCGCCAGCCGTTGCGCCTGGCGGGTATCGCCCACGCGCCGGTACAGCGCACTGGCATTGCTCAGGCTGGCGCCGTGCCGCGGCTGCAGGCGCAGGGCGGTCTCGTAGTCGCGCCGGGCCTGGTCCAGGTCCCCCACGCGCGCCGCCAGTACCCCCAGATTGTTCCAGCTGCCGACAAAGTCCGGTGCCTGCGCGAGCGCGGCACGGAAGTAGGTACGTGCGCCGGCCGTATCGCCGGCGGCCATGCGGTCGGCGCCGCGGTTGTTGTAGAAATGGGCCAGCGCCCGCTGTTCGTTGATCTTTTGCGGGCCATTGCGGTCATAGAGCACGTTGTGGTCCAGATCGACGGTGCCGCTGCGCCCGTCCAGCACGATGCCGGCGTTGACGTGGCCAATGCTGTAGATCACGCCGGGTGCCTGATACCAGGACACCACCTGCGCCACTTCCTGGACATGCGCATCAATGCCGGCAAGGTTGGCCAGGGTCACGAACAACAGCGTGAACGAGAGGCAGTTGGCGCGCCGCGTCTGCCACGTCTCATTGATCGTGTGGGTCGCATCGGGGTCGTAGGCCAGGTGCAGCCCCTGCGCGTCGAAGATCATGTCGACCAACCGCTGCAGGCGGCGCTCGCGCGAGTAGCCCGGGTCGATCACCTGCTCATGCAGCAGGGTCAGCAGCGGAGCCGGCACCTCCAGGATCTGCGCCGGCGTGGGCAGCTCGGTGGTGACCGGTGCAGCTGGAAGGGGCGGCGCGGCGGGCTCCGCCGCCCAGACCGGTACGGCAGCCAGCGCCATCCACAGCATCAGTAGTCTGCAGCCGGTCATCGCCGTCACCTCGCAGCGGGCTTGGGGTCCGTCGGGTCGAGTCTAGGCGCGTTGGTACGTTCCGGCGTGCCGTTCATCGGCTGTGCACGCCATCCACAGAGGATGTGGACCAGCGGTCGACAAAGATGTGGATAACCCTCGCTGCGCCCTGTGCAGCAAGGGGGCGATGGGCGTGGTCAAAAAAGTGCCGGTCTTGCCAGCACGCGCCCGGCGGCCAATCATGGCCGCATGCGCTTTGAACCGATCCCGCTGCCCTCCGGACAGCTCGCCGAGCTGGAAACCGCTTACGCCCTGCCGCCCCGGGCGTACCACAACTGGTCACACGTGCAGGCCGTTCTGCACCACTGCGGCACGGTCGCCGAAGCTGGCCCGGGCTGGCGCCAGCCGCGCGAGGTGCAACTGGCCGCGCTCTATCACGACGCCATCTACGACGCGGGCCGCGGTGACAACGAAGCCCGCTCGGCGGCCATGGCGCGCGAGGCCATTGCACGTTGGCTGCCGGAGGCCGGGATCGATGCGACGCGGGTGGTTGAGCTGATCGAACTGACCGCGCGCCACAGCAAGCTCGCGCCCGGCGACGTCGATCCGGAGGCGGCGCTGTTCCTGGATTGCGACATGGCCATTCTGGGGGCGCCGGCGGCGGTGTTCGATGCGTACGACCGCGGCATCGCCGAGGAGTACGCCGGGCACGTGCCGGGCTTCCTGTTCCGGCTCAACCGCCGGCGCTTTCTCAAGCAGGTGCTGGGGCAGCCGCGGATCTTCCTGAGCGACTTCTTCCACCAGCGTCTGGATGCGGCAGCGCGCGACAATCTGCGCCGCCGGGTTGAGCGCTGAACCACGCCCGCTACACTGTGCGCGCTGTTTTCCCAACGTGTGTGGCCATGTCCGTGTCCGTTCCAGATCCCGATCCGCGTCCGCAGCCGCCGGAAGAGCCCGGCCCCAACGAGTGCTGCGGCAGTGGCTGCCCGCTGTGCGTGCTGGATCTGTACAGCGATGAGCTGCAGCGCTACCGCGCTGCGCTGGCGGCGTGGAAACAGCGTCACCCCGATGCCACCGACTGAGTGAAGGCGCTGCGATGTCGCTTCCCCTGCCACGCCCTTCCCGCTGGCCAGCGCAACACCACGGACGTGTCGCCCTGACCACGCTGATGGCCTTGGCGCTGTTCATCGCCATCGCGCTGTGGACGCAATGGGCACGCGATGACCTGGACTGGGTGCAGGCCACCCTGAGCCTGTACCTGCATGGCCCCTGGGGGCTGGCACTGCGCGCGGCTTACTGTGTGCTGGCGCTGGCGATCATGCTGCTGGCCGTTTCCCTGCATGCCAACAGCCGATCACCCCGCCGCAGTGCGGCCGCGCCGCTGCTGTTCTGGGGGGCCGCGCTGGGATTGATGGGCGTGGCGATCGGCGACAGCTGGCTGCCCGAGCGCGCGCCGCTGCTGGCACCGCTGGTGCACGGGCTGTCGGCCAATACCGCGTTCCTGTGCGTGAGCGTGGCGATGCTGCTGCAGAGCTGGTACCTGCGCGCTGATCCGCGCTGGCGCACGTGGGCCGGGCCGGCCTGGTGGTGGGCCTGGCTGTGCTTCGTGCTGCTGTGGCTGCACGTGCTGTGGCGCGGCCCGCCGCGCGGCGCTGGGCAGAAGCTGGTGATCGCCGTAGTGCTGGTGTGGCTGGTCGCGGTGGCCTGGCAGCTGTGGCGGCAGGCGCGTCGCGATGCGCGCTGAGCGTCCGGCCACGCTGTGTACATGCCCTTGGCAGGGCAGGGGCGTATCGTTGGCGCACTAGTCATGGGATGCGCGACGATGCGGCAAGCCGGTTGGGGGATGATGCTGGGTGTGGTGCTGGCGGGGATGTCCGGACAGGCGCTGGCCGCGCCGCCGCAGCAGCTCAGTCACGGGCGTTTCGAGAACGTGCCGGTGTACCTGCCGGACGGTCGCCCGCAACGGGTGGTGGTGTGGTTTGACGGTACCGCCAGCCATGCCGACAGCCAGCAGCGCATCGAGGCATTGCGTGCCGAGGGCGCCCTGGTCGCCCAGGTCGATGTCGCGCACCTGCGCCAGGTCCTGGCACGCGAGAAAAGCGGTGATTGCGCGTTCGGTGCCGGCGATGTGGAGAATTTCTCGCGCTGGTTCCAGGCCTATCTGCACGTGCCGGGCTATCACCTGCCGCTGATCGGCGGCGACGGCGAGGGCGCGGCGCTGGCGTACGCGGTGGCCGCCGAGGCCGATACGCAGGTGTTCGCCGGACTGATCACCACGGGCTTCTGCCCGTCGGGCGTGCGCGAGCGCAAGGTCTGCGGCGCCGGCAGCAGCCACGGTCGCCTGCAGCCGGCTGACCTGAATTTCCCCTGGTTGAACGCTGCCGGCGATGTGCATTGCCCGGCCGGCGAGTCGGCTGCGTTCGTGCGCAAGGTCGGCATGGGGCGCCAGTTCGAGCGCACCGCGCGGGGCGACGCACTGCCCGGCCTGCTGGCCGCAGCAAAAGTGATCGGCGCGCAGAAAGGCGTCAGCCTGGCGCCGCCGCCGGATGACCTCAAGGGCCTGCCGGTGGTCGATGTACCGTCGAGCAAGCCGGGCGACACCTTTGCGATCTTCGTCTCGGGCGATGGCGGCTGGGCCGGGTTGGACAAGGAGGTTGCCGCGTCGCTGAGCGAGGCCGGGGTGCCGGTGGTCGGGGTGGACTCGCTGCGCTACTTCTGGACCGCACGCACGCCCGACGGCTTCGCCCGCGATCTGGAGCGCATCGTCACTCACTACAGCCACCAGTGGCAGCGCCGCAACGTGGTGCTGGTCGGTTTCTCGCAGGGCGCCGATGTGCTGCCGGCGGCAATCAATCAACTGACGCCGGCCACCCGCGATGCGGTCTCGATGATCGCGCTGCTGTCGGTCGGCAAGACCGCCGACTACGAGTTCCATGTCAGCAACTGGCTCGGCGGCGGTGGCGATGGCCTGCCGATCGCGCCGGAGGTGGCCAAGCTGCCCGCCGGTAAAACGTGGTGCGTCTACGGCGAAGACGATGGCGACGCGCTGTGCCCGTCGCTTCCCGCCGGTGGCAATGCGCAGGTCATCAAGCTCCCCGGCGACCATCATTTCAAGGGCGATTACGACCGCCTCGCCGACACCATCGTGCAGCATCTGCCGGCGCGCTGAGCGCCGGCGATCCGTGCCGGCACGGGCTCAATCGTGCCGGCGCGGGTCCAGTGAGATCAGCCGGGTCGCATCCAGCAGGGCGGCGGGCAGGTGCACACCGCCCGGCGCGGCCAGATAACGTGCGCGCCAGACCGGGGCGAACTTCGACTTGAAACGGCGCAGGCCGCTGAAGCCGTAGAAGCGTTCGCCATGCCGCGCGACCACGTTGGCGAAGCGGTTCCAGCGCCCGGCCAGGCGATGCTGGGCCAGCCCGGACAGCGGTGCCATGCCCAGCGAGAACCGGTGGAAGCCGTGCTCGCGGCCCCACAGGAACAGCTCGATGAACAGGAAATCCATGGTGCCCTTGGGCGCATCGTCGACGTGCCGCATCAGGTCCACCGAGAGCTCGTTCCCGGCCGGTGCCTGCCACAGATTGGCGAAGGCCACGATGCGCCCTTCGGCCTCCACCACCGCGACCGGGAAACGCGCCAGATAGGCTGCATCGAAGCTGCCGAGCGAGAACCCCTTTTCATCGCCGGCCTTGTCGTCCAGCCATTGCTGGGAGACCACTGCCAGCGCCGGCAGCAGGGCAGGCACTTCCTCGGGCATGGCGACCCGGAAGCTCAGCCCACCGCGCTTGCCGCGGTTCCAGGCCTGGCGCAGATCGGCGCGCTCGCGGCCTTCCAGGGTGAAGTCCTGCAGCGGCACCATCGCCTCTTCGCCGAGCTTGACCAGGGTCAGCCCGAGGTCGAGATAGGTCTGCCAGTGCGCTTCGCCGACCTGGTAGAACACCGGGCGCAGGCCGAGCCGATCGGCTTCCTCGCGGAAGCGCCAGATCAGCGCACGCACCACCTCTGGTGGGCCAACCGGATCGCCCATCGCGATCAACGAGCCGCCGTAGCGCTGCATCATCACGAAGCCGCGCTGCGCTTCATCGCGCAGCACCGCCTTGTCTGCAGTGAGTACCAGGCAGGCCTGGGTGTCTTCGGCGGCGGCCAGGATCGGGGCGAGCGCGTCCAGGGTGGAGGCATCGGCAGCCGGCAACGGACTGCGCGTGCTGTGCAGCAACCGCGCCAGGCCGAAGATGGTCAGCGCGATCGCCACCAGCAACAAGGCACGCAGCGCGCGAGGCGCGTTGCCCTGCAGCGCGAACTGCCACCACAGCTCGTTCTGGTATTCCACGTGGCTGTAGACGAAGAACAGCAGCCAGATCACCGCGACCAGCACCAGCCCGAGGTTGCGGATCCATGGCCACGACCAGGCCTCATCCAACAATGCCCCCTGGCGATAGAACTCGCGGCGCGAGGCCCACAGTGCGGCCGCCACCAGCAGGGCGGACAGCGCGATCAGCACCTGCCCACCGCGTAGCCAGATCGGCAACGGGGACAACACGCAGATGCCGAGCGCGAGCATCCACGCGGCATGGCTGCGCCGCTGCAGGCCCTGGCCGATCAGCAGCAACGCGACACCGGCCAGGCTGCCCAGCAGGTGCGAGGTTTCCAGGATCGGCAGCGAGGCCGTGACCAGGTGCCGGCGCGGCGTCGGCAAGGTGCCGTCGATCACCAGGGCGGCGCCGACGCTGAACACCGCCAGCGCGATGATCTGCGGCAGCCAGGGGCGCAGCGCGGTCCAGCCGACCCGGGTGGCACCGGCGCCGGCACGCAGCGGGCGACGCAGTGCGGGCGCGACCGCCAGCACCGTGGCCAGCAGCAGCGGCAACACGTAGTAGGTCACGCGGTAGATCAGCGCGGCCGCGAGCACCGCGGCGGGCGCCACCTGCGGCAGCAGCTTGAGCAGGCTCCACTCGAACACGCCCAGGCCGGCCGGCACGCTGGAGATCAGGCCGGCCAGCACCGCGACCAGATACAGCCCGACGAAACCGGGCAGGCCGGTCGGCGTATCCATCGGCAGCAGCACATAGAACGCCGCACTGGCCAGCACCAGCTCGACCACGCTCAGGGCGGTCACACCGAGCATGGTGCGGCGGTCGGGCAGCCACAGGGCATGCCCGCGGATCTGGAAACTACGGCCCTCGCGGCCGACCAGCAGCACCGTGCCGGCATACGCCAGCAGGCCGAGAACGCCGATGATGCGCACCGCCTGAATCGGGATCGGCAGCGCCAGCGCCGCCGCGCCGGGTTCAAGCAGGAAGGCCAGCGCCAGCAGCAGCCACGCACCGAACACGAAGCCCAGTGTGCTCATCAATACGACCTGGCCGATCTCGCCCAGCGTCAGCCCCGCGCGACCATAGCCACGCAGGCGTACGGCGCCGCCGGTGAGGGCCGCAAAGCCCAGGGTCTGCCCCAGCGTATGCGCCAGGAACGCGGTGATGCCGACCCGCGCCGGATGCAGGCGCTTGCCGCTGCGGCGCAGACCGATCGCATCGAAACCGATCAGGCAGGCATAGCTGGCCAGGCCAAGCAGCACGGTCAGCGCGATCTGGCCGACGCCGAGATGGCGGAAGGCCTCGCGGATGGCGCGGTAGCCATGCTCATCGAATTCGTTGGCCAGCCCACGCAGGGCCAAGGCCAGGATCACCAGCGGGATGACGACGGTCGCGGCGCGGCGCCAGGGGGCGCGGGCCGGCGTGGGAGCAGGGGCGGTGTCGGTCATCGGTACAGCGTGCTCCGGGGTGGGCGATGAAAGAGTCAACACAGGCGTGGCCGCCTGACCGGCAAATCGTGCGCCTGATGCCGTCGCTTGCCAAGCGGGTGCACTGTGCGTGCTGTGGCTGCTTTGCGCACCGGGCCGGGCAGGCGCACGCCGCATCGGTGACAATGCGGTTTCATCCAGAGGAGTAATCGCCATGTTGGAACGTTTCGACGTTGGTCCGCGCATGTCCGAAATGACCGTGCACAACAAGGTCGCCTATCTGTCCGGGCAGATCCCTGAAGACACCAGCCAGGACATCACCGGCCAGACCCGTCAGGTGCTGGAAGAGATCGACAAGCTGTTGGCGCTGGTGGCCAGTGACAAGCAGCACATCCTGCGCGCGGAAATCTTTCTCGCCGACATCAACGATTTCGCCGGCATGAATGCCGCATGGGATGAGTGGGTGGTGGCAGGGATGACCCCGGCCCGCGCGACGGTGGAAGCCAAGCTGGCGGACGCGAGCTGGAAGGTGGAGATCGTGGTGACGGCGGCGTTGCCGTAAGCGCACCGCAGAACCGCTGGGCGCCATGGTGATCGACGCATCGCCGTGCGCCCAGGCCTTGCCGCTGCCGCGAGGCGCGTAGCGCCCGGCGCGGGGGTCAGCGCGCGCTGACCAGGTCGATGCAGTCCACCGGGCACGGCGCGATGCACAGCTCGCAGCCCGTGCACAGATCGGCAATGACAGTGTGCATGTACTTGGCGCCGCCGACGATCGCATCGACCGGGCAAGCCTGGATGCACTTGGTGCAGCCGATGCAGTCGGCTTCGATCACCACCGCGACCTGCGGTGCCTTGTGTGCACCGCGCGTGCGGTCGAACGGCACCGCCGCCACGCCCAGGACATTCGCCAAGGCACGCGCACCGGCATCACCGCCCGGCGGGCAGTGATCGATGCCCGCCTCGCCGCGCGCCATCGCCTCGGCATACGGGCGGCAGCCGTCATAGCCGCATTGCCCGCATTGGGTCTGCGGCAACAGCCGGTCGAGGCGTTCGGTGAGGGTGTCGATGGGGAGGCTCATGGCGTGGCGATGGCTGCGCGGTGGGGCATCAGGCCCGGCTGTCCCGGGCAGGTGGTGTGCCCGCCGGGAGATCCCGACGCGGCTTCATGGGCTTGCCGCGATACCAGCGCTCGTGGGCGAGTGCCAGCATCGGACGGTCTTCGCGGCTGTCGCCGTACGCGTGGATGCGCAGGTAGCGCGCGAGGTCGAACCGCCTGCGGATGTGGTCAACCTTGCGCGGGCCGCAGTCGCCGTCGGCATAGCGTCCGGTGAGGCGTCCGTCATGGCTGTCCAGCCGGTTGCAGATCAGCTGCAACCCCATCGCCTCGCACCATGGGCGCAGGTACAGGTCCAGCGAGCCGGACACGATCACCACGGTGTGTTGCTGCTTGAGGTGCCAGTGGATCTGCTCGAGCATCTCCGGCCGCATCACCCCGGGCAGCACATCGCGCGCGTAGCCGGCGGCCTGCGCGGTGATGTCCTCGAGATGGCGGTCGGTGAAGGTCAGGCGGGTGACACGGGCGCGGATGCGTTGCGCGGAGATCAGCTTCAGGCGATAGGCCAGCAGCCACGGGCCGACTTTCCACCAGGCCTGTGCAAGCTGTTCGGGGGTCGCCACGCGGCGCAGGAAACGCCCGTAGGTATCGCAGGTGGTGACCGTGTGGTCGAAATCGAACAGCGCCAGTTCCAACCCACACCTCCAGGCAGAAGAGCGTGGCAGGGCGACCGGGTGGCCGCCCTGCCGCAGCGATCAGCGGACCGGCATGCCCGGCAACGCGGCGCTGTCGGCGTCCAGCAGGGCAAGTGCGCCGCCATCAAAACCGGCCGACAGGATCATGCCTTCGCTCAGGCCGAAGCGCATCTTGCGCGGGGCCAGGTTGGCGATGAACACCACACTGCGGCCGACCAGCTGTTCCGGCTCGCCGTAGCTGGCGCGGATGCCGGAGAAGATCTGGCGCTTGCCCAGGTCACCGGCGTCGAGCTCGAAGCGCAGCAGCTTGTCCGAACCTTCCACGAACTCGCAGACCAGCACCTTGCCGATGCGCAGATCCAGCTTGGCGAAGTCGTCGATGCCGATGTAGGCCGGTGCGGCCTCGCCATCGGCCGCAGCAACCGGTGCCGGTGCGGCAGCGGGCTTGGCCGGTTTGGCCGGGGCGGCGGGGGCCGGGGTGGCGGCCTGCAGGGTGTCCTTGGATGCGTCGGTCATGGCGTCGATTTTTTTCGGGTCGATACGGGTGAACAGGGGCTCGTACACCGCGATGGTGTGCGCGGTCAGCGGGGCAGCGATGTCGGTCCAGGCCTGCACGGGCGCGGCCAGGAAGGCCTCGGCCTGCGCGGCGGTGGCCGGCAGCACCGGCTTGAGTGCGGTGACCAGCACGCGGAACAGGTTCAGGCCCTGGGTGCAGACCGATTGCAGCTGCGCGTCGGCGCCGTCCTGCTTGGCGATCACCCACGGCTTTTCATCGTCGATGTAGCGGTTGGCTTCGTCGGCCAGCGCCATGGTCTGGCGCAGTGCACTTGCCGGATCGTTGCGCTCGTACGCCTCGCGGATCGGCGCCAGCGCGGCGACGAAACGGTCGTACTGGGCGGCATCGGGCAGCGCGGCGGCCAGGCGGCCCTCGAAGCGCTTGCTGATGAAGCCGGCGCAGCGGCTGGCCAGGTTGACGAACTTGCCGACCAGATCGGCGTTGACGCGCGCGATGAAGTCACCCAGGTTCAGGTCGAGATCGTCCACGCCGCCGGAGGACTTGGCCGCGAAGTAATAGCGCAGCGCTTCCGGCTCCAGCCCGGCATCCAGGAAGGTGCGGGCCATCACGAAGGTGCCGCGCGACTTGGACATCTTGGCACCATCGACGGTCAGGTAGCCGTTGACGTGCAGGCGGGTCGGCGCGCGGTGGCCGGTGCCGTGCAGCACCGCCGGCCAGAACAGGCCGTGGAAGTTCACGATGTCCTTGCCGATGAAGTGGTGCAGCTCGGTGCTGGTGCCGGCGCGCAGGTGCGCATCGAAATCTTCGCCGGTCTTCGCGCACAGGGTCTGGAAGCTGGAGAGATAGCCGATCGGCGCATCCAGCCACACATAGAAGTACTTGCCCGGGTGACCCGGGATCTGGAAGCCGAAGTACGGCGCATCGCGCGAGATGTCCCACGCGCGCAGGCCACCCTCGGCATTGAGCCACTCACCCAGCTTGGCCTTCACGCCCGGCAGGGCGACGTCGCCGGCCAGCCACTCGCGCAGGAAGCCTTCGAAGCGGCCGACCTCGAAGAAGAAATGCTCCGAATCGCGGATTTCCGGCGTGGCGCCGGAGATCACCGATTTCGGGTCCTTCAGGTCGGTCGGGCTGTAGGTGGCGCCGCAGACTTCGCAGTTGTCGCCGTACTGATCCGGCGTGCCGCAGTTCGGGCAGATGCCCTTGATGTAGCGGTCCGGCAGGAACATGCCCTTGGCCGGGTCGTAGAACTGGGCCACGGAGCGGCGCGCGATGTGGCCTTCGGCCTCGAGCTTGAGGTAGAAGGCTTCGGTCAGCGCCTTGTTGGCGGCGGAGTTGGTCGAGTCGTAATGATCGAACGCCACGCCGAACGCGGCGAAATCACGCTCGTGGCTGGCCTGGATGTTGGCGATGAAGGCCTCCGGCGTCACGCCGGCCTTCTCGGCCGCAAGCATGATCGGGGTGCCGTGGGTGTCATCGGCGCAGACGAACCAGGTCTTGCCGCCGCTCATTCGACGCGCGCGCACCCAGATGTCAGCCTGGATGTAGCCGACCAGGTGGCCCAGGTGCAGCGGGCCGTTGGCGTAGGGCAGGGCGGTGGTGACGAGAGCGGTGCGGGTCATGATGAGCGCTGTTGCCAGGGGAACCGGGGATTATCGCACGCCAAAACGCAGTAACCCGGCCGAAGCCGGGTTACGGGGGCTCAAAAGCAGCGCCAGGCTTACTCGCGCACCCAGGTCTGGGCGCGGCAGATGAAGGCCACGCAGCCGGACACGTCCAGCTTGGCGCCGCCGGTCTGCAGCTTCATCTTGGACTTGTAGGTCTTGCCATTGCCCGGATCCAGGATGGTGCCGCCGGACCAGGCGTTGGTGCCGTCGGCCTTGAGGTTCCACAGGATGGTCATGCCTTTGACCGGCTTGTTCTTGTTGGCGCCCTCGCAGCCGTCGCAGACCGGATTGGGGCCCTTGTCCGAGTGCAGGATGTCCACGACCTTGCCGGTCAGCGTGCCGTTGGTGGCCTGGGTGATCTCCACGATCGACTTCACCTTGCCGGTCTTGTCGTCGATGGTCTTCCAGCGGCCGACGGCGCCGTCGGCGGCGCTGGCCGACATCGCGGCCATCATCAGCGGCAGCGCCAGCAACAGGGTCTTGAAAGTCTTGCGCATGTTCCCCTCCCAGGGATGTCCGTGAACGCCGGCGCAGGCGGCCGGTACAGGGCCGACTGTATACCCATTCGCTCCGGTACGGAACGTGTCGGGTGCACGCTTCAGCCGGCGTCGGCCGGGATCTCGTACAGCTCCAGCGGCAGGTCGTCCGGGTCGGCGAAGAAGGTGAAGCGGCGGCCGGTGTACTCATCCACCCGGACCGGTTCGCAGGCCACCCCGGCCGCGGTCAGGCGGGCGATCATGGGCTCCAGCAGATGCACGCGGAAGGCCAGGTGGCGCAGGCCCTGCGCCTCGGGGCGGCTGGGCCGTGCGGGCGCGCCCGGGAACGAGAACAGCTCCAGCTGGCTGCCATCGGGCAGGGCCAGATCGAGCTTCCAGGAGTCGCGCGCCTGCCGGTAGTTCTCGGCGATCACGTGCAGGCCGAGCACGCGGGTGTAGAAGTCTTTGGAGCGGACGTAATCGGCGCAGATCAGGGCCACGTGGTGGACGCCGATGAGAGGGGAGTCGGAAACGTTCATTGCAGAGTATCCAGCCAGCGCCGGGCGATCTGCAGCGCCAGCGGATAGGGTTCGGGGGCGTTGCGGTTGCTGAGTACGATCACGGTGAGGCGCTGCGCGGGGTAGCGCAGGATCACGTTGCGGAAGCCGATGCTCTCGCCGCTGTGCCATTGCGCGCCACCGTTGAGCCGCCAGCCGAAACCGTAGAACGGCACGTCCGTCTCGGCGGTGCGGGTAGCAGGGGAGAACATCTGCTTCAACGATGTTGCCTTCAACAGGCGCTGGTCATACAACGCCGCATCCCAGCGCGCCAGGTCATCCAGCGAGGAATACACCCCACCGTCGCCGAGCACCGCGCTGGTCGGGCTCTGATCGGTACGCTGCCAGCGCCCGTCGCGCTCGCTGTATCCGTAGGCGCGGCGCGCGATATCGTCCACGCCGTCCTGATGCGCGACGCTGTCGCGCATGCCCAGCGGCAGGAAAATCCGCTGGCGCAGGAAGCTGGCGAAATCAGTGCCCGAGGCCTTGCCGACCACCAGCGCCAGCAGGGCGTAGCCGCTGTTGCTGTAACGGTAGGCCGTGCCCGGTGCAAAGTACGTTCGATCCTGGCCTTCCAGCAGATGCAGCACGTCCTGGTCATGGACCTGCACGGTCGCGTCGGCAGCCATCAGGTCTTCGTAGTCGAGCAGGCCGCTGGTGTGGCTGAGCAGCTGGCGCAGGGTGATGGCATCGGCGGCCGCTGGCAACGAGGGCAGCCAACGCTTCACTGGGTCATCCAGGGTCAACGCGCCATCTTCGGCCAACAGCAGGATCGCCGCGGCGGTGAACTGCTTGCTGACCGAAGCCAGGCGGAAATTGGTCTGCGCGGTCACAGCAGTGCGATCTTCCAGCACCGCCAGGCCGTACCCGCGCCGGAACACCGGCTTGCCGTCGTGCAGGACCAGCACCGCCGCGCCGGGGACCTGGCCGTCGTAGCGTTGCATCAGCGCATCGATGCCCGGATCCGGTGGCGTCAGCACCGGCGCTGCGGTGACGGTGCCGCTGCCGGCGATGCACATCGCGCTGATCCACACACGCAGATGCCGGACGATGTGCATGCTCGGTTTCCTTCAGGGCTCAGGGCGCGGGCGTGGCCGCGCCACCCTGGCTGGCGATCCAGCGGGCGATCTTGGCGTCCAGAATGTCCAGCGGCATCGATCCATCGCGCAGCACTTCCTCATGGAAGCGGCGCGCGTCGAAACGTGCCCCCAGCGCGGCCTTGGCCTTGTCGCGCAGTTCCATCATCTTCAGTTCGCCCAGGCCATTGGCCAGGGTCTGCCCGGGCAGGGCCATGAAGCGCTCCACTTCCGCGGTGGCATCGCTGGCGCTCATGTCCGCGGTCTTGACCAGATAGTCCACGGCCTGGCGCTTGCTCCAGCCCTGCGCGTGCACGCCGGTGTCGGCGGACATGCGCGCCGCACGGGTCAGCGCGGCCTGCAGGTAGCCGATCCGCTCGTACGGGTCCTGGTATACGCCCAGTTCCTCGCCCAGCGACTCGGCATACAGGCCCCAGCCTTCCACGAAGGCGATATCGCCGCCCAGGCGACGGAAGCGCGGCAGCTTGTCCAGCTCCTGCTGCAGGCCCAGCTGCACGTGATGGCCCGGAATGCCCTCGTGCAGGAACTGCATCGGCGCCGACCAGCGGCGGCGGCTCGGCAGATCGCCGGTGTTGATGTACAGCACGCCCGGACGCATGCCGTCCGGCAACGGCTGCTGGTAGCTCACCGCGCCGGCGGTGGCCGCGCGTTCGGGCTCGACCGCGCGGATTTCCATCGGGGCCTTGGGCAGCGTGCCGAGCAGGCTAGGCAGGCGTGCGTTGACCTGGCTCTGCAGCTGCTTGTAGCGGTTGATCAGTGCATCGGCGCTGGCGTACTGGAAATCGCGGTCGGTGCGCATGGTGCGCAGCAGCTTCTGCTGCGAGCCGCGGATCTTGTTCTCTTTCATGATCGTGGTGATCTGCGCCTGCAGCGTGGCCACGCGTTGTTCGGCCAGCGCATGGATCTGTTCGGGCGTCAGCGTGGATGCGGTGCTCTGCACGATGGTCTGCGCATACCAGGCCTTGCCGCCGGGCAGGCCGGCCAGGCCATCGGTGCTGCGTGCGGCGGGCAGGTACTCGGTGGCGATGAAGCCGCGCAGGGCGCGGTACGACGGCATGATGCGCAACTCGATCATGCGCTTGTATTCGGCGGTGATACGCGCCTTGTCGGCGGCCGGGAAATCCTCGGGCAGGTTGCGTATCGGCGCCCAGAAGATGCTCTCTTCCGCAGTCGGCTTGATCACCGCATCCAGCTGCGGCAGCACCTTTTCCATCAGATCGCGCGGCTGTACCACTCCGGCGGCCATGCCCTGGCGCATGTTGGCGATGGCCTGTTCGAACAGGGCGGGAATGCCCAGCGAACGGCGCGACCAGCCATCGTAATCCTGCACCGTGTTGAAGGGCTGCGCACCGGAGCCGGAGCCGAGAATGGCCATGATGCTGCCGAGGTTGTAGTACTGGCTTACCGGCAGCATCCAGCCGGGGAACTGCTCGGCGGCCAGTGACATGCGCGCATCGCGCACGAAGATTTCATAGCTGAGCAGGTCCTGGCCGGTCAGGCCATCCGGGCCGATCTTCTCGACCTTGCCCAGCCACTCCACGGTGAAGTCATGCGACTGCTGGCGGTAGGCGGCGGAGAGGATGTTCGGGAGCTGATCGTTGTGGCGGCTGTCGCCCTGGAACGTGGCCTGCAGCGGATTGAGCCGCATCGAGGCATCCCAGTACTCATCGTAGATCCGGTCCAGCTGCGCGGCCTTGCTCTGCTGGCGCACCAGCGGCTGGCGGGCAGGGGCGGCGGCCGGGCGTGCACGCGGCTTGGCTTTGGGCTTGGCGGCGGGCCGGGACTGCGTCGCGGCGGGCCGGGTGGCCTTTTTCTTGGCAGCTTCGGCCGGGGCGGCGGCGCTGAAGGCCATCAGGACGGCGATGGCAAGCGCCAGGGCGCGGGCGGGGTGGGGCATCGGCTGTTTCCGTAAACGCACAGACACGGGAGCTTGCCCGATTCGCCTGCGTACGGCCAGCACCGGTCCCCGGTCAGCTTTGTCACGTACGGCGCTCAGTCAGCTGCGGCAGCACGGGGCTGCCGCGAGGCTCAGCGATCGCCGGCGCGGGTGAACGGTACGCTTTCCGGGGCGACCGCGCCGCCGGAGATGATGAAGCTCATTGCCTGGTCCACGGTCCAGTCGGTGGGCGTGAGCAGTTCCACCGGCACGATTTCCAGATAGCCGGAGGTCGGGTTGGGTGTGGTGGGTACATACACCGCCGCCAGTTCGCGGCCGGTGCCCTGTTCCTTGATCACCCGGGTGACCAGGCCGACCGACTTCATGTCCCGGTGGGGAAAATCGATCAGCACCACGCGCTGGGTACTACCCGGCTCGGTCTGCAGCATGTCCAGCAGCTTCTTGGCGCTGTCGTAGATGATGCTGGCAAGCGGAATGCGTTTGATCACCGCGCCGAACCAGCGCAGCAGGCGCTGGCCGATCACGCGGCGGCTGAGAACGCCCACCGAGAGGATTACCAGCAGCGTGGCGGCCAGGGCGATGATGTCCTGCATCCACTCGACCTTGATCCAGCCCAGGTAATGCGGGAACGAGGCGGCGATCTGCTCGGAGAGCGGCACCACCAGCGGGCTGGAAATGCCCGACAGCAGCACGAACACGAATTTGACCACCACCCAGGTCAGCCAGATCGGCAGCAGGGTCAGCAGGCCGGTCAGGAACAGGCGCTGCAGGGAGGGACGCGGAACGAGTTGGGGGGCTTCGGGCGACATCTGCGCATTGTAGCGGCGGCGATGCCCGGTTTACGCTGCCTCTCCCTGCAGGACGCGGGGTCTGGGAGAACGCTGTGTTGAAGACAGGTCTGAAATGGGTGGGTATCTCGATCCTGAGCCTAGGAGTGGCGGTCGTCCTGCTCTGGGCGGCTTCGCGGTTCTGGCCGTTGCCAGTTGAACAGCGCGAGGCGATGCGGCTGCTGCAGGCGCCCTTGCCCACGCGTGGCGAGAACGGCTTCACCGCGCTGTGGACCCTGCGTTACGACGGGCTGGAGGGCGCCGGCGGTGACGCCGTCATGGCGCAGGACGTCGAGCGGTGGCGCACCGGTTCGCCCGGCCAGCGACCCGTATCGTCCAGCGCGGAAGGACGCTTCCCCGCAACGCCGCTGTCCGCCCCGGCAGGCTGCGGCCGGCGGGGTATCGGGTGTCTGGCGGCGGTTCGCGCCGACCCGGACGGTGTCGAGGCTGCGCATGCCGGGCACGACGCGCTTCACCAGCGTGTGGCCGCGCTTGCCGGCTACGGTCACTTCACCTCGCCGTTCAAGCGGTTCGACACGGATCCGATGGTCCCACTGCCGGTCTTTCAGCCGGTGCTCGATCCTGTCTCCGCGCACGCGCTCGCCCATGTGCGTGGCGACAGTGGCACCGCACTCGCCGGTGCATGCGCGGACATCCTCAGCGGTCGGCGGATGACGGGGCAGGGCGATGCCCTGATCACCAGCATGATCGGTGCGGCGATGGTGGAGAGCAACGCGCGGCTGCTGGCCGACATCCTGGTTGAACTGCCTGCTGATACCGCGCTGCCTGCCATCTGCGTCGCCGCACTGGCGCCGATGACGGCCGATGAGCAGAGCCTGTGCACGGCGATGCGCGGTGAGTTCGGGCTGGCCGGGGCGGGAGTGCGCCTGACGACCGGGAACCCGGCGGCGCAGTACCTGCTGTTGGATGTGCCGCGCACCCAGGCACGCATGGCGCCGCGCTACGCGTGGGCATGCGCCGCCAGTGCTGAACTGGTGGCCACCCGGGATGCGCCCACCCCGATTCCCGGGCCCGCACAGGATCGCTTTGCCTGCATCGCCAATCCGCTGGGATGCGCCTTGTCCAACATCACCGGGCCGGACATGCGGCAGTACGCAGGCCGCCCGCAGGACGCGGCCGCGATGCTGCGCCTGGTTGCGGCGCAGCGCTGGTTGCGGCAGCAGCCCACCCCCGCGTCCGTGGCCCTGCAGCGCCTGCCAGAAGCGCTACGCTCGCCCACCCGCACACCGGTGCTCAGCGACGATGGCCACTGGCTGCAGGTGGAGCGGCGCGCGGTGATGAGCGATGTCGAAGCGACGCTGCGGGTGCCGATGCGCGCACCTGCGCACTAGCCAACGCGCCGGGATGCCGTGGCTCAGCGATCCTGCGCCGACGCCAGCGGCTCGAACGCGCTGCCGTCGCCGACGGTCTCCAGGGTCCAGCGCTGCGGCGAGCTCAGGGTCTCCCAGCGCACGCGCTCCTCGTCCGATTCCATGCTGCCTTCGGCATGACGCACGCGTCGGGTCGAGTAATTGATGCTCAGGCTTTCGGTCTGCCCGGAGTTGCGCATCATCGAACTGCGGTCGTAGCCGATCAACGCGAAGGCACCCGCCTGCCAGCGGAAGGTGTAGCTGGCCGAGCCGGTGGACCAGCTGCCGGCGTTGGAGAAGAAGAACAGCGTGGTCTGCAGCGTGCCGCGCACGATCGAAACGCCGGCGCCCTCCTCGAAGACATCGGACAGGTTCGGCGCCTCGTGGCGGGTGATGAGCGTATGGTTCTGCGCAGCGAGTGAGTAGCCGTCCGGCGTGGCCCAGGCGATGGCGAGCATGCGTGGATTGCTGTCCAGCGGACTGATGCCGAACCCATCGTGTTCGACGATGTTGCGCGGGTCCTGCTGGCGCAGGACGAGAACGAGATCCTCGCGCTTGTCGCCGTTGAGGTCGCCGCGAAGCTGCTGCTCGATGCGCCACCCTGACGGCACGAAACCTTCGGCCCGGGTGGCGTGGGCGGGCAATACCGGATAGTCGACCGGTGGGATCCGCAGTTCCTGCGCGAACGCGGGCAGGGCAGTGAGCAGCAGGGCAGCAAGCAGGGGCAGGCGCATGGTCGTCCGTGGGGTGGAGCCGGCGCGCGAGCATAGCAAGCGCGCGATGACTCATCCCGCGCGCTGGCGTGCCTCGGGCTTGAGGCGCAGGTAGACCTGCTTGCGCACGCGGGCGATGACCTCGCCTTTCGCATCGACAATGTCGTTGCTGAACCAGTGCAGGTACTTGTCCCCGCTGGCGGTGGCGGCACGCAGTTGATCCAGCAGCGCTTCGTCCAGCCTGAACTCGGCGGCCACGGTGCCGCGGCCCGGCTTGAGGAATTCGATCTCCCCGGCGCGGTCCCAGACGTAGTAATCGCGGCCCAGGTTCTGCATCACGGTGAGCATCCAGAACGGATCGGTCATCGCGAACAGGCTGCCACCGAAATGGGTGCCCACGTAATTGCGGTTCCAGGGACGCATGCGCAACTCGACGCGCACATGGCGGTAGTCCGGGCTGACCTGGGTGACATGGATGCCGGTGAACAGGAATGGAGGCCACAGGTTGAGGCCAAGGCGGAAGACGGAGGCCTTCATTCGGATCGCAGCTCAGTGGAGAGGAGATCCGAGTCTACCATTCGCCTGCGTATGGAGTGGCGCCTCAGCCCAGCCCACCGTCATCCACCGAATACCCATTCCGTCCGGCCGCCTTGGCCTGGTACAGCGCGGCATCGGCGCCTTCGAAGAAGTGCCGCGGCTCGGTGTTCGCGGTCGGCACGCGCGTGAACACGCCGACGGTCACGGTGATATGCGTGGTCGCGCCGCGCCCGGCCGGGATCTCCAGTGCCTGCGCGCGCGCGACCAGATCCTGCACCACCTGGAGGGCGCCTTCCGGCGTGGTGTCGGGCAGGATCAGCGCGAATTCGTCGCCGCCGAAGCGCGCGGCCATGTCACGGGGGCGGCGGGCATGCGCGCGGATTTCCTGCGCGATCCGGCGCAGCACGTTGTCACCGGCCTGGTGGCCGAACTCGTCGTTGTGGCGTTTGAAGTGGTCCACATCGATCAGCACCAGGCTCAATGGCCGCCCGGTGCGCCGGCCGGCGTCATGCTCGGCCTGCAGGGTCTGCTCGAAGCGCAGCCGGTTGCCCAGTCCGGTGAGGGCATCGCTGTTGGCTTGGCGCCGCCACGCACTGACGCGCCACAGCGCCCACGCCAGGATCACCGCCAGCATCCCGGTCAAGGCGGCAGCCGGTGCAAACCACAGGCTGCCGGCGCGCAACAGCACGAAGCTCAGCAACAGCGTCGATGGCAAGGCGAGCACGCCGCTCAGCCACGCCCGCGGCAGGGTCAGCAACAGGCAGCACAGCGCCACCAGCAACCCGGTAAGCACGCTCTGGCCGAGAGGTGCCAACGGCACGATGACCTTGTCGCCCAGCAGCATCGAGGCGACATTGGCCTGGTACTCGCTGCCGCTCATCCAGCGGTCGCGCGTGGTCGGGGTGAGCAGGCGCGGCGCGATGCCACTGGCGGTCAGGCCGACCAGGACCAGGCGGCCACGCAGCAGCGCCGGGTCGACCTCGCCATTGAGCACATCCACGTAGGACAGCTGCGGGAAACGCTCGGGCGGGCCCGCATAGCGCACCCGCACATAGTGGTCGCGCCGCCACTGATACGGCGAATCCAGGCCGGGACGATCATCGCGCAGCCCGGGCAATGGCCCCGGCGGATCGGCCAGTGCCAAGCCGAGCGCTGGCCAGTGCGGGGAACCGATGCCGGCGGTGAGGAACAGCCCGCGTGCGACGCCGTCGCTGTCCACCTCGATGTCGCTGTGGCCGAGGCTGGCCGCGTTGGCGGCGATCAGCGGGATCGGCAGCAGCTCCTCGGCCATGCGCGGGCCACTGGCCGGCGCGGCCACCACCGGCAGCACGACGTGGCCGTTGCGACGGATCGCTGCGGCCAGTTCGGCATCCTGTGTGCTGTCCTGGCGATCGGCTTCGGACAGCACCAGGTCCAGCACCACGCGTTCGGCGCGCGCGTCGGTGAGGCGATCCAGCAGACGCGCATGGGTGCCGCGTGGCCACGGCCACTGGCCGAGCTGCTGCAGGCTGTTGTCGTCGATCGCCACGATCAGCAGGCGCGCATCGGGGGTGTACTCCCAGCCGCCCACGTAAGCATCGTAGACCGCTTCATCCTGCTTCCAGAACCACTGCCAGTGGTTGGCCGCCACGGCCAAGGCACCGACCACTGCCGCCAGCGCGATGCGGTGCGGCCAGGGCAGGTGCAGCGGCGTCACAGCAGCAGCCACAGCAGCAGGGCGCCGCCGCCGGCGCCGTAACAGGTACGGCACGGCAGGGCGATCTGTTGTGTCGGCGAGAACGGACCGGCGTAGCCGTCCTCGTCGATGTACTGCACGCGGACGTGCAGCGTGCCGCGCCAGGGGCGCTTGAGGGTGACCTCAGGCTGATCCAGTTCGCGATCCAGCAGCGGGGTGGCAAAGTCCCCACGCCGATCCAGCTGCACGCGGTAGCGCTGGCCTGGTTCGCCGGCCTGCCAGCGCAGCGTCAACTGCCCTTTGGCCGCCTCCGGTGGCTGCAGTGCGGGATCGACCGGCTTGTCGGTGATGGTCAGCGGCAGCGGCTGACCGAAACGCCCGCGGTCGCCGTTGCGATCCACCGACGCCACGCGCCACGCATACTCGCCCGCGGGGAGGTCCAGGACGGGACGCAGGTGGGTGGCGCGGGTGTCCTGTTCGAGCAGGAGATGGAGGAACTGCGGGTCGCGGGCGATCTGCAGAACGGTCCGCTCGGCGTCGGCGACGCGGGTCCATTCGAAACGCGGCCGTGCGCTGTTGACGGTCTGGCCGTGCAGCGGGCGTACGGTCAGCGGGGCGATCGGCTGGTCACGGACCTGGAAGTCCTGCCCGGCATCCCGTCCTTCCACCTGTTCGGCACTGACCGCCCGCACCAGCACGCGCAGATCGCCCGGCGGCAGGTCGGGCAGGGTGAGCGCCGTGGTGTCGGTATCGCGGGCGAACAGCAGCACCTCCGGTTGGTCGGCGCGGACCACTTCCACCCGGTAGCCAACGGCATCCGGCACCGGCTGCCAGGCCAGCGCAGCGGGCAGGGTGGCCAGCCGCTGGGGATCGGTCGCCAACACGGGGGCTGGCAGCAGCGCTTCCAGATCGGCCGGGCGCGCATGGCGCGACGGGCTGCGCGTGGCCTGGCCGTGGGTGACCAGGCGCTGGCCGCGGCGGTTGCCGACCTGCACGCGGCCTTCCAGTACCTCGGTGGCCGCGCCACGGCCGTCCTGGCCGGCGCTGACCCGGAATACGGTGCCGCGTACGCTGCTGGTCGCGGTGGGCGCGTCGATGATGTAGCGCGACGCCGGGCCGCTGGCGGGGGTCACGCGGTTGCTGGCACGGCCTTGTTCCAGGCGCAGGCGGGTATCGACCATGCCGGTGCGCCCATAGCGGCTGAGCTGGTCGAAGCGCAGCCGGGACTGCTCGCGCAGCTGCAGGCGTGAATCATCGGCGAATACCACGGTGACGCTGGCATCGTCGCCGGTGAAAAGTTCCTGGCCGATCCGCAGCAGATCGCCTTCGGCCACCTCGCGGCGGGGCTGGCCGCCGGTCTGGCTGTGTACCGGGCCCCGCACGGCGAGTACACGCGCCGGCGCAGGCTGGACCTGCAGCCAGGCCACGGGGAAGCGGAGCTGGCTGCCGGGCGGCAGCCGATAGGGATCGGCGATGCCGTTGTGCGACTGCAGCTGTTCCCAGGCGATGGACGGTTTCAGATAGCGGGCGCTGAGGTCCCAGATCGTGTCGCCAGGACGCACCCGGTAGGTCCAGTCCTGGGCCAGAACCGGCGCGGCAGACAACATCATGGCGGCCAGCACCAACAGGCGGGCGGCCATCGGAAAACGGAGGAATCGGGTCAATCTCACGGTCATTCACGGCCCTGCAAGGCGGGGCGCAGCCAAGTAGGCCGCCATGGCCCAGACCTCATCCTCCCCGATGGATCGCAGCCTCCAGTGGGCCGCGGCGGCATTATTGCCCGGGAGTCGTGCAGGGTTTCTGAACGTGACTCACGTCACACATCGAAGTTGCCGGTCTGGGGAGACGGCTTCGTTGGCCAGCGCCCCGGAAGGCGCTGGCCGTGGCCGATCAGAACAGCAGCGAGGCCATCCGGCGACGGTACTGGCCGACCAGGTCTTCATCCTCGATCACCTTGAAGGCATCGATCAGCAGTTTGCGCGGGCGGCCCTCGTCGTAGGTGCGGTCCCGGCGCAGCATGTCCAGGAACTGCTCCAGCGCGGCGGCGTCCTGTCCGGACAGCAGCAGCTGCACGCCACGCAGATGGCGGGCCTGCAGGTCATCGCCATTGGCCGCGATGCGCGCCTCCAGGACCTCGGGAGCCGGGGCTTCCTGCAGGGCGCTGGCGAATTCCAGGCGGGCGCGGGCGCGCACGGCGCGGTCATCGGTGGAGAGGTTGGCCGGCAGCGCGTCGATCAGGGCGGTGGCCTCGGCGGTGGCGCCGGTCTGCAGCAGGGCCAGGGCCAGGTCGAGCTTGAGCTCTTCCTTGTCCGGCTCGGCGGCAATCGCCGCGCGCAGCACGTCGACCTGGGCCTGCGGATCCAGCGGCGGCGCCTCCACAGGCGTTGCTTCATCCGGGGCCGCTTCAAGCGGGACCACGCCGTGCTGGCTCAGGAACTCGCGCAGCTGACCTTCCGGCACCGCGCCCGGGAAGCCATCGACAATCTGCCCGCCCTTGACCAGGAACACGGTCGGGACCGAGCGGATCTGGAAGGCGGCGGCGATCTGCTGTTCTTTGTCGACGTCGACCTTGGCCAGCTCGAAGGCGCCATGGTATTCGCCGGCCAGCTTTTCCAGCATCGGTCCCAGGGTCTTGCAGGGGCCGCACCAGGTGGCCCAGAAATCGACCAGCACGGGGGTCTGCAGGGACTTCTGCAGCACCTCGGTCTCGAAGGTCTCGGTGGTGGCGTCAAACACGTGGGGCAGATCGCTCATGGTTTCAGATCAACGGGAAACTGGAGAGGAAGTGTATGGTGCCGCCCGCGGCCTGACGCAACCCCACTGGGCGGAATCCGTGCGTAACAGCGACAATGCGGACCTTGTGAACAGGCCGGGTGCAACATGCTGGAACTCCATCGTTGGGAACGTGCGCTTGGCATCGCCGCCGCCGTGTTGTTCGTGGGGGCGGTGATTGGATTTGGCGCGGCGCTGCCGTTGTTCGATCCGATCGGCCACCCGGTCGCGCTGCTGGGTGCGCTGGGCGTCCCGCATGCGCTGGCCTTCAACCTGCTCGGCTTTGCGCTGCCCGGCCTGCTGGCCAGCCTCGTCGCGCTGCGCCTGCTGCTGCGGGTGCCGCGCACCGCGCCATGGTCGATGCGGGTCGGCGCCCAGCTGCTGATGCTGGCCGGGGTCGGCTTCACCGCGATGGGCGTGCTGCCGCTGGATACCAGCGATCTGGACAATCCCGCCAGCCAATACCACGCCAGTGCCTGGATGATCTGGGTGCTGGCCTTCGTGCCGGGCGCGGTGATGTCCGGGATCGGCGCGCTGCGGCTGCCGGCGTGGCGTGCCGTGGGCGCCCTGCATCTGGCGTGCGGGGTGGGCGTGCTGCTGGCCGCGTTTGCGCTGCAGGCCCTGCTGCCGGCCCCGCTGGCCCAGCGCGTGGCCTTCGGGGTGTGGCTGGTCTGGCTGGTGGCGGTGCTGCCGCTGGCCCCGGCGGCGCGGCGGGGCTGAGCGCGGGCGGGACGTTGCTGCGCCCCGGTACGCCGCGCGGCGCGGGGCAGGGGCAGGGGGTGTTCTGCCAATCCCCTGTCAATTCAATGAGATGACAGGTTTGGCCACGGCAGTGGGCAACGTCGATTGGAGCCCTTTGCCGCACTGCGGTACCCTGTGCCGCTTTGCCGCCGCACTAGCGTTTTTATGACCAGCGTCGAACCCAACGTTTACGATCCGCAGCAGGTTGAATCCGCCGCCCAGCAGTACTGGGATGCCACCCGTGCCTTCGAAGTCACCGAGACCTCGGACAAGCCGAAGTTCTACTGCCTTTCGATGCTGCCGTATCCGTCCGGTGCGCTGCACATGGGCCACGTGCGCAATTACACGATTGGTGACGTGATCAGCCGCTACAAGCGGATGACCGGTCACAACGTGCTGCAGCCGATGGGCTGGGATGCGTTTGGCCTGCCGGCCGAGAACGCGGCGATCAAGAACAAGACCGCGCCCGCCAAGTGGACCTACGCCAACATCGAGCACATGCGTGGCCAGTTCAAGTCCATGGGCTATGCGATCGACTGGTCGCGTGAGTTCGCCACCTGCACGCCCGAGTACTACGTGCACGAGCAGCGCATGTTCACCCGCCTGATGCGCAAGGGCCTGGCCTACCGCCGCAACGCGGTGGTGAACTGGGACCCGATCGATCAGACCGTGCTGGCCAACGAGCAGGTCATCGACGGCCGCGGCTGGCGTTCCGGCGCGCTGGTGGAAAAGCGCGAGATTCCGCAGTGGTTCCTGCGCATCACCGATTACGCCCAGGAACTGCTGGACGGCCTGGACGAACTGCCGGGCTGGCCGGATTCGGTCAAGACCATGCAGCGCAACTGGATCGGCCGCTCGGAAGGGCTGGAGATCCAGTTCGACGTGCGTGACGCAGACGGCAGCACGCTGGACCCGCTGCGCGTGTTCACCACCCGTCCGGACACCGTGATGGGCGTGACCTTCGTGTCGATCGCCGGCGAACACCCGCTGGCCCAGCACGCGGCCAAGTCCAACCCGGCACTGGCCGCGCTGCTGGCCGAGATGAAGCAGGGCGGCGTCTCTGAAGCCGAACTGGAGACCCAGGAAAAGCGCGGCATGGATACCGGCCTGCGCGCCATCCATCCGGTCACCGGCGCCCAGGTGCCGGTGTGGGTCGCCAACTTCGTGCTGATGGGCTACGGCACCGGCGCGGTGATGGCCGTTCCCGGTCACGACCAGCGCGACAATGAATTCGCCAACAAGTACGGCCTGCCGATCCGCCAGGTCATCGCGTTGAAGTCGCTGCGCAAGGAAGAAAGCGCCTACGACGCCACGCGCTGGCAGGACTGGTACGGCGACAAGACGCGCGAGACCGAGCTGGTCAACTCCGAAGAGTTCGACGGGCTGGATTTCCAGGGCGCCTTCGAGGCACTGGCCGAGCGTTTCGAGCGCAAGGCCCAGGGCCAGCGCCGGGTGAACTACCGTCTGCGCGACTGGGGCGTGAGCCGCCAGCGCTACTGGGGCTGCCCGATCCCGGTGATCTACTGCCCCAAGTGCGGCGCCTTGCCGGTGCCGGAAGAGCAGCTGCCGGTGATCCTGCCGGAGAACGTCAACTTCGTCGGCACCGGTTCGCCGATCAAGGCTGATCCGGAATGGCGCAAGACCACCTGCCCGGACTGCGGCGGCGCGGCCGAGCGTGAGACCGACACCTTCGATACCTTCATGGAGTCGAGCTGGTACTACGCGCGCTACACCTCGCCGGGTGCCCGTGATGCAGTCGACAAGCGCGGCAACTACTGGCTGCCGGTCGATCAGTACATCGGCGGCATCGAGCACGCGATCCTGCACCTGATGTACTTCCGTTTCTTCCACAAGCTGCTGCGTGATGCGCGCATGGTGGACAGCAACGAGCCGGCGCAGAACCTGCTGTGCCAGGGCATGGTGATCGCCGAAACCTACTACCGCCCGAATCCGGACGGCTCCAAGGACTGGATCAACCCGGCCGATGTCGATGTGCAGCGCGATGAGCGCGGCCGCATCGTCGGGGCGACCCTGATCGCCGACGGCCTGCCGGTGGTGATCGGTGGCACCGAGAAGATGTCCAAGTCCAAGAACAACGGCGTGGACCCGCAGGTGATGGTGAGCAAGTACGGTGCCGACACCGTGCGTCTGTTCTCGATGTTCGCCGCGCCGCCGGAGCAGTCGCTGGAATGGAACGAAGCCGGCGTCGATGGCATGGCCCGCTTCCTGCGTCGCTTGTGGGCGCAGGTGCAGAAGCACGCTGCCGACGGTGCCGCCCCGGCCCTGGACGTGGCCGCGCTCAATGCCGAGCAGAAGGCGCTGCGCCGCAAGACCCATGAAACCATCGGCAAGGTCGGCGACGACTACGGCCGCCGCCACAGCTTCAACACCGCGATCGCTGCGGTGATGGAACTGATGAACGCGCTGGCCAAGTTCGATGACGTCAGCGATCAGGGCCGTGCGGTCCGCCAGGAAGCGCTGCGTGCCACCGTGCTGCTGCTCAACCCGATCACCCCGCATGCCAGCCATGCGTTGTGGCAGGTGCTGGGCCATGGCGAAGAACTGCTGGAAGACCAGGCGTTCCCGGAAGCCGATCCGGCTGCGCTGGTGCGCGATGCAGTGACGTTGGCCGTGCAGGTCAACGGCAAGCTGCGTGGCACCATCGAGGTCGCGGCCGATGCCCCGCGGGATCAGATCGAAGCCCTGGGCCTGGCCGAGCCGAACGCGGCCAAGTTCCTGGAAGGGCTGGTGGTGCGCAAGATCATCATCGTGCCCGGCAAGATCGTGAACATCGTGGCGGCCCCGCAGGGCTGATCCTGTCGTGCCGACCGGGTGCCTGTGCACCCGGTCTGGTATCAAGTCCTGTTCACGCGGCATCCGGCACGATCACTGCTTGTTGCCGCGACCGCCCGGCTCCTACAGACTGTGTCCATGACCCGATTCCTGCTTGCCCTTGTCCTGACCGCGACCCTTGCCGGGTGCGGCTTCCATCTGCGCAACAAGCTGATGCTGCCGGCCGATACCGCCGCAGTCCAGGTGGTGTCCACCGCGCCCTACAGCGAGCTGGTCAAGCTGCTGCGTCGTGGCCTGCAGGCCTCCGGGGCACAGCTGGCCGATCCGGACAGCACGGGCCCGGCCTCGCAGCTGCAGGTGGTGTCCGAGCGTTGGGGCGATCTGCCGATCGCGATCGATGCGCAGGGCCGCGCCCAGGAATACAGCCTGCGCTACGCGGTGATCTTCATCTTCCGCCGCGAAGATGGCAGTGAGCTGGTGCCGCAGCAGGTGATCGAACTCTCGCGCGACTACGTGTCGCCGCCGACCGATGCCACCGGTACCACCACCGAGCGCGAAATCCTCGCCGACGAACTGCGTCGTGAGATGTCGGCCTCGATCATGCGCCGCATCGACAGCGTGGTCCGTGCCGAGCTGGAGCACGGCCGTGCCCCGGCCAAGCCGGGTACGACGCCGGTGGAGACGCCGGTTGAGATGCCTGCGGCCACCCCGGCTTCGACCACGCCGACGCCGGCGGTCCCCGCCGTCGTCCCGCAGGGGCGCTGAGCCCGGTCCGCCCGCGGATCGGCCTGCCCGGATGGAACTGCGCCCCGAACAGCTTGCCAGCCAACCGGCCAGCCAGCCGTTGGCCCCGGTCTACCTGATCGCCGGCCCTGAGACCCTGCGCGTGCTCGAAGCTGCCGATGCGGTGCGGGCGCGGGCGCGTGCCGATGGCGTCAACGAGCGCGAAGTCTTCGATGCCGATGGCCGTGACTTCGACTGGCACCAGCTCGACGCCAGCTTCAATGCGCCCAGTCTGTTCAGTGCCCGACGCCTGATGGAACTGCGGCTGCCCAGCGGCAAGCCGGGCAAGGAAGGCGCCGAGGTGATCAGCCAGTTCTGTGCCAATCCGGCGCCGGACGTGATCCTGCTGATCACCTGCAACGAATGGAGCAAGGCCCACCAGACCAAGTGGGCCGATGCGGTGGGCCGCGCCGGGGTGATCTCGGTGGCCTGGGCGATCAAGCCGCATGAGCTCACCGAGTGGATCGAGCGCCGCCTGCGCGGCAAGGGCCTGCGCGCCGATCCCCAGGCCGTGCAGCGCCTGGCCGAGCGGGTGGAAGGCAATCTGCTCGCCGCCGCGCAGGAAATCGACAAGCTGGCCCTGCTGGCCGATGGCCAGACTTTGGACGTGGACACGATGGAGTCGCTGGTGGCCGATGCCGCCCGCTATGACGTGTTCCGTCTGGTTGAAGCGACCTTCTCCGGCCAGCCCGCCGCCGTCCTGCGGATGATCGCCGGCCTGCGTGCCGAGGGTGAAGCGGTGGCTGCACTGACCCCGATCGTGATCCGCGAGCTGCTGTCCACGGCCGGTCTGGCGCGGGTGCAGGCGCGCGGCGGCAACCTGGCGGCGGAGATGAAAAGCCGCGGCATCTGGGAATCGCGGCAGGCGCCGTTCAAGCGCGCGCTGCAGCGCCATCCCGAGGTCAAACGCTGGGAGCGCTTCGTGGCCGAGGCCGGGCTGGTGGACCGCATTGCCAAGGGGCGCGCTGACGGCGATGCCTGGCTGGCGCTGGAACGGCTGCTGATCGCCGTGTCCGAAGCCCGCGCCGTGCGCCTGCTCGCCCGGGCCTGAGCCCATGGGCCTTCGCATCTACTACGGCGGGACCTTCGATCCGGTCCACCTGGGCCACCTGGCCATTGCCCGTGCCGCCCGCGACCAGCTGCAGGTTGCCGTGCGCCTGTTGCCCGCCGCCGATCCGCCGCACCGCGCTGCCCCCGGCGCCGATGCCGGCCAACGTCTGGCGATGCTGGCGCTTGCCATCGGTGAGGAGCCGGGCCTGCTGGTGGACCGGCGCGAGCTGGACCGGGCCGAGCGCACCCCGGGCGTGCCGTCCTATACCGTTGATACCCTGCGCGAGCTGCGCGCCGAACTGGGCCCGCGCCAGCCGATCGCCTGGCTGGTCGGCGCGGACAGCCTGTTGGCCCTGCCCAGCTGGCACGAGTGGACGTTGTTGTTCGAGCTGGCGCATTTCATCGTCGCCGACCGCCCGGGCAGCCCCTTGGCCGACACGCTGGACCCGCTTCTGGCGCAGGCCCTGGAAGGGCGGTGGGCCCGTCATGAGCGCGAGCTGTTCAACGCGCCGGGTGGGCGCCTGCTGCGCCTGCAGGCCCCGCTGCGCGAGGAATCGGCCACCGCCGTGCGTACGCAGATCCAGGCCGGTGGCCCTTGGCAGCGGCTGCTGCCCGAGCCGGTGGCCGGCTACATCCTCGATCACCGCCTGTACGGCGCGACACCGTCGTGAATACGCGCGGGCGCGCCGCCCCGTATAATCGATCCCACATTTATCGAGTTGACCCGCTTTGAGCAACCAAGCCCAGCCCCAGACCATCAAGGTCCAACTGCCGAATCCGGCGCCCTCCGTTCTGCAGCTGCTCGAGTGCGTGCGCGGGGCCACCGAAGAACTGAAGGCCAAGGATCTCGTTGAGATCGACGTTATCGGTCGCTCCAGCGTCGCCGATTACATGGTGATCGCGTCGGGTACCTCCAGCCGTCACGTCAAGTCGATCGCCGACGAAGTGGTGAAGTTCGCCAAGAAGCTGGGCGTGATGCCGCTGGGTGTGGAAGGCGAGCGCGAAGCCGAGTGGGTCCTGGTCGATCTGGGCGACGTGGTGGTCCATGTGATGCTGCCGCGCGTGCGCGAGTTCTACGCGCTCGAGCGCCTGTGGACCGTGGGCGACCAGCCGCCGATCGAACTGCTTGACGATGCGGACGACGACTACGACGCGCGGTAATTCCCGCACGTACGGTCACGACAACGGCGCCGATGGCGCCGTTGTCTTTTGCGGCGCCACGCAGGGTGTCGGCGGAGGACAGAGATGAAAGCCAAGTTGATCGCCACCGGCGAACGCGCACCGTCCTGGGTCGCGCAGGGGTTTGCCGAATACCAGAAGCGGCTCTCGCACTGGTTGCCCTTCGAGCTGGTCGAGATCGAGCCCGGCCTGCGTGGCAAAGGGCGCGATGCGCGCCGCGCGACCGATGACGAAGGCAAGCGTGTGATCGCCGCATTGCCCAAGAATGCCTACGTGGTCGCGCTCGATGTGCCGGGGCGCCAGCTCAGTTCCGAGCAGCTGGCGCAGCGCCTGGAGCATTGGCGCGGGCAGGGCCGGGACCTGGCCTTCCTGATCGGCGGGCCGGAAGGTCATTCGGCGGAAGTGTCGGCGATGGCGGACGAGAAATGGTCGCTCGGGCCGTTGACGCTGCCGCACATGCTGGTGCGCCTGGTGGTGGCCGAGCAGCTGTATCGCGCTGCGGCGATGCTGGCCAACCATCCGTACCATCGCGCGTGAAATAGTTGTCGCCGAACAGGTTACATCTCGCGAAAAACGGGCTACAATGCGCACCCCGCCCGAATAGCTCAGCCGGTTAGAGCACTTGACTGTTAATCAGGGGGTCGTTGGTTCGAGTCCAACTTCGGGCGCCAAGATTCGAGAAAAAGCCTCGCAGCGATGCGGGGCTTTTTTTTGCAACAAAAAGCCCGGGCACTGCCCGGGCTCCTTGTTCCCCAGGTGCGGCTACCTCATTCGAAGGTGTACTTGGCCCCCACGGTGAAGTAACGGCCGATCGCGCCGCTGAAGTGCAGCGGGTTGTAGTTCACGCCACCGTAGGTGGTCGGATCCAGCGGGGCGATGCGGTCGAACAGGTTCTGCACCGACGCGTTCAACTCGAAGGCCTCGGTGATGTTCCAACGACCGGACAGGTCGAAGGTGGTGAACGAGGAGATCTTCTCGACGTCTGTACCGTCGGCGTAGGAGAACTGGTACGAGCCGTCCGGACCGCGGAAGTCGGTGTTGTCCATCTTGGAGATGTAGTTGGCCACGCCGCTGACGCTCCACGGGCCCTGCTTCCAGGTGGTGCCGAAGTTGATGCGGTCCTTCGGCGTGCCGATGCAGTTGGTGACGTCGCAGTTGCCGTGCGTGCCGGCGTAATCGACGGTCACATCCGAATCCGTGCGCTCGAACTTGAGCACGTGGCTCCACTGCAGGTCCATCTCCAGCTGGCCCGGGCCGATGTCGAAGGTCTGGCGGATGTCGGTATCGATACCGCGCACGCGGGTCGATGCGGCATTGATGTAATCCGTGTTGACCGCCAGGATCGTACCGGTGCCTGCGACGCCATTGATCAGATCGGTGTCACGCAGCACGTTGCCCGCCGCGATCGCATCGGCAGTGGCACCCTGTGCGATTTCGTTGGTGCGCTTGATCTGCCACGCATCGATCGTCATCGAGGTGCTGGAGGTCGGCTGCAGCACCAGACCCACCGAGTAGCTCTTGGACTCTTCCGGCTTCAGGTCCGGATTCGGCCGGGTGATGATGGCCACCGGGCGTGCACTGCAGTTGGTGCCCACATCCGCAATCGGGCTGGCTGCGCAGCGGACCGGATCGCGGGCGTTGGAGAAGGCGGCCAGGCCGCCGTCGCCGTTCTCGGCCGGGTTCGGCGCGCGGAAGCCTTCGGCATAGCTGCCGCGGACCGCGATCCAGTCGGACGGGGTCCACTTGATGCCAACCTTCGGGGTCGCCTTGCCTTCGCCGCTTTCATACTTGTCGTAGCGCACCGCACCGGACAGTTCCAGCTGCTCCAGCACCGGCGCGGACAGTTCGACGTAGCCGGCATATACGTTCTGGGTGCCGTCGTAGGCCGAGTAGCCCAGGCCGATGATGTCGCCCTGGTCGGTGTAGGTCTGCGGGGTCAGGCTGTTGCTGGTCTTGCGCCATTCGGTACCCAGCGCCAGGCCCAGCGGCCCGCCCTTCAGGTCAGCCAGGCTGCGCGAGACGGTGAAGTCGAACATGTCCAGGCTGGACTTGGCGCGGGCGCTGATGTCCGGCGAGATGTAGTCGTACAGGGCCTGCGAGTTCTGACCGGCGTTGTCGCCGATGCGCCACACGCCGCCCGGGCAGGCCGGGTTGCCGAGCGCGCATTGCACCGCGCTGTAACGCAGGAAGCCGGTGCGCTTGTTGGTCAGGTCCGTACCAGAATGCAGGTAGGCGGTATCGTAGCTCCACTCACCCCAGTTGCCCTTGACGCCCACCAGGAAGCGATTGAACTCATTGGTGTTGTTGGTGACACGCGGGCCCACATCCCATGCCGAATAGCGCAGGCGCGACGCCTGTCCCTGGATCGGATTGTCCGGATGGGTCGGGCTGAGCACGACGGCTCCGGGACCACTGCTGGCGTTGCGCGGGCCGTCCGGGAAGCCCCAGCTGCCCGACACGCCCGACGGGGTGTTGCTGAAGGTCGTCTCCTTCTTGGAGTAGCCGATCTCGGTGTAGATCTCGCCGCCTTCGCCGAAGGCAAAGCTGGCACGACCGAACACGTTGACGTACTTCTCCTCCGGGGTCAGATCACGGTACAGCTGTGCCGGGTCCCACAGGCACCCGTTCTGCGCGATCGACGCATCGGTCTGGTCCGGAATCGTCGTAAGACCCTGGCAGCCCGGCAGCGGAACGAGGAAGGCGGGGGTAGTGGCGGTCACGGCACGGTCGTCGAACACCGAGCCGTTGGGGCTGTTGCCGCCGCTGGTGCGGCCGTTGAGGAAGGCGCCGCCCAGGAACTGCGCATTGTTGCCATAGCCATACCGGCGGATGTCACCGGTGCCGATCCACTTGCGATCCTTGCGGTCGCTGATCTTGATCGCGTCGGTCTTGCCCACGTCCAGGCTGAAGAACGCATTCCAGCCATCGGTGGCCAGATCGCCGGTGCCGGCGGTCAGGGTGGCCTTCTTGGCATCGCCGTCGCTGTCGCCGGACAGGCCGTAGGAGGCGCGCAGGATGGCGCCGTTGAAGTCGCTGCGCAGGATGATGTTGACCACGCCGGCGATCGCGTCCGAACCGTAGATCGCAGAAGCGCCGTCCTTGAGGACTTCGATGCGCTCGACCGCATCCAGCGGAATGGTGCTCAGATCGGTGAACACCTTCTGGCCGTCATCGGCCAGGCCGTAGGTCGCCATGCGGCGGCCGTTCAACAGCACCAGCGTGGAGCCAGCGCCCAGGCCGCGCAGCGAGATGCCTGCGCCACCGCCGGCAAAGCCGTTGCCGAAGGTCTTGGGAATGGAGCCGGAGCCGTCCGCGGTCAGGGTCTGCAGGTACTCGGCGACGGTGGTCTTGCCGGTACGGTCGATCTCCTGGCGGGTGACCACCTGGACGGGGGAGGGGGTTTCGGTGTTGGTGCGGGGGATGTTCGACCCGGTGACGGTGATCCGGTCAAGGTTGGTCGCCTGCTCCTGCGCGAACGCGGAGGACGACGCCATGGCACCCACCAGCAGCAGCGCGCCGCCGGTAAGGATCGTGGAAATGGAGGTGGCCAGGCTGGTGCGGCGGCTGTCGTCGCGGCGTTGGATCGGGTGTTTCACAGCATCTCTCCTGACTGGGAAAACCTAGATGTCAATAAGTCGACACCAGGACGGTGGCAACGGCGCCAATCTAGGTTTACGTCCTGTGACGCAAGAGTGAAAAATTGCTTAATTGGGGAAAGATGCACTCCGTCCCATTTTGTGAATGGGGAGCCCCGTCGTGGGGCTCCCGGATCACTCAGCGTGGCAACGTAAAATCGATGGGCACCAGGCCATCGGCCGCAATGGCCTGTCCATCAACAATGGCCGGCACGAAGTGCCAGTGGCGCAGGACCTGCTGGCGGGCCGCCTGGTCAAGCACGCGCGAGCCGCTGCTCTTCTCGATGCTTACCGCCACCGGGTTGCCCTCGGCATCGACCCGGATGCGCAGCAGGACCGTGCCCTGCTGCCCGAGGCGGATCGCTGCGATCGGATACGGCGGTGGGGGGGCGCTGCGGTACTGGAGCTGGGCACCCCCGCCAGGTGCAGCCTCGGCGGGGGCCGGGTCCAGTGACGGTGCGGTCGCGTCGCTGGCCGGAAGCGGGGCCATCGCCCGCGCGTCATCAAGGCTGGCTGTGGGGGTGGGTAACGGGGCTGGCGCGCGTTGCGTGTTCACTGGCACGGTGCGGGGTGGAACCCGGTCCGGAGGATGGCGAGGGGAGAAATCCGGGAGTGGCGGCGGGGTAGGGACCCAGCCCGCCCGTACGCGCTCAAGCGGGGCCTTGATCAGGGGCTGGGTGGCGGGGATCAACAACAGCATCAAGGCCAGCGCGTGGACCGCGATGGCGGTGCTCCACCCGAGCACGCGGGAGACGTCGATCTGCAGCGGGACAACCGGGGACGGGGTACGGACCATGCTCCACTCTCCTTGCCAGATGTGCGGGAACATCAACGTGCCTGCGCGGCGCATGGGGTCAGGCGGGGGCCGCGCAATGACAGCAATACCCGAGCCCGGCGCGGGCCGGAAGTCAGGGGCGGGGTGGAGGTTTTGCTGGCAGTCAGAATCAGGCCGTGCACAGCATGACGGCGCCTTTCGGCGCCGTCATGGAGGACTGACCGGGGGCGCGGATCAGCGGCCCAGATCGAACACCACGTCCAGGTTGACCGAGACGGTCGATTCGCCCGGCGATACCGGGGTGGATTCGTCGGCGGACATCGGCGCGGCGGCCGCGCGCATCATCATCATCGGGCGGACGTTGCCGCCACCGCTCTCGGAAATACTGACGATGCGGCGCACGCGCAGACCCAGCGCCTTGGCGTAGGTCTCGGCGCGGGCCTGGGCCTTCTTCAACGCGGCCAGGCGCGCTTCGTCATAGACCGGCTCGGGCTGGTCGATCTCGAACTGCGGGCCGTTGATCTGGTTGGCGCCCTGCGCGGCCAGCACGTCGAGCACCTTGCCCAGCTTGGCGATGTCGCGCACCTTCAGGCTGACCGTGTTGCTGGCCTGGTAGCCGGTGATCTTCGGCGCTTCGTTGTCGGCGTAGCGGTACTGCGGGCTCAGGTTGACGCCGCTGGTCTGCACATCGCGCTCGGCGATACCGGCAGCCTTGATCGCGGCGAGCACTTTGGTCATCTGCGTGGCGTTCTCACGCATGGCGCTGTTGCCGTCCACGGCCTGGGTAACCACACCGGCCGAAAGCGTGGCCACATCCGGCACGCGCTTGGCGTCGGCATTGGCCGAGATGTTGAGCAGCGTGCCATCGGCCGGTGCGGCGATGGCGGGCAGCGACTGGGCGTGGGCGGTCATCGAAGCTCCCAGGGCAAGGGACAGGGCGAGCAGCAACGGGGACAGGGACGGGCGGCGCATGTACATCTCCTTGTGAAGACGTTGAGGTTGGTGTCGGGGCGATGAACGCGTCGTGAGGTTTGACGGGGTTGATCACGATTCGGCGGTGTTGCTCGCGATTCAGACAGTAGGCTCAGGTTATGCTTCCTCGATGCTTTATCTCGCCTCTCGATCCCCCCGACGAAATGAACTGCTGACGCGCCTGGACCGACCGTTCCGGGCGCTCGACCTTCACGTGCCCGAAGTCCGTGCACCCCACGAGTCCGCCGCCGATTACGTGCAGCGGGTGGCCGCCGACAAAGCGCGCGCCGGCCTGGCCCTGGTCGCGGAGGATCCGGAGGCGGTCGTACTGGGTTCGGACACCGAAGTGGTGCTCGATGGCCGCGTGTTCGGCAAGCCGGTGGATGCCGCCGACGCCTGCGCGATGCTGCGCACCCTGGCCGGGCGCACCCACCAGGTGATGACCGCCGTGGCGCTGGTCGCTGCGGGCCGGGAGCAGGGCGTGCTGGTGGTCTCGGAGGTGACGTTCGCGGCGATTGATGAGGATCGGATCGCGGCCTACGTGGCCAGCGGCGAGCCGATGGACAAAGCCGGTGCCTATGCGATCCAAGGGGGCGCTGAACGATATATCCGCCATCTGGCGGGAAGCTATTCGGGTGTGATGGGTTTGCCCCTGCAACAGACCGAGCAGTTGCTGCAGACGTTTGAACTGAAGGGAGTCGCCCATGTCTGAAGAAATCCTGGTCAATGTCACCCCGCGGGAAACCCGCGTCGCCGTCATCGAAAACGGCATGCTGCAGGAACTGCACATCGAACGTGGCTGGCGCCGCGGCGTGGTCGGCAACATCTACAAGGGCAAGGTGCAGCGGGTCATGCCGGGCATGCAGGCGGCCTTTGTCGAGGTCGGGCTGGAGCGCGCGGCGTTCCTGCACGCCAACGATGTGATCCGCCCGGCGCCGGTGGCCAGCCCGGATACCGAAGGCACCACGTTGCCGCCGCCGTCGTCGGTGCCGATCGTCGAGCTGCTGCGCGACGGCCAGGACATCGTGGTGCAGGTGGTCAAGGACCCGATCGGGACCAAGGGCGCCCGCCTGACCACCCAGATCAGCATTCCCTCGCGCTACATGGTGCTGCTGCCGCAGTCCAAGGTGGTCGGCGTGTCGGCCCGGATCGAGGACGAGGCCGAGCGCGCCCGCCTGAAGACCCTGGTGACCGAGCTGTCGGCCCAGCACGGGGGCTACGGCTACATCGTGCGCACCAATGCCGAAGGCCAGCCGGCCGAGGCGATCGCCGAAGACGTGGCCTACCTGTCGCGGGTCTGGAACGTGGTGGAGCGCCGTGGCCGCGATGCCGCCCCGCTCAGCGTGATCTATGAAGACCTCAGCCTGCCGCTGCGCTCGGTGCGCGATCTGATCCGCAAGGACGTGGACAAGGTCAAGGTCGATTCCAAGGAGACCTTCAACCAATTGCAGGCGTTCGTGGCCAAGTACATGCCGGTGCTGGCCGAGAAGCTGGAGCTGTACAGCGGTGATCGCCCGATCTTCGACATGTTCGGGGTCGAGGACGAGATCGGCCGCGCGCTGGACAAGCAGGTCCCGCTGAAGTCCGGTGGCTATCTGGTGATCGACCAGACCGAGGCGATGACCACGATCGATGTGAACACCGGTTCGTTCCTGGGCCAGCGCAACCTCGAAGAGACCGTGTTCCGCACCAATCTGGAGGCCGCGCAGGCGGTGGCGCGCCAGCTGCGGCTGCGCAACCTGGGCGGCATCATCATCATCGACTTCATCGACATGGACGATGCCGAGCACCGCCGCCAGGTACTGCGCACGCTGGAGAAGGCGCTGGCCCGCGACCACGCCAAGACCACCGTCTACGACTTCTCGCCGCTGGGCCTGGTCGAGATGACCCGCAAGCGCACCGTGGAAAGCCTGGAGCGCCAGCTCTCCGAACCGTGCCCGGAGTGCAGCGGCCGCGGCTCGATCAAGACCGCCGAAACCGTCACCTACGAGATCTTCCGCGAGATCACCCGCGCGGTGCGCCAGTTCGATGCGGCGCGTCTGCTGGTGATCGCCTCGTCCAAGGTCGTGGCCCGCATCACCGACGAGGAATCCTCGGCGGTAGCCGAACTGGAGGAATTCCTCGGCAAGAGCATCCGCTTCCAGGCGGATGAGCAGTACCTGCAGGAGCAGTTCGATGTCGTACTGCTCTGATCGCGGCCGGTCCGGCATTCCCACGTTCCGATGAGCACACCGCTGCGCCTGCGCCTGCGCCGGATCCGCCGCCATGCTGTGTATGCGGTGGCGATCCTGCTCGTGGGCGTGGCCCTGCTGGTCGGCACTGCCAGCCAGCTGCTGCCGCTGGCTGAGCGTCACCCGGACAAAGTGGCAGCGTGGTTGAGCGCGCGCGCGGGCCAGCCGGTGCGTTTCGATGCGCTGGATACCGCCTGGACCCGGCGCGGCCCGTTGCTGCAGCTCAAAGGGCTGCGCATTGGTGAAGGTCAGGGCCTGCGCATCGGCGAGGCCGAAGTGCTGGTGTCCATGTATGCCGGCCTGCTGCCGGGCCACTCGCTGACCGAGCTGCGGTTGCGGGGTCTGGCATTGGTGCTGCAGCGGGCAGACGATGGCCGCTGGTCTGTCCAGGGCCTGCCGCAGCCCAGTGCGGGTGACCCGCTGGAAACACTGCGCCGCTTGGGCGAACTGCAGGTGATCGGTGGGCGCTTGAGCGTCGATGCCCCCTCGCTGGGCGTGAAGGCCGATCTGCCGCGGATCGATCTGCGCCTGCGCGTCAATGGCCAGCGCCTGCGCGTCGGTGCGCGGGCCTGGGCCGACCCGGCCGCACAACCGCTGACGGCGGTACTGGAGTTCGAGCGCAAGCGCGGTGATGGGCAGGCGTGGCTGTCGGCCGACCCGGCGGATTTCCGTGCGTGGTCCTCGCTGCTGCAGTTCGGCGGCATCGGGCTGCAAAAGGGCACCGGTGAGTTCAATGCCTGGGTGGACCTGCGCGATCACCGGGTGGTGATGGTCACCACCGATGCGGATCTCCAGGACGTCCAGGTGCGCGGCGTGAAACTCGCTGACGGCACCCACCCGCAGCTGGCGCTGGACACGCTGGAGCTGCGCGCGCGCTGGCGCTGGGTGCAGGGTGGCTGGCGCGCCGATGCGCCACGCCTGCGGATCGGCATGGAAGGCAGCACCCAGCAACTGGATGGGCTGCTGCTGGCCGGCGGGCAGCACTTCGCGCTGGCCGGCGACAACATCGATGCCACCGCGCTGCTGCGCGGCCTGGCGCTGACCGACCGGATCGATCCCGGCCTGCGCGAGTGGCTGCACGAGGCCGCACCGCAGGTGCGCATGACCCGCGTGCGCGTGGCCGGCGAGCAGGGCGGGCCGCTCTCGGTGGAAGGGGATCTGGAAGACATCCGCTTCGCCGCCGTCGGCCGTTCACCCGGGCTCAGCGGTGTGGGCGGGCGCTTCAACGGCGATGCCGATGGCTTCACCCTGGATATGCAGCCGCAGCAGGTAATGCATTTTGATTGGCCGAGCGGCTTTGGCGAGCGCCACGACGTGCGTCTGGCCGGCCAGCTGGTGGGCTGGCGCGACGAGGCCGGTGGCTGGCGGATCGGCACCCCGGCGCTGCGCGTGCAGGGCACCGATTACGCGGCCGATGTGCGCGGCGGCATCTGGTTCCAGAACAACGGCACGCGCCCGTGGCTGGAGCTGGCGGCCAAGATCGACGATGTGCCGATGACCGCCGCCAAGCGGTTCTGGATTCATTCCAGGATGAGCAAGGGGGCCACCGATTGGCTGGATGCTGCCCTGGTCTCCGGGCAGGTGCGCGGTGGCGTGGGCCTGGTGACCGGTGATCTGGAAGACTGGCCGTTTGACAAGAACAACGGTCGCTTCGAAGCGACCGGGCACATCGACAGCGGCAGCATCCGCTTCCAGCACGACTGGCCGGCGATGGACAAGGTCGATGCCGATATCGCCTTCATCGGCCCGGGCTTCGAACTGCACGGCAAGGGCGACCTGGCGGGCGTCGCGGTGGACCACTTCGACGCCGGCATTCCGGATTTCGGTGTGACCGCGCTGTACGTCAAGGCGACCAGCCGCAGCGATGCCGGTGCGCTGCTGGCCATGCTCAAGCAGAGCCCGCTGCAGGGCACCTACGGCGAGACGTTGGACAACCTCACCGCGAAAGGACCCGCAGCCGTCAGCTTCGATCTGCTGCAGCCGCTGCATCGCGACGAAGGCGGCGGTCACCTGCAGGGCACGGTCGACCTCCATGGCGCGACCCTCACCGAGAAGCGCTTCGACCTGGTCTTCGAGAACATGCGCGGCAAGGCCCGTTATGGCCATGGCGGCTTCGATGCGGAGAACCTGGCGGTCCGTCACCAGGGCCAGGACGGGCTGCTCAGCCTGCGCGCCGGTGAGTTCGTGCGCGATCCGCGGCAGGCCTTCGAATCCGAACTGACCGCCTCGCTGGAGGCGGGGGCCCTGCTGGACCGCGCCCCGGAATTGAACTGGCTCAAGCCTTACATCCAGGGCACCTCGCGCTGGACCATCGGGGTGACCCTGCCCAAGGTCGCCGCCGGCAGCAAGGTCGAACCGCCGACGGTGCTCAAGCTGCATTCGGATCTGGTCGGCACCACGCTGGAACTGCCGGCGCCGCTGGACAAGCCTGCCGCTACGCCGTTGGCGACGGACGTCACCGCACAGCTGCCGATGGGCAGCGGCCGTGTGGATGTCGCCTTCGGCCAGCGTCTGGCCTTGGCCGCGCGCACGCATGACAACCAGACCGGCGTACAGGTCACCCTCGGCAGCGACCGCGTGGATCGCGATCCGCCGCCCAGCGGGCTGGTGGTGAACGGTCGCAGCGGCTCGCTGGATGCGCTGGAGTGGATCGCGCTGGCCCGCTCGCCGGACGGCGGCGACGGCAAGGACCCGATGCCGCTGCGGCAGGTGGACGTGCAGGTCGGCCAGCTGCTGCTCGCCGGCGGTGTATTCCCGCAGACCCGGCTGCAGCTGCGACCGACCGGCAACAGTGTGGACGTACGCATGGACGGCCCCTCGCTGGCGGGCAGCCTGAGCGTGCCCAACGCCGACGGCGGCACCATCGTCGGCAAGCTCAGCCGCGTGCACTGGCAATCGCTGCCGACGCCGGTGAAGCCGCCCAGCGATGGCGCCCCGATCCTGCTGCCGCCGGACGTGGCCCTGCCGGCGCGGGTCCAGGCCAGTGCCAATGACACCAATCCAGCCAAGATCCCGCCGCTGGCGCTGGATATCGACGACCTGCAGTTCGGCAAGGCCAAGCTCGGCCAGGCGGTATTGCGCACGCGGCCGATGGCCAACGGCCTGAGCGTGGATCAGCTGCAGTTCCGCGCGCCCAAGCAGGCGATCGACGTCAATGGCCGCTGGATGGGCATGGGCGAGGCCGCGCGCAGCCAGTTCAACGTGCAGGTCAAGAGCGAGGACCTGGGCGGGCTGATGCAGAATCTGGACTATGGCGGCCAGCTGCGTGGCGGCCAGGGCCAGCTGACCATGACAGCCGGCTGGCAGGGCGGCCCATCCGACTTCCAGCTCGGTGCGCTGCAGGGCCAGCTCGACGTGCAGGCCCGCAATGGCCAGTTGCTGGAACTCGAACCCGGTGCCGGGCGCGTGCTCGGCCTGCTCAGCGTGACCCAGCTGCCGCGCCGGTTGATGTTCGATTTCCGCGACTTCTTCTCCAAAGGCTTTGCCTTCAACCAGGTCGAGGGCAGCGTGGCGTTCGGCGACGGCTTGGCCACCACCGACAAGGTGCTGATCGAAGGCCCGGCGGCGAACATCACCATCCGAGGCAAGACCGATCTGCGCCAGCAGCGTTTCGACCAGACCATCGACGTCAATCCGCGCGCGGGCAACCTGCTGACGGTGGTCGGTGCGGTGGCAGGCGGCCCGGTGGGGGCGGCGGTCGGCGCGGCCGCCAATGCGGTGCTGTCCAAGCCGCTGGGTGAGATCGGCGCCAAAACCTACCGCGTGACCGGCCCCTGGGCCGAACCCAAGGTCGATGTGATCGACCGCGACGCAGCGCCCAGGCCGGCCCCGGCCGCACCGCCGGCGCGCTGATCCCTTTCCCGCGCCCGGGTTGCGATTGCGCCCGGCGCCCACAGATCAAAGAGCATGAACAACAACGCACTTTCGCTGGCCACCGACCGTCTGCTGCTGCCCGCCGGGCTGGATGCGAACGGTCTGGAACGCACGTTCGGCACCCTGTTGGGCCCGGGCATCGATTTCGGGGATCTCTATTTCCAGCACGCGCGCCGCGAGAGCTGGAGCGTGGAGGACGGCATCGTCAAGGACGGGGCGCATTCGATCGAGCAGGGCGTGGGCGTACGCGCCATCGCCGGTGAGAAGACCGGCTTCGCCTACTCCGACGACATCCACAGCGACGCGCTGCTGGCCGCGGCCAACTCGGCCCGCGCCATTTCCCGCGAGGGTGGGGCGCAGTCGGCCCGCTCGCTGGTGCGTGGCAGTGGCCGCGCGCTGTACCCGGCACTGGACCCCATCGATGGCATGGGCAACGAGGCCAAGGTCGAGATGCTCAAGCGGCTGGACCGCTACCTGCGCGCCGCCGATCCGCGCGTGCAGCAGGTCATGGTCAGCCTGTCCGGGGGCGTGGACACGGTATTGATCGCGCGCAGCGATGGCGTGCTCGCGGCCGACATCCGCCCGCTGGTGCGCTTGAATGTGCAGGTGATCGTCGAGCAGCAGGGCCGGCGCGAGTCGGGTTACTCCGGCGGCGGCGGTCGCTACAGCTATGAAGACCTGTTCGCCGATGGACGCCCGGAAGGTTTCGCACGCGAGGCCCTGCGCCAGGCGCTGGTGAACCTGGAGGCGATTCCGGCCCCGGCCGGGGTGATGACCGTGGTGCTGGGCCCGGGCTGGCCCGGCGTGCTGCTGCACGAAGCAGTCGGCCATGGCCTGGAAGGTGACTTCAACCGCAAGGGCACCAGCGTGTACGCCGGCCGGATCGGCGAGCGCGTGGCCGCACCGGGCGTGACCATCGTCGACGACGGCACCCTGGACGGACGCCGCGGCTCGCTGAACATCGATGACGAAGGTCACCCCACCCAGTGCACCACCCTGATCGAGGACGGCATCCTGGTCGGCTACATGCAGGATTCGCTCAATGCGCGCCTGATGGGCGTGGCCCCGACCGGCAACGGCCGCCGTGAATCGTTCGCGCACATGACCATGCCGCGCATGACCAACACCTACATGCGCGCCGGCCAGCACGATCCGGAAGAGATGATCCGCTCGGTCAAGCGTGGCCTGTACGCGGTCAACTTCGGTGGCGGCCAGGTCGACATCACCAGCGGCAAGTACGTGTTCTCGGCCACCGAGGCCTACCTGATCGAAGACGGAAAAATCACCGCGCCGGTGAAGGGCGCCACCCTGATCGGCAACGGGCCGGAAACCATGCAGAAAGTGCGCATGATCGGCAACGATCTGGCCCTGGACGAGGGCGTGGGCATCTGCGGCAAGGATGGCCAGAGCGTGCCGGTGGGCGTGGGCCAGCCGTCCCTGCTGATCGATGGCATCACCGTGGGCGGCACCCAGGCCTGAGCCGGGATGCATTCGCCTGCGCTGCCTGATCACGCGGCCGCCAGCGGGGCGCTGGCGCCGCCGCGTGAGCGCCGGGACTCAGTCCTCGGCGTTCTCGTCGCTGTCGCTGTCCGTGTCGACCGCGTCGTCCAGCGCCTCTTCGGAGGCGGCGTTCACGCCTTCCAGGCCGAGCGCGGCCGGCAGCAGCAGCGCACGCAGCAGTTGGAAAATCTCGCGGTAGGCGCGCGGTGGCTTGTTCTTGGCCTTTTCGGCCTGGGCGTTGCGCACCAGCGTACGCAGCTGCTGGCGGTCGGCATGCGGGTACTCGTCCAGCAGCGCGCCCAGCGCCTTGTCACCGTCCTTGAGCAGGCGTTCGCGCCAGTCTTCCACGCGGTGCATGGTCGCCACTTCACGGCGCGAGGTCTCGCTGTTGGCATCCAGCGCATCGCGGATCGCATCCAGCACGGCGTCGTCTTCGCGACGCATGTGCTTGGCCAGGAACGCCAGCTGGCGCTTGTGGGCGATATGCGCGGTGATGCGCTTGGCCTCGGCGATGTGCGGCAGCAGATCTTCGGGCACCGGCAGGCGCGCCAGCTGGGCCGGGGTCAGCGAGACCAGCTTCTCGCCCAGGGCCAGCACGTCCAGCGCAGCCCGGCGGTTCTGGCTGCGGCTGATATCAAGGAATTCACCGGTTTCTTCGTCGCGTCCGCGCATCGTCTTATTTCCACATCCGTAAACTGTGCCGGCGTCGCGCCGGGCACTCACCTGTACAGGATAAAGCATTGAACGTGATCTCCCCTGAAGTCTCCCCGGCCGACGACAGCCTGCAGCGCCTGGAGCAGCTGGCCGACATCTCCCAGCGCCTGCTGGAGCGGGCCAAGGCCCTGGGCGCCACCCAGGCCGAAGTCAGCTGCAGCGATGAGCGCGGCCTGGATGTGAACGTGCGCCTGGGCGAGGTCGAAACGGTCGAGTCCACCCGTGATCGCGGCATCGCCGTGACCGTCTACTTCGGCCAGCGCAAGGGCAGCGCCAGCACCGCCGACCTGCGCGAGAGCAGCCTGGAGTCGACCGTGGCCCAGGCCTGCGCGATCGCCCGCCACACCGAGGACGACGAAGCGGCCGGCCTGGCCGAGGCGGCGCTGATGGCCCATGAGTTCCCGGATCTGGACGGCTGGCACCCCTGGGAACTCAGTGCCGACGCGGCGCTGGATCTGGCGCTGGCCTGCGAAGCGGCCGGTCGTGAGGCCGATACCCGCATCAGCAATTCCGACGGGGCCTCGGCGGCGACCGCGCAGAGCCTGTCGGTGTATGCCAACTCGCATGGCTTCATCGGCCGCGAGCGCAGCAGCCACCACTCGATCGGCTGTGCGCTGATTGCCGGGCAGGGCGATGGCATGCAGCGCGACGGCTGGTACAGCAGCGCGCTGGCCCGCGAAGATCTAGACGATGCCGCGTCGATCGGCCGCCGTGCCGCCGAGCGCACCGTCGCCCGGCTGGACCCGCGCTCGATGACCACGGCGCAGATGCCGGTGCTGTATTCGCCGGAGGTGGCCCGCTCGCTGATCGGCCATCTGCTCGGTGCGGTGTCCGGCGGCGCGCTGTACCGTCGCGCCAGCTTCCTGCTCGACAGCGTCGGCACGCGTCTTTTCCCGGACTGGTTCGGCATCGAAGAGCTGCCGCTGCTGCGCCGCGGACTGCGCTCGGCCGCTTTCGATGGTGATGGCGTGGCCACGCGTAATTCGGCGCTGATCCGCGATGGCGTGCTGGAGCGCTACATCCTCGGCAGCTACTCGGCGCGCAAGCTTGGCCTGCCGACCACCGCCAATGCCGGTGGCGTGCACAACCTCAAGGTCACCGCCAACGCAGGTGATCTGGTCTCCATTGCCCGGCAGATGGGCAATGGACTGCTGGTCACCGAACTGATGGGGCAGGGCGTCAACAGTGTCACCGGTGACTACTCGCGCGGCGCCGGCGGCTTCCGCGTGGAGAACGGCGAGATCAGTTACCCGGTCGATGGCATCACCATCGCCGGCAATCTCAAGGACATGTTCGCCAGCATCGAAGCGGTGGGCACCGACATCGACACGCGCTCGCACGTGCATACCGGTTCGATCCTTGTAGGACGAATGACCGTTGCCGGTAACGATTGACGTATTCTATGGGGGCTGCCCTGGCAGGCGGGGAGCCTGCCGCGTGCAATACCCATTACCTCGAACAAGGAGTTTCACGTGAGCGATTTCGATAACGTCACCACCCCGCCGCCGCCGGTGAGCGCACCGGCCCCGGCCGAACAGCGCACCATGGCCCTGGTGGCCCACCTGCTGGGTATCTTCACCTGGTTCCTCGGCCCGCTGATCATCTGGCTGATCAACAAGGACGACAGCAGCAAGAGCTTCGTCACCGATCAGGCCAAGGAAGCGCTGAACTTCCAGATCACGATCACCATCGCGATGCTGATCTGCATCGTGCTGACCATCGTCATCATCGGTGGCCTGCTGGCACCGATCGTCGGCCTGCTCAACGTGATCTTCTGCATCATTGCAGCGGTCAAGGCCAACAACGGCGAAGCCTACCGCTACCCGTTCGCACTGCGCCTGATCAAGTAATCGATCCGCAGCGCTGGAACGAAAAAACGCCCGGGATTCCCGGGCGTTTTTTTGTGTCCTGGCATTGTAGGGCCACGCCCTGCGTGGCGGCCTGCGCGATCGCTCAGTGATCCCGCTCAACCGCCAGCCTGGCCAGCGCACGCAGTGCATCGGCCGCCTCGCCATAGCCGGCCAGACCGTCGAACATCTGCTCGCTCAGCGTGCGCAGATGTGCCTTGGCGCCGTCCATGCCCAGCAGCGCCGGGAAGGTCGACTTGGCCTGCGCCTCGTCCTTGCCCGCGGTCTTGCCGAGCTGTTCCGAACTGGCCTCGACATCGAGGATGTCATCACGCACCTGGAAGGCCAGGCCCAGCGCCGAGGCAACCGTATCCAGCGTCGCCAGATCAGCCGCGGGCGCCTGCCCACACAGCGCGCCCATGCGCACCGCAGCGCGGATCAGCGCGCCGGTCTTGAGCGCATGCATGCGTTCCAGGTCCTGCAACGGCTGCTGATGGCCAGTGGCGTCGATATCCAATGCCTGGCCGCCGCACATGCCGGCCGCGCCGGAGGCGTGCGCCAGGGTCTGCAGGCAATCCACGCGCAGCTGCGCCGGCAGCGCCGCATCGGCCAGCAGGCTGAACGCACGCGTCTGCAGGGCATCACCGGCGAGAATCGCGGTGGCTTCATCGAAAGCGATATGGGTGGTCGGGCGGCCGCGACGCAGGGCGTCATCGTCCATCGCCGGCAGATCGTCGTGCACCAGCGAATACGCATGGATCAGTTCCACCGACATCGCAGGCGCATCCAGCGCGGGCTCGTCAGCGGTGAAGATCCGGCCGCTGGCATACACCAGCAGCGGGCGCATCCGCTTGCCGCCCCCGAGCACCGCATAGCGCATCGCCTGATGCAGACCACGCGGGGCGTCGGATGGAGAGGGCAGGCTGGTGTCGAGCTGGTGTTCGATCCGGTCGCGCCACCGCGCGAACGTGGCCTCAACCGTCATGGCTGGGGCGGGTCGAAGGGTTCGGCGGTCTCGGGCTGGGCCGGATCGCTGAGCAGGCGCACGCGCAGTTCGGCCTGTTCCAGCGCCTGCTGGCACTGGCGGTACAGACCGACGCCACGTTCGTAGGCGCTGAGCGATTGTTCCAGGCTCATTTCGCCGGTTTCCATCTTCTCCACCAGTTGCTCCAGTTCTTCCAGCGACTGCTCGAAGTGGGCGACCGGGGAGGTTTCATTGGGGGACTTTTTTGCCATGCGACAAGTGTGGGCCGCTGGCCCGGCGGGGTCAATTCACGCCGCGCCCGGAGTCCACTGCAACTGCGCGTGATGGGCCAGCAGCCACGGCTGCAGGGCCGCACCGATCACCCGGTCGCCCGCGGCCAGTAGCGTGTCTTCGTCGAACAGCAGTGGCAGCTGGCGGCGCTGCCACGGTGGCAGACCCTGCTGCTGCAACAGATCCTTGAGTGCGTGGGAATGCGTGCGCCCCGGCAGCTGGATGCGCTCCCCGCCGCGACGCGCGCGGATCTGCACGGGGGTATCGAAACCGTCGGTGGTGCCGAGCAGCCGCAGCTCGCCGCCATCGGGCAGCGCCAGCGGCGCACGGCCATCCCAGTGCACGCTCCAGTCCGCCGGCAGCGCCAGGCTGGCCGAGAGCAGGTGCAGTTGCCCGCGCCAGCGGCGGATGCGGGCACCCTGCCAGGCAAACTGCGCGTCGGCATGGTGCGCGGCCGGGAGCAGTTCGCGTTCGACCGCCTCGACCCCGGCGGCAGGCAGTGGCGGCAGTCCACTGCCACGCACCCAATGACGCAGCAACCGCGCGCGCCGCTCGACCGGTTGGCGCATCAGGCGCGCGCAGTCGATCACGCCGGGGCCGACACTGCAGCGTTCCAGCGCGTCGCGATCGGCACTGTCGAGCAGATGCTGGGACTGCGCGGACAACGCTGCACTGCGTGCGAATGCAGCGTCGGCCTGGGGCCAGCGCTGGCGCAGTTGTGGCAGCACGTGCAGCCGCAGGAAATTACGGTCGGCGTCATCGCTCGCGTTGCTGGGGTCTTCGATCCACTCCAGACCTTCGGCCTGCGCGTGTGCACGCAGGGTGCTGCGCGGAACCTCCAGCAACGGCCGCCACACGGTGCCGGCGCCGAATGCGCTGGTGACCTGCATCGATGCCAGGCCATCCACGCCGGAGCCACGCAACGCCCGCAGCAGGAAGGTCTCGGCCTGGTCATCGCGGTGATGGGCCAGTGCCAGCCGCTCGCCAGGCAACAGCTGTGAAGCGAATGCGTCGCGCCGGGCATGCCGCGCGGCAGCTTCCAGCCCCTGGCCCTGGTGACGGGGCACCTGCACGCGGATCACCCGCAGCGGAATGTTCCAGCGTGCGCAGACCTGCGTGCAGTGGACGGTCCAGGCGTCGGCCTGCTCCTGCAGGCCGTGATGGATGTGCACAGCGCGCAGGCCGGCGGTGCGCTGAGCCGCCGAGGTGGCCAGCCAATGCAGCAGGACGGTGGAATCGAGCCCGCCGCTGAAGCCCACCAGCACGGGGTGGACGACAGAGGGCGGTGGCGGCAGCAGGGACGTCATGGGCAGTGCGATCTCAGGCAGACCGGCAGTATCGGTGCTGCGTGGCGACGATGCCACGCGCGGGGATCACGGCGCGTCGGCATCCATCGCCGGACGCCCCTGCCGATCGATGCGATACCAGGTGCCACCGACCATCGCGGTGTGGCCGTCCTCGTCCGGTGTCCCTGGTCGGCAGCCTTGGCAGACGCGGGCCACGCCGTCTTCGAATGCCCAGCCAAAATCGAACGTGGCCGGGAATGCCTGACGCAGCTGCGTATCGAAGTAGCCAATGCGCGCGCCCACGCGGCCGCGCACCAGCCCTTCCACCACGTAGTCCGGGCCGTTGTCGAAGGTGATCACCGGCAGCTTCCGACCGTCGGCACGGACATAGTGGAATCCGCCGCCGGCATAAACGGCGGCCAACCCGTCCTGGTCGTAGGGCAACGCCGCCAGGGCCGTGGCATCCAGCGCCAGACGCCCATCGCGCCACAGGCAACCGGCCAGCGGTTGCAGGCCATCTTCCTCGGTAAGCACGGTGCACGCGCTGCCGGTGCCCCATGCCATGGCGGAGGCCAGCAGGCCGGCTGCCAGCAGCAGGAGCCGCACGTAGCGGCCCCTGTTCGTCGTGTTGCAGGTCGGCAGACGCATTACTTGCTGGCGCCGGCCTGGCGCTCGAACGCGGTCGGCTTGGGCAGCTCGACCGGCACGCCCTTGGCGTCGCAGGTGCCTGCCTCGCACAGGCGCTGACGCAGGCGCGGAGTGGCCTGCACGATCATGTGGTAGATCGCGTTCTGCTCCATCGTGCCGCGGACCGCCCTGCTGCCCGGGCCACGTGCCCAGATGCCGACGTCTTCGCCGCCATGCGATTCGCTCTTGGCGGGTACCAGCGCTTCCTGCATGTAATCAGGATGCTCGGTATCCACCGCGGTCAGGTCCGGCCGACCCGTGCTCGGATCGAAGCTGCTCGGGTTGTGCGGGTACCGCTTCGGGCCGACCGGCTGCTGGTTGGTGGCACCGGTGTAACCCGGGCCGTTGGCGTAGGTCAGCGTGGTGTAGGGCAGGCCCAGGCCATCGCGGGCCAGGTCCAGCTTGCCGGCACCGTCTTCGCCGCCCTTGTCCTTGACCTTGCCCAGGATCGGATTGCCACGTGCCGGGTAACCGACGAAGTTCAGCGTGTGCGAATGATCAGCGGTGACGATGATCAGCGTGTCCTGCTCGGAGGTCGCCTCGACGGCCGCGCGGACCGCATCGGACATCGCCACCGTATCGGTCAGTGCGCGGTAGGCGTTGCCGCTGTGGTTGGCGTGATCGATGCGCGCGCCTTCCACCATCAGCACATAGCCTTCCTGGTGGCGCGACAGGTTGGCGATCGCCGCCTGGGTCAGCTCGGCCAGGCTTGGCTCACCGGCCGGATCGTCCTTGCGCTCGGCCTCGTAACGCATGTGGTCCGGTTCGAACAGGCCCAGGATGGCCGGTGCCTTCGACGCGGCCTGCAACTGTTTGGCATTCCACACGTAGGCACCCTGCGGGTGCGCCTGCTGCCACTCGGTCACCAGACTGCGCCCGTCCAGGCGCTGGCCGACCTTGTCGTCATATTCCGGATCGCGTTCTTCGACCGTGGTGAATTCACCACGACCACCGCCGAGGGCGACCAGCGGGCCGCGCCCGAAGCGCGAGGTCGACAACAGCTGCTGGGCGATATCGCGGCAGCCGGCGGTCTTCGCTTGTTCCGGCACGTCAGTATCGTTTTCCCAGTTGCGCTCCGGCGAGTGCGCGTAGGTCGCCGCCGGGGTGGCATGGGTCAGGCGTGCGGTGGAGACCACGCCGGTCGCCATGCCGGCGCTGTCGGCCAACTGCAGCCAGGTCAGCAGCCCCTTGTTCAGGCTGTCGGCGCAGTCGTTGCGGGTGCCCGCGCTGACGCCGATCGCGCCCATGTGGGTCTTCACGCCGGTGGTGATCGCCGTCATCGTGCCGGCCGAATCCGGCGTCTGCGAATCGGTGTTGTAGGTCTTGCTGAACGCCGTGGCCGGGAAGCGCTCCCAGGACAACAGGTTCTCCTCACCCGGATGCCCGTTGCGCTGCCCCTCGAAGATGCGCGCCGCCGCCACCGTGGTCAGGCTCATGCCATCGCCCAGGAACAGGATGACGTTCTTGGCCTTGCCGTCCATCGCTCCCGTGCTGGCCGCGCGCGCCGCACCGCTGCGGTACCACCACTGCGGGGTCTCCCCGGCGGGGTGGGCAATGGCCGGCACATCGACCTGGACCGCGCCGGCAGCGGCGCTGGAGGAGGGAGCGGTACTGGCGCAGGCGCCGAGCAGCAGGGTGGTGACGGCGGCCACCAGAGGCGTGAAACGGGACATGGACGGGCAAATCTCGCGTGTGAAACGGGCGTTCATTATGCAGAACGCCGCAAGGCACGCCGATGACACGCTGATTTTCCGTGTACGCCTCGTTCCAGCGCCCCGCTTGGGCTAAGGTGCCTAGCTGTCAAATTACCTCTGGAACGCGCATGAAGCTGGTCTCTGCCTGGTTGCGGATCCCCTTCTGGCAACGGGTCCTCGGCGGCTTCGTCCTCGGCGCACTGGCCGGCTGGCTGCTCGGGCCGGCGGCGGAAACCTGGTTCGGCCCCCTCGGCGATCTCTACGTCACCCTGATCAAGATGATCGCGGTGCCGCTGGTGTTCTTCGCCGTGATCAACGCCATCTCCTCGCTGCACGGGCAGAAGTCCGTCGCCGCCCTGGGCGGGCGCACCTTCCTGTGGTTCATCATCACCGCCGCCCTGGCGGTCTGCGTGGGCCTTGCCGTCGGCACCGTCATGCAGCCCGGCAGCGGCGCGCTCAGCCTGAGCATGGACCACGGCTACACCCCCCGCGAAGTACCCAGCGTGATCAAGGTGCTGATGGATGTCGTGCCCTCCAACGTGTTCTACGCGTTGACCGGCATCGGCACCCGCATCAACAGCGCCGGTGAAACCGTCCTGGCCGCCGGGCGCGGCTCGATCCTGCCGGTGATCTTCTTCGCCGGCCTGCTCGGTTTTGCCATGGTCAAGCTCGGCGACAAGGTCAGCGAAGCACGCAAGCTGACCGGGCAGATGAGCGAGATCATGATCCAGGTGACCCGCTTCGTGCTGGAGATCACCCCGCTGGGCACCTTCGGCCTGATCGCCGGCCTGGTCGGCAGCTACGGCTTTGAAAAGCTGCTGCCGCTCGGCAACTTCGTGCTCGCCCTGTACATCGCCTGTGCCGTGCACATCGTCGTGGTCTACGGCAGCCTGCTGCTCATGCACGGCCTGAACCCGCTCAAGTTCTTCCGCGGCGCCGCCCCCGGCATGCAGGTCGCTTTCGTCAGCTCCTCCAGCTTCGCCGCCATGCCCGCCGCGATGCGCTCGATCACCCACAACCTCGGCGTCAACAAGGACTACGCTTCCTTCGCCGTCCCGCTCGGCGCCAGCATCAAGATGGACGGCTGCGGCGCGATCTATCCCGCCCTGTGCGCGGTCTTCATCGCCCAGTACACCGGCGTGCCGCTCACCCCAGAGCAGTACATCGTGGTCCTGATCGCCTCGGTCCTCGGCAGCTTCGGCACCGCCGGCGTCCCCGGCACCGCCGTCGTGATGGCCACCGTTGTCCTCAGCGCCGCCAACCTCCCGCTGGAAACCATCGGTTACCTCTACGCCATCGACCGCATCCTCGACATGATGCGCACGATGACCAACGTCACCGGCCAGATGCTGGTCCCGGTCATCGTCGCCAAGGAAACCGGCCTGCTCGACCGTGAGATCTACGACAACCCATCCACCAACCTGGGCGTGGATGAAGGCGAAGAACGAACGTCCTGATGCAGGCACGAACGCAGCACCCAAAGACCGGCGAGAGCCGGTCTTTTTTTTGTTTGGGGGAACTGCTTTCGCATCTTCGCTTCTTCCTGCCGCACAGGCAGATGTCTGGCGGGCTGGCGATGCCAAGCCTCGCCGGGACCGTGAGCGACATGGATGTCGCGACACGAGCCCCCATGGATGGGTTCACGGCGTGTCCCGGCGAGGCTTGGCATCGCCGGCCCTCACGATAAAGCGACTGGCTTAAGCTGTACAAACAAACCCGGAGCTAGCCTGAACCCGCACCGTAACCCCGTGTATCACCCGGTGTAACACCTGTGATACACCCGCACCACGCCTGCCTCTCGGCGCAACCCCATCCACCGGCCAACCTATTCATCCACCCAACCGCTAACGCCGCTGTAACAGCAATGTTGCGTGCGATTAACCCCAACCGCACGAAAGCCCAGCAAACACGGGCATCCGGAACTTGGCACGAATGCTGCTCCAACCCCTCGCATGTAATCGGAGGTCGCCATGGACAGCGTTGCCGCACACCGCACACGACACACCACACTCTGGCTGCTCGCCGTTGCACTCATCGTGCCGGCGGCCGCCAACGCCTCCGGCGCACGCCAGGGCGTCAAACCCCAGCCCGGCGAAATCGTCCTCCTGCGTGACGTCTCCGCCCGGCCGGCTTACCGTCCGGCACCGCCCGGCATGGCGCTGATCGCCGACCCCTCACCGCGCCGCGAAATCGGCCAGGCCCTCGGTACCTCCACCGGCATGGACGAACTCAGCGACGATGACTACGCCTCGCTCGGTTCCAACACCGGTGCCGGCATCCCGCGCAGCGCCACCACCATCGAGCGCGTGACCGGCCACACGGTCAGCGGCACCCTCGGCAAGGTCACCGACAGCGGCATGCTCTCCAGCGGCCAGCTCAGCAACACCATTGGTGGCCCCATGGGCGCGGTCGGCAACGCCACACGCGGCATCGGCGACCAGGTCCGCGGCGCACTCGCCCAGTTCCCGCTCGGCCAGCCCGCAGGCGGACCCGGCAAATGAACAACACCCTGCGCACTGGGCTGCTGACCTGCCTGCTGCTCGCCCCACTGGCCGCACACGCACAGCAGGCCAACGACTACGCCGCGATGCTCTCCTACCTCAATCAGAGCCGCATCGACGGCCGCACCCTGGCCGGCGCCGACGGCGCCATGACCGTCAACATGGCTGCCGGTGATCTCAACCAGCAGGCCAACCTGATGGGCATCGCCAACGGCCGCAACGCTCACATCAATGTGGATGCGCGCCAGCAGCAGTCCAACAACCTCAGCCTCAGCGATACCGCCATGGACGCCAGCGCCACGCTCGGCGGCCAGGCACTCAACGGCGCCCGAGGCGTGGCATCGATCAACCAGGCCAGCGGCAACGGCAACGCGACGCTCAACGTCGTCACCGCCACGCTGGCGCAACAGGGCATACGCGAAACGAACGACGAGGCTTTGGCTGCGTCGGGCGCACTCGCGTCAGCAGGGGGGCAGGGGGCCGTCAACAGCGGTCGGTCGGCCGGAACTCGCAGGGTGGCGGTCGAAGCCTCCGCACTGCAGGGATTCGACGGCGTCCTGCAACTCAATCAGATCGCGGGATCCGGCAACGCCACCGCAAACCAACTGAGCATTTCGGTGCAGTCCACCCCGTGAGTAGTCACATCCACCCGATTGTCTGTGATGAGAGAGAGGGCACCATGAACACCAACATGAAACGGACCGTACTGGCCATCGCCGTCGCCGCTGCATCCGCCTCCGCCGGCGCCAATGGCTGGGGCAATGACCGCGACAACCAGAACCAGAGCGCCAACATCAACCACCTGCACAACGTGGCTGAAACGCGCACCAACACCAATACCGATACCAACACCGAAACCAATACCACCACCAACACAGATACCGATTCGCGCACCTGGAACCGGACCTGGAACAACACCCGCAACAACAACAGCACCACCAACACCACCATCAACGACAACGTGACGAGCAACACCAACGTCACCAGCAACCGCGACGTGACCAGCAACCGCAACGTCACCGAGAACGTCAACAAGACCAGCAACATCCAGGCCGACGAGCGTCAGGAAAAGAACAACCACGGCGTCGACGTGAACATCGAGAAGGACCTGCGCCTGAGCTCGGACATCAGCTTCTCGGGCGATCCGGAAATCACCGGCTCGATCGATATCGACTCGGCCGCCATCGCCATCATCGACAACCGCCAGTCGGTCACCAACAATCTGGCCGGCAACACCCTGGTGACCAACAGCGCCTCGATCGCCGACGACGTCGGTGCCGATGCCTCCGGCAACCTGGGCTTCAACGTCGCCGCCGGTGACAACAACGCGCAGGACAACGCCGCGTCGCTGTCCGCGGCCGATGCGTCCTTCAGCTTCGGCATGGCCGATGCGGAAGTCTTCGTCAACCAGTACGGCGGTGGCAACACCACCCTCAACTCGGGCGTGACCAACGCTGCGGGCCTGGGTGGCAATGCCTTCAGTGGCGCGTCCGGCAACATCGGTGCCAACGTCGCCTCGGGCAACAACAACGAGCAGAAGAACGCGCTCGCCGCCTCGGTCGCCACCAGCGCCTATGCGACCTCGAGCATCAGCTCCAACCAGGTGTCCTCCGGCAACACCGTCAGCAACGCCGGCTACCTGCAGTCGATGACCGACACCGTGGACGTGAACCTGAGCGGTCGCGTTGCCGGTGCCACGTTGGCCGTCGGTGCGGGCCGTTACAGCGGCTCGGGAAGTGCCTACCAGAAAGACAACTACTACCTGGATACCTGGAGTGGCGCGCTGGATCACCCGAGCGGCAGCGAAACCGGTCATATCGACATGGATAGCGATATCCAGAATGCCACCGCCAACCCGAATCGTCCGGGCGTGGGCGGCATTGCGTTCGACACCGAAGAGCGCGGCACCAGCCAGTTCGTTGAACTGGGCGTGGCCGACCTCTACGCGAGCCTGAGCGGCACCGTCTCCACCACCCGTTGGGTGAACGTGGATGCCACCAACACCGCGGCATTGTCCGGCAGTGCGTTCTCCGGCGCCTCCGGCAACATCGGGGTGAACGTGGCCTCCGGTACCGGCAACCTGCAGGCCAACAGTCTGGCCCTGGCGGTTGCGCAGCCCTCCACCGGCGGTGGTGGTGGCGGCGGTCCGGAACAGTAAGTCTGTCCGTTTTCGCAAGCAGTACGCGTTGAGCGCAACAAACCCGGTCATCCGCCAATGACCGGGCTCCCCGGGAGCCCCTGTCCCTTCTCCCCCTTGGGGCAGGGGCTCCTTCCTGAGCCGGAGTACTGCATGTCCAGTCGTATGCGCACGTGGATGCTGGTGTGGACACTGTCGATGCTGATGATGCCGATGGGCAGCGTACGCGCCGGCGATGTCGGCTTCAGTGGCGTACTGCCCAACGGGGCGGTGCTCACCCAGCGTGTGGAAAGCATGCAGGAACGGCGCTTCCGCAATGTCGTACGGCAGCACACCGATTACAGCTGTGGCGCAGCTGCCCTGGCCACGATCCTGCGCTACGCCTACCACCTGGAGGCCGATGAGAGCACGGTGATCGAAGGGATGATGGGGGTCTCGGATCCACAACTGGTCCACCAGCGCGGTTTCTCGCTGCTGGACATCAAGCGTTACGTCGAATCGATGGGCATGCGTGGACGCGGCTACCGCGTCAACGAAGAGCGCCTGCGCTCACTGCGCGTGCCCGGGCTGGTGCTGATGGATGTGCGGGGCTTCCGCCATTTCGTGGTCCTCAAACAGGTCCGTGGCGATGTGGTGGATGTGGCCGACCCGATCCTGGGAAACCGCAGCATTCCCGTCAGCGAATTTCTTCAGGCGTGGCCGTCGCGCGCCGTGTTTGTCGTGATCGGGAGTGACTTCGATCGCAACACGGCACTGCTGCAGCCCGGCGAACGGCCGAGTGCCCGTTCGCTATATGCCAGGCAGGGACCGATCACCGATGCGGAACTGGTCGATTTCGGATTCACCCATGCCGATCTGTTTTAAGGAGGCACCATGAACATTGCAACCTGGACGCCCGGCATCGTGTTGCTCGCCCTGCTGGGCATCGCGCCGGCACACGCCGACGACAGCCGGCCCGGCAAGGGATTGAGTGAAATCCCCGACCCGGAATTGAATCTCATGCGGGGTCGTTACACCGTCGGTGGCAACACCGTGGCGTGGTTCGGCGTCACCATGGTCTCGCAATGGCAGACCGCCGGCGGGCAGTCCGCACAGAGCGCGCTGAAGCTGGGCATGGACTTCAGCCACGGCGGCAGCGCACCGAAGATCAGCTTCGCACCGAGCGTGAGCGTGACCGCCGCCGATGCGCCGCTGCCGGTGACCCCAGGGCGCAGCGTGGACTCCAGCGGGCTGCAGAACGTGGCCGGCCTCAGCCAGAGCATCCAGGTGGCCGGTGACGGCAACCTGGCCAGCAACGCCACCCAGTTGACCGTGCGCGATGGCGTGGCACCCACGCCCACCGGCGAAGGCGTGAACCTGGCGAGCGTGCAGCAGGGCGGCGTCAGTGCGCTGGCCCAGCTGGAAGGCAACACGGCCAAGGTGCAGTTGCAGATCGAGGGTGTCGGTGCGGTCCAGCAATGGATCCGCAACGGCAGCGTCGGCCAGAGCATCGCGCTGGGCAGTGATGGACAGTCGGTCACCAACCGGCTGCAGATCGACCTCGTGAGGCAGTCGCTGGCCAACAACGTTCCGCTCAATCAGAACGTGGCGCAGGCGATGACGCTGGTACGCGGCGTAGGCATGGGGCCGGGCCAGTGATCCATCGGCCCGGCAGGGGGAGCGTCAACACAACAGTGGGCCAAGGCAATGCACACGATGATCCGCGCAACACCGCTGGCGCTGGCGGCGCTGGCACTCATGGCGGCTGCGTCCGCCCAGGCACAGGCGCAACAGCCTGCGCCCAATGACGAGGCCGACGTCAGGGCACTGATGGCGCAGCTGGAAAGCCTCAAGGCCAACTACGCGCAGGAAGTGCGACGTCTGCGCGAACTGGACATGCAGGTGCAGGCGATGCAGGCAAGACTGACCGGCAAGACCGCGCCGGTCGCCGGTGCTGCACCTCCACCTCAACAGGCCTTGCCGGCTGGCACGCCTGCAGCACCGGCCAGCGCCGACGGTTACGCCAGCTCGGCGGCCGAAGCGCAGCAGGCCAAACAGGAATCGCGACGCAGCGTGGATGACGTCAAACAGCAGCAGGCCGCGCTGTTCAGCCGCCGCTTCACGATCGAAAACAGCCTGTCCTACGCGCGCTATGACCGCAAGCAGCTCAGCCTCAACGGCTTCCTGGCGCTGGACGCGATCTTCCTGGGCAACATCGCCATCGAGAATGTCGAGTCGGACACGCTCACCTACAACCTGGCTGCGCGCTGGGGCGTCAGCCCGCGCCTGACCTTGAACCTGGATGTGCCCTACTTGGCCCGCAAGACGGTGTTCCAGAAGGGCGGTGCCGGCGGTTCTGCCGCGGCTATCGCGCAGGAAGAGACGACGGGTAATGGCATCGGCGATGTTGGCGTGAGCGCCAATTACCGGCTGTTCGCCGAGCGTGGGCGGCTGCCGGAAACCGTGCTGACCGTGGGCGCGACCGCGCCGACCGGGCGTGCGCCGTATGGGCTGGACTGGAAGGTGCTCGAACGCGATGACGATGACTTCATCCGTTTCGCGGTGCCCGAACAGCAGCCCACCGGCAATGGCGTCTGGCAGGCCAACGTCGGCCTGTCGGCGGTAAAGACCGCCGACCCCGCGATCCTGTTCGCCAACATCGGCTACATCCATTCCTTTCCGCGCAGCTTCGATGACATCGACGCCAACCCGGACACCACCAACCCGGGGGACGTGAAGCTGGGCGGCTCGTACTACTTCGGTGCCGGCGTGGCGTTCGCCTTCAACGAGCGCACCAGCCTGAGCATCTCCTTCAGCGACAAGCTCAGCGCGCGCGCGTCCACGCGCTACAAGAATGGCCAGTGGCTCAAGGTAATCGGCAGCGATGCCAATGCCGCCACGCTCAACCTGGGCATCACCTATGCCCTGAACCAGAAGACCACGTTGGTGAGCCTGCTGGGTATCGGCCTGACCCCCGATGCACCGGACTTCACCCTGGCCTTCAAGGTGCCGTACAGCCTGTGAGCCAACGGCAGGGTCGCGCAGTCCACGGGTTTGATGCGACGGTTCGCGGGTCAGCGCAGTTCGGGTAGCGCCAGTTGGTGCTTGCGGCAGAGCCGGTAGACGGTCACCCGGGAGACCTGCATCTGGCGGGCGCAGGCGGTGATGTTGAAATCCGCCTGGCGCAGGGCATGCAGCAGGGTCTCGCGTTCGGCCACCTGCTTTGCGCCTTGCAGGCCGCGCTCGGCGGTGGCCATCAGCGGTTGCGTCAATTCCAGGTCCGCTGCGGTGATCAGCTCGGCATCGCTGACGATCGCCGCACGCTGCACCCGGTTGAGCAGCTCGCGCACATTGCCCGGCCAGCCGAACCGCTCCAGTGCCTGCACCGCATCGGCGGTGAATCCGCGCGCACGGGTGACATGGCGGTGCCGGAAGCTGGCGAGGAAATGGTGGGCCAGCAACGCGATGTCGCTGCCGCGCTCGCGCAGCGGCGGCAGCGGCAGCCGCAGTACATTGAGGCGATAAAAGAGGTCGCGACGGAAGTGACCCTGCTCGACCGCTTTCTCCAGATCCACGTGGGTGGCCGCGAGCACGCGCACATCCACCTCCAGCGGCCGGTTGCTGCCGACGCGCTCCACCGTGCCTTCCTGCAGCACGCGCAGCAGATTGGTCTGCGCGTCCAGCGGCAGATCGCCGATCTCGTCCAGGAAGACGGTGCCACCACTGGCCGATTCGAACAGGCCCAGCCGACGGGTTGCTGCACCGGTGAACGCGCCCCGCTCGTGGCCGAACAGCTCGGACTGGACCAGCGCCGCGGGGATCGCGCCGCAGTTCACTGCCAGGAACGGACGCGCATGACGTGCGGACAGCGCGTGCAGGGCCTGGGCGGCCAGTTCCTTGCCGGTGCCGGTTTCGCCGGTGATCAGCACCGGCAGATCCACCGGCGCGTACTTGCGGATTGCCGCGCGGGTGACCTGCAGCACGGCGCTGTCGCCGATCAGGGACTGCGGACCGTGGGTGGCGGGCAGGGGCTCGGCACCGGCCAACTGCTGCAGGCGTTGGACGACGCGCGGCAGATCGATCGGCGCGGTGTAGGTATCCACGCAGGCAGCGAGCAGCGCATCCAGCACCGGCGAGGGACGCAGTGGGGCCGCCGGCAGCAAGGCCAGCAGGCTCATGTGACGGTGGTCCACCAGTAGCTGCTGCAGATGGGCCAGGTTGGCCGGGACCACGGTGCGCAGGTCCAGCAGGCCCACGACCTGGTCGCTGCCGCGCATGCCGATGCCCGCGCATTGTTCCGGGGCCACGCCCCGCACCTGCCAGCCGGCCGCAGCCAAGGTGGCCCGTTCAAGCGGGAGAGGTTGCCCAAACCAGATCACACACCGGGCAGGAAAATCGGGGACAGCCGCCATGCGTCACCTTGTCGACGAGAAGCTCGGGCGGTGTCTGCTGCCTGATCGGTTGCCGCGCACGTGCCGCCCCACGTCCGGGTCCGTCCCCCGCCGCAGCGCACAGGCGCCCGGCGTGTCGCCGGCCGGGAAATAGACGGTGACAGAGAAGGGAACGCGGATTGGGGGGGGCAGCGGCCATCGCCGGGCGGCCCAAAGAAAAAGGCCGCTGCAGGGCAGCGGCCTTCGATCTGTTGATTCAGCAGGGCGCGTCAGAGGTCGACGCGGCGGGCCTGCATGAACTTGCCGCCCCAGTACCCGCTGACCAGGCTGTCGACGCGGACGTCCTTGCCGGTGCTCGGGGCATGCAGGAAGCGACCTTCGCCGACATAGATGCCGACATGGTCGACCCGGCCCTTGCGGCCGAAGAACACCAGGTCGCCAGCTGCCAGGGCGTTGCGGTCATTGATCAGTTCGGCCGCGCCGTCATGGGCCATTTCGCGCGACACGCGCGGCAGCTCCACGCCCAGCGCGGTACGGAACACATAGCCGACCAGGCCGCTGCAGTCGAAACCACTGTCCGGCGAGGTGCCACCCCAGCGGTACGGGGTGCCGAGCAGGGTCATCGCACGGCGCAGCAGGGACTGGACCTTGCCGTTTTCGGCGGCGTCGCCGGCCACGGTAATGGCGCCGGTGCTGGCGTCGTAGTTGGCGAGCAGGCGGCTCAGATCACCGGCGAACATCGCCGAGCGGTCCATGAGCGGGATGGTGTCGTTGGCCGCCAGGTGCGGAAGCAGGGCGGCGAGGGTGGCGCTGGCAGCGGCATCGGCCTTGCTGCGGGCCGGCGCTTCAGCCTTGGACTTGGCCGGCGCGGGGGAATCAGGTGCAACAGTGACGGGGGTTGCAGCGACCTCGGAGCCGATCGTCGGCGCGGACTGGGCCCATGCCGGAAGGCTGGCCAGGCAGAGCGCTGCGGCGATGAAGGCGGGTCGGGCGCGACGCCGAAGGGCGGCTGTCTGGCCTTTGCAACTCAGGTCGTCTGTCGTCACGCGGCGGTCACTGAATAAAAACGATGGGTGATGATGCCGTGTAAGCGCAGTGATTAGGTACAAATTCCGTTAATTTTTCGTTTACAACTATGTGATCTAGGTCACAAATTTAGCCCTTACCCCTGTTCAGCTTAGTTAAGGACGCGTTTCGCCCCGGTGTAGTGGTCCTTCCAGTAAGGCCCGCCCAGCGAATCCAGCCGGACGGTGCCACCGGTGCTGGGGGCGTGCACGAAGCGGCCTTCACCCACATAGATGCCGACATGGAAGACGTTGCCCTTGTTGCCGAAAAACACCAGGTCGCCTGGTGCCAGGCGCTTGGGCTCGATCTTCGGTCCCTGCACGGCGGCCAGATCACGCGAGGTGCGGGGCAGGCGCAGATCCAGCATCTCGCGGTACACGTAGGCGACCAGGCCGCTGCAGTCGAAGCCGGATTCCGGGGTGTTGCCGCCGTAACGGTACGGCGTGCCCACCAGTCCGATCGCGCGCATCAGCACCGCGTTGGCCGCCTGCGGGTCATTCGGGGCCACGCTGGGCCAGACCTGGGTGGAGGCGGGCGGTGGGGCCGGGCGGGTGGTCTTGCCGCCGCCACAGGCACTCAGCAGGGCGATGATCGCCAGCAGGGCCAGGCGGCCGGGCAGGCGGGTCAGGCGCGAAACTGGCGTCATGTGCATGTTGTCCGGATAATGCGCGACCTTAGAAGGCCGTCATGATGGCGGCGTATCCGGCAGGCCACAACCCGCCTCACCCGTCTGCCCTCGGCAGTCTCCAGACCAGAGTTGCGCATGAAGATCGAAAAAGACCGCGTCGTCCGTTTCCATTACACCGTCGCCGAGCAGGGCCAGGAGCCGATCGAGAGCTCCAAGGACCGTGATCCGCTGGCGATCCTGATCGGCCACGGCAACATCATCCCGGGCCTGGAAAACGCCATGATGGACAAGGAAGCCGGCGCCACCTTCGAAGTGGACGTCAAGGCGACCGATGCCTACGGCGAGCGCCGCGAAGGCCTGACCCAGCGCGTGCCCAAGAAGCACTTCGGTACCAGCAAGCTGGTTCCGGGCCAGCAGGTCGTGCTGCAGACCAACTTCGGCCCGCGCGCGGTCACCGTGGAGAAGGTCGGCATGAGCGTGGTCGATGTTGACCTGAACCACCCGATGGCTGGCAAGGACCTGCACTTCAACGTCGAGATCGTCGACGTGCGCGAAGCCAGCAAGGAAGAAATCGAGCACGGCCACGTGCACGGCGACGGCGGCCACCAGCACTGAGTGCTGCAGCCCCTCGTCGATCCAACGGCCCGCTTCGGCGGGCCGTTTTCGTTTGTGCGGCAGGCTTCCACGCGCACGGCATAATGGCGGACCTGGTCAGCGGATTGCCTGTGAACGCAGCTTCTTCTCCTTTGCAGCCGGTGGGCGCCAACGAGCGCATCGCCGTCATCGACATCCTGCGCGGGTTCGCGCTGCTGGGCATCCTGCTGATGAACATGGAGGCGTTCAGCGGTCCGCTGGACCTGTCCTTCACCGGCATCGATCCGCATTGGCAGGGCGCGGACTACTGGGCCGATGCAGCCATCTACGTGCTGGTCCAAGGCAAGTTCTTCACCCTGTTCTCGCTGTTGTTCGGCGCGGGGTTCTCGGTCATGGCGCAGCGCGCTGCGGCGGCCGACCGCGCATTCGCGCCGTTCTATCTGCGCCGCAGTGCTGCGCTGCTGCTGATCGGCCTGTGCCATGCGCTGCTGGTATGGTCCGGCGACATCCTGGTGATCTATGCAGTGATCTCACTGCCGTTGCTCGCCTGTCGCGAGGCGCCGCGCAGTTGGCTGCCTGCGATGGGGGTGATCAGCTATCTGGGCGCAGCCGCCCTGGTGATGCTGCTGGGCGCGTTGATGAGCTGGATGGCCACCATGGACCACGCGCAGGACCCGCTGCGCGAGGCCATCGCGCAGGCCCAGCGGACGGTCGAACTGCAGCGCCAGGCATACGCGCATGGCAGCTGGGGGCAGGCGGTCGGACAGCGGCTGCGCGATCTCGGTGCGATGTTGTCGGGCATCTTCGTGATCGGTCCGGAAGTGCTGGGCATGTTCCTGATCGGCAGCTGGTTCGCCCGCAGTGGCGCGCTGGCCGAACCCGAGCGGTTTGCACGGCTGTATGCACGGCTGCGCTGGATCGCCTTGCCGGTGGGCCTGGTGCTGATGCTGGGCAGTGCGATCTGGCATCCCTATCAAGCGCCCGGCACGCTGGATCTGCGCGGCGGCGTGGCGTATGCGACCAGTGCGCTGGCCGGGCTGCTGATGTGCCTGGGCTACCTGGCCTGGATCGTGCACTGGCGCGCACGCCTGCAGGTGTTGGCACCGATGGGGCGGATGGCGCTGACCCATTACATCGGCCAGTCGCTGGTCTGTACCTGGGTGTTCTATGGCTATGGACTGGGCGCGTTCGAAACGCTGCCGCGCCTGTGGCAGATTCCGTTCGCGCTGGCCCTGTTCGCGCTGCAGGTGGCGATCAGCCATGCGTGGCTGCGGTGCTTCCGGTTCGGACCGCTGGAGTGGATCTGGCGCGCGATGACCTATCTGCAGTGGCCGCCGCTGCGCCGGGCCTGAACCGGGGGCCGCCGCGGGGCACGCTCACGTCTGGATCGCGGTGGCGCATGGCATGCTGGAAAGGAGCATGCGGGCCGTGCAACGGCGGCCGATCCTGCCCCCTTACCGAGTTGAGCGATACCAATGACGACGCAATACGACTATGACCTGATCGTGCTGGGCGGTGGTTCCGGCGGCCTCGCCGCGGCCTTCCGCGCGGCGCAGCACGGCCAGCGCGTGGCGATGCTGGAGCCGGGCGAACTTGGCGGCACCTGCGTCAATGTCGGCTGCGTGCCGAAGAAAGCGATGTGGCTGGCGGCCGATCTCTCCGGCCGTATTGGTCTGGCCGCCGCAATGGGCTTCGATGTACCCGTGCGCCCTTCGCTGGACTGGAAAGAACTGGTGGTGCATCGGCAGGCCTACATCGCCAACATCCATGCCAGCTATCTCAAGCGACTCAATGAGAACAAGGTGGTGCGTGTACCGCGCCGTGGTCGGCTGGTGGATGCGCACACCGTGGAGTGCAGCGATGGCGTCCGCATCAGTGCCGCTCACGTCCTGATCGCCACCGGTGCGTATCCGCAGCGTCCGGAGATTCCCGGTGCGGAACTGGGTCTGGTATCCGATGATTTCTTCAACCTGTGCGGCGCGCCCGAGCGGGTCGCGATCGTGGGCGGTGGCTACATCGCGGTGGAGCTGGCCGGGCTGCTGCAGGCGCTCGGTAGCCGCGTGACGCTGCTGGTACGTGGCGAGCGGCTGCTGGAGCGCTTCGATGCAGAACTGACCGCACAGCTTGCCGAGAACCTGCGCCACCAAGGCGTACAGATCCATTTCGGTTACCGCCTGCGCGAGCTGCAGCGTGACGGCGATGCCGTGGTCGCGCTCGGCCATGATGGCCCGGCCGACGGTCATTTCGATGCAGTGTTCTTTGCCACCGGGCGACGCGGCAACAGTGCCGATCTGGGGTTGGAAGCGCTCGGCGTGGTGATCGGTGACAAGGGCGAGGTCGAGGTCGACGCGTGGCAGACCACCGCCGTACCCAGCGTGCATGCGGTGGGCGACATCGCCGGCAAGGTTGGCCTGACCCCGGTGGCGATCGCCGCGGCGCGCAAGTTGATGGACCGCCTGTTCGGTGGCCAGCCCCAGGCGAAGATGGACTATGAAAACGTGGCCAGTGTGGTGTTCTCGCATCCGGCCTTGGGCGCGGTGGGGCTGAGCGAAGAAGAGGCCTGTGCGAGATATGGTGATGTGCGCGTGTATCGCAGCAACTTCCGCCCGATGCTGCAGGCCTTGGCCGATGGCACCCAGCGCAGCCTGTTCAAGCTGGTCTGCGTGGGCGAGGACGAGCGCGTGGTCGGCGTGCACCTGCTGGGCGAGTCTGCGGATGAAATCCTGCAGGGGTTCGCGCTGGCGGTGAAGATGGGTGTGACCAAGGCCCAGTTCGACGACACCGTGGCGATCCATCCGACCTCGGCAGAAGAAGTGGTACTGATGCGCTGAAAGCGCGTCAGCGGCGTGCACCTGCCGCAGCCGCAGCAGGCATCCGGTAGTGCCACGCCATGCGTGGCGGCCGCGCACCGCGCCTGCCAATCAAAGGCCCCTGCACCGCATGCGACAATGGCCCCCCCCCACCTGACCAGCCGCCCCCGCGCGGCTGTCCGCCGTCCTGATGACTTCACCCGCCTCCTCGCTGCCCACGTCCTCCAGCCGCATCGCCGCCGGCGGCATCGCACTGGCCGCGATTGGCGCGATCGCGGCCTCGGGCAAGGCGGTCATTGTCAAACTCGCGTATCGGCATGGCGTGGATGCCACCACACTGCTGGCGTTGCGGATGCTGATGGCGTTTCCGCTGTTCGCGGTGCTGGCGGTATGGTCGGCGCGGCGCGCGCCAGCATTGTCATGGGGCGACCGGGGGCGCGTGGTGTGGCTGGGCTTCACCGGCTACTACCTGTCCAGCCTGCTCGACTTCCAGGGCCTGCAGTACATCAGCGTCACCCTGGAACGCCTGATCCTGTACTTGAACCCGACCCTGGTGCTGCTGATCAGCCTGGTCCTGCTGAAGAAGCGCCCTGGTCGCTGGCAGGTGGCGGCATTGGTGCTCAGTTATCTGGGCGTACTGCTGGCCTTCGGCCATGACCTGCAGCTGGAAGGCGGGCGCATCGTGCTGGGCAGTGCACTGGTGTTCGCCAGTGCGCTGAGCTACGCGCTGTATCTGTTCGGCAGTGGCCAGGTGGTGGCGCGGATCGGTGCGATCCGCCTGACCGCCTATGCCAGCTGCGTGGCCTGCGTGCTATGCGTGCTGCACTTCGCGGTGCTCCACCCGATGTCCGCGCTGGGCCAGGCGCCCACGCCGGTGTACTGGCTGTCGCTGATCAATGCGACGGTCTGCACGGTGCTGCCGGTGATGGCGATCATGCTGGCGGTGAAGCGGATCGGCTCGTCGCTGGCCGCCCAGGTGGGTATGCTCGGTCCGGTCTCCACCATCGTGATGAGTCTATGGCTGCTCGACGAACCCATGGGGCCGTGGCAGATCCTCGGCACGGCCCTGGTCCTGCTCGGCGTGCTGCTGGTCAGCCGGGTGCGCGCGTGAATGCGGCCGCCGTGGGCGATGACCCGGCGGCGCTGGCGCGTGCACGGATTCTGGCGGTGATCCATGCGATCCCGCGCGGGCAGGTGATGGGCTACGGTCAGGTCGCCGCCAAGGCGGGGCTGCCGGGCAGGGCGCGGCTGACCGCGCGCGTGCTGGGCATGAATGACGACCCGGACCTGCCGTGGCACCGCGTGCTGCGTTCGGACGGGCGCATTGCAATGCCTGAAGGCTCGGCAGGGTGGAAGGAACAGAGCCAGCGGCTGCGCGCCGAGGGCGTGATGATCGAACGGGGGCGGGTGAAGGGCATGCCGGTAACCGGCGCCAACGATCTGGATGCCGCCCTGTGGGGACCGGGCTGACGCTGCCTGCCGGTTGAACGCGGCCGCCGCCGCGCAGATGGCGGCCGGGCGCTGCGGCTATGATGGGCGCAGTTCCAAAGGATGCCCCCATGTTTCCGCGACTGCCTACTGTCACCAAAGCGTTGTTGATCGCCAACGCCGTGCTGTTCCTGCTGCAGCAGCCGTTCCTGCTCGGCAATGCCACCTTCGAGCCCTTCATGCTGCAGCCTCTGGGTGGCGGCTTCGATCCGTTCTCGCCGGGCGGCAACTTCCAGCCCTGGCAGCTGCTGACCTATGGCTTCCTGCATGGCAGCTTCGGCCATCTGTTCTTCAACATGCTCGCGCTCTTCATGTTCGGCGCGCCGTTGGAGCAGACCTGGGGCGAGAAACGTTTCCTCATCTATTACCTGGTGTGCGTCGCCGGTGCCGGGCTGTGCCAGCTGCTGGTCGGCATGATACTGGCCGATCCGGCCACAGTGCTGGGTGCGTCGGGTGGCGTGTTCGGTCTGCTGCTGGCCTACGGCATGCTGTTCCCGAACCAGCGGGTGATGCTGCTGTTCCCGCCGATCCCGATGAAGGCCCGTACCTTCGTGATCGTGTTCGGCGCGATGGAACTGATGCTGGGCGCCACCGGCTGGCAGCCGGGCGTGGCCCACTTCGCGCATCTGGGCGGCATGCTGTTTGGCTGGCTGCTGATCCGCTACTGGCGCGGCCAACCGCCGTTCAACAACCGACGGCCGCCGGGCCCGCCCAAGCGCCCCAATCACCTGCGCAGCATCAAGTGAGGCAAATAACAGGGACGGAGGTAGTTAATAACCACCTCCGTCCCTGTTAAATGAAAAGGGCGCCCAATGGGCGCCCTTTCGTTTGCTACAGAGCCGGACTCAGCGCCAGACCTTGATCTGATCGTTGTCCACGCGCTGCATCGGCTGGCCGGGCTTGCAGGTGAAGGTGGCACCGAAGGCCGGCAGGTTGGACAGCGGGCCGTTGGTGCGCCAGCGGCCCGGGGCCAGGATGTCCGAGCTCAGGCGCTGGGCGGCGACGTTCGGCGACAACTGCTGCGGCCACAGGCTCGCCCAACCACGGAAGAAGCCCTGCTGGGCAGCCGGCTTGGCGGCCGGTTCGACCGCCTTGTAAGCTTCCCACGCCAGTTCGAGGCCAGCCAGGTCGGCCAGATTCTCTTCGCGGGTAAGTTCACCGTTGACCTTGGCACCCTTCACGCCCGGGTAGTCGTAGCCGCTGTACTGCGCGGCCACGCGGTTGCCGAACAGGGTCCAGGCTGTCTTGTCAGCCGGGGTCCACCAGCTGCGCAGTTCGCCCTTGGCATCGACCAGCGCGCCCTTGGCATCGATTGCACGGGTCAGCTCATGGGCGACCAGCGCACCGTAGCTGCCAAACAGCTCGGCGGTATCGCCCTTGGCGTTGAACACCGGGCTCTGCAGCACGGCGGCGGTGACGATCAGGCGGTTCTGCGCGATGTCATACGCCAGTGCCGGCTGCTGCGGCAGCACGTCCCAACGACGGTCGGCGTTGCCCTTGCCGATGCGCTTCATTTCTTCGCGGTGGCGCCAGGTCGAGGCGATCAGCATGTTGCCGCCGAAGCTGCCGCGGCCCATCGGCTGCACGGTGTAGTCCAGATCGCGCAACGGGGTGCCGATCTCGATCTTCAGCGCGGCCAGCTTGGCCTGTGCTTCGGTCTTGGCCTCATCGCTCATCCAGGTGCTGCGCTTGACCGCATCGATCTGCACTTCGCGGATCTTGTCGACCACCAGCGCCGCCTTGCGACGGTCATCGGCCGACAGGTGCTTGGCCGCGTACTCACGGCCCACCATCGGGCCGGCAGCGACGTTGATCGCGTCCAGCACCTGCTCCCAGCGTGCCGGCGGCAGGGTCTGGCCACGGATCACACGGCCGCGGAATTCGAATTCGGCATCGCGGTAGGCCTTGGACAGGTACGGGGCCATCGCATCACCCACGCGCCAGCGCAGGTAGACCTTCCACTGCTCCGGCTTGAGCCGGGTGACCATGCCGTCGAGCTGCTTGAACAGCGCCGGATCGGACAGCGAGACCAGGTCATCGTTGACGCCCTGTGCCTTCAGGAAGGCCTCCAGCTGCAGGTTGCGGTAGCGGCTGTTGAGCTCCTTGGTGGAGATCGGCGCGTAGTTGTTGAACGGGTTGTTGATGCCCGCAAGCGACTGCGCATTGCGCGCCAGTTCGGTTTCCAGGGCGATCACCGACTGCGACTCCGCATCGAGCTTGTCGGCCGGAGTGCCGGTCAGCGCCAGCACCTGCTTGACGTAGTTGCGGTAGCGACCCATCAGCGCGACGGTGTCGGCATCGGTCCGGGTGTAGAACGCCGGGTCCGGCAGACCCATGCCGCCCTGCATGAAGTAGCCGATGTGGCGGTCCAGCGCCTTCAGGTCCACGTCCGGGGCGAAGTTGAAGGCCACCGGGATGCCGACCTGGTGCAGCGCGGCGATCGACGCCGGCACATCCTTGGCCTTCTTGATCGCATTGATGCGGGTCAGCAGGGGGGCGATCGGGTTGGACCCGTCGGCTTCCACCGCAGCCTCGTCCAGGCCACTGGCCCAGAAGTCGCCCAGCAGCTTCTGCACGTTGCCCTGCGGCGCGGTCATCGCGCCATCCAGCAGTGCGCGCTGTTGCTGGCGGGTGCGGTCGGCCAGCTGGCCCAGCGCGGTGGTGGCGCCGGTCTGCGGCACCGGATTGGCCTTCAACCAGGTGGCGTTGGTGGCTTCGTAGAAGTCGCTGCACTGGGCGCTGACCGCCGGCGCGCGGGCGGCGGCCTTCTTCTTCGGCGCGGCGTGCGCATCGGGAGCAGCGACCAGGGTGAGCAGGCTGATGCCCAGGGCGATGGCAAGCGGACGGAGGTTGGACATGTAAAGCGAATCCGGCGGAATTGGGATCGCGCGAGTGTACCAAGCAAAGCGAAACGAGCGTGATGGGCAGCATGCGCCCCAAAAGCAAAGGCCCGGGAGATCCCGGGCCTTTGCATGCATCACCTCACGCGTGGGCGCGATGGCTTACCAGATCACGACCTGCTGGTCGCCGGCGCGCACCATCGGCGAACCGGCCTTGCACTGGAACGCAGCGGCGAAGGTCGGCAGGTTCGACGGGGCACCCATCGCACGGAACTGCGCCGGGGCATGCGGGTCGGTCGCCAGACGGACCTTCATGTTCTCCGGGGTGTACTTGGTGCGCCACACGGTGGCCCAGTTGAAGAAGAAGCGCTGGTCGCGGGTGAAGCCGTCGACCTTCGGGTCTTCCTTGCCGGCCGAGGCCTTCTGCAGGGCGTCGTAGGCGGTGGCCAGGCCACCCAGGTCGGCGATGTTCTCGCCCAGGGTCAGCTTGCCGTTGACCGGCTGGCCGTCCACCTTGTAGCCATCGAACTGCTTGATCAGCTTGCCGGTCAGGCCGCTGAAGTTCTTGGTGTCCGCCTCGGTCCACCAGTTCTCGAAGTTGCCGGTCGGCCCGAAACGGCTGCCCTGGTCGTCGTAACCGTGGGTCATTTCGTGGCCGATCACTGCACCGATGCCGCCGTAGTTCAGCGCGTCATCGGCCTTGGGATCGAAGAACGGCGGCTGCAGGATGGCGGCCGGGAACACGATCTCGTTCTGCAGCGGGTTGTAGTAGGCATTGACCGTCTGCGGGGTCATGCCCCACTCGGTCTTGTCCACCGGCTGGCCGATCTTGGACAGCGCGAACTTGTAATTGAATGCGTTCGCCGCGCGGACGTTGCCCAGGTAGCTGTCGCGACCGGTGGTCAGGCCACTCCAGTCACGCCACTTGTCCGGGTAGCCGATCTTCGGGGTGAAGGTCTCCCACTTGGCGATCGCCTTGGCCTTGGTCTCGTCGCTCATCCAGGTCAGGCCCTGGATGCGCTCCTTGAGCGAGGCGGCCAGGTTCTTGACCAGTTCTTCCATCTTGGCCTTGGCTTCTGGCGAGAAAGCGACCTTGACGTACAACTGGCCGAACGCATCACCGGCATCGTTTTCGATGGTGCCCAGCACGCGCTTCCAACGCGGCTTCTGCTCCTTCTGACCGTTCAGGGTCTTGCCGTAGAAGTTGTAGTTCTCGTTGACGAAGGCATCGGCCAGGTACGGCGAGGCGCCGTCCACGGTGTGGAAGCGCAGGTAGGCACGCCACACCGACGGATCGGTGTCGCCCAGCGCCTTGCTCACTTCCTGGTGGAAGCTCGGCATGGCCAGCGAGAACTTCTCCGGGGCGGCGATGCCCTGGGCCTTGAAGAACTCGGTCCAGCTGAAGTTCGGGGTCAGCTTGTCCGCATCGGCCACGGTGACCGGGTTGTAGAACAGCGAGACATCGCGCGAGAGCTCGACGCTGGACTTGGAGGCCTTGGCCAGGCGCGTTTCGAACTTGACCACATCGGCGGCCTGCTTCTCGGCATCGGCGGTCGCCACGCCGGCCAGTTCCAGCACCTTGGCCACATGGGCCTGGTAGGCCTTGAGCTTGTCGGCGTTCTTGGCGTCGGTGTAATAGGTGGTGTCCGGCAGGCCCAGGCCGCCCTGGCTGGCGTACGCCAGGTTCATGCTGGAATTCTTGAAGTCCGCTTCCGGACCGAAGCCGAACAGCACGTTCTCGCCCTTGGCCGCGCTGGTGCGCAGGTAGTTGGCGATCGCGTCCTTGTCCTGCAGGCCGTCGATGGCAGTCAGGTCGGCCTTGATCGGCTCGATGCCCTGGGCATTGATCTTGGCCTCGTCCATGCCGGTGGCCCAGAAGTCGCCAACGATCTTTTCGATGCCGACCGGGTTCTTGACCGCCGCGACCTGCTCGGCGAGCTGGTGCTGCACGGCGACCGAGCGCTCGTCCAGGATGGTGAAGGCGCCCCAGCTGGTGCGGTCGGCCGGGATCTCATTGGCGGCCAGCCACTTGCTGTTGACGTAGTCACCGAACGCACCGCAGGCGTCCATGCTGGTGTCCAGATCGGACGGGTGGAAGGCGTTGTAGGCCGGCAGCTTGCTCTCGTCGAGCTTGTACTCGGTGGCGGCGGGGGCCGCCGGCGCGGCGGTGGAGGCTGCGCTGTCCGTGGCCGGGGTTTCGTTCTTGCCGCAGCCGACCAGCGCGGCCGAAACGGCCAGGGTCAGCAGTACCAGTTTGGGTGTACGAGCGATCACGTGATTGGCCTCCAGGCCGGAAAGTCATGCAGGAATGGCCCGGAAGGGCCTGTGGGCCAGACGATACGCCGCTGGCCCGGCCTGCAAGGGTGTCGAAGGTCATGGCCGATGGCAAGAGGCCTGATCCGGTCAACCCTGGCGACCGGGCTTCCCGGGGAGCGGGCACGTAAAAGCCCCGCCTTTCGGCGGGGCTTCGTTGTCACCTCATCGCGCTGTATTACTCCGCGCCAAACTCATACTTGGCCTGCACATACACGGCGCGGCCGTAGATGTTGTAGAAGTAATTGTTGTAAGGCGTACCCGAGGTGCCCGGGTAGTTGCTTGCCTGGTTGTCGGGCATTTTGTTGAACACGTTGTTGACCATCACCGAGAAGGTCATGTTCTCGGCAGCACGGTAGTTCACGCTCAGGTTGTAGGTGGTGTAGGAGCCCCACTTGCCCGCCTTGGCGCCCGAGGAATGCACGTAGTCATAGCCGTTGCCGGCGTAGGCCAGGTAGTTCGGGGTTTTGCCGACATAGTTGAAGTACAGCGTGGTGGTCCACTTGTCCAACGCCCAGCCCACCGAGCCATCCGCACGCACCTTGGCGTAGGAATCGTAGATCCACATGTTGTACGGATCGCGCAGCAGATCCAGATACTCATCGCCCGGCTGCGGCTGCAGTTCGCGCTTGATCATGTTGGTGTAGTTGGTGGAGAACTGCAGTGCACCGAAGCGACCCAGCTCCTGCACGTACTTGGCGCTGGCGGTGATGGCCTGCAGGTTCTGGCTGGCCACGTTCATCTTCGGCGTGTAGATCTCATCCAGAACGCCGGAGGCATCGCGGGTGATCCACTCGTTGACGTTGTCGCAGCTGGCCGAGGTGTTGTTGACCTGGCCGTTGCGGCAGTAGTACTCGGCCAGCAGCAGCTGATCCGAGCTCAGCGTGTCCACTTCGTTCTTGATCTTCCAGTTGTAGTAGTCGACCGAGAAGGACAGGTTGTTCAGCGGTGCCCAGACCACGCCGGCATTCCACACATCGGCGGTGATCGGCTCCAGGTCCGGGTTGCCGGCACGCTGGCCGAACACCGAGACACTGTCATACGCACAGCCGGTGGTGTCGGTCGGTGCGTAGCCCAGCTGGCCGCAGCGGTAGTAGTCGGTGGCGCCGTTGGCGTAGTAACCGCTCAGGCCCTGGAAAGCATCGGACAGGCTCGGCGCGCGGAATGCGGTGCCGTACTTGCCGCGGAACAGCAGGCTTTCGATCGGGCGGAACTCGACGCCCACGCTGTAGGTCGCCTTGTCCACGGTGCTGTTGCCGATCTTGAAGGCGTCATAACGGCCCGAGCCGGTCACAGTGAGCGAGTCGAGCAGCGGCAGGCGCAGCTCGGAGGTCACCGCGTAATTGCTGCGATGGCCAGCACCGGCTACGGCGGTGGTGCCCCACACGCTGCCATCCATCAGACGCTCGTCCGGGGTGTAATCCCAGCCTTCGCTGCCGGCTTCAGCGACCACGGCGAAACCAGCATCACCGCCGGGCAGTGAGAACAGCGTGCCATTGGTGATCTGGAAGCGGCCCAGGTTCTGCCAGGTACGGCTCTGGCTCTCGGTGTAACCGGTGAAGGTAGCGAAATCGCCGGCCGGGATCGGTGCGTAGAAGGCGTCCCAGTTCGGCGAGAACACGGCATAGCCATTGCGCGTGCCCAACTGCGGGCCCAGCACGTTCTCTTCGAAATAGTTGTTGATCGGATCGGCCCAGCGCACGAAATTGCGCTCGGTCAGCTTGTACTCGCCGCGCGTGAAGCTGGCGCTGTAATCCCAGTTGCCCAGCGTGCCGCGGCCACCGAGGGTGACCTGGTAGGCCTTGTTGCGGTCGGTGTTGAGAATGTCCTTGTAGCCGTTGGCGCTGATGTCCTCCGGCGCGAACGCGCGCTGCAGGTTCATCCACTGGCCGCTGGTCTGATCCCAGAAGCGACCGTAGCCGGAAGCAGTGCCCCACCAGGTGTAGTTCGAGCCGGTGGCGTACTTCACGTCTTCATAGCTGTAGAGCACATCGCCGAACAGCTGCAGGCTGTCGTTGGCGTCGAAGGTGAACGAGCTGTAGATCTGTGCGCTGTCCTTGCCATTCTTGACGGTCTTGTAGCCCGGGCTGTAGATCGAGCCGCAGGACTGGCCGGCCGCACGGGTGCCAAGCACGGTGGTGCCGCCGAACTGACCGGCGACGTTGGCGCACAGGTTCGGGTCCATCATCAAGTAGGCATTGCCTGCCGCCGGATTGACCACCAGGAAGTCATTGGTCGGCACCTGGGCGGTGTAGCCGTTGCCGTTGGTGGTCCTGGTGACGTCGCGCTGGTAACCCCAGATCGGGTTGCTCGACTCGAACTGGGCATTGACCAGCACGTTGAGGCGGTCATCGGCACTGTTGAAACCCGTCGCTCCGCTGATGCGGAAGGTGCTGCCGCCGCCCTCGGTGTAAGTGCCGCCGCGCACGTTGAGCACGCTGCCGTCCATCCGCTCTTTCAGGATGATGTTGACCACGCCGGCGATCGCGTCCGAGCCGTACAGGGAGGACTGGCCACCCGGCAGGATCTCGATGCGCTCGACGATGTCGATCGGGATGCCGCTGATGTTGTTGAACGTGTCGCCGCCGTTGTACAGCGCGGGGTAGGACAGCATCGGCCGGCCGTTGATCAGGTACTTGGTGTAGCTCGGGCTCAGGCCGAACATGCCGGCTGCTTCAGCACCCTGGGTGAACGAGGCCGACGTCTGGCCGCCCTGCAGGCCGCCGGTGGTCAACGAGGACTGCTGCAGGACATCGGCCACGCTGGTGAATCCGCGGGTCTGGATGTCCTCGGCGGTGATGGTTACCACCGGCGTATGGGTTTCGATCTCGGTCTGCGGAATCAGCGAACCGGTAACAGTGACTTTGTCCAGGTTGGTGGTGCCGCTGTCCTGGGCGAAGGCAGTGACGGCGCTGGTCAGCAGCATGCCGGTCAGAACGGCAGCGGTCAGCGGGTGGCGAGACAGGGTGGAGCGATAGCGAGACATGGGCATCCCCGAGTGCAGTGTCGACGTGGGTGGGGGCCATCCGTGGGAACGTTTACATTCAATGGTGAAGCTTTCCTTGCTTCGTCATCGAACGTAACACAGCCTTAACAGTGCTTACACCGATCAGTCACATTGCGATCAGAATGAGGCCTGGAATATCTAGAAAAATGCTTTTAAATCAAATGCGTATGTTTTTGTATCAATTTGTAACACTGAAAACAATGAGCTGACACTGAATAATTGCATGTGAAACCGATTCCTGTTTTCGGGTTTTTGGCATGCAGTGCAGGGCTGCTTGCGAGCAGGGTCAGGCCCGGGTCGGGGAGGGCCTGGCGCAGGCCTGAAACGAAACAAGCCCGGCGTGAGCCGGGCTTGTTGGGTGTTGCCGTTCTGGATGGATCAGAACTTGTAGGACGCGCCCATGTAGAAGTAGCGGCCGACGTTGTCGTACATCGAGTGCCCGACATCGGCACCGAAGTAGTTGCGCGGCGGATCCTTGTCGAAGGCGTTGTCGATGCCCAGGTACACGTCGATCTTGTCACCCGGGAACTGATAGCCCAGCTGGAAGTTGTGGTACGTGTACGAGCCGTTGCGGATCGGGCTGGCCGAACCGGGGTTGCTGGCGTAGCTGCTCGGGGTCACGCGCAGGTTGCCGTCGATGTAGTTCAGGTCCCACGAAGCACGCCACTGGCCCAGCGAGTACTTGCTCTGCAGGGTCGCGCGCCAGCGCGGATCGGTCACGTAGGTGACGTACTCGTTGTACTCGTCCGGGAACTCCTGGAAGGCCCATTCGCGCGACTGGATCAGACGGCTGCCGACGAACCGGACCACGGCATCGCCGCCGGCCATGTTCCAGCGATAGTCCATTTCCACGTCAACGCCGATGCGACGCGAGCGTGCCAGGTTCTCGTTCAGTGCGCTCCAGCGAACGATCGAGTACTCGGGGAAGAAGCGGCCCTGTGCGTCAGTGAAGCCACCGACCGGTGCACGTACGACCTGGCCGCAGAACGAGTTGCCCACACCGCCGGGGGAATCCACGCAGCGGCTGGCGTTGGTCTGTGCGGACACGGCGCCGATGGCGTCTTCCAGGTTGATGTTCCAGTAGTCCACCGACATGCCGAAGCCTGGCAGGAAATCAGGCTGCCACACGAAACCGTAGGTGAAGCTGCGGGCACGTTCCGGCTTCAGATCCGGGTTGCCGCCGCTGACGCCCGGGCGATTGGCACTGTAGGTGTCGATCCAGCCCACCGGCACGCCCAGCGCGGAGCAGTTGGCCTGGCGCAGTGCCGGGTCCTTCGCGGTCGACGGACGATTGGTGTTGGTGACCAGGTAGTTGCAGGGATCGGCGATGGCGGCGAAGTTCTCGCTCTGCGGGTTGTACAGCTCGCCGATGCTCGGCGCGCGGACGGCCTGCGACAGCGTGCCGCGCACACGCAGCGACGGGATCACGGTCCAGTCCAGACCCACCTTCCAGGTGGTGGTCTCGCCGATGCTGCTGTAGTCCGAGTAACGGCCTGCGGCGTCCATGGTCAGCGAGTAGATGCCCGGGATGTCGGCCAGCAGCGGGACGCTGGTTTCGACGAAGACTTCCTTGACGTTGTACTGACCCATCCGGTTCGGGATGGCGTTAAGGAAGGTCAGGCCCTGGGCGGCCAGCGGATCGGTGATTTCGCGGCTCTTTTCCTTGCGGTATTCCACGCCGCCTGCGACGCCGACGTCGCCAGCCGGCAGGCTGAACAGCGACGGATTCGCCACGGAGGCGCTGAACACGGACTGCTGGATGCGCGAGAAGTTGAACGAATCCACGTTCATCCAGTCCTGCGCGGCCTGCGTCACACCGCCATTGCCGAGCACGCTGAACGGTACGCAGCCTTCGCGCGCGAAGCCGGAGTACACGCGGCCGGTGTGCGGATTGACCGCGTTCGGGTTGAGCGTGGTACGGCAGGCGACATTGCCGGTGGCCGGGTCGATGACCGCGTCCAGGCCCGCCTGCCAGCGTTCGTTGATGCGGTTGTTCAGATTCCAGCGCTTGACCTCGGTCTGGCCCCAGTTGCCGTAGGCATCGTAGGTCCAGTTCTCGCTCAGGTTGCCTTCAATGCCGAACACGAAGCGCTGGGTGGTGCGCTCGACGTGCTCGCCACGCTGGCCGGCGTCGACGTTGAAGCGGTTCAGCGTGAGCTGGGACACGCCGTTGGCCGCCATCAGGGCACGCAGCTCCGGGGTGACGAAGGCATTGTCGCGCTGGACGCGGATGGTGGTATCGAACGACGGCTGACCCAGGAAGTCGGACACCGTTTCGGTGTACTTGCCTTCGAAGTACAGGCGATGATTGTCGTTGAGATCGAAGTTGACGACCGTGTTGACGCTCTTGCGGTCAAAGCCCGGCTGCAGGTCGGCGACCGAGTTCAGGTCGGCGAAGTCGCAGTTGGTGCACGAGGTGTTGCTGACCATGGTGCCGTCGTAACGCTGCTTGCGGTACGAACCATCCGGATTGAACTGGTAACGGTTGCCCCAGGTCGATGGAGTGCGGAAGTCGAAGGCGCCCAGCGTGAAGGTGCCGCCGAAGGAGATCGAATGGTTACCGCCCGGGCCGCTCAGGATGGTCTGCGGGTTACGCTCGCTCGGTGCCTGGCTCGGGTCGAATGCGGGATTGGGCACGGACACCAGGAATTCGTTGCCGATCGCGCGATCGCTGCGGCGGAAACGGTCCTGCTTGCTGTACTCCAGCGCGATGGCGGCGTTACCGCGACCATCAGCGAAGTCGGTGCCGGTGGAGAAGCTGACGAACGAACGGTTGAAGCCGCCTTCGTCGGACATGCCGGTCTGGGCGCGCAACTCTGCGCCGTCGAACGACTTCTTCATGATGAAGTTGACCACGCCGGCGACCGCGTCGGCACCGTACACAGCGGATGCGCCGCCGGTGATGACTTCAACGCGCTCGATCCATTCAACCGGAATGGTGTTCACGTCCACCGAGGTGGAGCCGGAGGTGGCGCCAACGTGGCGGCGGCCATTGACCAGCACCAGGGTGCGCGAGGTGCCCATGCCACGCAGGTCCATCAGGCCAACGCCGGCAGTGCCGATGAAGCGCGTGGAGTTGCCCAGCGTGTAGGTCGGGGACAGGGCCGGCAGGCGCGACATCAGATCGCCGATATTGGTCGCGCCGGTGGCGCGGATCTCTTCGGCGGTGATGGCGGTGGTCGGCGACGGGGTGACGAAGCCGGTACGCGCGATGCGCGAGCCGGTAACGGTGACTTTATCCAGCTCGGTCGTGGCGCTGCCTGCTTCCTGTGCCATGACAGGAGCGGCGCCGACGGCCATCAGGCCAGCCATCAAGGCGCAGGTGAGCGGATGCCGCGAAGGCGCAAAACGTTGATTCATCTTTTGGATCCCCACTGAATAATGTACATGTCCCTCTTCCCTGAGTCCGTTACGGTGACGTTCATGAGCATTCCGTGCTCTCACTCGAACGTAACACAACGTTAACGATATTCACATGTTTGCGTCACACATCCGGCGGAACTGAGACATGTTGCCGTGCAACATCTCATTGATTACAGTCACTTACCAAGCGACAGCTTTGCTGAATTTGGTCGTATGAGCTGTAACTGAATGGGTGAGTCGGCTGGGAATGCGTGAAATCCGGTAGGGGTGAGTGCTGGCGGGACTGTCAGATACATGCACCGAAGGATGGCTTGTTCGTACCTTGTATAGTGACCGGTTCCCAGAACACCTTTTCGGAGCCCCTGCAGTGAGTGCCAGCCAGTCGCGTCGTCCCCACGCCAGCCAAGTGCAGAAGGGGTTGTCGCCGCATCCGCGCGTCCGCAACGTGATTGCCGTGGGTTCGGGCAAAGGCGGCGTCGGCAAGTCCACTACCGCGGTCAATCTGGCGGTCGCGCTGGCCAGGCTCGGCGCACGCGTGGGTCTGTTGGATGCTGATATCTATGGCCCCAGCGTGCCGGCCATGCTCGGCCTGAGTGGCCGTCCGGAAAGCCCGGACAACAAGTCGATCGAGCCGATGCGTGCGTTCGGGGTGGAGACCATGTCGATCGGTTACCTGATCGAGGACGAGACGCCGATGATCTGGCGCGGTCCGATGGCGACCTCGGCGATGACGCAGTTCTTCAACGACACCCTGTGGGACGACCTGGACTACCTGCTGATCGATCTGCCGCCGGGCACCGGCGACATCCAGCTGACGCTGACCCAGAAGATTCCGCTGGCCGGCGCGGTGATCGTCACCACGCCGCAGGACATCGCCACGCTGGATGCGAAGAAAGCGCTGAAGATGTTCGAGAAGGTCGAGGTGCCGGTGCTGGGCATCGTGGAGAACATGGCGGTGCACACCTGCAGCAACTGCGGCCAGGTCGAGCATCTGTTCGGCGAGGGCGGCGGCGAGCGTATGGCTGCGCAGTACGGCGTGCCGCTGCTGGGGTCGCTGCCGCTGGAAATCTGCATCCGCGAGCAGGGCGATGCCGGTACGCCGATCACCGCCGCCGCGCCCGAATCGCCGGCGGCCCAGGCCTATCTGCGCGCTGCAGAGCGCCTGATCGAGGAAGTGGCCAAGCGCCCGCGCGCCAGCATTCCGATCCTGTCCTCGCTGATCTGAGCCGGGGCGGCCGCCGCAGCGGCCCCACCTACGCGTGCCGGGGCAGGGGGGCTGCGGCATAATGGCGGGCCCGAACCGGCGCAGCCCAGGACCCCCTTACATGAGCATCAAGAGTGACCGCTGGATCCGTCAGATGGCCGAGCAGCAGGGCATGATCGAGCCGTTCGAAGCCGGCCAGGTCAAGCAGGCCAACGGCCAGCGCATCGTCAGCTATGGCACCTCCAGCTACGGCTACGACGTGCGTTGCTCGCGCGAGTTCAAGGTGTTCACCAACATCAACTCCACCATCGTGGACCCCAAGCACTTCGATCCGGGCAGCTTCGTGGATATCGTCGGTGATGAGTGCATCATCCCGCCCAACAGCTTCGCACTGGCGCGCACCGTGGAGTACTTCCGCATCCCGCGCGACACCCTGGTGGTGTGCCTGGGCAAGAGCACCTACGCGCGCTGCGGCATCATCGTCAACGTGACCCCGCTGGAGCCGGAGTGGGAAGGCCACGTCACCCTGGAATTCAGCAATACCACGCCGCTGCCGGCACGTATCTACGCCAACGAAGGCGTGGCACAGATGCTGTTCTTCCAGGCCGACAAGGACGATATCTGCGAGACCTCGTACAAGGATCGCGGTGGCAAGTACCAGGGCCAGACCGGCGTCACCCTGCCGCGCACCTGAGCCCACGTCCCGGTGGTGCCGGCAAACCTACCGGTAGTGCCAGCCCACCTACCGGTAGTGCCAGCCCACCTGCCGGTAGTGCCGGCCGCTGGCCGGCACCAGACAGCACACAAGAAAAAAGCGCGGATCGCTCCGCGCTTTTTTCGTTTCCGTCTTCCCGGCAGGCGTTATTTGCCGCGGCCGAACAGCAACCCGATACCAACGGCCACCAGCACAACCGGCCACCAGGTGAGGATCAGCTTCCCCAGGTTCATGTTGGTCCAGCCCAGGTTGCTGGCCAGCAGGAACAGGCCGACGAGGATCAGGACGATGGCGGCGACAAGGTTGGAACGCATCAGGGGCAGGGTCCGCTAGGGCTGGGGCGAATATCCTAGCCGTTCCTTCCAGTGCGCGACACGCTCGGCCAGCACCTGTGGATCAAAACGGTGCGCCTGCCCCTGGCCCCAGACCGGGCCCGGCCATGCCGGATCGCCGACATGGCGCCCGATCACGTGGAAATGCAGCTGGCGCACGATGTTGCCCAGCGAGCCGATGTTGATCTTCTCGACCCCATCGGTGCCTTTGAGCGCCTTGCACGCCCGGTTCAATTCGGTGCGCAGCTTGTCCTGCTGCTCGCCGTCCAGATCGATCCACTCGGTCACGCCAGTCAGGCGCGGGACCAGGATCAACCAGGGGTACCTTTCATCGTTCATCAATCGCACTTGCGATAAAGGCCCTTCTGCTACCAGTACGCTGTCGGTGGCCAGGCGTGAATCCAGTTCGAACTCGCTCATCCAAGATGCTCCGCAAAGAAGTCCAGGGTGCGTTCCAGCGCCAGGTGGGCGCTGTCTGGATCATACGCATGTCCGACGCTGCGGTTGAAGGCGTGATCGGCCGGGTAGACGAAGGTGGCCATCTGCGGCAGCTTCTCGCGGTGGGCCTTGATCGCCTCCGGCGGGATGCTCTTGTCCTGCGCGCCGAAGTGGAACATGACCGGCGCCTTGGGCGTCTCGTCCAGATAGTTCACGTTGCGGGCGCCGTAATAGCTGACCGAGGGCAGACCCAGGCGCAGCGCGGAGAGCAGGGCGATGCTGCCGCCCCAGCAATAGCCGACGGTGCCGACCTTGCCGGCCGGGGCCAGCCGCGACGCAGCGGCCCGCACGATCTCCAGCGCCTTTTCGACCCCGAGCTCGTCGACCATGGCCAGGCCGGCGGCGACACCATCACTGTCGTAAGGCAGTTCCGGCGGTTCGGTGCCGTCCGGGGCTGAGTCGGCCAGATCGAAGAACGACGGGGCCAGCACGGCATAACCCTTGGCGGCGTAATCGTCGGCCACCGCGCGGATGTGCGGGTTGGCGCCGAAGATCTCCTGGATCACCACCAGGCCCCCGCGCGGCTTGCCTTCCGGCGTCGCCTGCCAGGCGCGGACCGGTCCGTAATGCGTATCGAGTGTGATCCACTCACCCATGGTGCGAGACTCCCGTTGGTTCAGGCATTCATTATCGGCCCCGCGCGGGTTAGCGCGATGTCAGCGGGGATGCCGGATCTGGCGGGATCAACCCGATCCGGTTCAGGGGCGCGGACTGAACGCCGGTATACTTGCCGCCGTTTCCGGCCCCAGGTCCCCACGCCATTCCGGCATGGGCCCAGGCCCCCAGAGTCCTTGCGATCCATGTCCCAGCTGAACCCCAAAGTCGGCTTCGTCAGCCTTGGCTGCCCGAAGGCCCTTGTCGATTCCGAGCGCATCCTCACCCAGCTGCGGTCCGAGGGCTACGACATCGTTCCCTCCTACGATTCGGCCGACGTGGTGGTGGTCAACACCTGCGGCTTCATCGATTCGGCCGTGACCGAGTCGCTGGATGCGATCGGCGAGGCGATGAACGCCAACGGCAAGGTGATCGTCACCGGCTGCCTGGGCAAGCGCCCGGAGCAGATCCGCGAGGCCTACCCGAACGTGTTGGCGGTGTCGGGCCCGCAGGACTACATGAGCGTGATGGAGGCCGTGCACGCCGCGCTGCCGCCCAAGCACGATCCCTTCGTGGATCTGGTGCCCGACTACGGCATCAAGCTGACCCCGCGCCATTACGCCTATCTGAAGATTTCCGAAGGCTGCAACCACACGTGCAGCTTCTGCATCATTCCCTCGATGCGCGGCAAGCTGGTCTCGCGCCCGGTCGATGAGGTGCTGCGCGAAGCCGAGCGGCTGGTGCGTGGTGGCGTCAAGGAACTGCTGGTGGTCTCCCAGGACACCTCGGCCTATGGCGTGGATGTGAAGTACGCCGAGCGCATGTGGCGCGACAAGGCCTACCAGACCCGGTTGAAGGCGCTGTGCGAAGGTCTGTCCGAGCTCGATGCCTGGACCCGCATGCACTACGTGTACCCGTACCCGCACGTGGACGAGATCGTGCCGCTGATGGCCGAAAACCGGATCCTGCCGTACCTGGATATCCCGTTCCAGCACGCCAGCCCGCGCATCCTCAAGCTGATGAAGCGCCCGGGCGCTGTCGACAAGACCCTGGAACGCGTGCAGCGCTGGCGCCAGCTCTGCCCGGACATCACCGTGCGCTCGACCTTCATCGTCGGCTTCCCGGGCGAGACCGATGCCGAGTTCGAGGAGCTGCTCAGCTTCCTGGACGAGGCGCAATTGGATCGCGTCGGTGCGTTTGCCTACTCGCCGGTCACCGGCGCGACCGCCAACGATCTGCCCGGTGCGGTGCCCGAAGAAGTGAAGCAGGAGCGTCTGGCCCGCTTCATGGCACGTCAGGCGGAGATCTCCGCCGCGCGCCTGGAAGCCAAGATCGGCACCGTGCAGCAGTGCCTGGTCGATGCCATCGAAGACGGTATCGCAGTGGCGCGTTCGAAGGCCGATGCGCCGGAGATCGACGGCCTGGTGCATATCCAGAACGCCGATGACGCCAAGCTGCGTGTCGGTCAGTTCGTCGATGTCGAGATCACCGAGAGCGACGATCACGACCTGTTCGGTGACGCGATCATCGCGGCAGAAGCGCGCAAGCCGTTCGATCTGCAGGTGCTGTGATCGCAGTGGCGACGGCTGCCGATATCGGCGGTCGTCGCCGTTTCATCGCACCGCCGCGCGAAGCCGTGGATGCGGCCTGCTTCGCACAACCGATCTACGCCGGGCTGGGTGACGTGCAGGACCTGCTGATGGCGCCGAGCTGGCCCACCATTGCATCGCTCGATGCACGCCTCGCGCTGCCGGACGCGCATCTGGCCGAGCAGGACGAGACGCTGCTGGCCGACGGCCTGCACTATGAAACCCGCATTGCCGAGCGCGGCCAGATCGCCACGCGTGCGGACAACTGGCACGACCTGTTCAACGCCCTGATCTGGGCGCGTTACCCCCACATCAAGCGCGCGCTCAACCGGCAGCAGTGCCGGCACATCGCGGCGATGGCGCCAGGGCAGCGCAACCGCGCGCAGGCTGCGTTGACCCAGTTCGACGAGAGCGGCGTGATCGTGCGCGTGCGCGAATCGGCGCTGCTGCGCGCGTGGGATCAGCACGATTGGAGTGCGTTGTTGGTGAACGGGGCAGGGCAGTGGCGACGTGGCGACATCGCCGTCGCGGCGGTGATCGGGCATGCGCTGCTGGAGCAGGCCTTGGTGCCCGAGCGCCTGCTGGTCGGCAAGTGCGTGGTGGTGCACGGCAATGACGATGCCGCCGCGATTGCGGCGGTGGCGCAGGCAATCGCGGACGGTGTGCTGCTCAATGATCCCCTGGAACTGCGGCCATTGCCGTTGGCGGGGATTCCCGGGTGGCACGCGCGGCAGGACGCGGGCTTCCATGCGCGGGCCGACTACTTCCGCCCGTTGCGCGAGGGCCGCGCGTATCCCGCAGCGCTGGGGTGATGCGGCGGCTGCTCTACCCCCGCTGGTTTCCGGCGTCACGTGTAGATCCACGCCATGCGTGGATGCACCCTGTCAGCCGGGGTACGCCACCGACAGGATCGCGAACCCATGGCGACCGCTGGGCAGCTCCACCTCGAACTCATCGTCCACGCGTTTCTTCAACAACGCGCGCGCCAATGGCGAATCGATGCTGATCCAGCCCGCACCGGCATCGGTCTCGTCCGGGCCGACGATGCGATACACGTGGATGTCGCCAGAGTCGACGTTCTCCAACTCGATCGTCGCGCCGAAGAACACCGCGTTCGGATCGGTCGGCGCGGTATCGACAATGCGCAGTGCCTCCAGCCGTTTGGTCAGGTAGCGCACGCGCCGATCGATCTCACCGAGCTGCTTCTTGCGGTAGGTGTACTCGGCATTCTCTGAGCGGTCGCCCTCCGCGGCGGCGGCGGCCAGTGCCTTCACCACTTCGGGGCGCTTGTGCCGCCACAGTTCGTCCAGCTCGGTCTTCAACCGCTGGTGGCCCTGTGCGGTGATCAGGGCCGTGCTTTTTTCCGCGGGGGGACGCCAACGCGACATCTGGTCTGCTTGTGCTCGTCAAAAGGTGCCGCGCCACAGGGCGCGACACGAAGTATCAGCGCTTTCCGCCGAAAATACCGCCGAGCAGTCCGCGCACGATCTGGTTGCCCAGCTTGGTGCCCACGGTGCGCGTGGTCTGCTTGGCCATGGTTTCGATCATGCCTTGGCGGCGCTTGGTGCCGAAGATCGCATCCTTGATGCTCTGGCCGAAGCCGCCTTCCTGTGCCTCATCCTGCTGGCGTGTCCGGGCTTTCGGTGCATCGGTCTGCTCGACGGTCTTCTGCGCACGCTGTGCCAGCAGTTCTGCAGCGGATTCGCGGTTGATCGCGGTGTCGTAACGGGTGCCGACCGGGCTGCCGGCGCGTACCTGCGCACGTTCGGCCTCGGTGATGGCGCCCATCCGGCAACGCGGTGGCGCGATCTGGGTCTGCTGCACGGGCGAGGGAATGCCCTTGTCCTGCAGCGTGGACACCAGCGCTTCACCGGTACCCAGCTTGGCCAGCGTGGCGGCCACATCCAGCTTCGGGTTGGGCACGAAGGTTTCGGCGGCGACCTTCACCGCTTTCTGGTCGCGCGGCGTGAACGCACGCAGCGCATGCTGCACACGGTTGCCGAGCTGGCCGAGAATGTTGGCCGGCACGTCATCCGGGAACTGTGAGCAGAAGTACACGCCCACGCCTTTGGAGCGGATCAGCCGGACCACCTGCTCGATGCGCTGCACCAGTGCCGGCGGTGCGTCATCGAACAGCAGGTGCGCCTCATCGAAGATGAAGACCAGTTTGGGCTTTTCCAGATCGCCCACTTCCGGCAGCGTTTCGAACAGCTCCGAGAGCAGCCACAGCAGGAAGGTGGAATACAGCCGCGGCTTGAGCACCAGCTGGTCGGCGGCGAGGATGCCGATCACGCCGCGGCCATCGTGGTTGACGCGCATGAGGTCGGCCAGCTCCAGCGCAGGCTCGCCGAAGAACGCTTCGCCGCCGTCCTGCGACAGGCGCAGCAGCGAGCGCTGGATTGCCGCCACGGTCTGGGCACTGACCAGGCCATATTCGGTGGAGATGTCCTTGCGCTCCTCGGCGACCAGGCCGAGCAGGGCACGCAGATCATCCAGATCGAGCAGCAGCAGGCCGCGGTCGTCGGCGAGCTTGAACACGATGTCCAGCACGCCGGCCTGGGTATCGTTGAGTTCCAGGATGCGCGCAAGCAGGGTCGGGCCCATCTCGCTGACCGTGGTGCGTACCGGGTGGCCGAGCTTGCCGTACAGGTCCCAGAAAATGGTCGGGCTGGCAGCGGGGGCGTAGTCGGTCACGCCGAGGTCGGTCGCGCGCTGCAGCAGCGCCTCGGTCCCGGCGCCGGCCACGGCCAAGCCGGACACGTCACCCTTCACATCGGCCAGGAACACCGGCACGCCGATCCGTGAAAAGCCTTCGGCCAAGGTCATCAGAGTGACGGTCTTGCCGGTGCCGGTGGCGCCGGCCACCAGACCGTGGCGGTTGCCCAGCCGCGGCAACAGGGTCACGGGGATGTCGTCGGTGATGCCTTTGCCGAGCAGAATCGGATCCATGGTCAACTCGCAGTGTGAATAGGCGGGATTCTAAACGTCGGCATGGGCTGGCCGGCAGACGGGTTGCCCCGATGCAAGCGGCGCGGCTACTCTGCCCCATCGTTCGCACACAGTGCCAAAAATGCCCGTTCCTGTCTTGTTTGTCCGTGGTTGGCCGCTGTTGGCCGTTGCCGCGATGCTGTCGATCGTCCCCGAGGCCCATGCCCAGCGCGTCTCCGCCCGCGACAAGGCCAAGGTGGAGGCGCTCGACCAGCGCATGACAGCCGCCGAGAAGCGCTACAACGCGGCGCTGGTGCTGGTGAACAATGCCGACCCCAAGGGCACCAACGAGGCCGACGCCGCGCTGGAGGACATGGAGGATGTGATCAGCGCCTGCGTGGCCCAGAAGGGCTGTCTGGTGAGCAATCTGCTGCCGACCTACAAGCGCCTGCTCAAGAGCAACGCCGACAGCCAACAGGACAGCGAGGACGGCACGGCCATCGCCGACGGCACCCTGCTGGAGGCCGACCCGGACCATGTCGGCCCGCTGGCCGCCGATGTGCCCGAAGCCGCCCGTGCCGCCGCGCTGCTCAACGACAAGCGGCACGCCTTCGACACCATGGTCGAGTACAACCCGGCCGTGCAGGCCGGCATCCGCCGCTGGTTGACCGACATGCGCCCGGCGCTGCTCACCAGTTACGAGAACTACCAGAACCTGCGTGCGGTGATGTGGCCGGAGTGGGAAAAGCGCGGCCTGCCCGAGGCGCTGCTGTTCGGGATCATGGCCAAGGAATCCAACGGCCGCGTGCACGCCTCCTCGCGTGCCGGCGCCGCCGGGCTGATGCAGTTCATGCCCGCCACCGGGCGACGCTTTGGTCTCGGCCCGGACGGCACCGGTTTCGATACGCGCTTTGATGCCCGCAGCGCGGCCGAGGCCAGCGCGACCTACCTCAACGAACGCATGCGTGAGCTCAACAACAGCGTCGAGCTGTCGCTGGCCGGTTACAACGGCGGTGAAGGCCGCGCCATCCGCGTGTTCCGCCAGTACCCGGGGCAGGGCTTCTGGACCGACAGCGTCTACAACCAGTTCCCGGGCGAGACCAAGGACTACGTGCCGATGGTGATCGCCGCGGCGTGGATCTATCTGCACCCGCAGCAGTACGGCGTGGAGTTCCCGAAGATCAGCGCGCAGCCGGCCACCATCCGCCTGGCCAAGTCGACCACGATCTACGAGCTGACCATCTGCCTGGGCAGCGCCGGCACCCGTGACGGCTACATGCGCGCGCTGCGCAACCTCAACCCGCGCTATGAGGCCGACGGCTGGATTCCGGCCGGCACCACCATCAACGCGACCACCCGCATCGCCGGTCTGTACAACCGCTTCTGCGTCAGCGGCCCCCGCGCCGATCTGGCCCGCACCCTCATCACCGCCGACCTCAATGCGGCGATCGTGCGGCCTACAGCGGTCAGCTACACCGGCAACGTGGCGGTGGGCAGCGTGGTGCCGGTCGCGCAGGCGCAGGCCATGCCCGCGGTGACCCCGGCCGCGCCGGTAGCCGTCCCGGCCGCCAAGCCCAAGGCCAAGCCGGCCCGCAGTTACAAGGTCGGTAAGGGCGAGACCCTCGGCAGGATCGCGGCCAGGTTCCAGTGCGACGTGCCGACCCTGGCCCGGGCCAACGGCCTCAAGGCACCGGCCTATTCGCTCAGGCAGGGCCAGAGCATCAAGCTGCAGGGCTGCGACAAGTAAGCCATAACCGGGTAGGCTCGCCGGCATTACGCCTGCGGCCGCCCGGCCCAGCACATCCATCGCAGCGTCGGCCACGTGCCGGTGCTCACCGCAACACGCATACAGGACACCAAGATGGATATCACCGCAATCAACGAGATGTTCACCAACATCCGTGAAAACACCGATTGGGACCTCAACGGCCCGATGCTGTGGGGCTACTTCTTCGTCAACACCACCCCGGAGCCGCTGCACGGCCTGGGCGAGAAGCTGGTCGAACTGGGGTATACCCTGGTGGAAGTGTTCGAGCCGGACCTTGAAGAAGGCGAAGACCCGTACCACGTGCTGCACGTGGAGCGCGCCGAGGTGCATACGGAAGCCTCGCTGGATGCCCGCAACCATGAGCTGCAGGCCCTGGCCGAAGCGAACGGCGTGGAAGACTACGACGGCATGGACGTCGGCCCGGTCGAGATCTGATCGCAGCGCAACGCGCCACAAAAAAACGCCCCGGTGTCCCGGGGCGTTTTTTTGTGGGCATGAGCCCCAGGTAGTGCCGGCCGCTGGCCGGCTCCCCGTAATGCCTGCGATGCCGGCCAGCGGCCGGCACTACCGTCACTTCAGGGTGGCCAGCGCCTGCCCCAACTGGACCGCATGCTCGGCATCCAGATGCGGCGCGAACTCGGCCACGCCGGGCGGGAGCAGCACGATCACGGTCGAGCCGTAATTGAAGCGCGCCATCTCCGCGAAGCGCTCCAGGGTGATGCCCTTGCCGCGGTAATCCTTGCGCGTGATCGTATCGCCGTAGGCCGGAATCTCCTCGCCGCCCCACACCGTCTCCACGCCGGAGACCAGCAGCGCGCCGACCATCACCGAGACCATCGGGCCGAAGTCGGTATCGAAGTGACACACCAGGCGTTCGTTGCGGGCGAACAGCCCCGGCACCATGTTCACCGCAGCCGGGCCGACACTGAACAACCGTCCCGGCACATGCACGGTCTCGCGCAGGGTGCCGGTCCACGGCATGTGCACACGGTGGTAGTCCTTCGGCGACAGATACACCGTGGCGAACAGGCCCTGGTGGAACACCTCCGCATCATTGGCATCGCCCAGCAGCTCGGCGGCGGTGAAGGACTGGCCCTTGGCCTGGAAGATGCGCCCGTCTTCGATCTTGCCCAGCTGGCTGATCCGGCCATCGGCCGGCATCACCAGCGTACGCGGATCGGCATCGGCCACGCGGGCGCCCGGCTTCAACGCCCGGGTGAAGAACTGATTGAAGGTCGGGTAGCTGCGCGGATCCGGATTGGCCGCCTCGGCCAGATTCACGCCGAACTTGGCAGTCACCGTATCGATCAGCCAGCGCGAGACCCGCGGGTTGCTGGAGTACGCCAGTCTGCGCGCCATGGACGACAGCAGGCGGTGGGGCAGGGCGTAGCTCAGCGTGGTCATCAAACTCATGGGGCGGATTTCTCGGTCAGCAGTTGCAGGTCGCGGGCAATGGCCTGCGCTTGGAAAGGAGGGCGGATCAGACCGGCCAGGCGGCCTTCCGGGTCCAGCACGGCCAGGCTGGCCGAGTGTTCGAGGGTGTAATCCTCGGGATTCTCATCGAAGTGCTTGCCCGGCACCTTCTGGAACACGAAGCCCAGCGAGGTGGCAAAGCGTTCCAGCGAGGGCACATCGGCCGTCGCGGCCAGCGTGTCCTTATGGAACGCATGCACGTACTCGCCCAGCCGTGCCGGCGTGTCGCGCTCGGGATCGACCGAAATGAAGACCAGCCGCGGGCGCAGCGTCTCGGGCAAGGCTTCCCATTGTTTCTGGGCCTGCGCAAGATCGGCCAGCGTGGTCGGGCACACATCCGGGCAGAAGGTGAAGCCCAGGAACACCAAGGTCCAGTGGCCCTTCAGCTCGCCCGGGATCAGGCGAGTGCCATCGGACTGGCCCAGGTTGAAATCGGGCAGCGGGCGCGGCTGCGGATAGAACGTGATCGACTCGGTGGCGGGGCGGTCACCGCTTGGCTCGGGCGCGAAGACCTTCTGCGCCACGACCAGGCCCAGCCCGGCGGCCAGGGCGATCAGCAGGATGATGCCGACATTGCGATTGAACATAAGGGCCCCGTCCCGGAAGTGGCCACCATGATAGAGGGAGCCACGCCGGATTGTCGGGAGGGGCGTCGGCACGGGTGGGTTTCCGGGACCCGCCGTGAATCCATCCCTGGAGTCTCGTGAGCAGCATCCATGCTGCTCAACGGTCCCGGAACCCCACCCGTGCCGCCACCTCGACAGTTGGCCGGCGCGTCTGGGTAAGCAGAGCCAGGTGCACAGCCGAGCATCGAAACCTCAGCGTCTGGGGCAGGGCACGGATTGCTGTTGGCGAAATGCCGAGCATGGCTCGGCACTACAAAAACCGCATGCGATGCGTAATTCGTGCGCTATCGCCTTGGCCTTGGCTGTTCCCGAAAGAACCAACCCACTGTCAACGGCGTGGCGGGGGTGGGAGGGCGGGACCGTCAAGCGGCATGGATGCCGCTTGTCGAGCCCCCAGGGATGGGTTCACGGCGTGTCCCGCCCTCCCACCTCCGCCGCGCCAACCCACGAGCTGACAACCGCCGCATTGGCTTCTGTCTTGATCCTGGTCCTGGCCTGGCCTTGCCTGGCTCAGGCTCCGGCTCGTTTCGACTGCAACGGATGCCCCGGCCCGCCCCAGCGCCTATAATCGGGGGCCACATTGCCTGTTGCCCCGCCATGACCGCCGAAACGGCCGCCGAACTCCACACGATCATCGACCTGATCCGCTACGGCACCAGCCGTTTCAACGCCGCAGGGCTGACCTTCGGGCACAGCTACGACAACGCACTGGACGAAGCCACCCAGCTCGTCCTGCACAGCCTGCACCTCCCGCATGACCTCGGCCCCGCCTACGGCCAGGCCCGCCTGCTGCAGGACGAAAAGATCCGCGTGCTGGACCTGTTCCAGCGCCGCATCGACGAGCGCATCCCGGCTGCCTACCTCACCGGTGAAGCCTGGTTCGCCGGCCTGAGCTTCAAGAGCGACACGCGCGCCCTGGTGCCGCGCTCGCCGATCGCCGAACTGATCGAGTGCGGCTTCGAGCCGTGGTTGGCCGGCCGCGATGTCCATCGCGCCCTCGACCTGTGCACCGGCTCGGGCTGCATCGCCATCGCCATGGGCCACTACTACCCGAACTGGGACGTAGACGGCGTCGACCTCAGCGACGAGGCATTGTCGCTGGCCGAAGAGAACAAGGAACGTCTGCAGACGTCCAACGTCACCCTGCTCAAGTCCGACCTGTTCAACGGCCTGACCGGCCGTCACTACGACCTGATCGTCACCAATCCCCCGTACGTCACCAACGATGAGACCGATGCCCTGCCGCAGGAATACTCCTACGAGCCGGAGATGGGCCTGCGTGCCGGCGACGACGGCCTGGACCTGGTGCTGAAGATCCTGCGCGACGCCCCGCTGCACCTGAGCGAGGATGGCCTGCTGATCTGTGAAGTGGGCGAGTCCGAGCAGCACCTGTACAAGCTGCTGCCGGAAGTGGATTTCCGCTGGGTCGAGTTCAAGGTCGGCCAGATGGGCATCTTCGCCGTGGAGTGCCGCGAACTGATCGCGCACAACGCCCGCATCACCGAACTGGCAGCGCAGCGGCCGTGAGTTCCAACAGCTTCGGCAAACTGCTGACCGTCACCACCTTCGGCGAATCGCACGGTCCGGCGATCGGCTGCGTGGTGGACGGCTGTCCGCCGGGGCTGGAGATCAGCGCCGACGAATTCGCCCATGACCTGCAGCGGCGGGCCACCGGCAAGAGCCGGCACACCTCCGCGCGGCGTGAAGCGGATGAGATCGAGATCCTGTCCGGGGTGTACGAGGGCCGCACCACCGGCACCCCGATCGGACTGCTGATCCGCAACACGGATCAGCGCAGCAAGGATTACACCAACATCGCCCAGCAGTTCCGCCCGGGCCATGCCGACTACAGCTACTGGCAGAAGTACGGCATCCGCGATCCGCGCGGTGGTGGTCGTTCTTCCGCGCGCGAAACCACCATGCGCGTCGCCGCCGGTGTCATCGCCAAGAAGTGGCTGCTGCAGCGTCATGGCGTCACCGTGCGCGGCTATCTCTCGCAGCTGGGCGAGATCACCCCGACCGGGTTTGACTGGTCGGCGGTGGAAGACAACCCGTTCTTCTGGCCGGTCGCCGATCAGGTGCCTGCGCTGGAAAGCTACATGGATGCGCTGCGCAAGTCCGGCGATTCGGTCGGTGCGCGGGTCAACGTGGTGGCTGATGGCGTACCGCCGGGCTGGGGCGAGCCGATCTACGGCAAGCTCGATGGCGATCTGGCCGCGGCGCTGATGAGCATCAACGCGGTCAAGGGCGTGGAGATCGGCGACGGCTTTGCCAGTGCCGCGCAGAAGGGCACCGAACACCGTGACCTGCTCACCCCGCAGGGTTTTGCCAGCAACCATGCCGGCGGCATTCTCGGTGGCATCTCCACCGGCCAGCAGGTCACCGCCTCGATCGTGCTCAAGCCAACCTCCAGCCTGCGCCTGCCCGGTGCAACGGTGGACGCCAGCGGTGCCTCGGTCGAGGTGATCACCACCGGCCGTCACGATCCGTGCGTAGGCATCCGCGCCGCCCCGATCGCCGAGGCGATGATGGCGCTGGTGCTGATGGACCAGGCGCTGCGCCACCGCGCCCAGTGCGGCGATGTCGGCGAGATCACGCCACGTATTCCGGGCACGATCGATGGCTGATCGGCGCCCCAAGGTCTGGGTCAGCCAGCCCCTGTTCGACGATGTCGTGGAACAGCTCGGGCAGCATTTCGACCTGACCATGACCGGCGACGTCACCCGCTATACGCCGCAGAAACTGGCCGAACAGCTGGCCCACGTCGACGGCGCGCTGATCACCCTCAACGAACGCATCGGTGCGGCCGAGATCGCCAACGCGCCGCAGCTGCGCGCGATCGCCAACGTCGGTGTGGGCTACAACAACCTGGATATCGACGCGCTCAGCGCCGCCGGCATCCTGGCCAGCAATACGCCGGACGTGCTGACCGAAACCACCGCCGATCTCGGCTTCGCGCTGTTGATGGCCACCGCCCGCCGCATCACCGAATCCGAGCGCTGGCTGCGTGACGGACAGTGGGGGCAATGGTCGTTCCAGACCATGCTCGGTGCGGACATCCACGGCAGCACGCTGGGCATCCTCGGCATGGGCCGCATCGGCCAGGGCATCGCCCGTCGCGGTGCGCACGGCTTCGGCATGCGCGTGCTGTACCACAACCGTTCGCAGCTGCCCGAGGCCACCGAGGCCGAGGTCGGCGCGCAGTATGTGGACCTGGATACCCTGCTGGCGCAGGCCGATCACCTTGTGCTGGTACTGCCTTACAACGCCGCCTCGCACCACATCATCGATGCCGATGCACTGGCGAAGATGAAGCCAACCGCCACGCTGATCAACATCGCCCGCGGCGGCATCGTGGATGAGATCGCGCTCGCCGATGCCCTGGCCAACGGCCGCCTCGCCGCGGCCGGGCTGGATGTGTTCGAAGGCGAGCCGACGGTGCGCCCGGAGCTGCTGGCCCTGCGCAACATCGTGCTGACCCCGCATATCGGCAGCGCCAGCCAGGCCACACGCCGCGCGATGGTGCAGCTGGCCGTGGACAACCTGACCGCCGCACTGGGGCAGGGCCCGGATGCCGGCCACCCACCGAGTGCGATCAACGCCGACGCCGTCGCTGCCGTGAAAACCGGCGGCGCGAGCGTTGGCGGCAAAAAAATCGACGACGCAAAACGATAGGGAACCGCGCTGGCCAACAGGCGAGGTTCCCGAACCGGTAGGTACCGACCGATGGTCGGCACATATCTCCAAGGCACGGCAGGTACCGATCGTTGGTCGGTACACATCCCCAACGCACGTTACGTATCGGCCACGGGTCGGTACACCCAACAGAGGTTCTCATGAGCAATCCAGATCGTCGTTTCCACGTCGCCGTCGTCGGTGCCACCGGTGCTGTCGGCGAAACCATGCTGGCCATCCTGGCTGAGCGCAACTTTCCGATCGCCACGCTGAGCCTGCTCGCGTCCTCGCGTTCGGCCGGTGGCGAGATCGAGTACCAGGGCGAAAAGATCAAGGTCCAGGACCTGGGCACCTTCGATCCGAGCGGCGTGGACATCGCGCTGTTCTCCGCCGGTGGCAGCGTCTCCAAGGAGTTCGGCCCCAAGTTCGCCGCCGCCGGTGCGGTGGTGATCGACAACTCCTCGGCCTTCCGTTACGACGATGACGTGCCGCTGGTCGTCTCCGAAGTGAACCCGGAAGCGTTGAAGAACCGCCCGCGCGGCATCATCGCCAATCCGAACTGCTCGACCATGCAGATGCTGGTCGCACTCGCGCCGCTGCATCGCCAGTACGGCATCGAGCGCATCAACGTGGCCACCTACCAGTCGGTGTCCGGCGGCGGTCGCTCGGCGCTGGAAGAACTCGGCAAGCAGACCGGCCAGCTGCTCAGCTTCCAGGAAATCGATCCGCAGCGCTTCCCGGTGCAGATCGCGTTCAACCTGATCCCGCACATCGATGATTTCCTGGAGAACGGCTTCACCAAGGAAGAAATGAAGCTGGTCTGGGAAACCCGCAAGATCCTGGGCGATGACAGCATCCTGGTGAACCCGACCGCCGTGCGCGTGCCCGTGTTCTATGGTCACTCCGAAGCGGTCACCATCGAAACCCGCGACAAGGTCACCCCGGACGCCGCGCGTGAGCTGCTGGCACGTTCGCCGGGCGTGGAAGTGGTCGACAAGCATGAAGCCGGTGGCTATCCGACGCCGGTCACCCATGCCTCGGGTACCGATGCGGTGTATGTCGGCCGCATCCGCGAGGATCTGTCGCACCCGCGCGGCCTGAACCTGTGGATCGTCTCGGACAACATCCGCAAGGGTGCTGCCCTCAATGCCGTGCAGCTGGCCGAGCTGGTCGCCGCCGAAGGCTGATCGCGCGGTGGTCGGCGGCATGGGGATGCCGCCGACCACCCGCATCGAAACATCGCCGATCACGGGGGGAGCCGTTATATTGGCCGCCATGAAGAACCGGGTTCCGGGCGCAGTGCGTCCGCTGAAGTATGTGTCGACGCTGCTGCTGGCCCTGGCCAGCAGTTCCGCCATGGCCCTGGGCCTGGGCGATATCCGGGTGCTGTCCAAACCGGGCCAGCCGTTGCTGGCCGAGATTCCGGTCATTTCCGCCGATCCGTCCGAACTGGAAAACCTGCGCGTCGCGCTGGCCTCTCCGGCCACCTTCGCCCGGGTCGGGCTGGAGCCGCCGTCCGGGTTGGTCAGCGAGCTGCAGTTTGAATTGACCCGCAGTGCGCAGGGCCGCGCCGTGGTGCGCGTCAGCAGCCAAGCGCCGGTGGCGACGCCCTCGTTGAATTTCCTGATCGAAGCCGATTGGGGGCAGGGCCGTCTGGTCCGTGAATATTCCGCCCTGGTGGATGCGCCCAACAGCGCCGCTGCCGTGGCCGAGCCGGAGATTGTGGCTCCGGCAGGCGCGATGTCCAATGCCATCATCCGCGAGCCTGCGCCGGAGGCGGCAGCCGTCGCTGCGCCGTCGCGCCGTGCTGAAGCCGCTGCCGCACCGCGGCCGGCCACGCCGCGCCCTGTACAGAGCGCTCCTGCCGGGCCTGTCGCCGCCGATGGCAGCGTCACCGTCCAGCGCGGACAGACGCTCTCGCAGATCGCCGGTTCGCTGGCGCGCGAGCAGGGCATCAACCGCGACCAGGCGATGATCGCGCTGCTGCGGGCCAATCCCGAGGCCTTCATCCGTGGCAACGTGAACCTGCTCAAGCAGGGCGCGGTGCTGCGCACGCCGGGCGCCGAGGGCCTGGCCGGGATCGATGCACAGCAGGCCGCGGCGATCGTGCGCGAGCACACCGCGCAATGGCGGCAGTCGCGCGCTGCGATTCCGCAGCCCGCCGACAGCGGGGTGGCCGCCGTGCCGTCTCCTGCACCGGCCGCACCGACCGCTGCTGGCCAGGGCGCACGCCTGGAAATCGCGCCGGCCGTCGCCGCCGGCACCACCGCAGGCACAACCACCGGCACCGCTGCCGGCACCGAGGGCGACATGCTGGGTAACGAACAACTGCGTCAGGCCAAGGAAGACGTCGCCACGCGCGATGCCGAGATCCAGGAACTGCGCGAGCGCGTGGCCGAGCTGGAGAAGCTCAAGGCCCAGCAGCAGTCCCTGATCACGATGAAGGACAACGACCTGGCCGCTGCGCAACAGCGTCTGGAGCAGGCACCCGGGACGCGCGACAGCGCCAGCGGTGGCTGGTACTGGCTGGGCCTGATCGTATTGCTGCTGGTGGTAGGTGGTTGGGCGCTGGTGCGGCGGCGCAAGCCATCGCCGCTGCCGCCGCTGTCGCGCGATGGGCTCGATGGCACCGCATCGGCGGCTGCCGTGCCGGCCGCTGACTATGTGGACGAACTGGCCGAGCAGCGCGATGACACACACCGCGCACCCGACGAAGAGGCCATTGCAGAGGCCGACGTCTATGCCGGGCTGCGCCGCGAGCCGGTCTTCTCGCTCGCGCCTTCCCCGCACGATGCCGAACCGCACGATCCGCTCGATGATCCTCGCTGGAGTGCCACCGCGACCGACGACGCACCGGTGCTGCCGGAGGTCGAGGCGACGGCTGCCTCCGCTTACGGCATCGAGGCTGATGCGCAGCACGTGAACGTGGATGAGGCGCTGTTCCACGAGCCGGCGCCGCTGATCGAGCCGCCGGCCCATGCGCTGGAAGCCGCCGCGCAGCCGTCGTTCCGCGGCGTGTTCGAATTCCCCGATGAAACCGCGACTGCCGAACGCGCGGCAGACGCAAGCGATGACAGCATCGGTGCCGATGTTGAGCCGTTGATGGCCGTCCATGACGACACCACCGACGGTGCAGACCCGGTCGCCGACAACGCACCGGTCGCGCCGATCGGCAGCCCCGGTCGTGATCGACTGGAACTGGCCATCGCCTACCTGGACCTCGGCGATGCCGAGACCGCCCGCACCCTGCTGCAGGAAGTGGCGGTGGGCGCCGACCCGCACAGTCAGGCCGAAGCGCGCGAACTGCTGGCGCGACTGGGATGAGCGACGCCCGGCCGATAGCAGCGCGGGAACGCCGCCTGGACTATGTCGAGTTCGCCTCGCGTGATCCTGCCGTCAGCCGTCGTTTCTTCGAGCAGGTGTTCGGCTGGTCATTCGTGGATTACGGCCCGGATTACACCGCGTTCGACGATGGCCGTTTCCAGGGCGGTTTCTTCCGTGCGGAGCCGCAGACCGCTTCGGCGGGTGGCGCGCCGCTGCTGGTGATCTACGCCGATGATCTGCAGCCCATGCTCGAGGCCGTGGTGGCCCAGGGCGGACAGATCATCAAACCTGTGTTCGCCTTCCCCGGCGGCAGCCGGTTCCAGTTCGTGGAGCCTGGCGGCAACGAGCTGGCCGTCTGGTCCGAACGCGACGCTGCGTGATGCAATACCCGGCGCCTGCGCCGGTTTTCCCGACAACACAGAGGTTCACCATGCGCTACGCACTGGGCGTGGAATACGACGGCAGCGAATTCAAGGGCTGGCAGCAGCTGGGCGAGAGTGGCTGCCCGAGCGTGCAGGCCAGCCTGCAGGATGCGCTGTCCTCGGTGGCCAATGCGCCGATCCAGGTGGTGTGTGCCGGGCGTACCGATGCCGGCGTACACGGCGAGTGCCAGGTCGTGCATTTCGATACGGAGGTCGTGCGCGATCCGCGCAGCTGGATGCTGGGCACCACCACGCGCCTGCCGCGCTCGATCGCCGTGCGCTGGTGCGTACCGGTGGCCGACGAGTTCCATGCGCGCTTCGCCGCGCGCGCGCGCCGCTACCGCTATCGTCTGCTCAACCGTCAGGTCCGCCCGGCGCTGTACCGGCAGACCCTGAGCTGGGAGCGCCGGCCGCTGGATGCCGAACTGATGCACGCGGCCGGGCAGGCCCTGTTGGGCGAGAACGACTTCAGCGCCTTCCGCAGCGTGCAGTGCGAGGCCCTGCATGCGCGCCGGCATATGCAATCGCTCTCGGTGACCCGTCAGGGCGAGGTGGTGGAGGTTGCCGTTCAGGCCAATGCATTCCTTCATCACATGGTGCGCAATATCGTCGGTTCATTGATCCTGGTCGGTTGTGGTGAGCAGCCGGTCGCGTGGATGGGGCAACTGCTGGCCGGGCGCGACCGCACCGTGGCCGGCCCGACCGCTCCGCCGCAGGGATTGGTCTTCGTTGGTCCCCTGTACCCCGACAACTGGCAGCTGCCTGCCGAGGTCACCTTATGAGCCGCTCCTTCTACCGCACCCGTATCAAGTTCTGCGGCATGACCCGTGCCGGCGATGTGCGCCTGGCCGGCGAGCTCGGCGTGGACGCCGTCGGCTTCATCTTCGCCCGCGAGAGCAAGCGCCGGGTCGCCCCCGCCGAGGCGCGCGCCATGCGCCAGGCGATCGCACCGATGGTGGACGTGGTGGCCCTGTTCCGCGACAACACCAAGGAAGAGGTGCGCGAAGTGCTGCGCACCGTGCGGCCGACCCTGCTGCAGTTCCACGGTGACGAAGACGAATCGTTCTGCCGCAGCTTCAACATGCCGTACCTGAAGGCCGTGGCGATGGGGGGCAAGGACGAGGTCAACGCCCGCCAGCTGCAGCTGCGTTTTCCCAGCGCGGCCGGTTTCCTGTTCGACAGCCACGCCCCCGGTGGCGGCGGTGGCACCGGCGTGGCCTTCGACTGGACCCGCCTGCCCACCGGCCTGCACCGGCCGTTCCTGCTGGCCGGCGGGATCACCCCGGACAACGTGTTCGACGCGATCGTGGCCACGCTGCCGTGGGGTGTGGATGTGTCCAGTGGCATCGAATCAGAACCTGGCATCAAGGACGGCTACAAGATGCGCAAGTTCGTCGAAGAAGTGCGTCGCGCGGACTGCCACGAAGCGGATTGATCCGCAGGCCCCACGTGTAGGCCACGACCGTTGGTCGTGGCGGCGTCATCCCGCCAGCTGCGCCGTCAGCCACGCGGCCAGCGCATCGACCCGCGGATCGGCCGCACCCTCCGGCGTCGCCAGTACCCAGAACCCCCCGGTGGCCCCGAAGCCCCACGGGGCCAGCAGCCGGCCGGCGGCCAGCTCATCGGCCACCAGCGGCTCCGGTGCGATCGCCACGCCCAGTCCGGCTACCGCTGCTTCCAGCAGGTAATACAGATGCTCGAAGCCACTGCCCAGCTGCAGCTGGGCCGGCTCCAGCCCATGCGACAGTGCCCAGGCCGGCCACGCCTGCGGGCGTGAGGTCGTATGCAGCAGCGATTCGCCCAACAAGGAGGAGGGCGGCTGATGCGCCAGCCGCGCCGCGGCCGGGTGCTGCGGACTCACCACCACGCCCACCCGCTCTGGCGCCAGTTCGCGCACCTGCCAGCCGCGTGGCCACGGCGGCTGGGCGAGCAGCAGGACCGCATCCAGGCCCTGCTGCTCGGCGGTGAAGCTCCCGTCCTGGGCGGACCAATGCAGCGGCAGCTGGGGCAGGGCGCTCTGCAGCGCCTGCAGACGGGGAATCATCCAGCGCGCCAGGATGCTGCCGCTGCAGCCGAGCACCAACGCTTCGGGCCGCTGTTGCCGCTTGAGCGCCACCACCGCCTCGCGGATCTGGTCGAAGGCGCCTGTGCAGGCGGCCTGCAGATCCTCACCAGCGCGGGTCAGGCGCAGCCCACGCCCTTCGCGCTGGAACAGCACGACACCCAGGTGCTCCTCCAGCAGGCGCAGTTGGCGGCTGATCGCGCCATGGGTGACATGCAGTGCCTCCGCCGCACGGCCAACCCCGCCCAGCCGGGCCGCCGCTTCAAAGCTGCGCAGCGCATTGAGCGGGGGCAGCGGTCCGTCGGTCATGTGAGTTTTCCTGACAGGTCGTGGGAGATATTATCGATATTCCTGTCATGACAGGTGCGTTAAATTGGCAGCCTGTCTCCACCGGCTGTCGCGCTATGTCTGCTTCCCCCGTCTCCCCCATCGTCGATTTCCACGCCTACCCCGATGCCAACGGCCATTTCGGCCGCTACGGCGGGAGTTTCGTCGCCGAAACCCTGATCGGGCCGTTGCAGGAGCTGGCAGCGGCCTACGACGAGGCGCGCCGCGATCCGGCCTTCATCGCCGCCTACGACAAGGACCTGACCCACTACGTGGGCCGTCCCAGCCCGATCTATCACGCCGAGCGCCTCAGCCAGCAGGTGGGCGGCGCGCAGATCCTGCTCAAGCGCGAGGACCTGAACCACACCGGCGCGCACAAGATCAACAACACCATCGGCCAGGCGCTGCTCGCCGCGCGGATGGGCAAGACGCGCATCATCGCCGAGACCGGCGCCGGCCAGCACGGCGTGGCCAGTGCCACCGTGGCCGCCCGCCTGGGCCTGGAATGCGTGGTGTACATGGGCGCCACCGACATCGAACGGCAGAAGATCAACGTCTACCGCATGAAGCTGCTCGGGGCGACGGTGGTGCCGGTCACCTCCGGCTCGGCCACGCTCAAGGATGCACTCAACGAAGCGATGCGCGACTGGGTCACCAACGTGCGCGACACCTTCTACATCATCGGCACCGTCGCCGGCCCGGACCCGTACCCGCGCATGGTGCGTGACTTCAACGCCATCGTCGGCCGCGAAGCGCGCGCGCAGATGCTGACCGACTACGGCCGCCTGCCCGATGCGATCACCGCCTGCGTCGGTGGCGGCAGCAACGCAATCGGTCTGTTCCATGCCTTCCTCAACGACCGCGACGTGCGCATCGTCGGCGCCGAAGCCGCCGGCGACGGCATCGAGACCGGGCGCCATGCTGCTTCCATCGCGGCCGGTCGTCCGGGCGTGCTGCACGGCAACCGCACCTATGTGATCTGCGACGACGACGGCCAGATCACCGAGACCCATTCGGTCTCGGCCGGCCTGGATTATCCGGGCGTCGGCCCGGAGCATGCGTTCCTGGCCGATGCCGGCCGCGCCGAGTATGTCGGTATCACCGATGACGAAGCGCTGGCCGCGTTCCATCAACTGGCGCATAGCGAAGGCATCCTGGCCGCGCTGGAATCCAGTCATGCGGTGGCCCAGGCGATCAAGATCGCGCGCGATCTGCCGCGCGACAAGCTGGTGCTGTGCAACCTGTCCGGCCGTGGCGACAAGGACGTACACACCATCGCTGCCCGGGAGGGTCTGGTGCTGTGAATCCGCTGCTGCGCCAGGGAAGTGCGCTGCTGATGGTGGTCGGCCTGACCGGATGTACGCCTCCGGACCCGCCGGTGCTGCCCGCGCCGGCCGCACCGGTCGGTGCAGTGGCGCCGGCGCGCGAGTCGGCCAGCAATGACGATGACATCGCCAACCGCCCGATCGAGGACGCGCCGGAGCCGCCCAAGGCTGCCGATCTGCCCGCTGCGGATGACACTGCGCCGTCGGTGGTCTCGGTCGCGCTGGATCATGCCGGCGATGTGCTCATCGGGCAGCGCTTCACCGAGCTCGCCGCCGATGGCCCGTGGCATTCGGCCGGCCTGAGCGAAGGCGAGCCCAACGGCGCCTGCGAGTACTACGAGCGTGGCAACCTGCCCGAAGGCGTGTCGATGATGGTCGAGGACGACCACGTGCAGCGCTTCGAGCTGGCCCCGATCGAGGAGTCCTACGAGGCGATCACCCAGCCGGGGCCGTTCGGGCTGCGCCTCGGCATGACGTTGGATGAGGCGCTCAAGCGCCTGCCGACCGGCAGCACCCGCGCGCCGCATGCCTATGACCCGGAAACGGGCGAATACCTGACCTGGCAGGACCCCGGTTCGGATCTGGCGATCCGGCTGGAGATCTTCGACGGGGTGATATCGAAGCTGTACTGGGGCGCCAGTGGCGCCGTTGAACTGATTGAAGGATGTGCCTGAGATGTCCGTGGACCGTATCGATGCCTGTTTTGCCCGCCTGCGCGATGAACGTCGCAAGGCGCTGATCCCCTTCATCACCGCCGGCGATCCGGGCCTGGAGGCCACCGTGCCGGTCATGCATGCACTGGCCGCGGCCGGCGCGGACGTGATCGAGCTCGGGGTGCCGTTCTCCGACCCGATGGCCGACGGCCCGACCATCCAGCGCAGCTCCGAGCGTGCGCTGGCGCGTGGGGCAGGGCTGCGCTATGTGCTGGAGACCGTCGCTGCCTTCCGCAAGGACGACGCCATTACGCCGGTGGTGCTGATGGGCTACCTCAACCCGATCGAGATCCATGGCACGGCCCGCTTCGCACAGTCCGCCATTGCCGCGGGCGTTGACGGCATCCTGCTGGTCGATCTGCCGCCGGAAGAAGCGGCCGAAACCCGTGAGATCTTCACCGCGGCCGGCCTGGCGCTGATCCTGCTGGCCTCGCCGACGACCGCTGACGCGCGACTGGATACGCTGTCCGCGATGGCGCAGGGCTACCTGTATTACGTCAGCTTCGCCGGCGTGACCGGCGCATCCGATCGCCTGGACAGCAGTGCCGCCGGTGCCCGCCTGCGCGACCTGCGCCGCCGCTCCAGCGTACCGGTGGTGGCCGGCTTCGGGATCAAGGATGCGGCCAGTGCCGCGGCCATGGCCGTGGAGGCCGATGGCGTGGTGGTGGGCAGTGCGCTGGTGGCTGCACTGGGTGAGGCGCCCGACGCCACGGCTGCGGCAGCAACCGCGCAGGCATTCCTCACGCCGCTGCGACGCGCGCTCGACGCCGCCCGAGGCTCCTAAACGTACGTACCAGAATGGTTTACGCCAGCCCCCCGGCAACCGCCGGGGGGTGCCCGAGCATGGAAACGGTGAGCTAGACTGTCCGCCTTTGCGGCCCCCGGGCCGCCCTGAACGGAAGTAGCATCCCGCATGAGTTGGCTCAGCAAGTTGATGCCGTCTGGCATCCGCACCGACAACGTCCCCAGCAAAAAGCGCAGCGTCCCCGAGGGCCTGTGGGAGAAGTGCAGCAGCTGCGGCAGCGCGCTCTACCGTCCTGAGCTGGAAGAGAACCTGGAAGTCTGCCCCAAGTGTGGCCACCACATGGCCATCCGCGCGCGTGCGCGCCTGGCCGCGCTGTTCGATGCGGACAGCACCACCGAGATCGGTGCGCGCCTGGGGCCGACGGACCTGCTCAAGTTCAAGGACCAGAAGAAGTACAGCGAGCGCATCAAGGCCTCGCAGAAAAACACCGGCGAGTACGACGCGCTGATCGCCATGCAGGGCCTGATGAAGGGCCGCCCGCTGGTCGCCTCGGCCTTCGATTTCGCCTTCATGGGCGGCTCGATGGGCTCGGTGGTCGGTGAGCGTTTCTCGCTGGCCGCGGAAAAAGCGCTGGAGATCGGCGCGCCCTACGTGTGCTTCTCCGCCAGTGGCGGCGCGCGCATGCAGGAAGGCCTGTTCTCACTGATGCAGATGGCCAAGACCTCGGCCGCGCTGGGTCGCCTGCGCGATGCCGGCCTGCCGTACATCTCGGTGCTGACCCATCCGACCACCGGCGGCGTGTCGGCCTCGTTCGCGATGCTGGGCGATATCAACATCGCCGAGCCGCAGGCACTGATCGGCTTCGCCGGCCCGCGCGTGATCGAGCAGACCGTGCGCGAAAAGCTGCCCGAAGGCTTCCAGCGTTCGGAGTTCCTGCTCGAGCACGGTGCGATCGATCAGATCTGCGACCGCCGCCAGATGCGCGACCGCCTGTCGGAAATCCTCGCCATGCTGGCGCGTCAGCCCGCACCCGCACCGGATGCGGCGGCCTGATGGCGTCGCGCAAGTATTTCGGCACCGACGGCATCCGCGGCAAGGTCGGTGAGGGCGTCATCTCCGCCGATTTCGTGCTGCGCCTGGGCAATGCGCTCGGGCGTGCGCTGACCGAGCGCAACGGGCACCGCCCGGTGGTGGTGATCGGCAAGGACACCCGTATCTCCGGCTACATGTTCGAAGCCGCACTGGAAGCCGGGCTGGTCGCCGCCGGCGCCGATGTGCAGCTGCTCGGCCCGATGCCGACGCCGGCGGTGGCCTTCCTCACCCGCACCCTCGGTGCGGATGCGGGCATCGTCATCAGCGCCTCGCACAACCCGCACTACGACAACGGCATCAAGTTCTTCTCCGCCGATGGCGAGAAGCTCGATGACGCCACCGAGCTGGCGCTGGAAGCCGCGCTCGATGCGCCGTTCACCACGGTCGAGTCCGAGCGGCTGGGCAAGGCCATGCGTGCCCGCGATGCGGTCGGTCGCTACATCGAATTCTGCAAGGCCAGCGTGCCGCGCGGGTTCGATCTGCGTGGGCTGAAGATTGTGCTCGACTGCGCGCATGGCGCCACCTACCACGTCGCCCCGCTGCTGTTCCGCGAGATGGGCGCGGAGGTGATCAGCATCGGCGATGCGCCCAACGGTCTGAACATCAACGATGGCGTCGGCTCGATGCACATCGACAATCTCGCGGCGAAAGTGCGCGAGGTCGGCGCCGATTTCGGTATCGCCTTCGACGGCGATGGCGACCGCGTGCTGATGGCCGATGACCAGGGCAATCCGGTGGATGGCGATGACCTGCTGTTCGTGCTGGCCCAGGCCTGGCAGCGCAGCGGTCGCCTGCATGGCCCCGTGGTCGGTACGCTGATGACCAACTTCGGCCTGGAGCAGGCGCTGGAGCGGCTGAACATTCCGTTCCAGCGCAGCAACGTCGGCGACCGCTATGTGCATCAGGCCCTGGTCGAAAACAACGGCGTGCTCGGCGGCGAAGCCTCCGGCCACCTGCTGTGCCTGGATCGCGCCACCACCGGTGATGCGATCGTCAGTGCGCTGCAGGTGCTGGAAGTGCTGCGCCGTGATGGCACCTCCCTGCGCCAGGTGCTGTCGGTGCTCAACAAGGTGCCGCAGAAGACCGTCAACGTGCGCCTGCAGGGCGCGGCCAAGGCCACCGTGCAGGCCGGGAGCGTGCAGGCCGCGCTGGCGGCTGCGCAGCAGGCAGTGAAGGGTCGCGGTCGTGCGTTCCTGCGCCCGTCGGGCACTGAGCCGGTGGTACGTGTCACCGTCGAGGCGGACAGCGCCGAGCTGATGCAATCCACGCTGGACAGCCTCTCGGCGGCGGTGAAGGCGGCTGCCGCGGCCTGAGCCGGGTAGTGAGGCCAGAAACTGAAAACTGAAAACGCCCCGGGGAACCGGGGCGTTTTCGTTGCAGCGCGGGAGTCCGTTACGGCCCTGCCACCATCTTCTTTTTCTTTGCCTTGAAGCGGTTGAACAGCGGCGCGATCAGCGGGTGGTAGCTGTAGGCGATGCGCTTGCGCAGCCAGCTGGCCGGGCGGTCGCGGATCGCGAACCGGTAGATGTGTTCCGGGTCTCCCCCGACCACGTTGCGGCCGAACGGATGGGTGGTATGCAGGTACTTGAAGCCGTTGGCCCGTGCGATCTGCACGTAGTCCTCGTCGAAATCCCCGTACGGCCAGCACAGCGTGTCCGAGACTTCACCCAACTGCTGCTGCAGCACGTCGCGCGCCACCGAGAGGTCGCCGCTGATGCCCTGGCGCTTGTGCTCGCGGGAGATGTCCTGCTTGAGCCAGCGCGTATGCGTGTGCGTGTGGCAGTGCACCTCGAAGGTGCCGGCGGCGATCATCGCGCGCGCCTCGCTCCAGCGCATCATCACCTCGTCCGGGCGGTTCTCGCGCAGGATCGCCGCCTCGCAGCCGCGATGGTCCGGCGTCGCGGGCAGGGCGGCACCGGGCTGGCCCGCATGCGCGCGGACATCGCCTTCGCCCATCCAGCCGGTGACCACGAACACCACCGCGTGCATCCCGTACTTGGCCAGGATCGGGTGCGCGTACACCCAGTTGTCCAGATAGCCGTCATCGAAGGTGATCACGATCGATTTGGCCGGCGTCGGTTTGCCCGCCAGGAAATCCGCATACTGATCCAGCGTCAGCGAGGTCCAGCCGTTGGCGGCGAGCCAGGCGATCTGGCTTTCGAAGTTCGCCGGCGACACCGTGATCATTCCGGGAGACGGCGAGACGTGGTGGTGCATCAGCACCGGGACGGATCTAGCGGTGGCCATGGCCCAGTTCCTTCAACCACTGGTGATAATAGAATTCGGTCGCTTCAGTGTGACCGGTCGGGGTGAAGCGGTGTGCGCTGCGCATCCATTCCCAGCCGGCCAGGCCCATCTGCTGGCGGCGGTCAGGCTGCTCGATCAGGGTGCGCAGTGCGTTGGTCAACGCAGTCTGATCGCCCAGTGGTGCGAGCAGGGCATTGCTGCCTTCCACCACCATTTCCGGCACGCCACCGACGCGCGTGGCGACGATCGGCACGCCGACATAGGCCGCTTCCAGGAACACCGTGCCAGCGGCTTCCTTGTGCGTGGCGAGCGCGAAGATATCGAAGCCGGTCATCAGCCGGCAAGCACCCTGGCGGTAGCCCAGCAGATGCACCTGCGCGGCAATGCCGAGCTGCTCGCGAAGTCCGATCAGGCGATCCATCACCGGCTGCCCGTCGCCGACGATCACCAGCTGGACGCGCGGGTTGGCGCGGCACAGCGGTGCCATCGCCTGCAGCAGTTCCAGGTGACCCTTGGGCTCGCGCAGGACGGCGACGCAGCCGACCACGATCTGTTCGTCATCGAAGCCCAGCTCCGCGCGCACGTCCGCGCGGGTGTCCTGCAGGCACTGCCAGGGATCGCGCTTGGCGATCTGCGACCACTGCGGCGGCACCGCGATCGGTGGGACGATGCCGACGTGTGCCTCCTCGATGCCGCGGCTGACCATCAGCCTCTTGACGAAGCTGCTGACGGTCATCACCCGATGGGGCAGGCCGGTATAGGTCAGCAGCGAGTTGATCGGGCTCATCAGATGGCGAGAGCGCACCACCAGCGGCGTCCCGCCCAGCCGGGCACCGGCGGCGGCGATCAGGCTGTCGCGGCGGCTGGTGGTGTTGACCACATCGTAGCCATGGCGCCGCACCAGGCGCGAGACCGACCAGATGCCGCGCAGCATGCGCAACAGGCCGCCCATTTTCAGCGCGTGGACGGTGAAGCCGGCTTCGCGCGCCATCTCCCCCAGGCGGGCGCCGGGCTGGCAGAGCAGGGAGACCTCGTGGCCGCGGTCGCGCATGGCCAGCATGTGGCGGTAGATGTAAATCTCCTGCCCACCAAAACCCTTGGCGGCTTCCGTATGGAGAATTTTCAGTGGCGCGTTCATCGTTGGACGATCCATGTGTAAAAAAGCGCCCGCACTGCGCGAGCGGCTGTCGTTGTTGCCTGCGGGTCGCGCCAGCGCATCCGATGCGCTGTGCAGTGCCGTGGGTTTGGGGTAGTTCGGGTGGCCGGGCACGGTCTCACCATTGCTGGCGTGAGCCGGCACAACGCCATCGGCGATGAGGGGGAGAACAGGGGCATCCATGAGGCGGATCGGGCGACGCAAGGAGTAATGGGGGCGTCGCCTGGGCGTCGCCGGTGGCCCGTTCTGGCCGTCTGGGCGCGCGCATTGTATCGGTTTGTATCAATGTATCGGTGGCGGGGTTGGCCCGATCTGGCACAATGTTCAGCCGGGCCACAGCTGGCCCACCGACCACATGAACAAGCAGGAATCGCTGTGAGCCAGATCCCCACCCTCGACATCACCCGTTTTGACACCGACCGCGACGCGTTCGTGGCCGAGCTGGGTGCGGCCTACCGCGAATGGGGCTTTGCTGGCATCCGCAACCACGGCATCCCGCAGGCTGACATCGACGCCGCCTATGAGGTCTTCAAAGCCTTCTTCGCGCTGCCGGAAGAGACCAAGCGCCAGTACCACGTGCCCGGCAGCGGCGGCGCGCGCGGCTACACCGCCTTCGGCGTGGAGACGGCCAAGGGCTCGCAGCACTTCGATCTGAAGGAGTTCTGGCACATCGGTCGCGAGATTCCGGACGACTCCAAATACCGTGACGTGATGGCCCCGAACCTGTGGCCGAGCGAGGTCCCGGGCTTCCGCGAGCGTGGCTACGGCATCTACCAGGCCCTGGACACGCTGGGTTCGCGCGTCCTGTCGGCCCTGGCCCTGCACATTGGCCTGCCGGAGGATTTCTTCGCGGACAAGACCAACAACGGCAACTCGATCCTGCGTCCGATCCATTACCCGCCGATCACCGCGGACAACATCCCGAACGTGCGCGCCGGTGCCCATGGCGACATCAACTTCATCACGCTGCTGGTCGGCGCCAGCGCGGCCGGCCTGGAAGTGCAGTCGCATGAAGGCAAGTGGGTGCCGTTCACCTCGGACGCGGACACCATCGTGGTCAACATCGGCGACATGCTGCAGCGCCTGACCAACCACGTGTACCCGTCGACGATCCACCGTGTGGTCAATCCCCCGGGCGAGCAAGCGCGCCAGCCGCGTTATTCGGTGCCGTTCTTCCTGCACCCGAACCCGGATTTCCTGATCGACGTGCTGCCGACCTGCATCACCCCGGAAAACCCGAGCCGCTACCCGGAGCCGATCACCGCCCACGGCTTCCTCGAAGAGCGCCTGCGCGAGATCAAGCTGAAGTAAGCCACGAAGGCCGCCGAAAGGCGGCCTTCTTCATTCGGCGTAGTGCCGGCCGCTGGCCGGCTCCAGACAATGCTGGCCCGGCTGCATTCGGCTATTCGCTGCCCCGTGTAGGGCGAGCACTGCCATGCCCAACCGGGACGCGCCGTAAACCCGTCCCTGGGGGCTCGACGTGCGCCATCCATGGCGCCCGACGGTCCCGGCTGGGCATGGCAGCGCTCGCCCCCGACAGATTGCCTCGGCGGAGGGCGGGGCAGGGCAGCCTCAAATCCGATCCGGCGCTTTGTAGCTGTCCCATGCAAGCCGACACACTGTCAGAGGGTGGGCGTGGGTGGGTTGGCGGGACCGTTATGCGCCATGGATGGCGCATATCGAGCCCCCATGGACGGGTTTACGGCGTGTCCCGCCAACCCACCCACGCCCGCCCAGTCCGGGCACGTCCACCGGCCCCGTCGCCCTTGCTTTTGACTTGGGGCCGCAGCGAAAAATAAATATCCAATTGAAATGTAAGCGTTTTCCCGCCAACGCCATTTCGTTGCATCCGTTATCATGGCCGGCTGATACCCAAAGGAGCCCCCGCCATGCGCCGCAAGATCGTCGCCGGTAACTGGAAGCTGCACGGCAGCCGCCAATTCGCCACCGACCTGGTCAGTGACCTGGTTGCCGACCTCCCACTGCAGGGCGTCGAAGTCGTGGTCCTGCCGCCGCTCCCGTATCTGGGCGAACTGGTCGAAGCCTTCGAAGGGCGGGCCGTCGCCTTCGGCTCCCAGGACGTCAGCAGCAACGAAAAGGGCGCCTACACCGGCGAAGTGTCGGCCACCATGCTGGCTGAAGTCGGTGCCCGCTACGGCCTGGTCGGCCACTCCGAACGCCGCCAGTACCACGCCGAAAGCAGTGAACTGGTCGCCCGCAAGTTCGCCGCCGCCCTGCATGCCGGCCTGACCCCCATCCTGTGCGTGGGCGAAACCCTCGAGCAGCGTGAGGCCAATCAGACCGAGGCGGTCATCGCCGCCCAGCTCGGTCCGGTGCTGGAGCTGGTGGGCGCCGCCGGCTTCGCCCACGCCGTGGTCGCCTATGAGCCGGTCTGGGCCATCGGTACCGGCCGGACCGCCTCCAAGGAGCAGGCCCAGCAGGTCCACGCGTTCATCCGTGGCGAAGTGGCCAAGCTCGATGCTAGAATTGCGGATTCACTGTCGATCCTCTATGGCGGCAGCGTGAAGCCCGACAACGCCGCGGAACTGTTCGCACAGCCCGATGTCGATGGTGGGCTGGTGGGCGGCGCCTCCCTGGTGGCCGCGGACTTCCTTGCCATCGCTGCCGCGGCGGCGGGGCGCTAATTAGTTACGTTGTCGGCCCAACCGCCGGCACGACATGTCCGAGGACGGATTCGAAATGCTGATGTTGATCCTCAATGTGGTCTACGTGCTGGTCGCAGTGGCCATGATCGCGCTCATCCTGATGCAGCGTGGTTCCGGCGCGGCCGCAGGGTCGGGTTTCGGTGCCGGCGCCTCGGGCACTGTGTTCGGCGCGCGTGGCGCGTCCAACTTCCTGTCCAAGTCGACCAAGTGGCTGGCCGTGGTGTTCTTCGGCATCAGCCTCTTCATGGCCTGGTACGCCAGCCATGGCTCGCGCCCGGCGGCGCAGCAGGATCTGGGTCTGATGTCGGCGCCGGCCGCCACTGCGCCGGCCGCACCGGCAGGCGAGCTTCCGGCCGTGCCCAAGGCCCCGGAAACCCCGGTGCAGCAGCCTGTTCCGTCGGCCACTGTGCCGGCTCAGGCGGAAACTCCGAAATCTGGTGAAGAAAAGCCTTCGGAAGGCACCCAGACTCGCTGAAGACGGTTACAATATGCGGCGCACTGGAGAACAACCGGTGCGATCGTAAGCCCAGGTGGCGGAATTGGTAGACGCACTACCTTGAGGTGGTAGCGACGAGAGTCGTAGGGGTTCGAGTCCCCTCTTGGGCACCATTTGTTTGTAAGCGGGTTCGTCTGGCGCGCAAAGCGCCAGGTAGCGGTATCCGTCCACTCCCCCATGCCAAAGCGCCTGCAGGCGCAGCGGCAGAGGCAAGAGAGAATCGCTGTGCTGGCCGAATATTTGCCGTCTCTGCTGTTTCTGATCGTTGCCACCGGTATCGGCGTTGCGCTGATGCTGGTTGGCCGATTCCTCGGTCCCCGACGTCCTGATCTGAAAAAGCTCTCGCCGTACGAATGCGGCTTCGAGGCTTTCGAGGACGCGCGCATGAAGTTCGATGTGCGCTACTACCTGATCGCGATTCAGTTCATCGTATTTGATCTGGAAATCATCTTCATCGTGCCGTGGACCCAGGTCTTCATGGAACTGGGCGCACGTTCGCTGGTCACGATGGGCCTCTTCGTAGGCATGCTTTTCCTCGGTTTCATTTACGTCTGGAAGAAGGGAGCGCTGGAATGGGAGTAATTCAGACGCTCGACGGCCTGATGAACAACCCGGTCCCGGAAGGGCGGGTCGATGACATCCTGCGCCCCGAAGGCGACAACCCCCTGCTCGAAAAGGGCTACGTGACCACCAGCGTCGATGCGCTGTTGAATTGGGCGCGTACCGGTTCGATGTGGCCGATGACCTTTGGTCTGGCCTGCTGTGCAGTGGAAATGATGCACGCCGGTGCGGCGCGTCTGGATCTTGACCGTTACGGTGTGGTGTTCCGCCCGTCGCCGCGTCAGTCCGACGTGATGATCGTGGCCGGCACCCTGGTCAACAAGATGGCTCCGGCCCTGCGCAAGGTCTATGACCAGATGCCGGACCCGAAGTGGGTCATCTCGATGGGCAGCTGCGCCAATGGTGGCGGCTACTACCACTACTCCTATGCAGTAGTGCGTGGCTGTGACCGCGTGGTGCCGGTGGACATCTATGTCCCCGGCTGCCCACCTACCGCCGAAGCGCTGGTGTACGGGATCCTGCAGTTGCAGAAGAAGATCTGGCGTACGCAGACCATCGCCCGCTGACATATCCCTCCTGACAAGAGCACGCCAAGCCCCCATGGCAGAGCAAGCACATTCCTTCATCGACCGACTTTCCGCACGTTTCGCAGGTGCGCAGGTCTTCGTGGTCGAACCCCGCGGCGAAGTGACGCTGGAAGTGCCCGCCGCTGACTGGCATGCCACCGCTCTGGCGCTGCGCGACGAATTCGGTTTCGAGCAGGCGGTCGACCTGTGCGGCCTGGACTACCTCGGCTATGGCAGCGACGAATGGGATACGGCCGATGTGTCGTCCCAGGGTTTCAGCCGTGGCGTGGAGGGCAAGTCCGTCGGTCGTTTCGCCTGGGGTGAATTCCCCACCCGCGAAACCAGCGATGGCGCCCAGCCGCAGCCGATCCCGCTGCAGCGTTTCGCCGTGGTTACCCAGCTGCGTTCCTACCAGCACAACCTCACCATGCGCATCCGTTGCTTTGCGCCGAACGAGGAGCTGCCGGTGGTCGCGTCGCTGACCAACATCTGGCCGGGCCTGAACTGGTTCGAGCGCGAAGCGTTCGATCTGTTCGGCGTGATCTTCGAAGGTCACCCGGACCTGCGCCGGATCCTGACCGACTACGGTTTCGTCGGCCACCCGTTCCGCAAGGATTTCCCGCTGATCGGCAACGTCGAAGTGCGCTACGACGAAGAGAAGCAGCGCGTGATCTACGAGCCGGTGACCTCGGTCGAGCCGCGCGTCGGCGTGCCGCGTGTCATCCGTGACGACGCCCGTTTCCAGACCGCTGCCGGCGAAAGCGCGCAGACGGAGGCAAGCAAGTGAGTGAATTCCACCAGGCCAGCCAGGCCTTTGCGAGCAATCCAGCCGAACTCCGGCAGGAGATCCGCAACTACACGATGAACTTCGGCCCGCAGCATCCGGCCGCGCACGGTGTGCTGCGCCTGATCCTGGAAATGGACGGCGAAACCATCATGCGCGCGGACCCCCACGTGGGCCTGCTGCACCGTGGTACCGAAAAGCTGGCCGAGTCCAAGCCGTTCAATCAGTCGATCGGCTACATGGATCGCCTGGATTACGTGTCGATGATGTGCAACGAGCACGCCTACGTGCGCGCGATCGAGACCCTGATGGGAATCGAGGCGCCCGAGCGTGCGCAGTACATCCGCACCATGTTCGACGAAATCACCCGCATCCTGAATCACCTGATGTGGTTGGGGTCCAACGCGCTCGATCTGGGCGCGATGGCGGTCATGCTGTACGCCTTCCGCGAACGCGAAGAGCTGATGGACTGCTATGAAGCGGTCTCCGGCGCGCGCATGCACGCGGCGTACTACCGTCCGGGCGGCGTCTACCGCGACCTGCCGGACCACATGCCCAAGTACAAGGAATCGCGCTGGCACAAGGGCAAGGCCCTGAAGAACCTCAACGCCTCGCGCGAAGGTTCGCTGCTGGATTTCCTGGAGAACTTCACCGTCGAGTTCCCCAAGCGCGTGGACGAGTACGAAACCCTGCTGACCGACAACCGTATCTGGAAGCAGCGTACGGTCGGCATCGGCGTGGTCACCCCGGAACTGGCGCATGCCTGGGGCATGACCGGCGTGATGCTGCGCGGCTCGGGCATTGCCTGGGATCTGCGCAAGAAGCAGCCGTATGCCAAGTACGACGCGGTCGAGTTCGACATCCCGCTCGGCAAGGAAGGTGACTGCTACGACCGTTACCTGTGCCGCGTGGCCGAGATGCGCGAATCCAACCGCATCATCAAGCAGTGCGTGACCTGGCTGAAGGCCAACCCGGGTCCGGTCATGGTCAAGAACTTCAAGGTCGCGCCGCCCAGCCGCGAAGACATGAAGGACGACATGGAAGCGCTGATCCATCACTTCAAGCTGTTCAGTGAAGGCTACTGCGTCCCGGCCGGTGAAACCTACGCCGCCGTCGAAGCGCCCAAGGGCGAGTTCGGCTGCTACCTGATGTCCGATGGTGCCAACAAGCCGTTCCGCGTGCATCTGCGCGCGCCGGGCTTCGCCCATCTGTCTTCGATCGACTCGATCGTGCGCGGGCACATGCTCGCCGACGTGGTGGCCATGATCGGCACCTACGATCTGGTGTTCGGTGAGGTGGACCGGTGATCGCATCCGCTTGCACGACGCCTGACACCCGCCGGCTGCTGCCGGCGCTGCAGGTTCTGGTTTTTAACGATTTCGTATTCGCTGAGGTCGGCCGATGAAGGCGACAGGTAATTTCGAGGCGGCGCGCGACGTCGACCCGATGGTGGTCTTGAATGACAAGACCCGTGCGCACATCGATCACTGGCTGGCCAAGTTCCCGCCGGATCGCAAGCGCTCGGCTGTCCTGCAGGGCCTGCACGCCGCACAGGAACAGAATGCGGGCTGGCTGACCGACGAGCTGATCGCCGGCGTCGCCAAGTACCTGGATCTGCCGCCGGTGTGGGCCTACGAGGTCGCCAGCTTCTACTCGATGTTCGAACTGGAGAAGGTCGGCCGCCACAACGTCGCCTTCTGCACGAACATCAGCTGCTGGTTGAACGGTGCCGAAGACCTGGTCGCGCACGCCGAGAAGAAGCTCGGCTGCAAGACCGGTCAGTCCACCGCCGATGGCCGCATCTACCTCAAGCGCGAAGAAGAATGCCTGGCCGGTTGCGCCGGTGCGCCGATGATGGTCATCAATGGCCATTACCACGAGCGCCTGACCGTCGAGAAAGTCGACGAGCTGCTGGACGGGTTGGAGTAAGACATGGCACATCATCACGCACCCAGTGGTCCGGTCGGTCCCGCACCGTTGCCGCACCAGGTGGTCTACACCACCCTGCATTACGACACTCCGTGGTCGTATGAAAGCTACCTCAAGACCGGTGGCTACGCTGCCCTGCGCAAGATCCTCGAAGAGAAGATCTCGCCGGAGCAGGTCATCGAGATGGTCAAGCAGTCCAACCTGCGCGGCCGTGGCGGCGCGGGTTTCCCGACCGGCCTGAAGTGGTCCTTCATGCCCAAGGGCACCATGCAGAAGTACATCCTGTGCAACTCGGATGAATCCGAGCCGGGGACCTGCAAGGACCGCGACATCCTGCGTTACAACCCGCATTCGGTCGTGGAAGGCATGGCGATCGCCTGCTACGCCACCGGCTCGACCGTGGGTTACAACTATCTGCGTGGCGAGTTCCACCACGAGCCGTTCGAGAACTTCGAGCAGGCCCTGGCCGACGCGTACGCGAACGGCTGGCTGGGCAAGGACATCCTCGGCAGCGGCGTGGACATCGACATCTACGGTGCGCTGGGTGCCGGCGCGTACATCTGCGGCGAAGAAACCGCGCTGATGGAATCGCTGGAAGGCAAGAAGGGCCAGCCGCGCTACAAGCCGCCGTTCCCGGCCAACTTCGGCCTGTACGGCAAGCCGTCGACGATCAACAACACCGAGACCTATGCCTCGGTGCCGGCGATCATCCGCAACGGCCCGGAATGGTTCGCAGGCCTGAGCCTGACCAAGAACGGCGGTCCGAAGATTTTCTCGGTCTCCGGTTGCGTGCAGAAGGGCGGCAACTTCGAAGTGCCGCTGGGCACCACCTTCGACGACCTGCTGGAAATGGCCGGTGGTCTGAAGCCGGGCCGCACGCTCAAGGGCGCGGTCCCGGGCGGCGTTTCGATGCCGGTGCTGAAGGCCGAAGAGCTCAAGGGCCTGCAGATGGACTACGACACCCTGCGTGCCCTGGGCACCGGTCTGGGGTCGGGCGCCATCGTGGTGCTGGATGACAGCGTCTGCTGCGTCAAGTTCGCCTGCCGTATCAGCCAGTTCTTCCACAAGGAATCCTGCGGGCAGTGCACCCCGTGCCGTGAAGGCACCGGCTGGATGCACCGCGTGCTGGAGCGCATCGTCGCCGGCAAGGCCACGATGGAAGACCTGCATCAGTTGAAGACGGTGGCCGGCCAGATTGAAGGCCACACCATCTGCGCGTTCGGTGAAGCGGCGGCATGGCCCATCCAGGGCTTCCTGCGCCAGTTCTGGGACGAATTCGAGTACTACATCGTCAACGGTCATTCGATGGTTGACGGCAAGAAGGTGGAGGCAGCCGCCGCATGAGCGCGCAACCCGTTAACCCGAGCGTGCCACCGGATCATGTGACCGTCGAAATCGACGGCCAGTCCCTGGTCGTGCCCAAGGGCTCGATGATCATCCAGGCCGCCGACAAGGCGGGCATTCCGATCCCGCGCTTCTGCTACCACGAGAAGCTGCCGATCGCCGCCAACTGCCGCATGTGCCTGGTCGACGTGGAAAAGTCGCCCAAGCCGGCACCGGCCTGCGCGACGCCCGTCATGGATGGCATGAAGGTCGCCACCCGCAGTGAAAAGGCGCTGAAGTTCCAGCGCTCGGTGATGGAATTCCTGCTGATCAACCATCCGCTCGACTGCCCGATCTGCGATCAGGGCGGCGAGTGTGAGCTGCAGGACGTTTCGCTGGGCTATGGCCGTTCGGTCAGCCGCTTCAACGAGCGCAAGCGCGTGGTGCCCGACGAGGACATCGGTCCGCTGGTCGCCACCGAAATGACCCGCTGCATCCAGTGCACCCGCTGCGTCCGCTTCACCGCCGACGTTGCCGGTACCTATGAACTGGGTGGCATGTACCGCGGTGAAAACCTGCAGATCGGCACCTACGACGGCAAGCCGCTGACCACCGAGCTGTCCGGCAACGTGGTTGACGTCTGCCCGGTCGGTGCGCTGACCAACAAGGTGTTCCAGTTCCGCGCCCGTCCGTGGGAACTGACCGCACGCGAATCGCTGGGTTACCACGACGCGATGGGCTCGAACCTGTTCCTGCACGTGCGCCGCGGCGAAGTGCTGCGCGCGGTGCCGCGCGACAATGAGTCGGTCAACGAGTGCTGGCTGTCCGATCGTGACCGCTATTCGCACCAGGGCCTGTACAGCGAAGACCGTGCGGTCAAGCCGCTGCGCAAGGTCAATGGCGAGTGGAAGGAAGTGAGCTGGGCGGAAGGCCTGGCCGCGGCCAAGGAGATCTTCGCTGCCAACCAGGGCGACGACCTCGGCGTGCTGGTGCACCCGTCGGCCTCGAACGAGGAGGGCGCACTGCTGGCCCGTCTCGCCGCCGGCCTGGGCACCACGAACATCGATCACCGCATCAACAACCGCGACTTCTCCGACGCCGCCACCGCCGAAGTCTTCGGCCTGCCGCTGGCCGAGATCGAAGGCGCGGACAGCATCGTCGTGCTCGGCAGCAACATCCGCCACGAGCTTCCGCTGCTGCATGCCCGCCTGCGCAAGGCGCAGACCACGCGCAACGCCAAGATCCACGCCGTCAACCCGGTGGACTTCGATTTCGCGTTCAAGCTGGCCAGCAAGCAGATCGTTGCCCCGTCGGCCTTCATCGATGCACTGGGCAACGCCGAGCTGCGTGATGCGGTCAAGGGCGCCAGCAACGCCGTGCTGATCGTCGGTGGCATCGCCGAAAACCACCCGCAGGCTGCTGCGATCCGCGCCGCCGCGCGTGATTTCGCCGCTGCAACCGGGGCCAAGCTGTGCCGCATCCCGCAGGGCGCCAATGCCGTGGGTCTGACCCGCGCCGGCGTGCTGCCGGCCGGCAAGGACGTCAACGCCATGCTGGCCCAGCCGCGCAAGGCCTATGCCATCTACGGCATCGAGCCGGGCCTGGACTTCGCCGACGCCGCCGCTGCCCGCAAGGCACTGGCCGGTGCCCAGGTGGTGGCCTTCAGCCAGTTCGCCTGTGCCTCCACCCGCGACGTCGCCGATGTGATCCTGCCGATCGGCGCGCTGCCGGAAGTGGATGCCACCCTGACCAACCTTGATGGTCGCGAGCAGTCGGCCCGTGCCGGCGGCAAGCTGCCGGGCGAGGCGCGTGAAGGCTGGCGTGTGCTGCGTGCACTGGGCGGCGAACTGTCGTTGGCCGGTTTCGAGTTCACCGACCTGGCCGGCCTGCGCGCCAGCCTGGCACCGGTCAGCGTCACCGTCTCGTCCTCGGCGGCAACGCCGGTGGCAGGTGAGGGCCTGGAAGTGACCTCGACCGCCGCGATCTACCGCACCGATGCGGTGGTCCGTCGCGCCCAGGCACTGCAGTCGCATCCGCTCAACACCGCCCCGCGCATCGTGCTCAACGCCGACGACGCTGCCCGCCTGCAGTTGGTGGAAGGCCAGATGGCCAAGGTCGGCACCGATGCCGGCCGCGCCACCCTGCCGGTGGTGGTCGACGCCCGCGTCGCCGCGGGTTCGGTCTGGATTGAATCGGGCCACGGTGCAACCGCACCGCTGGGTGCCGCACGCGTAACGGTGGTGGCTGCATGAACGAATTGCTGTTGAACGCGGTCGACCCGCTGCACCAGTGGCTGCTGTCACTGGGCGATATCGGCGCGCTGCTCTGGATCATCCTGAAGATCCTGGTGATCGCCATGCCGGTGATCATCTCGGTGGCCTTCTACGTGGTCTGGGAGCGCAAGCTGATCGGCTGGATGCACGTGCGTCATGGCCCGATGTATGTCGGCATGGGCATCTTCCAGGCCTTCGCCGACGTCTTCAAACTGCTGTTCAAGGAAATCATCCAGCCGAGCAGCTCGCACAAGGCGATGTTCATCCTTGCGCCGCTGATCACGCTGGGCCCGGCCTTCGCGGCCTGGTCGGTGATTCCCTTCGACGCGCAGATTGTGCTGTCCAACGCCAACGCCGGCCTGCTGTATCTGCTGGCGATGACCTCGCTGGGCGTGTACGGCATCATCCTGGCCGGTTGGGCGTCCAACTCGAAGTACGCGTTCCTGGGTGCCATGCGCGCCTCGGCGCAGATGATCAGCTACGAAATCGCAATGGGCTTTGCCCTGGTCGGCGTGATGATCGCCTCGGGCAGCCTCAACCTGAGCAACATCGTGATGGCGCAGGCGGGCAACTCCGGTCTGTTCGACTGGTTCCTGCTGCCGCTGTTCCCGTTGTTCATCGTGTACTGGGTGTCCGGCGTTGCCGAAACCAACCGCGCGCCGTTCGACGTCGTGGAAGGTGAATCGGAAATCGTGGCCGGTCACATGGTCGAATACTCCGGCGGTGCCTTCGCGCTGTTCTTCCTGGCCGAATACGCCAACATGATCCTGATCAGCTTCCTGATCTCGATCTTCTTCCTCGGTGGTTGGCTGAGCCCGCTCCAGGGGTGGATCACGGCAGACATCTCGCCGTGGATCGACTGGATCTGGAAGGGCGGCTGGCCGTGGCTGCTGCTGAAGGTCTTCTTCTTCGCCAGCTCCTACATCTGGTTCCGTGCCAGCTTCCCGCGCTTCCGTTACGACCAGATCATGCGTCTGGGCTGGAAGGTCTTCATCCCGCTCACCATCTTCTGGATTGCAGTGACGGCGTTGATGGTGTTTTACGGCGTGATCCAGAAGGGCGTCTAAGCGATGAACCGAATTACCCATTACTTCAAAAGCCTGCTGCTCCTTGAGCTGCTCGGTGGTCTGTGGCTGACCCTGAAGTACGCCTTCAAGCCGAAGTACACGATGATGTACCCGATGGAGAAGTTCCCGCAGTCGCCGCGTTTCCGCGGTCTGCATGCACTTCGCCGCTACCCCAACGGTGAGGAACGCTGCATCGCATGCAAACTGTGCGAAGCGGTGTGCCCGGCGCTGGCGATCACCATCGATTCGGCCAAGCGCGAGGACGGCACCCGCCGTACCACCCGTTACGACATCGATCTGTTCAAGTGCATCTTCTGCGGCTTCTGTGAAGAAAGCTGCCCGGTGGACTCGATCGTCGAGACCCACATTCTCGAGTACCACTTCGAGAACCGTGGCGAGAACATCGTTACCAAGCCGCAGCTGCTGGCCATCGGTGATCGGCTTGAAGCCGAGATCGCCGAGCGTCGCGCCGCCGATGCCGCTTTCCGCTGAGGTCGAATGATGGATTGGGTAAATATCAGTTTCTGGGTCTTCTCCATCGTGGCGGGCATTTCCGCTGCGGCGGTGATCAGCGTGCGCAATCCGGTCTATGCCGTGTTGTGCCTGATCCTGACCTTCTTCTCCGTGGCCTGCATCTGGATCCTGGTCGGGGCCGAGTTCCTCGGTGTCGCGCTGGTGCTGGTCTACGTCGGCGCGGTCATGGTGCTGTTCCTGTTCGTGGTGATGATGCTGGACATCGATCCCTCCAACCTGCGTGAGGGCTGGGTGCGTTACCTGCCGCTCGGCCTGGTGGTGGCGGTGACGATGCTCGTGCAGATGCTGGTGCTGATCGGCGTGAAGGGCAGGGCGGTCAATCCGTTCCCGGCCGACAACGCTGCCGCGCTGGCGGCTGACACCTCCAACATCACCTGGCTGGCCCGCAGCCTGTTCACCGAGTACCTGCTGCCGTTCGAGTTCGCCGCCGTCATCCTGACCGTGGCCGTGGTTGCCGCCGTGATGCTGACCCTGCGTCGCCGCACCGGTCTGAAGACCCAGAACCCGTCCGAGCAGACCATGGTCAAGGGCAGCGATCGCCTGCGCATCGTCAAGATGGATGTGGAAAAGCCGGTCGTGCACACCAACATCAAGCCGTCCAGCAACGAGGAGGCGCAGCCATGATCACGCTTGGCCACATTCTGGCGCTGGGTGCGGTGCTGTTCTGCATCAGCCTTGCCGGCATCTTCCTCAACCGCAAGAACATCATCGTGCTGTTGATGTCCATCGAGTTGATGCTGCTGTCGGTCAACATCAATTTCGTCGGGTTCTCGCGTGAGATGGGTGATACGGCCGGACAGCTGTTCGTCTTCTTCATCCTGACCGTGGCCGCGGCCGAGGCCGCCATCGGCCTCGCGATCCTGGTAACCCTGTTCCGTACTCGCCGCACCATCAATGTCGGCGAAGTCGATTCGCTGAAGGGCTGATCCGTAGATGGAAATCACTCTCTCCAAGAGTCTGTTGATCGCAGTGGTGCTCGCACCGCTGTTCGGCAGCATCATCGCCGGCCTGTTCGGTCGTCAGGTCGGTCGCGCTGGCGCGCAGGCGGTCACCATCCTCGGCGTGGCGGTCAGCTGCGTGCTGTCCAGCTATGTGCTGTACATGCTGCTGTGGGGCGGCGCCCAGCCCTACAACCAGAACATCTATACGTTCTTCGAAGTGGGTCAGTACTCGGCGCACGTCGGCTTCATGGTCGACAAGCTCACCGCGATGATGATGGTCGTGGTGACCTTCGTGTCCTTCCTGGTGCACGTGTACACCATCGGCTACATGCAGGATGACCCGGGTTACCAGCGGTTCTTCAGCTACATCTCGCTGTTCACCTTCTCGATGCTCACCCTGGTGATGAGCAACAACTTCCTGCAGCTGTTCTTCGGCTGGGAAGCGGTGGGCCTGGTTTCGTACCTGCTGATCGGCTTCTGGTTCAAGCGCCCGACCGCCATCTTCGCCAACATGAAGGCCTTCCTGGTCAACCGTGTCGGTGACTTCGGCTTCATCCTCGGCATCGCCGGTGTGCTGTGGGTGTTCGGCTCGCTGGATTACGCCACCGTGTTCGCCAATGCCCAGGTGCTGGGCCATCCGGATGCGCTGATCCAGATCTGGTCGGGCACGATCAACCTGTTCGGCACCTCCATCCCGGTGATGAGCGAGCCGGTGATCTGGTCGGTCGCCACGGTGATCTGCATCTGCCTGTTCATCGGTGCGATGGGCAAGTCGGCCCAGGTGCCACTGCACGTCTGGCTGCCGGACTCGATGGAAGGCCCGACCCCGATCTCGGCCCTGATCCACGCCGCGACCATGGTCACTGCGGGCATCTTCATGGTCACCCGCATGTCGCCGCTGTTCGAGCTGTCGCAGACGGCGCTGAACTTCGTGCTGTTCATCGGTGCCACCACCGCGTTCTTCACCGGCCTGATCGGCATCGTGCAGAACGACATCAAGCGCGTCGTCGCGTACTCCACGCTGTCCCAGCTGGGTTACATGACCGTCGCCCTGGGTGTGTCGGCCTACTCGGCGGCCGTGTTCCACCTGATGACCCACGCCTTCTTCAAGGCGCTGCTGTTCCTCGGCGCGGGCTCGGTGATCATCGCCATGCACCACGAGCAGGACATGCGCAAGATGGGCGGCCTGCGCAAGTACATGCCGATCACCTTCATCACCATGTGGATCGGTACGCTGGCCCTGGTCGGTACCCCGTTCTTCTCCGGCTTCTACTCCAAGGACACCATCATCGAGGCCGCGCAGCACCACGCGCATGTGTCCTCGAGCTGGGTGGCGACCTACGGGTACTGGGCGGTGCTGGGTGGCGTGGTCGTGACCAGCTTCTACAGCTTCCGCCTGCTGTTCCTGACCTTCCATGGCAAGGAGCGCTTCCGCGATGCGCATGACGATCATGGCCATGGTCACGGCCATGACGATCACCACGCCGCTGACGCGCATGCCGCCGATGCCCACCATGGCGACGCGCATCATGACGATCATGGCCACGGCCATGGCGCGCATGAGCCGCACGAAACCCCGTGGGTGGTGACGCTGCCGCTGATCCTGCTGGCGATCCCCTCGATGGTCATCGGTTTCTTCAGCATCGGTCCGATGCTGTATGGCACCGACTGGGCCGGCCACCACGCCGAGACCGCCATCCCGGGCCAGACGCATTCGTTCTTCACCGGCATCGTTGATTTCTACGACCCGGCGCGCAACACCATCGGTGCGCTGGCCGAAGAGTTCCACGGCCCGGTGGCCTTCGCGATCCACGGCATGATGGCCCCGGCCTTCATCCTGACGGTGGTCGGCTTCCTGCTGGCGGCGCTGTTCTACCTGTGGAAGCCGGAACTGGCCGGCAAGGCCCGCAAGACCTTCGCGCCGATCGTGTCGGTGCTGGAGAACAAGTACGGCTTCGACAAGCTCTGGATCGGCGGTTTCGCCGGCGGCGGTATCAAGCTCGGCAAGGTTTCGCGCGCGATCGACACGAATGTGGTCGATGGTGTGGTGGTCAACGGTTCGGCGCGCCTGATCGATCTGGCGGCCAACCTGCTGCGTCGCACCCAATCCGGTTTCCTCTATCACTACGCCTTCGCGATGATCATCGGCCTGATTGCCCTTCTGGGCGTCCTGATGCATTACCTGCGTTGATGACCTGTACGGAATAAGAAGACGTGTCGAACTGGCCCCTACTTAGTGTTCTCATCTGGCTGCCGATCATCGGCGGTGCCTTGATCCTTGCCATCCGTGATGCCCAAACCGCCCGGTGGGCGTCCCTGGGCGTCGCGGTGCTGACCTTCCTGGCCAGCCTGTCGCTGCTCAGCGGCTACGACGTGGGGAACGACGCGCTGCAGTTCGTCGAGACCCGCGCCTGGATTCCTGCCTACGACATCGGCTACAACCTGGGCGTCGATGGCATCGCCATCGCGTTGATCCTGCTGACCACGCTGGTCTCGGTGCTGGCCCTGATCGGTGCCTGGAGCGCGATCGACAAGCGCGTGAACCAGTACGTGGCCGCCTTCCTGATCCTGGAAGGTGTCACGGTCGGCATCTTTGCTGCGACGGACGCGATGCTGTTCTACGTGTTCTTCGAAGCGATGCTGATCCCGATGTTCCTGATCATCGGTGTCTGGGGTGGCCCGCGCCGCATCTACGCCGCGCTGAAGTTCTTCCTGTACACCTTCCTCGGCTCGGTGCTGATGCTGGTGGCCCTGATCTACCTGTACCTGAAGGGCGGCAGCTTCCAGCTGGCCGACCTGTACCAGCTGCAGCTGTCGGGCAAGGAACAGACCTGGATATTCTTCGCGTTCCTGATCGCGTTTGCGGTCAAGGTGCCGATGTTCCCGGTCCACACCTGGCTGCCGGACGCCCACGTCGAAGCGCCTACCGCCGGTTCGGTGATCCTGGCCGCGATCGCGCTGAAGATCGGTGGCTACGGCTTCCTGCGCTTCAACCTGCCGATCGTCCCGGACGCCTCGCAGGAATGGGCATGGCTGGTGATCACGCTGTCGCTGATCGCGGTGATCTACGTCGGCCTGGTCGCTCTGGTGCAGGACGACATGAAGAAGCTGATCGCCTATTCGTCGATCGCGCACATGGGCTTCGTGACCCTCGGTACCTTCATCGCTCTGTGGCTGGTGCGTGACGCCGGCAATCCGGATGCGGCCCGCCTGGGCCTGCAGGGTGCAATGGTGCAGATGGTCTCGCACGGCTTCGTGTCCGGCGCGATGTTCTCCTGCGTCGGTGTGCTGTACGACCGCATGCACAGCCGCCGCATCGCCGATTACGGCGGCGTGGTCAACGTCATGCCCTGGTTCGCCACCTTCGCCATGCTGTTCTTCATGGCCAATGCCGGCCTGCCGGGTACCAGCGGTTTCGTCGGTGAGTTCATGATCATCATGGCCAGCTTCCAGCGCAATCCGTGGCTGGCACTCGGCGCGGCGAGCACCCTGGTTATCACCGCGGCGTATACGCTGTGGCTGTACAAGCGCGTGTTCTTCGGTGAGGTGGCCAACGCCCATGTCGCCGAACTGAAGGACATCAACGGTCGCGAGTGGCTGGTGTTGGGTGTATTCGCCGTGGGCACCCTTGCCCTGGGCCTGTACCCCAAGCCGCTGACCGACCTGATGGAGCCCTCGATCGCGAAGCTGGCGATGCAGATCGCATCCAGCAAGCTGCTGTAATCGGGCCGTCGAGAGTATTGATTCCAGGATTTGATGATGACCACCTCGCCGCTGTTGCCACTGACCGCCGCTGACCTCCCGCCGCTCGCTCCCGAGCTGGTGCTGGTCGGCAGTGCGTTCGCCCTGTTGATGCTTGATCTTTTCATCAGTGAAAAGAACAAGATCTGGACCCACCTGTTCTCGGTCGCTGCGCTGGCGGTCGTGTTCTTCATGCTCGCCACCGGAGTGGGCGGGCAGGGCGAGGTCTTCCACGGCATGTTCGTCCGCGACGCCGCGGCCGACGTGATGAAGACCGTGATCGTGCTGTGCAGCGGCCTGACCCTGATCTACGGCTGGAGCTACCTGCGCGAGCGCAAGCTCTACCAGGGCGAGATCCCGGTGCTGATCCTGTTCGCCACCGCGGGCATGATGATCCTGGTCTCGGCCGGCAGCCTGCTGATGGTCTACCTCGGCCTGGAACTGCTGGCGCTGTGCTCCTACGCCCTGGTCGCCAGCAACCGTGAAAACGGCCTGGCTTCGGAAGCGGCGATGAAGTACATCGTGCTCGGCTCGCTTGCGTCGGGCCTGCTGCTGTACGGCATGTCGCTGATCTACGGCGCCACCGGCTCGCTGCACCTGGACGCCATCAACGCTGCCATTCCGCATACCGAAGAGAAGATGCTGCTGTTGACCGGCGCGGTGTTCATGATCGCCGGCGTGGCCTTCAAGCTGGGTGCCGCCCCGTTCCACATGTGGCTGCCCGACGTCTACCAGGGTGCCCCGGCACCGGTCGCGCTGTTCATCAGCTCGGCCCCGAAGCTGGCGGCGTTCGGCATGGCCTACCGCCTGCTGGAAATGGGCGTGGGTCCGCTGGCCGACGAGTGGAAGTACCTGATCGGTGGTCTGGCCGCACTGTCGCTGGTGATCGGCAACCTGATGGCGATCGCGCAGACCAACCTCAAGCGCATGCTCGCGTACTCCACCGTGTCGCACATCGGCTTCCTGCTGATGGGCATCGCCGGTGGCGGCGAGCGGGGCTACTCGGCGGCGCTGTTCTACGCGCTCAGCTACGCGATCATGTCCACCGCCGGCTTCGGCGCGATCATCGCGCTGTCGCGCAACGGCTTTGAAGCGGAAAAGATCGAAGACTTCAAGGGTCTGAATGCCCGCAACCCGTGGATGGCCGGCCTCGTGCTGTGCATCATGGCGTCGATGGCAGGCATCCCGCCGTTCCTGGGTTTCTGGACCAAGCTGGCCGTGCTGGGCGCCGCGATCAACGGTGGCATGCTGTGGCTGGCCATCCTGGGCGTGCTCTGCGCCGTGGTGGGTTGCTTCTACTACCTGCGTGTCATCAAGGTCATGTACTTCGATGAGCCGGTGGGCGAGCCGCTGCCGGCCAACAACGACCGCGTGCTCGGCGTGGTGCTGGGCGTGAATGCCCTGGCGCTGCTGGCCCTGGGCGTGGCGTGGAACCCGATCATGGTGTGGTGCCAGCAGGCGTTTGCACATATTTCGTAAAAAACGATACAAACGTGCGCAACTCGTGTAATATTCATCTCCTGAGTTGTTGATGCAGCGGTTTCGCCAGAACATCGTTGCTAGGAAGTCCCCCGGGTCTTCCGCACTCATCCGCTTCTGCTGCGGGGTGGAGCAGTCTGGCAGCTCGTCGGGCTCATAACCCGAAGGTCGCAGGTTCAAATCCTGCCCCCGCTACCATATAGCTCCGGTGCAAACCGGAGGCAGTGGACGAATCAAGCGATACCGGAGACGGTGTCGCTTTTTTCGTTTCGGGGTCTGGCTCGCCTTGGTTGTTTGGCTTTGGCTTTGGCTCAAGGGCTGTTGCACAGCCGATGTTTCAAAGGGGTTGCACGGGAACTCAAACTCCCTTACAATTCCGCTTCTGCTGCGGGGTGGAGCAGTCTGGCAGCTCGTCGGGCTCATAACCCGAAGGTCGCAGGTTCAAATCCTGCCCCCGCTACCACAGAAAATCTGCAGTGCAGATGCAGTAGACGAAAAGGCGATCTCGGCAACGAGGTCGCTTTTTTCGTTATGGCATCGACGGGCACACGGCACACGGCACACGGCACACGGCACCACGGTGGAAGGTTGGCGGAGTGGTGGCGGCTGCGGGTCCAGCTGCGCCGACGATGATCGACAGGCACTCAGGGTCAATGACACGTCGTCGCCTCAAATGCTGCCCGCTTTGCTTGTGACCTCAGTGACTTGCCAGCCATTTCCGTAGGCAGCGGTGCAGGCAGGTTGGCGGGACCATTGGGCGACATGGATGTCGCCCATGAGCCCCCATGGACGGGTTCACGGCGCGTCCCGCGGACCTGCCTGCACCGATGCCCTGGACGAAAGCCCAAACAGCCGGCTTCGGCCGTTCAGCTTTCCGAATACAGGCACCACAAACCACCCCAGCCATTGCACCAGCGCGGTGCAACGGCTATCATCAGTGGCTTAGCGGACTGTCTACTCATATCCTGTCAACGGAAATGAACAGGCCCCGCAACCGGCTTCCAGGAACGGCAACCTGTACCCAGGCCGCCGTGACCCCCGGAACGCTGGGCTCGCAGGAACGCACCACGTGCGCATCTGCACCGGAATCCAGCATGACCGGAGTTGTACCGGACAGGGGCCCAACGGGCCCTTTGTTGTTTCCGGAAGGTGGTCCATGCCACGGACCAGACCCGTATCTCTTTCAACGAATCAAGGCCGACTGTGAGCGACAAGGCAACCGAAATCGCGAATCTGCTCGCCCCCACCGTTCAGTCGCTGGGTCTCGAGCTGCTGGGCGTGGAATACCTGACCGCCCCGGGTGGTGCCACGCTGCGTTTGTACATCGACGTGCCGCTGGCCGAACAGCCCGAGCGCATCGTCAACATCGACGACTGCGAACGCGTCAGCCGCGAAGTGTCCGCCCAGCTGGACGTCGAGGACCCGATCACGGCGAACTACACGCTGGAAGTGTCTTCGCCCGGCGTGGACCGCCCGCTGTTCACCGGCGACCAGTTCGAGCGCGCCATCGGCGAATCGGCCAAGGTGACGCTGAGCCTGCCGCAGGATGGCCGCCGCCGTCTGCAGGGCGAGATCCTCGCCGTGGATATCGAACAAGGCACGGTCACCTTCAAGGTCGACAATGCCCCGTTTACCGCCGACATCGACAACATCGACAAGGCACGCATCATGCCGGACTGGGCCGCCCTCGGCCTGGCTCCGACCAAACCGACTGGCCCGGCACCCAAACAGGGTGGCAAGGCGAACAAGAAACCATCCAACGAGCAGGCGGCCAAAAAGCCGCGGGCGGAGTGAGCCAATGAGCAAGGAACTTTTGCTGGTAGTGGATGCGGTCGCCAACGAAAAAGGCGTCCCGCGCGAAGTCATCTTCGATGCCATCGAGGCAGCGTTGGCTTCGGCTGCCAAAAAGCGTTACCCGGAAGAAGAAGTGCTGGCCCGTGTGTCGATCGACCACAAGGACGGCAACTACGAAACCTTCCGCCGCTGGGAAGTGGTGGCCGATGACGTGGTCATGGAGTCCCCGGACCGCCAGATCCGTCTGATGGACGCCATCGATGAAGCCGACGGCGTGGAAGTCGGCGACTACATCGAAGAGCAGATCGAAAACCCGGACTTCGGCCGCATCGCCGCACAGGCCGCCAAGCAGGTGATCGTCCAGCGCGTGCGCGAGGCCGAGCGTCAGCAGGTGGTCGATGCGTGGAAGGATCGCGTCGGCGAGCTGGTCACCGGTGTGGTCAAGCGCGCCGAGCGCGGCAACATCTATGTGGACCTGGGCGGCAACGCCGAGGCCTTCATTCCGAAGGACAAGGGCATTCCGCGCGACGTACTGCGCGCTGGCGACCGCGTGCGCGGTTACCTGGCCGAAGTCCGTTCGGAACCGCGTGGCCCGCAGCTGTTCATCAGCCGCGCCGCCCCGGAATTCATGATCGAACTGTTCAAGCTCGAAGTGCCGGAAGTCGGCCAGGGCCTGGTCGAGATCAAGGCCTGTGCACGTGATCCGGGCGACCGCGCCAAGATCGCCGTGCTGGCCCACGATTCGCGTACCGATCCGATCGGTGCCTGCATCGGCATGCGCGGTTCGCGCGTGCAGGCCGTGTCCAACGAGCTCAATGGCGAGCGCGTGGACATCGTGCTGTGGAACGAGAACCCCGCCAACTTCGTCATCAACGCGATGGCGCCGGCGGAAGTGCAGTCGATCATCGTCGATGAAGAAAAGCACTCGATGGACCTGGCCGTGGCGGAAGAGCGCCTGGCCCAGGCGATCGGCAAGGGCGGCCAGAACGTCCGTCTTGCCAGTCGCCTGACCGGTTGGCAGCTCAATGTGATGACCCAGGACCAGGTGACCGCCAAGTCCGAGGCAGAGCAGGGCGTTGCCCGTCAGCTGTTCATGGACAAGCTGGAAGTGGATGAAGAAATCGCCGCCATCCTGGTGACCGAAGGCTTCAACACCGTGGAAGAAATCGCCTACGTCCCGGTCGGCGAACTGCTGGCCGTGGAAGGCTTCGACGAAGACATCGTCGAAGAGCTGCGTGCCCGTGCCCGCGATGCGCTGCTCAACGAAGCGCTCGCGGTGGAAGAAGGTCTGGAAGACGGCTCGCCGTCGGAAGACCTGCTCGCCCTGGAAGGCATGGACGAGGCAACTGCCTACGCCCTGGCCGGTCACGGCGTGCGTACCAGTGAGGACCTGTCGGACCTGGCCGCCGACGAGATCCTCGAGTTCGGCATCGAGGACATGGATCAGGAGCGCGCCGCCGCCCTGATCCTTGCCGCCCGAGCCGAGGAGATCGCCCGCCTGGAGCGCGGCGAATGAGCCAGCGATGAACAGTGCCCTGACCCGCTCAGGGCTTAGACTCCGCGCTGCCTTCGCACGTTTCGAGGGAGCGCCAACCAGATCATAGGATCCGAATGTCGCAGCAAACCACCATCCGCAAGCTTGCCGAACTGGTCAACACCCCGGTCGATAAACTGCTCGTACAACTTGCCGAAGCCGGCATGAAGTTCAGCGGTCCCGACCAGGTCGTGACCAGTACCGAAAAGGTGAAGCTCCTGGGCTTCCTTCGTCGCTCGCACGGCAAGACCGAGCAGCCCGTCGAGAGCACCGACGAAGCCGCCAAGAAGATCACCCTGAACCGTCGCAAGTTGCAGGAAGTGACCGTCAGCGCCGGCCGCAGCAAGACCACCGTCAACGTGGAAGTGCGCCAGAAGCGTACCTACATGAAGGACGCCAGCGGCAAGCCGATGACCGCGGATGAGGAGCGCGCCGACATCCTGCGCAAGCTGGAGGAATCCCGCCAGCGCAATCTGGACGAGCAGCGCGCACTGGCCGAGAAGGACCGTGCGCGCGACGAAGAAATCGCCCGCAAGCGTCAGGAAGAAATCGACGCCAAGGAACGTGCCGAAGCCGAGCGCAAGGCGGCCGAAGCCGCTGCTGAAGCGGCCAAGAACGCACCGCCGGCCCCGACCCCGGCTGCGGCCAAGCCGGCTGCTGCCGATGCACCGGCCCGCAACGCGCGCCCGGCTGCACCGTCGGCTGCCCGTCCGGCACCGCGTTCGGACGATCGCAATTCGAACAACAACAACAACCGTCCGGGCGCCAAGCGCGATGACGATGGTGGCAACCGCTTTGCCGGTCAGCTGCATCTGTCGGCCGCCGATCGTGCCCGCCGCGGCAACAACAGCAACTCGCGCGGTCGTCCGACCGGGCGCGTGCAGCACGGCAGCCGCCGTGACAGCAACCAGTCGCGCAGCGGCGGTGGTGCCCATGGCTTCGAACGTCCGGTCGCTCCGATCGTGCGTGACGTCACCATCGGCGACACCATCACCGTCGCCGATCTGGCCCAGAAGCTGGCCGTCAAGGGCGGCGATGTGGTCAAGGCGCTGTTCAAGATGGGCGTCATGGCGACCATCACCCAGACCATCGACCATGACACTGCCGCGCTGGTGACCGAAGAACTCGGCCACAACGTGATCCGTGCCAACACCAACGACGCCGAAGACGCGCTGCTGGCGCTGGCCGGTGGCAACCAGGGCGAGCCGGTGGCACGTCCGCCGGTGGTCACCATCATGGGCCACGTCGACCACGGCAAGACCTCGCTGCTGGATTACATCCGCCGCACCAAGGTCGCCACGGGCGAAGCCGGTGGCATCACCCAGCACATCGGTGCGTACCATGTTGAAACGCCGAAGGGCGTGATCAGCTTCCTGGATACACCGGGCCACGCGGCGTTTACGTCCATGCGTGCCCGCGGTGCCAAGCTGACCGACATCGTGGTACTGGTGGTGGCTGCCGATGACGGCGTCATGCCGCAGACCAAGGAAGCCATCCAGCACGCCCGTTCGGCGGGTGTGCCGCTGATCGTGGCGATCAACAAGATCGACAAGTCCGGTGCCGATCCGATGCGCGTCAAGAACGAGCTGCTCACCGAGCAGGTCGTCTCCGAAGATTTCGGTGGTGACGTGCAGATGGTCGAGATCTCGGCCAAGGCCGGTCTGGGCATCGACGACCTGCTGGATGCGATCTCGATCCAGGCCGAACTGCTGGAACTGAAGGCCGTGGCCGACGGTCGCGCCACCGGCGTGGTCATCGAGTCCTCGCTGGACAAGGGCCGTGGCCCGATCGCCACCGTGCTGGTGCAGCAGGGTTCGCTGAAGAAGGGCGATTACCTGGTCTGCGGTATCCAGTACGGCCGCGTGCGCGCCCTGTTCGACGAAACCGGCGCACAGCCTGACCAGGCTGGCCCGTCGATTCCGGTGCAGGTGCTGGGTCTGTCCGGCGTGCCGGATGCCGGTGATGACTTCGTTGTGGTCGAAGACGAGCGTCTGGCCAAGGACGTTGCGCAGCAGCGCGAAACCAAGCGCCGTGAATCGCGCCTGGTGCAGTCCGCGGGCAGCCGCATGGAAGACATCATGGCGACCCTGGGCAAGGGCGATGGCCAGCAGGTGCTGAACCTGGTGATCAAGGCCGACGTGCAGGGTTCGGTGCAGGCGCTGAGCCAGGCACTGGTCGCGCTGTCCAACGACGACATCCGCATCAACGTGATCCACTCCGGCGTGGGCGGCATCACCGAATCGGACGCCAACTCGGCGGTTGCCTCCAAGGCCACCGTGATCGGCTTCAACGTGCGTGCCGACGCCTCCGCGCGTCGCATCATCGAGTCCAACGGTGTGGACCTGCGTTACTTCTCGATCATCTATGACGTGATCGATCAGGTGAAGCAGGTGGCCTCCGGTCTGCTCGGCGTGGAAATCCGCGAAGAGATCATCGGTATCGCCCAGGTCCGCGATGTGTTCCGCAGCTCGAAGTTCGGTGCGGTCGCAGGCTGCATGATCATCGAAGGTACGGTGAAGCGCAGCAAGCCGATCCGCGTCCTGCGCGACAGCGTCGTGGTCTTCGAAGGCGAGCTGGAATCGCTGCGTCGCTTCAAGGAGAACGTCGAAGAAGTCCGCAACGGTACCGAATGCGGTATCGGCGTGAAGGCTTACAACGACGTCAAGCCGGGTGATCAGATCGAGTGCTTCGAGCGTATCGAAGTGCCGCGCACCCTGTAATGTTCCAGGCCGGACCGCATCGCGCGGTCCGGCTTTTTCGCTTACGCATCACCCTTCAAGACGAGTCCGCCTACCGTGCCAAAGACCTTCCATCGAACCGACCGTGTTTCCGCCCAGATCCGCCGCGAACTGGGGACGCTCGTGCACAACGCCGTGCGTGTACACGGCCTGCCTTCGGTGAGCGTCTCCGACGTGGAAATCACCCGTGACATGGCGCATGCCAAGATCTTCGTCACCGCGCTGATGCCCGAACGTTCGGTGGAGGCCATGAAAGGCCTGAAGGAATTGGCCTGGGAGCTGCGGATGGAGCTGGCGCGTGCGATGAAGCTGCGCCACGTGCCCGAGCTGCACTTCCACTACGATGATTCGGTGGATCGCGGCGAGCGTATCGACAACATCCTGCGCGATCTGCCCGATACGCTGGCGGCAGAAAAAAGTCGGCAGGGCGATGACGGCGGCGAAGATGACGTCGACGAAGGCGAAGACGCCGACGAAGGCGACAAGAAAGCCTGATGGACCAACAGCCCGAAAGGGCTGTTGTCTTATGGGGCGGGGCCTGTCGCAGTGCGACCGCTCCGCCGGAGGCCGGATTGACCGGCAGCGCCACACGGCGCCGTTTTGAATTGAATGCATGGCACCCCGAATTTCATTCCGCCGCCTGGATGGCATCCTGCTGCTCGACAAGCCGACCGGCATGAGCTCCAACGCGGCCCTGCAGGTGGCCCGCCGCCTGTACCGCGCCGAGAAGGGCGGCCATACCGGCAGCCTGGATCCGCTGGCCACCGGTCTGCTGCCACTGTGCTTCGGTGAGGCCACCAAGATTGCCGGCCTGCTGCTCGGCTCGGCCAAGGCCTATGACGCCGAAGTGGTGCTGGGCCAGACCACCGATACCGATGATTCCGATGGCGCCGTGCTGCGCGAGCGGCCGGTCCCGGCCATCAGTGCGGCCGAACTGGAGGGGGCGCTGGCACCGCTGCGCGGTCGCATCCGCCAGCGCGCCCCGATCTACTCCGCGCTCAAGCAGGGCGGCGAGCCGCTGTACCTGAAGGCGCGCCGTGGCGAGGCGATCGACGCGCCGGAGCGCGATGTGGAGGTCCACGCCCTGGAGGTGCTGGCGCAGCAGCCGACCCGGCTGTCGCTGCGGGTGACCTGCGGTTCAGGCACCTATATCCGCAGCCTGGCCCGCGATCTTGGCGAGACGCTGGGCTGCGGCGCCCATATCGCCGGCCTGCGCCGACTCTGGGTGGATCCCTTCCGTGAGGCGCCGATGGTCACCCTGGACACCCTGCGCGCCTTGGCCGAGCAGGGCGATGAGGCCGGCATGGAGGCCCTGTTGCTGCCACTGGACGCAGGTCTGGCCCATTACCCCCGGGTGACGCTGGACGACGAGCAGACCCCTCGCTTCCGCGTGGGGCAGCGGATCCGGGACGCCAGCTGGCCGCAGGGTGGGGTGGTGGTCTTCGGCCCGGCGGAGGCAATCCAGGGCCTGGGCCAGGTCGACGAGACCGGTCTGCTGGCCCCGCAGCGCCTGTTCAACCTCTGAGCGAGCGGGCCGGACACCACCCCGGTCCTTGTTCCGGACGCCCGCGGACGTTACAATTCCGCGGCCTTTTCAGGCTTCCCGCGTTCTGCGGGTTCATCCTTTCGTTAACGGCGAGTCGCGCGGTACGTCACCAGGACGTTTCTGCGGGCCACGCATCCAAGAGAAAACAGATATGTCGATCGACACCCAGAAAGTCATTGAAGACAACAAGCGCAGCACGGCTGACACCGGCTCCCCGGAAGTCCAGGTCGCTCTGCTGACCGCCCGCATCGAACTGCTGACCGGCCACTTCAAGACCCACAAGAAGGATCACCACAGCCGTCGTGGTCTGCTGCAGATGGTCAACCGCCGCCGCAGCCTGCTGGACTACCTGAAGAAGAAAGACGCTCCGCGTTACAAGGCCCTGATCGAAAAGCTCGGCCTGCGTCGCTAAGCACGAACCCCCACCGCGGCGCAGGAATGCGCCGCGGTTTTGTTTTGGCAGTACCGCATCAAACGTATGGGCCGGACAACCGGTCACCCGTCGGCGGCAAGGGTCGCCCGCGGTCCATTGAAGAAAGCATCATCCAAGGAAACCCCCGTGGCAAAAATCACCAAAACCTTCCAGTACGGCAAGCACACCGTCACGCTTGAAACCGGCGAAATCGCCCGTCAGGCCGGCGGTGCCGTCATCGTCAAGTTCGACGACACCGTGCTGCTGGTCTCCGCCGTTGCCGCCAAGAGCGCGCGTGAGGGCCAGGACTTCTTCCCCCTGACCTGCGACTATCAGGAGAAGTTCTACGCAGGTGGCCGTATCCCGGGCGGTTTCTTCAAGCGCGAAGGCCGCGCGACCGAAAAAGAGACGCTGATTTCGCGCCTGATCGATCGCCCGATCCGTCCGCTGTTCCCGGAAGACTACAAGAACGAAGTTCAGATCATCGCCACGGTGATGTCGCTGAACCCGGACATCGATGGCGACATCGCTGCCCTGATCGGCGCCTCGGCTGCGCTGTCGCTGGCCGGCACCCCGTTCAAGGGTCCGATCGCCGCCGCCAAGGTGGGTTACAAGAACGGTGAGTACATCCTCAACCCGACCGTGACCGAACTGAAGGATTCGGAGCTGGAGCTGGTTGTCGCCGGTACCGCCAATGCTGTGCTGATGGTGGAATCCGAAGCCGCGCTGCTGTCCGAAGACGTGATGCTGGGCGCTGTGACCTTCGGTCACCGCGAAATGCAGAAGGTCATCAACGCGATCAACGAGCTGACCGTGGAAGCCGGCACCAAGCCGTCGACCTGGGAAGCCCCGGCCAAGAACGACGTGCTGATCAGCGCCCTGCAGGAAGCCATCGGCCCGCGCCTGGGCGAAGCCTTCCAGGTGCGCGACAAGCTGCAGCGCCGTGACGCCATCTCGGCGATCAAGAAGGATGTGGTCGAGTCGCTGGCTGGCCGTGTGGCCGCCGAAGGCTGGAACCCGGCCGAGCTGTCGAAGGAATTCGGCGAGCTGGAATACAGCACCATGCGCAACTCGGTGCTGGACACCAAGGTCCGCATCGACGGCCGTGCGCTGGACACCGTCCGCCCGATCTCGGTGAAGACCGGCATCCTGCCGCGTACCCACGGCTCCTCGCTGTTCACCCGCGGTGAAACGCAGGCCATCGTGACCATCACCCTGGGCACCGCCCGTGATGGCCAGGTCATCGATGCCGTCGCCGGTGAGTACAAGGAAAACTTCCTCTTCCATTACAACTTCCCCCCCTACTCGGTGGGTGAGACCGGCCGCATGATGGGCCCGAAGCGTCGCGAAATCGGTCACGGCCGTCTCGCCAAGCGCGGCGTGCTGGCAGTGATGCCGTCGCTGGAAGCCTTCCCGTACACCATCCGCGTGGTCTCGGAAATCACCGAATCCAACGGCTCCTCGTCGATGGCCTCGGTCTGCGGTTCCTCGCTGGCCCTGATGGACGCCGGTGTGCCGGTGAAGTCGCCGGTGGCCGGTATCGCCATGGGTCTGGTCAAGGAAGGCGAGCGCTTCGTCGTCCTGTCCGACATCCTGGGTGACGAAGATCACCTGGGCGACATGGACTTCAAGGTCGCCGGTACCGCTGAGGGCATCTCCGCCCTGCAGATGGACATCAAGATCGAAGGCATCACCGAAGAGATCATGAAGCAGGCACTGCAGCAGGCCAAGGCTGGCCGTCTGCACATCCTGGGTGAAATGGCCCACGGCCTGACCGCTCCGCGCGAAGAGCTGTCGGACTACGCGCCGCGCCTGCTGACCATCAAGATCCACCCGGACAAGATCCGCGAAGTGATCGGCAAGGGTGGTTCCACCATCCAGGCCATCACCAAGGAAACCGGCACCCAGATCGACATCCAGGATGACGGCACCATCGTCATCGCGTCGGTCAACGCCATCGCTGCGCAGGCTGCCAAGGCCCGCATCGAGCAGATCACCTCGGACGTCGAGCCGGGCCGCATCTACGAAGGCAAGGTCGCCAAGATCATGGACTTCGGTGCGTTCGTCACGATCCTGCCGGGCAAGGACGGTCTGGTCCACGTGTCGCAGATCTCCAGCGACCGCGTCGAGAAGGTCGGCGATGTGCTGAAGGAAGGCGATGTGGTCAAGGTCAAGGTGCTGGAAGTCGACAAGCAGGGCCGTATCCGCCTGTCGATGAAGGCCGTCGAAGAAGGCGAGGGCGCCCCGGCCGCCGAGTAATCGGCCCACGCCGATCTCGCGGTAGGTGAGGACCGTCGGTCCTCACGCCTACGCAGACAAGAAAAAGCGGGCTTCGGCCCGCTTTTTTTGTGCCCGCGTTTCGAGCCAACCGAACCACTCCGCCGTGCAGCGCTATGCCAGATAGCGCGACACCTCGATCAGATTCCGGTCCAGATCGCGGAAATACACCGACAGGATCGGTCCGGTCGCACCGGTCCGCTGTACGGGGCCTTCTTCGACGGTGACCCCCTGTGCCTGCAGATGCGCCAGGATCTCGTCCATCGTCGCGTAGGTGATCAGGCACAGGTCCGCCGAGCCCGGTGTGGGTCGCTCGGCCTTGGGCTCGAACTCGCGCCCGTGCGCATGCAGGTTGATCTTCTGCAGCCCGAAGCGCAGCGCCTTGCGGCCTTCGCCGAAGGTCTCCACCTCCATGCCCAGCACACGCTGGTAAAACGCGCAGGTCGCGGCGACATCCGCCACGGTCAGGACCAGATGGTCCAATCGGTCGATATGCAGGTCGGTCATCGGTGTCACGCAGCAGTGAGGGAATGCGGTGGAACTGTAAGGCCGTGCACGCAAGCCGCAGGTGAATGCCTTGCGCTGCCGGGCCTCCTCATCGAGCGCTTCCTGCCGCGCCTGCAGGCAGTGCCCTATGCTGGGCGGCATGGGCACTTGCACACTGCTGGATCTGCACATCGACCGCACCGCACAGCAGGTGCGGCGCGGCGATGAGGTGTTGCCGGTCAACGGGCTGAGTTGGCGGCTGTTGGAGTGTCTGCTGGCGCATGGCGACGCCGTCGTCGATTTCGACGCGCTGGCCGATCAGGTGTGGGCACCGGCGGTGGTCGGTGAGGATGCGATCAGCCAGCGGGTGAAGTTGCTCAGGCAGGCCTTGGGCGATGACAGCCGACGGCCACGGTATGTGCGCTCGGTGCGCGGCCGTGGCTACCAGCTGTGCGCATCGCCGAAGCCGGTAATGCACGACACCGTTGCCAACGTCACCGCCGAGGATGCCCGCGCGCCACGCAGACGCGGACGCGCACACCGGGTCTGGCTGGCAGCGGGAGTGACAGCGTCCGCAGCGGTTGCCGCGTTCATCGTGATCCGTTCCGGTACCGCGCCGACGTCGCCTGCCGATCCGGTGCTGCAGCGCGCTGCGTATTACGCGGGCATCGGGCAGGCCAGCAACAACGAGCGCGCGATGGCGTTGTACCGCCAGGCGCTGCAGATCGACCCCGAATCGTTGGCAGCGCGGCGCGGGCTTGCGCGGGCGCTGGCTGCCGATGCCTGCCTGTTCAATGGCGCCCGCGAGCGCGCGCAGGACGCATTGGTGCTGGCCGGCCAGGTGGTCCGCATGGCGCCCGACGATGCGGCCGGATGGGCGGCGCGGGGCTACGCCTACGATTGCCTCGGCGCGATGCCGCAGGCCATGGCCGACTATCAACAGGCCCTGCAGCGCGACCCGGATGACGAGCGCACCCGCGCCTCGCTGGCCTATCTGCATCAGGAGCGCGGGCACCTCGCGCAGGCACTGCAGGACAACCTGTCGCTGCGGGCTCCGGAGCGTGTCCGCTTCCGCGACGTGCAGGTCGCGCGCGAACTGGAGCTGCTCGGTTTCACCGATGCCGCCGCGCGCCGCCATGCACACAACTTCCAGCTCTATCCCGACAATGTGTTCACCAACATTGCCTGGCCGCACAGCCTGCTGGCGATGGGCGAGCCAGGCAAGGCGCAGCAGGCCCTCGATCAGGCGCTGGCGCGCGGCACGCCGCATCCGCAACTGCTGCGCCTGCAGGGCGAACTGCGGTTGTTGAACGGAAATCGCAAGGGGGCCGCTGACGCCTTCGAGCAGAGCCGGGCACTACGCCCACAGCAGTCGATGGGGCAGACCCTGGCTGGCCTGTATGGCGATCCAGCACCCACACCGGGATGGATTGCCGAGCGTCTGCGGCTGCTGAAAGGGCAGGGCGACGATGGCTGGTCCGACACCGCGCTGGAGCGTGCACTGTTGCTGCAGGCCCAAGGCGATGAAGCAGCTGCGCTGGCGGCCCTGCATCACGCAGTGGACGCCGGCTTCCGCGATGCGGCGTGGCTGCGCGCCACCTCCTTGTTTGCCCCGCTGCATGATGCGGCGGGCTGGCAGGGACTGCTCGACACGATCGAGGCGGACGTATCTGCCCAGCGTGCCCGGGTGTTGGCCGCCCCGTGGCGGCCAACAGACCTCGATGGCCTCAGCGCAGCGCGGGCAGCAGGAACTCGGTAAGGATGCGGCGCGACTGCGGGTGGGCGTAGCTGCGGTTGTAGGCCTGGCTGGTGATCACCGCCACCAGCTGTTTCTCCGGCATCACGAACACGTAGTTGCCACCGTTGCCGGACATCGTCCAGACCGTGGTTTCGTGCCCATCGACCGGAAGCTTCAGCCCCCACCACTGATAGCCGTAGTCGCTGCCATCACCGGCGGAGGCCTGCGCGCTGAGCATCGCGCGCACATAGCGGGTCGGGATCAGCTGCTTGCCCTGCCAGCGTCCCTCGGCCAGTACCAGTTCGCCCAACCGCGCCAGGTCCCGGCTGCGGTAGCGCGTTCCACCGCCGCCCATGCCGATGCCCTCCGGTGAGCGGTTCCATGTGCTCGTGGTGATGCCCAGCGGACGCTCCAGCACCTGCGCGGCGTAGTCGGCCAAGGGCCGCTTCGTGGCTTGCTCCAGCACCGCGCCGAGTACGAAGGAATTGGCCGTGCAGTAGGCATGCGCGCGGCCGTGCGGGCTGTCTTCCGGTCGCGTCATCCACGGTGCGAAGCCTTTGACCGGCAGCGACAGCGCGAAGTCCAGCCAGTGCTCGGTCACGTACATGCGCTCTTCGTTGCCGGCCGAGAACGCATTCTCGTCATCGCACTCCCACAGGGTGCTCATGGTGAGCAGGTCTTCCACCGTCATTGCGCGCAGCCGGGGATCGACGGAATGGCCGGCGGTGAACGCGGGAAAGTAGTCGTACACACGGGCCTGCACGCCGGGCAGGGACCCGTCGCCGATGGCCGCACCGACCAGCAGCGCGGTCACGCTCTTGCTGGCCGAGCGCACGTCATTGAGGGTCTCCGCCGTGCCACCGTTGAAGTAGCCCTCGTACGCCACCTGGCCGTCCACCAGCAGCAGCACGCTGGTGATCTGTTTGATGTCCTGGCTGGCGATCGCCGACTCCAGCGCGGTGATCCGGGCGCTGTCCAGCGCCGTGGGTGCGGCGGGAGCGGTCAGTGGCAGGGCGGCCGCCAGGGCGAAGGCCAGGGTGGCAAATGGGTGTCGGTAGTGGTGCATGGGCAAGGCTCCTCGAGATGAGGGCCGACTACGCCATGATGCGGTCTGAAGTGCTGGAAACGTGGCTGAAGAATTCTGAAAGCCCGCCGTAGCAGGCCTCCAGTGTAATCAGCGCGGTGCACTCCAGACGCTGTTCGGGTCGCCATGCCGCGCGCGGCGCAGGCTCGCGCGCGCCAGCGTGGCAAATCCGAATGCCAGTGCGAGTGCCACCGCATCCACCCAGAACAGCGGCCAGTAGCCGCGTGCCGCGCTCGTCCACGGCCAGTAGCCGGTCAGGCCGCCGTGCGCCACCGCCACCAGTGCGGTGCTGATGGCGGCCGCCCAGAGCAGCTCACGGGCGGCCTGGTCGGGGCGGCGCAGTGCCGCCCACAGTGCACACGCGGCCCAGGTGGTGAAACAGATCCAGCGGATGCCGTGATCGACCGCCTGTGGCGCGATCTGCTCCAGGATCTGGGCGCCCACGAAGCTCGCCGAGACCGCCACGCACAGCCCGATACAGACCCCCACCGTGGCCCGGGCCATGTTGATCTGCGCGCGCCCCTGTTCCACCTGGCGCCGCTTGCGCCGCGATTCGATCCACAGCAGGTTGCCCGAGTAGAACAGGAAGGCGCCGCCCAGGCCGAGCAGGAAGTACAGCCACACCACCACGCCATTGCCGAACTCGCCGAAGTGCAGCGCGTAGGCCGCGCTGAGGGTGGCGTGATTGGCATCGCGCTGGCCGGGCAGCTGGCTGCTCAGCAGGCGGCCGGTGGCGGCATCCAGGCCGACCGCGCCGAGCGGCCCCAGGGTGCCGCCGGATTCGCCGGTGATCTCGATCGTCGCGTTGGCATCGCCGGCATGGGCCAGCTTCAGGAAGGCCGGTTCGAAATCGGCCACGCCCTGCGCGCGCGCTACCTCGATGGCGCGTGCATGCAGCATGCGCAGCTGGGTTCCATCGCCGGGCTGGCCGCTGGGCTCGCGTACCGGGGCGGTGTCCATCGCCGCCGGCACCGCCTGCAGCAGCTTGCCGTCGAAGATCAGCGGATTCAGCGCCGCCATCTGCAGGAACACCAGGCACAGCAGGGCGCCGGTGACCGCGAACATCAGATGGAAGGGCAGGCTGAGCACGCCGATCACGTTGTGCGCGTCCTGCCACATCTGCTTGAGGTTGCGGCCCGGGCGCAGCGCGAACAGATCGCCCAGCAGTTTGGGCAGGTGGATGACCAGGCCACTGAGCAGGGCCACGCCATACAGCAGGCTGACGATGCCCATCAGGTAGGTGCCCGCGACCGGCAGGCCCAGACTGTAATGCAGCTCGTTGACCAGCTCGGCCAGCCCGGTCTGTGGCGGGGTCACGCTGCCGTCGTAATGGTCCAGCCAAGCGTACAGCCAGGTGCCCTTGGCATCCTGCCAATACGCGATCGGCTGCGGATGATCCGCCCCCGGGAAGGTCATGCCCACGTGGGCGCGTGCGGCCGGGTGGCGCTCGAGCACCCCCTCGAGCAGGCGCTGCGCGTCGTCCAGGCTCGCGGCCGGGGTGTCGACCGCATGCGGGGTCTGCCACAGCGGCAGATCGTGGTGGAACAGGGTCAGCGCACCGGCGTAGAACGCCACGAACAGCGCGAAACCGGCCACCAGGCCGACCCACGTATGCAGCGTGGTGAAGGTACGCAGGGTCTGGGAACTGAACTTCATCGTATCGCTCTCATTGCACCGCGCCGGTCAGGCGCAGCAGCCACAACAGGCCAAATCCGGCCAGGGCGGTCGCGCTCATCACGGCCCACGCCCGCAGCCCGGTGCGGAAGCTGAAGGCCCAGATCGCCGCCAGCATCCACAGCGGAATGAAGGCGATCAGGCTGGGTACCAGCGCGCTCTGCCACGGCCCCGGCGGCAGCCAGGCGACCAGGCCGGTGGCCGCGGCCGCGACGAAGAAGCCCGCCAGGAGGCCGGCGCCCGCGCGGGCCCACATCAGCGCATCACCTGTGCCGGGCGGTGCCAGGCAGCAAGCAGCGGCAGCAGGACCGCCGCCAGCATCCAGCTGCACAGCATCACCACCACGCCGGTGGCGATGCCCAGATTGGCGATCCACAGCCACAGCGCCGCCACCGCAGCCACCAGACTGATCTGCCGGCCAAGGCGGCCGGCACGGCGCAGGCGCGGCCAGCGGCAGTGCGGTGAGGCGGCATACAGCGCCAGCGCGGAAAACGCGGAGCCGACCAGCGCCAGGCTGCAGAAGCCGAGCGAGGTCAGGGCAACAGTGATCATCGGCAATCCAATCAGCAAACCTGTTCCGGGCAGGACAGTAATCCGCGCATGGTAATCATTGCGGTTTGTGGGCGCCACACGGGCGCATTCAGGCGGTCCTGTTGCTTGGCCGCAGTCGGAGCGGCGCATTCATCGGCGGATTGGTTTAAGATCAGGGCATCTCTATCGAGGCAACAAGGTGGCCCGCGCCCTGCGCCGGTCTAGCGTGTGACATGAGCACTACCACCGCCCACCGCTGAACGCCCCCGACGGCCCCTGACGCAGGCGCCCTCGTGGCGCTTTTTTATTGCCTCGCCCCCGGATTCTCCAGGCCCCCTTGCGGGCCACCAGACCAAAGCACTCTCATGATCGCGATCACGCTCCCCGACGGCAGCCGCCGTGAATTCGAAAACCCCGTCAGTGTCATGGACGTCGCCCAGTCCATCGGCGCCGGCCTGGCCAAGGCCACCATCGCCGGTGCCGTGGATGGCGTGCTGGTCGATGCCAGTGACGTTATCGACCACGATGCCAGCCTGCGCATCATCACCGCCAAGGACGAGGAGGGCGTTGAGATCATCCGCCACTCCGCCGCCCATCTGGTCGGTCATGCGGTCAAGCAGCTGTACCCGGACGTCAAGATGGTGATCGGCCCGGTCATCGCCGAAGGCTTCTACTACGACATCTACTCCGAGCGTCCGTTCACGCCCGACGACATGGCCGCCATCGAAAAGCGCATGGCCGAGCTGATCGCGCAGGACTACGACGTCATCAAGAAGGTTACCCCGCGTGCGGAGGTCATCGAGATCTTCAAGGCGCGTGGCGAAGACTACAAGCTGCGCCTGATCGACGACATGTCGCCGGATATCCAGGCCATGGGCATGTACTACCACCAGGAATACGTGGACATGTGCCGAGGCCCGCACGTGCCCAACACGCGCTTCCTGAAGGCCTTCAAGCTGACCCGCATTTCCGGGGCCTACTGGCGCGGCGATGCCAAGAACGAGCAGCTGCAGCGCATCTACGGCACCGCCTGGGCCGACAAGAAGCAGCTTGAGGCCTACATCAAGCGCATCGAAGAAGCCGAAATGCGCGATCACCGCCGCATCGGCAAGCAGCAGGAGCTGTTCCACCTGCAGGAAGAGGCCCCGGGCCTGGTGTTCTGGCACCCCAAGGGCTGGGCGCTGTGGCAGGTGGTCGAGCAGCACATGCGCCGTGTGTACCGCGACAGCGGCTACGGCGAAGTGCGCTGCCCGCAGATCCTGGATGTGTCGCTGTGGCAGAAGTCCGGCCACTGGGACAACTACCAGGAAAACATGTTCTTCACCGAATCGGAGAAGCGCACCTACGCGGTCAAGCCGATGAACTGCCCGGGCCACATCCAGGTGTTCAACCAGGGCCTGCACAGCTACCGCGATCTGCCGATCCGCTACGGCGAGTTCGGTTCGTGCCACCGCAACGAGCCCTCCGGCGCGCTGCACGGCATCCTGCGCGTGCGTGGTTTCACCCAGGACGACGGCCACGTGTTCTGCACCGAGTCGCAGATCGAAGCCGAAGTGACGGCCTTCCACCAGCAGGCGCTGGCGGTGTACACGACCTTCGGTTTCGACGAGATCCAGATCAAGATCGCGCTGCGCCCGGAAAAGCGCCTCGGCGATGACGCCACCTGGGACAAGGCCGAAGCCGCGCTGCGTTCGGCGCTGGGCAACTGTGGCGTGGAATGGCAGGAGCTGCCGGGCGAGGGCGCCTTCTACGGCCCGAAGATCGAGTACCACCTCAAGGACGCCATCGGCCGTACCTGGCAGCTGGGCACGATGCAGGTCGATTTCATGATGCCCGGCCGCCTCGGCGCCGAGTACGTGGACGAAAACAGCCAGAAAAAGCACCCGGTCATGCTGCACCGGGCGATCGTCGGCTCGATGGAGCGGTTCATCGGCATCCTGATCGAACACCACGCCGGGTCCTTCCCGTCCTGGCTGGCTCCGACCCAGGTGGTGGTGGCCAATATCACCGATGCGCAGGCTGAATACGTCAGCGAAGTACGGAAAACCCTTGCAGATCAAGGCTTCCGCGTGAACGCCGATTTGCGCAACGAGAAGATCGGATATAAGATTCGCGAGCATACGCTGCAGCGGGTCCCGTACCTGCTGGTGGTTGGCGACCGTGAGAAGGAAAATGGCGCCGTGGCCGTGCGTACGCGCTCTGGCGAAGATCTGGGCAGCATGTCCGTCCAGGCCTTCATCGAGCGGTTGCAGGCAGAACAGTCCGTGTAAGAAAGTCCCGGCCCTGCGGATGCTCCGCGATGGGCCGGTTTGATTCCTCTGGGAGATTGCAATATCAGTACCCCTGACAACAAACAGAACCGCAAGAATCAGGAAATCCGGGTGCCGCGCGTCCGCGTGATCGGCAGCGACGGAGAAATGATTGGTGTGTTGACGCGTGACGAAGCGCTGTCGATGGCCGAAGACGAAGGTCTGGACCTGGTCGAGATTCAGCCGCAGGCTGATCCGCCGGTGTGCAAGATCATGGACTTCGGCAAGTTCAAGTTCGAAGCGCAGAAGAAGGCCAACGAGGCCAAGAAGAAGACCAAGCAGGTCGAGATCAAGGAAGTGAAGTTCCGCCCGGTCACCGACGAAGGTGATTACCAGATCAAGCTGCGCAAGATGCGCGGTTTCCTGGAAGAGGGCGACAAGATCAAGGTCAACATCCGCTTCCGTGGCCGTGAAATGAGCCATCAGGAACTGGGTCGCGAGATGGCCAGCCGGATCGAAGGTGATCTGGGCGAGGACATCGTGATCGAGTCCCGTCCGCGCCTTGAAGGCCGGCAGATGGTGATGATGATCGCGCCGAAGAAGAAGTAACCGGCCATCGGCCCCAGCCCGGACGGGCGGGGCGTAGAGCCGGGCCATGCCCGGCTGCCGGCGCCGCCGGCGTCGAGTGCTTCAGATTCGCGTTACAAGGCACGGGCGCCTTTTCAGGCGCCTGCTGCCGTTTGCCGTGGCCGCAGCCTCTGCGTCCCGTCCGGCAGGCGTTCCACGCCTGCCGGCACCGGTAAACACCCGCCCAATCAAGCGTTTGCAACTGCCTGGATTCACGGGCATAATGGGCGGCCCCGTTTTGCGGGGGTGCTGTTTTGAACGGTTTCCCGCCCCATAAAGGCACGCTGTTTCAACGGCAAACAGGACCGGCCTGGTTCCCATAGGGGATCCCGGGCTTACAAGCAGGCAAGGGCACGGACGGAAAGTGTGGCAATGCCACCGCCCTGGTCAGTGACAAAACATCATCAAGGACATAGCAATGCCCAAGATCAAGACCAACCGGGCGGCGGCCAAGCGCTTCCGCAAGACCGCGTCCGGCAAGTTCAAGGCTGGCCACGCCAACCGTAGCCACATCCTCACGAAGAAGTCGACCAAGCGGAAGCGCAATCTGCGTCAGACGAACCATGTTCGTGCAGAAGACGCAGGCCGTTTGAACCGTATGCTTCCCTACCTCTGAGGACTGACCCATGGCACGAGTAAAGCGTGGCGTACAGGCGCGTCGCCGCCACAAGAAAATTCTGACCCTGGCGAAGGGTTACTACAACGCTCGCCGCAAGGTCTTCCGCGTTGCCAAGCAGGCCGTGATCAAGGCACAGCAGTACGCCTACATCGGTCGTAAGCAGAAGAAGCGCAACTTCCGTTCGCTGTGGATCACCCGCATCAACGCGGCTGCCCGCATCAACGGCCTGAGCTACAGCCGTTTCATGAACGGCCTGCTCAAGTCCGGCATCACCCTGGACCGTAAGGTTCTGGCTGACATCGCCGTGCACGACGCAGCTGGTTTTGCTGCACTGGCCGAAAAGGCCAAGGGCGCACTGGCGGCATAAGTCCATTCCCCTGCCGTTGCCGTTCACGCGCAACGGCTGTGGGTAAGGCAAATGCATGGGGAAGGGCGCAAGTCCTTCCCCATTCTTTTTTGTGTTGGCGGTGGCGCTCCCGGTGCCATCGATCGACAGCGGTGGCGACGGGGGTCGGCCCGACGCGCATCGCGATGGCATACCGACGCGAGGCTCCGGCTATCCATGAGTGACATCCAATCCCTGACCACGCAGGCACTGGCCGACGTGGCCGCTGCCCAGAGCCCCGATGCGCTGGAAGCCCTGCGCGTGGCCCTGCTGGGCAAGAACGGCAGCATCACCGCCCAGCTCAAGCAGCTCGGTGGCCTGCCAGCCGATGAGCGCAAAGCCGCCGGCGAAGCCATCAACCGTGCCCGTGACGCGCTGAGCAGCGCGCTGGGGGATCGCAAGGCCGTGCTGGAAGACGCTGCGCTGGACGCGCGCCTGGCCGCCGAAGCGATCGACATCACCCTGCCGGGCCGTCGCGATGAGCGCGGTGGCCTGCACCCGGTGACCCGTACCCTGGAGCGCATCACCGAGATCTTCGGCCGCCTCGGTTACGAGCTCTCCGAAGGCCCGGAAATCGAAGACGATTGGCACAACTTCGAAGCGCTGAACTTCCCGCCGCACCACCCGGCGCGCGCGATGCACGACACCTTCTATTTCGGCGATGGCCGCCTGCTGCGCACGCATACCTCCGGGGTGCAGGTGCGCTACATGGGCGAGCACGCCCCGCCGCTGCGCATGATCGCGGCCGGCAAGGTGTACCGCAGCGACAGCGACCAGACCCATTCGCCGATGTTCCACCAGGTCGAAGGCCTGCTGGTCGACGAGCACTCCACGTTCGCCGATCTCAAGGGCACGCTGTCCGAGTTCGTGCGCGCGTTCTTCGAGCGCGATTTCGAGATGCGTTTCCGTCCCAGCTACTTCCCCTTCGTGGAACCCGGCGCGGAAGTGGACATCGCCTGGCAGCAGCCCGACGGCAGCACCCGCTGGCTGGAAGTGCTCGGCTGCGGCATGGTCCACCCGAACGTGCTGCGCAGCGTCGGCATCGATCCGGAGCGCTATACCGGCTTCGCCTTCGGCCTGGGCGTGGAGCGCTTTGCGATGCTGCGTTACGGCGTCAACGACCTGCGCGCATTCTTCGAAAACGACGTGCGGTTCCTGAAGCAGTTCGCGTAAGCGCGTCAGCGTAGCGCCGGGCCATGCCCGGCTGGACAGGATTCAAGACCATCACGGCCCAGGCGCCTGCGCCGGGTCCACCAGGGTGACACCATGAAATTCTCTGAAAACTGGCTGCGCAGCCACGTCCCGACCACCGTCTCGCGCGATGAACTCAGCGCGGTGCTGACCGCGATCGGTCTGGAAGTGGAAGAGGTCGATGCGCTGGGCGATGGCCTGCAGCATGTGGTCGTGGCGAAGATCATTTCCGCCGAACGCCATCCCGAAGCCGACCGCCTGCAGATCTGCCAGGTCGATGCGGGGCAGGGCGAGCACCTGCAGATCGTCTGTGGCGCGCCGAACGCGCGCCCGGGTCTGGTCGCGCCGCTGGCGATGGTCGGCGCGCAGATCGGCGATCTGAAGATCAAGCCGGCCAAGCTGCGTGGCGTGGACTCCAACGGCATGCTGTGTTCGGCCAAGGAACTGGGCCTGGACACCGATGCCTCCGGCCTGTTCGAACTGCCGGACGATGCGCCGGTCGGCCAGACCCTGGTGGAGTACCTCGGCCTGCCCGACGCCAGTATCGAGATCAAGCTGACCCCGAACCGCGCCGATTGCTTCAGCATCCGCGGCATCGCCTTCGACGTGGCCGCCGCGTGCGCCAGTGAAGTGGTGCCGTTCGATGCCGCGCCGGTCGCCGCCGTGGGCACGCGCGAGCTGACGGTCCAGCTGGACGCCGGTGCCGAAGCCCCGCGTTACGTCGGCCGCGTGATCGAGGGCGTCAACGCCCGCGCCGCCACCCCGTTGTGGATGGCCGAGCGCCTGCGCCGCAGTGGCGTGCGCCCGGTGTCGCTGCTGGTGGACGTCACCCAGTACGTGATGCTGGAACTCGGCCAGCCGATGCATGCTTTCGATCTCGGCACCCTGCAGGGCAGCATCGGCGTGCGCCGTTCGCGCACGGGTGAAACCCTGAAACTGCTCGACGGTCGCGATGCCGCGCTGGACGACAGCTTCCTGCTCGTCACCGATGCGGACCGCCCGATTGCGCTGGCCGGCCTGATGGGCGGCTTCGATACGCGCGTCACCGACGACACCACGAACGTATTCCTGGAGGCCGCGCACTTCGCGCCCGCCGCGATCATGGGCCGTGGCCGCAAGCTGGGCCTGCACACCGATGCCGGCCACCGCTTCGAACGCGGTGTCGACCCGGTGCTGCCGCGCGCGGCGATCGAGTACGCCACCCGCCTGATTCTGGACCTGGCCGGCGGCACCCCCGCGCCGGTCACCGAGGCCGTGCGTGAGGCTGACCTGCCCGCGACCGCCACCATCGGCCTGCGCCGCGCCCGTATCGCGCGCGTGCTGGGCATCCAGATCGCCGATGCCGATGTGGAGCGCATCCTGCGCGCGCTGGGCATGGAGGTGGTCGCGACCGCCGATGGTTGGCAGGTCACCGCGCCCAGCCGCCGCTTCGACATCGCCATCGAAGAAGACCTGATCGAAGAGCTGGCCCGTATCCACGGCTACGAGCAGATTCCGACCACGCTGCCGGGCGGTGCCTCGCGCGTGGCGATGCCGACCGAGAGCCGCCTGGACGACCTGAGCGTCCGTCGCCAGCTGGTCGCTCGTGACCTGCAGGAAACCATCAACTACGCCTTCGTCGATGCCGCGCTGCTTGCACAGTGGCAGCTGGACGAGGGCCTGGTAGCGCTGGCCAATCCGCTCTCCGCAGAACTGGCGGTGATGCGCCCGTCGCTGCTGCCGGGCCTGGTCGCCACCCTGGGCCGCAATGCCGCCCGCCAGCTGGGCCGCGTGCGCCTGTTCGAACTGGGCCGCGTATTCCATCAGCAGGCCGGCGAAGGCCAGCCCGCGCCGCTGGAAACCCAGCGCGTGGCCGCCGCGATCTGTGGCGATGCCGACACCCAGCAGTGGGGTCTGCCGACCCGCAAGGTCGATTTCCACGACCTCAAGGGCGACCTGGAATCGCTGGCCGCAGCCAGTGGCGCCGAGCTGGCGTTCACGCCGTCGCAGCGTCCGTATGGTCACCCGGCACGGTCGGCCGAGGTCTCCCGTGACGGCGTCAGCCTGGGCTGGATCGGCCAGATCCACCCGCGCCTGGCCAAGTCCATGGATATCGACGTGGACGTGTTCGCCTTCGAGTTGGACCTGGCGCCGTTGGCCGCCCGCGCGCTGCCGCGCGCGACCGAGCTGTCGCGCTTCCCCTCGATGCGCCGCGATCTGGCCTTCCTGGTGCCCGAGGCCGCGGCCTGGGCCGACCTGGAAGCCACCCTGCGCCGCGCCGTCGGGCCGCTCCTGCGCGAGGTCACCCTGTTCGACCGGTACGTCGGCCAGGGGGTCGAGCCGGGGTTCAAGAGTCTCGCTATGGGCTTGATTTTGCAGGACAAGTCGCGCACTCTGACGGACCGCGACGTGGATGCGGTGGTGGCCGAGGCGGTCTCTGCCATGGAGCGTGAACATCACGCCCGGATCCGCGGTTGAGCGGGAAGCATGGGGGATAGCAGGCAATGGCATTGACCAAGGCGGAGATGGCCGAGAAGCTGTTCGACGAAGTCGGTCTGAACAAGCGCGAAGCCAAGGAATTTGTCGACGCGTTCTTCGATGTGCTGCGGGAAGCATTGGAACAGGGACGTCAGGTGAAGCTGTCCGGCTTCGGGAATTTCGACCTGCGGCGCAAGAACCAGCGCCCGGGTCGCAACCCCAAGACCGGTGAGGAAATTCCGATTTCCGCCCGTACGGTGGTCACCTTCCGTCCGGGCCAGAAGCTCAAGGAAAGGGTAGAGGCATATGCTGGATCCGGGCAGTAACCGAGAACTTCCGCCGATACCGGCCAAGCGCTACTTCACCATCGGTGAGGTCAGCGAACTGTGCGACGTCAAACCGCATGTGCTGCGTTACTGGGAAACCGAGTTCCCCAGTCTCGAGCCGGCCAAGCGCCGCGGCAACCGCCGCTACTACCAGCGCCACGATGTGCTGATGGTGCGCCAGATCCGCGGCCTGCTCTATGAGCAGGGCTACACCATCGGCGGCGCGCGCCTGCGCCTGGAAGGTGCCGATGCGCGCGAGGAATCGGCGCTGAGCAACCAGATCATCAAGCAGACGCGGATGGAACTGGAAGAAGTGCTGCAATTGCTGCGCCGCTGAACCATTTTTCACGCAAACCCGTTATACTCGTCGGCCCGCTGAGAGGCGGGGACATTGCCAGCATCATCGGGGCGTAGCGCAGCCTGGTAGCGCATCTGCCTGGGGGGCAGAGGGTCGTCGGTTCAAATCCGGCCGTCCCGACCATTGTTGGTATTGAGATCAAAGGCTTGCACGTAACCGTGCGAGCCTTTTTTCTTTGCTCACCCTATTACCACCCTGCTGCCACCCTATCGGTTGTAGTCAGTCTGCAGCGGCTGACCCATATTGCGGCGTGGGCAGTTGATCTTAACGTCTTGTAATTTGATACGCTGGCGCCGTTGGCAGCCAGTCAACTGGCCGTCTAACGGCATAGATGGAGAACTGCATTTCGCATGGATAGGGAAGTCGTCCAAATTGGTGGGGTCGGGCCGCCACTGCTTGTCCCCCCGCTCAAGTGGGCTGGGGGCAAGAGATGGTTTGTAGCGAGACATCTCGATCTTGTGCCAGATCGGTTCGAGCGGTACATCGAGCCGTTTTTGGGCTCGGGCGCTCTGTTTTTCGCTTTAAGGCCGGCTGCTGCGCTTTTGTCGGATCTCAATTCCGACCTGATTAATCTCTACAGTTGTATACGCGATTGTCCGATCGAGTTGTCGAAACTCTTGGCTCGCCATCAGCGTCTGCATTCGGCTGAGCACTACTACCGAGTTAGAGCGCAGCAACTTAGATCACCTCTCACTCAAGCGGCTCGGTTCTTGTATCTAAACCGGACATGTTGGAACGGCCTTTATCGAGTAAATCGTCAAGGAAAATTCAACGTGCCTATTGGAAGCAAGACATCGGTCGTTTTGGAGAGTGACGATTTTAGTGCGTTGTCATCGGCAATGAAAAACGTCGACTTCCGGACCTCTGACTTCGAAAAGGCAGTCGATGCCGCGAAATCGGGGGACTTCGTCTTCATCGATCCTCCGTACACTGTTGCCCACAATAACAATGGCTTCGTCAATTACAACGAGAGCCTTTTTAGCTGGGCAGACCAAGTCAGGTTGCGAAAGGCAGTCGATAGGGCAGTTTCCAGGGGGGCAAAGGTGCTGATTACGAATGCGGCGCATCAATCCATCTATAGCCTTTATCAGGGGTACGAGCAGCTTCGAGTGAGTCGAGCGGGGGTCATCGCGGCAAACGGCGCGGCCCGTGGTAGCTTTAACGAAGTAGTTATCCGGTGCTATTGAGTCTGACCTTATGAAATTACAAGAGCTAAGGAAAGCGGTCGACAAGTGTTGGGAGGCGACCACTAGGTATGTCTCTGGCGCGCCATGGGTAATGGCGTTAGCAGAGGTGGGATTTTCGCTTCTTGTCTCCAATTGCGCGCTGCTCTTCGCAGTTTTTGTTTACATGGTTCACTCGAAGGGCGAAGAGCTTAGCTTTGAATTGGCCTTGAGGATCATACTTTCGTCGATCAATAAATACGAAATTGTTGTTTACATACTGGCCATCCTTGCGCCTGCGATGTGGATAATGATCAACAATTGGAAGGCGCGAAAGTACAATCTATTGTTCTGGGTTCTGTTCTTCGCTCAGTTTTCGATTATCGTATGCTGCTTTTATATATATGGTGCCGGAAAGTCGGGGGAGACCATCAACGAAGCATTCGTGGAGGTAGTCGCGAAAATAAGCATCGTTGCTGCTGTCTGCATTTGGTATATTACTGTTTGGTTTCAGCGTTCCTTCTTTGATGATATTGGGCAGAGGGTGTCGGCAGCAAAACCCTCGGATGGTGCTGGAGATATTCTCGGCGGACTTAAGGTAGGGGAGGGCTGATGACTAGCGCAATTAAAGTTCCGGCCATCAGGGTGGTTCAGCCTATCGGAGAGTTTTACTCTGCCGTAATTTCGGCAGATGATCTCATCGAAGTGTCATATTCCGACATGCGTAGAATTGAGAAGGATCTTGATCGCTATGTGGGGATCCAGCGCAAGCTAGATCCCGGCCGAGTGGAGGAAATTGGAAAGTTCGTCATCTCTCGTGATGCGACATTTCCCTCTTCCATAGTGCTTGCAGTGCCAGGGGAATGCGCTCGCTTCGACCCTGCAACTGGCACGCTCACTCTGACCGGAGGCGAGTTGGAGGACGGGAGCATTGTTGAGCTTAAGGACGTTGCTAAGATTTTAGATGGCCAGCATCGGGTTGAAGGCTTGAAAGCTCCGGGTCGAAAGAGATTCGATGTGCCGGTATCTATTTTTGTGGATGCCGACATTGCTGATCAGGCGTACGTGTTCGCGACTGTCAATCTTGCGCAGACCAAGGTAAACAAGAGTCTTGTTTATGATCTGCTCGACTATGCTGCCGCAAGAAGCCCACAGAAGACCGCCCATGAAATAGCGGTGGCATTAGATAAGCTTGAGGGCGGGCCATTTCACGAGATGATCAAGCGTCTCGGAACTGCAACCCCTGGTCGCACGCAAGGTAGCGAGACGCTAGCGCAAGCAACTTTTGTTGGTTCGCTTTTGCCCTTCATCAGTTCGCGTCCGGAAGAGGATAGGTACGCGTTAGCAAAGGGTCGAAAAGTGAAGGCGGACGACTCGTCCTATCAGAAGACTCCGTGGCGTTTTCTTTGGGTTGATGAGAGAGATACCGAGATCGCTCAAATTTTGGTCAACTACTTCATGGCGGTTTCACTGAAGTGGGAAGCTGCGTGGAAAACGCGTGAAGCTGGCCAAATACTGCCTCGGACCAATGGGTTTAGAGCGCTGATGAGGTTGCTCAAGTTGATTTACCTGAAGGAAAGGCCTCGCCCTGATCATGACTTTCCTGTGATATCTCAGAAGAAATTCTCAGAGTATTTGGGTAGGAGCAAGTTGAAGGATTCGGATTTCAATAAAGATGATTTTGTTCCTGGCACGGGCGGGGAGACTGCCCTCTTTAAGAGAATGGCTCTGGAACTGGGCTTGCGGGGCGGTGGCGCCGAGGAGCTTTAGGCGGGAAGGAAAGGCCGGGCGCGTTTCTGTTTCCTTTATCCATGCTGATTGGACGTTAGGCATCAAAGGAGAAGTCAGTGGCAACGAAGAACGATCTGCAAGGTTGGGTTCAGAACGCTCTTACTCATCTAGGGAGGCGTGGATCTCTCACAGATGTCGCAAAAGAGATTTGGCGCGTTCATGAGGGCGATTTGCGCTCTTCGGGCGATCTCTTCTACACATGGCAATATGACATGCGCTGGGCAGCGAATCGTCTGCGTGTGAAAGGCATCATGCAGCCCGTCGCCGTGTCACCGCCTGGAGTTTGGGTCCTCGTCTAGGCCCGAGCCGGCAGCAGGTGCAGTCGCTATATGTCGGCCTATTTCCCGCCATGAGGGACTGATGGTTGGAGCCCGCTGCTCTCTTATTTGTCGTAAGGAATTTGACGCACGAGCACTTTCCCTGGCTGAACTTCCTGCCATGGAATGTCGTGTCCTTCCAAATAATGCTCAGTCATAGTTGCGGATGAGTGGCCCATGAGGCCTTGAACCTGTTCAATTGTCGACCCCGATTCGCTCACCATGGCGCCGCCTAAGCTCCGAATTTCGTGGAAGCTCGGTGGGTTGTCGCCGCACACCCCCGCGGCCTCGCGCGCGTCTTGGAATGCACGGGTCAATTGCTCCGGCATAACCTGGGTGTGGTGCTGGCGCGCTGCGGCGCGCTTGTCCGATGGACGCGCGCGATCGGGCAGGCGATGCACCACGTATGGCGATAGCACGGTGTCGCGTGCCTGGGCGAGCAGCTTGGCCAGCTCGTCACCGATCCTGATCTTCAACTTCACCAGTGTGCTGCCCTCGGTCTTCTGCGGGACTACCCACAGGAAGCCATCGCGCACGTCGGAGAACTTCAGCGAGACTACGTCGTCGCGGCGCAGCAGCGTCACCAGCGATAGGTCCATCGCCAGCCGGAGCCACGGCTCAGCTTGGTCCCAGTTCGCCGCATACACCTCCTTCGTCAGACGCGCGCGTTTTCGCTCGTGTTGGAACCGGCGTGTTGCCAGGACCGGGTTGGTGTCGATCCAGCCTTCCTGCACGGCGCAGCCGAGGATCCAGCCCAGCACCAGCCGGAACTGTTGGCGCGCGCGATCGGAGGGCGTGACCGCGCGAATGAACTCTGCGCAGTCCTTGACCGTGACCCCTTCGACGGGCCGAGCACCTATGCCGGCTTCGATGCGACGGATCACGCTCTCATACACCTCCGCCGTCTTCGGGGCCCACTTGCGCCCAGGGATATCGTCCCGGCGGAACACTGCGATCGCATCGGCGACGGTGTCCTTTGAGCCAATCACCCGGTCCACGAGGTCGTTCGTGGGCATGAGTAGCGTATTGAGCTTTTTGGCAGCGGCGAAGGCTTTCATCTTATCCATTCCCATCCAGGTCTCCCGCTTGGTCACGGGGTGTCGGTACTTGAATCCATCCCGGTTGGGGTAGAGGTTTCCCGGCCATCCTTGGCGGCTTTTGCTGCCTGGTCGCGGTGCTATTCGTATCAACCTGCCTTCAGCACGCGCTCGACGAGCAGGTCGCCGTCGGCAAGCCATTCGTCTTCGTCGATGAACCACGTGCCACCGACTCTCTTGCCGGGAATCTTGCCGTCGCGAAGCCAGCGCTGCAGCTTGGCTACGCTCGGGCGGCTAGTGTCGTCGAAGTACTTTTGCAGCCATTTATCCGCGGTCAGTAGTTTCATTCCTGGCATCCCATGCTTGCCGCCTTGGCAGGAACGTTTGTGGCGACCAAGCCAAGATGCATTGCGTAAGCGCTGTTATTGGCGCGGATGCAGTTCATGGCAGAATCGGCTCTAACAGGGATAGGGGGCGGGAATGAGCGATTTCTTGTGGTGGACGTTTGTCCGGTGCTGGCCGCTGGGTGAGAAATGCGAGGTAAATTGGGATGCTTGGGCTGCAGCTGGAACCTGCGCTGCAGTAGTGGTGGCACTCTTTGGGCCCATGATTCATCGCGCGTTCGTGAGGGAAAAGGCGAACGCGCTTTTTGCTTTGGCATACAGGAAGGACTTGATTGCGGCCGTGGTTCAACTGAACGCCATTGCTGAGGAGTACCCTTTTTATGACACGGATTGTTCTTGGGCAGTTAAAGCAATGCTTGAGAGAGAGGGGAAATCGCGTCAGCGCTTCCTCGTTCTTCACGGTTCCCTCGATGCCCTGACAGGCCGAGAAGTCGATCTCACCAAGTGGCCAGCCGTTGACTTGGACTTGGCTGCAAAAGTCGTGATCGCAATTGAGACAACCAAGCAGTTTCAAATGGGAGCTGAGCATTTCGCTCACCCGCCTGTCGACCGTGATTGGAACCGGATGACAAGCTCTGTCGGACGCGCCCTTTTGGATGCCTTGCTTGACGTGAACTCCGCCCGCACTGCGGTGATCACCGCAGAGAAGGCGCTGAAGAAGAGTTCTAGCAAGTCGAGCCATAAAAGCGTCGCTTGACTTCACGCCGAGACATCCATGGCCGCCAGGTCGATCTCGGTCACCTGATCGCGCAGGCGGCGGCAGGCAGCGCGAAGCGCGATCGCCATGTCCCGGCGAGTGTCGCGGCGGTAAAAGTTCAGGCCGACGAAGTGCACCGCGCCTGTATGGTCCCGAAGGAAGAGACGATAGACAACGATTCCGGACAGTACCATCTTGGTGAAGCGATTCGACTGCTGGTTGCTCATGGCGCTCGGCAGCTCGCTGACGGGCTGGCAGCCTGTATCGCAACTGCGGAACTATGGCCGCCGACGCTGCCTCAGTTCCGGATGATGTGCCTGGGAATACCGCCGTTCGACGCCGTGCGCCCAGATGCCCGCCAACAGGACGGTTTCACCAGGCTGGTCTGGCACTACCTGGAGGGGCACCGCTACCGCCTGGCGAGCGCCTAGAAGGCTGGCGAACTGCTGCCGGCGGCCTACAAACAGACAAAGGAATTCGTGATGCGCGGCGGCGAGCTGCCGGCGGCACCGGTGGCCGAGATCGCGGGCTAGGGTGCGTGAGGCCGTGCTGGCGATGCGCGAGAAGGTCGCCAAGCACATGGATGATATCGCGTGCGAGCTCAACGTGGCGATCGCCGCGGATGAACCGGCCGCTGCTGCTGTAGAGACGCCGGAGGTGCGGCAGGCAGCCTGCGGTCGACAAGAAACTGCTGCGCCGGGCGCGTCAAGCAGGCCGCTAAATGCGCGAGGCGCACAAGCCGCGCAGTGCCTTGCCGTTGTTCGAGATGGGCGAGCCCGGCCGCCTGCGGCGCAAGGAATGGGAGGCCGGCTGGGATCAGGGGTACTACGAATTGAAAATGGGAGTCGTGGCATAACCACGCTGAAGCCGGCCGACTGGTAGGAGCGCGGCGAGGAGATGATGACCCCCAAGGAGCAGCGCATGCTCAATGCTATTTGCGTCGACCTGGCCGCGGGATCGTCCTGGCACGGCAGCGCCTGACCAAGGACGACTGGTGCCACATGGTGGCCGGCACGATGCTGGGCTGGCGCCTGATGCCGGCCGATTGACCGGGGGCAGGGCGCCCTTGGTCACACCATGCTCTGCGGATCCAGACTGAAGCTGACGAAGGCGCTCGTGCGACGCTATCACCGTGCTCGTGCATATCAGCGACCACTCGGAAGAGCAGGGCATGCGTGCTCGGCCGGTGCGCTGGTCGGACACGGTTCTGTTGGGCTTGGGCCACAACCCGCGTGACTCTCAGGAGGCGGCGCGATCTACGGTGGGGTGAGCTGGCTTTCGAAAAATAAGGCTATCAAGCGCTTCTTGGGCAACCTTAATAAAAGGCAGTTGTTCCACTGCAAATTTATGCAGGAATGCGAAATCATCCGCTTGAAATGCACTGAGAGATTTCCGCGCATCCAAGTACATATAAATGGTGTTCGCATAATGAACGGTAGCAAGGACATTGTCGGATGCCTGCAGCAGATCAAGCGCGTCTATGGGGCGATTTCGAAGTTCAAGGTAGTCAGCAAGGAAGGCGAACGCTTCGCCTGGTGTGTCACTTACATCGCCTTCGCTAAGTCCGACAAGGGCTGACTCAAACTTACTGAGTTGCGGTTTGATAGAGATGGCAACTGCGCGTGCACGAAGTTTCTCGGACTGCCTCGCCTGTGCGAATTGGCGTGCAGCGGCTATCTTCATAGCTTCAGAATGAGCTTCGCGCTCTGCAGTCAGCTTGGCTTCTGCTTCTGTCTTTTCATTCGCGGCTTTCTTGCTCACGTACTCCTGCCTAACGAGTGCGATCGCGAAAGTTGCAAACGTAAGGCCCGCTTGAGTCCACGTTGCCCATTCGCTTTGAGTGACGCAAAACGAGCTGTAGAACCAGCTGCAATAAGTGACCGGATCAGCCATATCACATCCCTTGTGGTTGGTGGCGTGATTGTATGCGGGGGGCACGCCTGGTGCACAAGAACTATCGCGACCGGGCGTTGCTGGATCTGGTTTATCAGGTCGAGTGCACCTTCCAGATCGAGGATTGCTGACAAGGCGGTTTTGGTGAGTCCGCGCACAGCAACCAGAGCCGGCACGGCAAGGGCGGCGGCCTCAAGCCACACGACTGTTTCGTGGCCAGCGCTTGCCGAAGGTGCCATCGCGAGCTGGACTAGGGACGGCGCTTCACCCGAGAGGAGAAGGTCGAGATCTGGCTGCGCGGACACGAGCGCACGATGCTGGCCTTGTGGCGGATGGGCCTGATCCAAGTGGCCGCATGATCATCCGGATCGTGGTCTATGGCTCGCCGGCGCCGCAGGGAAGCAAGTCGTTCAAGGGGCTGGCCAAGAGAGGCCGGGCCATCCTCGCTGAGTCTTCCAAGAAGGTCCGGCCATGGCGGCAGGACGTGAAGCTGGCGGCCCAGCAGCTGCGAGCCCAGCTCGGGCTCCCGTCGCGCGCGGGCGCTGGCAGAGGCCGAGGATGATCTGAGCTTCTCCAAGGAGATGATCAGCCTCAGCCGACGCAGCATGTCCGACGCCCAGCGACGGATCCTTCGGGATCGGGAGGCTGCGGTGGTGCTGGCACGCGCAGGCCTGGCCGAAGAATATCTATCAGCACCTCTGCCGCATGGTCGACGCCGTGGTGCTGGAGCTGGCCAGCGGCAACCTCTGCCCGAACTCCAAGGGAGCCGGACTGGTGAGCGACAAGGTATGCCCTGAATGCAGAACTACCAGCATCGAGCCGATCACGGATCGCCGCCGCGCTCTGGCAATGGGGACCGATTCGTCGGCGGACACGCGACGATGGAAGCCAGTGTATGAGTGGCTGCTCGCTGAGCTGCACCAAGCTGGTGAGGTGGCGATGCGTAGGTTCTCCCGGGCGCTCAGCAATGCGGACTGGGCGGAGCAACCGCGCGCAGCGTGACGCCGGAAGATCATCGTCTTGCAGAGGCAACGATTTCGCTTGTAAATTTCCTACCATCGCGAGGTTTGGCCGTCGGCCAACCCGGCTTGGAAGACCCCGCCAATTGGCAGGGTCTTCGCTTTTATGGCGAAAAATTAGCCGCGCCATCCATTTTCGAAGGCAGTCCTACGACTTTCTTCGTGGTGGGCGTCCGCCGAAACAGTGTCCGCGAATGGCCCGTACTCGATCGCCCTGCTCTCGGTGAACGCCGTGTACCAGTAGGCACCGTTTCGGCGCTCAACATGCTCCACTGCGATGATCTTGCTGTTATGTTTCTTCATGTCTACACCTCATTAATACGTGGAAAGTACAGCCTGACCGTCCGGCTGTCTTTTAAACTAGTCGTTCGCAAATCAACGAGCTGCCTGGCGGGTTCAGAGAGCGCTGACGTTTGAATGGGTCGCACCCCGAGGCGCGGCGGTCGTGGAGAATGGAAACAGACGCACTACGAGTCGCTTGCGCCTGTCAGTGGCCTGTATCGACCCGGTGAGTTGTGATGCGGGCGGAATGACGCCGGGCGACTCATCGCAACAGGCGACAATGTAGGGCACGCCGCCCTGCGGCCCAGCGAACTACACGAGTGATCGAGATTCGCCAGGCAACGATTCAGGTCCTGCGGGCGCTCGTGGCCATCGACAGCGTCGCCGCACAGGCGCCGGAACGCGCTGAGCTGATTCGCGCGTGGATCGCGGATGCGTGCCACGTGCTCACCATCGACGCACGCGCTGCCGCGTACGGCGTACTCGACTATCACTTCTTCGGCTGCGGTTTCATCGAGATGGTGATGGTCGATCCAGCGCGCCGTCGCCAAGGGCTGGCCCGGATCCTGATCGAGCACCTGAAATCCGTCTGTGTACACCCCAAGATGTTTGCATCGACCAATCGTTCCAACACCCAGATGCAGGCGGTGCTTCTGCAGACCGGCTTCGAATCCAGCGGACACATCGACAACCTCGACCCCGATGATCCGGAGCTGGTGTTCTACTGCAGGATGACCCCGGACGAGGGTTGAGCCTTCGAGGCCGGGCGTGCCCTCGTCGATGCAGGCGACTGGATGAGCTGCCGTTTACGCGCAGCGTCGGCTTCGCTGCGGGTCGCGTCGTGGCAAGCCAGAGGTTCGCGATCAGAAGGTTAATGCGGGTGCCTCAATGCCCATGCAACGGCAGCGGCCGGTCAATCACCACGTCCTTCATCACCAAGGTGGATGTGAGCCGTTGCACACCGGGCAGGGCAGAGAGGTGTTCGTCGTAGAGCTGCCGGAACGCGGCCAAGTCGCGGGTGATGACGTGCAGCAGGTAGTCCGGATCGCCGAACAGGCGCTGTGCCTGCAGCACCTGTGGCACGTCGGCGACGGCATGCTCGAAGGCATCCACCGCGCGGCGGTCGCCGTCGCGCAGGGTGATGAACACCAGGGCCGAGAACTTCAGGCCCAGGGTGGCGGGATCCAGCTCGGCGCGGTAGCCGCGGATCGCGCCGGACTGCTCCAAGGCACGTACCCGGCGGTGGCAGGGCGAGACGCTCAGGCCGACGCGCTCGGCCAGTTCGGTCACGGTGAGGCGCCCGTCTTTCTGCAGCTCGGCAAGAATCCGCTGATCAGTGATGTCCATGCGCAAGAGTTTCCTCCTGATACGCGGCGCAGGGCAAGTATTTGGAAGCACATTCCAGAGTCGCGGGAATATTCTTCTGTCTGGCACGCAGATCGCGGCAAGACCGCCCTTTGGACCCCATGCAACCCAGCGTCATCATCGCCTTCTGGGCGGTTTCGATCCTCTTCGTGCTCACCCCCGGTGCGGATTGGGCGCATGCGATCGCTGCCGGCCTGCGCGGGCGGGCGGTGGTGCCTGCCGTGGCCGGGCTCTTGTCTGGCCATCTGCTGGCGATCGCGCTGGTCGCCGCGGGCGTCGGCGCGCTGTTCGCCCAGGCGCCTGCCGCGCTGCTCGTACTGACCGTGCTTGGCGCGCTGTACCTGCTGTGGCTGGGCATCGGGCTGCTGCGCCATCCGCCGGTGGCCGCAGCGGACGATGCGGGAGCGGTGACGGGATGGCGCCACTGGGCAGTCAAGGGCGCCTGCGTCAGCGGGCTCAATCCCAAGGTGCTGTTGTTGTTTTTGGCGCTGCTGCCCCAGTTCATTTCCGCCAGCGCGGCATGGGCGATGCCTGTGCAGATCATCGCGCTGGGCATGGTGCACCTGGTCAGCTGCGCGGCGGTCTATCTGGCCGTCGGGTATGGCGCCGGTGCCGTGCTGCGCACGCGCCCGCGTGCATCACGCGTGGTCGGCCGCGTCTCGGGCGCCGCCATGATCCTGATCGCTGTGCTGTTGCTGAGCGGAACCGGCACACTCTGACCCCACGTTGTCCCCACGAGGATTCTCGGCATGACCGAACAGCTCCATCCCTACGCGACGCCGGGTAGCGCCCCGGTCCCCGCACCGCGCGTGCGCATTCCGCATCTGCAGCAGATGAAGGAGCGCGGCGAAAAGTGGGCCATGCTCACTGCCTACGACATGTACACGGCGGCGATCTTCGAAGACGCTGGCATTCCGGTGCTGCTGATCGGCGACTCGGCGTCCAACAACGTGTTCGGCAACGACTCGCTGCTGCCGGTCACGGTTGATGAGCTGATGCCGCTGGTGCGCGCGGTGAGCCGCTGCACGCGGCGGCCGCTGGTGATCGCCGATCTGCCGTTCGGTTCCTATCAGGCCTCGCCGGAGCAGTGCTTCCACACGGCGGTGCGTTTCATGAAGGAAGGCGGGGCCCACGCAGTGAAGCTGGAGGGCGGCATCGAAATGGTGCCGCAGGTGCGCAAGCTGGTCAGCTGCGGCATCCCGGTGATGGCGCACATCGGCTTCACCCCGCAATCCGAGCACCAGCTCGGTGGCTTCCGCGTGCAGGGTCGTGGCGAGGATGGCGCACGCCTGATCGAGGAAGCGCGCGCGCTGGAGGCCGCAGGTGCCTTCGCGGTGCTGATGGAAATGGTGCCCGGCGCGGTTGCTGCAAAGATCACCGCCGCGCTGAAGATTCCGACGGTGGGCATCGGGGCCGGCAGCGACTGCGATGCACAGGTGCTGGTCTGGCAGGACATGGCGGGGCTGCGCACCGGCAAGCTGCCGCGCTTCGTGAAGCAGTACGCGGATATGCACGGCTTGCTTCAGAAGGCCGCGCGTGAGTTCGCGGAAGAGGTGGGGGCAGGCACGTTCCCCGGCCCGGAACACACGTTCTGATCGACGCACGTACCGCCTGAGGCGCGTGTCCACGGTATCGCCGCGCGGCGGTACCGTGTCGCCTGCGTCATCGAATCGTCATGCGGGCCACGTACCTTCGCCGCACCTGGGGGTGAGGTGGGATCGTGGCCGAACACGCAAAACGGCGTTTGGCGCGCATGTTTCAGGAACAGGGGCCGGTGTTGAGGGGATTCTTCACCCGCCGCGGTGCGCGTCAGGATGCCGAAGACATGGTGCAGGAGACCTATCTGCGCCTGCTGCGCGCACATGAGGATCAAGGCGAGGCGATCGCCAATCCGGAGGCATACCTGTTCACCGTCGCGCAGAATCTCGCACGTGAACAGGCCGCGCGCCGGCGCTGGTCGATGCTGCCCATCGATGATCTTGAGAACCTCACCACGCTGTTGACCGGCGAGGAAACCGTGGAGGACGCGGCCGAGCGTGAACAACGCCGCACGCACCTGCAGACGTTGCTGGGCACCTTGCCCGAGCACACCCGCGCTGTGCTGGTGATGCAGTATCGCGATGGGCTCAGCTACAAGGAGATCGCCGAGCGGCTCGGCGTGTCCTCGCACATGGTCAAGAAGCATGTGGTGCGCGGGCTGTCCGTGTGTCGCCGTGCGCTGGCCGGTCATGCGGAGGCGTGGTGAGCGAGATGCCCGCCCCACGCCCGTCCCTCGCCAACGAGGCCGCGCACTGGCATGCGCTGCAGCGCCAGGGCGGGGTGACCCCCGAGCAGCAACGCCAGTTCATGAAGTGGCTGGTGACCTCACCGGCGCATCTGCGCGAGTACATTACGGTCAGCCGGGTTGCCAGCGAGCTCAGCGATGCGCTGCGCGGCATGGCGGTGGACCTGGATGCGCTGATCGCTGCAGGGCCACCGGCAGCCGACGACAACGTGGTGGCGCTGCCGGTGCGGCGGCGACCTCCGCCGCCCGTGGCATCGCGCGCATCACGCCGCCACCTGCCGGGTATCGCTGCCGCTGCCGCGTTGCTGCTGGGTATAGGGGTTGTCGGCCACCTGGCCTGGCCACAGACACGTCACTACGTGGCGGCGCACGGCGCGCCGCGCAGCTTCGCGCTGCCCGATCACACCGTGGTGCATCTGAACGCGGAAAGTGAACTGTCGATCCGCTTCACCTTGTTGAGCCGCCGCGTGGAGCTGTCGCGCGGGCAGGCGAGCTTTGTGGTGGCCGAGGAACGCCGTCCCTTTGCCGTGCATGCGGCCGGTCTGGAGGTGCGCGATATAGGCACGACGTTCGACGTGTCGCTGCGGCGCGAGCAGGCGCGGATCGAGGTGGCCGAGGGCAGCGTGCAGATCCGCGGCGACTCGGGCCAGGGCCGGCTGCTCGCCGATCTTCGCGCAGGCCAGAGTGCCCACATCGACTACCACGATCAGACCGTCAGCCTCCGCCAGCAGCACACCGACACGATGACCGCGTGGTGGCGACGACGCGTCGTGTTCCAGGACGAACCGCTGCGCGAGGTGGCCGAGCAGTTCAACCGGCTCAACCGCGTGCGCCTTAAGGTGGATGACGATGTCGCCGGGGCACTGCGACTGACCGGCAACCTGCGTGGCGACGATCTTGCATCGCTTCGCACCTTCCTCGATGAGCAGCCATCGCTGCGCACACGCGTGGTCGACAAGCAGATCCACGTGAGCAGCCGATCGGCGGCGGAAACCAGCGCGGAACAACAGTAATTGCGCTATCCGCGGCTCATCGCGCGGCGCACGCCGAACGGCTGTCAAAAAAAATTCATCGAAATACCGGTGCCCGATCCTCGCCCTGCGCCCTCGTAGTCCAGGCAAGCGCGAACGATTCCGTCTCGCGACGCTCATACCACCCCACTGGACTTCTACGATGCGCCGCATTCTTTTCCTTTCGATCGCTCTTGCCCTGCAGAGCGCCGCCGTCACCGCTACCGCGCAGGAGACCCGCGTGGCCAGCGAGGCGATTCCCGCCCAGCCACTCGACCGTGCACTCAACGATCTGTCGCGCCAGACCGGCCTGCAGTTCGTCTACAACGCGCAGCAGGCCGGCAACCCGCGCACCCGCGCGATGCCGGCGGGGCTCGCCCCGCAGCAGGCACTGGAGCAGCTGCTGGACGGCACCGGCCTGCGCTATCGCTATCTCAACGACACCACGGTCACCATCGAAGCGCGCAGTGATGCCGCACCCTCGGGCACGTCCGCCGTGCCCGTCGCCACACCCGCCGTGGCATTTGAAGCGGCCCCCGCAGCGGAAGGCGCCGGCCTGCAGCAGCTGGAGCGCATCGACGTGGTCGGCAGCTACAGCCGCAGCCTGGAGCAGGCGGTGGACATCAAGCGCGCCACCATCGGTTTCTCCGACTCGATCGTGGCCACCGACGTGGCCGATTTTCCCGAGCAGAACCTGGCCGAAGCCCTGCAGCGCATGCCGGGCGTGACCATCGAGCGTGACAAGGGTCTGGGCAGCCGCGTCAACGTGCGTGGTCTGCCGTCGGAGTACACGCATGTCTCGATCAACAACCTGGCCACGGCATCGGGCAGCGGTGGTCGCGATATCGAGTTCGACATCTTCGCCTCGGAGATCATCCAGCAGGTGACGGTGCTGAAGTCGCCGACCGCCGCGGATGAGGAGGGCGGCATCGCCGGCTCGGTGCAGATCTCCACCGCGCGCCCGTTCGACTACACCGGCCGCAAGCTGGTGGCGTCGGTGGAAGGGGCGCACAACTCGATCTCCGAAGAGGTGGACCCGAAATTCTCTTTCCTGGCCAGTGACACCTGGGGCGACTGGGGTGGCCTGGTGTCCTTCGCCACGGCCAAGCGCAGCAACCGCACGGACGCGACCTCGGGCATCAACTTCCGCCCGATGTCGCGCTTCCTCGGTGCCTCGGGCACGCGCGGCACGCAGGCTGCGGCCGTCCTGGCACGCGATGCCGGCGTGGTGGTCAAGAACCGCAACAACACCGATGAAAGCAACCTGATCGTGTTCCAGGACAAAGTGGGCGACCGTGTTTTCGTCAACGACCAGGACAAGTGGGGTGCCACCGCATCGCTGCAGTACAAGCCGAGCAGCCGCTTCAGCCTGACCTTTGATGCGATGCGCGGCGGCTACGACACCACCGAAGACGAGTACGACGCGGCTGCATATTCGGCGTCCAGCCGAAGCACACTTGAGACCATCCACGATTACGACGCCAGCACGCTGTCGCAGTACGGCATCGTGGTACTGCGCGATGTCTCCTACACCGCCACCCAGCACGAAATGCTAAGCAAGGAGCGGATCAACAAGACCGATTTCAGCCAGTACAGCGTGGCGATGGATTGGCAGGGCGACACCTGGGGCGTGGATGCGATGGTCGGTTACTCCGGCGCCGACAAGACGCTGGATGCCAGCAACCTCAAGCATGTGGCCTACGCGCCCTCGCGGACCCGCTGGACCGGCAAGAGTGGCGAGACGATTCCCAGCGCCAACCCGGCCAGCATCGACATGTACAACGCCTCGGACAAGTACCTGTTCGAAGCGTACGAGACGACGCTGGAGAAGGTCAGCGATGACAAGTACGCCGCCCAGGTGGATGTGACCAAGGCGCTGGAACTGGCCTTCCTGCCGGCGCTGCGCAGCGTGCAGTTCGGCGCGCGCTACACCGACAAGTCCAAGCAGCGCGAGTATGGCGAAGCCAAGATCTACGGGCCGGCTGCGGGTGACAACAGCTGGGTGAACAAACGCACCTTGGCCGACAGTCCGCTGCAGTCGATCGGCGATATCGTGCCGGGCGGTGGCTACTCGGTGAAGGACCTGGACTGGAAGATGGTCTCCAACGACTACGCACGCAGTGCGTTCCGCTATCCGGGCTTCGCAACGCCATTCGATCCGGGCCAGTACTACCGGGTCGACGAGAACGTGACCAGCCTGTACGCGATGACCGACATCGGCTTCGATGTGGGCCGCGTGCCGGTCTCGATCAACGCCGGCGTGCGCTATGTGGACACCTCGGTGCAGTCCTCCGGCTTCCATCCGATCCAGCGGGCAGACGGTAGCACCGGCTATACCGACACGCCCGTCTCGCGCAAAGGCAGCTACAACGATCTGCTGCCGAGCCTGAATGCCACTGCCGAACTGGCCGAGGGCCTGGTGCTGCGGGGCGCCGCCTCCAAGACGTTCATCCGCCCAGCGTTGACGGATATCGCCTACAAGCGCACCGCCAGCTGGAGTTCGTTCCGCTTCACCGACGGCAATCCAGACCTGCAGCCGACCTATGCCAAGCAGTGGGAGCTGGGGCTGGAGAAGTACCTGGACAACGGCGGGCTGCTGGCGGCCTCGTACTTCCACAAGAAGATCGACGGCGTGGTGATCAATGCGCTGACCGGCGTGGTGCCGGATGTGGCGGTCTACAACGCCAACGGCTCGCTCAACGGCACCTATGATTTCGACGTGTACCAGCCGATCAATGCCGATGGCACCTACGTGGTGAAAGGCGTCGAGTTGATCGCGCAGCTGCCGCTGAGCATGCTGCACCGTTCGCTGGAAGGCTTCGGCATCAATGCCAACTACACCATGCTGGACAGCTCGCTGGCCGGCGAATCCGATCTGGGCGTGAGTACGCCGATGCCGGGGCTCTCCGAGAAGTCATACAACATGACCGTCTACTACGAGAACGACCGCTTCGACGCGCGCGTGTCGTACAACCACAAGGGTGAGTACGTCGAATCGATCGGCTACAACATGTACCCGATCTGGCGCGATGACTACGGCCAGGTGGATGTGTCGATCGGCTACCGCCTGACCGACAGCATCAAGCTCAGCCTGAAGGGCATCAACCTGACCAACCAGGCGACCACCGGCTACACGATGGATCCCGCGTTCCCGACGATGTACGAGCGCTCCGGACGGCGGATCAGCCTCGGCCTGCGCGCGGACTTCTGAGCCACCTTCGCGGTGCATCCGGAGGCACGTGCGCGTGCCCCGGATGCGTCTGCCCGTTTGTGAGGAACATCAAATGCGACATGTTTTCTTCCTGCCGCTTGTGGCCGTGCTGGCGTGGCCGGCGGTCTCGCACGCTGCCGATGACGATGCCGGCCGCAGCTGGCAGGCTGGCGACCACCATGTCCACAGCGAGTGGAGCGTGGATTGGGATCGCAGCACCACGCCGCCCACGCCGATCCGTGGCGGCGACTCGTCCTACACCCGCACCCATAATGCCCAGCAGGCGCTCGCCAACGGACTGACCTGGATGGTGCATACCGATCATGGCGGGCCGGGGCATTCGGCGGTCACCCGGGACCATGCGTGGCCGGCGCTGCTGGAGGCCCGGCGCCAGGTGCCCGGACTGATCCAGTTCAACGGCATGGAATTCGATGTGCCGGCCGGCGAGCACGCCTCGCTGATCATCGCCCCAGGCCCGGATGAGCGCGACCAGCTGGTCACGATCGAACGCGATTACAGCCGCAGTGAACCCGTGCAGGGAAGCCGCGACGACGGGCAGACCATGCTCGATGCATTGACCCACATGGGCGCACTGTCGCCGTTGCCGCTGATGTTCATCAATCACCCCTCGCGCACCGCCACGGCGATGGGCTGTTTGGGGGATGTCGAGCCCGATGAATTACGTGCCTGGCACGCCACCGCGCCGCAGGTGCTGGTCGGCATGGAAGGTGCCCCCGGCCATCAGGCCACCCGTGTCCATCGCGGCCTGTATCGCAATGCAGACGCACCCACGATGGGCGGCTTTGACCAGATGACCGCAACGGTCGGCGGCATCTGGGACACGCTGCTCTCGGAAGGCCATCGCTTCTGGATCACGGCCAGCTCCGATTCGCACGTCAACCAGCGCGATGGCGGCAGTGACTTCGATCCCGGCCAGTACAGCAAGACCCATGTCTGGGCGCGGCGGGATGCCGATGACATCCTCGATGGCCTTCGCCACGGGCGCATGTTCGCGGTGACCGGCGATCTGATCGATGCACTTGAGCTGCGTGTGACGGCGAACGACGACGATGCATCCAGTGCAACGATGGGCGGCACTCTGTCGCTGTCTACGGGTACACGCATGCGGGTGGAATTGCGGGTGCGTGTGCCGGCTTCAGCCAATCACGCTGGCCAGCACCCGGTGCTGGATCACGTCGAGTTGATCGCGGGAAGCCCCGGCAACGGCAATGGCCCCGTCATGCAGACCCGTGTGTTCGGTGCCAGCGACTGGCAGGTGGACGGCGCATGGCGCTCGGTGTCCTGGGTGTTGCCGGTTCCCGCCCGGGGCGGTTTCGTCCGCGCACGCGGCAGCAGTACCCGTGAGGTGACGCCGCTGCCCGATGCGCCAGGCGAAGATCCCTGGCAGGACCTGTGGTTCTATTCCAATCCCGTGTTTGTCGACGTCGCGCGCTGAGTTGGCGTCGATCCGGTGGTGAGTCGTGCGCGGCTGCAGATCATCGAGGTAGAGTGATCGCTTATCTCATGGACGCGGAAGGAGATGCAGATGGCGGTACGAGCGTTGTTGGAAGCCGATCTCGAACAGGCCAGCCGTGTGTGCATGGCCGCCTTCATGGGGGCGGTGGCGGAATCACTGCCCCCCCTTGGCATCGAGACGTTTTCCCGCATCGCCTCGGTGGAGGGGTTGCGTGCGCGCATGGCACAGGACAATGTGATGCTGGGGTACGCGCAGGACGATCGCATCGTCGGTGTCGCCGAGCTCAAGCAAGGGTGCCACGTCGCTATGCTGTTCGTCGATCCGGCCGCCCAGCAGCAGGGCATCGGCAGGGCACTCATGGCGGCCATGATCGAGCAGGCGCGTGTGGAGGTCCTGACCGTCAGCGCGTCGCTGTCGTCGGTGCCTGCGTATGAGCGGTACGGCTTTGCCTGCACAGGCGATGCCGCGGAGTCCTCCGGGCTGCGCTACCAGCCGATGGAAATGCGTTTGGCGTCGCGCGCCTGACTTCACGCCGTTCAGTCGGCGCGTTCACGAAGGTGAGACAGCTGGATGGCTACCGTGGAGTCCTGTCATTCAACCCGATTCGGGGAAAGGATCATCATGATCAAGTGGGCCATCATTTTTGCAGTCATCGGCCTGATCGCCGGCGCCCTCGGTTTCGCGGGCATCGGTGGCGCCGCGATCGGTATCGCCAAGTTCCTGTTCTGGGCGGGCATCATCATCGCTGTGGTGCTGTTCGTGCTGGGCATGACCATCGCCAAGAAGGTGACCTGACCCGCGGCATAAAGACGCTGCGGTTGCAGACAAAGGCCTGCGCGGTTTCGCGCAGGCCTTTTCGTTGGCGACGCCGCAGGTGCCTCGCAAGGCTTACTCGAAATACACCGATACCCCCAGCCCAGCCTGGATGTCCGGGCTGTCATCGTTCAATCCCACGTCGAACGACGCGTCCAGCTGCACGCGGGGCTTTACCATCCAGGTGACGCCGGCACCCGCAATCCGGCTCGAGGGCTCGCCGTGGGTATCGGTGAAACCGACCTCCAGATAGGTGCTCACGGTATCGGTGGCAGCGAAGCTCACGCTTGGCGCCCAGGTGACGCTGTCCTCGCTGCCACCGCGGGTCAGATTGGCGTACAGCGCGCCGGTCCAGCGATCATCGACATCGTACTCATAGCTCGCACCCAGTGCGTACTGTGTCGCGCCCTCGCTGAAGTCGCGCGAGCCGGTGGCGAAGGTGGTGCTGGCCAGCAGCGCGACGGCGTGCTTTTCCGATGACAAGGGCAGGGCGACCTTCAGCCCGACGCCCACATCGCCGGCACCGCTGCTGCGCTCGGCTGGCGTATCACGCGGTGCCACCCGCAGGTGGTTCCAGGGCGAGGTGAAGGCCTGCAGTTCGAGATGTTCAGCCACTCCGATCCGGAGCGTGATGTCGGCGCTGTACTGCGTGCTCAGCACGCCGGCGTCGTCGCGGTCGCGGCTGAAGCTGAGCAGTCCCGCCTCCAGCGCGATGCTGCCGCGGGGCAGTGTCCAGGCGGCGAAACCGATGCCGGGGCGGTCGAACGCTATGTCCGGCGGCGCGTCCTGTTGGGCGTGCACAGCACCGCAGAACAGCAGGGACAGCAGCAGGGCCGAACACCGCATGGGCATGCTCCGGGCCGGTCGATACCGGCATCAAGAGCAGTCAGCCTGCCCGTTGGCCGGAATGTAGCACGCTGTTTCAAGCGGTCACGTGCAGGTCTCGACGCCGCTCAGTGTGCTGGCAAGGTCATCGCGATCAGCGCATCGCGCATGCGCGCGCCCGCTGCGTTCTGCACGGCATCACAGCCCAGCCGGCAGGCCTCCAGGACAACACCATCGGCCGCGTGGCGTGCGGCCGTCAACCGCGCATCGCGACGCTCGTCGGCATGGTCATCCAGCACGGCATCCAGCCATGCACGTCGCGCGGCGATCCATTCCGCGTCGGCCTGGTAGGGACGGCAGTCGGAACCGATGGTCCGCGCGACCTCGAACATCTCGGCGATGTAGGCCCGGGAGAACCGGCCGTGGGCCTGGCCGTCGCGGTCCATGCGGTGCTGGATAGCGCGGTGGAGGTTGGCCACGATCGCGTGGACGGCGAGGTCATCATTGGCTGCTTGCAGCAGGCAGGTATTGGTTGCGTTGTTCATGCGCGCCTCCAGAACACCGGTGGGGAAAACAAGGGAACGTCAGATGCGGGGCAGGGCCGGATCACCCTGCCGCAGCAGGCTGCCCAACAGCGCCACCACGCGTTCGCCCTGGCCATCACAGGCCAGTTCGAACGTGGTCTGCCCGTCGAGCGCGGGCAGTGGGGAGTGCAGAATCCATTCAAGAACGGCGGCGCGGTCCGGCTCGATCTGCAGGGCCAGATCCGCGACACGACGTACGATTCCCTGACGCATGATCAGAATCCGTAACTGAGGGAGAGGGCGGCGGTATCCATGTGGTTGCCGCGGGTCATCGGGCTGTCGCGCACCGCATCGGCCAGCGAGGTGCGCCGGATCGACGCAGTGGCGGTCCAACGCGGTCCCAGCGGCATGACTGCAGCAATGTCCATGTAGGGGGAAACACCGCTGCCGGCCGAGTAGTGCGCCAGGCCGCTGCGTGCCGCTTCGCGTTCACTGACGCCGAAGTAGTAGTCGTTGAGATCGGCGCTGGTGTAGCTCACGCCAACGGCGGGCATGAAAGTCACACGGCCGGCCGGAATCGGGTAGGCGTACTTGGCGTCGGCCGAGAACCCGCCCCCGTGCCCGGTGACTTCGGCTTGCGCGTTGGCCTGCAGCACGCCCCACTCGGCCTGGTGCCGCCAGGACACGCCGAGCATGCCGGACAGGCTGCGGTTGTCGAGCTGGCGCAGTTGCGGATCGTGACTGTCGCGGCGCTTGAAGCGCATGACGTATGGCGAAGCGGTCAGGGCGAGCTCGGACTGCGCGGTCTGGTGCAGGCGATACCCCACGCTGCCGCCACGGAAGAAGAACGAACGGCCTTCCCAGCTGACGATCGGGGCGGCCAGGCGATCGGTGTCATAGCCGGCATAGGGAGCTTTGAGGGCGACGACGGCGATGCCGACGCTCCCCTTTTTGCCGGGCTGGGGGGCATCGGCGGCCTGGGCAGTGGCGGCGGTCATTGCGCTGGCCAGCGCCAGGGCAGACAGAGCGGAAAGCGGACGCGGAGAACGGAAACGGACGTGCATGGACCTGCCGAGGGGGAACAACCGGAGTGTCATGGTGGGCGCACTACATTGTCGGAACGTTACGTCTGGCGGCGCGGTACCATCGCCTCTTTCGTACCCGCAGGCACCACTTCATGCGCCTTCTTCTCCTGGAAGATGATCCGGAAATGGCCAGCGCGATCCAGGTCAGCCTGGCGCGCCACGGCATGGTGGTCGACGTGGTCGGCACGATGGCGCAGGCCGATGAAGCGCTGAAAGCCGGTGTCCATCAGATCCTGCTGCTGGACCGGCAGCTGCCGGATGGCGATGGCGCCAGCTTCGTCAAGGTGGCGCGCGAACACGTGCCCAACCTGCCAGTGATCATGCTGACCGCGCGCGCTTCGGTGGCCGACCGGGTCACCGGGCTGGACGTGGGTGCGGACGACTATCTGACCAAGCCCTTCGCCGTCGAAGAACTGCTCGCCCGGATCCGCGCGATCTCGCGGCGGCCGTCGCAGATCGCGTTGCCGCTGCTGTCACTGGGCCGCCTGCAATTCGATTTCGTCGCGCGCGAGGCACGGGTATCCGAGGTACTGCTCGCGCTGCCACGACGCCAGTTGCTGGTGCTTGAGGCACTGGCCCTGCGGCAGGGGCGTACGGTGGGGCGTGCCTCACTGCTGGAGGCCGTGTACGGGTTCGACGATGCCATCCAGTCCAACGCCCTGGATGCGCATGTCTCCAAGCTGCGCAAGGCGCTGCTGGAAGCTGATGCAGGCGTGGAAATCCACGTCATGCGCGGGATCGGCTATCTGCTCAAGGATGCACCATGAGATTACTCAAACCCGGCTCGCTCGCATTCAACCTGGCCTGGAAGGTCGGCCTGATCCAGGTGGCCACGATCGCGCTCGCCTTGAGTGCGATGGTCCTGACCTACGGCAACGGTCGCTCGGCCTATATCGACTGGAGGACCGGTGACCAGATTGCAGCGGCCATCGCATTCAGTGGCCAAGGGCTGGAGGTGGATCGGGCGAAGCTGGCCGTCGCCGTGCCCCGTCCGCCAAGCACCTTCTGGTTCGCCGCTGCCGATGAGCGCGGTCGCCGCTTGGTGCACGGTGAGGTCCCGGCGCAGTACGGCCCGTTGGTGGCGCAGCTGGAACATATTGAGCAGACCGACATCCGCACCCGTTTGCATGCAGATGCACTTGCCGCACGCGTGGTGGTCGTCGATCGACCGCAAGGACGGCTGCATGTTGCGATGGGCGGCATTCCCGAACGCAGCATTGTGCGTCAGCTGCTGTTGATCGTCCGGTACCTTGGCGGCTGGATCGCGCTGCCGGTGCTGGTGATCACATTGGTGGTGTCGCCGTGGGTCATCCACCGGGCACTGCGCGGCGTCAACCGTGTGGCCGCGCAGGCTGCGGCGATCCAGGTCAACGAGCGTGGCAGCGGCCTGGACACGCATGCCGTGCCGCTGGAGATCTATCCGCTGGTGGATGCCTTCAATGCCGCGGTGCGGCGTATCGGCGAAAGCTACGACGCGCAGGATCGCTTCCTCGCCGGTGCGGCGCACGAGCTGCGGATGCCGATTGCGATCCTGGCCACGCGACTGGCCGATCTGCCGCCCGGCGATGCACGTTCACGCCTGCAGCTGGACCTGAGTCGCCTGAGCAACATCGCCGAACAGTTGCTGGATCTGCAGCGGTTGGATCGACATGGCAGCCAGTCGCAGCGGATCGATCTGTCCGCGCTGACCCGCGACGTGGCTGCCGATGTAGCCCCGCTGGTGGTGGACGCCGGTTACGGCTTTTCGGTGGACGCACCTGATCAGCCGATCTGGGTGCGCGGTGATCCGCATGCGCTGCACAGGGTTATCGCCAGCCTGCTGCAGAACGCCATCGCCCACGGCGGCGGCCGCGGCATGATCGCGGTGGCGCTGTGCGATGACGGGGGCCTGTCGGTCAGCGATGAAGGCCCTGGCGTGCCGGAGGCGGAGCGATTGTCCGTATTCGAGCCGTTCCACCGGTTGCGGCCCAGTGGCAGTGGCAGCGGGCTGGGCCTCCATCTGGCGCGCGAAATCGTGTTGCGCCATGCGGGCACCATCGCGGTGGACAGTGCCCCCGGCGGCGGCGCGCGGTTCCTGGTGGTGTTGCCGGTGGACCCGCGTCCGTTACCCGGCACGGCCCTGGCATGACCAGGAGTGGCTGATCAGCCCGGCGGCGGGTCCGCCGGTGCCGCGCAGTACGTATCGATCGCCTTGGCAGTGTTCTCCACGCCCTTGGCGCTGGCCAGCTCCCAAGGCCGTTCGCAGCGCTGGGTGCGGCCGCACCATCGGTAACCGGCAGAGCCGATGCAGCCGTGCTCGTCGCGGTCGGCACCCGGCATGCGGGAGGTGGTGGGGGCGGCGGGCGGCGCATGGGGCGCGCAGGCCGTAAGCGTGATCACCGCAAGCGCGGCGCTCAGGGAAAACAGCACAGGTCGGGTGGACATGCAGGCTCCGGACCGCGGATGCGATGAGCGACAGTCTCGCGCTGGCTCGGTCGATGGTGCGTGCACGCTGGTGCCTGCCAGCGAGCGCCGCACGGGCCGTTCAACCGGAGAGTTTTCACCCCTCCATCACCGTGCGTGGGCTGTGATGAAGCTCTGCACGGCCTGCGTTGTTCTAGGGCGTGGCCACCATCAGCAGGGAACGATGATGCGTTGGAAAGGGGTGCTCTTGCTCGGCGTGTGTGGGGTCTCACCGGCCGTGGCGGCGGAGTCAGCCTGGCAGGGCAGGGGAGTGTTGTGGACGTGCTGTCGCAACGGGCGCACCTGGCGCGCGATTGGGTGGATCCGGTACTCGGCATACGGCTGGGCTGGACGCTGGCCGAGCGCCACGCAATGACGGTGTGGATGATGGGCAGCGACAGCGACGATGTCACCGTCGATGCGATGGCGAGCTATGGGTACCGCGTTACCTTGCATGCGTGGCTGCGAGTGGGCTACCGCTACATGACATTGCGCCAGGTCGGACGCCGTTTCGACGTGGATATCGCCGTCTCCGGTCCGGGCATCGGGCTGGAAGCACGGTTCTGATCGACACCGCCAGGAGGCACTGCATGAAGACCGTGTTGTCGTTGCGTCACGTTGCGCTCGCCGTTGCATTGACCTGTGTCTCCGCCCAGGCCGATGCCTGCACGCGTGTGGTGTACCTGGGCGACAACCAGGATGTCATCACCGCGCGTTCGATGGACTGGAAGACCGATGTGGCCACCAACCTCTGGGTACTGCCCAAAGGGATTGCACGCGACGGTCTGGCCGGGCCGCGTTCGATCCGCTGGACGTCGCGATACGGCAGTGTGGTCGCGACCGGCTACGACATCTCCACTACCGATGGTCTCAACGAGGCGGGACTGTCGGCCAACCTGCTGTGGCTCGCCGAATCGGAGTATCCGCATCAGCGCGGCGCCAAGCCGGGACTTTCGATGTCGTTGTGGGCGCAGTATGTGCTCGACAATTTCGCTACCGTCGCCGAGGCGGTGGCCGCGCTGGAGCGTGAGCCGTTTACGATCGTGACCGACAAGGTTCCTGGTGAGTCGCGGCTGGCCACCTTGCACCTGTCGATGTCCGATGCGACCGGCGACAGCGCGATCGTGGAGTACATCAACGGCAAGCAGGTGATCCATCACGATCGCGCCTACCAGGTGATGACCAACTCGCCGGTGTTCGATCAACAGCTGGCGCTCAACACCTACTGGCAGGACATCGGCGGCACGGTGATGCTGCCGGGGACGAACCGTTCGGCCGATCGCTTCGCGCGCGCGAAGTTCTACATCAACGCGATTCCCAAAAGCGAAGATCCGGTGGTGGCACTGGCCAGTGTGTTCAGCGTGATCCGCAATGTGTCCGTGCCGTATGGCATCACCACGCCGGGCGAACCGAACATCTCCTCCACGCGCTGGCGGACCGTGGCGGATCACAAGCGGAAACTGTACTTCTTCGAATCGGCGATGACGCCCAACACCTTCTGGGTGGACCTCAACAAGGCCGACTTCACGCGCGGTGCGCCGGTGCTCAAGCTCGACCTGGGGCCGGATCAGCGCAATGTGTTCGCCGGCGATGCGCTGCCCCGGTTCCAGCCGGCCGAGCCGTTCCGTTTCCTGGGGATCGAAGGGTAAGCCGCCCGCAAAATCAGACTAATCCGATATCAAAGGGCTGTGGCCTGCTCTATCGTTCCTGCCGAGGGATGGATCCCTCCCGTCGTGAGCTTCGCCTCGACGCGCCTGCGCCTGCAGTCGCGCCGTTCGTCATCTCGCCCAGGCATGCCGCAAAGGAACGATCCGCATGGTGATCAAACTGCAACACATCGAACGCCGCTGGCACGTCGTGCACCCGGCTAAATCCGCACCGATTGCCTTCCGCAGCGGCGCGACCGCCTTCGATTTCGCCGATGCCCTGGCGCGCGAGCACTTCGCCGAAACCGGTGACAGCAGCGCGGTGCGGGTCCAGGTGCTGGAAACCTATGTGGATGCGGTCCGCTACGGCTGAGCGTGCTCTGATCCGGTCGTCCGCCTCGATGTCACCACGCATCTTTGACTCAGTCAGCTTCGCGTCGGGTACCTAAATAGGGGATGAAATCAGCGACTTATGGCCTATGTCGCCCGGAAGGGGGATCACCGATCCTGTGCGCCTCCCCCAACACGTAACGAGGACCCCATGTCGAACAACAGCCCCTCCCAGGCAGCCAGACGATTGCGCTGGGCCGTGGTGCCCGCGCTGGTGGCGCTGGCCGGCGCCGCCCAGGCGCAGAACTACGACCGCTATTACGACGACGGTTACAACGGTGGCCCGGTCCGCTGCGAATCGATCAAGAACCGCACGCAGCAGTGCGCGCTGCCGGGTCGCGCCCGTCTGGTGCGGCAGATCTCCGGCTCGCCGTGCGTTGAAGGTCAGACCTGGGGCCAGGCACGCGGCGGCGTGTGGGTGACGCAGGGCTGCCGTGCCGAGTTCGTTGCCGAAGGTGGCCGCGGTGGCGGTCGCTGGAATGGCGGCGGCAACGGCTGGGGGCACAACGGCGGCGGCAACAGCGGCCGGGGGCAGATTCTGACCTGCGATTCCAATGACCATCGCCGTCAGCGCTGCGTCGCCAATGTCCGCCGCGAGGCGCGGCTGATTCGCCAGACCTCGCGCAACGCGTGTATCGAAGGGCGGACCTGGGGCTGGGACCGCACGGGCGTCTGGGTGGACGGCGGCTGCCGCGCCCAGTTCCAGATCTACTGAGTACCGGCGCACGGCGCCTGGGCGCTTCCTGAGCGCTCAAACGAACGAGGCCGCGTCAATGGGACGCGGCCTCGGTGCTTTTCCTGAGCGCTCACCCAGTGGGGCGGGCCGTGATTCAGCCTGCCGCGCTGAGTGTCTGGCCGCTCTTGACCAGCATCGGCCAACGCTTGAGCACGGCCTGGCGAATGCCATCGGCATCGATGCCGGCTTCGGCCAGCAGGTCTTCGCGGCTGGCATGGTGCTGGAAGCTGTCCGGCAGGCCTAGGTGCAGGAACGGCTTGAGCACGTTCTCGGCATTGAGCAGCTCGGCCACGCCGGAGCCGGCGCCGCCGGCGACCACGTTGTCTTCGATGGTCACAAAGCCTTCGTGGCGCTGCGCGAGTTCCAGCAGCAGGGCACGGTCCAGCGGCTTGATGAAACGCATGTTGACCACGGTCAGGCCCAACTCGCGGCCGACCTGTTCGGCGGCCGTCAGGGTGCTGCCGAAGGCGAGCAGGGCGATGCGGTTGCCCTGCAGACGCAGCTCGGCCTTGCCGATCTCCAGCGTCGACAGATCCGTGCCGGCGGCAATGCCGGTGCCGCTGCCACGCGGATAACGCACCGCAGCCGGGCCGGCGTAGCGCAGGCCGGTGGTCAGCATCTGGCGGCATTCGGCCTCATCGGAGGGCGCCATCACCACCATGTGCGGGACACAGCGCAGGAAGCTCAGGTCCAGATTGCCGGCATGGGTCGCGCCATCCGGGCCGACCACACCGGCGCGGTCGATCGCGAACAGCACATCCAGCTCCTGCACGGCCACGTCGTGGACCAGCTGGTCGTAGGCGCGCTGCAGGAAGGTCGAGTAGATCGCCACCACCGGCTTGGCGCCCTGGGTGGCCATGCCGGCCGCCAGGGTCACCGCGTGCTGCTCGGCGATGGCCACATCGAAGTAGCGCTCCGGGTATTCCTTGCTGAAACGCACCAGGCCCGAGCCTTCGCGCATCGCCGGGGTGATGCCCATCACCTTCGGTTCGGCCGCGGCGGCATCGCACAGCCAGTCACTGAAGACGTCGGTATAGGTCGGCTTCTTGGCCCCGCCCTTGGAAACCAGGCCCTTGTCCGGATCGAACGGGCCGACCGCGTGATACCCGATCTGATCACCTTCGGCGCGCTCGTAGCCCTTGCCCTTGGTGGTCATCACGTGCAGCAGCTTCAGTCCCTTCAGGCTCTTGAGCGTCTTCAGCGTGGCGACCAGCGCCGGCACGTCGTGGCCGTCGATCGGGCCGGTGTAATGGAAGCCCATTTCCTCGAAGAACGTGGACGGCACGAACATGCCCTTCCAGTGCTCTTCCCAGCGCTTGACGAAGCGCGCGGTGGGGTTGTGCTTCTTGTCGCCGAGGATCTTCTTGCCGCCTTCGCGCAGCGCATTGAGCGTGCGGCTGCCGGTGGCGCGACCGAGCATCTTGGTCAGCCCGCCCACGGCCTCGGAGATCGACATGTTGTTGTCGTTGAGGATCACCAGCAGGTTCGGTTCCTGCTCCATGCCGCCGGCGTGGTTGAGCGCCTCGTAAGCCATGCCGGCGGTCATCGCGCCATCGCCGATCACGGCCACGACCTTGCGGTCATCGCCTTCGGCCTGGCGTGCGATCGCCATGCCCAGCGCCGCCGAGATGGAGGTGGAGGAATGGCCGACGCCGAAGGTGTCGTACTCGCTTTCCTCGCGCTTGGGGAACGGCGCCACGCCGTCCTTCTGCTTGACCGTGTGAATCTCGTCGCGGCGTCCGGTCAGGATCTTGTGCGGGTAGGTCTGATGACCCACATCCCAGACCAGCTGATCGACGGGCGTCTGATACAGGTAGTGCAGGGCGACGGTCAGTTCGATCACGCCCAGGCCGGCGCCGAAATGGCCGCCGCTCTTGCCCACCGACTCAATCAGGTAGGCACGCAGTTCATCCGCGATCGCGGGCAGTTCGGATTCTTCGAACCTGCGCAGGTCATCCGGTGACTGGATGCGCGCAAGGCGGGGATAGCGGGCGGAATCGATCATGTTTATCGCGCTTCTTCTGAGCGCCTATTTTCCCCCCCAAATGAGGGTGGGGCAAGCAAACCGCCTTTTCAGTGAGTAAACGGTGAGGGTGGCTGCGACAGAACGTCGCAGCGCGCTCACGCGCAGAGCTTGGAACGCTTGGGCAACTGCGCCTTCAGGAATGCCATCTGATCGGCCAGGATGTTCCGGTTGGACAGGATCATATGCTCGATCCAGCTCGGCCGGTACGGCACCGCCAGCAGCGGCATGCCGGCCTGCTGCGGGGTGCGGTTGCTCTTGCGCGAGTTGCAGTGGAAGCAGGCGCTGACCACGTTCTCCCACACATCCAGGCCGCCCTTGGAGATCGGCATGACGTGGTCACGGGTCAGTTGGGGGCGATTGAACTGTTGCCCGCAGTACAGGCACAGGTGCGAATCGCGCGCGAACAGCGCGGGATTGGACAGATTCGGGGTCGGGTCGATCGCGCGGGAGCGGGCGTGGCCGCGGGCAGCGATGATCGGGTGCAGGTCCAGACCACTCTGCAGGCCGGTGGTACGGCAGATGCCGCCGTGGATGTGCAGGCAGGGGTCGCCGAGCGTCCAGGCCACCGCGCCACGCGCGTAGAGGCAGGAGGCATCCTGCCAGTTGATCCAGTCGAGTACGCGTCCGTGGGCGTCCAGGGCCAATAACCGCACCGAGCCGGGCCGATGCAGCGTAACGATCGGCGACACCTCAGCGACCGGGGCGGACGAGGCTCCGGTATCGATCAGACCCAAGCGTGTAGTGTCTGTCTCCATCGGGAAAACAGCTTATACCCGAATCGTTACCAAATGGGTATAGGCGGCAAGCGCCTACCCATTTGGTAACGATTCGGACAGGCATTCCACCTAAGCCCCGCGCCTGTCGGCGCGCCCCCCTTGAACATCAAGGGGGCTTTTCTCCAGAAGGTGTATCGGGGTGCCGACCAACGGCCAGCACCTGCGTGGTCCAGGCGGCCGATCAGCCTTCGCCGAAATGCGCGTCGGTCATCGCCATCAACGGTTCGGCGCCGGACTGGATCGCGGCGGCGTGGCTGAGGGTGCGCGGCAGCACGCGGGCGAAGTAGAAGCGGGCCGTCTCGCGCTTGGCCTGCTTGAACGCGTCGCTCTGCGCGGAGGCCTCGGCGGCGGCGACGCTGCGGGCCCACCAGTAGGCCAGCACCACATAGCCCGAGTAGAACAGGTAATCGAAGCTGGCTGCGCCGAGTTCATCGGGGTTGGTGGCCGCGCGCTGCAGGGTCGCCATGGTCAGCTTGGCCCACTCGTCGGCCTTGGCGCGCAGCGGGGCAATGAATTCGGCCAGCGCTTCGTTGCCTTCATTGGCCTTGGCGAAGGCCTCGATCTCGGCCAGCATCAGCTTCAGCCCCGCGCCCTGGCTGGAGGCGGTCTTGCGGCCGATCAGGTCCAGCGCCTGGATGCCGGTGGTGCCTTCATACAGCGTGGTGATGCGCGCATCGCGGGCCAGCTGCTCCATGCCGTGCTCGCGGATGTAGCCGTGGCCACCGAAGCACTGCAGCGCGTTGTAGGTGTTCTCGATACCCCATTCGGTCTGGCAGGCCTTGGAGATCGGGGTCAGGAAGCTCACCAGCGTGTCCGCGCGTTCGCGCTCGCCGGCATCCTCGGCGTGGTGGGCGACGTCGATCAGGGTGGCCGCGTGCAGGGCCAGCAGGCGGCTGCCTTCGACCAGCGATTTGATGGTCAGCAGCATGCGCCGCACATCCGGGTGGACCAGGATCGGGTCGGCCGGCTTTTCCGGGTTCTTCGCACCGCTCAGCGAACGCGACTGCAGGCGCTCGCGGGCGTACTTCAGTGCGTTCTGGTAGGCCCGCTCGGACAGGCCGATGCCCTGCAGGCCGACGCCCAGGCGCGCGGTGTTCATCATGGTGAACATTGCCTGCAGGCCCTTGTGCGGCTGACCCACCAGGTAGCCTTCGGCACCGTCGAAGTTCATCACGCAGGTGACCGAGCCCTTGATGCCCATCTTGTGTTCGATCGAGCCGCAGCGCAGCGCATTGCGCTCGCCCACCTTGCCCTCGCGATCGACCTTGAACTTCGGGGTGACGAACAGCGAAATGCCCTTGGCCCCGGCCGGTGCGTCGGGCAGCTTGGCCAGCACCAGGTGCACGATGTTGTCGGTGAGGTCGTGCTCGCCGGCGGTGATGAAGATCTTGGTGCCGGTGATCGCATAGCTGCCATCCGCGTTCGGCTCGGCCTTGGTCTTGAGCAGGCCAAGATCGGTGCCGCAATGCGGTTCGGTCAGGCACATGGTGCCGGTCCAGCGGCCGTCGATCAGCGGCTTGAGGAAGGCGTCCTGCTGCCAGGCCTCGCCATGCTGCTTGAGCGCTTCAATCGCACCGTGCGAGAGCAGCGGGAAGTTGCCCCATGCCAGGTTGGCGGCATTGATCATTTCATTGAGCGGCACGCCCAACGTATGCGGCAGGCCTTGGCCACCCAGTTCCGGTGCAGCGGTCAGACCGGTCCAGCCGCCGTCTACGAACTGGGCGTAGGCCTGCTTGAAGCCCGGCGGGGTGGTGACCTCGCCGGTGGCCTGGTCGAGGACGCAGCCGATCTCATCGCCCACGCTGTTCAACGGCGCCAGCACGCTGGCACTGAAACGGCCTGCTTCTTCCAGCACGGCATCCACCACATCGGCGGTGGCATCGGTCAGGCCAAGGCGCGCGAACAGCGGCTCGACCTTGAGCACGTCATGCAGGGCGAAACGGATATCGGAAAGCGGGGCGGTGTAGCTGCTCATCGGGGACAGTCTCGATCAGTGGCGAAGGGTGGCGGAAAGCCCGCCGGTCAGCGCAGGACGCCGGGCAGGCCAGGGGCCTGGTTGAGCGTGCTGCGGCTTTCAATCTCGAAGGTGCGTTGCTTCTTTTCCTGCGGGGTGGCGCTTACCGTGCCCTTGAGCGAATAGCCCAGGGTGCGGTTGCCGGCCAGTGCATCGGCCATCACCAGGCGGGCGCCCGAGCTCGGCTTGATGTCCACGTTGACCACATCGGCCGAGACCCCGCCAATGGACAGTGCGGGCTTCAGCTGCAGCTGGCCGGCATCCTCATCGCTCACCTTCAACTGCAGCGCGACGTTGTCGAAGGTCATGGGCATGGAGCTGAAGTTCTGCAGGCGCAGCGCAACCGTCCAGCTGCCATCGGCACGCACCGTCAACTCCTGCACGCTGGCGGCCGGCTCGGAAACGCGTTTGACCGTCTTGTTGCAGGCGGTCAGGGCCAGCGAGGCGATGACGATCAGGGCAAAGGCGAGGCGGGGACGGAAGCGGTGGGACATGGCGCAATCCTCAGGCGGGTGTTGCATGGGTGTGAGCATACTACGGCGTATGGTGTTCGCGCTGCCTGCGGCAGCGAGATGCAAGGGTAGGGCACCGGGATGACGGGGCCACGTGCTTTTAGTCGTGGGGCAGGCCGGCCCGGCGCGCGGGGTGAGGCCGGGCCGGGTCAGTCCAGCGGCGCCATCACCCGCAGCGGGGCGAGGTCATAGCCCATTGCTTCGGCACGGGCTTTGAGCTGCTCGAACAGGGCGGTATCCATGCTCGGTGAGCGCGACAGGATCCACAGGTACTTGCGGTCCGGCTCGCCGACCACTGCCCACTGGTAGCCGGGGTCCAGCGCGATCACCCAGTAATCGGCCCACACCAGCGGCGCCCAGGACAGCCAGTCCGGCACGAAACGTACCTGCAGGCGGCCGGGATGGCCCTCGATCGGGCGCGCCACGCCATCTGCTGCCACGCGGTCGCCATCGGCTTCGCGGCAGGCGTTGTGCACGCTGATCCGTCCATCGGCACGCAGGCTGTAGGTGGCGGTGATGTCGCCCACGCATTTCTTCTGGAACGACACCGGCAGGTGCGCGATCTCATGCCACTGGCCGGCATAGCGGCCCATGTCCAGCGCCTCCACCGAGGTCACCGGCGCGGCCGCCCAGGCCGACCCGGTGGCGGCAAGGGCGAGCAGGGCACTGATCAGATAGCGGCTGCGCATTGTCGACACTCCACACAAGACGCAGCGAGCTTAGGCATAGGCTGAGCGGAAATTGTGAATATTCCGTCATGCAGTGGCCGTCCCACGTCGCTGACGTGCGCGTGGCAGCGTGCGGCACCCGCGCTACCGACTGTCAGCGGAGAGTTCCCGCGTGGCGTTGCCGCTCTCGTCCAGGAAGCGCACCTTGGCATCTCCAGAGGGCGTGACCACCAACTCAAGCCGCGGCTTTCCTTGACCATCGCGCAGGGTCAGCATGGCATCGCGCGCATCAGACTTGCCAAGGAACACGCGCTCGGTGATCGCAGGAATGCCCTTCCGATGAAGTGCTTCGTCCCGCTCGGAGAAGAACGGGCGGGACAGGCCATCGGCAACGTCATTGAAGGTCAGCCCTGCGTAGTGTGTCCCCGCATCATCCACGCCCAGCAGTTGCATCTGCTGATCCTGCTGATAGCGATCAAAGGTCAGGCTCATGCCGCTGGAGGGTTTGCCGCTCTTGTCGAGCGAACCGTTGTAGATCAGCCCGCCGTTTTCCGTGCCTTCATCGTTGAAGAACAGCATGCCTGCCATCGGGCGCGGATGAGGTTGCTCCTTGTTGTGAATGACCACCCCAGGAAACAGCGTGCGATTGGAGATCGCCAGCCGCAACGTTCCGTCAGGCTCCTTGATGTTGATGCGTTGCGCATCAATGACATCAAAGCTGGCGCTGCGCTGTGACGTTGCACCCATCATCAAGGCGGCCATGGTGAGCAGGCCGGCTGCTGCGCAGCCCAGCGTCAGTCGCCGTTGGTTTCGCTGCAGATGCGCGATCTGCGCCTGCAGCACTTCGATGCTTTCGGACATCACCTCTCCCTGTGTGTGCGGCCATGGGGACGAACAAGCGCGGCCGCAGACGATCCTGTCCGCCGGGTGAGCATGCCAGCGCGTGGCGATGGACGGCAAGGCGCGCAACGGCCCGCCCGCGGAAATCATCCCTGAGCGGTGTGCCCGCTTTGCAGCGCGCGATGGATCTCCGCCTCGATCATCGCTTCATCGTCGCGTGCGGCCCAGCGGCTGATCGTGACGATCACCAGCACCGCGCCGGCCATGAAGTAGGCAGCAGGCACCACCGCCAGACTGGCCAACAGGGCAGGCGCGAGGTCGTGTGTGTGTTGCCAGTGCTTCACCACCGCCACCAGCGGAACGATGAGCAGACTGACGAACATGCCGATCATCAGGGTGCGGATGAAGGGATGCATCTGGAACGCACCTTCAAGCCGCGTGCCGCGTTCGGTGGGGATGCACTGGCCGATGAAATACGGCTTGAAAGAATTGGACACGAACGGGCGCGTCCAGCACAGGCGGATCCGTTGAGCGGAGGCCTTCCCGCGCATTCCAGCGACAGAGAGGCGCGGGCCATGCTGGATCGACTGCTTGAGGCGCAGCACGGTCACATCGATCGGGGATGTACTGTGGAAGGCAACAGGACGTTTGCCGAACAGCGCGGCGAACAAAGCACGAACCATGTGCGGAACCTCCTTCCTTGAACGCTGCGCGATGTAGCGACGCCGAACAACAGACAAAAAAAATGACCTGCATTTCTGCAGGTCATCTGAAATTGTGGTGGCCGGGGACGGAATCGAACCGCCGACACGGGGATTTTCAATCCCCTGCTCTACCAACTGAGCTACCCGGCCACTTCATCGCTGCGTTGCCGCTGGCGAGGACGCGAATAATACGGAGGTATGAGGGGTTCGGCAAGCGTTTCGGGAAAAAAATTTCACATTTGTTTCCAAACCCGTGTCCGCCCACATCCAAGTGCTTGATCCAGCGGGCCCGAGCACATCACCCAAGCGCATGAACGTCGGTTCAGGCGGATGCTTTCCGCCGGTGCAGTTGATCAGCCCGTGGTGGATCGTGCGTCGTCAGGCATGCACCACAACAGCACGATGCCGATCACCATCATGATCGCCGCCAGCACCAATGCGCCCTGGTAGCTGCCGCTGTCGCGCGCCAGCGTGCCGGCGATCGCGGGGGCGATGATCTGGGCGACGCCATAACTCAGCGTCAGCGTCGCCATCGCCTTGGCAGGATTGTGCGGGTAGTGGCGACCGACCACGGTCAGGGTCAGGCTGACGATGCCGGCGAAGGTCAGGCCGAACAGCACGGCGCTGGCTGCGCCGGCCCACAGCCCGCCATCCAGCAAGGGCAATACGAAGGACGTAGCCTGCAACGCATAGGCGAGCATCAATGCACGGATCAGTCCAAGCCGGTTCGAGAGCCGATCCCAGGCAAACGTCGAGGGGATGGCGGTGAGGCCGACCAGGACCCACACCCAACTGCCGTGGCCGGCGAAGGCAGGGGTCTGCACCAGGATGGCGACGATGAAGGTCGCGCTGACCACGAAGCCGACCCCCGCGCAGAAGTACGAGGCGATCAGCAGCCAGCGCCAGCGCCGCCCGGGTGGCGGGGGAGCGTTGGCCCCAGTGGCACTGGAGATCGCTGCCGGCGGCGGCATCCATGCCCAGGCCGGGATCAGGAACACCACCGCGAGGGTGCCCAGCGCGATCCACTGCCGGGAGGACGCCAGTTGATCGGCCATCGCCGCAGCCGCCAGGCCCGAGACCGCGATCCCTACCCCGAGGCCGGCGAAGTGCAGGCCGAGCTGTGGGAGGCGCTGATGGGCGAGCAGCCAGTTGAGCACCAGCCCGGAGGCGAGCAGCAGGCCGGCGGTGCTGGACAGGCCGGCCACGAAGCGCAGCACGCCCCAGGTGGCCATGTCCGTGGTGGTGCCCATCAGGCCGGTGGATACCACTGCCAGGACCAGTCCGATGCGGTAGAAGCGGAATTTCAGCTGCATGTCGCCGACCCGGGCGACCAGCACAGTGCCGGCCAGGTAGCCCAGATAGTTGAACGTTGCCAGCCAGCCGCCGCCGGCTGCCGTGAGCCCGGCGTCGAGCCGCATCACCGGCAGCAGCGGGGTGTAGGCAAAGCGCGCCAGGCCGACCGTGAGTACCAGCGCGCAGATGCCGGCCGTGATGACCTGCCAGGCGCGGCGGGGAGGCGGGATCGAGAGTGACATGGGTGGGGAGGGCAGCGGGAAGGGCCCATGGTCCGTGGACAGAGGTGACCGCGTCTTTCGATAGAATGACCCATCCTGTCGATGAGGCGTCACATGGCCACGGCGGAACCCACTGCGCCGGGTTGGCGCGAAGTCCCGGTGCCGCCGCTGCGGCGTCTGCCCTGGCCGGTGGTGGCGCGCAGCCAGCGACTGGAGGCGGGCGAGCGCTTCCCGCCGCACGTGCACGGCTGGAACCAGCTGGTCCACGCCAGCACGGGTGTGCTGCAGGCCAGCGCCGGGCAGGCACGTCACGTGATCACCCCGCAGCAGGCGCTGTGGGTGCCGACGGGCACGTCCCATCACACGGGCGCGTTGAATACCTCGGCGTTCCGCAATCTTTACGTGGCGGATGGGCCGGCACTGGGTATGCCCACGCATTGCGTGGTACTCGATGTGTCACCGCTGCTGCGCGAACTGATCATTGAACTCGATCGCACCGTGCCCGATCACGACCGCACCTACTACGCCACCTTGTGCACCCTGATCACTGCGCAGTTGCCGCGCCAGCGGCAGCACACCCGGCACCTGCCGTGGCCGCAGGATGCGCGCCTGCAGCGCTGGTGCCAGGCACTGTACGAGCAACCTGCCGATACCCGCAGCGTGGAGGACTGGGCGCCCTTGCTGGGGGCATCGCCGCGTACCCTGGCGCGCCACTTTGAACGCGAGACCGGCATGCGGCTGCGCGAGTGGCGGTTGCGGCTGCGCCTGCTGCGCGCCATCGAGTGGCTGGCGCAGGGGCGTTCGCCCACGGTAATCGCGCACGAGCTGGGCTATGCCTCGGCGTCGGCGTTCAACTACATGTTCCGGATCGAGATGGGCATGAGCCCGCTGCAATGGAAGCGCGCACGCCCTACGGCGTGACCGGGCAGGCCAGGCTGACCAGCCGCTCATCCTCGAAGCGTGCACGGATCGAGCCGTTGTCGGCCTTGCCTGCGGGCCACTCCGCTTCGGCGCCCGCACCAGGCAGGGGATTGCCCAGGTGGAAGTACACGCGGCCACGGCTGTCGCCGACCTGCACTTTGTTGCATGCCACGATAGGTGACGCCATCTCGCCGCAGTCGCCCTGCAGCAGGCACAGGCGCGTGTGGCACTTGCCTGCACCGGACGACCAATGGCCTTGCGCGGCCAGGCAACCGGGCTCGGTCGCCAGAATCGCCCAGCATGTCAGGCCGAACACCGTGGTGGCGGACATCAACACGGGCAGCAGGTAGCGGCGTCGGCTGGAGGAGGGAACGTTCATGACGCGATCATGCGCCCTGGCCGGCGGCGCGGGCAACGCATGCGCGGTGCAGCGTACGGATGGAATGCTGTGACGCCATCGGAATGATCGGTCCCTGTCGCACAAGGTGATTGCACAGCCGCGTCGTCCTGCACCGATGGAACGCTGTTTTACCCCCCGCCCGGACGTGCCTGGACGGCGTACTGTCGGGATTCCTTTTTCGTCTCCCCGGAGCGATCCTCTGATGACCGCGCTCACCAACACCCGCATCGTCCTCGCCTCGCGCCCGAACGGTGCTCCCGTCTCGTCCAACTTCCGTATCGAACACGTGCCGGTTCCCGCGCCTGGCCCGGGCGAGGTGCTGCTGCGCAATCGCTATCTGTCGCTGGATCCCTACATGCGCGGTCGCATGGAGGAGGGGCCGTCCTACGCCGCACCGGTTGCGCTGGATGCGGTGATGGAAGGGCGCACCGTTGCTGAAGTGCTCGCCTCCAACCATCCCGGTTTCGCCATCGGCGAGCATGTGCTGGCTCCGGGCAACTGGCAGACGCATGCCGTCATCGACGGCGATCAGATCAGCCGCAAGCTGGAAGACAACGGCCTGCCGATCAGCACTGCACTGGGCGTGTACGGCATGCCCGGATTCACGGCGTACGTGGGCCTGCAGGAAATCGGCAAGCCGCAGCCGGGCGAAACGCTCGTGGTGGCGGCTGCCAGCGGCCCGGTGGGCGCGACGGTGGGTCAGATCGCCAAGCTGCAGGGTGCGCGCACGGTGGGCATTGCCGGTGGCGAGCAGAAGCGCGCGTATCTGGAAACGCTGGGCTTCGATGTAGCGCTGGATCACCGCGCCGACGATTTCGCCGCGCAGTTGCGTGCGGCGGTGCCCGACGGCATCGATGTCTACTTCGAGAACGTCGGGGGACACGTCTTCGATGCGGTCGCGCCATTGCTCAACGACTTCGCGCGCATTCCGGTCTGCGGCACGATCGCCACCTACAACGCGCGCGGTGCGGTGTTGCCCGGGCCGGACCGGCTGCCGGGTTTCATGAGCCAGGTGCTGCGCCAGCGCCTGACCGTGCGCGGCTTCATCCAGTCGGATCTGCACGCCTTCTTCCCTGCGTTCCTGCGCGACATGGGGCAGTGGCTGAAGGACGGCCGCGTGCAATATCGCGAGGACATCGTGCAGGGACTGGAACGCGCGCCGGAGGCCTTCTTCGGACTGCTCAAGGGCCACAACTTCGGCAAGCTGGTGGTCAAGCTGGATTGAGCGGCGCGGGGCGTGTGAGTGCGACGTGTGCAAGGCCGTGCCGATCGTGATTCGTGCATCACGATCGGCCGGTTAGCCTGCGGATGAAGGCCCCGTACCGGGAACCGCACAAGTGAGTAGACCCATGGCAGACACCAAGCCCAGCGAACACGGCAAGCAGGAAGGCATCGAAGAGAGCCAGCAGGACCGCAAGCAGGATGAAACCGCCAAGCAGCGGCCGGGGCAGACCGATCAAGCGATCCATGACGCGGGAACACGCCGGCCGGAGCGCAAGGATAATCCTGAGGGAGCCTAAGCCCGACCTGCAGACGTTGGAAAAACAAAGCCCCGGGAACAGGATTCCCGGGGCTTTGTGTTGAATAGTGGTGGAGCCAAGGAGGATCGAACTCCTGACCTCGTCGATGCGAACGACGCGCTCTCCCAGCTGAGCTATGGCCCCACGGATACCGCACTTGCCTCGCGTGTCGCGTCTTGGAGCGCCGTGCGATGGATCTAGTGTAGCCCCGGCCAGTGGCGGCTGCCAAGAGGGGGGGAATGGATGCGGCGCTCCGCCCGCCTGGTCTGCGGACGTCCTCGAACTGAACGGAAGAGTGGGTTTTGTGAGGGTCGGCGCGCCGCAAACCCTTGCAGCACAACGGGTTGGATTTCTTGAGTAGCGAAATGTAACTAGACGCCATCGCGTAAAGAGGACCAAAACGGTGCCGATATGAAAGGGAGCCAATCCCTCATACCCAATCCCTTCGAGTCCCGACGATGACGACCCGTGCCGCCACCGTTTTCTCCTCCTCCATCGGCGCGCGTCTGGCGTTGCTGATGGGCCTGATCACTACCGTGGCCTTTATTGGTCTGGCATTGCTGGTCTATCAGCAATCGGCGACAAGCTACCAGCAGCGCGTCGAGGCCGGGCTGCAGTCGGCCACCGTGCTGATGCGCGACTCGGTCCAACTCTATGACCGCAGCCTCAGCGACAGCACCGAGCGCATGGCCGGCACCTTCCGCGCCATGCTGCCGGCCGGCGATGCCACCCTGGACCCCGCAAAGACGATCCTGATCGGTGAGCGGTCCACGCCGACGCTTCGTCTGGGCAGCGACGTCGTCAATCTGCAGGAGGCCGCCGTCGATCGCTTCGCCGAGGCGACGGGCGGCGTGGCCACCGTGTTCGCGCGCGACGGGCAGGAGTTCATCCGTGTATCGACCTCGCTGCGCAACGCCGAGGGCGCCCGCGCCATGGGCACCGTGCTGGACCACGCCAATCCGGCCTACCAGAAGCTGCTGGCCGGCGAGCGCTACACCGGTCCGGCCCGGCTGTTCGGTGTGGACTACATGACCCACTACATGCCGATCACCGATGCGGCGGGCGAGGTCGTGGGCATCGCCTTCGTCGGTCAGAACTATTCCGATGGCCTGGCGGCGCTGAAGACCCGCCTGCGCGCCTCGCAGCTGGGCAAGGACGGCTACTTCATCGCCGTCGATACCCGGCCTGGCGAGAACTTCGGGACGATCATCGCCGGGCCGGACGGTGAGGGTGGCAAGCTTCAGGCCAAGGTGCCCGAATCCGACCACGCTGCGCTGCAGGCCCTGCTGGACGGCACGGTCACGCAGGGCCAGGTGCAGCTGCGCAGCGGTGATCAGGACACGGCCCAGACGTACTTCGTGTCGACCCAGGCCTATGGTCCGTGGCACTGGGTGGTGCTGGGCATGGAGCCGGTCTCGGTGGTGCACGCCGTGCTAGGCAAGCTGATGCTGCACATCGCGTTGGTCTCGGCGCTGGCACTGCTGGCGGTGATCGTGGCGATGGTGCTGGTGGTCCGACGGGTGCTGAGCCGGCCGTTGGCCGAAGCGGGGCAGGTGGCCCGGGACGTTGCGGCCGGTCGTCTTGAAGGCAGCATCCAGGTGCGCGGGCAGGATGAGGTGGGCCGCCTGATGGCGGCGCTGCAGCAGATGCAGGGCAAGCTCCGCGCGATCATTGCCGCACAGAACGACATGAGCCGCCAGCATGCCGAGGGTACGATCAGCTACCGCATCGATGCCGACGCATTTGAAGGGGAGTTCCGCACCATGGTGACCGGCACCAATGCACTGGTGGAGGCGCACATATCCACCAAGCTGCGCATGGTGGAGCTGGTGCAGTGCTACGCCGATGGTGACCTGTCGCCCTCGATGGAGGCGTTGCCGGGGGAGAAGGCCAAGATCACCGACGCCGTGAACGGTGTGCGCGATCGCCTTCAGGCCATCAATGGGGAAATCAAACACCTGGTCGCCGCTGCGGCAGCGGGTGATTTCAGCGTGCGCGGCAATGCGGGCGCCTTCAACCACGATTTCCGGGTGATGGTGGAAGGACTCAATACCCTGATGGTCACCGCCGACCGCAATCTGTCCTCGCTGTCGGGATTGCTGCGCGCGCTGGCCGCCGGCGACCTGCGCGGACGCATCGAGGGCGAGTTCCAGGGTGTGTTCGCCACCATGCGTGACGATGCCAATGCCACCGTCAGCCAGCTGACCACGATTGTCGCCGGCATCCAGCAGGCGGCCGTCTCGGTGGCCACTGCATCGTCGGAAATCGCGGCGGGCAACGAGGACCTTTCGCGGCGTACCGAACAGCAGGCGGCCAGTCTGGAAGAGTCCGCCGCCTCGCTGGAAGAACTGACCGCAGCCGTGAAGCAGAATGCCGATCACGCCCGGCGCGCCGATCAGCTGGCGGCGCAGACGGCGGCCGTGGCCGCGCAGGGCGGCGCGGCGGTCGCGCAGGTGGTGCAGACCATGGGCGATATCCAGGCGTCGTCGCACCGTATCGCCGACATCACCACGGTGATCGACGGCATTGCCTTCCAGACCAACATTCTGGCGCTCAATGCCGCGGTCGAAGCGGCACGTGCGGGTGAAGAAGGCCGTGGCTTCGCCGTGGTCGCCTCCGAAGTGCGCGCCCTGGCACAGCGCTCGGCGCAGGCGGCCCGGGAGATCAAGAGCCTGATCGGGGATTCGGTCACCAAGGTCACCGATGGCAGTGCGCTGGCCGATGAAGCGGGGCAGACACTGCAGCGGATGGTGCAGGCCGTGGGCGAGCTGGGCGGCCTGATCGAAGAGATCGCCAGCGCCAGCCAGGAGCAGGCAGCGGGTATCGATCAGGTCAGCCAGAGCATCGTGCAGATGGATGGCGTGACCCAGCAGAACGCCGCCTTGGTGGAAGAAGCCTCGGCCGCTGCGCGCGCACTGAACGCGCAGTCGAGCGAGTTGCAGCAGTCGGTGGGGCGTTTCCGTCTGGCCGGGCACACGCCGGCCAGACGCCAGGCCGTTCCCGCCTGAGCCCCACAGGGGCAGGGGGCGCCGCCCCTGCCCATCCTCGCCGATCGGCCGATCTGCAGGGCTGATCGCGCCGCGCGCCCTTCCGGGCGACGCGCCAGGCGGGCATAATCCGCGCCAGAAAACGCGGCCGCATAGCCAGTGGACCAGGGGGGCCGGACAGCCGTCGCCCACAACGCCCTGACACCAATCTGAAACATCCAGCCAATACCGTGCCGCATCGCTGTCTCCACAGCGATGCCGTTTCCTATGGTGCCCGGCCATCTCGCCGGCTGCCCCGATCTGTACTACCCGAGACCTCTGCATGCCCGCTCTACGCCACGCCCCTGTGTCGACGCGTCTTCTCTCCCGTTCCCTTTCCGCCGCCGTGCTGCCGCGCCGCCGCGCGCTGGCGCTGGCCTGCGCCTCCGCTGCGCTGATGCTGTCCGCTGCCGTCTCGGCGCAGGACGCGCAGTCCGCCAGCGCCACCTCGCTGGACACCATCACCGTCACCGCCGACCACCGCGAGCGCAACCTGCAGGAAGTGCCGGTGTCGGTCGGCGTGGTGCAGGGCGAGAAGATCCGTGATTACACCGCGGGCGGCGATGACACCCTGCTGGCCCTGTCGGGCAAGGTGCCGAGCTTCTACGCCGAAACCACCACCGGCCGCATCTTCCCGCGCTTCTACATCCGCGGCCTGGGCAACATCGACTTCTACCTCGGTGCCTCGCAGCCGGTGTCGATCATCCAGGACGACGTGGTGCTTGAGCACGTGGTGCTGAAGTCCAACCCGGTCTACGACGTGGACCAGATCGAGGTGCTGCGTGGCCCGCAGGGCACGCTGTTCGGCCGCAACACCACCGCCGGCATCGTCAAGTTCGACACGATCAAGCCGAGCCAGGATTACAGCGGCCGCGTGCAGGCCAGCTACGGCTCCTACGGCAGCGTGGCGATCGATGGCGGCTTCGGTGGCCCGATCAACGATATCGCCTCGTTCCGCGTGTCGGCGCTGTACCAGCACCGCGATGATTACGTCGACAACACCTACAGCGGCCCGAGTGCCGATGGCACGGTCTCGCCGAAGAAGAACGCCATGGGCGGCTTCGACGACCGCAACGTGCGCGCGCAGCTGCTGCTGCAGCCGAGCGACAACTTCTCGCTGCTGGCCTCGGCTCATGCGCGCGATTACGACGGAACCTCGACCCTGTTCCTGCGCAACGCGGTGACCAAGGGCTCCAACAAGACCGACGTGCCGCGCGACAGGGTCGCCTACGACGAAGCCGACAACAACCCGCAGGCTTACAAGACCTACGGCGGCTCGGTGAAGGCGATCTACGATTTCGGCAACGTCTCGCTGACCTCGATCACCGCCTACGAAACCACCTCCGGCTACAGCCGCGGTGACACCGACGGCGGTGCCGCCGTGAACTACCCGGTCAACGGCGTGCCGAACGGCTACGGCCAGTCGATGGGCCAGATCCGCGATCTGGACCAGTGGACCCAGGAATTCCGCCTGGCCAACGGCGATGACAATCGCCTGAAGTGGCAGGTCGGCGCGTTCTATTTCGACGGCCGCGACACCACCGATTTCTACCAGCGTGCCTGGTTCCTGAACACCGCTGCCCGCAACCCGAACAACTGGGTGCGCCTGCGCAACGTCAATACCTCCTGGGCGGGTTTCGGCCAGGTCAGCTATGACGTGACCGACAAGTTCACCCTGACCGCCGGCCTGCGCCAGACCAAGGATGAGAAGAAGACCCGTCTGCTCAAGACCGCCGATACCGCCGCCGGTGCCGTGACCTACAAGGGCCGCACCTACGTGGAGATGTCCGACACCACCCCGAGTTGGGACCTGAGCGCGATGTATGCGTTCAACCCGCAGTTGAGCGTGTATGCGCGCGTGGCACGCGGCTTCCGCGGCCCGACCATCCAGGGCCGTTCGGCCGTGTTCAATGCCGATTTCACCACGGCGAACTCGGAAACCATCCTGTCCTGGGAGGCCGGCATCAAGAGCAGCCTGTGGGACAACCGCCTGCGCGTGAACGCCGCCGCGTTCACCTACGTGGTCAACGACATCCAGCTCAACGGCAACGATTCGGACGGCAACGGCGTGCTGTTCAACGCCGACAAGGCCAAGGCCTATGGTCTGGAAGCGGACATGGAACTGCGCCCGATCCCGAACCTGGCCCTCAGCGCCGGTGTCAGCCTGCTGCACAGCGAAATCCAGGACGACCGCGTGTACGCGCAGGTCTGCGCCCTGAACGGCGCCGTGGTGTGCACGGTGAACGATCCGACCATCAAGGTCGGTGCCAACACCTTCGCGCAGATCAACGGCAACCCGTTGCCCAACGCACCGAAGTACAACATCAACCTGGCTGCCCGTTACGACATGCCGGTCAACGACAGCGATGTGTTCTTCGTCTCCACCGACTGGAACAAGCAGGGGTATACCAGCTTCGTGCTGTACGACTCGGCCGAGTTCAACTCCAAGGGCAGCTTCGAAGGCGGCCTGAAGCTGGGCTACTCCGCCAACTACGGTGCCTGGGAAGTGGCGCTGTTCGCGCGCAACATCACCAATGAGAAGAACCTCAAGGGTGTGATCGAGAACTACATGGCCGCGGTCTACAACGAACCGCGCACCGTGGGCGTGTCGCTCAACATGAACTGGTAAGTCACGCGATCACCGGTGCCGCATTGCTGCGGCGCCGGTGAGCCGGATCGATGAAAAACGCCCCGCTGATGCGGGGCGTTGTCGTTTCAGGCAGGGGGCAACAGTGCCGAGAGGTTCGGCTCCAGCTGCGCCTGGCGCCAGCCTGCGAGCACGGTCGGCCATTGGCGGCTTTCCAGATAGCTTTCCAGATGCTTGCGCGAGGCCAGCACGCCATCGGGCAGGCCGAGTTCGGCACTGCGCGCGCTGACGGCATCCTGCAACCGCTTCAGGGCCTGCTTGTTGGCATCGTTGGCCGGCAGTGCCAGCGGTGCCTCGGCTTCGTCGGCGAGCGGGGTGGTCAGCGCCTGCCATACCTGGGTAGCCAGCTTGCGCGGGGCCTTGGGGAAACCTTCCATCAGTTTGGACAACGCCTCCACATCGGCCGGCGGGGTGCGTGCAAGCACCGCGGCCAGTTCGTTGTCGAGCACCCAGCTGCGCGGCTTGTCACTCGCGCGGGCCTGCACATCGCGCCAGCGCAGCAGCCGCAGCAGGCGCAGCTGCGCAGCGGTGTCCATGAACTGTGCCGAGCGCATCGCCACGTGCGGCCAACGCTCTTCATCGTGTTCGACACTGGCGAGCAGGCGTTCGGCGTCGTCCTGCAGCCATTGGCGGCGGCCCAGTTCTTCCAGGCGGGCCTCGATGGTGTCGTGGATCTGGAACAGGTATTCCACGTCGTCGGCGGCGTACTCCAGCTGCGCGTCCGAGAGCGGCCGGCGCATCCAGTCCGAGCGGGTCTCGCCCTTGGTGAGGGTGACGCCGGTGACCGCGGTGACCAGTTTCTGGTAGCCCAGGCCACCGCCGATGCCCGCCAGCGATGCACCGATCTGGGTGTCGAACAGCGGGCGCGGCAGCACGCCGCAGGCGACCTTGAAAGTGACCAGGTCTTCGCTGGCGCTGTGCATGATCTTGAGGATGGAGGTGTCGGCCAGCCACGGGGCCAGGGCCTCGTTCATGCCGGGGATCAGCGGGTCGATCAGCAGGATTTCATCACCGACGGCCATCTGCACCAGCGCCAGCTGCGGCCAATAGGTGCGTTCGCGGATGAACTCGGTGTCCAGGCCGATGCGGGTGGGGCGCTGGCGGTAGCGCTCGTCCAGTTCCGCCGGGGTTTTGATCCAGTAAGCCACGTGGGATTCCATGTACTGCAAAGGGGTGCTCAGGTCGGGGAGGATAGCCTAACCCCGTGCCACGGCCGGCATACCGCCGTGCGGTGATGAACGCCCGGGCCGTGGACGGTCGCCGCCCGGGACGGTGGCGATTATGATGACCCCCTGTCCGCGCCTGCGGCATGCCACCTGGACCGTCATCGCGTCACGATGACACGCCCCAAGGAACCCCACTTGCGACCCTCAGGCACATTGCCGCTGCTGTTCACTGGCCTGTTGGGCCTGCTGGCCGCGTGTTCTCCCGCCCCGGCCCCCGCGCCGTCGGCAACGCCGGTCGCCAAGCCCGCCGCTGCACCGGCGAAGACCAGCGCACCGGTTGCCCAGGTCACCATCGGGGGCGAGGACGCCGCTGAAACCGTGGAGCGCTGGCAGGCGCCGGCAGTGACCCTTGGCGACGGCGACGTGACCCAGGCGCGACGTGACGCGGCACGTGCCTTCGAGGAAGGCCGCCTGTACCGCACTGCCGAGGATGCGATTCCGATCTGGCTCGCGCTGCTTCAGCACGACCCCAAGGACCGCGTGGCCGAGACCGGCCTGAGACGTGCCCGGCAGCGCCTGCTGGAGGAGGCAGGCGCGTTGTTGGACCGCCCGCTCAAGCAGCGTGAGGCGCTGGCCCAGGCCAGTGAGATGGCCTTGGTGCTGCTCACGCTGGCACCGGATGATGCCAAGGTGCGTGAGCTGCAGTCGCGGGTGGAGATCGCCCAGCGTGTGGTGGCGTACAACCGCGCCGGCGAAGACGATCTGCGCGCGGACCGCATCGGCGAGGATGGCGATGGCGCGATCCCCAATTTCCGCGAGGCACTGGCGCTGGATGCGGACAACCCGCGCGCCCGGCAGGGCCTGGCCGCCGCCGAGAGCGCGCTGATCCGCCGGGCCGAGACCGCCGCGCGGGCCACCGATTTCGCCGCGGCCGGGACCTGGCTGGCCGAAGCGGCGAAGGTCCGCGATTCATCGATCACCATCGCCGATGCCTTCGAACGCATCGAGAAAATCCGCTCTGACATCCTGGCGCGGCTGCGCAACGAAGGCCTGCGCGATCTGGCCACGCCGCAGGGGCTCAAGCCGGCCCGGCAGAAGCTGGAAGATGCGCTGCGCATCGCGTTGCCCGGCGACCCTGTCGTCGGCCAGCTGCGTGAGCGGATCGAACTGGTGACGCATTACGGCAGCTTCCGGCCGCGGCAGGTGTTCAGCGATGCGTTGCGCGATGGCGGCCGTGGGCCACAGATGATCGTGGTGCCGCACGGCGGTTTCCAGATGGGCGCGGCCGAGAATGAGCTCGGCGCGACCGATGCGGAAAAACCCTCGCATTACGTGCGTTTCGAACGTGGCTTCGCGATGTCGATCACGGAAGTGACCGTCGCCGATTTCCGCCGTTACGTGCAGGCCACCAAGACCCGCCCACGCGCCACGCGGCGCGGTCACTCGATCGTGTATGACGAGCGCAGCGGCAACTTCGTACGGCGCAGCGGGGTGGACTGGCAGTCGGATTACAACGGTGCCGAGGCGATCGCCAACCTGCCGGTGATGCACGTGAGCGTGCGCGATGCCGAGAATTACGCGACCTGGCTGTCCGAGCAGACGGGGCGCTCCTACCGGCTGCCCAGCGAGGCCGAATTTGAATACGCGCTGCGCGCCGGCAGCAGCGGCCGTTACCCGTGGGGCGATGCGGGCACGCCGCCCGCGCGCGCCGGCAACTTCACCGGGGCCGAGGATGTCTCGCCCTCCGGACGGCACTGGTACAACGCCTTCGTCGGCTACGGCGATGGATACTGGGGGCCGGCCCCGGTGGCCAGCTTCGATCCCAACCCGTGGGGCCTGCACGACATCGCTGGCAACCTCAGCGAATGGGTCGCCGACTGCTGGCATGCCAGCTACCGGCGTGCGCCGTCCGATGGCGTGGCCTGGTTCAACCCTGGCTGCCGGCAGCGCGTGATCCGCGGTGGCAACTGGGCCAATGCGCCGGCACAGACCCGCGCGGCCTGGCGGCAATCGCAGGATTCGGACACCACCAGCGCACGGATCGGCTTCCGGCTGGTCCGAGGCATCTGAGGGATCTTCCCGTCGTGGGGTGACGGGATTTCACCCGGCCCCCCGGCGCGCGTTCTAGGATTGGCACAGTGTCGGGCAGGGTGCCGCGGCCATCTCAGGAACCACGCGCATGCGCAACGATCCATTCGGCGGTCAGCAGCAGGGCCGCGCCCGGCGGCCAGGCCTGTTCGGCAACATCCGCTGGTGGGTGCTGCTGGCGTTCGCCGGCTATGCCGCGTTCTACTGGTTCTCCAACCGCGCCGTGGATCCCTACACCGGCGAGAGCGTGCTGATCGACAGCTCGCTCGACGCGACCCAGGAAAAGGCGCTGGGCCTGCAGGCCTACCAGGAGATCCTGGCGCAGGAGCGACCGCTGGATCCCAGTGCGCCACAGTCACGCGAAATCCAGGCGATCGCCCAGCGCCTGATCGCCAAGGTGGACGTCGTGGAAACCGCGCTCGCCGAAGAGCATGGACTGAAGCCTGCGCACTTCGCGCGGGATTTCGAATGGGAAGTCAACGTGATTCCGTCCGACCAGGCCAATGCGTTCTGCCTGCCGGGCGGCAAGATGGCGGTCTACACCGGGTTGATCCCGGTGGCGCGTACGGTGGATGCGATGGCCGTGGTGATGGGCCATGAAATCGCGCACGCCTTGCTGCGGCACGGTGCCCAGCGCATGGCCCAGCAGAAGATGACCCAGATCGGGCAGATGGCCGGTGCCGCCAGCGGCATGGACCCGCAACAGCAGCAGATGATGATGTCGGCGATGGGCTACGGCTACCTGCTGCCGTACGCGCGCAGCCATGAGACCCAGGCCGATGAAGTAGGCCTGATGCTGGCCGCGGCGGCCTGTTTCGATCCGCAGGAAGCGATTCCGCTGTGGGAGCGGATGGGGCAGGCCAGTGGTGGGCAATCGACCTCGGAATTCGCGTCCACGCATCCCAACCCGGGCACGCGCATCCAGAACCTGCAGGCGTTGATGCCCAAGGCGATGGAGTACCGGCAGAAGTTCTGCGAAAGCGCAGGGCGTTGAAGGCGAACCGCAGCGGCCTGGGCGCGCCGGATCAGCGCGACGGCTCGTTGACCGTTACGTCGATCACGCCGTCCTGCACGCGTGCCTTGAGCGTGTCGCCCGGGCGCACCTGCAACGGCGAACGCACCAGACTGCCATCGTCCTCGCGGGTCAGAATCGCGTAACCACGCGCGACGGTGGCCAGCGGGCTGACCGCTTCCATCGAACGGGCGAGCGCACGCAGGCGCAGGGCGTCGCGCTGCAGCTGGCGACCGATCGCACTGTCCGCACGCGGCTGCAGGCGTTGCAGGCGCTCACGCAGGGCATCCAGCCGGCGCTGCGGATGACCGCTGCGCAGCACGGCGGCCGCGTGGCGCAGGTGGGCCAGACGGCCCTGATGCTGTGTCGTCCACGCCGCGTGCAGACGGCGCGCGACGTCCTGCTGGCGACGCTGCAGCAGCTGCAGGCGTGATTGCGGGCTCTGCGCGTTGAGGCGGAGCAGGGCACGGTCCGCGCGCTGCATGGCCTGCCCCAGGCTGTGCCGCTGCAACTGCGCCAGACGCGCATCCAGGCGACGCACACGCAGCAGCAGGTCACGCTGATCAGGCACCAGCAGTTCGGCCGCGACCGACGGCGTCGGCGCGCGCAGATCGGCGGCGAAGTCGGCCAGGCTGAAGTCGGTTTCGTGACCCACGGCAGATACCACCGGGGTCTGGCTGGCCGCGATCGCGCGGGTCAACTGCTCATCGTTGAAGGCCCAGAGATCCTCCATCGAGCCGCCACCGCGGGTCAGCAGGATCACGTCATAGCGGCCGCTGGCATCGGCACCACGCAACAGCGAGGTGATCTGCGCGGCAGCGCTGTCGCCCTGCACCAGGCTGGGCAGCAGATCGACCTCGAGCATCGGGAAACGCCGTTCAAGCACGCTGAGCACGTCGCGCACCGCCGCGCCGGTGCGCGAGGTGATCACCGCCAGACGACGCACATGCGCGGGCAGCGGTCGCTTGCGCTCCGGCGCGAACAGGCCCTCGGCCTCCAGGCGCGCCTTGAGCTGCTCGAAAGCGCGGCGCAGAGCGCCTTCGCCGGCTTCTTCCATGTGGTCGAGCACCATCTGGTACTCACCGCGTGCTTCGTACAGCGTCAACCGGCCACGGGCGAGCACGCGCATGCCTTCGCGCGGCACGAACGTCAGCCACTGGCTCTTGGGCTTGAACAACGCGGCTCGGATCTGCGAGCGCGCGTCCTTCAGCGTGAAATAGAGATGGCCCGAGGCAGGGCGCGTCACGCTGCCCAGTTCGGCCTCCACCCAGATCAACGGAAACGCGCCTTCCAGCAGGTCGCGGGCCAGGATGTTGAGCTGGCTGGGCGTGAGAATCTGCGCGCTGCGGTCCATGGAGGGATCAGGCCAAACGGTACGAACGGGGGGCCATGGTCGCACGTCGGCGGCGATGCTTCATCCCGCAGCAGTGCGGTCGGCGTGCTGCTGCAGTGCCCAGGCCACATGCTCGCGCACGATCGCCGAAGGATGCTCGCGTCGTGCCTGCAGCGCGGCCAGCGTCTCGGCGTGGGTGGGGGCATTGCCCAACGCCACGGCGATGTTGCGCAGCCAGCGTTCATGCCCGCTGCGGCGGATCGGGCTGCCCTCGGTGCGGCGCAGGAACTCGTCTTCTTCCCAGGCGAACAGCTGGGCGAGCGAGGCGGTGTCCAGATCGTTGCGCGCGCGGAAATCCGGCTCGTCGGTGCGCTTGGCGAACTTGTTCCAGGGGCAGACCAGCTGGCAGTCGTCGCAGCCGTAGATGCGGTTGCCCATCGCCGTGCGCATGTCCTCGGGAATCGCACCGTCGTGTTCGATGGTGAGGTAGGAGATGCAGCGGCGTGCATCCAGGCGGTGCGGGGCGATGATCGCCTGGGTCGGGCAGACATCGATGCAGCGCGTGCAGGTGCCGCAGTGTGCGGTGGCCGGTGTATCCACCGGCAGTGGCAGGTCGACGTAGATTTCGCCGATGAAGAACCACGAGCCGCCCTGTCTGTCGATCAGGCAGGTGTGCTTGCCGATCCAGCCCAGCCCGGCATTACGGGCGAGCGCGCGCTCCAGCACCGGGGCCGAATCAACGAACACGCGGTAGCCGAACGGCCCGATCTCGGCGGCGATGCTGTCGGCAAACTTCTGCAACCGGTTGCGCATCAGCTTGTGGTAATCGCGGCCCAGCGCATAGCGCGCCACGTAGGCGCGGTCGCCATCGTGCAGGGTGGCCCAGGCTTCGGCGTCGTCCTTGTGGCCGTAATCCATGCCGACTGAGATCACCCGCACCGTGCCCGGCAGCAGTTCATCCGGCCGCGCACGCAGCGTGCCGTGGCGCGCCATCCACTCCATCGTGCCGTACAGGCCCTTGCCCAGCCAATCGGCCAGGTGCGCCTCGTCTTCGCGCAGATCGATGCCGGACACCCCGCAGCGCTGGAAGCCGTGCACGCCCGCGATCGCACGGATGCGTTCGGCGGCACGGGCCAGATGGACGGGGGCGGGCAGGGGGACGGCGGACATGGCCTGGGCGGAAACGGAGCCTGGGAAGGGCGCGGCAAGGCTGCGCCTGGGCGACAAGTATAGAATCCCGGCATGCCCGAGCTTGCTGAACTGTTCGATATCACCGCTGCGCGCCGCCTGGATGCGCAGGCCAGCACCCTGCTGGGCGATGGCGGTGCCTCGCTGATGGAACAGGCCGGCCAGGCCGCCTGGCATTGCCTGCTGGAGCGCTGGCCGCAGGCGCAGCGCATCGGCGTGGTGGTGGGAGCCGGCAACAACGGCGGCGATGGCTACGCGCTGGCCCGTCTGGCCCGTGAAGCCGGCCGCCGGGTGACGGTGCTGCGGCTGGACAGCGATGCGCCGGCCACGACGTTGGCGCAGCGGGCAGAGCAGGCGTTCATCGCCGCCGGCGGTGTGGTGGCGCGCTACGATGGCGTTCTGCCGCCGGGAGACCTGCTGGTGGACGCGCTGTTCGGCATCGGCCTGAACCGCGCGCCGGCCGGTGCCGCGGTGGATCTGATCACGGCCATCAACGGCGCTGGGGTGCCGGTGCTGGCGCTGGACGTGCCCAGCGGCGTGGATGCACGCACCGGTCACGTGCCGGGCGTTGCCATCCGTGCCACGGTCACCCTGCAGTTCATCGTGCGCCACCAGGGGCTGTATACCGGCGCAGCGCTGGAGCATGTCGGCGGTCGCCGCCTGGCCGCGCTGGATCTGCCTGCGGACGCAGGCGAAGGCGTGCAGCACAGCGCCGAGTGCTGGCAGCAACCGCGCCTGCGCGCGCAGCTGCCGGCGCGCCGCGCCAATACCCACAAGGGCGAATCCGGCCACGTGCTGTGCGTGGGCGGCAACCTCGGCAGCGGCGGCGCGGTGATGCTGGCCAGTGAATCGGCGTTGCGCGCGGGCGCAGGGCTGGTCAGTGTGGCGACCCAGTCGCCGCATGTCGCACCGCTGCTGGCGCGCCTGCCCGAAGCGATGGTGCATGCCGTGCAGGACGCGCAGGAACTGCAGGCCCTGCTCCCACGTGCCGGTGTGATCGCGATCGGGCCTGGCCTGGGCCAGGACGACTGGGCGCACGAACTGTGGCGGCAGGTGCTGGCCAGCGGCAAGCCGCTGGTGATCGATGCCGATGCCCTGAACCTGCTGGCCAAGGCGCCGCAGCCGCTCCATGACGCGATCCTGACCCCACACCCGGGCGAGGCCGCGCGCCTGCTCGGGCTGAGCACCGCGCAGGTGCAGGCCGACCGCTTCACGGCGGCCAAAGCGCTGGCCGAGCGTTTCCACGCGGTGGTGGTGCTCAAGGGCGCCGGCACCGTAGTCGCTGCGCCCGACGCGGTGCCGCGGGTGATCGCTGCCGGCAATCCCGGCATGGCCGTGGGTGGCATGGGCGATCTGCTCACCGGCATTATTGCCGCCCTGCGTGCGCAGGGCCTGGGCGCCTTCGATGCCGCCAGCACCGGCGCATTGCTGCACAGCCTGGCCGGCGATGCCGCCGCCAGTGACGGCCAGCGGGGCCTGCTTCCCACCGATCTGCTGGCGCCGCTGCGCCGGCTGGTCAATCCGGACGTTTGAACATGATCGAGTTTTTCCTCGCGCAGACTGAAGACACTGACCTGCTCGGGCAATGGCTGGCCGCGACCCGGCCGCCGCAGGCGGTGATGCAGCTGCAGGGCGACCTGGGTGCCGGTAAATCCACGCTGGCCCGCGCACTGCTGCGCGCGCTGGGCGTGCAGGGGGCGATCCGCAGCCCGACCTACACCCTGGTCGAGCGCTACCCGCTGGCCGACGGCCACGAGGCCTGGCACCTGGATCTGTACCGGATCGGCAACGCGCAGGAGCTGGATTTCCTCGGGCTGGACGAAGGCAGCGCCTCGCTGTGGCTGGTCGAATGGCCCGAGCGCGGTGCCGGTGCATTGCCGCCGACCGACCTCGAAGTGGCGCTGGATATCCAGGGCCAGGGGCGTCGTGCCCGGCTCACCGCCGCCAGTCCGGCCGGTCGTGAATGGCTCGCACGGCTGCCCCAAGGGGGCGACTTGCAGGCTCTTTCTGTCGGCTGACACTAGGAAACACCGGCAGGTTACGGATTATTAAGGGAAAAGGAGTTGCATTTCATTCAGCACGGTGATTGAATCCAGACCCATGCCAATGGGGAAATCACTCACCGCCCTCTGCACTGCCGTCGGACTCTGTCTGGCGAGCGCGCTGTCGTGGGCGGGGGAAGTCCGCCAGGTGGCCGTGGAGACTGGTGCGACCGGGACCCGTGCGGAGATTTCGCTGGCCGGCAGCGGGGGCTACAAGACCCTGTCGCTGGCCGGTCCGAACCGCCTGGTGGTGGATTTCCCGGATTCCAGCGCGATCCGCAACCTCAAACTGCCTGCGCCAAAGGGCGTGGTCACCGCTGTCCGTACCGGGCAGCCGGTGCCAGGTACGTTCCGCGTGGTGTTCGACCTGGCCGAATCGGTCGCGCCGTTCCGCCCGCAGATGATCAAGCAGGGCGATGCGTCGCGCTTGGTGATCGAGTGGCCGGGCGATGCGCCGGCCGCGGCCACCGTTGCCAGTGCGCCCGCGCCCACCCCGGCCGCAGCATCTTCGGCCACGCCAGCGGCTTCGACGCCGGCCGCCGCGCCGGCACCGACCCCTGCACCGACCGCCGCCCAGACGGCACAGGCACGCAGCGATGCAGCGCGCGCCACCGCCTTGCTGACCGCGTCGGTGCGCCAGCAGGCCAGCGCCACGGTCGCCACCTCGGCGCCGGGCCAGGCTGCCGCGACGGCCACCACTGTCAACGTCGCTGCCGCAGGGACCGCCAACGCGGCCAGCAACAGTGCGTCGCCGGCCGCGATCCTGGCCGGTCAGTCGACCCCGGCGGTCGTGGCCAGTGCGCCGGTTCCGACGCCCGCGCCGACCCCGGCGCTGCAGGACAACCCGCGTCCGGCCATGCCCAGCGACGCCTCGCGCGTGAAGATGCGCGCCGGCATGCGTCCACTGGTGATCGCGATCGATCCCGGCCATGGCGGCCAGGATCCCGGCGCGGTCGGCCCGACCGGCAAGCGCGAAAAAGACATCACTCTGGCGGTGGCACGCGAACTGGCCCGCCAGATCAACGCAACGCCCGGCCTGAAGGCCTACCTGACCCGCGACAGCGACGTGTTCATTCCGCTGCCGATGCGCGCGCAGAAGGCGCGTGCGGCCAAGGCCGACATGTTCATCTCGATCCATGCCGATGCCGCCGAGAACCGGGCAGCAACCGGCTCGTCGGTGTACGTGCTCTCCACCAAGGGCGCCTCCTCGCAACGTGCGCGCTGGCTGGCCGACAAGGAAAACGCCGCCGATCTGGTGGGTGGCGTGCGCCTGCAGCAGACCGAAGGCACGCTGGCCAACGTGCTGCTGGATCTGGCCCAGAGCGGTTACATGAAGGCTTCTGAGGACGCGGCCGGACATGTGCTGGGCGGCCTGAAGCGGATCGGCAAGAACCACAAGCCCAATATCGAACGTGCGAACTTCGCGGTGCTGCGCACCTCGGACATGCCGGCGATGCTGGTCGAAACCGCCTTCATCTCCAATCCGGATGAAGAGCGCCGCCTGATCGATCCGGCCTACCAGCGCCAGATCGCCGGCGCAGTGCTGGACGGTGTGCATACCTTCTTCAGCCGTCAGCCGCCGCCGGGCACCCTGTACGCCGCGCGCGCCCAAGCTGAAATCGATGGCGCCAGCACCGTGGCCGGCGGCAGCAAGTAACCCCTCCGGGCTGCACCGCCCGGCGCACGCTATCATCACGGGATGACGTCCGTTTCCCGAATTCCCTACGCTGCCACGCCTGCCACCTCCCTTGCCCGGAGGTGCGCATGAGCATCCGCCAACTCCCCGAGATCCTGATCAACCAGATCGCCGCCGGCGAAGTGGTCGAACGCCCTGCGTCCGTGGTCAAGGAACTGGTCGAAAATGCGCTGGACGCCGGTGCCACCCGCGTGGATATCGACCTGGAAGAGGGCGGTGTGCGGCTGATCCGCATCCGCGACGACGGCGGTGGCATCGCCCCGGAAGAGCTGCCGCTGGCGGTATCGCGGCATGCAACCAGCAAGATCGCCAGCCTGGACGATCTGGAATCGGTGGCGACGCTCGGCTTCCGCGGCGAAGCGCTGCCGTCGATCGCCTCGGTCAGCCGCTTCACCCTGAGCTCGCGCCGCGCCATCGACGAGCACGGTTCGGCCCTGCAGATCGAGGGCGGCCGGCTGGGCGAAGTCACCCCGCGCGCGCATGCGCCCGGCACCACGGTGGAAGTGCGCGAGCTGTTCTACAACGTGCCAGCGCGTCGCAAGTTCCTGCGCGCCGAGCGCACCGAGCTGGGCCATATCGAAGAGTGGCTGCGCTCGCTCGCGCTGGCGCGCCCGGATGTCGAGCTGCGCGTCTCGCACAACGGCAAACCCTCGCGCCGCTACAAGCCCGGGGATCTGTACTCGGATGCGCGCCTGGGCGAAACACTGGGCGAAGACTTCGCCAACCAGGCGCTGCGCGTGGACCACAGCGGGGCCGGCCTGCGCCTGCACGGCTGGATTGCGCAGCCGCACTATTCGCGGGCCAGCACCGATCAGCAGTACCTGTACGTCAACGGCCGTTCGGTACGCGATCGCAGTGTTGCCCATGCGGTGAAGATGGCCTACGGCGACGTGCTGTTCCACGGTCGTCAGCCCGCGTACGTGCTGTTCCTGGAACTCGACCCGACCCGCGTCGATGTCAACGTGCATCCGGCCAAGCACGAGGTTCGCTTCCGCGACTCGCGCCTGATCCACGATTTCGTCTACCGCACGCTCAAGGAAGCGCTGGCCGAAACCCGTGCCGGCATGACCGCGGCCGGCGCCCAGGTGCATGCCACCGAGAGTGTCGCTACCGCAGCGCCGGCCTACGGTCTGCCGTCCGCCGGCAGCACCGGCTATGCGCTCGCCGGCAACGGAGCAGGCGGCGGCATGGGCGGCGATTGGCGCCCGCAGCAATCACCGTTGGGGCTGCGGGTGGCCGATGCGCCGTCCGCCTATGCAGCGCTGTATGGCGCGCCGGGCGGCACCGCAGCGGCCAGCAGCCTGCCGCCGATGCCGACCGACAACGGCCTGCCGGTGACCGCAGCCGACAGTGGCGTACCGCCGCTGGGCTATGCGATCGCACAGCTGCATGGCATCTACATCCTGGCCGAAAACGCCGAAGGCCTGATCGTGGTGGACATGCACGCCGCGCACGAGCGCATCGGTTACGAGCGCCTGAAAACCGCGCACGATGGCATGGGCCTGCATGCGCAGCCGCTGCTGGTGCCGATCACCCTGGCGGTGGGCGAACGCGATGCCGACACCGCCGAGCGCGAGGCCGAGACCTTGACCTCGCTGGGCTTTGAGATCACCCGCGCCGGGCCGGGCTCACTGCATGTGCGCAGCATTCCGGCATTGCTGGCCAATGCCGAACCCGAGGCGCTGCTGCGCGACGTGCTGACCGACCTGCGCGAGCATGGCCAGAGCCGGCGCATCGCCAGTGCCCGCGACGAACTGCTGTCGACCATGGCCTGCCACGGCGCGGTGCGCGCCAACCGGCGCCTGACCGTGCCGGAAATGAACGGCCTGCTGCGCGACATGGAAATCACCGAACGCTCGGGTCAGTGCAATCACGGCCGACCGACCTGGGCCCGTTTTTCGCTGGCGGAAATCGACCGCTGGTTCCTGCGTGGACGCTGAGAGGAAGGTCATGGGGAAGCGCTGGGGAGTGTGGGCGACTGCGTTGCTGCTGGCAGTGAGCATCTCGGGGTGTGGCGAAAAGAACGAGGCCGCACCGGCGAAGGTGGCGATCGATCCGGCCTTCGAGGCCGAACAACAGCAGTGGCGCCAACAGCGCTACGAAGCGCTGCACGCCGCCGATGGCTGGACCAGCCTGGTCGGTCTGCACTGGCTGGAGTACAAGGCGCACTACATCGGGCATGGGCCGGGCAGCGGCATCCGCTTGGCGGTCGGCCCGGACAAGCTCGGCATGGTCGCGCGCGAGGGCAGCACCGTCTGGTTCACGCCGGAGCGTGGCGTGCCGGTGCGCGTGGAGGGCAAGCCGGTCACCGGCCGCATCCGCTTCTTCAGTGATCGCGATCCCACCCCGACGATCATCGCCTTCGATGACGACAAAGGCCGGCTCAGCCTGATCCATCGCGGTGAGCGCTTCGCGCTGCGGGTCAAGCACGCCGATGCCCCCTCACGGACGAACTTCACCGGCCTGACGTACTGGCCGGGTGGTCCGGCCTGGCGCATCACCGCGCGCTTCGTGCCACATCCGGCCGGCAAGACGCTGCCGATCGTGGACATCACCGGCCTGACCACGAACATGCCCAATGCCGGCACGCTGGAATTCGAGCGCGATGGCCGCACCTGGCGGCTGGAGGCGATCGGCGAGCTTGGGCGCGAGCTGTTCGTGATCTTTGGTGATCGCACCAGCGGCCACGGCAGCTATCCGGCCGGCCGCTATCTCGATCTGCCCGCGCCCGACGCGCAGGGCAGGGTGGTGATCGATTTCAATCACGCCTACAACCCCCCATGCGCGTTCACCCCGTTCGCGACGTGTCCGCTGACACCCCCTGAAAACCGCCTGGACCTGCGTGTGGACGCAGGCGAGCAGGCGTACCACGCCCCTGAAGGAGAGGCTTGATGATCTCGATGTTGTCGCGTGTCGTGTCCCCGTTGCTGATCGCTGCGAGCCTGTGGGTCGGTACGGGCAGCGCCGAAGCGCGCCCGGTGGCGCCGAGCGCGCCGACAGCGGCCAAGGCCACCCCGCCGGTGCCGCTGCTGTGGAAGGTCACCGGCCCGGGCGACAGTCGCCTGTACCTGCTGGGTTCGTTCCATCTCCTGCAGCCCACCGATTACCCGCTGTCGCCGGACATCGACCAGGCCTTTGCGGCCTCGCAGCGGGTGGTGTTCGAGCTGTCGCCGCAGGATATGGAATCGCCGCAGCTGGCGCAGAAAATGGTGCAGGCCGCGATGCGCACCGATGGCTCGGAGCTGAAACGCGACCTGGACGCCGCGACCTGGACCAAACTGCAGGCCTATGCGCAGGAGAACAAGCTGCCGCTGGCCCAGTTGCAGGGCATGAAGCCGTGGTTCGTCGGCCTGACCATCACCCTGAGCCAGTTCACCAAGATGGGCCTGGACCCGGCGCTTGGGCTGGATCGTCATTTCATGACACGCGCGGCCAGCGCCGGCAAGGCCACCGCCGGGCTGGAAGATATCGACACCCAGATCGCCGTGCTGTCGGGGATGTCGGCCAAGGAGCAGCAGCAGATGGTCGCCGAGGCGCTTGAGCAGGCCGGCAAGGGCGACGAGATGGGCCGCAAGCTGCATGACGCCTGGCGCCGCGGCGACGACAAGCTGCTGTGGACCTCGATGGCCACCGAAATGCGCGGCCAGTATCCGCAGCTGTACAAGCGCATCAACACCGACCGCAACGATGCCTGGGTGCCCAAGCTGCAGCAGCATCTGCAGGCGGGGCAGGGCGGCACGATGGTGGTGGTGGGCACGTTGCACCTGCTCGGCAACGACGGTGTGGTCGAAAAGCTGCGTGCCAAGGGCTACAAGGTGGAGCGCGTCTGCACCGGCTGCGCCAAGCCCAAGCGCTGATGCGCGCGCCAGGAGGGCGATAGGGTCGACCGGAGGGCGTCGACGACGTCGCCGGAGCCTGAAACGAGAAAAGGCGCGGCCCGAGGGCTGCGCCTTTTTCTTTACTGCGCCGAGCGTGGGCTCAGCGGCGGGTCTTGCCTGCGCCCGGTGCCGGCGTTTCCGGCTTCTTGCCGGTACCCGCACCCGTGCCCGTGCCGGTACCCGTCCCAGTGCCACCCGGACGGCCACCGAAGCCGCCGCCCATGTTGCGCTGGAAGTCCTGCCACATCTCCATGTTGCGCTCGGTCAGCTGGTTCATCATCGCCCAGGGGGTCTGGCCGAGGAGATTGCCCATCTGCTGGCGGAACTGCTGCTGCTGGTCCAGGAAGACCTGCATGCTGCGCTCCAGATAGTTGCCCATGAAGCCCTGCAGCGAGTCGCCATAGAAGCGGATCAGCTGGCTGAGCAGCTGGGTGGACAGCATCGGTTCGCCGTCCTGCTCCTGGTCGGCGATGATCTGCAGCAGCACCGAGCGGGTCAGGTCATCGCCGCTCTTGGCGTCACGCACCTCGAAGTCCTCACCGTCCAGGATCAGCTGGCGCACATCCTCTATGGTGATGTAGCTGGAGATTTCCGTGTCGTAGAGCCGGCGGTTCGGGTACTTCTTGATAATGCGGGTCGCAGCCATGAAGCAGTCACTCATCACAGTAGGCGCGCAGCATGGCGCAGTGCAGCAGCCTATGCAACCGCCATAGGTAGCAAGGGGCCGCATTTATGTTGCGCAACATGGAGTGCAGCATTTTTGGCGCTTACCACCCCATGTGGTGGCCGCCGTTGATGTCCAGGTTGGAGCCGGTGATCCAGGACGCTTCCTCGTTGACCAGGAAGGCCACTGCGTAGGCGATTTCCTCCGGCTTGCCGAGGCGGCCGGTGGGGATGTCGGCGATGATCTTGGCGCGCACTTCATCCGGCACGGCCATCACCATGTCGGTGGCCACATAGCCCGGCGAAATGGTGTTAACGGTGATGCCGAAGCCGGCATTCTCACGCGCCAGCGAAATGGTGAAGCCGTGCATGCCGGCTTTGGCGGCGGCGTAGTTGGCCTGGCCGTACTGGCCCTTAAGGCCGTTGATGGAGCTGATCTGGATGACCCGGCCCCAGCCGCGGCGGCGCATGCCCTCGATGACCGGACGGGTGACGTTGAACACCGAATTGAGGTTGGTGTTGATCACGTCGTGCCACTGGTCCGCGCGCATGCGGTGGAAGGTGGTATCGCGGGTGATGCCCGCGTTGTTGACCAGGATCTCGACCGGCCCCAGCGCCGCTTCAACGGCCTGCACCATGCTTTCGGCGGTGCCGGGGTCGGACACATCGCCCGGGAAAATCGCTACGTCGCAGCCGCGCGCCAGCATTTTCTCGCGCCAGGCCCTGGCTTTGGCTTCGTCACGGTAGTTGGTGGCGACCCGATGGCCCTGGTCGGCCAGGCGTTGGCAGATGGCAGTACCGATACCGCCGGTACCACCGGTGACCAGTGCGACGCGAGATGTCATGAGCAGCTACTCCGAAAGGCAGGGCCAACAAGGGGGAAAGCGATTCTGCAACATCAGGGGGCAAAAGGGGCAGCCTCGCCAGCGGCGTGCAGGGTGGAAATGTCGCCCGGTGGCAACCGGGCCGGATCGAAGCCGGCGGCGGCCTGCTGAAGCCACCGGCCCACGTCATCGGCCCCTGCACCGATCGATGGCTCCTGGCCCAGCTGCGCCCATGCCCGGCGCAGGGCCGGCAGCGGCCGGGCCGGATCCACTGGCAGCGCCGCCTCGGACTTGGAGAGCTTGCGCCCTTCCGGGCCGAGCAGCAGCGGCAGATGCAGGTAGCGCGGTGTCGGCAAACCCAGGGCCTGCTGCAGCAGGATCTGGCGCGGTGTGGAATCGAGCAGGTCCGCCCCACGCACCACATCGGTCACCTGCTGCGCGCCATCGTCGACCACGACCGCCAGCTGGTAGGCCCAATAGCCGTCGGCGCGGCGCAGCACGAAGTCGCCAACCTCGGCGTGCACGTCCTGCACGATGCGGCCCTGCAATCCGTCATCGAACCCCACGACGCTGCCGGTCGGCACCCGCAGCCGCACGGCAGGCTGCGCACGCGCGGCGCGGGCCACGCAGTGGTGATGGATGCCGCCCTGCGCGGCCAGCTCGCTGCGGCTGCAATGGCACGCAAACGCCTTACCCTCGCGCAGCAGCCGGTCCAGCGCCGCCTGATACAGCGCATCGCGCTGGCTCTGATGCACGACCGGCCCATCACTGTTCAGGCCGAAGGCGGCCAATGCGGCCAGTTGGCCGCTGACCGCGCCGGGCACCGTTCGAGGAGGATCGACGTCCTCCACCCGCACCAGCCACTGGCCGCCGGCGTGGCGGGCGAGCAGCCAACTGCCGAGCGCCGCCAGCAGCGAGCCGGGGTGCAGGGGGCCGGTAGGCGAGGGCGCAAATCGGCCGCAGTAGGGGAGCATGGACATGAACTATGAATCGTCGGTCAGTTTGCGACTTGAATTCAAGCTGAAGTCACCGCAGATTTGCATTCATCAACCTCCCATGAGCGTCCTTTTCCCATGTTCAGTCGCATTGCTCTCTTCCTGCTGACCAACTTTGCGGTGCTGATCCTGGCCGGCATCGTGATGTCGGTACTGGGCGTCAATCCCAACCAGATGAGCGGCCTGCTGGTCTTCGCGGCCATCTTCGGTTTCGGCGGCTCGTTCATCTCGCTGCTGCTGTCCAAGTTCATGGCCAAGCGCTCGACCGGCGCCGTCGTGATCACCGAGCCGCGCAACCCGACCGAACGCTGGCTGCTGGCCACCGTTGAACGCCAGGCCCGCGAAGCCGGCATCGGCATGCCCGAAGTGGCGGTGTACGAAGGCCCGGAAATCAACGCCTTCGCCACCGGCGCCAACCGCAACAAGGCCCTGGTCGCCGTCTCCACCGGCCTGCTGCACAACATGAGCGAAGACGAAGCCGAAGCCGTGCTCGGCCATGAAATCGCCCACGTCGCCAACGGTGACATGATCACCATGGCCCTGCTGCAGGGCGTGCTCAACACCTTCGTGATCGTCCTGGCCCGCATCGTCGGCGGCTTCATCGACAGCGCCCTGTCCGGCAACCGCGAAGGCGGCGGCCGCGGCTTTGCCTACTACATCATCGTGTTCGTCCTGGAAATGGTGTTCGGCCTGTTCGCCACCATGATCTCCATGTGGTTCTCCCGTCACCGCGAGTTCCGCGCCGACGCCGGTGGCGCCCACCTGGCCGGCCGCCAGAAGATGATCGCCGCCCTCGAGCGCCTCAAGGTCAACCACGGCCAGAGCACCCTGCCGACCCAGATCGCCGCCTTCGGCATCGCCGGCGGCGCCGCCAAGAAGCTGTTCATGAGCCATCCCCCGCTGGACGAGCGCATCGCCGCCCTGCGCGCCGCCAACAACACCGTGGTGTAACCCACACCGCAGTGCGCAGAACAGAACGCCCGGCTTCCGCCGGGCGTTTTTTGTTGGGCGAGCGCCCGCGATCAAAAAATGTCAGTGCCGTCCAATAGATGTCAGGAGCGTTGAGTTCTTCCATCCGCCACGCCAAGGTCTGTCGAGAGGTCGGCGGATAGCCCGGGCCAAGACCGTCAAGCGGCATGGATGCCGCTTGTCGAGCCCCCATGGACGGGTTTACGGCGTGTCTTGGCCCGGGCTATCCGCCGGCCTCAGCGCCTCAGCAATGGAAGCGCTGCCGCTGCCGTTGCCGCTGCCGTTGCCGTTACCGTTACCGTTGCCAGCATTCAACAGCAGCCGACCAGCGGTCGGCACTACCGAAGCACGACGAGCCAGGCTCGCTATGACGCGTCCAGCACGTCGCACGATGACAGCCCACAAACAACAACGGCGCCCGAAGGCGCCGTCATGGTGCAGATCAGACCCAGCCCGATCAGAACTTCGCGTCGAACTCCGCCGCGTAGCCCGTATTGACGAGCACCTTCTGCAGCGCATCGCTGATCTTCACATTGCCAGCCACGATCTGCTGCGTCTCCGGACCACGGCTGTCCATACGGGCCGGCGTAGCACCCTTGAAATCACAGACCCGGCCACCGGCCTCACGGACCAGCAGCACACCGGCGGCGATGTCCCAGGCCTTCACACCGGCCTCGAAGTACGCATCGGCACGGCCACAGGCCACATAGGCCAGATCCAGCGCCGCCGACCCCGTGCGGCGCACGTCTTCGGCCTGCACCAGCAGCGCATCCACCGCCTTCAGCTGCGCGCTCGTGCGCTGACGCTCACGCGGTGCAAAACCGGTATGGATCATCGCGCCGCCCAGATCCTTGCGCTCGGCAATACGGATACGGCGGTCATTGAACACGGCGCCCGCACCACGGCTGGCGGTGAACAACTCATTGCGGAGCGGATCGAAGATCACCGCGTCGATCGGCTCACCGTTCTCGACCAGGGCGATGGACACGCAGTAATGCGGGAAGCCGCGCAGGTAGTTGCTGGTGCCGTCCAGCGGATCGATGACCCACATGTAACGGTTCACCGACTGCACGCCACCTTCCTCACCCATGATCCCGTACTCGGGATAGGCGCGCTTGAGTTCCTTGACGATGACCTTTTCCGCATCTGCATCGACTTCACTGGCATAGTCCATGCGGCCCTTCTGCACGACGTTCAACGCCTCGAGCTTGTTGATGTTGCGCAACAGGACGTTGCCGGCGAGGCGGGCGGCCTTGACCATGACGGTGACGGCGGGTTTCTGCATGGCGAAAAGCTCCCGTAAAGGCAGAGTAGGGGTTTGGCGGGGGAAAAGAGCGGTCCCGGCGCAGAGGCCGGTCGCACAGTTTACCATTTGTCGCTGTCCTGCTCGCATTTGGCCTGTTCATGTCCGTTCAAACCGCTCCCGCCCGCATCCGCTTCGTCCTGGTCGGCACCCAGCACCCCGGAAACATGGGGGCGGCCGCTCGTGCCATGAAAACCATGGGGCTGGGCCGCCTGGTCCTGGTCGCCCCGGAAAAACCGCTGGATGAAGAGGCCTTCCGCCGCTCGGCCGGCGCCGAAGACGTCCTCGGCGACGCGCCGGTCGTGGCGACCCTGGCCGAGGCCGTGGCCGACTGCCGCTTCGTGCTGGGCTGTACCGCCCGCTCGCGCCGGGTCCAGCTGGAAGAACTGCTGCCGGCCGTGGCCGCCCAGCGCGTACTGGCCAAGGCTGCCGAGCCGGCCGAAGTGGCCTTCGTATTCGGACGTGAGCGCACCGGCCTGACCAATGAAGAGCTGCAGCTCTGCCACGCCGCCGTGCATATTCCGTCCAATCCGGACTTCAGTTCCTTGAACCTGGCCGCCGCCGTCCAGGTGCTGGCCTATGAAGTGCGCATGGCCATCCTCGGGGCGGGCGATGCCCCCGTCGCCGCCCCGGCCGACCCCGGCTTCGGTGAAGCGCCGGCCAGCCATGCCCAGGTGGAAGGCCTGTTCGGCCAGCTCGGCGACACCTTGGATGAGATCGATTTCCACAAGGGCCGCGCGCCCGAGTCGGCCATGCGCAAGCTGCGCCGCCTGTTCCTGCGCACCGAGCTGAGCGAGCAGGAAGTGCGGCTGCTGCGCGGCATTCTGTCCGATGCACAGCGCATGGCGAGATTGGCGACAAATAAGCCCCTGTAAGCCGACGCAGTTCTCACTTTTTCGGGTAGTCTGTCTTGATTCCTTGGGGGGAGTGATGGGCTTGTCGGGACTGCGAAGGCTGCTGCAGAGCGTATTGCTGTGTTTGGCCATCGCCGCGACGACGGGGTCGGCGTGGGCCGGTCCCGCCCACGAACTGGTGCTGGGAAGGATCAGCGACGACCCGAAGTCTCACTATGCACAGCTGCAGCCCCTGCTGGATTACGTGATCCCGCGCATGCGCGATGTCGGCATTACCGAAGGCCGCATCCTGATGGCGCGGGACGCCCAGCAGATGGGCAGCTATCTGCGCCGCGGCCGGGTCGACTGGGTCACTGAAACCTCCGGCACCGCCGTCGCGCTGGGCCTGCGCAGCGGCGCCAGGCCGCTGCTGCTGACCGAACGCAGTGGCGTGCGGGAGTACCACACGGTGTTCTTCGTGCGCCGCGACAGCCCCATCCAGACCCTGGAAGATCTGCGCGGGCATACGCTGGCGCTGCAGAACGTGGCCTCCACCAGCGCCTACCTGGTGCCGGTGATGACGTTGTTGCAGCATGGCGAAACCCCGGAAATTCTGGCGTCGCTGGGCGACACGGCGGCACCGGACAGCGTGGGCTATGTGTTCGCGCGGTCCGAATCCAACATCGCCACCTTCGTCCACAAGGGCCTGGTCGATGCCGGGGCGGTGAGCAGCGTGGACTGGGCCGACGGCAAGCGTATCCCGGCCAACTTCGTGCGTGACTTCCGGGTCATCCACCGCACCGAGCCGTATCCACGCGCTGTGGAAATGGTGCGCGAAGGGCTCGACCCGCGGGTGCGTGACCGCCTGCAGGAGGTGCTGCTGGAGGCCGCCTCGGACCCGCAGGGACGCAGTGCATTGAACGTGTTTTTTGGTACCTCCGGGTTCCACCGGGTGGATGCACAGATGCAGCACCGGCTGGATGAATTGAAACAGGGCTTGACGCGCGTGCGGATGGAAGTGGAATGAGTCGGTTGGGTTCCGGAATGCAGGCAAAGTTCGTGCTGGCGATGAGCGGCGCGATGCTGGTGGTGGTGGCCATCGTGGCGGTGGTGCTGGGGCGTCAGGCGACGATGCAGGGCGAGGTCCAGCACCTCAGCGGCAACGTCATCCATGACCTGTTCGACCGCAGCGTGCGCAGCCGGGGTGAGGCCTTGGCGCGCGAGCTGTCCGATGCGCTGGCCAATCCGCTGTACTACAACGACCTGGAGCAGGTCGGCGCGCTGGTGCGCAACACCTCGCGGCAGCAGGTGGTGCGCTATGTGCTGGTGTTCGACGAGAACGGCCGGCTGATCCACGATGGCTCGGTGGACGTGCTCGAGTTCGGTCAGCCGATGCGCGATCCGCTGGCGAACGGTGCGGTCGGTGCGCGCGAGCTGGTCGTCCAGCAGTCGCCCAAGGTGCTCGACAACGCGATGCCGATCATGATCGGCAACCAGCGCATCGGCGGCGTCCGCGTGGGCATGGCGCTGGATGATGTCCAGGCGATGGAAAAGAAAGCCAACCAGACCCTGGGCGAGCGGCTGCAGCAGGTCGGCAAGCGGCATCTGGGCTGGCTGCTGCTGATGCTGGGACTGCTGGTCGGCATTGGCGCAGTGGTGATCATCTATGTGCAGCGCACGCTGGTCACCCCGATCCGCTGGCTGGCCGGTGCCGCCCGCCAGATCGAGGCGGGCGACTACAACCTGCAGATGCGCCAGAGTCATCGCCAGGATGAAGTCGGCGAGCTGGTGCGGGCGTTCGGCCGGATGAGCCAGGCCATCGCCCGGCATGACCGTGAAGTGCGGCACATGGCCTATACCGACGCGCTGACCGGTCTTACCAACCGTCTGGCCTTCCGTGAGGCGCTGGATCACCGGCTGATGGCCGCGCGTGCGTCCGGGCATCGCCTGGGGCTGCTGTTCGCCGACATGGATGACTTCAAGCGCGTCAATGACACGCTCGGCCATGAAGCCGGCGATGAAGCCCTGCTGCAGTTCGCCCAGCGCATCAGCGCCGCCGTCGCGCAGGCCGGAGGCGATGAGGCCTTGCTGGCGCGCTTCGGTGGCGATGAATTCGTGATCCTGATCGGTGAAGGTGATGTGGCCGCCCGCGCCCGCGAACTTGCCGAACTCCTGGTGCGCGAGCTGGGGCAGCCGCTGGTCGTGCAGGGCAGGGAGCTGTTCCTGGGCACCTCGATCGGTGTGACCCTGTTCCCGGACGATGCCGCCGATGCCACCACGCTGCTCAAGAACGGCGACATCGCGATGTACCAGGCCAAGATGGCCGGTAAAAACTGTTACCGCTACTACAGCCGCGCCATGGATCACGCCGTCGAGCGCCGCGTGCACATGGAGCAGGAGCTGCGCGGCGCCTGGGAGCGCGGCGAGCTGCGGCTGGCCTATCAGCCGATCTACCGGACCCGCGACCGTCGCATGGTTGGCGTGGAGGTGCTGCTGCGCTGGCAGCACCCGACCCTGGGCACGATTCCGCCTTCGGTGTTCATCGAAGTGGCCGAGCAGAGCGGCCTGATCGAAGTGATCGGTCCCAAGGTGCTGCGCGCCGCCTGTACCGAGGCGGTGCAGTGGCCGTCAGGTGCCGACGGCGAAGGCCTGTTCGTCTCGGTCAACGTGTCACCGCGCCAGCTGCGCGGTGGCGAACTGCCGACCCTGGTCGCCGACTGCCTGCGCGACACCGGGCTGCCGGCGTCGCGCCTGCATCTGGAGCTGACCGAAACGGCGGTGATCGGCGATGAAATGCTGGCCGCCGCATTGCTGGACAAGCTGCACCGGACGGGCGTGAAGGTCTGGCTGGATGATTTCGGCACCGGCTTCTCCGGCCTGAGCCACCTGCGCCAGGTGCCGGTGGACGGGGTCAAGATCGACAAGAGCTTCGTGGCCGACATGCAGCGTGACCCGGACGATCTGGCGTTGACCACGGCGATCATCGCCATGGCCCATGCGCTGGGGATCACCGTGGTGGCCGAAGGCATCGAGCAGGAAGTGCAGTTCGATCTGCTGGCCCAGCGCGGCTGCGACCTGGCCCAGGGCTACTGGTTGAGCCACCCGGTCAGCGCCACGGACGTGGTGCAGCTGCTCGAGGCCGGCAGCTGACGCTAGACCGGGCGCTTACTGCTGTCGCCGGAGATCTCGCGGACCAGCTTGGGGACCAGGTAGCCGGACAGGCGTGCGGTCAGCTGTGCATGCAGGTCCTTGGCGGTGTCGTCGGCCACTTCGAAATGGGCGACACCTTCGACCCGGTCCACCTGATACAGGTAATAGGGCAGTACGCCCGCCGCGAAACTGCGCTCGCTCAACGCCTGCAGCGCCTCGATCGAATCGTTGACCCCGCGCAGCAGCACGGCCTGGTTGAGCAGGGTGGCGCCGGCCGCGCGCAGGCGCGCCATCGCAGCGTCCACGGTCGCATCGAATTCGTTGGCGTGGTTGGCATGGATCACGAACGCCACCGGCCACGGCAGCAAGGCGATCCACTGCACCAGCTCCTCATCCACGCGCTCGGGCAGGACCACGGGCAGACGGCTGTGGATGCGCAGGCGGCGCAGGTGCGGAATCTGCTTGAGGGCCTGGGTCAGCTCCACCAGCTTGTGGGTCGCCAGCGACAGCGGGTCGCCGCCGGACAGGATCACCTCGTCGATGTCCGGGTCCTGCGCGATCGCATCGACCGCATCGCGCCAGCCTTCGCGGGCCGCGTTCTCGGTGCCGTAGTCGAAATGGCGGCGGAAACAGTACCGGCAGTTGATCGCGCAGCTGCCGGTGGTGACCAGCAGGGCACGGCCACGGTACTTCTGGATGACCCCGGTGGCCTTCTTGGCCGCGCCATCGCCGACCGCGTCCAGGCTGAAGCCGGGCACGACCTTCAGCTCGTCGGTGATCGGCAGGACCTGGCGGAGCAGGGGATCATGCCGGTCGCCATGGCGCATCCGCGCCGCGAAGCCCTGCGGCACGCGCACTGCGAACTGGCTGGCCGCCTCGTCAGAGACCCCCAGTGCCACCGGATCCAGCCCCAGCTGCCGAAGCAGCTCGCGGGGGTCGCGGATCGCCTCGCGCCACCGTTGCTGCCAGCGGACGGGGGCGGCCAGGGGCGTGGCGGAAAGCTGCATGGAATGGGGGCCTGCGGTTATCATGTGGGTCAGAAATATCGAGTCACCCCACCGGTGTCGGTGGGATTTCCCATTCTATCCGGCTCGCCGCGCCTGCGCGGCGTTTGCCCATTCAGGAGTTTCAGCATGGCCACTGTTGGCATGAACGATGTCAAGAACGGGATGAAGATCCTGATCAACAACGAACCGGCCGTCATCACTGAGACCGAGTACGTCAAGCCGGGCAAGGGCCAGGCCTTCACCCGCATGAAGTACCGCTTCATCAAGTCGGGCCGCGTGGTCGAAATGACCATGAAGGCGACCGATGACGTGGAGAAGGCCGATGTTGTCGATACCAACATGGACTTCATGTACAGCGATGGCGAGTTCTGGCACTTCATGGACCCGGAAACCTTCGAGCAGGTCCAGGCCACCAAGGCCGGCATGGGCGGTGCTGACAAGTGGCTGAAGGGCGAGGAAGTCTGCATCGTGACGCTGTGGAACGGCGAGCCGATCTTCGTGCAGCCGCCGAACTTCGTGGAACTGAAGATCACCGAAACCGATCCGGGCGTCCGTGGCGACACCTCGGGCGGCGGCGGCAAGCCGGCCACCCTGGAAACCGGCGCCGTGGTCCGCGTGCCGCTGTTCGTCAACCAGGATGAAATCATCAAGGTCGACACCCGCTCGGGCGAATACTCCGCACGCGCAGGCAAGTAATCCGGGTGCGCGGCAGCGCATTCGCGCTGGCGCTCCCACGATCCGCGCCGCGGATCGTGGGCCCAACTCACCAGCATCCACACCCCGCCGCTTCGCGGCCGCCCCTGACTCAGGGGCCAGTCCTCCAGAAGCATCGCGGTAGCCGTCCAGCATGGGACCGGTCTTCTGAAGGTTCGAGGTAGGCCCTGCCGTAGGCTGACCTGTTTCTCCAGCAAAGTGAGCCCGCATGACCGACACCGCCCGCATTCCCGAAGCCTGTGACCTGTTGATCGAAGCCGGTTACGTGGTCCCGATTGAACCGCATGCGGTGGTGCTGGAAGACCATGCCGTGGCCGTGCGTGGCAGTGAGATCATCGCGATCCTGCCGCGTGCGCAAGCGCGGGAGCGCTTTGCGCCCAAGCAGACCGTGTCCCGCCCGGACGCGGCACTGATGCCGGGTCTGGTCAACGCGCATACGCACAATCCCATGACCCTGCTGCGGGGCGTCGCCGACGACCTGCCGCTGATGGTCTGGCTGCAGCAGCACATCTGGCCGGTGGAAGCGGCGGTGATCGGCCCGGAGTTCGTGGCCGACGGCACCACCCTGGCGATCGCCGAGATGCTGCGCGGCGGTACCACCTGCGCCAACGAAAACTACTTCTTCTCCGACGTCCAGGCCGCCGTCTACAAGCAGCACGGGTTCCGTGCGCTGGTCGGTGCGGTGATCATCGATTTCCCGACCGCCTGGGCCAAGACCGATGACGAGTACTTCGCCAAGGCCGGCGAGCTTCACGACCAGTGGCGCAACGATCCGCTGATCGGCACCTCGTTCGCCCCGCACGCGCCGTACACCGTCAACGACGCGAACTTCGAACGCGTGCGCATGCTGTCCGACCAGCTGGACATGCAGGTGCACCTGCACACGCATGAAACCGCGCAGGAAATCAGCGACTCGATAAAGCTGCATGGCCAGCGTCCGCTGGCGCGTCTGGACCGGCTCGGCCTGGTCAACGACCGCCTGATCGCGGTGCACATGACCCAGCTGACCGAAGCCGAAATCCACCTGTGCGCCGAGCGCGGCGTCAGCGTGGTGCACTGCCCGGAATCCAACCTCAAGCTGGCCTCCGGGTTCTGCCCGGCCTGCGCGCTGCAGCGCGCAGGTGTGAACCTGGCGATCGGCACGGACGGCTGCGCCAGCAACAACGACCTGGACATGTTCAGCGAGAACCGCACCGCGGCGATCCTGGCCAAGGCCGTGGCCAACGACGCCACCGCGCTGGACGCGGCCACCACGCTGCGTGCGGCCACCCTGGGCGGCGCACGCGCGCTGGGTTTCGGTGACCGTATCGGCTCGATCGAGGTCGGCAAGCAGGCCGATCTGGTCTGCGTGGATCTCTCCGCGCTGGAAACCCAACCGCTGCACCATGTGCTCTCGCAGCTTGTCTACGCCGCCGGCCGCCACCAGGTCAGCGATGTCTGGATCGCCGGCCAGCCCAAGCTGGTCCAGCGCGAACTGGTCGGCATGGACACCGCCGCGATCGTCGCCAACGCCCGCCAGTGGCGCGAGCGTATCCGACACATCCGTGCTTGATGCATCAAGGATCCCCATGAACACCCCCCATGCTTCCACCAATTTCGATCAGGCCGAACTGGACAAGTTCGCCGCGCTCGCCAACCGCTGGTGGGACGTCGATGGCCCGCAGAAGCCGCTGCATGCGTTGAACCCGGTGCGCCTGCAGTACGTCGCCCAGCGCGTCACCCTGCGCGGCGCCCGCGTACTTGATATCGGCTGCGGTGGCGGCCTGCTCAGCGAAGCGCTGGCCAAGGAAGGCGCGGACGTCACCGCGATCGACCTGGCCCCGGAACTGGTCAAGGTCGCCCGCCTGCACGGGCTGGAGTCGGGCGTCACGGTCGACTACCGCGTGCAGGCCGCGGAAGACCTGGCCGCCGAACAGCCGGGCAGCTTCGATGTGGTGACCTGCATGGAAATGCTCGAGCATGTGCCGGACCCGGGCGCGATCATCGCCGCCTGCCACCGTCTGCTCAAGCCGGGCGGCCAGCTGTTCCTGTCGACCGTGAACCGCACCCCGGCCGCGTTCGCCGTGGCGATCGTCGGTGCCGAATACGTGGCGCGGCTGCTGCCCAAGGGCACGCACCACTACCAGGATTTCATCAAGCCGGCCGAGCTGGGCAAGTGGCTGCGTGAGGCTGATTTCAACCTGCGCGATGTCAGTGGCATGGCCTATGAGCCGTGGCGCAACCGTGCCCGCCTGAGCACGCGCACCGACATCAATTACCTGGCCCACGCGGTCAAGCCGGACGACGCGGCACGTGTCTGAGTTCAGTTTCCCGCCGGCGGTGCTGTTCGATCTGGACGGCACCCTGCTGGACAGCGCACCGGACATGCTGGCCACCGCCAACGCGATGCTGGCCGCGCGCGGGCGCGCGCCGATCACCCTGGGCGCGCTGCGCCCGGTGGTCTCCAAAGGCTCGCGTGCGATGGTCTCGGTAGCGTTTCCCGAGTTGGGGCAGGCCGAGCGTGATGCGCTGGTGCCGGAGTTCCTGGCGCGCTACGAAGGCCTGATCGGCCAGCATGCCGTGCTGTTCGATGGCATCGCCGGCATGCTCGACGCGCTCGATGCGGCCGGCTGCGCGTGGGGCATCGTCACCAACAAGCCCGAGTATCTGGCCCGGCTGATCGTGCCGCAGCTGGGCTGGGAACAGCGCTGCAAGGTGCTGATCGGCGGCGACACCCTGGCCCAGCGCAAGCCGCATCCACTGCCGCTGTTGGCCGCCGCCGAGCGCATGGGGATCGCCCCGGGCACCTGCATCTACGTGGGCGATGACGAGCGCGACATCGTCGCCGCCAACGCCGCGGGCATGGCCTCGGTCGCCGCGCTGTGGGGCTATCGGCTCGATGCCGACGATCCCATGGCCTGGGGCGCCGATACGCTGACCGCACGTCCCGAACACCTGCAACATGCCAAGGCGTGGCCGCTTCCGCGCACGCTCTAGCCTTTCAAGGAATACACCGTGAGTACTCCCAGCGCCCTGGACAGTTTCCTGGACAAGTGGCGGACCCGTTGGCCCGAGTGGCAGGTGGCCGAACGCTTCGTGCCCGAGAACCAGCGCACCCTGGTGGTGGCGTGGTTCTCGCTGCTGCAGGAGTTCGACGACATCCTCAATACTGCCGGCGACCCGATGCCCTCCGATGCCAAACTGGCGTGGTGGGGCGAAGAGCTGCGCAGCTGGTCCGCACAGCGCTCGCGCCATCCGCTGGGCCGCGTGCTCGAGCCGGTGCGCGCGCCGTGGGCGCAGCTGGCCGAGACGCTGCCGGATCTGATCGAAGCGCGTGCGGTGCCGGTCGATCCGGCGCAGGCGCTGCGCTCGCTGCAGGCGTATGCGGCCGCTGTGGCCGCGGTCGAGGCGGTGATGTTCGATACCCCGGCGCGTGGCGATGTCGCCACCCCGGTGCTGGTGCAGACCCTGGCCCAGCGCCTGCATGAGAGTGGCGTCGCGGCGATTCCGCGTTCGCTGCTGGCCGAGGATGACACTGCCGCGCCGGGCCGGTGGGCGCAGCAGCTGCTGGCCAAGTGGCCGGCCCGGGTTGCCGGCCCGCGTCCGCGCCGCCTGTACGCTGCGCTGGCCCGTGCCCGCCAGCAGACCTGGGCTCAGGACCGCCAGTACCAGGCCACGCCGATGCGGACGCTGTGGCTTACCTGGTGGGCTGCGCGAGGCTGAGCGTGCGTGCCGGCCAGCGGCCGGCACTCCGTTACTTGCCGCGTTCCAGCACCAGCAGCGGGTCGATGCGGGTATCGAACCAGTTCATGCCCCAGTGCAGATGCGGGCCGGTCGCGCGACCGGTCGCCCCGACAGCGGCGATCACCTGACCCTGCTCGACGCGGTCGCCGACGTTCACGTCGATGCGCGACAGGTGCAGGAAATTCGAACTGATCCCGAAGCCGTGATCCAGCAGCAGCGTGCCGCCGGTCAGATACAGGTCCGGGCCCGCGAAGGTGACCACCCCTGCCGCCGGTGCCTTCACCGGGGTGCCGGTGGGCACCGCGATGTCCATGCCGGAGTGGCCCGAACCGGGTTGGCCGTTATAGACGCGCGCATTGCCGAAGCGTCCGCTGATGCGGCCCTGCACCGGCCAGATGAAGGCCTGTGCGAAGTCGGCGCGATTGTCATCGCGGGCACGCGCGGCGGTGACCTGCGCCTGCTCACGCTTGATCCGCTCGGCAATCGCCGGCGGCGGATTGACCGTCTTCGGCGGCACGCCGTTGACGCGCTCGGTCGGCCAGTCGCGCGGGGTGACCGCGACACTGACCGTTTCACTGCCGCCGTCCGGGCGCGTCACCTGCACCTGCAGCGGACCTTTCTCATCGCGGCCGATACCGAACACCACGCTGCCGTACCCGCTCACGCGCAGGGTGCGGCCGCCGTACTTCACGACGCTGCCGGCCGGCACCTTGCCGATCACCATCGCGCCCTGCGAGGCGCTGGCCGGAAACACCACGCGCGCATCGGCCTGGGCCACGGCGGGCGAGGGCAGTAGACTGCCCATCGCCACGACGCCTGCGGCCGCCAGGGCCGCGCTCAACACCCGTGCCCGCATCAGCGGTCGAAGCTCATGCGCTGGCCGTTCGGCGAACCCACCAGCTTCTCGCCATCCCACGCCAGCTGCCCGTTGACCCAGGTCGAGGCGATGCGCGAACGGAAGGTGGTGCCCTCAAACGGCGACCAGCCGCACTTGGACAGCACGTCTTCGCGCTTGACGGTGAAGGGCACATCTTCGACCAGCACCAGATCGGCGAAGTAGCCTTCGCGCAGGTAGCCACGCTGACTGACGTCGAACAGCTGCGCCGGCGCGTGCGCGAACTTCTGCACGACCTGGGTGATCTCCAGCTTGCCTTCGTGCACCAGTTCCAGCGCGGCGACCAGCGCGTACTGCACCAGCGGCAGGCCGGACGGCGCCTGTGCATAGGGCTTCTGTTTTTCTTCCCAGGTGTGCGGCGCATGATCGGTGGCGAGTACGTCGATCACGTCATCGGCCACGGCGCGGGTCAGCGCTTCGCGGTCGCTGGCTTCCTTGATCGCCGGGTTGCACTTGATCAGGTTGCCCAACCGCGCGTAATCGCTGCGGTCGAAACGCAGGAAGTGGATGCAGGTCTCGGCGGTGATCTGCTTGCGGCTGCCATCGGCGCGGATCAGCGGGCCGCGCTCGAACAGGGCCAGCTCATCGGCGGTGGAGATGTGCAGCACATGCAGGCGGGTCCCGTGCTTCTTCGCCAGCGAGACGGCCAGCTCGGACGACTTCAGGCAGGCCTCGCGCGAGCGGATGTCCGGGTGCTGTTCGGCACTCAGGGAATCGCCGTACTTTTCGGCGTACTCCTTGGCCTTGGCATCGATCATCGGCGTGTCTTCGCAGTGCGTGATGATCGGCGTGGGCGCGTCGCGGAAGATCGCGTCGAGCGTTTCCGGGTTGTCGACCAGCATGTTGCCGGTGGAGGCACCCATGAACACCTTGATGCCCGGCGCGGTCTTGGGATCCAGCGACTGGATGTGGGCCAGGTTGTCGTTGCTGGCGCCCATGTAGAAGCCGTAGTTGGCGCGTGCGCGGCCGGCGGCGGCATCGTATTTGGACTGCAGGATCTCGGCGTTGAGCGTGGGCGGGTTGGTGTTGGGCATGTCCATGAAGCTGGTCAGGCCCCCGGCGACGGCCGCGGCCGATTCGGTCGCGATGTCGCCCTTGTGGGTCAAGCCGGGCTCACGGAAATGGACCTGGTCGTCGATCATGCCCGGCAGCAGCCAGCGGCCGGCGGCGTCGACCACGGTTTCGCCGGGGCGGGCCTCCAGGCCGGGACCGATCTGCGCGATGCGGCCATCTTCGATGCGCAGGTCACCCTGGGTGATGATGCCTTCGTTGACCAGGCGGGCGTTGACGATGAGCGTGGAGGACATTCAGTGTTTTCCTGTGCAGCGGCAGGTGGCGTCGTGCGCGGCGCGCGGTGGCACCTCGTCGATGCCACCGGGATGGAAGGGATGGCAGCGGCCCAGCCGGCGCGCGGCCAGCCAGCTGCCGCGCGCGGGGCCATGGGTGGCGATGGCTTGCATGGCGTATTCAGAACAGCTGGGCATGAAGCGGCAACGCGGCCCCAGCAGCGGGCTGATGAAGCGCTTGTAGAAGCGCAGCAGGGCGATGAGCAGGCGTGAGATCACCCCCCGATCTTATTCCAGTTGGCATGAAGGGCGCATTTGTCGCAGGATGGGGCGTTGGACCCGTCCGCACCCACGCGCGCGACGGGCCGCCCCGGCGGTGTCGCCGGGTCAGGTACCGAACTGCGCACGTTGGCCCGCCTGCCAGGCGGGCCGGTCGCACGCCTTGCGACTCCGGGGCTGAACGGAGTAGGCGGTGTGGTTGCTGCTGCTGGTCGGGTAGGCTATAAAGGCCCGCTTTCCCGGGCCCCGGGGAATCCAAGGAAGAGCGTTTCGTGGCTGCTAAAAAAACTGCAAAGAAGGCCGTCAAGGCCGCCAAGAAAACCGCCAAGCCTGTTGTAAAGAAGTTGGCGGCCAAGTCCGTTGCCAAAAAGCCGGCCGCCAAGCCGGCTGGCAAGCCTGCATCCAAACAACCGGCGGCCAGGACGGCACCCGTTAAAAAGGCGGCCAGCACGTCGCCGGCCAAGACCGTCAAGAAGGCTGTCGCCAAGAAGCCTGCTGCCAAGACGGTGGTGGCCAAGAAGACCGTCGCCAAGAAGGTCGTTGCCAAGAAGTCGACGGTCGCCAAGCCGGTTGCCACGCCCGCCAAGCGCGCGGCAGGCAAGCCGGTGAGCAAGGCGCCCGTCAGGAAAGCCGCTGCCAGCAAGACGGCAGCCAAGAAGACCGTGACGCCTGCTGTCGCCAAACCGGCGGCCAAGCCGGCACCGGCGAAGAAGACCGCAGTCAAGCAGGCACCGGCCACGCCGGCCAAGGCCAGCAAGACCGCCAGCAAGCCCGTGGCACCCAAGCCGGCCACCAAGCCGGTTGCAGCACCTGTAGTGAAGTCCGCACCGAAGCCGGCATCGCCGGCCCCGGCCAAGTCTGTCCCGGCCAAGAGCGCGGCCAAACCTGTTACCTCTCCGGCCTCCGCGCCGGCGCCGGTCGCAGCGGCCCCCGCCTCCAAGGCCCCGCAAAACAAGAATCCCGTGCCCGTTTCGAAATCGCCTGCAAAAACCCCCGCCAAGTCCGAGTCCGCCCCCAAGCCCGTGTCGCGTCCGGTCGGCAAGGTCGCCGTTGCCGTGGCAGCGCGCTCGTCCGCCCCGGCACCGCGCACCAAGGTCAAGGTGGTGGAATACAAGACTGACGAAGCCACCGGTCGTCCGATCCTGCCCGACGGTTACAAGCCGAGCGCGGAAGAGGAATACATGAGCCCGCTGCAGCTGGAGTATTTCCGCCAGCGCCTGCAGCACTGGCGCAATGATCTGGTGGAGGAATCCAAGCAGACCATCGCGAATCTGCAGGAAGAAGTGCGTGATATCGGCGATGAGGCCGAGCGCGCCACCCGCGAGACCGAGAACTCGCTGGAACTGCGTACCCGCGATCGTTATCGCAAGCTGATCGGCAAGATCAACAGCACGCTGAAGCGTCTGGAAGATGGCGATTACGGTTTCTGTGTGGATACGGGCGAAGAGATTGGCCTGGATCGTCTGGAAGCCCGCCTGACCGCTGAGCGCACGATCGATGCGCAGGAGCGTTGGGAGCATCTGCAGAAGCAGCAGGGCGACTGATCGCGCTGTTGCTTGTGCTGTTCTACGAAAAATCCGGCTTCGGCCGGGTTTTTTTTGGCTGTTCGCTTTTGGTTTGGTCGTTCGTGCAGGGCGCTGGCGCCTTGATGCCTCGTGCTTGGAGTGGGTCGGGCAGCCCTGTCCGGGACCCGCCGTGAACCCATCCATGGGGGCTCGTAGTGCGCCATCCATGGCGCACTACGGTCCCGGCCAGGGCTGCCCGACCCACTCCTGACAGGTTCATGGGTGGGCGGTTGGAAGGGCTGGCACTCCCGCTTCTGATACTATTTCGGCCGGCTGCAAGCGCTGGCTGGATCGTCGGGACATGCCGGGTGCTGGTCCGGATACGTGTCCCGCGCTTTGCGCGGCATCCACGCATGGCGTGGATCTACAGGCGTGCCGGGCACGCCACAAATTGTGCGGTCCGCAGTCCGCAGTCCATTTTCAGCCGACGCCGTAAACCGACACCGACGCCGTAGCACTGCCGAAGTCATAAGCGGCAACCGGTATGCCGTACGCCACCGGCCAGAAGCCAATAGCCAACAACCGGCGCCGTACGCCGTGAGTGATAAGCCGTGAGACGTCAGCTATCTGCTGTTCGCTGTTCGCCGTTTGCTCTTCGCCGTTAATCCCGCGCAAGCAACTCACTGTCCATGGGCGGACGGGTAGCGCAGTGAAGGACCGTGTGCGGCATGGATGCCGCACTACGAGCCCCCATGGATGGGTTCACGGCGGGTCCTGCACTGCGCTGCCCGGCCGCCCAACCCCAGGCATAAGCAGGCGCCGACTCACAGCCCCGGCAACCCAACCGCGCAGCGCCAGCCAATCGGCCAACGGGCCAAACGGCCAAACGGCCAACCAACTGATCAGCTGATCAGCCGATCAGCCAGGCAGGAAATCCATCAATGCAGATCGCGCAGATTCAACCGCCGCAGCGTCGGATTCTTCCAGGCCGTAATGCCCGCCACGCTCAACACCGCAAAGCCACCCAGCACCACCGCCGGGACCAGCCCCAACAGCTTGGCCATCGTGCCCGCATAGAACGCACCCAGCTCATTGGACGAACTGATGAAAATGCCATTGATCGACGACACCCGACCACGCATCTCCTCCGGCGTCGCCAACTGCAGAATCGTCGAACGCACCACCACCGACACACCGTCGAACGCACCGTAGAACAACAGGATTGCCGCCGACAGCCAGAAATTCGACGACAGCCCGAAACCGATCACGCACAGACCAAACCCGGCCACCGCGAACAACAGCACACGCCCCGCATTGCGCTGCAGCGGCCGACGCGCCAACCACAGCCCCACGCACACCGAGCCCAGCGCCGGCGCCGCGCGCAGCACGCCCAGCCCCTCCGGCCCATGGTGCAGGATTTCGTGCAGGAAGGCCGGCAGCATCGCCACCACCCCGCCGAGCAACACCGAGAACATGTCCAGCGCCATCGCCCCGACCATGATCCTGTTGCCCAGCACGAAACGGCCACCCTCGGCGATGCTCTTGAAGATCGGCGCCGCCGGACCGGTGTGCACCGGCTCGGAGACGCGCAGCGCCGCCAGGCAACCCAGCGCGATGAGCGACACGCCTACCGCCACGCCATAGGCCACGCCCTTGCCGCCCCACGCCACCAGTGCGCCGCCCAGTGCCGGGCCGACCACCATGCCGGTCTGGAAGACCACCGCGCCCAGTCCCGCGCCACGCGCGTACTGCGTGCGCTCCAGCACGCGGGCGAACAGTGCGTTGTAGATCGGCGAGAGGAACGCGCGGACCATGCCGGTCAGTGCGATCGCCGCATAGATCGGCCACACCCCGTGGAACGGCAGCCAGCCCTGGGCGACGGCGGTCAGCACCAATGCGGTCATCACCAGCCCGCTGCAGGCGACCATGCCCAGCCGGCGGCGGGGCAGGTGGTCGACCAGATAGCCGGCGAACGGCGCCACGCAGAAGAACGGGAGCACCTCGGCCAGGCCGACCAGGCCCAGCGAGAACGGATTGCGGGTGACTTCGTAGATATGCCAGCCGACCGTCACCGCAACGATCTGGTAGGAGAGCATCGCGAAGATGCGGTACGCCAGCACCAGCGAAAAGCCCGGGCGGGCCAGCAGCTGCAGGGCGCTGTCCGGCTCCTGCGGATCGGCGGAGAGCGTCACGACTGCGCTTGGGCGGTGTCGCGGATGAAGGCCAGCATCGCCGCCACGCCGTTGCTGCGGGTCGGCGAAAGGTGGCGCGACAGCCCGATGTCCTGGATGTAGCTCGGCTCGGTGCCCAGGATCTCGGCCGCCGAACGGCCCGAGTACACGCGCAGGGCCAGGTAGATCAGCCCGGAGACGATCGCCGAATCACTGATGGCGTGGAAACGCAGCGCCTCGGCATTGCCGTCCGGCACGATCCAGACCATGGACTGGCAGCCGAGCAGGCGGTGCTCCTCGGTTTTCCACTCCTCCGGGAAGGTGGGCAGTTTGCGGCCGAGGTCGATCAGGTACTGGTAGCGCTCGGACCAGTCACCGAAGAAGGCGAATTCCTCGGCGATGGCGGCCTGGGCTTCAGCAGCGGTGGGTTCGAGCGGGAACGGGGAGGTGGGGGTCATGGGGGCTCCGGGTCGGTGTTCGCCGTCCGTGGGTGACCGTGCAATTGCGGGGGAGGCAGCCTGGCCGTCCGTGGCCGGGGCGATGTCATGGCAATGCCCAGTGGATCGGGCGGTGTCGGGTAGCGCCCGACGGTCAGCCGGGCGGTCTTTCAGCGCTTGCGCGACCAGCGCACGCCTTGAGCGGTGTCTTCCAGCACGATGCCCTCGGCGGCCAACTGGTCGCGGATCGCATCGGCGCGGGCGAAGTCGCGGGCCTGCTTGGCAGCGGCGCGTTCGTCGATCAGGGCCTGGATGGCCGCATCGTCGTCGTTGCCGCCTGCGGTGCCAAACCAGGCCGCGGGATCCTGTTGCAGCAGGCCCAGCGCCAGGCCGGCACCGAGCAGCGCGGACTTCCAGTGCGCCTTGTCGGCGTCGGCAGCCTTGCGTGCCTCACCGGCGATACGGGCCAGTTCGGCCAGCGCCTGCGGCGTATTGAGGTCGTCATCCAGCGCGGCCTCGATCTCGGCCGGAATCAGGGCGGTGGCCTCCACCTCGACCAGGTCGCGCAGGGTGCCGTACAGCCGGTCCAGGGTGCGTACCGACTGCTCGATCAGCGCATCGGACCAGTCCAGCGGCTGCCGGTAGTGGGCCGACAGCAGCGCATAGCGCAGCGCCTCGGGGGCATGCTGGCGGACCAGATCGTGCACGCGCTCGATGTTGCCGATCGACTTGCTCATCTTGGCGCCGCCGAAGTTGAGCATGCCGTTGTGCAGCCAGAACCGGGCGAAGGTCTGCCCGCCATGTGCGCACTCGCTCTGGGCGATCTCGTTCTCGTGGTGCGGGAACTGCAGGTCCACGCCACCGGCATGGATATCGATGGTCGGCCCCAGGTGCGCGGCAGCCATCGCCGAGCACTCGATGTGCCAGCCCGGGCGGCCACGGCCCCAGGGCGATGCCCAGCCCGGCAGATCGTCGCTGGACGGCTTCCACAGCACGAAATCGCCCGGGTCGCGCTTGTACGGGGCGACATCCACGCGCGCACCGGCCAGCATCTCGTCCGGGTCACGGCGCGAGAGCTTGCCGTAGTCGGCGTAGGAGCTCACCGAGAACATCACGTGGCCTTCGGCCGCATAGGCGTGCCCGTTGGCGATCAGCTGCTCGATCATGGTGACGATGTGCGGGATGTGCGCGGTGGCTTCCGGCTCGATATCCGGCGGCACCACGCCCAGCGCGGCCATATCCTCGCGGTAGGCGGCGGCGAAGCGGTCGGTGATGGTGCTGATCGGGACCTGCTGCTCGCGTGCGGCCGTGTTGATCTTGTCATCCACGTCGGTGATGTTGCGGGCATAGCGCAGGCCGCCGAAGCGGCGCCGCAGCAGATCGGCCAAGACCCCGAACACCACCGGCCCACGGGCATTGCCGATGTGGACGTAGTTGTAGACCGTGGGGCCACACACATACAGGGTCGGACAGGTCGGATCGAGCGGAGTGAACGGTTCGAGCTGGCGTGTCAGGTTGTTGTGCAGGCGCAGGGTCATGAGGGTCTGGGGCGGGGATAAGCGGTCGATTTTAGAACGTGTCGGGGGCTTTGGGGGGATGTGGCCGGGGCGGGGCTGTCGGCGGGTATCTGACTGAAACGACACCGGTACACCTGTGGCGCTCGGGGCAACAGGCCCGCCGTTGCGGGCTTCCGGCCGGCGGCCCGGTCCGGACTATGGGCAGAAACGTCACGGACGGGTAATGTTCAGCCCCTTGTGCCTGCCACTGCCTACACTATCCCCCTTGTCCTTTTCCCTGTTGCCAATGAAATCCGCTTCGTTGTTGACGCTGGTCTGCGTGCTCGGAAGTGCCGCCTTCGGGGCGTGCGCCCAGGACAGTGAGGTGCGCAACCGGGTCGTGATCGTGGAGAACGTGAAGTTCGACTACGCCCAGGTGCTCAACGTGGAACCCATCTTCCAGACCCTGCGGGCGACCCGCACCGAGGAACACTGCGAGCCGGTCTCCACCCGCACCCTGGCACCGGTTAACGTCACCGGCGAGGAGCCGCAGGAAGACAAAGGCCGCTTCGGCCGTTTCATGGATTCGGTGCGCTCGATCTTCCGCCGGGAGGATGGCAGCACCGACGAGAGCGCCTATCAGGAGACCGTCGTGGTCGAGAAGCCGCCGGCCAACACCGGGCCGCTGCTGACCCGCGATTGCAAGATCATCCCGGTCGGCCGCGAGTTCCGCCGCCCGATCGCTTATGACGTGGACTATGTCTACAAGGGCACCAAGTACCGCTCCCGCCTGCCGGAAGACCCGGGCAACCGGCTCAAGATCCGGGTCTCGATCACCCCTTGGGTGGGCAACGAGCAGGCCGGTGGCGCCAACCCGTGACACCTTCCGTCGCCTCGCGGGCGACGCCTTGAACCTGAATTTCCATTCAGGCCTTGCACCCACCCCGGGTGCATGCAAAGATGGGCGGCCATGAAACTCACCGACTTCCAGCACGACACCAGCGCCGCCCGTATGGCTACGGGCATGACGTCGCGTGCCCGCCGACCGGAACCCCACATTTTCGCTGGGTAACCGGAGCTTCGTGCTGTCTGTTCGGAAAACCCAGCCCCCGCGCTGGGTTTTTTCGTTTCTACGATCTGAAAAGTTTCATCTGTATACGTTTTGTTGAGCCCTGAACGCGCCCCGGCGCCCCCAACCTCCGCCGGAAACGGTGGAAAACCAGCCGCAAAGGATCGATCGATGTCCCTGAAGCACTTCCTGAACACCCAGGATTGGAGCCGCACCGACCTGGATGCCCTGTTGACCCAGGCCGCGTTGTTCAAGCGCAACAAACTGGGCGACGAGCTCAAGGGCAAGTCGATTGCCCTGGTGTTCTTCAACCCCTCCATGCGTACCCGCACCAGCTTCGAGCTGGGCGCGTTCCAGCTGGGTGGCCACGCGATCGTGCTGCAGCCGGGCAAAGACGCCTGGCCGATCGAGTTCAACCTGGGCTCGGTGATGGACGGGGACACCGAGGAGCACATCGCCGAAGTGGCCAAGGTGCTGGGCCGCTATGTGGACCTGATCGGCGTGCGTGCCTTCCCGAAGTTCATCGACTGGACCAAAGACCGCGAAGACGAGGTGCTCAAGAGCTTCGCCAAGTACTCGCCGGTGCCGGTGATCAACATGGAAACCATCACCCACCCGTGCCAGGAGCTGGCCCATGTGATGGCGCTGCAGGAACACTTCGGTACCCAGGACCTGCGCGGCAAGAAGTACGTGCTGACCTGGACCTACCATCCCAAGCCGCTGAACACCGCCGTGGCCAACTCGGCACTGACCATCGCCACCCGCATGGGCATGGACGTGACCCTGCTGTGCCCGACCCCGGATTACATCCTGGATGAGCGCTACATGGGCTGGGCCGAGCAGAACGTCGCCGAGAGCGGCGGTTCGCTGCAGGTCAGCCATGACATCGCCAGCGCCTACGCCGGCGCGGACGTGGTGTACGCCAAGAGCTGGGGCGCGCTGCCGTTCTTCGGCAACTGGGAGCCGGAGAAGCCGATCCGCGACCAGTACAAGCACTTCATCGTCGACGAAGCCAAGATGGCGCTCACCAACAACGGTGTCTTCAGCCACTGCCTGCCGCTGCGCCGCAACGTGAAGGCGACCGACGGCGTGATGGATTCGGCGCAGTGCATCGCGATCGACGAAGCTGAAAACCGCCTGCACGTGCAGAAGGCGATCATGTCGGCGCTGATCGGCCGCTAATCGAACGAATCCAACGGTGCAGCCACGCATGGCGTGGCTCTACCGGCTCCAGAACGCAATCAATACCGCATTTCCAATTGGACCTGACCCCCATGAGCAAGAAAGACATCGTCCTGGCCTTCTCCGGCGGACTCGACACCAGCTTCTGCGTGCCCTACCTGCAGGAGCGCGGCTACAACGTGCACACCGTGTTCGCCGATACCGGCGGCGTGGATGACGAAGAGCGCGATTTCATCGAGCAGCGTGCCGCCGAGCTGGGCGTCACCACCCATGTCACCGTCGATGGTGGCCCGGCGATCTGGAGTGGCTTCGTCAAGCCGTTCGTGTGGGCCGGCGAAGGCTACCAGGGCCAGTACCCGCTGCTGGTCTCCGATCGCTACCTGATCGTGGATGCCGCGCTCAAGCGCGCCGCCGAACTGGGCACCAACATCATCGCCCACGGCTGCACCGGCATGGGCAACGACCAGGTCCGTTTCGATCTGGCCGTGAAGGCATTGGGCGATTACCAGATCGTCGCGCCGATCCGTGAAATCCAGAAGGAACACACCCAGACCCGCGCCTACGAGCAGAAGTACCTGGAAGAGCGTGGCTTCGGCGTGCGTGCCAAGCAGCAGGCCTACACGATCAACGAGAACCTGCTCGGCCTGACCATGTCCGGCGGCGAGATCGACCGTTGGGAAGCGCCGGGCGAGGGTGCCCGCGGCTGGTGCGCCCCGCGCAGCGAATGGCCAGTCGAGCCGCTCACCGTCACCCTGAAGTTCGTCGAAGGCGAAGCCGTCGAGCTGGACGGCAAAGCGCTGCCGGGTGAGCAGATCCTGGCCAAGCTCAACAAGCTGTTCGCCCCGTACGGCGTCGGCCGTGGCGTCTACACCGGTGACACCGTGATCGGCCTGAAGGGCCGCATCGTGTTCGAAGCCCCCGGCCTGGTCTCGCTGCTGGCCGCACACCGCGCGCTAGAAGATGCGGTGCTGACCAAGCAGCAGAACCGCTTCAAGCCGGACGTGGCACGCAAGTGGGTGGAGCTGGTGTACGAAGGCTTCTACCACGACCCGCTCAAGACCGACATCGAAGCCTTCCTGAAGTCCTCGCAGACCAAGGTCAACGGCGAAGTGGTGCTGGAAACCCGCGGTGGCCGTGTGGATGCCGTGGCCGTGAAGTCGCCGCACCTGCTCAATGCCAAGGGCGCCACCTATGCACAGTCGGCGGACTGGGGCGTGGAAGAAGCCGAAGGGTTCATCAAGCTGTTCGGCATGAGCTCGACGTTGTATGCGCAGGTGAATCGCTGATCGATTGATCGACGTGTCCGGCGGGTGCGCGCTACCCGCCGGGCGTTGAACCGGACCGAGACCATGAACCTGCACGTCTGCACCGATAAACAGCGGCTCGATGTCGCGCTGATTCACCAGTATCTGTCGACCCAGGCGTCTTGGAGCGAAGGGATTCCACGGGAAACGGTGCAGCGGGCGATCGACGGCTCCTTGTGCGTCGGCGGCTATCTGGACGATGGCAGCCAAGTGGCCTTTGCCCGGGTGATCACCGACGGTGCGACCTTCGGCTACCTGGCCGATGTGTTCGTGTTGGCCGACCACCGCGGGCGCGGCTACAGCACGGCGTTGATCGAGGCGTTGCTGGCGGAGCCGGCGCTGCAGGGTCTGCGCCGTTTCATGCTCGCCACCCGCGACGCGCATGGCCTGTACGCGCGTTTCGGGTTCGCTGCTCCGGCGCGCCCGGAGCTGCTCATGGAAATAGCACGACCCACGATCTACCAGGATGCGGCCGCTGCCGCAGTGAAGGACTGACCCGCATGCTCGAAAACACCCTTACCCATCTGCAGGCCCTGGTTTCGTTCGACACGCGCAATCCGCCGCGTGCGATCACCACCGGCGGCATCTTCGATTACCTGCGTGCGAACCTGCCCGGGTTCAACGTGGAGGTGATCGACCATGGCGACGGTGCAGTCAGCCTGTATGCGGTGCGTGGCACCCCGAAGTACCTGTTCAACGTGCACCTGGATACCGTGCCGGATTCGCCGCATTGGACGGCCGACCCGCATGTGATGCGGCGCGCCGAGGACCGCGTGATCGGCCTGGGCGTGTGTGACATCAAGGGCGCCGCGGCTGCGTTGGTGGCGGCTGCGAACGCCAGCGATGGCGACGCCGCGTTTCTGTTCTCCAGCGACGAGGAGGCCAACGACCCGCGCTGCATCGCCGCCTTCCTCGCCCGTGGCATTGCGTATGAAGCGGTGCTGGTGGCCGAGCCGACGATGAGCGAAGCGGTACTCGCGCACCGTGGCATCAGCTCGGTGCTGATGCAGTTCACGGGTCGCGCCGGGCATGCCTCGGGCAAGCAGGATGCGGCCGCCAGCGCACTGCACCAGGCGATGCGCTGGGGCAACCGCGCGCTGGACCATGTGGAGTCGCTGTCGCATGCACGCTTTGGCGGGCTGACCGGCCTGCGCTTCAACATCGGGCGCGTGGAAGGCGGCATCAAGGCCAACATGATCGCGCCCGCGGCCGAGGTGCGGTTCGGCTTCCGCCCGCTGCCCTCGATGGACATCGATGCGCTGCTGGCCACCTTCGCCGGGTTCGCCGAGCCGGCCGCCGCGGTGTTCACCGAGACCTTCCGCGGCCCGAGTTTCCCGGCCGGCGACATTGCCGAAGCAGAAAACCGCCGCCTGGCCGCGCGCGACGTGGCCGATGCGCTGGATATCCCGATCGGCAATGCGGTGGATTTCTGGACCGAGGCTTCGCTGTTCTCGGCCGGGGGTTACACCACGCTGGTATACGGCCCGGGCGACATCGCCCAGGCCCATACCGCCGATGAGTTCGTGACGCTGGAGCAGCTGCAGCGTTACGCCGAGTCCGTGCACCGCATCATTGCGCACGGCGCCTGATCGAATGACGCCGTCGTGGTCCCCCACTGACGGAACTCCCATCGCGGCCCCGGCCGCCTGCGACGATATCGAAATGCCTTCTTCCCAGCCCCACCGCCAGACCCGTCAGACCATCGTGCGCCTGCTCTCGAGCATGGCCAGCGCGAAGGAGATCAGCCAGTACCTCAAGCGTTTCTCGCAGCTGGACGCCAAGCGCTTCGCCGTGGTCAAAGTCGGCGGCGCGGTGCTGCGCGATGACCTGGAGGCGCTGACCTCCTCGCTGTCGTTCCTGCAGGAAGTCGGCCTGACCCCGATCGTGCTGCATGGCGCCGGCCCGCAGCTGGACGCCGAACTGTCGGCGGCCGGCATCGAGAAGCAGACCGTGAACGGCCTGCGCGTGACCTCGGCCGAAGGCCTGGCGATCGTGCGCCGGGTGTTCCAGGCCTCCAATCTGCAACTGGTCGAAGCGCTGCAGCAGAACGGTGCGCGCGCGACCTCGATTACCGGCGGCGTGTTCGAAGCCGAGTATCTGGATCAGGCCACCTACGGCCTGGTCGGTGAAGTCAAGAAGGTCAACCTGGCCCCGATCGAAGCCAGTCTGCGCGCCGGCTCGATCCCGGTGATCACCAGCCTGGGCGAAACCCGCTGCGGGCAGATCCTCAACGTCAACGCCGATTTCGCCGCCAACGAGCTGGTGCAGGAACTGCAGCCGTACAAGATCATCTTCCTGACCGGTACCGGTGGTCTGCTCGATGAAGAGGGCAAGGTGATCGACTCGATCAACCTCTCCACCGAGTACGACCAGCTGATGCAGCAGCCGTGGATCCATGGCGGCATGCGGGTCAAGATCGAACAGATCAAGGACCTGCTGGATCGGCTGCCACTGGAGTCCTCGGTGTCGATCACGCGGCCGGCGGACCTGGCCAAGGAACTGTTCACCCACAAGGGCTCCGGCACGCTGGTGCGCAAGGGTGAGAAAGTGCTGCGCGCTACCGCATGGGATGCGCTCGATCTGCCGCGCCTGAAGCAGCTGATCGAATCCAGCTTCGGCCGTACCCTGGTGCCGGATTATTTCCAGAAGACCAAGCTGCTGCGCGCCTACGTGAGCGAGAACTATCGCACCGCAGTGATCCTCACCGACGAGCCCGAAGGCGTCTACCTGGACAAGTTCGCGGTGCTCGACGACGCGCAGGGCGAAGGCCTGGGCCGCGCGGTCTGGAATGTCATGCTGGACGAAACCCCGCAGCTGTTCTGGCGCTCGCGCAACGGCAACCCGATCAACCACTTCTACTACGCGCAATCCGACGGGTGCTACAAGCAGGGCACCTGGAAGGTGTTCTGGTTCGGCGCCGATGGCTTCGACCGCATCAAAGCGTACGTCGAGCATTGCGCCGCTCGCACCCCCAGCCTGGAGGGCTGAACCTCATGAATCTCGCCGATTGGACCAAGGTCCCCACACTGGCCGGCACACACGCCCGGCTGGAGCCGCTGCAGATGGCGCACATCGATGGCCTGCGCGGTGCACTGGGGGATGGCACCTTGTCCAGGCTCTGGTACACCCAGGTGCCCAGTGCGAAGACCATGACGGCCTATGTCCAGGCCGCGCTGCAGGCGCAGGCCGAGGGCAAGGTGTTGCCGTTCGTGGTCCTCAACGAGGCCGATGAAGTGGTCGGCACCACCCGCTACTACGATCTGGACGCCGAGGTGCCGCGCCTGAGCATCGGCTACACCTGGTATGGCGAGGCCGCCCAACGCACCGGCATCAACACCGAAACCAAGCTGATGCTGCTCACCCACGCCTTCGAGCGGCTGGAGTGCCTGAGCGTGGTGTTCGAGACCAGCTGGTTCAACCTCACCTCGCGCACCGCGATCGCGCGGTTGGGGGCCAAGCAGGACGGCGTGCTGCGCAACCACAAGCGCCACCCGGATGGCACCCCGCGCGACACCGTCATCTTCTCCATCATCGATGCGGAATGGCAGGGGGTGAAACGCCACCTGCAGCACCGCCTGGACGCACACGCATGAGTATCAAGACCTTCACCGTCGGCATCGTCGGCGCCCGCGGCCACACCGGCGCCGAGCTGATCAAGCTGATCGCCGCCCACCCGCACCTGCAGCTGGGCTTCGTGTCCTCGCGCGAGCTGGCCGGCCAGCGCGTGAGCGATCACCACAGCGACTGGCACGGTGAACTGCAGTTCGAAAACCTGGATGCGGACGCGGTTGCCGCCAAGGGCATGGATGCCGTGATCCTGGCGTTGCCCAATGGGCTGTCCGCGCCGTTCGTGGCCGCGCTGGATGCGGCCAGGCCGGAGACGGTGATCGTGGATCTGTCGGCTGATCAGCGCTTTGAGCCGAGCTGGTACTACGGCCTGCCGGAGCTGACCCGGGGCGATTACCTGGGCCAGAAGCGCATCAGCAACCCGGGCTGCTACGCCACCGCGATGCAGCTGGCGATCAGCCCGCTGCTGCAGCAGTTGGCCGGCCCGCCGCAGTGCTTTGGTGTCTCCGGTTACTCCGGCGCGGGCACCACGCCCTCGGACAAGAACAATCCCGAACTGCTGCGCGACAACCTGATGCCGTACGCGCTGACCAACCATGTGCACGAGCGCGAAGTCACCGCGCACCTGCGCGTGCCGGTCGAGTTCATGCCGCATGTGGCGCCGCACTTCCGCGGCATCACCATGACGGTGAACCTGTGGCTCAACACGGTGGTCACGCGCGAGGACGTGATCGCGCTCTACCAGAAGTACTACGCCAACGAGGCGCTGATCGAAGTACTGGACGAAGCACCGTGGGTCAGCCGCATTGCCGGCCGGCACGGTGTGCAGATCGGCGGCTTCGACGTGGCCCCGGGCGGCAAGCGCGTGGTGGTGGTGGCGACTCTGGACAACCTGCTCAAGGGCGCGGCCACCCAGGCGATGCAGAACCTCAACCTGGCGCTGGGCCTGGACGAACTGGCGTCCATCCCGCACTGAATTCCCACGGCGCAGCGCGGCCCCCTGCGCGCGCCCTGACAACCCGGCGGAGCGAATCCGCCTACGGAGCAAGACATGGCAGACCTTCTGTGGCAGAAGCCCGGCGTGGCGGTAGACGCCAAGATCCAGACCTTCCTGGCCGGCGATGATGTGATCCTGGACCGCGAGTTCTTCCTGTACGACGTGGCGGCCAGCAAGGCGCATGCGCAGGGCCTGGAGAACATCGGCATCCTTGGCGACGACGAGCGCATCGGCCTGCAGCGCGAGCTGGATGTGTTGGCCGAGGATTTCCGCAGTGGTGCGTTCGTGCTGGATGAGCGCTTCGAGGATTGCCACTCGGCGATCGAAGCGCGCCTGACCGAGCGCCTCGGCGATGCCGGCCGCAAGATCCACACCGGCCGCAGCCGCAACGACCAGATCCTGGTGGCGACCCGGCTGTGGCTGAAGGACAAGCTGCTGCGCGTGGCCGAGCTGAGCCGCGAAATCGCCAAGGTCGCGCTGGATCGCGCCGAGGCCGAAAAAGACCTGCCGGTGCCGGGCTACACCCACATCCAGCGCGCCGTGGTGTCCTCGGCGGGCATGTGGTGGGCCGGCTGGGCCGAGGCCTTCATCGACAACGCGATCCGCGCGCACGACACCTTCAACCTGGTCGATGCCAATCCGCTCGGCACGGCCGCCGGTTATGGCGTGAACCTGCCGCTGGACCGCGCGCACACCACCGAGGCACTCGGTTTCGCACGGATGCAGATCTCGCCGATCTACGCGCAGCTCTCGCGCGGCAAGTTCGAGCTGGCCGCCCTGGAAGCGCTTGGCGGCGCTACGCTGGATCTGCGTCGCATCGCGTGGGACCTGTCGTTGTTCACCAGCGGCGAGTTCGGCTTTGTCGCGCTGCCGGCGCAATACACCACCGGCAGTTCGATCATGCCGAACAAGCGCAACCCGGACGTGATCGAACTGATGCGCGCGACCCACGCCAGCGTGGCCGCGGCCCGCACCGAGATCGAGCAGCTGCTGTCGCTGCCGTCGGGCTATCACCGCGATCTGCAGAGCAGCAAGGGCGCGATCTTCCATGGCTTCGGCCGCGGCCTGGCCGCGCTGGAACTGCTGCCGGCGCTGCTGGCCAATCTGGAATGGCGCGACGACAAGCTGCGTGCGGCGATCGATTCGGGCATGTACGCCACCGATGTCGCCGTGGAAGCGGCGGTGGCCGGTGTACCGTTCCGCGAGGCCTACAAGGCCGCCGCGGCGGCGGCGGATACGGCCGGGCAGGGGCGTACCCCCGAAGGCAGCCTGGCCGCGCGCGTGTCGCCCGGCGCGGCGGCCGACCTGCGGCTGGATGAACTGCGCGCCCGCTGGGCCGCACTGGTGTAATCACGACGGCGGCCGCAAGGTCGCCGTTTTTGTAACGTCTTGCCGGGTGCGCCCGGGAAAAGGACTCACATGAAAACCTGTTATCTGGTGATGGTCACCCGCACGCCGGACTTCCGCGATGAGGTCGGTGCCGAGCACGTGCGCTTTCTCGATGAGGTGCGGGCCCGCGGGCAGCTGCTGCTGACCGGTGGCTTCACCGACAAGAGCGGTGGAGCCTACGTGCTGCAGGATATTGCCGATCTGGACGCCGCGCAGGCGCTGGTCGACACTGATCCGCTGCTGGTGCACGGCAGTGCCACCGCCCGTATCCACGAATGGAGCACGCGCTGAGCGCGCCGATCACATGAACCACTCCGTGCCTTCGCCGTTCACCGAACAAGCCGTTCCGCAGTGGAAACGTGCCGTCCTCAAAGTAGGCAGCAGCCTGCTGGCGGCTGACGGCGGCGGTCTCTCGCCACGCCACGCACTGGGTCTGGCCCAGTTCGTCTCGGCCAATGTCCTGGCGGGGCGTGAAGTAGTGATCGTGTCTTCCGGAGCGGTGGCGGCGGGCCGGGCGATCGTGCCGCGCGCGCTGGAAGCCGGGGCAGCGATGGCCGCGCGGCAGGCACTGGCCGCTCTCGGCCAGGCGCAGCTGATCGGGTTGTGGCAGCGCTTCTTCGAGCGCCCGGTGGCGCAGGTGCTGCTGACCCATGACGACCTGCGTAACCGCCGCCGCTATCTCAACGCACGCGCCACGCTCAACGAGCTGCTGCGGCTCGGTGCGCTGCCGGTGGTGAACGAGAACGACACGGTCTCGGTGGATGAGCTCAAGCTCGGCGACAACGACAATCTGGCCGCGACTGTGGCCGCGTTGATCGACGCCGATGTACTGTTCATCGCGACCGATATCGACGGCCTGTACAGCGCCGATCCGCGGCGTGATCCGCAGGCACGGCCGATCCACGATGTGCCCGAGTTGACCGTCGAGGTGCTGGCGATGGCTGGGGGGGCCGGCAGCGGCGCGGGCACCGGCGGCATGCATACCAAGCTGGAGGCCGCGGCCAAGGCCGGGCGTGTGGGCATCGAGACCTGCCTGTTCAACGGGCGCAGCGCCGAGGTGGTGCGCGCGCTCAGCCAGGGCCGCCTCTTCGGCACCCGCATCCACGCCGCGCAGACCCGAGTGGCCGCGCGCAAGTACTGGCTGCGGCACGCACCGCTGGAACCGGGCGCGATCCTGGTCGATAGCGGCGCGGCCGATGCGCTGCGTGGCAAGGGCGCCTCGCTGCTGCCCGGCGGCGTGGTCGGCGCGCAGGGGGACTTCCGCCGCGGCGACATGATCGAGATCCGGCAACGCACCGAGGCCGGCGAGGTCTGCCTGGCCCGTGGCGTCAGCCAGTACTCGGCCAGCGACATCCGCCGCGTCGCCGGGCGCCACTCGCGCGACATCGAAAGCGTGCTCGGCTACAACTACGGTGGCAACGTCATCCACCGTGACGATCTGGTGCTGTTGTGATCGCGTCCCCACCGTGTTTTTCCAAGGATATTGAGATGGTCGCCAGCTCCACTACCGACGTCCGCACCCAGGCGCTGGCCTGCCGTGAGGCTGCCCAGCAACTCGCGCAGCTGTCCTCCGCCGCGAAGGCCGGACTGCTGGAGGCCATGGCCACCGCGCTGGACGCCGATACCGAGGCGATTCTCGCCGCCAACGCCCGCGATCTTGCGGCGGCCACGGAGAAGGGCGTCGGCACGGCGATGCTGGATCGCCTGGCCTTGAACCCGCAGCGTCTGGCCGGTATCGCCGCCGCCTTGCGCGAGGTCGCCGCATTGCCCGATCCGGTCGGCCAGGTGACCCGTGATGACGTGCGTCCCAATGGCATCCGCGTGCAGAAGGTGCGCGTGCCGCTGGGCGTCATCGCGATGATCTACGAGGCGCGCCCGAACGTCACCGCCGATGCCGCCGCGCTGTGCATCAAGGCCGGCAACGGCGTCATCCTGCGCGGAGGCTCGGAGGCGATCCATTCCAATACCGCGATTGCCGCGTCGCTCAAGCGTGCCCTGCGCGAGGCCGGCATTGCCGATGCGGCGTTGACGCTGGTCGAGGATCTGCGCCGCGAGACCATGCTGGCGCTGCTGCAGCTCAACGACCTGATCGATCTGGCGATTCCGCGCGGCGGGGAAGGGCTGATCCGCTTCGTGGCCGAGCATGCCCGCGTACCGGTGATCAAGCATTACAAGGGCGTCTGCCATCTGTACGTAGACCGTGCCGCCGATCCAGCACTGGCGCTGCGCCTGCTGATAGACGGCAAGTGCAGCCGGCCGTCGGCCTGCAACTCGCTGGAGACGCTGCTGGTCCATGCCGACCTCGCACCGACCTTCCTGCCCCTGGCAGCGAAAGCACTGGCCGAGCGTGGCGTGCAGCTACGCGCCGATGCGGTGGCACGCCAGTGGTTGCCCGACGCCGAGGCGGCCAGCGACGATGATTACGCCGCCGAGTATCTGGATCTGATCATCGCCGTGCGCGTGGTGGCTGACCTGGAGGACGCCCTCGCGCATATCCAGCAGTACAGTTCGGACCACACCGAAGTGATCGCGACCGAGGATGCCGCGGCGGCGGAGCGCTTCGTGCACGCGTTGCGTTCGGCGGTGGTGATGGTGAACGCCTCCTCGCGTTTCTCCGATGGTGGCGAGCTCGGCCTGGGTGCGGAGATCGGCATCTCCACCACCCGTCTGCATGCCTACGGCCCGATGGGACTGGAAGCGCTCACCGTAGAGCGCTTCGTCGTCCGCGGCGAAGGCCAGACGCGCACGTAGTCGGTGATGCCGGCCAGCGGCCGGCACCACCCTCAACCGGCCAGCGCCTGCGCGGTCACCCGCACCGGCCGCGCGTGGTCATCCATGTGCAGGGTCACGGCCTTGCCGTCAGCCAGCGAGGCCGCCACGCCGGCACTCGCGCCAAGGTCATGCGCCATTTCTTCGCGGGTCACATCGTCATGTGGCAGCCGACGTTCCTTGCCCGAAAACCGCATGCGGTTGTACTCGGCCCAGGCGATCAGCAGCGCCGCGCAGCAGACCAGCATCACCGGCAGTGCGATCACCACGAACGGATCGACCGTCTGCTTCTGCTCATACAGCTGGGTCCAGGCCATCTGCCCGCCCAGCAGCCAGGAGACCAGCGTCACCAGCGGCGCCCACAGGTAGAAGTAGAACGCCCAGAAGGCGATGGTCACAAAGCCCCAGGCGGTACGCTGCAGCCGCGGCTGCTTGCGCGGTTTCTGGATCAGCCGCGAGTCGAAGCGGCGGGTGGATTTGACAGTGTTCATCGGATACCCCGGTCAGGACTGACCCAGACCGCGCGCTTGCCACGACGTTTGAAGATCGTCTTGGGGAACGCCACCAGGGTCGTGAACAGACTGATGAGCCAGTACGCCATCGGGTACCAGATCACCCAGAAGTAATTACGTCCAATATGCGTCTCGTAACGGCGGTCGATGATCAGGCTGCTGGCGAACTGCAGCAGACAGACCAGGGCCAGGATCACGCCATGCCACTGCGGCAGCAGCGTGGCGATGTACAACTCCGGTGGCAGCACCATGAACTTGCCCAGCGCCCAGAGCACGATGATGGCCAGCATCGTGTACGCCCAGAGCACGCTGAGGATGTACTCCAGCAGCACGCCCCACATCCGCCGCTTGCGCCAGTGGAACAGCGAGCCGCCATGCCGCAGCAGCACTTCCACGCCGCCTTGCGCCCAGCGCAGCCGCTGCCGCCACAGCCCCTTCAGCGTTTCCGGCATCAGGATGAAACACAGCGCGTTGGGCTCGTAGCGGATGTCCCAATGATCCAGCTGCAGGCGCCAGCTGATGTCGATGTCTTCGGTCACCATGTCATCGGCCCAGTAGCCGATCCGGTGCAGCGCGGTGCGACGGAACGCGGCGATCACGCCGGAGATGGTGAAGATGCGCCCGTATACCCGCTGCGCACGTTTGATCATGCCGATGATCGAGGAGAACTCGGCCACCTGCAGCCGGCCCAGCAGGGTGGAGCGGTTGCGGATGCGCGGGTTGCCGGTCACCGCACCCACGCGCGGGCCGGAGGTCAGGTGCCAGACCATCCAGTGCGTGGCGTATTCCTCCAGCATCGCATCGCCATCGATGCACACCAGGAACTCCGAGCGAGCGGCGAGCGCGCCCATGCGCAGCGCATTGGCCTTGCCCAGGTTGCGGTCCAGATGCACCACGCGCAGGCGTGGGTGCAGGGCGGCCAGGGCATCCAGCCGTGCCCCGGTATCGTCGCTGCTGCCATCGTTGATGGCGATCACTTCGAAATCCGGGTAGTTCTGCTTGAGCGCCGAGCCGAGCGTGTCGTCCAGATTCTCCGCCTCGTTGTGGCAGGGAATCAGGATCGACGCGAACGGGTACTCGTCCATCGGCGGCGGATCATCGCGGTCGCGTGCCTTGCGTTCGCGCCGGAAGAAGTAATACAGGCCGCCGGACATCCAGAAGAAGGCCATCACCATCGGGTAGAAGAAGGCGAACTGGAACAGGGTATAGAGAAGAGGATGCATGGCGACCTCACTTTTCCTCGTACGGGAAGCTGCGGGCCGACATGGCCGCGCGGGCGTCATACGTGGAGGGACGTCCGGCGATGAAGTCATCCGGATACCAGGCGAAATGACGCACGCCCTGCGCCTGTAGACGACGGATCTGCGCGCGCAGGCGGTCGCCGGGGATCGGCTTGCCGGTGCGCCAGTCCAGCGTCTGCAGCTCGAACATCGTCTGCGACAACTGCGGATCGTGTTGCTTCACCGCCACCACCAGCCGGTCCAGCCAGCGTTCCGGGCTGCGGCTGCCTTCCATCCACGGCATCGCCATCAGGGCGGTGTGGTCGTAGGCCTTGTTGAACAGGTCCAGGCGCTGGGCGAACCAGCTCGCGCTCTGCGGTTCCAGCACGGGCTGGGCATACAGGTTGCGCACGGTGCCCAGCTTGGGCCGCCAGCGCTGCGCGGCGGTGCGCAGTTCCAGCGTGAAGTCGATCAGGGCCTGGGTACGTGCACCGTCATCGCCTTCCTGCGGCAACTGGGTCAGCTCGGTGTCGCGCAGGTAGGCATCATCGTGGAAGAGCAGGCCCTCGAAGTACGAGTTGATCGCCAGGTCTTCGTAGATGTCGTCGATGATCTTGCGGACCTCTGGCCGGGTGAAGTCCAACCGGAAGATGCCGTCGCTTTCCGGGCTCTCGATGGCCAGCGCCTTGCGGATGGCCGGGTCCTTGAGCTCGTACCCCAGCACCGGCAGCCACGCGAACACCTTCACCCCGGCACGCGTCTTGAGCTGCCACGCCACGCGGTTGAACAGGTCCGCACGCATCGGCAGATGGCGGTTGGGGAAGTACAGCGCATCGGCCGAGCCGTTGCCGTCCGGATCGGCGAAGGCCTGCAGGAACACGTGGGTCGGGCCGATCTTCTTGACCCGGTCGATCAGCGCATCCAGGTTCTTGCCCTGTTGCACCGGGTCGGCATCGTAGACCGCATCCAGGTCGATCTGCAGGGCCCGCATGCCATCGCGTTCAACATCGCGGCGCAGTTCATAGGCCAGCTGCACCACGGTGGGGTTGTTGGTCACCAGCAACCGGGCCAGACCGTGCAGATCACGCTTGACCGGCGTGCTGCGCCCTTCCAGATCGAACGAGACCGGCATGCCCAGCTGCTCGGCGATAGTGTTGCTCAGCGCGTTGTAGGCCGCGTAGGGCCACACGATCGCCTTGGGGCTGACGCCGACATTGCGCTGGATGCGCTCCACGCTGCGGCCCAGGTCGGCGCGCAGGCGGGCCTCGTACTCGGCCGCGGTTTCGTAGGTCTTCCGGGCCGGATCGTAGGTCCGGGTGATCACCGCCGGGGTGGAGTTGCCCTGTGGGTTGGACTGCACGCCATGGTGCAGGTTGTCGGTGTGGCTGGCCAGTTCGATCAGCCCACTTTTCTGCATCTCGCGCAGCTGCGCCCAGGTCAGGAAATCATCGCGGGTGAAGGGGCGGTAGCCGTAGTCGATCTGGCGCCCGGCCGGCATGTCCACGTAGTCGGTGATCACCGCGACCAGCGCCGGATAGTTGTAGGCGCGCAGCAGCGGGAAGACCTTGCTGTACACGCTGCGCAGGCCGTCATCGAAGGTCAGCAGTACCGGCTTGGGGGGCAGCGGCGTGCCGCCCTTCGAGGCGGTGATCAGCTGCGACAGCGACACCGGGTGATACCCATGTGCGGACAGCCAGTCCAGGTGTGCGGCGAAGTTCTGCGTGCTCACGGCATACGCGTCCGGGTCGCCGCGGGCGGCAACCTCGTCGCGGATGTCGTGGTAGCTGAGCACCAGCAGTCCGTTGTCGGCGGCATCAAGTACGGCCGGTGGTTGCTGTGCCTGTGCCGGCAGCACCGCAGTTAGCAGGGCCAGCAACAGCCAGCGGGTCCAGCGCTTCAAGTCCATGTGCCGCATGTCATTCTCCCCACCGCAGGCCGGCATCCAAGCCGATGTGTCGTTCACGCTGTCCGTCATAGACCGGTCGCGACCAGCGGATGCCGTACTCGAAAATGCGGCCTTCGCCGAGCTGCCACTCATGGCGGTACTCGGCCGAGGGCACGATCGCGCTGCCATAGCCCTGCTGCCAGTACTGCCCCACGGAGACGGTCAGGCGGTGCCGGAAGTGGCGTTCGTAGTGGCGCCACAGCTGCTGGTCCACGCGCAGGCCGATCTCCACCGAGTGATCCTCGGAGGGGTTGAAGTAGGGCACGTCATCGCGGCTGCCGCGGCTGGCATACACGCTGCCCAGACCGTCCAGGAACACCGTCGGCCGGGTCATCAGGCGCTGCTCGATGGCGGTGCTGACGGTATCGCGACGGTTGCCGTCGTCGTAGCGGAACTGGCTGGCCCCCACGCTCCAGTGGGTGCGCTCGTCGCGCCGATAGTCGGCCGCCAGTGCGATGCTGTCGGCGGTGATGCCCGACACCCGCGCCTGCATCGAGGCATCCGGGTCGTTGCGTGCGGCGGTGATGCCGGCATGCCATTGATCACTGAACTGCCAGCCGAACCCGGCGCTGAGGCCGGTATCGCCGATGTGGTCGTTGGCGCGGTTGACGAAGGCTTCGGCATCGGCGCGGCCGTAGCGGTAGCGCGTACCCGCACCGATCCGCAACGGGTCGATGGTCTGGTCCTGGAAATCCACGCTGCGCCGATCGGCGAACGCGACCAGGCGCCAGCGGTCGTCCAGCACCGGTGACTGCACTTCCACGCCGTAGCGGCCGTCATCGTTGCCCAGCGGTGAGGTGCCGCCACCGCCCGAGCTGCGCCCACCTTCGGCGTAGGCATGCCACTGCCAGCCACGGTGCGCCCGCCAACTGCGGTCCATGCGCTGCACGGAGGGCTGGTTCGGATAGGCGGCGAGCAGGGTGTCACGAACCGGCCGAGCCAGGTCATCGCGTTGCAGCTGCACGTAGGCATCGTACTGACCGAGACGCGCCGGTACGTCGCGCGGGTCCAGCGTGTTGGCCATGCTGTAGCGCTCCAGCGCTCGTCGCGGCCAGCCACGCATGAGATAGATGTTGCCCAGCGAGGATTGCGTGCCGGTGTTGCCCGGGCCGATGTCGACCATCTTCTCCAGATCGCGCTGGGCGGTGGGCAGGTCGCCACTGTAGGCACGCACCATGGCCAGGTTGAGGTCGGCTTCGTAGCGCGGCCAGTTCGGATACGGCGCCTTGGCACCATTGGCCCAGCGCCACGCGGGCTCATCGGTCTGCCACTTCTTCAGCAGGGCGATCGCGGTGTCGGCCTGCTCGTCCTCCAGATACGCATAAGCCAGTTCCGAGCGCGCCTGCGGCAGCGACGGATCGGCGTTGAGTGCGGCTTCCAGCACCGGGATCGCCTCGGCCGGATGCTGTGTGGCCATCAGCGAATCGCCGACGGCGGCCAGCAGATAGTTCGGTACCGGGTGGCCCTCGGCGAGCAGCGTGCGGTACTCCTCGCGCACCTGTGCATGGCGGCCCAGTCGATTGAGCAGGATCAGGCGGTCATAGCGGATCCGCAGTGGCGCCTGATGCACCGTGGTGCCATCGCGCTCGAGGTACTGCTGCATCTGCACCAGCGCGGCATCGGCTTCATCCAGGCGGGTGTCCTCGCTGGGGCCATAGGCCAGGCTCCAGCCCACCAGCTTGGCCAGGTAATTGCCTTCCAGCCGTTCTTTCTGTGCCGCATCGAACAGGGTGGGGCGCGCCAGGTACAGCTGCCAGGCGCGGTGCGCGTTGCCGATGTCCGCCAGGGTCAGCACCTGCAGGCGATACAGCAGTTCGTCGTCGGGCGACCGGACCCGTGCACGCTCGATCGCCGCCAGTGCATCCAGCCATTGGGCGTGGTCCCGGAACTGGCCGATCTCGGCCAATGCGTTGTCCCGCGCAGTGGCTGCAGCGGCCGCCGGAGCGGAAAAAGCGAGTGTGGCGCATGCCAGGCCGACGCAGAGCGCCAGCGGCCGATGGTCGTACATGGAACCCCCCTTGGAGCATCCTTTCAAAGGTGTGTTGCGTCAAAAGTGTGACGCACATCACATGCCAACCGTGCCTGACTGCGCAGTTGTTGCCAAATCGTTATGGGCCGGGTACGGCCGATCAGCCCCCGGGCGGAACCCGGAGGAGAGGGGCAAGTCATTGAATTGCTACAGATTCAGACCATGTCGCCAACATGGGAAAGCGCACTCCGTCGCCATGAAGCTGTTCAGCCACCTGGCGGTGCCAGGGGCTCCGAACACCGCCCGATGTCTGGCATCGGGTCAGTTAGCGACACGCTACGTCAGCAGTTGCGCACAGCGCGTGTAGATGGACGCGCCGGGGCGATCACCACTGGTCTTCGAGCTTCTGCGGTTTGCAGGCGACCCAGGAGGCGCTGAGCAGCACTACCGCGCACAGCACCAGGAAGGCGAACGGCAGGTGCCAGCCACCGCTGACCGCGTGCAGCCAGCCGAACAGGAACGGCCCCAGGCAGCTGAAGGCATAGCCCACGCCCTGCATGAAGCCGGACAATGCCGCCGAGCCGGCCGGCGTACGCGTGCGCAGGTTGATCAGGGTCAACGCCAACGGGAACGTGGACGGGCCGATGCCAAGCAGCACCGCCCACAGCCAGGGAGCCTTCATCGGTGCGTACAGCAGGCCGGCGAAAGCGATCAGGAAGGCACTGAAACCGATCAGCACCAGCGGGAAGGGATTGCGCAGACGCACGGCCAGGGCCGGCATGGTCAGCGACGGCAGCAGGCCGCAGGCGGCGAAGATGGCGACCATGATGCCGCCGAAGGCCGGCGTGGCACCGGCTTCGACCACGATGCGCGGCAACCAGGTGAACATCGAATAGGTCATCAACGAGGTCATGCCGAACATCAGGGTCATGCCCCAGGCCAGCGGCGTCTTCCAGACCTTGCCGTGCGGCGCGCTGGCAGGATCGTTTGCGGCGCTGATCGTGTCCGGGTGCGGGCGGGCACGGGAGAGCATGAGCCACGGCAGCGCCGCCGCCAGCGACATCAGTGCCCAGATGCCCAGCGATACGCGCCAGCCCGCCTGCTGCGCGACGGGTACCGCCAGCAGGGCCGGCATCATCGTGCCGATCTGCAGCACGGTGATGTAGAGCGTGCTCATGGTGCCCACGCGGTTGGCGAAGTAACGCTTCACCAGCGGCGGTACCACCACGTTGCCGATGCCCATGCCGGCCAGCGCCACCACCGAGCCGAACAGCAGGCTGCCCACGCCGCCTGCCATCGAGCGCAGCAGCAGGCCTACGGTGGCCAGGCTCATCGCCAGCAAGGCGGTGCGCTCCAGGCCCAGCCGGCGCGCCACTGCCGGGGTGGTCACGCCGAACAGCGCGAAGGCGGCCGTCGGCAGCATGCCGAGCACGCCGGTCATGGTGGTGCCGAAGCCGAAGGTCTGGCCGAGCACATCCAACAGCGGGGTCAGCGAGGTGACCGCGGTGCGCAGGTTCAAGGCGGCCAGCAGGATCGCGGCAAAGGCCAGCAGGCGCCCGTGAAGCAGGGACTGGGACGGTGAGGTGGGGTGAGTCATCAGCATGTTTCCTGACAGGTGGCGCACCGCGGCCTCAGGCACGCGGGTGCAACGGCAGAGACCGGCCAGCGGCCGGCATCTGCGGGGTAGGGGACTGGGCCGTCGCCGGAGGCGGGGCCAGGACCGGCCATTGTACGGGTTCGATCCCGGCAGGTCCCTCATCGAGCCCTTCGGCAGGCGCTACGTGTGAAAACGTGTTCACAACAAGGGTCGCGCGGTCCCCTCCCATGTGAGCTGCGTCAAAAAAATGACTATTTAGGAAAATACCTACATGCAGGTGGGTGGTTGTCCTACCCGACGAGTGGGGTTTTTGACGGTTTTCATGTCGCGAATAGCTCTTAAATTGGCGGGCCTCCATAGGGGCGGTCTATAGCGAACGATGGTTCGTGCCAGCCCACGTTCGAGATCCTGCATGCCAAACCACGTACTACCCACCCCGGCTCGCGCCGGTTCTCATGGCGCTTCCCGGCGCACCCTCCTTCTGGCCCCGCTGGCGGCCGCGCTGGCCCTGATCTGTCTGCCGGCCAGTGCCCAGCAGCTGCCGGCCCCTGATCAGGAACTGCTCCGCCAGCAGGAGCGCGAACGCGCGCTGCGCGAGCAGCTTGAAACACGGCCCGATGCGCGCCTGCAGGACGCCCCGGTGGCGGCCCCGGAGCGGCTGCCCCAGGATGAGGCACCGTGTTTCGTGATCGAGCGCATCACCTTGGGCGGCGAGCAGGCCGAACGCTTCCAGTGGGCGTTGGCTGCGGCCAACGTCAACGGCGATCCGGCGCTTGGCCGTTGCCTGGGCACCACCGGGATCAACGTGGTGATGTCGCGCGTGCAGAACGCCATCGTGGAGCGCGGCTTCGTCACCACGCGCGTGCTGGCCCAGCCGCAGGACCTGACCACCGGCGCGCTGGAACTGACGCTGGTGCCCGGCACGCTGCGTCAGATCCGCTTCGCCGAAGGCACCCACCGCGATGCCACGATGTGGAACGCGATCCCGGCGCGCAGCGGCGACCTGCTCAACCTGCGTGACATCGAACAGGGGCTGGAGAACTTCAAGCGGGTGCCGACCGCCGAGGCCGACATCCAGATCAGCCCGGCCGAAGGCGCCGATGCCGCGCCCGGGCAGAGCGACCTGGTCGTGCAGTGGTCGCAGCAGCGGCTGGTGCGCTTCAACCTGAGCCTGGATGATTCCGGCAGCAAGGCCACCGGCAAGACCCAGGCCGGCGCGACGATGTCGCTGGACCACGCGCTGCGCCAGAACGACCTGTTCTACGTCAACCTCAACCACGACGTGTTCAGTGGCGGCAAGCGCGGCACCAAGGGCTTCACCTTCCACTACTCCGTGCCCGTCGGTTACTGGCTGTTCGGCGCCACCCGCAGCGGCTACGAGTACGAGCAGACCGTGGCCGGCAACCAGCAGTCGTATCTGTACAGCGGCGAGAGTTACAACGCCGAAGTACGGGCCACGCGCCTGCTGTTCCGCACTGCGAGCAGCAAGACCAGCATGTACCTGCGTGCATGGGAGCGCGACTCGCGCAACTTCATCGACGATACCGAAATCCTGGTGCAGCGCCGGCGCATGGGCGGCTGGGAACTCGGCCTGAACCACCGTCATTTCATTGGCCAGGCGACGCTGGATGGCACGTTCGGCTTCCGCCGCGGCACCGGGGCATTCGGCTCGATCGCAGCGCCCGAGGAGCTGTTCGGTGAAGCCACTTCGCACCCGAAGATCTACTTCGCCGATGCGCAGCTGAGCGTCCCGTTCCAGCTTGGCCAGCAGCGCCTGCGCTACACCGGCAGCTGGCGCGCGCAGTGGAACCGTGGAGGCCTGGTGCCGCAGGACCGCTTCGCGATCGGTGGCCGCTACACCGTGCGCGGCTTCGATGGCGAGATGTCGCTGATGGGCGAGCGCGGTTGGCTCATCCGCAACGACATCGGCCTGGCACTCGGCGGTGGCCAGGAGTTCTACGTCGGCGCCGATTACGGTCATGTCGGCGGCAGCGCCACGCAATGGCAGCTGGGCAAAGACCTGGCAGGCACCGTGATCGGCCTGCGCGGGTCCTATCGCGGCCTTTACTGGGACGGCTTCGTCGGCGCCCCGTTGAACAAGCCCTCTGGTTTCCAGAATGCGTACACCGTCACCGGATTCACCCTGAGCTGGTCGTTCTGATTCCAGCGCTGGCGCCTGCGCGCCGCGCCGACCGCACGCACACAAAGGAACTGTCATGAACAAGCATCTGTACCGCCTCGTGTTCAACCACGCCCTCAAGCTCTGGCAGGTCGCCGCGGAGATCACCCCGCGCCCCGGCGGGCTTGGTACCGGACAGGGCGGTGACCGCACGGCGGCACTGCGCCCGATGGCCTTCGCGTTGTGGGTGATGCTCGGCTGGGTCGGGGTGACCGGCATGGCCGCGGCGCAGGTAGCGGCCGATCCGAATGCGCCGGGCAACCAGCGGCCCACGGTGCTGGAAACGGCGAACGGCACGCCGCAGATCAACATCCAGACCCCGAGTGCGGCCGGTGTCTCGCGCAACACCTACCAGCGATTCGATGTCGACCAGCAGGGCGCCATCCTCAACAATTCGCGCGGCAACACGCAGTCCCAGCTCGGCGGCTGGGTACAGGGCAATCCGTGGCTGGCCGGTGGCACCGCGCGGGTGATCCTCAACGAGGTCAACGGAGCGAACCCGAGCCAGCTGCGCGGCTACGTGGAAGTGGCCGGCGATCGCGCGCAGGTGGTGATCGCCAACCCCGCCGGCATCGATTGCGACGGCTGCGGCTTCATCAACGCCAACCGCATCACTCTGACCACCGGCACGCCGATGTTCAACGGCGGTGCGCTGGAGGGATACCGCGTGCAGGGCGGTGCCATCCGTATCTTCGGCGCCGGCATGGATGCCAGCCGGGTCGACTACACCGATCTGATCGCGCGCTCGGTGCAGCTCAACGCAGGCCTGTGGGCACAGCAACTGCAGCTCACCACTGGCGCCAACACGGTCAGTGCCGATCTGAGCCGCGTGCAGGCGCAGGCCGCGGAAGGCAGTGCGCCGCAGTACGCGCTGGACGTCGCGCAGCTCGGCGGCATGTATGCCAACAAGATTCTGCTGATGGGCACCGAGCATGGCGTGGGCGTGCGAAACGCCGGCAATCTCGGCGCGCAGACCGGTGAGCTGGTGGTCACCGTCGATGGCCGGCTGGAAAACACCGGCAAACTGCAGGCGCGCGACGACACCCGCATCGCGGCCAGCGGCGGTGTGCGCAATGAAGGTCTGGTCAGCGCAGGTCGCGAGTTGAACCTGCGCACCGGCCAGGATCTGGACAACACGGGGGGCCAGCTCAACGGCACCCGTCTGGATGTGGAAGCCGCCTCGCTGGTCAACCGGGATGGGCGCATCGAGCAGGCGGGTGTGCAGGCGTTGGCGGTAGAGAGTGGGCAGTTGAAGAACCGCGACAAGGGCAGTATCGGCGCGCTGGCCCAGCAGGATGGGACCGCACCGACGACGCCAGGCACAGGGGAAGGCACGGGCATCCCAGGCACGCCGGGCACCGGCAACGGCGGCACCGACGGCAGCGCGCCGGGCGTGATTCCGCCGACCACCGCGCCGCTCGCGCAGGGGCGCGTGATGATTGCCGGCCTGCTCGACAACGATGCCGGCGCGGTGACGGCCGGTGGCGATATCGATCTGCGTGCCAGTGCGTTGGACAACGACCGCGGCAGCATCGGCGTGCGCGACCTGAGCGTGAACGGTGGCGCGCTGTCCAATCGGCGGGGCGAGCTGACCACCCAGCGCGACCTGCGCGTGCAGGGTCAGGCACTGTACAACGACGCCGGCGCATTGAACGTGGGCGGCGCCCTTGATGTAAGCACCACGCAGCTGTCCAACCGCAGTGGCACGATCACCCACAGCGGCACTGCACCCGCCCAGCTGCGGGTGCAAGGCACGCTCGACAACACCGACGGCAGTCTCGCCAGCAATGCCACCTCACTGGCGCTGACCAGTGCAGAGCTGGTCAACGCCGACGGCACGCTGATGCATGCCGGCAGCGATGGCCTGCAGCTCACCACCGGCACGCTGGACGGCCAGCGCGGCGAGATCGCCACGGCAGGCACGCTCAGCCTGCGCGCGGGGCAGGTCGATCATCGCCAGGCGGAACTGCAGGCCGGCACGCTCGATCTCCAGGTCGATACGTTCGACAACCGTGGCGGCCAGCTGCTGGCGACCGGCAGCCAGGCCAACCGCATCGAGGCGGCGGCCGCGCTGGACAACAGCGGTGGCACGCTCGCCAGCAACGGCGATCTGGCCATCGGCACAGCGCTGTTCAACAACGCCGGCGGGCAGGTGCAGCAGGCCGGCAGCGGCCGCCTGGACATCACCGCAGCGACGCTGGCCGGGGCAGGCGGCAAGCTGCTCAGCAACGGCGCGCTGCACCTGCAGGGACAGCGCATCGACGTCTCCGGCGGTATCACCTCGGCGGTGCGCATGGAGATCGATGCCGGGCAGCTGGACAACCGCCGTGGCGAGTTGATCGCCACCGGTACCGATACGCTTGGCCTGCGTGTGACCCACGGGCTGCTCAACGACAACGGCCAGATCATCGGCAACGGTGCGCTCGCCGTGCAGGCGGGCAGCCTCTCCAACCGCGACGGCAAACTGCTGGCGGCAGGCGATGCGGCTTCCACGCTGCAGGTGACCGGCGCGTTCGACAACCAGCGCGGTACGCTGGCCAGCGCTGGCGATCTGATGCTGCGGGCTGGTCAGCTGGACAACCAGGCTGGCACGCTCCAGGCGGCCGGCGACAGGGCGCTGCAGCTCACCGTGGACGGCCTGCTCGATAACCGCCAGGGCGGCATGATCGCCTCCGGTGGTGCGCAGCAGCTGCGCGTCGGCAGCCTCGACAACCGCGGTGGCAGCGTCAACGCAGGCGATACGCTGGACGCGGCGGTCGGCCAGACCCTCGACAACAGCGCCGGCACCCTCGCCGCGAACGACACGCTGCAGGTGCAGGCCGGGCGCATCATCAACCGTGACGCGGGCACGCTGGCGTCGGTCGACGGCAACGTCTCGCTCGACAGTGCGAGCGAGATCGACAACACCGCCGGGGTGATCCAGGCCGAGCGTGCGCTGTCGGTGACCAGCCAAGGGCTGACCAACGTGGGTGGCACGCTGGCCGGCGCCTCCGTCGCCTTGGATACGGGTCTGGGCGGCGTGGACAACAGTGAAGGCATCATCGCCGCCACCGCCGGCACGCTGGATATCCGCAGTGGTGCGCTGGAGAACCGCGCTGGCCTGCTGCAGTCCAGTGGCGGGATGAGCATCGATACGCACGGCCAGCGGCTGGGCAATACCGACGCGGGCGCGCGCGGCGGCATCGTCAGCGGTGCCGGGCTGACCCTGCGTGCCGGTGAGCTGGACAACCGTGCCGGCCTTGTCCAGGCGCAGACGGCGCTGGACGCGCGGCTGGCCTCGCTGGACAACCGCAGCGGCGGGCAGGTCGGCAGCGGCACCTCGCTGCTGCTGCAGGCGCAGCGCGTGGACAACAGCGGTGGCCGTCTCCAGGCCGCCCAGAATCTGACCCTCGATCTGAGCGGTGAGCTGGTCAACCAGGCCGGGCTGGCCGTGGCCGGTGGCGATCTGGTTGCCCAGGCCGCGCGCATCGACAACCGCGCCACGAGCGGTGGCAGCACCGCGCTCGGCCTGCAGGGCCGCAGCGTGGACCTCACTGCCGCGCAGATCGACAACAGCAGCGGCATGATCGCTGCCGACCAGCGCATTGCGCTGCAGGCGACCGATGCACTGCTCAACCAGCAGGGACTGGTGTCCTCGGCGGGCAGTCTGGACGTGCGCGCCGGTCAGGTCGGCAACACCGACGGCACGCTGCTGTCGGCGGGCAACCAGACGCTGCATGCCAACGCGCTCAACGGCACGGGCCGGGTGCTGTCGCAGGGCGATCTGGTGCTGGCCCTGCAGCAGGACTACCGCAACGATGGCCAGATCACCGCCAATGGCAAGGCCACCGTTTCCACGCAGGGGCTGTGGACCAATGCAGGCAAGGTGCAGGCCGGCGATCTGAACCTGCATGCACGCCAGATCGACAACCTCGCCACGGGTGAGATCAGCGGCCTAAGCACCCAGGTGCGCGCCGATGGCGTACTCGGCAACCGGGGCCTGATCGACGGCGTGGATACCCGCGTCGATGCCGATGTGATCCTCAACGTAGGCACCGGTCGCATCTATGGCGACCGCCTGTCGATCGGTGCCACCACCCTGGTCAACAGCGACGAAACGCTGGAGGGCGTTACCCGCGCCGCCACCATTGCCGCGCGTGAGCGCCTGGACATCGGCGCCGGCACCGTGGTCAACCGCGAGCAGGCGCTGATCTTCAGTGCCGGCGGTGGCGACAATGCGCTCAACATCGGCGGTGCGCTGGATGCGCAGGGGCATGCAGTCGGTCGCGCCGGCTCGGTGCACAATGCCAGCGCGACCATCGAATCGCTGGGCGGCTTGAGCATCGACGCCACGCGCCTGCTCAACAGCAACGAGCATTTTGCCACCACTGAAGTCATGGTGGTCGGGCCGACCAAGAAGCTGTACATCCAGCCCAAGGGCACGCCGGGCATGCACGATGCCAGCGAGTTCACCTGGTCCAGCTGGAGCCGCGCCGGCAAGTACTGGTGGAAGAACGGCAGCGGCGACGTCAAGGCATGGACCCAGTACGACGTGACCCATACCGAGTACGAAACCCAGGTCACCTCCAGCGCGCCGGGCCGGATCATCTCGGGCGGCAACATGACCCTGCGTGGGGATGAGCTGATCAACGACAAGAGCCAGATACTGGCCGGCGGCGCGTTGCTGGGCGACCTTGGCAACCTGCGCAACATCGATGCATTCGGCGAGTACCGTGTGCACGAGGAAGGCACCAGCCAGTACACCTACAGCCGCTGGCGCGGTGGCTTCAAGCGCTATCACGAACGCAAGTGGGACGGGAAGATCGCCTATCGCCCGGCCGATGAAGTGCGCACCATCAATCTGGGCGTGACCCGCACCGAACAGAACACCCGCGATGGTGGCAGCGGCTACCAGGTGGGCGGCGTCAGTACCGGTACCGTCGGTGGGCAGGTCGGCGGCGCAGCCGACGCCGGCGCCATGGCTGGGCAGCGCCAGGTGACCGAGGTCAGCGCGAGCGTCGCCTCGCTGGCGGGCCCGGGCAGCAACACCGGCACCGGCGCGCAGGGCGCGGCGGGCAACCAGCCGACGGTGATCCGCACCATCGGCGTGGATGCCGAACTGCCGCAGAGCAGCCTGTTCCAGAGCGGCCCAGGTGCCGGCCAGTACCTGGTCGAGACCGATCCACGCTTTGCCGACTACCGCAGTTGGCTCGGTTCGGAGTACCTGCTGCAGAAGATGGGCGTGGACCCGGCCAACGTACAGAAGCGGTTGGGCGATGGGTTCTACGAACAGACGCTGGTCCGCGATCAGGTCGCCCAGCTCACCGGCCGCCGCTTCCTGGACGGCTTCGCCGACGATGAAGCGCAGTACCGCGCGCTGCTCGACAACGCGGCCACCATCGCCGACGCATGGGGCCTGCGCCCCGGCGTGGCGCTGACCGCGGCGCAGATGGCCCAGCTCACCAGCGACATCGTCTGGCTGGTCGAGCAGCGCGTCACCCTGGCCGATGGCAGCACCACCACCGCGCTGGTCCCGCAGGTGTATGTCCGCGTACGCCCCGGTGATATCGACGGCACCGGCACGCTGCTGGCCGGTCGCTCGGTGGAGCTGAATCTGCGCGGCGACCTGGTCAACAGTGGCACCATCGCCGGCCGCACCGCGGTCAAGATCGACGCGCAGAACCTGCGCAACCTCGACGGCCGCATCAGTGGCGACACGGTCAGTGCCAACGCGCGTACCGATCTGGACAACCTCGGCGGCCTGATCGATGCGCACAGCGTGCTGGTGGCCAGCGCCGGCCGTGATCTCAACATGGTCACCACCACCCGCAGCGGTCAGAACACGGCGGGACTGAGCGACTTCAGCCGGACCAATATCGATCGCGTGGCCGGGTTGTTCGTGAGTGACCAGGGCGCCACGTTGCTGGCCAAGGCCGGCCGCGATCTGCGCATGGACGGCGCGCAGGTGGTCAACACCGGTGCACAGGGCCAGACCCTGCTCGCGGCGGGTCGGGATCTCTCCCTGGGCACGGTCACCGAGGCGCGCCAGGAAAACAATGTCCGCAACAACGACAACTACCTGCGCCAAGGCTACGAGCGCGAGGTCGGCACTACCATCGATACCGCCGGGGCGGTACAGCTGCAGGCCGGGCATGACGTGAACCTGCGTGCAGCGCAGGTCTACAGCAGCGATGGCGCGGTCTCGGTGATGGCCGACAACGACGTCAGCATCGCCAGCGGCGAACAGAGCAACAACTGGAGCGAGGGCCGCAAGCACACCCATCGCGGGCTGTTGAAGTCCACCACCAACACCACGCGCGACAGCCTGGAGGAAACCCAGGCCATCGCCAGCACGCTGAGCGGGCACCAGGTGGCGGTACGTGGCAACAACATCACCGTGACCGGCAGCAACGTGGTCTCCGATGCGGGCACCGTGTTGCTGGCCGACAACGATCTGACCGTGCAGGCCGCGACCAACACCCGTGGTGAGAGTCACTTCAAGCGTAAGGATGAAAGCGGCTTCCTCTACAACGGCGGCGTCGCGTTCACGGTCGGTACGCAGATGCAGAGCCGCGATGCCAAGGACGTGAGTACCAGTGCTGCGGCGTCTACCATCGGCTCCACCGCGGGCAACGTGGTGATGGTGGCGGGCAACAACTACCGGCAGGTCGGCAGCCACGTCGTCGCGCCCGTGGGCGATGTCGACATCCACGCGCGCAAGGTCGATATCGTCGAAGCCCGCGAGACCGGCGTGGCCACCCAGGAAGACAAATTCCGCCAGGCCGGCCTGACGGTGGCGTTGACCGCGCCGGTGATCTCGGCGATCCAGAGCGCCGAGCAGATGAAGAAGGCGGCCAGCCAGACCGACGACAGCCGCATGAAGACCTTGGCGGCAGCGACCACCGTGCTCAACACGGCGGCAGCGGTCGGTGCGGTGCAGGCTGATCCAGGCGCGGCGGGTGGCATCAATATTTCCATCACCGTGGGCGGCGCACGCAGCGACAGCAAGACCACCACCACGCACGACAACGCGGCCGGTTCCAGCATCACCGCCGGCGGCGACGTGCGCATCAGCGCCACCGGTGCGGGCAAGGACTCGGATCTGACCGTGGTTGGCAGCGACATCAACGCCGGCAACAATGCTTACCTGCGGGCCGATGGCGATATCGCCCTGCTGGCGGCGAAGAACACGCTGGAGACCGATCGCAAGAGCAGTGCGGCCAGTGGCGGTGTCGGCGTGGCGATCAGCATCGGCTCCGGGGGTGCCAGCGCCGGCATCACCGCCAATGCCAGTGGCTCCAAGGGCAAGGGCGAGGGCACCGACGTGAACTGGACCAACAGCCACGTCAACGCCGGCAACACGCTGGTCCTGCAATCCGGCGGCGACACCACCCTGCGTGGCGCAGTGGCCAGTGGTCGCCAGGTGATCGGCGATATCGGCGGTGACCTCAACATCGAGAGCCTGCAGGACACCTCCACCTTCCACAGCAAGGACACCAGTGTCGGCGGCAGTGTCACGGTCGGCTTGGGCTTCTCCGGCAGCGCCAGCTACGGCAACACCAAAGTCGATGGTGACTACGCCAGTGTTGTCGAGCAGAGCGGGATCAAGGCGGGCGACGGTGGCTACCAGGTGCGCGTAGGCGGCAATACCGATCTGATCGGTGGCGTGATCGCCTCCAGCGAGCAGGCCATCGCCGACGGTCGCAACCAGCTGATCACCAGCACATTGAGCGTGCGCGATCTGGACAACCGCAGCGACTACAAGGCCAGCAGCCTGAGCCTGTCCGGCGGCTTCAGCAAGAGCGGCACAGGCGGCCCGTCCAGTGGCGGCAACAGCGGCCGTGGCAACGACGGCACGCCCGGGTCCACCGGTGCAGCCGGGCAGGGCAGCAGCTGGTCGTGGCAGAACTATGGCAACGATGCCAGCGCCGCCGCACCCGGCTATGCCAGCGACAAGGGCAGCGATGCCAGCACCACCCGCAGCGGCATCAGCGCAGGCGCGCTGACCATCACCGATGGCAACGCGCAGCTGGCCAGGACCGGCAAGAGCATCGACGACACCCTGGCCAGCCTCAACCGCGGTGTGCTCAGTGGCGACGATGCCAACGGGCTGATCCGCAACTGGGATCCGGTGGAACTGGCGCAGAAGGTGCAGGCCGAAGCGCAGATCAGCGCGGCCTTCACCCAGCAGGCCCACAGTGCGGTGGGCAGCTATGTGGCCAGCCGCGGCGCCAGCATCAAGGAGCGTTACGAGGACGCCGACACGCCGGAGCAGAAGGCGGCGCTGCAGGCTGAAGCCGATGAACTGCGCACGCAGGAGAAGATGCTCAACATCCTGATCGGCGCAGTGACCGGCTCGGCGACCAGTGCGGTATCCAAGGAGGCGCTGGCCAGTGCGGCGGACTGGATGCGGCAGGAGATGGTCAAGAATTCCAGCATCTTTGCCGGCGTGGTGGACCCTGCCAATCCCGAGGTCGACCCGACCTCGAAGGACCCCACGGTGCTCAACAACATCAACGGGATCAGCGTGGGTGTTGACGGCGATGGGATCAAGCTGGGCGGCACGCGCGTTGACCTGGATCAGCTGTGTGGGGAGAGCAACGAGCGCTGCATGACGCTGCCGGGGAGCAAGACACTCGCCCTGGACGACAAGGGGCGCGTGCAGTGGGATTCGGCCAAGGCGAAGATGACGCTGTCGGAGTTTCTGCAGAGCCCGGCAGGCAAGGGCATGGGCGGGCTGACCGGTGGCATCCAGGGCATCGAGGGCACCTTGAAGGGTACGCCGTATGCGTCTGGTGCGTGGCAGGACAGGCTGATCGAGTACTTCGCCGGCCCGCACGACATGATCGGCGGCCAATGGGGTGGCCTGTACGATGAGCAGGGCAATGCGACCCGCGATCGCCCGTCGCCACTGAAGATGGTGCACGAAGGGTGGAGCGTGGTGGCCATTCCGGTGGCTGCGCCGTTCGCGATGGCCAAGGCACTTCCGCCGCAGGTATGGGAAGCGATCTCCATCCTTGCACGCGCTTCGCGGTGAGGATGGCACGCTGTCCATGGACGATTTTCAGGAGGTGGTAATGAAAGGCAAGCAGGTTTTTCGCGTCGTGTTGGGGGTGTGCCTGGCCACGGGTCTCACCGCTTGTGGTATCGGCGGCATGTGGATGAATGGAAATCCCAATGCGACCTCGCACCTGGTTCCGCCGGGCCATGACTGGAGCAAGCCGGACGCCGGCGCCTCGGCGCGTGACACGGATTGGCAGGCGTGCGGCGGGCAGCGCAGTGGGAACATCTCGCCCGACCGGCAAGGTGCTACGGGCAAGGAAACGGCGGATCTCTCCCGCGACAAGCTCTATGCGGCACAGCGCTGCATGCTGGGGAAGGGCTACCGTTATACCGGCACCTGCGAAGGTGACATTCCGAGCCGCTATCCGGCCTGCCAGTCCTCGTCGCGCTGAACGCGATGAGCCCGATGAGAAGCGCTGCTGCGGCGCTTGCCATGGCGCTTCTCTCTGGTTGCATGATCGGCAACGGTCATATCTGTGGCCCGCAGACACCGATGGTCTACTGCAACAAAGCGGCGTATCAGCGGCTGGCCAATCCGCCCTCCTTGATGGAGAACTGGCAGCATCCGTCCAGAGCACCTCAAGCGCGTCAGCTCGACTGGGTGTCCTGCGGCGGCACGGAAAAGGGAAGCTATGCCGTGGTATCAGGCACTACAGGTGCCGAAACGGCGGCGCGCTCGGGTGAGAAATTCGACCAGATCCAACGCTGCATGATGGGTAAGGAGTATCAATACACCGGTACCTGCCAGGGAGAAATTTCCAGCAGGTTCCCCGCGTGCCAGCGCGCAGCCGGTGCGGTGCCGGAACGCTGATCCGCACAGGTGTCTGCGATGCCTATGCGATGATCACCCCCCTACTTGGGAGCCAGAAGAATGCAGTATTCATTTCGTTCATTGCCTGGATCGTATGTCCGCGTTGCGCTGTGTCTGAGTCTTCTGGGCATCGTGGGCGCAGCCTTCGCCGATCCAGAGGCACCCGAATCGCCGCAATCAGCGCAGTCGCCGGAATGCGCGGCGTTCTACATCGATATTCCCTCGGCGGGCAACCGCATCGCCAACCTGATGATGGGATCGGTGGTGGGCAAGGCCGCTTGGATGGATCAACTGAAGGCCCTCATGGCCCGCGGCGCCGAACCACCGATGACCCGCTTGGTTGTCGCCGGTGAGAGCGAAGATGTCACGCGCAAGGCAGTGCAGTCGGCACTTGATACCTTCAAGCACCAGCGCCTTTCGCACCTGACTCTGACAGTCGTAGGCACGTCGCCGAAGATGCAGGGGCTGCAGAGTACTGCCGAGCAGTCGGGCATCACGTTCCGTGCGGTGCCGCCCGAACCCTCGGCCGCGTCACCCGCATCGCGGGCGGAAGCGTATCTGCGGGGTGTGTGTGATTGAGCGGCACCCACGCGCCGTCACGGCCCTGTGCCTGGCCCTCAGCCTCAGCGCCTGCGGCATCGGCGGCATGTGGATGAATGGCGATCCATCGGTCGGCCGTACCCTCGTGCCGCCACGCGACACCTGGCAGAAGGCAGGGAATGACGGCGCGACCCGCAATGCCGATTGGCTGGCGTGCGGCGGCGCCGCCAATGGCGGTTACCACGTCTCCACGCCGGAGGGTTCCAGCGCGGCGGCGATCCAGCAGGCCCTGGGCCGCACGTTCGATGATCTGCAGCGCTGCATGCTCGGCCAAGGCTACCGCTATACCGGCAGCTGCGAAGGGGAGATCCGCGGCCGCTACCCGGCCTGCCAATCGCCAGACACAAAAAAACCCGGAGGACGGTGATGTCTTCCAGGCTTGATTGTGACCATCAAATGGTCGGGGAGACAGGATTCGAACCTGCGACCTCTACGTCCCGAACGTAGCGCTCTACCAGACTGAGCTACACCCCGTAAGGAGCCGCCTATTGTATCGATCCCGCCGGTCGGCGGCAAGGGGGGATCGCGTTTTTCACCTTCGGTGCCGTGTTGCCACGGCCCTTGATAAAGAAGCCTGGAAACGTGTTCCCAGACTTCAATACGACCACCGGAGTGGTCGGGGAGACAGGATTCGAACCTGCGACCTCTACGTCCCGAACGTAGCGCTCTACCAGACTGAGCTACACCCCGAAGGAGCCGACAAGGATACGGTGTGAAGACCCGATCGGCAACCTTTTTTTAGCCTTCTTCGTGATCCGTGCGGCTCTGCTCGCGGGCTTCGAACCACATGCCGTTGAGAATGGCCACGACCGAAGCCAGCCCTGCACCCAGAATCCAAGCGAAGTACCACATGGTAAGTCTCCTATGGCGCCGTGGGGCGCGTCAGTAAGCGTTGGGGTTGTCGCCCATCTCTTCGGCCGTGGTCTTGCCCTTCATCACGCGGTAGACCCAGGAGGTGTAGGCGATGATGATCGGCAGGAAGATGGCCGTGGCGATCAGCATGATCCCCAGGGTCAGGTGGCTGGAGGAGCTGTCCCAGACGGTCAGGCTGGAGCCGGGCTGGCTGGAGGAGGGCAGCAGGAACGGGAAGATGGCAAAGCCGACGGTCAGGATGATGCCGGCGATCGAGGCACCCGAGGCCAGGAAGGCCAGGCCACCACGGCGGGCCCGCAGCAGCACTGCGCTGGCCAGCGCACCCACCAGCCCGAGGATCGGGGCCAGCAGGGTCAGTGGCATGCTCTGGTAGTTGCGCAGCCAGCCACCGGCCACCGCACCGACGGCCGCGGTCTTCAGCAGCGGGTTGGTCGGGCCATCGGTCACCACCTGCGAGGTGATCTGGTAGCCCGGCAGGCCAAAGGCCACCCAGACACCGGCCAGGGCGAACAGCACGAAGGTCAGCACCGCCGCGACGCTGCCGTAGCGGGCCGAGCGCTCGGCCACCGGGCCATCGGTCTTGAGCACCAGCATCGCGGCACCGTGCGAGACCACCATCGCCACGCTGACCAGACCGGCCACCAGCGCGAACGGGTTGAGCAGGCCGATCAGGGTGCCGGTGTAGAAGATGCGCATGCTGTCATCGAAGTGGAACGGCACGCCGACCAGCACATTGCCCACCGCCACGCCGGCGATCAGTGCCGGCAGCAGGCCGCCGACGAACAGCGCACGGTCCCAGTTCTCGCGCCAGCGCTTGCCGGGCATCTTGCTGCGGTACTTGAAGGCGACCGGGCGCAGGATCAGCCCGAACAGCATCAGGAACACCGCCAGGTAGAAGCCGGAGAAGCTGACCGCGTACAGCGGCGGCCAGGCGGCGAAGATCGCACCGCCACCGAGCACCAGCCACACTTGGTTGCCTTCCCACACCGGGCCGACGGTGTTGATCACCAGCCGGCGTTCGTCATCGGTCCTGGCCACGAACGGCAGCAACGTGCCGACGCCGAGGTCGAAACCGTCCATCACCGCCCAGGCGATCAGCAGGATGCCGAGCAGCAGCCACCAGATCACGCGGAGCGTGGTGTAATCGAGTCCAATGAATTCCATCTGGGTTCTCCTGCCTTACGCCCGACCGTGGGTCGGCGCAGCGGCATTGGGGGAAAGGGACGTGGCTGCAGCCTGCAGCGACGGCAGGATGTCGTCCGGGCCCTTGCGGATCGCCTTGAGCATCAGCTTCACTTCGATGATCAGCAGCACCGTGTACAGCGCGGTGAACACGGCCAGCGTGGTCAGGATTTCATGCAGGGCCAGGCCCGAGGCGGCGTAGAAGGTCGGCAGCACGCCGTCCACCGCCCACGGCTGGCGACCGTACTCGGCCACGAACCAACCGCATTCGATCGCGATCCACGGCGCCGGCAGCGACCACAGGGCAAGCTTGAGGAACCAGCGCTTGTCCTGGAAGTTGTGGCGGCACGAGTAATAGAAGGCCAGCGCGAAGAAGGCGATCAGGTAGAAGCCCAGCCCGGCCATGATGCGGAAGGTCCAGAACAGCGGGGCGACCCGCGGCACGGTGTCCATCGCGGCCTTGGAGATTTCTTCCGGGGTGGCGTTGAGGATGTCCTCGCGGTAGCGCTTGAGCAGCAGGCCGTGGCCCAGATCCTGCCAATGGCGGTCGAACATCTCGCGCGCTTCGACGTCGTTCTTGTCCTTGCGCACGCGTTCCAGTGCACCGTAAGCCAGCTGGCCACCGCGAATGCGGTTCTCGGCGCGCCCCACCAGTTCCAGGATGCCCGGGATCGGCTGGTCCAGCGAACGGGTGGCGATCAGGCCCATCAGGTACGGGATCTTGATCGCGTAATCGTTCTGCTGGGTGGTCTGGTTCGGAATGCCGAAGGCGGTGAAGTCGGCCGGCGCACGCTCGGTTTCCCACATGGCTTCGATCGCGGCCAGCTTCATCTTCTGGTGTTCGCTGGCGGCATAACCGCTTTCGTCACCCAGCACCACCACCGACAGCGAGGACAGCAGGCCGAAGGCGGCCGCCACCGCGAAGGAACGGCGTGCCATGTCCTTGTGCTTGTTGCGCAGCAGGAACAGGGCGCTGATCGACATCACGAACACCGCACCGGTCACGTAGCCGGCACTGACCGTATGCACGAACTTGGCCTGCGCCACCGGGTTGAACAGCACGGCGGCGAAATCCACCACCTCCATGCGCATCGTTTCCGGGTTGAAGATCGCGCCGGTCGGGTTCTGCATCCAGCCGTTGGCGATCAGGATCCACACCGCCGAGAGGTTGGTGCCCAGGGCCATCAGCCAGGTCACGGTGAGGTGCTTGACCGGGCTCAGGCGCTTCCAGCCGAAGAAGAACAGACCGATGAAGGTCGCTTCCAGGAAGAACGCCATCAGGCCTTCGATCGCCAGCGGTGCGCCGAAGATGTCACCCACGTAGTGGCTGTAATACGACCAGTTCATGCCGAACTGGAATTCCATCACGATGCCGGTGGCGACGCCGATGGCGAAGTTGATGCCGAACAACGTGCCCCAGAACAGCGTCATCTGGCGCCAGACCTGTTTGCGGGTCATGACGTAGACGCTCTCCATGATGGCCACCATGAAGGACAAGCCAAGCGTGAGGGGAACGAAAAGGAAGTGGTACATCGCGGTCAGAGCGAATTGCAGCCGCGACAGTTCTACGACTGTCTGATCAATCATGGCCTGGCTACCTCGTTGGGTTTTGCCGTTTCAGGTGGCGGGAAGGGGGGTCTACGGGGTGAATTCTGTGACCAGCAACTTCAAACAGCCTTGATTCAGATCAATGTACAAACAGACCAGCGCAGGGATCGTATGCATCCCACCCCTGCGACCGCTGGCCGCACGGAGGCGGGGCCAGCACCTACTACAATCGACGGAACCTCCCTGTGGCCGCCAGTGACTTGTTTTGAGCATACCCCCCGACGCGTCCATTGTTGAGACAACCGCCCTGCGCCGCCGTCGCCTGGATTGGCTGGGTGGGCTGGCGGCGGCTGCCCGCGGCAAGCAGCGGCTGGCGGCGATCTGCATCTGCCTGTCCGGCGCCTTGCTGATCGGGCAGGCGGCCGCCATCGCCTGGTTGATCCAGGCGGTGCTGGTCGATCACCGCCCGCTGGCCGACGCTACGCCCGTGCTGCTGGGGTTGCTGGCGGTGCTGGGCATCCGCACCCTGCTGGGGAGTGCGACCCAGGCAGCGGCCGGTGATGTCGCGGATGCGGCGCGGCTGGCGCTGCGTGAACGGGTTTATCAGCGGCTGCTCGGGCGCGGGCCCCTGTGGCTGCGCCAGCAACGCACCGGGGAACTCGGTGAACTGATGCTCGCCCATGCTGATGCGATCGAGAATTATTACTCCGGCTATCAGCCCGTCCGCATCGAAGTGGTGGTGGTCCCGCTGCTGATCGCCATCGCCGTTGCCTGGACCGATTGGGTGATCGCGCTGATTCTGTTGTTCACCGCGCCGCTGGTGCCGTTCTTCATGATGCTGGTCGGTTGGGGCGCTGAAGCCGCCGGCCGTGCGCAGCTGGGCGAACTGGCGCGGATGAGCGGCCACTTCGCCGATCGCATCAAGGGGCTCGGCCTGCTGCGCCTGTACGGGCGAGGCGAGGCCGAACTGGACGGTGTGGCCACAGCGGCAGAAGGCGTGCGCGAGCGTACCTTGAAAGTGCTGCGGATCGCCTTCCTCTCCTCCACGGTGCTGGAGTTCTTCGCGTCGGTCAGCGTGGCGATGGTCGCGCTGTATCTGGGCCTGAGCTATCTGGGCCTGATGTCGCTGCACGCGCACGTGCCGACGCTGGGCGTGGGCATGTTCTGCCTGCTGCTGGCACCGGAGTTCTATGCACCGCTGCGGCGCTTGGCCGCGCACTACCACGATCGCGCCAACGCCCTGGCCGCGGCGGCCGAAGTGGAGCGTCTGCTTGGCGAGTTGCCGGACGCACCCTTGGCCGAGGACGCATCGCCGGCCACTGCACGCGCTCCGGAACTGCTCGAACAGCACGCCCCCCCGGTGGTCGTACGCGGGGTGAGCCTGCGACCACTGGGTGCACATCACGATGTGGTGCAGCAGCTCTCGTTCCAGATCGAGCCCGGGCAGCGCGTGGCGCTGGTCGGCCCCAGCGGCAGTGGCAAGAGCACGTTGCTGGAAGCGCTGGCCGGCTGGTTGCCACCGCGCGAAGGCAGCATCGTACTGCGCCCCGGGTTGGACGTGGGCTACGCCGGGCAGCGCCCGTATCTGTTCCACGGCACTATCGCCGACAACCTGCGCCTGGCCGCACCCGGCGCGACTGATGCGCACCTGCGCGCCGTGGCCGAGGCCGCCCAGGTAATGCGCTTCGCTGCCGCACTGCCACAGGGGCTGGACACGGTGATCGGTGAGCGCGGCTTCGGATTGTCCGGTGGTGAAGCGCGCCGCATCGGCCTGGCCCGGCTGCTGCTGCGCGATCCACAGCTGCTGCTGCTCGACGAGCCGACCGCCTTCCTCGATCCCGATACCGAAGCCGATCTCCTGCGTACCCTGGCCGCCTTCGCGCGTGGGCGCAGCGTGGTGATCGCCACGCACAGCGAGACCGCGATGCGCTGGGCAGATACCCGCCTGACCTTGACTGCCGGCGGCGCGCGCCTGGCCTCGGAGGTAACGCCATGAAGGCCGCGCACATCGATTCGCTGAAGGGCGTGTTCGCCCGGCATCGCGGCCGCCTGCTGCTGACGGTGCTGCTGCTGTGGACCACGATGCTGGCCGGTACCGCCTTGCTCGGGCTGTCCGGTGGGTTCCTCACCGCCGCCGCCCTGGCCGGCGCGGCCGGGCTCGGCAATGGCTTCAACTTCTTCTCGCCCTCGGCGGGCATCCGCGGGCTGACCATGGCGCGCATCGTGTCGCGCTATTTCGAAAAGCTGGTCGGCCACGATGTCACCCTGCGCATCGCGCGTGACCTGCGCGTGTGGTTCTTCCGTCGTGCGCTGCCGCTGGCACCGGCGCGCCTGGCCGGTGTACGCACCGGTGAACTGCTGGCGCGGCTGATGTCCGATATCGGCGAGGTCGACGGTCTGCTGGTGCGCGCGATCGGCCCGCTGCTGGCGCTCGGTGGCATCTCGCTGGTCGCGGTGGTGTCTGCGGGCATCATCTATCTGCCGGCGGCCGCTCTGCTGGCGTTGCTCGCCTTGCTGATCGGGGTGGGGGTGCCGTGGCTGACCGTGCGTGGCGCGGCCGACCAGGAGCGCGACCGCGCGCTGCACCGGGCGCAACTGCGCACCCAATCTTTCGAAGGGCTGGAAGGCGCGGCCGATCTTGCCGCACTGCAGGCGAGCGAGCATTGGAACCAGCGCGTGCTGGTGGCGGCCAAACAGCTGAAGTCGCGTGACAAGCGCCGCCGCTGGCGCCTGATCAGTGGCAACGCACTGCACGGTCTGTGTGGCGCGGGTGGCTTGGTAGCGATGCTGTGGCTGGCCCTCCATGCCTTCGAGCGTGGCAGTGTGGATGCGGCGCTGGCGGCCGCACTCGTGTTCCTGACCGTCGCACTGCTGGAGCTGTGGGCCGGCATCGGGTTGGCCTGGCAATCGTGGCTGTCCGGTCGCGTCGCTGCGGTGCGGCTGGAGGCCATCGTGGATCAGGCGCCGGGCGTGGTGGAAGCCGACGCGCCGGTGGCCGTACCGTCGGTGCCCGTGACGCTGCGGTTCGATCAGGTGGTGTTCCGTTGGCCCGGCCAGACGCGCGTGTTGCTGGACCGTGTGCAGCTGGAGCTCGCGCCGGGCGAACGGATCGCGATCCGCGGTGACAGCGGCAGTGGCAAGACCACGCTGTCCTCTCTGCTGCTGCGGCTATGGGATCCGGAGGCCGGCAGCGTGCGTTACGGCGATGCCGATATCCGCAGTTTCGCGCAGGCCGACTGGCACCGTCAGATCGCCTGGCTGCCGCAGAACGCGCCGGTGTTCGCTGGCACCGTGGCGGACAACCTGCGGCTCGGCGATGTACAGGCCAGCGACGCGCGCTTGTGGCAGGTGCTGACGGAGGTCCGGCTACATGCCTGGGCCGAGCAGATCGGCGGGTTGGCGGCGTGGGTGGGCGAAAACGGCGCGACCATGTCAGCCGGGCAGGCGCGGCGCCTGGCGCTGGCGCGCGCGCTGCTGCGTGACGCGCCGATCCTGTTGCTGGATGAACCGACCGAAGGCCTGGATGTGGATACCGCGCATGCATTGCTGCAGGACATGGTGGCGGCGCTGGGTAATCGCAGTCTGTTGATGATCACCCACGACGAACTGCCCAAGGGCATCGTGCATCGCAGTTATCGATTGCGGGATGGACGGTTGGAAGGGTAGCGGCGAAGGCGATCCGCACACGGCGTGCAAAGCATCCACGCATGGCGTGGATCTACCCTGGGATGCTGCCGTTGTGGATCAGCCAGCCCATCGCCGCTATGTTGATCACTACCGCCACCCAGAACACTCGCTGGAAGGAGGCCTTGCGGTTCTTGTGGCGCAGCATGGCCTGCGCGATCAACGCACCCGGCCAGCCGCCCAGCAGGGCCAGGCCCTGCAGCGTGCTTTCCGGTGTGCGCTGGCGATCATTCTGGGCGGCGGATTTGTCATGCCAGTACCAGGCAAACGTCACCAGGCTCAGGCCCACGTAGGCACCCGGTACCCACATCGGCCAGTGCTGCCACATCGCCACGGCAATGAGGCCTGCGAGGAACACCAGTGCGATGGCCGTACGCGGCAATCGATCCGGCCCCGCACCACGCACCGCGGTGCGCGCAGCAGGACGGCCTCCATCCCGACCCAGCGCAAACCGCACCGCTACCGCACTGCGGCGCCCCTGCGCATCGGTCTGCACGTCATAGGTGATCACATCGCCCAGCACCGGGCGTCGATCGCGTGCCGAGAATGCGCGGATATGCACGAAGCATCGCTCGCCGCCGCCATTGGGCTGTACGAAGCCGAAGCCGCGCGCGTCGTTCCACTCGCTGATCTTTCCTTGAAGGCGCATGGGTAAACTCAGAGTGAGGAAAGAAAGCCGCTGACCGCCGGCCCGAACCGTGCGAAATCCACCAGGAACGCATCGTGCCCCTGCGGCGAATCCAGCCCGATGAACTGCGCCTCGGCACCGCCGGCACGCAGACCGTCGGCGATCTGCTGTTGCTGCTGCACCGGGAACAGGATGTCGGTGTTGGCGCCGATCGCCAGTGCCTTGCCCACCTGGATACGGGCCAGCCCGGCCATCACGTCGCCGTCGGCGTATTCGGCCAGGTCGAACCAGTCCATCGAGCGGCTCAGGTACAGATAGCAGTTGGGATCGAAGAAGCGCACGAAGCGGCGGGCATGGCCTTCCAGGTAACTCTCCACCTGGAACTCCAGGCCGAACGGATCGTCATCGGCCTGGTCCGAATCCAGCCGTACGCGGCCGAAGCGGCCATCCCATTCCAGTGCGGAGCGGTAGGTGATCACGCCGAGCTTACGCGCCATGCGCATGCCCGATTCCGGATAGGCCTGGTCGGTGTAGCGACCGCCATTCCACTGCGGATCAAGCCGGATCGCCTCGCGCTGCAGCGAGCGGATCGCGATGGAAAACGGCAGCGCCTGGGCACTGCCGGAAATGTTGATATGGCTGCGCGCGATGCCCGGGTGCAGCAGCAGCAGCGCCAATGCGGTCATCCCGCCCATCGAGTTGCCGATCACGCAGGCCAGCTTGGTGACGCCCAAGGCGCGCACCACCTCGACCGCCGCCCGCGCGCCATCTTCGATGGACAGTTCGGGGAAGCGCAGGCCATAGAGTTCGCCGGTGGCCGGATCGATACTGGCCGGCCCGGTGGAGCCCTTGCAGCTGCCCAGCGAGTTCACGCAGATCACGAACCAGCGGTCGGTATCGATTGGTTTGCCAGGCCCGACCATCGCCTCCCACCAGCCGGCGGCCGGGTTGTCGGCGTTGGCTGCGGCATGTGCATCGGGGGAGAGCCCGGTGACGATCAACACCGCATTGCCGGCATCGGCAGCGAGCGTGCCCCAGGTTTCGTAGGCAACGTGTGCGTCGCGCAGTTCACCGCCGCGCTTGAACGCGAACGGCGAGGGCAGGGCGTGATAACGGGTGCCGGGGGGAATGAATTCAGTCATGCGCGCAGTTTAGCCGGGCGCCGCGATGGCGCCGTAGTGGTGAGCGGCACGCTGCGTCGCGGCCGCGCATCGGTCATGGGCGATCAAACACCAGTGGCACCGGCCCGGCATGCGGCAGGCGCACCCGTACCGGCGCGGTCTCCACATCGTCCGGCTGGCGGTTGGCCTGGCCCGAACGCGACAGCCGCGCAATGACCTCGACCTCCTGCACCTGGGAGAGCGTGCTGGTGGGCATCGGGCTGTCGCCATCGCCGAGCGTGACCCGCAGCGGCAACTGGCTGGCCGGATGTTTCTGCACCGCGATCGGCATCGGCGGGCCATCGGGCGCGCGCGCGATCACGAACACGGTTGCGTTGGCCAACGTGGGATCCAACGTGGTTCCGGGCGCGAACCGGACCTGCACGGTGAGGGCGTGGTTGCCCGCCGCCGCAGGGGCGGAGGTGTCGGTCATGGGCGGCAGCCCGGCATTGCCGCGGGCGATGGCGATCTGCTCGCGCAGCGCACGCGCCGCGCCCGGTTCCAGGCGTGGCAGCAGCGCTTCCCAGGCGGCCGCCGCTTCGGCGTCCTGCCCGCGCTGGCGCAGGGCAATGCCGATCAGCCAGCCGGCGCGCTCACTCTCCGGCGCGAGTGTGTTGGCGTGTCGCAACCATTGCAGGGCCTGGTCATCGAATTGTTTGCCCGGTGCCGCCTGCGCGCGCGCCTGCGCTGCTTCGACCAGCACGCCGGGATCGTCCGGGGCGAGTTGCACCGCGCGGTCAAACGCGGCCGTGGCCTCGGCGAGCTTGCCCAGCGCCAGCTGCGAACGGCCAAGCAGAGCCCAGCCATCGGCGCGCTGTGGGTCCTTGGCCAGCGCCTGTTGCAGCGCCTGCACGCCATCCTCCAGCGTGGCAGGCTCGTCACTGGCCGCCGTCCGCTCGGCGGCATCCGGCGTGCCGACCAGCAGGTACAGCGCGCCACCGGCCAAGCCAAGGGCCAGCATCGCAATCACGAAGGGGCGGTGCTGGCCGCCCGCACGCAACGGCCACAGTACGCGTGCAGCAACGGCCGCCGCGACCACGGCGGCACTCAGGGCCATCCAAAGGCTCACCAGCGCTCCTCGCTCTTGTCCATCGGTTCAATCCCGCGGCTGCGCCGACGCACCACCCAGACCAGCACGCCTGCGCCGATCAACAGTGCCACCGGCGGCCCGAACCAGAGCAGCGCATTGCGTGCCTCCATCGGTGGCCGGTACAGCACGAACTCGCCATAACGGTCGACCAGGAACTGCTTGATCTGTGCGTCGCTGTTGCCCTGCTGCATCAGCACCAGCACCTCGCGGCGCAGGTCGTGCGCGATCTGCGCATTGGAATCGGCCAGCGACTGGTTCTGGCATTGCACGCAGCGCAGCTCCGCGGCCAGCGCATGGAAGCGGGCTTCCTCGGCGGCATCGCGGTACTGCAACGGGGTCGGGTCGGAGACGGCCTGCGCCATCGCCGGCGAGGCCAAGGCCAGCGACAGCGCGATCAGCGCCGCGCCGGCCTGGCGGAGCATCCGGTTACGGCGAGGCGGGGAGCTGCGGCTGGGCATTGGCATGGGCACGCTCCACCTTTTCCAGTTCCGGAATCAGCTGTGTATCGATGACGCGCTGGCTGAGTGCGCCGCTGTACTTCCAGCGCACCACGCCGCTGGCGTCGACCAGGAAGGTCTCCGGCGCGGCGGTGACGCCCCAGTCGATCGCGGTGCGGCCTTCAATGTCGCTCAGCACCAGCACGAACGGATTGCCCAGCTGCTCCAGCCAACGCAGCGCATCGGCCGGCTCGTCCTTCCAGTTGTAGCCGATCACGCGCACGCGCTTGGTTTCGGCGAATCTGGTCAGGATCGGATGTTCGTCGCGACAGGCCGCGCACCAGCTGCCCCACACGTTGAGCACGTAGGGGGCGCCGCGCAGTTCGGTGCTGCTGACCTTGATGTGCGGATCGTGCAGCACCGGCAGCTCGAAGGCCGGTGCCGGCTTGCCGATCAGTGCAGAAGGCAGGACGTCGCGGTCCGGCGCGCCGGATTTCATCACCCCGTAGATCATCAGCCCCAGCAGCCCGAAGAAGAACAGCACCCCGATGACGATGGCCACGGGCGGCAGCGGACGGGAGGCAGGGCGGGGATCGGACACGGGGAACTCCTAGGGACGACGGAAACGACGATCGGCGGCGGTGACGAAGCCACCCAGTGCCATCAGCAGCGCGCCCAGCCAGATCCAGCGGACGAACGGTTTGATGTGCACGCGCACGGCCCATGCATTGTTGCCCAGCGATTCGCCGAGTGCCACGTAAACATCGCCGTTGAGACGGGCGTGGATGCCCGCCTCGGTCATTACCTGCCCGCCACTGGCGTACAGGCGTTTTTCCGGATGCAGCAGGGCCAGTTCGCGGTCGTGCTGGAGCACGCGCAGGTGCCCGCGGTCGGCAATGTAGTTGGGGCCTTGCTGATGGTCCACGCCTTCAAAGCGCACTTCATAGCTGCCCACCACCAGCGACTGCCCGGGGGCGAGCGCGACTTCGCGCTGCACGTTCAATGCTTCCACCAGCAGCGCACCGGCCAGGAACACGGCCACGCCGCCATGGGCCAGCAGCATGCCGACCATCTCGGCAGTGAACCTGCCGTTGCCGCGCAGGCGGGTCCAGACGAAACGCCCGGTACCGAACGCGACCCAGGCCGCACCGGTCACGCCGGCAGCGGTCTTCAACGCGCCCTGCGGCGCCATGAAGTACGCGATCACGCCCAGCAGCAGCGCCAGCCCCGCCCACGGTGCCAGCATCGCCAACCGCCGCGAGGCCTGGTCGCGCTGCCAGTTGACCAGCGGCCCGAACGGCAGCAGCGCCACCAGCGGCGCCATCAACACCACGAACAGCGTGCCGAAGTAGGGCGGCCCGACCGAGACCTTGCCCAGGCCCAGTGCATCGGCCAGCAGGGGATACAGGGTGCCGAGCAGCACCATGCCGCAGGCGGCGGCGAGCAGCAGGTTGTTGGCCAGCAGCAGGGTCTCGCGCGAGGTCGGCAGGAAGCCGCGGCGCGGATCTTCGCTGGTCAGCGCGCCGGCCCGCAGCGCGTAGAGCAGCAGCGCGCCGCCGATCACCAGCGCCAGGAAAATCAGGATGAAGGTGCCGCGCGACGGATCGGCCGCGAACGAATGCACGCTGGTCAGCACGCCCGAGCGCACCAGGAACGTGCCAAGCAATGACAGCGCGAAGGCGGCGATGGCCAGCAGCAGCGTCCAGCTGGCGAAACTGCCGCGTTTTTCAGTGACGGCCTGCGAATGGATCAACGCGGCCCCGGCCAGCCACGGCATGAAGCTGGCGTTCTCGACCGGATCCCAGAACCACCAACCGCCCCAGCCCAGCTCGTAATACGCCCACCAGCTGCCCAGCGCGATGCCGATGGTCAGAAAGCCCCAGGCCACATTTGTCCACGGCCGGGTCCAGCGCAGCCAGCGCGCATCCACGCGTCCTTCCAGCAGTGCGGCGATCGCGAATGCGAAGGGCACCGAGAAACCCACGTACCCGATGTACAGCATCGGCGGGTGGATGATCAGCCCGGGATCCTGCAGCAGCGGATTGAGGTCGCGCCCTTCCAGCGGCGCCGGAATCAGCCGCGCGAACGGGTTGGAGGTGAAGATCAGGAAGGCGAGGAAGCCGATGCTGATGATGCCAAGCACACCCAGCACGCGGGCGGCCACCTCGGCCGGCAGGCGTTTGGACCACAGCGCCACGGCGCCGCACCACAGCGCGAGCACCAGCGCCCACAGCAGCAGCGAGCCTTCATGCGCGCCCCAGACCGCCGAGTAGCGGTAGGCCAGTGGCAGCAGCGAGTTGGAGTTCTCCGCCACATAGCGCACCGAGAAATCCTGGGTGACGAAGGCGGCCGTCAGCACGCCGAATGCACCCAGCAGCAGCGCGAGCTGCGCATACGCCGCCGGTCGTGCCACCGCCATCCACGTGGTGCGGCCGCGATGGGCGCCCCACAGTGGCAGCACGGTCTGCAGCACGGCCATCAACAGCGCGGTGACCAGCAGGATCTGCCCCAGTTCCGGCAGCACTCAGTACGTCTCCGGCGCCGGCACGGGCACATCGTGTTTGGTGTGTGCCTGGCCCATCTTGTCGGCCACTTCCTTGGGCATGTAGGTCTCGTCGTGCTTGGCCAGTACTTCCTCGGCGACAAAGCGACCGTCCTGCAGGCGGCCGGTGGCGACCACGGCGGTGCCCTCGGCGAACAGGTCCGGCAGGATCCGCGAGGTGATCACCGGCAGGGTCGCGTCACCGTCGGTGACCACGAAGTGCGCATCCAGCGAGCCGGGCGCACGTTGCAGCGAGCCTTTGACCACCATGCCGCCCAGGCGGAACCGGGCGTGATCGCCGGCATCGCCGCGCAGCACTTCGGACGGGGTATAGAGGTAGGCGATATTGCGTTGCAGGGCCATCGCGACCAGCGCGGTGGCCAGGCCGGAGGCCAGCACCAGCAGCATCACCCAGAGCAGGCGGCGACGCCGGACCGGATTCATCGGGTCAGCTCCGGCGCCAGCGGCGGCGCGCTGCCGGCCGCCGCACGGGCCTGTTGGCGCTGCTGGCGGCGGACCGCCAGGCGGCGCGCCCAGCGCAGGCGCAGCCAGGAGCCGATGGCATCGCTGCCCAGCACCAGCACGAACACCGCGTAGGCGGCAATCACATAGGGCAGGTGGGTCATGGGCGGCGGTCCTCCAGCGGTGCACGGATGCCGGCGGTGACCCAGGCCTTGCCGGCCTCGCGCAGCAGGTTGTCGGCGCGGGCCTTGGCCAGCAGCGAGCCGGCGAACCACAGCTTGGTCCCGATCACCATCAGCCACAGCGGCAGCGCCATGCTGGCATCCAGCGTGGATTCGCCGAACAGGCGGATGGTCTGGCCCTGGTGCAGGCTGCCCCACCATTCCACGGAATAGCGGATCACCGGCAGCAGGCTTACCCCGACGATGGCCAGCAGCCCGGCCGCGCGCGCGGCGCTGCGACGGTCCTCGATGGCGTAATACAGGCCGATCACGCCCAGGTAAAGGAGCAGCAGGATCAGCTCGGTGGTCATGCGCGGGTCCCAGTCCCACCAGGTGCCCCAGGTCGGCTTGCCCCAGATGCTGCCGGTGAGCAGGGTGATCAGGGTGAAGCCGGCGCCGAGCGGGGCGCAGGCCATCGCCAGGATTTCGCAGGTCTTGATCCGCCAGATCAGCGCGATCGCCGCGTACAGCGCCATCAGCGCGAACACGAACAGGCTCATCCACGCGCTGGGCACGTGGATGTAGAGAATGCGGAAGCTGTCCAGCTGCTTGGAATCGGCCGGCACCACTGCCAGCGCCTGCCAGATGCCGATCAGCAGCACCGGCACCGCCGCCAGGTAGAACACGCGCGACCAGCGCGCGGCAAAGCGGTCGAAGGTGGGCGGCGAACCGAGTTGGTGGAACCAGCGGACGATCGGGTGCATGCGGCAGTGGCTATCCAACGAAGGGCGACGATGGAACGGACGTGGAGTGGCTCGGCAACGGATGACGCGGATGCAGGTGACGCTCACAACGCAGCGCACGCCTCCGACAGTACGCCATACCGCTCAACTCAGCGAGATGCGGATCGCCGCGGCCGTCGCCAGCGGGGCCAGCACCAGCGCCACCACCAGCCCGGCGCCCAGCATCAGCAGCGCACCGATCGGATCCTGGCCGCGGGCGACCGCCGCCACACTGCCCGCACCGAACACCAGCACCGGCACATACAGCGGCAGGGCCAGCAGCGCCACGAGAATACCAGAGCGCCGGATGCTGACCGTCAGCGCGGCGACCACCCCGCCGATCAGGCTCAGCAAGGGCGTTCCCAGCAGCAACGATGCCAGCAACATCGGCAGCTGGTCATGCGGCAGATGCAGCATTTCCGCCAACAGCGGCGACATCACGATCAGCGGCAGCGCGGTGGTGAGCCAGTGCACCAGTACCCGCACCAGCACCAGCCAGGCCAACGGGACGGGGGCGAGCAACCATTGCTCCAGCGAGCCATCTTCGGCATCGCTGCGGAACAGCGAATCCATCGCCAGCTGACCGGCCAGCAGCACCGCCAGCCACATCACGGCTGCCGCCACCCGCGCCATGGCCTCCGGATCACGACCCAGTGCCAATGCGAACAGCACGACCACCAGCAGGGCGAACAGCACGGGCTGCAGCGCATCCCCACGGCGGCGCCAGAGCAGGCGCATGTCGCGGGCGACCAGCGCCCGTGCGGTCTGCCACAGGCCCGGTTCCGTCCCCGGCGCGATCATGCCGCCGCTCCCAGGGTCAGCAGGCGCGTGCGCACCGGCGGGGCGGAATAGGCGCCATGGGTGGTGACCAGAGCGGCGCCGCCGCTGCGCAGATGCGCGGAAATCATGCGGTTCACCAGGTTGATGCCGTCCAGATCCAGATTGGCGTAGGGCTCGTCGAGCAGCCACAGAGGCGCGGGCGAGAGCCAGATGCGGGCCAGCGCCAGGCGGCGCTTCTGCCCGGCCGACAGTTGCCGCACCAGGGTGTCCTCATACCCGGCCAGGCCGACGATGGCCAGCGCGTTTCCGGGCATCTGGCGGGCGCGGCGGCCGTGCAGGCCGCACAGGAAATGCAGGTTCTCCAGCGTGTCCAGGTCCTGCTTCAGCGCGGGCAGGTGGCTCAGGTAGGCCACGTAGTTCGCGCGTTCCTTGTGCCCGGCACGCTTGCCATCGATCTCCACCTGGCCGCTGTCGGCGCGCAGCAGGCCGGCCAGCACCCGCAGCAGGGTGGTCTTGCCGGCACCGTTGTCACCCTGCACCAGCAGGGCTTCGCCGGCATCCACGTGCAGGTCCAGCGGGCCGAAGACGGGTTCGTCGTTGCGACTGAAGCCAAGGCCATGCGCGGCCAGCAACGGAGGGGCGTTCAAGGGGCGGGATCTTTGCACCGGAATGGGCCGCCATTGTATCGGGGGAACGGGCTGGATGATTTGCGTACACTGGGAGTTCCCCCGGATCTTTCCCTGCTGCCGATGCAACCGCAAACCAAGCTGCCCAAGGTGGGCACCACCATCTTCACCGTGATGTCCCAGCTCGCCGCCGAACACGGGGCGGTCAACCTTGGCCAGGGGTTCCCGGATTTCTCCGCACCGCAGCGGCTGATCGATGAAACCATCGCCGCGATGCAGGGCGGTCTGAATCAATACCCGCCGATGACCGGCGTGGCGCCACTGCGTCAGGCCATCGCCCAGAAGTCGCTGGATCTGTACGGCGCCCAGGTGGATCCGGATACCGAGATCACCGTCACCAGCGGTGCCACCGAGGCAATCTTCAACGCCATCCACGCCGTGGTCCGTCCCGGCGAGGACGTGATCGTGCTCGACCCGGCCTACGACTGCTACGAGCCGGCGATCGACCTGGCCGGCGCGCGTGCCGTGCACGTGCCGCTGGACCCGCAGACCTTCGCGGTCGACTGGGACCGCGTGCGTGCCGCGATCACACCGCGTACCCGGCTGCTGATGGTCAACACGCCGCACAACCCGTCCGGCGCGATGCTCAGCGCCGACGACATGCAGGCGCTGGCCGATGTGTTGCGTGGCACCGACATCTACCTGATCTCCGATGAGGTGTACGAGCACATCATCTACGACGGCCGTCGCCACGAATCCTCGCTGCGCCATCCGGAACTGCGCGAGCGCGCGTTCGTGATTTCCAGCTTCGGCAAGACCTACCACTGCACCGGCTGGAAGATCGGGTATGCCATCGCGCCGCCGGCGATGACCGCCGAATTCCGCAAGGTGCATCAGTACAACACCTTCACCAGCTTCGGCCCGGCCCAGTATGGCTTCGCCGCGATGATCCGCGACGAGCCAGAACACCATCTGGACCTGGGCGCGTTCTACCAGGCCAAGCGCGACCGCTTCCGCGACCAGCTGCTGACCACGCGGCTGACACCGCTGCCGGTGCCGGGAGGCTACTTCCAGCTGGTGGATTACTCGGCCGTCAGCGATCTGCCGGACCACGAATTCGTGAAATGGCTGACCATCGAGAAGGGCGTGGCGGCGATCCCGCTGTCGCCGTTCTATGAGACCGCGCCGGCCGGCCAGCGCCTGGTCCGCCTGTGCTTTGCCAAGAACGACGCCACGATGGACGCGGCGATCGAACGCCTGCGGGCACTGTGATGAGTGCTGTGACCGAGCTGCAGGATCTGCGCGTTTCCCTGATCCAGGGTGACACCCGCTGGCACGACCCGGCGGGCAATCGCGCGCATTACGGTGCGCTGCTGGCGCCGCTGGCCGGGCAGACCGATCTGGTGATCCTGCCGGAGACCTTCACCAGTGGCTTCTCCAACGATGCCATCGACAAGGCCGAGGGCATGGACGGCCCCACCGTCGCCTGGATCCGCGAGCAGGCTGTGCGGCTGGGCGCGGCGGTCACCGGCAGCGTGCAGCTGCGGGTGGGCGAGGGCGTCTACAACCGCTTGCTGTGGGCCACACCGGAGGGCGAGCTGCAGTACTACGACAAGCGCCACCTGTTCCGTTACGGCGGCGAGCACGAACGCTATGCCGCTGGCCGCGAGCGCCTGAGCGTGGAGTGGAAGGGTTGGCGGATCAATCCGCAGGTCTGCTACGACCTGCGTTTCCCAGTGTTCTGCCGCAACCGCTACAACGTCGAGCGCGCCGACCAGCTGGATTTCGATCTGCAGATTTTCGTGGCCAACTGGCCGTCGGCCCGCGCCTATGCGTGGAAGACGCTGCTGCGTGCGCGTGCGATCGAGAACCTCTGCTATGTGGCGGCGGTGAACCGGATCGGTGTGGATGGCAATGAGCTGCATTACGCGGGCGACAGTGCGGTGATCGATTTCCTGGGTCAGCCGCAGGTGGAAGTACGCGAACGCGAGCAGGTGGTCACCACCACCCTCTCGGCAGCGGCCCTGGCCGGGCACCGCGCGCGCTTCCCGGCGATGCTCGATGCGGACAGCTTCAGCCTGCAGGAACGCAGCTGACGGCTGAACGGATGCCGGATGCGCGCGATGCGCATCATCCGCGCCACACGCGCCCGCTGCTAGATTCGGCTCGTTACCCCTTCAGTACGAGCGGACCTGCATGAAGAAGTTCTCCCTGGCATTGATCGCACTGGCCGGCATCTCGGCCGTCCCGGCCGCGCAGGCCGCCGGCAACATTGATTGCGAGCTGCACTACAACCTGGCCGGCTGGTCGGTGCTGTACAAAACCGCCTCGGGTACCGGCACCATCCAGTGCGACAACGGCACCCGCATCCCGGTCAAGATCACCGCCAAGGGCGGCGGCCTCACCGTGGGCAAGTCGAAGATCGTCGACGGCAAGGGCAAGTTCTCCGGTGCCTACTCGGTCAACGACCTGATCGGATCCTATGCGGCCGTTGAGGCGCACGCCGGCGCGGACAAATCCAGCAATGCGCAGGTGATGACCAAGGGCGATGTATCGCTTGCCTTGGCCGGAACCGGAAAGGGCTGGGATCTGGGCGTGGGCGTGGGGCGGTTCACCATCGAACGCCGTTGAGGGGGTAGGACTACGCCATGCGTGGCTGAAAGGCCCATCCGGCATGAAGCGCAGCCACCCATGGGGTGGCTCTACCGAACCGGGTTGATCGCCGCCCGCGCCGTCTCAACAAAAAACCCCGACCGAAGCCGGGGTTTTTTGATCTCAGCGTATCAGTGATCAGCCGCCGCGCGGGCCGCCACCACGGTGACCGCCGCCACCCGGGCCGCGATTGCCACCGGGACGACCACCCGGGCCGCCGGGACCACGAGCACCGGGGCCACCGGGGCCACCCGGGCCGCGATTGCCGCCCGGACCACGGTTGCCACCGGGACCGCCAGGGCCGCGCGCGTTGGCGCCACCCGGACCACGGGCACCGGGGCCACCTGGGCCGCGATTGCCACCCGGACCACCCGGGCCGCGGTTACCCGCCGGACGCGCGCTGCCGTACGGGCTGGACCCTGGATTGGCGTGATCGGACGGGAAGCTCGGGGCATTGCCCGGATGACCGTACGGATGGCGGGACGGCCCCTGGCCACCCTGGCCACCCTGGGCGCCGCGGTTGCCACCGCCACCGCCACCCGGACCGGCCGGACGACCCTGGCCACCGTAGCCGCCGCGGCTTTCGCCACCGCCGGCATAACCGCCACGACCTTCAGCACCGCCGCCGTAGCTGCCGCGACCCGGGCCGCCTGCGCCACCCGGACCCTTCGGCTTGCCGTACGGACGGCCCTGGCCGCCCGCACCTGCGCCGGCACCCGGACCACGCGCGCCGGGACCACGGGCTGCGCCCGGGCCGGCATTGCGGTGACCGCTCGGGCCGGTGCTGACGCCGTCCGGCACGTACCAGCTGCGGAACGCAGCCGGGTTGCCGTCCGGAAGCGCCCGGTTGCCCTTGTCCGGGCGCGCCTTGAACGGGCGCTGCGACTGCTTGGCCGCTGCTTCGCCGCTGACCGTCAGGCCACCCTTGAAGCCGCCGCCCTTGCCGCCGCGGCCACGACCGCGCTCTTCGCGCACGTTGTCGAAACGACGCAGCTCGCGGCCTTCATCGGCCGAGTTGTGGCCGTTGACGTAAGCGTTGCTCCGGCCGCCGTCGCGCGAGACGCGCACGGTGGTCTTGGCGGCGCGGCGCTGGCCGATCACCGGCTGCAGGGTCAGCGCCGACGGGGCGCCTTCTTCCAGCTTCAGTTCGGCGCGCAGCGCTTCAACCTGCTTGGCCGGCAGTTCGACCGACTGGCCACGCAGCAGTTCGCGCGGCAGGCTGACCTTGCCGTAGCGCGTACGCTTCAGGCGGCTGACCTGGCAGCCCTGCGATTCCCACAGGCGGCGGACTTCGCGGTTGCGGCCTTCCTTGACGACCACGCGGAACCAGTCGTGCGAATCGGTGCCGCCGATGCGTTCGATCTCGTCGAACTTGGCCGGGCCGTCTTCCAGCGCGACGCCACGGGCGAGGCGGTCGACGATGTTGTCCGGCACTTTCTCTTCGCCTTCCGGGGCGCGCACGCGCACCACGTACTCGCGTTCGACCTCGTAGGAGGGATGCATCATCGCGTTGGCCAGCTCACCATCGGTGGTCGCCAGCAGCAGGCCGGTGGTGTTGATGTCCAGGCGGCCGATCGCGATCCAGCGCGCGCCCTTGAGGGCAGGCAGCGCTTCGAACACGGTCGGGCGACCTTCGGGATCTTCACGCGTGGTCACTTCGCCTTCCGGCTTGTTGTAGGCCAGCACGCGGGAAGTTTCGGTCAGCGCGGTGGCAACGAAGCCACGGCCGTCCAGTTCGACTTTGTCGCCGCTCTTGATCGACTGGCCGGTCTGCGCGACCTCGCCGTTGACCTTGACCAGGCCATCGGCGATGCGCTGTTCCAGCGCGCGGCGCGAACCCAGGCCGGCCTGCGCCAGCACTTTGTGCAGGCGCTCTTCGAGCTTGGGCTGTTCGGAGGCGGATTCGCGCTTGAGCGAAAGCTTGTTCAACGACGGCTTGCGGGGGGTGTCACTCATTTACTTGGCTCCGGCCGGCAACGGGTGCGTCGGCCTCTGGTTCGGGATCGGCTTCGTCAACAGCCACGGTCGTCTTCGCGACGGCGTTGTTTTCGGTTTCGTTCTGGGGCGCCGCGCGCTCTCCCGGCGCGGTATCGGGTTCGCCATCGCTGGCGGTCGTATCCGCGTCGTCGTCGGCAAGCGACAACGGCGCATGGGATGGGGTGTCGGAGGCGCCCGCATCCGCGGAGGCCTCGCTATTGTCCGTATCTGCCGGTTGCTCCGCCAGCCGCGCCGAGGCCAGCGCCACACGGGCGGCCAGCCGGGCTGCGCCCGGGTCCGCCGGGCCGGCGGGCTCGGCCGGCGCCAGGGGCGTGTCGTCCTTGGCGGCGTCACTGTCCGGCTCGGCATCCGGTGTCGCAGCGCCTGCGGCCAGGCGACCGGCCGGTTGGCCTTCGTTGTCCAGCGGCAGCTGCGGTTCCAGCTCACCCAGGTCGCGCAGCTCGGACAGCGGCGGCAGTTCGTCCAGGCGCTTGAGCCCGAAATAATCCAGGAAGCCCTTGGTGGTCCCGAACAGCGCCGGCTTGCCGGGCACGTCGCGGTGGCCGATCACGCGGATCCATTCGCGTTCTTCCAGGGCCTGGATGATGTTGCTGCTGACCGCCACGCCGCGGACCTGTTCGATCTCGCCGCGGGTGATCGGCTGGCGGTAGGCGATCAGGGCCAGGGTTTCCAGCGTGGCACGGGTGTAGCGGGTCTTGCGTTCGGTCCACAGCCGGGTGATGTAGCCATGCACTTCACTGGTGACCTGGAAGCGGAAGCCGGAGGCCACTTCGACCAGTTCGACACCACGGTCGTGGCAGCCCTCGCGCAGCAGCTCCAGCGCGCGTTCGATGCTGCCCGGCGGTGCCGGTTCCTCTTCCGGGAACAGGCCCTGCAGCTGCGCCAGCGTCAACGGCTCACTGGCCGCCAGCAGGGCGCCTTCGACAATACGGTTGATCAGTGCTTGATCCATGCGTGGGTCGGGTACTCAGTCGGATTCGTTGGCGGCGTCGGCGTCGTCGAACTCGCTGTTGAACTGCAGCGGTTCGTTGGTGTTGCCGGCGGCCAGGGACTTGACGTAGATCGGCGCCAGCGGAGCTTCCTGGACGATGTCCAGCAGCTGTTCCTTGGCCAGTTCCAGCAGGGCCAGGAAGGTGACCAGCACCCCCAGCTTGCCTTCTTCGGCGGTGAACAGCGTTTCAAACCGGTAGAACCTGCCATCTTCCAGACGGCCCAGCACGTCGCCCATCCGTTGGCGCACGCTCAGCGCCTCGCGTTTGATCGCGTGGCCGGTGAACAGCTCGGCGCGCTTGAGCACGTCGTGCAGTGCCATCAGCATTTCCTTCAGATCCACCGGCGGCGGCAGCTTGACGGCCGCGCGGTCGGGGACGAAGGCATGGACCACGGTGGTGTCGCGGTCCTGGCGGGGCAGGCTGTCGATGTCCTCGGCGGCCTGCTTGAAACGTTCGTACTCCTGCAGCCGGCGGACCAGCTCGGCGCGCGGATCGGCTTCCTCGCCCTCCACGCTGGGTGGCCGCGGCAGCAGCATCCGCGACTTCACTTCGGCCAGGATCGCTGCCATCACCAGGTACTCGGCCGCCAGTTCGAAGCGCAGCTCCTGCATGACGTTGATGTATTCGACGTACTGGCGGGTGATCTCGGCGACCGGGATATCCAGGATGTCCAGGTTCTGCCGGCGGATCAGGTACAGCAGCAGGTCCAGTGGACCCTCGAAGGCATCCAGGATGACTTCCAGTGCGTCCGGCGGAATATACAGGTCCTGCGGAATCTGCAGGACCGGTTGTCCATGCACCACGGCCAGCGGCATTTCCTGCTGCTGTGGGGCGGGCACTCGGGTTGGCGGGTTCGCGTCGAGCGCGAGTTCGGCAGTCATCAAATAGACGTCAGTATTGCAACGGACCGGTCGCCGCACCACGCCAGCGTCCGGAACAGTGCCGGGCGGCAGGATGGCAAGCCATGACACGCCTGGGTCGGCGCGATTCCACACTTCAAACAGCAAGGCGCGCCGCGACGGGCAGCGACAGAACTACGGGGAGGTCGTCTACGTGTGCTGGTGTGGGGCAGTGGATCGGTCGTCGGTCGGCGGTGGAGCCGGTTGCCGACGGGGCGCTGCGTCCAGCCACGTGCAATGGACATAAGACTACGGGGTTGCCGCGCCAGTGTCCAGCCGGCCCCGCTAGAATGCCCGGGATTGATTCAACAAGACCTCGGAGTTGCCCGTGTGGTATGTGATTGAAGGCTATGACGGCACCGATGTGCTGGCCGCCCGTCTGGCGTCGCGCCCAGCCCATCTGGCCCGGCTGCAGGCCCTGCAGGACGAAGGACGGCTGCTGCTGGCCGGCCCGTGCCCGGCCATCGACAGTGAAGATCCCGGCCCGGCCGGCTTCAGCGGCAGCGTGGTGATCGCCGCGTTCGATTCGCTGACCCACGCCCAGGACTGGGCCGCCGCCGATCCTTATGTAGAGGCGGGCATCTACGTGCGCGTCCAGGTGCGTCCGTTCCGCAAGGTCCTGCCATGAACCGGGTCGAGCGCATCCGCCAGGCACTGCAGCAGGCGCTGGATCCGGAGCTGCTGGAGGTCAAGGACGACAGCCACCGCCACGCCGGCCATGAGGGCGCGCGTGACGGCCGGGGGCACTTCAAGGTGCACGTGGTCAGCGCAGCGTTCGAAGGAAAGCTCCCATTGGCGCGCCATCGGGCCGTCTATGCGGCCCTGGGCACCATGATGGAGACCGATATCCACGCGTTGTCCATTCGCGCCGAGACACCGGTCAAAAACCGCTGAAACCCTTGTCCCGCCTTGTCCTGGTCAGTCCCGAACGGGTCGCCCATGGACAGCTTTTGGTTACCGCCGTACGACAGGAGACTAACGTGGTGTTTACATCCGGGTTTGAAAACGCTTACATTCCGCGCCAAGCCCAGATCTCTAAGCCGTGGAGGGCGGCGAAGTGAACAAGGCAGCGATCACTATCAAAGATGTCGCCCGTGAAGCCCGTGTCTCTGTTGCCACGGTCTCGCGCGCACTCAATGGCCATGAAAATGTTGCCGAGCCCGTGCGCAAGCTGGTGCTGGAGGTGGCGGCGCGTCTGCGCTACACCCCGCATGCAGCGGCCAGGAGCCTGAGCAGCCGACGGACCAACACCATTGGCGTGGTGTTGCCCGATCTCTATGGCGAATTCTTCTCCGAACTGATGCGCGGCATCGATGGGGTCGCCCGCGAGCGTCGCCAGCATCTGCTCGTGTCCAGTTACCACGGTGACCAGGAGCAGCAGGGCGCGGCCCTGCGTGCCATGCGCGGTCGTGTCGATGGGTTGCTGGTGCTCTCGCCGTATGCAGAGAGCCCGGGTTTCCTCACCGACAACCTGCCGCAGTCGTTGCCCACGGTGCTGATCAATACCTATCTGCCCGAGCAGGATCATCCGGTGCTGAGCATCGATGACCATGCCGGTGCGATGACCATGACCCGCCACCTGCTGGACGTCGGGCATCGGCGCATCGCCTTCATTTCCGGTCCGGACCTCAACTACGACGCCCGTGAGCGCCTGCGCGGATTCCGCGATGCGCTGGCGGCCTTCGGCGATGCTGCCCAAGGTATCGAGTTGCCCGGTGACTTTGACGAAGCTTCCGGCCATCGCGCCGGACAGGAGTTGCTGGCAGCCGGCACGCTGCCCGATGCGGTGTTCGCCGCCAACGACATGATGGCGCTGGGGTGTCTGTATGCGTTCGCGCAGGCAGGTGTCCGTGTGCCGACCGATGTCGCCTTGGCGGGTTTCGATGACATTCCGCTGGCACGTTTCGTTCACCCATCGTTGACAACGATGCAGGTGAGTATCGCCGACCTCGGCGATAAGGCCGCGACGCGCCTGTTGCAGTTGATGGATGGCAAGAACACGGAAGGGGAGGGTGACAAGCAGACGCTCGTGCCGACCCTGATCGTGCGTGATTCAAGCAAGCCCAGAAACGAGCCGTAGGTCACGACCGTTGGTCATGACGCCTTAAAACAACGCAGTACATAAAACGACAGGGGCCGCAAAGACGGCCACCACCACCCGGAGAGTTACATGACGTATTCCAATCACCGCAATCGCGCACCCGCACGCAGCCTGTTGGCCAGCGCGCTGGTCACCTGCCTGATGCTGGGCGCCGCCCCGAGCGTCATGGCGCAGTCGGCCACCTCGTCGCTGCGCGGCCAGGTCGCTGATACCGCCGCCGGTACCGAGGTCACCGCGACCAACGTGGCCAGCGGCACCGTGCGCCGCGCCACCACCCGTGCCGATGGCAGCTACTCGCTGATGGGCCTGGATCCGGGCACCTACGACGTCGTGGCCAATGGCCAGACCCAGAAGGTGACGGTCACCGTGGCCTCGGCCGCGACCCTGAACTTCAGCGGCGCGCCGGCCAACGGCAGCACCGCCAACGCCACCAACCTGGACACGGTCAACGTGGTTGCGCCGACCCTGCTGCAGGAAGTGCGCACCTCCGAAGTGGGCAAGACCGTCAGCCTGCAGCAGATCCAGACCACCCCGCAGGTGTCGCGCAACTTCCTGGAATTCGCCGACGCGGTGCCGGGCCTGATCTTCACCCGTGATGCCAAGGGCAACACCTCCCTGCGTGGCGGTGCCACCAACTCCGATGGCACCAACGTCTACATCGACGGCGTGGGCCAGAAGAGCTACGTCAAGGGCGGCGGCGTGGCCGGCCAGTCCGGCAGCGCCGGCAACCCGTTCCCGCAGCTGGCGATCGGCGAATACAAGGTCATCAGCGGCAACTACAAGGCCGAGTACGGCCAGGTGTCGAGCGCGGCCGTGACCGCTGCCACCAAGTCCGGTACCAACGAGTTCAAGGGTGAAACCTTCTACCGTTATACCAACGAAGACATGCGCGCCAAGACCCCGGCCGAGCGTCAGGCTGGCCAGACGAAAGAGGCATCGGCCGAGAAGGAATACGGTTTTGCATTGGGTGGTCCGATCATCCAGGACAAGGCCCACTTCTTCGTGACCTATGAAGCCAAGCGCTTCGACCTGCCGGTCACCATCGCACCTGACGGCGCGGTCGGCCCTGCTGCCGCGCTGCTGCCGCCGGAAGGCGCCGCCGGCCTCGGCCCGGCCAGCCAGCCGTTCCAGCAGGATCTGATCTTCGCCAAGGTCGACTTCGAGCCGACCGACAACGATCGCATCGAGCTGACCTTCCAGGACCGTGATGAAACCCAGTCGCAGTTCAGCGGCCAGACCGCCCCGGAAGCCGGCCGTGAAGTGGTCAACACCGACCGTCGTTACGCCCTGCGCTGGAACCACAGCGGCGAGCGTTACTACAACGAACTGATGGTCACCCACGAAGACTCGTTCAACAACCCGACCCCGCTGACCCTGGCCAACGGCATCACCTACACCGCACCGGACGGCACCGAAGACCGCACCGTGGTGAAGATCGGTGGCGCATCGGCGCTGGATTCGCAGGTGAAGGGCCAGAAGGGCTGGTCGATCGAAGACAACCTGACCCTGGATGGCATCCAGTGGGCCGGCGATCACACCATCAAGATGGGCGCCAAGTACAAGCAGATCGACCTGTACGCATCCGATGCCGCGCAGATCAATCCGACCTTCACCTACAGCCTGGGTGATCCGGACTTCCCGTCTTCCATCCCGTACAAGGCGCAGTTCGTCAAGCCGGTGACCGGCGTGTCGGGCGTGTCGGGCGAAGTGCGTTCGAAGTCCAAGCAGATCGGCCTGTTCATCCAGGACGACTGGCAGGTCAACGACCATCTGCAGCTGAACCTCGGCCTGCGTTGGGACTACGAAAAGACCCCGTCCTACCTGGACTTCGTGACCCCGCAGCAGGTGGTCGACGCGATCTACTCGCAGGATCCGCGTGCGGCCGCTGGCCAGACCTACGCCGATTCGCTGGCGCTGGGTGGCCTGAACATCGGCGATTACATCAGCACTGGCCGCAACCGCAAGGCGTTCAAGGATGCCTGGCAGCCGCGCCTGGGCTTCTCGTATGACATCAACGCCGACGAGCAGCACGTGTTCCATGGTGGTGCCGGCCGTTCGTACGACCGCGACCTGTTCGACAACCTGCAGCTGGAAACCACCAAGCTGGCCCTGCCGCAGCCGACCATCTACTTCCGCAACCCGTCGACCGGTACCTGCATCAACGGCCAGGCCGCCTGCTATGACTGGAACCCGAACCTGCTCAACGGGATCGGCAACCTGCAGACCCTGGTCGGTTCGACCAGCAATGCCGGTCTGGAAGTCGATCTGCTGAACAACAACCTCAAAGTGCCGTACTCGGATCAGTTCAGCTTCGGCATGAGCAACCAGGTTGGTGAGTGGCTGACCGATGCCACCATTTCCCGCACCCTGAGCTACGACGGCTTCGCCTTCACCCTGGGCAACCGTTACCCGACCGGCCAGTTCTTCGATGACCCGCGCCTGTGCGGCGGCACCGACCCGGGCCTGAGCCAGGCCTGGAGCTGCAACGTGCCGGGCTTCGGCAGCCTGATCATCGGTCAGCAGGGCATCAAGACCCGTGCGACCCAGGTCCTGCTGTCGGCGCAGAAGCCGTTCACCCAGGAAAGCGGCTGGGGTACCTCGGTGGCCTACACCTGGACCACCGCGCGCCACAACCGCGACATCAACGAGAAGTACGCGTTCGACCGCGGCCTGATCGAGGACTACCCGACCATCCGTTCCAACGGCGCGCCGCGCCACCGCCTGGTGGTCACCGGTTCGTACGCGGGCTTCTGGGGCATCACCTTCGGTGGCAAGGTCACCCTGGCCACGCCGACCGCCGTCAATGACTGGTACCCGGTGCCGCAGGCCAGTGGCTATGACCTGCCGACCCCGCAGGCGGCGGTGCCCACGGCCAATGGCAAGTTCCTGCTGGGTGGCAAGATCTTCGGCTACCGTTCGGTCGATCTGCAGGCCACCAAGACGTTCAAGATGGCGGGCGATACCGAGCTGTATGCGCGTCTGGACATCATCAACGTCTTCAACTTCGACAACTTCGCGACGTACAACTACGTCAAGAGCAACGGCAAGCTGCAGGCCAGCTACAACGAGACCGGCGATATCGTCGGTACGCCGCGCCAGGTGAAGGCTGAAGTCGGCTTCCGCTTCTGATGCAACCACGGCCCCGTCTTCGGACGGGGCCGGTTTCACGGCAATGGCTGGCCTTCGGGCCAGTCCATTGTCCAGGCCGGTGCCACGGAGGGTGGCAGCGGCCTGGGCAATGACCCGCTCGCGAAGGCCACGCATGCGTGGTTTTTTAAAGCAGCGCTCTGTAAACGATTTCAGGTCATTGGACGTTATGCTTCCCAGTCACGAACAACGCACAAGGAGTTGGCCCATGCAGGCACGCCACCTGTTGACCGCTGCGACGATCAGTCTCGCCGCCGTTGCCTGCCAGCCGCAGGCCCAGCAGGAGCCCGCCAAGCCCAAGCCGCCGGTGATCCTGGTCGAGGCGGATGTGCCGCCGCGGCCGATGAAGCCGGAGCTGCCGCCGCTGTTCGACGATATCGAGCGTCGTACCTTCCAGTTCTTCTGGGATACCACCAACGAAGTGAACGGGCTCAGCCCGGACCGTTACCCGTCGCGTCCGTTCGCCAGCATCGCTTCGGTCGGCTACGCGCTGACCGCCTATCCGATCGGCATCGAGAACGGCTGGGTCAGCCGCAATCAGGCGATCGACCGGACCCTGCTGACGCTGAAGTTCTTCCGTGACCTGCCGATGGGCCCGCAGCGCACCGGCAAGGGCGGTTACAAGGGGTTCTACTACCATTTCCTGGACATGCAGGAAGGCCGCCGTTACGACAGCTGGGTGGAACTGTCCAGCGTGGATACCGCGCTGCTGATGATGGGCGTGCTGTTCGCCCAGTCCTACTACGACGGTGACGACGCGCGCGAAAAAGAGATCCGCGAGATCGCCGATACGCTCTACAAGCGCGTGGACTGGCCGTGGCTGCAGCAGCGCGCGCCGCTGATCTCGATGGGCTGGTTCCCGGAGAGCGGCTTCATTGACCACGACTGGATGGGCTACAACGAAGCGATGATGGTCTACATCCTCGCGCTCGGCTCGCCGACCCACCCGGTCAGCCCGGACGCCTGGACGGTCTGGACGCGCACCTACGACAACGACTGGGGCGTCTACCAGGGCCAGGAATACCTGTCCTTCGGGCCGCTGTTCGGCCACCAGTACACGCATGTGTGGGTGGACTTCCGCGACATCCAGGATGCCTACATGCGCGAGCGGGGCAGCACCTACTTCCTCAACAGCCGGTCAGCCGCCCTGGCGCAGCGTGAGTACGCGATCGCCAACCCGATGAACTGGAAGGATTACGGCCAGAACGTGTGGGGCCTGACCGCCAGCGACGGCCCGCAGAACACCACCCAGGAATACCGTGGTGAGCAGCGCCAGTTCCGGCATTACTCTTCGCGCGGCGCCGGCCTGCGCGAGAACTTCGATGACGGCACCATCGCGCCGACCGCGGCGATCTCCTCGATCGTGTTCGCACCGGAAGAAGTCATTCCGGCCGCGGTGGAAATGCACAAGCGCTATGGCGATTACATCTATTCCAGCTACGGCTTCCTGGACTCGTTCAACCCGAGTTTCAACTACGACATCCCGATCAAGACCGGTCGCCTGGTGCCGGATCGCGGCTGGGTGGCCAGCGATTACATCGGTATCGACCAGGGCCCGATCCTGACCATGATCGCCAACTACCGGAATGATTTCGTCTGGGATGTGATGAAGAAGAATCCGCACATCCGCAAGGGCCTGGAACGCGCCGGTTTCACCGGTGGCTGGCTGACGCCGGAAGGCGAGGATCAGCCGATGGAACTGCAGAAAGATGAAAAGGCGGCCTCGGCCCGCTCGGTCGGCATCGCCGAATCGCGTGCGGCCGCGGCGCAGGAACAGAAAAACAATTCCAATTCGAACCGCAACCAGCAGCAGGGGAAGTAAGCAGTGCCATTGTCGTCGCGCCCGAAGCTGGGGTTGAGTCTGTTGCTGCTGATTGCCGGCAGCCTGTTGTTGAGTGCCTGCCGGAAAGAACCGGAAGGGGTCACCGTGCGTTTCTGGGCGATGGGCCGCGAGGCCGAAGTCGTCACCGGCCTGGTGCGCGAGTTCGAGGCTGAAAATCCCGGCATCCATGTCGATGTCCAGAACATTCCGTGGACGGCCGCGCATGAAAAGCTGCTGACCGCGTTCGCCGCCGAAGGGCTGCCGGACGTATGCCAGCTGGGCAATACCTGGATCCCCGAGTTCGCCGAACTCAATACCCTGACCCCGCTGCAGCCCTACGTGGCGCAGTCCAAGGTCGTTGACCCGGCCGACTACTTCCAGGGCATCTGGGACACCAACGTCATCCACGACGAACTGGTCGGGGTGCCGTGGTACGTGGATACGCGCCTGCTGTATTACCGCAAGGACCTGCTCGCCAAGGCCGGCTACGACCACCCGCCGCGTACCTGGGCCGAGTGGAACGAGATGATGGCGGCGATCAAGACGATGCAGGGCCCGAACCGCTACGCGGTGCTGATGCCGATCAACGAGTTCGAGCAGCAGCTGTCCTTCGCCCTCCAGCAGCCCGATCCGCTGCTGCGCGATGAAGACACCCGTGGCAATTTCAGCAGCCCGGGCTTCCGCAGGACGCTGGGCTTCTACGAGAACATGTTCGCGCAGGGCTGGGCCCCGCGCATGTCCGAGACGCAGATCTCCAACGTCTGGGACGAGTTCTTCCGCGGCTTCAACGTGTTCTACGTGTCCGGCCCCTGGAACATCCGCGAGTTCAAGAAGCTGCAGCCCAAGGCGCTGGAAGGGCAATGGGGCACCGCCGCACTGCCGGGTCCGGATGGCCTGGGCGCGGGCATCGCCGGCGGGACCAGCCTGGTGATCTTCCGCGATTCGAAGCAGAAAGAAGCCTCGTGGAAACTGATCGAGTTCCTGTCGCGCCCGGCGATCCAGGAGCGCTTCCATTCGATCATCGGCGACCTGCCGCCGCGTCGCAGCACCTGGGAATATCCCTCGCTGGCCAACGACCCATTGGCGCAGCCGTTCCGCGACCAGCTCGAGCGGGTCAAGCCGACCCCGAAGGTGCTGGAGTGGGAGCGGATCGCCCAGGAAATGCGGATCACCACCGAACAGGTGGTGCGTGGTGGCCTAGACCAGGATCAAGCAGTGAAAGAGCTGGACGAACGCGTGGACAAGGTCCTCGCCAAACGCCGCTGGATGCATGAGCAGCACCGGCAGGAATCCTCCGGGGCGAGCGACACGGCGCACTCCAGTGCCGTGGCCACGGAGGCGGCACCATGAAGCAGCGTTCGCTTGCCGGCTGGATGTTCGCCGGTCCGGCCATTCTGGTCATCGCCGTGTTCTTCGGCTTGCCCGTGTTCTCGGCGCTGGCGCTGAGCATCACCGATTTCGACCTGTACGCACTGGCCGACGGTGACAACCTGCGCTTCGTCGGCCTGGGCAACTACATCGATCTGCTGCAGACCCCGATGTTCTGGAAGTCGCTGTGGAATACCACGTATTTCGTGATCGTCGGTGTACCGCTGTCGATCGCGGTGTCGTTGGGTGCGGCGATCCTGCTCAATGCCCCGGCCGCCCGCTTCAAAGCGTTGTTCCGTACCGCGCTGTTCGCCCCGGTGGTGACCACCCTGGTCGCGGTGGCGGTGATCTGGCGTTACCTGTTCCATACCAGCTACGGCCTGGTGAACTATGGCCTGGGCCATCTGGGCATCAGCCCGATCGACTGGCTGGGCGACCCGAACTGGGCGATGCCGACCATCATGCTGTTCGCGGTGTGGAAGAACTTCGGCTACAACATGGTGATCTTCCTGGCCGGCCTGCAGGCGATTCCGCATGACCTGTACGAGGCCGCGCGTATCGACGGTGCCTCGCGCTGGAAGCAGTTCCTGCACATCACCCTGCCGATGCTCGGCCCGGTGCTGCTGGTGGTTGGCGTGATCACGGTGTCCGGCTACTTCCAGCTGTTTGCAGAGCCCTACGTGATGACGCGTGGCGACCCACTGCAGAGCACCGTCAGCGTGCTGTATTTCATGTTTGAAGAAGGCTTCAAGTGGTGGAACCTGGGGCGCGCCTCCGCGGTGGCGTTCCTGCTGTTCCTGATCATCCTGGGCGTGACCAGCATCATGCTGCGTTTCGGCCGCAAGAGGCAGTTGGTATGAGTCGTGAAATCGGTCAATCGCGCTGGCATGCCTGGTGGGTCAATGGTGGCCTGGTGGTGCTGGCGGTCCTGAGCCTGGCGCCGCTGTTGTGGATGCTGTCGGTGTCGTTCATGCCGACCGGCGAAGCGGCGCATTTCCCGCCGCCGCTGCTGCCGTCCTCGCTGACCACCGCGAACTACCATGAGTTGTTCGCACGCACCGGCATGGCCAACAACTTCGTCAACAGCCTGATGGTGTCGCTGGCGATCACCTTCGGCTCGCTGCTGCTCAACACCATGGCCGGCTATGCCTTCGCCAAGCTGCGCTTCGCTGGGCGCGAGCGCATCTTCCAGCTGCTGCTGGCCGCGCTGGTGATCCCAGCGCAGGTGGCGATGCTGCCGCTGTTCCTGCTGATGAAGCAGCTGGGCCTGGTCAACAACTTCGGCGGCGTGATCGTGCCGGCGCTGGCGACGGTGTTCGGCATCTTCCTGGTCCGCCAGTACGCCCGTTCGATCCCGGACGAGCTGCTGGAAGCGGCCCGCATTGACGGGGCAGGGGAGCTGCGGATCTTCTTCCAGATCGTGCTGCCGATGCTCAAGCCGGTGCTGGTGACGCTGTCGATCTTCACCTTCATGGCCGCCTGGAACGATTTCATGTGGCCCTTGATCGTGTTGACCGATCAGGAGCACTACACTCTCCCGGTGGCCCTGGCCACGCTCTCGCGCGAGCACATCATGGACGTTGAAATGATGATGGCCGGCGCGGTGGTCACGGTAGTTCCGGTGCTGCTGCTGTTCCTGGCATTGCAGCGTTATTACATCCAAGGTCTGTTGCTGGGGAGTGTCAAAGGGTGAAGCATGCCGTCGTCGCGGTGGGTCTGGGTCTGGTCTGGTCACTGGCGGCCTCGGCCGCACCGCCGGCGACGCCGGTGTTGCCCGCACCCAAGGTGCTGGACAGCTTCGATGACATGACCCCGTGGAAGCTGGTCGTCTCCGACCAGGTCAGCGGCTCGCTGCGCAGCGTGGCCGGTAGTGGGGGTGGCCGCGCGCTGTGCGTGGATTACGACTTCCACAACGTGTCCGGCTATGTCGGCATCCGCCGCGAGCTGGGCATCCAGTACCCGGAGAACTACCAGTTCGGCTTCCAGCTGCGCGGCGACTCGCCGGCCAACGACCTGCAGTTCAAGCTCATCGACGCCAGCGGCGACAACGTGTGGTGGGTCAACCGCCCCGGCTATGCCTTCCCCAAAACCTGGACGCCGGTGCAGTACCGCAAGCGCCAGATCGACAAGGCCTGGGGCCCGGAGACCGACAAGACGCTCAAGCGCAGCGCGGCCGTGGAGTTCACGATCTACAGCAAGGTCGGCGGCAAGGGCACGGTCTGTTTCGACCGGCTGACGCTGCAGGGCCTGCCCGCCGCTGACACCTCTTCGCTGAGCCCGTCGGTGATCGCCGATACCGCCACTGCGCTGCAGAACCGCATCGTCGATGGCAAGCCGGACACGGTCTGGATCAGTGGCGGCGTGGCCGAGCAGACCATCAGCCTGGACCTGCACAAGGTGCGCGAGTTTGGCGGGGCGGTGATCGAATGGCTGCCCGGGCTGGAGGCCACGCGTTACGTGGTGCGTTCGTCGGCCGACGGCCGCACCTGGAACACGGTGCGCGAGGTGACCGCCGGTGGGGGTGCCCGCGACTGGCTGGCGCTGCCGGATACGGAGGCGCGCTACCTGCGCTTCGACCTCAAGGGCGGCCCGAGCTGGCGCTACGGTATCCGTGACATCACGCTCAAACCGCTCGACTTCGCTGCAACCCCGAATGATTTCGTCCGTTCGGTCGGTGCCGACCTGCCGCGCGGTTCAGTGCCCCGCGGCTTCACCGGTGAGCAGCCGTACTGGACGCTGCTCGGACTGGATGGCGGCCGCGAGCAGGCGCTGATCGGTGAGGACGGTGCGCTGGAGGTGGCCAAGTCTAGCTTCAGCCTGGAGCCGTTCGTGCTGGTCGACAACAAGCTGCTGAGCTGGGCCGACGTCAAGACCAGCCAGTCGCTGCAGGATGATTACCTGCCGATCGCCAACGTCGGCTGGACCCACGACAAGGCTGGCCTGCAGGTGACCGGCTTCGTGCAGGGCACGCCGGACAACGCGCAGCTGGTCGGTCGTTACACCCTGCGCAACCCGGACAAGGTCGCCCACGAGTACACCCTGGCCCTGGCCGTGCGCCCATGGCAGGTGAACCCGCCGACCCAGTTCCTCAATACCGTCGGCGGCGTCAGCCCGATCAACAACCTGTCCTTCGACCCGACCCATGTCGACGTCAACGGCACGCCGCGGCTGTACCCGGCGCAGGCACCGGACGTGGCGTTCGCCACCGCGTTCGACAGCAAGCTCGACGTGGTGCACCTGGCCAGCGGCAAGCTGCCGGCGACCACCGAGGTCAAGGATGTCACCGGCCTGGCGTCGGGCGCGCTGCTGTACCGCTGGAAGCTGGAGCCTGGCCAGAGCCGCGAGGTCGCCATCGTGCTGCCGCAGACCGGCAACTGGGTGATGCCCAAGGCCTTCGATGCGGCCAAGGCGCAGCAGCAGGTCGCCTCGATGTGGCGGACCAAGCTGGACCAGGTGACGCTGCAGGTCCCCGCGGCCGGCAAGCCGCTGGCCGATACGCTGCGCACCTCGCTGGCGCACATGCTGATATCGCGCATCGGCCCCAGCCTGCAGCCGGGCACGCGTTCGTATTCGCGCAGCTGGATCCGCGATGGCGCAATGATTTCCGAAGGTCTGCTGCGCATGGGCCGCAGCGATGCGGTGCGCCAGTATGTGAACTGGTATGCGCCGTATCAGTTCGACAATGGCAAGGTGCCGTGCTGCGTGGATTCGCGCGGCAGCGACCCGGTGCCGGAGAACGACAGCCATGGCGAGCTGATCTTCAACATCGCCGAGTACTGGCGCTACACCGGTGACACCACCTTCCTGGAGGTGATGTGGCCGCACGTGCAGGGCGCCTACCAGTACATGGAGCAGTTGCGTCTGAGCGAACGCACCGAAGAAAACCGTGCGCGCAACCCCGCCTTCTACGGGATGATGCCGGTCTCGATCAGCCACGAAGGCTATTCGGCCAAGCCGATGCATTCGTACTGGGACAACTTCTGGGCGCTGCGCGGCTACAAGGATGCGGCCATCATCGCCAGCACGCTCGGCAAGGCCGAAGCGATGCAGATCAGTGCGTCGCGCGATCAGTTCCGTGACGACCTGCAGGCGTCGCTGCTGGCGGCGACCGCGCAGCACAAGATCGACTACCTGCCCGGTTCGGCCGAGCTGGGCGATTTCGACGCGACCTCGACCACCATCGCACTGGCGCCGGCCGGCGAGCAGGGGCGCTTGCCGCAGCCGTACTTGAACAACACCTTCGAGCGCTACTGGAGCGAGTTCGAAGCGCGTCGCGATGGCAAGCGCGAGTGGAAGGACTACACCCCGTACGAGTGGCGCAACGTGGCCGCCTTCGTGCGCCTGGGCTGGCGCGACCGCGCCTGGCAGGCGACCGAGTTCTTCTTCAAGGACCGTGCACCGCAGCCGTGGAACCAGTGGGCCGAAGTGGTCTCGCGCACGCCGCGCAAACCGTTTTTCCTGGGTGACCTGCCCCACGCGTGGGTGGCCTCGGACTTCGTGCGTTCGGCATTGGACATGTTCGCCTACAGCCGCGACATCGATGACAGCCTGGTGCTGGCCGCCGGCGTGCCGTCGCGCTGGCTGGAAGGCAAGGGTGTTGGCGTGCAGGGTCTGCGCACCCCGAACGGGCAGCTCAATTACGCGCTGATCCGCAACGACAAACAGCTCACCCTGACCGTGTCGGCCGGCCTGGTGCCGCCGGCCGGTGGCGTGGTGCTGCCGTGGCCGTACAGTGGCGAGCCGGGGGCCACCACCGTCAATGGTGAGCCGGCGGAATGGGTGGGCGGCGAACTGCGCGTGATGCAGGTGCCGGCCAAGGTCGAGATCGAGATTCCGGCGGCGGTACGCCGGGCGGAACGCAAGGCACCGTAATGCGGCAGATGACGATGATGATGCGCGGCCTGCTGGCCGCCGTGCTGGCGTTGGCGCCGCTGGTGGCGCTGGCGCAGGGCGATGGGGCAGGGCAGTCGATGACCATGGTCACCTTCAACCTGCACCACGACCGCGAAGACTGGCCGGCCCGCCGGCAGGTGATCCTGCGCGAGCTGCAGGCACTCAAGCCCGATGCCATCGCCCTGCAGGAAGTGATCCAGAAGCCCCACGTGCGCAACCAGGCCGCATGGCTGGCGCGCAAGCTGGGCTACGACTATCAGTTCGTCTCCACCGATCCGCCGGGCCGTTTCAAGCGCTATGGCAATGCGTTGCTGACACGTCGTCCGGTGCTGTCGCGCAACGACCACTTGCTGGCGCCGCTGGGCGACTACCGCACCGTGGCGCATCTGCGCATCGATGTGGACGGTCGGCCGGTCAATGTCTATGCCACGCACTTGAACGAGCGCTCGGACGAGGTCGGCAGCCGCATCCGTGGAGAACAGGTGGCGGATCTGCTGGCCTTCATCGCGCAGAGCGCAGGCGACGCGCCGGTGGTCGTGGCGGGGGACTTCAATGCACTGGTGGATGCCGGTGATCTGAGCGAGTTGCGCAACCACTATGGCGACAGCTACGGCAGCGTGCACGTCAACAACGAACTGGCCCAGGTCAGCACGCTCAACCGGCACTACTACGACGCGCCCTCGCGCATCGACCATATCTTCTTCCAGCAGGATCGACTGCTTGCCCGTGAGGCGAAGATCCTGTTCGACCAGCCGTACGCCGATGGCCGTTGGGCCTCGGACCATTACGGCGTGTGGACCCGGCTGCAGTTCGCGCCGGCCACCGGAAACGCCGGCGCGACGACGCCCTGAGGTGCGCGCCGCGTCGTCGGTGACGGCGTAGCACGCAAACGGCCGCATCCACGTGTGGCGTGGATCTGCATTTGATGTATCCCGTGCAGGATCCACGCGTGGCGTGGGTCTACCCTTGTTGCATCCGATGGCCTGTGTAGATCCACGCCATGCGTGGATTGCTCTCAGTGCCGCCCTCATGACCGCCTGACGCACCCGCTGCCTGCGCCATCCCCCCCCCAAACGCAGACAGCGGCCCGAAGGCCGCTGTCTGTTTGTTGCGTCACTCACTCAGGATCAGAGCGTGTCTTTCTTTTCCTGGTCGGCCTTGTCGCCTTCCTCGGCCTGCGGGGCATCGGTGGGGATGTCCTCGCGGGCTTCGGCCTGCGCGGCCTGTTCGGCGGCGTTGGTCGCGGCCGGGGTTTCGCTGGCGGCCGAACCGAACAGCTGGCCGTTGTGCACGACCGGGCCGGCCGGGGCCGATTCGGTGCGGGCCTGCGGGGCTGCCGGCTGTGCCGGGGCCTGGGTCGCATCGACGGCATCCAGCATGCTGGTCTGCACCGGTGCGACGGTCGGCTCCTTCACTTCCTGCGGGGCGGTCTCAACGACCGGAGCCGCCGGAGCAGCAACCGGAGCCGGAGCCACCGGTGCAGCAACCGGAGCCGGAGCCGCCGGAGCAGCAACCGGAGCCGGAGCCACCGGTGCAGCAACCGGTGCCGGAGCCGCCGGAGCAGCAACCGGTGCCGGAGCCGCCGGAGCAGCGACCGGGGCCGGAGCCGCCGGAGCCGGCCTCGGGCTTTCCACGAACGGCACCGGGTCGTTGTAGGAGGCCGGGGCCTTCTCAGCGACCGGCTCGACGGCCGGCGCAGCGGCCTTCTCGACGACCGGAGTCGGGGCCTTCTCGGCCACCGGTGCCGTTACCGGGGCCGGCTCTGCATGACCGGCGGTCACGACCGGGCTGCTGACCACGGCGACCGGAGCGGCGGCAGCAACTGCCGCCACCGGGGCCGGGCGCGGGGCCTGGACCGGTGCGGGGGCAGCGGCCGGCGCGTTGCCGGATTCGTCGTCGAACTCGAACTCCGGCTGCGGCTGACCGTTGTTGGCCACCTGACGCTCGGTCGGGGCAGCGTTGCCGCTGTCCTGATCGCCGTCTTGGTCGTCGCCATCGTCATCCAGACCGTTGTCATCACCGTTCAGGCCATCGCCGCCGGCAGCCTGCTCGCCATTGCCACGACGACGACGACGGCCGCCGCGACGACCGCGACGACGGCGCGAGGCGCCTTCACCGGTACCGTCTTCGGCATTGGCCGGCGCATCACCCTGTTCGGTGGCGTCGGTATCGCTCAGCTGTGCATCCTCGGCCGGGGCGGCCTTGGCCGTTTCCTGGACGTGGGCGGCCGGCGCGACGGCATCGGTGGTCACCACGGCCGCCGCAGCGATCACGGCGGCGTCGGCAGCGACCGGTGCAGCGGTGGTCGGCTTGGGTGCATCGACCTGCGGCTGGCGCGCGGGCTTCTCGCTCACGGCCGGCTTGTCGCCGTCGTTCTGCTGCGGCTTGGCCTGGCCGTTCTGGCCCTGCTTCTGCTTCAGCTTCGGCTGCTGCTGGTCATTGCGCGGTTCATTGCGCGGCTTGGCCGGCTGCTGCTCGTTGCGCGGCTTGCCCTGGCCGGGTGCCTGCACCTGTGCCGCATTGCCATTGGCCGGTGCGGCGGTGTCCTGGCGGCGTTCGTCGCGACGCTCGCCCTTCGGGCCGCGTTCGCCACGCTCACCACGGTCCTTGCCACGGCCCTGCGCCTGCGCATTGCCGTTGCCACCACGTTCGCCACGCTCATCGCGGCGACCGTTGCGGTCCTTGCCGTTGCGATCCTTGTTGCGACCGTTGCGGTTGCCGTCCTGGCCCGAGCGGTTGCTCGGCTGCGGTGCGGCGGCCGGGGCCGGTTCGCCACCGAAGATGCGCTTGAGCCAACCCACCACGCCGGTTGCCGCCGGGGCGGCAACGGGGGCGGCGACCGGGGCCGGTGCGGCTTCCGGTTCCGGGGCTTCACGCACCGGGGCCGGCTGGCTGTGCTTGACCTGGGTCACCACCGGGGCGACCGGGATGTTCAGCTGGGCCTTGGTCAGTGCATGCACCGGCAGCTTGCGCGGGGTACCGCGCTGGTAGCTCGGCTTGCCGCTTTCCTCGCCCAGCTCGTTCTCACGCAGGCGGGTCACTTCGTAATGCGGGGTGTGCAGCTGCTCGTCGGCGACGATCACGATCGGCGCGTCATGGCGCTGTTCGATCTCGCGCAGCGCGCTGCGCTTTTCGTTGAGCAGGTAATTGGCGATCTCGACCGGGGCCTGGACCAGCACCTGTCCGGTGTTCTCCTTCATCGCATGCTCTTCAGCCACGCGGATGATGGACAGCGACAGCGACTCGACGCTGCGCATGCGGCCATGGCCGTCGCAACGCGGGCAGACGATCTGGCTGGATTCGCCCAGGCTCGGACGCAGGCGCTGGCGGCTCATTTCCATCAGGCCAAAGCGCGAGATGCGGCCCAGCTGCACGCGCGCACGGTCGTACTTGAGCGCGTTCTGCAGGCGGTTCTCGACTTCGCGCTGGTGCTTGTTGGAGGCCATGTCGATGAAATCGATGACCACCAGGCCACCCAGATCGCGCAGGCGCAGCTGGCGGGCCACTTCTTCAGCCGCTTCCAGGTTGGTCTGGAAGGCGGTGTCCTCGATGTCGCTGCCCTTGGTGGCGCGCGAGGAGTTCACGTCGATGGCGGTCAGCGCTTCGGTCTGGTCGACCACGATCGAGCCGCCCGACGGCAGGCGGACGTTGCGTTCATACGCGCCTTCGATCTGCGATTCGATCTGGAAGCGGTTGAACAGCGGGATGTCGTCCTTGTAATGCTTGAGCTTGCGCAGGGTCTGCGGCATCACCTGCTGCATGAACTCCTGGGCGGTCTCGTACAGCTCTTCGGTGTCCACCAGGATCTCGCCGACATCGGCGCGCAAGTAGTCACGCAGGGCGCGCACGATCAGGCGCGATTCCTGGTAGATCAGGAACGAGGCCGGCTTGGTGAGCGCCGCTTCGGCGATCGACTTCCAGACCTGCAGCAGGTAATCCAGATCCCACTGCAGCTCTTCGGCATCGCGGCCGACGCCGGCGGTGCGGATGATCACGCCCATGTCGTCGGGGATGTTCAGCTTGTCCAGTGCTTCTTTCAGCGCGGCACGGTCTTCGCCCTCGATGCGACGCGAGACGCCACCGGCGCTCGGCGAGTTCGGCATCAGCACCATGTAACGGCCGGCCAGCGAGATGAACGTGGTCAGGGCAGCGCCCTTGTTGCCGCGCTCTTCCTTGTCCACCTGGACCACGACTTCCTGGCCTTCACGCAGCAGTTCGCGGATGCCGGCCTTGTTGTGGTCGACGCCAGCCTGGAAGTAATCGCGGGAGATTTCCTTCAGCGGCAGGAAGCCATGGCGCTCACCGCCGTATTCGACGAAGGCCGCTTCCAGTGAAGGCTCAAGGCGCGTGATGCGACCCTTGTAGATGTTCGACTTTTTCTGTTCCTTGGACGGCTGTTCGATGTCGATGTCGTACAGCGTCTGGCCATCCACGATGGCTACCCGCAGCTCTTCAGCCTGCGTGGCATTGATCAGCATTCGCTTCATTCTTGCGTTCCTCGCGCGCTGCTACCGCGCGGAACGCCATGGGGTTTCGCTTCTGGTCACGCTTCACCGCCCATCGCGCATGCGCGGGGAGGGCGGTTTGGGTTTCCAGCGCTACAACACCACGGCAGGCCGCGGGAGCGCTTCATTTGTTTTGGTTTGGGTGTAACGGGGCCGGAGGCAGCTTTCAGCCAGGCTGGAGCGCCACAGGGACATGTTCAGCGCGAATGCGTGTCAGACATCCGGCGATGGCCGGGACCGCCGGTGAGCCGCTAACATGGCCGCCCCGGGGGCGGTGGCTGCGCACTGTGCCGGAATCGCGGGAAGTCGGGCTTCTGGCCCAGAGCAACTTCCAACGAAATCAATCCCTTATCTCGCCCGCCGAGTGTAACAGAATAAAAGGCCAATGACCGTTACCGAGCCCACCCCCAAAGCCGCTGAAGCCATGACCAGCGTACGTATCATCACTGTCCCGGCCGACCGCGCCGGGCAACGCCTGGACAACTTCCTGCTCGGCCAGCTCAAGGGTGCACCGCGCAGCCTGATCTACAAGCTCGTCCGCAGTGGCCAGGTCCGCGTCAACGGCGGCCGCGCCAAGGCCGAGCGCAAACTCGAAGGCGGCGACGAAGTCCGGGTCCCGCCGGTCCGCCTCAACGAGGAGGGCGACAAAGCCGGTCCGCCCGCTGCGTTCATGAAACGGCTGGAAGATGCCATCGTGTTCGAAGACGATCGGCTGCTGGCGCTGAATAAGCCGTCTGGCGTGGCCAGCCACGGCGGCAGCGGCATCAGCTTCGGCGCGATCGAAACGCTGCGCGCCCTGCGCCCGGGCAAGACCCTGGAGCTGGTGCATCGGCTGGACCGGGATACCTCGGGCCTGCTGATCGTGGCCAAGAAGCGCTCGGCGTTGAGCGAGCTGCAGGCGCTACTGCGTGAAGACCACGGCGCCGGCATCCGCAAGCGCTACCTGACCCTGCTGGCCGGCCGGATGCCCGATGGCACCATGACCGTGGACGCCCCGCTGCACGTGGGTTTGCGCCAGGGTGGGGAGCGGCATGTGCAGGTGAATCCGATCGGCAAGGAGTCGATCAGCCACTTCAAGGTGCTGGAGCGCAAGGGCGGGCATTCATATTGCGAGGTCCGGATCGAAACTGGCCGCACCCACCAGATCCGCGTGCATGCCCAGCATCTGGGTCACCCGGTGGCCGGTGACGACAAGTACGGCGATCCGGACGTCAACAAGCGGCTTCGTGAGCAGATCGGCCTGAAACGGCTGTTCCTGCACGCGGCCTCGCTGGAGTTCGCGCTGGACGCGGGCAAGACGCCGTATCTGATCAATGCACCGCTGGCCGAGGAGCTGGTCGAGGTGTTGAACCGGTTGAAGTGAGCGCCGGCAGATAACGCCGTGCCGAATGGAGGGTAGTGCCGGCCGCTGGCCGGCTCTGCACCGTCACCATTTGAACAACACCAGGCTGATCGCCAGGCTGCCCATGCCGGCCACCAGGCCGTACACGGTCTCGTGGCCCTTGGCGTAGCGCTTGGCCGCCGGCAGCAGTTCGTCCAGGGCCAGGAACACCATCACGCCCGAAATGATCCCGAACACCCAGCCGAAGGTGGCGTGGTTGAGCACTCCTGAGAGCACCACATACCCGATCGCCGCGCCGATCGGTTCGGCCAGGCCGGACAGCAGGCTGGCGCCGAACGCATAGAACTTGTTCTGCGTGGCGAAATAGACCGGGACCGCGATGGCGATGCCCTCGGGGATGTTGTGGATGGCGATGGCGAAGGCCAGCGGCATGCCCACCGACGGGCTTTCCAGCGTAGCGAAGAACGTGGCCAGGCCCTCGGGGAAGTTGTGCGCGGTGATCGCCACCGCCGTCAGCAGGCCGACCCGCTTGATGTAGGCCTTGTTGTTGTCGCGGAACAGGGGGTCCTGCTTGTCCAGGCTTTCGTGCGGGTTCGGGATCAGATGGTCGATCACCACGATCAGCAGCACGCCGACCAGGAAGGCGGCCGTGCCGTAGGCAAAGCCCATCCGGGCGTCGTACGCCTGGGTGAACGAGTCGATCGCCTTGTTGAGGATCTCGGTCAGCGAGACGAAGACCATGGCGCCACCGGCGAAGGCCAGGCCGAACGCCAGCAGGCGCGGGTTGGGCCGGCGTGAGAACAGCACCATGAGGCTGCCCAGCGCGGTGGCCAGGCCGGCGGCCAGGGTGACCGCCAGGGCGATCCATACGTTTTCACTGGAAATATCAGGCATCCGCCAACGCGTCCTTGTAGAAGTGCAGCGCGCCCCGGGCAACAACACCGGGGCGCGGAGTAGGGAACACGAGGTTTGCGGCGGCTGACCTCAACACAACGCGGCGATCAGCCGCCGCGGCGCAGCCGTTCTTCGACCGCGAAGCACTGGTCCGGCTTGGGCTGCGGCGGGTTGAAGCTGACCGGCACCTGGATCGTGGTCGGGACCGTCTGCCCGGCGCGGGTGGCCGCCTTGAACTGCCAGGCCTGTACGGCCTTCTGCGCCTGCTCGTCGAGCTGGGCGTTGCCGCTGCCACTGGCGAGCTGGACCTGGCTGGGCTGGCCGTCGGCGGCGATGGTCACCTTGAAGGTGCTGGTGCCGCCGATTCCCTGGCAGGCCAGTTCGATCGGGTACTCCGGCGGCGGCGTCTTGACCGCGGCGACCTCGGTGGGCGCAGCGACCGGGGCGGCCGGTTCGGCGGGTGTCTTGTTGCAGCCGGCCAGGGCGGCCAGGGCAAGGCTGGATAGCACGATGTACTGCAGTTTCATTGGCTTACTCCGTCAGGGCCGAGGCTTTCGCCGCGCAGATGAAGTCGTTCTCGCTCAGGCCGCCCACATCGTGGGTGGAAAAGCGCACCACGGCGCGGTCGTAATGCACGCCCAGGTCCGGGTGATGGTCTTCACGATGGGCCACCCAGGCGAGCGCGTTCACGAAGGCCATGGTGCCGTGGTAGTTGTCGAAGCGGAAGGTACGGGTCAGCGCTTGGCCGGCCTCGGCCAGCTCCCAGCCGGGAATCTGGGCCAGCAGCTCGGTGACCCGGGCGGTGCCGAGCTTGTGGTCGCTGCCTTTGCGTGGCACGCAGTGGGCTTGCGCCAGCGGAATCAGGTCGGCCATGGGTTCCTCCACATCTGTATGACTGAACAATGCGCGGTCCGGTGTATAAACCGAATGAGCGCATCACAAGGGATTGGCTAGAATAGCCCGATGATCCAGATATCCGACACTGCCCAATCCTATTTCCGCAAGCTGATCGAACGTGAGGCCGTGCCCGGCATGGGTGTGCGCCTGACCGCCGTCGATGCGGGTACCCCGCGCGCCGATGCCCGCCTTGAGTTCGCTGATCCCAGTGAACTGCTGGGTGATGAGTGGGCGGTGGACTGCGATGGCTTCACCCTTTACGTGGCCGCCGCCAGTGTGGCCTGGGTCGATGGCGCCGAGATCGATTTCGTCACCAATGCCACCGGCAGCCAGCAGTTGACCATCAAGGCGCCGAAGATCAAGGGCGAGGCGCCGACCGAAGGCTCCTCGCTGGTCGAGCGCGTGCGCTGGGTGGTGGAGAACGAAGTCAATCCACAGCTGGCGTCGCACGGTGGCAAGGTCGCGGTGCAGGAAGTTTCCGCCGATGGCGTCGTGCTGCTGCGTTTCGGCGGCGGCTGCCAGGGCTGCGGCATGGCCGATGTCACGCTCAAGCAGGGGATTGAAAAGACCCTGATGGGGCGGGTGCCGGGCATCACTGCGGTGCGCGATGCGACCGACCACGAGAGTGGCGACGCGCCGTACATTCCCCGCGGCACGGCAGCCTGATCCCGCTGCGTGCCACTGCGCCGGGCTGACGACATCCTCGAGTGGCTGCTGGCTCGCCAGCCGGACACGCGCTTTCTTGAAAAAACCACCGGCCTCCCCTATGGGTGGGGCCTGTGGCTGCGTGCGTTGTCGCCGCTCCCGCGTCCGTTCCGGGCCAGCGAAGTGCTGGCCGAGCTGGCCCAGCGCGCGCCGCTTCCGCAGGGCGGGCGCCTGCCTGAACTGAGTTTCGTCCAGGCGATGCGTCGCCTGCTTTGGCAAGGCTGGGATCCGGCCCCCCGCGATCAGCGCTGGATGCGCTGGACCTCGGCAGTGATCAGCGCGTTGCTGCATCTGATGTTCGCGCTGTTGCTGCTGTGGGTCGCCTTGATCCGGCCGCCGAGTGAGCCGGAGCAGGGCGGTGAGAGTGGTCGCGTGCAGGTCGCGTTCGTCGGCCGTGGCACGCCGCAACAGGAAGAGGGTAGCCAGCCGCCCGCAGCCGAACCGGCGTCCGCCGAAGCCGCCATCGCAGCCGCGATGGCCAATGCGCAGGCGATGGCCCAAGCCGAAGCCGATGCGCGCGAGCCGTCCGCATCCGCACCGCAGCCCGCTGCCACGCCCGCGCCGCCCAGCGAACCGCAGCCAGCACCTCCCTCGCCAGCGACACCGGCGGTGGAGCAACCGGTGCAGGCGACGGACGTGGCCCAGGCGACATCCGATTTCGTGGTGCCACCCACCAGCGTGCCCCGCACCGAGGTGCGCGTGGTCACGCGCGATCCGCAGGACATCGCCGTGCGCGAGCGCACCGTGGTGACCGTGGAAGCGCCGACGCCGCGCAGCAACGTACCGACGCCGCGCCCGGTCGAGCCGCAACTGCGCACACCCGAAGTGAGCGTGCAGGAACGCCAGGTGACCGTCATCGAAGCGCCGGCACCGGCCGTCAGGGTGCCGGGCCCACAGGTGGATGCCAGCGTTCGGCAGCGCGAGCTGCAGGTGCGCGAGCGCGAGATCCGGCCGGTCACCGCGCCGGCGGTGACGGTCGCCACGCTGCCCACGCGCGAGGTGACCTTGCCGGGCCGATCGCCGGAGGTCGCCGTGCGCGAACGTGCCGTACCCAATGCCGCACCGCGCCCGGCGCCACCGTCGCCAACTGCGCCGAGCAGCACTGCCACGGCATCGGCGCCTTCCACTCCCCCAGGCGCCACCCGTGCGCCCGGCAACCGCGCGTCGACCCCGGCCGGTTCGCCCGCCAGCCAGGCGGCAGCAGCGTCGGGCAACTGGGCAACCCCCAATCGCGCGGACGACTGGGGTGCGGCCAACCATCCGCAGGATGCCGATCTCAACGGGCGGGCGGTCAGCGCGACCGGCAAGAGCGGCGGCAGCCTGTTCAATGCCGATGGCAGCGTGCGCGTGCCAGGGCAGGCGGGAACTGGCAACACCGAGCGCGGTGCACCCGGCGGCGAGAAAGACGGCTGGAGCAAGGAGCGCATCGCGCAGTCCGGCACCTGGCTCAAGCGTCCACCCTATGACTACACCCCGACCTCGTTCGACAAGTACTGGGCGCCCAACGAATCACTGCTGGCCGAGTGGGTCCGCAAGGGCATCAAGGCGGTCGAGATCCCGATCCCGGGCACGAGCTCGACAATCTCCTGCGTGATCTCCGTCCTGCAGTTCGGTGGCGGGTGCGGCCTGAGTGATCCAAACATGCAGGACCAGCCTGCCATCGCCCGGCCGCCGCCGGACATCCCGTTCAAGAAAGAGCTGCAGGAAGACAACGGCAGCCGATGAGGCTGCGCCTCATCGGCAGGTAGAGCCACCCCATGGGTGGCTGCCCTAGGGTCAGCATCATTGGGCGTCACAGCCACGCATGGCGTGGCTACCCGGATACGGTTACGGCGTCGCGGCGCCTTCGTCCAGTCCCACGTCTGCATCGCGCAATGCCACGAACGCCCAGAACGGCACGTTGCTGTCACTCCAGTAGCGGCTGGCTTCATCGAGCACATCCAGCAGCGTGTCGAAATCGGCGCCGGCATCGCTGCGCAGGGCATCGGCGTCGCTGAAGAACAGCGCATAGCCGTTGGCCGGCAGCCAGGCCAGGTCGCGCAGGTTGTCGGTCAGCGCGTCCCAGTTGCCGCCAAAGCCGGTTGGAAAATCCAGGCGGGCGGCCAGCCGCATCAGCAGCGTGCGTTTGTCGTGGCAGCCGTCCAGGTCGATCTGGATCACGCGCAGGCCGGCATCGCGCATCGCGGCCGACAACGGGGCGACATCGTCATTGCCGATCGCATAGATGCCGGCGTTGTTGATGTCGTGCAGGCCCAACTCGAATCCGTCATGCGTCATTGCCAGCTCCCGGCAGGTGGAACGTCGAAACTACGGAACGTTTCATAGTGATCATCGGTGTAGAACCAGCCAGTAGGGGGTGTGCCGCCGGTGACGATGCGCCGTGCGCCGCGATTGCTGGCACCGGGCGTGTCCACCGTGTATTCGTGGTAGTAGCCGCGCGGCCGCTGCGGCAGGCGTTGTTCGCGGTTGCTGAAAATGCTGCCGTCCTGCCGGTGCGGGAACGGGCCGCCGCGCTGGATCAGCGCGATGGTGTCGCGCGCCTCGGCGGGCAGGAACGGGGGCAGGGGATCGCGCGCTGCCTTGGCCGATGCCGGCGATGACGTCACTGCACCGGCGGCCGGCGCCGCGTCCGGTTGCGTCAGCGATGGCGCGAACTGCGGCGCGGGCGGACGCTGGGCGAGCTTGATGGCGGCCAGGCCACCGACCAGCAGCACGATGGCGATCAACAACAGCAGCGGCTTGCGCATGAGGGGCCAGGAGCGATGAGCGAGGCGACTACTCTACTGCGATCACCGGTCCGCACGGTGAGGCGCAGCCGAACAGGCGTGCTCCGCTGCAAGAGGGCCTGCGGCACCTGCGCGTCACCGTCACTTTCGCGTAACGATCCCGACACGCGATCGACCGCGCAGGACGAAGTTTCCTTTACATGGCCCTTGGTAAGCTCATCGGCCATCCCCATCATCGACTCCGCAACGCCCGGTCTTTGCCGGGTGAGTGAGCTACCAGGAGAACCACATGGCCTATACCCTCCCCAAGCTGTCCTACGCCTACGACGCGCTCGAGCCGCATATCGACGCAGCGACGATGGAAATCCACCACACCAAGCATCACCAGACGTACATCAACAACGTCAACGCCGCGCTGGAAGGCACCGAGTTCGCCGACCTGCCGGTAGAAGAACTGGTCAAGAAGACCAAGTCCCTTCCGGAAAACCTGCAGGGCGTCGTGCGCAACAACGGCGGCGGCCATGCCAACCACACCCTGTTCTGGACCGTGATGTCGCCCAACGGCGGCGGCGCTCCGGTGGGCGACGTGGCCAAGGCGATCGATTCGCAGCTGGGCGGCCTGGAAAAGTTCAAGGAAGCCTTCACCAAGGCGGCCCTGACCCGTTTCGGCAGCGGCTGGGCCTGGCTGAGCGTCACCCCGGACAAGAAGGTCGTGGTGGAAAGCAGCGCCAACCAGGACAGCCCGCTGATGGACGGCAACACGCCGATCCTGGCGCTGGACGTGTGGGAACACGCGTACTACCTGAAGTATCAGAACCGTCGCCCGGAATACATCGGCGCGTTCTTCAACGTCGTTGACTGGAATGAAGTCGAGCGTCGTTACCAGGAAGCCATTGCCTGATCGGCAGAGTCACCTGACACACGAACGGCCAGGCAGCGATGCCTGGCCGTTTTTCGTTGCGCTACTGGAAGCGGTGCGATTCAGGGCGCGCTGGCGCTTTCCGGAGTCTGCAGACGCAGGGTCGCCATCGTGCCCAGCCGCATCGCGTTGGGGTCACCTTCGGTGGCCGGCAGTTTGATGCTGTCCTGGCGGATCCCGCCGAAGTGCTTGACCTGGAACAGTACGTCCAGGCCGTGACCGCGTGCCGCGCCGGCCAACGAGGGCGGATCCACGCGTTCACCGGGGTTCTTGCGCGCTGGCTGGAACCCCGGGGTGCTGCCGACCAGTTCGCCGATGTCGGCCGAGAAGTCTCCGGCGATCAGCGAGGGCAGGCCATCGGCGGTCGCACCGATCCAGGTCATCAGGTCGCTGGTCTGGTGCCGGCGGATCTGTGCGTCGTCCGGCTCCGGCCGCAGCCGGGCGATATAGATGTTGACCAGCTCCTCGCGCAGCTTGACCCGCAACATGCCGGCCGCGCTGAACTGCCCGGGCGGGTGCAGCAGGGTGACGGCGTCATCGGTCACCGGCAGGCGGGTGAGCATCGCGCTGCCGTGCCGCAGCGGCTGGCTCGGCGGGTCGGCGGTGACGAAATCGCAGCTGTAGCGCAGCCGGCTGGCCAGCCAGCAGGCCGGATTGCGGCCCTGGCTCTGCTGCACCCGCTGCACCGCGATCACGTCCGGCTGCATGGATTCAAGCAGCTGCAGCACCTGATCCCGCCGTTGCTGCCACTGCGCATCGTCCTGGGTTGGCAGTTCCAACGTGGCGATCTTCAGCGAGGGCAGGGCATCCTCGGCCTGACGCGCATGCGCGCCTGCGGCGGGGGCCGCCAGCAACAGCAGCAGGATCCAGCCTGTCCAACGTCGGGTCCCACCGGTGATGTGCGTGCGCATAACGATAAGTTTACGCTTCCGCCGTGGACGATCCGTGACATGGGTGCCATCCCGCGCGGTCGTTTTCGGCCCACCTGCCATGTCCGGCGCCGCCTGTCATGCAGCTGTGCAGCGTGCGCTGGGGTGGGGGCTTCCGGTAATCTTGGTCCTTTCGTGTTCGCAGGACAGCCCCACAGGATGAGCAATATCGCAGCCGCCAGCGCCGGCAAAGGCAAGATGCCGCGCCAGATTCCCTACATCATCGGCAATGAGGCCTGCGAACGCTTCAGCTTCTATGGGATGCGCAACATCCTGGTGCAGTTCCTGATCACCTCGCTGCTGCTGCAGGAGATCACCGCCGATGGCCGCGCCGGCGAGGCGAAGGACATCATGCACAGCTTCATGATCGGCGTGTACTTCTTCCCGCTGCTCGGTGGCTGGCTGGCGGACAAGTTCTTCGGCAAGTACCACACCATCCTGTGGTTCAGCCTGATCTATTGCGCCGGTCACGCCTGTCTGGCCATCTTCGAGGACAGCCGCCAGGGCTTCTTCGTCGGCCTGGGCCTGATCGCGCTGGGCGCGGGCGGCATCAAGCCGCTGGTGGCCTCGTTCATGGGCGACCAGTTCGACCAGAGCAACAAGCATCTGGCCAAGGTCGTGTTCGACGCCTTCTACTGGATCATCAACTTCGGTTCGCTGTTCGCCTCGCTGCTGATCCCGCTGGCGCTGAAGAACCTGGGCCCGTCGTGGGCGTTCGGCATTCCGGGCATCCTGATGTTCGTGGCCACCTTCGTGTTCTGGATGGGGCGCAAGCGCTATGTGCTGGTGCCGCTGCCGCCGAAGGACCCGCATTCGTTCGGCAACGTGGTGCGCACCGCGCTGTCGGCGCAGGTGCCGGGCAAGGGCCGTCCGGGTCGTACGTTGGCCATTCTCGGTGCGGTGCTGGCCGTGGCCTCGATGGGTCTGGTGGGCAGCCTGGGCATCGTGATCTGCCTGTGCATCGCGCTGGTCCTGCTGCTGGCGGGCATCGGTGGGGGCACCTGGATCCAGCTGGACCGCGCCCGTGCGGTGCATCCAGCCGAGGCCGTGGAAGGTGTGCGCTCGGTGTTGCGCGTGCTGGTGATCTTCGCCCTGACCACCCCGTTCTTCTCGCTGTTCGACCAGAAGGCCTCGACCTGGGTCCTGCAGGGCCAGCAGATGGCCATGCCGAGCTGGTTCACCGCGTCGCAGATGCAGGCGCTGAATCCGCTGCTGGTGATGATCCTGATTCCCTTCAACAACCTCGTGCTGTACCCGATGCTGCGCCGCTTCGGCTTCGAGCCGACCGCGCTGCGCCGGATGACCGCCGGTATCGCCTTCAGCGGCCTGGCCTGGATCGTGGTCGGCGGCATCCAGGTGATGATGGATGGCGGCAACGTGATGTCCATCTTCTGGCAGATGCTGCCCTATGCGCTGCTCACCTTCGGTGAGGTGCTGGTCTCGGCCACCGGCCTGGAGTTCGCCTACAGCCAGGCGCCGCAGGCGATGAAGGGCGTGGTGATGAGCTTCTGGAACCTGACCACCACCATCGGCAACCTGTGGGTGCTGCTGTCCAACGCGGCGGTGCGCAACGATACGGTCACCCACCAGATCGCCAGTACCGGCTTGAGCGAGGCGGCGTTCCTGATGTTCTTCTTCGCCGGCTTTGCGTTCCTGGCGGCGTTGGCCTTCGGTTGGTATGCCAAGCGCTATCGTATGGTCGACAACTACCGCACCGCCTGAGCCTGACATGACCCCAGTCAACCTGCTGCTGATCGCCATCACCGTCATCGTGTCGTGGATGGCGTTCAAAAACCGAGCGCTGGCCGACCGCCTGATCCTGTGGCCGCCGGCGGTGGACCGCAACCGTCAGTACGATCGCCTGATCACGTACGGGTTCATCCACGCCGATCTCTCGCATCTGGCGTTCAACATGATCACGCTGTTCTTCTTCGGCGGCTTCATCGAACAGGTGATGCTGCAGTTGAGCGGCAGCTACCTGACCTATCCGGCGTTCTACCTGGGTGCGTTGCTGGTATCGATCCTGCCGAGCTACCTGAAGAACCAGAAGAACCCGAACTACCTCAGCCTCGGGGCGTCCGGTGCGGTGTCGGCGGTGCTGTTCGCCTTCATCCTGATCAAGCCGTGGTCGATCATCCTGGTGCTGTTCATTCCGGCCCCGGCGATCATCTATGCGGTGTTCTACGTGGGCTACAGCATCTGGATGGACCGCCGTGGCGGCGACCGGATCAACCACAGTGCACACCTGGCCGGTGCGGCGTTCGGCGTGCTGTTCATGCTGGCCATGCAGCCGAGCATCTTCAGCCACTTCCTGCGTGAGCTGAGCAACCCGACCTTCCGCCTCGGCGGTTGAGGCAGGGCGTACCGACCAACGGTCGGTACCTGCGCGGTGTGTCGGTCGCGGGTCAACCCGCGACCGTCGGGCACCTCACGACCGTTGGTCGTGAGTGCGGCAACCGTCAGGCGGCCTTCTTGCCGTCCACGCCATAGGTGCTGAGCAGCCGGGCATAGACTTCGTTGTCGATCTGATCGAATTCCCAGCCCTGGGTCTGGCCATTCACGGCCAGCTGGAACAGACCTTCAAGCAGCGAGCTGTCGGCATCGCCGTGCGCGGCGGGGGCGGGTGCAGTGTTGTCCATGCGGACCTCCGGAAAGCGGGTTCGTACCGGTCAGGTCTTCGCAAAAGCCATGCCAGCTTTTACGCCCTGTCCGAACCTAATATCGGCTTGAGCCGTGCAGGCTTTAGGTCGGCAAGTGACGTGATGCGTCGCTGGCTGACCCTGTTCAGGCTTCACACGATCATGGCGGCCGGCTGCGCACTATCGCGTCAGTCGCCGCAGGAGACACCGCTCATGGCTTCGGTCACGCCGCCCGGACTGGCTTACGAAGTGGAGCACGATCTGGACCACCACCGCTTCCAGGCCCGGGTCAAAGGGCATCTGGCGCTGCTGGACTACCAGATCAAGCGCAAGCGGATGATCATTACCCACACCGAGGTCCCCGAGCCGATCGCCGGCCGCGGCGTCGCGGGCGAATTGACCAAGGTGGCGCTGCGTTACGCGCGCGACAACAAGTTCAAGGTCGTGCCGGCCTGTGCGTATGCCGAGGCGTTCCTGCAGCGGCACGAGGAGTACGACGACCTGCTGGTCCGATGACGACAGCGGGTCATGCTTCAGGGATGGCTGATCATGATGGTGGGTTACAACAAGGGGATGTCAGGATGAACATTGCAGGAAACCGTCGCGCGCTGCGCGTCAGCGCGCTGGCCTTGGCCATGGGCGTGGTGGTGGTGGCAGGATGCAAGCGCGACGGCGAAACAGCGGCACCGGCCGCACCAGTGGAGACGGCCGCCGAACCCGCGGCACCGACCGTGGCAGCAGACGCACCGGTCGAATTGCGCGACGTCATCGAGACCTCGCCGCAGGCCGTGGTCGGGATCAGCTATCCGCCGGACATCGCCCGGTATCCCGGGCTGGCCAAGGCATTGGCTGGCTACGCCGACAGTGCGCGCGCCGAACTGCAGCAGGCGGTGGACGGGCTGGGCAATGACAAGCCGACGATGCCGTACGAGCTGTCGCTGAGCTTCGAAAAAGTACTGGAAACGCCGCAGCTGGTGGTGGTCACCGCCGATGGCAGCCGCTACACCGGTGGCGCCCATGGCGAGCCGCTGGTAGCGCGTTTCGTGTGGCTGCCGGAGCAGCAGCAGATGCTGACCGCCGACAAGCTGGTGGCCGATGCCAAGGGCTGGAAAGCGATCAGTGATTACGTGGCCGACCAGCTGCGCGAGCGGGTGGCGACGCGACTGAGTGGCGATGAGCTGGAGCCGGCACAGATGCAGGAATCGCTGCGCAATGCGAGTCGGATGATCGCCGACGGCACCGGGCCGAGCGCGGACAACTTCAGCCAGTTCCAGCCGCTTACTGGTGCCGACGGGCACATCGCTGCGATACGCTTTGTGTTCCCGCCCTACCAGGTAGGGCCGTACTCGGACGGCACGCAGACCGTGGACGTTCCGGCCGCGGTGCTGGTGCCGCACGTGGCGCAGGATGTCGCGGGGCTGTTCGCCCGGGGCTGATCGACGGAGGCGATGTGGACGCTGGGCTGCAACGACGGGTCACAGGGTTGCTGCATGAGGCGGGGGTCACCGTTGATGGTGACCAGCCGCAGGACATCACGGTGCACGACCCGCGCTTCTACGCGCGGGTCATGGCCCAGGGCTCGCTGGGCCTGGGCGAGAGTTACATGGACGGGCAGTGGGATGCCCGCGCGCTGGATGCCTTTCTGTTTCATCTGATGCAGGCGCACCTGGACGAGCGCGTACACGGCTGGCGCGATCTGGCCGATGCGCTCAGGGCGCGCGTGTTCAACCTGCAGGCCGGGGCCGGCAGTTTCGAGGTGGGCCGGCGTCACTACGATCTGGGCAACGATCTGTACGAGGCGATGCTCGGGCAGCGGCTGGTCTACAGCTGTGGCTACTGGCGCCAGGCAACGGATCTGGATGCTGCGCAGGTGGCCAAGCTCGATCTGATCTGCCGCAAGCTGCGGCTGCGTGCTGGCCAGCACATTCTGGATATCGGCTGCGGGTGGGGCGAGGCGCTGAAGTTCGCGGCCGAGCGCTATGGCGTGTCCGGGGTGGGGGTGACGATCTCGCAGGAGCAGGCGGAGTACGCGCGCAAGCTGTGCGCGGGGCTGCCGATCGAGATCCGGCTGCAGGACTATCACGAGGTGGACGAGTCGTTCGACGCGATCCTGTCAGTGGGCATGTTCGAGCACGTCGGCGACAAGAACTATCGCGGGTATTTCGAGATGGTGCGCCGCTGCCTGCGGCCGGAGGGCTTGTTCGTGCTGCATTCGATCGGCAGCAATCTGTCGCGGCATCGCACCGATCCGTGGATCGCCAAGTACATCTTCCCCAATTCGATGCTGCCCTCGGCGGCGCAGGTGACGCAGGCGCTGGAGGGGGTGTTCGTGCTGGAGGACTGGCACAGCTTCGGCGCGGATTACGACCGGACGCTGCAGGCGTGGCGGGCCAACATCGAGGCGGCGTGGCCGCGGCTGGATGCGCAGCGCTATGACGAACGCTTCCGCCGGATGTGGCGGTTCTATCTGGCGGCGTCGATGGCGAGTTTCCGCTGCCGGCATGCACAGCTGTGGCAGTTGGTGTTGTCGCCGAATGGCGTGCCTGGGGGCTATGTGGCGCCGCGGTGAGGGAAACAAAAAAACGCCCGGCATTGCCGGGCGTTTTCTGTATTGCACGTCGTTGAAGCGGACGCTTACTTCTTGCTGTCACCCGAGGTCAGGCCGCGCTTTTCGAGCAGCGGCTCGATCTGCGGGGCGTGGCCGGCGAAGTTCTGGAACAGCTCCATCGCATCGACGCTGCCGCCCTTGGAGAGCAGGGTCTGGCGGAAGTGGTCGCCGTTCTTGCGGCTCAGGCCGCCGTTTTCGCGGAACCACTTCTGGGTGTTGGCATCCAACACTTCGGACCAGATGTAGGCGTAGTAGCCGGCCGAGTAGCCGCCCATGATGTGGCTGAAGTACGGCGTCTTGTAACGCGGCGGGACCGGCGCGTAGAAGATGCCGTCCTTGGCCAGGGCCTCAGCTTCGAACTTCATCACGTCCTTGGCGGCCGGGACCTGGTCCGGACCGATCTGGTGCCAGCGCTGATCGAGCATGGCCGCACCGAGGTACTCGGTGGTGGCGAAGCCCTGGTTGAACTTGGCGGCGGCGACGACCTTGTCGAGCAGGGCCTGCGGCATGGCCGTGCCGTTCTGGTAGTGCTTGGCGTAGTTCTTCAGTATGACCGGATCATCGGCCCACATCTCGTTGACCTGCGAGGGGAACTCGACGAAGTCGCGCGGCACCGAGGTGCCGGAGAAGTAGGGGTACTTCACGTTCGAGAACATGCCGTGCAGAGCATGGCCGAATTCGTGGAAGGTGGTGGTCACTTCATCCCAGGTCAGCAGGGTCGGCTTGCCGGCCGGCGGCTTGGGGATGTTGAGATGGTTGGCGACCACCGGCTTGAAGCCGGTCAGCTCGGACTGCGACACGTACGAGTTCATCCACGCGCCGCCGCGCTTGGAGGCGCGTGCATACGGGTCGAAGATGAAGATCGCCAGCTGGCTGCCGTCGGCATCGAACACGTCATAGACGGTGACGTCTTCGTGGTAGACCGGCAGGTCGGTACGCTGCTTGAAGGTCAGGCCGAATTCGAGCTGGGCGGCATGGAAGACGCCGTTCTCGAGCACGTTCTTCATTTCGAAGTACGGCTTGAGCTGGGATTCGTCGAAGTTGTACTTGGCCTGGCGGACCTTCTCGCTGTAGAACGCCCAATCCCATGCTTCCAGCTTGAAGGTGGGCTTGCCGGCAGCCTTCTGTTCCTTGTCGATCATGGCCTGCAGGTCGGCGGCTTCGCGCTTGGCGTTGGCGACGGCGGCCGGGGCGAGCTGGCCGAGCATGGCGTTGACGGCTTCGGGGGTCTTGGCGGTCTGGTTGGTGAGGTTGTAGGCGGCGAAATTCGCAAAGCCCATCAGCTTGGCCTTGTCGGCACGCAGCTGCATGATGCGCGAGACCAGGGCGGTGTTGTCGTACTCACCACCGCGGCTGCCACGGGTCACCGAGGCTTCGTAGATCTTCTGGCGCAGCGCGCGGTTGGCCAGGTTGGTCAGCGGCGGCTGGCCGGTGGTGTTGAGCAGGGTGATGACGTACTTGCCGTCCTGGCCACGGGCCTTGGCGGCTTCGGCAGCGGCGGAGATCTGCTCCTGCGAGAGACCGGCCAGTTCCTTGACGTCATCGACGGTGATCGCCGAGGCATTCACTTCGGCCAGCACGTTCTGGCTGAACTTGGTGCCCAGGTTGGCCAGTTCGGCGTTCATTTCCTTGAGCTTGGTCTTGTCGCTTTCGGACAGCTTGGCGCCGGCGCGGACGTAGCTCTCGTAGTACTTCTCGACCAGGCGCACGCCTTCGGCGTCGAGGCCGAGCGCGGCGCGACCGTCGTACAGGCTCTGGATGCGGGCGAACAGCTTGCCGTTCAGCGCGATGGCGTCGCTGTGCGCGGCGAAGCGGGCGGAGTAGTCGGCCTGCAGCTTCTTGCGTGCGTCGTTGGTGTCGGCACCCACGAGGCTGAAGAAGACGGTGGTGGCGCGATCCAGGGTGTCACCGCTCTTTTCCAGGGCGATGATGGTGTTGTCGAAGGTCGGCTTGGCCTTGTTGTTGGCGATCGCGTCGACTTCCTTCAGCTGCTGGGCCATGCCGGCGTCGAAGGCGGGAGCGAAGTCGCTGTCCTTGATCTTGTCGAACTGCGGGAAGTGCAGCGGCAGCGGGCTGTCGGCGAAGAACGGGTTGGCCTGCTGGGCGGTGGTCGCGGCCGGGGTGGCGGCGGTGGCGGAATAGGCGGGCAGGGCAAGGCCGAGGGTCACGGCGACGGCGAGGGCAAGACGGGTGGTCAAGGGGAATTCTCCGGTCAGACAAGTCTTTGAGGGTAACCCGAGCCGTTGCGGAGGGGCTTGTGTCGAAAGACATGTTTTGGCCGGACCACGGCCGGGGCATTGCGAAAGGGCGCGGTCACTGCAGCAGCAATAGCGACAGCAACAGCAACAGCAGGGGTCGGCTGCTGCGAGGCGCGGGGCGGGTGGGGGCCGGCGGGGCACGCTGTGAATACGTCCATGTACGCTCGTAGTGCGCCATCCATGGCGCACTACGGCCCCGCCAACCCCCACCCGCCCCGCGCTGGACAGTTGATTGGCGCCTCGAGAAGGAGCGTGTGGCCCTGAGTGTGGGGTAGTGCCGGCCGCTGGCCGGCTCCTCAGCCAACCAAGCCGAACGCCGCAGGCGAGCTAAGATGAGGTCTTTCCACCGGAACCCCTGCCATGACCACTGCCTTCGATTTCCCGTTCGTGGACCTGTCCGGTCAGCCGCAGGCGTTGGCGCAGTATCGGGGCAAGGTGTTGCTGCTGGTCAATGTGGCCAGCAAGTGCGGCTTTACGCCGCAGTACGAGGGGCTGGAGGCGCTGTGGCGGGAGTTCGGGCCGCGGGGGCTGGTGGTGGTCGGGTTTCCCTGCGATCAGTTCGGGCACCAGGAGCCTGGCGATGCGGCGCAGATCGGGGAATTCTGCTCGCTGACCTACGGGGTCAGTTTCCCGATGTCGGACAAGGTCGAGGTCAACGGCGCCGGCGCTGATCCGCTCTGGCAGTGGCTCAAGGCCGAGAAGGCCGGGGTATTGGGCACGCGCGGGATCAAGTGGAACTTCAGCAAGTTCCTGGTCGGCCGCGATGGGCAGGTGCTGGCGCGCTACGCGCCGACCGACAAGCCCGAATCGCTGCGCGGGGATATCGAGGCGGCGCTGGGGTGAGGCGGTTGCCCGACCACGACGGGCCGTGATCGGGGAGCGCCGGCCGCTGGCCGGCTGCTCGTGTTGCATGACCTTCGCGGCTCCAGCCACGCATGGCGCGGCGCTACCTCACTTTTCGACGAAGGCGCGCTCGAACACGTAATGGCCCGGAGTGCCGATACGCGGGGAGGTCTGGAAGCCGCGGCTGTCCAGCACGGTGCGCAGGTCGGCCAGCATCTGCGGGCTGCCGCAGATCATGGCGCGGTCATTTTCCGGGTCCAGCGGCGGCAGGCCGAGGGTCTTCTGCATCTCGCCGCTTTCCATCAGCGAGGTCAGCCGGCCCTGGTTGGGGAAGGCTTCGCGGGTCACGGCCGGGTAGTAGAGCAGCTTGTCGCCGATCATCTCGCCGAGGAATTCGTGCTCGCGCAGTTCCTTCTCGAACAGGTCGCGGTAGGCCAGGTCCTTTTCGTAGCGCACGCCGTGGGTGAGGATCACCTTGTCGAAGCGCTCGTAGGTTTCCGGGTCCTTGATCACCGACAGCCACGGCGCCAGACCGGTGCCGGTGCCAAGCAGGTACAGGTGCTTGCCCGGGTGCAGGTCGCTGATCAGCAGGGTGCCGGTGGGCTTCTTGCCGACCAGTACTTTGTCGCCTGGCTTGATGTGCTGCAGGCGCGAGGTCAGCGGGCCGTCCTGGACCTTGATGCTGAAGAACTCCAGGTTTTCTTCCCAGTTGGCACTGGCGATGGAGTACGCGCGCAGCAGCGGGCGCGCCTCGGTTTCCAGGCCGATCATCACGAACTGGCCGTTCTCGAAGCGGAAGCCGCTGTCGCGGGTCGTGGTGAAGCTGAAGTAGGCGTCGGTCCAGTGACGGACCTCAAGCACCGTTTCGGCGCCAAAAGCGGAAGACATGGGGGTGGGGTTCTGGTCGGTTTCGTCGGGCCTAGTTTATCTCAAATGAGATAAATTCTCATTGACTGACTGGACAGGCCCGCCAGCCGTGGGTTTCAGCGGTAGCCAGCCGCCTGCAGCTCGAACAGTTCGGCGTAGCGGCCGCCCTGGGTCATCAATTCTGCATGGGTCCCGCTGGCCTCGATCCTGCCGCCGGCCAGCACCAGGATGCGGTCGGCCATGCGCACCGAGGAGAAGCGGTGCGAGATCAGCACCGCGGTGCGGTTGTCGGACAGTTCCTTGAAGCGCTGGAATACCTCGAACTCGCTGCGGGCATCCAGGGCCGCGGTCGGTTCATCGAGGATCATGACCTGCGCATCGCGCATGTAGGCACGGGCGATCGCGATCTTCTGCCATTGCCCACCGGATAGGTCCACGCCCATCTTGAAGCGACGGCCGATCAGCTGGTCATAACCACCGGGCAGGCCGGCGATGACTTCGTCGGCCATGCCACGACGCGCGGCATCGCGGATGCGGGCGTCGTCGGTCATCGCCTCGACCAGGCCGACGCCGATGTTCTCGCCGGCGCTGAGGTTGTACCGCACGAAATCCTGGAAGATCACGCCCATGTTGGCGCGCAGGTCATCGAGGTCGTAATCGCGCAGGTCCCGGCCATCAAGCAGGATGCGGCCTTCGTCGGGGTCGTACAGGCGGGCCAGCAGCTTGACCAGGGTGGTCTTGCCGGCACCGTTCTCGCCGACCAGCGCCAGCACTTCGCCTGCACGCAGTTCGAAATCCAGGTGGCGTACCGCCCAGCTTTCCGCATCGGGATAGCGGAAGCCGACGTTCTCGAAGACGAAGCCCTGGGTGATCGGCTGCGGGATGGCGACGGCATCCGGGCGCGAATGGATCTCCGGTTCGATCTGGAAGAACGAGAACAGATCGTCCAGGTACAGCGCTTGCCCGGCGACCTGCGAAAAGCCGATCAGCAGCCCTTCGAGCAGCTGGCGCAGGCGCAGGAAACTGCCGGCCAGGAACGTGAGGTCACCGATCGAGAAATCACCGCGTACCGTGCGCCAGGCGATGTAGGCATACGCCGCGTAGTAGCCCAGCGTCCCGAGTGCGGCCAGCAGCGTGCCCCAGATCGCGCGCTTGCGCGCGAGGGCGCGGTTGGCGAGGTAGAACTTCTCGGCCAGCCGTTTGTATCGGTCGATCAGGAAGCGATGGAGGTTGAAGATCTTCACCTCCTTCGCGGTTTCCACGCTGGCCCCGATCTGGCGCAGGTACTCCAGCTGCCGACGCTCGGGCGTCCACTGGAAATTGAGGCTGTAGCCGGCAGCGTTGAAATGCGATTCGCCGATGAACGCCGGGATCAGCGCCACCGCGAGCAGCAGGATCAGCCACGGCGCGTAGACAATCAGGCCGACTGCAAGGCTGGCCACGGTGATGCTGTCCTGCACCTGGCCGAACAGCTGGCTCATCAGGTTCATGCGGCCCATGGTCTGGCGGCGTGCGCGGTCCAGTTTGTCCTGCAGGTCAGGATCCTCGAAATCCTCCAGATCCAGCTCGGCGGCGTGTTCCATCAGGCGCACGCTGGTGACGTTGGTGAACAGCTCCGACAGCAACGTATCGGCGTAGCTGACCATGCGGCCGAGCAGGTCCGAGGCCATCGCAAGGCCGAATTCGAGTGCAAGCAGCCCGAGCAGCGGGTTGAGCAGCCCGCTGGAGAGCGCCTCGCCAAACGGCGGGAAGCCCACATCATGCTGGCTGAGCAGTACCGCCGCATCGATGATCAACTTGCCGACATACAGCATCGCCACCGGCAGCAACGCACGGATCACGCGCAGGCCGAGGCTGACCAGGGTCAGCCCCGGGCTGGTCTGCCAGACCTGGCGCAGGAATGGGGGCAGGTTGCGCATCGCATTGACGCGCTCACGCAGGCTGGGATTCTTCTGGCCGGGTGCGCCGGCAGCGGGGGAGGCGGGCATGGGCGGTATTGTGCGCGCCGTGACCGTGGTTGATGCATGAATTCAGTGCACGCGCAGACTGCGGGCGCTTACGGCAGGGGCGGCAGCAAGCCGGCGCCGAGGCGGTTCCAGGCGTTGATCACCGCGATGCCCATGCTCAGATCGCTGATGCCCTTCTCATCGAAATGCGGGGCCAGTGCGTCGTAGGCCGCATCGGACGGCGTTGCGCTGCTCAGCCGGGTCAGTGCCTCGGCCCAGCCCAGCGCGGCACGCTCGCGCGCATCGAAGAAGCGGCTCTCGTGCCAGGCCGGCAGCGTATCGAGCTTGCGCGGTTCGATCCCCCCCTTGCGCAGGGTGGTGCCGTGCATGTCCATGCAGTAGCCACAGCCATTGATCTGCGAGACGCGCAGGAACACCAGCTCCATCAACACAGGATCGATGGAGCTGTCGTGGACGGCCTTGCTGGTGGCCAGCAGGCCCTTGAAGGCCTCGGCGGCCAGACGGGTGTACGGAACGCGGGGCGAAGCGGACATGTGGGTACTCCATGACGGCCGCAATGGCCGTCTTCATCAGGAGGACGCGCCAGCCTCGCGCGCTGTGACACGCGCAGTGAGTTTTTCCGGATTGAGCACGCTGAGCACACGCACGATGCGCCCCCCATCGACCGTGATCATCGTGACCGAGTGCAGTTGGTCGCCGGCAAAGCGCAGGATCGCCGGCTCGCCGTTGACCTGGCCGAGCTGGGCTGGATGCTGGCCGTTGCGGCGCGCGATCGCCCAGTACAGCTGCGCGATGCGCTCGGCACCCAGCAGGGGGCGGATCGCCGCGGTCACGCGGCCGCCACCGTCGGAGATCATCTCGGCATTGGCATCGAGCAGCGAGCGGATCGCCGCCAGGTCGCCCTGCTGCGATGCATTCATGAAGCGCTCCAGCAGATCGCGGTGCTGCGCCGGCGAGACCGCGAAGCGCGGGGCCCCGGTCTGCAGCCGCTGCCGCGCCCGATGGACCAGCTGCCGGCAGTTGGCCGGGGCGTGCTCCAGCAGCGGGGCGATGTCCGGGTAGTCATAGTCGAACACGTCCTTGAGCAGGAAGGCGGCACGCTCGTCCGGCGTGAGCTGTTCCAGCAGCGCCAGGAACGCCACGGACACCTCGTCGGCCAGCGCGTGACGCTGGGCCGGGTCCTGCAGCGGGTCCGGGTCCAGGGTGATCTCCAGCGGCTCGGGCAGCCACGGCCCCACGTACTCCAGGCGCGCGCTGCGCCGGGCGCGCAGCCGGTCCAGCCCCAGCCGCGTGGTGGCGGTGACCAGCCAGCCCTCCGGGTCGCGGATCGCGGCAGTGTCGGCGCCCTGCCAGCGCAGCCAGGCGTCCTGGACGATGTCCTCGGCGTCGCTGCGGCTGCCCAGCAGGCGGTAGGCCAGGGCGAACAGGCGGGGGCGGTGGGTCTGGAAGGTATCGGTCGGGGTCATGCCGGGAGGACGCGGCAGGGCGGGCCGCTGTGACAAGGCTGGGCGGCCACTGTGCACCAAACGCCGCGGCCGCGAGCGATTCTCAACGCCGCGGGGCGGTAGTTGTTAAAATCGGCGGCTCAACCCCCGCCAGCCTCCAGCAAGCGAGCAAGTCGTGACATCGATCAAGCAGGAAGACCTCATCCAGTCCATCGCCGACGCGCTGCAGTACATCTCGTACTACCACCCGGTCGATTACATCAAGAGCCTCAACGCTGCTTACGAGCGCGAAGAGTCGCCGGCCGCGAAGGAGGCGATGGCCCAGATCCTGATCAACTCGCGCATGTGTGCCGAAGGCCACCGGCCGATCTGCCAGGACACCGGCATCGTCACCGTGTTCCTGGAAATCGGCATGAACGTGCGCTGGGACGACGCCACGATGGGCGTGGAGGACATGGCCAACGAAGGCGTGCGCCGTGCCTACAACTACCCGGACAACAAGCTGCGCGCCTCGGTGCTGGCCGATCCGGCCGGCAAGCGCATCAACACCAAGGACAACACCCCGGGCGTGGTCAACGTCAAGGTGGTGCCGGGTGACACCGTCGAGGTGATCGTCGCGGCCAAGGGCGGCGGTTCGGAAGCCAAGTCCAAGTTCGCCATGCTCAACCCGTCCGATTCGATCGTGGACTGGGTGCTCAAGACCGTGCCGACCATGGGCGCTGGCTGGTGCCCGCCGGGCATGCTCGGCATCGGCATTGGCGGCACCGCCGAGAAGGCGATGCTGCTGGCCAAGGAGTCGCTGATGGAGCCGATCGACATCAACGAGCTCAAGGCCCGTGGCGCCTCCAACCGTGCCGAAGAACTGCGCCTGGAACTGTTCGACAAGGTCAACGCGCTGGGCATCGGCGCGCAGGGCCTGGGCGGCCTGACCACCGTGCTGGACATCAAGGTCAAGGACTTCCCGACCCACGCGGCCAACCTGCCGGTGGCGATGATCCCGAACTGCGCGGCCACCCGCCATGCGCACTTCACCCTGGATGGCAGTGGCCCGGTAATGCTCGATCCGCCGTCGCTGGAAGACTGGCCGCAGATCACCTATGACGCTTCCAAGGGCACCCGTGTCGATCTGGACACGATCACCCCGGAAGACGTCGCCAGCTGGAAGCCGGGCCAGACCCTGCTGCTCAACGGCAAGCTGCTGACCGGCCGCGACGCCGCGCACAAGCGCATGGTGGAGATGCTGGACAAGGGCGAGCCGCTGCCGGTCGACCTCAAGGGCCGCTTCATCTATTACGTCGGCCCGGTCGATCCGGTGCGCGACGAAGTCGTGGGCCCGGCCGGCCCGACCACGGCGACCCGCATGGACAAGTTCACCCGCCAGGTGCTGGAACAGACCGGCCTGCTGGGCATGGTCGGCAAGGCCGAGCGCGGCCCGGCGGCGATCGAAGCGATCCGTGACAACAAGTCGGCCTACCTGATGGCGGTCGGCGGCTCGGCGTACCTGGTCTCCAAGGCGATCAAGGCGGCCAAGGTGGTGGGCTTCGCGGATCTGGGCATGGAAGCGATCTACGAGTTCACCGTGCAGGACATGCCGGTGACCGTGGCGGTGGATTCCACCGGCGAGTCCGTGCACCAGACCGGCCCGCGCGAATGGCAGGCCCGCATCGGCAAGATTCCGGTTGTGGTGGTCTGAGCATGCGCACCACGCTGTATGGATCGCCGAGTACCGCCGCCCTGGTCGTCCATTGGCTGTTGCTGGAGCTGCAGATCGAGCACGATCTGGTGCTGCTGGATTTCGACAAGCGCGAGCACAAGGATGCAGCGTATCTCGCCTTGAATCCCGCGGGCCTGGTGCCGACGCTGGTGCTGGACGGGCAGGTATTGACCGAAGCGGCAGCGATCGCGCTGCATCTGGCAGACCGCCATCCGGAAGCGGCCCTGCTGCCAGCCCCGGGGACTGCCGACCGCGCCGAGGCGTACCGCTGGATGTTCTGGTGCGCCAACACCGTGCAACCGGCGTATCGGGCGTGGTTCTACCCGCACGAAATGGCGGGCCCCGAGCACGTGGACGCGACCCGCCAGCGTGCGCGCGAGCGGTTGGAAGGCGCCTGGCAGCATCTGGCGGAGCATCTGTCCACGCGCGGCCCCTATGTGCTGGGCGAGTCGTTGAGCGTGGTCGATTTCATGCTGGTGATGCTGATGCGCTGGTCGCGCAACATGCCCACGCCCAGTGACACCTGGCCGGCATTGAAGGCCTACGCCGATCGTCTGAAAGCACGGCCGGCGTTCGCCGAGGTCTACCGGCGCGAGGGCATCACCGACTGGCGCTGAGTGGGGTCAGTCGACGTACTCGTCGAAGGTCCGTCGTGCACGGAATGGCATCAGGTGCTGGTTGAGCAGCCCCTTGGGCACGGTCTCCAGTTTCATGACGCCGTATTCCTGCGGCCATTCGCGCTGATCCCGGGGCAGTTTGAAGGTGCCCATCAGCATGTCCACCAGCGGCAGGTGGATGGCGTAGTTGACGTCGACGTACTCCTGCTGCCGCGCGTGATGCCAGTGGTGGTAGCGCGGCAGCACCAGCAGGTACTCCAGCCACCCGAAACGGATGCCCAGGTTGGCGTGGGCCAACACCGCCTGCAGACCCACCAGGATCACGTAGGCGTTGATCGCCGGGGTCGAGAAGCCGAGCACCAGCAGTGGCAGCAGCACGCAGCTGCGGGTCATGACGATTTCGACGAAATGGATGCGCGAGCCGGCCAGCCAATCCATGTGCCGGCTGGAGTGGTGCACGGCGTGGAAGCGCCAGAGCCACGGGGTGTTGTGATACGCGCGGTGCAGAAGTGCCTGGGCCATGTCCGCGACGAATACCGCGATCAGGAACTGCAGCCACACCGGCATCGACTGGATCAGCGTCTTGAGCGCAGGAAACGCGGCCAGTCCGGCGATGGTCGAGGTCGAGGCGGTCACCAGGATCAGGATGAACTGCACCAGCACGTGGCTCATGAAGAAATAGCCGACATCGGTACGCCAGCCCGGCCGTAGCGGCGAGAGTACGTGTTTGCCGAGGTAGCGCTCCAGCGGCACGAATACCAGTGCCGAGAAGAACAGCGACAGCACGAACCAGTCCAGACCCAGCGAGTAGGGTGTCTGCCCGATCGCATCGAACTGCACGTTCGTACCCCCCAGCAGCACCGCCAGGGTGGCGCTGCCGACGCCGATCGTGGCGATCCGCTTGTTGCGGTCGCGCAGTATCGCCAGGGTGCCCATGATGAAGGCGGCGGCCAGCCCGACCAGCAGCAGGTGGCGGGCGAACTGTTCGTTGTAGACCGCGCGGAACTCGCGGCTGGTCAGCAGGTCCGGAAAGTGGAAGCAGGCCACGCCCATCAGACTGAGCAGTCCCAGCAGAGCCGAGGCGTAGGCAAAGAACGAGCGTCGTGGTCGGGCCATCCGCTGGCATCCAGGTGAAAGGGCGGGGCTATTGTGAGCGTCGGAGCCGGCGTAACGGAAGAGGCAGTTGCGGCTGCGCTGGCAGCCCGGGTATTAATTCGGAAAACAAGCAGTGCTACATTCCGGGCATGCACACATGCCGGCCACGGCCGGATGCTTTCCACACGGAGCACGACGATGCCACGGATGCTTTTCGCCCTGCTGTTGATCCTGCTGGTCAGCGCCTGCAGCAGTGATGGCGATTTCCACGCCGCCCCGCCCAGCCTGCGCGAGGTCACCGCTGCCAACCAATGCATGCAGCAGTGCCAGCGCCAGTACGACGGTTGCATGACCAGCCGTACCGGGTTTGGCAGCGGCGACAGCTGTGGTGCCGGGGTGGCGACCCAGCGCGACGCGAAGTGCGACAGGATCGACAACCCGGACCTGCGTAAATCATGCCAGGCCAGCAGCGACTACTGCCGCAACCGGCTGCCCGCGCTGACCTGTGGCGAGGATATCAACCGGTGTACCAGCCGCTGCGGAGGCAGCTGAGGCGCGGTTTTACGCCGGCAGGATCTCCAGCACCGTCTCCGGCGGCCGGCACAGCCGTGCCCCACGCGGGGTCTCCACGATCGGGCGGTTGATCAGTTCCGGGTGGGCGACCATCGCCTCGATCAGCGCGGCATCGGAGAGGGCGGAGTCGTCCAACCCTAGCGAACCATAGGCCGGCTCCTTGCTGCGCAGCAACTCACGCGGAGCGATACTCATGCGCGTGATCAACGCAGCCAGCGTCGGGCGGTCCGGCGGCGTCTTCAGGTATTCGACCACCACTGGCTCGATGCCGTGCTCACGCAGAATCTCCAGCGCCCCGCGCGAGTTGCTGCAGCGCGGGTTGTGCCAGATCGTCACCGCCATCAATACCACTCCAGCAGCGATACACCCAGGCCGACATACGTGGCCTTGTGGTTGTAGTCGATCATGCTCTCGCCGTAGCCATCGAAGATCTGCACGTGGCCGCGCAGCAGGTTGCTGATCGGGAAGCCGTAATCGAGCTGCAGCGCACCGTGCGAGCGGTCGCCGCCGCGCAGCGAGTGACGCGCCATCAGCGAGACCTCGTGACCGTTCTTGTTCCAGGTCAGGGTGGCGTCACCGCGGCCCATGTAATCGGAGATGTCCGGGTTGTTGTCGTCCTTGCGGTCTTCCGGGATGCGATACCACGGGCGCAGTACCAGCGCCCAGTTTTCGCGGTCCAGGCCGACGGTGGCGATCACCCGGTTCCAGCTGCGCGACAGCGGGTCGGCGCGGCCGTTGGACATGTGGTTCACGCCGATCCCGCTCATGCGCCCGCGCCAGCCGCCGATCGAGTAGCCGTTGCGGAACATCATCATCACTTCCGGCTCGTAATTGGTCTCACGGAACGGACGCGAGTTGTCGGCGTTGTAGGCCTGCCAGCGCGAGCTCTGCGTGTAGCCGGCCCAGATGTCGCCGTTGTCGCCGAACAGGTTCTCCACGACCTTGGTCTTGAAGCTGAGCTGGAACTTCAGTTCCGCGCTGTCCAGCTGCTGCGAGGTGGTGACCGTGTTGACCGGATTGGGCGACTGCGGCATCTGGTTCTTGTCGCTGGTCCAGAACGCGGGCAGCAGGTAGACCGGCTTGTAGGCGCGCAGCTGGAAGGCGCCCAGCTTGGAGTCCTGCGCCAGTTCCCAGCGGCTGTCCAGCAGCGAACCCTTGCCGGCATTGGCCAGCGCGTCTTCATGGCCGTCGTTCTTGAACACTTCACCGAGGCGCTGCTTGACCCGTTGCGTCGCGGGCGCGTCGGCGTCGGCACTGCGGGAGGCCTGACGTTCTTCCCGGCGCTCCTGCTTGGCGGCGGTGGCAGCGGCATCGGCGGCCAGGGTGACCTCGGGCGTACGCCCGAACAGCGTGTCGTAGCAGGCCAGCCGCGCTGCGTCAGTGTCCACCAGGGCGCAGGCCTCCGGTGACGCCGGTTTCGGTGCCGCCTCCTGTGCTGCAGCGGGCAGGGCGGTGCCGGCCAGGGCCAGGGCAGTGAACAGGGCGGAACGGGAATAGGGCAGGGTCATGGGAGCAGGGCCGCGTGACAAAAATGAATGGGTCTGATCGCACAGTGTCGCCGCTGCCCGGCATTCCTGCCAGCACGCAACGCCATCGATCTGATCGGGTTTATGCCGGTCAGTGGTGTGGTCGGGGTGTGAAAGTGCGCGTGCCGTGGGGGATCAGAAGAACCACGCGAAGGCGAACAGCCCCAGCATCGCGATCACCAGCGCCAGCTTCAGGGCAAAGCCGAGCAGAATCCCCAGCCAGGTGGCAAGGCCCACTTTGGTGGACCGGCCCAGTTCGCGGGTGTGCCAGTACTCGCCCAGCAGCGCCCCGGCGAGCGGGCCGACGAACAGGCCGATCGGCATGAAGAACACCCCGACGATGCTGCCCAGGAAGGTTCCCCACAGGGCCTTGCGGCTGGCACCTACCCGCTGCGCGCCGACCACCGTGGCCAGGATGTCCACGGCGAAGGACAGCAGGGTCAACAGGCCCAGGACCGTCAGCGGCAGCCAGCCCACATGCACGAAATCGTCGGCCCATGCCGCCAGCACCAGCCCGGCGAACACCAGCGGGATGCCGGGCAGGGCGGGAAGGATCACGCCGGCGATGCCGACGAGCACCAGAACAGCGGCTAGCAGGTAGAAGATGAATGAATGGTCCATGCTGTCGAGTATGGTTCCTGAAATGGGGTTGACATCCGAAAGTTTTGACTAGTTGCTTTTTCGTTTTGCTCGGGTTAAGTTGCAGGCGCTGAGCTTGGCAAGGTCACCGTGGATCGTGGCCTGATGATGGTAGATCTTCCAGATCCGCTGCATCGTTGCACCCCGCTTCCCCCTTGCTGTCAGCCGCCTGTTCGGGTGTATCCAACAACAAGACAGTTAGGGAGTAGCTGAGATGGCTGAGAAGGGCACCGTCAAGTGGTTCAATGACGCGAAGGGTTTCGGGTTCATCAGCCGTGAGAGCGGCGAAGATGTGTTCGTGCACTTCCGCGCGATCGAGTCCCAGGGCTTCAAGAGCCTGAAGGAAGGTCAAGCGGTCGAGTTCGAAGTGGTCACTGGCCAGAAGGGCCTGCAGGCCGACAAGGTCAAGCCGCTCTGAGCGCAGACCGGGTCCTGCCTGGTTGAAACACGAAAAGCAAAAGGGCCCGCTTGCGCGGGCCCTTTTTTGTCGCGTGCAGGGCGGCTGCGCCAATCAGCGCAGGATCACCTTGCCGTTGACCACGCGGACGTAGGTGTTCTCGCGGATGCCGCCCAGATCGCGCTGGTTGACGACGACGGTGCGGCCGTCATCCATGCGCACGGTGATGTCGAACGTATCGCTGGTCACGTTCTTCTGGATCTGGTTGCCGGCCAGCGCGCCACCGACTGCGCCTGCGGCGGCAGCGATGTTCTTGTTGCCACGGCTGCCACCGGTGTGGTCGGAGATCTCATGGCCGGCGACCGCGCCGACGATGCCACCCAGCACCGCGCCGGTCGCGCTCGGTGCGCTGCGGCCCGACGCGACCTGGTTGATACGGGTCACGATGCCGCAATCGGCGCAGCGGTTGGTGTTGTAGTTGCCGCCGGCATTGCCGTAACCGTTGTTGTAGCCACTGCTGCCGTACCCCGGCGAGGTGGTGGCACAGCCAGCCAGGGCGACGGTGGCAACGGCAGCAGCGGCAATCAGTTGAATCTTCATGGTGTATCTCCTGGCCAGAGGGGTGGTCGAATGCGTCTGGTGCGCATGGAGCAGATCGTGTCCTGTGCTGCGTGAACAGCGTGCCAATCCGGGGGCGCCAGGGTGGCTGGAAGATGAATCAGCGGAAATCCTGGTGGCAGGCCTTGCAGTCCGCTTGGATCTTCTCGACCAGCGTGGCCATGCCCGGGCAGTCGGTCGGCGGTGCGGCCAGGGCCTCGTTGAGGGTGGCGCGCAGGGCGCTGGCGTGCTGCTGGAAGCCTTGGCTGTCCTTCAGGCCGGGAAAGGCCAGGTCCAGATCATTGGAGAGCGAGCGCAGCGTCTGCAGCCGCGGCACGGTGTCGGCCAAGCTGCAGCGATTCTGCGCCTGCGCCGCCTGAAGCAGTTCCACCTGGCGGTTCATCACGTGCATGAGCGAATCCGGGAAGGGGTCCTGGCGGGCCTGGATCGCCCGCGAGACCATCACCGTGGCGATCAGGCCGATCACCAGGCCAAGCAGGCCGACGAACAGATAGCGGTACGCGGCGGACGGGCGGCGCTGCGGGGTCACGGGGTCGTTCATGGTGAGGGCTTCGGTAAGGGTGGCTGCGGCGATGGTACGACGCGTCCTGTCCACGGCGCGTCCCGACCGGGCCTGCGCGCATTAAAATAGGCGCATGAACGACGTACTGCGCGAACGATTTGCCGGCATCGACCGGTTGTATGGAGTGGGCACCGTGGATCTGCTTGCCAGCCGCCGAGTGGCGGTGGTGGGCATGGGGGGCGTCGGCTCGTGGGTGGTCGAGGCGCTGGCGCGCACGGCGGTCGGGCACTTGACCCTGATCGATGCTGACGACATCTGCGTGTCCAACACCAACCGCCAGCTGCCGGCGCTGGCCGGGCAATACGGCCGCAACAAGGCCGAAGCGATGGCCGAGCGCTGCCGCGCGATCAACCCGGACATCAGCGTCGATGCGGTTGCCTCGTTCCTGACCGTGTCCAACATGGTCGAACTGCTGGACCGCGATTTCGATCTGGTGATCGATGCCTGCGACAGCTTCCGGGTCAAGGTCGAGACCATCGCATGGTGCCGCCGCCGCAAGCTGCCGATCCTGACCGTGGGCGCGGCCGGCGGTCGTACCGATCCCACCCTGGTGCGGATCCGTGATGTCTCGCGCACCGAACATGACGCGATGATGGCGCTGATCCGCAAGAAGCTGCGCAGCGATTTCAACTTCCCCAAGAACGCCTCGCGTTACTTCGGTGTGCCGGCGGTCTACTCACTGGAAAACGTGAAGTACCCGCAGGCCGACGGTACCGTGTGTGGCATCCGCCCGAACCTCGGCGCGGATGCGGCGCTGAAGCTGGACTGCGGCGCCGGGCTGGGCGCGGCGACGCATATCACCGGCGCGTTCGCGTTCGCGGCGGTGGGCAAGGCGCTGGAGATGTTGATGAAGCCGAAGAAGGGTGTGGTGCCCGTCGAGGCTTGATCCCGGCGGATCCAGCTGCCGCTCTCTGGTAGAGCCGACCATTGGTCGGCTGCTGTGGGCGACGTGTGGAGTTGCAGGCAACGCCGCGAAATGACATGGTCCATGCCATTGATACCGGCGCAGTCGCATGGATTTTCTCAAGACGCTCTTCAAGTCGTTCAAACGACGGCACATGCCCCTGCGTGGCGCTCCGGCGGACCCGCCCGCAAGCGCGAATGTTGATACGGAGGCGGTGACCCAGGCCAGCACGGAGGGTGATGCAGCCGATGAGGCAGCGCGACGTGCAACGAGCGATTGCCTCGACCGTCACTGGCAGTCCGTGGGCGCCGTCGAGCAGGACGTTCTGGGCCATGCCATCAGTCCCAGCTTCCTTGGCGGGCCCGATTGGCCTTCGACGCGGCAGGCCTATCGCATCGTGCGTCGGGGAGATTCCGTCATTATCGCTACGGACGGATTGTCGGATCCATTCGACAGTGCGCCTGAGCTGGGCAATGGTTTCGAGATGGAGCTCTTTCTCGAAACCGGGGATCTTGCCGAAGGGACTCGCGGCGCAGTCGGTGACGTAAGTCCGTTGATGCGCAGCTGGGCTTTCGATGTAGTGCGTACGGTTGCTTCGACCGTTGCCAATGCGGGTGGCATCCGGCACCAGCTGGAAACCTACAGGATGCTGTCACTGGAGTTGCCCGGTGCCAGCCAGGCGCCTCACCTCACCGACCAGATACCCGCGCGATTCGTCACCGAGGACGACTGCGTAGGTGTGCTGGTAGGTGCGCCGATACCGGATTTCGCGACACGGCTTGAAGACATGCCGCTTTCCCCGGTTACGTTGGTGCCCGTGGTGCTGATCACCGCAGCAGAACTTGAACACGTGCGCGTGGGAGGCCGGAAAGCCAGGGAAGCGCTGGTGGAGCAATTGACTGCCGCAGGGCATGGACACCGAAGTCGGTTGGACCGGCCAGATCTGGTCTGACGCGGCGCAGCGGGGATCGGCGAGGGCAACGGACGACGAGCCGGTCCAAACGTGCTGCTGCCATAGCCGGCCCCGGTCGCCGCTAGGACAACGCAAACAGGCGTCGCGCATTGGCCGTGGTCTGCGCGGCGATCGCCTCGGCCGGCTCCCCGCGCAGGCGCGCCACCGCCTCCAGGATCACCGGCAACCGTGCCGGCTCATTACGCTCACCACGAATCCCGGCATCGGGTTGGTCGGGCGCGTCGGTTTCCAGCAGCAGCTGCTCCAGGGGCATGCGGGCCACCAGCCGCTGCAGGCGCTGGGCGCGGTCATAGGTCAACGGGCCGCCCAGCCCGATCAGGAAGCCCTGCTTGTGCAGCTGCGCCGCCTGCTCTGGACTACCCGGGAAGCTGTGCACCACGCCACGCAGCCCGCCGATCTGCTTGATCGCCGCGATCACCGCATCCACCGCACGGCGCGCATGCACGATCACCGGCAGGTCGAAGTCGCGCGCCAGCCGCAGCTGGCCGAGGAAGTAGTGCTGCTGGGCGTCCGGGTCCAGCCCCTCGACGAAGAAATCCAGCCCGCACTCGCCCACTGCGCAGGGGCGCTCGCGTTCGAGCCACGCGCGCAGTTCCTCCAGGTGTTCGGGGCGGTGCTGGTCCAGAAACATCGGGTGCAGCCCGTAGGCCGGGTGCAGCCCGTCGGCCAGCCGGCACGCATCGCGCAGGCCGGGCCAACTGGCGGCAGTGACGGCGGGAACGACCTGGGCCATGACCCCGGCCGCGCGTGCGCGCGCGATCACCTCAGGGCGATCCGCATCGAACTCCCCCGCATCCAGGTGGCAGTGGCTGTCGATCAACCTCACGCGCGGCGCTTGGTCGGCAACGGCGGCGGAAGCTTGTCGCCGCGTCGCTTCCAGTTGGCCAGCAGCAGCGTGCCCAGGCCGAACAGGATTTCATCCACGAACGGCAGCGGGTCGGGAATCACCAGCGTCACCGCGAACAGCGCGGCGGTGATCTTGAACAGGGTGGGGTAGCGCAGCCGACGCGCCCATTCCAGCACCGGCAACAGTATGGGATTGGACATGAGGCACTCCTGGGCAGATGCTGTAAACGCTATCACGACCCCAAGGCTCACCGAACCTGAATGGGCGGCAGGATGTTCACGATCCGTGGAGATTCCGTTCAGGGTGGCCGTGCTGGAATTCACTCAAGAACGTTGCGGATCGTCCGCAAGGAGCCGGTTATGAAAAGTACAACTACTACTGCGTTGGTCGCTGCGGGTGCGTTGCTGGTTGGCGGTATCGCCACCGCTGCCTTCATGAAGGGCGGCAGTTCCTCGCCCGATGCGGTGACCGCTGCTCAGACCCGGCCCACTCTGGACACCACGCCACTCGCCGACGATGGCGCGCGCACCGACCAGCTGGCCATTGAAGACAAGGCCGGCAAGCTCGAGTACGCCGACATCGTCAAGGTCGATCCGCTGACCAAGAAGGAAAAGGCCTACGCCACCGTGATCGGCACCGAGCCGGTGCGCGAGACGTCCAGCACGCAGACGCCGCATGAAGTCTGCCAGGACGTGGTGGTGCAGGAACGCCTGCCCGAACGCGACGGCAACGTTGGCGGTACCGTCGCCGGTGCGGTCATCGGTGGCCTGCTGGGTAACCAGGTCGGTGGCGGCAATGGCCGCAAGGCAGCCACGGCCGCCGGTGCCGTTGCCGGCGGCATGATCGGCAACCAGGTGGACAAGCGCCATGTGGGTGGCCGCGTGGTCAACCGTACCGAGCGCCAGTGCCATACCGAAACCGCGACCTCCGAGTCGACCCGCGTGACCGGCTACAACGTCACCTACCGCAATGAAGACGGCACCACCGGCACCATGCGCATGGCCAGCAAGCCGGGCAACCGCATCCCGATGGGCACCACCAACGCGGTCACCGGTTACAACGTGACCTACCGTTACGACGGCGCCGAGAAGACCGTGAAGATGGACAACAAGCCGAGCAGCGATCGCCTGCCGGTGATCGACGGCCAGCTGGTCACCCAGACCGCTGCACTGGATGCGAACAGGCAGTAAGTTCCTGCCCCGTCAATGCACCACCAGCACGCCGGCATCTGCCGGCGTGCTGCGTTTTGGGGCGAGCCGCACGGCATGCCGATCAGTGCATCTGCGATCATGCCGGCACGCATGCGACACATGAGGACGCCATGAGCATTTTCGACCTCCAGCTGGAGACCGACCGTCTGATCCTGCGCCCACCGCGCGCCGAGGATTTCGATGCCTTCCTGCGCTTCTGCTCGGACCCGGAGGTGATGCAGCACCTGGGTGGCGTGCAGGCCCCGTCGCAGGCATGGCGCAGCTTCAGTTGCCTGGTCGGCAGCTGGCATCTGTACGGATTTTCGATGTTCTCGGTGATCGAAAAAAGCAGCGGTGAATGGGTCGGCCGCATGGGTCCGTGGCAGCCGCTGGACTGGCCGGGCACCGAGGTCGGCTGGAGCATCCGCCGCGAGAGCTGGGGCAGGGGCTATGCGCCCGAAGCGGCGGTGGCCAGCATGGACTGGGCGTTCGACACGCTGGGCTGGGAAGAGATCATCCACACCATCGATGCCGCCAACGAAAATTCCAAGGTCGTCGCGCGCAAGCTGGGCAGTTCGCTGTTGCGGATGGGCGAGCTGCCGCCACCGCATGCCGGCAAGCCGATCGAGATCTGGGGCCAGTCGCGCCAGCAATGGCAGCAGCGCCGCGCCACGCAGCGGTGATGCTGCACCCGCGCTTGGCAAAGGCGAGGCGGTGAGGCCAGACTCGGCATGGCGGGCAGGCCGCCCGCGATACATGGCCAAGAGGGTGCGATGACGTCGTTGCGGGCTCCATTGACGGTGTACGGCATGTCCGTGTCGGGCAACTGCCACAAGGTGCGGATGCTGCTGGAGCAGCTGGGGACGCGCTACCACTGGGTCGAGGTCGACAGTGCGCACGGCCAGACCCACACGCCGGATTTCCTGGCGATGAATCCCAACGCCAAAGTGCCGCTGGTGCAGCGCGACGACGGGCGCGTGCTGCCTGAATCCAACGCGATCCTGTACTGGCTGGCCGAGGGCACGCCGTACCTGACCACCGATGGCTGGGAGCGCGCGCAGACGCTGCGCTGGATGTTCTTCGAGCAGTACAGTCACGAGCCTTGCCTGGCGGTCGCACGTTTCATCAGCGGCTGGACACCCTTGGACTCGCCGCGCCGCAGCGAGCTGCCGCGCCTGCGCGAGCGCTCGGCACAGGCCCTGGCGGTGATGGAAGAGCACCTGGTCACGTCGCCTTGGTTCAGTGGCCGGGCCTACGGTATCGCCGATATCGCGTTGTTCGCCTACACCGATGTCGCGGCGGACGGCGGCGTCGCGCTGTCGCCGTACCCGGCGGTCCAGGGTTGGCTGCAGCGCGTGCGCGAGCAGCCGCGGTTCGTGCCCATGCCCACGCCGCTGCCGGAGGTGCAGGCCCTGTTCGCGCAGCCCATCTGAGGTCATCCGGTTGTCCACACCCGCAACACGTCACGGAGGGTGATGCATGTTTGCCGTGGTTCCCGATCCTATTCCCGCGCGCATGAAAGGCCTCAACCGGGCCGAGATCTGCGACGCCAACTTCATCGATTTCGTGCAGCAGTGGCGGGGTGATCCTGAGCCGACGCCAGCCCCCGGCAGTCCCATCCTGCCCGGCAGCACGCTGGACGCGCAGGGCTTTGCCGAACTGTTCGAATCCCAGCTGATCAGCCGCCACCTTGACCTGATGGCGCGCGTGCTGCGCGTGCAGAACAAGGTCTTCTACACCATCGGTTCGTCCGGCCATGAAGGCAACGCGCTGGTGGCACGCCTGGCCCGGCATACCGATCCGGCGTTCCTGCATTACCGCTCCGGCGGCTTCATGGCCGAGCGCTTCCGCAAGCTGCCGGGCATGGATCCGGTCATGGACGCGGCGCTCTCGTTCGCGGCCAGCCGGGACGATCCGGCCAGCGGCGGGCGCCATAAAGTGTGGGGCAGCAAACCGTTGTGGGTACTGCCGCAGACCTCCACGATCGCCTCGCACCTGCCCAAGGCCCTGGGCACCGCACTGGCCATCGAAAGCGGGCGACGCATCCGTCACACGCTGCCGATTCCCGAGGACAGCGTGGTGATCTGCTCCTTCGGCGATGCGTCGGCCAACCACGCCACCGCGCAGACCGCGTTCAACACGGCGGCGTGGGCGGCGTACCAGCGGCTGCCGGCGCCGATCCTGTTCGTCTGCGAAGACAACGGCATCGGCATTTCGGTCAAAACGCCGGACGGCTGGATCGCGCAGAGTTTCGCGCACCGCCCGGGCCTGGACTACTTCTTCGCTGACGGTCTGGATCTGGTCGAGGGCCACGCGCAGGTCGAGCGCGCGCTGGCGCATTGCCGGCAGACCCGCCGCCCGACCTTCCTGCACCTGCGCACCACGCGGTTGATGGGCCATGCCGGCACCGATTTCGAGATCGAATGGCGGCCGTTGCCGGAGCTGTGCGCCGCCGAGGCCAGCGATCCGCTGCTGCGCTCGGCGGCCATCGCCCTGCAGTCCGGGTGGATGACCGCCGCGCAGGTGCTCGATCTGTACGAGCGTGTGCGCGCGCGCTGTTTCGCGGCGGCCGCCGAGGCGGATCGACGCCCGAAGCTGACCGCTCTCGCCGAGGTCATTGCCCCACTGGCGCCGTACTCGCCGGCGGCGGTCCATGCCGAAGCCACGCGCGTGGCCGCTGATGACGCGCGTGCTGCCGCCTTCGGTGGTGCGGCGCAGCTGCCGGAAACCCATCCGCCGCGCCACCTGGCGATCCAGATCAACCAGGCCCTGCACGATCTGATGGCCAAGTACCCGGCCACGCTGCTGTTTGGCGAGGACGTCGCGCAGAAAGGTGGGGTGTACACGGTCAGCAAGGGCCTGCTCAAGGCGTTTGGCCCACGTCGCGTGTTCAACACCCTGCTGGACGAAACCATGATCCTGGGCATGGCGCAGGGCCTGGCCAACCTGGGCATGCTGCCGATACCGGAGATCCAGTACCTGGCCTACCTGCACAACGCGGCCGACCAGCTGCGTGGCGAGGCGTGCTCGCTGCAGTTCTTCTCCAACGATCAGTACCGCAACCCGATGCTGGTGCGCATTGCCGGGCTTGGCTACCAGAAAGGCTTCGGCGGGCATTTCCACAACGACAACTCGATCGCTGCGCTGCGCGACATTCCCGGCCTGGTGGTCGGCTGTCCGTCGCGCGGTGACGATGCGGCAATGATGCTGCGCACCTTGGCGGCGCTGGCGACCGTCGATGGCCGCATCGCGGTGTTCCTCGAGCCGATCGCGCTGTACATGACCAAGGACCTGCACGCGCCGGGAGATGGCCAATGGCTGTTCCCGTATCCGGCACCGGACCAGGCCCTGGTGCTCGGCGAGGGCCGGGTCTACGCGGCGGAGGCCAGTGACCTGGTCATCTTCACCTACGGCAATGGCGTGCCGATGAGCCTGCGGGCGGCACGGGCTATCGAGCAGCAACTGGGTTGGCAGGTGCGGGTGGTCGATCTGCGCTGGCTGGTGCCGCTCAATGCCGGTTTCATCGCTGGCCAGGCTGCCGATGCCCAGCGCGTGCTGGTGGTCGATGAGGGGCGGCACAGCGCGGGGGTGGGGGAGGGCGTGATCACCGCGCTGGTCGAGGCCGGGCTGGGGCACCTGCCGATCCGGCGGGTATGCGGGGCCGATACCTACACGCCGCTGGCGGGGGCAGCATTGTGCGTGCTTCCAAGCGACAATGCGGTATTGAACGCCGCCCTCGCGCTGGCGCAGGACCATTGATACATGTGTGGATTGGCAGGCATGTTGCTGCCCGCTCCGGCACGGGAGCAGGCAGCACTGGAAGAACAGGCGCGGCGCATGGGCGACGCATTGGTGCACCGTGGCCCGGATGACAGCGGGGTGTGGGCCGATGCCTCGGCCGGCATCGCGCTGGCGCACCGCCGGCTGAGCATCCTGGACCTGTCGCCGCTGGGCCATCAGCCGATGACCTCGGTGGATGGCCGTTATGTGCTGGCCTACAACGGCGAGGTCTACAATTTCGCCGAACTGCGCGCCGAGCTGGAAGCGCTGGGGCATGGCTTCCGCGGCCATTCGGATACCGAAGTGCTGCTGGCCGCGATCACCGAATGGGGCTTTGACGAGACCCTGCAGCGCAGCAACGGCATGTTCGCCATCGCGCTGTGGGACCGCGCCGAACGCTGCCTGTGGCTGGCCCGCGACCGGGTCGGCAAGAAACCGCTGTACTACGGCTGGGCCGGTGAAACGCTGGTGTTCGGCTCTGAGCTCAAGGCGCTGTGGCAGCACCCGGCCTTCGACAACGAGGTCGATCGCGATGCGCTGACCCTGCTGCTGCGGCTGGATTACATTCCCGCGCCGCACTGCATCCACGAACGCTGTTTCAAGCTGATGCCCGGCCGCGTGCTGCGGCTGGATGCCGAGGCGGTGGCCGCCGGCGCTGCCGCGCATCGCCCGGACCAGTTGCAGCAGCCGTTCTGGAACGCGCGCGAGCGCATGCAGCAGGCCCTGGCCGCGCCGTTCACCGGCAATGAGGCCGACGCCGAAGAGCGCTTGGATGCCGTGCTGCGCGACGCGGTCGCGCTGCGCATGGTGGCCGATGTGCCGGTCGGCGTCTTCCTCTCCGGCGGCACCGATTCCTCGGTGGTGGCCGCCCTGATGCAGGCGCAGTCGAGCCAGCCGGTGCACAGTTTCAGCATCGGCTTCACCGGTTCGGATCATGACGAGGCGCCGCTGGCCAAGTCGCTGGCCCAGCACCTGGGCTGCGATCACACCGAGCTGTATGTCAGCGGTGCCGACGCGCTCGCGGTGGTGCCCAGCCTGCCGGCGATGTTCGATGAACCCTTCGCCGATGCCTCGCAGGTGCCCACGGCGCTGGTCGCCAAGCTGGCGCGGCAGGGCGTGACGGTGGCGCTGTCCGGTGACGGCGGCGATGAACTGTTCTTCGGCTACACCCGTTACCAGCGGGCGATGCGCAACTGGCGCCTGCTGGGCAAGGTCCCCGCGCCGCTGCGGCGCTGGATGGCCAGCCATGCGCATACGCAGGGCGAGGCCTCGCGCACGGGTGGGCTGGCCGCGCTGCTGGCCGAGTCCGGCGCGCGCGGGATTGGCGATGTCTACCGCAACCGCATTTCGCGCTGGCGCGACCCGGTGGCGGCCGTTCGCGGTGCACAGGCGGCCGGCAGTTTCTATGACCTGGCCGATCCGCTGCACGGTGCCGGCTCGCCGGCGGACGCGATGATGTTGGCCGATTTCAGTACCTATCTGCCCGATGATCTGCTGTGCAAAGTGGACCGCACCAGCATGGCGGTCAGCCTGGAGGCGCGTGCACCGCTGCTGGACTGGCGGGTGGCCGAGTTCGCCTGGTCGCTGCCGATGGCGATGAAACAGCGCGACGGCGTCAGCAAGTACCTGCTCAAGCGCGTGCTGGGCCGCTACGTGCCGCAGGACATGGTGCACCGTCCGAAGCGTGGCTTCGGTGCCCCGGTCAGCGCGTGGCTGAAGGGTGACCTGCGTGGCTGGGCCGATGAACTGCTGGATCCGGCGCGGTTGGCCGAGGAGGGCGTGTTCAACGTCGAGGCGGTGGCGCCGCTGTGGCAGCAGTTCAAGCAGGGCGAGCGCAAATGGCACACGCATCTGTGGAACGTGCTGATGTTCCAGGCCTGGCAGGCGCATTGGCGCAACGCACGCGCCGACGTGACACGCGCATAGCGCCCCCTGTGCTGTCAGGTCTGGGCGGAAGGCAGCCACCCATGGGGTGGCTCTACCGGATGTGGTGTCGGCTGTAGAGCCACGCCATTCGTGGCTGACGTCGCCTTCACCGTTGCCGAAGGTGGGCCCGCCTAGGCTGGGCCTTTCCCCCAACGGAGCGAACGTGATGGCCGAATACAAGATCGCCGTACTGGTCGGCAGCCTGCGCAAGGGCTCGCACAATCAGGCGTTGGCCCACGCGCTGGAGAAACTGGCCGCCGGCAAGGCGGTGTTCTCCTATGTGGAGATCGGTGACCTGCCGTTGTACAACCAGGATTTCGACAAGGACTACCCGAGCCAGGGCCTCCGCCTGAAGCAGCAGATCCGGGATGCCGATGCGGTGCTGTTCGTCACCCCCGAATACAACCGCTCGGTCCCGGGCGTGCTCAAGAACGCCATCGACCTGGGCTCGCGCCCGTATGGCGACAGCGCCTTCGCCGGCAAGCCCGCAGCGGTGATCGGCGCCTCGATCGGGGTGATCGGCACTGCGCTGGCCCAACAGCACCTGCGCAACATCCTGGCCTACCTGGACATGCCGGTGCTGGGCCAGCCCGAGGCCTTCCTGCACTTCAAGGAAGGGCTGATCGACGCCCACGGCACGATCAGCAACGAGGGCACCAGGGACTTCCTGCAGGGCTTCGTGGACACGTTCATTGCCTGGGTCGGCACCCACGGCGGCACGCACTGATCCACCGCGAGGGGGTCATGCATCTGCGATAATGGCGTGGACGGACGTCGCAAGGGCGTCCGTCGCACGCGATGCGACGGCCCCGGCCGATCGTACCGGCAGGCGCCGGTATCCCCAGCTCATCCACTGTTTATCCACAGGTTTGTGCATGGCTGCGGGGCTCGCCGCGTGCCTACCATGTCCCACGCCTCACACTGCAGGAAGTACGCCCCCCATGTCCGCCCGTTCTGGCTTCCGTTCCGACCGCAAAGACCGCGGTGACCGCTTTGATCGCGATGAGATGCGCATCGACGCCCTGCGCGTGCCGCCGCATTCGATCGAGGCCGAACAGGCGGTGCTGGGCGGGCTGATGCTGGCCCCGGAGAGCTATGACCGGGTCAACGACCAGCTGACCGAAACCGACTTCTACCGCCGCGATCACCAGATGATCTACCGCGCGATCCGCGAGCTGTCCGAACGTGACCGCCCGTTCGATGCGGTGACGCTGGGCGAGTGGTTTGAATCGCAGGGCAAGATGGAGCTGGTCGGTGATGGCGCGTACCTGATCGAGCTGGCCAGCACCACGCCGTCGGCCGCCAACATCAGTGCCTACGCGGAGATCGTCCGTGACAAGGCGGTGCTGCGTCAGCTGATCCAGGTCGGCACCGACATCGTCAACGACGGCTTCCAGCCCGAAGGCCGCGAAAGCAGCGAGCTGCTCTCGGCAGCGGAAAAATCCGTGTTCGCGATCGCCGAGCAGGGCGCGCGCGGCCGTACTGATTTCGTGGCGATGCCCGGCGCGTTGAAAGACGCGTTCGAAGAGCTGCGCAACCGCTTCGAGAACGGCGGCAACATCACCGGCCTGCCGACCGGCTACACCGATTTCGATGCGATGACCGCCGGCCTGCAGCCGACCGATCTGATCATCCTGGCTGCGCGCCCGGCCATGGGCAAGACCACGCTGGCGCTGAACATCGCCGAGTACGCCGCGATCAAGTCCAAGAAGGGCGTGGCGGTGTTCTCGATGGAAATGTCGGCCTCGCAGCTGGCGATGCGTCTGATTTCCTCCAACGGCCGCATCAACGCCCAGCGCCTGCGTACCGGTCAGCTGGAAGATGAGGATTGGAGCCGGGTGACCGGTGCGATCCGGATGCTGAAGGAAACCAAGATCTTCATCGACGATACGCCGGGCGTGTCGCCGGAAATCCTGCGTTCCAAGTGCCGCCGCCTCAAGCGCGAGCACGACCTAGGCCTGATCGTGATCGACTACCTGCAGCTGATGAGCGTGCCGGGCAACAGCGAAAACCGCGCGACCGAAATCTCGGAGATCTCGCGTTCGTTGAAGGGCCTGGCCAAGGAACTCAACGTGCCGGTCATCGCGCTCTCCCAGCTCAACCGCTCGCTGGAAACGCGTACCGACAAGCGCCCGGTGATGGCCGATCTTCGTGAATCCGGCGCTATCGAGCAGGATGCGGACATGATCGTGTTCATCTACCGCGACGACTACTACAACAAGGAAACCTCGCCGGACAAGGGCCTGGCCGAGATCATCATCGGCAAGCACCGAGGCGGTCCGACCGGCTCGTGCAAGCTCAAATTCTTCGGCGAATACACCCGGTTCGACAACCTGTCGCACGATTCGGTGGGGTCGTTCGAGTAACGCCGAAGGCGTTACGGTAGTGCCGGCCGCTGGCCGGCTCCTATGGAACTGTCATCGTGCAGAGCCGGCCAGTGGCCGGCTCTGCCGTTTCATCGGCGTATCCCGGGCTTCGTCGCAAACCCGTTGCAGTGCGCCCGCGCAGGGCGCGATGGTGGTCTCCGGGCGGCAGGGTGCCGCCAACGGAGACCGACGATGAAGACCCTGTTCGCCTTGGGCGTGTGGTGCCTGCTGTTCGTGCTGTGCTGGCCGCTGGCGATCCTGGCCCTGGTGGCGTGGCCGTTCGTGTGGCTGTTGAGCCTGCCGTTCCGCCTGGTGGGCATCACCTTCTCGGCGCTGTTTGCCTTCCTGGGTGCACTGTTGATGCTGCCGGCGCGGGTCCTGGGCGGCGGGCGCACGGCGACGGCCTGAACAACACCGCGATCGGGTAGTGCCGGCCGCTGGCCGGCTGCTCTTCTGTCGGGATGGCGTGGAGCCGGCCAGCGGCCGGCACTACCTGTCGCCCACAAAAAACCCCGCCGAGGCGGGGTTTTTCGTTACGCCACCAACAAGGCTCAGTTGGCCTTGTGGATCGCGCGCTTGCTCACGGCCATCGCGGCGTCATGCACCACTTCCGACAGCGACGGGTGGGCGTGGCAGATGCGCGCCAGGTCGTCGGCCGAACCGCTGAACTCCATGGTCAGCACGCCTTCGTGCACCAGCTCGGAGACGTTCGCGCCGACCAGGTGCATGCCCAGGATGCGGTCGGTCTCGGCATGCGCCAGGACCTTCACGAAGCCGGTCGGCTCGATCATCGCCACAGCACGGCCGTTGGCGGCGAACGGGAAGCTGCCCGCCTTGTACGGGATGCCTTCGTCCTTGAGCTGCTGCTCGGTCTTGCCGACCCAGGCCAGCTCCGGCTCGGTGTAGATGACCCACGGGATGGTGTCGAAGTTGACGTGGCCCGGCAGGCCCGCGATCAGCTCGGCCACGGCGATGCCTTCTTCGAAGCCCTTGTGCGCCAGCATCGGGCCGCGCACGCAGTCACCGACCGCCCAGACGCCATTGACGCCGGTGTGGCAGTGCGCGTCCACTTCGATCTGGCCACGCTCGTTGATCTTGACGCCGGTGCCTTCGGCCAGCAGGCCCTTGGTGGCGGCGCGACGGCCAACGGCCACCAGCAGCTTGTCCACGATCAGGCTCTTCTCGCCTTCACCATCGGTGTAGGTCAGGGCGACTTCCTTCTTCTTGCCCTTGCCGGTCACCTCGGCCTTGGACACCTTGGCGCCCAGCCGGATGTCCAGGCCCTGCTTCTTGAATTCCTTCAAGGCGGTCTTGGCCACTTCGGCATCGGCGGCCGCCAGGAAGTCCGGCAGGGCTTCCAGGATGGTCACTTCCGAACCGAGGCGCTTCCAGACGCTGCCCAGTTCCAGGCCGATCACGCCGGCACCGATCACGGCCAGGCGGGCGGGGACTTCGGTGAAGTCCAGGCCGCCGACGTTGTCGACGATGGTCTCGCCGTCGAACTTGGCGAACGGCAGTTCGATCGAATCCGAACCGGCGGCGATGATGACGTTGGTGCCCTTCAGCTCGACTTCCGAGCCGTCGTGCTGCTTCACCTTGACGATGTTGCCCGGCTGCAGTTCACCGAAACCGTAGTACGCGGTGACCTTGTTCGCCTTGAACAGCATGGCGATGCCGCCGGTGAACTGCTTGACGATCTTGTCCTTGCGGCCAACCATCGCCTCGACGTCCATCTTGGCGTCCTTGAAGCTGATGCCGTGGTCGCCAAAGATGTGGCCCATGTTCCAGAACTGGCGCGAGGAATCCAGCAGCGCCTTGGACGGGATGCAGCCCACGCGCAGGCAGGTGCCGCCCAGGGCCGGCTTGCCGTCCTTGCCCAGCGCAGCGTCGATGCAGGCGGTCTTCAGACCCAGCTGCGCGGCGCGGATGGCGGCATGGTAGCCGGCCGGACCGGCACCGATGACGACGACGTCGAATTGTTCAGCCATTGATAGTTCCTTGTTTCTTTACCAGAACCCCTCCGCGCAGGCGCGGAGGGGTGGGAGGTCTTACAGGCCGAACAGCATGCGGCCCGGGTTTTCCAGCTGGTTCTTGATGTCCACCAGGAACTGGACCGAGTCCTTGCCATCGATGATGCGGTGATCGTAGGACAGCGCCAGGTACATCATCGGCGCGATCACGACCTGACCGTTCTGGGCGATCGGACGCTCCTTGATGGCGTGCATGCCCAGGATGGCGCTCTGCGGCGGGTTGATGATCGGGGTCGACAGTAGCGAGCCGAAGGTGCCGCCGTTGGTCACGGTGAAGGTGCCGCCCTGCAGTTCTTCCAGGCTCAGCTTGCCGTCACGGGCCTTCTTGGCGTAGTCGGCGATGGTCTTTTCGATGTCGGCGAACGACATGCGCTCGACGTTGCGCAGGACCGGGGTCACCAGACCCTTCTCGGTCGACACGGCGATCGAGATGTCCGAGTAACCGTGATAGATGATGTCGTCACCATCGATCGAGGCATTGACCAGCGGGAAGCGCTGCAGGGCGTTGGCGGCGGCCTTCACGAAGAAGCTCATGAAGCCCAGCTTGATGCCGTGGGCCTTGACGAACTCGTCCTGCAGATCCTTGCGCGCGGCCGAGACCTTGGACAGGTCGACCTCGTTGAAGGTGGTCAGCATCGCGGTGCCGTTCTTGGACTGCATCAGGCGTTCGGCGATGCGCTTGCGGATGCGGGTCATCGGCACGCGTTCTTCCGGTCGTGCGCCACCGGACTTGCCGGCGCCACCGTTGCGGGCGAAGTTGACGATGTCTTCCTTGGTCACCGCGCCGCGACGGCCGGTGCCGTCCACGTCGGCCGGGTTCACGCCTTCAGTGATGGCGGTGAAGCGGGCGCCCGGGGGCAGGGAGTCGGCAGCGGACTTGGCGGCCGGCGCCGGCGCTGCGGCAGCGGCCGGAGCAGCCGCCTTGGCCGGTGCGGCCTCGGCCTTCTTCTCTTCCGCGGCCGGAGCCGGGGCATCGGCCACGGCGCCTTCTTCGATGATCGCTACGACCTGGCTGGAGGTCACGGTGGCGCCCACCTCGAACTTGATCTCCTTCAGCACGCCGTCGACCGGCGACGGCACTTCCAGGACGACCTTGTCGGTTTCCAGATCAAGCAGGTTTTCATCGCGCTTGACGGCATCGCCGACCTTCTTGTGCCAGGTGGCGATGGTGCCGTCGGCGACGGATTCGGGCAGTACCGGGGCTTTGACTTCGGTGGCCATGCGGGAGCTTCCTGGTTTGTCTTTTCTAGAATGAGGGGGAGAGTTATTCAGCGACCGAGTCGTTGAACGGGTTGACCAGGGCATCGGCGATCAGCTTCTGCTGTTCGATGATGTGGTCAGCCATGTGTCCAGCGGCCGGCGATGCCGAACGGGCGCGACCTGCGTAATGGATGCTCTGGCCATCGGCCAGGCACGCCTGCAGGTGGTGACGGATCTGGTACCAGGCACCCTGGTTCTGCGGTTCTTCCTGACACCACACCACATCGGCCGCCTTGCCGTACTTCTTCAGCTCTGCTGCCAGTGCCACGCGCGGGAACGGATACAGCTGCTCCACGCGGATGATGGCGACATCGTCCTGGCCACGCTTGGTCTGGTCTTCCAGCAGGTCGTAGTAGACCTTGCCCGAGCACAGCACCACGCGCTTGACCTTCTTGGCGTCTGCGTTGGCATCGCCGATCAGGTGCTGGAACTCGCCGTTGGCCAGTTCGTCCAGGGTCGACACGGCCAGCTTGTGGCGCAGCAGCGACTTGGGCGACATCACGATCAGCGGCTTGCGGGTGGTCATGCGCATCTGGCGGCGCAGCATGTGGTACGCCTGCGCCGGGGTCGACGGCACGCACACCAGCATGTTCTCCAGCGCGCACAGCTGCAGGAAGCGCTCCAGACGCGCGGAGCTGTGTTCCGGCCCCTGGCCTTCATAACCGTGCGGCAGCAGCAGGGTCAGACCGGTGATGCGGCCCCACTTGGCTTCGCCGGCGGCGATGAACTGATCGATTACGACCTGGGCGCCGTTGGCGAAATCGCCGAACTGGCCTTCCCAGATGCACAGGGTGTTCGGATCGGTGGTGGAGAAGCCGTACTCATAGGCCATCACCGCTTCTTCGCTGAGCAGCGAATCGATGATGGTGGCCTGTTCCGGCGACTCGACCAGCTGGCGCAGCGGCAGGTAGTAGTTGTCGGTCTTCTGGTCGTGCAGGATCGCGTGGCGGTGGGTGAACGTACCGCGGCCCACGTCCTGGCCGACCAGGCGCAGGTTGTTGCCTTCATCGAGGATCGTGGCGTAGGCCAGGTTCTCGGCAAAGCCCCAGTCGCCCGGGATCTCGCCGGCGGCCATCTTGCGGCGGTCGTCATAGACCTTGGCCACGCGCGAGTGCAGTTCCACGCCTTCGGGCACGGTGTTGATCATCTGCGCCAGCTGCTTGACCTTCTCCATGCCGACCGCGGTGGAGACCGCGTCGGAGAGCTTGCCGTTGAGCAGCTTGGGCCAATCCACATACATCTTGCTTGTGGCCGGGGTCTTTTCGACCTGGGCCAGCTCGGTGGTGACTTCGCCGGCATCGAGCTTGTTGCGGTAGGCATCGACCAGCGCCTTGCCGCCACCGGCTTCGATCACGCCGGCAGCTTCCAGCGCCGCAGCGTACAGCTCGCGGGTGGTCTGGTGCTTGCGGATCACCTGGTACATCAGCGGCTGGGTGATCGCCGGTTCGTCGGCCTCGTTATGTCCCCAACGGCGGTAGCACATCAGATCGATGACCACGTCCTTGGCGAACTTCTGGCGGAACTCGAAGGCCAGCTGGGCAGCAAACACCACGGCTTCCGGATCGTCGCCATTCACGTGCAGCACGGGGGCGGCGATCATCTTGGCCACGTCGGTGGCGTAGCGCGTGGAGCGCGTATCCAGCGGGTTGGAGGTGGTGAAACCGACCTGGTTGTTGACCACGATGTGCACCGTGCCACCGACGGCGAAGCCGCGGGCCTGGGACATCTGGAACAGCTCCATCACCACGCCCTGGCCGGAGAAGGCCGCGTCGCCGTGGATCAGGATCGGCATCACCTGCTTGCGGGCGGTATCGCCACGACGTTCCTGGCGCGAGCGCACGCTGCCGGCCACGACCGGGTCGGCGATTTCCAGGTGCGACGGGTTGAACGCCAGCGCCAGGTGGACGGCGCCGCCCGGGGTGGAGACGTCGGCCGAGAAGCCCATGTGGTACTTCACGTCACCCGCCGAGGCGTGGTCGTCGTGCTCGAACTTGCCTTCGAACTCGTCGAACAGCTTGCGCGGGCTCTTGCCGAGGGTGTTGACCAGCACGTTCAGGCGGCCGCGGTGGGCCATGCCGATCACCACGTCCTTGACGCCATCCTTGCCGGCGTCACGGATGATGGTGTCCATCATCGGGATCAGCGCATCGCCGCCTTCCAGCGAGAAGCGCTTCTGGCCGACGTACTTGGTGTGCAGGTAGCGCTCCAGACCCTCGGCAGCCGTCAGGCGCTCCAGGGTGCGGCGCTGGGTGTCCGCGTCCAGGTTGTAGCTGCCACCGGCCAGTTCCAGGCGCTGGTACAGCCACTGGCGCTGCTCGACCTCGGAGATGTGCATGAATTCCGCACCGATCGAGCCGGTGTAGGTCTTCTTCAGGCGCTCCAGCAGATCGCGCAGTTTCATGCGCGGCTGGCCGGCGACACCGCCGGTGCTGAACTCACTGCCCAGGTCGCTTTCCGACAGGCTGTGGAACGGCAGACCCAGATCCGGCGGATTGGTCGGTGCGGTCAGGCTCAGCGGGTCCAGGCGGGCGGCCATGTGACCACGCGAACGGTAGGCGGTGATCAGGCGACCGACATTGCGCTCGCGCTCGTCGCCGGCACCGGCGGCCGTGCCGCTCTTGACGGCATTCCTGGCGGCGTCGGCAATGTGGGCGATGACGGCCGAATGCGGAATATCACCGGCTTCGCGGCCCTGGAAGCCGTCGAAGTAGGTCTTCCATTTGGGATCGACACTGTCCGGAGAAACGAGGTACTGCTCGTACAGATCCTCGATATAGGAGGCGTTGCCGCCGGCGAGCTGCGAAGATTGCGCAAACTGCTTCAGTTGATTGTCCACGATGGAGAGTCGGATTCGCTTGTGGGGTAAGGCTTCGATGATCCGGCAGGGAAAAGTGAATAGCCCTGCGCGGGCGGTATCTAACACCCCAAATTGTACCCCCATCGAGACAGGAAGGGGCACCGTACGGGCCAGTGCGGGGCCCGCGGTGTCATTCCCAGACAGGTTCGGGACCGGGGTGTGAGCTACAGCCCGAGCGCGCGCAGCTCGCTGCAATCACGCGAACGTTCCCATACGCGCTGCAAACCGTCCTGCAACGGCCGCGAACGTGCCGGCTGGGACACACCCGCCTCGCCGTCGAAGCGATGCCCGCTACTACGAAAGTAGTAGTCGCCGGCGTCATTGAGCAGGCAGGCCGATGCCGTCGTGCGGTCGATCGGATCGCTCACTTCGCGCACCCGGAAGACGCTCGGCAGGCGCTGCAGCAGGCTCAACACGGGCGAGCCGGCCTGACGGATGGCGGCACTGTCGTGGACGATCAGCCAGGCCTGTTTGTCGTGGCGGGCGGTGGCGTAGCGGCGCAGTGCTTCCAGCACCGGCGGTGCATCGAGCAGACCGGGGTCGAGCTGGCGGCTGTGGATCCAGAGCTGGCGGCGGGCGCGGTGGACCAGCGCGGTGGTGATTGCCACGGCGTCCTCGGCCCGGTCGATCGCGACCGCCCCGGAAAGGACAAGCCGCATGTGCTGGTGGGCGATACCGGCCTCTTCGAAGACCTCGCCCTCGGGCAGGAAGCCCTGCCGGGTATAGAACACGCGGGCCGGCAGCTGCGCATGCAGCCCGACCCCGCGCCAGCCACGGGCGCGGGCCTGATCGATCAGGGCCTGCAGCAGTGCGTCGCCGACGCCTTTGCCGCGCCAGGCCGCAAGCACCGCCATCCGGCCGATCCGGCCCTCCGGGGTGAGCCGGCCCGCACCGATCGGCGTGCCGACGGTGTCCCGGGCCAGGACGTGCACGCTCAGGGGATCGAGCGCGTCGATCTCCAGCTCGGCCGGTACCTGCTGTTCGTCGACGAACACGGTGAACCGCACCCGGTGCAGCGCGGCGTGCTGCGCCGGGTAATCGACCACGTCAACCTGGAAACCGGGGGCGGCCATGGCGGGCGGGCGGATCAGCCGCGCGGCGGCTCGTCCTTGCCGTCGGCCTCGTCGCTGTCGTCGAAATCGACGATCACTTCGATGCCGTCGTCGTGGATGGTCACCTCGTGCACGTCGGCCTGGATGGCCTGGTCATCGATGACCTCGACCGCCTCGGTGCCGTCGACGATGTCGTACTCGGCGACGTAGTCGTCTTCGTCCTCGAACCCGGCATCGTCCACCAGCTGGTAGAAGCCGCCGGCGACCAGCGCCTGCACGGCATCACGGCCCTTGGCCGAGAGCTTCTGGTACAGCGCCGCGCCGATCTTTTCGGTGCCGGCCAGTACCTGCGCATCCTTGACCGGCAGGGCGAAGTCCAGGCCGCTGCAGTACAGGCTGGCGCCACGCTTGGCACGGCGCCAGGCCAGCCGCGCCCACGGGTGGCGCTGCAGTTCCACGCCCGCGCCGAGGGCGGCTTCGATCTCTTCGCGCGGCAGCGGTTCGCCGTGTGCCATCACTTCCCCGGCGGCGCGGTAGGTGGTGATGAAGCGGCCGAACCAGTCGCCCAGCTTGTCCGGGTCGTTCATGCGGATCGCATTGAGCGCTTCGACCACGCGGTTCATCGAGACCACGTCGATCTCGGTCGGGTCCTCGGGCACCTTCAGGTCCGGATCCTGGTAGCGGATGGCCTCGTCGGCACCGTCGATCAGGGTATCGAGGTAGTCGCTGATCAGCTCGGCCGAGGCCGGGGCACGCATGCCGAAGGAGAAGGTCAGGCAGGGGTCTTCGGCGACGCCGTTGTGCGGCACGTTCGGCGGCAGGTACAGCATGTCACCGGGAGCCAGCACCCAGTCGTGGGTCGGCTTGAAGCGGCGCAGCAGCTTGAGTTCGACGTCGTCGCGGAACTCCAGCGGCGGGCGCTTGCCCTTGATGGATTCGCTGGCGTCGATCTGCCAGCGGCGGTGTCCATGGGCCTGCAGCAGGAAGACGTCGTACTGGTCGACATGCGCGCCGACCGAGCCGCCGGTGGCGGCGAAGCTGATCATCACGTCATCCATGCGCCAGCGCGGCAGGAAGTTGAAGTGGCTGATCAGGGCGCGCACGTCGGCGTCCCACTTGTCCACGTCCTGGACCAGCAGGGTCCAGTCGTGGTCGGGCATGCCGGGGAACTCTTCTTCCTGGAACGGGCCGGTACGCACGCTCCAGCCATCGGTGGCGCGGTCGTGGGTGATCAGGCGCGACAGCGCGCCTTCCTCGCAGGCCAGGCCGGCGAGGTCTTCGGGCTGGACCGGCGTTTCGAAATCGGGGAACGCGCCACGGATGAGCAGCGGGCGCTTCTGCCAGTAATCGCGCAGGAAGGTGGCAGCGGGCATGCCCAGCGGCAGGCCGGGGCGGGCCTGGATGTCGATGACGGGGGTTTTGGTCTTGCGTGCGGCCATGGGGGAGATCCTTGCAGCGTATAGACGGGTATTCGGGGGCGCGACGGTGCCGTGCCCATGCCTTCAGATCGCTTTGGCCAGGTCCGCCGCCAGGCCGATGTAGCCGCCCGGCGTCAGGGCGCGCAGGCTCTGCTTGGCATCGGCCGGCAGTTCCAGGGATTCGACGAAGGCCTGCATCGACTCGGTCGTGATGCCCTGGCCGCGGGTGAGCGCCTTGAGCTGCTCGTAAGGGTTGGGCAGGCCGTGGCGGCGCATGACGGTCTGCACGGCTTCGGCCAGTACTTCCCATGCGGCATCCAGATCGGCGTCCAGGCGTTCCGGGTTCACGGTCAGCTTGCCCAGGCCCTTGGCCAGCGAGTCCAGGGCGACCTGGGTGTGGCCGAAGGCGGTGCCGACCGCACGCAGCACGGTGGAGTCGGTCAGGTCACGCTGCCAGCGGCTGATCGGCAGCTTGGCGCTGAAATGCTCGAACAGGGCGTTGGCGATGCCGAAGTTGCCTTCGGCGTTTTCGAAATCGATCGGGTTGACCTTGTGCGGCATGGTCGACGAGCCGACTTCGCCTTCCTTGAGCTTCTGCTTGAAGTAGCCCAGCGAAATATAGCCCCAGACGTCGCGGGCCAGGTCGATCAGGATGATGTTGGCGCGGCGCGCGGCATCGCCGATTTCGGCGACGTTGTCGTGCGGTTCGATCTGGGTGGTGTACGGGTTGAACACCAGGCCGAGGCTCTCCACGAAGCGCTGGGCGAAGGCCGGCCAGTCCACGTCCGGGTAGGCGATGACGTGGGCGTTGTAGTTGCCCACCGCGCCGTTGATCTTGCCGGTCAGCTCCACCGCGGCGATCTGGCGGCGCTGACGCTCCAGGCGGGCGACGACGTTGGCCACTTCCTTGCCCAGGGTGGTCGGCGAGGCGGTCTGGCCGTGGGTGCGCGACAGCATCGGCTGCGCGGCCTGGGCGTGGGCCAGGGCACGCAGCACGCCGGCGATGTTGTCCAGCGAGGGCAGCAGCACTTCGCGGCGGGCCTGCTCAAGCATGAGGCCGTAGCTGAGGTTGTTGATGTCTTCGCTGGTGCAGGCGAAATGCACGAACTCCAGCGCCGGGCCCAGCTCGGCATCGGCGGTGAGCTGCTCCTTGATGAAGTACTCCACGGCCTTGACGTCGTGGTTGGTGGTGCGCTCGATCTCCTTCACCCGCGCGGCGTGGGCCGGGGCGAAGTCGTCGGCGAGGGCGCGCAGGCGGGCGGTGGCAGCGGCCGAGAACGGGGCCAGTTCGACGATGCCCGGCTCATTGGCCAGCGCCAGCAGCCATTCCACTTCCACCTTCACGCGGGCCTTGATCAGGCCGTATTCGGAGAAGATCGGGCGCAGGGCGTCGACCTTGCCGGCGTAGCGGCCATCGAGCGGGGACAGGGCGAGCAGGGCAAATTCGGACATGGCAGGGCGCAGATCGGTGGCAGCGGGGGCCGCCATTCTACGCTGCCCCGGCGTCCTCGGCCTGTGCCATGCGCACCGTCACCGCCTGGATCCGGTGCCCGGCCATGCGCTTGATCGTGAACAGGTGTCCGTCGATTTCCAGCTGTTCGCCTTCCTCGGGCAGGCGCTGGAGCTGGTGCACGATCAGCCCGCCCACCGAATTCAGATGGTCGGGCGCGCTCAGGTCATGGCCCAGCAGGCGCTCCAGCCGGAAGATGGAGGTCGAGCCGGCCACCAGCAGGGTGCCGTCCGCGCCGCGGGTCGGGGCATCCTTGACGATATGCGGGTGCTCGTCCTCGATATCGCCGACCACCACTTCCAGCAGGTCTTCCAGGGTGAAGTAGCCCAGGATGCGGCCGTGTTCTTCCACGCACAGTGCCAGGTGGGTGGTGCCGGTGCGGAAGCGTTCCAGCACCAGCGGCACCGGGGTCTCCAGCGCGATCAGGTTGGCCGGGCGCAGCAGCGGGCGCAGGTCGTCGGTCGGATGGCCGCGGGCGATCTCCACCAGCAGGTCCTTCATGTGCAGGATGCCGAGCACTTCCTCGCCGTCGCGGTCGAACCACGGGTAGCGGCTGTAGCGGCTCTCGGCGAACTCGGCCATGACATCGGCCAGGCTCATCCCGTCGCGGAACGAACGCATATGGTCGCGCGAGCGCATCAGGTCGCCGGCCACCAGTTCGGGCAGTTCCAGCGCGTGGCTCATCAGGGTGAGGTCCTGGTCCGGCGCGCTGCCAGTGGGTTGCTGGCGGCCCACGATGAGCTTGAGTTCCTCGCGCGAGTAACGGTGCGAGGTGTGCTCCACATCCCCCCAGCCGGCCGCTCTCAGCAGCGCGTTGGCGCTGTTGTTGAGCAGCCAGATGGCCGGGTACATCGCCCAGTAGAACAGGTACAGCGGTGCGGCCGTCCACAGCGACATCGCTTCCGGGCGGCGGATCGCCATCGATTTCGGGGCCAGTTCGCCGAGCACGATGTGCAGGAACGAGATGATGCTGAAGGCGATGATGAAAGCGGTCAGGCGAGACGCTTCCGGGGTCAGCCCCAGCGTATCGAACAACGGCTGCAGCAGATGCGCGAACGCCGGTTCACCCACCCAGCCCAGGCCCAGCGAGGACAGCGTGATGCCCAGCTGGCAGGCGGACAGATACGCATCCAGGTGCGCGTGCACGTTGAGCAGCAGACGACCGCGCCAGCCGTTTTTTTCTGCAAGGCCGACGGCCTGGGTGTGGCGCAGCTTGACCAGGGCGAACTCGGCGGCCACGAAGAAGCCGTTGAGCACCACCAGCAGCAGCGCCAGCGCAAGGAGCAGGAGGTTGCCGATCATCCACGGCTCCGCAGCACGGCTGCCAAGGCGAGAACGGCACCCGCGGTCGCCGGGGTGGCGAGGGCGGTCATCGGTGCGTGCGCGGCGGCACGCCCGGTACTACTGTCGGGATCGTCACCCATGGGGGCGGCAGTCTGTCTGAATGGAAACGAATCCCGAGTCTAGCCGATCAGTCGCTTTCTTGGGTTTCAGCGGCGCTTGAGGGTATCGTGATGTGCGCCGCCAGCCAGGGAATCAGGCCCGTTGCCAGCCGCAGGTTCCCTTTCATCCACGAAAGACGTGCGGAGTTGATGCAATGAGCAAGGGTTTCAGGATTGAACACGACAGCATGGGCGAGCTGCAGGTGCCCGCTGATGCGTTGTGGGGCGCGCAGACCCAGCGCGCCGTCGATAATTTCCCGGTGTCGGGCCAGCGTATGCCGCGTGGTTTCATCCGCGCGCTCGGCCTGGTCAAGGGTGCTGCGGCGAACGTCAACGTCGAGCTGGGCCATCTGCCGCGCAACATCGGCAAGGCCATCGAAGCCGCTGCGGCGGACGTTGCCGACGGCCGCCACGACGCGCACTTCCCGATCGATGTGTACCAGACCGGTTCGGGCACCTCCTCGAACATGAATGCCAATGAGGTCATCGCCACGCTCGCCAACCGCGCGGGCAAGGCCGGCAAGACCGCGGTGCATCCCAACGATCACGTCAACCAGGGGCAGAGCTCCAACGATGTGATTCCCACCGCGCTGCGTGTCTCCGCGCTGCTGGGCGTGCATGAGCAGCTGCTGCCTTCACTGGTGCACCTGCGCAAGACCATCGACAAGCGCGGCCGTGCGCTGCGCAAAGTGGTCAAGACCGGTCGCACCCATCTGATGGACGCGATGCCGCTGACCTTCGAGCAGGAATTCGGTGCGTGGTCGGCGCAGTTGTCCTCCGCACAGGATCGCATCGAGGACAGCCTCAAGCGGCTGCGGCGCCTGCCGCTGGGCGGCACGGCGATCGGCACCGGCATCAATGCCGATCCGCGGTTCGGCACGCTGGTGGCCAAGCAGCTCAAGCAGCAGACCGGCATCAAGTTCGACAGCGCTGAGAACAAGTTCGAAGGCCTCGCCGCGCAGGACGATGCGGTTGAACTGTCCGGCCAGCTCAATGCGTTGGCGGTGGCGCTGATCAAGATCGCCAACGACCTGCGCTGGATGAATGCCGGTCCGTTGGCCGGGCTGGGCGAGATCGAACTGCCGGCGCTGCAGCCAGGCAGCTCGATCATGCCGGGCAAGGTCAATCCGGTAATCCCGGAAGCCACCGTGATGGTGTGCGCCCAGGTGATCGGCCACCACACCGCGATCACCGTGGCGGGCCAGACCGGCAACTTCCAGTTGAACGTGACGCTGCCGTTGATCGCGGCAAATCTTCTCGATGGCATCACCCTGCTGGCCAACATCACCCGTCTGCTCGCCGACACCGCGATCGCCGGGCTGAAAGTGCGCGAGGATCGCGTCCGCGAGGCACTGGATCGCAACCCGATCCTGGTGACTGCGTTGAACCCGATCATCGGCTATGAGAAGGCGGCGGCGATCGCCAAGCGTGCCTACAAGGAACAGCGCCCGGTGCTGGACGTGGCCAAGGAAGACAGTGGCCTGTCCGAAGCCGAACTGCGCAGGCTGCTGGATCCGGCGGCACTGACTGCCGGTGGCATCCATGGCGGTGGTGGCGGGGCCGGTTGACCGCTCGCACTACCTGAAACGAGAAACGGGCCGAACGGCCCGTTTTTTGTGCGTGAGCCCCGCAGCGGCCGGCGGGCCCCAGGGCAAAATCAAGGAGGAGGCCGTCGCCGCCAGGCGGCGGACGGGGGACATTTGCCCTGGGGCCTGCCGGTCACTGCGGGGCTCGCGCACAAACTCAGTGGCGATCGGCCTGCAGATTACCGAAGGTCTCGGTGTAGTCCTTGAATTCCGGGATCTTCGTGATCAGGTCCGGCGGGATCGGCTGCATGCCCTCGGGGACCTGGATCTTCACCGAGCGCTTGGCCGGGTCCGGCGGGGCATCGGTCAGGGTGTTCTGGCGCAGCACCTGCAGCTGGCCGAACATGACCTGCAGCATCGCGTGCTGCTCCTGGTTGAGCGGGATCTCGATCTCATCGATCTTCATGTGCCCGTTGGGCAGGATGATGATGTTCGGCGCAGGCGCGCGGCGCACGGTAACCATGCCGTCACTGACGGTGATCTTGGGCTTGCTGCGCTCGGCGCGGTGATTGCGGTACTCCTGATCGCAACCGGTGGCGACCAGGCAGAACAGGGCGAACAGCAACAGACTCAGCTTCTTCATGAGCAGGGCAACGCATGCGACGGGAGGGGAGATTGTAGTCCTCCCGCACTGGGAAGGGCCTGCCTGCGACGCATCGTCGCAGGCAGTGCCGGGATTACTTGCCGCAGTCGTCGATGTCGCTCTGGTCCATCGTCGCGTACGGCTGGAAGGCCGGCAGCGCGGCGGCCAGCGCCTGCTGCCTGGCCATCATGCCCGGCAGCAGCCCACACAGCTTCTGGGCCTGGTCCTCGATCTTCTTGGCCTCTTCATTCACCCGTGCCTCGATCCCCTGGGTATCGCCGGAGAACATGCCCTTGATAGCTTCACCGGCGGCTTTCACGCCCAGATTGGCACCGGCGACGCCGATTTCCATGCCGGCATTGGCGAGCTGCTCGACCTGCTTGCGGTAGTCCAGCAGCAGCGCACGCTGGTGGGCGTCCACGGTGACCGGCTTGCCGTCGATGAGCAGGTCGCCCTGGGGGCTGATCTCCGCCTTCGGAGTCTTCCCGTTGGCGATGGAAATGTTGCCCTGGCTGATCTCCCGGCGGGCCTTCTCGGTGGCCTCCTGCACGGTCTTGCCGATGCCATCGGTATCCAGCGCGCTGGTCGCCGGGGCGGCGGCGCTCTGGTCGGCAGGCGCCTTGCCCTTGCCACTGTCGGGGGCGGTACAGGCTGCGATCGGCAGGCACAACAGCAGGGCAGGCAGCAGCAGTCGAGTCGTCATGATGCGTATCCGTCGGAGGAGAAGAGAGGCTTACTTGCCGCGCGGCAGTTCAACCCGGCCGCGTACGTTGCTGTGGCGGATATCGCCGCTGCCGCTGTTGGCCACGCGCAGGTCGCCGCCGACATCGCGGACGGTGACATCGCCCGATCCATGACGGCCCACGGTGACGCTGCCGCCGATATCGCGCAGGTCGGTGTCGCCGGAGCCGACGGTACCGACGCGCACGTCGCCCTTGGCTTTGCGCACATCGGTATCACCGGAGCCGACCACGCCGATCTCGACGTTGCCACCGACGGTGTCCAGCTCGAAGTCGCCCGAGCCGATCGTGCCGACCTTGGCGTCCCCGCGGATGTTGCGGGCCTTGAAATCGCCGGAACCGACCGAGAGCAGGTTCAGCGCACCGGCACCGTCGAGGATGACATCGCCCGAGCCGACCGCTGCGGTCACCAGGCCGTTGATCTCCTGAAGCTTGATGTCACCCGAGCCGACGTCTGCGCTCAGCGAGTGCGCACCGGTGACGCTGGCATCGCCCGAGCCGACCTTGAGCTGGACCAGGATCGAGTCCGGTACGGTGCCGCGCATGTCCAGGTAGGCATAACTGCTGCCGCTGACGGTGAGTGTGTTGCGGGCGTCGCGCTGCAGGCGGACGACGAGCTTGTCGCCGACCTTCTGCTGGGTCACGGTCAGTTCGCGCAGCCAATCCGCATTGGAGGCGCAGGCGCGCCCCCCGAGCTGGGCCGCGCCCGGGCCAGCCTGCAGCACCAGATCGTGCTGGTTCACTTCGAACACCACCGCCTTGGCGCCGGCCAGGTCGAGCTTCAGGTCACGGGCTTCGTTGAACTTGCACTGGGGCTCATTGGCGAGCGCGGTCAGCGGCAGCAACAGCAGGGAAGCAACGGCGAGCGTGCGGATCATGGGTGGTTCCTCGATGAAGGGCAGGGATCAGATTTCGCCGGCGCGGCGGCGCAGGCGGATGGCCAGGAACAGGAACACCACGCCGACGGCGGCACCAATCCACAGTTCCGGCATCGCGAAGGCAGCCAGCTGATGGCTCGGGCCCAGCTCATTGACCAGGTTGTCCATGTTGCCGCCGTTACCGCTGAACATCGATTCGCCGCGGTAGAACTGGTCGGTGGCCGGTACCGCGCTGAGAAGCAGGCGGCCGACGATGTGCTTCCAGAACCAGCCACCGGTCAGGTCGAACAGGGTCATGACCTTGGTGGTGCTGACGATGATGCCGGCGAACAGCGGCAGCATGACGGCCCACAGGAACGGCTTGGTTTTGGCCCACGCCGAGCACAGCAGCAGCCAGCCGACGGTCGGCAACGCCCAGAGCAGGTAGACCGGAATCCAGGACAGATGGCCGGCGATGATGGTCAGCGGGCTGGCCGGTCCCCAGATCAACATCATCGGGTCGCCGCCGTGGGCGATCACCACGATGGAGATCATCACCAGGAAGCCGAACATGGTCAGGGCCGAGGCGATCACCGCGATGATCGGGGCGATCAACAACGCGCTCAGCGCCTTGGACAGGACCGTGGACGTATCCGACAGCGGCAGCGACTTCCAGAACAGGATGCTGCGGTCGCGACGGTCGTCGTACAGGGCGCCCAGGCAGTAGAAGAACACCACGAAGGCCAGCACGATCAGCGGCCAGCCCGAGCTCAGGATCAGGGTCAGATCCAGGCCATTGGCCAGGTCCTGCAGGTTCTTGGCATCGAGCTTGCTGGTCAGCAGGCTCAGGTCCAGGCCGTTGATGCTGACGTTTTCGTCGTTGAGGTGGATGCCGCCGCTCTTGACCGCACGGTGCATGGCGACCAGGCCGAACACGATGCCGAGCAGGCTCATCACCAGCGAGATGCCACCGGCGATCACCGGCGCATACAGGAACCCGCCGCGGTTTTCCCAGTACTCACGCTTGAGCAGCCACTTGAACGCGCTGGCCTTGCTGATGGGGTGGTTGACGGTGTTCATGCGTAGGTTCCCTTCATGATGGCCACGAACAGATCCGCCAGCCCGGGGCTGCGGATTTCGCCCAGGGGCGTGAGCTGGGCGCGTGGCACCCCGTCGAACAGCAGGACGGTCTTGCCGAAGGGCAGGGCGCGTTCATCGATCGGCTTGAGCGCGCGTGCGGCCTCCACGGCGTCGGCCGGGACCAGCACTTCGGTATAGCGTTCGCCGATGTCTTCCATGTCGGTGGTGAGCACGATGCGGCCATCACGGATGAACATCACATCGGTGAGGATGTGTTCGATCTCTTCCACCTGGTGGGTGGTGACGATGATGGTCTTCTGCTCATCGAAGTAGTCCTCCAGTAGACGCTGGTAGAACTCCTTGCGGTACAGGATGTCCAGGCCCAGGGTCGGCTCGTCCAGCACCAGCACCTTGGCGTCGATGGCCATCACCAGGGCCAGGTGCAGCTGCACGATCATGCCCTTGGACAGTTCGCGCACGCGCTGCTTGGGATGCAGCTTGGTGGAGGCCAGGAAGCGCTCGCAGCGCGCACGGTCGAAACGCGGATGGGTGCCGGCGACGAAGTCGATCGCCTCGCGCACCTTCATCCAGCGCGGCAGCACCGCCACGTCGGCGATGAAGCACACCTCGTTCATCAGCGCGTTGCGCTGCTCGGTCGGGTCCAGCCCGAGTACGCGCAGTTCGCCTTCCACCGAGGTCAGGCCGAGCAGCGCCTTGAGCAGGGTGGTCTTGCCGGCGCCGTTGGGGCCGATCAGGCCGGTGATGCGGCCGGGCGCGATCGTGAAGCTGGTGTTGTCCAGCGCCACGGTCTGTTTATAGGCCTTGCGCAGGCCTCGAGCGGAAATGACGACATCACTTGCAACGGCATTCATGAGGATTTCCCCTGGGGCAGCAATTCGTCGAGGTTCAGGCCCAGGCGCTGGATGCGCTCCAGCACCAGTGGCCATTCTTCATTGAGGAAGCGGTCGCGCTCGCTGCTGCGCAGCTGCGTGGCCGCTTCTTCGGTCATGAACATGCCCAGGCCGCGGCGCTTCTCGACCAGGCCTTCATCAGCCAGTTCCTGGTAGGCGCGCGATACGGTGATGGGGTTGAGCTGGTACTCGGCGGCAACCTGCCGGACCGAGGGCAGGGCGTCGCCAGGCTTGATGATGCCGTCAAGCATCATGGCGATCACGCGCTCCTTCAGCTGGCGGTAGATCGGAGCACCATCGCTCCATTGAATATCGCTCATGGTCAGCTCCGTGGGTTCAGCGACTGCGCGAATGAGAAGTAAGGCATGGACAGGGAGCTGTGCAGCCGGCGGGGGGGCGTGGGGGCGCCGTTGGCGGTCCCTGCCTCGATGACGCCTGCGTCCTGCGGGCCTTCAAACATATCGGTGCTGGCGGCAGGGCTGCCAGCGTCACCGGACGGGAGGCCGAACCAGCCAAGCAGCAGCAACGCCGAAGCGGCGGTGATGGCGGTGGCGGAATGGCGGTGGCGCATGCGGTTCATGGGCTTCCCCTGTCTAGGTGACTGGTGTTGTATGCAACTATAACACCGGCACGCCCAAGGTCAACAGGGTGGCGTACCCAACTGATGGCAGGGGGCGTATGACAGGCATGCGTTGGTCGTAACGTATTGAATTTAAATGGATAGGTGTCTGCGTGGGCGGACGTTTTCCGCCAGCGCACATTCATTGATGTCAATGGTATGGCAAGCCATGGGCGCATTCAGGCGATCCTCGCAGGATCCGTGTCACCGCGCTGACACGGCCAGAAGCGGCAAAGCGGCCCCTGAACACGGGGCCCTCCAGTGGACCGGCCCACGGCCATCCGGCGGCAAAAAGGGCGGTGATATAGTGCCGCCTCAGTCTTGGCGGCCCTTGCCAGGCCGGTTGAGCCCCCGTTTTCCCACCTTGGAGTGTCGCGATGCATTACGTGTCTTTGTTGTCCCCCGTCCGTCGCGACCTTGCCCGGCGCGGGTCGTTGTTGCTGCTGGCCGTCGGCCTGCTGGCTGGCGCGTCGGCCCAGGCGACCGACCTGCTGGATGTGAGCTACCGCCCACTGGCGGGCAAGGGTGAGGTCAATCTGGCCAAGCAGTACGGTGGCAAGGTGCTGTTGGTGGTCAATACGGCCAGCAAGTGCGGTTTCACCCCGCAGTACGAAGGCCTGGAAGCCCTGCAGCGCAAGTACAGCGCACGCGGGTTCTCGGTGCTGGGCTTCCCGTCCAATGACTTCAAGGGCCAGGAGCCGGGCGACGAGGCACAGATCCAGGAGTTCTGCACGCTGACCTACGGCGTGAAGTTCCCGATGTTCCAGAAGGTGGTGGTCACCGGGCCGGAAGCGACGCTGCTGTATCGCAGTCTGGCCACCGCTACGGGTGTATCGCCGGGCTGGAACTTCCACAAGTATCTGATCAGTCGCGATGGCCGGGTGGTGGCACAGTTCCCGAGCAAGGTCACGCCGGACGATCCGAAGCTGGTCGCGGCGATCGAACGTGAACTCTCTGTCACCGCCAACAAGCGCTGACGATATCGACATCTCGGACGCGCGTGCGACAATGGTTGCTTTCGCGCCGACGTCGGCGTCCAGTCACTTCCAGGAATGCAGCGAATGAAGATGGGAATGCGCGGCGCCGCGGCGTCGGTTCTGATTCTGGCGATGGGTGCCACCGGTACCGCGATGTCGCAACAACCAGCCGCCCGCGCGGCTGTCAAGGAGACTTCCACTTTGAACACCCAACGCGAAAAGCTTGGCTACGCCATCGGTATCGATGTCGCCAATTCGTTCGGTCCGATTTCCAGCGAGATCGACCTGGCCGCCCTGCGCCGCGGTGTGACCAACGCTTTTGAAGGCAAGCAGCCGTTGATCAGCCAGGAAGAAGCGCAGAAGACCGACGCTGCCCTGCGCCAGGCCGTGATGGCCAAGAACGGCCAGCCGGTCCCGGGTGTTGCGCCGGGCACTGCCCCGCCGAAGGTGGACCGTGAAAAGGTCGGCCTCATGCTGGGCAGCTTCGCCGTGGGCCCGTCGCTGGCGCCGCTGAAGGACGATCTGGACCTGGACGCGCTGTTCGACGCGGTCAGCACCACGTTCAACAATGGCACCCCGAAGATGACCGCCGAGCAGGCCAAGGCCACGCTGGAAGGCTTCATGAAGGGCAAGCAGGCTGAGATGGAGGCCAAGGCTTCCGCGCAGGGCGATACCAACCGCGTGGAAGGCAACAACTTCCTGGCCAAGAACAAGACCGTGCCGGGCGTGGTGACCACCGCGTCGGGCCTGCAGTACCAGGTGCTGCGTCCGGGTTCGGGCGAGCGCCCGATGCCGACCAGCAAGGTGCGTGTGAACTACGAAGGCAAGCTGCTCGACGGCACCGTCTTCGACAGCAGCTACCAGCGCGGCCAGCCGATCGAGTTTGGTCTGGACCAGGTGATCAAGGGCTGGTCGGAAGGCGTCTCGCTGATGCCCACCGGTTCCAAGTACCGCTTCTGGATCCCCGGCGAGCTGGCGTACGGCCCGCAGGGCACCCCGGGTGGTCCGATCGGTCCGAACGCGACGCTGACGTTCGACGTCGAGCTGCTGAACGTTCTGCCGTAACGGATCTGGAGCACTACCGCCCATGCGCGTTGCGATTTTCGGTACCGGCTACGTCGGTCTTGTCACGGGTACCTGCCTGGCCGAGGTTGGCCACCAGGTGATCTGTGTCGATATCGACCAGGCCAAGGTCGACGGCCTCAACAACGGGATCGTCCCGATCTATGAGCCCGGCCTGGAACCGATGGTCAAGGCCAACCACGATGCGTCGCGGTTGACCTTCACCTCCGACGCCGCCGCCGCGATCGCGCATGGCCAGGTGATCTTCATTGCCGTGGGCACGCCACCGGACGAGGACGGCAGTGCCGACCTGCAGTACGTGCTGGCCGTGGCCCGCACCATCGGCCGGCACATCACCGTGCCGGTGGTGGTGGTGAACAAATCGACCGTGCCGGTAGGCACGGCCGACAAAGTCCGTGAGGCCATCGCACAGGTGCTGGCCGAGCGCGGCGTGGAGATCGCGTTCGACGTGGTCTCCAACCCCGAATTCCTCAAGGAAGGTGACGCGGTCGCCGACTGCATGCGGCCGGACCGCATCGTGGTGGGCGCGTCCAATCCCGAATCGGTCGCGCTGATGCGCCGCCTGTATGCGCCGTTCAACCGCAACCACGACCGCGTGGTGGAAATGGACGTGCGCTCGGCGGAGCTGACCAAGTACGCGGCCAACGCAATGCTGGCGACCAAGATTTCGTTCATGAACGAAATCGCCAACATCGCCGAGAAGGTCGGTGCCGATATCGAGCAGGTCCGTCAGGGCATCGGCTCGGATCCGCGCATCGGCTGGCACTTCATCTATCCCGGCGCCGGCTACGGTGGCTCGTGCTTCCCCAAGGATGTGCAGGCGCTGGCCCGGACCGCGCAACAGCACGGCCATGAGCCGAAGCTGCTCAATGCGGTAGAAGCCGTCAACGAGCATCAGAAGGGGCATCTGTACGCCCTGATCCAGCGCCACTACGATCGTGGCGAGGACGAAGGCGTGCGCGGCAAGACGTTTGCCGTGTGGGGCCTGGCGTTCAAGCCCAACACCGATGACATGCGTGAAGCCTCCAGCCGCCGCCTGCTGGCGCAGCTCTGGGAGGCCGGTGCGCACGTGCGTGCCTATGATCCGGAAGCGACCGAAGAAGCGCGCCGCATTTTTGGCGAGCGCGATGATCTGGTGTTCTGCGACAACGCTTACGACGCGCTCGAGGGCGCCGATGCGCTGGTCGTGGTGACCGAATGGAAGCAGTTCCGCAGCCCGGATTTCGTCCGCCTGCGCGAGAGGCTCAACGATGCGGTCGTCTTTGACGGCCGCAATCTGTACGACCCGCAGGACATCGAAGCCGCGGGCCTGGCTTACTACGGCATCGGCCGGGGACGTTCGTTGAATGCATGAGTCCACACCCTCCGAGCGCGAACAGGCACTGGAAGCACGCCTGATCGAGCTGGAAATGCGCGTCTCCTTCCAGGAGCAGGCGCTGGCCGAACTGAGTGAGGCGCTGGCCGATGCGCGCATGGAAGGCAACCGCAATGCCGACCTGACCCGCATCCTGCTTGAAGACCTCGGCAAGGTCCGCACCGCGTTGTATTCCGATTCGGCCGAAGAGCCGCCGCCTCCGCATTACTGATCTGACGTCATGAGCGATACTCTCCGCGACCAGCTGCTGGGCCTTGGCTTCAAAGCCCCGGCCAAACCCGAACGAACCAACGACCGCAAGCCCGATCGTCGACCCGACGCGCGCCGCGATGGCCGCCCGGCCGGCAAGCCGCAGGGCGCACGCCCGGCCGGCAAGCCCGGTGAGGGCCAGCGCCCCGCCCGCGACGGCGACCGCCGGCCGCAGGGCAAGGGCCGCCCCGCTGGCGCCCGGCCGCCGCAGGGCGCACCGGGCAAGCCGCGCTCGCGCGAGGACATCGACCTCGCCAAGGCGTATGCGATCCGTGCGCAGAAGGAAAAAGACGACCGTATCGAGGCCGAGCGCCTGAAGCAGGAAGAAGCCCGTCTGCGTCGCGAAGCCAAGGCCAAGCTGGAGGTCCTGCTGGAAGGCAAGTCCCTCAACGCCGAAGCGGCCGACATCGCGCGCCACTTCCCGTACGGCGGCAAGATCAAGCGTATCTACGTCACCGCCGACCAGCTCAAGGCACTCAATGCCGGCGAGCTCGGCGTGCTGCAGCAGAACGGCCGCTATGTGCTGGTGACTGCTGCGGTGCTCGCCGAAGCTGAAGCGGTGTTCGCACCGTCGGTGGCGCTGAAAGTCGATCCGGATGCGCCAGCCGGGGACGATCCGTACGCCGACCCGCAGTACCAGGTGCCCGACGACCTGGTCTGGTGATTCCGCCGGGATCGCGGCCCACGCGATCCTGCTTCTGCAGGGATGCACATGAAGGCTGATCCAAGTCGCGGCTATGTGCCGCACATCGACGGGCTGCGTGCCATCGCAGTGCTGGCGGTGATCGTCTTCCACCTGGACCCGGCCTGGTTGCCCGGTGGGTTCACCGGCGTGGACGTGTTCTTCGTGATCTCCGGCTTCGTGGTCAGTGCCTCGGTGCACCGGCTGTCGCCGTTGCCGCTGGGGCAATCGCTGCTGCGCTTCTATTCGCGCCGGTTGCGCCGCATCGCGCCGGCGCTGCTGAGTTGCCTGTTGCTGACCGGGGTAGCCAGTGTGCTGCTCATCCCCGAGTCGTGGTTGAGCGAAGCCAGTGACATGACCGGTCTGATGGCCTTCGTGGGCCTCAGCAACTGGGTACTGGTCGGCGTGGGCACCGACTACTTCGCGCCGCGCGCGGAGTTCAACCCGTTTACCCATACCTGGTCGCTGGGCGTGGAAGAGCAGTTCTACCTGCTGTTCCCGCTGCTGTTCCTGTTCTGGAGCCGGGGAGGGCGCGGGCGGACGATCAGCGTGGCCCTGTTCGCGCTGGCGAGCGCGCTGTCCATCGGTCATGCCATCCATGCGGCCAGCCACCCGGAATACGCGGTTCGAGCCTTTTATGCCACTACCACCCGGTTCTGGCAGCTTGGTGCAGGCGTGCTGTTGTTCCAGCTGCTGCACCTGCGCGAACGCGGTCCGGACGCGGCCCGCGCGCTTGGCCGTGCGCGCCTGGCATGGTCGCTGCTGGCCTTGGTCGCGTTGGGTACGCTGGGCTGGAACCTGTGGTCGGCGCGGGCGGGGCATTCGCCCTGGCCGGACGGACTCTGGGCGGTCCTGGCCAGCGCCGGGCTGCTGCTGGCCTTGCACTACCACCCTCAAGCGTTGATCGGCCGGCTTCTGTCCAGCCCGCCGCTGCGGCGGATCGGGCTGTTGTCCTACTCGCTTTACCTGTGGCATTGGCCGGTGTTCGTGCTGATGCGCTGGACGGTAGGGCTGGAGACCGTCGGCCAGCGCGTGTTCGCCACAGCAGTGGTGGCGCTGCTGGCCTGGGTGTCCTGGCGTTGGGTCGAGCGGCCGTTCCGCGGGCCGTTGTCGCAGCGCCTCACCACCCGCCGGTGGGTGGTGGTGGGCGTGGCGGCCCTGTTCATTGGCGGGGGCCTGCAGGCCGTGCTGTATTCCCAATCGGCACGGCTGTCGCTGAGTACGGTCAGCCGCCATCCATTGGACTGGTACCCGGACGGAAAATCCGTCGCGGCAGACTACCCGGGCTGCGAACTGCGGGTGGGCAAGGCGCGCTTCGAGGCCGGTCGTGCCCGCACGTTCTCACGCGGTGAGTGTGATCGCCCGGTGCCTCCGGGCATGCCGCGCAACGTGTTCGTGGCCGGCGATTCGCACGCGATGGCCTACAACGAACTGCTGCGCCGCCTGGCGCTGGAGACGGGCGCAACGGTGTGGCAATACGGCCGCGGCGGCTGCCCGCAGTTGGGCCTGCAGGAATGGCGTTGGGCTGCGCCGGACTGCCAAGGCTATGACACGGCGGTGCGTGCCGATATCGCGCGCCATGCAATGCCCGGCGACGTGGTCCTGCTGGCCTCGCTGCGGGTGCCGCGTTTGTCCGATCAGTTCATCCTGTTCGACGCGCGCGAGCAGCGCGACAGCGAACACAGCGAGCAGGGGCGCGTTGGGCGTGCGGCCGAAGCCGAACGCGCGATTGCGAACTGGCGCCCGCTGGCCGAGGCCGGTGTGCGCGTAGTGCTGGAAGCGCCCAAGCCGGTACTGCCCGCACCGCCCTACCGCTGCTCGGATCGGTTCAACGCCGACAACGCGGTGTGCCGCAATGGCCTGCAGGTGCAGCGCGACTGGATGGAAGACTATCGCGCCCCGGCGCTGGTTGCGCTGCAGCAGGTGGCCACCGGCTTGCCCGGCGCGGTGATCTGGGACCCGTTGCCGATCCTGTGCGACACCGATGCCTGCCGCGCGCAACGCCACGGACAACCGCTGTTCTTCGATGGCGATCACCTGAGCGGCTACGGCAACCGGTTGCTGCTGCCCTCGTTGCAGGCAACGCTGGCGGCCACGCCTAACTGACAGCAGGGCCGATGGCAGCAATGGGGCGCTGGCATCGCAGCGCCCCCGGATCGCGTTACTCCGTGATCGGCCCGGCGACTTCCTGACCGGCCTGCCAGACCGCGCCAATGCGCTGCGTGTTGGCGATATCCAGCAGCGGATCGGCATCGAGCACCAGCAGGTCGGCGCGCTTGCCCGCGGCAATGCGGCCGCGGTCGGTCAGCCCCAGCAAGGCTGCCGCCTGCGTGGTGGCGACCTGCAAGGCGTCGGAGGGCGTCAGCCCGGCCTCCACCAGCAGCTGCAGTTCGCGGTGTTCGGCCACGCCGATCACCCGCTGCGGCATCGCGCCGGCATCGGTGCCGAAGCCGAGCTTCACCCCGGCCGCATGCAGGCGACGCACGTTGTCGAGATTGGTCGCGACCGCCTTGCGTGCGGCGGGCACCCCACTGCCGGCCAGTTGCGCACGCTGCCACTCCGGCTGCGACCAGCGCGCCAGCACATCGGCGTGCAGTGCCTGGCGCACGAAGGGCTGCTGCAATGCCAGCGGATGCTCGGCATACCCGTAGTTCGCCTCGTCGATGGCGATCGTGGGGATGTACCAGGTGCCCTGGTCGCGCATCTTCCGCGCCAACATCGGGTCCACCGCCCGGTCGCGGATACCGTGGGCGAGGATGTCGACCTTGGCATCGACCAGGTCGCGGGCCTGCTCCAGATCGTGGATGTGCGCGGCGACCTTGAGCCCGCTCGCATGCGCTTCGGCGATGGCGGCGCGATACACCTCCGGGGTCATCATCGGGCGCTTGCCACCGAGGTCGTCCACCCACAGCTTGATCAGGTCCACGCCATCGGCATGCTGGATGGCCACGGCCGCGCGCGCTTCTTCGGCGTTGCGCGGGCGTGCCACCGGATCGTGGCTCAGGCCCATGGTGTCGGCCGGCGGCGCACCCTCCGGGGCGCCGATACCGCCGCCGGCACCATACAGCTGTGCGCCCAGGCCGGGATCGGTGTTCACCGCGTTGCGGATGGCGAAAAAGTCCGCGCCGTTCATGCCCAGCGCGGTCACCGTGGTGATGCCGTAGCGCTGGAACTGGCGCAGGTCGCGCACCACGTTGTCATGGGTGTAGAAACGGTCACCGTGCTCCAGCCCCTGCGTATTGCCGACGTGGGCATGGTCGCTGACCAGCCCGGGCAACAGGGTCTTGCCGGTGTAATCGATGCGGCGCGCACCAGTGGCGGCCGCCGGCAGCGGGGTGCCGACATGCACGATCCGCGCCCCGTCGATCAGCACTGGCGTGATGCCGAGGTCGCGGGTGCCATCGAAGACGCGCGCATTTTCGAACAGGATCGGCTCGGCCGCGGCGGGCAGGGCAGTGGTGGCGGCAAGCAGCAGCGCCCACAGGCGGGTCGGTCGCATCAGCGGCTCCAGTCAGGGGGAGCCCTGAGCCTACCCCATCCGGAGGCTCGGGTTGCCGGACTGTGGCCGGTACGCCCGGGAGCGGACGATCAGCGCGTGCGCGCCCGCAGCAGCGGCAGACTGATCGCAAAGAAGCACAGCAGGGCGCCAGCCAATGCAAAGCCACTGCCCGCGAGGAACGCGGTACGGCCCTGATCGATCGGCCACAACTGGCCCGCGATCAGCGCGCCGAGCACGCCGCCCACCCCGGAGGAGAAACCGTACAACAAGCCCTGGCCATGGCCGTTGAGGCGGCCGGGGAAGTAGGTCGCCAGCATCTGCATCGCGGCGGCGAAGAAGGCGGCAAAACCGAGCGCATGCGCAGTCTGGGCGAGGAGCATCACCGGCAGGTTCTCCGGGAACAGCGCGGTCACCGCCCAGCGCACCGTGGAACTGAGCAGGGCGATCAGCAGCATCCAGCTGGCGTCATAGCGGCGGAAGAAGCGGCCGATGGTGAAGAACACACCCACTTCGAACACCACCCCGACCGTCCACAGCACGCCCAGCGTGGAGGTCGCATAGCCGTGGTGATCCATGTAGACCGAGAAGAACGTGTAGTAGGGGCCGAACGAGAGCTGCTCCATGAAGGCGGCCAGGAAGAACGCCAACACCTGCGGCTTGCGCACGATCGCCCAGAACCCGCTCGCGTCGCCGTCGCTACGCTGCAGGTTGCGTGCGTAGTGGTTGGCAAAGCCCGAGGCGGTGAGAAGGCCAAACAGCGGCAGCATGAGCCACGGCAGCAGATGCGCATTGCCGGCACCCCCGTCACCTTCGATGATCCAGCCGAACAGCATCACCACCGCGATGAAGCCGAGCGAGCCCCATACCCGGATCAGGCCGTAGCGGTGGCTGTCGCTGCCCAGGTGGGTCAGCGTGATGGATTCGAACTGCGGCATCACCGCGTTGTAGAAGAAACAGAACGCGATCATCGCCGGGTACAGCCACGGCTGCGGCAACGGCATCAGGAACGCGCAGAAGGTCAGCAGGGTGAGCACGCAGCCCAGCCGCAGCCAGAAGATCGGGCGCGGCGAGGCGGCGGCGAGGGAGGTCCAGGTCGTGGGGGCCACGATGCGGGTGGCGTACCAGATGCCCATCATCACGCTGATCGCGGTCACGCTCATGCCGCGCGAGGTCAGGAACAACGACCAGTACGGTGTGAACGCGCCCAGAGCGGCGTAGTAGAACAGGTAGAACGAGGACAGGCGGACGGCCGGTACGGCGTCGCGGGGGAGGGCGGTCATGCGGGATCTCGGAGGGCGCGCACCCGCCAACAGTGGGTGCCTACCCGTGCATTATGCCGGTAGCACCCGGCCGTGGGCCGGGTGACACACTCAGTCCGGATCGTAATCCAGATTGGAGGCCAGCCAGCGCTCGGCCTGTACACGGTCCACGCCCTTGCGCTTGGCGTAATCGACCACCTGCTCGCGGGTGACACGGCCGACCACGAAATACTGGCTCTGCGGGTGGCTGAAGTAGTAGCCCGACACCGCCGCGGTGGGCAGCATCGCAAAGCTCTCGGTCAGCTGCATGTCCGCGTTGCGCTCGGCATCCAGCAAGCGGAACAGCGTGGCTTTCTCGCTGTGCTCGGGGCAGGCCGGGTAGCCGGGCGCAGGGCGGATGCCGGCGTACTTCTCGGCGATCAGCGATTCGTTGTCCAGCTGCTCGTCGGGCTGGTAGCCCCAGTAATCCACGCGCACGTGCTGGTGCAGGCGCTCGGCCAGGGCCTCGGCCAGGCGGTCGGCCAGCGCCTTGAGCAGGATCGCGTTGTAGTCGTCGTGGTCGGCCTCGAAGCGGGCCACGTGCGGGTCGATGCCGATGCCGGCGGTCACCGCGAACGCGCCGATCCAGTCCCGCTTGCCGCTGTCGGCCGGGGCGATGAAATCGGCCAGGCAGAAATCCGGGCGCTCGACCGGCTTGTCCACCTGCTGACGCAGGAAGTGCAGCACGGCCGGGCCATTGTCGGTACGCAGGTGCACGTCATCGCCAACGCTGTTGGCCGGCCACAGGCCGAACACGGCCTTGGCGGTCAGCCACTTCTCCTCGACGATGCGCGTGAGCATCGCGCGGGCATCCTTGTACAGATCGGTGGCCTGCGGGCCGACGATTTCATCGGTGAGGATCGCCGGGAACTTGCCGGCCAGTTCCCAGGCCTGGAAGAACGGGGTCCAGTCGATCACCTCGACCAGGTCAGCCAGTGGGTAATCATCGAGCACATGCAGGCCCGGCTTGCGCGGCGCCGGCGGTGTGTAGGTGGCCCAGTCGCCCACGAACCGCTGGGCGCGTGCCTTTGCGAGGGTGACCAACCGCTTGGCGTCGCCACGATTGCGGTGGCGTTGGCGGATGTCGGCGTAGTCGGCCTCGTTGGCGGCCACGAACGCATCGCGCAGCTCACGCGAAATCAGCGATTGCGCCACGCCGACCGCGCGCGAGGCGTCCTTCACCCACACCGTGGGCGCCTTGTAGTGCGGGTCGATCTTCAGTGCGGTGTGCGCGCGCGAGGTAGTCGCGCCGCCGATCATCAGCGGCATCGTGAAGCCCTGCCGCTCCATCTCGCGGGCAACGTGGCTCATCTCCTCCAGCGAGGGCGTGATCAGCCCGGACAGACCGATAATGTCGGCGTTCTCCGCACGCGCGGCGTCCAGGATCTTCTGCGCAGGCACCATCACGCCCAAGTCGATCACGTCGAAGTTGTTGCAGGCCAGGACCACGCCGACGATGTTCTTGCCGATGTCGTGCACGTCACCCTTGACCGTGGCCATGATGATCTTGCCGTTGCTCTTGGCGGTGTCGCCGCTGCGGGCCTTTTCCGCCTCGATGTACGGCAGCAGGTACGCCACCGCTTTCTTCATCACGCGTGCGGATTTGACCACCTGCGGCAGGAACATCTTGCCGGCGCCGAACAGGTCGCCCACGATGTTCATGCCGTCCATCAGCGGCCCTTCGATCACATCCAGCGGACGGGTGGAGCGCGCACGCGCTTCTTCGGTGTCCTGCTCGACCCACGCATCCATGCCGTGCACGAGCGCATGGGCAAGGCGGTCATTGACCGGCTTCTCGCGCCAGGCCAGGTCTTCGCCGCGCACTTCGCCCTTCTTGCCCTTGTAGCGCTCGGCGATCTCCAGCAGGCGTTCGGTGCCATCGCTGCGGCGGTTGAGGATCACATCCTCCACGCGCTCGCGCAGCTCGGGGTCCAGGTCATCGTAGATTGGCATCGCGCCGGCATTGACGATGCCCATGTCCATACCCGCGCCGATGGCATGGAACAGGAATACCGAGTGGATCGCCTGTCGCACGGTTTCATTGCCGCGGAACGAGAACGACACGTTGGAGACGCCGCCGGAAACATGGCAGTGCGGCAACGTCCGCTTGATGATGCGGGTGGCTTCGATGAAGTCGACCGCGTAGTTGTCGTGCTCTTCGATGCCGGTGGCGACGGCGAAGATGTTCGGGTCGAAGATGATGTCCTGCGGCGGGAAGCCGACCTGCTCGGTCAGGACCCGGTAGGCGCGGGTGCAGATCTCGACCTTGCGCGCGCAGGTATCGGCCTGGCCCTCTTCATCAAAGGCCATCACCACGGCCGCTGCGCCGTAACGCAGCACCTTGCGTGCCTGTTCGATGAACTGCGCTTCGCCTTCCTTGAGCGAGATCGAGTTGACCACGCTCTTGCCCTGCAGGCACTTCAGCCCCGCTTCGATCACGCTCCACTTGGAGGAGTCGACCATCACCGGAATCCGGGCGATGTCCGGCTCGGACATGATCAGGTTGAGGTAGCGCGTCATCGCCTTTTCGGAATCGATCAGACCCTCGTCCATGTTGACGTCGAGAATCTGCGCGCCGTTGGCGACCTGCTGGCGCGCCACTTCCACCGCCTCTTCATAGCGCTCTTCCTTCACCAGCTTGCGGAACTGCGCGCTGCCGGTGACGTTGGTGCGCTCACCGATGTTGACGAACAGCAGGTCGGGGGTGATGACCAGCGGCTCGAGACCGGACAGGCGGGTAGGGCGGGAAGACGTCATGGGCAGGCTGGCACGGGCTGGCGGAGGAGGGTCAACGACAACGGGAGCGTGGGGCGGACGCGGTCATGCCGCATCTTCCAGCGGTGGTGCGGGCAGGCGGCGCGGCGGCAGATCGGCCACTGCCTCGGCAATCGCGCGGATGTGCGCCGGGGTGGTGCCGCAGCAGCCGCCCACCAGGTTGAGCAGACCGGCGCTGGCGAATTCGCGCAGCGTGGTGGCCATTTCTTCCGGGGTTTCGTCGTACTCGCCGAAGGCGTTGGGCAGGCCGGCATTGGGATGCGCACTGACCAGGCACTCGGCCACGGTGGACAAGGTCTCCACGTGGGGGCGCATGTCGCTGGCACCGAGCGCGCAGTTCAGCCCGATCGACAGCGGCCGGCCGTGCGCGACCGAGGCGTAGAACGCCTCTGCCGTCTGCCCGGACAACGTGCGCCCGGACGCATCGGTGATCGTGCCGGAGATCATCACCGGCAGCCGCCCACCGCGCGCATCGAACACCTCTTCGATGGCGAACAGTGCCGCCTTGGCGTTGAGCGTGTCGAAGATGGTTTCCACCATCAGGGTGTCGGCGCCACCGTCGATCAGGCCATCGATGGCTTCGCGGTAGGTCTCGCGCAGGGCATCGAAGCTGGTATTGCGGAAGCCGGGATCGTTCACGTCCGGGCTGATCGACGCGGTGCGGCTGGTCGGGCCCAGCACGCCGATCACGAACCGCGGCTTGCCCGGCGTGGTCGCCGCGACCGCATCACAGCAGGCGCGCGCTACCGCGGCGCCGGCCTTGTTGAGCTCGTAGACCAGATGTTCAAGGTGGTAGTCGGCCTGGCTGACCGAGGTCGCATTGAACGTATTGGTCTCGACCAGATCGGCGCCGGCCTCCAGGTACGCGGTGTGGATGCCGCCGATCACCTCGGGGCGGGTCAACAACAGCAGGTCGTTGTTGCCCTTCAGGTCATGCCCCTGCGGCGCGTCGCCGGATGCGGCATGGTCGCAGCCGGGACCGTGCTGATGGTCGTAACCCTCGGCGAAACGCTCGCCGCGGTAGTCGTCCTCTTCCAGCCCATGCCGCTGGATCATCGTGCCCATGGCGCCGTCAATGATCAGGATGCGCTGGGCCAGCGCCGTTTCCAGCGCATGCACGCGGTCGGGGTGGAGCCAGGGCAGGGATGACATGGGCAGACCTCAGGGCTTGCTGGCAATCAGCGAAATGACTTCGAAATGCGGCGGGCGCTTTTCGCGGGTCACGGTTTCCAGGCTGGAGACGACCAGGCCGGCCTTCTCCACGAACTTGCGCAGTTCCTTGTCGCTGAAACCGAGGTTGACGTGGCCATACGCATCCACGGCCGCACGGTGCTCGTGACGGGCCAGGCTGCACAGCAGCAGGCGCCCGCCCGGGCGCAGCACGCGCGCACCCTCGGCGACGGCCTGGGCCGGCTTGGCCGCGTAGGTCAGTGCGTGCATCAGTACCACCAGGTCGAAGCTCTGGTCGGGGAAGGGCAGGGCATGCATATCGCCTTCGCGCACTTCCACGTTGGCCAGCCGGCGCAGGCGCTCGCTGGCAGCAGCGACCACGCGCGCGCTGGTGTCGATACAGATGTAGCGCTTGGCGTGCGGCGCCACAAGCTCGGCCAGTACGCCGTCACCGGAGGCGATGTCGAGCACGTCACCGGTTTCCAGCAGCGGCAGCGCGGTGCGTGCCAGCGCTTCCCAGGTACGGCCCGGGGAATAATGGCGTTCCATGTCGCCAGCGACGCTGTCGGCCCAGTTCTGGTCCGCCGCACGGCTGGCCATGACGGCAGCAACGCGTTCAGCATCCTGGCGCAGCAGCGGGTCGTCGCTGCCGGTGCTCAGGGCATGCCACAATGCGCGCTGCGCCGGGTCGAGCGCAGCGTCATCGAAGCGGTAATACGCCGAGACGCCCGAGCGACGGTCGCGCACCAGGCCGGCTTCCTTGAGCCGAGCCAGATGGGTGGACACCCGCGGCTGCGCCAGCGTGGTGATGGCCGACAGCTCGGCCACAGTGAGTTCTTCCTGTTCCAGCAGCGCCAGCAGGCGCACCCGGGTGGCGTCGGCGAACACTTTCAGCCGGACGGACCAGTCCTCGAGATCCATAAATATCTACCTATCGCGATATAGAGATATTTTCGTCCTTTGGCGGCGGTGCGGTCAAGTCAGGCGTCCTTTCCCCGCCCCCCGGTACAATCGCCCGACCGGGTCGCGCGCACTGCGGCCCTTATCACTCTGTACCCGGGAGGGTGTTGTGGATTTCAGCTTTACCGAAGAGCAGTTGATGCTGCAGGACGTTGCGCGCCGAATCGCGCAGGAAAAAATCGCGCCCAGCGCCGAACACCACGACCGCACCGGCGAGTTCCCGCTGGAGAACATCCGCCTGCTCGGCGAGAACGGTCTGATGGGCATTGAAGTGCCCGAAGCCTACGGCGGTGCGGGCATGGACCCGATCGCCTACGTCCTGGCGATGGTGGAGGTCGCCGCCGGGGACGCTGCGCATTCGACGATCATGTCGGTCAACAACTCGCTGTTCTGCAACGGCATCCTGACCCATGGCAGCGAAGCGCAGAAGCAGAAATACGTTCGCGCCATCGCCGAAGGTGAAGCCATCGGCGCGTTCGCGCTGACCGAGCCGCAGTCCGGTTCAGACGCGACGGCCATGCGCTGCCGCGCGGTCAAGCAGGCCGACGGCACCTACGTGATCAATGGCAAGAAGAGTTGGATCACCTCCGGCCCGGTGGCCAAATACATCGTGCTGTTTGCGATGACCGATCCGGAACAGGGTGCGCGTGGCATCACCGCCTTCATGATCGACACCGACAAGGCCGGCTTCCACCGCGGCAAGACCGAGCCGAAGCTGGGCATCCGTGCCTCGGCCACCTGTGAAATCGAGTTCCAGGAGTACGTGGCGGACGCCGATGACGTGCTGGGCAAGGAAGGCGAGGGCTTCAAGATCGCCATGGGCGTGCTCGACGCCGGCCGTATCGGCATCGCCTCGCAGGCGATCGGCATCGCCCGTGCGGCGTACGAAGCGACGATCGCATACGTGAAGGACCGCAAGGCCTTCGGCGCGGCGATCGGCACCTTCCAGATGACCCAGGCCAAGATCGCCGACATGAAGTGCAAGCTGGATGCAGCGCTGCTGCTGACGCTGCGCGCGGCGTGGGTGAAGGGCCAGGGCAAGCGCTTCAGCAACGAAGCGGCGATCGCCAAGCTGACCGCCTCCGAAGCGGCCATGTGGATCACCCACCAGGCCGTGCAGATCCACGGCGGCATGGGCTATTCCAAGGAAATGCCGCTGGAGCGTTACTTCCGTGATGCCAAGATCACCGAGATCTACGAGGGCACCTCGGAAATCCAGCGCTTGGTGATCGCGCGCAACGAGACCGGTCTGCGCTGATCGATGGGAAGGCGGCGCCCTTCCGGCGCCGCTGGTCCGTCCGGGGCCTCTGAAGTGACCTGGAGGCATTGCGGACGCTCCAGCGTCGGATCAAGGTAGGTGCAGACGGTTGGTCGGCACGTGGGGTAGTGCAGAATGTGCGGTCCCGTTCTGCAGGTTACCCCATGGTTATTTATCGAGGCGCAGGGTTCCTGACCCTGCTCACCCCCATCGCCGCCCTGCTGCTGTTGATGTGGCTCTGGCCGGATCCTGCTGTTGCCAAGGGCAATACTTCACTGGCGCAGCTGTTGATCGGATTCGGCATCGGCGCAGCGATCAATGTCGTGCTCGGCATCGTGCTCAATCGCGGCCCGCGCGCGGCGGGCGAGCATGCCCGCCATCATTTCTTCTACATGCCGATGCAGTGGCCGTCGTTGGCGATCGTGGTCGCCTGTGCAGCGGTGGCACTGCTGCGCTGAGGCCGTTTGGTAGTGCCGGCCGCTGGCCGGCAACCAGGCGGTCCTTGTCTGGCAGGTGCCCGGAGCAGCCGGCCAGCGGCCGCCATTACCTGGTCCCCGATGCGTGCCTCCGGTCAGCCACACATGGCGTGGCTCTACCCGTCATGCACCGCACACAAAAAAGCCCCGGCTCGCGCCGGGGCTTTTTCATTCCAGCGTGACCACCCACGGTGGTCACCTGCCGGTGGGGCAACCGTGGCTGCCCCTGTCCATCAACGATCCGGACGGTGCGCCGTATTGGCTTCGCCCTGGCGTTCCAGGAACTCCTTGGACGGTTCGTCCAGCTTGTCACCCAGCATGCGGCGGACCACCACGAAGAACACCGGGATCATCAGCAGACCCAGGAACGTGGCGAACACCATGCCGCCGATCACGCCGGTACCGATCGCGTGACGTGCGTTGGCGCCGGCACCGGTGGAGATGGCCATCGGTACCACGCCCATGATGAAGGCGAACGAGGTCATCAGGATCGGGCGGAAACGCAGGCGGGAGGCTTCGATGGTCGCCTCGCGCAGGTTCTTGCCCGCAGCCCGTTGTTCCACCGCGAACTCCACGATCAGGATCGCGTTCTTCGCTGCCAGACCGATCACCGTGATCAGGCCGATCTTGAAGTACAGATCGTTCGGCAGGCCACGGGCGAGCGAGAAGGCCAGGGCGCCAAGGACACCCAGCGGCACCACCAGCAGCACCGCCACCGGGATCGACCAGCTTTCATACAGCGCGGCCAGGCAGAGGAATACCACCACGATGGACAGCACCAGCAGCAGGGTCGCGGCGTTGCCGGCCAGGATTTCCTGGTAGGACATGCCCGACCAGTCGTAGCCGAAGCCGGCCGGCAGGTCGTCGTTGACGATCCGTTCCATCGCCTGCATCGCCTCGCCCGAGCTGCGCCCGGCCGCCTGCGAACCGACGATGTTGACCGCCGAGTAGCCGTTGTAGCGGCTCAGCGACGGCGGTGCGGACACCCACTCGGACTTCACCACGGTGCTCAGTGGGATCATCGCCTGCGTACCGTCGGGATTGGTCTGCAGCGTGCTGGGCGTGTAGAAGCTGTTCAACGACTCCGCGCCGGTGCGGTACGGGCCATCGGCCTGCAGGGTCACGCGCTTGATGCGGCCTTCATAGAAGAAGTCGTTGACGTACACCGGGGCCAGCATCAGCTGGATGGTGCTGTACACGTCCGACACCGACAGGCCCATGGTCTGCGCCTGCACACGGTCCACGTGCAACTGCAGCTGCGGGGCGTTTTCCAGGCCGTTGGGGCGCACGCCGGTCAGCAGATCGCTTTCCTGCGCCGCCTTGCCGAGCAGGATGTTGCGGGCCTGCGTCAGCTGCTCATAGCCCACGCCGCCACGGTCCTGCAGCCACATGTCGAAGCCGCCGAACTGGCCCAGACCCTGCACGGTCGGCAGGTTGACCACGAAGATCTGCGCTTCCTTGATGCCGTAGAACGCGCCGTTCATGTTGTTGATGAACTCGGGCACCGTGATGTCGCGGTCCGCCCAGGGCTTGAGGCGGATGAAGCCCATGCCCACGTTTTCACCGGAACCGACGAAGCTGAAACCGGCCACCTGCAGCATGCCTTCAAAGCCATCCTGCTTTTCCAGGATGCCGCGCATCTGGGCGAAGGCGTGGTTGGTCTGCGACTTGGTGGAGCCCGGCGGCAGCTGCACGATCGCCAGCGCGTAGCCCTGGTCTTCTTCGGGCAGGAAGCTGCCCGGCATGCGCGTGAACAGGAAACCGCACAGCACGGTCAGCACCACGAACAGGATCATCCAGCGCGGGGCATGCTTCACCGCCGAGGTGATGTGGCCCACGTAGGTGTTGCTGACCTTGTCGTAGTACTTGTTGAAGGTGCGGTAGACGATGTTCGGCTTGTCGTTGTGCGTCGGCTTGAGGAACGTAGCGCACAGCGCCGGGGTGAAGCCCAGGGCCAGGAAGGCCGAGAAACCCATCGCGATGGCGATGGTCAGCGCGAACTGCTTGTAGATCTCACCGGCGGCGCCGCCCTGCAGGGCCGACGGAATGAACACCGCTGCCAGCACGACGGTGATGGCCACCACCGCACCGGTGATCTGGGTCATGGCCTTCTGGGTGGCGGCCTTGGGCGGCAGCTTCTCCTCGGTCATGATGCGTTCGACGTTCTCGATGACCACGATGGCGTCATCGACCACGATGCCGATCGCCAGCACCATTGCAAACAGCGTCAGCTGGTTGATGGTGAAGCCGATGATGCTCATGCCCAGGAACGTGCCCAGCAGCGCGACCGGGATGACCAGGGTCGGGATCAGCGTGGCGCGGAAGTTCTGCAGGAAGATCAGCATCACCAGGAACACCAGCACGACCGCTTCGATCAGGGTCTTGACCACTTCCTCGATCGAGATCTTCACGAAGGTGGTGCTGTCGTACGGCGAGAACCAGCTGACTCCGGCCGGGAAGCTCGGCTTCAGTTCGTCCATCTTCGAGGTGACCGCATTGGCCACGTTGAGCGCGTTGGCGCCCGGCAGCAGCTGGATCGCGAAGGCACCGGTCGGCTTGCCGTTGTACTGGGTGTCAAAGCCGTAGTTGTTCGCACCGAAGGCGATCCGGGCGATGTCCTTGAGCAGCACGCGCGAGCCGTCGGGATTGGCGCGCAGGATGATGTTCTCGAACTCTTCCGGCGAGCTGAAGCGGCCTTCGGCCGACACGGTCGCGGTGAAGTAGTGGCCTTCCGGCGAGGGATCCGAGCCCAGCGAACCGGCCGCGAACTGCACGTTCTGGTCCTTGATCGCGGCCAGCACCTGCGTGGCCGACAGGCCGTAACCCTGCATCTTTTCCGGGTTGAGCCAGATGTTCATGGCGTACTCGGAACCGAACTGCTGGGTGCTGCCCACGCCGGGGATACGCGAGATCTGGTCGAGCACGCGCGAGCCGACGATGTCGTTCAGCGCATCGCGGTCGATCGAGGCGCTGTCGGACTGCAGGGCCACCACCATCAGGAAGCCAGCGTTGGCCTTGGCCACCACCACGCCCTGCTGGGTCACTTCGGTCGGCAGGCGAGGGGTCGCCAGCGAAACCTTGTTCTGCACCTGGACCTGGGCGATATCGGCATCGGTGCCGGTTTCGAAGGTCAAGGTGATGGTGACGCGGCCGTTGGAGGCCGAAGAGGAGCTGAAGTACAGCAGGTGATCGATACCGGTCAGCTGCTGCTCGATCACCTGGGTGACCGACTTTTCGGCGGTGTCGGCGCTGGCGCCGGGGTAGGTGGCGCTCACCGTCACCTGGGGAGGCGCGATGCTCGGGTAGGACTCCACGCCCAGACCCAGGATCGAGATCACGCCCGCAAGCGAGATCAGGATCGCGACCACCCAGGCGAATACCGGGTGTTCAATGAAAAATTTAGGCATGACGGAGGATTCCCGTTATTGCTTGTTCGGTTCGGCAGCCGGAGCGGCGTCGGACTTTGCGGCGGCGGCATCAGCCGGGGCGGCCGCGGCGTCAGGTTTGGCGGCAGCCGCCGGAGCGGCCCCTGCCGGAGCAGCACCCGCCGGCGCCTGGCCATTGCCGTTGCCGGCGGCCGGGTTCCACGGGGCGGCCTTGGCCGGTTCGCCTTCCTTGACCTTCTGCACGCCGGCCACGATCACCTGATCGCCGGCATCCAGACCACCGCTGACCAGCCAGTTGCTGCCCTGCTGGCCTTCGCTCTTCACATTCTTGCGGGCGACCTTGCCGTCCTTGCCCACCACCAGCACGTAGCCGCCGGTGGTGTCGCGCTGCAGCGCCTGCAGCGGCACCAGGTAGGCGTTGTTGCGCTCACCCAGCGTCGCCTGGAAGCTGACGAAGGCACCCGGCAGCAGGATCTGCTGCGGGTTCGGCAGCACCGCACGCAGCGAGACCGCGCCGGTGGCCGGGTCGACCGTGGTCGAGGAGAAATCCAGCGTGCCCGGCTGGTCATAGACCGTGCCGTCGGCCAGTTTCACCTGCACGGTGGACTTGCCATCACCACTCAGGGCCAATGCGCCCTTGGCCTGCGCCGCGCGCATCTGGGTCAGCTCATCCACGCTCATCGAGAAGTTCACGTACAGCGGGTCGAGCTGGTCCACGGTGGTCAGCAGGGTCACATCCCCCTGGCCGACCAGCGCACCTTCAGTGACCTGCTGCTTGCCGGCGCGGCCGCTGATCGGCGAGCGCACTTCGGCATAGCCCAGGTTGATCCGCGCGCTGGCCAGCGAGGCCTGGGCCTGCTGCACGGCGGCAGCGGCAGTGCGCTCGGTGGCTTCGGCCGCATCCAGGTCGGACTTGGAGACGTAAGCCTGCGGGGCGAGCGAGCGGGCGCGGTTGGCGGCGGCCTTGGCGTTGGCGGCGGTGGCCTGCGCCGATGCCAGCTCGGCCTGGGAGGCATTGAGTGCTGCACGCAGCGGTGCCGGATCGATCAGGAACAGCACCTGGCCTTCCTTTACATCCGAGCCTTCCTGATAGACGCGCTTGAGCAGCACGCCCGGGACGCGGGCGCGCACATCGGCGCTGCGGAACGGCGACAGACGGCCGACCAGCTCACGCTGCAGCGGCAGGGTCTGCGGCTTGGCCTCGATCACGCCCACCTCCGGCGGCGGCGGGGCCTGCTGCTCTTCCTTTTTGCAGGCGGTCAACGCAAGGGCGACTGCGCACGTCAGGGCAAGGGTGCGGAGTGGGGCGATCATCAGGAGAAGCTCCGGTGTTGGTTTGAATACGAAGCCGTGGCTGCATCGGGCGCGGCGAACGCGCGCAGGAAGCTGTCGACGGAGAATTCTGCCCAGCGGCGGCGCACGGCGGCGTCATCGCGGTGGGGGATATGGAAGCGCTGTTTCTCGAAATCCAAGCCGGCGATCATGCTCAATAGCAGTTCGGCCATGAAGTGCGGGTCGTCATGCCTCAGCTGACCCTCGGCGGAACGGGTTGCCAGCCATTCAGAAACATGAAGTGCCAAGGCTCCGGCACCGTCCTGGTAGAGCGTACGGGCTTCCTGCGGGAACTGACTGGACTCGGCGGCGATCAGGCGGCGGGCCTGGACCACATGCGGCTGGTTGAAGTGATCCAGATAGTCGTTGGCGAACCGCAGCAGACTCCCGCGCAGGTCCTCACCGTCGAGTGAGCGCAGCCCGGCGGTGGCGCGGCAGACGTGCCGCTGCATCACCCGCTTGAGCAGTTCCTGTTTATTGCCATAGCGGCTGTAGAGGGTCTGCTTGGAACATCCCGCGTGCTGTGCCACCGCATCCATGCTCAATTGCATGCCCTGGCTGGCCAGCAGCTCGCGCACGGCATCGAACACGCGGTGATCGCGCGCGTCCAGGGTGCTGGCGGCGGGGGGTGGGGGAGTCACGGGGTGGACTATACCGTCCAGTTCAGAATTGTAGAAGCCTTGATTTTCGGTCGTTTTTGATGCCCAACGTCAAGTTGCAATCGAAGCGGCCGATGCTGCGCTGTGCAGAGCTTCTACGCGATCCTCCGTACTGCGTCGGATTGAAGCGCCCGATGTAAACGGGACCCAACCCGAAAGACCTTATTCCGTCCTGCAGCAAGGTATTTTTGTGCGGTAGGCCTACAATTTCATTTTCCCAACTGAGCATCACGCACCGCTCCGTCATGAAACCGCAAAAACCAGCAGCCAAGACCGTGAAAAACAAATCCAAACCAGCCGATACGCAGACTGTTTCGCCAGTGGGCTTCTCGCTGGAGCCGGTGTACACGGCCTTGCGCAAGCGCTACCCGTCGGCCGGGCAGGCCGAGGCAGTGGCTTTTGCCGCCGACTTCTACAAGCGCATGGAGGCGGACGAGTTCCCGCACCACAGCGCCGAGGAGTGGGCCGCACTGGCAGCGGACACGCTGGAATTCGCCCGTGTGCGCAAGTCCGGCAAGGCCAACGTCCGCGTGTTCAACCCGACGCTGAAGAGCAACGGGTGGGAATCGCCGCATACGGTGTTGCAGATCGTCAATGACGATATGCCGTTCCTGGTCGACACGGTGACGATGTCGCTGGCCGAGCATGGCGTGGGCGTGCATGTGCTGGGTCACCCGGTGATCCGCTTTGCCCGTGACAAGGCCGGCAAGCTGACCGGTGTCAGCGACGGCACCGCCGAATCGGTGATGCTGCTGGAGATCGACCGCCAGCCGGCCGACGCCATGGCCGACGTCGAAAAGGCGATCATCAAGGCGCTGGACGAGGTGCGTGCCATCGTCCGCGATTGGGACGCGATGCGTGCCAAGGCGCAGAGCCTGGCCGACGACCTGGGCAGCCGCCAGCTGCCGGTGGATGCCGCTTCGCGTGCCGAAGCGCAGGAATTCCTGCGCTGGGCAGCCGACAACCACTTCACCTTCTTCGGCTACCGCGAGTACCGCGTGGAGAAGCAGGGCAAGGAAGACGTGCTGGCGCCGCTCAACGACACCGGCCTGGGCCTGATGCGCGGGCAGGACAAGTCCGCTGCACGTCCGGTCAAGACGCTCGCTGCGCAGGGCCTCAATGCCACCACCGGCTTGAAGGACGCGCTGATCCTGACCAAGACCAATGCCCGTTCGCGCGTGCATCGCTCCGGCTACATGGACTACATCGGCGTGCTTGAATTCGACGCCAAGGGCAAGATCATCGGCGAGCAGCGCTTCCTGGGCCTGTTCACCTCCAGCGCGTACAACCGCCGCCCGTGGGAAATCCCGCTGGTGCGCCAGCGCCACGAATACGTGATGAGCAAGTCCGGCCTGGCACCGAGCAGCCACAGCGGCAAGGCCCTGCGCCACATCCTGGAAACCCTGCCGCGCGAAGAGCTGTTCCAGTCCAGCGAAGACGAACTGTTCCGCACCGCCATGGGCGTGCTGGGCCTGCAGGAGCGCGTGCGCAGCCGCCTGTTCCTGCGCCGCGACAAGTACAGCCGTTTCATCTCCGCGCTGGTGTACCTGCCGCGCGAGCGCTTCAACACCGATGTGCGCCTGCGCATCGAAGCCATGCTCAAGGACGCCCTGCAGGGCGAGTACGTGGACAGCTCGGTCGTGCTCGGTGAGTCGCCGCTGGCCCAGGTGCACCTGATCGTGCGCCCGAAGGCTGGCCAGACCCTGGAAGTGGATACCAGCGCACTGGAGCAGAAGCTTGCCCAGGTGCTGCGCAACTGGCAGGACGATCTGCGCGAAGCGCTGGTGGCCCGGCACGGTGAAACCGAAGGCCTGCGCATCGCCGCACGTATCGGCAAGGCACTGCCGGCCGGCTACATCGAAGACTCCAGCACCGAGATTGCCGCCAACGACGTCAGCCAGCTCGATGCGCTGACCGGCCCGGACGATCTGCGTCTGAGCCTGCAGGCCGTGCATCGCGACGAAGGCGATGGCCTGCGGTTGAAGCTGTATCGCCAGCTGGATGACATCCCGCTGTCCGATGCGCTGCCGATGATGGAAAACATGGGTCTGCGCGTGATCTCCGAGCGCCCGTACCGTCTGACGGTCGACAACGCCCCGGTGTACGTGCAGGACTTCGAAGTGGAATCGGTGGCGGGTGCGATCGACGCGCCGAGCGTCGATGCCGCCTTCGGTGAAACCTTTGCCCGCGTGTGGCACGGCGATGCCGAGAACGATGGCTTCAACCGCCTCGTGCTCGCGGCCGGTCTGCACTGGCGCCAGGTCGCGATGCTGCGTGGCTACTGCAAGTACCTGCTGCAGACCGGCGTGCCGTTCTCGCAGGCCTATGTGGAGGGCACCTTCACCCGTTACCCGCTGCTGGCCCGCCTGCTGGTGGAGCTGTTCGAAGCCCGCTTCGATCCGGCCACCGGCCACGAGAGCAAGGACGCGATCGCCGAGGGCCAGGCCCAGCTGCGCGCGCACCTGACCGTGCTCGCCGGCGGTGACGAAGCCACCCTCAAAGTGCTCAAGACCGTGGTCGATGCACGCAAGGGCGACCGCACCGTGCAGATGGATGCCGCGCGCGATGCGCTGCTCAAGCTGATGGACCGCGTCTCCAGCCTCGATGAAGACCGCATCCTGCGCAGCTTCATGGGCGTGATCGATGCGACCCTGCGCACCAGTTACTACCAGACCGATGCCGAGGGCCGTCCGGGCCACGTCATCAGCTTCAAGTTCGATTCGGCGCTGGTGCCGGACCTGCCCAAGCCGCGCCCGTACCGCGAAATCTTCGTGTACGGCCCGCGCGTGGAAGGTACCCACCTGCGCTTCGGTGCCGTGGCCCGTGGTGGCCTGCGCTGGTCGGACCGTCGCGAAGATTTCCGTACCGAGGTGCTTGGGCTGGTCAAGGCGCAGATGGTCAAGAACACCGTGATCGTGCCGGTCGGCGCGAAGGGCGGCTTCTTCGCCAAGATGCCGCCGGTCAACGGCGACCGTGATGCGGTGTTCGCCAACGGCGTGGCCTGCTACAAGCTGTTCATCCAGGGCCTGCTGGACATCACCGACAACATCGTCAACAACAAGATCGTGCCGCCGGTGGACGTGGTCCGCCACGACATGGACGACCCGTACCTGGTGGTGGCGGCCGACAAGGGCACCGCCACGTTCTCCGACATCGCCAACGGCCTGGCCGTGGCGCACGGCTTCTGGATGGGCGATGCGTTCGCCTCCGGTGGCTCGGTCGGTTACGACCACAAGGGCATGGGCATCACCGCACGCGGTGCGTGGGAGTCGGTCAAGCGCCACTTCCGTGCGCTGGGCCGTGACAGCCAGAGCCAGGATTTCACTGCGGTCGGCGTGGGCGACATGTCCGGCGACGTGTTCGGCAACGGCATGCTGTTGTCGCGCCACATCCGCCTGGTCGCGGCGTTCGATCACCGCCACATCTTCCTGGACCCGAACCCGGATGCGGCCACGACCTTCGTCGAGCGCGAGCGTCTGTTCACCGTGCCGCGCTCCAGCTGGGCCGATTACGATGCCAAGCTGATCAGCAAGGGCGGCGGCATCTTCCCGCGCACGCTGAAGTCGATCGAGATCACCCCGCAGGTGCGTGAGGCACTGGGCCTGGACGACGGCGTCAAGTCGATGGCGCCGAACGATCTGATGAGCGCGATCCTCAAGGCGCCGGTCGATCTGCTGTGGAACGGCGGCATCGGCACCTATGTCAAGGCGGCCAGCGAGCAGCACAGCGATGTCGGCGACCGCGCCAACAACGCGCTGCGCGTCAATGGCGGCGAGCTGCGCTGCAAGGTGGTGGGCGAGGGCGGCAACCTGGGCATGACCCAGCTGGGCCGCATCGAAGCCGCCCAGGCCGGCGTACTGCTCAACACCGACTTCATCGACAACTCGGCCGGTGTGGACACCTCCGATCACGAAGTCAACATCAAGATCCTGCTCAATGATGTGGTGCGGGCCAAGAAGTTGACCGTCGAACAGCGCAACAAGCTGCTGGCCTCGATGACCGACGAAGTCGCTGCGCTGGTGCTGATGGACAACTACCGTCAGAACCAGGCGCTGAGCCTGATGGAGCGCATGGCGGTCAAGCGCCTGGGTTCCAAGCAGCATTTCATCCGCACGCTGGAACAGCAGGGCCTGCTGGATCGCCAAATCGAGTACCTGCCCTCGGATGCGGAACTGTCCGCACGCAAGGCGCGTGGCCAGGGCCTGACTCGTCCGGAACTGTCGGTGCTGTTGTCCTACTCCAAGCTGGTGGCCTTCCAGCAACTGCTCGAGTCGGACATTCCGGAAGATCCGTACCTGTCCAAGGAGCTGCAGCGCTACTTCCCGACGCCGCTGCAGAAGAAGTACGCCGATGCGATGGAGCGTCACCGCCTGAAGCGCGAAATCATCGCCACGGCCGTGACCAACCAGACCATCAACCGCATGGGCGCCACCTTCCTGATGCGCATGCAGGAAGACACCGGGCGCACCGTGGCCGAGGTCGCCAAGGCGTACACGATCAGCCGTGAGACGCTGGATGCACGCGCGCTGTGGGCACAGATCGACGCCCTCGACGGCACGCTGCCGGAGTCGGTGCAGATCGACGCGCTGGAAGTGATCTGGAAGCTGCAGCGCTCGTTCGTGCGCTGGCTGCTCTCGCGCCCGGGCGCCATGCCGGGCATCACCGAAGCGGTCAACCGCTACCAGGCCGCGTTCAACGACATCCGCGACGCCTCCGGGGTGCTGCCGGATTCGCAGCGCCCGGCCTACGAGGCCAGCGTGCAGGAGTGGAAGGACAAGGGCCTGCCGCCGGCGTTGTCGCAGCAGCTTTCGGAACTGCAGTTCCTGGAGCCGGCGTTCGACATCATCGAACTGGCCCGCACCCGCAAGCTCAAGCCGGTGGACGTCTCCAAGGTCCACTTCCGCCTGGGCGACGCCCTGCAGCTGCCGTGGCTGTTCGAGCAGATCGACGCGCTGGAGGTCAACGGCCGCTGGCACGCCGTGGCCCGTGGCGTGCTGCGCGACGAGCTGGCCGCCCACCATCGCAACCTGGCTGCCCAGGTCCTGTCGATGAAGGGCAGCAGCGCCGAAGCCAAGGTCGCCGCCTGGATGGGCCGCGATGACAGCAGCCTGCGCTTCACGCTGGCGATGCTGGCCGAGCTGGCCGAGCAGAAAACCTTGGACTACCCGACCGTTTCCGTCGCGGTGCAGCGCCTGGGTCAGCTGGCCTCGCATGGTGCGTAAGCATGGTGCGTAAGCGCATTCGCGCTGACGCCCCGCGGTTTGCTTTGCAAACCGTGGGCCCCATGCAAACCATGCTTCCAGACCCCCACGCCTTCGGCGCGCCCCCCTGACTCAGGGGGGCTCTGCTCCAGAGAGATGGGGGGGGGCTGGTAACTGCATTGCATGAGAAACACACGGCTCCGCTTCGGCGGGGCCGTTTTTTCATGTCGGTTCCCGGCATCCGGTAGGCACCGACCGTTGGTCGGTGCGGACGCCGACATGACCGGCGCCCCACGCCACGACCAACGGTCGTGGCCTACCCGGGACGTGGCGGGTATGCTCTGGCGAACCCGCCCCACCGGATGTTTGATGAGCGCTTCCCCCCGTATCGCCTTCCTGGCCAGTTCCACCGAGGCGGCGCAGCTCGCGCTGGCACAGATGCGGGCCCGCTATGGCGACTACACGCCCGAGCAGGCCGAGGTGCTGTGCCCGCTGGGCGGTGATGGCTTCCTGCTGCAGACGTTGCATCGCTATGGCGCGCTGGACAAGCCGGTGTTCGGCATGAAGCTGGGGACGGTTGGTTTCCTGATGAACCAGTTCCGTGATGACGATCTGCCCGCGCGCCTGGCGGCCGCCGAGCCGGCCAACCTGCGGCCGCTGGAGATGCTGGCCTTGACCGAGTCCGGCACCACTACCGGGTCGCTGGCCTACAACGACGTCTCGCTGCTGCGCCAGACCCGCCAGGCCGCGCACATCGGCATCGACCTCAACGGCCAGGAACGCGTGGCCGAGCTGATCGGCGACGGCGTGCTGGTCGCCACCCCGGCCGGCAGCACCGCATACAACTACTCCGCACACGGCCCGATCCTGCCGCTGGGCTCGCATACCATCGCGCTGACCCCATTGGCCCCGTATCGCCCGCGCCGCTGGCGGGGGGCGATCCTCAAGGCCGCGACGGAAGTGCGTTTCCGGGTGCTCGATCCGTACAAGCGCCCGGTCAGCGTCACCGCCGACTCGCACGAAACCCGCGATGTGGTGGAAGTGACCATCCGCGAATCTCGCGAACGCCGCGTCACCATGCTGTTCGACCCGGAACACAACCTGGAAGACCGCATCCTGAGCGAGCAGTTCATGTTCTGACGGTGCACGGCCGTGGTGGCCATGCACTGTGGGAGAATGGCTGGCCGGCCGCTGCGGCCGCATTGGATTGCTGATTGCCATGGGCGACAACACCCCTCGTTTGCTGACCGTTGCCGTGACGTCGCGGGCCCTGTTCGATCTGGAAGAGGGCCACGCGCTGTTCGAGGCCGAAGGCGTCGATGCCTACGCCGAGTACCAGCGCAAGCACGAAGATGATGTGCTGCGCCCCGGCGTGGCCTTCCCGGTGGTGCGCAAGCTGCTCGCCCTCAACCAGGGCCAGTCGCCGGAACAGCCACGGGTGGAAGTGATCCTGCTGTCGCGCAACTCCGCCGATACCGGCCTGCGCATCTTCAATTCGATCCAGCACTACGACCTGGGCATCATCCGCGCGACATTCACCGCGGGCGAGCCGACCTGGCCGTATGTGAAACCGTTCGGCACCGATCTGTTCCTGTCGGCCAACCCCGAATCGGTGCGGCGCGCGCTGCTGCACGGGATCGCTGCGGCGACCATCCTGCCCAAGCCGCCGGGCGAAACCATTGCCGCGGCCGAACAGGTCGATCTGGGCCGTCCGCTGGGCCAGCTGCGCATCGCCTTCGATGGTGATGCGGTGATCTTTGGCGATGAGAGCGAGCGCATCTCGCGCGAGCAGGGCGTGGAAGCGTTCGGCCGCCATGAGCGCGAGAACGCCCGCGAGCCGCTCAGCGGCGGTCCGTTCCGCAACTTCCTCTCGGCCCTGCACACACTGCAGGCGGTGTTCCCGTCCGGCGAAGATGCGCCGATCCGCACCGCACTGGTGACCGCCCGCTCGGCGCCGGCGCACGAGCGCGTGATCCGCACGCTGCGCGAGTGGGGCGTGCGTCTGGACGAGGCGCTGTTCCTTGGCGGCCGCCACAAGGGCCCGTTCCTGGAAGCGTTCGGCGCGGATATCTTCTTCGACGATTCCCAGCACAACATCGACAGCGCGCTGCAGCACCAGAGCGTGGCCGCCGGACATGTGCCGCATGGGGTCGCCAACGACGGTTGATGCGCCGCCCGGATGTGCGCGGGGCCCATGTACCCACCAACGGTGGGCACCTACGGGATCGGCAGGACCGACGGCGCGGTGGTGTCGGGATTCAATGGCAGGCGGATGTCGACCAGCCGCCAGCGCAGGCCCGAGCGCTGCAGGATGAACACCACTGGCGCGCCCTGCGGCGTGTAGGTGGTGGCGGTGAACCGCGACAGCGACTCGAAACGGTGGGTGGCGCCCTTCAGGGGCCGCGCCGGCCGTGGCGCGGCATAGGCGTCGTTGCTGGGGCTGTCCAGATCGTTGCTGGCGCGTTTCCACAGGGTGTGCCCCTCCAGCAGCGCACCGATGCCGGTCGGGGTCACCAGCGCGTCCACGGCGGTCGCGCTGAGCCGGTCACCGGCCGAGAGCAGCAACGCACCGAACAGGCTGGACTGCATGTCCGGCCCGGCGCGGCGCACCACGTAGTCGCTCAGCTGGGCACGCAGATTGGCGCGCAGCATCGGGAAATCCACGTAACGGTCAAGCGTGGCGGTATCGCGCTGCTCGATCGCGCGGCTGAGACCATGCACGGTCACGTAGGGTCCGCTGAACAGCACACCGGCAAGGACCAGCAGCACCGCGGCCGTCAACCAGAGCAGTTTTTTCATTGCATCACGCATCTACAGGGCACTGCGGCGAGCTTGCCGCAGTGGGTGTCGGGGGATGTGAAGGCTAATGACTGGGCGAGCCATGACCGTGCTGGAAGGCAGTGACCAGGCGCGCGCATTCGTCCGGTGTCAGGGCGTCCACCCGCGTATCCAGGATCTGATCCAGGTTGCCGAGGCGGGTGGTGCCAAGGACGCCACTGGCGATGTTCGGGTTCTGCAGCACGTAAGCGAATGCCGTCTGCGCCGGTGTCTGCGACCGTACCGTGGCGATCGCACGCTGCATCGTGCGTGCGCTGCGCATCAACTGCCGACTGGATGGTTTCAACCATGCGCGTGCGAGGTACCACGCATCGGCCAGGCGCGGCAGCCGCGGCCGTGCCGGCAGCAGGTGGCCCTGCGCCAGCACCGTGCCGGCCAGCACCCCGATGCCGGCCTCATGCATGGCGGCGATCAGCGGTTCGCGGTCCTGTTGCAGGGCGTTGTAGTCGATCAGGGCGACATCGAACATGCCAGGATGTGCGGCCATGAACTGCATGGTCTCGGCGGTGTGGGTATTGATGCCGAGCAGGCGGAACATGCCATTGCGGCGCATGCGGTCCAGGGCCGAGAGCAGTTCGTCGGTGATCTGCGGTACCCCGATGCCGTGCAACTGAAAGATATCCAGGTGCCCGCAGTGCAGGTTTCGAAGCGAGGCGGCACAGCTGCGCTCGATGTTCTCCGGCGAAAAATCACGCTGTTCGGTGCCGCTCACGCCCGCCTGGCCGGTGAGCGTTCCGGCCTTGCTGGAGATCACCAGCCCGTCGCGCGGGTGGGCGGCAAAGGCGCGCTGCAGGATCCGGCCCAGCCGTGGTTCGGCGTGGAAGGCGGAGTAGTTGTGACCGGTATCGAACAGGTTGACCCCGCGCTCCAGCGCGTGGCGCAGGATGCGCTCGGCCTGGGGCTCGGGGAAGCGACGGTGGCCCCAGAAGCCCGAACAGCCCAGTGACACCTGGGAAACCTGCAGACCGCTGCGGCCCAGCGGCCGCCGGGCGAGAGGCGTTGGCGAGGACATGGCGATCAGAACTCCAGGTCCAGCGCCGCGCACAGGTAATCCACGAAGGGAGCCAGCGTGACCAGGTCGGCCGCGATGGTCTGGCGCAGGCGCGGGCCGGTCATCGTGGCGTCGTCCAGCGAGCGCCAGAAGACCCAGTTGCGGTGCTTGAGATCGTCGATGAACTCGAAGTCCGGCTCGAACCCGCGTGGGGCGCGCACCAGCTTCTCGCTTTCCTCGAAATCGAACTTCTTGCGCAGCACCGGCGAATGCGCGGCGGCCTTCCAGCTGCCGGGGTTGTCGACGATGAAGTGCCGCACCTTGCGCTGGGTGGCCGGCTCGGGATGCCACAGCCCCGCGCCGACGAAACTCTCGCCCGGCTGCAGGTGGATATAGAACGACGGGGCCGGTACCTGCTTGCGGCGCTCATGGAACAGGCGCGCGCCCTGCCAGCTCTTGTAGGGCGACTTGTCGTTGGAGAAGCGCGCATCGCGGTAGATGCGGAACAGCGAGCCACCCACGGTGCGCGGATCAGCGCGGAAGTGCTCGCTGACCGCAGCCAGGTCAGGCTGCAGATCGGTGATCAGGCGCAGGAACGGCTGCCGGACGTGCTCTTCGTACCTGGGCTTGTGCTCGTTGAACCAGGTCTTGTCGTTGTTGCGGGCAAGGCCACGCAGGAACGTGAAGGTGGCCGGGCTGAAATACGTGCTCATAGGCTGCTCTGCAGGTGGGTGCCCCAGTCGCGCAGCTGCTGCAGCAGGGCGAGCTTGCCGGCATCGTCGGCGTGCTCTGCGGCCAGTGCATCCAGCTGCGCGGTGAACTGCGGCAGGGTCTGTTCGCCCAGCGATGCATCGCCGAGCAGGCGCTGGCGACGATAGTCGTTCCAGCGTGAGCGCTCGGTGGTGTCCAGGGTGTCCAGGTAGTTGCGGGCGCGGTACCGGAACAGCAGCTCGGGCATGCGCGGATCGCGCAGTCGCTCGGCGAAGCTGGCCAGTTCGGCCGGTGGGCTGGTGCGGATTCGCGACATCAGGGATTTGTCGCCGTCGGCGAGGAAACCGTCGTACAACGAGGCGTCCACATCGCTCGGCGCGAGCGTGCGCTCACCCGAGTACACCTGGCGGACCTTCTCGGCCAGGGCGGGACCGATCTGGCGCAGGCGCTCGGCCTTGGCCTCGATCGCGGCCGGGTCGATGCCCAGGCGCGCATGGTCGGCCGGACGCAGGTGGTTCCAGGCGACCAGCGCCGGGACCTTGTTGAGGTGCACTTCCTTGAGCGGCACGCGCTGCTCCCCCTCGGCCATGTCGGCCGCGCGGGTGTAAAGGCGCGCGGCGATGGTTTCCGGCGGCAGATCGAGCAGCGGCTCGATATCGCCCTCCAGATCGAGCGCGATGATGCGGTTGTTGATGAAGGGATGGCGCGCCAGCGGCAGCACCGGTGCGGCGCACATGCGCTGGGCCGGGTAGCGCATCGAGATGTGCAGCACCGGCTGCATCGCCTCCACATCCAGCAGGCTGCCCACGAAGCGCTTGTCGCGCAGCTTCAGCGCGTAGTCCCACAGCCGTGGCTGGGCCTGCTTGAACAGCTTCGCCAGACCGATTGTCGCGTACACGTCGGACAGCGCTTCATGCGCATCGCCCTGACGGACGTTGTTGGCCGTGGCCAGATGCTCGAGCTTGAACGAAGTGGCGCCGTCTTCGCGCTGCGGCCAGACAATCCCGTCCGGGCGCAGCGCATGCAGCAGCCGCATCATGTCCAGCAGATCCCAGCGCGAATTGCCGTTGCGCCATTCGCGTTCGTAGGGGTCGTAGAAGTTGCGGAACAGCCCGTGGCGGACGAACTCATCGTCGAAGCGCAGCGTGTTGTAGCCCAGCGAGCAGGTGCCCGGCTGCGCCATCAGGTCGTTGATCCGCGCGAACGCCTCGGCCTCGGTGACGCCGGCGCTCAGCGCGTGCTGCGGGGTGATACCGGTGATCAGCGTGGCGATCGGCGAGGGCAACAGATCATCGGCCGGTTTGACGTAGAAGCTGACGGGTTCTTCGAGGATGTTCAGATCGGCATCGGTGCGGATACCGGCGAACTGCGCAATGCGCGTGCGGCGCGGGTCCTGACCAAAGGTTTCCAGGTCATAGAACAGGAAGCTGTCGGCCATCAGTGCGCGCCCTCCAGGACGGGCAGTTGCTCGTGGACCAGCCGCTCCAGCGCGGCCCAGTCGATATGCGCCAGGGTGTCGTGCCCGGCAGTAGCTTCCTCCAGCATGCGCCGCTGCAGCTCGGTGCGCGCCAGCGCAACGGCGTATGGGGTACGCAGGAAGGTGACCATCGTGTAATGCGGCACGAAGCGGGTCGGCCAGCGCGCCTGCAGCGCCTGTTCCAGTTCACGCTGCAGCAGGAACTGCGGATCGGCCACGCGGTCGCGCATCTCCAGGTAGTTCTCCAGCGCCATCTGCTGGATCGCCTCGGCGTTCGGCTTGCGGTCCACTTCGAATGCAGCGAAGGCCTTGCCCAGCGAATCCTGCTCCAGCAGATGCCCGGCCAGGGCGATGCAGTCTTCGAAGGCGCAGTTCATGCCTTGGCCGTGGAACGGGACCATCGCGTGGGCGGCATCGCCGATCAGTACCGCGCGGCCCTTCATGTGCCAGTGCTTGAGGTGCAGCGTGCCCAGCAGGCCCGGCGGATGCTGCTCCCAGTCGCGGCGCAGGTTCGGGATCAGCGGCAGCGCATCGGGGAAGTCGCGCGCGAACAGCGCCTCGGCCTCGGCCCCGCTGTTGGTGGTGGCAAAGCTCGGATCGCCCTCGTTGGGCAGGAACAGCGTGACCGTGAACGTGCCTTCGTCGTTCGGCAACGCGATGCACATGTAGTGCCCGCGCGGCCAGATATGCAGCGCATTGGCCTCGATCCGGAACCCGCCATCGTCGGTCGGCGGGATTTCCAGCTCCTTGTAGGAGTGATCCAGGAAGTCGATGCGCTCGTCCAGCGGCTGCTTCCGGTTCATCGCCGCGCGCAGTGCCGAGCCGGCACCATCGGCACCGATCAGAGTGTCGAAGCGGATGTCGTGCGGCTGGTCGTCGCGGTCATCGATGAAGCGCGCGTAGCCGGCATCGAAATCCACCGTGTGCAGGCGGCGGTGGAAGTGCACGGTGGCACCGGCATCCTCGGCCAGCTGCAGAAGGGTGGTGTTGAGGTCCTTGCGGTGGATCGACCAGATCACTTCGCTGTCGTCGCGCCCGTAGCGTTGCAGCTGCGGCGCGCCGTCGCGCGGGTGGATCATGCGCCCACGCATCATCACCGCCTTGGCCATGACCGCGTCTTCGACCCCGGCCTGGCGCAGCGCGTGCCGGCCACGTTCAGCGAGTGCCAGATTGATCGAGCGACCGGACTCGTAATCGCTCACGCGCGGATCGCCGCGGCGCTCATACAAGGTGATCTGCCAGCCCTGGCGGGACAGCAGGATGGCCAGCAAGGAACCGGCCAGGCCAGCGCCGATGATGCTCAGCGAGCGGGAGGGGGTAGCGATCAAGGCGATGTCCGTGGGGGCGGGGAGGGCGGTCGGGTCAAAGACCGGCCCAGGCTTCCACTTCCTCGACGAAGTGGTGCAGGTCGAGATAGCGGTTGTAGAGCGGTGTCGGCGAGATGCGGATCACGTCGGGCTCGCGCCAGTCGCCGAGCACGCCCACGGTCTGCAGGTACTCGAACAGGCTGCGGCCGCGCTCGCGGCCACCGGCCACGCGCAGCGAGAGCTGGCAGCCGCGGCGATCCGACTCCGAAGGCGTCAGTACTTCCAGCACGCCGGACAGGCGCGCACGCACCAGCGCATCCAGCATGCCGGTCAGGCGCAGCGATTTGGTCCGCAGCGCGTCGATGCCACCGGCCTTGTCGACGACATCCAAGGCAGCGCGCAGCGGGGCAAGGCCCAGCACCGGCGGATTGCTGAGCTGCCAGCCCTCGGCACCGACCGCAGGCACGAACTGCGGCGCCATCTTGAAGCGAGTGGCTTCTTCATGGCCCCACCAGCCGGCGAAGCGCGGCAGCGTGGCATCGCGGTGATGGCGCTCGTGCACGAAGCAGCCGGCCACGGCGCCCGGGCCGGCGTTGAGGTACTTGTAATGGCACCACACGGCGAAATCCGGCGCGATGTCGTGCAGCTGCAACGGCACATTACCCACCGAATGCGCCAGATCGAAACCGACGCGGGCGCCCTGCAGGCGCGCCATGCGGGTGATGGCGTCCAGATCGAACACCTGGCCACTGCGGTACTGCACGCCGGGCCACAGCACCAGCGCCAGGCGCGGGCCATGTTCGGTGATCGCGCGTTCGATCGCCTGCAGCGAGATCGTGCCGTTGGGTTCGTCGGGCTGCACTTCGATCAGATCGGTATCGGGGTTGAAGCCATGGAAGCGGATCTGCGATTCCACTGCATGCCGATCCGTCGGGAAGGCGCCGGCCTCCATGAGGATGACGGGGCGTTCGACGGTGGGCCGGTAAAAGCTGACCATCATCAGGTGCAGGTTGACGCTGAGGGTGTTCATCGCCACGACTTCGCTGGGCAGGGCGCCGACCACGCGGGCGAGTTGTTCGCTCACCAGGCGGTGGTAGTGCAGCCACTGGGTGTCGCCGGTGAAGTGACCTTCTACCGCCAGCGAGGCCCATTTATCCATGACTTCCTGGACGGCGGCACGTGCGCCGCGCGGCTGCAGACCCAGCGAGTTGCCGACGAAGTAGGTCTGGTCGCGGTGGTTGTGCTGGGGGAAGACGAATTCGTTGCGCAGGGCGCGCAGCGGGTCGGCGGCGTCCAGGGCAACGGCATGGGTGCGGCTGAGGAGTTCGGACATGGTGCAACCGGCGGTGTCAGTGAGCCGACAGTTTATCCGGGTGGTGGGGGTGTGGGCTGAATCTGGCTTGCGGTGCTGATTTGGCGTGGGCTGGTGGTTGGCAGCTGGCGCTCAAGGTGGAAGGCGGACCCAACGCCAACGCCGAAGCCGAAGCCAAAGCCAAAGCCATAGCGTACGGAGTGACGTTCCAGTGTACGGGCCGGTGTGGGTGGGTCTGCTGGACCCGCCGCAAGTACGCCCATGTAGGCTCGTAGTGCGGCATCCATGCCGCACACGGTCCTGCAGACCCACCCACCCCGACCCGCTGACAATTGGCCGGTGCGTACGGAAAAAGGCAGGCGCCTGCGCTTTGGACTGTTCTTTGGTGCAGCTTTAGGGCTGAGGATCGGTGTGCCAACAACGGTGAACGATGCGCGCACTCACCGCAGCTTGGTGTTGCCGGCCGTGATCAAACACGACAGCGTCGCTTGCTCACCCAACTGGGAGCCCTACGCTTCAACCTTCGGAGCAGGTCCAGACTCAAACGCAATCGCAATCGCAGTCGCAGTCGCAGTCGCAGTCGCAGTCGCAGTCGCAGTCATTCATGCCTACGCCGAGGTTGGCGGCGCCTGCTCCTTTCCATGCGCACCGACGAAGTGTGGATGGGTCGGTGGGGGTGGGTTTCCGGGACCGTGTGCGGCATGGATGCCGCACTACGAGCCTTATCTGTTCGGAATCTGGCAGCTTAGGTGCCGAGAGCCGGCGTGGGCCGCCGTACGAGCCTGGATCTGAGCGATCGCCATGTAGCTT
>NZ_RJKV01000003.1 GCF_003751305.1 Stenotrophomonas rhizophila
ATTATAGACCGGCTTATCTGCTTCGTCAACACCTTTTTTCAAGGCCGTTTCACCGAAGTGAACCGTTGTTGCCGATGCCGCTTCGTCGTTCGCCTTAGAGGCTTTCGTCGTTGCGAGCCGCCTATTATGTCAGGCTTTTCGTTTCCGTCAACACCTTCTTTCGAAGCTTGTTGCCGTCGCTGCGGGTGGGTGTTCACCGGGGTGAAGACCGCGTCGCAGCGAGGGAGCGAATACTAAAGACTTCTGAAAATTCGTCAAGCGTTTTCGTCGATCTTTTTCATCAGCGCGTCATCCATACGTGCTGCTCATCAACAAGCGCGGCAGCACGCGCGTTGCGCGTGCTGCCGCTGGCTTGCTAACAATGCATCTCTTGTCATCAGGAATGCATGCGATGTCCGCGGTAGGCAAACGTTCGTTGTGGCGCGATCTCTCCCTGCCTGCGGTGATGGCGGGCTTCATTACGGTATTGGTGGGCTTCGCCAGTTCGGCGGTGATCGTGTTCCAGGCCGCACGCGCGGTAGGCGCCGACCAGGCGCAGATCGCCTCGTGGATGTGGGCGTTGGGCCTTGGCATGGGCGTGACCTGTATTGGTCTGTCACTGCGCTATCGGATGCCGGTCGTCACTGCATGGTCCACGCCGGGTGCGGCCATGCTCGTGGTGGGTGCGGGCGCGGTCGGCTACAGCGATGCGATCGGTGCGTTCGTCCTTGCCGCGGTGCTGGGCATGCTCGCCGGCTTCTCGGGGATCTTCGCGAAGCTGATGAAGCGTGTGCCGATGGCGCTGGCCGCTGGCATGCTTGCTGGCGTACTGCTGAGCTTCGGTCTGGATGTGTTCGTCTCGATGGGCACCCAGCTGGGCATGGCACTGGCGATGTTCGCCACCTGGCTGATCGGGCGACGGCTGTTCCCGCGCTATGCGGTGATCGCCACGCTGCTTGTCGGTGTCCTGGTCGCCGCAGGTCAGGGTCTGCTTCATATGCAGGACGTGCGGCTGGAACTGGTCACGCCGGTATTCACCTGGCCGACGCTGTCGTGGTCGGCGGTGTTCGGCATCGCCCTGCCCCTGTTCGTGGTCACCATGGCCTCGCAGAACATCCCGGGCGTAGCGGTGATCCGTGCCTCCGGCTACGACACCCCGGTATCGCCGGTGATCGGCTGGATCGGAGTGGTCAACACGCTGCTCGCCCCGTTTGGCGCCTATGGGCTCAATCTGGCCGCGATCACCGCCGCGATCTGCATGGGCCGTGAGGCACACGAGGATCCGGCCCGCCGTTATACCGCCGCGGTGGCCGCGGGCGCCTTCTATATCGTGGTGGGCCTGTTCGGGGCGACGGTGGCGGCCGTGTTCGCCGCCTTCCCCAAGGAACTGGTGGCCTGCGTGGCCGGCATCGCACTGTTCGGCACCATCGCCAACAGCCTGGCGACGGCCCTGCGTGAGGAGGCCGATCGCGAAGCGGCGCTGGTGACCTTCCTGGTCACCGCCTCGGGCCTGTCGCTGGCCGGGATCGGCTCGGCGTTCTGGGGCTTGGTCGCCGGCGGCATCTGCCTGCTGGCGCTGCGACCGCGCCCGGTCGCCCGCTGACGCCTCAGGCGCCTCAGGCGCCTTCGAAGATACGCAGTACGACGAACAGTGCCAGGCCCAGGCCCAGGGCAAGCCGACTGGTACCCCCGCGACGCACCAGCTCCGCGTTGATCCGCTCCGGCTGCCCGGTAAAACGGGCCTGGGCGCGCGCCACCATGCGGCGGCAATGCCAGCGGTACAGCGCATTGCCGAAGATGCCCAGCGAGAGCTGCACACCCAGCGATAACACGACGCCGCCCACCGCCAGGTCCAGCAGGACCATCGCCATGCCAATGGCGAAATCGGCAATCAGCACCGCCAATGCCACCAGGTACATACGCCGGTACATGAGCCAGTGAAAACCAAACAGGACGGCCGGCCAGTGCCACGGGCGCGGCCAGCGGCCACCGGCCTCATCCAGATGCCAGCGACGGGCATACAACGCGAAGTTGTCGCCCACCGCCTTCGCCAGCAGCGGATGGCGGTCATGCACCGCCACCGCCGCATCGATCTGGGCGTCGATCATGGCCTCGTGCATGGCGGTGCTGGGCGCGCGATAAGGATTGTCGGCCGTCTCGTCCGGCCGGGCCGGGGGCGGAACCGTACTCATAGTGGACGAACCGCCAGCGTCTGCTGCAGCACGTGCTTCGCACCCGGTGCCAGGGTCACCACATCCGGACCGGCATTGGCCGCTTCCAGGCACACATAGTTGCGCCAGCCGGCCCCGACATCGGCCATCTTGCTGGCGCCCGCCTCGCCGGGGTTCCACGCGACCAGCGAGCGGCTGCCGGTGGTGGTGATCTCGATGCGGCGCTTCAGGCCCGGGTCCTTGAGCACGTAGCGGCCGCCGGCCTGCGTATAGATGCGGTCGCTGCGGCCGGGATCGCGCGGGTCGCGCAGGTTCCAGTCGCCCTGCTGCTGGCGCGGGATCGCGTAATTCTCGAACTTGTCCAGGTAGGACAGGCCATCCAGCCCCTCCACGCTGACCTGCATCGCATCGCTGACATGGAAGTAGTTGTGCAGGGCCTGGGTGAAGGCGACCGGTTCGCGGCCGGTGTTTTCGGTGATCAGGCGCTGTTCCAGGGTGCGGCCGATCCGCAGTTCCATGCGCAGGCGCAGATCCAGGTTCTCCAGCACCGGCGGGGCCAGGGTCAGCACCATGGTGCCATCGGCCTCGCGACGGGCCTGCTGCAGGGTCCATGGCACGTTGCGGACGAAGCCATGTGAAGGCACGTCATTGCCCTGCCCCTGGCGGCCGAAGTACGGCCAGCACACGGGGCTGCCGCCACGGATCGGGGTCGGCAGCGGCTGGGCGCTCGGCGAGAGCCACATCACGTCCTGCCCGCCCTTGGGCACATAGGACAGCAGCTGGCCACCGAACACGCTGATCGCAGCGGTGGCGAACGGGGTCTCGACCGTCCACGCGGGGAAGCCCTGGATGTCGGCCAGACTGAGCCCGGGTACCTTGGGCAGGGCCGCGCGCGGCGCCGCCGCGGATTGGACGTACTGGGCGTGATTGGGCGGCAGGGTGAACACGGTGGATGCAGGCATGGTCGGCGTTGAAGAAGGAGGAGCACCGCGCAGGGCGGTGAGGATGCGCTGGCCGGCGCGGCCATCGGCGGGGGTCCAGCCCAGCCGCTGCTGCTCGGCCTGGATGGCGCGGCGGGTGGCGGTACCGATCATGCCGTCCGCCGTACCGATATCGTGGCCGCGGGCCAGCAGCAAGGTCTGCAGCTCACGGCGTTCGGTACGGCCGATGCCGGGATCATCGGTTGGCCAGGCGGCGGCGATACCCGGACCACCCCGCAGGCGATCGGCCAGGGTGGCGATCGCCAGGGCGTAGCTCTCGGCGGCGTTGTAGGCGTAGATCGCATCGTAATTGCGGAATACCAGCCAGGCCGGGCCCTTGGCACCGGTCGGGAGCAGCAGTGCCGCATTGCTATCGGCCGGGAGCCCGGCAGGCGCCAGGGCACCGCCGGCGAACGGGACGATGCCCAGCGCGCGCCAGTCGGCCAGTGGCTTGCGCTGGGTGCGGCCGGCTTGGGCGACGTTGAAGCCGGCCGGAATCTTCACCTCGATGCCCCACGGCTGCCCGGTCCGCCAGCCTGCCTTCTTGAGGTAGTTGGCGGTGGAGGCCAGTGCATCGGGAATCGAGGCGACCAGATCGCGGCGACCGTCACCGTCGCCATCCACCGCGATACGCGCATAGGTGGAGGGCATGAACTGGGTGTGGCCGAAGGCGCCGGCCCACGAGCCGGTCAGGCCTTCGGCACGCAGGTCACCGGCATCGATCAGCTTGAGCAGGGCCAGCAGTTCGCCGCGGAAGAACGGCTGTCGGCGGCCCTGGCAGGACAGCGTGGCCAGCGACTGCAGCAGCGGGCGCTTGCCGAACACGCGCCCGTAATCGCTCTCCACGCCCCAGACCGCGACGATCGTGGCCGGATCGACGCCGTACTCGGTCGATACCCGGGCCAACAGATCCCGGTGCTCGGCCAGGCGGGCACGCCCATCCGCCACGCGCTGGGTATCCACCAATGCGGCCAGGTAATCCCACAACGGTGTGGTGAACTCCGGCTGCGCGTCCAGCAGCGGCAAGACGCTGGGATCGGGGGTCAGCCCGGCGGTGAGCACATCGAATCGCTCGGCCGTGATGCCCTGCTTGCCGGCCTGGGCCTTGAGGGTGACCAGGCACGTGGAGAAGGCGTCCGGCGCGGCGACCGTGATCGACGGTACGCCGAGACACAGCCCGGCCAACAACAGGGGCGACCATCGCATTGGCGGGAATCCTTGCAGCCAGTGGACCTGCATCATAGCGGCAATGCCGCGCAGGTCAGACCGGTTGCAGCAGGCGCAGGCCGAAGGCGGGATCCGTCGCGTTCCAATGGGCGGTCACCTGCAGGCCGGCATCGGCGGCCATGCGGGCGAACACCGCATCGGTGTATTTATGGCTGTACTCGACGGTCATCGCTTCGCCTTCGGCGAAATCAAAACTCTGCCCATCCACCTGCACGCGCTGGTCGCGTTGGCTGACCAGCTCGGTTTCGATGCGCAGCCGCGGCACGCTGTAGCGGGCACGATGGCGGAAGCCGTCCAGATCGAAATCGCTGCCGATGTCGCGGTTGAGCCGACGCAGCAGATTGAGGGTGAACTCGGCGGTGACCCCGGCGGCATCGTTGTACGCCGCTTCGATCAACGCCGCGTCCTTGTGCAGGTCGATGCCGATCAGGGCCATGCCATCCGGACCCATGGTCTGGCGCATCGCCTTCAGCAGTGCGATGGCGTCATCATGGGCGAAGTTGCCGAGCGTAGAGCCGGGGAAGAACACCAGGTGGCGCGCGGGTTCGCGCTGCGGGGTCGGCAGCTGCACCGGCTGGGTGAAGTCGGCGCAGACCGGCAGCATTTCGATGTCCGGCAGGGACGCTGCGAGACGGGTGATGCTGTCCAGCAGAGCGGCGCGCGAGATTTCGATCGGGGTGTAGGCGACCGGGTCACGCAGCGCGTGCAGCAGCAACTCGGTCTTGCGGCCGCTGCCGCTGCCCAGTTCCACCACGTGCAGGCGCGGGCCGACCACCTTGGCGATGTCATGCGCGCAGTCCTGCAGCAGCTGCAGTTCGGTGCGGGTCGGGTAGTACTCCGGCTGCCGGGTGATCTGCTCGAACAGGGCCGAGCCGTGGGCATCGTAGAAATACTTGGACGGCAGCTGCCGCGGCGTGGACGAGAGCCCGCGCAGGATGTCGGCGGTGATCCGGTCACGATCGGGCTGCAGATCGGTCAGTGCATCCAGCGCATCACGGACCGAGCTCATGCGACGTCCCGGGCCAGGCGCAGGCCGGCGAACTGCCACCGGGCCGACGGCGCGAAGAAGTTGCGGTAGCTGGCGCGCAGATGATCTGCCGGGGTCGCACAACTTCCGCCGCGCAACACCCACTGCCCACACATGAACTTGCCGTTGTACTCGCCCAGGTTGCCCGGGAAGGTACGGAAGCCGGGATAGGGCCCGTAGGCGCTGCTGGTCCATTCCCAGACATCGCCGAACAACTGGACGATGTCCCCCTCTTCCTCCGCGCCGCCCGGGTGCAACTGATCGGCATCGGCAAAGCGGCCACGCAGGGCGCGGCCCGCCGTCGCCGCTTCCCATTCGAACTCCGTGGGCAGGCGCGCGTCGCACCAACGCGCGTAGGCGTCGGCTTCGAAATAGCTCAGGTGGCAGACCGGTGCATGCGGATCGAGCGCACGCCAGCCGCCCAGAGTGAATTCGCGCTCCAGCGCGTCATCCCAGTACAGCGGGTGCTGCCACTGCTGTTCCTGACACAGCGTCCAGCCTTCGCTCATCCACCAGCGCGGCTCGCGATAGCCGCCGGCCTGCACGAACTGCCGGTACTCCTCGTTGTTGACCGGGCGGTTGGCCAGCGCATGCGCCGGGACCAGCGCGCGGTGCACCGGCGATTCGTTGTCATACGCAAACGTCGACTGGGTCGGCCACACCGGTGCGCCGATCTCCACGATCTGTTCGGGATGGGTGAGCCACTGCAGCGGCAGCGTACGCGCCGGGGGCGCAGCGAGGTCATCGCGGTAGGCCGGCTGCAGCGGGTTGGACCAGAACGCGTGCTTGATGTCGGTCAACAACAGTTCCTGGTGCTGCTGCTCATGATGGAGGCCGAGCAGCAGCTGATGCTGGGCCTGCTCGCTCAGACTGCCGGCGTGCAGCGCGGCGAGCACACGCTGATCGATCTCCGCGCGGAAGTGCAGCACCTCGTCCAGCGTCGGCCGCGAGAGCAGGCCGCGCTGCGGGCGTGCATGGGCCGGACCGATGCTCTGGTAGTAGCTGTTGAACAGGTAATGCCAGTCCGCATCGATCGGGGCATAGCCCGGTCGGGTCGCGAGCACGAAGCGCTCGAAGAACCATGTGGTATGGGCCAGGTGCCATTTCGCCGGGCTGGCGTCGGGCATGCTCTGGACCATGGCGTCTTCCGCGCTGAGCGGCGCGGCCAATGCGAGCGTCCGCGCACGCACGGTGGCGTAGCGGACGGCCAGCGGCGACGGCGGGGCGACAGGGAGCGGTTGTGCGGCAGCAACGGCGGTATTCATCCGGGTCAGGATCGACCAGCCGGGGTGAGCGCGACGTCATGGCAACGCATCGATTCGGTGACATTGCTCAAGTTGAATACGCGCAGGCCGCTACCGGGGAAGACCCATCGCCTGTGTAGTCCGGTTTGCACGCTGCAGCCACGGCGCGCCGGCCACCACGTGGACCCCCTCTTGCGGATGCATCTGCTACGCCAGCCCAGTCACTATCTGTTCGTGCTGCCTGCAGTACTGGTCGCACTGGGATTGTGGGCGGCGACCCCCGCTGCCGAAGCGGGCAGCTCGGTGCATCGCCTGCTGCCGATGGTGCTGGCCTGCCTGGGTGTCGGCCTGGCGCTGATCTACAACCGCGTGCGGGCGCTGTGCCTGATGCTGGCGATCGCGCTGGCCTTCGCGCTGTTGCATGGGGTGGTCGGCACGTTCCTGCGTGAGGGCATGATTTCGGCACAGACCCCGCTGATCTTCCATGCGGTGTCGTGGTGGCTGCCACTGCTGTTCCTGCTGCATGGACTGTGGCCCGAACGCGGACGGCTGCGCCAGGACCTGTTGTTGCGCGGCGTGGTGAGCGGGACGGCCCTCGGCATCTTCCTGCTGTTGGCCACGCAGGTTCCCGACGGCATGCAGGCGCTGCTGTCCGATCGCCACCTGGCCTGGCTGCCCAGCGACTGGAATGCGCTGGCCCAACTCCCGGCGCTGCTGTTTCTCATTACGACGGTGGCCTTGGCTGTCCAGGCCTGGCGACGCCCCCGCCCGCTGCACACCGCCCTGCTGATCGCCCTGCTCTGCCTGTGGTGGCTGCTGCCGCGGGTGTTCGTGTCGCCGGCGCTGCTGCCGGCGGTGAGCTGCATGGCGCTGCTGCTGATCGTCTCGGCGATGCTGCAGGAGGCATTCCACATGGCCTTCCGCGATGAGCTCACCGGCCTGCCCGGGCGTCGCGCGTTCAATGAATATCTGCAGCGCGTGGGCGCCACCTACACCATCGCGATGGTGGACGTGGATCATTTCAAGCGGTTCAACGATACCCACGGCCACGATGCCGGCGATGACGTGCTCAAGCTGGTGGCCGCGCGACTGGCCGAGGTAGGTGGGGGTGGCCGCGCGTTCCGCTATGGCGGTGAGGAATTCGCGCTGGTGTTCCTGGATCGCCCAGCCCCGGCCTGCGTGGCGGCCGTGGAAGAGGTCCGCGCGAGGATCGAGGGGGTGCGTATGCATCTGCGCGACCGCGCCGCACGCAGCCGCGACGATGCGGTGGGGCAGCTGCAACGTGGGCGTGGTGGCAACGGCGCGGTGGTGCAGGTGACGGTGAGCATCGGCGTCGCCGACAGCCGGGTGGCCGACAGCCCGCAGGCGGTGATCAAGGCCGCCGACCAAGCGCTGTATGCAGCCAAGGACGCCGGCCGCAACTGTGTGTGTGCGCTTGGCCAGCAGGGCACCGTGCCGGTGCGCGCGACCGCACTGGCTCAGGGCAACGCGTCGAGATAGAACCAGCGGCCGTCTTCGCGGACGAAGCGGCTGTGCTCCAGCATTTTCACCGCACTGCCGCCGCCGACCTTGTAGCGCGCGGTGAAGCGCACCTGGGCGTGGTCGGGATCTGAGCGGGTGTGGGCGTGGATCGTCAGCCCCAGCCACTGGGTGCGCTGGCCGGGTGCTTCGGCCAGCGAGAGCTCGGCCGGGCGCGTGGACGGGTGCCAGCTGGCCAGCAGGTAGTCGGCCAGGTGCCGCACGTAGGCGCTGTAGCGCGAGCGCATCAGCGCTTCGGCATCCGGCGCGGGGGTGCCGGCATGGTAAAGGCCGCAGCAGGCGGCGTAGGCCAGCGGGCGGCCGCAGGGACAGGGATCGGAAGAGACGGTGGTCATGGGGGTATTGTCGCGCGATGACCGGGCGTATGCTTGCGCGCCCTGCGTTGCGATGCCCCGCCGTGCTTGAGATGGTTCCCCCTGAGCTGTTCTGGTTGGTGGCGATCGCCTTCATCGCCGGCCTGGTCGATGCCGCCGTCGGCGGCGGCGGGCTGGTGCAGCTGCCCGGGTTGTTCACCGTCCTGCCGCAGCACACGCCGGCGATGCTGTTCGGCACCAACAAATTCAGCTCGATGTTCGGCACGGCGGCCGCCGCGTTCCGCTATGCGCGCAATGTGCGCTTTCCGTGGCGGCCGGTATTGTTTGCGGCGGGCACGGCGTTTGTGTTCTCGTTTGCCGGGGCCACGGCGGTCAGCCTGCTGCCCAAGGACGCGGTACGCCCGCTGGTGCTGGTGCTGCTGGTGGCGATGCTCGGCTACACGCTGTGGAAGAAGGACTTCGGTGCCCTGCACCGTCCGCGCGAGATCGGCCGCAAGGAGCTGGTGACCGCATTGGCCATCGGTGCCGTGATCGGGTTCTACGACGGCTTCTTTGGGCCCGGCACCGGCAGCTTCCTGATCTTCCTGTTCGTGCGTTTCTTCGGGCTGGACTTCCTGCGTGCGTCGGCCGCCTCCAAGGTGGTGAACCTGGCGACCAACGTGGCGGCGATCTCGTTCTTCGTGCCGACCGGCAACATCCTGTGGCTGTTCGCGCTGCCGATGGCCGCGGCCAACATCATCGGCTCGGTGGTCGGTACGCGGATGGCGCTGCGCGGCGGCACGCCCTTCATCCGCAAGCTGTTCGTCGGCCTGGTGGTGGTACTGATCGCCCGGATGGGCTGGGATACCTTCGCCGGTTAACAGGACGGGTCAGCCCTGGGGCTGACCCGTTGGTTGCTCAGCGCTTGGGCTTGGCCGGCTTCTTTGCAGTTGCCTTGGCTACGGCCTTGGTGGCCGTCTTCTTTGCCGCTTTCTTTGCCGGTGCCTTAAGCGCGGCCTTCTTCGAGCGGGATGCCGGCACGGCTGCCGGTGCCTCCACGACCTCGGCCTCGACGTGGGCTTCCTCGTCGACCGAGGCCGCCAGCACCTCGTTGGCCATCACCTCGGGGGCATCGACCACGTCAGGCGCGGCGATCACGGCCGGTGCCGGTGCCGCCGTCGTCTCGCCGGCGCGGGCACGCTCGGGCAGCTTCAGGCGCTTGCCTTCGTCGTCGTACTCGATCAGCAGTACGCCGGAGTCGTGGCGACCGCTGATCTCCACGAAGCAGGCACCGCCGATGAACGGCTCCAGCGTCATCACCGACTTCAGCGGGGTGGCCACGACCATCTGGAACCCGAAGTTGTCGAAGATGTTCATCGCCAGCGCGGTGAACTCGTTGTCGGCCTTGTCGAAGGCTTCGTCGAGCACCACCGCCGCGTAGCTGGGCAGCTGGCCGTCGGCGCCACCGAGCTGGTAGCGCAGCGCGGCGGCCAGGCAGGTGGTGGCCAGCTTCTGGCGCTGGCCGCCGGACTTGCCCGCACCGCTGCGGTAGATCTCGACCTGCTGACGGGTGGCGGCGTCGAGTTCGACGCCGACGAATTCCACGTGCAGACGCACGTCCAGCACCAGCTCGCGCCAGCGCTTGTCCTCGCCTTCCTGCGAGCCGAGCTTGGCGACCAGCTCACGCAGCACCGCGAACTGTGCTTCGGCCAGCTCGCGCTGGTCGGTCTGCTGTTGGGACAGCACATCGCGCAGGCGCTGGTGGAAATCCAGCACTTCGGGCAGGCGGCGGTCGGTGAGTTCGATGGTCAGCAGGGTGCCGCGGTTGAACGGCACCTGCTCCAGCGAGGCATTGACCTCGTCCAGGCGCTGGGCGATCGACTTGCGCGCCTCGGCCGTGTGCCGCTGCAGGGCCAGCAGGTTGTTCTTGCTCTGGCTCTGCAGCAGATCGAAGAAGCGTGCCTCGTGCTGCGGCAGGCCATCGTTCTCCAGCCGTTGCAGGCGGGCCAGGAAATCTTCGGCACTGGACAGGCTGACGGTGAAGTCGCCGCTGTCTTCCGGCCAAGCCTGGCAGTAGCGGCGGAAGCAGCCGAGCAGCAGGTTCTCCAGCCGGTTGTGTTCGGCCTGGGAACCGCCGAGCTGTTCGTTGAGGGTGTTGCTGATCTGCCGGAAGTGGGCTTCCAGGTTCTCCAGGCTGAGCACGCCGAGCGCCTTGACGCGTTCGTCCAGGCCCTGCTGCTGGAGGGGGGTAACCACGCGCTTGGCCAGCGGCGCGCACTGCTCGTGCAGACGCTCGAGGCGTTCGTGTTCACGACCGAGCTGGCCGCGCTCCACGCGCACGTCTTCATAGGTGCGCTTGGCCTGGGCCACATCGGCCCGGGTCTTCTCGATCTGTTCGCCCAGCTTGCGCAGGTCGGCATTGCCTTCGCGCAGGTCGTGCAGGGCCTGGGCGATGTCGTCCAGGCGCTGCAGCGGTGCGGCCACATCGATCTCGTCCCAGCCCAGCGTGCACAGTTGATGGCAGGCCAGTCGGGCCTTGCCGTCCTGTTCGCGCTGCGCGCGCAGGCCGGCCACATCGCTGTCGCAGGCGGCGATGCGCTGGGCCAGTTCGATCGCTTCGCGCTCGTACAGGTCCAGTTTGTCGCGGTTGTTGAAGCCGAGCAGCCAGCGGCGGCGGTCGCTGATGTTGTGGCGATCGTCCTTCTCGAAGCGTTCGCCCGGGTGCTTGACCTGGCCTTCCTTGGTGATGCCGCGGTCGGTATCGCGCAGGTGGCGTGCATCCACGCATTCGTAGTCGAAGCGCTTGCCCAGCTCGCGGCGCAGCCAGCCGGCATAGCCGTGCTCGCGCAGCACCAGCTTGTGCAGCAGCGAACGTGCGCCCGGCTCGCGGCCATGCAGTGCATCGTCGTTGCGGCGTACGCGGTAGTAGACCAGGCGGGTACCGAGGTGGGTCTGATTGATCCACTCCGAGACCTGGGCGTGGTGGCGCTCATCGACCAGCAGCGACTGCGCGAAGCCGTGTAGGACGCGCTCGATGGCGCCCTGCCATGCGGCGTCTTCGTCGCGGACCTGCAGCAGTTCGCCCACGAACGGCAGCGCCGCCTCGGGAATGCCGGTATCGCTGCTCAGGCGTGCGCGCAGCTGCTGCATGGGTGCGGGGATGCTGGACGGGGTGCGCTTGAGCGCCTCCAGTTCCGAACGCACCTCGGCGAAGCGGCGTTCGTCGTCGCGTTTGCCGCCCATGCGCTCGGCGATGGCTTCATCCAGCTCGGCTGCGGCGCGCTGGCCGTCGTCCAGGCGGGCCTGGGCGCGGGCGAGCTGCTCGGCAAACCCGTGTGCGGTCTCGGCCAGGGTTTCCCCCAGTTCGCGGCTGGCATGGTTGGCCTGGCTGCGCTTGGCCAGGCGGCGGTCGCGTTCCTGGGCGACACGGCCCTGCTCGCGCTCCAGCTCTTCGATGCGCTCGCCGCCCTGCTGGCGACGCTGCGCCTCCAGTTCGGCGAGGTGGCTTTCATGGTTGTCCAGCGCGCTGCGGCGCTGGCCTTCTTCCCCGGACAGACCGCGGTCGCGGGTATCCAGTTCCAGCAGGCGTGCCTCAAGCAGGGCCAGGCGACGCTGCTCGCGCACGCCGTCGATGCCCAGCTTCATCTCGTCCAGGTCTTCGCGCTGGCGGCGCAGTGCCTGCAGATCGGCGTAGTGGCCGCGTGCGGGCAGCAGGGTTTCGACCTGGCGGCGCGCGGTGACCACGGCCTGGTGGGCGCCATCGAGTTCGGCGAAATCATCGACCAGCCGCTCGGCGGCGTCGAAGGTGCGCGGCGCATCGAGCATGAAGTCGCGCAGGAACACGTTCAGATCGCCGAGGTTCTTCGCCGACTGCGTCTTGTGCAGCAGGCGCAGCGCCATCTCGTTCTCGATCCCGAGCACGTGGCGGAACCGTTCGGCGTAGCTGGCGAAGCTGTCGAAGTGATGCACATCGCCCAGGCGCTGCTTGAGCTTGCGCAGGTCCAGGTCGAAACCACCGAGGTCACGCGCGATGTCGAAGCTGCGTTCGGCCACCATGTAGTGCTTGCGCACATCGGCCGCCGCCGCGCCGTTGCCGGCGATCCAGAACAGGCGCACCAGGCTGACGATGCGGCCGTCATTGCTGCGGTATTCCAGCACCAGCGCGGTCCAGGTGGCGCCCTTGCGCAGGTACTGGGTGGCGATCTCGCCAGTGCCGCTGTCCTGCTGGTCGGCCCAGGCGCCACGCACGTAGGACACCAGGTTGCGGTCGCGGCCACTGCGTTCGGCTTCGCGCGCGGCGGCATTGAAGTCGACCAGAGCCGGCGGTACCAGCAGCGCGGACATCGCATCGAGCAGGGTCGACTTGCCCGAGCCGGAGCGGCCGACGAACAGGAAGCCGCGTTCGGCGATCGGCACTTCGGTCAGGCCGGAGAAGGTGCCCCAGTTGTGGACCTGCAGGCGGCGCATGCGGAACTGCTGCGCCCGCGGGTCGGGCTGGTCGCCGGGGAACAGGGCGGGTGCGGGAATGTGGACGGTCATGGCAGGGCTAGCAATCCAGGCAGGGCAGCGGCGCGCGGGCGCGCGCTCAGGCGTCGAGGTCGGCCGGCGCTTCGCGCAGGCGGCGGTACACCTGGGCCAGGGCGGCGACATCTTCGGCGGAGAACATCAGTTTCAGTGCCGGCGAGACTTCATGACGCGCATCGTCACCGCCGAGGCGGGTGAGGATGTGGTTGTCCTTCATCTTCTGCACGGCACTGGCGACGCGGCGGTTGAAGCCGGCGCGGTCGGTGGACAGGTGGCGCTCGTACACGGCCAGTGCTTCGGCCAGTTCGGCATCCTCGACCACTGCGCGCACGCCGCGCGCATCGGCTTCGGCCAACTGCTGGCGCAGGTGCAGCAGCAGCACCGAGTCGATGAAGGTCAGCGGCGAGGTACGCAGCAGCACCGGTGCATCGATATCTTCGGTATCGGCCTGGCGGGTGAAGGCCACGCCACTCTCGCGGTCCAGCACCAGTTCCAGGAACAGGTCCGAGAGCGCCGAGCGGATCGCCGCTTCGCTGCGGATCAGCGCCGGCCACAGCTTGGCGTGGCGCAGCTGGTCGATGCTCGGGCCGATCAGCAGCTGGCACAGCGCGCGGCGGCCATCGAGCGGCAGCCGGCCGGTGTCGCCCATGTAGAAGACGTCATTGTTACGCCGCAGGACGGGCGTCACCACGACCGGTTCGTCGTCGTGCTCGTCTGCGCCGCCGTCGATCGGGGTGTCGGTGGATTGTTCATGCCAGCTCATGGCGTTTCTCCTGGGTGAACCAGATCAGCGGAATGCGGGCGCGACGCCATTGGCCATCGCCGCCGCGCCATTGCGCGATCTCCTGTTGATCGGTGGCGACCTCGCCGTGGCGGGTGCCGAGAGAGAGGTAACCGATGATGCTGCCCAGCCCCTGTGGGGCCTCGCGGTGTTCAAGCACCTGCGCGATCGACAGCCGCGGCTGCTCGCCGAGCAGGTCGTGCAGATCGCGGCGCAGGTTGCGGAAGTCGATTTCAGAGGCGGCCACCAGGTCGCCGACACTTTCCAGCGAGATCGCGGCGGTGTCGTTGCGCTGCACGCTGCCATCCACCTGCGCCTGGCGCGGATCGTGCAGCTTCCATTGCGAGAGCGAGCGCAGCCGGCTGGTGGTGAGCTGCAGGTCGCGGCCGATGCCGCGCTGCGCCGGGATGTGGTCGCGCAGGCCCAGCGCCTCGCCCTGGGCCTGCTTGAGCAGCTGGTTGAGGCGGCGCTGTTCCAGGTAGCCACGGCTCTGCACGAAGCCGCGCAGGCTGCGGGCAAAGTGCTGCAGCACGTCGTGGACCTGGCCACCGCGCTCAAGCATGGTGGTGGTGAAGCCACGCAGGAAGGTGCGCTCGTTGCGATCCAGCTTGCGGGCGAAACCACGCGCGAGCACGGTTTCCAGCGCGGCATCGAGCTGGGCGCTCTGTTCGGCATCATTGAGCAGGCGCCAGAACGCCTCGAAGCTGCGACCGGCGTCGCTGTCGCCGATCACGTCCACGCCCTCGAACAGCTTGGACAGCACGTCACCGCGCTCGCCTTCGTCATCGATGATGCGTTCGCGGAACTCACGGTTGAGGCGTTCGAAGTCATCGCGCACGCGGCGGAAATCTTCGGTCAGCTCGTCGGCCAGGCCGATGATCTGGCGGGTCCGTTCCAGCGCGCGCTTGCCGTCCAGTGAGGACACCTTGCCGCCGCTGACGCGGGCGATCTCGGCATCGATGCGGTCGCGCTCGTCGCGCAGCGCGGACAGGCGCGCATCCGGATTGGATTCGGTCAGCGCGGCCAGCTGCGAGAGCTGCTCGATCACCAGCGCCAGGCGGCTCTCGGTGGCGGCAGCGCGCGCCTGCTCCAGGCTGTCGGCGAAGCGGATCGCCTGCGCGGCCTGGGTGGACAGTTCGTACTGTTCCTGGTCGGCGCCTTCGGGCAAGCGACGTTCCAGCCAGCCCTGGGCCAGCCAATGCGCAATGTAGGCCTGTGCGGTGCGCGGCAGATCGCGCGACAGCTCATCGGCCTTGAGATCATCCAGCGCGCGCTGCAGGCGTTCGTGCAGCACCGCGGTGGACAGGGTGCGCTCGTCCTGCATCAGCAGGCTCTGCAGCAGGCCGATGATCTCCGGCGCGTGATCGGCCGCCAGCAGCTTCCACTGCGATTGTTCGCGCAGGTGGCGGTAACGGGTAATGCGCTCGCGATGTTTCATTCGAGACCGGGGACAGGAAGACGGGCCGCGCGGGTCGCGGCGGCCGGGAGGGAAACGGGACGCGCACGCACCCGCAGGGCCGGGCCGAAGCCCAGCGCCTGCCGGCCGCGCGCGACAGCGCGGGGAATCAGCGCTTGCCGCCCACTTCGATGAAACGCAGGAACTCGGCGCGGGTGCGCGCGTCCTCGCGGAAGCTGCCCAGCATCTTGGAGGTGACCATGCTGACGCCCCGCTTGTGGATGCCGCGGGTGGTCATGCACTCATGCGCACCTTCCACCACCACGCCCACGCCGACCGGCTGCAGCACGTCCTGGATGCACTGGGCGATCTGCGCGGTCATCTTTTCCTGGACCTGGAAGCGGCGTGCGTACGCCTCGACCACGCGGGCCAGCTTGCTGATGCCCACCACCTTGCCGGCCGGCAGATAGCCGACGTGCACGCGGCCGATGATCGGCGCCATGTGGTGTTCGCAGTGGCTTTCGTACTCGATGTCGCGCAGCACGATCAGTTCGTCGTAGCCGGCCACTTCCTCGAAGGTCCGCTCCATGTAGGCGCGCGGGTCGTCGCGGTAGCCGCTGAACCAGTCGCCATAGGCTTCGGCAACGCGGCGCGGGGTATCCAGCAGGCCTTCACGGGTCGGATCTTCACCGGCCCAGCGCAGCAGGGTGCGCACCGCCGATTCGGCCTCGGCCTGGGTGACGGGGTTGGCGTCGTTGTCTTGCTTGCTCATTACATACAGCACCCGAAGGGGGGCGAGCATCGTACCCGACAGACCCCTCGGGCGTCCTGCGCTGGGGCGCCCGGCCGAGCCCGCGAAGGCATTCATTGGGCCGCGGTTGTGCCACGGGTATTGATAGGAGGCGAATTAGTAGTATCCTATCTATTCTGATGAACCGATCCCTCGACGAACGTACCCAGCTGCAGATGCAGCTCAGTTCCGGCCTGCTCTACGCAGGGCGGCAGTGGCAGCGCCTGGCCGACCAGGCCCTGGGCAGCTACGGCATCTCCGCCGCCTGCACCATGCCGTTGCTGATGATCGGGCGCGCCGGCGGCGGGATCCGCCAGGTGGCGCTGGCCCACCAGCTGGGCATGGAAGGCCCTTCGCTGGTACGCCTGCTGGACAAGCTGGCCGCCAGCGACCTGGTCCGCCGCGAATGCGATGCCAGCGACCGCCGCGCCAACCTGCTGTGGCTGACCGACAAGGGCGAGGCCCTGGTCAGCCAGCTGGAAACCCAGTTGATCGGGCTGCGCCAGGACGTGTTCGGCGAACTCAGCACTGACGAACTGCGCACCGTGCTGAAGCTGTGGCAGCTGCTGGCCGATGCGGCCGACCGCGTGACGTAAGCCGTTCCCCCGTTGTACCGCCCGGTGTCGTGCTGCGACGGCATGACGTACGACGACCAACGGTCGTCGCCTACCTACCTTTCTCCAGTGAATCCTTTGCCTCGATGTACGGTGAATTCAGTCTCTATGGTGTGTTCGTCCCGACCCTGCTCGGGCTGATGCTGCTTGCCTACCTGCTCAAGAGCGGGTTGCGCGTGGCCCTGCAGCGCACCGGCGCCTATCGCCACATCTGGCACCCCGCCCTGTTCAACCTGGCCGTGTACGTGATCGTGCTCGGCGGGTTGTTTTCCCTGATGCGTTGGATGCAATCGTGAACAAGATCCTCAAGCAGACATTCCCGGTGGTGTTGACCGCCGTGGCCGTAGTGGTCGCTGTGCTGGTGCTGCGCCACCTGTGGGCCTATTACATGGATGAGCCATGGACGCGCGATGCGCACGTCAGCGCCGACGTGGTCCAGGTCGCGCCGGACGTGTCCGGGCTGGTGGAGGCAGTAAAGGTGGCCGACAACCAGCCGGTCAAGCGCGGTGAGGTGCTGTTCGTGGTCGACCGCGCGCGCTATGAGATCGCGCTGGAACAGGCCCAGGCCGCCTTGGGCGAGCGCCGCGCCACGCTGGACCAGCTGCGCCGCGAGATCGCGCGCGACCGCAGCCTGCAGGATCTGGTCGCCGCCGAGGACGCCGAAGTGCGCCGGGCCAAGCTGCTCGCCGCGCAGGCCTCGATGGCCACCGCGCAGGCGGCCGTGGATCTGGCCAGGCTCAATCTGGCCCGCACTGAAGTGCGCAGCCCCAGCGATGGCCACGTCAACGACCGCACCGTACGCGCCGGCGACTACGTGACCGCCGGGCGGCCGGTGATGGCGGTGCTCGATACCGGCTCGTTCCGCGTGGACGGCTACTTCGAAGAGACCCGCCTGCAGGGCGTGCATGCCGGCCAGAAGGTCGACATCCGTCTGATGGGTGAAGCGCAGCCGCTGCAGGGCCACGTGCAGAGCATTGCCGCCGGCATCGAAGACCGGTATCGCAGTGAGGGCAGCAGCCTGCTGCCGAACGTGACCCCGGCCTTCGACTGGGTGCGGCTGGCGCAGCGCATTCCGGTGCGCATCCATATCGACCGCGTGCCGGCCGGCGTCAACCTGATCGCTGGGCGTACCGCCACGGTCACCATCCAGCCGGACACCGCCCCGGCCACGCCGGCGCAACCGGCACGGACGGCGCTGTGAACCGCCCGGCGCTGCACCGCATCGCCCTGGGGTTGGCCCTGACCACGCTGGCCGCATGCCGCACGGTCGGCCCGGACTACGCGGTGCCGGCCGGGTCCGCCTTCCAGCGGCCGGAGGCGAACGCCGCCTTCCTCGACACCGGCAACGCGCAGGTCGCCGCGGGCGCCGCGCTGCCTGCACGCTGGTGGGAGCTGTACCAGGACGACACCCTCAACGCGCTGGTGCAGCAGGCGCTGCGCGACAACGTAGAGCTGAAGGTGGCCGATGCCAACCTGCGCCGCGCCGCCGCCGTGTACGAGCAGGCGCTGGATGCCGGTGGCTTCGAATACGAGGCCGAGGCCGGCGTGAGCCGCGCGCAGCTGTCCGCCGAATCGTTCCTGCTGGAGCACGAACTGCCGCCGATCAACCTGGCCGACGGCAAATTCGCGGTGTCCTACCAGTTCGATCTGTTCGGCAAGCTCAAGCGCGCCTCCGAGGCCGCGCATGCCGACGAGCAGAGCGTGGCCGCAGCACTCGATCTGGCGCGCGTGTCGCTGGTGGCGCAGGTGGCCGGCAGCTACGTCGACATCTGCCACGCCAACCACGAACTGCATGTGGCCGAGCACTCGCTGCAGCTGCAGCAGCGCAGCCGCGAGGTCACCCAGCGCTTGATCACGGCCGGCCGCGGCACCCCGCCGGAGCTGGCCCGCGCCAATGCCCAGGTGGCGATGCTGCAGGCCGCGCTGCCGCCGCTGCGCGCGCACCGCCAGGCCTCCGAATACCAGCTGGCCGCTCTGCTCGGCCGCACCCCGGGCCAGCTGCCCGAGGGCGTGAGCGACTGCAGCCAGGCCCCGACCCTGGCCCAGGCGCTGCCGATCGGTGATGGCCGCGTACTGCTGCAGCGCCGACCGGACATCCGCCAAGCCGAGCGCAAGCTGGCTGCCGCCACCGCGCGGATCGGCGTCGCCACCGCCGAGCTCTACCCGGACATCCGCCTCGGCGCTTCGGTCGGTGCGGCCGGCCTGCTGGAAGACTTCGGCACGCCGTTGACCCAGCAGTGGTCGATCGGCCCGTTGATTTCCTGGACGCTGCCCTCTTCCGGCACGCATGCGCGCATCCACGCCACCGAAGCCGGCGCCGATGCCGCGCTGGCCGAGTTTGATCACAGCGTGTTGCAGGCCCTGCGCGAAACCCAGACCGCGCTGAGCCGCTATGCCCAGGATCTGCAGCGCCTGCAGTTCCTGCAGCAGGCCCAGCAGCAGGCCGATCTGGCCGCCAGCCAGAACCGCCGCCTCTATCAGGGCGGGCGCACGCCCTACCTGACCAGCCTGGATGCCGACCGCAGCCTGGCCAGCGCCGAGTCGACCCTGGCCGACGCGCAGGCGCAGGTCTCGCGCGACCAGATCCAGCTGTTCCTGGTGCTTGGCGGTGGCTGGCAGGACAGCGCCGCGCAGGCCGCAGCGACTGCGGCAGCCCCGAGGTAAGCCATGCTGCTGCTCGACAGACAGGCCTGGTTGTTCTCGGTCAAGACCTTCCTGGCGGCGATCGCGGCGCTGTACATCGGCTTGGCCGGCAATCTCTCGCGGCCGTACTGGGCGATGGCCACGGTCTACATCGTGACCCAGCCGATGCTGGGCCCGACCCGCGCCAAAGGGGCCTATCGCATCCTCGGCACGTTGCTCGCCGGCGCGGCCACGCTGTGGATGGTGCCGCACCTGGTGGAGACCCCCTTGCTGCTCAGTGCGGCGATGGCGCTGTGGCTGTCCGGGTGTCTGTTCATCGCCCTGCTCAACCGTGGCCCGCGCGGCTACGCGTTCCTGCTGGCCGGGTACACCACCGCCTTCATCGGCTTCCCGGCGGTGACCTCGCCGGACACCATCTTCGACACCGTCGTGGCGCGCAGCGAGGAGATCATCCTTGGCACGGTGGTGGCGGTGCTGTTCGCCTCGCTGTTCTTCCCGGCCTCGGTGCGGCCGATGCTGCGCTCGCGGATCGGCAGCTGGATGGGCGATGCGGCCGACTGGTGCCGGCAGATCCTGACGCGCGGCCACGCGCATGGCCCGCGCAACCGGCTGGCTGCCGATCTGGTCCAGTTCGACGCGCTGATCGAATTCATGCGTCGCGATGATCCGCGCCATGCCGGCGCGGCGGTCTCGATGGAGCGACTGCGCGAGCGCATGCTGCTGATGCTGCCGGTGCTCTCCTCCATCGCCGACCGGCTGGGGGCGCTGCGCGCGGGGGGCCGTGCGCTGCCGCCCGGGCTGGAGACGCTGATCGCCGATCTGGCGCAGTGGCTGGAACAGCCCGGCCGCTCCAGCGCCAGCGCGTACGCCACGCTGCGCGCACGCATCGTCGCGCTCAAGCCGGCGGTGGATGGCGAGCTGGATCACCTGCTGCTGGTCACCCTGCTGCTGCGCCTGGAAGAACTGGTCGACCTCTGGCAGGACTGCACCACCCTGCACGCCGCCATCGATGCCGGCACCGCGCCCAGCGATGCCGCGCACTACCGCGTGCGCACCCAGCGCGTGGATCACGTGCGCCACGTGGACTACGGCATGGCGCTGTTCTCCGCCGCCAGTGCCGGCGTCGCCCTGATGACGTACTGCGTGCTGTGGATCGGGCTCGGCTGGGAGGGCGGCGGCAATGGCGCGATGATGGCCGCGGTGGCTGCCGCGTTCTTCGCCGCGCAGGATGATCCGGCGCCAAGCATGCTGTCCTTCCTGCTCTGGGCGATCGTGGCCAGCCTGGTGGCCGGGGTGTACCTGTTCGGGATCTTCCCCGCCGTGCACGACTTCGGCAGCCTGGTGCTGGTGCTGGCGGTGATCTTCCTGCCGCTGGGCCTGCTGCTGCATCGGCCCAAGACCGCATTGATCGGCCTGCCGCTCACGGTGAATCTGGTCGCGCTGTTGAACGTGCAGAACACCTACAGCGCCAACATCCAGAGCTTCATCAACTCTGCCGTCGCGATGTTCATCGGGATCGGCTTTGCGGTGGTGATGACGCGGCTGTTCCGCTCGGTGGGTGCCGAGTGGACCGCACGCCGGCTGGTGCGCCAGGGCTGGAACACGCTGGCCGATGCGGCCGAGGGCCGTGGCCAGCAGGACCGCCAGCAGTTCGCCGCGCGCATGCTGGATCTGCTCGGCCTGCTCGCACCGCGCCTGGCGGCCACCCCGGAAGGCAGCGATATCGCCTCGGTGGACATGCTCACCGAAGCGCGGATCGGCCTGAACATTCTGCAGCTGCGTCGCTCACGGCATGGCTTGCCGCCGGCCAGCGTGGCCGCGATCGACGCGATCCTGGACGACATCGCCCACCATTACCGCGCCCAGGCGGCGCGTCGGCGTCCCCTGCCCGCCCCCACCGGGCTGCAGGCCCGGCTGGAGGCCTCGCTCAAGCGCGTGCAGACCGTGGAGGCCGGCAAGGCCCGCGATGAGGCGCTGATGGGTCTGATCGGGCTGCGCTATGCCCTGTTCCCCGAGGCGCCGGTGGTCGATACCCCTGCCGAGACCCCCGCAGTGGCACCCGGCCTGCCCGCGCCGCGCTGAACCGGCCTGGCCGCAGACCGGCCGGCCCACACCGATCAGGGCTATCCTGACGCATGCATTTGCGCATGGATCAAGGTGATTTCCGATGAGTTACGACCTGATGGTGTTCGACCCCGCCGTCGCCCCGCGCGAGGCCGAGGCCTTCCTGCAGTGGTATGACGCGCAGACCGAATGGAACGAGACGCACGACTACGACGACCCGAAGGTGTCGGTGCCGGCGCTGCAGGCGTTCTTCGCCGCGCTCGCCGAACACTACCCGCCGATGGACGGCCCGCTGTCCGATGAGGAAGACGACCGCCCGGAAGTGACCGACTACAGCATCGGCCAGCACGTGGTCTATGCCTCGTTCGATGACGAGGTGGCCGAGAACGCGCACGGCCTGGTGCAGGTGCTGGCCAACACCCACCAGCTGGGCTTCTTCGATGTCAGCGGTGACGGCGCCATCGTGTTCCCCGATGGCACCGTGGTGATCCCGGAGTAAAACCGGACGCGGGGCTAGAACAACTGCCCCTGGGCCGGCGCCGTCACGACGGCGTCGGCTACTGCGTCCCCCTGGCCGCCCTGCAGGCGCGCCGCCAGGCCCGACAAACGGCTGGCATGCCGCGCCAACGCGGCCTCCAGCACTTCCGCACTGCCGAGCACGTGCAGCGACTGCCGCGCACGGGTCATACCCGTGTAGATCAGCTCGCGCGACAGCACGCGGTTGTCGCGTCGCGGCAGCTGCAGCCAGACCTCATCGAACTCCGAGCCCTGCGCCTTGTGCACGGTCATCGCGAACGCACTCTCATGTGCGGGCAACGCACCCGGGTGGAAGCCGCGCGGCTGGTCCGGTGTCTCGCCGGGAAACCACGCCGTGACGCTGCCGTGCCGATCAATCAGGCAGATGCCGATGTCGCCGTTGAACAGGCGGTGCCGGTAGCTGTTTTCAGTGATCAGCAGCAGCCGACCGTGGAAATAACCCGGCGCCATGCCCGGCCGCGGCACACCGGCCAGCAGTGCCTCGATGCGCGCGTTGAGCCCGCGTGCACCCTGTGGGCCTTCGCGCACGGCGGTGAGCAGGCGGATGCGGCCGGCATTGGCCAGCGCCTGACCGGGATCGGCGGCTTCGCCGAGGCCCCGCCAATGCCCGAGCAGGTGCTCGCGATGATGCTGCAGCGGGTCGCTCTGGTCCTCGTGGAAGTGCACACCGGCCAGCGTGCCTACGCGTAGCAGCGCCAGTGCGGTGGCACTGTTGCCCTCGCGCACGGCATGCGCCAGCGGCGCCAGATCGAGCGCGTCGGTCTGCCGGTAGCCGCGCTGCAGCTGCACGCGCCGGCCCGCGAACCGGCGTGGCGGTGCCACCGGTTGCAGCGCGTCGGGCGCGAGCAGCACGCGTAATGCCTGCGCGTCGTCGGCCTGGGTGCCCAGGCCATCGCCACTGGCACGCAGGATCGCACTGAGCACATCGCCGGCTTCCACCGAGGGCAGCTGATCCGGATCGCCGAGCAGCACCAGACGGCTGCCATCGGCGACCGCCTCGACCAGCTTGGTCATCAACGGCAGATCGATCATCGAGGCCTCGTCCACCACCACCACGTCATACGGTAGCGGGTTGTCGGCGTGATGGCGGAAGCGCGGCGAATCCGGGATTACCCCGAGCAGGCGATGCAGGGTGGTACCGGTGCTCGGCATCGCATCGCACAGGGCCGGCGCGATGCCGACCAGCCGCAGCCGCTGCACGGCCAGGCGCAGGCTCTCGGCCATGCGTTCGGCGGCACGGCCGGTCGGCGCGGCCAGCGCGACCCGTGGCAATGCCTGGTCCGCCTGCACTGCCTGGGCGGCCAGCAGCACCAACAGGCGTGCGATGGTGGTGGTCTTGCCCGTACCGGGACCACCCGTCACCAGCACCAGCGGATGGCGCAGCGCGACGGCGGCGGCGCGGGCCTGGTGATCGATGCCCTCGCGCGCCTGCGGGAACAGCTGGCCAAACAGGGTGGCCAGGCGGCCGGGATCGGCCTCGGCCACCGAATGGGTGGCGATGCGTTGCAGGCCCTGCGCCAGCCGACGTTCGTATTCGCGATAGCGACGCAGATAGAGCAGCCCGTTCTCCAGCACCAGCGGTGCATCGCCGGCGACCGCGTCGTCTGCGCCGGGCACCTCCACCCACGGCGAGGCGCGCAGCTGCGCCAGCCAACCCTCGGGCGCGGGCCACTCGATCTCGGCGTCGATCAGCCGCTGCGGCTGGCCCGGGTCCAGGCCGGCATGGCCTTCAGAGACCGCCAGCGACGCCAGTGCAGCACCGAGCAGCACCGCCTCGGGCGTGTCCGGGCGCAACCGGCGCAGGCTCTGCGCCAGTGCATGATCGAGTGTGCGCAGCGCGTTGCCGCGGTACAGCGTGGTGAGCAGGCTCATGCGTCCCCCCGTGCGCGCGCGGCCATGCGGGCCTGGGCGTGTTCGCCACCCGCGAACAGCGCATCCAGCGCGTCCACCAGAGCAGGATCGAAGCGATGCGCGTACAGGCCGGGGCTGTCGTCGCGGCCTGCATCCAGGCCGCGGCAGAACAGATAGCGGATGCCGCCCATGTCGCGCGTGTAGTCGTACTGCGCACCCAGCCGGAAGCGCAGCCAGCGATGCAATGCCACGGTGTAGATCAGCGCCTGCAGGTCGTACTCGCTGTGCTGCATGGCGCTGGCCAGCCGGGCTGCGTCGTAGCCGGGCAGGCGATTGGATTTGTAATCAAGCACGTACCAGCGGTCCGCACGCACGTAGGTGAGGTCGATCTTGCCGGTCATCAGGCCTTCCAGCCGCCGCCGTGTGCCGAAGCCATGGCGGTCACGCACCAGTCCATGCGCGTGCAGCAAGGTCAGCAGGGCGGGCACGGCGGTCGGCTGCATCGCGAAGTGGAACTCGATCTCCGCGCGGCGCGCATCGGCCGGCAGATCGTGCAGTGCGCCGCCTTCCGGCAAGGGCACGGTCAGGGTCTGGCCGACCAGCGCGGTCAACATGCCCACGCCATCGTCCAGATCTTCCTCGGCATAGCCTTCGGCGCGCAGCGAGACACGCAGGACCTCGGCTTCCTCGCCGGGTGCCGGCTGCCCGGCCTGCCAGCCGGACCACAGCGCGAAATCGGTGTTTTCCAGTGCATCGTGCAGCACATTGCCGAAGCGGCTGCCCATGAAACGCGGGTCGCTCTCTTCGCTGCCCACGGCCGGTTGTTCTGCTTCCAGGGTGAGGTCCACGCCGGCCGGTTCATCGGCGGCGGGGGCCGGCACTTCAGTCGCGGCGGCATCGGTGTCGTGGCCCGCATCGGCATGCGCCAGCTGGGTGAAGCTGTACACCCACCAGTCGTGCGGGACGCGGCGGGTCATCGCGCGTACCGGCGGCAGTTCGCCGTCGCGTTCGAAGGCGAGCTGTACCGGCCGGGTCTCCACCGGGCCTTCGATCACGGCGATGTCCGGGTGGTCACGCAGGGCGGCCATGTTCGACAGCATCGGTGCCAGGCGGGTCTTCGCCAGGCCGGCGAGATCACCGGCGGCGATCCACAGCGCGTGCTCGGCGCGGGTCAACCCGACATAGAGCAGGCGCGCGTCTTCGGCCTCCTGTTCCTGCGCGCTGCGCGTGCTGGCCGCGCTCCAGCTGTCGTCCTTGTCCAGTTTCCAGTGAAGCTCGCGGCGGCCGTTGGCGTACACCGTGCAGTTGGCCTCGGTGTTCGGCGCGCCACCACCGATGCCCACGAACGGCAGGAACACCAGCGGATACTCCAGGCCCTTGCTCTTGTGCAGGGTGATGATCTGCACGCGGCGCGCATCCGATTCCAGGCGCAGCAGCTGCTGTTCGTCGTTCTGGTCTGCATGCGCCATCTGCACCTGCAGCCAGTCGAGCAGGCCGTGCATGCCCAGCGTCTGGCCGGCCGCCTGCTGCAGCAGCTCGCCCAGCTGCAGGTAGTTGGTCAAGCGACGCTCGCCATCCAGCAGGCCGAGCAGACGCTCGGCGTGCTCGGCACAGAGATCGGTGATCACCGCGAACGGACCGCCGCGCTGCCAGCGCTCACGCCATTCCAGCAGCCGCACCTGGAACGAGCGTTGTGCATCCCCTTCGCGCTCCAGCGCATCGATCGCCTCGGCATCTTCGCCAAGCAGCACGGTCGACAGCGCGGCGCGCAGCCGCCCTTCATCGGCCGGCTGCAGCAGCGCCAGCAACAGCAGGCGCAGGTCGTGCGCTTCGGGCGTGGCATACAGGCTCTGCTTGCCTGCAGCGACGGCGGGAATACCCACCGCACCGAGCGCCTGCTGGATGCGCGTGGCCTCCTTGTGCGAGCGCACCAGCACCGCGATGTCGCCGGGCTGTACCGGCAGGTCGCGCAGCAGCGCGCGCCCTTGCCGGGCCTCGCTGAGGATCTGGTGGATCGCGGCCACGCAGGCGTCGCTGGCCTGCTGGCGCGAGGGATCGGCCTTGAGATCGCCGGCCTCGGTGTTGTGCAGCACGCGCACGGTCAGGCCGGGTGCGGGAATCCCGTCGCGCAGGAAATCCGCATCCACGCGGGTGCTGCCGGGGTGCACCGGCTCGAAGGCGATGTCGGCTTCGAGGAAGGCGCGTTCGCCGGCATTGGCGTACAGCGCTTCGATCGCGTGCAGCACCGCCGGACGCGAGCGGAAGTTGCGGTCCAGCGCGGGCGCTGCATCGGCCTGGCGCTTGGCCTTGAGGTAGGTGTGGATATCGCCGCCGCGGAAACCGTAGATCGCCTGCTTCGGATCGCCGATCAGGAACAGCGCCGGTGCCAGGCCGGCCTCACGGGTCTCCTGCGAATCGCCGAACACGCGCTGGAAGATGCCCCACTGGCGGTCGTCGGTATCCTGGAACTCGTCCACCAGCGCGATCGCGTACTGCGCGCGCAGCTGCTGCACCAGGGTGGCGCGGTGCGGGCCGTCGAGTGCATCGGCGACACCGTCGATCAGGTCATCGTAGGTCTGCACGCGTCCGATCCGCTTGAGCTCGGCCAGGCGCGCACGCGCTTCATCGCGCAGGTCATGCAGGAACGCGGTGGCCTGCTGGCGCAGCCACTGCTCGCGCGCGTCGGCGGCGTGCCACCAGCGTTGCAGTGCATCGAACAGCGGCGAGACCGGGCACTGGCCGTCCATGCCGTCCTTGCAGAAGGCCAGCAGCTGCACTGGCAGCAGCTTGCCCAGGTGGCTCTTGTCGCCGCGCGGCCAGTGCTGCGCGCTGCGGCCGGCGAACAGCTCGCCGAAGGCCTTGTCGAAGCTGGGCCGTTTGGCACGGCGACCGTCGAAGATCTTGCGATCGAAGGCGACGGCGATCTGCGCCTGCGCGTCTTCGGCGTGGGTTTCGATCGCCTCGGCCAGCGCGGCCGCGGCGAGCCGCAGCTGCGGCGCGGGATCATCGAAGATGTGGGTTGGCCGCGCTGGCAGCAACGGCAATGGCTTGATCAGCGTGGAGAGATCACCGGCCAGCGCCTCGGGCGCGGACCACAGCCAGGTCAGCGCATCGACCGTGGCCGGGTCGTTGGCATGCACGCGCCACAGGTCGGCGGCGAGTTCCTCGTGCAGCGCGCGTTCGCTCGGCAGCAGGGTCGGCGGATCGAAGGTGTGTCCGCTCTCCAGGGCATGCTCACGCAGCACGCGGGTGCAGAAGCCATGGATGGTGAAGATCGAGGCGAGGTCGATTTCGTCGGCCGCGGTCTGCAGCCGACGCGCCAGCGCGGCCGGTGTTTCTTCGCCGAGGGCAAGCTGGCGGTGGAGGATCACCCGGGTCAGGACGACCTCCGGGCTGTCCTGTTCGCTCGGCGCGCGCTCGACCAGCTGTGCGGCCAATGCAAGGCGCTCGCGGATGCGCTTGCGCAGTTCCTGCGTCGCGGCATCGGTGAAGGTGACCGCCAGGATCTGGCCGATGCGCCAGCCCTTCTCCACCACCAGCCGGGTGAACAGCGTGGCCAGGGTGAAGGTCTTGCCGGTACCGGCGCTGGCCTCGATCAGGCGCACGCCCTCCAGCGGCAGCGCCAGATAGGGATCGGTGAGCAGGTCGTGGTCGATCATCGCAGGGCTCCTTTCTCGTCAAAGCCCGGGAACACCCGGCCCTCGCGCACCGCGGTGAACACCACGAAGCTGTTGTGCAGCAATTGTCGGTAGCTGTCCGCGCTGGCGAACGGATCATGGCCACGCAGCGCGAGCGGGTAGCCGGCGCCGGTGGATTCGCCCCAGGTGCGGTCGCTGCCATGCCACTTGGCGCGGCCCTCGGCTTCGCGCTTGGCCTCGGCGGCGGTGTACAGCACCCAGCCGGTGGACGGGCCGTACAACAGCGGCGCGCGCAGCCCTTCGCTGCGCAGCTGCAGCAGGCGTCGCAGCACCTCGTGCGCGCGTTCGACCTCCAGCGGCGGCAGTGTGTGCGGGCCGAGCCCGTCATCGCCCGCATCGTGGAACTGGACCAGCGGCTGTGCGTCGCCGGCGGCGTTGGCGAGTAGCCAGTCCAGGCCCTGACGGATCGCGGCGCGGCCATTGAGCGGGCCCGGGCGCAGGCGCACCAGGCCATGCGGATGCAGGCCATCGACGCGGCCGTGCAGGCGCACCCCGTCGATATCCACTTCGTAGCGGCGGCTGCCGGCCGCAGTACCGGCCTGCCATTGCGCCAGCGCCTGTGCGTAGGGTTCGGTCTGCGCCTGCAGCAGCGCGAACTGACGCTCGCCCAGTGCACCGGAGGGCAGCAGCGCACGCGCGCGCAGCCGGGGGTACAGCGGCGCGGCATCCTCGTCGAGGGTTGCCTGGATCACCGCCTGCTGCAGCAGTACGGTATCGCCACCGCGCGCGGCCATCACCAGCGGCTCCACATCCTCGGCGTTGTCCACGTCGTCGGGCAGGCGCAGGCCGAGCCGCTGCGAGAGGAACTGGCTGGCCGGATCGGTGAGGAAGCGACGCAGCGCATCCACGCTCAGTTCCGCTTCGCCCACGACGCTCTCCATCGGTGGCAGTGGCCGTGCGAACCAGGGCGCCAGCGCGCGCCGTGCGCCGCCAAGCGAGCCGGCGGCCGGGTGCCATTGCTGGCGGTAGCTGAAACGTCGCGGTTCCTCACCGCCACCGAATGCCGCCGGTGCAAACGGCTGCAGCGAGTGCCGCACCGTCATCCGCTTGGCCGCCGCGGGCGGATCCAGGTGGTACTCGGCCGCGGCATCGATCAGCTCGCTGACCAATACTGACGGTTCGCGCACGCTGCCATCGCGCGGATCGGCGCCCAGGTAGCTCAGGTAGAACACGTCCTGCGCCGAGGCGAACAGCTGCAGGAACAGGAAACGGTCGTCCTCGCGCAGCGAGCGGTCGCCATGCCGGCGCTTGTCGGTGCCCAGTTCGGCGGTGAGCTGGTTGAGCCCGGCAGCCGGGTCGCGGCGCGGGAAATCGCCATCGTTCAGCCCTAGCACGCAGATCACCCGGAACGGCAGCAGGCGCATCGGCACCATCCGCCCGAAACTGACGCCGCCGGTCAGCAGCGGCGCACGTGTATCGGCCTGCGCGAGCACGCCGGCGAAATGCGCACGCAGCACCTCCGGCGGCACGTCGCCCTCGAAGCCGGCGGTATCCGCATCACGGGCGAACTCGTTGATCAGTTTGCGCAGCCGCTCCAGCGCGCGCTGGCTGTTGGCGGCCTGCGGGGGCTCTGGCAGCAGCACATCGAGCAGCGCCAGCAGACGCTGCCGCCACTGGCCGGGCGACATCGCCTCTCCCAACGCCTTCTGGTAGCGCGCCAGCACCCGCAGCAGGCCGAGCAGGCGGTCCAGCGCATCCAGCGCGCTGCCTTCCAGCTCCGGCCACGGCGCGACCCCGGCGATATCGCCGTCGCTGCCGCTGGCATGGCCCAGCAGCAGGCGATCAAGTGCGAACTGCCAGGTGAAGGCATCATCGACCGGGGCCTGGTGCTGGCCGCGATGGGTGGCATCCAGCCCCCAGCGTGCGCCGGCGGCCTGCAGCCAGTCGTGCAGGCGGTCGAACGCCGCCGCATCCAGACCGGCCGCTTCGGCCAGCGGCGCGCTGGCGAGCAGATCCAGCACTTCGTTCAAGCCGAAGCGCGAGACCGGCAACCCGAGCAGGTGCACGAACACATCGGCCAGTGGTTCTCCCGCCAGCGGGCTGGTGTCGGCCAGCGCATAGGGAATGTGGTCATCGCCGCCGCCGCGCCCGCCGAACACCGCTTCCAGGTAGGGCACGTAGGGGTCGATGTCCGGCGCCAGCACCGCGATGTCGCGCGCCTGCAACGGCGGATCGAAGCGCGGGTCCTGGAGCAGGCCGCGCAGCTGGTCGTGCAGCACCTGCAGTTCGCGCAGGCGGGTATGGCAGGCATGCACCTGCAGGCTCGGGTCGTCGTAGCGCAGCGCCTCGCGCAGAGGCCCGGCGGGCTGCCCGCGGCGGTGGAACAGGTCGCGCTGCAGGCGATGCAGCAGGCTGTCGGACAGGCCGCCGGCGTCCATGTCCGGGCGCGCATCCTCTTCGGGATCGTCGTACGCGGCAATCTCACCGGAGGGGTGCACGACCTCGTAGCTGCCCAGTACCGCCATGAAGTCGCGGCCCGCCGCGCCCCAGGCCTGCAGCAGGCGGTTCTCGCCGGCCGCCTCGCCGAACGGATCGGGCGCGCCGCTGCGCAGCTTCTCGCCCAGCGTCTGCAGATCGCCCCAGTAGGCCTGGGTGGGCGTGGGCAGATAGAAGTGCATCGTGCCGACCCGCGCCTGGGTGGCCATCACCCGCAGCACGTCCGGGGAGATGTTGAGCGTGGCGAAGGCGAACACCCGCGCCGGCAGGCCCTGCGGCAGCGGTTGTCCGGCGCCCTCGAAACGGGCGAGATAGGCATCGATGCGGCGCGCACGGTACTGCTTGCCGCTGGCGATATGTCGCCACAGGATCGCCTGCGGGTCGTTCGGTGCTGCGCCGGCCTCCCAACGCAGCAGCCAATCGCGACGCCAGGCCTGGTACTTCTCGAACACCGAGGCCAGCTCGGCGGCCAACGCCCACGGCTTGAGCGGATCGGCCGCGGACAGATACGCCTGCAGGGCCGCCATCGGCGGCTGCGCCATCAGCGCCGGGTCACGCAGCGCGGCGTACAGCCCCCAGCGCAGGCCCTCGGCATTGAGATCGTCATGTTCGCCGGGCACGTTGGCGTTGAGGGCGCGGGCGACCAGCTCACCGGGGGTGAGGAACTCGAGATTGGCGGCAATGCCATACTCGGCCGCCAGGGTCGATTGCAGCCAGCGGCGCATCGCGACCTGCGGGATCAGGACCACCTCCGGCACCAGGATCGATTGGCCCGGCACGGGCGTGCGCAGCGTCGTGGCCAGCAGGGCGGCCAGCACATCGAGCGAGTTGGAGTGGTACAGGCGGAAGTCTGAAGCGGCGTCGGTCATCGCAGGAGTGTGCCGCAGCCCGCGCACGAACGCAGCGCTGAGGGGTATCTGGACGTGGAAACGCCCGTGGCCGATGCCGGCCCGACACGCTGTGTTGCAGCCCACGGCATGGCCGTCGGGGCACTGCCCTCACCTGCCCGTGCGACAATACTGCACGGTGCAGTTCGGTTATGTTCAGCCGTTCACCACGATCTTACAACGTTGGAATTTTGTTAATGGCGCTCATGACGGTTTCCGAAGAGAGTCTGGTGCAGTTGTCCAACGTCCGCATCGACCGCGGCGGACGTACGATCCTGCGCGACGTTTCGCTGACCGTTCCGCGCGGCAGCATTACAGCCGTGCTCGGCCCGTCGGGCAGTGGCAAGTCCACCCTGCTGGCCGCGCTGACCGGGGAGCTGCGGCCGGTTGCCGGCGAGGTCACCCTGTTCGGCCAGCCCATCCCGACCGGCGCACGCGCGCTGTTGGAGATGCGCAAGAGCGTGGGCGTGCTGCTGCAGGGCAACGGCCTGCTGACCGATCTGACCGTGGCCGAGAACGTGGCCCTGCCGCTGCGCACCCACACCCGCCTGCCCAAGCCCGTATTGCGCCGCCTGGTGCAGATGAAACTGCATGCGGTCGGCCTGCTGGCCGCTGCCGATGCCTGGCCGCGCGAGCTGTCCGGCGGCATGGCGCGCCGTGTGGCCCTGGCCCGCGCGCTGGCACTGGACCCGCCGCTGATGATCTACGACGAGCCGCTGACCGGGCTGGACCCGATCGCCTCGGGCGTGATCATGAGCCTGATCCAGCGCCTCAACCACAGCCTGGGGCTGACCAGCATCATCGTCAGCCACCACGTGCACGAGACCCTGCCGATCTGCGACCAAGTGATCGCGATCGCCAACGGCGGCATCGTGTTCCAGGGCAGCCCGGCCGCGCTCGAATCCAGCCAGGACCCGCTGCTGCGGCAGTTCCTGCATGGTGAGCCGGACGGCCCGATCCCGTTTGATGCCGCACCGCGTGCGAGGGTTGCCTGATGCCGTTCGTTGACGCCACCCGCTCGCTCGGTCGCGCCGGCCTGTTCTCGCTGACGGTGCTGCGCGGCTCGCTGCCCACCGCCGATTTCCTGGCCGAGCTGACCCGCGAGATCTACAAGATCGGTGCACGTTCGCTGCCGATCATCGCCGTGGGCGGTGCCTTCGTGGGCCTGGTGCTGACCCTGCAGGGCTACCGCACGCTGACCACCTTCGGTGCTGCGGACGCCTTGTCCACCCTGCTCGGCCTGTCGCTGTACCGCGAACTGGCCCCGGTGCTGACCGCGCTGCTGTTCATCGGCCGCGCCGGCAGCTCGATCGCCGCCGAACTTGGTCTGATGCGGGCCACCGATCAGATCAAGGCGCTGGAGCTGATGGCGATCGACCCGGTCGCCAAGGTCGTTGCCCCGCGCTTCTGGGCGGCGGTACTGACCGTGCCGCTGCTGACCGGCATCTTCTGTTCACTGGCGATCAGTGCCAGCTACTTCGAGGCCGTGCACGTGCTCGGCCTGGACAATGGCGTGTTCTGGTCGGCGCTGAGCAACAGCGTGGACTTCTGGGACGACTTCGGCGTGGCGATGCTGAAGTCGGCGATCTTCGGCGGCACGGCGGCCCTGGTGGCCTCCTATGTCGGTTTCCATGCCGAACCCACCATCGAAGGCACCTCGGTCGCCACCACGCGTGCGGTGGTCAACGCCTCGCTGCTGGTGCTGGTCTTCAACTTCGTGCTGTCCGCCATGATGTTCCAGTAGGTACCGACCGTTGGTCGGTACGCCTCTTCGGTACGCAAAGACTTCCCGCCCGGACACCTGTCCAGGCACCTGACAAAGAACAGTGAGATATCCCATGGCCATCCGCGGTCCCAGACTCGAATTTTCCGTCGGCGCGTTCCTGCTGCTGGCGCTGGCCTCGCTGCTGGTGCTGGCCGTGGCCTCCACCAATCAACGGTGGGGCACCGGTGGCAGCGGCTACGAACTCAAGGCGCGCTTCACCCAGATCGGCCAGCTGCGCAAGCAGGCCCCGGTCAAGATCGGCGGTGTCACCATCGGCCAGGTCTCGGGCATCGAACTGGATCCCCAGAAGTTCGACTCGATCGTGACCCTCAAGCTCGACGGCAAGTTCAAGGATCTGCCCGCCGATACCTCGGCCGGCATCTTCACCAGCGGTTTGCTCGGCGAGAGCTATATCGGACTGCAGCCGGGCGGAGATCCGGACGTGCTCAAGTCCGGCGACGAGATCGTCTTCACCCAGCCGGCGGTGGACCTGCTGCAGCTGGTCGGCAAGTACATGTTCAGCGGTCCGGCCAACACCGGTGGCGCTGACTCCCACGATGGCAACGGCGCGCCCGCGCCTGCAACGGAACCGCAACCATGAAAAAGACCCTGATCCCGGCGCTGCTGGCCTCGGCCCTGCTCGCCGCCACGCCCTCGCTCTCCTTCGCCCAGGCCGCTCCGGCTGCCGCCGCCGCCCAGCAGGGCCAGGCCAGCAAGGCCGTGATGGACGCCAGCACCCGCATCCTGACCTCGCTGCAGCAGCGCCGCACCGAGTTCCGGGCCAACCCGGCCGTGCTGCGTGACTTCATCAACAGCGAGCTCAACAAGACCTTCGACCGCGACTACGCCGCCCGCCTGGTGTTGGGCGTGCACGGCCGCGGCGCGTCCGATGCCGACGTCAAGCTGTTCGCCGATGCGATGGCCGACAACCTGATGCAGCGCTACGGTTCGGCCCTGCTCGAGATCCAGGGCAAGCCGACCTTCCGCCTGAAGAGCGAGTCGCCGCTGCCGGGCAACCGCGGCGTGCGCGTGTCCACCGAGCTGATCCGCGCCGGCAGCGAGCCGACCCCGGTCGACTATCTGATGCGCAACGTCAACGGCCAGTGGAAGATCTTCGATGTGATGATCGAAGGCATCTCCTACGTGCAGACCTTCAAGACCCAGTTCGACGCCCCGCTGCGCCAGAAGTCGATCCAGCAGGTGGCCACCGAACTGCGCAACGGCAGCATGCAGGCCGGGCAGGCCCCGCGTGGCAAGTAACAGCGCCAGCGTGCAGCGCAACGGCAGCTCGCTGGTGTTCAGCGGGCCGCTCGACCGCGCGGCGGTGACGGCCCTGTGGCCCTCGCTGACCGCGCTGGACGGCGTGCAGCAGGTGGATCTGGCGGCGGTGAGCCGGCTCGACAGCGCCGGTCTGGCGCTGCTGGCCGAGCTGGCCGCACGCCTGCGTGCAAACGGGACAACGCTGACGATCGTCGGCAGCCCGGACGGTTTCACCGACCTCAGTGCCGCCTACCGGCTGGCACCCACCCTGGATTTCCATGCCCTTTCTGCGGCGAGCTGACATGAACGTCATACGCACCCTCCCCCTCCTTGTGCTGGCGCTGGTCCTGAGCGCCTGTGCCGGCAAGCCCGCACGCGACAGCGCACCGGTCAGCGTCGAGGTCGCCCCTGCGGCGGCACCGGCTGCCGTTGTCGCCAACACCGATGCGGTACCGGCCGAGACCGTCGTCGACACGGCCACCGAAGCAACGCAGGCCAGCACCGATCCGGCGGCCGCAGCGGCCACCACCGGTACCGCGCCGACCAATGCCGAGGACGACTTCGCCGCGCTGTACGGCGGTCCCGCCCCGACGGCGGAGGGCAGTGAAGGCGGCAGTGCTGCCTATGACCCCTGGGAACCCTTCAACCGCAAGGTGCACAGTTTCAACAACGTGGTCGACCGCGCCGTGGCACGACCGCTTGCCACCGCTTACACGCGCGTGGTTCCGCGTTTTGCGCGTACCGGTGTCACCAACTTCTTCAGCAACCTGCGCGCGCCGGTGACGATCACCAACCAGCTGCTGCAGGGCCGTCCGGATGATGCTTGGGACAGCCTGGGTCGTTTCCTGATGAACTCCACGTTGGGCCTGGGTGGCTTGTTTGATCCTGCCAGCAAGGCGATGGTGCCGCGACGCAGCGAGGACTTCGGCCAGACCCTGGGTGCCTGGGGCTGGCGCGGCTCGCGCTATGTGGAGCTGCCCTTCTTCGGCCCGCGGACGGTGCGCGACGTGTTCGGTTTGGCGGGCGACATCCCGCTCTCGCCGATCCGGACCATCGAAGAAGACAAGGTCCGAATTGGTCTTCAAGGTCTGCAGCTGGTGGACATGCGATCGCAGTTGATGGCGCTGGACGACATCCGCGACAACGCCGTTGACGAGTACGCCCTTACCCGCGACGCATGGCTGCAGCGCCGTAACTATCAGATCGAAAACGACCTGCGTGGCAAGCATGCGCGCGGCAAGGACGCCGACGACACCGCGCCGATCCCGGTCGATGCGATGCCGATGCCGGACTGGGGTAACTGATCCCCACGAAAAAGCCCCGCCGAAGCGGGGCTTTTTTTGTTTCCGGGTCCGCCGATCAGGCCGCCAGCGCGGCGTCGATCGCGGCCACCAGACGGGCATCGTCAGCCGGCACGTCCGGGGCGAAGCGCGCGATCACCTGGCCGTCGCGGCCGATCAGGAACTTCTCGAAGTTCCACAGCACGCCCGGGGCGGCGTTGACCACCAGCTCCGGATACTTGGCCACGGCGCCCTGCAGCTTCTCGCGCATCGGGCCTTCGCCGGTGGCGGCCGGCTGTGCGGCGGTCAGCTGCTGGTACAGCGGATGGGTGTCCTCGCCAGCCACGCTGATCTTGGCGAACATCGGGAAGCTGACGTTGTATTCCAGCTGGCAGAACTGCTGGATGTCCGCTTCGCTGCCCGGCTCCTGGGCCAGGAAGTTGTTGGCCGGGAAACCCAGCACTTCCAGGCCGGCGGCCTGCTTGTCGGCGTACAGCGCCTGCAGGCCTTCGTACTGCGGGGTCAGGCCGCACTTGGAGGCGACGTTGACGACCAGCAGCACCTTGCCGCGGTAGTCGGCCAGCGAGGTCGGCTGACCTTCGATGGTGGTAACGGGGATGTCGTAGACGGTCTGGCTCACTGCAGATTCCTTGCGTTGCATCGGGGGAGGCACAGCATAGCCGTGCCGTGGGGTGGTCAGTCGACGCAGATCGTGCCCAGTGTCACACCGCCATCGATGCGCTGGCGGCAGCCGAAGTTCTGGCTGACATCGCGCTGGCAGACGCCGCGGGCGGCCGTTCCCGGCGCGACATCACCGGTGGCCAGGCACTGGCCGGTGCAGTCGGCCTTGGCGCTGCAGGCCTTGCCGGCATCGGCGTAGGGCACCACGCACTGCACGCGCTCCAGGCGACCCAGCGGCTGCAGGCTGCCACCGGCGGCGGTGCATTCGGCGGCGCTGGGCGTGGCGGGTGTCGCTGCGGTGGTGTCTGCAGGTGGGGTACTGCTGCACCCGGCCAGGGCGAACAGGAGGGACAGCATCAGGGGCAGGCGCATGGACGGTTCCTTGAATGATGGGAGAAGGCGGGGAAAAGACGTGCCACGCAGCATGCGCGATCGCATGCATGCATGGCGTCGGCGCCTAGTCCTGCAGCGGGCTGGCTTCGTCGCCAGTCACGTCCTCGTCTTCGCCGCTCATGTCGCCGAGCAGGTCCTGGGTCTGTTCACTGCCCAACGTTTCCACGCTGCGCAGGCGACGCTCGATGGTGCGCGTCTTGCGGCTGGCTTCGCCGAGGCTGCGGCCGACCGTGGTGATCTGCTTCTCGGCTTTTTCCAGGATGCCGGCGAACTTGCCGAACTCGCTCTTGACCGCGCCGAGCAGGCCCCACACTTCACTGGAGCGCTGTTCGATGGCCAGCGTGCGGAAGCCCATCTGCAGGCTGTTGAGCAGCGCGGTGACGGTGGTCGGGCCGGCCACCACCACGCGATGGTCGCGCTGCAGCAGATCGATCAGGCCGGGGCGGCGGATCACTTCGGCGTACAGGCTTTCAGTAGGCAGGAACATCACTGCGAAATCGGTGGTGTGCGGCGGGGCGATGTACTTGTCGCAGATCGATTTGGCCTGGATGCGGATCGCGCGTTCGAGCTGCGCGCCCTGCACGCGCACCCCCTCGACGTCGCCCTGCTCCTGCGCATCGAGCAGGCGCTCGTAATCCTCGCGCGGGAACTTGGAATCGATCGGCAGCCACACCGGCGTGTCCTCATGGCCGCGGCCCGGCAGGCGCACGGCGATATCGACGATCTCGTTGCTGTCCGGGCGTACCTTGACGCCACGCGCGTACTGCTCCTGGGTGAGCGTCTGCTCGAGGATGTTGTCCAGCTGCACTTCACCCCAGCTGCCGCGGTTCTTGACGTTGGTCAGCACGCGCTTGAGGTCGCCCACGCCGGTGGCCAGCTGCTGCATTTCGCCGAGCCCGCGCTGGACCTGCTCCAGCCGCTCGGAGACCAGCTGGAACGAAGCACCCAGGCGGGTTTCCAGGGTGGTCTGCAGCTTTTCGTCAACGGTCACGCGCATCTGGTCGAGCTTCTCGGCGTTGTCGCTCTGCAGGCTCTTGAGCTGCTGCTCGAGCGTGGCACGCATCTCGCCGATACGCTGCTCGTTGCGCTGGGTCATTTCCTGCAGGCGCAGGCCCAGCGATTCGGCCAGGCGCTGCTGCGACTGCCCGGTTTCCTCGCGGCCCAGGCGCGCGTCTTCGGCCAGGGCCTGGCGCAGCGCGGCCATGTGGCTGTCGGTACGCGTGGTCAGTTCCACCAGCTGCTGGCCGAATGCTTCGATGCGCGCCTGCTGCTGTTGCCCGAACGCTTCCAGCTGCGCACGCACTTCCTGCATGCGCAGGGCCAGCAGGTCGCCGGTGCGCTGCTGGCTGAGCGTGCTTTCCTCGCGGGCCTTGCGCGCGTCTTCACCGAGCGCATCGCGCAGCAGGTCCAGGCGCTGGTCGGTGCGGGTGGACAGATCGGTCAGCGCGCGCGCGAAACTTTCCAGCCGGGCGTCCTGCTGGCGGCCCAGGCCTTCGAGCTGCTCACGCAGTTCGCTGCGGCCGATCCGCGCTTCCTCGCGCAGGGTCTGTTCGAGATCGCCGTTGCCGGAACGCCGCAGCAGCGCGAGCAGCTGCAGCACGAGGACGGCACACACCAGGCCGCCGAGAATGAGGAATTCGGTTTGCATGCGCCAAGTGTAGGCCGCGGCGGTCTCATTGGCTGCGTCAGAACCCTTCGAGCACGAGCTTGCCGCGCGCGCGGTGGCTCTCGATCAGGGCGTGCGCCTGGCGCAGGTTGGCGGCGTTGATGCGGCCGTAGTGTTCGCCGAGCGTGGTACGCAGCACGCCCGCATCGATCAGCGCTGCCACGCGCTCGAGCAGCTCATGCTGGCGCTGTACATCGGGGGTGTTGAAGCTGGACCGGGTGAACATCGATTCCCAGTGCAGGGACAGGCTCTTGCGCTTGAGCGCCATCACATCGAGCTGGCCGGGATCGTCGATCAGCGCCAGCTGACCCTGCGGCGCCAGCACGGCGACGATCTGATCGTAGTGCTGGTCGGTGTGGGTCAGGCTGGCCACATGGCTGACCTCGGCGATGCCCAGGCGCTGCAGGCCTTCGCTCAGCGGCTGGGTGTGGTCGATCACATGGTGCGCGCCCAGCGCGTAGACCCAGTCCTGGGTATCCGGGCGCGAGGCGGTGCCGATCACGGTCAGGCGGGTCAGCTGGCGGGCCAGCTGCACCAGGATCGAGCCGACCCCACCGGCGGCACCGATCACCAGCAGGGTCTGCCCTTCGCCGCCGTTTTCCGCGATGCGCAGGCGATCGAACAGCAACTCCCAGGCGGTGATCGCCGTCAGCGGCAGCGCCGCCGCGGCGGCATCATCCAGGCTGGCCGGCTTGTGGCCGACGATGCGCTCGTCCACCAGCTGATACTCGGCGTTGCTGCCGGCGCGGCCGATCGCGCCCGCATAGAAGACCGCGTCGCCGGGCTGGAACAGCGTCACCTCGTCGCCCACCGCATCCACGATGCCGACTGCGTCAAAGCCCAGTACGCGGGGCTCGGTGACGGCCACGCCGGTGCGGACCTTGGTATCGACCGGGTTCACCGAGATCGCGCGGACCTCGACCCGCAGGTCGCGCGGGCCGGGGGTGGGGATCGGCAGGGTGATGTCCACCAGCGCGGCGGGGTCGCTGATCGGCAGGCCATGCTGGGTATAGGCGACGGCTTTCATCGGGGGAGATCCAGTGGGAAAGACGGACAGCCTGCGCTTCACGGCGGGGTGGAGAAAGGCGCAAAATCGGGCAGCACTTTCACTGCAGGAATGAAAATGGTCCGGTTCGATGACCTCGCCCTGTTCGTCCGCACCGCCGCGCTGGGCAGTTTTTCCAACGCCGCGCGCGAGGCGGATCTGCTGCCCGGCCAGGTCGCTGCGGCGGTGGCGCGGCTGGAACGCGAGCTGGACCTGCGCCTGTTCGTACGCTCCACCCGCAGCCTGCGCCTGACCGCCGAGGGCGCGCTGTACCTGCCCTATGCGCAGGAGGTGCTGGCCGCGCTGCGCGAGGGCGAGGCCCGGGTGCGTGGCGAGGATGCCGAACTGCGCGGCACGCTGCAGGTGGCCGCACCCTCGGATCTGGGCCGCAACCTGCTGCTGCCGTGGCTGACCGAGTTCCGCGCCGCGCACCCGAAGCTGCAGCTGCGCCTGCAGTTGTCCGACCAGGTCGCCGATGTGTTCCGCGATCCGGTCGATATCGCCTTCCGCCTGGGCCGCTTCGACAACGCCAGCTACGTTGCCCTGCCCCTGCTGCCGGGCAACCGCCGGGTGCTGGCCGCCTCACCGGACTACCTGGCCCGGCACGGTACGCCGGACAGCCTGGAGGCGTTGAAAGAGCACCACTGCCTGCTCTATCAACTGGCCGGGCGCGCGTACGACCGCTGGAGCTTCGACGCCGATGGCCGGCGTACGGTGATCCCGGTGCGCGGCAACATGGTCTGCGACGATGCCGACGTGGTCCGCCGCTGGGCGGTGGCCGGGGAAGGGATCGTGTTCAAATCGTGGCTGGATATCTGCGCCGATGTGCAGGCCGGGCGCCTGCAGGTGCTGCTGGACGGGGCCGGCGACAACCTGCCGTTGAACCTGGTGTGCCCGCACCGCAAGCAGTTCTCGCCGGCGATCCGGCAGCTGCATGCGATGTTCGCGCAACGGCTGCAGCCGCTGCTTGCCGGGTTGCCGGGCGGCGCGCGCTGACGCTATCGCCCGGCGCGCGGCTGCCGGACAATGCCTCTCCCCCCGTAGTCGAGTCGCCGCCATGCCGTGGATGGGCATCCAGGATCTGTGGACCTTTGTTGCTGCCGTGCTGGTGTTCCTGGCACTGCCGGGCCCGGGCACCTTCACCCTGCTCACCGCCACCGGCCGCGGCGGCGTGCGCGGCGGGTACACGGCGCTGTTCGGCCTGCTGCTGGGCGACCAGATCCTGATGTGGCTGGCGGTGGCCGGGGTGGCCGCGCTGCTCAAGGCCAACCCGCTGGTGTTCCACGCGGTGCAGTACCTCGGCGCGGGGTACCTGGTGTGGATCGGCATCGGCCTGCTGCGCCAGCCGCGCGCCCAAGGCGAGGAAGGTGGCATCCGCCTCACGCCGGGCCACTACTTCCGCCAGGCGGTGCTGATCAACCTGCTCAACCCGAAGGCGATCATCTTCTACATGGCCTTCCTGCCGTTGTTCATCGATCCAGCACGGCACCAGGGTGTGGTGACGTTTGCGACCATGGCGCTGATCATCTTCGTCATGGGGCTGGCCTACTGCTCGGCGCTGATCGGGGTGGGCAACCTGCTTCGCCGTCGGATTCTGCAGCACCCGCGTGTCGGGCGTTGGCTGAGGCGGGTGGCGGGGGTGTTCCTGGTCGGGTTCGGTGTGCGGCTGGGCGTGAGCGGCTGAGCCCTTGCGGGCAGACGTGGTGCACGACGACAGCGCGCGTCGTGTTCGCCCGCGGATAGGGAACATCATCGCGACGCTCGGTTTTCATTCAAACATTGAGATTCCCCTGCGTGCCGGTGACGTGTCCAATCGGCGCCATCGTCCAACGTCGCCTCCCCGGCGCGTGCGCAACGCTGCGGGGACACCATGCCTTCACCTGTCTACTTCGTGCAGCACCTGAGTGGTCATGACGAGCGCCTGCTCGGCATGCACACCCATCGGATCGACCTGGCCCACCCGGCGGTCTCGCGGATCGTTGCCGGGTTGCAGCCGGTGGACCGGATCGATCTGCGTGCCTGCCTGTTCGACTGCCACGCCAGCCTGTTGATCGGGCTGCGCCACCGTATCGCCGAAGCCGAAGCCGCCGCGCAGGGCTGGCGTCTGTTCGATGCCGATGGCGTGCTGTGCTGCAAGCGCTTCCCCGGCGATGCGCAGGTGATCTATCCACAGGGTCATCCACCGCTCGCGGACTGGGCGGCCGCCCTGTTGCCAGGCGCCGGATGAGCCGAGCGCGTCAGCGCCGCATCGCCTCGCGCAGATGGTCGATGAACACCCGCAGCTTGGGCGCCATCTGCTCGCGTGCCGGGTAGTACAGGTGGAAGCCGGCGAACGGCTGCTGCCAATCCTGCAGCACGCACTGCAGGCGGCCGGCCGCCACATCGCCGGCGTAGAGTGCCTCAAAGCCCTGCGCCAACCCCATGCCTCTGATCACGGCGGCATGGATCAGCCCGGCGTCGTTGAACACCAGCCGGCCCGCCACTTCCACCTCGAAATCGCGACCCTCGCCGGTGAACTCCCACGCCATCCGCCGGCCGGTGCTGAGCCGGTGCACGATGCACTCGTGCCCGACCAGGTCGGCCGGGGTGGCGGGCACACCGTGCATGGCCAGATAGTCCGGCGTAGCCACCACTACCTGCCGCTCCAGCGGTCCGATCGGCACCGCGATCATGCCGCGGGCCAGGCTTTCGCCCAGCCGGATGCCGGCGTCGAAGCCGCCGGCAACCAGATCGGTGAGTGCGGTTTCCACGAACAGCTCCACCTCGATCTGGGGATAACGCGCCAGGAAGCCGGGCAGGTGCGGCAGCACTAGCAGTTCGGCAGCGATCCGCGGCACGTTGATGCGCAGCTTGCCGGCGGGGACATCGCGCTGCTGGTCCAGGTCTTCGAACGCGGCATCGATCCGGGCCAGGCCCTCGCGTACCTGCGCCAGGAAGCGCGCGCCCTGCTCGGTCAGGCCGACCCGGCGCGTGGTCCGTTGCAGCAGCCGCACGCCAAGGTGGGCCTCCAGCGCGCGCACCGTCTGCGATAGTGCCGAGGGCGATACGCCCAGCTCGTCAGCGGCCCGGGTGAAGCTGGCATGGTGCGCGACCCGGGCGAACGCGACCACGGCAGGCAGGGGATGCTGGGGGCTCATTGTGAAGGCTGGCTTCAAGGACGATGCAGGAGCAGCCAGTTTATCCACATAGTCCGCGGGAGGATGCTGGTCCTGTTCCTTCCCCTCCCCGGAGTACCGCATGCAGACCCGTACCCTTGGCCGCGATGGCCCCACTGTTTCCGCGCTCGGCCTGGGCTGCATGGGCATGAGCGCCTTCTATGGCGGCCGCAGCAGCGATGCCGAATCGATCGCGGTCATCCACCGCGCGCTGGAGCGCGGTGTCACCCTGCTCGACACCGCCGACATGTACGGCCCGCACACCAACGAAGTATTGGTCGGCAAGGCGATCGCCGACCGCCGCGACCAGGTGTTTCTCGCCACCAAGTTCGGGATCAAGCTGGAGCCGAGCGACACCGCCGCGCGCAGCGTCGATGGCCGCCCGGAGTACGTGATCGCCGCCTGCGAGGCCAGCCTGCAGCGGCTGGGCGTGGACCACATCGACCTGTACTACCAGCACCGCGTGGACGGCACGGTGCCGATCGAAGACACCGTGGGGGCGATGGCGCGGTTGGTCGAACAGGGCAAGGTGCGCTTCCTCGGCCTCTCCGAGGCCTCGGCCGGCACGATCCGCCGCGCCCATGCGGTGCATCCGATCACCGCGGTGCAGACCGAGTACTCGCTGTGGTCACGCGATCCGGAAGACAACGGTGTGCTGGCGACGGTGCGTGAGCTCGGCATCGGCTTCGTGCCCTACTCGCCGCTGGGCCGTGGCTTCCTGACCGGCGCGATCCGCAGCCCGGCCGATTTCGATGCCGATGACTACCGCCGCCAATCGCCGCGCTTCCAGGGCGAGAACTTCGACCGCAACCTGGCTCTGGTGGATGCGGTGACCGCGATGGCCACGACCCAGGGCGTGAGCCCCGGGCAGCTCGCCCTGGCCTGGGTGCTGGCGCAGGGTGAGGACCTGGTCCCGATCCCGGGCACCAAGCGGCTGGCCTATCTGGAGGAAAACCTTGGCGCGCTGCAGGTGCGGCTCACTGCCGACGAGTTGGCAAGGATCGATGCGATCTTCCCGGCCCATGCCGCCGCCGGCGCGCGCTATGCCCCGGCGGCCATGGCGACCTTGAACCGCTGAGGTGCCACCGGCCGGATCGTGACGCTCGATCCGGCCGAGGCTGCCGGCAGCGTGCGCGGGGAGGACAATGGTGCTCTTTCTGTCTGGATGGACCCTGCCCCATGCGCTGGCTCGCCCCGCTGTTGCTGCTGCTGGCCATCGCGCCGGCGCACGCCGATGAAATCCGCTGCCTGACCGGTGGCAGCCGCCAGCAGATCCATCTTGAATGGAAACTCCCCGAGGGCACCGTGGACGGTGAGCGGGTCAGCCATGTGCGTTACGCCGGCAAGACCGCGTGGCTGCGGCTGACCCTGGCCTCGCAGGAGAGCACGGTACTGGCCGAAGACCGCCCGTGGCAGTTCGACACGGTGTGGGACGAGCACCTGGACGGCAAGGTCATCGGCCACTATGCGATCAGCACCCAGGGTGCGCGCATCTATGGCTTCTCCTACACCAACGCGCGGACGGGCACGCAGACCGCGTTCGGTGAAGACGTCGGTGCGATCACCGACACCGGCTGCCACTGGGAATGAGCCTCCGGTCTTTGTGCCGGTTTCGTCACCTTCGCCTCAGTCATGCGGGCGGTGCAGCCGCTTACGACGCTTGGCAGTAGTAATGCTGCGCCGCGTTCGGTAAAACTCGCAGACTTGTCGTTCACAGTCATCCACCGCGAGGCCCCATGTCATTGCTCCGGCGCAAGTCCCTAGACACTGTCACCGTCCATGAAGCCGGCAGGCAACTGATCCCGACCCTGAGTTGGCCGCACCTGATCGCGCTGGGCATCGGCGCCATCGTCGGCACCGGCATCTACACCCTGATCGGTGTCGGCGCGAACCTGGCCGGCCCCGCGGTGCTGATTTCCTTCGCCATCGCCGGCGCGGTCTGCGCCTGCGCGGCCCTGTCCTACGCCGAGCTGTCGACGATGATGCCGGCCGCCGGCAGCGCCTACACCTACAGCTACACCGCCCTGGGCGAGGTAGTGGCCTGGGTGGTCGGCTGGAGCCTGATCCTGGAGTACTCGCTGGTGGTCAGTACGGTCGCGGTCGGGTGGTCCGGCTACGCGGTCGGCTTCCTGCACGGCTTCGGCATCGACCTGCCCCTGATGCTGACCGCCGGCCCCCACGTGGAGGGCGGCTTCATCAACCTGCCGGCGGTGCTGATCACCTTCCTGGTGGCCGGCATGCTGATGGCCGGCACCAAAGAGAGCGCGACCCTCAACGCCGTTCTGGTGGTGATCAAGATCATCGCGCTGACCGTGTTCGTGGCCATTGCGATGCCGCACTTCGACACCAGCCACATGGAGCCGTTCATGCCGTTCGGCTTCGTCAAGTCGCTGGGCGCCGATGGCGTCGAACGCGGGGTGATGGCGGCCGCCGCGATCATCTTCTTCGCGTTCTACGGCTTCGATGCGATCTCCACCGCCGCTGAAGAAACCAAGAAGCCCGAGCGCGACCTGGCGATCGGCATCATCGGCTCGATGGTCGGCTGCACCATCATCTACGTGCTGGTGGCGCTGGCTGCCGTGGGTGCGATGAGCTACACGATCTTCGGCCAGAGCGCCGAGCCGCTGGCGCTGATCCTGCGCGAGCTGGGCAGCCCGGGTGCGGCCAAGTGGATCGGCGCCGCCGCCGTGATCGCGCTGCCGACCGTGCTGCTGGCCTTCCTGTACGGCCAGAGCCGGATCTTCTTCGTCATGTCGCGCGACGGCCTGCTGCCGCGTGGGCTGTCCAAGGTCAGCGCGCGCACCGGAACGCCAGTCGCCACCACGCTGTTCACCGCGGTGCTGGTGGCCGCGCTGGCCGGCGTGGCACGTCTGGACGAGATCGCCGCGCTGGCCAACGCGGGCACCCTGGCCGCGTTCACGGCGGTGGGCCTGTGCCTGGTGGTGCTGCGCAAGCGCGAGCCCAACCGCGTGCGCAAGTTCCGCACGCCGCTGGCCTACGTGGTCGGCCCGCTGGCGATGATCGGCTGCGTGTACCTGTTCTTCAGCCTGCCGAGCACCACCCAGCTGTACTTCCTGGGCTGGAACGTTCTGGGCCTGATCGCCTACTTCGCCTACGGGCGTCGCAATGCGGTGCTGGGCAAGCGCTGAGCGATCGCGCCGGCCACCGGCCGGCGATGACCGGGGGTGAAAAAGGCAGGCCCTGGGCCTGCCTTTTTCTTTGTGGGCGCTGGTGAAGCCGCGCTGCCGGGCAGCGCGCGTGATGCCCCCTGTACTCAGGACTTCGCGGCGGCGACCTTGGCCGCGTGATCCTGTGCCTGCTGCATGACGCGCAGCAGGTTGCCGCCCCAGATACCGGCGATCTGTTTCTCGCTGTAGCCCTTGCGCAGCAGCCACGCGGTGATCTTCGGCAACTGGCTCACGTCGGGCAGATCCGCCAGGCCACCGCCGCCATCCCAGTCCAACCCGATACCCACGTGTTCGGGGCCGACCACGTTGAGGATGTGCTCGAGGTGGGCGAAGAAATCGTCGAGCGTGGCCTTGCGCAGCGGAATGCGCTGGTCGATTTCCTCCAACCCCTTCTTCAGCGCGACACCCTGCTGGATGCTCATGCCGTCGTAATCGGTGCCCAGCTGCGCCATCAGCGCCGTCTCGGCCGCCTTGCGCGCCTCGCTCTTGGCGGTGTCGATCAGATAACCACCATAGGCGTTGACCTGGATCACGCCACCGGCCTTGGCCAGCTGTTTCAGGCGCGTATCGTCGAGGTTGCGCGGATGGTTGTAGATCGCCTTGGCCGAACTGTGCGAGAGCACGAACGGCACCGGCATGCGCTCGATCAGATCATCGAACACCGCATCGGCAGCATGCGACTGATCGATGACGATGCCCAGCCGCACCGCTTCATCCACCAGCGCTTTGCCGGCCGGACTCAGGCCCTTCCACTCGGCACCCTTGGGATCGGTGGCCGAATCGGCGAACTCGTTGTTGGCGAAGTGCACCGTGCTGAGCAGGCGCAGGCCGGCCAGGTGGTAGTAACTGAGCAGCGTGGGATCGTCGACCAGCGGGCTGGCGTTCTCCATGCTGATGTAGACCACGCGCTTGCCGGCGGCCTTGATGCGCGCGGCATCGGCGGCGGTCAGCGCGAGCTGGAAGGTGTCCGGATGCGCGGCGAGCATCTCGCGGATCTCGGTCAGCCGCAGCAGGCCGGCATCGCGGTCATGCTGGTGCGCTTGTGCGCTGCGGTCGCCCTGATCGGTGTAGATCGCCCAGAAGCCGCCATCCAGCGCGCCTTCGACCATGCGCGGGTAGTCCACCTGCGACAGCGCGTTGTGGTCGTGCCGCTGGGTGATGTCGAAGCCGTCGCGGTGAAAGTTGGCCGGCGTATCCAGATGGCTGTCCAGCGTCAGCAGCCGCTGCTGCAGCGCGGACGCCTTGGCCAGTTCCTGCGGGGTGAACGCGATCGCGTGGGCAGCCAGCGGCGTGCACAACGCCAGCGAAACCAGCAAAGACAGACTGCGCAACGTCATGACGCCTCACCTTGGTTGAGAAGCGTCAGACCATAGCGCCGAGAGGACAACAAACGGTAGTGCCGGCCGCTGGCCGACTCCCCGCGACAATCGGCGACCAGGAGGAGCCGGCCAGCGGCCGGCACTACCCGATGCCGAACGTGGCCGGGATCCTGCGAATCAGTCCACCACGCGGCAGAACACGGCCTTGAGGTAGCGCGATTCCTGCACGTGGGCCATGAACGGGTGGTCCGGACCGGCGCCGGCCACTTTCAGGATCTGGATGGTACGGCCGGCGTAGAACGCGGCACGGCGCAGCATGTCCAGGAACTGATCTTCGGCTACCAGGCCGGTGCACGAGAACGTGGCGAGCAGGCCACCGGGCTTGACCACGCCCAGCGCCAGCTTGTTCATGTCCAGGTACTTCTTCAGCGCGGTGATGACCTGGTCGCGGTCGCGGGTCATCTTGGCCGGATCCAGGATCACCACGTCGTATTTTTCGCCGCGGTTGGATGCATCGCGCAGCCACGGGAAGATGTCGGACTGGATGAACTTCGGGCGCACGTTGTTGAGCTTGGCGTTGCCCTTGGCGATGGCGATCACGTCTTCATCGATATCGATGCCGACCACCTCGGCCGCACCGCGCGCGGCGGCGTACACCGCAAAGCCACCGGTGTTGCAGCACAGGTCCAGCACGGTCTTGCCTTCCACCTGCTGGCTCAGCCACTGGCGGTTCTCACGCTGATCGGCGAAGAAGCCGGTCTTGTGGGCACCGGCCGGGTCGGCGCGGAACTTCACGCCGTACTCGGTGATCACCGAGGCTTCGGTGGTGGTGTTGCCGTGGAAGTCGAAGCTTTCCTGCTTCTGCACGTGCTCGTCGGCGAAGCTGTGGAAACGGCAGCCCGGGAACTGTTCGCGCAGGGCTTCATACACCCACTCGCGGTGGCGGAACATGCCGGCGGCGAAGAATTCGACCACGACCAGGTCGCCGTAGCGGTCCACGACCAGGCCGGACAGACCATCGCCTTCGCTGTGGACCACGCGCCAGGCATCGGAGATCTCGTCCAGCTTGAGCACCTCACGACGCAGCGACACCGCCTGGGCGATCTTGCGCGAGAACCAGCCGGCGTCGACCGGGATGGCCTGATCGGTCTCCAGGATGCGCACGGCAATGCGCGAATGACCGTTGTAGAAGCCACGGCCGATCCACTCCCCGTCCACGCCGACGACGTCGACGATGGCACCGGGTTTGGGACGGACGGCCGGCTTTTCGACCAGTTTCTGGAAGATCCACGGGTGGCTGGAGCGCCAGGCGTTCTTGAGGCGGACAACGGGGGCAGGGGTATTCATATGCGCATTGTAAACGGGAAGCCCGCAGCCCTCGGTACTAGCGGCGAGGCCCACGACGCTTTGGTAGTGACGGCCGCTGGCCGTCAGCGCGGTAAACCCGGCCGCTACCTGGTTGACGGCCAGCAGCCGTCACTACATGGAAACCATTTGACGCCGGCCCCGGCACCCCGCAGAATCGGCCCCAGAAGGGGAGTAGCTCCCAGACGTTGTCGCCGTCAATTCGAGCCCGCAGGCTCCGGTGCAACGGCAGTCCCACCCATCGGGACTGCGAGCGAGACCTTCGCCGTATGGCGAAGCTCTGTCCCTGGATCCCCCCGATCCTCCGTTGCAGATCCTCGCCGTCCGGCTTGAGGCACTCTATTTTTTCCAACGGATAAACCCAATGCAGACGATCGGTAATGTGTGGTTGTGGGGCGGCTTCGGCGCGGTGGTGATCATCGCGCTGCTGGTCGATCTCGTCTTGATGCGACATGGCGGCCCACACAAGGTCACCTTCAAGGAAGCCCTGTGGTGGTCCATCGGCTGGGTCGCCCTCGCCTTGGCCTTCAACGGTGGCCTCTGGTACTACCTGAACGAGACCGCCGGCCAGGTGGTGGCCAACAAGGTCGGCCTGGAGTTCCTGACCGGTTACCTGGTCGAGAAAGCCCTGGCGGTGGACAACATCTTCGTGTTCCTGATGATCATGGGCTACTTCGCGGTACCCGAGGAACAGCGCCAGAAGGTGTTGATCATCGGCATCCTCGGCGCGATCGTGCTGCGTACGATCATGATCTTCGCCGGCAGCGTGCTGCTGACCAAGTTCCACTGGCTGCTCTACGTGTTCGGCGCGTTCCTGCTCTTCACCGGCTGGAAGATGTGGTTCTCGGCCGGCAGCGAGCCGGATCTGGAGACCAACCCCGCCCTGCGCTGGATGCGCAAGCACCTGCGCCTGCTGCCGGACTATGCCGGCAATGCCATGAGCGTCATGCGCGATGGCAAGCGGTGGTTCACGCCGCTGTTCGTGGTGCTGATCCTGATCGCGGTGACCGACGTGATCTTCGCGGTGGACAGCATCCCGGCGATCTTTGCGATCACCACCGACCCGTTCATCGTGCTGACCTCGAACGTGTTCGCGGTGCTGGGCCTGCGCGCGATGTTCTTCCTGCTGGCCGGCATGGCCGATCGCTTCCACCTGTTGCCGTACGGCCTGGCCCTGGTGCTGGCCTTCATCGGCATCAAGATGATGCTGATCGACATCTTCAAGATCCCCACCCCGATCTCGCTGGGTGTGGTGGCGGTGATCATCGCCGCGACCGTGGTGCTGAGCCTGAAGAACCCGCCGAAGGAAGGCGGCCACGCCTGACCGACCGTGCCGCCTGCGGGATTGTCCCGCAGGCGGCACCTCTCTCTCCCACGGCGTTGCCCTTGTGTTCATCCGGGGCGACGCCATCCCTAAAGGTATGAACGCCAACCTGCCCCAGCCCACCGGCACGCCGCCGGTCCCGTCCCGCAACGACCGTGGTGGTGTACTGCGGGCGTTCAACCTGAGCCTGGCCTTCGTGCTGCTGCTGGTCGCGGTGTATACCGCCCAGGGCCACGTCGACTGGCGTCCGTGGGCGGTTGCCCCACTGGACAAGGCCGGCCTGCTCGGCATTCTCGGTGCACCGCTGCTGCACGGCTCGATCCAGCATCTGGGTGCCAATGCGGCAGCCCTGCTGATCCTCGGCACCTTGGCCGGCAGCGTCTATCCCAAGGCCACCGTGCGCGCGCTGCCCCTGTTGTGGGTGGGTTCGGGGCTCGGTGCCTGGCTGCTCGGCGATCTGGGCAGCCGCCATCTGGGCGCCAGTGGCATCACCCACGGCCTGATGTTCCTGGTGTTCGTGCTCGGCCTGCTGCGCCGCGACCGGCCAGCGATCGCCGCCGGGCTGATCGCCTTCCTGTTCTACGGCAGCATGCTGCTGACCATCCTCCCGCACGAGCCGGGCGTGTCCTGGCAATCGCATATGGGCGGTGCCTTCGCCGGCATCATCAGCGCGCTGCTGTTCCGCTTGTCCGACCCGATGGCGCCGCGCAAGCGCTACAGCTGGGAGGATGAGGAAGAGGACGACATCGACACTGCGCGCGACGCCGATCTGGAACCGCCCTCCCCGACCCGCGTGCCGGTGCTGTGGCAACCGCGCGAGGGCCGCGACTTCGTGGTGCTGCCGTTCCGGCGGCGCGATGAAGGGTCATCGCTGGACTGACCGGCAGCGCCATCTGATGGCATGCCACGGTAAAGCCACGCCATGCGTGGCTCTACCGTGCGCCGGATATTCCGATAGCGCGCCCACCGAGCAAGCGCAGCCACGCATGGCGTGGCTCTACACGCTCAGGGGTTCGCTGCGGTCGTCCCATCCCCATCCACCGCACGCCGGCCCAGCGCCGGGTCATCGGTGAAGAACGCATCGATGCCGGTGGCCAGGTAGGCGCGCATCTCGGCGACCGAACCTTCGGCATTGCGGGCATTCGGCTCGCCGCTGCGGAACTCCGCAGCCTGGAAGTAGTTCTCCGGCCGGAACGTATACGGCACCACCATCAACCCGGCCGCATGCGCATCACGCACCAGCGAGGTCGGGGTGCCCAGCTTCCCCTGCGCATCCAGTGGAATGACCATGCGCAGGCTCGGGCCGATGCCGTCGGCGTAGGTCGCGACCTCGCGCAGTCCCACCGGTGTAATCAGGTCGGCATAGCGCTGGCTGCCCTTGGCGGCCAGCACGTCACCGGGCTGCTGCTTGGGATCGCCGAGCAACTGCAGGAGGCGGATGTTGCTGTCGCGGCCGAGCTTGCCGCGCAGGTAACGCAGGTTGCCGACCTCGAAGGACTGGATCGTCACCGGTGCCACTCGCGTGTAGGCGTTGCCCTGCAGCGCGGCGACCACCTTGTCTTCCATCGGCAGGCCGATGCGCGTGAAGTAGGTGCCGTGCTTGATCTCCGGCACCAGCCCGATGCCGCGGTTGGCGCGCCCGGCCTGCTGCACCAGGAAGGCGATGATCTCGTCCAGCGTGGCGATGCGGAACTGGCCGTCGAAGGCGGTGCTGCGCAGCTGCGGCAGGCGCTCGCGGGCGTACAGCGTCTTCAGCTCGGCCAGGGTGAAGTCTTCGGTGAACCAGCCTTCGATGCGCTCGCCGTCGATGGTCTTGACGGTCCTGCGGCTGGCGAACTCGGGATGCGCAGCCACATCGGTGGTGCCGCCGATCTCGTTCTCGTGGCGCGATACCAACACGCCGTCCTTGGTCATCACCAGGTCCGGCTCGATGTAGTCGGCGCCATCGGCGATGGCCTGCGCATACGCGGCGAGCGTGTGCTCGGGCAGCAGCGCACTGGCGCCGCGGTGGCCGTAGACGGCGGCCTTGACCGGCGTGGAGGAAGACGATTCAGCGCTCATGGCCACCGATGGTGCCACGGCCAGCGACACCAGCAACACACATCCCCACAACTGCTTGGACACTGCAAATCCCTGTCGATAAAGAACCCGGTCAGTCTGCTGCAAGGCTGTGACAGCGCGAAGAAAGGCCGCGCACCTACTTCCCGATACAGAAGCTCGAGAAAATCCGCCCCAACAGGTCGTCGGCGCTCATCCGTCCGGTAATTTCGCCCAGCGCCTCATGGGCCAGGCGCAGTTCCTCCGCCGCCAACTCCAGGTGCTCGTGGACCAGCTCCGATTCGGCGCGCTCGGCATGGCCGATGGCCTGGCCGATCGCCTCGACGTGGCGGGCCCGCGCGGAGAACTCACCGTCCACGCTGTCGCCGGCACTGCCGCTGGCCAGCGCGCGCAGGCGTGCGTGCAGCTGATCCAGGCCGAGGCCGGTCGCGGCCGAGACATGCACCACGTCCGCTGGGTCGTCGATCGGCATCGCGTCCAGCAGGTCACTCTTGTTGTGGATCCACAGCTGCTGCGGCACGTCGGCGATGCTGTCGCCCACCGCGTCGCGGCCGGCCTGCGGATCGCGCGCATCGACCACCACGATGGCCAGGTCGGTGCGCTGCATCTCCGCGCGCGCCCGGCGCATGCCTTCCCGCTCGATCGCATCGCCGCCTTCGCGCAAACCGGCGGTGTCGACCAGGGTCAGTTCCAGGCCATCGATGCGGATGGTCTCGCGCAGGGTGTCGCGCGTGGTGCCGGCGATGTCGGTGACGATCGCCCGTTCACTACCGGCCAGCGCATTGAGCAGCGAACTCTTGCCCGCGTTCGGCGGCCCCACCAGGACGGCGTGCAGCCCGTCGCGCAGTTTGCGCCCGCGTTCGGCATCCTCGCGCAGCCGGATCAGCGCCTGCAGCGCGGTGACCAGGCCACTGCGGACCTGCGCGCCGCCGAGGGTATCGAGTGGTTCGTCGGCGAAATCGATCGCCGCTTCCACGTGGATCCGCAGCAGAACAAGCTGTTCTGCGACCTCGTCCACGCGGCGCGAGAACACGCCGTCCAGGGAGCGGCGTGCCGCGCGCGCTGCGCGGGTATCGCTGGCGGCAATCAGATCGGCAATCGCCTCGGCCTGGGCCAGATCGAGCTTGCCGTTGAGGAAGGCCCGCTCGCTGAACTCACCCGGCCGCGCCTGCCGAGCCCCCAGTGCAATGCAGCGCGCGACCAGTTGCTGGAGCACCACCGGGCTGCCATGCCCCTGCAGTTCCACCACTTCTTCGCCGGTGAAGCTGTTCGGGGCGGGAAACCACAGCGCGATACCGTCATCGATCACCTCGCCGCCCGCATCGCGGAAGCGCTCGTAATGCGCGTGCCGCGGCCGCATCGCGCGCACGCCGATCGCCTCGGCGATGGGCCGCGCCTGGGGGCCGGACAGCCGCAGCATGCCGACGCCGCCCGCGCCGGGCGCGGTGGCGATGGCCACGATGGTGTCGGGGGCATGGGTCATGTCGGGCTCACTGCAGCGTGCGGGGAATCAGGGGGCATTCTACGGACCGCACGGTTGGCCGGGCCGCAGATGCAGGAAACCCGCCTTGCGGCGGGTCTCCTGTGTGGCTTACTTCTTGGCGGTGACGACCGGCAGCGGATCGCTGCCATGACGCTTGGTCATCCACCACTGCTGGAGCAGGCCCAGGCCACCGTTGACGACCCAGTACAGCACCAGACCGGACGGCATGAAGGCCATCATGACGCCGAACACCAGCGGCATCAGCTGCATCATCTTGGCCTGCATCGGGTCCATGCCCGGCGCCGGGGTCAGCTTCTGGGTGGCCCACATCACCGCCACGTTGATCACCGGCAGGATGAAGTACGGGTCACGTGCGGTCAGATCCTGGATCCAGCCCAGCCACGGGGCCTGGCGCAGTTCCACCGATTCCACCAGCACCCAGTACAGCGCGAAGAAGATCGGCATCTGGATGAGGATCGGCAGACAGCCGCCCATCGGGTTGATCTTCTCTTTCTTGTACAGCTCCATCATCGCGGTCTGGAACTTCTGGCGGTCATCGCCATAGCGTTCCTTGAGCTGCGCGATGCGCGGCTGGAAGCGACGCATCTTGGCACCGGACTTGTACTGCACCGCCGAGAGCGGATACAGCACCAGCTTCAACAGCACAACCAGGCCGACGATCGCCCAGCCCCAGTTGTTGACGACCTTGTGGACCTGGTTGAGGACCCAGAACAGGCCCTGGCCGATGATCGCCATCAGCGAGAAGCGGCTGTAGTCGACCACGCGGTCCAGGCCCTTCACGTCTTCCTTGGCGATCAGGTTGACCAGCTTCGGGCCGACCCACAGGCGGGCTTCGGTGCTGACCTGCTGGCCCGGGGCCACGGTGAAGGCCGGGCCACGCGCTTCGATCTGGTCGCGGCCGTTGTTCTGCGCCAGCGAGTACTGCGCGGCCTGGTCGGCCTGCGGAATCCACGCGGTGAAGAAGTGGTGCTGCAGCATCGCCAGCCAGCCGCCGGTGATGGTGCGGTTGAGGTGGCCGTCGTCCAGGTAATCCTTGAACGCGCGACGCTCGTAACCGTCCTGCGGGCTGAACCAGGTCGCGCCGTTGAAGCTGAACGAGTCCGGGTTGGTCATGCTGCGCGAGAGGATGGTCGGGGTGCGGTCCAGGGTGCGGAACACGTAGCCGCTCCACGGGGCGCTGCCGCCGTTGACCACTTCATCCTTCACCGTGATCGCGTACTCGTTGCGACCCAGCGAGTAGGTGCGGCGGATGGTCACGCCGTTCGGGCCGGTCCATTCGAAAGGCACCGTGACCTCGTCCTGGCCCTTGGCCAGCACGAAGTCGTGGTTGTCACCGACCAGCTTGAAGCCGTTGGCGGCCGGCACCGGCATGGTCTTGTCTTCGCTGATCCAGCCACTCACCGCGCGGTACGGGTGGGTCGCCTCTTCGGTCAGCAGGCGGACCGGCGGGCTGCCTTCTTCCTTGGTCTGCGGGAACTGCAGCAGCTCGGCATCCAGCACCGTGCCACCGTCCAGCACCAGACGCAGGACGTCGGTGGTGATGGTCACGCGGGCCGGACCGGCCTCGGTCTGTGCGGCCGGCTGTGCCGCCGGCAGGGAGCCGTCAGCCTGGGGCACGGGCGCACCCGGGATGGACCCGGCAGCCGCACCCGGCACGCTGGCCTGGGTGGTCTGGGTAGCCACGGCCGGGGTCGGCGGCGCGGCTTTATCGCGGCCCCACTCCATCCACAGCAACACGGCCACCATCAGCCAGGCAAAAATCAGGAAAACGCGGGTCTGGTTCATCAGCGTGCAGGCTCGACGGGGCCGGCACGCAATGCCGGCTCGGACTGGGAAAGGGGTGCAACGCCCAGGGGCGGCGGCATTGTGCCGTCCGCGCCCGGCATGGGCAATGCGCCAAGGCGGCGCAGCAGGCGTTCAAAGGCCTGGCGGATATCTGAATTGCTGGCGGTACGGGCGGCACTGCGGGCAACGACGACATAATCGCCGGCACTCATCCACGGCCGTACGTGGCGTGTGGCATCGCGCAACACACGCTTCACTCGGTTGCGACCCACGGCTCGGGGATCGACTTTGCGCGACACCGCAAGACCCAACCTGGCTGGCGTATCGCTCTTCAGCCAGTGCAGGGTCATCAGCGGATCGGACACACGGCGGGCGCCGTTGAAGACCGTTGTATATTCGGCACGCGTACGAACCCGCGCAGAGCGAGGAAATCGCTTGCGCGGGTCGGAACTGCTCACAGTCAGGATTGCGTCTGCCGCGGAAAGCGGCATTGCAATCAAGCGCTCAGGACTTTACGGCCCTTGGCGCGGCGACGCGACAGGATCTTGCGGCCGTCAGCGGTCTTCATACGGGCACGGAAGCCATGGTCGCGCTTACGCTTGAGGTTGCTGGGTTGGAAAGTGCGCTTGGTGGCCATGCGGGCCTCTATATGAAGGGGACGGAAAGAACCGGAAATTCTATAGACCTCATCGAGGTCCCGTCAAGTGTCTGTCACTACGGGAATTCACCGGGCTGTGCAATAGCTGTGGATCGTTTTGTGAATAACTTTGGGACAACCATTCCCGGCCCCCCTCGTCGGTGGTAGTCTGCGCCATCCATTCTTCCCCCCTTCCGGCCTGCGGTGCGGCGCTTTTGTTCGCCTATCCGCTGGCCCCAGACGATTATTGCCGATGGATGCCTGGTCTCGTTCTCTCGAACGCCTCGAAGCGGAGTTTCCGCCCGAGGATGTTCACACCTGGTTGAAGCCGCTGCAGGCAGATCTGCGCGCGGACAGCCTGGTGCTTTATGCGCCAAACGCCTTCATCGTCGACCAGGTGCGCGAGCTGTATCTGCCGCGCATCAAGGAGCTGCTGGCGCATTTCGCCGGTTTCGGCGACGTTTTTCTTGAAATCGGCTCGCGTCCGCGTCCGGTAGAGGCGCAGATCGCGCCGATTCCGGGTCTGTCCGCACCGGCGGCGCCGGCCGAACCCCTGGTGCCGTTCGCCGGCAACATGGATTCGCACTACACCTTCGCCAACTTCGTGGAAGGCCGCAGCAACCAGCTGGGGCTGGCCGCGGCGTTCCAGGCGGCGCAGAAGCCAGGCGACCGGGCCCACAACCCGTTGCTGCTGTACGGCGGGACGGGCCTGGGCAAGACCCACCTGATGTTCGCGGCCGGCAATGCGATGCGTCAGGCCAATCCGGCGGCCAAGGTGCTGTACCTGCGTTCGGAACAGTTCTTCAGCGCGATGATCCGTGCGCTGCAGGAAAAAACCATGGACCAGTTCAAGCGCCAGTTCCAGCAGGTGGACGCGCTGCTGATCGATGACATCCAGTTCTTCGCCGGCAAAGACCGCACCCAGGAAGAGTTCTTCCACACGTTCAACGCCCTGTTCGACGGCAAGCAGCAGATCATCCTGACCTGCGACCGGTACCCGCGCGAAGTCGAGGGCCTGGAAGCACGGCTGAAGTCGCGCCTGGCCTGGGGCCTGTCGGTGGCGATCGAGCCGCCGGACTTCGAGACGCGTGCAGCGATCGTGCTGGCCAAGGCCCGCGAGCGTGGCACCGATATCCCCGACGATGTGGCGTTTCTGATTGCCAAGAAGATGCGCTCCAATGTCCGCGACCTCGAAGGTGCGTTGAATACCCTGGCCGCACGCGCCAACTTCACCGGCCGTGCGATCACCACTGATTTCGCCCAGGAAACCCTGCGCGACCTGCTTCGCGCCCAGCAGCAGGCGATCAGCATTCCCAACATCCAGAAAACCGTGGCCGACTACTACGGGCTGCAGATCAAGGATCTGCTGTCCAAGCGTCGGACCCGGTCGCTGGCCCGTCCCCGTCAGGTCGCCATGGCCCTGACCAAGGAACTGACCGAGCACAGCCTGCCGGAAATCGGCGACGCCTTTGCCGGCCGGGACCACACCACGGTGCTGCATGCCTGCCGGCAGATCCGGACGTTGATGGAAGCGGACGGCAAGTTGCGGGAAGACTGGGACAAGCTGATCCGGAAGTTGAGCGAATGATGCATGTACGCCGCTAAGGCGTCATCGCATAAAACGGTGCAGAATCCGGTAGTAAGCGAGGTATAGGTTGTGGATAAAAAAGCCGGCGGAGTCGACGGTAAAGTTATCCACACCTTTCCCCACCCCTTGGGGGCTAGTAATGCAGAGGGTTTCGCGGTCAAAAACCCTATTGTTTACAAAGGCTTAGTCGTGTTTTCCCGCGATTCTGGCCCTACCAGCACCACCAAGCTTTTGATTTATTCCACATTTTTTTAAAGCATAGGGGCACGGAACCACATGCGTTTCACACTGCAGCGCGAAGCCTTTCTCAAGCCGTTGGCACAAGTCGTCAACGTGGTCGAACGCCGCCAGACCCTGCCGGTTCTGGCTAATTTCCTGGTTCAGGTCCAGAACGGACAGCTGTCGCTGACCGGCACGGACCTGGAAGTGGAAATGGTGTCGCGGATCGCGGTGGAAGATGCCCAGGACGGCGAGACCACCATCCCCGCCCGCAAGCTGTTCGAGATCATCCGCGCCCTGCCCGACGGCAGCCGGATCACCGTCTCGCAGACCGGTGACAAGATCACCGTGCAGGCCGGGCGCAGCCGCTTCACCCTGGCAACGTTGCCGGCCAACGACTTCCCGTCTGTCGACGAAGTCGAAGCCACCGAGCGCGTGGCCATCGGCGAAGCGACCCTGAAGGAACTGATCGAACGCACCGCGTTCGCGATGGCCCAGCAGGACGTGCGCTACTACCTCAACGGCCTGCTGTTCGACCTCCGCGGCGATGCCCTGCGTACCGTGGCGACCGACGGTCACCGCCTGGCGCTGTGCGAAACCGAGCTGGAAAAAGCCAGCGGAGCCAAGCGCCAGATCATCGTGCCGCGCAAGGGCGTGACCGAGCTGCAGCGTCTGCTGGAAAGCGGCGATCGCGAGATCGAGCTGGAAGTCGGTCGCAGCCACGTCCGCGTCAAACGCGACGATGTGACCTTCACCTCCAAGCTGATCGACGGCCGGTTCCCGGATTACGAGGCTGTGATTCCGATCGGTGCCGACCGCGAAGTGAAGGTGGATCGCGAAGCCCTGCGTGCCTCGCTGCAGCGCGCCGCGATCCTGTCCAACGAGAAGTACCGCGGCATTCGCGTGGAAGTCTCGCCGGGCAACCTGAAGATCAGCGCGCACAACCCGGAGCAGGAAGAAGCCCAGGAAGAGATCGAGGCCGATACCACGGTCAGCGATCTGGCGATTGGCTTCAACGTGAACTACCTGCTGGACGCGTTGTCCGCACTGCGCGACGAGCACGTCGTGATCCAGCTGCGCGATTCGAACTCCTCAGCCCTGGTCCGTGAGGCCAGCAGCGAGAAGTCGCGTCACGTGGTGATGCCGCTGCGTCTGTGACCTGAGACGCGCAGGTTCCACGTGGAACCGAGTGGTTCTGAGAAGCCCGGCATTGCCGGGTTTCTTTTTGGGCGAGAGAGCGATGTTCCACGTGGAGCATCTGTTTGGTGGGTTGGAGTTGGATTGTGGTTAAGGATCTTGGCTTGGCGGTGCTGTTCGTCTGGACCTTTGCCGACGCAGCCCAGCTCTCGTGAGCCGAACGTCAAACAGCGAGCCTGGCTTTGGCAATGACCCTCACGAGGTGGTGACCACGTGTGCTACCGGCACTGCGGTTGCTGCGGTGCCGGACGGGTCAGCGAAAGAACCGCGATGGACTGTCCTCGCGCTTGTCGATTCTGCATGCGTCACCCGAGCGAACTGCGCGGATTGCTCGTCCGCTCCGATGCGCTGCGGTACCCGGCTTTTTGACCGCTGGATCACAGCTCTATGCTTTTAAAAACTGTATATAAATCTAAAGCTTGGTGGTGGTGGTAGGGCCAGATTTGGTTGAAAAGTAGGTTAAGTGGCTGGTTTTGAAGAGGAATATAGGCTCGAAACCCCCGGTAAAACAGGGTCTGAGCCTGGGGGTGATCCTGTGGATATCTTTCGAGGCGGTTCAAGAGGGCTTTTTTATCCACAGATTGCCCATAGGCTGTGCATAAGCCATACAGAGGGGATGTGGACAGTCTCGTTTGGGTCTGCGTGCGTCGGTCGGGTTCTACGTTGGATCGATTGGACGCAACCTCCAGATTTCAAAAAAAACAGAGCGCTGGCCCCTCCTCGCTCGCAGTGGAGGGTAAAAAACGGTGTGAAATCGTTGAAATCTGCAGGGTCTCAGTGCTGAGTGCGCTTCAGATTTGAAGAAATTCAGGCCACTCCCACGGGCCCTGCGGCGCGGAGTGGAGGTTTCACGTGGCGGTGTTGGCCTCGGCGCTGACGTTGGCGACCAACATCGGGCTTGTCTTGCCCGATGAGCGTGGCCCCCGCCCAAGATGCACGCATGACAGACCAAGCCGCCATGGCGCAGAACAGCGAGTCGTGACCGACCGACGTCCTCGGCCGTCGGCAACTGGCGAGGGTCTCACCTGACGCGAGAAGCATCCGGCCACGTGAAACCTGGGCAATGCAGTAAGCTGATCGATTCCCCCGACCCGTCTGCCGCCCCGAGCGGCGTTGATCGTCCGCATGCACATCCGCCGTTTGTCCCTGCACCAGGTCCGTCGCTTCGATACCGTCGAACTGGCACCACAACCGGGCATCAACCTGATCACCGGTGACAATGGCGCCGGCAAGACCAGTGTCCTGGAAGCGCTGCACGTCATGGCATACGGGCGCAGTTTCCGCGGCCGTGTACGGGATGGTCTGGTACGCCAAGGCCGGGATGCGCTGGATGTGTTCGTGGAATGGGAAGAGCAGCGCGAAGGTGCCGATATCCCGACCCGCCGCAAGGCCGGGCTTCGCCACAGCGGTCAGGAATGGAAAGGCCGACTGGACGGGGAAGATGTCGCTCAGCTCGGGACGCTTTGCGCTGCACTGGCGGTCGTGACCTTCGAGCCAGGCAGCCATGCACTGGTAAGCGGCGGCGGTGAGCCCCGTCGCCGCTTCCTTGATTGGGGTTTGTTCCACGTGGAACCAGACTTCATGGGTTTGTGGCGGCGGTACTCACGGGCCCTCAAACAGCGCAATGCCCTGCTCAAGCAAGGTGGGCACCCGCACGCGCTGGATGCGTGGGACCGGGAGCTCGCCGAGGCCGGTGAACCGCTGACCGCCCGCCGCCAGCACTATCTGGAACGGCTGCAGGAACGCACTGTGGAACTGGCCGCGGTATTGGCGCCCAATCTGGGCATCCAGTCGCTGAGTTTGAGTCCAGGGTGGCGCAAGCAGGAGGTTTCGCTCTCTGATGCCTTGCTGTTGGCCCGCGAACGTGACCGGCTGGCCGGGTATACCTCAGTTGGCCCGCACCGGGCGGACTGGAGCGTCGGATTTCAGACCATTCCAGGCCGGGATGCACTCTCGCGGGGCCAAGCCAAGCTGACCGCCCTTACCTGCCTGCTGGCGCAGGCCGAGGACTATGCCGAGCAGCGTGGCGAATGGCCGGTGATCGCGCTGGACGATCTGTCGTCAGAGTTGGACCGTCACCACCAGGCGCGGGTGCTGGAACGGCTGAAGGCCGGCCCGGCGCAGATATTCATCACCGCTACCGAGGTGCCGGCCGCGCTTGTTGACGCGACAGATATCACCCGGTTCCACGTGGAACATGGACAGGTCCTGCGTGTGCCATAGTGGTCCCCCAGGGGCCACGGTGCCCGGCTGGTATAATTGCTGTTGCAACCCCTTATTTCTCGGCGCCCCGCCTCACCGCGGCGGCCCGACCTGCGGAGCCTACGGCAAGCGCAATGACTGAAGAACAGAACATCCCCGCAAACAGCGGCAACTACGACGCCAACAGCATCACCGCCCTGGAAGGCCTCGAGGCTGTCCGCAAGCGTCCTGGTATGTACATCGGCGACGTCCATGACGGCACCGGTCTGCACCATATGGTGTTCGAGGTCGTCGACAACTCCATCGACGAAGCCTTGGCCGGCCACGCCGACAATGTCTCGGTCATGATCCACGCCGATGGCTCGGTGTCGGTCTCGGACAACGGTCGCGGCATCCCGACCGGCAAGCACGAGCAGATGAGCAAGAAGCTCGACCGCGAAGTGTCCGCGGCCGAGGTCGTGATGACGGTCCTGCATGCCGGTGGCAAGTTCGACGACAACAGCTACAAGGTCTCCGGCGGTCTGCACGGTGTGGGTGTCAGCGTGGTCAATGCGCTGTCGCAGAAGCTGGTCCTGGATATCTACCAGGGCGGCTTCCACTACCAGCAGGAATTCGCTGATGGTGCCGCGGTCAACTCGCTGAAGCAGGTCGAAGCCAGCACCAAGCGCGGCACCACGCTGCGCTTCTGGCCGTCGGTGAAGGCCTTCCACGACAACGTGGAATTCCACTACGACATCCTGGCCCGCCGCCTGCGCGAACTGTCCTTCCTCAACTCCGGCGTCAAGATCGTGCTGGTCGACGAGCGCGGCGATGGCCGCCGCGATGACTTCCACTACGAAGGCGGGATCCGCAGTTTCGTGGAGCATCTGGCACAGCTGAAGACGCCGCTGCACCCGAACGTGATCTCGGTGACCGGCGAGTCCAATGGCATCGTGGTGGACGTGGCGCTGCAGTGGACCGATTCCTATCAGGAAACGATGTACTGCTTCACCAACAACATTCCGCAGAAGGACGGCGGCACCCACCTGGCCGGCTTCCGCGGCGCGCTGACCCGTGTGCTCAACAACTACATCGAGCAGAACGGCATCGCCAAGCAGGCCAAGATCAACCTGACCGGCGATGACATGCGCGAAGGCATGATCGCGGTGCTGTCTGTGAAGGTGCCGGACCCCAGCTTCTCCAGCCAGACCAAGGAAAAGCTGGTCAGTTCGGATGTGCGCCCGGCGGTGGAAAGTGCCTTCGGCCAGCGCCTGGAAGAATTCCTGCAGGAAAACCCGAACGAAGCCAAGGCGATCGCCGGCAAGATCGTGGACGCGGCGCGTGCACGTGAAGCGGCGCGCAAGGCGCGCGATCTGACCCGCCGCAAGGGCGCGCTGGATATCGCCGGCCTGCCGGGCAAGTTGGCGGACTGCCAGGAAAAGGATCCGGCGCTGTCCGAGCTGTTCATCGTCGAGGGTGACTCGGCAGGTGGCTCGGCCAAGCAGGGCCGCAACCGCAAGAACCAGGCGGTGCTTCCGCTGCGCGGCAAGATCCTCAACGTGGAACGTGCCCGCTTCGACCGTATGCTCGCCTCCGATCAGGTCGGTACGCTGATCACCGCGCTCGGCACCGGCATCGGCCGGGACGAGTACAACCCGGACAAGCTGCGCTACCACCGCATCATCATCATGACCGATGCCGACGTCGACGGCGCGCACATCCGTACGCTGCTGTTGACCTTCTTCTACCGTCAGATGCCCGAGCTGATCGAGCGCGGCCACATCTACATCGGCCTGCCGCCGCTGTACAAGATCAAGCAGGGCAAGCAGGAGCTGTACCTGAAGGATGATCCGGCGCTGGACGCGTACCTGGCCAGCAGTGCGGTGGAGAACGCTTCGTTGATCCCGGCCGAAAGCGAGCCGGGCATCGAAGGCGTAGCGCTGGAGAAGCTGTTGCTCTCCTATGCTTCGGCGCAGGAAACCATTGCGCGCAACGGCCATCGCTATGATCGCCAGGTGCTCGAAGCACTGATCGATTTCACCCCGATGGATCTGGAGCACCTGCGCAAGGCCGGCGCCAACGAAGGCCTCGCCGCACTGGCGACCCGCCTCAACCAGGGCAGCCTGGGTTCGCCGCGCTACACGCTGGAACTGCAGGAACCCACCGACGAGCGTCCCGCCGCTGTGCTGGTCACGCGCCGCCATATGGGCGAACAGCTGATCCAGGTGCTGCCGCTGGGTGCGTTTGAAACCGGTGAACTGCGTGCCCTGCACCAGTCTTCCCTCCTGCTGCACGGCCTGGTCCGTGCCGGTGCGAAGATCAGCCGTGGTGCCAAGTCGGCCGAGATCGGCAGCTTCGCCGAGGCGCGCAACTGGTTGCTGGATGAGGCCAAGAAGGGCCGCCAGATCCAGCGATTCAAGGGTCTGGGTGAAATGAATCCCGAGCAGTTGTGGGACACCACCGTCAATCCCGACACCCGTCGCCTGCTCCAGGTGCGGATCGAGGATGCCGTGGCCGCCGATCAGATCTTCAGCACGCTGATGGGCGATGTGGTCGAACCGCGCCGCGACTTCATCGAAGACAATGCGCTGAAGGTCGCCAACCTGGATATCTGACACAATCGGGGAAGGGCCGGCCCGGATGCGACCTGCATCCGGCCGGCCATCGCTCCCCGATGCCAGGAATCCGATGTCCGCTACCACCCCGGCGTCCATGACGCCTCCGCTGCCCCCCGCCGTTCCGTCGTCACCGCGTAAGCCGGGCTCCCCGCTCGCGGGATTCTTCATCGATCTGGGCATCGGCATCGCAGTCCTGCTGTCACTGAGTCTGATCGGTGGCCTGGTCTGGGGGCTGTATCGCGGCGCGATCATCGGGTACCAGGCGGCTCGCGACGGCGCCGATGCCTCCGCCGTAGCCGGTCTTACCCAGCAGCTGGGCCAACCCGGTGCCCTCGCCCAGATCCTGATGGCGCTGAGCGCTACCGGCGGCGCTGCACTGGTGCTGTACTTCTTCCGCCGCCGGGCCACGCCCGCCGAACGTGCGTTGTCCTTCCAGGCCGCAGGCCGCCCCTCGACCTGGGGCTGGACGTTGTTGGTCGCCACCGGTGTGATCATCGGCAGCAACCTGATCGCGTGGCTGGCCAAGCAGGCGGGCATCGAACCGGTGCCGACCAACCTGGCGCTGATGGAACAGGCGATGACGCGCTTCCCATGGTTTCTCGCGCTGTTCGCTGTGGTGCTCGCCCCTGCATACGAAGAGCTGTTGTTCCGCCGCGTGCTGTTCGGCCGCCTCTGGCAGGCCGGTCGCCCCGTGCTGGGCATCGTGCTGAGCAGCCTGGCCTTTGCGCTGGTCCATGAAATCCCCGGCACCAGCGCCAACGGCCCATGGGAAATCGCCCAGTTGTGGCTGGTCTACGGCGGCATGGGCGCCGCCTTTGCCTGGCTCTACCAACGCACCGGCACCCTGTGGGCGCCGATCGCCGCGCATGCACTGAACAACGGCATCGCCCTGGCAGCACTGATGTTTCTCGGCGTGCAATGATCGATCACGCGGCTTGACGAAAATTTACGTCGCCACGTTCCACACTGCCTACATGAACACGGGGGAGCGCAGATGAAACCAGTGCTGTTGGGAATTGCCATTGCCATGCTGGTGAGCGCGTGCGCCACCACCACCTCGCCAACCGGCCGTCGTCAGATGGTCGGCGGTGTCTCGCAGGCCGAGCTGGATCAGCTGGGTGCGCAGGCGTTCACTGAAACCAAATCCAAAGGCACGCTCAGCACCGATCCGAAGCAGACCGCCTACGTTCAGTGCGTGGTGAATGCGCTGGTCGCCCAGCTGCCTGCTCAGTACCGTGGCGTACGGTGGGAAACGGCGTTGATGGTCGACAAGGAGCCCAACGCGTTCGCCCTGCCCGGCGGCAAGGTCGGGGTCAATACGGGCATCTTCACCGTCGCCAAAAACCAGGATCAGCTGGCTGCCGTGATCGGCCATGAAATCGGCCACGTCATCTCGCGGCACCACGAAGAACGCCTCACCCGTCAGATGGGCGCGCAGACCGGCCTGTCGGTTCTGGGTGCGCTGGCGGGCGCCGCGTACGGTGAGGGCGCGGCCAGTACTGTCAGCCAGCTCGGTGGCGCTGGCGCCCAGGCCGCCTTCCTCCTGCCCGGCTCGCGGACCCAGGAAAGCGAGGCGGATATCGTCGGTCAGCGGTTGATGGCCGAGGCCGGCTTCAACCCCGCCCAGGCGGTGGATCTGTGGCAGAACATGATGGCCGCCAGCGGCGGGCGCTCGCCCCAATGGCTGTCCACCCACCCTGACCCCGCCAATCGCATCCGTGAATTGCAGCGAGACGCGCCGTCCTTGAGTGGTGTATACCAACAAGCCCAGGCGGCCGGGCGCAGGCCAAAGTGCGGTTGATGCGTCCGGATACGACCAAAAGATGCTGTATTGCAGCATCGGAAACGATTTCTCACGCCATCAGTTTCTGATACGTTTGGCGGCTCAGATTTTTCTGACAGTCCGTTTTGATGCCGCCGCGGCGGTTCGATCGAGGTGAAAGATGATTTTCAGCAACCACAAGCAAGCCGTCCTTTCCGTCCTCATCGCGACCGCTATCGGTGGCGCCATGGTCACCGATGCGTTCGCCCAGTCCCGCTCGTCCGAGCGTGGCAACCGCGGTGGCAAGCAGGCGAAGGCCGAAGTGCTCTACCCGAACGCGACCCGTCAGGAGCCGGAGCAGAAGTCGTCGGCCAAACTCGGCCCGAAGCTGCAGAAGCTGATTGACAGCTACAACGAGCAGAAGTTCCCGGAGACGCGCGCGCAGGCTGAAGAGATCCTGGCCAATCCCGCCGCCAACACCTACGAGAAGTCGCTGGCCGCCCAGCTCGCCTCGCAGGCCGCCTACCAGCTCGACGACGTCGCCGCTGCCAAGAAGTACCTTGAGCAGGTGTTGCAGCTCGGTGGCCTGGACAACAACGGCCACTACCAGTCGATGCTGATGCTGGGCCAGCTGCAGCTGCAGGAAGACCAGATCAACGAAGGCCTGGCGACGCTGGACAAGTACTTCGCCGAAACCAAGTCCACCAAGCCGGAAGAGCTCGTGGCCAAGGGTCAGGCGCTGTACCAGGCCGAGCGCTACGCCGAGGCGATCCCGGTGCTGCAGCAGGCCATCGCCGGCGCCACCGAGCCGAAGGACAGCTGGAACCAGCTGCTGATGGCCGCCATGGCCGAATCGGGCCAGACCGGTGAAGCAGTCAAGCAGGCCGAGGCGCTCGCCGCCAAGAACCCGAACGACAAGAAGGCCCAGCTGAACCTGGCCAGCATGTACATGCAGGCCGACCAGATGGACCAGGCGGGCGCGATCATGGGCAAGCTCTACAGCGCCGGCCAGCTGACCGACGAGCGCGAGTACAAGCAGCTCTACTCGATCTACGCCAACAGCGAGAACAAAGAAAAGGACGTCATTGCCGTTATCAATGATGGCTTGCAGAAAAACATCCTTAAGCCTGATTATCAGGTGTACCTGGCGCTGGCTCAGGCGTACTACTACTCTGAGCCGCAGCAGGCGGACAAGGCGATCGAAGCGTGGCAGAAGGCTGCCCCGCTTTCCAAGGACGGCGAGACCTACCTGAATCTGGCACGCGTGCTGCATTCGGAAGGTCGCATTCCGGAGGCCAAGCAGGCCGCCCAGCAAGCGCTGGCGAAGGGTGTGAAGAACCAGGCGGATGCCAAGAAAATCATCAACCTGAAGTAAGTAGGAATAACGCCTGAATGCCTGCACAAGTGATGCGCAGGCGCTCAGGATTGGTATAAGCTTGGAGGTTCCTGCGGTGTCATGCACCGCTGATCATGGGCTACCTGTCCCCGGGTACCCGGCCCCACTAATGAGCTCTTGGCGCATGACGGAACAACTAGTCGTTCACAGGTACGAACAACGCGATGACACCGGCCTCTCCTGGCCGCGTATCGTGGGTATCGCTTTTGTAATCGCACTGCATCTCGCCGCCTTCATGATGCTTCTGATCCCGGCCGTGGCTCCCAAGGCCGCTGCGGAGAAAGAACGCAACATCATGGTGACCCTGGTCGACGCTCCGCCGCCGCCCCCACCGCCGCCGCCGCCGCCGCCGCCGGATGACACCCCGCCGCCGCCGGTGAAAAACCTGTCGCCGCCGAAGCCGTCCCCGGTTCCGCCGCCGCCGCAGGCCCCTGTGGTCGATATCCCGGACCCGCGTCCGACCGACATCGTCACGCCGCCTTCGCCGCCGTCGCCGCCGCAGCCGCCGAGCACCATTGAGGCAAGCGTCGACATCTCGTCGAAGAACATGAACCCCCCGCGTTACCCGCCGGCCGCGTTCCGTGCTGGTATCCAGGGTGAAGTCATCCTGATCATTGACGTCGATGCCAATGGCAACGTCACCAATGTGTCGGTCGAGAAGTCCAGCCGTAACCGTGACCTCGATCGCGCCGCCATGGACGCAGCTCGCAAGTGGAGCTTCCGTTCCGCGGAATCGGGCGGGAAGAAGGTCGCAGGTCGCGTTCGCGTCCCGGTCAACTTTGCGCTGAACTGATAGTGGCCGGTGGCCCGCCGGCCACCGCCCCTAGCGGTTATTTCTAGCAATACCCTTTATCACCACACACAACAAAGGTAAGCGTCATGCTGCAGGAACTTTTCATCGCCGCTGCTGCCGGGGGCAACTCCAACGCCCTGTCGCAGATGGGCTTCGAGCACCTGATCCACGAGATGACCACCCAGCCGGGTGACTTCGCCGTCTCCTGGGTCGTGCTGCTGACCCTGATCATCATGTCGGCCATGTCCTGGTACTGGACCGTCATCAACATCTTCCGCGCCACCCGCCTGAAGGCAGCTGCCGACAAGGTCGTGAGCCTGTTCTGGGATACCCCGAACGCTCAGGACGCCATCCGTGCGATGGAAGAACAGCCGGCTTCGGAGCCCTTCTCCAAGATCGCTCTGGACGCTGCACAGGCTGCTGCGCACCACCAGCGTTCGGAAGGCGGCACCTCGGGTGGCCTGGGTGAGAACCTGAGCCGTTCGGAGTTCGTCGATCGCGCCCTGCGTCAGGCCGTGACCCGCGAAAGCAACAACCTGCAGTCGGGCATGACCCTGCTGGCCACCGTCGGCGCAACCGCTCCGTTCGTGGGTCTGCTGGGTACCGTGTGGGGCATCTACGGCGCGCTGATCAAGATCGGTGCCACCGGTTCCGCCTCGATCGACGCCGTTGCCGGCCCGGTGGGTGAAGCACTGATCATGACCGCCATCGGTCTGTTCGTGGCTATCCCGGCCGTGTTCGCCTTCAACTTCTTCAGCAAGATCAACAGCGCCACGATCAGCAAGTTCGATACGTTCGCTCACGACCTGCACGACTTCTTCGCCACCGGTTCGCGCGTTCGCTAATAGCGACGCGCGTCACCCAGCGAGAACGTAGTCAACACGATCTAGACGGAGCCCGTTATGGCTTTCAGTAGTGGTAACAGCGGCGGCCCCATGGCCGACATCAACGTTACGCCCCTCGTGGACGTGATGCTGGTGCTGCTGATCATCTTCATCATCACGGCGCCCCTGATGTCCCACAAGGTCAAGGTGGATCTGCCTGAGGCCAACCTGGTGCAGAATCCGGAAGACGCTGAAAAGCGGGCGAGCCCGATCACCTTGGCAGTCAAGGAAGACGGCTCGATCTACTGGAACGACGAGGAAATCGACAAGCAGACTCTCGAGTCGCGCTTGGCGACCGCCGCCCAGCAGACCCCGCAGCCGCCCCTCAACCTGCGTGGTGATCGCACCACCAAGATGCGCGTCATCAATGAGATGACGAAGGTCGCGCAGGAACAGGGCATGCTCGACGTGGGCTTCGTCGCCACCAAAGTAAAGGGGCAGTAAGCCATGGCGTTCAGTACTGGTGGTAACAAAGGCCCCATGGCCGACATCAACGTCACGCCCCTGGTGGACGTGATGCTGGTGCTGCTGATCATCTTCATCGTCACCGCGCCGATCATGACGTACCCGATCGCCGTTGACCTGCCGCAGCGCGTGCTCAACCCACCGCCGGTGACGGTCGAACCGCCGCCGCCGATCGAGCTGAAGGTGGACGCCAGCAACCAGGTGTCGTGGAACAACAGCCCGGTGGCTGTGGGCGAACTGCAGCAGCGTATGGAACAGGAAGTGCAGCGCGATCCGACCAACCAGCCGGAACTGCGCATCGATGCCAGCCCGGACTCCGAGTACGACGTGATGGCCAAGGTGTTGGCTGCCGCGAAGAATGCTCAGATGAAGAAGATCGGCTTCGTACAGCAGTAATACGCAAGACGCAGTCATGACGCGACTGGAAAACGCCCCTGGAAACAGGGGCGTTTTTTTTGGTACCCCGCCCGCTATCATCCGGCCATGCTCGCAACCTTCGACGTCTTCGGGGACTGGCTCGATGCCATCCCCCACCTGCGCCCCCTGATGGTGGCGGCCTACATTCTCTATCTGCTGTGGCTGATCGGCTGGATCATGCTGCAGAAACGCGAGCCGGTCGCCACGCTGAGCTGGATCCTGTCGCTGGCCGCCCTGCCCTACCTTGGCCTGTTCGTCTACTATCTGCTCGGCCCGCAGAAGGTGAAGCGGCAGCGCCTGCGCCGTGGCCGTTCGCGCTCCGGCATGGAGCACTACAGCAGCGTCTGCCCACCGGATGCGGACTGCACCGAGCTGGCCAAGATCGCCCAAGCCACGACTGGCCTGTCGCCAAGCTCGGCCACCGAAGTGGAGTGGCTGGTCGACGGTGCGGCCACCTACAGCGCACTGCTGGCCGCCGTAGCCAAGGCGCAGGATCACCTGCACCTGGAGTACTACATCTTCAACCCGGACCACGCCGGCACCGCGCTGCGTGATGCGCTGACCGAGCGTGCCGCGGCGGGTGTACGCGTGCGCCTGCTGCTGGATGCGGTGGGCTCGTCGTCCATCCGCAAGCGCTTCCTGCAGCCGCTGCTGGATGCCGGTGCCGAAGTGGTCTGGTTCCATCCGCGGCAGCTGCTCAAGCCATTCAAACGGCCGTGGTTGAACCTGCGCACGCACCGAAAGCTGGTGATCATCGACGGCCTGCATGCGTTCACTGGTGGCATCAACATCACCGACGAGGAAGACGAAAGCGTCCGCCCGGATGCGTATCGCGACCTGCACATGCGGCTGCGGGGCCACGTGGTGCGCAGCCTGCAGCTGGTCTTCATCGAGGATTGGATCTACGCCACCGGACAGGAGCCGGCGCGCTTCAACATCGCGCAGCTCTGGCCGGAGACGATGCCCAGCCGCAGCGAGGGCAGCATCAATGCGCAGGTGCTGGTGTCCGGTCCGGATTCGTCGTGGGAAACCATCCACCGGCTGCACGTGGCGGCGATCCACGAAGCCAAGGAGCGCGTCTGGCTGGTGACGCCCTACTTCGTCCCGGGCGAAGCCGCGCGCATGGCACTGACCTCGGCGGCACTCGGTGGCCTGGACGTGCGCCTGCTGGTGCCCAAGATGAGCGACTCCTGGTTCGTCACCCAGGCCGCGCGCTCCTACTTCGACGAGCTGCTGCAGGCCGGGGTCAAGATCTACGAGTATGGCCCGCGCATGCTGCACACCAAGGCCTTCATCGCCGACGACGACGTGTGCATCGTCGGCAGTGCGAACTTCGATCACCGCAGCTTCCGGCTCAATTTCGAGCTGTCGATGATGATCAGCGACACCGGCCGGGTGGCAGCGCTGGCCGAGATCCTGCTGGCCGAATACAGCAGCGCCTCACCGGTCTACAACGATCGTCAGCGTTCGCTGTGGCGACACCGTGTACCGGAGGCGTTCGCGCGCCTGGCCTCTCCGCTGCTGTAGCCGTCACTTCCCGTGGAACCGCACTGGGCGCCAGCGCTACACTGGCCCGGTCAATCGGGGAGAACGACATGTACTGGCTGTTCCTGCTGTTCGCGCTGGCCTGTTTCGGCATGGCGCTCAAGACCCCCCACATGGGGCTGATGGCGCTGTCGCTGCTGGGCACCCTGGTGTTCCTGCTGGCGTGGGTCCGCGGCCTCTACGTGGCCCGCTTCGGCGATGTGCAGCCCACCCGCGCAGCCATCACCGATCCCAACGAACTCCGTCGGCTGCGGGAGCTCGCCCTCCAGGCGCGTACCCCGGCCGCTCAGGGTGAATCCGACCCCTCGTAGTGCCATGACCCAACTCAGCGTCAACGTGAACAAGATCGCCGTCCTGCGCAACTCGCGGGGTGGCACCGACCCGGACGTGCTGCAGGCCGCCCGTGCCTGCCTGGATGCCGGCGCGCACGGCATCACCGTGCACCCGCGCCCGGACCGCCGCCACATCCATGCCGAGGACGTGCTGGCCCTGTCCGCGCTGACGGCGGAGCGTGGCGTGGAGTTCAACATCGAGGGCAACCCGTTCGCCCCCCCGCGTGAGGGCTACCCCGGGCTGCTGCCGCTGTGCGCGCAGACCCGCCCCGCCCAGGCCACCCTGGTGCCGGACAGCGACGGCCAGCTCACTTCCGACCACGGCTTTGATTTCGGCCGTGATGCACAGCGCCTGCGCCCGCTGATCGCCGAGTTGAAGACGTACGGCTGCCGGGTCAGCCTGTTCGTGGACGCAGGCAACCCCGACATCGCCCAAGCCGCGGCCATCGGTGCCGACCGCGTGGAGCTCTACACCGGCCCCTACGCCGAGGCGCATGCCGCCGGCGATGCCACCGCGATGCTGGCGGTGTTTGCCGATGCCGCCCGCCGCGCCCAGGCGGCCGGCCTGGGCGTCAACGCCGGCCACGACCTGTCGCAGGACAACCTGGCCGATTTCCTGCGGACCGTGCCGGACGTGCTGGAAGTCTCGATCGGCCACGCCCTGATCAGCGAAGCGCTGTACGACGGGCTGGATGCCACGGTGAAGGGATATCTGCGGCTGCTGTGATGCGGCGCATACCCTGCGGCCAAGGCGCCCGGGATCCGGTAGGAGCCGACCGTTGGTGGGCTCGTTCGCCCCGGTGACACGGCACTCCCGGCGCACGCTTCAGCCCTGTGGATAATCTAGGGGATCAAACCGATCACCTCCCCTTGCAGCCCTTGACTCGCAAGGGTTTCACTTCCCTTTACACCTGTGGTTAGTAATACTACTAACCATGGCTATCCCCTATCCCCGCCGTTGCCACGCCACGAGGTCTCATTCCCTGAGACCTCCCGGCGATAGCCTTTGACGATGGGTATTGCGATCAAAGGCCGGGGCTCCCGCACGCACCTGGCGGGCCGTTTCGAGGTCACCGTCAGCGAAGCGATGGACGACGGCTGGGCGCCGGACGAGAGCGAGGAGTTCGCCGCGCCGCGGCTGCGCACCGAAGTGCGCGCCGAGACCGCCCGCAGCATCATCAGCCGCAACAAGTCGCCGGACGTCGGCTTCAGCCAGTCGGTCAATCCGTATCGCGGTTGCGAGCATGGGTGCTCGTACTGCTTCGCCCGACCCTCGCACGCCTATCTCAATCTCTCGCCCGGGCTGGACTTCGAGACCAAGCTGTTCGCCAAGACCAACGCCCCGCAGTTGCTGCGCAAGGAGTTCTCGCGCCCTGGCTACGTGCCGCAGCCGATCGCGCTGGGCATCAACACCGACGCCTACCAGCCGATCGAGCGCAAGCTCAAACTCACCCGCCAGCTGATCGAGGTGATGCTCGAAACGCAGCACCCGTTCTCGCTGATCACCAAGAACGCGCTGGTCGAGCGCGACATCGACCTGCTCGCACCGCTGGCGGAAAAGCACCTGGTCAGCGTGCACTTCTCGGTGACCTCGCTGGACCCGCATCTGTCGGCAAAGCTGGAACCGCGCGCCTCGGCCCCGCATGCACGGCTGCGCGCGATGCGTCGCCTGAGCGATGCCGGCATCCCGGTCGGGGTGATGGTCGCGCCGGTGATCCCGTGGATCAACGATGCCGAACTGGAAGCCGTGCTCGAGGCCGCCCACGATGCCGGTGCCACCACCGCCGGCTACGTGCTGCTGCGCCTGCCGCTGGAAGTGGCGCCGCTGTTCCGCGATTGGCTCGACACCCACCATCCGGACCGCGCCACGCACGTGATGAGCACCATCAACCAGCTGCGCGGCGGCAAGGACTACAACAGCCAGTTCGGCACGCGCATGCGCGGCGAAGGGGTCTACGCCGATCTGCTGTCCAACCGCTTCAAGCTGGCCCGCAGGCGCCTCGGCTTCGATGCGCAGCACAGCCACTGGCCGAAGCTGGACTGCACCCGCTTCCTGCGGCCGTTGCCGCCGCGGGCGGAGTCACCTCAGGGCTCGTTGTTCTGATCAGCCACCGGTGGACATCGGGGCGCGCCCGACCAACAATCGGGGCAAGGCGCCGCGCCGCGGTGGCCTGAGGTCCACATCGGATATCCAGGGGAACCACATGTCATCGGCAGCCACCTCGGCCGCGTCGAACGCGGCCAACATCGCGATCAATGCCGCCATCACCGCAGCGGTGCAGCAGCAGCGCGACGCGTTGATCGCACACTTCACCGGCCATCAGGCGCTGTCTCCGCAGAGCGCGATCGCGGCGGACAGCATCGACCCTGCACTCCATGCGCCGCTGACGTACTACCGCGACAATGGCGTCATCCGCGATGCGGGCGCTGATCGTCTCTATCTGGATCTGGACGTGCTGGCCGGGCTGAAGGCGAAAGCGAAGCGCACCGGGCGCAATGTGCTGATCACGGTGATGGTGTTGGCCGTGGTGGTGGTTGTCGGTGCTGTGCTGCTTGTCTTGGCACGTTGAGCGGTAAACAGGGATTGCCCCTGTTCTACTCGAATTCAAAGATCGCTGCGGCTCACGAGACATAGCTGCTTCGAGTGCATTGGTTTCCCAGGGCAGCACTACGATGCCGAGACGGGGCTTTGGTATAACGGCTTCCGGGACTACGACGCAAGTATTGCCAGGTATGTGCAGAGTGATCCGATTGGTTTGGAGGCTGGAACTCATAGATAAGGACAGGTCAATCCGTGGTTGACGAGTACTTCACCGTGTCGCTCCGGATATGGCATCCGACACTGTTGGGTGACGCGATTACCGGGGCGCTATGCTTGACACCAGAGGTCAGTCACAGCGTTGGAACGCAGAGGACGACTCCGTTTGGCGATCCCCTTGAGGGCCTCTACCGCTGCACCTACTGGAGTTTTCCGCTCGTCGAGAAGACACCGGGTGTCTTTACGGATGGGCTGAGTGAGCTGCTGAGGCGCATTGAGCGGTATCGCGGATTCTTCGCGCAGACTGCGCTCGACGGTGGCCGCACGGAACTCTTTGTCGGTGTCTTCAAAGAGGATTCGGTCGGGTTCACCCTTGAGCCGCACGTGATGATCGAGTTGGCCAGTCTTTCGTTGGAGCTGTCTGTCGATATCTACTGATATCGGCAACTACGCGCGGCTCGCCCTTTCGCACCGGTTCTGTCCGCTCACGTGATGATTGAACGCGGCAAGAGGCGATCACCAGGCAGGGCGCTCAATTCCCACCAAACAATTTCTGCGCACTCTGGAAAAGAATCCAGCTCGTCGCAATGAACTTGTCCCCACCCTGCGGCCGGTTGCCCCGATGCGTGTGGGTGAACGACGTCGGTGCGATCAACAGGCTGCCCGTGCGCGGCGCAACCTTGCGGCCCTGGAACAGGAACTCGGTTTCGCCGGCGTCGAAATCGTCATTGAGGTAGAGCGTCCACAGCAGGTGGCGGTGCAGCGTTTCGCCGGCCGGATCGCGCGGATACAGCTCGCAGTGCCAGTACGGATAGCCACCCTCGCCGGCGGCATACCATTGCAGATTGATGGCACCGGGCCGCAGGCAGGTGCGGGCCAGGTCGGACAGCGTGGCGTCGTCCATGTCGGGAAAATCCTCGGCTGCCAACCGGCGCGGTTGGCCGTCGCTGTCCTGGATCTGCAACATCAGCGGCGAGATCAGGGCCTGTGGATAACGGCGTAGATAAGTCAGCAAACCCTTGAAAACCGCCTGCTGCAGCACCGCTTCGGCCTGCCGCCACTCGGGGCGTCCGCTGATGCGAAGATCCTTGCTGTGCTTGAGTTCCGGGAACACACCGCTGCCCACTTCGCCCGGCTGCAACTGCGCACTGGATCGCATCTGGGCCTGCAGGGCCGTGCAGACCTCGTTGGGGACGGCGTTGTGGATTACTTCGATGAAATCGAGCGGCGCGTCGGCAGTCATGGGGTCATCCGTGGGCACGAATCGCCGATGGTGACCGCTGCCGTGGCCGATGTCACGCCGTTGCCACGTAGCAACAGGGCTGACCAAGCGGCCAGCCCTGTGTCAGGAATCAACCCGCTGCGCTGTCGTGTTCGCGGTGGTAACGGGTGGCTTCTTCCACTTCATTGCGCGAGCCGAGGAAGACCGGCACGCGCTGGTGCAGCTGATCGGGCTGGATGTCGAGAATGCGCTCGCGGCCGGTGGTGGCGGCGCCGCCGGCCTGTTCGACCAGCAGGCCCATCGGGTTGGCTTCGTACATCAGGCGCAGCTTGCCGGCCTTGGACGGATCCTTCGTGTCCCACGGGTAGATGAAGATGCCGCCGCGTGTCAGGATGCGATGCACGTCGGCGACCATGCTGGCGATCCAGCGCATGTTGAAGTTCTTGCCGCGCGCGCCTTCCTTGCCGGCCAGCAGGTCCTGCACGTAGCCCTGCATCGGGGTTTCCCAATGCCGCTGGTTGGACATGTTGATCGCGAATTCCTGGGTGTCCGCCGGGATCTGCATGTCCGGCGTGGTCAGCACGAACTCGCCCTTCTCGCGGTCCAGGGTGAACGCGTGCGTGCCGTGGCCGACGGTGAGCACCATCTGCGTGCTCGGCCCGTAGATGCAGTAGCCGGCCGCGACCTGCGCGGTGCCCGGCTGCAGGAAGCTGGCATCGCTGGGCTGCTCGGTGCCCGGCGGGCAGCGCAGCACCGAGAAGATGGTGCCGACCGACACGTTGACGTCGATGTTGGAGCTGCCATCGAGGGGATCGAACAGCAGCAGGAAGTCACCGCGCGGGTAGGTGTCGGGCACCGGCTGGCAGTGATCCATTTCTTCCGAGGCGCAGGCGGCGAGGTGGCCGCCCCAGGCGTTGGCTTCCAGCAGGATCTCGTTGCTAATCACGTCCAGCTTCTTCTGCGCTTCGCCCTGCACGTTGCCGGTACCGGCTTCGCCGAGCACACCGCCCAGCGCGCCCTTGCTGACCGCGATGGAGATGCTGGTGCAGGCGCGGGCGACGACAGCGATCAGCTGGCGCAGATCGGCGTTGATGCGGCCGGCATGTTGCTCTTCGATCAGATAGCGGGTCAGCGACGTCTGGGACATGGAATCAGGCGGCCTTCAGAGGGGAAGCGCCTATTGTCGCCCTTCGCCGGAGCCATTACGAGGCGCGGGCGGCACCGCATAGCAGAACGGCCGCGCATGGCGGCCGTTCTGCGTCACAGGGGCAATACTGCTCAGCCCTTGCTGACGGTCGCCACCGCCTTGGCCACGTATGCCAGGTTGCCCTGGTTGAGTGCGGCCACGCAGATGCGGCCGGTACCGACGGCGTAGATCGCGAACTCGTCGCGCAGGCGGTCCACCTGGGCGCGGCTCAGGCCCGAATAGGAGAACATGCCGGCCTGGTCGTTGATGAAGGCGTATTCCGGTGCGCCGGCGGCAACCAGGTTCTCCACCAGGCCATGACGCAGGGCGTGGATGCGCTCACGCATCTCGGTCAGTTCCGCGTCCCACACCTGGCGCAGCTCAACGCTGTTGAGCACGCCGGCCACCAGCGCAGCGCCGTGGTTGGACGGGCTGGAGTAGATCGTGCGGATGATGCGCTTGACCTGCGACTGCACGGCCTTGGCCGCGTTCGCGTCCGGGGCGACCACCGACAGCGCGCCAATACGCTCGCCATATAGCGAGAACGACTTGGAGTACGAGTTGGCGACCACGAAGCTGTCGATGCCGGCCTCGGCGATGATGCGCACGGCGGCGCCATCTTCGCTGATGCCCTTGTCGAAGCCCTGGTAGGCCATGTCGATGAACGGGAACAGTTGGCGATCCTTCAGCAGCTCGGCCACCTGCTTCCACTGCGCGACGGTGAGGTCGGCACCGGTCGGGTTGTGGCAGCACGCGTGCAGCAGCACCACGGTGCCCGGCTGCAGCTTGCCCAGGTCGGCCAGCATGCCGTCGAAGTCCACGCCATGGGTGGCGGCATCGAAGTAGGTGTAATCGACCACGTCGAAGCCGGCCGCGCCGAACACCGCGCGATGGTTTTCCCAGCTCGGGTTGCTGATCGCGATGGTGGCGTGCGGCAGCAGCTTGTGCAGCAGGTCCGCGCCGACGCGCAGCGCACCGCTGCCGCCGATGGTCTGCGAGGTGGCCACGCGGCCAGCAGCCAGCAGCGGCGAGTCCTTGCCGAAGACCAGCTCGCGGGTGGCCTGGGTGTAGGCCGGCAGGCCGTCGATCGGCAGGTAGCCGCGCGGTTTGGCGTCAGTGGCCAGCTGCTGTTCGATCTTGTTCACGGCGCGGAGCAGCGGGATGCGGCCGCTCTCGTCGTAATAGATGCCCACGCCCAGGTTGACCTTGATCGGGCGGCTGTCGGCGTTGTAAGCCTCGGTCAGGCCCAGGATCGGGTCGCCTGGGACCAGTTCCACATTTGCAAAGAAGGACACGGCGGTACTCATTCGGATGACGGAAGGGGGAGGGTGGCGCGACGCGGAGTTGGCGGCAGAATCAGCCAAATCCGACTCATCGTAACAAAGCCCTGCCGAGGGCGCCGAGGCCGTCGTCACGTCACCTTCCGTACCATGGCGTGCGGCACGCCCATTTACCGAGGATCCCGCCCCGCATGCTCCGTCTTACCCCGCTGGCCCGCCACTGTGCGCTGGCCTCGGCCGTGTTGCTGCCATCGCTGGCGCAGGCCCAGAATACCCCCGCCCCCTCTTCCTCGATCGAGCGGCTGCCCACGGTCCAGGTCCAGGCTGCGCGCGTGGCGCAGGTGGCCGATATCGACCTGCCGGCCTCGCTGACCACGGTCTGGGTGGACGAGGACCGCACCGGGCCGCTGGCCCAGCTCTCCGAGGCCCTCAACGGCATTCCCGGGGTGGTTGCCCGTGATCGCCAGAACTATGCGCAGGACACCCAGCTCTCGATCCGTGGCTTCGGCGCGCGCTCGACGTTTGGCGTGCGCGGCGTGCGGGTGCTGGTGGACGGTGTGCCGGCCACCATGCCCGACGGCCAGGGCCAGCTCTCCCATGCCAGCCTGCTCTCGGCGCAGCGCGTGGAGGTGCTGCGCGGGCCGTTCTCGGCGCTGTACGGCAACTCCTCCGGCGGCGTGGTCCAGGTGTGGAGCGCGGACGGCGCCGAGGGTGACCCGTGGCGCCTGCGGCTGGATACCGGCAGCGACAACACCCTCAGCGCCGGCGCCCAGCTGCGCGGCGTGCAGGGCCCGATCCGCTACAACGTCGCCGCCAACCACTTCCGCACCGATGGCTGGCGCGATCACAGCCAGGCCCGACGGGAATCGGTCAACGCCCGGCTGGGCACGGATGTCGGCGGCGGCCAGCTGGATCTTGTCCTGAACTACTTCGATGCGCCCGACGCACAGGATCCGCTCGGCCTCACCCGCGCCCAGGTGCGCGAGAACCCGCGCCAGGCCACCGCGGTGGCTACCCAGTACAACACGCGCAAATCCGTGCGCCAGGCCCAGGCCGGGCTGGTGTTCACCCGAACGGAGGGCGCGCAGACCTGGCGTGCGATGGGCTATGCCGGCCAGCGCAGCGTGGAGCAGTATTTGGCGATCCCGCCGGGGCCGCAGGCCAACCCGCTGCACGCCGGTGGGGTGATCGATCTGGACGGGGCCTATGGCGGTCTCGACGCGCGCTGGGCGTGGCACGGTGACTGGGCCGGACGCCCTCTGGACATCGTGATTGGCGCCAATGCCGACCGTCAGCAGCAGGATCGTCGTGGTTACGAGAACTTCGTCGGGGATCAGGTCGGCATCAAGGGCCGCCTGCGCCGCGACCAGAGCGACCGGGTCGAGAACGTGGACCAGTTCGCGCAGGCGTGGTGGCAGTGGGCGCCGCGCTGGTCGTTGCTGCTGGGGGTGCGCCACAGCACGGTCCGTTTCCGCTCCAATGACCAGTACATCACCGCCGGTAATCCGGACGACAGCGGTTCGCGTCGCTACGAAGCGACCACCCCGGTGGCCGGCGTGGTGTTCCGCGCCAGCGATGCCTGGCGGCTGTATGCCTCGGCCGGACGTGGCTTCGAAACGCCGACCTTCAACGAGCTGGGCTATCGCGCCGATGGCCAGGCCGGGCTGGCGCTGGATCTCTCGGCCGCCCGCAGCCGCAACCTGGAAGTCGGCAGCAAGTGGCACGGGCAACGTGGCGCGCAGGTCGAGGCGGCGCTGTTCCGCGCCGATACCGATGACGAGCTGGCCGTGGCGAGCAACAGCGGTGGCCGCAGCACCTACCGCAACATCGGCCGCACGCGCCGCCAGGGCGCGGAGGCCAGCTATGTGCAGCCGCTGGGGGCGCAGGCGGATCTTTCGCTGGCCTACACGTGGATCGAAGCCACCGTGCGTGATCCGTATGCGCTGTGCGCGGCCGCTGGATGCAACACGGTGACCTCCGGCTCACGCCTGCCGGGTGTACCCAGGCAGCAGTGGAACGCGCGGGTGCAGTACCGCCCGGGCCCGTGGCAGTGGGCCGCCGAGGTGGTGGCCTCCAGCGACACCGTGGTCAACGATCTGGCCACCGACAGAGCGCCGGGCTATGCCCTGCTGAACCTGGAGGTATCGCGGCGCTGGACTACCGCGCAGGGCACGCTGCGTGCCTTCGCCCGGGTGGACAATGCGCTGGACGAGCGCTACATCGGCTCGGTGATCGTCAACGACGGCAACCAGCGCTTCTTCGAACCCGGCCCGGACCGCCGCTACAACGTCGGGCTGCAGTGGCAGTGGGCGCCCTGATCTAGCGCGGCGGCTTGGCCGGCACGAAGGGTGAGGTCGGGTCGCTGGCCGGGAATGTCTCTTCCAGCGCCTCGTCCTGGTTGTCGCTGGCGTGTTCCTTGCGCTGGCGGCGCTGGTATTCATCTTCGCGGCGATGATGACCGGCCGGGCCTTTCTCACCGGCCGCTGAATCCTTGCGGTCGCGCGGGACGGGATCGGGTGTGACCGCCACCGGCAGGTGATCGGGTGCGTCGTCGGGCACGGACATGCCGGCGCCGCGGTCTTCGGCGTCCTGGTTGTCATGTTTGGCGCGCTGCTCGCCGGGGACCGGGGCGGTGGCGTCGCGCAGGGGATCGCGGGGCATGGGAGTTCTCCAGTAGCGGTGCCCTCCACTACAGCGCGCGGCGGGTGAAGTCGCTGCGAATCCCTTTGCATCAACGAATCTGTCACGGCTGGATAACGGCGGCGGGTCTATTCCTGCCTGCCCCGCCGCTGTCGGAGTCGTGTCATGCCCCGCCTGGACCGCCGTGCCGCACCCGCGTTGTTCAACGCCTACCTGCAGCCGGAACGGAGCGGGCGCCGTGCGCGCCGTGACCGTGCCGAGGACGCGCAGGCGGTTGCACAGGACTACCTGCAGTACATGCGCAGCGATTACGAGCAGCGCCGCAGTCATGGCCGGCGCAGCTGGCGCGATCTCTATCCCGCTTACGCGTTCGCACTGACCACGCACTACGCGGACTGGCCGCGCGGTGCCGATGACACCGATGGCGAGCTGGCCGAGCACTGGGAACAGATGCGCGGGCAGTCGCGACTGGGCTGGCATCAGGCCCGCGCCGTGGTCGAAGACGCGTGGCTGGCGCTGGACCACATGCCGGCGGCGGCGGTGCACGGCCTGCTCCAGTAGCGGCGGCGTGCAGCCGGCCTGCACAGCCCGGACACAGGCGTTTCACGTGCTGCGCGGTACAGCTGCCCTCCCTGAGGTGTTGGAGTGGCGCCACCATGGCCCGACCAATCTGGACCGGCACGCTGTCATTCGGGCTGCTCAATGTCCCGGTGTCGCTGATGTCCGGCGAACGCAATGTGGATCTTCACTTCCGGATGCTCGATTCGCGCGACCGCAAACCGATCCGCTTCGAGCGGGTCAACGCCGATACCGGCGAGGAAGTGCCGTGGAAGGACATCGTCAAGGCCTACGAGTACGACAAGGGCAGCTACGTCGTACTGGAAGAGGACGACATCCGCTCGGCCGCGCCGGAAAGCCATGAGGCGGTGGAGGTGGAGACGTTTGTCGATGCCGGCACCATCGACCCGCGCTACTACGAAAAGCCCTACCTGCTGGTGCCCGCCAAGAAAGCCGAGAAAGGCTACGTGCTGCTGCGCGAAACGCTGCGCAGCACCGGCAAGGTCGGCATCGCGCGGGTCGTGGTGCGCACCCGCGAGTACCTGTGCGCGGTGATGCCGCATGGCGATGCACTGGTGCTGATGATCCTGCGCTATCCGCAGGAGCTGGTGGACCCGGAAGACTACAAGCTGCCCAGCGGCAGCCTGGCCGAGTACCGCATCAACAGCAAGGAAACCGCCATGGCCGAGCAGCTGATCGAGTCGATGTCCGGCGAGTGGAAGCCGGATGAGTACCACGATGAATTCCGCGAGCGCCTGCACACGCTGCTGAAGAAGCGGATCAAGGCCAAGGGTGGCACCACCAAGGTGGAGGAAGAGCCGGTCCCGCGCGACGACGATGCGACCAACGTGGTCGACTTCATGTCGTTGCTGCAGAAGAGCCTGGATGCCAAGAAGCGCACGCCGGCCGCCACCAGGACAGCGGCCAAGAAGGCCACGGCCAAGGTCGCCAAACCCACGGCTGCCAAAAAAGCGACCAAGACTGCGGGCAAAGCGACCAAGAAAGCCACCAAGCGTGCGCCTGCGCGCAAAGCCGGGTAAGCCCACGTGTCCCTGCAGGAATACCGCCGTAAACGCCGCTTTGACGGCACCCCCGAGCCGGACGCCGAGCGCCGCGGGGCGCCGGCGCGGCGACCGATCTTCGTGGTGCAGCTGCACCATGCCAGTTCGCGCCATTACGACGTCCGGCTGGAAGCTGACGGCGTGCTCAAGAGTTGGGCGGTACCGAAAGGCCCCTCGCTGCGTGTCGGCGAAAAACGGCTCGCCGTGGAGGTGGAGGATCACCCGCTGTCCTATGCGACGTTCGCCGGCGATATCCCCAGCGGCCACTACGGTGCCGGGCATGTGGACGTCTACGACCACGGTACCTGGGCCTGCGATGGCGATCCGCTGGAGGCGATCGCGGCTGGCAAGGTGGACTTCGTGCTGCACGGTGAGCGGCTCAAAGGTGGCTGGAAACTGGTGCGCACCGCCATGAAGGGCAAGCAGCACCAGTGGCTGCTGATCAAACGCGATGACGATGAGGCAAGGGATATGGAGGCCGATGATCTGTTGGAGGCGCCACCGAAGGCCGCCAAGCGCACGGGCACCAGGAAGGCCGCCGCTGCCAACACAACGGAGGCCGCCCCGGCCAGGAAAACCGCCCCCGCCAAGGCGGTGACGACCCGTGCCGCACGCAAGGCCGATGCGCGCTGGTCCAAACGCGCGCTGGCGCTTGAAGGCGCACGCGAGAGGCCCTACCCGCATGATTTCAAGCCGCAACTGACCGACCACCGTGCCACCGCGCCGGATGGCGAGCAGTGGCTGCACGAGATCAAATGGGACGGCTATCGCCTGCTCGCCGACGTACGCGAGGGCGTGGTTGCGCTGCGCTCGCGCGGCGGGTTGAACTGGACCGACGATTTCCCCGAGGTGGTGCAGGCGATCGAACGGCTGCCGGTGCGCGATCTGCGCCTGGACGGTGAACTGGTGGTGCTGGATGCGCAGGGCCGCAGTGACTTCACCGCGTTGCAGAAGGTCATCGACGGCACCGCGAAACAGCCACTGCGCTATGTGGTGTTCGATATGCCGGGCATCGCCGGGGTGGATGTCAGCCGGGTGTCGCTGCTGGAGCGCAAGGTGCTGCTCAAGGATCTGCTGGGCAGCAAGCCGGACACCCTGGCCTACAGCGATCACGTGCGCGACCACGGCCCGGCGGTGTTCGCCGCCAGTGGCGAGGCCGGGTTCGAAGGCATCATCAGCAAGCGGATCGACGCGCCCTACGTCAACGCACGCTCGCGCGACTGGATCAAGATCAAGCACGAGAACACCGATGAGTTCCTCATCGTCGGCTATACCGAACCCAAGGGATCGCGCAGCGGCTTCGGCTCGCTGCTGATGGCCACACCGGACAAGGGCGGGTTGCGTTATGTCGGCCGCGTCGGCACGGGCTTCGATGATGCCGCGCTGCGCGCGCTGACCAAGCAACTGACGCCGCTGACCGTGAAGGACGCGGTGGTGGAGCTGCCCGAGCATGTGCCGTTCACCGCGCGCAGCGTGCACTGGGTGAGGCCGGTGCTGGTGGCAGAGGTCGCTTTCCGCGGCTGGGCCAAGGAAGGGTTGCTGCGCCAGGCCAGCTTCAAGCGGCTGCGCGAAGACAAACAGCCGAAGGATCTGGGCGCGGCACCCAACGTCACTACCGCCGCTGCGTCCGCCTCCGACCCGGCGGCGAAAACCAGCGGCCGGAAGAAGGCCGCGGCTGCGCAGGAAGAGAGCACCGTAGCGATCAGCCATCCCGAACGCGTGGTGTTCGCCAAGGCGAAGATCACCAAGGGCGAAGTGGCCGATTACTACCGGCGCATGGCGCGCTGGATCCTGCCCGAGGTGGCGCACCGTCCGCTGTCGGTGCTGCGCTGCCCGGACGGCGTGGACAATCCCTGCTTCTTCCAGAAGCACCACGGCACCGGGCTGGGCGGTGCGGTCAAGGCGATCCCGCTGGAGCAGAAGAGCGGGCGCGAGGACTACCTCTACATCGAGGATGTGGAGGGCCTGCTGCAGCTGGTGCAGATGAACACCCTGGAGCTTCATCCCTGGGGCGCCACCGTCGATGATCCCGAACACCCGGATCGGCTGGTGTTCGATCTGGATCCCGGCGAAGGCGTGAACTGGACCCAGATCAAGGCCGCCGCACGCGATGTGCGCGCCCGCTTGCAGGAAGCCGGGCTGGAGAGCTTCGTCAGGCTCTCCGGCGGCAAGGGCGTGCACGTGGTGGTGCCGCTGCAGCCCAAGGCCGACTGGGCGCACGCCAAGGACTTCTGCGAGGCGTTCGCGCAGGCCATGGCCACGCAGGCACCGGAGCGCTACGTGGCGACGATGAGCAAGGCCAAGCGCGACGGGGTGATCTTCATCGATTGGCTGCGCAATGCGCGCGGCGCCACCAGTGTGAGCTCGTGGTCGCTGCGGGCGCGGCCGGGTGCCGGTGTGGCCGTGCCGTTGCGTTGGGAAGAACTGGGTCGCATCGCGGCGCCGGACGCCTTCCCGATGGCGAAGGCGCTGCAGCGCGCGGAGCGGTTGAAGCAGGACCCGTGGGAAGGCATCGAGCAGGTGAAGCAGGTGCTGCCCGGCAGCTGATCAGGCGCGCGCTGGCCGGAACCGCGTGCCCACCCACACACCCACGAATGCCTGCACCGGCAGCGAGACCAGCAGGATCACCACGAACCAGAACGGGAAATCGCTGCCGAAATCCCAGGCGGTGTAGATCGATGCGGCCGCGATCACCGCCCACACCACGCCGCCGTGGCTACGGGGCCAGGTCGGCGCATAACGGCTGGCAAAGGCGATCGCGGCGATGCCGCTGAGGATCGTCCAGGTCAGGTCCCAGGCCAGCTGCGGCTCGCCGCCCGCCGGAATGCGCAGCAGCGGCACCAGCCAGGAGCCGAGACTGTTGACCAGCACCATCACCGCGAACGCGAACACGACGGCCAGCACGGACAGCAGTGGATTCTTCAGGGCGGACCACACAGGCATGGCAGGGGCGTCACGGCGGGAGAGCCGCCATTATGGACGGGTTGCCGCAGGGAATTTCAGACCCGGCCGGCCGCCTTGAGCTGGGCGAACTCGTCATCACTGAACAGCCGTGAGCGGACCAGGAAGCGCACGCCCTCGCCGTTCTCCAGCGAGAACATGCCGCCGCGGCCGGGCACCACGTCGATGATCAGCTGGGTGTGCTTCCAGTACTCGAACTGCGCGGGGCTGATGTAGAACGGCGCCCCGCCGATCTCGCCCATGCGCACGTCACGGTCGCCCACGATGAAATCGCCCTGGGCGAAACACATCGGCGAGGAGCCGTCGCAGCAGCCACCGGACTGGTGGAACAGCAGATCGCCGTGGCGGGCCTGCAGTGTCTCGATCAGCTGCAGGGCCGGGAGCGTGGCCATCACCTGGAGCGAAAGGTCGGTCATGATCGGGGCTCTCCGAGCCGGCCAGCGGCCGGCACTACCGTGAAACAGGCGCTGCCGATGGGTCGGCAGCGCGCCGTGTGCTTACGCGCTCATGTCCAGCACCACGCGGCCTTCGATCTTGCCGGCCTGCATGCGCGCGAAGATGTCGTTGATGTTCTCCAGCGAATCACGGGTGACCGTGGCAGCCACCTTGCCCTGCTCGGCGAACGCCAGCGATTCCTGCAGGTCCAGACGGGTACCGACGATCGAGCCGCGCACGGTGATGCCGTTGAGCACCATGCCGAAAATGTCCAGCGGGAAGTTGCCCGGCGGCAGGCCGTTCAACGAGACAGTGCCACCACGGCGCACCATGCCCAATGCCTGCTCGAAAGCCTTCGGCGACACAGCGGTGACCAGTGCGCCATGCGCACCGCCGATCTCCTTCTTCAGGAACGCGGCCGGATCGGTGTTGCGCGCGTTGACGGTGATCGTCGCGCCCAGCCGCTCGGCCAGGGCGAGCTTGCCGTCGTCGATATCCACTGCGGCCACGTTCAGGCCCATCGCCTTGGCGTACTGCACGGCCATGTGGCCGAGCCCGCCGATGCCGGAAATCACCACCCACTGGCCGGGTTTGGTATCGGTGACCTTCAGCCCCTTGTAGACCGTGACGCCGGCGCACAGGATCGGCGCGACCTCGATGAAGCCCACGCCCTTGGGCAGCAGGCCAACGTAGGCCGCATTGGCCAAGGCGTACTCGGCGAAACCACCGTTCACCGAGTAACCGGTGTTCTGCTGGGCTTCGCACAGGGTTTCCCAGCCGCCCAGGCAGTGTTCGCAGTAGCCGCAGGCCGAGTACAGCCACGGAATGCCGACGCGGTCGCCTTCGCGGATGTGGCTGACACCCGCACCCACCGCGACCACGTGGCCGACGCCCTCGTGGCCGGGGATGAAGGGCGGGTTGGGTTTGACCGGCCAGTCCCCGTCCACCGCATGCAGGTCGGTGTGGCACACGCCACAGGCTTCGATCTTCACCAGGATATCGCCGGGCCCCGGACGCGGCACCTCGACTTCCTCGATACGCAACGGCTTTCCGAACTCGCGGACGACTGCGGCCTTCATGGTCTTGTTCATGCGTGGATCTCCGTGGATTGCCAAGGACTGCACTGTGGCGCCGGCCTCATGCCGGCGCCTTGATCGGGATCAAGCCCGGGGCGGGCTCAGAAGAAGCCCAGCTTCTTGGGCGAGTAGCTGACCAGCAGGTTCTTGGTCTGCTGGTAGTGGTCGAGCATCATCTTGTGGTTCTCCCGGCCGATGCCCGACTGCTTGTAGCCACCGAAGGCGGCATGCGCCGGATAGGCGTGGTAGCAGTTGGTCCACACCCGCCCGGCCTGGATGCCGCGGCCCATGCGGTACAGGCGCGAGGCATCGCGGCTCCACACGCCGGCACCGAGGCCGTACAGGGTGTCGTTGGCCAGCTCCAGTGCTTCTTCCTCGGTCTTGAAGGTGGTCACCGAGACCACCGGCCCGAAGATCTCTTCCTGGAAAACGCGCATCTTGTTGTGGCCCTTGAACACGGTCGGCTTCACGTAGAAGCCGCCGGCCAGATCGCCCTCCAGCTTGGCCTGCTCACCGCCGATCAGCACCTGCGCCCCCTCCTGCCGGCCGATGTCGAAGTAGGAAAGGATCTTCTCCAGCTGCTCGGAGGAGGCCTGCGCACCGACCATGGTGTTGGGATCGAGCGGATTGCCCTGCTTGATCGCGGCCACGCGCTTGAGCGCACGTTCCATGAATGTCTCGTAGATCGATTCCTGGATCAGCGCGCGCGAGGGGCAGGTACACACCTCACCCTGATTGAAGGCGAACAACACGAAGCCTTCCACGGCCTTGTCGAGGAAGTCATCGTCCTCGGCCATGACATCGGCGAAGAAGATGTTCGGCGATTTGCCGCCCAGCTCCAGCGTCACCGGGATCAGGTTCTGGCTGGCGTACTGCATGATCAGGCGGCCGGTGGTGGTCTCGCCGGTGAAGGCGATCTTGGCGATGCGCGGGTTGGAGGCCAGCGGCTTGCCCGCCTCCACGCCAAAGCCGTTGACCACGTTGAGCACGCCCTTGGGCAGCAGATCGCCGATCACTTCCATCAGCACCAGGATCGACGCCGGGGTCTGCTCGGCCGGCTTGAGCACCACGCAGTTGCCGGCGGCCAGCGCGGGCGCCAGCTTCCAGGCCGCCATCAGCATCGGGAAGTTCCACGGGATGATCTGCCCGACCACGCCGAGCGGCTCGTGGAAGTGGTAGGCGATGGTGTCCTTGTCGATCTCCGACAGGCTGCCTTCCTGCGCGCGCACCGCGCCGGCGAAGTAGCGGAAGTGATCGGCCATCAGCGGCACGTCGGCGTTGAGCGTTTCGCGGATCGGCTTGCCGTTGTCCCAGGTTTCGGCATGGGCGAGCAGCTCGAGATTCTCTTCGATGCGGTCGGCGATCCGGTTGAGGATGTTGGCGCGCTCGGTGGTCGAGGTCTGGCCCCAGGCGGTCTTGGCCGCATGGGCGGCGTCCAGCGCCGCTTCGATGTCCTCGGCGTTGGAACGGGCGACCTCGGTGAACACCTTGCCCGTCACCGGCGTGGTGTTCTCGAAATACTGGCCGCTGCGCGGGGCCACCCACTCCCCGCCGATGTAGTTGCCGTAGCGCGGCTTGAAGATGGACTGCGGGTCGGTGGCGTGCGGCTTGGCGGACGTGACGGCATTCATGGTGCATCTCCGGATGGCGGTGGACAGGCCCGATAAGGGTCTGTTCGATGGCGCAAGGACGATGCCAACTTCCGTGTGGTGCAGTGCGGCAAGGCGTCACCCGGTGTACCGGTTGAAGAGGGGCTCGGAAACTGATGCGGTGCACCACGGCAGGTCATTGCGCGGTAACGCCGGGTGTGGTGTTTATCGGAACAGGCCCCGCTACAACTGTCGCAGATTGCGACACTGGAGAATCCAGGTGTCCCAGCTCCCGCTCCAGCACCGTGTCGGCAATGCGCGTCGTTCGTTTTTCGAGCGCGGCGCGGCGCCGGTCGGCAGCGTGCCCGACACCATCCTGCAGTCGTGGCAGCGCTGCCAGCGCGGCGGGCTCTCGGTGGATGCACAGCCGGAGGTCGAGCCGCTGCCGGACGCCCGCCTGCGCGAGCTGCGCCAGCGCCAGGAAACGCTGTGGCGGTTGGCGCGGCCGGAGCTGGATGGCCTGGCTGCCGACATCGCGGCGACCGGCAGCATCGCGCTGCTGACCGACGAAGCCGGTTGGATCCTGGATGCGGAGGGCAACCCGGGTTTCCTCGACAAGGCCGGACGGGTGGCGTTGATGCCAGGCGTGCGTTGGGATGAAACCACGGTGGGCACCAACGCGATCGGCACCGCCATCGTCGAAGGTCGCTCGGTGGAGGTGCGTGGCGGCGAGCATTACTTCGCCCCCCACGCGATCCTGACCTGTTCGGCCACGCCGATCTTCGACCCGTACGGGCAGCGTGTGGGCGTGCTCGACATCTCCGGCGATGCGCGCCAGCAGCACCTGCATGCCCGCGTGCTGGCACGGCAGGCGGTGGCGCATATCGAGCACCGCTACTTCGAGGCGGGACTGGGCGATTGCGAGGTGGTCCGCCTGCATCACGACGCCGGCCTGCTCGGTACCGCCCGCGAAGGTGTGCTGGGCTTCCGCAATGGCCGCCTGGTGGCCGCCAACCGTGCCGGGCTGACCCTGTTCGGGCTGGACCACGGCGACATCGGCAGGGCGTCCTACGAGGCGCTGTTCGATGGTCCGCTCTCGCGGCTGCACGATGATGGCGCGCTGGTTGATCGCCAGGGACGCGCGCTGTACGGCCACGTGAGCCCTGCCGGCGGCGCCACGGTCCGCTCGCCGCTGCCCGCGCGTCCGGCCCCCGCCGCACCCGCGCGAGCCGCCGCCGCGGCGGCGCGGGTGGATACCACGCCCCTGTTCGACGCCGCCCAGCAGCAGGTGCTCGAGCGCGCCTGCCGCGTGCTGGACGCGCAGCTGCCGGTGCTGCTGCAGGGCGAGACCGGCACCGGCAAGGAGGTGTTCGCACGCGAACTGCATCGGCGCAGCACGCGTGCCGACAAACCGTTCGTGGCGGTCAACTGCGCGGCGCTGCCGGAAGGCCTGATCGAAGCCGAGCTGTTCGGCTACGAGGAAGGTGCCTTCACCGGTGCGCGCAAGAGCGGCAATACCGGCCTGCTGCGCCAGGCCCAAGGCGGCGTGCTGTTCCTCGATGAGATCGGCGACATGCCGCTGGCGCTGCAGCCGCGCCTGCTGCGGGTGTTGCAGGAGCGCACGCTGTCACCGCTGGGCGGCGGCAAGCCGGTGCAGCTGGATTTCGCCTTGATCTGCGCCACCCACCGTGATCTCGACGCGGCGATGAGCGCCGGTGACTTCCGCAGCGATCTTTACTACCGCATCGCCGATCACAGCGTGCGTCTGCCCGCCCTGCGCGAGCATGCCGACCGTGCGGCACTGGTGCAGGGCCTGTGGCAACGCCTTGGCCAGGGCCGGCAACTGGAGTCCGCCGCGTTGGCCGCGCTGGCCGGCTACACATGGCCCGGCAATGTGCGGCAGCTGTGCTCGTGCCTGCGCACGCTGGTGGCGCTGAGTGATCCGGGTGAGGTGATCCGGCACGGCATGCTGCCGGCCTATCTGCAGACCGCGCCCGCACCGGCCCTGCCATCCACCGCGGAAGGGTTGGAGGCAATGACCGAAACCGCGATGCGCGATGCGCTGCGCGCCAGTCAGGGCAACGTCGCCCAAGCGGCCCGCGCGCTGGGCATCAGCCGCAGCACGCTGTACCGCCGGGTTGGTGCGACAGCCCGCCGCCACTGAGGCGGCAGGCCGTGCGGGATCAGCCGACCAGCGCCGCCGAATCGCGTGCGAGCTGCTCGATGCCGGCCCAGTCCTTGGCCTGCAGCAGGGCCCGCGTGGTGAGCCAGGAACCGCCCACGCACAGTACGTTGGGCAGGTGCAGGAAATCGCGCGCGGTCTGTGCGCTGATGCCGCCGGTCGGGCAGAACCGCACATCGCCGAACGGGCCGTTCCAGGCCGACAGCATGGCCGCGCCGCCGGCCTGCACCGCCGGGAAGAACTTGAAGGTATCCAGGCCGTGCTCCAGGCCGAGCATCAGCTCCGAGGAGGTCGCCACGCCCGGCAGGAACGGCAGATCGGTATCGCGGGCGGCGGCGTACAGGCGCGCGGTCGCGCCGGGCGACACCGCAAAGCGCCCGCCCACCTGCTTGACCTTCTCCATCTGCGCGGCGGTCAGCACGGTGCCGGCGCCGATCACGGCATCGGGCACCGCTTCGACCATGGCCTGGATCGCGTCCATCGCCATCGGCGTGCGCAGCGTCACTTCGATCACCGGCAGGCCGCCGTTGAACAGTGCCCGCGCGACCTCGACGGCATCCTCGACGCTTTCCGGGGTGAACACCGGAATCACCGGGGCCAGTTTCAGGACTGCGCGTACGCGTGGATCAGCGCCGGACATCGAATCGCTCCTCGCCCGTGAGGGCCATGATGTCAGCCTCGCTGACAGGGTTGAAGTCGCCGGGGATGGAGTGCTTCAGGCAGCCTGCGGCCAGGCCGAAGCGCACGATCGCGTCCGGCGCGAAGCCGCGCATCATGCCATGCAGGATGCCGGCGGCGAAGGCATCGCCGCCGCCGATGCGGTCCACGATGCCAAGCATCTCGCGGGTCGGCGCCACCGCGCGGGTGCCGTCGCGGCCGATCAGCATCGCGCCGAGGGCATGGTTGTCCACACTGTGCGGGGTGCGCTGGGTGCAGGCCATCCACTGCAACCGCGGGAACGCGGCAAAGGCCTGTGCGGCGGCTGCATCGACGCGCTCACGCACGTCGGCCTGCTCGAATTCACCCCCGAGCACCACGCCGATATCGCGGTAGTCAGCGAAGACAAGATCGGCGCAGGCGAACAGTTCGCGCAGGATGCCCGGCGCATCGCCCTGCCAGCGCGCCCACAGCGACGGGCGGAAGTTGCCGTCGAAGGACACCTTCACGCCACGCGCGCACGCCGCGCGTGCCGCGGCCAGCGTCGCCTGGGCCATGGCCGGGTTGAGCGCCGGGCTGACCCCGGACAGGTGCAGCCAGTCGGCACCGGCCAGCAGTGTGTCCCAGTCGTAGTCGGTGGCGCTGCTGTTGGCGAAGGCCGAATCGGCGCGGTCGTAGACCACTTCGCTGGCACGCTGCACGGCGCCGGTGGTCAGGAAGTACAGGCCCATCCGGCCCTCGGTACGGCGAACTGCCGAGGTATCCACGCCATGCCGGCGCAGTTCGCCCACCGCGAACTCGCCCAGCGGGTTCGCCGGCACCGTGCTGACCGCCGCCACCGCATGCCCGAGGTGGGCCAGCGAGACACCGACATTGGCTTCCGCGCCGCCGGCGTGGACCACCAGCTGTGGCTGCTGCAGCAGCAGCTCCCGGCCGGGCGCACTCATGCGCAGCAACAACTCTCCGAAACAGACAACACGACTCATGGTCCTGGATCCTTGTGAGGGCCGCAGACGCCGCAGGGACGCACAGCAGCAATGGCTAGCGGTGTCATTCTAGCGATGGACGCCGCCCCGTCCACCTGTCCCCAATGTCGGAAGCATTGTCCTGCAAGCGTCTACGGGACATTGAAAGTCTGCTGCGGTGCAAGATGCCGGATCAGTAACGGGCTGTTAACGTCCGCCCTGACCAGCGGTGTCATTGCACTGACATGTCGTTGGATAGCTGTTTCATGTAGCACCTTGGGAGAGGGAAAACATGCAAGTCCAGAACACGCAGAAAAAGACACCGGTTACCTTGCTGGCATTGTCGATCGGCCTGGCGCTGAGTGGTACCGCGCTGGCCCAGGATGCGGGCACCAACCCCACCGACCTGGATACCGTCACCGTCACCGGCTATCGCGCCAGTGTCGAGAAGGCGCTGGACATCAAGCGCGGCGAAGCCGGCGTGGTCGATGCCATCGTCGCCGAGGACATCGGCAAGTTCCCGGATCTGAACCTGGCCGAATCGCTGCAGCGCATCCCCGGCGTGGTCATCACCCGTGAAGCCGGCGAAGGCCGCAACATCTCGGTGCGTGGCCTCGGCCCGGATTTCACCCGCGTGCGCATCAACGGCATGGAAGCGCTGACCACGGTCGGCGCCGGCGACCAGAGCGGCGGCACCAACCGCGGCCGCGGCTTCGATTTCAACGTGTTCGCCTCGGACCTGTTCTCGCAGCTGCTGGTGCGCAAGACCGCCTCGGCCGATGTCGAGGAAGGCTCGCTGGGCGCTACCGTCGACCTGCGCACCGCGCGCCCGTTCGACTATGACGGCTTCACCTTCGCCGCCAGCGGCCAGGCCGGCTACAACGCAATGGCCGAGAAAGCCGATCCGCGCATGGCCGCACTGATCTCCAACACCTTCGCCGACGGCACCTTCGGTGCCTTGTTGTCGGTGGCCTATTCCGAGCGCCAGGCGCTGGAAGAAGGCTCCAACACCGGCCGCTGGGCCAACGGCCCGAGCAACGGCAACTTCAATGCGGCCTCGCCGTTCGCCGCGGCGCGTTCGGCCAACGTCTACCACCCGCGCTTCCCGCGCTACGTGCAGATGGAGCATGAGCAGAAGCGCCTGGGCGTGACCGGTACCCTGCAGTGGAAGCCGAGCGACGCCACCGAGTTCTCGCTGGATGCGCTGTACTCCAAGATCGACGCGACCCGCGACGAGCACTACATCGAAGCGATTTCCTTCAGCCGCGGCACCAGCACCACGCCGCGCCTGGTCGGCAAGCCAGCCATGGTCGTCAAGAACGGCGTGATCGAGAACAACGCGCTGGTCTACGGTGAGTTCGACAACGTCGACATCCGCTCGGAAAACCGTCACGACGAGTGGAGCACCGAATTCAAGCAGCTGAGCCTCAACGGCCAGCACCGCTTCGGCGATGATTTCACCTTGTCCGGCAAGCTCGGCATCTCGCGCTCCAAGCACGAGAACCCGGTGCAGACCACGATCATCATGGACAAGTACGACGTCGACAATTACAGCTACGACTACCGGGGCAACAGCCGGTTCCCGACGCTGAACTACGGCATCGACCCGACCAACCCGGCTGGCTGGGAGCTGGCTGAAATCCGTCTGCGTCCGCAGTACGTGGACAATGACTTCGACACCGGCCAGCTGGATTTCAACTGGAACATCAGCCCGGGCTTCCGCCTGAAGGGTGGCGTGCTCGCCAAGGACTACACCTTCAAGACCACCGAGCTGCGTCGCGCCAGCGAACTGGCGGTACCGACCTTCCCGGGTGGCACCCGCATCGTGCCGGTGGACATGACCGAGCAGGCCGGCCTGAAGGGCATCAACGGCAGCCCGTCCAACTGGGTGGTGCCGGATCTGAACGCCATCGCCGATCAGTTCGACATCTACAGCAACAGCGGCATCTTCGCCGTCGCCCCGCGCGCCAACAACGTGCGCAGCGTCGAAGAGAAGGACCGCGGCGCTTACCTGATGGGCGAGTTCTCCACCGAGATCGGCGCGCTGCCGCTGTCGGGCAACGTGGGTGTGCGCTACGTGCGCACCAAGCAGAGCTCCACCGGCCTGTCGACGCTGGCCACCGGTACGGTCTCCACCACCGAGAACCGCACCTACAACGACACCCTGCCCTCGTTCAACCTGGTGGCCGAAGTCAGCCCGGACTTCCTGATCCGCCTCGGCGCGGCCAAGGTGATGAGCCGTCCGGGCCTGGGCAGCCTGACGCCTGGCGCAACGGTGGCCGTGGCCGGTGGTGCACGCACCATCTCCAGCGGCAACCCGGATCTGGAACCGATCCGCGCGACCAACGTCGACCTCGGCTTCGAGTGGTACTTCTCCGAAGGCGCGATGGCCGGTATCGGTCTGTTCTACAAGGACATCGAGAGCTTCGTGCAGACCACCCGCGAAGTGCGTCCGTACTCCGACAGCGGCCTGCCTGCCTCGCTGCTGATCGGCACCGGTGCCTCGCCCGCCGATGACTTCACCTACAGCCGCCCGGTCAACACCCCGGGTGGTGAACTGCACGGCGTGGAAGCGAACTACACCCAGCCGTTCACCTTCCTGCCGGGCAAGTGGTCCAACCTCGGCGTGCAGTTGAACTACACCTGGGTGGAATCGCAGATCCAGTACCTCAACGCCGCGGGCCAGCCGGTGATGAAGACCGACCTGACCGGTCTGTCCAAGTCGTCCTGGAACGCCACGCTGTTCTACGAAGGCAAGGTCTTCTCCGGCCGCGTCTCGGCGACCAACCGCGATGACTACCTGACCCAGGCACCGGGTACGGAAACCGGCTTCAACCTCGACGGTTACCACGGCATGACCGGCACCACGGTCATCGATGCCTCGATCCGCTACACGATCAGCGACCAGCTCGAACTGAGCCTGGAAGGCATCAACCTGACCAACGAAGCCTCCGACGAGTGGGTCTACTCGCCGGCGACCGGTCAGCTGCCGCTGCAGTACACCGAAACCGGCCGCCAGTTCCTGCTCGGCGTGCGCTACAAGTTCTGATTCAACGGCAGTACCCACCGGCGGCGTGAGCGATCACGCCGCCGGCTGCGCGCGCGCCGCCGGCGTTGCCATCCACCACCCTCACCCTCCGGGGCACGCTGCTGCGGCGCAAGATGCCGGCGCGTGAAGGGTTTGTTACGTTCTGGATGACCAGCGGTATCACTGCGGCACATGCGCGACAGACGTTCCGGGGAGGCCGGACGTCCATGACTCATCTACATCACGGTCGCATGGCGGCGAACCCTGGGAGGGGCTTACACACGATGGAACGACTCACCACCCGTAAAAAGACACCGGTTACCTTGCTCGCGGTCTCGATCGCCTTCGGGCTGCAGAGCGCAGCCGGCATCGCCGCGGCCCAGCAGACGCCCGAAGCGGCCGCCTCGCTCAACGCAGTGGATCTGGACAAGGTCGAGGTCAAGGCGACCTACCGCGAAAGCCTGCAGCAGTCGCTGGATGAAAAACGCTACAGCGTCGAACAGGTCGATGCGATCTACGCCGAAGACATCGGCAAATTCCCGGATCTGAACCTGGCCGAGTCGATGCAGCGCATCGCCGGCGTCTCGATCGATCGCGAAGGTGGCGAAGGCCAGCAGATCTCCGTGCGCGGCCTGGGCTCGGATTTCACCCGCGTGCGCATCAACGGTCTGGAAGCGCTGTCCACCGCCGGCAGCGGCACCACCGGCGTCAACCGCAGCCGCGGCTTCGACTTCAATACCTTCGCCTCGGAGCTGTTCAGCCGGGTCAAGATCAACAAGACCCAGTCGGCGCAGACCGACGAGGGCTCGCTTGGTGCCACGGTCGATCTGCGCGGTTCGCGCCCGTTCGATTTCGAGGGCTTCCAGGCCTCGCTCGGTGGCCAGTATGGTTACAACGAGCTTTCAAAGAACAAGGACCCGCGCATCTCCGGGCTGATCAGCAACACCTGGGCCGACGGCCGGGTGGGCGCGTTGATGTCGGTGGCCTACAGCAAGCGCACCATCTTCGAGGAAGGCTACAACCCGGTCCGTTGGGAGCACGGCAACTACCGCAACTCCAACCAGAGCACCGCGGCCAACAACGGTACCTACGGCTTCTGCAGCCCGGCCGGCTACAACCCGCAGACCCCGCGCAATCCGCTGGCCAATGAGACCGCCGCGGGTGTCGGCAGCGCCGCCAACCAGGCGCGCAGCAACGGCTGGGGCAGCTACGGCATCAGCGCGACCCACTGCGGCCCCGGCCTGCTCCGCCCGACGGCGACGGCCGCGAACATCGACGCCTACGAGACCGCGACCAACGCCTGGATTCCGCGTTACCCGCGCTACATCCGCACCGAACACGAGATCGAGCGACTGGGCGTCACTGGCGCGCTGCAGTTCAAGGTCAGCGACGACACGCAGCTGAACCTGGACATGCTGTACTCCAAGCTCGACAAGAACGTGCGCGAAGATTCCATCGGCGCCAACCTGCACCGCACCGCGCAGTACGGCGGCAAGACCCAGATCGTGGTCCGCGAGGCGCAGGCCGATGAACAGAACCGCCTGACCTACGGCGTGTTCGACAACGTGGACTTCCGCACCGAATCCACCGCGATCGAAGAGAGCACCGAGTTCAAGCAGTTCAGTCTCAACCTGGAACACCGCTTCAACGACGCGGTGCGCCTGGATGCGGTGGTCGGCCACTCCGAATCCAACTACGAGCGGCCGATCTTCTCGATGGTCAGCTTCGACAACAGCAACCTGGATGGCTTCGTGCTGGACATGCGCAACGGCAAGGTGCCGGCGATGTCCTTCCCGTTCGATCTCAACGCCGTGGACAACTGGAAGTGGCTGGGCTACGGCAGCACGCCTGTCAATGCCAACGGCACGGCGCGTGGCGGCAACATCAGCGAAGTGCGTTTGAACCCGCAGTACGTCGACAACGCCTTCGACACGGCCAAGGTCGACCTCACGTTCAACATCAATCCCACCTTCACCCTGCGCGGCGGTCTGGCCTACAAGGACTACGACATGAGCACGCAGGAGTACCGCAACATCAGCTACGGGCGCCTGTCGCAGGCACTGCCGGCCGGTGTGGGCGTGGGCGACCTGAGCGACACGCTGAGCGGCTTCGGCAAGGGCATGGACGGCAACCTGCCCAACGCCTGGCTGGTGCCGGACTTCAACCAGATCGCCAAGCTGCTGGACATCTACTGCAACTGCAACACCGGCACGCTCGGCGGTGACTACCGCCTGGCCAGCGTCGGTCACTTCGGGGCGTCCAACAACAACTTCGACGTCAACGAGAAGAGCTACGGCAGCTACCTGCAGCTGGACTTCAACACCGACCTGCTGGGCCGCGCGTTCCGCGGCAACCTGGGCGTGCGCTACGTGCAGACCCGCATCACCGCCGATGGCTATGCGCCGTGTACCGCCACCAACGCGAACGATCTGTCCTCGGCGTGCGAACCGTTCTTCGGGGTGGCCAGCGCCACCGCCGATCCGGGCGAGCGCCTGCAGGTCGGCACCCGGGTCGGCCACAAGTACGACGACTGGCTGCCCTCGTTGAACCTGGCCTGGGACCTGAGCGACACCTTCGTGCTGCGCTTCGGCGCGGCCAAGACCATGGCCCGCCCGACCCTGTCCAACCTGTCGCCGAGCGTCAGCGGTGGTCCCACCGCCTACTTCGATGATGACCGCAGCTACTCGATCAACCTGGGCAACCCCAAGCTCGATCCGTTCCGCTCGACCAACTACGACCTGAGCGCGGAGTGGTACTTCGACGAAGGCGCGCTGCTGTCGGCCGCGGTGTTCTACAAGGACATCGAGAGCTACGTGCAGCGCACCCGCCTGCTCACCACCTGGGCGGACATGGGCTACTCGCTGGATCTGCTGCCGACCGGCTTCAGCCCGGACACCGTGTTCAACGTGCAGAGCTACTTCAACACCCCGGGCGGCCCGCTCAAGGGCTATGAGGTGTCCTACCAGCAGCCCTTCAGCTTCCTGCCCGGCTTCTGGAAGAACTTCGGTGTGCAGCTGAACTACACGCACGTCGAGTCCAAGATCAAGTACATGTTCAGCTCCGGAACCGGCAGCACGATCGTCACCACGTACACCGAGAACGACCTGCTGAATCTCTCGCCGAACTCGTACAACGCCACGCTGTACTACGACGACGGCCGTTTCAGCGCCCGCGTCTCCACCAGCTACCGCGACGCGTACATCAGCACCATCCTGTCGCAGGAGAACGTGTGGGACCTGGACGGCAGCCAGTTCGCCACGGCCGATGTGCAGGGCAAGTACAGCGTGGAGAACGTGGATTTCAACATGTCCTACAAGGTCAACAAGAATCTCTCGCTGACCTTCGAGGCGATCAACCTGCTCGACACCGCCGATGAGCGCTATGTCGATTCGGCGTTGTCGCTGCCGGACCGCTACACCCACACCGGCCGCCAGTACTACCTCGGCCTGCGCTACAAGTTCTGACCGTGCTGCGCCTTCCGCCACCGCTATCGCGCCCGTCCCCGTCCTTCTCTCCGGGATGGCGGGCGCGGTGCCGGGGCGGGAGGCCACCGTGAGCGGCTGACCTCCGCTGCTGGTTCCGCTGTACTGTTTCTGCTGTCGAAAGGAAGGTCTCATGCATCGCGTTGTCGCCCCCTCGATCCGCCCCTCCCGCCTGTCCGCCAGCCTGCTGGCGCTGCTGCTCGCGGGCAGTGGCACCGCCTGGGCGCAGACCGCGCCGCAGCTGCTGTTCCACGTGTCGGCCGACCAGAGTCTGCAGGCCGATACCGCCGCGGGTGACCCGGTCCCGAATTTCCAGGACAAGGTGAAGCGGGTGCCCAACGGCGCGCACGGCAGCGCGATCGAATGGGCCGATGACGGCGTGTTGTCGTGGAACGCACCGGGCAACATCCAGGCCCAGCGCGGCACACTCGGCTTCTTCTGGCGCTCGCGGTATGCGGTGGGTGAAGCGCCGTTCGTGATCTTCCGGGTTGGCTATGCCGACCACAGCAGCTGGGACATGGCCTGGCTGCGCATCGACTGGAATGGCCACGGCTTCGATGCCTTCGTCACCGATGCCAACCTGGCGCGCACGCGCGTGTCGTTCAAACTCGACCAGAATCCCTCGCCCCAACAGTGGCAGCACATCGCCTTCGGCTGGGATGAGAACCACGGCGTACGGCTGTACGTGGATGGCAAGGAGGTCGCCCGCCAGGAGACCACCGCCGACTACGACGCCGCACTCGATCAGCTCGGCCTGGCCGGTCGCGTGATGGCGCCCTACCAGGTGCAGAGCCGCTACAACTTCCTGCGCGGCAGCGATTTCGACGAGATCCGCGTCTATGACCGCCTGCTCGACCCGGCCGGCATGGCCGCGCTGGCCCGCAATGCGGCCCCCCGCACTGCAGTGGCCGAGCAGGACCCGATGCGCGCCTGGCGCCATCGCCACGGCTGGGACGCTGCGCCGCCGCCGGCGCTGACCGCGCCGACCACCACGATCCGCAAGATCGAGTTCGCCGATACCAAGGACCACAAGCAGTGGATGTGGAAGGCGACCGACGGCATCGCCGAGACCACCTGGCCGGGCGTGTACAACCGCTCGCGGCTGGCCGGGCGCGATGATTACTTCCAGCTGCCCGATTGGAACACCTACGTCGACGGTGGCCAGCAGCTCGACCTGACCCTGCCGGCCGGCGAGACCGTCAACCGCATCGAAGTGCGCGGCGCCGCCTTCGGCGGGCTCAGCCACAGTGGGGACGGCCAGCCCGCGCAGACGCTGTTCGAGCGTCCGCAGGGTGTGGTGCGCAGCGTCAACACGATTCCCGCGCAGGACGGTGGCGTGCTGCACTTCCGCAACACGGCGCAGGAAACCCCGATCCAGGAGATCTGGGCCTACCAGGTGAGCGATGCCGCCGAGCCGGAGGGCACGGTCAAGCAGCGTTACCTGATCGACAGCCAGGCCCTGCCGGACTACACCAACATCGCCGCGCTGCGCGAGTACATCGACGGCCGCTACCCGGCGGCCGAACGCAGCACGGTGATGGCGCTGCCCAAGGGCGCCGGCTCACGCAAGCGCACGGCCGACACACTGCCCGCGCAGCCGTTGCCGATCGTGCACGTACTGATTCCCTCCGGCGTGAGCGACGCACCGGCTGCACAGCCGCTGATCCGCAGCTGGGCGCACAGCTGGGAGAACATGTATGACGGCCTGGACGGCATCGCGATCGATCTGCCCAAGCTGGACCTGCCGGCGACCCATGACGGCCTGATCCCGCTGAACATCCGCATCAAGGACCCGCTGTGGCCGGCGCGCGACATGATCGACGTGTCGGTTTCGGTCAAGCCGGGCCAGAAGCGCACGCTGTGGCTGGACCTGCGCGATCGCATCCTGACCGCCGACAGCCTGTGGATCTCCGTCGCGTCGGCCGCACCGGGGTTCAACGCCACCTCGCTGGACGGTGCGGAAATCCGCATGGTCTACAAGGACCGCGACGAGGCGAAGAAAGAACACATCGCCGACCGCTTCAACCAGGTGCGCGACAACTGGGGCTTCCTGGTCGAAGAACACACCACTTCCAAGCGCCAGCGCCTGTACGCGCGCGTGTACGCCGATCTCAGCGACCTGCTGCGGGTGGACCCGGACCACGAGCTCGGCCGCCTGTACTGGAACTACATCAGCTACAACAGCCAGGGCAAACCGCCGTTCACCCAGCCCGAGGCGCCCAAGGGCGTACCGCTGTGGGCGTTCCGGCAGACCGAAGACCTCACCTACGTGCGCCGCTTCATCGAGTGGTGGATCGACAATCGGCAGATCGCCTACGGCGATTTCGGCGGCGGCATTTCCGACGATTCCGATCTCACCCAGCAGTGGCCGGGTCTGGCCCTGATGGGCGTGCAGCCGGACAAGCTCAATGCCTCGCTGACCGCGCTGTCCGATGCGGTGTACCGCAATGGCATGTTCAGCAACGGCTTGAGCACCATCGAAACCGATGAGCTGCACGCCTACGAGGAAGGCATCAACACCAACAGCGCGATGCTCTACCTCAACTGGGGCGATCCGCTTACCGTCGAGCGTCTGATGGAGACGGTGAAGGCCTTCGACGAGCGCATCATTCTGCCCAACCCGCAGGGCCATCTGCTGTTCTCCAGCAACTGGTTCGGCGGCAACAAGGTCTACCGCGAACCGAACTGGCAATGGCAGAAGCCGTATTCCTTCCCGGTGCTGCACCCAGCGTTCCTGATCGGCCAGTACAACGCCGATCCGACCGGCCGCAAGCTGGTCACCGGTCTGGCCGATGGCTACCTCGCCCACGCCTACACCGACGACAAGGGCCGCTGGGCACTGCCGAACGAGATCAACTGGGCCACCGGCAAGACCCGTGGCGGCGAGCTCAACAACGGCTCGGGCAGCGGCGACATCATGCACACCTTCTGGGCGGCATGGCGCTGGACCGGCGATGACAAGTACCTCAAGGCCTTGGACTACCGCGTCGAGCGGGGTGGCCCGGGCGCTTTGTCCAACCTGGGCGAGAACTATGTCGAGGCCCTCGGCCGCGGCGCCGAGTGGAACCCGCGCTTCATCAGCGATGCCGACGGTGGCAGCACCGGCTTCGCCAGCCTGATGGCGTGGCAGGCCACCGGCGACAAGAAGTACCTGGAGGCGCTGCATGCCGATGGCATCCAGGCCAAGGCGCAGCGCGAATACATGAACACCGAAGGGCACTGGTGGTCCGACCGTGTCGAAGCGCCGAGCGAGTTCCTGCAGCGTGCGCGCCTGGGCGGCATCGCGCTGAAGCGAAACCAGAGCTGGCCGGGCCACACCGTCAGCTGGCGCTTCGTCCAGCCGGAGGCGGCCGAGCAGGTCGCGCTGCTGGTACATGCACCCTCGCCGGACCGCTTCAAGGTGATCGCCTACAACCTGGGCAAGCACGCAGTGGATGCGGAGATGAGCACCTGGAACGTCACCGCCGGGCAATGGCGGATGACCAGCGGGGTGGACCGCGACGGCGATGACACCATCGACGGCAAGGCCGCCACGCGTGAGCTCACCCTGGAGCGCAGTGCCTCGACCACGCTGCGGTTCGTGCCGGGCCAGAGCCAGGTGTTCGAGTTCGAGCTGGTGCAGGCCGGCACGCCGGTCGAACAGCGTGCCGACCTCGGCATCGGGCGCGGCGATGTGCGTGTGGACGGGCGTCAGGTGCAGGTGACCGTGCACAGCCTGGGCCATGTCGCGACCGGTGTGGGCGCGGCGGTGCTGGAAGACGCCAAGGGCCGTGAGCTGGCCCGCGTCGAGATTCCGAGCCTGGCCGCGCCGAGCGATCTGGTGCCGAAGACCACGACCGTCAACCTGCCGCTGCCGGCTGGGGATCACCGTGGCCTGCGCGTGCGTGTCATGCAGGCCGATGGTGCGGCGGAAGTGACCCAGCGCAACAACGTGGTGGCGCTCGACCAGTAGCGCCATGCCATGCAGGGCTGCTGTCGCGTCGGCACCCCGCCGGCGCTAGGCCGCGTCGGTTTCCATCACCTGCACGCGGCGTTGGTACCAGCCGTCGGCCTCGGGCTCGAAGACGGCGCTGCGGGTCATCTCGCCCTGATAGACGTGCACCGAGATCGCCAGCTCATCGTCGCTGGTGTTGCGGATGGTGTGGTACTCGTGCGGCGGGATCAGGCTGCCGGCACTGCCGCAGTCGCCCAGCACGGGTGGCTCAGGGCGGAAACGAAAACGCTCGCCGTCGCGCTCCAGCAGCTGGTACTGGGTGATCTCCAGCTGGCCCAGCCAGACCCCCTCCACGCACCACAGCCCGCTGTGGTCGTGCAGCGGCGTGCCCTGCCCCGGCCCCCAGCTCATCGCGACGATGCTGTAGCCGTGCACCGGGCTGCGGTACAGCTCGCGGCGGGCGTAGTGATCCTCGATCGGATGGTGCACGCAGGCCGGCAGCTGGATGCGGCTGTCGGCGATCGCTTCGCGCAACGCCGCGCGCAGCGTGGCGGCGATCTGGTGCGCGTGCTCGTGCTGGACGGCATGGTCGACGGCGGCGATCAACCGATCACGGCCATGGAACGGAGGAAACGGGTTGCATTGCTCTTGCATGCCCCGAGTCTAGGCGATCCCGGTGAACAGCGTGTTTGACCTGAATCACATCCAATCGACCCACAATCCCCGACGTAGCAATCCATTCGCGAGTGTTCGAATGGCCTGCCTATCGATCAAGGAATCAGCATCGGTCGCAACGACGGGACCTGCTGGGCCAGTTCCTCGGTGACCAGCGTGGCAAACAGCGCCGCGCCATCCGGGCCCAGGTGGGTGTAATCGAAGGCGACCTTGGCTTGCCCCATGGGCTCGGTGACGGCGTTGTTCTGCGCAGCCGGTACGCCAGCCACGGGCGCTGCGCCCACCGTCGTGCCGCCCAGCGCCGCGCTGACCTGGGCGGGCGTGGCGGCCGCCTGCGCCAGCGGCATCGAAGCCACCGGCCCCAGTGCCTGCACCACCGCGCGGCTGCGCGCGTGCAGATCGACCAGCGGGACCTTCATCTCGCGCGCGACCGTGCGCACCGCCTCGGCCCACGGCGCCAGGTCATCGATCAGCACGCCATCGGCGAACTGGCGGCGGGTCAACGGGGTCAGCAGCACCGGCTGCGCACCGGCGGCACGGATCTCATGCACATAGCGGCGCAGATTGTCCGGGAACTCGCGCTGCAGATCGGTGGAACGGCCCGGCTTGCCGGGCTGGTCGTTGTGGCCGAACTGGACCAGCACCCAGGTGGTGGCATAGCCGGGCGTGCGCATCTCCGCGTCGGCCAACGCCCACGAGCCTTCGGCGCGGTAGTTGTAAGTGCTGCGGCCGCCACGGGCCAGGTTGGTGCAGGTCAGGAACGAGGTCACGTGCCGTGCGCAGAACGCCGGGCCCCAGCCGCCCTGCACGGCCGTGGTGGAATCACCGACCAGCACGATCTTGCTGGCCCGGATCGGGGTCGGTGCCGGGCGGTCCATCACCGCCGGATCCACGGCGGCCTGCGCCGCGCTCATCAGGCCGAACAGCGCGCTGCCCAGCAGCCAGGACGTACACCGCATCAGAACGTACCTCGTTGAATGAAGGGGGCCTGCTGATACAGACGACGCTCGCCACCGCGCGGGTCGTCGGCCTGCTGCGGGGTGGTATCGAACAGCATCGTTTCGCGGCGGGCCAGCGAATAGGTCTGCCAGCGTGGCAGTCCGCCATGATTCGGATCGCCATGACGGGCGAAGGCGATCAAGGCCTCGCTCATCGTCGCCGCCACGCGGGTCGCCGCTTCGCCGTCACCGGTGCGTGAGCCGGGGCGATCGGTGGTATCGAACACCAGCGGGATATCCAGCGTGTGGAACGCACCGAACTTGCCGCCGTCAAGCGGCGAGCCCCAATCGAGTTGATAGGCCCAGGTGGGTGCGCCCTGGCGCGCACGCGCCTCCAGTTCCTCCACCGCACCGCGCCATGAGCGACCGGCGGTGGTAGCCGCGAAGAACACCTCCGATGGCGTGTAGTGCGGATACAGGCGGCGGTACTCGGCGATCACCACCGAGGGCAGCAGGTCCACGTACTGTTCTTTTTCCAGCTTGGCCGGCAGCGTCTCCCAGGTGAGGGCGAAGTTGGCCGGGTCGTTGCCGAGGAAGGCGCGGGTTTCATCGCGGGTGTTGCCGATCACCATCGGAATCCCGGCGGACTGCGCGGGCGCCTCCGGCCAGAACGGATGCACCGGCAACGAACGCCCGTCCAGCACCGGCCCGACATACAGGCTGCTGTTCTCCACGCGCGAAGGGTCGCGGGCACGGGTGGCGGCCAGCAGTGTTTCCATCGGCATCGTGCGCAGCGCCTCGGCATCGGCCGCCCCGACCGCCTGCATCGCGATCTGCGCGCGCTGGGTGGCCGCCCGCGGGCCGGCGGCGGTGACCTGCTGCCCGCTCATGGTCCACGCCCGCTGGAACAGGCCACGCGCGGCGGGCATGGCCATCAGCGTGGCGATCTTCGCGCCGCCGCCGGATTGCCCCACCACGGTGATGTTGCCCGCATCGCCGCCGAACTCGTGTGCATGCTGGCGAACCCACTGCAGCGCCTGGACCAGATCGAGCTGGCCGACATTGCCCGAATCGGCGAAACGCGCATCGCCCAATTGCGCGAGGTACAGATAGCCGAACACATTGAGACGATGGTTGACCGTGACCACGACCACGTCGCCGCGCCGGCACAACGCGCTGCCGTCGTACAGCGGGTCGCTGCCCGAGCCGTTGTTGTAGGCACCGCCATGGATGTAGAACACGATCGGGCGCTTGCCGCCGTCGCGCAGCGCCGGGGTCCACACATTGAGGTAGAGGCAGTCTTCGCTGCCCGGCCCTTCGCTGCCGCCCTGCGGTGCGGCATTGCTGTACGCCAGTGCATCACGCACGCCGCGCCAGGCCGATTCCTGCACGGCCGGCTGGAAGCGCCGAGGCGCGGTATCGGCGCCGTAGGGAAGGCCGCGGAACACGTGGATGCCCTGCTCCAGTTGCCCGCGCACGCGGCCACTGCGTACGCGCGCCAGCGGCGCGGCATCGTGGCGCGGGCCGGGCACACCGGCAAAGGCGGGCAGCAGCGGCAGGCTGGTCGCCCCCAGCATCAGCGCATAGCGCGCGCTGTCGCGCAGGAAACGGCGCCGCTGCAGATCGGCGGGAGAATCAGTCATGGCGCGCAGGCTCCGTGTGGCGCGAGGGAATCCAGCGCAGGGCCAGCTCGGACCACTGCGCGACCGTCAAACCGGCCGGGATGCGCACGCCGAAGCCGTGGCCGCCGAACGGGAACAGATGCATTTCGGTGGTGACACCGGCGCGCAGCAGCGCCTGGTAATACACCAGGCTGTTGTGCACCGGGACCACGTTGTCGTCCTGCGCATGCACCAGGAAGGCCGGTGGCGCATCGGCGCGGACCTGATCCTGCATGGAAAACTGCTGCTGCAGCGCCGCATCCGGACGCGGTCCGAGCAGGCGCTCGCGCGAGCCGCTATGCGCATGCGTACCCATGTCGATCACGGGGTAGATCAGCAACGCGACATCCGGCCGCGCGCTGAGCGCATCGATGGCATCGCGATGCGGATAGGCTGGCGCATCGAAGCCGTTGCTCAACCGCGCGGCGACATGCCCGCCGGCCGAGAAGCCCATCACCCCGATGCGCTGCGGATCAATCTGCCATCGCGCGGCATCGGCGCGGATCACCCGCATCGCGCGCTGCGCATCGGCCAGGGCGGCCTGGCGATCGCTGCGGCCTGCCGGCAGCCGGTAGCGCAGTACGAACAGGGTCACCCCGCCCTCATCGACGAACGCCGGCACCAGCGCGGTGCCCTCCTTGTCGAGCACGATGCGCTGATAGCCGCCGCCGGGTACTACCAGCAGGGCGCTCCCGTTCGGGCGCGTCGGACGGTACACCACCAGATAGGGCGCACTGACGTTGTCGATGTAGCGGTCCGGCAGGGCCGGATCAGGGCTGCGCTCGATCACGTTGGGAGCGGTGCCCTGGCCGGCTTCGCCGGGCACCTGGCCCTCCGGCCACAGTGCGATGCGGTCGGGCGCACCGGGCAGCGGCTCGGTATCCGGAACCGCGCGGTCGGCGGCATGGGCCAGGCTGCAGGCCAGCAATGCGAGGGTCAACAGGGGCATCAATACGGTGCGGGGCATCCGCATAGGATCCTTCCAGGCTGGGTGGGAACGGCCATCGTGCCCGACCGGCAGCACTTCTGATGCGCTGCACATTGCCAATGACACCGGTTTACCATATACAGCTCATCCAGCCACTGTCGATTGGCAGTGCAACAATTTTTCCGGGAGACCCGCTTGAGCAACGAACACGGCAAACAGGACCTGCCAGACCAGGGTTTGGGCGAGATCGCCCGCCACTTCGTCAGCGCCCGCCAACAAGGCCAATCCCTGCCGGACTTCCCGGGAAACATCCCGGAAGATCTCGTTACCGCCTACCACGTACAGGACCAGGCCATCGCGCTGTGGGATGACCAGGTGGTGGGCTGGAAGGTCGGCTACATCGCTGCCGAGCGCCGCGATGTCTCCGGCGACGACCGTCTGCTGGGGCCGATCTTCTCGCGTCAGCTCTGGAATGCTACCGGTGGAACAGTAGAGATTCCGGTGTTTGTCGGCGGGTTCGGCGCGGTCGAGGCCGAGTACGTGATCCAGCTGCAGGAAGACGCCCCGGCCGACAAGCTGCACTGGACCCCGGAAGAAGCCGAGGCGCTGGCCGCCAAGCTTTTCATCGGCGTTGAAGTGGCCAGCAGCCCGTTGGCAACGATCAACAAGCTCGGCCCGCGCGTGGTGGTGTCGGACTTCGGCAACAACAACGGCCTGGTGCTCGGCCCGGAAATCCCGGACTGGACGCGCCTGGATGACGCCGACCTGCGCGCGGAAACCCGCATCGAAGGCCAGGTGGTCGGCACCGGTGGCGCGACCCTGCTGCCCGGTGGCCTGCGCACCGCCTATGCGTTCGCCCTGGGCCGCTCGGCGCAGCGTGGCCGCCCGTTGAAGGCCGGCGATCTGATCGCCAGTGGCAATGCGACCGGCATCCATGACATCGCCGTGGGCCAGCAAGCATTGATCCGTTTCGTCGGTTACGGCGACATTACCTGCAAGGCCATCGCCGCCGGTTGACCGCGCGGACATGGCGAACACGCTTGGGAGGGCGCAGATGTTCACTCGTAGAAATTTCCTGGCCACCAGTCTGGGCGCGCTTGCCGCGCCCGCGCTGACGGCCTGTTCGCGGTCATCCAACGCCGCACCGGCAGGCGCGCAGCTGTTGACCGCCACCGACGTCCATGTCGCCGATTACCCCACCGTGACCGCGGTGAAGTGGATCGGGCAGACCCTGGAAGAGAAGACCGGCGGCCGGCTGCGCCTGCGCCAGTACCACTCCGGCCAGCTCGGCCGCGAGTCCGAAGCGATCGACATGGCCCGCTTCGGCGCCATCGATATCACCCGCGTCTACTCCGGCGCGCTCAACAACGCGTTTCCGCTGACCCAGGGCCTGTGCCTGCCGTATGTGTTCGAGTCGGTGGCGCACATGCGCCGCGCGCTCGATGGCGGCGTCGCCGATACGGTCCTGCAGGGCTTTGAAACGCGCGATCTGGTCGGCCTGGCCATCTACGATTCCGGCGCGCGCTGCTTCTACAACACCAAGCACCCGATCGTGGAGCCCAAGGACCTGCACGGCCTCAAGCTGCGCGTGGCCTCCTCGGACATCTTCATCCAGCTGATGCGCCTGCTCGGTGCCAACCCGACGCCGATGTCGCTGGGTGACACCTTCTCTGGCATGGAAACGCACATGATCGACGGTGCGGAAAACAACATGCGCAGCTTCCACTCCAGCCGTCATTTCGAGGCCGCGCACTACTGGTCGCAAAGCGATCACTCCTACGCGCCGGACGTGCTGCTGATGTCGCGCCAGAGCTTCGATGCGCTGAGTCCGGCCGACCGCACCCTGGTGATCGAGACCGCGCGTGAATCGGTGCAGGTGATGCGCGAGCAGTGGGATGCCTCGGAAAACACCGCCCGCCAGGCCGTGGCCGACTTCGGCATCAAATTCAACGAGGTCGACATGCCGGCCTTCCGCAAGGCCGCCGATCCGCTCCTGCAGCGTTACCTGCAGCAGCCGGAGCTGGCCGCCCTCACCCGTCGCATCCGCGACTTCGCCTGAGGCCCCGACGCGATGTCCGACTCGACTTCCGAAACCGTCATCACCCCCACCGCGCCGCAGCGCCTGCTCAACGTCATCGCCGATGTGGCGATCTACATTGCCGTCATCGCCCTGCTGGGCCTGGTGGTGGTGCAGGGCTGGCAGGTGTTCGCCCGCTATGTGATCAATGATTCGCCCAGCTGGACCGAGCCGGTCACGCTGCTGCTGCTGGCCACGGCGATGAGCCTGGGTGCGGCCACCGGTGTGCATACCCGCCGCCACTTTGGCTTCTTCCTGCTGGCCGCGCACATGGGCCCGGGCCTGCGCCGCGCCGTCGATGTGTTCGCCGCGCTGGTGGTGGCCGTGCTGGGCGTGGTCATCGCCTGGTGGGCGGCCGTGCTGCTGATGGACGGCCTGGATATCAAGGCCGCCGGCGCCAACCTGCCGCAGAGCATCAACTACCTGCCCCTGTCGATCGGTGGCGCCTTGATGGCGATCTTCGCCGTGAACCAGATGGCGCTGGCTGTAAGGCCGGCCGATGCCGTTGCCGAGGGAGATCGCTGAGTCATGGGTATTACCATTCTTTTCACCGTGTTCGCGGTGCTGTTGCTGCTCGGTGTGCCGGTTGCGTTCGCGCTGGCCGCCGCCGCCCTGGCCACGCTGTGGTACCTGGATCTGCCGACGCTGGTGCTGGTCCAGCAGATTTCCGCCGGTACCGGCTCGGCTTCACTGATCGCCATTCCCTTGTTCATCTTCGCCGGCGAAATCATGATGCGCGGCGGCATCTCCGAGCGTCTGATCTCGCTCGCCTCGTCGCTGGTCGGTCGCATGCGCGGTGGCCTGGGCCAGGTCTCGATCCTGTCCTCGCTGTTCTTCGGCGGTGTGTCCGGCTCGGCCATCGCCGACGTCTCGGCGGTCGGTGGCACGATGATCCCGCAGATGGTCAAGCGCGGTTACGACCGTGACTTCGCGGTCAACGTCAGCATCACCGCCGCGCTGGTCGCGCTGCTGGTGCCGCCGTCGCACAACCTGATCCTGTTCTCGGCCGCCGCCGGTGGTGGGCTGTCGATCGCCGATCTGTTCGCGGCCGGTATCGTGCCCGCGCTGCTGATGACCGTCGTCCTGATGATCACCGGTTATCTCGTGGCACGCCGCCGCGGTTACGGCGTGGAGATCTTCCCGGGCTGGCGCGCGGTGCTGCTGCGCCTGGTCTCGGCGCTGCCTGGCCTGGGCCTGGTCGCGTTGATCTTCATCGGTATCCGTGCCGGCATCTTCACCGCGGTGGAGAGCGCGGCGATCGCCGTGGTCTACGCCCTGCTGGTGACCACCGTGCTGTACCGCCAGCTCGATTGGCGCGAGTTCCTCGGCACGGTCACCCATGCCGCGCGCAGCACCGGCGTGATCCTGTTCGTGATCGCCACGGCGGCCGTGTTCGGCTGGCTGCTGGCGTATCTGGAAGTGCCGTCGGCTGCGGTCAACTTCCTGCAGTCGTTCGCGCACAGCCAGTTCATGGTGCTGTTGATGATCGTGATCATGCTGTTGCTGCTGGGCACCTTCATGGACCTGGCGCCGATGATCCTGATCTGTACGCCGATCTTCCTGCCGGTGGCCAAGGCCTACGGCATCGATCCGATCCACTTCGGCCTGGTGTTGGTGCTGACCGGTGGCCTGGGCCTGGTGACGCCGCCGGTGGGCTCGGTGCTGTTCATCGGTACCGCGATCGGCAAGATCAGCGTCGGTGAGAGCATGCGCTCGATCTGGCCGTTCTGGTTCGCCGCGCTGGGCGTGCTGTTGATCGTCACCTTCTTCCCGGAAATGTCGCTGTGGCTGCCCGCCCTGCTGCGCGCGTAAGCGTGCGGCGGTTGGCGGCCCTGCTGTGGATCGCCCTGCCCTGCGCCGTCATGGCGCAGGGCCAGGACATCCCGCTGCGCGGCTTCCAGGACGGCATCAACCATTGGCAGAGCGGGCACGGCACGGACTACCCGCGCTATGCCCCCGATCAGTACCGGCAGATCGCCGACAACCTGGTCGCACTGCAACGCCATGGCGGTGGCTGGGCGGTCAACCAGGATCCGCAGCGGATCCTCGACGATGCCGCCAGGGCACAGGTGCTGGCCGACCAGGCCACCCCCGGCGGCAGCTTCGACAACCGCAACATCTACACCCAGGTCAGCTACCTGGCCGACGCCTTCGCGCGCAGCGGCGATGCCCGCTACCGCGACGCGGCCGTGCGTGGCCTGGACTTCATCCTCGCCGAGCAGATCCCCCGCTGTGGCGGCTGGCCGCACTCGGTGCCCTCGCGCACCTCGTACCACGGCCACATCACGTTCGCTGACGACGTCACCAGCGGCGTGCTGACCACGCTGCGGCGCATCCAGCGTGAACCGGCGTTCGGGTTCATCACTGCCGATCAACGTGCCCGTGTGGACGCCGCCGTCGCTGCCGGCGATGCCTGCCTGCTGCGCCTGCAGGTGCGCCAGGACGGCGTGCCGACGATCTGGGCCGGGCAGTACGACCGCACCACCCTGCTGCCCGCGCAGGGACGGAAATTCGAACTGCCGGCGCTGGTCACCGACGAGAGTGTCGGCGTGGTCCGCTACCTGATGTCGATCCCGGATCCCGCGCCGGAGGTGGTCGCCTCGGTCAACGCCGCGATGGCGTGGTTCCAGGCTCACGCGTTGACCGGGTGGCGGCTGGAAACCTTCGAGACGACCCCGGAACAGTTCGCGTTCCACCGCACCACGGTCGATCGCCGCCTGGTCGCTGATGCAGGCGCGCCGCTGCTCTGGGGCCGCTTCCACGACCTGCGCGACAGTTCGGTGCTGCTGGCCAACCGCGAGGGAGAGCGCGTGGCCACGTTCAACGACATCCCGCGCGAGCGCCGCACCGGCTATCACTGGTACGGCACCTGGCCGCAGGCCCTGATCACCACCGAGTACCCACGCTGGCAACAGCGTCTTAACGGGACCGGGGCGCGCTGAGCGCGGCCGGCCCACGATACGTTCAAGGGAGAAAGACGATGCACCTGAGGAAGACCCTGGCGAGCTTCGCCACCGCCTGCCTGCTGCTGGCCGGCACCGGCCACGCCGCCGAGCCGGCCACCCACTGGACGCGCGGGATCGAGAACCAGCGCCAGGCCGATCTGGGCAACGGTACCTTCCTCAACCCGGTGTTCGCCGGTGATCGCCCGGACCCGTCGGTGCTCAAGGATGGGCAGGACTACTACCTCACCCTGTCTTCGTTCGATGCCTACCCCGGCCTGCCGATCTGGCACTCGCGCGATCTGGTCAACTGGCAGCCGCTGGGCCACGCGATCACCAAGAACGTGGGTGCGATCTGGGCGCCGGACATCGTCAAGCACGGCAGCCGCTATTACATCTATTTTCCGGCCCGCACCGGCGAGACCCGCAGCAACTTCGTGGTCTGGGCCGACAGCATCAAGGGCCCGTGGAGCGAGCCGATCGACATCGGCCTGGGCGGCTACATCGACCCGGGTCATGCGGTGGGCGAAGACGGCAAGCGCTATCTGTTCCTCAGCGGCGGCGACTACGTGCAGCTGGCCGATGACGGCCTGAGCGTGGTCGGCACGCCCAAGCACGTCTACGACGGCTGGAAGTACCCGGAAAGCTGGGACGTGGAGGCCTATGCGCAGGAAGGCCCGAAGATCAACTTCCGCGATGGCTGGTACTACATGACCACTGCTGTGGGTGGCACCGCCGGCCCGCCGACCGGGCACATGGTGATCACCGCGCGCTCGCGCTCGATCCACGGCCCGTGGGTGAACGCCCCGAACAACCCGATCATGCGCACCCAGTCGGCCGCCGAGCCGTGGTGGTCGCGCGGCCATGCCACGGTCATTGAAGGCACCGACGGGCGCTGGTGGATGATGTATCACGGCTACGAGAACGGGTACTGGACGCTGGGCCGCCAGGCGCTGCTGGAGCCGATCGAATGGACCGCCGATGGCTGGTTCGTGGCCAAGGGAGGCGACCTCGGCCAGCCGCTCGCCAAGCCGTCGGGGACCTCGGTCGGCCAGCACGGCATGGCCTTGTCCGATGATTTCCGCGGCAGCACGCTCGGTGCGCAGTGGTCGTTCTTCAACCCGGCCCAGGACGAGTACAAGCGCCTGCAGTTCACCGGCAAGGGCCTGGTGCTGCAGGGCAAGGGCGAAACCCCGCGCGACAGCTCGCCGCTGACCGCCATTGCCGGCGACAAGGCGTACCAGTTCGAGGTCGAGATGGAGATCGCGCCCGGCGCGGTCGGCGGTGCCCTGCTCTTCTACAGCGACCGCCTGTACGTGGGCGTGGGCAGCAACGGCGAGAAGTTCATCATGCACCGCTACGGCGAGGAGCGCCCCACCCGGCTGGCCCCCAGTGCCACCGGTGGCAAGCTGTGGCTGCGGGTCACCAACAACCGCCATATCGTCACCATCCACTCCAGCACCGATGGCAAAACCTGGCAGAAGTACCCAGTTCAGATGGAAGTCTCCGGCTACCATCACAATGTGGCGGGCAAGTTCCTGGCCCTGAAGCCGGCGATCTATGCTGCCGGCGACGGCAAGGTCCAGTTCCGGAACTTCCGCTACCGCGCTCTCGATTGAGCTCCCCGCTAGAATCCCCTGACTCATCCCCGGTTTGAACGACATGTCATTGCGCAGCAAAACCGATCCGTCGCCGCACGGATTGACCAAAGGCAAGGCCGCCACGATCAACGACATCGCGCGTCTGTCCGGGGTATCGAAGAAGACCGTCTCGCGGATCATCAACAACTCGCCGCTGGTGCGTAAGGACACGCGCGAGAAGGTTGAAGCACTGATGCGCGAGGTCGGTTACACGCCGGACCCGCTGGCCCGCGGGCTGGCGTTCCGGCGCTCGTTCCTGATCGGCATGGTCTACGACAACCCGACCGCGCAGTACATCGTGGACATGCAGTACGGCGCGCTGGATGCGCTGCGCGGCTCCAGCTTCGAGCTGGTCGTGCATCCCTGCGATTCGCGCAGCCCCGGCTACATCGATGGCGTACGCCGCTTCGTGCAGCAGCAGAAGCTGCACGGCGTGATCCTGGTGCCACGTGCCTCCGAAGACCAGGCGCTGGTGGACATGCTCGATGAGATCGGCTGCCGCTTTACCCGGATCGCCTCGCTGCCGCTGGACGAAACCTCGCAGATGGTGGTCACCCACGACCGCGACGGTGCCGCCGAAGCGGCCGATTACCTGCTCTCGCTGGGCCACCGCGATATCGCCCTGGTCACCGGCCCGAGTGCCTACCGCTCGGCCCACGAACGCACCGCCGGCTTCATCGATGCCCTCGCCAAGCGCGGCATCGAGCTGCCCCCGGCACGCATCGTGGAGGCCGGGTACACCTTTGAATCCGGTGTGGCCGCGGCCGAGAAGCTGCTGCTGGGCAAGCAGCGCCCGACCGCCATCTTCACCGGCAACGATGAAATGGCCGCCGGTATCTACAAGGTCGCGCTGCGCGCGGGCATCAACATCCCGCGCCAGCTCTCGATCATCGGCTACGACGACAGCCCGCTGGCCTCGCGCCTGTGGCCGTCGCTGACCTCGGTGCGTCGCCACACCCGCGACACCGGCCGCACTGCTGCGGCCATGCTGATCCAGCCCGATGGTCAGGCCGTGATGCAGCACGCCAGCGTGCGCCCGCACCTGATCGTGCGCGACTCCTGCCAGCCGCCCGAGGATTGATATCTGCGGGAGATTCCGCCCGCCGGGGCCCGCCCCGACCTATCGTGCGCTGCAAAATGACACCGGTTTACCAACTGGCTACAATCACCTGAAATCGTGCCGGGGCCGACGCATCGCCCCACCCCTGCTCTGGAGACGCCATGTACTGCAAGACCCACTACGCCACCCATCCCGACGCCATCAAGGGCGCCAGCAATGACGACCTGCGCGATCTGTACCTGCTCGACGGTCTGTTCAATGCCGATGCGGTGACCCTGAAGTACACCCACTACGAGCGCTTCGTGCTCGGCGGTGCGGCCCCGGTCAACGGCCCGGTCTCGCTGCCCAAGCAGACCGAACCGGCCTCGGCCGCCGGCCATGCCTTCCTGGAACGCCGCGAACTGGGCGTGATCAACGTCGGCGCCGGCAGCGGCACCATCACCGTGGACGGCACCGTGTTCACGCTGGGCCCGAAGGATGGCCTGTACGTGGCCATGGGCAGCGAAGACGTGGTGTTCGCCTCCGATGACGCCGCCAACCCGGCGCAGTTCTACCTCGCCTCGACCCCGGCGCATGCGCGCTTCGAGACCAAGGCGCTGTCGATCAAGGACGCCGTGGCCCTGGACCGTGGCGCGCTGGAAACCAGCAACGAGCGAACCATCTACCAGTACATCGTGCCGGCCACCTGCCAGTCCTCGCAGCTGCTGCTGGGCCTGACCGTGCTCAAGCCGGGCAGCGTGTGGAACACCATGCCGCCGCACCTGCACGACCGCCGCAGCGAAGTCTATTTCTACTTCGATCTGGGCCAGAACGACCGCGTGTACCACTTCATGGGTGAGCCCGAAGCGCAGCGCCACATCGTCATCCAGAACAACGAAGCCGTCGTGTCGCCGCCGTGGTCCATCCACATGGGCGCCGGCACCAGCAACTACGCCTTCATCTGGGCGATGGGCGGCGAGAACCTGGATTACACCGACATGCACGTGCTGGACATCTGCCAGCTCAAGTGACCCCGACGCGCCGCCGGCATCGCGCCGGCGGCGTCTGTTACGCATTGGACAAGGACTACATACGCAATGGCTAATCCGTTCAGTCTGGAAGGCAAGGTCGCCCTCGTCACCGGTGGCAACACCGGCCTGGGCCAGGGCATCGCGGTCGCATTGGCGCAGGCCGGTGCCGACGTCGCCGTGGCCGGCATCGCGCCGCCCACCGAGACCATCGCCAAGATCACCGCGCTGGGCCGCCGCTGCCTGGCGATCGAAGCGAACCTGATCAGCATCGAGCCGGTCGAGCGCGTCATCCGCGAAACCATCGAAGGCCTGGGCGGCCTGGATATCCTGGTCAACAACGCCGGCCTGATCCGCCGCGCCGATGCCGTGGAGTTCAGCGAGCAGGACTGGGACGACGTGATGAACGTCAACATCAAGTCCGCGTTCTTCATCTCGCAGGCCGCCGGCAAGCATTTCATCGCCCAGGGCCGCGGCAAGATCATCAACATCGCTTCGATGCTGTCCTTCCAGGGCGGTATCCGCGTGCCGTCGTACACGGCCAGCAAGAGCGGCATCGCCGGCATCACCCGCCTGCTCGCCAACGAATGGGCCAGCAAGGGCATCAACGTCAACGCGATCGCCCCAGGCTACATGGCGACCGACAACACCGCCGCGCTGCGCGCCGATGAGGACCGCAACAAGTCCATCCTCGATCGCATCCCGGCCGCACGCTGGGGCACCCCGGAAGATCTCGGCGGCACCGCCGTGTTCCTGGCCTCCAGCGCCTCGGACTACGTCAACGGCGCGGTCCTGCCGGTTGATGGCGGCTGGCTCGCCCGGTAACACCATCGCTACGCGCTGGCGTGCCCACGATCTGCGCTGCAGATCGTGGGCTCCGGTAGTGCCGGCCGCTGGCCGGCAGCTCTCCACCCAGGAGCATGACCATGCTGCGTTTGCTGCTGTACCTGTCGCTGCTGCTCGCGGCCCCCAGCGCGCTGTGCGCCCCGCACCGCATCTTCATTGCCGGGGATTCCACCGCCGCCGAGTACGGCCCGGAGCGCGCGCCACAGGCCGGCTGGGGCCAGGCCCTGCAGAGCTATCTCGATCCCGCTGTGTGGGAGGTCCGCAACCACGCCAAGGGCGGCCGCAGCACGCGCAGCTTCATCGATGAGAAGCGCCTGGATGCGATCGCCGCCGAGCTCCAGCGCGGGGACGTGCTGCTGATCCAGTTCGGCCACAACGACGCCAAGTTCGAAGATCCCACCCGCTATACCGATCCCGCCACGGTGTACCCGCAGTTCCTGATGCGCTACGTGCAGCTGGCCCGCGACAAGGGCGCCACGCCGGTGCTGATCACCCCGGTGGCGCGGCTGCTGTATGACTTCGGTTCGCTGCTGGATACGCACGGTGTGTACACCCAGGCGGTGAAAGCGCTGGCCACGCGCGAGCAGGTCGCGCTGATCGATCTCAACGACAGTTCCACGCGCTGGATCCGCGGGCTGGGCGAACAGGGCGCCAAGCCGTATTTCATGTTCGTGCCCGAGCAGAACAAGGCCGATGGCACGCACTTCAGCGTGGCCGGTGCGACGGCGGTGGCGTGCCTGGTGATGCGCGACTGGGTGGCGTTGCAGCCCGGACTCACGTCGGCGCTGAAGCGCGATATCGACTGCGAGGTGCGCAGTGCAGGGCAGGGCGGCGATGCCGCCAGGCCCTCGCGCGTGGCGCACGAGCGCGACATCGCGGTGACCCAGCCCGGCCCGCATGGTGGAGCGGGGCCGACCACGGCGTATCCGTTTTTCGCCGAAGACACCGACCTGCCGTTCGTGCTTCGCAAGCGCGTGCTGCACAAGGGGGCCGGCATCGGCCTGCACCCCCAGCACAAAGACGAGATCTACTACATCGTCAGCGGGCAGGGCAGCTACGTGCTGGATGGGAAGCAGTACGACGTGGCGGCGGGGGATGCGCTGCTGACGCGAACGGGCAGCTCGCATGCGCTGCAGCAGGTGGGGGAGATGGATCTGGTCGTGCTGCTGGCGTATCCGCGATGAAAGGCAGCAGCGCATGACCCGGCTCCACCCATTGCCAACCTTCAAAAGCTCCCGAGGCTGTTGAAGGATAGGTGTCTAAACTTCAACAGCCCCGGTGAATTGCGTCACGACGTTACACGTCGCCGCCGTCTTCCCAGCCTTCGCCCGTGCCCTTCTGGAACACGCGGTCACCGTCCTGCACGTCACCCGCCGGCAGAGGGTCCCTGGCCTCCAGCGCGGCATAGATCGGAGTGAAGTCCGGTGCGGTCGCCTCCATCAACTGCTCGAAGCTGTCGATGACGAAGTAGGTCTTCTGGAAGGTGTCGATCCGGTAGCGGGTACGCATGATCCGCTCCAGATCGAAGCCGATCCGGTTCGGCGCCGCCGACTCCAGCGAGTACAGCGATTCGCCCTTGGAGGAGACGATGCCGGCACCGTAGATGCGCAGGCCTTCATCGGTGTTGATCAGGCCGAACTCCACCGTGTACCAGTACAGGCGGGTCAGGTGCTGCAGCGCTTCCGGGCCGATCGCATGCGCCTTGACGCCGCCGCGGCCGTAGGCGGCCATGTAGTCGGCGAACACCGGGTTCATGAGCAATGGCACGTGCCCGAACAGGTCATGGAACATGTCCGGTTCGGCGATGTAGTCGATCTGGTCCGGGCGGCGGATCCACCACGTCACCGGGAAGCGCCGGTTGGCCAGGTGATCGAAGAAATCCAGTTCCGGGAGCAGGCCTTCCACCCCGACCAGGGTCCAGCCGGTCGCGGCGCCCAGCACCTCGTTGAGCTGGTCGAAGCGCGGGATCATGTGCGCGCTCATGCCCATCTCGTCCTGCGCGTGCAGGAACTCCTTGCTGGCGCGGCCTTCCAGCAGTGCGCGCTGGCGCTGGTACAACGTGCTCCAGGTGGCGTGGTCGTCGGCGCTGTAGCTGTCCCAGGGCTGTTCCACGATGGCGGTGGTATAGACCGGCACGTATCCCTTGTCGGTCTGCTGGTGTTCGACGCGGCGGGGGGCGGTGGCGGTTTCCATCGTGGTGGTCTCCTGGGAAGTCATCCGTCGATGCTAGGGCAGGGCGCGCGCAAGAGGTTTGCAAAGTTGCGCGGATACGGCCTTCTGGCGCAAGATCATTGCGTCCACCTCATGTTGCGGGGCAGCAATGACCGGAATTGCCCAGTTCGACCGCACGGATCTGCGCTTGCTGGCCGAAATCCAGCAACACGGCCGTGCGACCAACGCCGAATTGGCTGCACGGGTGAATCTGTCCCCGTCGGCCTGCCTGCGGCGCGTGCAGCGGCTGGAAAGCGAGGGCGTGATCGCCGGCTATGGTGCCCGCCTGGAGCCGCGCCAGATCGGCCTGGGCCTGCAGGCCTTCGTCCGGGTGCAGCTGGAGAAGCATGACCAGCACGCCATCGGCGTGTTCGCCGACAGCGTGCTGATCTGGGATGAGGTGGTGGCCTGCCATGCGCTCACCGGCGACATGGATTACCTGCTGCACATCTACGTGCGCGACCTGGAGCACTTCTCCAGCTTCCTGCTCGACAAGCTGCTCAATGCCGCCGGCGTGGCCGACGTCAATTCCAGCTTCGTGCTGCGCACGGTGAAGGACTTCCGCGCGCTGCCGCTGTCGCAGCTGGAATGACGCGGATCGCATTCGCGATCGCGCGGTAGAGCCGACCGTTGGTCGGCTTCTTGGAGACCAGAGCCAGGAGCAGCCGACCAACGGTCGGCTCTACCGGTGGCGGGGCTTCAGCCCTCGCACTTTTCCTTGCGCCCCATCAGCTTGCCCACGCGCGAAGGCTCATCGCACTTGGGCGTGGGCGGCGGCGGGGCCAGCGCGGCGGCACGCGCCTTCTGCAGCTGCTGGACCTTGGCGCGGATCTGAGGCATCGCCGCCATCGCGGCCTTCTCGCCTTCCAGGATCGCATTGTTACGCTGGCCGAAATCGGCGGCGCCGATGTCCAGCACCTTCGGCCGGATAATGACGTCCGCGCGCGCCAGTTCCTGCTCGCCCAGGCGCTGGCCCATGATCGAGATCGACTGGTTGACGATGCCGAGCATGCCGGTCGGCGCCTTGCCGCTGGCCTTGCTGGAGATGTCCACGGCGATCACGATGTCCGCGCCGAGCTGGCGCGCCGCATCCACCGGCACCGGGCTGACCACGCCGCCGTCGATGTAGTTGTACTTGCCGATCTTCACCGGCTCGAACACACCGGGGATGCTGCTGGAGGCGCGCACCGCCTGGCCGACATTGCCGCGCACGAACACGGTGCGCTCGCCGGTTTCCAGCTGGGTGGCGACCGCAGCGAAGGGCTTGCTCAGCTTCTCGGCCGGGCGGTTGTCGACCTGTGCGTTGACGTAGTCCTGCAGCTTCTGGCCCTGGACCAGACCGCCGGAGAACAGACGCACGTCGCGGATGCTGGCTTCATCCAGGGCCACCGCCTTGGACTGCATCTGGAACGCGTCCATGCCGCTGGCATACAGCGCGCCGACCACACTGCCGGCGCTGGTGCCGGACACCACCACGGGCTCGAAGCCGTTGGCCTCCAGCATCTTGATCACACCGATATGGGCGAAGCCCTTGGCCGCGCCGCCGCCGAGCGCGATGCCGATCTTGACCGGCTTGGCCGGGGTCACCGGGATCGCCGCCGGCGGCGGGGTCGGGCGCACGGGATCACCGCCGCAGCCGGCCAGCAGGCCGAGCAGGGCAACGGACAGCGTCAGGCGGGTACGGCGCAGTGAAGTCATCGGCGTGGCAACTGAATGGGCATCGAGGGCCGCCAGCATACCGAAGCGGGGGCAGGCCGGCAGGCGTAATGAATAGCGGTTGTTTGCGGCTCTGTTGCTGTACTGCAACAATTGTCTGGTAGCGCCGGTCCACCACCCCTCCCAACACAGCCTAAACGCCATGTTCCCGAACCGCACTGCCCACGGCCGTTTCCCGTCCGTGCACCCGCTCGTTGTCGCCCTCGCCGCCCTGCTGCCATTGACGGCCGCAGCCCAGGACGCCCCCGCCACCAAGGATCCGGTGGCCCTCGATACGCTGCAGGTCACGGCGCAACGCCGCGTCGAAAACGCCAAGGACGTGCCGGTGTCGATCTCGGCCATCCAGGGTGAAAAGCTCGACGTACTGGGTTCGGCTGGCGATGACATCCGCTTCCTGTCGGCGCGTGTGCCGAGCCTGAACATTGAATCGTCCTACGGTCGTGCCTTCCCGCGTTTCTATATCCGCGGCCTTGGCAACACCGATTTCGACCTCAATGCCTCGCAGCCGGTCTCGCTGGTGTATGACGATGTGGTGCAGGAAAGCCCGCTGCTGAAGGGCTTCCCGCTGTTCGACCTGGCCGGTGTGGAAGTGCTGCGTGGCCCGCAGGGCACGCTGTTCGGCCGCAATACCCCGGCGGGCGTGGTGAAATTCGATTCGGCGCGTCCCTCGCAGGATGCCGACGGCTACATCAAGGTCGCCTACGGCAGCTACAACACCTGGAACACGCAGGGCGCCTACGGCGGCCCGCTGACCGACCGCTGGTCGGCGCGCGTCTCCGCGCTGTACCAGCGCCGCGACGACTGGGTCACCAACACCCGCCAGGGCGCCCCGGCGCAGGGCTTCGAGGGGTATGACGAAGCCGCCGCCCGCGTGCAGTTCCTGTACGAAGGCGATGACGTCGAAGCGCTGTTCAACCTGCACAAGCGCAAGCTCAACGGCACCGCGCGCCTGTTCCGCGCCAACATCATCAAGCCGGGCACCAACCAGCTGGTCGAGAACTTCGACCGCGATGAAGTCTCCACCGATGGCCAGAACTTCTCCGACCTGGAAACCTGGGGCGGCAGCGCGCGCCTGAAGTGGGATCTGGGCCGCGTGACCCTGCACTCGATCACCGGTTACGAGACCGCCGAATCGCTGAACCATGGCGACATCGACGGTGGCTACGGTGCCAGCTTCCTGGGCGCCGGCAACTACGGTCCGGGCAACATCCCGTTCGCGTCCGAATCGGCCGACGGCCTGCCGCACCATCGCCAGTGGACCCAGGAATTCCGCGTGGAATCCAATGAGTGGGGCCGCTTCGACTGGCAGGCCGGCGTGTTCTACTTCGATGAAGACGTCACCATCGACAGCTTCAACTACGACTCGCTGACCCCGGGCAATCCGCAGACCGGTCACGCCGTGCAGCAGCAGCGCAACAAGGCGTGGGCCGCGTTCGCCTCCGGCGATTTCGACGTGACCGAGCGCTTCAAGCTGCGCGGTGGCGTGCGCTACACGCAGGACAAGAAGGACTTCAGCGCCAGCGTGCTGCAGGCCGTGCCGTTCGGCACCCCGGTCAGCGGCCCGTACATCGCCAAGACCGACGTCAACGACGTCAGCTGGGACCTGAGCGGCGTCTACCAGATCACCGACAACCTCAACGCGTATGCCCGCGTGGCCAAGGGCTTCCGCGCGCCGTCGATCCAGGGCCGCTTGGCCTTCGGTGGCGTCTCGCAGGCGGATTCGGAGAAGGTGATCTCCTACGAGGCCGGCATCAAGGCCGACCTGTTTGACCGCCGCGCACGCCTGGGCTTCAACGTGTTCCGTTACAACGTCGACGGCCAGCAGCTGATCGCCGTGGGCGGCAGCAACAACACCGCGACCCTGCTCAATGCCGACAAGACCCTTGGCCAAGGTGCCGAGCTCGACTTCGAAGCCTACCTGACCGACCACGTCCTGCTGACCCTGGGCAGCAGTTACAACGACACCGAGATCAAGGACAAGGATCTGGCGGTGGCGATCTGTGGCGGCGGCTGCACCATCACCGACCCGACCACGGTCATCGATGGCGGTACCTACGCGCTGGTCAACGGCAACCCGCTGCCGCAGGCGCCGAAGTGGATCCACAACCTGACGTTGCGCGCCGGCTTCCCGGTCAACGATGCCAGCGAGTTCTACGTCTACACCGACTGGGCCTACCGCAGCGAAGTGAACTTCTTCCTGTACGAGTCGCCGGAGTTCCGCAGCCGCTCCTCGCTGGAAGGTGGCCTGCGCCTGGGCTACAACTGGGATTACGGCCAGTACGACGTGGCCGTGTACGGCCGCAACCTGACCGACCAGGTCCGCGTGGTCGGCGCGATCGACTTCAACAACCTGACCGGCTTCCTCAACGAGCCGCGCACGTTCGGTCTGGAGTTCACCGCGAAGTTCTGATGCACGTCATGCGGTAGGTGCCCACCGTGCGTGGGTATCTTGGAAAACGAAAACGGCGCGGAGAAATCCGCGCCGTTTTCTGTTCAAGTCATCCAACGTTGCCGCTGCAGGGTAGTGCCGGCCGCTGGCCGGCTCTGCACCGTCCTGATCGAGATCGCGAAGAGCCGGCCAGCGGCCGGCACTACCAGCAACGCAACTCCACCGACACGCGCTGTCTTACAACGCGCTCGCCGGCCGCACCTTCAACACCGCTTCTTCAGCCGCGCAATCCCGTGCCGAATGCAGCCCCGCCCTGCGCGCCGCCGCGATCTCCTTGCGCGCCGCCAGCAGGTCACTGTTGAACGCGGCGTTGTCATGCAGGCGTGCCACGGCGGCAGCGCCCATGAAGCGGCCTTCCAGGATGTCGCTCTGCCAATGCACGTTGCAGACCAGGCGGCTCTCGCCGTAGTTGCGGCCGCGTGCCTGGATCGCATCGGCGCGGTCCGGGGCGATCTCCGAGAGGATCAGGGCCCAGGCCCAACCGATCGAGGTGTGGCCGGACGGATATGAGCCGTTGCCGCGCAGGTCCTGCTCGTCTTCCGGCGAGCAGGTGGGCTCACCATTCACCATGAACGGCCGCGCGCGCTGGTAGTGCTTCTTCGCCGTGCGGGTGGCCGCGCTGGCATCGATCCGGCTGCGTTCGAGCAGGCGGTACAGGGCCGGCGTCTTCACCGCATCCACCTCGACATCGATCGCGCACGAGAACTGGTTGGCGCCGGCCGGGAAGGCGAGTTCGGCGTCGCGGTGGGCCTGCTCGAAGCGGGGGCTGCCGCGCAGGGCACGGGCTTCACGGCTGACCTGTTCGTCCAGCGCGACGCCGGCCGAGCCGGCGGCCGGCGGCGCCGGTACCAGTGCCAGGCTGTCCGGCACGGCCGTGCTCTGCAGGTAGCCGACCGCCTTGGTGGTGACCGAGGCTTCCACCGCCGTGGTGCGCGGTGCGGTCGTTGACGAACAGCCGGCGAGGGCGGCGAGCAGAGCGGTCACCAGCATCGGGCGAACGGCAGCGGAGCGCAGGAACGACGACATCGGCAGGTCTCGAAGAGGGAGAGCCGCATGATCGCAGCTTCCTCCGGCAACGACAGCGGCCGCTCGTCATCCGGCCAGATCCGGCATGGCCGTGCCCCGGATGACGGAAACCCGCGACTGGTTCACGGATTTCGTGGGTCGCACGACATAGCGTCATCGTAGGCGCCATCGTTCGTCATATCTCCATGGATAGATGGACCCCATGGCAACGCGGCAGCGCCGGTCATCAGGGGGATCACCTGCAAGGAGACAGCGGATGCGAAGCAACGCGGGAAGGTGGGGTGGTGGTCTCGCCCTGGGTCTGATGCTGGCGTGCGCGAGTGTGCACGCGGCCGATGTAGTGGGGGTGGCGTTCGTGCATGGCACCGGCAAACAGACCGATGCGCGCGCGGACTACTGGCAGCCGGGCATCATCGATACGGTGCGCCAGGGCTTGCCCAACAGCAGCAACTACACCGTCATCAACTGCGATTTCGAGCAGTACATGTGGAAGCCCGAAGCGGCCGGCTGCCTGGCGGGGCAGCTGACCAGCTTCATCAACACCCGTGGCATCACCAAGCTGGTGGTGATCACCCATTCCAACGGCGGCAACGTGGTGCGCTGGATCCTCTCCAACCCCACCTATGACAGCCGCTATCCGAAGATCATCCAGACGGTCAGCAAGGTCACCGCACTGGCGCCGTCCTCGGCCGGCACGCCGCTGGCCGATGCGGTGCTCAACGGCAACGTGTTCGAAACCTCGGTGGGCTGGCTGCTGGGCTACAAGAGCGACGCCGTGCGCCAGCAGCAGGTGGGCCACATGGCCACCTACAACGCGCAGAACCTGTACGGCACGGCCGGCCGGCCTGCATTGCCCAGGCCGTTCCGCGCAGTGGTCGGCTCGGATGTGGAATCGGCGGTGTGGGACAGCAACAGCTACTGCGGTGGCTATGCGCAGAACGTGGGCCTGGAGTTCACCCAGAACTGGTTGAACAGCTGCTCGGACGGCTTCCTGGAGTGCAGCAGCCAGAAGGCCGCCGGCACCACCTGGTTCACCGACACGCAGCGCACCCAGGGCGCCGAGCCGCTCAGCCACAACCAGAGCCGACGCGAGTGCTTCGGCCTGGGCACGATCCTGCGCAACGACCTGACCCTGTGAGGAGCCCCCCGATGATGCGACACACGACGATCGTGGTGGCCCTGTTCGCCGCCCTGGCAGCCCTGCCACTGCAGGCGGCACAGCCGCTGCTGGCCCCCCGCGCCAGCGACCAGGTGCCACGCGCGGTGGAGCGTGCGCCCTTGCCGGCCGGACCGGTGGAGCAGGCACCGCTGAGCTTTGCCTGGGCGCTGGATCCGACCCAGGCGCTGACCCTTACGCCGGCCTTCATGGCCAGCAGCCGCAGCTACTGGGAGATGGTGGACGGACCGGCACTGCAGCAGGGCCTGGTGTTGCCGCTGACCGCACCCGACGCGGTGATCCAGCTCAGCCCCGTGCAGGGCGCGCGTGCGCTGGATACCACCCAATGGCAGGTGCGTGACCCGGCCGGCGCGCTGGCGGTGGCCAAGGGGGTCGATGACCAGCAACTGCGCGCGGCCGGCATGGCGGTTGGCCCGGGCACGGCCATGGTCCGCACGGGCACCACGTCGGCGGTGGGAAATTACCGCCTGCAGAGCACACAGGCCCAGGGCCGCTATGTGGTGCAGGTGCTCGAACCCAACAGCCCGATCGCGCTGCAGCTGCAGGCGAGCAGCGAACGGGTGCTCGCCGGTGGCACGCTCACGCTGAGCGCGCGCCTGGTCAACGACGGCGGCGCTACAGCGGCGCAGCTTGGCCGTGCCAGCGCGCGGCCGCTGCCGGCCATGGGCGAGGCCCTGCTGGTCGCGCCCGATGGCCGCAGCTGGCCGGTGCCGCTGGTCGCTGGCAAAGACGGTCTGCGTGCACAGGTGACCGTGCCGCAGGACATCGGCACGGCGCAGGGGCTGTGGGAACTGCAGGCCTTCGTCAGTGCCGACGGGGTGCAACGCGATGCCAAGGTGGCGTTCGCGGTGGCGCAGCCGACGGCACGCTTCCAAGGCCAGGTCGAGGCAGATGCCGGCCGCCGCGAGATACGCCTGCCGTTGCAGATCGGTGCGCCCGGCCGCTACGAGGCGCGCGGCACGCTGTATGCCACCGGCCCCGACGGGACGCTGCGGCCAGTAGCGCAGGCACACAGTGCGGCGTGGTTCGCGACGGCAGGGGCGGGTGAGCTGCGCCTGCCGTTCGCCAGCGTGGCGCTGCCGCGTGGCTATGCCGCTCCGTTCGAAGTGCGTGACCTGCAGTTGCAGGACCAGAGCCGGATGGCACCGATCGAATCACGTGCGGTGGCGGTGCGGTTCTAGGGCGCGTGACCTAACCCGCGAACGCACTCAACCGGCCGGCCTGATCCACCACGTGGATCGGGCCGCCGAACAGCTCGGACAACGGTGCATCGCGCAGCAGCTCCGCACGCGGGCCATCGGCGAGGATCTTGCCGCCGCGCAGCATCACCACCCGCTCGATTTCGGGAATGATCTCCTCGATGTGGTGGGTCACCAGCACCAGGGTGATGCCCTGGCGGGCGAGCTCGCGCATGGTGGCGATCAGCTGCTCGCGGGCGATCAGGTCCAGCCCGGTGGAGGGTTCATCCAGCAGCAGGGCCTGCGGCCGGTTCACCAGCGCCCGGGCGATCAGCACGCGCCGGGTTTCGCCGGCCGAGAGTTCGGCATAGCCGCGCTGCAGCAGGGGCAGGGCACCGGTCATCGCCAGGGTTTCACGCGCGCGTTCGCGCATCTCCGGGCTCACCTCGCGGAAGGCCGGCACCACGAAGCTGGCGAAGAAGCCGGTCAGCACGGCCTCTTCCACGGTCAGCCCGGGCATGTCCGAGAGGTTGCTGCTCAGGTCCCCCGTGACGATGCCCAGCTGCGAGCGCAGCCGGTCCACCTGCCAGCGGTTCTGGCCGAGCACGCGCACCGCCACCGTGCCATCACCGTGCGCCAGCGGGTACAGCTCGCGGGTGATCAGCTTGATGAAGGACGACTTGCCGCAGCCATTGGGGCCGAGCAGGGCGGTGTGCTGGCCCTGTTCGATGCGCAGGCTGAGATCGTGCAGGACCCGGACCTGGCCGCGGATGACGCAGGCGCGGTCGAGCTCGATCAGGGGGACGGGGGAGGCCGGCACCGCCGGCGAGGCTGCGACTGTCATGAATGCGGGGGCATGCTCACGAAGGTAAGGGGAGAACTGAATGACTGCGCAAAAATGGCATCGAAGGGATGAAGTTTGCAACGTCTGGCCCCATCATGTCTGGAGGTATCCCTGTTTCCTTGACGGCCGACTGCGGCCCGGAGTCCTGCGATGTTCGATACGCTCCTCAACTTCCTGACCGGCGGTGTCGTCGGCCTCGGCTGGTGGGGCATGGGCCTGGTGCTGCTGGTGTTCACCCAGCTGACCATCTTCGCCGTGACCCTGTATCTGCACCGCAGCCAGGCGCACCGCGGCGTGGATTTCCACCCGGTGATCGCGCATTTCTTCCGGTTCTGGACCTGGCTGACCACCTCCATGATCACCAAGGAGTGGGTGGCGATCCATCGCAAGCACCACGCCAAGGTGGAAACCGATGAAGACCCGCACAGCCCGGTGACCAAGGGCATCGGCATGGTGTTCTGGCGGGGCGTGGAGCTGTACCGCGAGGCCCGCGCGATGCGCGCGGATATCGAGCAGTACGGCCGCGGCGCTCCGGATGACTGGATCGAGCGCCACCTGTACACCCCGCACGCCAATCTCGGCCCGGTCGCGCTGCTGGTCATCAACAGCGTGCTGTTCGGCCTGCCCGGCGTGGCCCTGTGGGCGATCCAGATGGCCTGGATCCCGTTCTGGGCGGCCGGCGTCATCAATGGCCTGGGCCACTGGTGGGGCTACCGCAACTTCGAATCGGCTGACACCTCCACCAATCTGACGCCGTGGGCGTTCTGGGTGGGCGGTGAAGAGCTGCACAACAACCACCATGCCTTCCCGAGCTCGGCGCGCTTCTCCATGCGCCGCTGGGAGTTCGATATCGGCTGGGCGGTGATCCGCGGCCTGCAGGCGGTGCGTCTGGCCAAGGTGCTGCGCGTGGCGCCGAGCATGGACGTGCGCCCGAACATTGCCGTGCCGGATGCGGAAACCCTCAAGGCCCTGCTGTCGCACCGGTTCCAGGCGATGACCGACTACCAGCGCAACGTATTCGTGCCGGCCCTGCGCGAAGAGGCCGCGATGGCGGGCGCCAAACTGCGCAAGCTGTTGCCGCGCCGCATGCGCCGTGGCCTGGTCAACGACGGCCGCTGGCTCAAGCCGGATTGCCGCGCCCAGCTCAGCACGTGGGTCGAGCAGCGCCCGCGGATCCGCGTGCTGGTGGAACACCGCGCCCGTCTGGCGGCCCTGCTGGAAGCGCGCGGCAATGACGCCGCCGAGCGCTTGAAGCTGCTGCAGGCCTGGTGCCACGAAGCCGAAGCCAGTGGCATCGCCGCGCTGCAGAACTACGCCGCGCGCCTGAAGGGCTACGCACTGACGGCGCACTGATCGATGCGCTTCCCGATCGGGAACGTCTCCGCGAAACGCCGCCTTGTGCGGCGTTTTGCGTGTCTGGGCCTGGCCGTTGGCGTGCTGGGCGCGACGGCACAGGCCCAGGTCACTGATACGGGCAGCTACCTGCAGCGCATGGACACCGACGGCGACGGCCGGGTCAGCGTGGAGGAGTACGTGCAGTGGCTGCTGTACGCCTTCGATCGCATGGACCGCAACGGCGATGGCGTGCTCAGCGCCGATGAGCTGCCCGGCGGCAAAGGCCCGCCCATCACGCGCGAGCAGCAGCGGCAGACGCTGATCCAGCGGTTCCACAAGCAGGATGCCAATCGCGACGGCTATTTGAGTGCGCGCGAGCTGGCTGCGCCGCCGCGATAACGGCTGCCACGCATGTGAATTTGCCATGCGCGTGCGCCTGCAGCAGATGCTCAATTTTCAAGGCGTGCTGCCGCTGATATAAGATCGCCCGCCGGCGAACATGCCGGTACGCGCACGACTGCCTGACAACAGGCAGAAGACAGGATGATCCCGGCACGCCGGTCGATCAGCGTGTTCTGCAGGCTCGGCATGTTGACTGCGATGGATCGCAGCAGGAAAAACATGGACGTGGATGCCGGGCCGTTGCACCGATGGGCGTCCACGGGTATCGCCAAGGACGACCCAGGAAGCCCCATGAAAACCCAGTACACCCTCCTCACCGCGATGCTGCTCGGCGGCATCGTCGTCAGCACGCAGACCATGGCCAGCGAGCCGGTATCCGTCGATCCCCCCGAGCTTGCCGTGGACGACAGCGAACTTCCCGCCAATGCCATTGCCGTGGCCGCCGATGCAAGCGCCACAGACGATGCCGCTGTCGCCCCTGCAGCACCGGCATGGGAGCATCTGATCCCCATCACCGCGCAGCTGCAGACCGACTCCGGCGGTCAACCCGTCGGCGCCAAATCCCTTCGTCTGGTGCAGCGCTCCACCACGGCCAAGGTGGCCGGCGCGCAGGTCGCGCTGTCGCTGCTGTCCGGCAGGATCGCCGGCAGCTCCTTCGGCAAAGGACAGTTGAAAGGCACGCGCATCGAGAGCGTCCCGCACCCCGCGTTCGGCCCGATGCAGGCGCAGGTGCGCACCCGCCTGGACGACTACTTCAAAGCACACCCTGGCGCTGTGCCTACCGAGGAGAAGCCGGTGCAGGCCACGCTGGGCGACTTCATCCTGGTCTACCAGGAACTGGATGATTCGCAGACCCTGTATGAACTGCGTCAATCGCTGAGCCTGGGCTTCCCGTACCGGCGCAAGCTGCCCACCATGCGCCTTACCGGCGGCGAAGGTGCCCAGTGCAACATTGCCGAGCCGGTCGCCGCCCCGCTGGAGGCCTGGCAGGCTGATGACTACGCAATGGTGAAGCAGACTGTCCAACGCTATGCCGACGATTGCCTGGTCCAGTTTGTCGCCACACTGCCCACGTTGTTCCCGGACAAGCACCCGGTGACGGTGGACGCGCCGACGGATATCGCTGTACCGGCTGAAGCTGGCAACGCCGCGGCGCAGGAGGACGCGCAGGCCTGAAGGGAAGCGCACCGTGTTGCGGTGGGTCGCAGTCGGCCCGCCGCAGCCCGGCGCTAGAATCCCCCCATGCCCGAGCTCCCCGAAGTAGAAACCACCCGTCGCGGCCTTTCCCCGCACCTGGAAGGCCGCAGCATCCACGGCGTGATCCTGCGTCGCCCCGACCTGCGCTGGCCGATTCCGCCGGAGATCAGCACGCTGCTCCCCGGGCAGGCCATCCAGGGCGTGCGCCGCCGCGCCAAGTACCTGCTGCTTGATACCGCCATCGGCAGCGCACTGCTGCACCTGGGCATGTCCGGCAGCCTGCGGGTGCTGCCCGGCGACACCCCGGTACGTGCGCACGACCACGTGGACATCAGCCTGGACAACGGCCGCCTGCTGCGCTTCAACGACCCGCGCCGCTTCGGCAGCCTGCTCTGGCAGCCGGCCGGGGAAACCCATGAGCTGCTGGCCGCGCTGGGGCCCGAGCCGCTGGATGAGGCCTTCGATGGCGACTACCTGTTCGCCCGCAGCCGTGGCCGCAGTGCCTCGGTGAAGACCTTCCTGATGGACCAGGGCATCGTGGTGGGCGTGGGCAACATCTACGCCGCCGAAAGCCTGTTCATGGCCGGGATCAACCCGCTGCGCGAGGCCGGCAAGATCTCCCGCGCGCGCTACCAGCGCCTGGCCGATGCGGTGAAACAGATCCTGGCCTACGCCATCACCCGCGGCGGCACCACCCTGCGCGATTTCATCAACCCGGACGGGGCGCCGGGATACTTCGAGCAGGAGCTGCTGGTCTACGGGCGTGAAGGCGAGCCCTGCCGCCAGTGTGGTCGGCTGCTCCGCCACGCCACCATCGGCCAGCGCGCCAGCGTCTGGTGCGGGCACTGCCAGCGCTGAATCGTCGCGCGCCTGTCGCCCACCGGGCGGTATAGTCCGCCCAACGTCACCGGCGGGGGTGTGCGATGGACCAGGGACCGGATATCACCGTATGGCTCGATTCGGCCCGGGCGGGCGACCGCGCCGCGCTCGACCGGGTCCTGACCCTGCTCTATCACGAGCTGCACAGCATGGCCCGTCGGCAGCTGGCCGGGCAGCAGGGGCGCACCCTGGATGCCACCTCGCTGGTGCACGAGTCCTATTTGAAGCTGCTCGGCTCTCGGGGCGCGGCCCGCTTCGAGGATCGCGCCCACTTCTTCGCCTACGCCGCCTCGGCGATGCGCAGCGTGGTGGTCGATTACGCACGCAACCGGCTGGCGCGCAAACGCGGCGGTGATCTCAAGCGGGTGGAGCTGCCCGAAAACAGCAGCAGCGGCGTGCGCCTGGATGAAGACCTGCTGGCGCTGGATGTGGCGCTGGCCCGGCTGCATGCGGTGGATGCACACCTGGCCAAGGTGGTGGAACTGCGTTACTTCGCCGGGCTGTCCGAGCAGGAGATCGCCGATCTATGCCAACGCTCGGAGCGCAGCATCCGCCGCGACTGGCAGAAGGCGCGCATGTTCCTGCTGGCTTCGGTCGGGGAGCCCTGAAAAGCCACGCATCGTCCGGGGAGAGGACCGATGGAGGCGTCACGCTGGCGGCAGTTGTCCTGCCTGCTGGATCAATTGCTGGAACTGCCCGAACCGGCGCGAGAGCAGCGGCTGCTGCGCCTGCGCGCCGACGATCCGGGGCTGGCCGAGGATGTGGAGCGCCTGCTCGCCCATGAGCGGGACAGCCATGAATTCCTGGCGCAGCCCCTGTGGACCGCGCCGCCGGAAGACAGCCGGGCAGGCACCCGGGTCGGTCCCTACCGGCTGTTGCGGGCGCTCGGCGAAGGCGGGATGGGTGAGGTGTGGCTGGCCGAGCGGGCCGATGGCCTGTACGAACGCCAGGTCGCCCTGAAGCTGTTGCGCAGTGGCTACGCCGATCCCGGCCTGCGCCAGCGCTTCAGCCGCGAACGCGAAATTCTGGCGCGGCTGCAGCACCCGAACCTGGCCCAGTTGCTGGACGCCGGCGTGGACCTGGACGGCCAGCCCTACCTGGCGCTGGCGTATGTCGAAGGCGAGCCGATCACCGAGCACTGCCAGCGCTTGGCACTCCCGCTGGAGCGCCGCCTGCAACTGATGCTGCAGGTCTGCGCGGTGGTCAGCCACGCCCACGCCAACCTGATCGTGCACCGCGATCTGAAGCCGTCCAACATCCTGGTGACGGCGGAGGGCGAGGTGAAGCTGCTGGATTTCGGCATCGCCAAGCTGCTCGACGATGACCACGGCAAGCCGCCCGCGCACCCGCCCACGGAAGCACGCGCGTTCACCCTGCACTACGCGGCGCCGGAGCAGGTGCGCGGCGAGCCGGTCTCCACGCTGACCGATGTGTATTCGCTGGGGGTGGTGCTGTTCGAGGTGATCACCGGGCAGAAGCCCTATCGCCTGCGCCGGCATAGCGATGCCGAGTGGGAGCGCTCGATCCTGGAGGTGCAGGCGCCGCGCGCCTCGGCCGTCATGGCGCGCATGGCCGCTGCCGGTGGGGAGCAGGCCGGGGCGGCGAGGCGCCTGTCGCGTCGCCTGCGCGGCGATCTGGACACCATCCTGCTCAAGGCCCTGCAGAAGGAACCTGCGCAGCGCTACGCCTCGGTGGAAGCCTTGGCCCAGGACCTGCGCCGCTTCCTCGAAGGCCGCCCGATCCATGCCCGCCCGCAGCACGTGGGCTACCGGCTGCGCAAATACCTGGGCCGGCATCGCTGGGGCGTGGCGCTGGGCAGCGTGGCCGTGCTGGCCCTGCTCGCGCTGGCGCTCACTGCGCTGTGGCAGATGCAGCAGGCCCGGCGCGAGGTCGCGCGTGCGCAGGCCATGCAGGATTTCACCGTGGGCCTGTTCGACCGCGCCGCCGGCGTGCGCCACGGCAGCTTCGATCTGCGCCAGTTGCTGGCCACCGGTCAGCAACGCGGTGAGGCGGAACTGCGCGATCAACCGCTGGCGTTGGCCGAGCTGGAAGGAGTGATCGGCCGGTTGCGGATCGGTATGGGCGACTACCAGCTGGCCCTGCAGACGCTGGACCGCCAGCGCGCGCTGCTGGAGGAGGCCGGCGAGGTGCCGCCCACCCTGCAGCTGGAAGCGGTGACCCAGCGCGGCCGTGCGCTGCGCATGCTGGGCCGCTCGCGCGAGTGCGTGACCCACCTCACCCCGATGCAGGCGCTGGCCGCCGAGTACCGCCTGCGGCTGCCGGCGGCCGTGGCCGAGTACCACACCCAGCTCGGGCGCTGCCAACAACTTCTGGGTTACCGCGACAACGCCCGCGCCGCCTTCGAACAGGCGCTGGTACTGCGGCGCGATGTACTGCGCGATACCCCCGGCACCTCCGAGAGCCTGGCCGACCTGGCCGCACTGGACAGCGACGATGGCCGCGCCCCGGCGGCACTGACCGGCTACCGGCAAGCGCTGCAGCTGCTGCAGGCCGGTGACACCGTGCGGTATCCCCAGTTGATCGCGCTGCGTCGGCACATGGGCGAGACCCTGGCTGCGCAGGGCGATCTGGAGGCGGCCGAGCAGGCTCTTCAGCTTGCCGCCCATGATGCCGTGGGGCTGTATGGGCCCGATCACCCGGAAACCCTGTCGATCCGCCGCCTGCGCGCGCTGCTGGCGATGCAGCGCGGCGAACTGGCGCAGGCGCAGGTCCAACTCCAGCAGGTCCATCAGCTGACCCGGCAGGCCTTGGGCGAGCAGCACCGTGATACCGGATTGACCTGGCATGCGTTGGGGCGGCTGGCGCTGGAGCAGGGCGACAGCGCAACGGCGATCGATGACTTTGCCCGGGCCGTGGCGATCTGGCGCCAGCCCGATTGCGTGGGGCTGCTGCCGCAGGGGCTGTACGACCAGGGCGAAGCGTTGGCACACGCGGGCCGCTGGCAGGCGGCGCTGGGTGCGTTGCATGAGGGGCGGCAATGGCAGGCCGCGCAGCGTGGTGATGACGATGCGGCCGTGCAGCAGGCCGATCGGCGCATGGCCGAGCTGGTCAGTGCCCACGGCGACCCCCATCAGGCCGGGGAGCAACTGGCTGCGCTGATGCGGCGGGTGGACCGGGCCGGGCCTGCCAGTGCGGGTCTGCACCGCGCGCTGCAGCTGGCCTGGGCCCGAAACCTGGGCCGCATGGGCCAGACCGTGGAGGCGCGGCAGGCGCTGGCGCCGCTGCTGGTAGGCGATGCGGCCGATCTGGACAGCCGGGTGCTGCGCTGGCGCGCGCGTGCGGCCATGGCGGAACTGGACTGCGGCACTGCGCCAGCGCGGGCGCGCGCCGCGCTGGGCCAGCTCCAGCAGGAACTGCAGGCGCAGTGGCCGCAGGGCGGGAGGCTGCGACAGGAGATCGGGCAGGCGCGTGAGAGCTGTGGCTCGGCGCAGGTGGCCGCAGTGCCCTGAGCGCGCTGGCTGAACGCCGCCCCGTATTCACCTCGGCGAATTAACGTCAGCGTGCCTATGATGGCCGGCCCTCCCTTTGCCATCGCTGCCTGCATGCAACGACGCGACTTCCTCCGCAATGCTTCCGTGGCCCTGGCCGCCTTCGGCCTGCCCGCACTGCCGGCCTGCGCCGCGCAGGGCAACCAGGTCGGCCTGCGCCGGCTGGGCGCGCCGCAGCCGTTCGATTTCGCCTCGCTGAAAGGGCAGGCCCGCGCGCTGTCCCAGGCCGCTTACCAGAGCCACAAGCGGACCTTGCCTGGCCCGGTCGAAGCGCTGAGCTGGGACCAGTACCAGTCGATCCAGTACCGCCAGGATCACGCGCTGTGGGCGGACCAGCCCGGCCGCTACCAGGCCAAGTTCTTCCACCTTGGCCTGTACTTCCACTCACCGGTGCGGATGTTCGACGTGACCGATGGCAAGGCGCAGGAACTGGCCTACGACGGCGCGGCGTTCGACTACGGCAAGAGCGGCCTGAAGGGCAGTCATCTGCCGGCCGATCTGGGCTTCGCCGGCTTCCGGCTCAACACGCGCAAGGACACCGATCGCGACTTCGCCGCCTTCCTGGGTGCCAGCTATTTCCGCGCGGTCGGCAAGGAAGGCCAGTACGGCCAATCCGCGCGCGGCCTGGCGATCGATACCGGCATGGGCAAGCCCGAAGAATTCCCGGATTTCATCGCCTATTACCTGGAGCGGCCGGCGGCCGACTCCAACACGCTGGTGGTGTACGCCCTGCTGGATTCGCCCAGCACCACCGGCGCCTACCGCTTCGCGATCACCAACGGTGACGTGCTGCTGATGGACATCGACTGCGCGCTGTACCCGCGCAAGGCGATCGAGCGGCTCGGCATCGCCCCGTGCACCAGCATGTACCAGGTGGGCGAGAACGACCGTCGCATGGCCTGGGACTGGCGCCCGGAGATCCACGATACCGATGGCCTGTCGATGTGGACCGGTGCCGGTGAATGGATCTGGCGCCCGCTGTGCAACCCGCACAACCTGCGCTTCAACATGTTCGTGGACAACAACCCGCGCGGCTTCGGCCTGCTCCAGCGCGACCGCAACTTCGATCACTACCAGGACGACGGCGTTTTCTACGAGAAGCGCCCGTGCCTGTGGGTGGAACCGAAGGGGCAGTGGGGCAAGGGTTCGGTACAGCTGGTCGAAATCCCCACCGTGGACGAAACCTTCGACAACATCGTGGCGTTCTGGAATCCGGAGGCCAAGCCGCAGCCCGGCCAGGAGCTGCTGCTCGGCTACCGCCTGTACTGGGGCGCCGAGCCGCCGGCGCGTACGCCGCTGGCGCACTGCGTGGCCAGCCGTACCGGCCTGGGCGGGGTGATCGGCAAGAAGCGCGAGTATTTCTCCTGGCGCTTCGCGGTCGATTTCGAAGGCGGCGAACTGGCCGCGCTGATCGACAAGGGCGAGGTGGAGGCCGTGGTCCAGGTCAGCCGTGGCCGTACCGAGATCGTGTCGGCGCGTCCGCTGCGCGAGATCAAGGGCTACCGGGCCATGTTCGATCTGGTGCCGCCGGATGACGCCACCGAGCAGATCGACATCCGCCTGTACCTGCGCAGCGGTGGCAAGACCCTCACCGAAACCTGGCTGTACCAGTACAGCCCGCCGCCGAAGGGCGCGCCGGAGCGCACGTTGTACTGATCACAGCGGCAATGGGGCCTGCATCGGGTCGATGCGGCCCTCACCGCGCGTGATCTTCTTGAACTCCGCGCGGCTCACCGACACGTAGCGCTCGTTGCCGCCGATCTCCACCTGCGGGCCGTCCTGCACCGCGTGGCCGTGCTCGTCCACGCGCACGGTCATCGTGGCTTTCTTGCCGCTGTGGCAGATCGTCTTGATCTCCTGCATCTCGTCGGCCCAGGCCAGCAGGTACTGGCTGCCTTCAAACAGCTCGCCGCGGAAATCCGTGCGCAGGCCGTAGCAGAGCACCGGAATGCGCATCTGATCGACCACCTCGCTGAGCTGCCAGACCTGGCTGCGGGTCAGGAACTGCGCTTCATCGACCAGCACGCAGCCCAATGGACCGTGCGTGTCGATGTCGTCGGCGATCAGCTGCTGCAGGTCGGTGTCCTGCTGGAACGCGATCCCGTCGGCCTTCAGGCCGATCCGCGAGGCGACCACGCCGCGCCCGGCGCGATCGTCCAGCCGTGGGGTCAGGATGGCCACGCGCATGCCCCGCTCGCGGTAGTTGTGCGCCGACTGCAGCAGGGTCGTGGTCTTGCCGGCGTTCATCGCCGAATAGTAGAAATAGAGCTTGGCCATGTCGGGATTTTATCCGCTCAGCAGCCCGGGCATGGCGGTCAATCGTTGGTCGGCACAGTGGTCGGCAGGCCGACGTCGATTTTCCCCTCGCTGCGCCCGGCCTGGTCCAGTTCGCGCGCCTGTCGCTGCCAGTACGCGGCGGGCGTCCAGAATTCATCCCGATAGAAGACATCCGGATCTACTTTCCGGCGCATCCCTCCCGCCACGCGGACCTCCATCTCCATCCCGCCGCCCACCCGGCCGGTGCGGCTGCCGGTGACCTGGCGCAGCGCGGTGCGCAGTTCACGTTCCAGCCGTGGCTGGGCCGCGGGATCCCCATACTCGGCGTACAGTGCCGGACCTTCACGCTGGGCACGTCGTTGCTCGGCCGGATCCAGCGCGGCCCAGTAGCGTTCGCGCAGTGCCAGCAGGAAGGCCGTCCCGCGCTCAGCGGCCAGGTCCATCCAGGCATAGCCCAGCGCCCGATCCTGCTCGCCACCCTGGCCCCCCCACCACATCTCCGCGAGCGCGGCCTGGGAGAGTTTGTCGGCATAACGGGCGCTGCGGCGGAAGTAGGTGCGCGCTTCCTCCAGGCGGCCGCGTGACACCGCCTCCTGTGCGAGCGCGCGGTAGCGCAGATCCGGGTGGCTGGCCAGGAAGGCCGAGGTATGCACGATCTCCTGTGCGCGCACGTCCATGACGTCGGCCGGCTGGGCCGATACGGGCAGCGCCGCCAGGCTGGTGATCACCGCCCATGCCCACCTGCCGTTGCTGAATCGGGTCATCCTTCGCGTCCTTTGCGTGGGCAGGTCCTCTGGATAACCCACCCGTGTGAAGGCGTCAATCCACGCGGCCGCGCGTCGATGCAGCCCGATCAAGGCCGGTACAATGCCCCTCCCCTGGAGATGGCATGCACGGTCTCAATCCTCCCCAACATGCGGCAGTGATGCACTGCGAAGGTCCACTGCTGGTGCTTGCGGGCGCAGGCAGCGGCAAGACGCGCGTGATCGTGGAGAAGATCGGTCAGTTGATCGCCAGCAAGCGCTACCCGGCGCGGCGGATTGCGGCCATCACCTTCACCAACAAATCGGCCAAGGAAATGCGCGAGCGCGTGGCCAAGCGCCTGCGCGGCGACGATGCCGATGAAGTGACCATCTGTACCTTCCACGCCCTGGGGCTGAAGTTCCTGCAGATCGAACATGCCGCTGTCGGGCTCAAGCGCGGCTTCTCGATCTTTGATGCCGACGATTCGACCGCGCAGGTCAAGGACCTGATGTACGGGGCCAAGCCGGACGACATCGAGGACGTGAAGAACCTGATCTCGCGTGCGAAGAATGCCGGCCTGTCGCCCGAGCAGGCGATGGCCGCGGCGCGCAGCACCCGCGAGAAGGAAGCGGCCAGCGTCTACGAGCGCTACCAGCTGCGCCTGACCGCGTTCAACGCGGTGGATTTCGATGATCTGATCCGGCTGCCGGTGCAGGTGCTGGAAGAGAATCCGGAGATCGCCATCGCCTGGCGCGAGCGCATCGGCTACCTGCTGGTCGACGAATGCCAGGACACCAACGATGCGCAGTACCGCCTGCTCAAGCAGCTGGCCGGCAGCAAGGGCAACTTCACCTGCGTGGGCGATGACGATCAGTCGATCTACGCCTGGCGCGGTGCGAACCCGGAAAACCTGCAGCAGATGGCGCGCGATTACCCCGCGCTGGAAATCATCAAACTGGAGCAGAACTACCGCTGCTCCAACCGCGTGCTGCGCGCGGCCAATGCGCTGATCGCCAACAACCCGCACGAGCACCTGAAGAAGCTGTGGAGCGACCAGGCCGACGGCGAGCGCATCCGGGTGTGGGAGTGCCGCAACAGCGAGCACGAAGCGGAAAAGGTCGCGGCGGAAATCTCCTACCTGGCGACCTCCAAGAAGATTCCGTGGAGCGATTTCTGCATCCTGTTCCGCGGCAATTTCCAGTCGCGGCCGCTGGAAAAAGCGCTGCAGCTGGTGCGCGCGCCGTATCACATCACCGGCGGCACCGCGTTCCTGGAACGGCAGGAGGTCAAGGACACGCTGTCCTGGCTGCGTCTGCTGGTGAACCCGGACGACGATACGGCCTTCATGCGCGCGGTGCAGTCGCCCAAGCGCGAAGTGGGCGCCGGCACGCTGGCCAAGCTGGCCGAGCTGGCGTCTGAAAAAGACCTGCCGATGGCGCATGCCGCCGAGGCGATCGGCGCGCTCTCGCAGCTGCCGCCGCGCGCGGCCAATGGGCTGAGCCGCTTCACCGACATCCTGCGCGACCTGCGCGCGGAGATGCCCAAGCTCAGCTCCGGCGATCTGGTGCGCAAGCTGGTGAAGGACTCCGGGCTGGTCTCGGACCTGCGCAGCGCGTGCAAGGAAGAGTCCGTCTACCAGCGCCGCCTGGGCAACCTGGAAGAACTGGCGCAGTGGTTCGAAGGCGGCCCGCGGGGCGCCTCCACGGCGGATCTGGCCGCGCAGCTGGCGTTGCTCTCGCGCAATGACAAGGACGACGGCGGCAACCAGGTGCGGATGATGACCATGCACGCCTCCAAGGGTCTGGAATTCCCGTACGTGTTCATCATCGGCTGCGAGGACGGCGTGCTGCCGCACCAGGTCAGTCTCGACGAAGGCAACCTGCAGGAAGAGCGGCGCCTGCTGTACGTGGGCATCACCCGCGCCAAGGTGCAGCTGTGGATGAGCTACAGCAAGCTCACCCGCAAGTTCGGCGAGCACGTGCGGCTCAAGCCCAGCCGTTTCTTCGATGAGATACCCGCCGAGGAAATGCAGCGCGATGGTGCCGATCCCGTCGCCGATGCCGCGCGCAAGAAAGAGCGTGCCAGCGCGGGTCTGGCCGCGATCCAGGCACTGTTCGACTGAGCATCGCCGGGTAGAGCCACCCCATGGGTGGCTCTACGGCACAATCGGCCTATCACCCTTCACCGGTACCCGCATGTCCGCCGTGATCCAGACCGACCGCCTGCACCTGCGCCTGATCGATCCCGACCATGACGCCGCCGACATGCTGGCCCTGCTCAACGAGCCGGGCTTCATCCGCAACATCGCCGACCGCGGCGTACGCACCCTGGTGCAGGCGCGCGACTACACCGCCGAGCGCGTGCTGGGTAGCTACACGCTCAACGGCTTCGGCATGTACGCCGTCATCCGTCGCGAAGATGGTGCATGGCTGGGCAACGCCGGCCTGGTGCGCCGCGCCGGGTTGCCGGCACCGGATATCGGCTATGCACTGCTGTCGCAGTACGAAGGCCACGGCTACGCGTTCGAGGCCGCGCGCGGGGTGATGCACTACGCGCGCGATGTGCTCGGCCATGCCGATCTGTACGGCATCATCTCGCCGGACAACGTGCGCTCCGCCGCGCTGCTGCGCAAACTGGGCATGGAGGATCGCGGCGATCTGCTGCTGCCACCACCGCATGGCGGCGATGTCGTGCTGCTGTTCGCCACCCCGGGCGCGCCAGCCGTCTGACCCGGTAGCGCCCGGCCATCCGACCCGGTGGAACAACGCCATCCGACCCGGTGGAACCACGCCATTCCACCCGGTAGAGCCACGCCATGCGTGGCTGCTGTTCAGCCCCCCAACTGCGCGCGCAACGCCGCCAGCTGTTCCTGCAGCTCGGCCACCGTCGCCTCCAGCTGCTGCACGCGGGACTCCAGTACCGGATTGGCACCGCCGCCGCCAGCGCCGCTCGGTGCAGACCTGTACTGCTCGGCAAATGCCTGCACGTCCACCGGGCCACCCAGCAGGTGCATGTAGCGGTCTTCGCGCTGGCCGCTGGCGCGTGGCAGCTGGACCGCCATCTCGCGCTGGATCATGCGCTCCAGGTGGTGGCGCAGTTCGTCCACGTCCTGGAAGCGGACCAGGCGCTCGCTGCGGGTCAGCAGCTCATTGAGGGTCTGCGGGCCGCGCAGCAGCAACAGGCCCAGGATCGCCAGCTGCTGGCGGGTCAGGTCCAGCGCGGCACCGGCGCGGTGCTCGTAGCGCTCCGCGCGCGAGGAGTACTGCTGGCGCGCCAGGCCCAGGGTCTCCAGCTGGCGCAGCGCGTGGTGCACATCGCCGGCCGACAAGGCCATGACCGGCTCGCGGGCGGTCTTCTGGTTGGCGGCCACCTGGGCGGCGTTGACCGTCAGCGGGTAGGCGTCCGGGGTGGTCGCCTCCTTCTCGATCAGGCAGCCCAACGCGCGGGCCTGGGCCGCGCTGAGCACGGGCAGGGCAGGGGTCTGGGTGTCGTCGGTCATGGGGCGCTCCGGGGTGTTTCAGGGGCGTGCAGCATAGCCGAGCCCTGCCTGCGGCATGAATGCCGCGGGACAAGCCGGTAAACTGGCGCGAATCTGTTGCCGGTGAATGCCATGCGTCGTAGTGCTGTTTCCCTGTCCGTGCTTGCCTGCGCCGTGCTGGCGCTCAGTGCCTGCAAGCGCACTGAAACCCCGGCCGATGCCGCCCCGCCGGCCACCGCTGCCGCGGCGAGCGCGCCGACTGCCACCGGCGATGCCGCCGTGGCCGCCAACGACAACCTCAATGCCGTGCTGTGGATCCAGCGCTCGCAGGAATACCGGGCGATCACCGAGCAGACCTATCGCGCGGCCGCCGATCACCTGGACAAGGCGCTGAAGGAAGCCAACTGGGACGCGCTGGTGCCTGAGGAGCGCGGCAATGCCGCCAAGGGCCTGAAGCCGGCCGTGGTGCTGGACGTCGACGAGACTGTGCTGGACAACTCGCCCTACCAGGCGCGCCTGGTGCGCGATGGCAAGGAATATGACGAGCTGAGCTGGGACCAGTGGGTGGCCGAAAAGAAGGCCAAGGCGATTCCGGGCGTGGTCGATTTCGCCAAGGCCGCCAATGCCAAGGGTGTGACCCTGCTGTACATCTCCAACCGCGCCGTGCATCTCAAGGACGCCACCCTGGCCAACCTGCGCGAGCAGGGCCTGCCGGTGGCCGATGACAGCGTGTTCCTCGGCCTGGGCACCGTGGTGGAAGGCTGCGAGCAGGCGGGCAGCGAGAAGAACTGCCGCCGCCGCCTGGCCGGCCAGCAATACCGCGTGCTGATGCAGTTCGGCGACCAGCTGGGCGACTTCGTGGAAGTCACCGCCAACACCAATGAGGGCCGTGACGCGCTGCTGCAGCAGTACCACGACTGGTTCGGTGAACGCTGGTGGATGCTGCCCAACCCGACCTACGGCGGCTTCGAACCGGCGCAGTTCAACAACGATTACAGCCAGTCGCGCCAAGCCCGCCACGATGCCAAGCGTGCCGCGCTGGACTACGCGCCGTGAGCCGCGCGCCGCTGCCGCTGCGGGACGAGGAGCGCCTGATCTTCGCGCTCGACGTGCCGGGCCGCGCCGACGCGCTGGCTTGGGTCGATCGCCTCGGCGATGCCGTGTCGTTCTACAAGATCGGCATGGAACTGCTGGCCTCCGGCGAGTACTTCGAGGTGCTCGAGGCGCTGGCCGCACGCGACAAGCGGGTGTTCGTCGATCTCAAGTTCTTCGACATCCCGGCCACCGCCGCGGCGGTGATCAAGCGGCTGTCGCAGTGGCCGGTGAGCTACGCCACCATCCATGGCTGGCACCCGGCGATGATGGAGGCCTGCGCGGCCGCCAACGGCAGCGACATGCGCCTGCTGGCGGTGACCGTGCTGACCTCGATGGGGCGCAGCGACCTGGCCCAGATGGGCATCGACCGCGAGCCGGTCGAGGTGGTGGTCGAACGCGCGCTGGCCGCCCAGGCCGCCGGCATCGATGGCGTCATTGCCTCCGGCCAGGAGGCTGGGCCGATCCGCGCCGCCACCGGCGCCGGCTTCTCGATCGTCTGCCCGGGCATCCGCCCCGGCGGGCCGGTCGGGGATGATCAGAAGCGCACCGTGGGCGTGGCCCAGGCCTTTGCCGACGGCGCCGATGCGATCGTGGTCGGCCGTCCGATCCGCTTGGCCAGCGATCCGCAGGCCGCTGCGCGCGCCATCCAGGCCGAGATCGCCCAGGCGCTCGCCGCGCGCTGAGGCGGCGACGGGGCGGGATGCTCTGTCACACGCGGATTTTCTGTACATTCAAGGGCTTGCGCACCGAGCGCAGGGTCGGCAGGTCTGCCGGCTTGCCGCTGTCACCGAACAGGCCGCAAGATGCGGACCGGTCCGGGGAGTCCGAATTCATGTCCATGTCGTTGAAGCCGTGGCAGTACCGAGGGCAGGCGTTGGCGCTGGCCCTGTGCGGGTTGGTGCTGCTCAGCGCCTGCAAAGACAAGCAGATCGATCCGGATGCACCGGCGTCCGAGCCGGTCGCGGCCCTGCAGCAGCTGGCCCAGCGGGTCGCCGACAATGATCTGGTCGGCTATGCGAAGGCAGCGGTGCCGCCGGCCCAGTACGCCCGTCTGCAGGGCGCCTGGAGCCAGGGCCACAGCCGTTGGCCGCTGACCGAGCTGCCGCTGGATGGGCAGTTGCTGCCGATGCTGGCCGCACTGTCGCGGCCGGATGCGCCACAGCGGCTGCAGCGTTCGTTCGATACCCAGATCGCCGGTCAGGCCACCCAGGTCCGCCAGGCGGCCCACTCGATGGGGTTGTTCGGCGAGCAGTACCTGCGCAACCAGAGCGAGTACAGCGACAGCGAGCGCGCCCACTACACCCAGGTGGTGAACGCGCTCAGCCGCTGGGCCGCCGCGGCGCCACTGACGGACAAGCAGCGGGCGAAGACGACCATCACCCTGCTCACCGCGACCGCACGCACTGCGGGGCTGTCCACGGATGCCGAACTGCAGGCCGCGGGCATGGAAGAGAGTCTGCGCCGGCTCGGGCCCTTCATCAAAGCCTTCAAGACGGCCTTGGCCAGTTACGGGCTGTCGCTGGACGGCGCCTTGACCGAGCTGCGCGGCGAGCTGACCTCCGAACTGGGCGACGACGCGGTCGTGCGCATCCAGTACACGCTGGCCGGCGAGCAGATCGAAGCGCAGGTGCGGATGACACGGCGCGACGGTCACTGGTACGTGACCCGCACGCTGGAAGACACCGATGCGCTGCTGCAGGCCGCCGACGCCGCGCAAGCTGAACATGACGCTCGCCAGGCCGCCGAAACCGAGGCGGCTGCGACGGTCAAGGACGGTGCTTCTGCACCGCCTAAGCCATAATGAAGCCGATGCCGAACCAGAATCCCCTGCCTTTCCCCGGCGAAGAGCCGCCCAAGACGCCGGACGCCATGTCCTCGTCGCCCGCTACCGTGCCGTCCGACGGTGCTGCCGCCCCGGTTCCGCCGGCCGCTGGCGCGCCCGTGGAGGCCGTTGCCGTCGATGCGGAGCCTGCCACCGTCGTGCCGTCCGCGATCGTGCCCGGCACCCGTCCGCCCAGTGGCCGCCCGCCGTGGTGGGCGCGCCTGCTCGGCCGCCTGGTCGAGCCGTGGCTGTCGCTGAAGATCGAACCGGAACACCCCGGCCAGTACAACGATGGCCGCCCGGTGGTCTACGTGCTGGAGGACTACGGTCTGTCCAACGCGCTGATCCTGGACAAGGCCTGCCGCGAAGCCGGCCTGCCCTCGCCGCTGGTGCCGATCGCCGGCGATCCGACCGGGCGCAAGCGCGCCTACCTGGCCCTGTCGCGCCGGAGCAGCAGCAACTCGCTGATCCCCGAGCAGCGTGGCGCCAAGACCCACTCGGACTCGCTGGCCAAGGTCCTGCAGGCGCATCGCGCCCGCGGCGAGCTGGACGTGCACCTGGTGCCCGTGTCGATCTTCGTCGGCCGCGCGCCGGACAAGCAGAGCGGCTGGTTCGCGGTGCTGTTCTCGGAAAACTGGGCCCTGGTGGGTCGTTTCCGTCGCCTGCTGGCGGTGCTGCTCAACGGCCGCAGCACGATCGTGCGCTTCGCCCCGCCGATCTCGCTGCGCACCACGGTCGATGAGGGGCTGGACCCCGAGCGCACCGTGCGCAAGCTGCAGCGCGTGCTGCGCACCCATTTCCGCCGTATCCGCGAATCGGTGATCGGGCCGGATCTGTCGACCCGCCGCCTGCTGGTGGACAAGGTGCTCGACGCGGACACCGTGCGCGAAGCGATCGCCTCACAGGCCAAGCGCGACAACTCCAAGCCGGCCGATGCCTGGAAAAAAGCCCACGCCTACGCGTGGGAAATTGCCGCGGACTACTCCAGTCCCGTGGTGCGCTCGGCCAGCTTCATGCTCAGCCATGTCTGGAACCGCATCTACGCCGGCGTGCTGGTCCACCACCTGGACAAGTTCAAGGCGGCCGCGCCCGGGCATGAAGTGGTCTACGTGCCCAGCCACCGCAGCCACATGGATTACCTGCTGCTGTCCTACCTGCTGTACGACCGCGGCATCGTGCCGCCGCACATCGTGGCCGGCATCAATCTCAACCTGCCGGTGGTCGGCACGCTGCTGCGCAAGGGCGGTGCGTTCTTCATCCGCCGCTCGATCCGTGGCAACGCGCTGTACTCGGCGGTGCTCAGCGAATACGTGGCGCAGCTGGTCGCCGGCGGTTACTCGATCGAGTATTTCGTCGAAGGCGGCCGCTCGCGCACCGGCCGGCTGCTGCAGCCCAAGGGCGGCATGATCTCGATGACCCTGCGCGCCTTCCTGCGCCAGCCGCGCAAGCCGGTGCTGTTCCAGCCGGTCTACATCGGCTATGAAAAGCTGATGGAAGGCGGCAGCTACCTGGACGAACTGTCCGGCCGGCCGAAGGAAAAGGAATCGATCTGGTCGCTGTTGTGGTCGATCCCGAAGGTGCTCAAGCAGAACTACGGCCAGGTCGTGGTGAACTTCGGCGAGCCGATCGCGCTCAACGACGTGCTCGCCCAGCGTGCGCCGGACTGGAACGGCCAACCGGTCGGCGAAGACGAGAAGCCCTCGTGGTTGTCCGGCACGGTGGATCACCTGGCCGAACGCATCCAGGTGCATATCAACGGTGCGGCCGACGTCAATCCGATCAACCTGCTCGCGCTGGCGCTGCTGTCCACGCCCAAGCATGCGATGGGCGAGGCGGACCTGATCGCGCAGATCGAACTGTGCAAGACCCTGCTGGTCGAGATGCCGTACTCGGACCGGGTGACGGTGACCCCGCACTCGCCGGAGCGGATCATCGCCCACGCCGAGGAAATCAACGTCCTCACCCGCATCAAGCACCCGCTGGGTGACGTGCTCAGCGTCAGTGGCGACACCGCGGTGCTGCTGAGCTACTTCCGCAACAACGTCATCCACCTGTTCACGGCCTCGTCGTGGGTGGCCTGCTGCTTCCAGAACAACCGCCGCATGAGCCGCACCGGGCTGGTCCAGCTGGGCCGCACGGTGTATCCGTTCCTGCAGGCCGAGCTGTTCCTGCCGTGGACCGAAGACGAGTTTGCCCAGCGCATCGAGCAGACCATCAACGTGTTCGTGCGCGAAGGGCTGCTGCAGAACATCAACGATGACGACGGCGGCATCCTGGCGCGCAACACCGGGCAGACCGACGAAGTCTTCCGCCTGCGCGCGATCGGCCATTCGCTGCAGCAGGCGTTCGAGCGCTATTACATCGCCATCTCGGTGCTGGTGAAGAACGGCCCCGGCACATTGGGTGCGGCCGAGCTGGAAAGCCTGTGCCAGCAGGCTGCGCAGCGACTGAGCCTGCTCTATGCGCCGGCCGCGCCGGAGTTCTTCGACCGCACCCTGTTCCGCGGCTTCATCCAGAAGCTGCGCGAACTGCGCCTGGTGTGGCCGGATGAAAACAGCAAGTTGCTGTTCGATGCGCGCCTGGACGCGTGGGCGAAGGATGCGAAATTCATCCTCGGCCGCGAACTGCGCCACACCATCGAGCGTGTCAGCCCGGAAGCGGCGAAGCCGGAAGAGCCGGTCAGCACGGATTGACGACGGCACGTCGTCAATCCCAACGCACCGTCCCTCGCTACGCGTAGAGCCACGCCATGCGTGGCTGGCTCAGGCCGGCTCGTCCGGAATCAGCATGTCTTCCAGCTTGGCGATGCAGTCCTTCAACTGCAGCTTGCGCCGCTTCAGGCGCTTGGCTTCCAGCTCATCGTCGCCGTTGGCGGCCATGCGCAGGATCTGATCATCCAGCGCACGATGCTCCTGCCGAAGGACGGCAAGGCGGGCACTGATATCGGTGGGTGTCATGGTTTCCACAAGCTCCGAGCATACACATCCCCGATGACCGCCGGGAGTGAACGCAGTCACTTCCCGGGGGCCGTGGTCGCCGGTGCGAGCCGGTAGAATGACCGCCATGAGCGCTGTCATCCGCCTGCCCGATCCCGTCCCGCGCGCCCGCGATCCGCGCGCGCCCGGCGGTGTGCAGGACCGGCTGGCGCGGCAGCTGCGCCGCCAGGTCGGCCAGGCCATCGCCGACTTCGGCATGATCGAGGCCGGCGACAAAGTGATGGTGTGCCTGTCCGGTGGCAAGGACAGCTACACCCTGCTCGACATCCTGTTGCAGCTGCAGAAAAAAGCGCCGGTACCGTTCGAGCTGGTCGCGGTGAACCTGGACCAGAAGCAGCCGGGCTTTCCCGAGCACGTGCTGCCGACGTACCTGGCCTCGATCGGTGTGCCGTTCCAGATCATCGAGCAGGACACCTATTCGGTGGTCAGCCGGGTGATTCCGGAAGGCCGCACGATGTGTTCGCTGTGCTCGCGTCTGCGCCGTGGCGCGCTGTACCGGCATGCGGCCGAACACGGCTTCACCAAGATCGCGCTGGGCCACCACCGCGACGACAGTGTGGCCACGTTCTTCCTCAACCTGTTCCACCACGCCAAGCTCTCGGCGATGCCGCCCAAGCTGCGCAGCGACGACGGCCAGCACATCGTGATCCGCCCGCTGGCGTATGTGAGTGAAGCGGACATCAGCGCCTACGCGCAGGCGCGTGCGTTCCCGATCATTCCCTGCACGCTGTGTGGCAGCCAGGACACCCTGCAGCGCCGCCAGGTGGAGCAGATGCTGCAGCAGTGGGAATGCGACCAGCCCGGCCGCATCGACCAGATCGCCCGCGCGCTGGGCAACATCCATCCCTCGCAGCTGGCCGATCCGGCCCTGTTTGATTTCATGGCACTGGGGCGCGCCGCAGCACCCCCGCTGCCCGACCCGCCGGCCTGGGCCGGCACTGCCCACGACCCCGGTGACGCCCCCGGCCCGGCCTGAGCCACGCTGGTGCGCCCGCCCTCCCTTTCACGCTCTTACTCTGGACGTCCATGTTCTTTCGCAACCTGACGCTGTTCCGCTTCCCGACCGCCACCGATTTCTCCGACGTAGACACTCTGCTGCCGCAGGTGCTGCTCAAGCCGGTCGGTCCGCTTGAAATGAATTCGCGCGGCTTCATCTCGCCGTTCGGCCGTGAAGAAAAGGCCGTGTTCTCGCACCGCGTCGGCGATGCGCTGTGGCTGACCGTCGGCGGTGAGGACAAGATCCTGCCGGGCGCGGTGGTCAACGATCTGCTCGCGCGCAAGCTCGAGGAAATCGAGGAGAAGGAAGGCCGCAAGCCCGGCGGCCGCGAGCGCAAGCGCATGAAGGACGACCTGCTGCACGAGCTGATGCCGCGTGCCTTCGTGAAGAGCTCGCGTACCGACGCGCTGATCGACCTGACCCACGGGTACGTCGCCGTGGACTGCTCGAGCAGCAAGAAGGGCGAGAACATGATGTCCGACATCCGCGGCCTGCTCGGCAGCTTCCCGGCGATGCCGCTGAACGCCGAAGTGGCGCCGCGCTCGATCCTCACCGGCTGGATCGCCGGCGAAACCCTGCCGACCGGGCTGAGCCTGGGCGAAGAGTGCGAGATGAAGGACCCGGCCGAGGGCGGTGCGGTGGTCAAGTGCCAGCACCAGGAACTGCGCTGCGACGAGATCGACAAGCACCTGGACGCCGGCAAGCAGGTGACCAAGCTGGCCCTGGTCTTCGAGGACAACCTGTCCTTCGTGCTGGGCGACGACCTGATCGTGCGCAAGCTGAAGTTCCTGGATGGCGCACTGGACCAGCTCGAGCACGCCGACGATGACGGCCGCCGCGCCGAACTGGACGCCCGTTTCGCCCTGCAGAGCGGCGAAGTGCGCCGCCTGTTCCTGCTGCTGGAAGAGGCCTTCAAGCTGAGCAAGGCGGACTGATCGGTTCCGATCAGTCCCCAGTCATGCGCCGGTCACGGCCGGCGCTATGCTGTACCCATGTCCGGATTCCTCCGCCGCCTGATTTCGCCGGCTGTCAGCACGCTGCAGCGCGATACGGTACGGCTGCGCCTGGAGGATGCCGAGATCGATGTCCTGCGCGTGCGCGATCCGCGTGCGCGCCGGATCAAGCTCAGCGTCGATGAGCGCGGCGTACGCCTGACCCTGCCACCGCGCGCCAGCCTGGTGATGGGCGAGCGATTTCTCGACCAGCATCGCGGCTGGTTGTCCGAGCAACTGCGCAGCTACCAGGCCACCAACCTGCCGCCACCGCTGGTGATCGGCGAGCCGGGCGTGCTCCCGCTGCGCGGTGAGCTGCTGCCGCTGCGCTGGGAAACCGGTCGCTACGCGCACATGCACGTGGACGAGCAGGGCGCCTGCCTGCACTGGCCCACGCGCGGGACCGATGCCACGCTGCGCCGCACCCTTCGCGAATTCTACGAAGCACAGACCCGTGCCGATGTCGGCCAGTGGCTTCCGCGTTACCTGCCCGGCCTGCCGCGTGCACCGGCGCGGCTGCGGCTGAAGGTGATGTCCTCGCAATGGGGCTCGCTGGCCCCCGATGGCAGCATGGCGCTGGATCTGGCCCTGGTGTTGGGGCGGCCTTCGGCGTTCGAGTACGTGCTGGTGCACGAGCTCTGCCATCTGATCCAGGCCAATCACTCGCCGGCGTTCTGGGCGGAGGTGGAAAAGCGCTTCCCGGCGTGGCATGCCGAGCGGGACTATTTCCAGCTCGAGGGGCGGCGGCTCAAGGCGATGCTGCGGCAGCTGCTGACCCCGGCGGGGTAACGCCGGCTGCTGCCACGCCCGCCACCGGTAGTGCCGGCCGTTGGCCGGCTCCCCATGAACCCCACCCGCGCGCGATTGCCGGCCAGCGGCCGGCACTACCGATGCGGTGTTTCTCAGTTGCACACCCGCACCGCGGCCGCCTGCGCCCAGCGCGCCGCCACTCGCGGCGCGGTGATGCACACGGCCTGATCGGTCACGGTGGTGACCGCGCGCTCCAGCAGCTGGATGTCGGCTTCGTGCTGGCGGGCGACGTGCGGGTCTTCGAAGAAGATCGCGCGCTGGCAATGGCCTTCCAGCACGCGGTCGGCGATCTGCGCATCGCCGCCCATCGGGCCGCTCTGGTAGCGCGTCACCCATTCCTCGCCCTGCGGCCAGCCGCGGCTCCAGGCCAGTTCGTTGAGGCGCTGGCCGGTGGTGCCGGTGCCGACCCGGCTGCGGAAGCGCGACAGCACCGCGAAGTGTTCATCGGCGAAGGCCAGCATCGCCGGCTTCATCGCGTCATGCGCGATCAGGGCCAGCGTGTGCTGCTCGAAGGCGTGCAGGTCATCGGCACCCGGGTCCGGTGCCAGGCCGGCGTGCAGGCGCTCCACCTCGACCCAGTCGCGCGCGGTGGCGACGGTGGAGATGAAAGGCTTGCCGTGGATCACGCACTGGCGCTTGAGCGCGGTCGCTTCCGGAAAGACCGAGGAAGGATCGACCGGGTCCATCAGGTAGATCGCGCCGTCCAGCGTGCGCTCCGGCGTGCCCATCCCGACCACCTCGGCCACCAGCTTCATCAGGCCGCCCTCGCGGCCGTTCGGGTAGCGCCGCAGCGGCGCGAAATCCTGAAGGAAGCCCAGCCGCTGGATCGCATCGAAGGTGCGCCCGACTGCATGCAGTTCGACGCCCAGTTCGCGCAGGCCGGTGTCGCTGGCGCGCAGCCAACGGAACAGCGCGGCGTGCTTGTCGTGGTGATGCAGGCGGTTCGCGGCCAGGCCGATGCGCATGGGGGCAGTCCAAAAGGAGTCGTCGCCAGTGTAAGCCGTTCAGGTTGCACCGATGCAAGCTGCGAAACGTGATGCGGCTCACGCGCCTTCACGCATTTTCGTACTTGTTGCATGGTGTCGGCAGGGGCCATATCCGACAGTGGTGGTCGTCCGTCAATCAGGAAACCCCTGCCATGACCCTCTCCCTTTCTTCCGTTGTCGCATCCTCCCCATCCGCTGCCGTGGATCAGGGAACGCGCATCCGCGCGCTGGCCGCTGTGCTCCGTGATGCCCCGCAGGCCGATGCCGAGGTCCTGCTGGCCGGGCTCGCGCGCATGCTGGATGCGCATATCGGGCGCGGCCACGATGATGTGGTCAGCAACCGCCGCATCCGCGACCAGCTCGACAACATCGAGCTGCTGATGGCGCTGGAGATCGAGCGGGCCGGCGTGCGTCACACGCCGGTACCTGCGGTAGCGCGCGCCGCGTGAGAGGCGCGCTTCGGTAGGGCACGCCGTTACGCCGAAAGCAGCTGCACGATGCTGCCGGCCGCATCGCGGCCCTCGGCCACGGCGGTCACCACCAGATCGGCACCGCGCACCGCATCGCCACCGGCAAACAGGCGTGGGTGGGCGGTCTGGAACGGCAGGCGGCCACTGCCACCGGCCACGATGCGGCCGTTGTTGCCGGCCTCCACGCCCTGTTCGGTCAGCCAGGCCGGCGCCGTCGGCGAGAAGCCGAAGGCGATGATCACCACGTCCGCTTCCAGCAGCGACTCACTGCCTTCGATCGCTACCGCGTTCCGGCGGCCCTGGGCATCCGGATCGGACAGGGTCGTCTCGACCACCATCACCCCGATCACTTCATCATCCGCGCCGGCTTCGATCGACAAAGGCTGGCGGTTGAACAGGAAGCGCACGCCTTCCTCGCGGGCGTTGGCCACTTCGCGCGCCGAGCCCGGCATGTTGGCTTCGTCACGGCGGTAGGCGCAGGTCACCTTGGCCGCGCCGAGCCGGATCGCGCTGCGCACGCAGTCCATGCCGGTATCGCCACCGCCCAGCACCACCACGCGCTTGCCCTCCAGGTCGGGCAGGGCGATCTGGTCTTCCCAGCCGGCGATCGGCCGGCCGTGGGCATCGCTGCCACTGACGATGCGACTGTTCTGCACCAGGAACGGCAGTGCCGGCAGCACGCCCTTGAGGTCCTGGCCAAGCAGGCCACCATCGGTGTAGCGGTACGCGCCGGTGCCGACGAACACCGCGTCGTACTCGGCCAGCAGGTCATCGATGCTCACATCGCGGCCGATCTCCACGCCGAGGCGGAACTGCACGCCCATGCCTTCAAGCACGTTGCGGCGGCGGCTGATCACCGATTTGTCCAGCTTGAAACTGGGGATGCCGAACTGCAGCAGCCCGCCGATCTGTTCGTAACGGTCATACACCACGGCCTGGATGCCGGCATGCGCCAGCTTGTCGGCGCAAGACAGCCCGGCCGGGCCGGCGCCGATCACCGCCACGCGCTTGCCGGTGGCTTCCACTGCACTCATATCCGGGCGCCAGCCGGTGGCCAGCGCGGTGTCGACGATGTACTTCTCCACGGCGCCGATGGTGACCGCCCCGAACTCCTCCAGCGTGCAGCTGCCTTCGCACAGCCGGTCCTGCGGGCACACCCGGCCGCACACCTCCGGCAGCGGGTTGGTCGAGTGGCACAGCGTGGCCGCTTCGTGGATGCGGTTTTCCTGCACCAGCTGCAGCCACTGCGGGATCGCGTTGTGCACCGGGCACTTCCAGCTGCAGTACGGATTGCCGCAGTCCAGGCAGCGCCCGGCCTGGAACTGCGCGTCTTCCTTGCCGAACTTGCCGTACAGCTCGCCCCAGTCGCCGGAGGTGCGCAGTTCGACCGGGATGCGCTGCGGCATCGTCCGGGGCAGATCGAGGAACTGGAAAGCTTGCTTGCGGCTCATGGGTGGGCCCTGCGGTGGTGAGTTGCCGGCCAACGGCCGGCACTACAATGTGAGGTTGCCGGCCAGCGGCCGGCACTACAACGGTGGGAACACGAGGCGCCGGTCGTTACCGGCGCTTCTCCGCGCTTACGCGGCGCGGCGCAGTGAGTCGGTCAGCGATTCGATGCTGGCGGCCTTGGGTTTGACCAGCCAGAACTTGCCGACGTAATCGCGGAACTCATCGAGGATCTGCTGCGCCCAGATGCTGCCGGTCAGTTCGCGGTGGCGGCTGATCAGCGTATGCAGGTGCTGGCGATGGTTCTCGAAGCCTTCGGCCGAGATGCGGTGGATGTCGATCAGTTCGTGGTTGTAGCGGTCCACGAAATCACGGTCGATATCCAGCACGTAGGCCAGGCCGCCGGTGAACCCGGCGCCGAAGTTGAGCCCGACCTTGCCCAGCACCAGCACGATGCCATCGGTCATGTATTCGCAGCAGTGATCACCGGCACCTTCGATCACCGCCAGCGCGCCGGAGTTGCGCACGCCGAAGCGCTCGCCGGCACGCCCCGCGGCGAACAGTTCGCCACCGGTGGCGCCGTACAGGCAGGTGTTGCCGATGATGGCAGTGTTGCGCGCCTCGAAGCGCGCGCCACGCGGCGGGCGCACGACCAGCCGGCCGCCGGCCATGCCCTTGCCGACGTAGTCGTTGGCCTCGCCCTCGACCTCCAGCTGCAGGCCGCCCACGTTGAACGCGCCGAAGCTCTGCCCGGCCGTGCCACGGAAGCGCAGGGTCAGCGGTGCATCGGCCATGCCCTGGTTGCCGTGCGTGCGCGCGATCTCGCCGGACAGGCGGGTACCGATCGAGCGGTCGGTGTTGTGGATCAGGAAGCGGTGTTCGCCGCCGAGCTTGCCGGCGATCGCCGGGGCCAGCAGGCCGTCCATCTGCGTGGCCAGGCTGTCCGGCGATTCATACAGACGCTGCGCGGCGCAGTGGCTGCCGGCGTACCCGGCAGGGTTGAGCAGGCGCGACAGATTCACCTTGACGCCCGGGCGCGGGGAGACCTCCAGCTGCTGCAGCAGGTCGGTGCGGCCGACGATCTCGTCCAGCGAGCGCACGCCCAGGTAGGACAGCCAGCCACGCACTTCCTCGGCCAGCAGCCGGAAGAAATTCTCCACGCGCTCGGGCAGGCCGGTGAAGTACTGCGCGCGCAGGCGCTCATCCTGGGTGGCTACGCCGGTGGCACAGTTGTTGAGGTGGCAGATGCGCAGGTACTTGCAGCCCAGCACGATCATCGGCGCGGTGCCGAAGCCGAAACTGTCCGCACCCAGCAGTGCGGCCTTGATCACATCCAGGCCGGTCTTCAGGCCGCCATCGGTCTGCAGCAGGGTGCGCCCGCGCAGGTCGTTGGCCACCAGTGCCTGGTGCGATTCGGCCACGCCCAGCTCCCACGGCACGCCCGCATAGCGGATCGAGCTGACCGGGCTGGCACCGGTGCCGCCGTCATGGCCGGACACGGTGATCAGATCGGCACCGGCCTTCACCACGCCCGCGGCGATGGTGCCGACACCGGCATGGCTGACCAGCTTCACCGAGACCAGCGCGGTCGGGTTGACCTGCTTGAGGTCGTAGATCAGCTGGGCCAGATCTTCGATGGAGTAGATGTCATGGTGCGGCGGCGGCGAGATGAGGCCGATGCCCGGCTTGGCATAGCGCAGCCGCGCGATCAGTTCGTTGACCTTGTGCCCGGGCAGCTGGCCGCCTTCGCCGGGCTTGGCGCCCTGCGCGACCTTGATCTGCAGCACTTCGGCATTGACCAGGTACTCGGCGGTGACACCGAAGCGGCCCGAGGCCACCTGCTTGATCTTGCTGCGCTTCTCGGTGCCATAGCGCACCGGGTCTTCGCCGCCTTCGCCGGAGTTGCTGCGGCCGCCAAGCCGGTTCATCGCGATGGCCAGCGCTTCGTGCGCTTCGGGCGACAGCGCACCGAGGCTGATCGCCGCCGTATCGAAGCGGCGGAACAGGTCTTCGGCCGGGGCCACCTCGTCCAACGGGGTCGGCGTGGGCGCAGCCTTGAGCTGCAGCAGATCGCGCAGCGCCGAGACCGGGCGGCCGTGCACGGCCTCGCAGTAGCGCTGCCAGTCCGCGGCATCACCACTGCGCGCGGCGCGCTGCAGGGTCATGACCACGTCCGGGTTGTACATGTGGTACTCGCCGCCGTGCACGTACTTCAGCACGCCGCCCACATCCGGCCGCAGCAGGTCGTTCCAGGCGCGCACGGTGAGCTCGCGCGCCTCGTCGTCCAGACGCGCGAAGCCGACGCCGGCCACGCGCGAGGCGGTGTCGGGGAAGCACAGGTCGACCACCTCGTCATCCAGCCCGACGATCTCGAACAGCTGCGCGCCGCGGTAACTGGCCACGGTACAGATGCCCATCTTGGAGATGATCTTGGACAGGCCCTTGTAGATGCCCTTGCGGTAGCGGCGGCCGATCTGCGACTGCTCGCCGCCCTTGCTCAGCTGCAGGATGCCGCGCCGGCCTAGGTCGAACAGGGTCTGGTAGGCCAGGTACGGGTACACCGCGGTGGCACCGAATCCGAGCAGGCAGGCCATGTGGTGCGGATCGCGCGCGGTGCCGGTTTCCAGGATCAGGTTGACGTCGCAGCGCAGCCCCGCGTTGGAGAGGTGGTGATGCACCGCACTGGTGGCCAGCAGCGCATGCACCATCGGCCGGTCGGCCACCGGGTAACGGTCGCTCAGCAGCAGCATGACGATGCCTTCGCGTGCAGCGGCTTCGGCCTCGGCGCAGATGCGCTCGATGCCGGCCTTCAGGCCTTCGTCCAGGCTGTAGGACAGATCGATCAGCCGGTTCTTGTCGGCGTACTGCTCCATCTTGATCAGCTGGCGCAGCTTGCGCTGGCTGAGCACCGGCGAGTTGAGGATGACGTGGTTCACCGTCTCCGCACCGGCATGGAAGATGTTGGTCTCCTTGCCGAGCTGGGTGGACAGCGACATGACGCAGTCTTCGCGCAGCGGATCGATCGGCGGGTTGGTGACCTGCGCGAACGCCTGGCGGAAGTAATCGTAGAGCGGCCGGCTGTGCTGGCTCAGCACCGCCATCGGGGTGTCATCGCCCATCGAACCGGTGGCTTCCTGCTCGGTCTCGGCCAGCGGGCGCAGGATCTGCTCCACTTCCTCGGTGCTGAGCTGGAACAGCTTGTGATAGCTGCGCAGGGTGCGCTCGTCGAACGGTTCTTCCACCAGCGACGGATCGATCAGCTCGGTCTGCAGGTAGGTCACACCCTGCTGCAGCCACTGCTTGTACGGCGCGCGGCCGCGGTTGATGCGGTCGATGGCGTCCGAATCGAGCAGGTCGCCACGCTTGAGGTCGATGGCCATCATCTCGCCTGGGCCGAGCTTGCCCTTGCGCACCACGCGCTCGGCCGGCACTTCCCACACACCGGCTTCGGAGGCGACCAGGAAGTGGCGGTCGGAGGTCAGCATCCAACGCGCCGGGCGCAGGCCGTTGCGGTCCAGCGTGCAGGCGGCATAGCGCCCATCGCAGGCCACGATCCCGGCCGGGCCGTCCCACGGCTCGCTGTTGAGGCCGTAGAACTCGTAGAACGCGGCCAGGTCCGGATCCTTGAACTCCAGCGACTGGGTCGCCGGCGGTACCAGGATGCGCAGCGCCTGGATCAGGTCCATGCCGGCGCTGACCATCAGCTCGAGCATGTTGTCCAGGCTCTGCGAGTCCGAGCCATGCATGGAGATCACCGGGTTGAACTCGCCGATGTCGAAGCGCGGGGTCTTCCACACCTTGCTGCGCGCCTGCGCCCAGCGGCGGTTGCCCTCGATGGTGTTGATCTCGCCGTTGTGGGCGAGCATCCGGAACGGATGCGCCAGCGGCCAGCGCGGCAGCGTGTTGGTGGAGAAGCGCTGATGGAACACGATCGCGCTGGAGGCCAGGTCGTTGCGCTGCAGATCCACGTAGAAGCGGCTCAGCTTGTCCGGCAGCACCATGCCCTTGTAGCTGATCGCATTCGGGCTGAGCGTGGTGACGTAGTAATCGGCGTGCTCGCGCAGCTGCTGTTCGCTGCGGCGGCGGGCCAGGAACAGGGCCAGGGTGAAGGCGGCCTCGTCCTGCGCGGCGCCGGCGTCGACGAACACCTGCTCGATGTGCGGCAGGGTGTCGCGTGCGAGCTGGCCGCACACGCTGGGATCGGTCGGCACCACGCGCCAGCCGATCGGCTGGCAGCCGGCGTCGCGCAGCTGTTGTTCCAGCGTGTCGCGGCAGGCCTGTGCGGCAGCGGTGTCGTGCGGCAGGAACACCACGCCGGCGGCAAAGCGCGCGCCAAGCGTGAGGCCCGCCTCGGCGGCAAGCGCCTTGAGGAACACGTCGGGGCGGCGCAGCAACAGGCCGCAGCCGTCGCCGGTAACGCCGTCGGCGGCGACGCCACCGCGGTGGGTCATGCGCGAGAGTGCGGCGATAGCCGTGTCGACCAGCAGCCGTGACGGCTGGTCGTCGAGCTGGGCGACCATGCCGAAACCACAGGCATCTCGCTCATCTTGCGGGTCGTAAAGCCCTTGGCGGTTGCGGGGGGCCATCTGTGCCTCGATGCGATGTCAGGTGAGCGGCGACACTCGTCCCCGCTCAGTCCTTGCAGCGCGGGTCGAGGCACCGGATGACCCGACTAGATCACAGTTGTTGCAACGCCGCAATACACGGTTGCAGGCGCAACCAAACCCCTATGTTTCCAGTGTTTTCCCGCCCCCTGTTCAGCCGCAGCGGACGCTGGCGACCACGTTCTTGCCGTCCACTTCGATGTTCAACCGCTCACCCACGAAATCCATCGTGGTCATGTCATTCGGCTTGAGCACGCGCAAGGTGGTGGCGCCGGCATCCTGCTGGGCCTGGCTGCCGATCTGCTCGGTGTAGGGCTGGCCGACCAGGCTCTGCACCTGGGTGGCATCGCAGTTGCCGACCGGTGGCGCTTCCAGCGCCTTGCCAGCTTCATCGGTGGGCGCGGCGGCGGCTTCGGCCGCCTTCTGTGCGTTGGTGGCGACCGCTTCCTGCTCGTCCATGGGCGGGGCGCTGCACGCACCTAGGACCAGCAGGGCGGGGAACAGGGCGATCAGCCCGAAAGAGCGCCGCAGGCGGCGGGACGACAGAGGCGACATCGATACTCCTGAAAAGCGAGCCAGTAAACGTTGGAGGATATCGCCAAGCGCGGTGTGAGGTGTTTGTGTTGCGTTATTGACGCGGTGCCGCACCGGCACCGGCGACACTGCGTTCCCCTGATACGCGCCGCCTTCATGAGCCCGAGCCGCACCGCCACCCCCGAAGTCGCCGCCGCCCGCCAGGCCGGCCTGCGCTATGTCAGCGATGAACTGCCGGGCATTGCCCGCCGCAAGGCCGGCAAGGGCTTTGCCTACCGGGATGCCGATGGTGCGGCGGTCCGCGATGCCGCCACCCTGGCCCGGATCCGCGCGCTGGCGATCCCCCCGGCGTACACCGATGTGTGGATCTGCGCACTGCCCAACGGCCATCTGCAGGCCACTGGCCGGGATGCGCGCGGGCGCAAGCAGTACCGCTACCACGCTGATTGGGCGCGGGTGAGGGGCGATGGCAAGTTCGATCGCATCATTGCCTTTGGTACCGCCCTGCCCACGCTGCGCCGACGCCTGCGCCGCGATCTGAAGCTGCCCGGCTTCCCGCGCGACAAGGTGCTGGCGATCGTGGTGGCGCTGCTGGCACAGACGCTGGTGCGCGTTGGCAATGAAGTCTATGCACGTGACAACCGCTCTTACGGGCTGACCACGCTACGCAACCGACACCTCGCGCTGGTCAAGGGCGGCCGGGCGCAGATGCGCTTCCGGGGCAAGTCCGGGCAGGCGCATGAGGTGGATGTGGATGACCGCGAACTGGTCAAGCTGATCCGGGGCTGCCAGCAGCTGCCCGGCCAGGCGCTGTTCCAGTACCGCGATGACGATGGCGCGGTGCAACCGGTGGACTCGGGCATGGTCAACGACTATCTGCACGATGCGATGGGCGAGGACTTCAGCGCCAAGGACTTCCGCACCTGGGGCGGTACGCTGGAGGCGATCCGTCAGCTTGCCGCGACCGAATTGCCCGAGCCCTCCAGTGAGCGCGCGCTGGCGGCATTGCAGAAACAGGTGGTATGCGAAGTCGCCAACCTGCTGGGCAACACACCGTCGGTGTGCCGCAAGGCCTACATCGATCCTTGCGTTTTCGATGGCTGGCGGTCCGGCTCATTGAAGGCCCTCGCCGGCCTGCGCGGCGAGCGCCAGTGGGAACTGGCCACGCTGAAAGTACTCAAAGCCGCGCGGCGCACCGTCCGGCGTGCCCGCGCGGGATAAGCGCAGCGGTCAGCCGCAGTAGAGGGCGGTGATGTTGTTGGTACGACCGGTTTCGATGGTCAGCCGTTCGCCGCCCTGCTCTGCCCCCGGGGTGGGATTGGCCGCGCCACTGGCAGTGGCGCCACTTGCGGCACGCTCGCTGCGCACGACGATGACCTGCAAGCTGTCGCTGTCCACGCGGGCACGCTCGACCGTGGCTTGCGATGCTGCCAGGCCTACGGCGCCGCGGACCTTGTCCACGTGGCACTGGCCGGAAATGACGCCGTCGATCGGCTGGACCTGCGCGATGGGGGTGCTGCTGCAGGCGGACAAAGCAAGGACGGCCACAGCCGCGGACAGGTAACGAAGCATGCGACGCACTCCATGGGAATTACGCTCAGGGTGCATCGGTGGCCGTATGCGGCGCATGAATCTCTACACGGTGTGGGCACGCTCCATTCACCGTCCCTGGCCGCCGGGTTGACCATAGTGGGGCTGCGCATTTCCACGGCGGCCATCGCCGCGACGAACAGACGAACATGCGCCCGCGTGAGATCCACGCATCTGATCCGGCAACAGGAGTCGAACATGGCCACGGCCAAAACCCGTAAGACCACCAAGACCCCCACCTCCCGCAAGCGTCCGCGTCCGGCGGAGGCGGCTGCTGCGGCGGCCGAACCGCGCACCCGTACCCCGGTCGTCAAAACCGCGACCCGCAAGGCCGCCGCCGCCGATCCGCGCGCTGCGCGCGTGGCGGCCCGCCAGCGCCGTCTGCAGGACCAGGAAAAGGCCAAGGACGCACGTGCGGCGAAAAAGGCCGCCACGTCCAAGACCAAGAAGGCCACCCAGGCCGGCACGCGTCGCCAGCCTGAGAAAATGCCGGCCGAGCAGCTGGCCAAACCCGGCAACGAACACGAGATGCAGCTGGCCCCGCGCTTCCTCGCGCCGGACTACCAGGGCAGCGGCAAACTCAAGGGCAAGCGCGCCATCATCACCGGTGCGGATTCGGGCATCGGCCGCGCGGTGGCCGTGCTGTTCGCCCGCGAAGGGGCGGATGTCGCCGTCCTGCATCTGGATGAAAAGAAGGACGCGAAGATCACCCGCGAGCACGTCGAGAAGGAAGGCGGCCGCTGCGTAGTGATCGCGGGCGACGTGCGCGACCCGGCGTTCTGCAACAAAGCCGTCAAACAGGTCGTCAAAGCATTCGGTGGTGTCGACATCCTGGTCAACAACGCGGCCTTCCAGCTGCATTGCGACCGCTTGGAAGACCTCGAGGACGAGCACCTGCAGGAAACCCTGCAGACCAACATCGGCGGCTACATCCAGATGGCGCGCGCGGTGCTGCCACACCTGGGCGAAGGTGCCAGCATCATCAACACGGGGTCGGAAACCGGCCTGTTCGGCAGCAAATCGCTGGTGGACTACTCGGCGACCAAGGGTGCGATCCATGCCTTCACCAAGGCGCTGGCCAGCCAGCTGCTGCCACGCGGCATCCGGGTCAACGCGGTCGCCCCGGGCCCGGTCTGGACCCCGCTCAATCCGGCCGACAAGAAGGCGCCGGATGTAGCCGAGTTCGGCCAGGACAGCGACATGGGCCGTCCGGCCCAGCCGGAAGAAGTGTCGCCGGCCTACGTCTTCCTCGCTTCCCCGATCACCGCCAGTTACATCAGTGGCGTGATCCTGCCGGTGATGGGCGGCCCGCGCGGCTGACAGACGGCGCCGGCGTGCCGGCACCATAGAACGCGGCGATCTGCGGAATGAAGGTCTGCGGATTGGCCCCGACCAGGTTGGTCAGCACCACGATGGCCAGTCCCTCGTCGGGGTACACGATGAACGCTGAGCGTGCACCGCCCATGCCGGCCACCTGGCGCTGCGGTGCACGTTGCAGCAACGCCCAGCCGGCCCCCCATGCGCCGTCGCTGCCGTCATTGAGTCGTTCCGGGGTCCACATCCGGTGGGTGCTGGCGGCGTTGACCAAGCGGTTGCCGGTCAACGCGACCAGCCACTTGGCGACGTCGTCGGCAGTGGTCAGCATGCCGCCGCCAGCCCACAGCCCGGGGGGCATGTCGTAGAACCAGTGCGAGAGCCGTGGCGGGGCGTCCGGCGCATCGGTGCGGCGCGGGAACCAGCTGTAGATGGTGGCGCTGTTGGCGATCAGATCGTAGCTGTCGCCGAACGTGGATGACGGCATCCCGGCCACATCGAACTGGCGCGTGGCCACGTACCGGTCGTACGGCATCGCGGACTGTGCGGCGATGATTCGTGCCAGCAGCAGGTAGTTGGTCTGGTTGTAGGTAAAGCGCGCGCCGGGAGCAGCGTCTACGGGGCGTTGCGTCACGGCGGTCCAGGCGGCCGCCTCGGTCCCGCCGCCGAGCAGGCCCTGCGCATCCAGTATGTCAGGCAGCCCCGACGTATGCGCCAGCAACTGACGGACACGCACGCTGCGCCATGCCTCGGGCAGATCAGCCAGGTAGGTCGACATGGGTGCATCAAGATCCATCTTGCCCTCCTCGGCCAGTTGCATCATTGCCACTGCGGTAAAGGACTTCGTCGCCGAGTTGAGCGGGAACCGCGTCGTGCGCGTGGCCGGCAACTGGTTCTCGACATTGGCCAGCCCACGGCTTTCGGACAGCACCACCTTCCCGTCCTTGACCACGGCGATCTGCAGGCCGGGAATGCGCAGGGCCTCCATGGTCTGGCCGATCAACTGCCGGGTCTGCTGGTTGGCGGTCTCCACGTTGCCGGCTCGCGCGTGCACGCCCAGAGGAAACAACAGGGCAACGATCATGATCACGCGATGGGTGGGACGCATGCGGCGGGTCCTTTGCGAAGAGGGCGCGATGCCAGGGCGGAATGCCGCAGGTCAAAGGCTTGGATGCGTGCCGGGGCGAAAAGGTTTAAGGCACAGGTTCAAGATGCACGACGTGGCCGGCGCGTCCCGCCTACCGTTCGTCGGCATGGATCCTCCGGCACTTGACGACACCTGTAGTCACTGGCACGGTAGCGACACGTGTAGTCATAGGGAGTGCGCCATGCGCGGCAAGACCATCGGGGACCAGGAACTGGCCCTGCTGCAGTACATCGCGGAACGGGACCGCCCCAGTGTCGGGGAAGTCGCCATCGGCTTCGGGGAGCCGCGCGGGCTGGCACGCTCGACCGTGCTGACCATGATGGAGCGCCTGCGCGCCAAGTCCTATCTGAGCCGCAAGCAGGTGGACGGCGTCTACCGCTACGCCACCACCAGCGGTCAGGACAGCGTGGTGCAGGGCGCCGTGGCCAGCTTCGTGGAGAAGACACTGCAGGGCTCGGTCTCGCCGTTCGTGGCGTTCATGTCGCACAAGGTGGACGTCAGCGATCAGGAACTGGCCGAGCTGGAAGCGCTGGTCGCACAGTTGCAGTCACGCAAGCGGGAGGGCTGAGTGATGGACATGATGATGAGTGAAGTGGTGATGCGGCTGGGCTGGACCAGCCTGCAGAGTGCGGTGCTGGTGGCGCTGGTGTGGGGCGTGTGCCGGCTGCTGCCGCAGCTGCCGTCCGCCACCCGTTGCCGGCTGTGGTGGCTGGTGGCCGCGCAGGCCGTGCTGGGCCTGCTCTGGAGCAGCCCGCTGGAACTGGCGGTGTTGCCGGCCCCGGCGGCAGTGACGGCACCGGCGATGGCGCTGCCCGCGTTCGACGCTGCCGTGCAGGCCGCGCCAGTCACGTACGCCGCCAATGCGGTCGAGACGGCGACGATCACAGCCTCCTGGCCCTTGCTGCTGCTGGCCGTGTGGGCTGCCGGTGTGCTGCTGATGCTGGTGCACAGCCTGCGCGGTTACCGCGCCAGCCGCGCGCTGGTGCGCAGCGCCACCGAGTGCACCAACGCCGGCCTGCAGCAGGCGCTGCAGTTGGCCGCCGAAGCGCATGGCCTGCGGCGCTCACCGCAGCTGAAGCTCTCCGCGCAGATCCGGTCGCCGCAGTTGATCGGCCCGTGGCGGCCGGTGCTGCTGCTGCCGGCCCGCGAGCTGCCGATGATGTCGGCGGACGATCTGGACATGGCGCTGACCCACGAACTGATCCATCTGCAGCGCCGTGACCTGTGGTGGGGGTTGCTGCCAGCGCTGTCGCAGCATCTGTTCTTCTTCCATCCGCTGGTCCACGTGGCGGCCCGCGAATATGCGTTGGCGCGCGAAGAGGCCTGCGATGGTGCGGTGGTGGCCGGGCATGATCACTGCCGCCATGACTACGGTCGCCTGCTGGTGCAGTTGGGTGTGGCGCCTCGTCCCGCCGTCGGCGTGGCCAGCGCCTCGCCGAACCTGCGCAGCCTCAAGCGTCGCCTGCTGACGCTGCAGCAGACCCGCAGCGTGCCGCGTGTGGCCTCGTTGGCGATCACCGCGCTGTTCGTGGTGATTGGCGTTGCGCCGTTGCGTCTGGTGGCTGCGCCGCCGCCGCCGGCCGCACCCCAGGCACCGGTCGCGCTGACCGCGCCCACCCCACCCACGCCACCGGCCTCGCTACCCGAGCCGCTGCCGGCGCCACCGCCGGTATCCGCCCCGCAGCCCCCTGCTGCACCGCGCGCACCGGCACCGCCCGAGGCCCTGGATGACGACGTGAGCTTTGTGACCCACGGTCAACTCAACATCACGCGTCAACCCGCGCAGGCCTTCGTGCTGATCGGCGGCGAGAGCAATTTCGTCGATGCCTCCGTCGCCGATCTCAAACAGGCCCGACGCGACGCCGGCAACAACCAACCGGCGCTGTGGGTGCGTCGCGGCCAGGACCGCTATCTGATCCGCGATCCCGCCGTGCTCAAGGCGCTGGGACACGCCCAGACGGAAGTGGCCGCGCTGGGAACCGCGCAGGCCGAACTGGGCAACCGCCAAGCGGCGATCGGTCAACAGATCGCGGCGGCATCGTTGCAGATCACGGCCGATGCAATGGCCGCGGTGGATGTCAGCGCGGTGGTCAACAGCGCGATCCGCGATGCCGGTCTGGATGCCGCTGTCGAGGCTGACCGGGCGGCCCGCCAGGGGGCTCGCCAGTCACGTGCAGCGGCGTCGGCTGCCAGCCAGGCCGCACGCGAAGCACGTACCGCCTCAGCCAGGGCGGTGGATGCCCGGCAGATCGCGCTGGTGGCGCGTGAGCAGGCCGAACTGGGCAAGGAACAGGCGCGTCTGGCACAGCAGCAGAGTGTGGCCTCGGCACGTGCGGTGCGCGACGTGCGCACCGCGATCGATCAGGCCCTGGCCAGCGGCAAGGCACAGCGCGTGCGCAACTGATCAACTCACCCGCAGTTGGCGCGCACGATCCTGTTCTGCGCGTCCACTTCGATGCTGAGGCGGTCTTCGCGGTAATCCATGGTCATCGCCATGCCCGGCTTGAGCACGCGGGCATTGCGGGCACCGCTGTCCTTCACCGCCTTCTGGATCACCGCCTCGGTGGCGGTCTGCCCGGTCAGGCCGGTGAGTTTTTCTGGGTCGCACTGACCGCCACTGCCAGCCACCGCGGGTGGGGCGGTCGAGGTCGGGCTGTCAGGCGGCGTCGAGGCGGTCTTGGCCGGCGGACTGCAGGAGGCCAGCGGCAGGGCGCAGCCCAGGGCGAACAGAAGGTTCAGACGCATGTGGTGGTCCTCCCACGGGAAGTACCCGCAGTGTCCGTGGGCCGGCCTTTACACCGCGTCAATGGCCTGCAGCGCCAGGGTCTCCCGGTCGCGCTGTTCCTCGGCCACCAGTCGCCGCATCAGCAGCGCCAGGGTCACCACGTCCTGGTGGTTGTGCTCGGCCACCCGGCGCAGGTTCACCGCACTGCCGCCGCGCAGGTAGTTGAGCCACGCAGCCGGCGCTTCCGAGCCGGGCAGATCGTCTTCGCGCACGATCTGCAGCAGCTGGCGTTCGATCGTGGCCAGCCGGCAGTTCTCCCAGGTGCCGCGATAGCGGCGGCGTGTCGGGAACAGCAGATCGACGTGATCCAGTGGCGTGATCGGGCAGCGCTGCCGGGCCAGCCGATAGCGCGTCTTGAGCAACGGGGCGTCGTAGCAGCGCCCGTTGTAACTGGAAAACACCGTGCTCGGCTGCAGCCAGCCGGCGAACTCGCGCAGCATCGCGGTTTCCGCGGCCATCGTCGTCATCAGCAACTGGCGGATGCGCAGGCCGTCGCCACGTTCGGGATGGGTATGCCAGTCCGCGGCACCGATCATGAAGGCGCGGGTGCCGGTGCCGCCGGCCAGGCCGGTGGTTTCGGTATCGAAGAACAGCAGGTCCTGCGGCTGCACCTGCTCGCCGTCGCGCTTGGCGAAGGCCAGCGACAACGGTTCGGTCGGAATGGCTTGGGTAACGAACGATTCGATCAGGAACAGGCCCGGCGCAATCTCCTCACCAGGCACATGGCGATCCTTGGCGTTCTCGCGCGGGGTGGCCGTGCCGAGCCCGCGATCGCGCAGGCCGAGCAGACGGCGCAGGCCACCGATCTCGGGTTTGCGCAGCGCGGGCGCGGGAACAGGAACAGCGGGAACTGCCGGTGCGGTCTCGCGTGCGGCCGCGCCGGTTGGCTTGTGGCGGATCTCCTGCTCGACCCAGCCGAAGACGGAGGCCGGTGCGGGCGTACGCGCACGTGCATCGTTGGCGGCGGCCGGAAGCGGAGCGTTGCCCGTGTCGCCGGGAGCGCCCGTGTCAGCGGCAGCGGATCCGCGCCCAGGGGCGATGGCCGGACCAGAGGCAGGCGCCGCCGTCGCATCACCGGCCTGCCGGCGCAGCAGGCGCAGCTTGTCCAGGCTCAGGCTCACGGGGTCACCACCTCGGCGCTCTGGCGCTCCGGCTCTTCAGCAGACGGCAGCGCGGCGCTGTCGAACAGATCCAGCACCTTCAACGCCAGCGCCTTGGGCGTGGTGGCATCGTCCTCCTGGCCGGCCAGCACCGGGCCCACGCAGGCCGGGCAGCCGGCCTTGCAGTCACAGCCCTGCACCAGCTCGCGCGCGCGCAGCAGCAGCTCGGCCTGGCGCAGCCACAGCGGCTCGCTCAGGCCCACACCGCCGGGGAAGTTGTCGTACAGATACACCGTCGGCACGAACTGCTGCTGCAGCTCGATCGCGCTGGCATCGAACTCGGCACCGCGCAGCTGCCCGCGTCCGCTCTGGTCGGCCACTGCGAACCACGCACCATCGCCATTGCCGACGGCCTTCTGCAGGTCGCGCGCATCGGCCATCACCGCCACCGTGGCGACGATGTGCAGCGCGTAGGCGGCGCCGAGGAAGCCGTCCAGCGCTTCCTGCTTGCTGTCGAACGCGGTCAGCAGCAGCGCCTGCGGCAACTGCCACCACACCGCAGTGGTGTGCAGCTCCTGGTCGGGCAGGTTGACCGGGCCGTAGCCGATGTTCTCGTGCGTGTAATAGCGGATCTTCTTGTAGCCGGCCACGCGGCGCACCACGTGCACTTCGCCGTGGTGCGAGTCGCCGCGCCCGGCGATGCAGCCGTCGAAACGGTCCAGCACCTTGAGTTTGGTGAAGTCGATGCTGTCGGTGTAGTAGTCCACATGGGTGCGGGTGACGTAGGCCTTGCGACCTTCCCAATCCAGCCGCTCCACCTGGTAGGGGGTGGACTGCACCATGTGGATGGCGCCTTCATACAGCGTCAGCGCGGCGGCGGAGTAATCCACCTCGGCGATGATCTGCTGCTTGCCGTCGCTGCGGTCCACCACCACGAAGTTGCCATCGGCGACCGAGCGCAGGCTGACCGCGTTGGCCGGGTAGCTGTCGGCGATCCACTCCCAGCGGTCGCCTTCGCGATGCACCACCTCGGTCTCGGCCAGGGCTTCGAGAAACACCAGCGGATCGATCGGACCGAACGGATCGCCGGCCAGGAACGGCAGCTCGAAGGCGGCGCAGCGGATGTGATCGAACAGGATCAGCGGCTGGTCCGGCGCGATGCGCGCATGCTCGGGCGAGGCCTCGGCGAAGAAGTCCGGATGCCGCACCACGTACTGGTCCAGCGGCTGCGAGCTGGCCACCATCACGCCCAGTGCGGGTTGCTGGCGGCGGCCGGCGCGGCCGAAACGCTGCCAGGTCGCGGCGACGCTGCCCGGATAGCCGTTGAGGATGACCACGTCCAGGCTGCCGATATCCACGCCCAGCTCCAGCGCCGAGGTACTGACGATGCCGTCGATCTGCCCGGCGCGCATCGCCCGCTCGGTCTCGCGCCGTTCGGTGGGCAGGTAACCGCCGCGGTAGGCGCGGATACGGGCCGGCTTGCGCGGGTCGTGGTCGAAGATGTCCTTGAGGTACTTGGTCAGTACTTCGACCATCAACCGGCTCTGCGCGAAGATCAGGGTCTTCAGCCCGGATTTGATCGCGATGCGGGCGATGCGGTTGCTCTGCGAGCGCGCCGAGGCCCGCAGGCCGAGATCGGCATTGACCACCGGCGGGTTCCACAGCAGCACGTGCTTGGGCCCGGTCGGCGCGCCGGATTCAGTGATCGCGGTGACCGGCGCTTCGATCAGCGCCTCGGCATGCGCCTGCGGGTTGCCGATGGTGGCCGAGCACAGAATGAACTGCGGCTCCACGCCGTAGAAAGCGCAGATCCGCTTGAGCCGGCGCAGCACGTTGGTGACGTGGCTGCCGAACACGCCGCGATAGGTGTGCACCTCATCGATCACCACGTAGCGCAGGTTCTCGAAGAACTGCGCCCACTTGGTGTGATGCGGCAGGATCGCCTGGTGCAGCATGTCCGGGTTGGAGACCACGATGTCGCCGTGCAGGCGGATCGCCTGGCGCGCATCGCCCGGCGTATCGCCATCGAAGGTGAAGGCTTTCACCCCCAGGTCGCCGGCGCGGTTGAGCTCCAGCAGCTCGGCCACCTGGTCCTGGGCCAACGCCTTGGTCGGGAACAGGTACAGCGCCTTGGCCTTGCCCTGCATGGCGGCGCTGACCACCGGCAGGGTGTAGCACAGCGATTTCCCGCTGGCGGTCGGGGTCACGATGGCCACGTGCTCGCCCCGCTGGCTGGCCTCCCAGGCCTCGGCCTGGTGGCTGTACAGCTGCTCGATGCCGCGCGCCTTCAGTGCATTGACCAGCGCATCGGGCACATCGGCCGGGATCGGCGCGTACTGGCCCTCGCGGGCGGGAATCGTGAAGCTGCCGGTGATGCGGTCGTTATAGCGGCGCTGCAGGCGCGCGGTCAGCAGCGCACCATCGCGCGAGGGCAGCCCTTCGGTCGTGGCGAGGCGGCGCTCGGCGTCCTCGGTGCGCTTGGCGAGTTCGTAAGCCATGGTCACAACGGTCTGCAAAGGACGCTATGGAAACATGACCGCGTCTCAATGTCTGAGACATTGCGCTGCGCCGGGGTGAATCGTTCAGTGCCCCCCGGCGTCTGCTGGACAGCTGCCAGCAACGAAATCTGACGCCGGCCTCCGTATCCTTGAGGCCAGCCCGCAACCAACACGGACGGAGTCGCTGTGGCATTACGTGGATATCAAGGTGCAGCCCTGCTGACCGGCCTGCTGCTGGCCGCCGCCGCGCAGTCCCAGCAGGCCGGCGCCGTAGCAGACCCGGTGGAACCGCCGCCCGCGACAACGCAGGGGGATGTCACCACGCTGGGCGAGGTGCGCGCCCTCAAGCCCGACGACGAACCGCTGGATCTGTACCGCTTCAAGAATCCGGTGCAGGTGCAGCCGAACCGTTTCAGCCGCACCTGGAGCGAGCCACCCTCGCCCGAGCAGGTCAGCATGAGTGGTGGCTATCTGATGATGGGTATCAACAAGGGGCTGGCCGCCGCCGCGCAGGGCGTGAACAAACTTACCGGCGGACCGGATCAGATCCAGTCCGCGACCGCGCGCCCACCACCGGAACTGACCGACGAAGAACGGCGCCGTGCGCAGGAGGTGTGTATGCAGCAGGGTGGGTGCCCGGCGCTGCCGGGCAGATAGCCCATCGCCTGTAGTCGGTCCGAGTTGAACGCGTCAGCTCGCCGCTGCCGGCGCCCGTCGCCGCTCCAGCCACCACAGCAGCCCGGCCGCCAGCACGAAGGCGAGCAGCCACGGCCAGCGTGCACCCGGCGTCTCGACCACGCCAGCCGATGCTGCAGCGGCGCCGGTGGCCAGGCGCTGGGAAGTCGCATCGCGCAGTTGCTGCCGATGCAGCGGCAGCGCGGTGGCGGGATCGAACACGTAGAACGCGATACGGCCTTCGCCTTGCTGCAGCTGATGCCAGCCCGGCTGGTTCGGCCAGTAGCCAGCGCAGCGCTCGGTACCGCTCGCCGGATCAAGCCGCAGCGGGATGAGCGCGCCATCCGGTGCACGCACCTGTGCAGTCGCCTCCAGCTGGCACAGCGCCATGCGCTCGCCGGTCCACGGCGTGTGGGTGCCGATGCGTGGCGCATCCGCGGCAGGAAGCGGGCGCGCCACGCTGGCCAGCACGCCGCTCCACAGTTCGGCGTGGCGATCGTCGCGGCCGGCCAGCACCAGCCGATAGCTGTCGGTGACGGGCAGGAGTGCAACGCGGCCGCGTCCGAGCGGACGATAGCCGCCGACGGCAGCGCCCTTGTCATCGTGCAGCAGGGCGGTGGCATCGGTGGCCTTGAGGCGCAGCTGCTCCAACACCGGCAGCGCAGCCTGGTGCGAGGCGGTGTCGGCGTCCTCGATGTAGGCGGTGGTGTCCGATGCGGGTCGTTGTGGGCCACGACGTGCCTGCAGCAACGCGGCGTCGGCATCGGCCGTCAGTGACAGGGGCGCGGCCTGGTTGCCGCCGGTGACGGAGAGTCCCCAGCTGCGCAGCACCTGGCGGGCGCCATCGCCGAGCGGGCCGCTGGTGCGGACGAGCACGCCCAGCCCGCCGCGGATCGCCTGCTGCAGCGCGCTGCGTTGCGCGGCCGACAGCCCGGCCAGACTGCGCTCATCCAGTACCACGACATCGGTCTGTGCCAAGGTGGCAGCGGTGAGCGCGATCGGTGCATCGCCGAGTGATACGCCACCGCCCGCGTTGGCCTGCGCCTGTACCCGCAGCCCGGCATCGGTGGCCCAGCGGCGCAGGTACTTCAGTTCCGGGCCCGGCGCGCCGGCGACGATCAACAGGCGCGGGGCCGTCGCAGCGGCGGTGTCCACCGGCACGGGTAGTGTGTCGACCACATGCTGCCCGCCATCCAGCAGCCGCAGGCGGAACGTGCTCTGCCCGGGGACGCGCGCCACACCGCCGAGCTGCACGTTGCCATCCTCGCCGGGCGTGGCACGGTCAACCACCACACCCGCCGGATCCAGCAACTCGGCACGTGCATCCGGGACCCCCTGGGCACGCGCGGTGACGGTAAACACCGCACCGGGCGCCGTGACCGGTGGCGGCTGCAACGCGATCCAGCCCTGCGGTGGGGCAGGCGACGCAACGCGGACGTCATCCGGCAGCGCGGTGTCGCGATCACGCGCGGGCAAACCATCACCGATCAGCCGAAGCGAGGTGCTGCCCGGATGCTGTCGCAGCGCAGTGGCGAGATCGGGAGCGCGGTCGGCGTCGGTGGCGTTCGGCGCCTCCGGCAGTGCGATCAGGGTCTCACCCGGCTCGGCCGGCCAGCGCACCTGATCGGCCGCCGCCGTCAGTACGGTGAGTTGACCCCCGGCGGCGCGCTGCATTGGTGGCACCAGCGTCAGGTAGAGCAGCGTCGTCACCGCCGCCTGCAACAGCAGCAGGCTGGCGAACGCGCCGTGCGTGCGCGCCGGTCCACGCCACTGCTGCCAGCACAGACGCGCGCTGCTCAGCAGCAGCACGGCAAGCAGAGCGATCAGGATCCAGCGCGGTTCGCTCATGGCGTGGCCTCCAGTGCATCCAGGTAGCGCTGACCCATGGCATCGGGCGCGATGCGACGAGGGACCTGCGGCAACGGCCGCAGCAGGGCACGCCACAGCTGCGCGCGCAGGGCCTGATGGCAGTCGGTGCAGTCCGGTGCGATGCGGAGCTCCTCGATGGCGGCAGCCAGGCTCAGCGGGTCCGGCAGGCGCGCTTCATTGCGCCGCAGCCACTGGGTCAGTGCGTCCAGATCGGGCGCGCTGGCCGGATCGGCGAGCTGCTGCCAGACCTCCACGATCGCCTGGTCCGGAGCGTCCAGTGCCCGCAGCGGCAATGTGCGGCTGGCCAGCTCGGCGCGATCGCCGGTCATGCGCCGGCTCTCATCGATCGGCGGCAGCTCCGGGCCGACCCGTGCCAGGTAGATGCGCTCGGCCTGCTGCACTTCCTTGATGAAGCCCAGTGCCTTGTAGGCGTAGGGCAGGGCACGCTCGGGCTGGCCCTGGCGCAGTTCGCCCTCCGACGACCACATCTGATCGAGCGCCGCCTTCAGCGTGGCGCGCGTCTTGGGATCCAGCAGGGTGGCGGCCTCGGCGTGATCATGGGTATGGCCATACTCGGACAGCACATCCGTGGCGCTGCCGAACACAATGGCTGTGCCGTCGGTCGGCGCCCCATGGTCGTGATCGTCGTGACCGGCCTGGGCCTGCGCAGGCTCGCCATCGTGATCATGATCGTCGTGCGTGCTGGCCGGGACATCACTGGTGGGCAGGGTATCGCTGGTCGGCGGCGGCTTGGCCCCGCCTTCGCTTTCCTCGCCAAGGAACTGGCCATAGCGCAGGCGCAGGATGCGCTGGTCCACGCCGATCGCATCGGCGCGTTTGACGAATTCCTCGGCCGGCAGCTTGCCGCGCAGTTTGATCAGCGCTTCGGCGTCGATGATGATCTGGCGCTGGCTGCGGAAGTACGCCGGCAGGGTTTTCTTGACCATGCCCTCCATGTCGGTGCCCTGGATTTCCGCGGCACTGGGCAGGCGCAGGATCACGCTGCTGCTCTGGGCGCTCTGTGCGGTGGGCGTGTGGGTATCCCGTACGGTCAACTGTGCGATCACGTCGTTGCCTTCGGTGGCGCCCAGCGCGGCGAGATCCAGCGTGCGGGCAAAGCGCCGCTGCGTTGCCGGGCCGGTGCCGGCCAAGCTGAAGGTCTGTTCGCGGAAGGTGATGTTCTCACCGCTGCCCTGGGCCAGGGTGACCTTCAACTGTGCGGTGGCGACCACACCGTAGTCATCGGTGGACTCGAACTGGAGCGGCCATTGGCGCTGGCCGGGCGTGCCCAGCACGAGGCTGCGGTCCGGTGCGATCACACGCACCACCGGGGGGCGATCGGGCACCACATCGAGCCGGTACAGACGGGTGTCGCGCAGGGTGGGTTCGGTGACCACGCGGTACAGCGCCGGACGTGTTGCGGTCCACTGCGCGGTCCACTGGTCGCCATCGCGTTGCAAGGCGATGCGCTGGCCATCGTGGAACTGCAGAGCAGCCGTCTGCGGCTGCGCGGTGAAGCGCAGCGACCAGCGCAGACGGCTGTCCTGTGCCACCTTGCCGTCCAGCGCGTTCTGCACGCGCGCGGCCTGGCCGGTGTAGGCCGGGGCGGTGATCTCCAGCCGCGTCGAGCGCAGCTGCGGCGGCTGCGCCGGTGTGGCGGGCGGTGCTGCAATCCCGGGGAACAGCGGCGCCGCGTTCTGGCCGCGCGGCCAGCCGAAGGCCAGTGCCATCACCACCACCGACATCAACGCCGACGCCAGCACCCAGCGGCCGGGCCAGTGGGGGCGCAACTCGGGCAGGCGCGACTGCAGTGCCGCGTCGACATGCGCGCGCTGGCGTTGCTGCAGCGGATTCAACGCCTGCGGTGCGGCAAACAGCAGATCGGCACTGTCCTGCGCGACCGGGTGCTCATCCAGGCGCCGAATGAGCCACTGGCGATCCAGCCGGCGTGCGCGCCAGGTCGCCAACCCGACGCTGATCAGCAATGCCATCAGCAGGACCACGGTGAAGGCGTTGAACCCTGCGATCCGCCACGCCACCGCACTGAGCGCCAACGCGAGCGGTACGCCAAGCGCGGTGGTGATCCACCACTGCCGCCGGCGTGCACGTTGCCAGCCGCGCTGGAGGGTGGGACTCATGCGCCTGCTCCGCGGCGCGGCGACGTCGCCATCGCGCGCTCCACCGCGAACAGCAGCACGATCAGCGCCAGCAGCCAGGGGGCCAGCTCACGCGGTGCCGGGAGCGGTGCGGAGGCGCCACGCAACGGCAGCTGTGTGGCCGCAGGGGCGAGGGTGGGGGCGGCCGGCGCCGCGATCACCCCCAGCAACTGGCGCGGGAGGTCGGGATCGCGCAATGCCGGCAGTTCCGGCGGCGACAGCGCTGCGGTGAAGCGCAGCAGACGACCGCGCCCTTCCGGGCGGTACTCCAGCACGGACGCACCCTGCGCATCGCGCAGGACCGGCATCCAACCGGTCCCCGCCGGATCCGATGCGACCAGCACGCTGCCGCCCTGTTGCACCCATGCCTGCCAGACGGTCGGCAACGGCTCGGCGGCGAGCCACACGCCGAGCTGCCCATCATCCGGGGCGGTGGTCGCTGCGCGCGCGGGTGACAGGGGTTGGTTCGACCACGCGCGCTGGATCGCCGCCAGTACGCGCTGCTCGCGCTCGGCGATGCCGCCACCGATCTGCAGCAGGGGCACGGCGGCGACGCGTGTGGCGGGAGGCGCCATGGGCACCGGCCGCCAGGTCACGGGGCGCGACAATCGCGGGCGCTCTCCATCCAGACCGGACATCGGGTCGGGCACGTACACCGTCAGCGGGGAGCCGGCCGGCAGGCGCTGGTCCAGCTCACGCAGCAGGCTGGCCAAGGGTTGCGGGAACGGCGGGGCGGCGTCGGCCAGCGTGGGGAAGCCTGGTGAAAGCCAGCGCCAGTCGCCCTTGGTGTCCTGACCACGCAGGGCGGTGCCATCCAGACCGGGGGCGACCACGGTGACCGCATGCGTGTCGGCCGCGCCCCCGCGCAGCACCGGGCGCGCCAGCAGCAAGGCCAGCGCGGCGAGCAGCAGCAGCCGTACCAGCAGCAGCGGCCATTCGTCGAAACGCACGCGCTGGCGCGGCCGGATCCGTGCACGCAACCACTGCAGCGCAGCGAAATCCAGCGGCGCATATTGGTGGCGCCGCGCCAGGTGGATCAACAGCGGCACCAGCCAGGCCGCCAGTGCGAGCAGGCCGAGCGGGAACAGCAGGCTCACGCGCCGCCTCCCGCACCAAGCAGCACCCGCAATGGCTGATCCAGCGGCTGGTCGAGATAGCTGGTCGCATGCACGATGCCGCTGCTCTGCAGTCGCGCCTGCAACGCACGCTGCGCGGTATCGAAACGGGCCAGGTATTCGGCACGGATCGCACGGCCATCGCCCAGGAGTTCTTCACCGGTCTCCGGATCGCGGAAGCGGTGGCCGTCGGTGAACGGGAAATCGCGCTCTTCGGCGGTCAGCAGCTGCAGGTGCAGCACCTCGCGGCGGGCGGCTGCCAGCCGTTCCAGCAGCACGATGCCGGCCTCGTCAAAACCGTCGCCCAGTGCGACCAGCAGGTCGCCGGCCTGCACGCGCTCCCAGACTGGGGCCAGCGAAGTGACCGGCGGCCACGTGCCACTGGCCTGCAGCTGGCGTAGCAGCAGGTGCACGCGGTCGCGATGGCGCGGGCCGTGCCCAGCGGGGACCAATTGCACGCCCTCGCCGCTGATGGCGATCACGCCGAAGCGGTCGCCCTGCTGCAGGGCCAATTCCACCAGACAGGCGGCGGTGGCGCAGGCGTGGTCCAGCCGCGACCAGTCCGGTCGCGCACGGTCGCGCTGGCCCGCCGAGGCGGTCGCATCGATCAGCACCCACGCCGTGATCGGGCTCTCGCGCTCGGATTCGCGCACGAAGAACCGGTCCGAGCGCGCGTAGAGCTTCCAGTCGATCTGGCGCAGCTCATCACCGGGTTCGTAGGCACGGTACTGCGCGAATTCCAGCCCGGCGCCACGGCTGCGGCTGGCGTGCTGGCCGATCCCGTGCGCACCGCGCGCACGACGTGGCAGCAGCCGCAGCACCTTGAGGCGGCTGCGGACATCGGCGGGGATCGCGATCGGTGCGTTGCGGCTCACGGCGTGTGGATCACCCCGGGAACGGCACGGCCTGCAGCAGCGCGGCGACCACATCGTCAGCGCTCTTCTGCTCGGCTTCGGCGGCAAACGACAGCAGCAGCCGGTGACGCATCACCGGTGCCGCCAGTGCCTGCACATCCTCGCGCGTGGCGGCGAAACGGCCCTGCAACAGCGCGCGCGCCTTGGCCGCCAGTACCAGCGACTGCCCGGCGCGCGGGCCGGCGCCCCACTTGATCCACTGGTTCACCGCGGCCGGCGCATCGCTGCCAGGGCGGCTGGCACGCACCAGGCGCGTGATCCAGGTGAGGACGTCTTCGCTGATGTGAACCTGGCGCACCGCGGCCTGCAGCGCCAGTACCTCGTCGGCGTCCATCACCTTGGGCACGCTGCCACTGGCGTTGCCGGTGGTCTGCAGCAGGATGTCGCGCTCTTCCTGCTCGGTGGGGTAGTCCACCCGTACGTGCAGCAGGAAGCGGTCGAGCTGCGCTTCGGGCAGCGGGTAGGTGCCCGCCTGCTCGATCGGGTTCTGCGTGGCCAGCACGAAGAACGGTGCGGGCAGCGTATAGGTGGTGCCGGCGTAGCTGACGGTGCGCTCCTGCATTGCCTCCAGCAGCGCGGCCTGGGTCTTGGGCGGGGTGCGGTTGAGTTCGTCGGCCAGCAGCAGGTGGGTGAAGATCGGGCCTTTCTGGAAGCGGAAGTGACGGTGGCCGGTGCCGTGGTCCTCTTCCAGCAGCTCGGTGCCGAGGATGTCGCTGGGCATCAGATCGGGGGTGAACTGCACACGCCGGAACTGCAGCTCCAGCGCCTGTCCGAGCGAGCGCACCAGCAGGGTCTTGCCCAGCCCGGGCGCGCCTTCGAGCAGGCAGTGGCCGCCGGCCAGCAGGCCGATCAGCAGCTGCTCGACCACCGCGTGCTGGCCGACCACGGCCTGGGCCAGCGCGCCGCGCAGCTGCTGCAGTTTGGGAAGAAGGGCATCAAGGCGGTCGGTCGTCATAAGGCACTCGCAGAAAATCGGTGTAGAGCCACGCCATGCGTGGCTGAAAATGCAGGAAGGAACCTAACTGTTCAACGCATACATCACGATGTTGACCGCGAAACGGGTGTTGTCTTCGGCCAGGAAGCGCTTGTTGCGCCAGTCGTAGTCCCACTCGCACCCGTAATCCTTGTTGCTGTAGAGCACGCCGAGGCGGCCATCGATCTGGATGCCCTTGAGGTAATCGTGGACCAGATCATCGCCCCAGCCATTGAGCTCGAACCCGGTGGCCGGCGGGCCCTCGGGAAAGCGGAAGAAACTGCGGTACAGCGCGTGGTTGTTGGGCAGCTTGGTCAGTGCCTTGGGCCCGAACAGTTTGGCCATCTGCGCTTCGAAGGAGGTCGCGAACAGGCCGTCGATGTCGTGGTTGCAGTCATCGACGAACACGAAGCCGCCATTGCGCACATAGCGCACGAAGTTCTGCCGCTCGGCCGCGTTGAACTCGACCAGCTTGTGCCCGGCCAGGTAGCAGAACGGCGCCTCCAGCATGCGCGGATCGGACAGTGCGATCACATGTTCGGTCGGGTCCACGCGCAGGGAGGTGTAATCGATCAGCGAGGTGATCACGTTGGATGGCATGCGCGCATCCACGTCCCAGTCCCCGGAGTCGTACTTGAGGCGGGTAAACCAGAAGTCATAACGCCCGGCCTGGGCGCGTGCCGGCGCGGGCAATGCCGCGAACGCGGCACTGCCCAGCATCAGGCGCAGGAACTGTGCGCGGTTCATCGCCACGCACGTTCCCGGGTGTCACCGGTCAGACGAAGAGACGGCCAGTGGCCGTCACGACCGTTCATCAGACCGCGTCGGACAACGAGGTGAAGGTGAAATCGCGCAGCTTCATCGGCGGGATCATCATCACCAGGCTGGACTCGTCACCGGCCACACGCACCGGCTTGCCCAGTTCTTCGATGTTGTTGAGCATGATCACCGGCGACTCGTTGAAGCGGAAGTTCTTCACCGGGTGCTTGATCTGGCCGTTCTCGATGTAGAAGGTGCCATCGCGGGTCAGGCCGGTCAGCAGCACGGTCTGCGGATCGACCATGCGGATGTACCAGGTACGCGTGACCAGGATGCCCTTCTGGGTGCCACGGACCAGCTCGGCGGTGCTCTTGTCGCCACCGGCCATCAGCAGGTTGCCCGGCCGCGCGTTGGCGGTCTTGCCCTGCTTCTGCGCCCAGAAACGCGAGTAGTTGAGGTTGGCGATCTTGCCATCCTTGATGATGTCCAGCTTCTCGCGTGGCTGACCTTCGTTGTCCCACGGCAGCACGGCCGCGTCCGGGTGCCACGGGTCGGCCACCATGTTCACGCGCGGGTCGTAGACCTGTTCGCCGAGCTTGTTGCCGCCGCCCTTCCTGGAGAGGAAGCTGCGGCCTTCATCGGCCGAGCGCGCATCGAAGAAGTTCATCATGAAGCTGATCAGGCCGGCCGCGGCCGCCGGCTCCAGTATCACCGTGTACTTGCCCGGCTCCAACGCCTTGGCTTCGGCCGATTCGGTGGCCTTGCGCATGGCGATGCGGATGTCCTGGTCGGCCTTGAAATCGGCAGCATCCTTGAGGTTGCGGCCGACCCAGCCCGAGCCGCGGCCGTCTTCGGTGCGCACGGTGCAGGTGTAATCGAAGTTGGTGCCGCGCTGGTAACCGAAGTTGCCGTTGCTGTTGGCGGTGGCCTGGAAGCTCTGGCCGTCTTCCAGGAAGCCGGCGGCGATCAGGCCGTTGCCACGGCACGGCGCGATCGAATCGGCGGCAACCTTGGCGCGGAAGGCCGGGTCGATGGCCGCGGTGGATTCGCTGAAGGTCGGGCTGGACCGGTAGGTCTGCTTGCCGATCGCCGGCAGGAACTCCGGGTTCTCCGGGGCCAGGCGGGCCAGATCTTCGGCACGGCGCACCACGCGTTCCAGCGCGGCGTCGTCGAACTCGTTGATCGAGGCGGTGCCGACGCGCTTGCCGAAGGCGACCGTCACGGCCAGTTCGGTGTTGTCGACGATCCCGCTGGTGGAGACGTTGTTCAGTGCGAAACGGATGTTGCCGTCGATCGAGCCGGCCAGCACGGCGGTGCACTCATCGGCCTTGGAGAGCGCGATGACCTTGTCGAGGATGGCCTTGGCCTGGGCTTCGGTGAAGATACTCATGGATTGGGGCTCCTGACCGGTCAGCCGAGGCTGCGCGCGGTGTTGATGACGTTGATGCCGTTGAAGCGCGCGGTGGACGAACCGTGCGAGACCGCCGAGACCTGGCCGGGCTGGCCCTTGCCATCGAAGAACGAACCGCCCAGGCGGTAGTCGCTTTCATCGGCCACGGCAGTGCAGGCGTTCCAGAACTCCGGCGTGCGGATCTGGTAGGCCACGTCCTCGAGCATGCGGGTGATCTGGCCGTTCTTGATCTCATAGAACAGCTGGCCACCGAACTGCGCGTTGTAGCGCTGCTGATCGATGGAGAACGAACCGTCGCCGATGATGTAGATGCCGTTCTCGACGTCCTTGACCATGTCGGCCACGCTCAGCTTGGTCTTGCCCGGCGCCATCGAGACATTGGCCATGCGCTGGAACTGCACGCTGGACCAGGAATCGGCATAGCAGCAGCCGTCGGACTCGGTCTTGCCCAGGATATGGGCCTGGTCGCGGATGGTCTGGTAATCCACCAGCTTGCCTTCGCTGATCAGGTCCCAGCGCTTGGTCTTGACGCCTTCATCGTCGTAGCCGACCGCACCGAGGCTGCCCGGCTGGGTCTTGTCGGCGAAGATGTTGACCTTGTCGCTGCCGTACTGGAAATGCTGCTCGCGCTTGTCCAGCGTGGCGAAGCTGGTGCCGGCGTAGTTGGCTTCGTAGCCGAGCACGCGGTCCAGTTCCAGCGGGTGGCCGACCGACTCGTGGATGGTCAGCCAGGTGTGCGACGGATCCAGGATCAGGTCGTACTTGCCTGGCTTCACCGACGGTGCCTTGAGCTTTTCCTGCGCCTGCTTGGCCGCGGCGATCGCATCGGCCTTCATGTCGTAGGAGTTGCGGTAGTTGACCACGCCGTTGGGCGAGACCGCCTTGCCGGTGCCGACGCCATCAAGGTACTCGTAGCCCAGGCCCATCGGCGAGGACAGCCCCGAGCGGGTGCGGAACTTGCCGGTGCTCTTGTCGATCGCGGTGACCGTCATCGGTGCCCAGATGCGGTGCACGTCCTGGTCGATGTAGGAGCCGTCGGTGGAGGCGAAGTACTTCTGCTCGTTGACCAGGAACAGCATCGAGTTGACGAAGCTGGCGCCGGCGCCCATCGCACCTGCATTGACGTCCAGCAGCAGCTCGACCTTCTCCTTGATCGGCACGTCCATCGCGTTCTTGCGGATCGGCGTGCGCCAGGACACCTCACCCACGCCGGGTGCGGCGGCCAGCTGCACCGGGGCGGTCTGCACGCCGGCGTTGGCCTTGGCGATCGCGGCGGCCTGCTGCGCGGCACGCGCCACATCGGTGGTGCCGAGCTGGTTGGTGGCGGCAAAGCCCCAGGCGCCGTTGACGATCACGCGGATGCCCACACCGGTCGATTCGGTGTTCACCACGTTCTGGACCTTGTCCTCGCGGGTGATCACGTACTGGCGCAGGTAGCGGCCGATACGCACGTCGCAGTAGGTCGCGCCGGCCTGGCGCGCGGCGGCCAGGGCGGCATCGGCCAAGCGCTTCTTGAGCGCCGGATCGAGTGCGCTCTGCAGTTGTTCGGCGGCAATGACCTTGCCGAAGAACGACGGCACGATCAGTCCGCCAGCGGTAAGCCCGGTCAGGGCGAGAAAGTCACGTCTTTGCAAGGCAGCTCTCCACGTCGGTGTGGGGGTGGCAGGGAAACAGCGACATCAGGGCGACCGCCGCGGCGGCACAGCCGATTCTTGCGGCCATGCGGGCGCCGCGGTAGTGACATTCGGCACGGAGCAGGGACAGGCTCATCCCAGGCTGCGCGCGGTGTTGATGATGTTGATGCCATCGAAGCGCGTGGTCGACGAGCCGTGCGAGACCGCCGAGACCTGGCCCGGCTGGCCCTTGCCATCGAAGAACGAACCGCCGAAGCGGAAGTCGCGCTCGTCGCAGATTGCGCTGCAGGCATTCCAGAACTCCGGCGTGCGGATCTGGTAGGCGGCGTCCTCGACCATGCCGGTGATCTCACCGTTCTTGATCTGGTAGTACAGCTGGCCGCCGAACTGCGCGTTGAAGCGCTGCTGGTCGATCGAGTAGGAGCCACGGCCGTGGATGTAGATGCCGTTCTCCACGTTCTTGATCATGTCGGCCACGCTCAGCGGGGTCCTGCCCGGCGCCAGCGACACGTTGGCCATGCGCTGGAACTGCACGCTGGACCACGAATCGGCGTAGCTGCAGCCGTGGCTCTCCTTCTCGCCAAGGATATGCACCTCGTCGCGGGTGGCCTGGTAGTTGACCAGGATGCCGTCCTTGACCAGGTCCCAGCGCTTGGTCTTCACGCCTTCATCGTCGTAGCCCACCGCGCCCAGGCTGCCCGGGGCGGTCTTGTCGGCGAAGAAGTTGACGATGTCGCTGCCCCAGCGGAAGCCCGCATCGCGCTTGTCCAGCGTGGCGAAACTGGTGCCGGCGTAGTTGGCCTCGTAACCGAGCACGCGGTCCAGCTCCAGCGGGTGGCCGACGTTCTCGTGGATCGTGAGGAACAGGTTGGACGGGTCCAGCACCAGGTCGTACTTGCCCGGCTTGACCGACGGCGCCTTGAGCTTCTCCCGCGCCTGGCGGGCCGCGGCGATCGCGTCCTCCACCGGATCGTAGGAGTCACGGTAGGCGACCACCCCGCCGGGCAGCGCGATCTTGCCGCGCGCCTCGCCATCCAGGAACTCGTAGCCCATGCCCATCGGCGAGGACAGCCCGGCGCGGGTGCGGAACTTGCCGCTGGCCTTGTCGATCGCGGTGGCGGTGAAGGGCAGCCAGATGCGGTGCACGTCCTGGTCGATGAAGGAACCATCGCTGGAGGCGAAGAACTTCTGCTCGTTGACCAGGAACAGCGTGGAGTTGATGAAGTCGGCGCCGGCATTGAGCGCGGCTGCGTTCAGCGACAGCAGCATGTCGACCTTGTCCTTGATCGGCACCGCCATCGCGTTCTTGCGGATCGGGGTCTTCCAGCTCACATCGCCCACCCCGGTGACCGGGGCCAGCTGCACGGGACGGGTCTGGATGCCGGCGTTGGCGCGGGCGATTGCCGCGGCCTGTTCGACGGTGGCCAGCACCGCGGCCGGCGTCTGCAGATGGGTTGCGGCAAAGCCCCAGGCGCCGTTGACGATCACCCGGATGCCGATGCCCGAGGATTCGCTGTTGGTGACGTTCTGGACGTTGGCCTCGCGGGTGATCACCGCCTGGTTGAGGTAGCGGCCGATGCGCACGTCGCAGTAACTGGCACCGGCGCGCTTGGCGGCGGCGAGCGCAGCCTCGGCCAGCGCCTTCTGGCGGCCCACATCGCCCGGTTCGAGCAGTTGCTCGGCGGCGATCAGCCGACCGTGCGGCAGTACCAGGCCAGCCAGGCCCATTCCAGACAGCGCTAGGAACTCACGACGTTGCACAGCTCACATCCCCCAAGGACGGCCGACGGCACGAGGGCCGGCGGCGTTGGACAAGCCTTCGACTTTCAACGCCATGACAGGGTGGCACAAGTGACTGCGGTCATGGTTGGATGGACATCGATTCCCTGCCGATGTGACATTCCCATGAGTAAGATGCGCTGGTCCGAGGCCTGTGAGCGCAATCGCGCGCCCATCCTGGCGGTACTGCAGCGCCACCTTGCCACGCGCCAGCGGGTGCTGGAGATCGGCAGCGGTACCGGCCAGCACGCGGAGCACTTCGCAGGTGCACTACCGCATCTGCACTGGCAGGCGAGCGACCATCCGGATCATCTGCCCGGGATCGCCGAGCGGCTGCAGGCCGCCGGCCTGCCCAACACACCGGCACCGTGGCCCTTGCAGGCGGTACTGTCGCCGGTGCCGGGGCTGGGGCCGCTGCCCGCCGCGCCGCTGGCGTTCGATGCGGTGTTCAGTGCCAACACGCTGCACATCATGAGCTGGGCGCACGTCCAGGCCCTGTTCGCCGGGTTGCCGACAGTCATGGCCGATGATGCGCTGCTGTGTGTCTACGGCCCCTTCAACGAGCAGGGGACCTTCAGCAGCGAGAGCAATCGCCAGTTCGATGGCTGGCTGAAGGCGCGCGATCCGGCCTCGGGCATCCGCGATGCCGAGGCGGTGGATGCGCTGGCGGCCGGAGTGGGCCTGGTGCTGATCGAGGATGCCGCGATGCCGGCCAACAACCGGCTGCGGGTCTGGCGGCGCACCCGCTAGATCCGACCGTTGGTCGGCGGCGCTTGGTTCCGGGCGCGCGCTGCGGTTAGGATCAGGAGGGGAGGTTGTTGTGACAACCTGGGGGAGTTTGCATGGCAGTTGCAAGACAGATGCTGGCCAGCCTGGCGCTGGCCGTAGGGGCCTGTGTGTTCAACGCGTCGGCGCAATCGCTGCCGGCGGTGCAGGAGTTCTACTTCGACAACGACGTGGCCGCCACCCCGATGGTGGTGGTGCAGGGCGAGGGTGGGGATCTCGTCGACCAATTGATGAAACACCGCGAGCGCGGCCGCAAATCGCTGGAGGCGACCGTGCAGTTGGCCGGTGTGGCGATCGCGCAGGGGCGGCCGGAACTGGGGCGAAGCCTGTACGAGCAGGCGACGACGGCGGCGACGGCCACCTCGGTGCAGGGCCGTTCGGTCCGCTGGAACTATGGCTGGGATCTGTTCCGGCTGGGCGAGCCCGAGGCGGCGCTGGCGCACTGGTCGGCCGCCCAGGCGGGCCTGCGTGGCAACCCGTCATGGGTACCGCCCACCTTCGCGCTGGCCCTGTGGACCCTGGGCCGCAAGAGCGATGCGGTGCAGTGGTATGCCGCTGCGGTGCGCACCGAGCCGCAACAATGGAGCGGAACGGATCGCTACGCCGCCCTGTTGCCGGGCTGGCGCGACAGCGAACGCGCCACGCTCGCCGAGATCCAGCAGGCATGGGCGGAAAAGCCGCCGGCCTGGCCGTGATCGCGCGGGCCTGCCCGGGCAAGCGGGCAGGCCCGGCGCATACCGTGGGAGGATCACGCTTCGACCATCGTCGGGGCGGCGGTGGCGGCCGAGTGGGCTAGGCTGTCGCGATGGCCTTCGATGCATTCGCGCTGATCCTGACCATGCTCGGCCTGGGCATGGTCTTCTCGCGCCTGCGCGCGCTGCCGGAGAACACCGCCGATGTGCTGAACCGCATCGTGCTGTACGTCTGCCTGCCCGCGGCGGTGCTGATCTACGTCCCCCGCCTGCATCTGGATACCAGCCTGATCGGGCTGGTCGCCACGCCGTGGCTGTTGATGCTGTGCACACTCGCGGCAGTGAGCCTGGCCACGCGCGCCTTCGGCTTCGCCCGCGATGTGCATGCGGTGCTGCTGATCTGCGTGGCGCTGGCCAATTCCAGTTTCATCGGTTACCCGATGGTGCGCGCGCTGATCGGTGATCATGCGCTGCCCTATGCGGTGGTCTACGACCAGTTCGGCACCTTCGTGCTGCTGTCCACGTTCGGCCTGTATGTGATCGCGCGCTACAGCGGCGACACCCCGCCGACCGCCGCGCAGATCCTGCTGCGGATCGCGAAGTTCCCGCCGTTGTGGGCGTTGCTGTTCGCGCTGACCCTGATGCCTGAGCAGCCGCCGGGCTGGATCGGCACCGGGCTGAAGCAGCTCGCCGATGCGATGCTGCCGCTGGTGATGCTGGCAGTCGGTTTTTCCATCCAGCTGCGCCTGCCACTGGACGAGCTCAAGCCGCTGGGCATCGGGTTGCTGCTGAAGCTGCTGGTGATGCCGGCGCTGGCGCTGCCCATCTCTTGGGCGTTCGGGTTGCAGGGCGCGATGCTGCAGGCCAATGTGCTGGAGTCGGCGATGCCGACCATGATCACCGCCGCCGCGCTGGCGATGTCACATCGCCTCGCCCCGCGCCTGGCGGCCGCGCTGGTTGGCTACGGCATCCTGCTGTCGCTGGTGACGCTGCCGGCGTGGGTGTGGGTGTTGCACCGCCTGGCGGGATGACGCGCGCGGATCATTCGTCCGCGCTGACGGTGCGCCCGCGCGCCCACTCGCGCAGCGCGGTGACCTGTTCTGCCATCAGCACCGACAACGGCCGGCTGCCGCGGACTTCCTGCATCAACAGCTCGGTATCCAGCACGCGTGACTCGGCATGCGCGGCATACAGGCCCGATACCACGGCCTGTTCGATCTCCGCGCCCGAGAAGCCGTCCGCTGCCGCCGCCAGGGCGGGCAGCGCGAAGTCGTCGGCGTTGAGCTGACGCTTGCCCAGGTGCAGCCGCAGCAGCTCCACCCGGGTGTTGGCATCGGGCAGATCCACGAAGAAGATCTCGTCGAAGCGGCCCTTGCGCAGCAGCTCGGCCGGCAGTTCATGCACCTGGTTGGCGGTGGCAACGATGAACACGGTGCTCTTGCGCTCGGCCAGCCAGGTCAACAGGTGGCCGAGCACGCGGCGCGACACACCGCCGTCTTCGCCGCCACTGGCCAGGCCTTTTTCGATCTCGTCGATCCACAGCACGCAGGGCGCCAGCTGCTCGGCAGAGGCGAGTGCGTCGCGCAGGTTCTTCTCGGTCTCACCGTGGTACTTGTCGTACAGGCTGCCGAAATCCAGCCGCAGCAGCGGTACGCCAAACCCGGCGGCGGTCGCCTTGGCCAGCATCGATTTGCCGCAGCCCTGCACGCCGAGCAGCAGCATGCCCTTGGGCGGGTCCAGGCCGGCCGGGCCGGCACCGCCCAGGAACACCGGGCGACGCTGGTTGACCCAGCGCTTGAGCCGATTGGCGCCGGCCACATCGGCAAACCGCGTGGTGTCGTACTCGAAGTGCAGGTGCCCGGCGCGGTTGAGCAGCTCGAACTTGAGCCGGGCCAGCTGCGGCAGGTCATCCTGGCTGAGGGCGCCATCGGCGAAGATCAGCTGCCGGGCGATCCGCCGCGCGTCGACCAGGCTCAGCCCGCGCAGGTTGTGCAGGATCTTCTGCACGGCCTCGTTGTCCACTTCCACGCGCCGCCCGCCGTTCTCGCGGGCATAGGCTTCGGCTTCCTCGCGCAGCATCTTCAACAGGGCATTGAGGTCGGGCAGGCGCGGGTTGAAGCGGGTGGCCAGCGCTTCCAGCTCGGCCGGCAGCTCGACCTTGGCCCCGATCAGTACCAGCACGTGGGCCTCGCAATGCCGCCGCTGGATCAGGTCGCGCAGCGCGCGCTGGTGGCTGGCATAGCCCAGGTACGGATGGAAATCGAGCAGCAGGTAGATGCCGCGCTGCTCGGCCTGGCGGATCATCTGCAGGGCCGCGCTGGCATCGGGCGGACCGACCGGGTCGTCCTCGCGGTCCATGTCGATCCGGCGCAGGCCTTCGGTGATCGACCAGCGGTGCAGGGCACGCCAGACATGCATCAGGGTCTGCCGGAACAGCTCCACCACGCGGCCTTCATCCTGGGTCTCGATGATGATCAGCGGGGTGTTGGCGCGGATCAACGCGCTCAGGTCCTGTAGTTCGCTCATGCCGGCGGTCAATCCATTGGAACCATCCACGATAGCAAAGCCGCGGCCGCCCGTTCTGGTTCAGCGCTGCGACTATCTCCGTCACAGGCGCCGGTGTAGGCTGCCGGAACGTTTCCCGGAAGCGAGGCTTGCATGAAGACGATCCTGGTGGCCGGTTCCAAGGGCGGGGTGGGCAAGACCACCGTCGCCACCCACCTGGCGGCGCATTCGGCATTGGCAGGCAAACGGACCGTCCTGGCCGATGCCGATCCACAAGGCTCCAGCACCCGCTGGGCGCAACGCCGCTCGGTCCTGGAAAGTGCCGTGCTGCCGATCGACGTGTACCGCAAAAAGAGCTGGGAACGACTGGTTCCCGAGGGCACCGACGAGGTCATCATCGATGCCCCGGCCGGTGCGATGGCCGACGATATTCCCCATTTCCTGGACGCGGCCGATGCCGTCGTGGTGCCGGTGCTGCCATCCGCGCTGGACATCGAAGCCATCGTCGGCTTCCTCAACAGCCTGTCCAAAGTTCCCCGCGTACATAACCGCCGCCTGCCGGTCGGCCTGGTGCTCAACCGCACCAAGCCCTGGACGCAGACCTCGCAGCAGGCGATACAGATGTTGGCCGAATGGCCGTACGAGGTCGTCGCACAGTTGCGCGACAGCCAAAGCTATGTGGTGATGGTCGGGCTGGGCCGGAGTCTGTTCGACTACCGCTCGGCCCAGGTGCGCGAGCACCAGAGTGACTGGGAGCCGCTGTTGAAGTGGCTGAAGAACGCCTGACACGAGAGATCCCATGCGAGAACTGATACTGCTGCGTCACGCCCATGCCGAAGCCGCCAGCACCGGCCAGGCCGATCTGGACCGCCCGCTGTCGCCGGTCGGTCTGGCCGAAGCCGAGGCCGCCGGCCGCTGGCTCAAGGAAAACAACCTGCTGCCCGACTGCGTGTTGTGCTCGCCGTCGCGGCGGACCCGCGAAACCCTCGAAGCCGTGCTGGGCATCACCGGGTTCGTCGAGAAGCGGCTGGAAGATGCCGTCTACGATGCCACCCCGGGCACCCTGATGGGGTTGATCGATGCCCGTCGTGATGTCGACCGCCTGCTGGTGGTCGGCCACAACCCCGGCCTGGAGCAGCTGGTCGCCTTGATGAGTGAAGGCACCAGCAGCGACTACCGCGGCATGCCGCCGGGCGGGATCGCGGTGCTGGCGTTCGACCGTGATGCTGCCATCGAGCCGGGTGTCGCCAGCTTGACCGCGTTCTGGTGGCCATAACCCGTGTGGGCAGTCCGCGCGGCGTGGGTCGGGCTACTGCTGATGGCAGGGGCGGTGCATGCCGCCCCGCCGTCGTCCGTACCGGCACCGACCAGCCATGCGCTGGCCTTCGACACGGCCAAGTCGCGCTTCGGGTTTGAGATCCGGACCCGGCTGGGGCAACGCATGGAGGGGGTATTCCCCCGCTTCGAAGGCAACATCGAGGTGCTCTCCGACGGTCGCCACCAGGTGCACCTGCGGATGTTCACCCGCTATGTCGAGATTCCCGGCAAACCCCGCTACACCGGCTGGATGCGGGGCGAGGAGTTTTTCGACTCGGCCCGCTATCCGGTGGTCGAGTTCGACTCGCTGCCCTACTGGCCGGAGGTGGTGGAGAAGGGCGGTGCCATTGAAGGCCGCCTGATCCTGCGCGGGGTCAGCCACCCGGAGACCCTGCGGGTGGAAGCGCCCGAGTGTGCCCGGGCCGGGTATGATTGCGACGTCGTCAGCCGCGGTACCGTCCAACGTGGCCGGTATGGAATGGACAGCTGGCAGCTTGCCTTGAGTGATCGAGTGACCTTTGTATTGCGTGCGCGTCTGAGCGAGGCGCCGAAACCGTGAATCCATTGCTGCGTCTGTTGGTGCTGGCAACGCTGTTGCTGGGCAGCGGCTGTGCCTCGCTGTCCAACGCCGAGCGCGACCGCGCGGCCGGCATCGCCGTGCAGGCGCGCTCGACCGTGGTTGACTGCACCCAGGCGGACCGCTGCGCGCTGGATTCACCGCTGCGCGCCCTCGGGGGCCGCGCGTTCGCCGAATCCCACGCCGGCCAGCCGCGCCACTACGCCACCATCCTGGACGAAGGCGAAGTCGCCCTCGTCGCGCGTTTGAACCTGATTCGCAGTGCCACGCGCAGCATCGACCTGCAGACCTACATCTTCGACAAGGACGACAGCGCCCGGCTGGTGCTGGACGAGCTGCAGGCGGCCGCGCGCCGCGGGGTCAAGGTCCGGTTGTTGATCGATCAGCTCTCGGCGATCTCCGATCTGGAAATCCTGGGGGCCCTGTCCGGCAGCCATGCGAACTTCGAGCTGCGGGTCTACAACCCGACCTTCGGCAAGGCGCGCCTGAACTACTTCGACTACGCGGCCAGCGTGGTGTGCTGCTTCCGCCGCTTCAACCAGCGCATGCACAACAAGCTGCTGGTGGTCGACGATGCACTCGGCGTGGTCGGCGGGCGCAACTACCAGGACGACTATTACGACTGGGACAGCGAATACAACTTCCGCGACCGCGACGTGATCGTGGCCGGCCCGGAAGTGCGCGAGATGGCCGCCAACTTCGATGCGTTCTGGCGCGCGCCGCGCAGCGTGCCGGCCGAACGCCTCAATGATGTTGGGCGCACGCTGCTGCGCCAGGGTGTCCCGGCCATGCCGCCGGCCGATGTGCGGCGACCGGAGCGACTCGAACGGGTCAGCGAAGAGGCCAACGACCCCGACTACGTTCGCCGCACCTTCGTCGATACCGCCCTGCCGGTGGCCTCGGTGCAGTACGTAGCGGATCTGCCGCGCAAGCACCGCCGCGAACGGGCCAGCCAACCGGCCAACGGCCAGCACGTGACCGAGCCGCAGCTGGATTCGCTGATTGCCAGCGCACAGACCGAGGTGCTGCTGCAGACCCCGTACCTGGTGCTGTCCAAGCCGGCCCAGCGCCTGTTCCGCGATCTGCGCAAGCGCGAGCATGCACCGCGCGTGGTGGTGTCCACCAACAGCCTGGCCGCCACCGACAACCCGATCGTCTATGCGCTGTCCTACAAGTACAAACGCCGCAACCTGCGCGAGCTGGGCTTCAACGTCTACGAGTTCAAGCCGTTCCCGCTGGATGCCCCGGTGGACTACCGCAACCTGCTGCCGGCGCCGCTGGGCACCGAAGCATCGTCTTCGCCGGGCCGGCGCAGCAGCCTGCTTGGCGGCAGTGCGGCCGGCAGCAATGCGCGCAGCAGTGGCAGTGCCGACAGCCGTCGCAGCAGTGATACCGGCAGTGATGCCGATGCTGTTCCCCGGGTCACCCGCCAGCCCACGCCGGGCCCCTCCGCGCGGCGGCGCATGGATGGCAGCGTGGTCGAGCGCCGCGTGCTGCGTGCTGAAACCCGGCCGTCCTTCCTCGGTACCAAGGCGGTCAACAAGCCGTTGCCGGTCACCCGCACGGGCGCCCGCATGGGGCTGCATGCCAAGTCGCTGGTGGTGGACCGTCGCATCGGCGTGATCGGCACGCACAACTTCGACCCGCGCAGCGAGAACTACAACACCGAAGGCGCGGTGATCATCGATGACCCGGTGTTCGCCGAGGCGCTGGCACAGAGCATCCTGCGCGACATCCACCCGCAGAACTCCTGGGTGGTGGCGCCGCGTGCCAAGCCGCCGGTGCTGTCCGGATTGAACTACAGCGTCGGCAAGGCCTCCGAAGCATTGCCCGTGCTCGATTTCTGGCCATGGCGCTACGCCACCGATTACGAATTCCAGCCGGGCCCGGCGTGCCCCGAGCCGCTGCGGCGGCAGGACCCGGCGTTCCATACCTGCTATGTCGCCGTCGGTGACTTCCCCGAGGTGAATGTCGGGCCGAAGTGGTTGCTGGTGCGCATGCTGACCGCCTTCGGCGCCGGGCTGGTTCCGATTCTGTAATCCTCCACGGAGAAGCTGCATGCCCCAGGTATTCCGCGACGCGGTGTCCCTCGAGACACTCAACGACCTTGGTCGCAACACACTCATCGAGCACCTGGGCATCACGTTCACCGCGGTGGGCGAGGACTGGATCAGCGCGACCATGCCGGTCGACGAACGTACCCGCCAGCCGTACGGCATCCTGCATGGCGGTGCGTCGGTGGTGCTGGCCGAGACGCTCGGCAGCAGTGCCGGCAACCTGTGTGTGGATACCAGCGCGCAGGTCTGCGTCGGGCTGGAGATCAACGCCAACCATATCCGCGCCGTGCGCGCCGGCACCGTCACCGGTACCGCGCGTGCGGTGCACGTCGGCCGCAGCACCCAGGTCTGGGACATCCGTATCGAAGATGAGGCCGGCAAGCTGGTCTGCACCTCGCGGTTGACGCTGGCGGTTGTTCCGGCGGTCCGGCCGGGCTGATCGGCGGCATGGCATGGACGCTGTGTTGCACCGGCCATGACAGTGCGCCGGCGCATGTCGCCCCGGTGGCTGTGCCGTGCAGGGGCACCGGCTTGACCGCGTGCGGCGAGTGGCGTGCCGCTGTCATGGAATTGTCCGGATTCCGCTGGCAGAGCCTGCGGCGCTCGGGTATCGTTCGCGGATGAATTCCCCCACTCCGGCCTCACGTGGCGGCGTGGCGCGTGTGTGCCGTTACCTGTACCGCGTACCGCTGCTGCTGGTCCACCTGTTGCTGTTCCTGCCGATGCTGCTGATCGCCATGCTGCCGCCGTGGGGGCGTGTGCGTGTGGGCGAGCGTACGTTCGAGCATGCCGCGGTCAACGCCTGGTCGGCCGGCCTGATGTGGATCTTCGGCTTCCGCCTGCACCGGATCGGCACACCGCTGCCGGGCGCGGTGCTGTTCGTGGCCAACCACGTCAGCTGGGTCGACATCTCGATGCTGCACAGCCAGCGGATGATGGGCTTCGTGGCCAAGCAGGAGATCGCCGGGTGGCCGGTGGTCGGTTGGCTGGCGGCCCGCGGGCAGACGATCTTCCATCAGCGTGGCAGCACGGAATCGCTGGGGGGCGTGATGCAGGAAATGGTGGTGCGCCTGCGCGAGGGCAAAGCCGTTGGCGTGTTCCCGGAAGGGCGTACCCGCGGTGGGCACGAAGTGGGCCCGTTCCACGCGCGCATCTTCCAGGCCGCAGTCGAGACCCAGGTGCCGATCCAGCCGGTGGCACTGCGCTATGGCGTGCGCGGTGACGCACAGACCATCGTCGCGTTCGGCCCGAAAGAGAGCTTCTTCGCCAACTTCCTGCGGCTGCTGGGCGAGCCGGCGCGGCGGGCCGAGGTGCACTTCCTCGCGCCTATTGGTACTCACGATCTGGAAGGCCGTCGGCGCATCGCGGAAACCTCGCGCGCGCGCATCCTGGCGGCCATGTCCGCCGAGTAACCCGGTGCTGTTCCTTCACGCGCCAGCGTCGCAGCCGGGAGCAGGCTCGCGCCCATGTTGACCGCTGCCGACTATCAACCGCCGCGTTGGCTGCGCAATCCGCATCTGCAGTCGATGCTCAGCTCCAGCCGCATGCGCATGCAGCGCGGCCTGGTGTTGCTTGCGGCCACCGGCGCGCTGTCCAACGAGCTGATCCTGGATGGTGGCGAAGGCGTGCGCCTGCAGGGCTGGCACAGCTATATCCAGGGCCGTCAGCCAATCGGCATGGCGCTGCTGCTGCACGGCTGGGAAGGCAGCGCCGAATCCAGCTACATGCGGATGACCGCCGCGCGGCTGCTTGAAGAAGGCTATGACGTGGTGCGGTTGAACTTCCGCGACCATGGCAACACCCATCACCTCAACCCCGGCATCTTCCACTCCAACCGCATCGATGAAGTGGTGCAGGCGGCCGGCGACATCGCCCGGCGCTGGCCCGAGCTGCCGCTGGTCGCCGCCGGCTATTCGCTGGGCGGCAACTTCGTGCTGCGCCTGGCCCTGCGTGCACCGTCGGCCGGGGTACCGTTGCGCCGGGTCGCCTCGGTCTGCCCGGTGCTGGACCCGGCCATCACGATGGAGAGCATCGAGAACGGCCCGGCGATGTACGACTGGTACTTCCGGCGCAAGTGGGCCGGTTCGCTGCGCCGCAAGCGCGACCTGTTCCCCGAGCTGAGCGACTGGGACGACCGCGTGCTCAAGCTGGACATCCGCGCACTGACCGCCTGGCTGGTCGAGCACCACACCGATTTCGGCTCCCTGCAGGCGTACTTCGATGGCTACTCGATCGCCGGCGACCGGTTGGCCGGGCTGCAGGTGCCGGCCGACATCCTGATGGCCCAGGACGACCCGGTGATCCCGTTCACCACCTTCAACGGCTGGCGCCTGCCGGCCCATGCCCACCTGGAAATCGCCCCGTGGGGCGGCCATTGCGGCTTCCTGGAGAACTGGCGCGGCGATGGCTTCTCCGAGCGCTGGGTGGCCCAGCGGCTGGGGATCGAGGCGAACACGCCCGCCTGATCGGCCGTTCTGGCGGGCCGGCCCCGCTACAATCGGGGTTTGACCCTCGAGTTCGGACCGTCATGCAAGACCAGATTCTTCAAGCCCTGCGCCGCAATGCGGTGGACGACGCCGTGCAACTGGCGCGCGAATGGACCACGGCCGAGCCGGAGCAGCCGCAGGCGCACCGCTGGCTGTCGCTGTCGCTGCAGCAGCAGGGCCAGTTCGACGACGCGCTGACCAGCCTGCAGCAGGCACTGACGCTCGCCCCGGAGAACGCCGATCTGCACCTGCAGCAGGCTGGCCTGCTGTTGGCCCTGCGCCAGTTCGACGCCGCCGGTTCGGCGCTGGACCGCACCGCCGAACTCAATCCCAATGAGCTCTCCGCCTATGTGATGCAGGCGCACCTGGCGCTGGCCCGCAACGATGTGGACGAAGCCGAGCGGCTGACCCGCCTGGCCACGCGCGTGGACGAAGACCACCCGGAACTGGCCGCACTGTCAGGCATGGTCGCGCTGCGCCGGGGCGAGGTGGATCGCGCGCTGTCGCTGCTGTCGGCCGCCAGCGAAGCCCTGCCGGGTGATTCGCGGGTGTTGTACGCCCTCGGCTTTGCCTATCTGGGCAAGGACATGCTCGCCTTCGCCGAGCAGGCGTTCCGCCGCGTGCTCGAGTTGAACCCGAGCGTCACCTCGCTGCAGGGCCTGATCGTGCAGCTGGCGCTTCGCCAGGGCCACGTGGATGTGGCCGCCGAGATGATGCGCCACGTGCTGGCCACCCCGGCCGGTGATACCCCGGCGATGCGCCGTCTGGCCGGCGAGCTGGAACTGCAGGCCGGGCAACCGCTGCAGGCGCTGGAGCAGCTGCTGCCGGTGCTGGCGCAGTGGCCTGCCGATCGCCACACCCTGCAACTGCTGCTGATGGCCTGGCAACGCCTGGGCCGCGAACAGCAGGCCCGCGAAACGCTGGATGCGACCCTGGCCGATCACCCCCAGGTGCATGACCTGTGGATGGCGCGCCTGACCGTGGAGCCGGTCGGTGGGCCGGAAGCGGTTGCCGTGGGCGAGCGTTGGCTGGAGGCCATGCCCGAGCACCTGCCGGCGCTGGAAACCCGCCTGCGCCTGCACGACATGAACAATGAAGACGACGCGGCCGAAGCCGTGGCCGAGCGGATCGTGACCCTCGAACCGGGCCGTGCCAGTGGCGAAATGCGGCTGGTCGACGGCCTGCTCAAGCGGGATCCCCCGGCCGCCATCGCCCGCGTGCAGGCGCTGCACGATGGCGCGCCGGACGCGGCCAAGCCATCGCTGCGCGCGTGGCTGGGCTCGGTCCAGGACCGTGCTGGCCAGTACCGTGAGGCGATCCGGACGTGGGTCGAACTGCACGCCGCCGAAGCACCGCAGCGTCTGCCGCTGCCGCCCCAGGCCAAGGCGCCGCTGAGCTGGCCGGACCTGGCACCGGTGCCCGAAGGCAACGCTGTTGCACCGATCTTCGTCTGGGGTGCCCCGGGCTCGGGCGTGGAGCGCGTGGTCGCGGCCATGGCCGCCGCCAGCCCGGTGGTGCGCGGGGATCGGTTTGGTGCGACCCCGCCCAACGATGCCTTCCAGAGCTATCACACGCTGCAGGACCTCTCGACCGGCAAGCTCACTGCCGAGGCGCTTGTAGAACAATGGCGCAGCCAGCTGCCGGCCCGCGGCGTTCCCGAAGGTGCGGTGATCGACTGGCTGCTGTGGTGGGACAACGCCTTGCTGTGGGCGTTGCGCCCGCAGCTGCCGGAGGGCCGCCTGATCATCGCGCTGCGCGATCCGCGCGACATGCTGCTGGAGTGGATCGCCTTCGGTGCACCGGCACCGTTCGCGTTGAACTCGGTGCACGAAGCTGCCGAATGGCTGGCGCGCTCGCTCGCCCAGATCGCCACCCTGCACGAGCAGGACCTGTACCCGAATGCGCTGGTGCGCATCGATGACATCGGCCACGACGCGCAGGCCATGGCACATCATCTGGGCAACCTGTTCGGCATGCATTTCCCGCCCGCGCCCACGCTCGGCCCGGCCCGCATGGCCCCCGGCCATTGGCGCGACTACCGCGATGAGATGGGCCCGGCCTTCGCGCTGCTGACCTCGGTCGCGGTGCGCCTGGGCTACCCGGAAGAGTGAGGAGACGCACATGCAGCTGAGCAGTGACAGCATCACCAACGGGCAGCCGATCGCGGCCACGTTCGCGGCCGGCAACGCCGAGGGCTTCGCGCCCAACCGCAACCCGCAGCTGGCCTGGCACGACGTGCCGGCCGGTACCCGTTCGTTCGCGTTGTTGTGTATCGACCCGGATGTGCCGACCGTGCCGGAGACGGTGGGCCGCCAGGATTGCACGGTGCCACGCGATCAGCCGCGTGCGCACTTCGCGCACTGGGCGATGGCCGATATCCCGGCCGACGTGCGCGAGCTCGCCGCAGGCAGCTGCAGCGACGGCTTCACCGTACGCGGCAAGACCCAGCCGGCGGGCCCTGCGGGCTGCCGCCAGGGCCTGAACGATTTCACCGGCTGGTTTGCCGGCAATCCGGACATGGCCGGCCAGTACCTGGGCTATGACGGCCCGTACCCGCCGTTCAACGACGAACGCGTGCATCGCTATTTCTTCCGCGTGTTCGCGCTGGACGTGGCGCAGCTGGCGCTGCCCGATCCGTTCACTGCAGCGGACGTGCTGCGCGCGATGCACGGGCACGTGCTGGCCGAAGCCTCGCTGCATGGCACCTACACGTTGAATCCGGCGCTGGCCTGAGGTGAGGCCGACCGTTGGTCGGCGCGCGCGCCGGTAGGTACCGACCGTTGGTCGGTACCGCGCTATCGGGAGCCGGCCAGCGGCCGGCACTACAGATCGGGAGCCGGCCAGCGGCCGACACTACAGGATGAAGAAGGGCGGCCCGTGGCCGCCCTTCTGCTTTCTTATTTCTTCTCGTTCGCGGACTCGACCACCATGTCCAGCACGTAGGCGTTGGACGAGGCATCGGCCGGCGGGTTGGCGATCGTGTAACGCTTCACGCGCACCACGTTGCGCACGCCGTCTTCGTGGGTGTAGCCCTCGATGACGTCGTAGAAGTTCTGCCACTCGCCCGGCTCGCCCTGCTTGACGCCGTTGGCGTCATAGCGGATCTCGCGGGTCTGCAGGCACTGCTTGTCGCGGATCATCGGGTGCGGACACGGCTTGGTCTGCGCGGCCACTTCCAGGAACACCGTTTCGCCTTCGCCGCCGTAGCGGGTTTCAGCGGTCGGTTCCGGGGTGAACACCAGCACATCACCGTTGGCGGTACGCAGGGTCAGCTGGCCGGCATCGCCCAGTTCGGTCTTGAGCTCGCCTTCCAGGCGGCTGCCGACGGCCTGGTCCAGCGCCATCAGGTTCTTGTCCGTGCAGGCCATCATGGTCGAGGCCATCGGCGAAATGGTCAGCGAACCATCGGCCAATGTGTAGCCGCCGCCCATGCGGTTGCAGGTGTTGCTGATCGCGATGCGGTCATCCTTGAAGTCCAGCGTGACCGGCTTGTCGGCACGGGCGAACAGCGCATCGATGCGCTTGCCGCTGGCATCGGTGGCCGAATCCAGGCGCCAATGGCTGCCCTGCAGGCGCTGCACGTCCAGACGGGCCACGGCGGCCTGGTCGGCGGCGGCGGTCGGTGCTGGGGCGAGGTCATCGCGGCCGGCCGGAGCGGTGGAGGGGTTGCTGCAGGCGGCCATCAGGGCCAGCGGCAGGATCAGCATCAGGGTGCGTTTCATGTACATCTCCTTGGGAACCTGGGGAAAAACGCCGGCGCATCCACAACGGGGTTGTGCCGGCGCCGGGCCGTTCAGTTGCCAGCCGGCAACCAGAGCAGCAAGGCCGCGCCCAGCGCGATGCGGTAGAACGCAAACGCAGTGAATCGGTGCGACTTGATGTAGCCCAGCAACCACTTCACTACGATGAAGCCGGTGACGACCGCGGCAAGGAAGGCCACGCCCACATCGGTCCAGTTCTCGCTGGCCAGCTTGCCGTCCTTGGCCAGTTCCAGGAAGGCATAGCCGCTGGCGGCGAACATGGTCGGGATCCCCACCAGGAACACGAACTCGGTGGCCTTCGCGCGGCGGCTCAGGCCGAACAGCATCGCGATGAAGATCGCCGCCGCCGAACGCGAGGTGCCCGGGAACACACCGGCCACCACCTGCGCCACACCGACCAGGATGGCGACCTTCCAGGTCACCTCATCGCGCTCGGGCAGGCGCGCGGTGTAGGCCTCCACCAGGAGCATCCAGAGGCCGCCGATGATCAGCGCCCAGGCCACCGGGGTGACCGTCTCGGGCAGCTCCCAGCCGGCCAGTCGGACCGGCAGGCCGACCACGGCGGTGACCAGGAACGCGGTGCCGAGCTTGAGCACGTAATCGCGGTTGGCGCGCTCATGCAGGCCGGTCGCCAAGGACCACAGCCGCTGCCGGAACACCAGTGTGATCGCCAGGATCGCGCCGGCCTGGATGATGATGTTGAAGAAGTCCGAGCGTGCGCCCAGCCAGTGCTGGGCGATCAGCAGGTGGCCGGTGCTGGAGATCGGCAGGAATTCGGTGAGGCCTTCAAGAATGCCCAGAAGGAGGGCGGAGAGCAGATCGGACATCGGGAGTGCTGGGGCTCGGAAGGGGTGACATCGGGAGGCAGCATAAAACATCCAGGCCGCGCACCAAATGTGTGCGTGGTGCACGGTGTGCACTACTTTGGTGCGCACTGGCACGTGTCGCGTTGGTTGACAGCCCAGTGAAATCAAGGGTTTGTGAAGTCTGAAGAGTTGGCACGGGGATTGCTCTATCCACACAGGCAATCACCCATCTGAGGTTTCACCGATGTCCGTGGAAAATGTTGAGAAGCTGATCAAGGACAACCAGATCGAGTTCATCGACCTGCGTTTCGTCGATATGCGTGGTATCGAGCAGCACGTCACCTTCCCGGTCAGCATCGTGGAGCCGTCGCTGTTTGAAGAAGGCAAGATGTTCGATGGCAGCTCGATCGCCGGCTGGAAGGGCATCAACGAATCGGACATGGTCCTGCTGCCGGATCCGTCCAGCGCCTACATCGACCCGTTCTACGCCGACCCGACCCTGGTCATCAGCTGCGACATCCTCGATCCGGCCACCATGCAGCCGTACGGCCGTTGCCCGCGCGGCATCGCCAAGCGCGCCGAGGCCTATCTGAAGTCCTCCGGCATCGCCGAGCAGGCCTTCTTCGGCCCGGAGCCGGAGTTCTTCATCTTCGATTCGGTCCGCTTCGCCAATGACATGGGCCACACCTTCTTCAAGATCGATTCCGAAGAAGCGGCCTGGAGCACCGGTGACAAGTACGACGGCGCCAACAGCGGCTACCGTCCCGCCGTGAAGGGCGGCTACTTCCCCGTCCCGCCGACCGATTCGCTGCACGACCTACGTGCGGAAATGTGCAAGACGCTGGAACAGGTCGGCATCGAAGTGGAAGTACAGCACCACGAAGTGGCCACCGCCGGCCAGTGCGAGATCGGCACCAAGTTCAGCACCCTGGTGCAGAAGGCCGATGAACTGCTGCGCATGAAGCACGTCATCAAGAACGTCGCCCACCGCAACGGCAAGACCGCCACCTTCATGCCCAAGCCGATCGTCGGTGACAACGGCAGCGGCATGCACGTGCACCAGTCGCTGTCCAAGGGCGGCACCAACCTGTTCTCCGGTGACGGCTACGGCGGCCTGAGCCAGCTGGCGCTGTGGTACATCGGCGGCATCTTCAAGCACGCCAAGGCCATCAACGCCTTCGCCAACTCGGGCACCAACAGCTACAAGCGCCTGGTCCCGGGCTTTGAAGCCCCGGTGATGCTGGCCTACTCGGCCCGCAACCGTTCCGCCTCGTGCCGCATTCCGTGGGTGTCCAACCCGAAGGCGCGCCGCATCGAAATGCGCTTCCCCGATCCGATCCAGTCCGGCTACCTGACCTTCACCGTGCTGATGATGGCCGGCCTGGACGGCATCAAGAACCAGATCGACCCGGGCGCACCGAGCGACAAGGATCTGTACGACCTGCCGCCGGAAGAAGAGAAGCTGATCCCGCAGGTCTGCTCCTCGCTGGACCAGGCCCTGGAAGCGCTGGACAAGGACCGCGAGTTCCTCAAGGCCGGTGGCGTGATGAGCGACGACTTCATCGACGGCTACATCGCGCTGAAGATGCAGGAAGTCACCCGCTTCCGCGCGGCGACCCACCCGCTCGAATACCAGATGTACTACGCGAACTGAGCAACAGGTGACGATGACGAAGGATATCCCTCCCACCCTTCGTCATCGTCGCCGCCTTTTGCAGCCCTCGCATCCGGGCAGCAACGGGTCCGCAGGACATGTGCTGCAGCTGGGGAGCCGCAGCGCAGGCAACACGTACCACCAGGGGCAAGAGAGACCGGACGCGTCATGGGCCCTTCCTCCCTCCCGCGTCACCGCTGGCGTCGCCCTTCGGGCGTCGGCATCGGCGTGGCCCATGCAACGTTCGGCGCAACGACCGGCGGCCATGTGCAAGTGGCCGCCGGTTGACCTGACATCGGCCCCACGCGGGCCGGTTCCATCCACCATCGGGATATGCGCATGAAACTGATCTCCGCCATCATCCGGCCGTTCAAGCTCGACGAGGTCCGCGAGGCCCTCTCCGACGCTGGCGTGTCGGGCATCACCGTGACCGAAGTCAAAGGCTTCGGGCGCCAGAAGGGCCACACCGAGTTGTATCGCGGCGCGGAGTACGTCGTGGATTTTCTGCCGAAGATCAAGATCGAGACCGTCGTGACCGACGATCGCCTGGAGGCCGTGGTCGAGGCCATCCAGACCGCGGCCGGCACCGGCAAGATCGGCGACGGCAAGATCTTTGTCACCGCGGTCGAACAGGTCGTCCGCATCCGCACCGGCGAAATCGGCGCTGACGCGCTCTAACCCCACTCGGAGCCCACAATGAAGACCTCTTTGTTCACCGGGTGGCAAGCCCGGTTCCATGCGGTGTGCCTGATGATGCTGATCAGCGCGCTGGCCGTTGGTGCGTTCTCCAGCAGTGCGCACGCCCAGGCGCAGGTCACCCCGGCACCGTCGGAGACGGTCGCGGTCGAGCCGTTGCCGACTGCGCCGGAGGCCACTGCTGCCCCGGTCGCCGAAGCCGCCGCTGCGGCCACGTTCGATCACGGCGATGTGGCCTGGATGCTCACCTCCACCTTGCTGGTGCTGCTGATGGTGGTGCCGGGCCTGGCCCTGTTCTACGGCGGCCTGGTCCGCTCCAAGAACGTGCTGTCCATTCTCAGCCAGATCCTGGTGGTGTTCTCGCTGGTACTGATGCTGTGGGTGGCCTACGGCTACAGCGCGGTGTTCAGCGAAGGCAACGCCTTCTTCGGCTCGTTCACCGAGTTCGCCTTCCTCAAGGGCTTCGGCCCGGATACCGTCGGCAACACGCCGATCGCCGGCCTGCCGGATTACCTGTTCGTCGCCTTCCAGTCGACCTTCGCCGGCATCACCACCGCCCTGATCGTCGGTGCGTTCGCCGAGCGCATCAAGTTCAAGGCCGTGCTGCTGTTCTCGGCCCTGTGGTTCACCCTGAGCTACATCCCGATGGCGCACATCGTGTGGGGCGGCGGCTATCTGGGTGAGATGGGCGCGATCGACTTCGCCGGTGGCACCGTGGTCCACATCAATGCCGGCGTGGCCGGCCTGGTGGGCGCGTACTTCGTCGGCAAGCGCATCGGCTACGGCCAGACGGCACTGAAGCCGCACAACGTGCCGTTCACCTATATCGGCGCGATGCTGCTGTGGGTGGGCTGGTTCGGCTTCAACGCCGGCTCGGCTGCCGCAGCCGATACCGTCGCCTCGCTGGCCTTCATCAATACCATCCTGGCCACCGCCGCCGCGGTGCTGGGTTGGACGCTGGTCGAAGCAGTCAGCAAGGGCAAGCCGTCCGCGCTGGGCGCTGCCTCCGGCGCCGTCGCCGGCCTGGTCGGCATCACCCCGGCCTGCGGCACCGTCGGCCCGCTGGGCGCGATCGTGATCGGCCTGGTCGCCGGCGTGGTCTGCGTCTGGGGCGTCACCGGTCTCAAGCGCCTGCTCAAGGTCGATGACACCGCCGATGTGTTCGGCGTGCACGGCATCGGCGGCATCGTCGGTGCGCTGCTTACCGGTGTGTTCAGCGCGCAATCGCTGGGCGGCACCAAGGCCGACCTGGACATCGGTCATCAGGTCTGGGTGCAGCTGGTCAGCGTCGGCTTCACCATCGTCTGGTGTGCCGTGGCCACCGTGCTGATCCTGCTGGTGGTGCGCATGGTGTTTGGCCTGCGCGTCACCGAAGAAGCCGAGCGCACCGGCCTGGACGTCACCTCGCACGGCGAGTCGGCCTACGAGGCCTGATCCGCGCGCAATACCGCATTAGAAACGAGAGAGAGATGTTTTACCTTTGCCGGCGGCCTTCGGGTCGCCGGTTTTTTGTGGGCGCCTGGTCAGGGTGTTCCGGTGCCCGGCGTCGGACAAGGGTCACAGTTTCCGGCACGCCGCGCCCGGAGCCGTCGGTCCACGGGACTGCCTGTTTTACGCGCGACCCTGCTGCGCGCAGGGCGCATCCGCGCCCGGCCATCGCCCGGACCAGCATCACCTTTTCACAGTGCCGTCTTCACACTTCAGCCGACAGGCGGTCGTTCAAGGCCCTGTTTCCGGTGCCCCGATTCCTTTAAAGTTCCGGGCCCGCCCGCCGCTAACCTGCCGGCCGGCACGGATTCTTGCCAAGGAAGAGCGTGAACGTGCAACAAGGACGTATGGAACGCAGCCGCGCGCTGCGGTGGCGGTTGGCTGTGGGTGTCGCATTGGTCGTGGCCTGCATGCAGGCCACCGTGTGCGCGCAGGTCGCCCCCCCGGATCAGGAACTGCTGCGCCAGCAGGAGCGCGAGCGCGCCTTGCGCGAGCAACAGGAAGCCACGCCCGACGTGCGCCTGCAAGCCACGCCGGAAGAAGCGGTGGGTCGCCTACCGGCTGACGAATCGCCCTGTTTCCCGATCCAGCGCATCGCGCTGGAGGGCGAACTGGCCGATCATTTCCGCTGGTCACTGCGCGCGGCCGATCCGAGCGACGATCCGGCCACCGGCCGTTGCCTGGGCACCGGCGGCGTGGACATCGTGATCAAGCGCATGCAGAACGCGATCATCGCGCGCGGCTACGTGACCACCCGCATCCTGGCCGCCCCGCAGGACCTGAAGACCGGCACGTTGACACTCACCGTAGTGCCCGGCCGCATCAATGCGGTCCGCTTCTCCAGCGAGGAAGGGCGTATGCCCGCGTTGTGGAATGCGCTGGCGGTGGGCCCCGGCGATCTGCTCAACCTGCGCGATATCGAACAGGCGCTGGAAAACCTGCAGCGCGTCCCCACTGCCACGGTCGACATCCAGATCGCCCCGCCGAAGGAGGGCGCACAGGACAAACCCGGTGAAAGCGATCTGGTCATCAGCTGGGCGCAGCGCGCACCGGTGCGCGTGAGCCTGACCCTGGATGACGCCGGCAGCCAGTCCACCGGCAAGCTGCAGGCCGGCGCCACGCTGTCGCTGGACAACCTGGCCGGGCTGAGCGACCTGTTCTACGTCAATGCGGGCAAGTCCGTGTTCAACGGCAGCGACCGCGGCACCGACAGCTGGTCCACCCACTACAGCGTGCCGCTGGGCTGGTGGCTGCTGGGGGCCAACGCCAGCGAATACGACTACCGGCAGACCGTGGCCGGCGCCTACGAGAGCTATGAGTACAGCGGCTCCAGCCGCAATGCCGAGCTGCGCCTGACCCGCATGCTGTTCCGCAATGCGCATGCCAAGACCAGCATGCACGCGCGCGGCTGGTACCGTGAATCGGACAACTTCATCGACGACACCGAGATCCTCGTGCAGCGCCGGCGCATGGCCGGGTGGGAGCTGGGGATCGCGCACCGCCACTTCATCGGCAAGGCCACGCTGGATGCGAACCTGGCCTACCGCCGCGGTACCGGCGCGTTCAACGCGCTGCAGGCACCGGAAGAGGGCTTTGGCGAAGGCACCGCGCGCGGCAAGGTGGTGACCGCCGATGCGCAGCTCACCGTGCCGATGCAATGGGGCCGGCAGGCACTGCGCTATACCGGCAGCTGGCGCGCGCAGTGGAACCGTTCGCGGCTGGTGCCGCAGGACCGCTTCTCCATCGGCGGCCGCTACACCGTACGCGGCTTCGACGGGGAACTCTCGCTCACCGGCGAGCGCGGCTGGCTGCTGCGCAATGAACTGGCCTTTGCCATGGGCGGCGGTGTCGAGAGCTTCGTGGCCGTGGACCATGGCCAGGTGGGCGGACCCTCGACCGAGTGGCTGCTCGGCGACCGCCTCACCGGCATGGCGCTGGGCCTGCGTGGCGGCTCGCGTCACGTGCAATGGGAAGGCTTCGTCGGCAGCCCGCTGCACAAGCCCGATGGCTTCCAGACCGCCTACACCACCTTTGGCATGAACCTCGGCGTCTCGTTCTGACGCCAGCTGTACGGCCCTGCGCGCCGCTGCGGCGCGCGACCCCACACCGCATTGAAAGGAAGCAACGCCGTGAATCGAGTCTATCGCCTGGTTTTCAACCGTACCCTGGGTGTCATGCAGGTCGCCTCCGAACTGGTGACCGCACCCCGCGGGGGCTGCGATGCGCGCGGCGGCAACACGATGGCCACGCTGCGGCCGATGAGCTTTGCGCTGTGGCTGGTGCTCGGTTGGGTAGGGCTGGTACAGCCGCTGTCCGCGCAGCAGGTGCCCGATGCCGGCCGCATCATCGCCGACCCCGGCGCACCGGCCCAGCAGCGGCCCACCGTGATCACCTCGGCCAACGGCACACCGCAGGTCAACATCACCACGCCCAGCGCGGCCGGTGTCTCGCGCAACCAGTACCAACAGCTCGATGTCGGCCGCCAAGGCGTCATCCTCAACAATTCGCGCACGGACGTGCAGACGCAGATCGGTGGCTGGGTGCAGGGCAATCCCTGGCTGGCCACCGGCACCGCGCGGGTCATCCTCAATGAGGTCAACGGCAGCAACCCCAGCCACCTCAACGGCTATGTCGAAGTGGCCGGCGCCCGTGCCCAGGTGGTCATCGCCAACCCGGCCGGCATCCAGATCGACGGTGCCGGCTTCCTCAACGCGAGCCGGGTCACCCTGACCACCGGCACGCCCATCCTCAACAACGGCGCGCTGGATGGCTACCGTGTCCAGGGCGGCGCGATCCGCGTGTCCGGTGCGGGCCTGGATGCCAGCCTGACCGACTACACCGACATCATCACCCGCTCGCTGCAGGTCAACGCCGGTATCTGGGCCAACCAGCTGCAGGCCAGCCTGGGCACCAACGTGGTCAGTGCCGACCACAGCAGCGTGACCGCACAGGCTCCGGCCGGTGGCACACCGGCCTTCGCGCTGGACGTCGGCGCGCTCGGTGGCATGTATGCCAACCGCATCTGGCTGGTCGGCAACGAGCATGGCGTCGGCATGAGCAACGCCGGCAAGATCGGTGCGCAGGCCGGCGAACTGGTGGTCACCGCCGATGGCCGGCTGGAGAACACCGGCGCGCTGCACGCGCAGCAGGACACCCGGATCACCGCCGCCGGCGGCGTGGCCAATGCGGGCACGCTCAGCGCCGAGCGCGAGCTGCGCGTGGACACGCCCGCCGATCTGGACAACAGCGGCGGCACGCTCAATGCCCGCCGCATCGAGGTGAACGCCGATGCGCTGCGCAACCGCGGTGGCAGTATCGAACAGGTGGGTGCCCAGACGCTGCAACTGAGCGGCGCGGACATCAGCAACGAGCAGGGCCGGATCGGCACGGTGGCCAGCACCTCGCCGGGGCAGGAAACCGGCGGCGGCACCACCGGCGGCACTACCGGACAGCCGGGCAGCGGCGGCACTCCCGGCACCGGCACGCCCACGCCGGGCCAGGGCGGCACCGGCGGTACCACACCGCCCACGCCCACCGCCCCGCTGGCGGCCGGCACGCTCAACATCGCCACCTCGCTGGACAACGACGGCGGTGCCATCGATGCCACCGGCATCCTGCAGCTGAGCGCCCGCAACAGCCTGGACAACAGCCGCGGCACGCTGGGGGTACAGACCCTGCAGGTGCAGGGCGAAGCGCTGCGCAATGTCGGCGGCCGGCTGGAGGTGCAGGGAGCGGCCTCGGCCCAGGTGCAGACGCTGGACAACAGCGGCGGCCACATGGCGCTGGCGCAGACCGTCCAGCTGCAGGCACAGTCGCTGTTCAACCGCGGCGGTACCCTCGCGCACGGTGGCAGCGCGGCCACCGCCTGGTCCATCGGCACGCTGGACAACAGCGACGGCAGCCTGGCCAGCAACGCCACGACCTTCGGCCTGGACCTGGGCCATCTGATCAACACCCGCGGCAGCCTCAGCCATGCGGGCAGCAACGGGCTGCAGCTGCGCGCTGATCGCCTGGACGGTGTGCAGGGCACCATCGCCACCGCCGGCGACATCGCCCTGCAGCTGGGCAGTGCCGACCACCGCAAGGCGCAGTTGATCGCCAACCAGGTGAGCCTTGCCGCCGGCGACTTCGACAACCGCGGCGGGCGGGTGCTGTCCACCGGGCAGCAGGTCAGCGCGCTCAGTGTGCAGGGCACGCTGGACAACGGCGACGGCGGCACCCTGGCCAGCAACGGCGACCTGCAGATCACCGCAGCGCAGCTGGGCAATGCCGGTGGCACCGTGCAGCAGGCCGGCACCGGCAGTCTGCATATCGATGCGGTCAACCTGCAGGGCCAGGGCGGCACCGTGCTCAGTAATGGCAGCCTGGTGGTACAGGGCGATACCACCAACCTGCGCGATGGCACCACCTCCGCGCAGCGCATCGCGATCACCACCGGCGATCTGATCACTGCCGGTGGCACGCTCACCTCGGCCGGCACCGAGGTACTGGACCTGCAGGTGGCCCGCACCCTGGACAACACCGGGGGCACGCTGGGCAGCAACGGCGCGCTGGCCATCGACAGCACCACCTTGATCAACAACGGCGGCAAGCTGATCGCCGCCGGCACCGGGCAGACCACGCTGCACGCCAGCGAAGCCCTACACAACCAGGGCGGCACGCTTTCCAGCAATGGCGACCTGCGCATCGATGCCGAGCGTCTGCTCAATGGCGGCGGCAGCATCGATCATGCCGGCAACGGCACGCTGCAGATCACCACCGCCAGCCTGAGCGGCGGCGAAGGCAACATCGCCAGCAACGGCCTGCTGCAGTTGCAGGCGCAGACAGTGGACCTGCACAAGGCCACGACCCGCGGCCGCGAGGTCGACATTCGTGCCGGGTCGCTGGACAACACCGGCGGCACCCTGCTCTCGCTCGGCGAGCAGGCCATGCAGCTGCGCATCAGCGGCAGCCTGGTCAATGACGGGGGCACGCTCACCGCCAACGGCGCGCAGCAGATCGAGGCAGGCGCGCTGACCAACCGGGGCGGCGCGTTGAACTCGGCCGGCACCGCCGATACCCGCCTGATCGTGGCCGGCATGCTGGACAACACCGGTGGCACCGTGGCCAGCAATGCAGGCGCATTGCAGCTGCAGGCAGGTGCAATGGTCAATGCCGATGGCACGATCAGCCATGCCGGTCAGAACGGACTGTCCATCACCACCGGCCGGCTGGACGGTCAGCGTGGTCGCATCGGCACGGCTGGCGCGCTCGAGCTCAGCGCCGGAGCTGTCGACCATCGCGGCGCGTCCGTGGCCGCCGAGCAGCTGGACATCACCGCGCAGTCGCTGGACAACCGCGGTGGCAGCATCATCGCCACAGGCACTGCCGCCAACACGCTGCAGGTCACCGACACGCTGGACAACGGCGATGGCGGCACCCTGGCCAGCAATGGCGATCTATCCATCAGCGCCAGCACCCTCGGCAACGCCGGCGGCACCATCCAGCAGGCCGGCACCGGCACGCTGGCCATCAAGGTGGACACGCTCAACGGCCACGCCGGCACGCTGCTCAGCAACGGCGCGCTCGACCTGCAGGGCGACACGCTGGATCTGCGCAATGGCACCACCTCGGCACAGCAGATCCGCATCGACAGCGAGCGCCTGATCACCGCCGGTGGTCAGCTCAGCGCGCTGGGCACCCAGGCACTGCAGGTGCAGGCACGCGCCCTGCTGGACAACAGTGGCGGCACCCTCGGCAGCAACGGTGCCGTGGACATCAACGCCGGCCGCTTCGTCAATGACCACGGCAAGCTCATCGCCGCTGGCGAGGCCGCCTCGCAGGTGCGCGTGACGCAGCTGCTGGACAACACCGGCGGCGCGATCTCCGGCAATGGCGATCTGCGGATCGAGGCCGAGGTGCTGCGCAATGCCGATGGCACCCTGGTCGCGGCCGATGCGCTGCACCTGCAGGGCGAGACGCTGGACTTGCGTGATGGTGCGGTGGGTGCCACGCAGATCACCGTGCAGGCCGGCAGCCTGGACAACAGCGGTGGCACGCTCAGCGCCACCGGCACAGCGGACATGCGCCTGCAGGTGCGCGAGCAGCTGACCAACGATACCGGCACGATCGCTGCCAACGGTGCCCAGCACATCGAGGCCGGCGCGCTGTCCAACCGGGGTGGCACGCTGAGTTCGGCCGGCACCGGCAACAGCCAGATCCACGTAGCGGGTCAGCTGGACAACAGCAAGGGCGTGATCGCCAGCAATGCCGCTGCACTGGAAGTGGCAACGGGCAGCCTGCACAACATCGACGGCACCCTCAGCCATGCCGGCACCCAGGGCCTGACCCTGAGCACCGGGCAGTTGCTGGGCCAGGATGGCCACATCGTCACCGCCGGCGCCCTCACGCTCACCGCGGGCGAGGTGGACCACCGCGGCGCGACCCTGCAGGCCACGCAGATCGCGCTGGCGGCACAGGCGTTCGACAATCGCGGCGGGCAACTCGTGGCCACGGGTACCCAAGCCAACCACATCGACGTGGCCGGCGCCCTGGACAATGGTAACGATGGCCTCATCGCCAGCAATGGCGACCTGACCCTCAACGCAGCGCTGCTCGGCAATGCCGGCGGTACCGTGCAGCAGGCCGGTAGTGGTCTGTTGGCGATCAACGCCGCCATCCTCAACGGTGCCGGCGGCACCCTGCTCAGCAACGGCACGCTGCACGTGCAGGGCGATACCACCGATCTGCGCGCTGGCACCACCTCGGCCCAGCGCATCCGCATCGAGACCGGCGATCTCACCACCGCCGGCGGCACGCTCACGGCCACCAGCACCGACGCACTGGCGCTGCAGGTCCGCGGCCGCCTGGACAACACCGGCGGCACCGTGGCGACCAATGGTGCGCTGGATCTGCGCGCCGCCACGCTGCTCAACAACGATGGCAACCTGCAGGCCGCAGGGACCGCCGCGAGCCAGCTGAGCATCGACCAGGCGCTGCAGAACCGCAGCGGCAAGATCCTCACCAGCGGTGATCTCAACGTCACCGCGGCCAGCCTGGACAACCAGGGCGGCACGGTCCACAGCGCCACCGACCTGAGCGTGGGCGTGGATGGCCTGTTGGACAACAGCAACACCGGCCTGATCGCCAGTGGCGGCGATGCACAGTTGCGCGCGGCCACGCTGGACAACCGCAGCGGCAGCATCGAACAGGCCGGCGAGGGCCAGCTGCAGATCGATACCGGCACACTGCAGGGCGCTGGCGGCCGCATCATCAGCAACGGCGCGTTGACCCTGCAGGGCGACGCACTGGATATCCGCGGGGGCACCACCGCCGCGCGCGAGGTCACGGTGACCGCCGGCAGCCTGGACAACGCCGGTGGCACGCTCAGCAGCACCGGTGAGCAGACCATGGTGCTGCAGGTGCGCGATGCGCTGGGCAACGATGGCGGCACCATTGCTGCCAATGGCGCGCAGCAGATCAGCGCCGGTACGCTGTCCAACGTTGCCGGTACGCTGAGTTCGGCAGGAACTGCAGACACCCGCATTGAAGTCGCTGGCCAGTTCGACAACACCCTCGGCACCCTGGCCAGCAACGGCGGCGCCCTGACGGTGCAGACCGGCAGCCTGGTCAATGACACCGGCCGGATCCACCACGCCGGCCAGAACGGCCTCACCCTGCAGACCGGCAGCCTGCAGGGCCAGAAAGGCAGCATCGCCACCGCCGGCACGCTGACCCTGCGTGCGGACGCGATCGATCACCGCGACGCCACCCTCAGCGCCGGCCAGCTGAACATCGTCGCGACCGCACTCGACAACCGTGGTGGCACCGTGCTCTCCACCGGCACCCAGGCCAACACGGTGCGGGTGGATGGCACCCTGGACAACGGCGACGACGGTACCCTGGCCAGCAACGGCGACCTGCAGATCACCGCGGCCACCCTCGGCAACGCCGGCGGCACCGTGCAGCAGGCCGGCACCGGCACGCTGAGCATCACCGCCGCGACCCTCAATGGTCAGGGCGGTACGCTGGTCAGCAATGGTGCGCTGGCGCTCAGCGGCGACACCACCGACCTGCGCAACGGCACCACCTCGGCGCAGCAGATCCGCATCGACACCGGTGACCTGACCACCGCCGGCGGCAACCTTGTCGCCACCGGCACGGGGCCGCTGGCGCTGAACGTGCGCAACCGCCTGGACAACACCGGCGGCACCCTGGCCAGCAATGGCACGGTGGAGCTGCACGCGGCCACCCTCATCAACAACCAGGGCACGCTGCAGGCGGCTGGCGCGGGCAGCAACCAGCTGCAGGTGGGCCAGGCGCTGGAGAACCGCGGCGGGCGCATTCTCGCCACCGGCGCGACCGTCATCGGTGCGGCCAGCGTGGACAACCACGGCGGCACCCTGCAGACCGGCGGGGCGTTGACCCTCGGCGTGGATGGGAGGCTGGACAACAGCGGCCAGGGTGTCATCGCCAGCGGCGGCGACGCGCACCTCACCGCCGCCACCCTGGACAACCAGACCGGCAGCATCGAGCACGCCGGTGAAGGCACGCTCGCCATCGAGGTGACCGACCTGCACGGTGCGGGTGGCCGCATCGTCGGCAACGGTGCGCTGCAACTGAAGGGCGATACGCTCGATCTCAGTGGCGCCACCACCGGCGCACGCCAGGTCACGGTGACTGCCGGCAGCCTGGACACCAGCAAGGGCACGCTCACCTCCACCGGCACGCAGGCCATGACCCTGCAGGTGGACAGGGCGCTGACCAACAACGGCGGCACCATCGCCGCCAATGGCGCCCAGCAGATCACGGCCGGCGCGCTCTCCAACATCGACGGCACGCTGAGCGCAGCCGGCACCGGTGATACCCGCATCAACGTGCTCGGCACGTTCGACAACACCCGCGGCGATGTGGCCAGCAATGGCCGCCAGCTGCAGATCGATGCGGCTCGCCTGATCAATGAGGAAGGTACCCTCAGCCATGGCGGCACCCAGTCGCTGAGCCTGACGGTCGGCCAGCTCGATGGTGCGAAGGGCACCATCGTCAGTGCAGGCGCACTGGCGCTGCAGGCCGGTGCGGTGGACCACCGCGGTGCCACCCTCAACGCAACCCAGCTGACCGTCCAGGCCGAGTCCTTCAACAACCAGGGCGGCACCGTGCTGGCTACGGGCGCGCAGGCCAGCAGCCTGACCGTCAGTGGCGTGCTGGACAATGGCAACGGCGGCACGCTGGCCAGCAATGGCGACCTGCAGATCACCGCGGCCACCCTCGGCAATGCCGGTGGAACCGTGCAGCAGGCGGGCACCGGTACGCTGGCGATCAACGCTCACACCCTCAACGGCCAGGGCGGCAAGCTGCTCAGCAATGGCAGCCTGGCGCTGATCGGCGAGAACACCGACCTGCGCGATGGCACTACCGCCGCGCAGCGCATCCGTATCGAGACCGGGGAACTGGTCACTGCAGGCGGCACACTCACCGCCACCGGCACCGACGTGCTGGCGCTGAACGTGCGCGGCCGACTGGACAACACCGCCGGCACCCTGGCCAGCAATGGCACGCTGGATCTGCGCGCCGCGCAGCTGCTCAACAACCAGGGCACCGTGCAGGCGGCCGGGGCGGGGAGCAATCAGCTGGCCATCGGCGGTGCACTGGAGAACCGCGGCGGTCGCATCCTGACCACCGGCAATGCCACGGTCACCGCCACCGGCGTGGACAACCGCGGTGGCACCCTGCACAGCGACGGCAGCTCCCGCTTGACGGTGACCGTCGATGGCCTGCTCGACAACAGCGCGCAGGGCACGGTGTCGTCGGGTGGCAACGCGCACATCACCACGCAATCCCTGAACAATGAAGCGGGCACCCTGGCCGCCGGGGCCGCATTGCAGCTCGACACGGCCACGCAGGTACGCAATACCAACGGCTTGATCCAGGCCGGTACCGATCTGCGCGTGACCAGCAGCGGCATCGACAACCACAGCGGCCGGATCATCGCCGGCACGGTGGATCTGGATACCCGCGGCTACACCCTGGACAACCGCGCAGGCACCGTGGCCAGCCTGACCGGGGGCGCCGCGCTGCGCACCGGCCAGCTGGACAACAGCGGTGGGCTGCTGCAGTCCGCCGGCAACCTGCGTATCGACACGGCCGGCCAGGCCCTGATCAACACGAATGCCAACGGCAACGGCATCAACAGCAGCGGTACGCTGGAGATCCACAGCGGTGCGTTCGACAACCGTGCCGGTTCGGTCTTTGGCCAGGGCGCGATCACCGTCACTGCCAGCAGCGTCGACAACACCGCCGGCGGCGCGCTGGTGGGCGCAGGCGACCTGACCCTGCGTGCGCAATCGGTGGCCAACGCCGGCGGCAAGATCACGGTGGGCCGCAATGCGGACATCGTCCTGCCCGGCGCGCTGGACAACCGCGGGGGCCTGGTGGCCGCCGGTGGCACGCTCGCCCTGCAGGCGGGCAACATCGATAACCGATACACCCTGAGCGCGCCCACTGGCCCGGCACTGGGCCTGCAGGGCAAGCACCTGCAGCTGGGCACCGGCAGCCTGGACAACCAGCAGGGCCAGATCCTGGCCGACACCATGGTGGTGCAGGTGGGCGGGCTGCTGAACAACAGCGGCGGCCAGATATCCGCCGCCGAGACGTCCGATATCCGCGCCGACAGCATCGCCAACGCCGGCGGTTCACTGGTGGCCGGCAGCAACCAGATCGTGCGCACGCGTGAGATCACCGGTGACGGCAAGCTGCTCTCGCAGGGCGACATGACCCTGGAGCTGGGCCAGAGCCACACCAACACCGGCGAGCTCGCCGCCAACGGCACGCTCACCCTGGCCATCCAGGGCAACCTGGACAACCTGGGCAAGCTGCAGGGCGCCGGGGTGAACATCAGCGCCGGCAACATCCACAACGCCGCTTCCGGCGAGATCAGCAGCGTCGGCCTGACCCGGCTGGTGGCCAGCGGTGAGCTGCTCAACCGCGGCCTGTTGGACGGCCGCATTACCCATATCGACGCCGGCACGCTGAACAACATCGGCACCGGCCGCATCTACGGCGACCACATCGCCATCCAGGCCGGCACCCTCAACAACCTGGCCGAAAACGTGGGCGGCGCCCAGCGCTCGGCCACCATCGCCGCACGCCAGCGTCTGGACCTCGGCGTGGGCGTCCTGAACAACCGCGGCCAAAGCCTCATCTTCAGCGATGGCGATGCGGCCATCGGCGGGGCGCTCAACGGGCTGACGGCCGTGGGCAGCGCACAGCGCATCGACAACCTCAGCTCCACCATCGAGATCGCCGGCAACCTGGACATGTCCGCGCTGGCGGTGAACAACATCCGCGAAAACGTAGTGGTGCAGCAGCAGACCATCCAGCATGGGCCGGTCACGCTCAACCAGCCGGGCTGGTTCAAGAACGGCAACAACACCGCCCGGAATCTGCGCGACACCTCCAACTTCCAGCCCTACGAGGTCTATTACCTCAATCCGGATGACATCCTGGAAGACACCGCGTACATCACGCCCGACGGCCAGCAGATCCGCCGGGCGGTGGTCCGGCTGACCGCCAACACCAGCGCCTACTACTTCGCACGCGGTGGCCTGGACGGCGAGCGCGGCGAGCGCTCGCGACTGCCCGCGCAGGACGGCACGGTGGTCATCTACTACGTGGGCCGTGCAGACAGCCGCAACAATCCGGACCAGCTGGGCGCCGGGGCCGAAGATCCGTTCCGCGATCTCTCGATGATGCCGCCGGGAAACCGGCAGTTCCGCTACGACTCGGACACCCTGGCCTACAACAACGCCTACGGCACCTGCACCACCACCTGCGTGCGGTTGATCACCTACCCGGACTACGACAATCCGGAGGCGATGCTGATCAACATGCAGCGCCACACCAGCAACACCAGTGGCAATGAGAAAACCCGCGTCGCCACCCGTACCACCACCGAAGACGTGCTGGTGTCGGCCGGTGCCGATGCCGTGATCAATGCCGGTGGCCACATGCGCATCGCCACGGATGCATTGCGCAACGAGTACGCCAGCATCGCCGCCGGTGGCAACCTGGCCGTGGTCGGGTTGAACGTGGGTGAATCCTCGATCATCAACACCGCCAAGACGCTGTTCCGCACACATAGCTTCAGCAATGTCTCCATCACCTATGGCGGCTCGCGCAGCCAGTGGAGCGCCGCGCCGATCTCCGAGCAGATCGGCGTGCTGGGTGCGGGCATCACCGCCGGCGGCAAGTTGAGCATCGATGTCGGCAACCTGCGCAACGAGAACACCGGCCGCGACGCGCCGAACGTGCGCGATGGCGACAGCATGGCCAACCTCAACACCGGTGGGCCGGGCGCAGGCTCGGTCGGCGCGGGCGCAGGCGCGGTGCAGGGACCGGGGCAGAGCAGCGGCCAGGGCGCCGGCCCGGTGAACGCACAGGGGCCGACGGCGGCCGGCGCAGCACACGGTCAAACCGGCAGTGCGGTACAGGGGCCGGGGCACGCCGGTGGCCACATCGCTGATGGCGCGCACGGCCAGGGACCGTCTGCGGCCGGTGCCGCACAGGGCGCGGCAGGCCAGGGCCTGCAGGGTGCCGACCGCACCAGCGGCCAGCTGGCCGATGCCGCCAACGCCCAGGGGCCAAGCCAGGTCGGCTCGGCGGGCCCGGGCACGGGCACCGTGCAGGACATCGTGGCCGGGCAGGCAGCACAGGCCACGGCCACCGGCCCGGGGGCCGTGCAGGCCGGTGGCCACGCCGGCAGCGGTGGCAGTGCCGCACTGGCCAACAAGCAGGCCGTCGCCGCCGCCGGCAATGACCCGCACGTGGTGGTCACCACCACGCCCAACGCCAGTGCACCCAGCGCCAGCCTGTTCAACGTCGATGCCAACCGCGGCAGCTACCTGGTGGAAACCGACCCGCGCTTTGCCAGCTACCGCAGCTGGCTCAGCTCGGACTACCTGCTGCAGCGCGCCGGCTATGAGCCGTCGCAGACGCAGAAGCGCCTGGGTGACGGTTTCTACGAACAGAAGCTGGTGCGCGAACAGATCGGCGAGCTCACCGGCCGCCGCTTCCTCGATGGCCATGCCAGCGATGAAGACCAGTACCGCGCACTGCTGGAGGCCGGTGCCACCGTCGCCAGTGCGTGGGGCCTGCGCCCGGGTGTGGCGCTGACCGCCGAGCAGATGGCCCGTCTCACCAGCGACATCGTCTGGCTGGTGGAGCAGGACGTCACCCTGGCCGACGGCACCACCGTGCGCGCGCTGGTGCCGCAGGTGTACCTGCGGGTGATGCCGGGCGATCTGGATACCAACGGTGCGCTGCTGGCCGGTGCCGACATCGACATCAAGCTGCGCGGCGACCTGGTCAACAACGGCGCCATCGCAGGGCGCCAGCTGGTGAGCATCGATGCCGGCAACATCCGCAACGTCAGCGGCGGGCAGATCAGCGGCCAGCAGGTCGGCCTGCAGGCCACCCACGACATCGACATCATCGGCAGCACGGTCACCGCCACCGATGCACTCGGGCTCAAGGCCGGTGGCAACATCACCGTCGCCTCGACCACGCGCGAGTGGCGCGACAACGGCGACCTGCTGGTGCAGCAGACCACCACGCTGGATCGCGTGGCCGGGCTGTACGTGACCAACAAGGACGGCGCCGGCGTGCTCAGCGTCAATGCGGGCGGTAACGTGGAGCTGCGGGCCGCGCAGCTGGCCAACGCCGGGACCGACGGCCTGACCGCCATCGTGGCCGGTGGCGACCTCAGCCTCACCTCGGTGGCCGAGCAGAGCAGCGTTTCGCTCACCCATGACGCCCGCAACTTCAACAGCCAGAGCCAGTCGATCAACATCGGCACCACCATCAGCGGTGCCGGCGATGTGGTGCTCAAGGCCGGCAACGACCTGAACCTGACCGCCGCCAACGTCTCGGCCGCCAACGCACTCGTGGCCCAGGCAGGGCGCGACATCAACAGCGTTGCCGTGGTGGACACGCGCACGTTCGACAGCGGTGCCAAGAGCAAGAACGGCTCGCGCGAGGTCAGTGCCGCCGATGGCTGGGTGCTGGGCAACCAGCTCACCGGTGGCGAAGGCGTTGCCCTGCAGGCCGGCCGCGACCTCACCCTGCAGGCCACCACGGTGGACAGCAGCGACGGCGGCGTGCTGCTCTCGGCCGGGCGCAACCTGGCGCTGACCACCGCGCAGGAAACCCACGATCTGGTGGTGGACGAAACCACCCGCAAGAAGAAGACGCTGTCCAGCACCACCACCACTACCCATGACCAGAGCTCGGCCAGCTATGCGGTGGGCAGCACCATCGGTGGCAAGACGGTGGACATGATCGCCGGCAACGATGTGACCATCACCGGCTCCACCGTGCTGGCCGACAACGACCTGCGCATCGCCGCGGCCAACAACATCACCATCGAATCGGCGCAGGACACCTACAGCGAGGCCAGCAGCTTCAGTCAGAAGAAATCCGGCATCACCGGCGGCTTCGGCAATGGCGTGGCGTCGGTGGGGTACAGCAGCGCCAAGTCGGACAACCAGAGCGCCAGCCAGTCCACCACCCAGGTGGGATCGGCGGTGGGCTCGATGAACGGCAATGTGCAGCTCAACGCCGGTAACCAGCTCACGATCGCGGCCTCCGACGTGGCGGCTGGGCAGGACCTGACCCTGATCGGCAAGGACATCAACCTGCTGGCGCGCCAGGACACGGTGGACAGCCAGATCAGCCAGTCCAGCAAGTCCAGCGGCTTCTCTATGGGCGTCACCTACGATCCCACCAAGGCTTACCGCAGCGCCCGCGATTCCACCACCGACGGGATGGCCGACAGTGGCTCGATCATGGGCGACATCACCCGCAACGCCGAAGGCACCGCCTCCGGCGTGCGTGCGGCCACCACGTCGGTGGTGGTCACCGGCGGCAGCCAACGCTCCAGCGGCAACCAGGCCCACTCCACCAGCGACGCCCGCGTCGCCCAGCTGAGCGCGGGCGGCGACCTCACCGTGATCGCCAACGGCGGCTCGATCTACAGCCAGGGCGCGCAGATGGCGGCCGAGGGCGATGCCCTGCTGCTGGCCACCAAGGACATCGTGTTCGATGTCGCCCACAACACCGAATCCAGCACCAGCCAGAGCAGCGGCAAGGGCTGGGGCTTCGCCAACAACACCAGCGGCTTGCCGTTCGGCACCAACAACTCCCGCAGTGACGGCAGCGGCCAGAGCGACACCATCACCGGCACCCAGCTGTCCGTGGGCGGTGGCGTGCGCATGGCCACCACCGAAGGCGACATCACCCTCACCGCCGCGAACATCGCCGCCGAAAAGGACGTGACCATCCGCGCCGCCGGCAACCTCACCGTGCAGAGCGGCCAGGACACAGTGAGCAACGCCAACACCGCCGACAGCAAGGCCATCGGCACGGTGCAGATCTCCGACACCGAGAAGTTCGCCGGCTGGCACCGCCAGCAGCACGACGACGACAGCGGCATGGTCTCGCAGGTGGCCAGCACCATCGGCAGCCTGGGCGGCAACGTCAACCTTGGCGCGGGCGGCAAGTACACCCAGATCGCCAGCAACGTGGTAGCCGCGCAGGATGTCAACATCACAGCGGCGGAGATCGAGTTGCTCACTGCCAACGAGACCGGCTATAACTCGCAGAGCGACAAGGACCTCAAGATCGGCGTGTTTGCGCGGATCAAGTCGCCGTTCATCGACCTGATCAACAACGTGGATTCGGCGCGGCAGTCGGACGGGCGCCTGCAGGCGATGCAGGGCATGGCGGCCGGTGCCAATGCGTATCAAGCGGGCAGTGCGATCGCCAGTGCGGCCAAGGGAGGCGGCGCGTCGCTGCTCAGTGCTGAAGCCGGCATCGGTTTCAAGTCCGCGAGCAGCAGCGCGGACGGCAGCAGCACCGTCTCGCGCGGCTCCACCATCCAGGGCGGCGGCAACGTCAACCTGACGAGCACCAGTGGCGATATCCATGTGGTGCAGGGCAACCTCAGCGCTGGCAACACACTGTCGCTGGACTCGGCGCGCGACATTCTGCTGGAAGCCGGCCAGGCCAACCTGCAGAACAAGAGCAAAAGCAACAATGCTGGCGCTGAAGTCGGCGTAGGCGTGTCGGTGGGCGCGCAGACCGGCGTGTACGTGTATGCAGAGGCCAGCGTAGGCAGCAGCAAGTCCAGCGCCGAAAGCAGCACCTGGCAGAACACCACCCTGATCGGCAGCAACATCTCGCTGAAGGCGGACGGTGACACCACCCTGCGTGGCGCCACGGCCACTGCTGACCGGATCGACGTCAAGACCGGTGGCACGCTGACCATCCAATCCATGCAGGACATCGCCGAAAGCATGTCGAAGGAGAACCAAGTGGGCGGCCGGGTGCAGGTCTCGTTCGGCACCGCGTGGGACGCCAGTGGGTATGCCAGCGTGGGCAAGGCCAATGGAAGCTACAAGGGTGTGGGTGAGCAATCAGGCTTGTTCGCAGGCGATGGTGGTTATCACGTGGACGCCGGCCACGTGAACCTGGTGGGCGGTGCGATTGCCAGTACCAACGCGGCCAATAGCGAACTGAGCGCTGAGACGTTTACCTTTACCGACCTCAAGAACGAGATGGACTACCGGGCCAGCTCGGCGGGCATCAGCGGTGGCTTTGGGTCGACTGGCAATGCAGCCACCGACGCCAATGGCGACCCCGTGCCTGCACCGGGCGCGGCCGGACAGTTCAAGGACATCGGTAGCACGATCCGTAACGGAGAGTACGGCGCGGCGAATAGTACGTCCTTCAGCCCGGGCATTCCGATGTCCGACAGCGGGCACGACAGCTCCACCACCTACGCAACCTTGACCGGTGGCAACATCACCATCGGCGGCAGGAAGGTCGACGCCGCCGACCTTGGGGTGAACACAGACGCCAGTGCTGCGCACCAAGCGCTTGAAGGGTTGCCAGACCTGCAAAAAATGCTGCAGGAGCAGCGCGCCATGGCGCAGGCTACGGGCACCGTTGTAGATGCGGGTATGCGTATTCGTGCGGGCATCAATGCATCGATTGATGAGGAAAATGCGCGCAAGGAAGATGCCAAGAAACAGCTCGCCGACCCCGCGCTTCGCGATTCAATGAGTCAAGAGCAGAAAGCTCAACTCATAGCGACGGCCGTCGAGGCCGACCGTGAAATCGAACGCCTGCAGAAGGTTGGCGTTCTGGTAGGTGCGATCACGGGCGGCATCGCGGCGTCCTCCGGCAGCACGGGGCAGATCGTGGCGGGTACTCTTGCACCGGTGATCTCGTACCAGATTGGCCAGTATTTCAAGGAGAATGCGGCCAGGAACGAGATGGACAACGGCAAGCGTGGCGAAGAGGGAAGCGCCACGCATCTGCTCGCGCATGCCCTGCTGGGCGCAGCGGTGGCCTCGGCAGGCGCTGACGACGCCCTGCTTGGCGCGTTGGCTGCCGGCGGTGCCGAGGCAGCTGCACCCTCCATCGCCAAGTTCCTCTTTGGCAAAGAGGGCAAAAACCTGACGGCCAGCGAGCAGGAAACGGTAAGCTCCATCGCCGGCATGGGAGGCGCGCTGCTGGGGTCGTTCCGGGACGGACTGCTCAGCGCAGCACTAGGTAGCAATGCAGCAAAGAATGCCGTCGACAACAATTGGGGCGAGGTGGGGCACTACTCCACGATGGCGACCATCCTCTATTTGGCCGGCTTCAAAGAGACCGATGCAAAAGCAATTGCCCTGGCTGCGTGGTCACCAGATACGGATTCCAGAAATGCCTTGAGCGAGCCCAACATTCTTAATGGCAAGGATCCAAACGCCCCGCAGATCGCCGATCACCTGCTCACCGGTGAGCAGGACCCAGCAAAAGTCAGGGAAGCTCAGGAATACTGGAAAGACCAAGTGACTGCTGTACTGTCTGACATCAAGAAGTATGAAGACGACCCCGAGATGAAGAAGAAAATCCTGCGTGACCCGAAGACGCAGAGGGCATTGCACGCTTTTGGTGACTCTTTCGCGCACGTTAAGGCAGATGGTACTCATTTCGACCCGCAAATTGGCCATGGACGCGAGTCGGTCGCCAACAGCGGAATCGAAGATCCCGATAGCCCCTACACGCACCAAGGTGCGTATTTGGATTACAGTCTCGCCATCTACAGTGCGGCAACTACTGCGTCCAAAGAAGGAGCCCTTCAAAGCGCAGACTATATAGCGCTGCTCGCGAAGACGGTGTCTGGTGCAAAAAAAGAGGAAACGCAAATGCAGATTCTGGATGCATCAGCGGCGTTTTTCATGTCCGGACGGACTTCTGGACTTGTCGAATCGCCAGTGAAGGAGTGCATGTTCCTGTTTTGTAAGTTCATAAGCGTTGGTGGAAGGATCAATCCCGAGATTGAAAGGGTATATCTTTCTGAGTTGCCCGTTCCGACCTTTCCCCCAGTGGTTGACTGGGCAAAAATGAATAACATCGGCTGGTGAGGCGATCTATGGGCACGTCAGGTTTTTCGGCAGGGCAGGTACTACGCAAGGCTGCTGATCTGGCACACCTGCTCGTATGGGCCTTCTTCCTTAGTTACCTGTCCTTGTCGACCTATGGGCGCTTATCGGTAGATGGACCGGATCTTCGTCCGCTTTTCCTGGGCCCGTACTCCGGCCACTTCTACATGGCGTTCTGGATGACGCTGTTTGGAGTGCCAGTCCTTACTGCGGTAGTCGCCGTCCACATAGCTCGTACCTCAAAGATCTTCTACGCGGAGACACTTGTAACGGCTGCGGCTTGGTGCATGCTCCTTTACAATCTCTCGTTCCTCAGGGGATAGGCGAGGAGCTGGCCGCGCTTCCGGTCTCTTGATCATTGACTAGACCGTGACGTTTGCAGATTTCGGTCGCCCCAAAACATAGCGAACAAGCCGCTCCGGCGAACCAATGGTACTGAAGTGCCGGTTGCTACGAGCTAGTGGAGAGTATCTGAGCGATCCGAGTGCAAATGGCCTAATCAACATCACGGTTCCAGGTGCACACGCCCTTGATCCCGGATTTGTAATCCGCCAAGTGGTGCCTGATGGATATGGTGGCTTCTCCGTATCCACCCAAAGGGTGGGGAACCGGAAGCAGTCGTAAGCTCCCCCCGGCAGCCAGACACCCGATAGATACATCGTTCCGGGATCTTTAACCAGCCGGGAAGTTTCATGCGCACAACGGATTCGTCGAAACGCAGATCATCACGATCCTCAAGTAGGGCGATGCCGGGCTTGCGGTGAAGGATTTATGTCGCCAAGCGATACCAGCACAGCGACCTACTACCAAGTAGGCGACCGGCGCATGTATCGTTCGGCACCGCGTGGAGCGCCGACGGCTACGCCAGCGCAGGCAAATCCAACGGCAGCTATCAGGGCGTTGGCCAGCAGTCCGGCCTGTTTGCCGGTGACGGTGGGCCCCCCGTCGGTGCCGGCCACGTGAACTTGGTGGGCAGTGCGATCGCTAGTGCCAATGCCACCCACCTTTTGAATCCTATAATCTCTGAGATTTATCAGGTTAAGAAGCCCGCCGCCCCAAATGGTGACGCGCCCAAAGGCAAGCAATAGCCGCACAATTTCTACTAAGAAGCGCGAGAGACTATCGAGACCATGAGTAACCGTAAATTCGTATTTCTATGGTTGGCTGTGATCGTTCTGGCAATCGCCGTTCCCGTACGCGTACTTTTCGATCATAAGTTGATGTTTCAGTGGCTCGCCGCTGCGATGATCGTTGCGTACTTCGCCACGTGGTCGTTAGCGGTCAGGGCGCGGAGAAATGCGATCCCTAGTCGTATCGAAGTGAGCGTTGCGGCGATTGCTTGGATCTCACTGCTGTTGAGTGCGGTTCTATTGGTACTGAGGATGCCGACTTCGTGAGATCGTCATCTGATGGGGTGGGACTGGGAGCCGATCCCTTACGCAGTCGGTAATGAAACGATACGTCTTGTGATCACGGCAGGATCGGTTGAGATGGTAGAGGGTCTGCTATGAATATGATGAGTAGTGAGAAGATGGGCGACGTGTTGAAGAAGATATATCTAGCTCTCTGGGTGGAGTGCTTACTGTTTTGCGTGATTCAGTTGCTCCTTGTGCCTGCTATTTTGCTGCCTGAATCCTGGTTGGCCGATGGGAGCGGGTCTCGGGCACGATTTGGCGAAGCACTGCAGTGGGGTGTCCAGCACTACCCGGCTTCCTTCTCGCTGTTCAACCTTGTCCTCATTCCTCTCATGGTCGTGGCGTTCATTGGCCAAGTTGGTTGTGGGCTCCGCCCGTCCCGTTCCGAGGTGGGGCTGATGATGGCAGTGCTGAGCCTGCTCTTGCCGTTCCAGATTGGAATATTCGTTGTATTTGTCATTTCATAGCAGCAAGAGCAGCAATGCGGGTGCGGAAGTGGGCGTCGGTGTCGCGGTAGGCGCGCAGACCGGCGTGTACGTGTACGCCGAAGCCAGCGTGGGCAGCAGCAAGTCCAACGCGGACAGCACCACCTGGCAGAACACCACGCTCACCGGCCAGAACATCTCGCTCAAGGCCGAGGGTGACACCACCCTGCGCGGTGCCACCGCGATAGCCGCGTTGGCCGGAAGTACGGCCTGTGCGCCGGGGACGGCGGGTACCAAGTTGATGCCGGCTACGTGAACTTGGTCGGCGGGGCGATTGCCAGCACCAACGCATTTGAACAGGCGGTCGAAGCTGATGATGCCGCGCAGGGAAAGAGCTGGCTTTCCAGGATTCTAAAAATGGAAACTAGCGCTCTCGAAGAGCGCTGAGTAAGGCGCAAAAAAGTCGCATGGGCGAGGATCGATGACAAATTGCACCTTCGAGTTTTGCAATGAGTCGGAACTGCCCGCGGACCTAGAGCATCGCGTTGCCGGATTGGGCGAGTATGCCCTTCCCCGCTGGCATCTCAGATTGGTTGGTCGAAGCCGAATGTTCCGAGCGACTGGACCAGGTAGATACCGGGCTTGCGGCCCGTGGTCAGTTCAATGAGGATGTCGTACATGATGCAACGTTCTTACATTTTTTCCTGGGTAGTGTGCTTGACCAGCTGGGCGGCAGTGCTGACCAACTACGTAATGAGCTACAGCTTCCTGGGCTGCGACGGCAGAGGTTCGTTTTCGCTCTCGCTATGTCAGTTTTTGCGACCTTGCATGGGTGCTTTTCTTGTCATTGCGTTTGTATCGCTGCCTGCACTGACTCTCGCCCTGATTGTGCGTGTCGCTATGTCCCGTCGGTTCCGTCGGTGGGAGACGCTTCTTGCTACGGGATCGCTGCTCCTGTTCGCGGCAAGTGCAACATTCTTTCCATCTTCATAGGTGAGCAGCCAATCAACGGTGTCTGCGCGCCAGCGGTCTCCAGATCATGCGTTCAGGTAGCACGCCATCGTATCGCTACAAGGCTGATGGGAGAGGGCAGTGGACCGATCCGAAGGGATCGAACGTTGGCGAAGTGCCGGGTGGGGGTAGCCGACGTCCCTAATGCATCTCATCCGTTCCAGAGCGACGTAAAGGTACTCATCAAAGCCTTTCCTCTCGCCGGGTAGAATGCCCCCATGACCCGCTATCGCCTGTTGCTACCCGCCCTGCTGGCGCTGTCCCTGGCTGCCTGCAGCACCACCCCGCTCGAGCAGCGCAGCCCGCTCGCCACCTGGGTGCCGTCGCCGAACCACAACGCGCGCGCGCCAGTGGTGATCGTGCTGCACCATACCGATCAGCACTCCGTGCAAGAGAGCCTGGATACGCTGCGCAGCGCCAACAGTGGCGGCAAGGTCAGCTCGCACTATCTGGTCGGGGCCGATGGCCACATCTACCAACTGGTGGGCGATGACCGCCGCGCATGGCATGCCGGTCCCGGGCGCTGGGGCACCATCACCGATCTCAACTCGGCCTCGATCGGCGTCGAGATCGACAACGATGGCGACACGCCGTTCGCACCGGCACAGATCGCGGCCTTGATCCGCCTGCTGGATGACCTGTGCACGCGCCTGCGCATCCCGCCCAGCCAGATCATCGCGCACGCCGATCTGGCGCCGTCGCGGAAGCAGGATCCCAGCCGTTTCTTCCCGTGGCAGCAGCTGGCCGAAGCCGGTTTCGGCGTGTGGCCGCGCGCGACCGATGGCCCGGCGCCGATGGGCTTCGATCCCTGGATGGCCCTTCAGGCCTTCGGTTACCCGATGGACGACCGGGCGGCCGCCGTCGGCGCCTTCCACCGCCGCTTCCGCGGTCGCGACGATCTCCCCGCAGATCTCGATGCCGAAGACGCCCGCATCCTGCACTCGCTGCTGCTGCAACAGGAACGCCGCCCATGAAGTTCACGCCCGTCCTCCCCGCACTCAAGCACGCCGCGCTGATGGGGGTGGGGTTGGCGCTGTTGAGTGCCTGCGCGGTCGCGCCGCAGCGCTCGGCATCACCAGCGCCTGTGCAAACCAGCACTTACGCGAAGGCAAATTGGAACGCATTGCCTGCCGTCGCGGACGCCGATCTGCAGGCTGGCTTTGCGGCCTGGCGCAGTGCCTGCCCACGCCTGAAGACGGAGGCCAACTGGGCAACCACCTGCGCCGCAGCGGCCAATGTCGCCACCACGCCGGCCGCCATCCGCCAGTTCCTGCAGGCGAATCTCGACGTCTATGCCCTGCGCGCCGGTGGCAGCCGGGCCGACGGCCTGATCACCGGCTACTACGAGCCGATCTATGCCGGCAGCGTCACCCGTACCGTCAAGGCATCGGTGCCGGTGTACGGCGTGCCGGACGACATGGTCAGCGTCCAGCTCGACAGCCTCTACCCCGAACTCAAGGGCAAGCGGCTGCGCGGCCGCGTCGAGGGGCGCGTGCTCAAGCCGTATGACGATGCCGCGCGGATCGCCGCGAACGGCGTCAAAGCACCGGTGCTGGCCTGGCTCACCAGCCCGATGGACCTGCAGTTCCTGCAGATCCAGGGCTCCGGTCGCGTGCAGCTGGGCGACGGACGCCAGCTGCGCATCGCCTACGCCGACCAGAATGGCCATCCCTATCGCCCCATCGGTCGCTGGCTGGTGGAGCAGGGTGAGTTGAAGCAGGCCGATGTGAGCATGGCCGCCATCCGCGCCTGGGCCGATGCCCACCCGACCCGCGTGCCCGAACTGCTGGCCAGCAACCCGAGCTATGTGTTCTTCACCCGCGGCCCGGACAGCGACGAAGGCCCGCGCGGCTCGTTGAACGTGCCGCTGACCGCCGGCTACAGCGTCGCGGTGGACCGCAACGTCGTGCCACTGGGCAGCCTGCTGTGGCTGTCCACCACGCGCCCGGACGGCACCGCGCTGGTGCGCCCGGTCGCCGCGCAGGACACCGGCGGTGCCATCACCGGCGAAGTGCGCGCGGACCTGTTCTGGGGCACTGGCGATGCGGCTGGCGAGCTGGCCGGGCACATGAAGCAGAAGGGTACGATCTGGATGCTGTGGCCGAAGGGTGTGGCGTTGCCGAAGGCGCCTGACAAGAGCGAGTGACACCGATGGATGAACTGCAGCGACTCCAGCACTGGTATCGAAGGCAGTGCAACGAGGACTGGGAGCATACGTTCGGGGTCACTATCGACACCCTTGATAACCCCGGCTGGCACGTCTGCATTGATCTCATCGAGACGGAGCTTGAGCAAAAGCCCTTTGCATCAATCAGCCGCGGGGATTCGGAAGATGATGCGAGCTGGATCATCTGCAAGATTGAGAAATCACAGTTCGTTGCTAGCGGCGGCGCTGGCAACTTGACTGAGCTGCTGGGCATATTTCTCAGCTGGGCCGAGGCTTAGCACTCGCGATTATCGGTGGACATGCTGCAAGACGCCCAACGATCACGGGCGGGAGTCGATGCGTGGACGACGCCAAGGTGCACGAATCCGTCATACATGATCGATGTGTCATCGATGACGATCTCCCCGATCCTATGCGGGCCCTGCCTGGCAAGCCCAAGATCCTGCACTTCGCAGACAGGAGCGCAGGCCCATGCCGTCCCCCCTGAGTGAGTAAAAGCAAGCGCTCGATAGGGCTCGTCAAACATCTGGCGGGATACCCCATCCCTTCCTTCCGCGCCTGCCTTTCGAGCATGAGCGTTGCCCAGCAAGGTGACGATCTTGGCGTTCGAGTAACGCGAAAGCGCCTGCAGGTTGTCGGTGATCTCATCTCCGCCACCAAAGCCAGAAGATCCGACGGCAACCACCGTGACGTCTGCACCACTCTGGCGTAGCTCTCGAAGACGATCCAACATCGCGTACATCGCAATGCTGGTTCTCCCGTCCTGCGAATCCCGCGTCCAGAAACTGGATTCCACCAATATCCCGCGTGCCGGCTCCAATGCCTTCGTGCTCATGAAGCTATCTAGAGCGGCCTGCTCGCTGGATGGGTGTTCAATGCCGACGATGACGGGACTGCTACGCGCCAGGTTGCAGATCCAGTCCGCGACAAAGCGGGGAGCCTCGGCCGTGCCATGTATCTCGCCAAAAACCAGGATTCGCGGGAGATCGGACCTGCCTGACGGCACACTCTCACAGGCCGTGCCGCTTTCGTTGCGATCAAATCTGGAACATGCGCTTGAGAGGATCAAGCAGATGGTGAGCGCAGCCAGCAGCGTGCAGCGCATTGGTCCCTCCGCACGCGTGGCTGGGCAGCTGTTCAACTGAAATGCTCCGCACAAAGATCTGCCGTGCGCGGTGCGCTATCTGATATCAAGCAATCATCCACGCTGGGCCAATCTTCCGGAGCTTGCTCCGGCGCTGCCTCGTTACAGAGGAATGCAGATGAATCCGTCATCATTCTCACGTGCCGATCTCGCTCCTTGATCCGCAGATGTTGCTGCAACGAAAGGTTCCGGAATAGATATCTGTTTTCTAGCGATGGGTTACATCCGTGTCAATGCATCGAGCCCATTATGTGGCGGAGCTCACAGTTCAATGGCGAGCCGTGGCTCTCTCTGTCATCCGTCCATCCGTTCACCATCTCCCCACGCTCAACCCACCCCGTTTTGCACTACATTGGTGCAATGACCACCACGCTCCTGCCCCCCGCCCTCGACGCCCTCGGCACTCCGGTCGCCTGGGCCGACGCCAGCGGCCGTGTGGTGGGCTGCAATCCGGCCTTCGCCCGCTGGCTGGGCGTGAGCGTACGCCGCCTGCTGGGCCAGCCGCTGGCCTCGCTGGAGGCCCAGGGCGATGCCTTGGCCCACTTCTTGGCCCGCGATGAGCGCGACACCCTGCGCCTGCACAGGCTGGCCCTGGCGCTGCCAGGCGATGCACCGCGTTTTGCCGAGGGCTGGCTGAGCCGCTGGGACGAGGGCGGCTGGCTGCTGGAGGCGCATCCGGTCGATGAATTCCCGGGGTTGGACCCCACCCAGGCGCTGCCCAGCGCGCTCAGTGCCGCGCTCAAGGGCCTGGCGCATGAGCTGCGCAACCCGCTGGCGGGATTGAAGGGCGCGGCCCAGCTGCTGGCACGCCGCAACGCACAGCGCGATCCGGACGAGCGTGAGCTGATCGAGCTGATCGGCTCGGAAATCGAGCGCCTCAACGGCCTGCTCGAGCAACTGCTGTCGCCCGCACCGGCCGCGCCGCATGCGCCGCTCAACATTCATGCGTCACTGGAGCGCGTGCTGCGCCTGGCCGAGAGCGAGGGTGGTTGGGCGGTCCGGATCCAGCGCGATTACGACCCCAGCATTCCCGAGTTCGATGGCGATGCGGACCGCCTCACTCAAGCCGTGTGGAACCTGGTCCGCAATGCGATCCAGGCCGGTGCGGGCACCGTCACCCTGCGCACGCGCGTGGAGCATGGCGTGCGCATCTCCGATCAGCTGCACCCGCTGGCGCTGCGGCTGGAAATCGCCGATGACGGCCGTGGCGTGCCCGAAGACCTGGCCGAGCATCTGTTCCTGCCGCTGGTCAGTGGGCGTGCCGAGGGCACCGGGCTGGGTCTGGCGCTGGCCCAGCAGGTCGCGCGCGAGCACCGCGGCACGCTGACCTACCGCTCGCGCCCCGGCCATACCGTATTCACCGTGCTGCTGCCAATCGGGCAGGGCACCCCCGCCGAGGACACTGCCGCCCATGGCTGACCAGGTCGACACCACCGCTCAGCGCGTCTGGGTGGTCGACGATGACCGCGCGGTGCGCTTCGTGCTGTGCACCGCGCTGCGCGAGGCCGGCTACCGCGTCGAAGGCTTCGACGGTGCGGCTGCCGCGCTGGCGATGCTGGCCGAGCAGCCGCCGCCGGATCTGCTGTTCACCGATGTCCGCATGCCTGGTGATGATGGGCTGGTCCTGCTGGACAAGCTGAAGGCGGCGCATCCGCAGCTGCCGGTGATCGTGATGTCGGCCTATACCGATGTGGCGAGCACGGCCGGTGCCTTCCGCGGCGGTGCACAGGAGTTCCTGTCCAAGCCGTTCGATCTGGATGATGCGGTCGCGCTGGCGCAGCGCGTGCTGCCGGCGCCGGATGTCACCCTGGCCGAGCCGAGCGAGACCGCCAGCACGACCCCGCCCGATCAGCGTCCGCAGCTGGTCGGCGATACCCCGGCGATGCGCGCGTTGTTCCGCGCGATCGGCCGCTTGGCGCAGGCGCCGCTGTCGGTGCTGATCAATGGCGAGACCGGCACCGGCAAGGAGCTGGTCGCGCATGCGCTGCACCATGAATCGCCGCGCGTGCAGGGGCCGTTCGTCGCCCTCAATACCGCGGCGATTCCGTCCGAACTGCTGGAGAGCGAGTTGTTCGGCCACGAGGCGGGCGCGTTCACCGGCGCGCAGCGTCGCCACATCGGCCGCTTCGAGCAGGCCAACGGCGGCACCTTGTTCCTCGATGAAATCGGCGACATGCCGTTACCGCTGCAGACGCGCCTGCTGCGCGTGCTGGCCGAGGGCGAGTTCTTCCGGGTGGGCGGGCGCGAGCTGATCCGCGTCGATGTGCGCGTGATCGCCGCGACCCACCAGGATCTGGAAACGCTGGTCGCGCAGGGGCGTTTCCGCGCCGATCTGCTGCATCGGTTGGATGTCGTGCGGCTGCGCCTGCCACCGCTGCGTGAGCGTCGTGACGATGTCGCGCAGCTGGCCGAAACCTTCCTTGTTGCGGCCGCGCACAAACTCGATACACCGCCCAAGCGCCTGACCGCAGCAGCACTGCAGGCGCTGCGCGAACACGATTGGCCCGGCAACGTACGTGAGCTGGAGAACGTGTGCTGGCGAATGGCGGCGCTGGCCGCGGCTGACAGCATCGGCGTGGCCGACGTGGACAGCGCACTGCACCGCGGTGCCGGCGCACCGCGCTCGCGCAGTGCCGGCGATCCGGGGCAGTGGGAAACGTTGCTTTCGGCATGGGCGCGCCAGCGTCTGGCCGAAGGGGCTGAAGGTCTGCACGCGCAGGTGCGCGACCGGGTCGACCAGGCGCTGCTCGAAGCGGCCCTGCAGATCACCCATGGCCGCCGTGCCGAGGCCGCCGCGCGGCTGGGCATGGGCCGCAACACCCTCACCCGCAAGCTCGGCGCCGGCCGCCGTCGCGGCGGATGAACCGCATGTCCACACCGCGTGTGCGCGATGTCCGGGCCGCTTTCATGGCCCGTGGACGAGCACACGGTTAGTTTGCAACCAAGGAGTCTTCCCATGCGCAGTTCCCAAGTCGTCCTCGCTGCGGTGATCGCGGTCGGTCTGGCCGCCTGCGGCACCACACCGCCGCCGCGCACCGTCGCCCCCGTCGTACCGGTGGTCAGCACCGCGCAGATGGCCGAATCCAATCTGTCGCCGGCCTCGGCCAGTCTGGTCAGTGGACGCCTGGCGCTGGTGCCGGACGCCCGTGGCGTGCACATCACCGGTGTCATCGGTGGCCTGCAGCCGCTGCAGGTGGCCGGGTTCCATGTGCATGAGCGCGGCGACTGCAGTGCGGTCGATGCCAGCAGCGCCGGTGCGCATTTCAATCCTGCCGGCCAGCCGCATGGCCGCAACAGTGTCGGTACGCATCACGCCGGTGACATGGACAACCTGCGCGCCGATGCGCAGGGCCGCGTCAACGTCGACATCCGCCTGCCAGCGGTTACCCTTGGCGGCGGCGCAGCCATCGATATCGCCGGACGTGCCCTGATCGTGCACGCCAACGCCGACGATTACCGCAGCCAGCCGGCCGGCAACGCCGGCGCCCGAATTGCCTGCGGCGTCATCCGGGTCGTGCGCTGATCGCGCCCTCCTTCGACGTCGTTTCTTCCAACGCTACCCGCAAGGAGATCCACATGCGCCTGATCCACACCACGCTGTTCGCTGCCATCGCCGCGCTCGGCCTGACCGCCTGCAACAAGCCGGCCGACACCACCCCGGAAGCCACTCCGGCTGCCGAAGCCACGGCGTCCCAGCCGACGGCTGAAACGACCCCTGAGGCTCCGCCGGCAATGACCAGCGAAGCCCATGCCAACCACACTGCCATTGCCGATCTCGCTGCCACCCAGGGCAACGACGTCAAGGGCAACGTGACCTTCAGCGTCGTTGACGGCAAGGTCCACGTAAAAGGCCAGGTCAGCGGCCTCAAGCCGAACAGCGAGCACGGCTTCCACATTCATGAGAAGGGCGACTGCAGTGCGCCGGACGGCGCCAGCGCTGGCGGCCACTTCAATCCGGGCCAGCAGGACCACGGCAACGTGGCCAGCGAACCGCATCACGGCGGCGACATGCCCAACATCAAGGCTGATGCCCAGGGCAACGCCGTGGTCGACGCCCCGGTCTCGACCAACGTCAACATCGGCAAGGGCGATGGCTTCGACATCATCGGCCGCGGCCTGATCGTCCATGCCGACGCGGATGACTACAAGACCCAGCCGACCGGCAATGCCGGTGCACGCCTGGCGTGCGCGGTGATCAAAGCGGCCCCGTAATCCGGGCCGTGTTTGACGAAAAAACGCCGGCGAAAGCCGGCGTTTTTTTAACTACCTCCGTCCCTCTTAACGCCTCCCAGAACGCGTCTCAGATAGGCATTCATCCGGGCGCAGCCTTCGGTGGTGCTTTCGCACAAGGTGGCCCATGCCTGGCGGCGACGGTGGAGTTCATGCTCCGGCAGATACGTGCGCAACCGGGCAACGGACGGTGCCATCGGATGCGGTGGGGTGAAGATCAGCCAGGTTCTGGCGGAAAAGGCGGGATCTTCGATCACGGCCGCCGCGGTTGTCTGGTAGGCGAGCATGCCTGGCTCCAGTGGCAGCCCGCGCATGGCCTCCACGTCTTTGCGCATGGGCAGGCCTTCAACGAAGGCAGCGACCGTGGTGTATTCCATCGGCTCGCTGTCGGCTTCGTTGTGCTGTATCTCGCGGCTGCGGGCGGTCGCGGCGGCGAAGAGCAACAGGATGCACGCTAGAGCGATGCGGGATGCAGCGTTGAGTGTGTAAGCGTTCGTCTGCATGTGTCTTCCATGAAATATAGATAACGGGGACGGAGGTAGTTAAGCCGCAGACTTAACTACCTCCGTCCCCGTTAATGCCTTAACGCGCCAGCAGCGCGCGCGCGTCCTGTCCGGCCTCGCAATGCACGAACAGCACCGGCAGGCCGTGCGCTTCCAGCACGGCGGCCATCTGCCGCTGGCGGATCAGGTACTGATCGTAGATGCCCTGCAGGCGATCGCAGTCGCCGGTGCCGTGGTTGTAGTACGCACACCAGCCGGCGGGGTCGAACAGCGCCATACGCACTTCGCCATCAGCGTATCGAAGCAGCGGCTCCGGCGCGGCATCCAGCCACTCTTCCACGTGCGGTGCCATCAGCGCGGTTTCGATCAGCGGCCACAGAATCGCCAGGCCCTGGTTGTCGTACTGCATCGACATCATCGCGGCGAGGTCATTCACCGTGAAATAGCGGGCGTGCTCGATCTGCGCGCCGAAGGCGTTCTGCGCCTGCAGCGCGGTATCGGCCTGCGCCATGCCCTGGGCCAGCAGCACCTCTTCCAGTGCTTCGGCCACGGCCTGGGTCTGGACGACTTCCGTGCCGGTCAGCAGGAACGGGACGACTCGCAGGCCGCCGCCGGTCAGGCTGGCATCGGCCTGGAACGGCAGCGGGACATCGCCGTCGGCGCCGGCACCGAAGGCCAGCACGCGCGGGCCCTGGTTACGGCCCGGGGCGCGCATCTGCAGTTCTTCCAGGCGCCGGTGCACCGGCCAGCCTGGGCGCAGGATTTCAGCCGGATCGAAATGGGCGCCGGCGAACACGAAGTCCAGCCCGCTGACGCCGGGCACCAGCTTGGCCAGATCGCGGCCGACGCGCTCGGCCAGTTCACCAGCCTGTTCGGAGGACAGCGCGGCATGGCGCGGGGCGTCGCCGCCGGCCAGTTCCAATGCCAGTACGCCAATGGCATTCATGCCGTGGTCGGGTTTGCTCATGGTTTCACGGTTGGCCCATCACAGGGCGGCAGCTACACTTGGCCCCATTATGCCTGCTCCTTCGTGCAGGCCATGTTGCAGACACCCCTCCCATGCCAGGTATCTCCATGCCCAACGCCCGTCCCGTCGCCATCCTCGGCGGCGTCCGCATTCCGTTCTGTCGCCAGAACACGGCTTATTCGGACGTCGGCAACCTCGGTATGTCGGTGCGCACACTCGGTGCGCTGGTCGAACGCTTCGGCCTGCACGGCCAGCAGTTGGGCGAAGTGGCGATGGGCGCAGTGATCAAGCACTCCAGCGACTGGAACCTCGGCCGCGAAGCCACGCTGTCCTCGGGCCTGTCCCCGCTGACCCCGGGCATCACCATGCAGCGCGCCTGCGGCACCTCGCTGGACACGATCATCGCGGTGGCCAACAAGATCGCGCTGGGCCAGATCGACTCGGGCATCGGCGGCGGCTCGGATACCACCTCCGATGTGCCGATCGTGTACGGCAAGAAGCTGCGTGCACGCCTGCTCGCGGCCAACCGGGCCAAGAGCACCGGCGACAAGCTCAAGGCACTGACCCGCGGCTTCAAGCTGAGCGAACTCAAGCCGGAGTTCCCGGGCGTGGCCGAGCCGCGTACCGGCAAGAGCATGGGCGACCACTGCGAAGACATGGCCAAGGAGTGGAACATCTCCCGCGACTCGCAGGACGAGTGGGCAGTGTCCTCGCACAAGAAGCTGGCCGCCGCCTATGAGCGCGGCTTCTTCACCGATCTGATCGCGCCGTTCCGTGGCGTGGAGCGCGACAACATCCTGCGCGCCGACACTTCGCTGGAAAAACTGGCCACGCTGAAGCCGGCCTTCGACAAGGTCTCCGGCCGCGGCACGCTGACCGCCGCCAACTCCACCCCGCTCACCGATGGTGCCTCGGCGGTGCTGCTGGCCAGCGAAGAATGGGCGCGCGCGCATGGCCATGAGCCGCTGGCCTACCTGCGTGATTCGCAGGTAGCGGCGGTCGATTTCGTGCACGGCGAAGGCCTGCTGATGGCACCGACCATCGCCGTGCCGGAGATGCTCAAGCGCAACGGCCTGACCCTGCAGGATTTCGACATCTACGAGATCCACGAAGCGTTCGCCGCCCAGGTGCTGTGCACGCTGCGCGCGTGGGAAAGCGAAGACTACTGCCGCAACCGCCTCGGCCTGGATGCGCCGCTGGGCAGGATCGACCCGGCCAAGATCAATCCGCTGGGTTCCTCGCTGGCCACTGGCCATCCGTTCGCCGCCACCGGCGCCCGCGTGATCGCCACGGCGGCCAAGCAGCTGGCCGAACGCGGCGGTGGCCGCGCGCTGGTCTCGATCTGCACCGCCGGCGGCATGGGCGTGGTGGCGATCGTCGAGCGCTGATCGCCTGCGCTGCATTGAACGAAGAAGGCCGCCCTTGGGCGGCCTTCTTGTTTGCATCCGGTGGAGGTGTGGGCACCATTCGGCTCTGGTAGTGCCGGCCGCTGGCCGGCCCCTCAAACCCTCTCCGGGACGCCGCAATGCCGGCCAGCGGCCGGCACTACCGGGTGCCGCGCTGCCCTTTACGGCAGACGCGGGTTGCCGAACTCGTCGCGCTCCACGTGCAGGCGATCTTCCTCGGCGAGCACGCGTCCTTGCTCCACATGCAGGCGATCCTGCACCGGGGCCGGTTCGCCCATCAGCGATTGCTCCTCGACGGTGGCGCGTTCGGGCACGATCGGGTCCAGTGGCGTCGTGGTAGAGGCCCGGGCCAGCGCCACGCTGTCATCACCACGCTGCTGGCGCAGGGCATTGGCGAAGCACTGCGAGGCCAGCGCGGTCTCGCCGCGATCCAGGAACACCTCGCCCAACGCTTCCCACGCGGCCGGGCCGGCGCCGGCGGCAATCGCGCGGTGCAGATAGTCCTCGGCCAGGGTGTGCTGGCGTTGACGCGCGGCAATGCGGCCCAACGCCAGCAGCAATGCGGGGCTGGAAGGCTGCGTGGTCAACCAGCGCTGCAGGTTGGCCTGGCGCGTGGCCAGCTTTTCGACCGGCATCTGGCCGTAGAGCGTCACCACCGATTCGTCCCAACGCGTGTCCAGCGCCTGTTCGAGGTTGAGCAGGGCCGGTTCGTCCCAGTCCAGTGCAACCGCACGCAGTGCATAGGCGGAGACGACATCCGGATCGCTGCGCAGGGCTTTAGGGGTGGCTTCCCACTGGGCGGCCAGCGCGTTGACGTCACCGGCTTCCAGCAGCGACTGTGCGGCCAGGCGGATTTCCAGCTCGGCCACGGCGGCATCCGGCAGGACCTTCTGCTTGCGCAGCGCGCCCAGCTGGCCATACGCCTCATGGGCGCGATCGGCACGCGCCAGCGCTTCGGTACGCAGCCACAGGCCACGCGGCGGCAGCGGCTGGATCGCGGCAACGTCCAGCACGTTGATCGCATCGACCGGGCGTTCCTGGGCCAGCAGGCGTTCGGCCAGCAGCAGGGCATGGCTGGTGGCGTCTTCGGTGGCCAGGCGCTGCAGGTACTGATTGACCGCCGCATCGTCATCGCGCGCCTGCGCACTGCGCACCGCGGTCACCATGGCAACCGCGCTCACTTCCTTGTCTTCAGCAGCGCTGGTCAGCAGCTTTTCCGCACGCTGCCAGTGGCCGTGTTCGTGTGCCTGCAGGCCTTCGGTGAGGCGTGCGCGGCCCTGCTTGCGGCGGTAGCGGCCCCAGGCGCGGAACGGCGAGGCCAGCAGGCTCCACAGCAACCACAGCACCAGCAGGCCGACCAGCACCATCAGCGCGACCTGGGGCACGGTGGAGCGGTAGTCGGTGCCGCCATAGCGGTAGATCACTTCACCAAACTGGCGCAGCTGCTCGGTGCCGAGCCATTGCGAGGCGATCACGCCCAGGGCGACGGCCAGCAGCAGGACCACTAGAGATTGAAACGGCTTCATCGATTAACTCCCAGTACGCATCGTGCGCAGTTGCTGCAGGGTGCTGCCCAGTTCGGGCAACGATGGACGCAGCTCACGGGCGCGTAGTTGATGCAGTTCAGCACGCCGCTCGCGCAGAGCAGGTGAATCCGGCCACAGCCGCGGCAGCCACAGCGCCACACGGTCCAGCGCCTGGGCGTAACCGGCCTGGTCGCCGCGCTCCACGGCGGCGCGCGCCAGGGTCAGCTCCAGCTGCAGCGAATCCCAGGCGGCCACACGCTCGGCCTCGGTCAAGGGGCCCTGCAGGCGGGTGGGAGTGATGGTCACGAACGGGGCCAGCACCTGGTGCCACCACGGCGTCACGGCCGTGGCGTCGACCGGTGCGTCAATCTGCTCTGGCAGGCCGGTCAGGGCCGCGGCGAACTGCGCCAGCGCGGCCTGTGCCTGGGCGCGTGCGCCCGGGCCGAGCGCATCCACGGCGTTGCGCTCCTGCATCAGCGCCTGCCGCAGGTTCAGATACTCACTGCCCTGCACGTCGTCCAGCGAGGTCGCCGCCAACGCGTACAGGCGCTTGGCCCCCTCGACGTCATCGGCATACGCCAGGCGCTGCCCGGCCTGGCTCAGCAGCAGCTCGGCCTCTTCCAGCTGCAGCGCCTGGGCGCCGTGGCGGGTGCTGTCGGCGAGCTTGGCCAGATTCTCTTCCAGCAGCGCATTGCGTTGACTCAGGCCCAGCATTTCATCGCGCAGCACGCGGTTGGTCGCGGCCGCATCCTGCACGCGCTGGGAGGTCGAACGCTGGTCGCGGCGCAGCGCCTCGACGCTGTCCAGCAGGCCCTGCATCTGCAGTTGACTGTTCTCGGCGCGAAGGCGCTCCTGCGTCTGTCGCGATTGCCATTGCATCCAGCCCCAGGCACCGGCCCCGACCAATACGGCCAGCGCCGCGATCGGCACGATCCAGCGCAGGGGGCGGCTCGAAGAGGGGGGCGAAACAGGGTCGTTCATACAGGCATCCTTGTCGCGCGCGCCGGGCAGTCCGCTTGGCTGGCGAGCGACGTGGCGCACAGCATCGCCTGACGCCCGAGCCCCCTGCAAGGCCGCAGCCCTTCCCTGTTCAGGAAGATGCGGGGTGCATGAGCGCGGCGTGTGCAGCGCGGACCAGCTGCGCCGGCAGCGGGCCGGCGGCCAGGATCACGTTGAGGAAGCCGGCCGCCTGTGCCTGCGCTACCAACCGGTCGCTGGCGGCCGCCACGGCTGCCGTGCGCAGGCGGGCCTGCAGGTCCGGGGGGAGCTGCTCCAGCACCAGTGACAAGGCCTCGCCGCTGCTCACTGCCAGTGCCCAGGGGGCAGCTGCCTGCCGCAGCCGTTGCAGCGTGCGCGGTGCCAACGGCAGGGGCTGGCGCGCATACACGTTGGCCCGCAGCAACTGGGCGCCGCGTTGCTGGAGGGTGTCGGCGATCACGCCACGACCGCCGGGTGCCGTCACCAGCCCGGCACGCAGGCCATGCAGGTCCGCCAGCGCGGGCAGCGCCAGCAGGCCTTCGCTGTCCATCCGCCCGGGGGCGAGCACATCACGGGCGCCCTGCCGCGCCAGGGCGGCGGCCGTCCCTGCGCCGACCGCCAGCCACTGGCCGCCGTGCGGGGTATCCAAGGCGGTCAGCCGCGCGGCGGCATTCACGGCCGCCGGGCTGCTGAAGACGACCCGCTCGGCCGCCAGCGCAGCGGCGAGGTCGGCGCAGGTGGCCGCATCCCTGCGCGCCTGCAGCGCCCACGGTGACAGCGCGATGACGCTGGCGCCGGTGCCCTTGGCCGCACGTCGCACAGGCGCATGCTGGCCACGCGGGCGCAGCGAGATCAGGGTCCAGGGCGCGACTTTCGTTTCGGTGTTCATTGCGGGCATTATGCGAGCCCTTCGATGTGACGTGATCAGCCAGATGTCCGCAACCGATTCCCTGCCGGCGCAGTTGTCCGCGCTGCAGCATGTCCTGGATACCATGCCGCCGGTGGCGGCCATGCAGATCCGGGTCCACGACTATCGCGACGGCGTCCTGCATATCCGCGCCCCGCTGGCGGCCAACGTCAACGACAAGGGCAATGCGTTCGGCGGCAGCCTCGCCTCGGCGCTGACCCTGTCCGGTTGGGCGCTGGTGACCCTGCGCCTGCGTCTGGCCGGGTTCGATGCGGATGTCTACGTGGCCGACAGCCACATCCGCTACCTGGCCCCGGTCTATGGCGACCTGGATGCGCAGGCCCAGGCCGACGCGGAGGTCGATTGGGACAGCTTCCTGGCCACCTTCGCCCAGCGCGGCAAGGCCCGCATCAGCCTCACCGCCCGCCAGCCGGGCGAAGGCGACAAGGCCGCCGCAGAGCTGAGCGGGCGCTTCGTGGCCTTCGCCAGGCGGTAGGATGGGCGCCTTGCCTATTGGGGAATTCGCATGCGCCGTACGCTCCAGATCCTGCTGATCGCCTTGTTCGCGCTGACCAGCGTGACCGCGCTCGCCGCCGAGCAGAAGACCACCAGGAAGCAGCGCAAGGCGCTGGAGGAAACCCAGATCAAGTACGACGCCACGATGCGCTGGGGCACCGTCGAGGACGCTTTGCCGTACCTGGATCCGGAGTACACCAAGGTTCACCCGCTGAGCGATCTGGAGCTGCGCCGCTTTGAGCAGGTGAAAATCTCCAGCTATCGCGCCAGCGACAACGTGCCCATGCCCGACGGCCGGGTGGGGCGCACGGCCGAGGTGCGGGTGATCAACAACAACACCCAGTCCGAGCGGACGGTGCGGGTGCGGGAGATCTGGCGCTGGGACGCCGAGGACAAGCGCTGGCTCCAGGCCAACGGGCTGCCGGACCTCTGGCAGGACCGCTGAGGCCCGCCCGCACGGGGCTGGACGCCGATTCGCCCGCATGTGCGACAATCGGCGCCCGCTTATCGACCCGTGATCTTAGTGAATTACGAAGAGTTGCTGGCCTTTGCCGGCCGAAACCCGATGTTGTCGATGGCCCTGGTCGGCCTGACCGTGGCCATCATCGTGACCGAAGTCCGCCGACTGTTCCGCGGCTTCAAGTCGCTCAAGCCGGCTGAACTGACCCAGCTGATGAATGCCGGTGGCGCCATCGTGGTCGATCTGTCCTCGAGCAGCGATTTCGAGAAGGGCCATATCGCCGGCAGCCGCAACGTGCAGCCAAGCCAGTTCGGTCCGGAGCACAAGCTGGTGGCCAAGGCCCAGCAGAGCCCCGTCGTTCTGGTATGCCGTACCGGCAATGCCTCCGAGACCGCTGCCAAGGCGCTGAAAAAGGCCGGGTTCACCCAGGTCAACGTGCTCGACGGTGGTATCCCGGCGTGGCAGCAGGCCGAGTTGCCGCTGGTCAAGGGCCGCAACTGATCCGCCTCGGATTGCAGCGCACGCCTTGTGCGCGGCGCACAGCGCCCCCATCGCAGGGCATGTAACAATCCGTTTTTACAGCATTCATTTTTGGAGCAACAGGAAATGTCCGAAGAGAACACCAACGGCGCGGTCGCGCCGGTCGACGCCGCCACCGGTCCCTCGTTCACCGTCGAGAAGATCTACGTCAAGGACGTTTCGTTCGAATCGCCGAACGCTCCGGCCGTCTTCAATGACGCCGTGCAGCCGGAACTGCAGCTCAACCTGAACCAGCGCGTGCAGCGTCTGGGCGAGAGCGCCTTCGAAGTCGTGCTGGCCGTGACCCTGACCTGCAAGGCCGGCGAGAAGACCGCCTATGTGGCCGAAGTGCAGCAGGCCGGCGTGTTCGGCCTGGTCGGCCTGGACCCGCAGTCGATCGACGTGCTGCTCGGCACCCAGTGCCCGAACATCCTGTTCCCGTACGTGCGTTCGCTGGTGAGCGAGCTGATCCAGGCCGGCGGCTTCCCGCCGTTCTTCCTGCAGCCGATCAACTTCGAAGGCCTGTACGCCGAAACCCTGCGCCAGCGTCAGGAACAGGGCGAGACCTCGCTCGCTGATTCCGAGCCGGCCGGCAACGCCTGATCGGCGCTGCAGTACGGATGAGCAACCACGCAGACAAAATCGCGGTTCTCGGCGCCGGCTCCTGGGGCACCGCCCTGGCGAGCCTGCTCGCGCGGCACGGTCATCCGACCGTGTTGTGGGGGCGCGATGCGGCGATGGTCGAGGCCATCGACCAGCGCCACGAGAACACCCGTTATCTGCCGGGCATTCCGCTGCCCGAGTCGCTGCGCGCGACCACCGATCTGGCCGCTGCCGTCAAGGACGCTGCCTGGATCCTGGTGGTGGTGCCCTCGCACGCCTTCGGTGAAACCGTGCGTGCGCTGGCGCCACTGCGGCCGGCCGAGGCCGGCGTGGCGTGGGCGACCAAGGGCTTCGAACCCGGCTCCGGTCGGTTCCTGCACGAAGTGGCGCGTGAGGTCCTCGGGCCGGACGTGCCGCTGGCGGTAGTGACCGGTCCGTCGTTCGCCAAGGAAGTCACCCAGGGCCTGCCGACCGCGATCACCGTGCACGGTGACGCGCCGGACTTCGCCCAGCAGGTGGCCGATGCGATGCACGGTCCGGCGTTCCGCGCCTACACCGGCGATGACATGGTCGGTGCCGAGCTCGGCGGTGCGATGAAGAACGTGCTGGCCGTGGCCACCGGCGTCGCCGATGGCATGCAGCTGGGCCTCAACGCCCGTGCCGGCCTGATCACCCGTGGCCTCAACGAAATGCTGCGGCTGGCCGCGGCGATCGGTGCCAAGCCGGAGACCCTGATGGGGTTGGCCGGTCTGGGTGATCTGGTGCTGACCTGCACCGGTGATCTCTCGCGCAACCGGCGCCTGGGGCTGGCCCTGGGCCGTGGCCAGACGTTGACCGATGCGGTCCGTGAGATCGGCCAGGTGGTCGAGTCGGTGCAGACCGCCGATGAAGTGATGCGCCAGGCGCGCCGTCATGGGATCGATCTGCCCATCTCCGACCGCGTGCGCGCGGTGCTGCACGGTGAGCAGACGCCGGAAGAAGGATTGCGTGCGCTGTTGGCACGCGAGCAGAAGCCGGAGTATCCGGACACGCTGTTCAAGTGAGGCACGAAAAACCCCGGCAAGCGCCGGGGTTTTTTTTCAGCGCCAGAACGAAAAAACCCGGCGCAGGGCCGGGTTGTTTCGTGGCGTACCGACGAGGGCGTCGCCAGGTGCTGCATATAAGTGAAGCCCGGCGTGAGCCGGGCTTCATGGCGCAGGGGAGAGAGACCGCGCCATCCAACAACGTACCGCGGTGGTGCGTATCGCGTATTACCAGGTGAAGCGCGGACCGACGAACCATTCCTTGTCGCCGCCCTTGGCCAGCTTCACTTCGCCGGCCAGGCCCCAGTTCTGGTTGAGCTTGGCCTGGGCGCCGACACGGCCGTAGAACTCGCCGTCCGGATTGATGCCGTGCTTCTTGCTGTAATCCTCGTAACCGGCCATCACGTAGCCTTCGAAGTTCGGGGTGAACGCGCTGCGCACGCCGACTTCGGTCGAGTAACCGTTGAAGTCCAGGCCGCGCTTCGGATCGAACTTCTGGTAAGCAACGCGGGCCACCAGATCGGTGGTCGGGGCGATGCCGTAGTTGTAGCCGACACCGACCTTCCACTGGTCCACATCGTTGCTGCCGCGCTTGGTTTCCTGCGCGTTGTAGTCACCGAAGATGTGGAAGTTCGGCGCCACGGCGACCGAGCCCTTCACCGCCCAGCCATCAGCGTCGCCGCCCTTGGCATCGGTGTTCACGTAGCCGCCTTCAACATAGTTGTACGACAGACCGTCGGTTGCCGAAGCAGCGAACGGCAGTGCAGCGAGCAGACCCAGAGCAAGCAGGGAAGTCTTCATTTTCGGGGACACCTTTTTATTTTTTGGTTTTGTCCGCCAGCAGTGGAGGGGGAAATCGCTGCTGGCGACAGGTGTGAATTATCCGTTAGTCACCCGAATTAGCCCTGAATATCAAACTGAGCAGTACATGAATGCAGCGGCATTCCAGGGAACTCTTTGTGTGCGATCTGTTAGGTACGCGCGCAACACATCACGCACGACGGATCGCCATCGCGATGGCGGTGCATCGCGCGTGCATCGAAGCGGGTAGAGGTGCCGTCCGCGGGACGGCGACGATCAGCGTTCGCCGTCGCGCAGGTAATCGAACAGCTCGGCATCACCCTTCAGGCCGAGCTTCAACATCGCATCGCCCTTCTGGCGGCTGATGGTACTCACGCTCTTGTGCAGATGGAGGGCGATCTCTTTGACCGTCATGCCACTGCCCAGCAGACGCAGCACTTCCAGTTCGCGCGGCGAGAGCGGTTTGGCTTCGCCTTCCTCCACGCTGTTCGTGCCGATCGCGTCAATGCGCTCTTTCAGCGTGAGGCTGACATAGGGCACTCCGCGATGCACGGTCTGGATCGCCAGTGGCAGTTCGTCCATCGAAGACGTCTTGTCGACCAGACCCAGCACCCCGGTGGCCACCACCAGGCGCAGGATGGCCAGGTTGTTGGAAACGCTCAACATCAGCACCGGCAACGCGGGGAAACGCCGACGGATCATGGCGATCATCGCAAAGCCATCGGCCTGCTGGCCGCCCGGCATGGAGTAGTCCGTGACCAGCACATCGCAGGGGTGATCGGACAGCGCGGCCATCAGCTCGGCCACGGTACTGGCCTCGGCCACCACCTGGCCAATGCCGCTGGATTCGATCACGGCCTTCGTGCCGATCCGTACGACCGGATGGTCATCGGCAATGATAATGCGCAGGGTCATGGACTAGTATTGCCTGTAAGGCAGCCGTCGGGCCGTGCCGGGATGGGGATATCATTCTACGGAGATCAGGCAGCATGCGTATCCATGTCGTCCGCTGGCTGGTGCTGTTCGTGCTCGCAACGGCATGGAGCGTGTCGGCATCCGCCGCTCCGCCGCCCACCTTGTCGCCCCGGCAGAGCGAGTGGCTTGGCAGGCACCCTACCATCATCCTGGGCATGTACGACAGCGGTTGGCCGCCGTTCGAATCCATGCGCGGCGGCAAACCGGTCGGCCTGGGTTACGACTACCTGAGCCTGCTTGCCCGGCAGCTGGGGGTCCAGGTGAAGGTGCGGATGTACCGCGACTGGAGCGATGTCCTGGATGCCGCCTGCCGCGGCGAAGTCGACGTGGTGATGAACATCACCCTCACCGCCGACCGCACGCGGTGCATGGTCTATACCCGGCCCTATGCGAATGCCCCGCTGGCACTGGTCGGCCGCCCCGGCGATACCCGCGCATCGGCCGATCCGGACCTGCGCGGACTGCGCGTGGTCACCGAGCGCGAGTTCGTCACCAGTGATGAGGTCCGCGCGCGCTTTCCCGCCGCCCGCCGTGTGATCGCCGCCAACACCATGGCTGCACTGGCCATGGTCGGCAACGGCGAGGCCGATGTGTACATCGGCAATGCCTATGTCGCTACGGCACTGATTGCCGAGCGGCGGCTGACCGATGTCGCTCTGCTGCGCCCCAGCGACCTGCCACCGGAGCGCCTGCATTTCGGTGTGCCCAACGCCAAACAGCCGTTGGCCGAAGCGCTGGACATGGGCCTGGCGGCGCTGGCGGACCGTGATCGCGAGCAGCTGCAGCGGCGGTGGCTGCAGACGCCGGCATGGTCGGTCCAGTCGCAGATGATTCTGGGCATTGCAGAGAAGCGCGTGCTCGCCACGCCTTTGCGGCTTGCCTTCGCGCCGAATGCGGCACCCCTGACCTTCATCGACAGCAACGATCAGCCCAGTGGCGTATCGGCCGAATACCTGCGCCTGCTGCGCACCGTGGGTGCACAGCTCACCCGCGTCCCGGCGCATGACTGGTTCGACGTGCGCGAACAACTGCGGCGGGGCGACGTCGACGCGATCATGGGCATCCCCAACGACTCGACCTACCTCGGCGAGGAGTGGGTTTTCAGCCAGCCCTTCATCACCGTGCCGAACGTGATCGTCACTGCCGCCGGCAGCCCTTCGGTGCTGGGCGTGCGCGACCTGGACGGGCGCAGCATCCTGCTTGCCGATCCGGACCGCCTGCGCGGCTACATCCTGCAGCAGGCGCCGAACGCGCGCATCGTACCGGCGCGCAGTGCCGAGCTCGCGCTGGCACGACTGGCCCATGGCGATGCCGATGCCTACATCGGGAATCTGGCGATCGTCGACCGGATCGTCCGCGAACGCTACCCCGCGCAACTGCACGTGGCGGCGCCGGCCGGCTTCAGTGATCGGTTGTCGCTGGCGGTCAAACGGCAGTACGCGCCGCTGGCCACCACCTTTGACCGCATGCTGGTCAGTATGAGCGCGCGTGAGCACGAAGCGATCCGCAGCGACTGGCTGTCGGCCGAGTACCGCAGTGATCTGGATTGGCGCGCGATCGCCCGCTGGGCGGTGCCGTTGACGCTTGTGCTGCTGACGGCCCTGCTGGTGCACGGCTGGGGACACTGGCGGCTGCGCAGTGAAGTGGCGATGCGCCGACGTGCCGAGCAGCGCCTGGCCGAGGTGACCGACAACCTGCCGGCGATCGTTTACCAAGGGCGGCGCGAGCGCGATGGGCGCCTGTCGATCCCGTATATCGCTGGCGATACCGAAGCCCTGTTCGGGCTCAGCGCGGCCGACGCGATGGCCGACGAGAGCGCGTTGATGGACCGGATCGACGAACGCGATCGCGCCGGCGTACGCCAGGCACTGGAGCGCGCCGCACGCGACTTCGCCCCGCTGGACATGGAGTTCCGTACCTGCCCGCGTGGCACGCTGCGCTGGGTGCGCTCGCGCGCGCTGCCCTACGACGCCGAAGACGGCGCGCTGTTGTGGAGCGGCTATTGGGTCGATGTCACCGAGGGGCGTGCGCAGGCCGATGCGCTGGCGTTGGCCAAGGCGGCGGCCGAGCGCGCCACCGCGGCCAAGTCCGAGTTCCTGGCCACGATGAGCCACGAGATCCGCACGCCGATGTCCGGCGTGCTCGGCATGGTGGAGGTGTTGTCACACACCACCCTGGATACCGAGCAGCGCCGCATCATCGGGGTGATCGAAGACTCGGCGCAGATGCTGCGGCAGATTCTGGACGACCTGCTGGACTACTCCAAGATCGAAGCTGGCGCGTTGTCGCTGCAGCCGCATCCGGTGGCACTGCGCGCGCTGCTCGGCAATGTGCAGCAGCTGCTTGCGCCGCAGGCCGTGGCCAAGGATCTGGCGCTGCGGATGCACATCGACGATGACGTAGCGGCGATGCATCTGGCCGATGGCATGCGCCTGCGCCAGATCGCCTTCAACCTGCTCAGCAATGCCCTCAAGTTCACCCATCGCGGTGAGGTCAGCGTTGCACTGGCGGTGATCGATACCGATGCAGACGGCGCGCAGACGCTGAGCCTGACCGTGCGCGACACCGGCATCGGTATCTCCACCGAGCAGCGTGAGCGTCTGTTCGCGCCGTTCGCCCAGGCCGAGGCCGCCACCAGCCACCAGTACGGTGGCACCGGGCTGGGCCTGAGCATCTGCCAGCGGCTGGTCGCGTTGATGCACGGCTCGCTGACGCTGCACAGCGCGCTGGGCGAAGGTACCCGCGTGGAGGTGCGGTTGAGCCTGCCTGCCGTCGCAGCGGAAGAACTGCCCGGCGCCGCCGAAGAACAGGCCAACACGCTGCCGATGCCGGCCGAGCTGCTGCAGCGGCGCGTGCTGATCGTGGAAGACCATCCCACCAACCAGGCGCTGATGGGCTGGCGCATGCAGCAGTTGGGCCTGCCACACGTGCTGGCCGAGAACGGCGAGCAGGCACTGGCGCTGCTGGCCCGCGCCCGCTTCGACCTGGTCATCACCGATTGCCGCATGCCGGTGATGGACGGGTATGCCATGACGCGGCGCATCCGCGAGCAGGAGCGCGACCACGGCAGGCCACGGTTGCCGGTTCTGGCATTGACCGCCAGTGCGCTGGAGGATGACCTGCAGCGGTGCCGTGAGGCGGGCATGGACGATCTGCTGGGCAAGCCGGTGCCGCTCGCACTGCTGCGGCAGGCGTTGCTGCGCTGGTTGCCGAGCAGCGATCAGCGCGGGCACGTGCTGGTCACCGATCCCGACGATGCGGCTGGCGACGCACTGCCGGATCGTGCAGCGGTGGTGCGCCGGTTCGGATCGGCGCATGTCGCCACCGTGCTCATCGACAGCCTGTGCACCACCTCGGAAGAGGATCTGGCGCGCCTGGATGCCGCGGTACGCGATGACGCGAGGCAAGCCACGATCGATGTGCTGCATCGTCTGGTCGGCGCCCTGGCGACGCTGGGCGCCGATGCACTGGCTACCCGGGCGCGCACCCTGCTGGAGCAGGTGGAGCAGGGCGGGGTCGCCCCGCAGGCCGGGGCCATCGCCGACTTCGCCGCTGGCCTGCGTGCCTACCTGCCGCAGTTGCAGGCGTCCTGAGTGCTCTACCGGCGAGGAGGTCAGCGCTGCTGCTGCAGGTACTCGATCACCTGCCGGCGGCGCTCCGGATCGGCGGTGGTGTTGACCATGCGGGTGCCCGGCACCACGCGGGTCGGCGAGCGCAGGAACGCATCCAGGGTCTGCTCGTTCCAGGTCAGCCCGGCCTCGCGCATGGCGTTGGAGTACGGGTAGCCGGTGACACTGCCGGCGCGCCGGCCGATCACCCCGTGCAGGTTCGGGCCGAAGCGGTGCACGCCGCCGGGGCTGACCGTGTGGCAGCCGGCGCAGATCGCGAACGCGCGCTGCAGATCCTGCTGATGGGCCTGCTCCGGCGTCTGCGGGGCGCGCGAACACGCCGCCAGCAGCAGGCAGGCCAGCAACGGCACTATCGATCGGAAAGCAGGGGCCATGGCGCAGCGGTCACGTCCAACAGGACGCTCAGGATAGCGAGCGCGGCGGTGACTGCCGCGTCCGATGACCTGCGACCGGTGGTCGCAGGCCGTGTCGATCACATGCCCGAGTAGTTCGGACCGCCACCGCCCTGCGGGGTCACCCACACGATGTTCTGGGTCGGGTCCTTGATGTCGCAGGTCTTGCAGTGCACGCAGTTCTGCGCGTTGATCTGCAACTGTTCGTGCCCATCGCTGCCGACGAACTCGTACACGCCCGCCGGGCAGTAACGCGCTTCCGGCCCGGCGTATTCGCTCAGGTTGATCCGCACCGGCACGCTGGCGTCCTTGAGCGTCAGGTGGCTGGGCTGGTCTTCGGCGTGGTTGGTGCTGCTCAGGAACACCGAGCTGAGGCGGTCGAAGGTGAGCACGCCATCGGGCTTGGGATAAGTGATCTTCGCGTGCTTCGACGCCGGCTCCAGGCAGGCGTGGTCCGGGGTGCTGTGGCGCAGCGTCCACGGCGGATTGCGGATGCCGAGCTTGGGCAGCAGCCACTGCTCGATGCCGGTCATCAACGTGGCCACGGTCTGGCCCTTCTTGAACCACTGCTTGAAGTTCTTGGCCTGCTGCAGCTCGGCATGCAGCCAGCTGCTCTCGAACGCCTGCGGATACGCACTCAGTTCATCGTGCTGGCGATCGGCGGCGAGCGCATCGAAGGCCGCATCGGCGGCGAGCATGCCGGTCTTGATCGCGGCATGGCTGCCCTTGATCCGGCTGACGTTGAGGTAGCCGGCCTCGCAGCCGACCAGCGCGCCACCGGGAAACACCGTCTTGGGCAGCGACATCAGGCCACCGGCGGTGATCGCACGCGCGCCATAACCGATGCGCTTGCCCCCTTCCAGGTGCTTGCGGATGTCCGGGTGCGTCTTGAAGCGCTGGAACTCTTCGAACGGGCTCAGCCACGGATTCTTGTAGTCCAGGCCGACCACATAGCCGATCGATACCTTGCCACCCTCGGCGTGGTACAGGAACGCGCCGCCGTAGGTATCGTTATCCAGCGGCCAGCCGGCGGCGTGCACCACCAGGCCCGGCTCGTGCCTGGCCGGATCGATCTGCCACAGTTCCTTGATGCCGATGCCGTAGGCCTGCGGATCCTTGCCGGCATCCAGCTGGAAGCGGGCGATCAGCTGGCGGCCGAGATGCCCGCGCGAGCCTTCGGCGAAGATCGTGTACTTGGCGTGCAGCGCCATGCCGCGCTCGAACGCCGGGCCGGGCTGACCGTTCTTCTCGATGCCCATGTCGCCGGTGGCCACGCCGATCACCGCGCCATCATCGCTGTACAGCACTTCCGCCGCCGGGAAGCCGGGGAAGATCGCCACCTCCAGCGCTTCGGCCTGCTGCGCCAGCCAGCGGGTGACCTCGCCGAGGCTGACGATATAGTTGCCTTCGTTGTGGAAGCACTCCGGCAGCAATGCGTTGGGCGTGCTGCGCGACCCCGTCTCATTGAGGAACAGGAATTCGTCGCGGGTGACCCTCTGCTTCAGTGGCGCGCCGCGCTCGGCCCAGTCCGGGAACAGTTCGGTCAACGCGCGTGGATCCATCACCGCGCCGGACAGGATGTGCGCGCCGGGTTCAGACCCCTTCTCCAGGATGCACACCGACAGCTCGCGGCCCGCCTCGATGGCGCGCTGGCGCAGCCGGATCGCCGTGGCCAGGCCAGCGGGGCCGCCACCGACGATCACCACATCGAATTCCATCACTTCACGCGGGGGCAGGACGTTGATTGCTTCGCTCATGGGGCTGCGTAACTCTTGGGTAGTGCCGCGGGGTGAACGGCGGCGGTTGCCTGGGAATCGCGCGTGTCACACCACGGCGAAACGGTGGATCAGTGCGCCAGAGTACCGGCACGACGCATTTAAGCCTAGATCGCCGACGATGACAGCGGTGTTGGTGCGCGATCGATGCCGATATGCTGCGATGCAGCAATGGGCGCGGCATCCCGTCTCTTGGCCCTTACCCGCGCAGCGACCACAATGGAGGCCTGTTCCACCGCCACCTGCCGGGATGCCATGTCACTCAATCCGTTCGATCTGTTCGATGTCCGTTCGCTGCTGAGCGAGGAGGAACGCGCGGTGCAGGCAACGGTGGCGCGCTTCACCGACACGCGGGTGCTGCCGATCATCGGTGATGCCTTTGATGAGGGGCGTTTCCCGGACGAGCTGATCACGGAGATCGCCGCGCTCGGGCTGCTCGGCTCCAGCCTGCCCGAGCAGTACGGCGGCGGTGGACTGAACGCGGTGAGCTACGGCTTGATCTGCCAGGAACTGGAGCGCGGCGATTCAGGCCTGCGCAGTTTCGTCTCGGTGCAGAGCTCGCTGTGCATGTACCCCATCTACGCCTACGGCAGCGAAGAACAGCGCCTGCGCTGGTTGCCGGACATGGCCACCGGCAAGGTGATCGGCTGCTTCGGCCTGACCGAGGCGCACGGCGGCTCCGATCCGGCAGCGATGAAGACCCGCGCGGTGCGCGATGGCAGCGACTGGCTGATCAACGGCAGCAAGATGTGGATCACCAGCGGGCCGGTGGCGGACATCGCGATCATCTGGGCGCACACCGAAGACGGCATCCAGGGCTTCGTGCTCGAGAAGGGCATGGCCGGCTTCAGCACGCAGGAGATCAAGCACAAGATGAGCCTGCGCGCCTCGCTCACCGGTGCGCTGTTCTTCGACAATGTGCGCGTGCCCGACCGTAACCGCCTGCCCAACGTGCAGGGCCTCAAAGGCCCGCTGGGCTGCTTGAACCAGGCGCGCTACGGCATCAGCTGGGGCCCGATCGGTGCTGCGGTGGCCTGCCTGGACGAAGCGCTGGCCTACACCAAGCAGCGCGTGCTGTTCGGCCGGCCGGTGGCGGCCACGCAGAGTGCGCAGATCAAGCTGGCCGACATGGCGCGGCGGATCACCACCGCGCAGCTGTTGGCATTGCAGCTGGGGCGACTGAAGGATGGCGGCCAGCTGCAACCGCAGCAGGTGAGCCTGGCCAAATGGAACAACTGCCGCATGGCCATCGACATCGCGCGCGAGTGCCGCGATCTGCTCGGCGGCGCGGGCATCACCACCGAGCACGTGGCGATCCGGCATGCACTCAATCTGGAATCGGTGATCACCTACGAGGGCACCGAGACCGTGCATCAGCTGGTGATCGGGCGCGAGCTCACGGGCATCAACGCTTTCTGAGTCATTCCCCGCCGGCAAACCCGTTCTGGCGCCACGCCTCGTACATCACCACCGCAACGGTGTTGGACAGGTTGAGGCTGCGGTTGTCCGGTCGCATCGGCAAGCGCAGGCGGCGGCCGTGGGGCAGGCTGTCGAGCAGGTCCTGGGGCAGGCCGCGGGTTTCCGGGCCAAACAGGAAGGCATCGCCATCTTCAAAGTGCTGGGTGTCGTAACGCACGCTGCCGCGGGTACTCAGCGCGAACAGGCGCTTGGGCGCAATCACCTGCAGGGCGGTCTCGAGATCTGGATGGACCTGCAGTCGGGCGTACTCGTGATAGTCCAGGCCGGCACGCTTGAGCTGCTTGTCGCTCAGGTCGAAACCGAGCGGCTCGATCAGGTGCAGCCGCGCGCCGGTGTTGGCGCAGAGGCGGATCACATTGCCGGTGTTCGGCGGGATTTCGGGTTGGAACAGGACGACATGGAACGTGGGCGTGGCAGTCATCGGCAAAGTGTACGCCGTGGCTGCAGGAGGCTGCAGCGACGGCTTACTGGCGGATCAGGGTCGAGGCAGCGGTCGAGGCGGCGGCGGCAGCGGTTTCCAGGGCCAGGGCCTGCAGATCGGCCGGCGACGGACGCACCTGCAGGGTCGGCAGGTTGATGATCACTTCGTTGGCCACCGCGGTGGCGGCAGCGGTGAAGGTGGCGACGTAGCTGCGGGCGGTGGTCTGTTCGGCAGCCAGGGCCTGGCGCTGTTCGGCGGTCGGGCGCACTTCGATGGCGGCCAGGGTGGTGACGCGGCGGTCGGCGGTCAGTTCGGCGCGGTAATCGGCGATCAGGCCGGCGGTCGGGCGGACTTCCACGACGGCCAGGGTCGGGATGCTGCTGGTGCGCTCAACCTCGGCCTGGCTGATCTGGTCGGCCGACGGGCGGACCTGCACGGTGTCCAGGGTGACGATGGCGGGGGCGGCCTGCACCGACGAAGCAAATGCGGAGCCGGCGGCGAGGGCGATGGCGATGGCGAGCGTCTTGGTGTTCATGGCGAGGTCCTGTTTAGTGTTGGTGAGCAGTGGTGTGGTAGTAAGGTAGTACACCGGTTCGGGGCGTGCAAGAACAATTTGAACTTTCTTATTTTTGTTCAGCTTCCAGTCAGTTTCGGTTTGATCCTTGCTTCCCTTGCCCAGTACCACGCAGGACGCGTGCCAAGTTTTATCCGTTGATTCCAAAGGGTTTTTGTTGATCCGCGAGTGTCCGCTGTCCGGACAGATGTCCGCGGGATCCCGTCGCGGCTGTCCGTCAGGGCCCCAATGACTGTTGGCCGATGCCTTTTGCCCGGGCGGCGCGCTAGCATCCGGCTTCACTTTCATGACCAAGGAACCGGAATGACCGTCCAACTTCGACCGCGTGCTGCGCTGCTGGCTGTCGCGCTCTCCGCCGCACTGGGCTCACTGGCGCCCGCACCGGTCCTGGCCAAGCCGGCCACGGTGGCCAAGGTCGACATTCCGTTCGAGCAGTTCACCCTGCCCAACGGCCTGCGCGTGGTGGTGCACACCGACCGCAAGGCGCCGATCGTGGCCGTCAACATCTGGTACCACGTGGGCAGCAAGGACGAACCCGCCGGCCGCACCGGCTTTGCGCACCTGTTCGAACATCTGATGTTCCAGGGCAGCGAGAACCACGACGGCGAGTATTTCGAGCCCTTCAAGCAGGTCGGCGTGACCGGCCAGAACGGCACCACCAATACCGACCGCACCAACTACTTCGAGAACGTGCCCACCACGGCGCTGGACATGGCGCTGTGGATGGAGTCCGACCGCATGGGCCATCTGCTCGGTGCGATCGACCAGGCCGCCCTGGACGAACAGCGCGGCGTGGTCCAGAACGAAAAGCGCCAGGGCGAGAACCAGCCCTATGGCCAGGTCTGGGAAAAGCTGACCCGCGCGATGTACCCGGCAGGGCATCCGTATCATCACAGCGTGATCGGCTCGATGAACGATCTCAACGCCGCCTCGCTGGACGACGTGAAGACCTGGTTCCGCACCTGGTACGGCCCGAACAACGCGGTGCTGGTGCTGGCAGGTGACATCGATCTGGCCACGGCGAAGGAAAAGGTCGCCAAGTACTTCGGCGACATCCCGGCCGGCCCGAGCATGGCCCAGCCCAAGGTGGACGTGGCCAAGCGTGAGAAGAGCACGCGTGATGTGATGACCGACAAGGTGCCGCAGGCGCGCATCTACCGCGCGTGGAACGTCGCCCAGGTCGGCACCACCGACATCGACCAGCTGCAGCTGTTCGCGCAGGTTCTCGGCGGTGCGAAGTCCTCGCGCCTGGACCAGCGCCTGCTGCACCAGGACAAGCTGGTGGACAACATCAGCGCCGGCGCCTACAGCTCGCAGCTGGGCTCGAACTTCGTGATCATGGCAAGCGTCAAGCAGGGCGTGGACCCGGCCAGGGTCGAGGCGATCATCGATGAGGAGGTCAAGCGCCTGGCCAAGGACGGTCCGACCGCCGATGAGCTGAGCCGCGGCAAGACTGCCTTCCGCGCCGGCTTCATCCGCGGCATCGAGCGCATCGGCGGTTTCGGCGGCAAGGCCGACGCGCTGGCCGAGTGCACCGTGTACGAAGGTGACCCGGGCTGCTTCCGCAAGTCGCTGGCCACCATCGATGCGGCCACCGCTGCGCAGGTGCGTGATGTCGGTGCCAAGTGGCTGGGTGCTGGGGACCACACGATCGTGGTCGAACCCGGCGCGCGCGTTGCCCTGGCCGAACTGCCCTCGGAAACGCCCAAGCCGTTCACCGTGCCCGCGGTGGATCCCAGCTTCACGACCCTGGCCAAGCAGGTCGACCGCAGCACCGGCGTGCCGCAGACCAAGACCTTCCCGGACCTGAAGTTCCCGGAGCTGCACCGCGCCACGCTGAAGAACGGCACCCAGGTGATCCTGGCCGAGCGTCACGACATCCCGGTCGTGCAGTTCAGCTATGAGTTCCCGGGCGGCTTCACTGCCGACCAGGGCCGCAAGTCCGGCACCGCGAACTTCACCATGGGCCTGCTCACCGAGGGCGCCGGCAAGCTCGGCGCGCTGCCGTTCGCCGATGCCGTCGATGCACTGGGCGCCAAGCTCGATGCCTCCGCCTCGCTGGACAGCACCAGCGTGTACCTGTCCGCGCTGAAGGAAAACCTGGCCCCGTCGCTGGCCCTGTATGCGGACATGCTGCGCCAGCCGCGTTTCGACCAGAGCGAGATCGATCGCATCAAGGCGACCTGGATCGCCGGCATCCAGCAGGAAAAGGTCAACCCGAGCGCCGTGGCCATGCGCGTGATGCCGACGCTGCTGTACGGCGCCGGCCATCCGTATGCCATCCCGTTCACGGGTAGCGGCAATGAAGTGGACATCCAGTCCATGACCCGCGAAGACCTGGTCGATTTCCACCGTGATTGGCTGCGCCCGGAGCAGGGCACGCTGATCGTGGTCGGCGACACCACGCTGAAGGAAATCGTGCCCTTGCTGGAACGTCAGCTCGGCAACTGGAAGGCCGAGGGTCCGGCGCCGCAGGTCAAGGCCCCGGTGGATGTGGCACGGCCGACCCAGGCCCGTGTGTACCTGATCGACCAGCCGGGCGCGGTGCAGGCCAACCTGTTCGCCAGCCAGGTGGTGCCTTCCTCCAAGGACCCGGGTTCGACCCGCTTCGACATCGCCAACGGCGTGCTCGGCGGTGATTTCACCTCGCGCCTGAACATGAACCTGCGTGAGCAGAAGCACTGGTCCTACGGTGCCGGCAGCAGCGCCAGCAACACCCTGGGCCAGCGCCCGTGGGGCGCCCGCGCACCGGTGCAGATCGACAAGACCGCCGAGTCGATGCAGGAGATGCGCAAGGAGATCGCCGAGTTCGCCAGCGGTGCCAAGCCGGCCACCCCGGCCGAAGTGGCGCGCATCCGCAACATCCAGAACCTGAGCCTGCCCGGTGCCTACGAGACCGCCAGCGCGGTGATGGGCACCATCAGCGGGATCGTGCGGTACCAGCGCCCGGACGACTATGTGGTCCAGCGCAAGGCCGAGATCGAGGCGATGACCCCGGCCCAGGTGCAGCAGGCCGCGGCCACGCTGGACCCGAACGCGCTGACCTGGGTGGTGGTGGGTGACCTCAAGCAGACCGAGGCGCCGGTGCGTGCGCTCAACTTCGGTCAGGTGCAGGTGATCGATGCCGAAGGCAAGGTGGTGGCTCCGGCTGCTCCGGCTGCTCCGGCGGCGGCACCCAAGGCCCGGTGATGCCGACAGCGGGTCAGCCATCGCGCTGACCCGCCCTCAGGCGCCGGGAACCATCCCGGCCTCTGATCACCCCCGATTCAGTTGTTTCCCGCACACTCCCTTACGTATTCCAGCCAGGCCTTGTCCATGCGCATTCTGCTTCTGTCCGCCCTGATCCTCAGCGTTTCCGCCTGCACCTGGGTGCCGATCGAGTCCTCCGGCAAGACGGTCCGCGTGCTGCCGGCCGGTCCCGCGCCGAGCGGCTGCCAGAGCAAGGGCGAGGTGGTGGTCACCGTGAAGAGCAAGGTGGGTTTCTACAACCGCAACCCGTTGCGTGTGCAGGAAGAGCTGGAAACCCTGGCCCGCAACGAGGCACCCAGTGCCGGAGCCAATGCCGTGCAGGCCTCGGGCCTGCCCGCCGATGGCAGCCAGCGTTTCCTGGCCTTCCAGTGCCCGCCACGCTGAACCCTTCACCCCGCGCCCGGACCATACGCCCGGGCGTGAATTCGTAAAGGTGCGGTGAAAGCCGTGCCGGCTTACAATAGCGCCCCCTTTGCCTGAGCCTTGGCGCTAACTGATGCTCTTCAAGAATGTCTCGATCGCCGGCTTGGCGCACATCGACGCGCCGCACACGCTGACGTCCAAGGAAATCAACGAACGGCTGAAGCCGACGCTGGATCGCCTTGGCATCCGTACCGATGTGCTCGGCGATATCGCGGGCATCCACGCCCGCCGCCTGTGGGATGCCGACATGCTGGCCTCCGACGCCGCCACGCTGGCCGCCCGCAAAGCACTGGAAGACGCCGGGATCGGCGCCGACAAGATCGGCCTGCTGGTCAACACCTCGGTCAGCCGCGACTACCTGGAGCCGTCCACGGCCAGCATCGTCTCGGGCAACCTGGGGGTCGGCGACGAATGCATGACCTTCGACGTCGCCAATGCCTGCCTGGCCTTCATCAACGGCATGGACATCGCTGCCCGCATGCTCGAACGCGGCGAGATCGACTACGCGCTGATCGTCGACGGTGAAACCGCCAACCTGGTGTACGAGAAGACCCTCGAGCGCATGGCCCTGCCGGGCGTGACCGCCGATGACTTCCGCAACGAGATGGCCGCCCTGACCCTGGGCTGCGGTGCCGCGGCGATGGTCATGGCGCGCACCGAGCTGGTGCCCGATGCCCCGCGTTACCGTGGTGGCGTGACCCGCTCGGCCACCGAGTGGAACCAGCTGTGCCGCGGCAACCTGGACCGCATGGTCACCGACACCCGCATGCTGCTGATCGAAGGCATCAAGCTGGCACAGAAGACCTTCGTCGCCGCCCGTGAAGCACTGGGCTGGGCCGTGGAGGAACTGGACCAGTTCGTGATCCACCAGGTCAGCCAGCCGCACACCGCCGCCTTCATCAAGAACTTCGGCATCGACCCGAAGAAGGTGATGACGATCTTCGGCGAGCACGGCAACATCGGTCCGGCCTCGGTGCCGATCGTGCTGAGCAAGCTCAAGCAGCTGGGCAAGCTGAAGAAGGGCGATCGCATCGCGCTGCTCGGCATCGGCTCGGGCCTGAACTGCTCGATGGCCGAAGTGGTCTGGTAAACCAGTCGCCGCAGGCTGCTGCGGCGTTGGAATTGAACATCAAGGGCCGGTTCTGCCGGCCCTTTTCACAGGTGCGTTTGCATGCCCCAGCTGCCCGGTTACCCCGCCCATCCGCACCGCTTCGAGGTGCGCCCCGGCCTGTCGATGAACTATCTCGACGAAGGCCCGCGCGATGGCGAGGTGGTGGTGATGGTCCACGGCAATCCGTCGTGGAGCTATTACTGGCGCACCCTGGTGGCTGGCTTGTCGGACAGATACCGCTGCATCGTGCCGGATCATATCGGCATGGGCCTGTCGGACAAGCCCGATGACGCGCACTACGACTACACCCTGCAGTCGCGCGTGGACGACCTCGACGCGCTGCTCGCGCACCTGGGCATCAGCGGCCCGGTGACCCTGGCCGTGCACGACTGGGGCGGCATGATCGGCTTCGGCTGGGCGTTGTCGCACCACGCGCAGGTCAAGCGCCTGGTGGTCCTCAACACCGCCGCCTTCCCGATGCCGGCCGCGAAGAAGATGCCGTGGCAGATCGCGCTGGGCCGCCACTGGAAGGTCGGCGAGTGGCTCATCCGCACCTTCAACGCCTTCTCCTCCGGTGCCTCGTGGCTGGGCGTGGAACGGAAGATGCCGGCTGATGTGCGCCGCGCTTACGTGTCGCCGTACAACAGCTACGCCAACCGCATCAGCACCATCCGCTTCATGCAGGACATCCCGCTGTCACCGGCCGACAAGGCCTGGTCGCTGCTGGAGCGTTCCGGCCAGACCCTGCCCAGCTATGCCGATCGCCCTGCGTTCATCGGCTGGGGCCTGCGTGATTTCGTGTTCGACCACCACTTCCTGAAGGGCTTCCAGGCCGCACTGCCGCAGGCGCAGGTGCATGCCTTCGAGGATGCCGGGCATTACGTGCTGGAAGACAAGCACGAGGTGCTGGTGCCGAAGATCCGCGCGTTTCTGGACGCGAACCCGATCTGATCGTGTGGTATCGACGCTGGGTCGCATCCGATCCCGTCACCGGTAGAGCCGACCGTTGGTCGGCTGCTTCTGCCCTCGCGCCGTAACCCCGGGCGCCCGCCAGTTACGCCGCGATCGGTGCCTGCGGCGGCGCCGGCGAATTGCCGTTGTCATCGGGGTGATCATCGTCATTGCCCGCCTCGTCCCGCCAGCGCCAGTCGGCCAGGGTCAGCGCCGGCATGCCGTGCGCCACGCGCGCCTTGTCGCACTGGGGGCTGGCCTTGCCGTACTCCCACGAGGCATCCACCTCACGGCACACGCTGGGGCGGTTGGGGTGGATGCTGCAGCGCGAATACACGCCGATCTCCGCATCCAGCGCCACGCAGTACACCGGCTTGGACAGGGTGCCGCGCATGCACAGGCGGTGCGGGTCCAGCACCTGGGTGAGCTCGTGCGGGACGCCACCGGGGGTGACCTCGTCCGATTCCATCCAATGGAAGGCCACACGGTATTGGGTGCAGCAGGCGCCGCAGGTGAGGCAGGGATGGGGCATGGGGCACCGGCCTTGGGCGGCAGCGAAGCAGGAGGGAAGGGCGCGAATTTTCCACGCCACCGGCCGGCGCGCAAGATTTTTCTGCAGCGGCGACAATGAACGGATGAACAGCGCCATCAACATCGCCGCGCGCCTGCCCGAGCTGGCCCGTGAACGCCCCGACCAGATCGCCATCCGCTGCCCCGGCAAGCCCGGGCCCGGCGGCATGGCGCGTTATGACGTCACCCTGGATTACCGCACCCTCAACACCCGCAGCGACGCGATGGCGGCCGGCCTGGCCGCGCATGGCATCGGCCGCGGCGTGCGCGCGGTGGTGATGGTGCGGCCCTCACCGGAGTTCTTCCTGCTGATGTTCGCGCTGTTCAAGAACGGCGCGGTGCCGGTGCTGGTCGACCCGGGCATCGACAAGCGCGCGCTGAAGCAATGCCTGGACGAGTCCCAGCCGCAGGCCTTCATCGGCATCGGCCTGGCCCACGTGGCGCGCCTGGTGCTGCGCTGGTGCCGCTCTGCGCGCCTGCTGGTGACCGTCGGCCGCCGCTGGGGCTGGGGTGGCACCACCCTGGCCCGGCTGGAAGCCCAGGGCGCCACGGCGGCGCCTGCACTGGCCCCGACCGATGGCGAGGATGTCGCGGCGATCCTGTTCACCAGCGGCTCCACCGGCGTGCCCAAGGGCGTGGTCTACCGCCACCGTCATTTCGTCGGCCAGGTCGACCTGCTGCGCGCCGCCTTCGGGATGGAGCCGGGTGGGGTCGACCTGCCGACCTTCCCGCCGTTCGCGCTGTTCGATCCGGCACTGGGGCTGACCTCGGTGATCCCGGACATGGATCCGACCCGCCCGGCCCAGGCCGATCCGCGCAAGCTGCATGACGCCATCAACCGCTTCGGCGTCACCCAGCTGTTCGGCTCGCCGGCGCTGATGCGGGTCCTTGCCGATCACGGCCAGCCGCTGCCGAGCGTGCGGCGGGTGACCTCGGCCGGGGCACCGGTGCCGCCGGACGTGGTCGCGCGGATCCGCCTCCTGCTGCCCGACGACGCCCAGTTCTGGACCCCCTACGGCGCCACCGAGTGCCTGCCGGTGGCGGTGATCGAAGGCCGCGAGCTGGAGAACACCCGCCAGGCCACCGAGGCCGGCGCCGGTACCTGTGTCGGCCGTGTGGTCGCGCCGAACGAGGTGCGCATCATCGCCATCGACGACGCGCCGCTGCCGTCATGGTCGCAGGCGCGCGTGCTGGCCGCCGGCGAGGTGGGCGAGATCACCGTGGCCGGCCCGACCGCCACCGACAGCTACTTCAACCGCCCGCAGGCCACCGCCGCGGCGAAGATCACCGAAACCCTGGCCGATGGCAGCGCCCGGGTCGTGCACCGGATGGGCGATGTCGGCTACTTCGATGCGCAGGGCCGGCTGTGGTTCTGTGGGCGCAAGACCCAGCGCGTGGAAACCGCGCAGGGGCCGCTGTACACCGAGCAGGTCGAGCCGGTGTTCAACGCGCTGGACGGCATCGCCCGCACCGCGCTGGTCGGCGTGGGCGCGCCGGGCCGGCAGCGGCCGGTGCTGTGCTACGAACTGCAGCCCGGCACCGTGGATTCGCCCGCCCTGGTCGAGCGCCTGCGCCGTGAAGCGGCCGCACATGCGCACACCGCGCGCATCGAACAGTTCCTGCCGCACCCGGGCTTCCCGGTCGACATCCGCCACAACGCCAAGATCGGCCGCGAGAAGCTCACGGTCTGGGCCACCGCGCAACTGGAGCAGCACGCATGAAGATCCTCGTTACCGGCGGCGGTGGCTTCCTCGGCCAGGCCCTGTGCAAGGGGCTGATCGCCCGCGGTCATCAGGTGCTGGCGTTCAACCGCGGCCACTACCCCGCGCTCCAGGCGATGGGCGTGGGCCAGATCCGCGGCGACCTGGCCGATGCGCAGGCGGTGCTGCACGCGGTGGCCGGGGTCGATGCGGTCTTCCACAACGGGGCCAAGGCCGGCGCCTGGGGCAGCTACGACAGCTATCACCAGGCCAACGTGGTCGGCACCGACAATGTCATCGCGGCCTGCCGCGCGCACGGCGTGGGCAAGCTCGTCTACACCTCCACGCCCAGCGTGACCCATCGCGCCACGCATCCGGTCGAAGGCCTGGGTGCGGACGAGGTGCCGTATGGCGAGAACTTCCAGGCGCCGTACGCGGCCACCAAGGCCATCGCCGAGCAGCGCGTGCTGGCGGCCAACGATGCGAAGCTGGCCACGGTGGCGCTGCGGCCCCGCTTGATCTGGGGCCCGGGCGACCTGCAGCTGGTGCCGCGCCTGGCCGAGCGCGCCCGCGCCGACCGCCTGCGCTTCGTCGGCGATGGGCAGAACAAGGTGGACACCACCTACATCGACAACGCCGCGCTGGCCCACTTTCTGGCCCTGGAACACCTGGCCCCGGGCGCGGCCTGCGCCGGCAAGGCGTACTTCATTTCCAACGGCGAGCCGCTGCCGATGCGCGAGCTCCTCAACAAGCTGCTGGCCGCGGTGGATGCCCCGCCGGTGACGAAGTCGATCAGCTTCAAGGCGGCCTACCGGATCGGCGCGGTCTGCGAGCGGCTGTGGCCGCTGCTGCGCCTGCGCGGCGAACCGCCGATGACCCGCTTTCTGGCCGAGCAGCTGTGCACCCCGCACTGGTACAGCATGGAACCTGCCCGCCGCGACTTCGGTTATGTGCCCTTGGTCAGCATCGAAGAAGGGCTGGCCCGGCTGGCATCTTCATCGAACGCACAGGATTCCATCACTCCCTGAACACCGCAGGTTGGTGAACATGGCCCCACGCCAACTCCGGCACGCATCAACGCGAGGGTCGACATGCTGCATTACGCCGTCATCTTTTTTGTCATCGCCATCATCGCGGCGGTGCTTGGTTTCTCGGGCATTGCCGGCGCCGCCAGCAACGTCGCCTGGATCCTGTTCGTCGTTTTCCTGATCCTGGCTGTGGTTTCGATGTTCCGCAAGCGGACCTAGTGTCCGGCGCGTCCCGCGCCACCTCTCTCCGGCGTGGGACGCGCTGCGGAAATAACGACGGCCTGACATCGGCAACGGTGTTCAGGCCGTCGTTGCGATGGCGCTGCGCAGATCGCGCTCGTGCGCATGCCGGTCCATCGCCAGTTCCAGCAGCCGCGTGATCAGCGCGGTGTAATCCAGCCCACTGGCCGCCCACAGCTTCGGGTACATGCTGATGCGGGTGAAGCCAGGCAGCGTGTTGATCTCGTTGATCACCACCTCGCCAGCCGCGGTCAGGAACACATCCACGCGTGCCAGGCCGGCACACTCCAGTGCCTGGTAGGCCTGCACGGCGATCTCCCGGATACGGGACTGCTCCGCATCGGTGATGGCCGCCGGCACCACGATGTCGGCACCGGTCTCACTGATGTACTTGGTGTCGTACGAATAGAAATCATCGTGCACGACCACCTCGCCACAGACGCTGGCTTCGGGGTGTTCATTGCCGAGCACCGCGCACTCGATCTCGCGGCCGTCGATCGCCGCTTCCACCAGCGCTTTGTGATCGAACGACAGCGCCAGCGCGAGGGCGATATGGAAGTCCGCCTCGTTGCGCACCTTGCTCACACCCACCGAGGAGCCCTGGTTGGCCGGCTTCACGAACAGCGGCGTGCCCAGCGCGGCGACCAGCGCGGTGTAATCGGCCCGGGCCGCAGTGAACCGGTTGAAGCAGGCGAACGGCGCCACCGCCAGCCCGGCATCGCGCAGCAGGCGCTTGGCCACGTCCTTGTCCATCGCCACTGCGGAGCCCAGCACGCCCGAGCCCACGAAGGGCAGGTTGGCCATGCGCAGCAGCCCCTGCAGCGAGCCGTCCTCGCCCAGCGTGCCGTGCACGATCGGGAACACCACGTCGATCTGCTCCAGTGCGGTAGCCGGATCGGTCGGAACCAGCTGCTGGCGCTCCAGGCCCGGCCGCACCGCCACCGCATTGCCCGAGCGGTGCAGTGCGATCCGTGCCGGGTCGCCGGCATTGAGCAGGAAGTCGCGCGGGTCGCTCACGTGCCACTGGCCCTGCTTGTCGATGCCGATCAGGCTGACCTCGAAGCGGTCCTTGTCCAGCGCATCGAGGATGTTCTTCGCCGACTGCAGCGAGACCTCGTGCTCGGCCGAACGGCCGCCGAAGATGATGCCTACCCGGGTCTTGCCCATGCCTGTTGCCGCTCCTGCGTCTTCTGGAGCCACACAGGATGGACCGGCGCGCGGTGCATGGCAAAACGCGCAGCGCGTGATGCCTGCGCACGCCCGCCGTTCAAGGGGGCACGGTAGAATGCGGTGATGGCCCGTTCCCTGCTCTCTTCCCTCAAGCCGCTGGCTGGCAATGCGCTGCAGCTCACGCTCAACCGCGCGCTGGCGCTGGACCCGGACACCCGCCGCGCGCTGGCCGCGCTGGATGGCCGCCACATCGCCCTGACCCTGGAATCGCCTGCGTTGGCGATGCGGATCGGGGTGGACGGGGAGCGCCTCACGGTCGGCCCGGTCGATCCGCAGCAGGAGCCGGACCTGGCCGTGCGCAGCACGCTGGGCGGGGTGTTGGCCCAGCTGCCCTTCCTGGCCAATGCACGCCGTGGTGGTGATGCGCCGGCCGGGCGGGTCAAGGTCTCCGGCGATGCCGAGCTGGCCCGCCGCCTGCAGCAGCTGGCGACCCGTTTCGATCCGGACTGGCAGCAGCCGTTCGTGCGCGTGTTCGGCGAGGTGATGGGCGTGCAGATCGCCAACACCCTGCGCTCGGCACTGCAGCATGCGCGCCGCGGCGCGTCCGACCTGGCGCACAGCGCCGCTGAATTTGTCACCGAGGAGTCGCGCGACGTGGTACCCCGAGCAGAACTGGATGCCTTCCACGACGATGTGGACGTGATGCGCGACGACGTTGAACGCATGGCCGTGCGCGTCCAGCGCCTGCGGCAGGTGGGCGCATGAAGGCGATCTTCCGGGCCAGCCGCATCGGCCGCATCATCCTGCGTTACCGCCTCGACGATCTGCTCCAGGGCACCCCGGCCGAACGCTGGCTGCGCCTGGCCAAGCCGTTCGTGCCACGCGCCTCGGCCGACATCGCCGCACAGTCGCGCGGTGCGCGCCTGCGCCTGGCGCTGCAGGACCTCGGCCCGATCTTCGTCAAGTTCGGCCAGATCCTCTCCACCCGTCGTGACCTGATCCCGGCCGACGTCGCCAACGAACTCACCCTGCTGCAGGACCGGGTCAAGCCGTTCGACGGCGCCACCGCGCAGGCCATCGTCGAGCGCGCGCTCGGCCGCCCGGTCAGCGAAGCGTTTGCCAGCTTCGATCTGCAGCCGCTGGCCTCGGCCTCGATCGCGCAGGTGCACGCGGCCACGCTCGCCGATGGCCGCCAGGTGGTGGTCAAGGTGCTGCGCCCGGACATCGAAAAGCAGATCGACGCCGACATCGCACTGCTCAAATCGGCCGCCGCGCTGATTGAACGCGCGCACCCGCGCGCCGACAAGATCCGCCCGCGCGAAGTGGTCGCCGAAGTCGAAAACACCCTGGCCGCCGAACTGGATCTGCAGCGCGAAGGTGCCAATGCCAGCGTGCTGCGCCGCAACTGGATCGACTCGGACGATCTGTACGTACCGGAAGTGATCTGGAGCCATACCGCCGAGCGCGCGCTGACCCTGGAGCGTGTGTGGGGCATTCCGTCGGATGACATCGTCGCGCTGGACAAGGCCGGCATCGACCGCAAGGCGCTGGCCGCCAAGGGCGTGCGGGTGTTCTACACCCAGGTGTTCCGCGACAACTTCTTCCACGCCGATGCGCACGCCGGCAACATCTGGGTCGACACCGATCCGGCACGCCGCGACAACCCGCGCTTCATCGCGCTGGATTTCGGCATCATGGGCCAGCTGTCCGAAGAAGATCAGTACTACCTGGCCGAGAACTTCATGGCCATCTTCAACAAGGACTACCGGCGCATGGCCGCGCTGCATGTCGAGGCCGGCTGGATGCCCAACAACGTACGCATCGATGAACTCGAAGCGGCCGCGCGTTCGGTGTGCGAACCCTATTTCACCCGCCCGCTGTCGCAGATCTCGCTGGCCGAGGTGCTGATCAAGCTGTTCCGCGTGGCCCAGCGCTACGAGCTCACGCTGCAGCCGCAGCTGATCCTGCTGCAGAAGACCCTGCTCAACATCGAAGGGGTCGGCCGCCAGCTCGATCCGGAACTGGATATCTGGGCGGTCGCGCGGCCGGTGCTCGAACGCATCCTGCGCGAGCGCTACAGCCCACGCCGCGTACTCAAGGAAGTGCGCAAGCGCCTGCCTGAAATCATGACGCATACGCCGGACATGCCGCGTCTGGTCCACGCCTGGCTGCGCCAGCAGGTGGAAGGCGACCACGAACTGTCGATGCGCTCGCGCGATCTGGCGGCGCTGAATGTCAGCGTGCAGAAACTGCAGAAGCGCGCGGTGGCGGCGATCGCCGGCGTCGGCCTGATGATCGTCGCCGCGGTGCTGTATGGCCTGCAGCCGGGTGGCTGGTACTTCGGCGATGCCCCGGTGTGGAGCTGGGTGACCGGCGCGGCCGGCGTGTTCTCGCTGGCCAGTGCCTGGTGGCGCCGATGAGCGCGATCGAGCTGCAGGCAGAGGCCATCGCCGAGACGCCTGCGGCGCTTCCGCCCCTGCAGCTGCTGCACCTGGACGACCAGCTCGCCGTGGTCAACAAGCCCGCCGGGCTGATGGTCCACGACAGCAAGCTTGCCCGGGGCGAAGACGACTTCCTCGCCGACCGCCTGCGCGAACAGCTCGGCAAGCCGATCTTCCTCGTCCATCGCCTGGACCGCGCCACCAGCGGCTGCCTGCTGCTCGCCTTTGATCGCGAAAGTGCCAGCGTGCTCGGCAAATCGCTGATGGGCGGCGACGTCACCAAGGATTACCTCGCGATCTGCCGCGGCTGGCCGGCCGACGAGGCCTTCACCGTCGACCACGACCTCGATGGCGGCCCCGGCAAGCCGGTCAAGAAGCAGGCGATCACCCACTTCCAGCGTGTCGCCGTGGGCGAGATCGCGATCCCGATGGGCGAGTTCGACACCTCACGCTACGCCCTGCTGCGCTGTCAGCCGCAGACCGGCCGATTCCGCCAGATCCGCCGCCACCTCAAGCACCTCTCGCATCACCTGATCGGCGACACCAGCCACGGCGACGGCCGCCACAACCGCAGCTTCCGCATGCAGGGCATCCACCGCATGCTCCTGCACGCCGAGCGCCTGCGCTTCCCGCATCCGGACGGCACGCCGATGGACATCAGCGCGCCGGTGGATGGCGAATTCCGCAAGGCGATGGATCTGTTCGACTGGGAAGTGCGCTGACCTGCCCGGCTTCCTCATCCATGGGATACGAACAGCTGCGGTACGCGGACTTACACGTACCCCTCTGTGATCCTGAGCCCGATTACTTCTTCGCCGGCGCGGCCGCAGGCGCCGGCTCATTGACGATCGCCTCCAGGTCCTTCTGCAGATCCACGAACAGCGGCTGCATCTTGGCCTGGATCGCCACCATCACGTTCTGCATCAGCGCCGGCGTCTTGTCCAACAGGCTCTGCCCCGCCGAGCTCTCATAGAACTCCGCCATCGCCAGCACGTCTTCCTTGCTGAAGGTCTGCTTGTACAGATCCACGTACATCGGCCGCAGCTCCTTCCAGGACAGCGCCTGACGCACGGTCTGGTTGGTCCGCTGCTCGATCCGCTGCAACTGTGCCTGCTGCGTCGCATCCAGCTGGCGCTGCTGCGCCACCTGCTGGAACTGCTGGCGCTGCATCGCCTCGATCTGCGGCAGCATCGTGTCCAGCATGGTCTGCGCGCGCGACGCGGCCAGCAGGCGGTTGATGTCGGCATCCGACGGCGGCGCGGCGATGGCCGGCGCGATCGCGCCCAGGCCCAGCGCCAGGGCGAATGTCATGCGGATCAGGCCACGGCGGGCCATCGGGCGGATCGGGAACATTGCGGAGCATCCTGCGTTGCGGGAAACCGGAGAATACCTGCGATGGCGTCATCAGACCGTAATTGAGGACGTTATCGGCGACATCCACGCACGTTGCAGTCACCCAGCCGGCGGTCCTCCCCTTACAATGCGGCCCATGGGCAACGGGCCAGTCACCATCAGCGCGCACCTGACGATTCCGGATACGGAACTCGTCGAGCGGTTCGTGCGCGCCAGCGGCGCCGGTGGCCAGAACGTCAACAAGGTCTCCACCGCCGTCGAACTGCGCTTCGACGTGGCCGGCTCGCCTTCGTTGCCCGAGCCGTTGCGCGCGCGCCTGCTGGCCCGCCGCGACCGGCGCATGACCGGCGAAGGCGTGCTGGTCATCGATGCACAGCGTTTCCGTACCCAGGACCGTAACCGCGAGGACGCGCGCGATCGACTGGCCGCCTTCATCCAGGCGGGGCTGAGCGTGCCCAAGGCACGCGTGGCCACCAAGCCGACCTACGGGTCGAAACTGCGTCGTCTGGACGCCAAAAAGGGGCGCGCGCAGGTCAAGCGCGGGCGCACCACACGCAATTGGGAGTGATTGCTTGAACAACCGAAGTCCGTTGTTGCCGGTGGTTCCGCCGAACATGCCGCAGGTCAAACCGAACCGCTTCCTCCGCTGGCTGGCCCGCTGCACGCTGCGCCTGGGCGGTTGGAAAGTGACCGGCACCCTGCCCGATGTGCCCAAAGTGGTGTTCATCATCGCCCCGCATTCGTCCAACTGGGACGGCTTCTGGGGCATGGCGGCCAAGATCGCGCTGGGCATGCAGGTCAAGGTGCTGGGCAAGGCCTCGCTGTTCTGGTGGCCGCTGGGGCCGCTGCTGCGCAAGCTCGGCGTCATCCCGCTGGACCGCAGCTCGCCGCAGGGCACCGTGGAGCAGGCGGTCAGCCTGATCCGTGGCTCGGACCGCCTGTGGTACGCGATCACCCCGGAAGGCACGCGCAAGGCGGTGCAGCACTGGAAGGCCGGCTTCCTCAAGATCGCGCGCATGGCCGATGTGCCGGTGCTGGCCGCGTACTTCCACTACCCGGAAAAGACCATCGGCATTGGCCCGTTGTTCCATCCCACCGGCAACGACGTAGCCGACATGGCCGCGATCCGCGAGTACTACCGCCCCTGGCAGGGCAAGACCCGCGGCACCGTCTGAGCGCCGCCGGGCGGGTCGGGCGGGGTAGCCCCCACGGCCCGCACAGCCACGCGCCACGACCGGCACATGCCGCCTGCGGGCTTTGGGAGTAGGGTGATCGGCTGCGGGATTTTCCGTCCCGCGCCCTCATCCAAGGAGCCCGTTTCATGTCGCGTACCGTAGTTTTGGCCGCTGCCATCAGCCTGGCGCTGGCGGCCTGTTCCGGCAAGGAGTCCACCCCCGTGACCGATACCCAGCCCGCCCCGACCCAGCAGCCGGCCGATGCGTCCGCCAACCCGCTGTTGAGCGCCAGCACGCTGCCGTTCCAAGCGCCGCCGTTCGACAAGATCAAGGACAGTGACTACCTGCCGGCCTTCAACGAAGGCATGAAGCAGCACCTGGCCGAAGTCCGCAAGATCGCCGACAACCCCGAGCCGGCCACCTTCGACAACACCATCGAAGCGCTGGAGCGCAGCGGCGAGACGCTGACCCGCGTGTCGCGCATCTTCTTCGGCCTGGTCCAGGCCGACACCAACGATGCACGCCAGAAGGTGCAGGAAGAAGTCGCCCCGAAGCTGGCCGAACACCAGGACGAGATCAACCTCGACCCGAAGCTGTTCGCCCGCATCAAGACCATCTACGACCAGCGCGATGCGCTGGGCCTGGACCCGGTGCAGAAGCGCCTGGTCGAGCGTGACTACCAGGAGTTCGTGCGCGCCGGCGCGCAGTTGAACGATGCCGACAAGGCCTCGCTGCGCAAGCTCAACGTGGAAGAAACCACGCTGGCCACGCAGTTCCACACCCGTCTGGTGGCTGCGACCGCCGCCGGTGCCGTGGTCGTCGATGACAAGGCCAAGCTGGCCGGCCTGGATGAGGATGCGATCAACACCGCCGCCGCCGATGCCAAGGCCCGCAACCTCGATGGCAAGTACCTGCTGCCGCTGCAGAACACCACCCAGCAGCCGGTGCTCGGCTCGCTGAGCGACCGCGAGCAGCGTGCTGCGGTGCTGAAGGCGTCGGAAACCCGGGCCGAAAAGGGCGACGCCAACGACACGCGCGAGACCATCCAGCGCCTGGCCCAGCTGCGCGCGCAGAAGGCCAAGCTGCTCGGCTTCGAGAACTACGCCGCCTACAGCCTGGCCGACCAGATGGCCAAGACCCCGGCCGCCGCGCTCAAGCTGCTGACCGACACCGTGCCGGCCGCCACCGCCAAGGCGCGTGGTGAGATCAGCGAAATGCAGAAGGTGATCGATGCGCAGAAGGGCGGCTTCAAGCTCGCTGCCTCCGATTGGGACTTCTACGCCGAACAGGTGCGCAAGGCGCAGTACGACCTGGACGAATCGCAGATCAAGCCGTACTTCGAGATGGACAACGTGTTGCAGAACGGCGTCTTCTACGCCGCCACGCAGCTGTACGGCATCACCTTCAAGCCGCGTACCGACATCCCCACCTACCACCCGGACATGAAGGTCTACGAAGTGTTCGACAAGGACGGCACCTCGCTGGCCCTGTTCTACACCGACTACTTCAAGCGTGACAGCAAGTCCGGCGGCGCCTGGATGGATGTGTTCGTCGAACAGGACGGCCTGACCGGTGCCAAGCCGGTGGTGTACAACGTGTGCAACTTCACCAAGCCCGCCGCCGGCCAGCCCGCGCTGCTGAGCTTCGATGACGTGACCACGATGTTCCATGAGTTCGGCCACGCGCTGCACGGCATGTTCTCGAAGGTGAAGTACCCGTCCATCGCCGGTACCAGCACCTCGCGCGACTTCGTCGAGTTCCCCTCGCAGTTCAACGAGCATTGGGCGCTGGACCCGAAGGTCTTCGCCAACTACGCCAAGAACTACAAGACCGGCGAGCCGATGCCGCAGGCGCTGGTCGACAAGATCCTCAAGGCGCGCACCTTCAACCAGGGCTATGCGACCACCGAGTACCTCTCGGCCGCCCTGCTCGACCTGGCCTGGCACACCCAGCCGGCCGACGCCAAGCTGCAGGACGTCGCCCCGTTTGAAGCGGCCGCGCTGAAGAAGTTCAAGGTCGACCTGCCGCAGGTGCCGCCGCGCTACCGCACCAGCTACTTCGATCACATCTGGGGCGGTGGGTATTCGTCCGGCTATTACGCCTACTTCTGGGCCGAAGTGCTGGACCATGACGCCTTCGAGTGGTTCAAGGAGAACGGTGGCCTGACCCCGGAGAACGGCCAGGTGTTCCGCGACAAGATCCTCTCGCGCGGCAACAGCGTGGAGCTGGCCGATCTGTACCGCGAGTTCCGCGGCAAGGATCCGTCGGTGGAACCGCTGCTGGTCAATCGTGGCCTGAAATAATCGCGGCATCCCGGTAGGTACCGACCGTTGGTCGGTACGCCTGCCACCGGTACACGCTGAAACGAAAACGGCAGGGGAAACCCTGCCGTTTTTTTTGGGTTGCTGCTCCGCTGGGGCGGGCGCATCACGTCCCCACATGCACGCCCTCAGCGATTTCACTGCACCCCAGGTGATCCAGCGCGATCTCCAGCGCGTGCATGTAACTCTGCGCGCAGTACCCCCGGGCCACGCCGATGCGCTGGCCCACATGCGCTGGCAGGCACGCCTCCGGGGCGCGCGCATCGTCGTCGTGCACTTCCACGTAGGCGTTATGCAGATGCGGCAGCAGGCGCTGCAGGCGCGCGCTGTCCACGCACGCACCCGGATCGAGCAGGGTGACTTCGCCTCGGCTGTGATCGGCCACGCGCAGGGCATCCAGCAGTTCCTGCTCCGAGCCACACGCGCGGATCGCCACCGTGGTGCCCGCATCGATCGCGCGATGCACCAGGGATTTGAGGACGAGCGGCGGCAACGGCTGCGCGGTACGGATCAGCTGCCCGGCCGCTTCCGGCCCACGGATGATGAAGATCGACATGGCTCAGCCCTCTACGGCCTGCAGGCGATGGGCGGCGATCGCCAACGACAGCCGGCACGCATCCTGGCGACCGCTGCTGCAGACGACCCGCGCGGCCGGGGCATGCTGCGGATGCAGGTGCTCGTCCAGCGCGTCGTCGTCGTCGCTGGCCATCTCGATGTACGGCACCGGCAGGTCCTCCAGCGCGGTGCGCAGTGCCTGGCCGTAGCGCGCCCACTGCGGTGCATCGACCGCCGCGGTGGCGATCAGGACCAGCGCCGGGCGGCTGCGCTGGGCACGCTGCAGGCAGCGCACCAGGGCCGGCAGAGAGTCGCAGTCGCGGCAGGCCAGGCGGTGCCCGGCGACCCGTGCAGGCAGCGGCGACGCGTCCGGCACGGCGTTCGACGGTGTGTGCCGGATCAGCAGGATGGTCATGGAGCGTCTCTTCGAAGCACCCTTCGGTGCGGTGTCGCCACGATGCGGCTGCGCCCCGTAAAACCGCGATGCCGACCCGGCACGCCCGGCGTAAACAGTGCGTAGTTTTTGGGACCCGGCCAGGGAACTTGCCCGGCTCCCGTCCGGTCACAGCCACACACTTCCTGGAGCGCCCGTATGGACACCCCCGCCGCCGCCTCTGCCCCCACCGACCACCGCCTGCTGCGCTGGCTGAAGAAGGAAGCCCTGCCGCTGCTGGTGATGCTCGGCCTGCTCGCTGCGGCGCGCGACACCTTGGCCAACCACTACCAGGTACCCAGCGGCTCGATGCAGCACACGCTGATGCCCGGCGACCGGGTGGTGGTGGACATGCGCGCCTACGGCGTGCGCCTGCCGTTTACGTCGGTGGAACTGCTGCACACCGGCCAGCCGCAGCGCGGTGACGTGGCGGTGTTCGATTCACCGCAGGACGGCACCCGGCTGATCAAGCGCATCGCGGCGGTTGGCGGGGATCGGGTCGAGCTGCACGACGGTCACCTCAGCATCAACGGCCATCCGCTGGCTCAGGCCGGGGTGGGTGAGATCGAAGACTTCGGTCAGCATCTGGCGCAGCTGGATCTGGGCCAGGGCGGTGGTCCGGACATCACCGGCCTGACCGTGCCCGCCGGGCAGGTGCTGATGCTCGGCGACCACCGCGGCAACAGTGCCGACGGCCGCTTCTTCGGCCTGGTCCAGGCCAGCGCGTTGTACGGCAAGGCCTCGCACGTCTACTACCGACGCGGCGAAGGCCTGACCTGGCAGATGCTGTAATGCCCGTCGCGATCTGAATCGATATCTGCAACATCTCGATTCAGACCTATCAGGTTATGGATCGACCTGCCGGCGCTGCCTATCCTGAGCGCTGACTCCTCGCTCCGGCCCGTCTACGCGGGCCTTACCGGCATGAATGGCGACACCGCAGCGGTCCCCGATCGCAGCTCCCCGGCCACCGCAGCGGCGGCCGGCGATCAGATCCAGCAGGGCACCCCGGCCTTCCGGCGCACGGCGGCCGCGCTGTTCCTGGCCGGCTTTTCCACCTTCGGGCTGCTCTACACGGTGCAGCCGCTGCTGCCGGAATTCAGTCGCCACTTCGGTGTCTCCGCAGCCAACAGTGCGCTGACCCTGTCGCTGAGCACCGGTCTGCTGGCGGTCTCGATGCTGATCGCGGGATTGATCTCCGACCGCATCGGGCGTCGCAGCGTGATGGTCGCGGCGTTGCTGGCGTCCAGCGTGTTGTCTGTCGCCACCGCGATGGTGGATGACTGGACCACGCTGCTGGTGTTGCGCACGCTGCTCGGCATCGCGCTCAGTGGCGTCCCGGCAGTGGGCATGACCTACCTCGCCGAGGAAATGGACAGCCGCGCGCTGGGCCTGGCGATGGGCCTGTACATCGGCGGCAATGCGATCGGCGGCATGAGCGGTCGTCTCATCGCGGGCATCGTTGCCGACCATTGGGGCTGGCGCTGGGGTATCGGCGTGGTCTCGCTGATCGCACTGCTCAGTACCGTGCTGCTGTGGATCCAGCTGCCGCCGTCACGCCACTTCCAGAGCCGCCGTGGCGGCCTGCGCGAACTGCCTTCGCGCTGGCGCAGCCTGTTCGGCGATCCCGGGTTGCCGTGGTTGTTCGCCACCGCCTTCGTGTTGATGGGCGTGTTCGTCACCCTCTACAACTATCTCGGCTTCCACCTGCTGGCGCCGCCGTATGGCCTCAGCCAGACCGTGGTCGGCCTGATCTTCAGCGTGTACCTGGTCGGCACCTTCAGCTCGGCGTGGATGGGGCAGCAGGCCAATCGCCATGGCCGCAGCCGCGTGCTGGCGATCTGCTACGGACTGATCGCGCTGGGCATCGTGCTGCTCGCGATGCCGTGGCTGGGCTGCATGGCGGCCGGCATCGCGCTGGTGACGTTCGGCTTCTTCGGCGGCCACTCGGTGGCCAGCAGCTGGGTCGGCAGCCGCGCCGGTGCGATGCGCGCCGAAGCGTCCGCGCTGTATCTGTTCGCTTACTACCTGGGCTCCAGCGTGGCCGGCGTGCTCGGCGGTGTGTTCTACACGCAGTGGGACTGGCTGGGCGTGTGCGGTTTCGTCGGCGTACTGACCGTGGCCGGTGGCGTGATCGCGTGGCGTCTCGGCCAGCGCGTGCAACCGGCCGCCGCCGCGATTGCGCTCAGCCGCTGACGCCCTGCAGGAGCCGCGTGAAGTGACCGATCAACGGCGAAGCTGTGCCGCGGCGGCAGGCCACGTGCACTTCCGAACTGGCCGCTCGATCACTGAGTGCGACGAAGCGCGCGCCGTCCACCTGGATATGGCTGCACGAGGCGGGTAGCACCGTTACCCCCAACCCTGAGGCCGCCAGGCTGATCAGTGTCGAGGCTTCCCCGGCTTCCTGCACGATGCGCGGCGTGAAGCCGGCGCCCCGGCACAACGCGATGAAGTGATCGTGGATGCCCGCGCCGACCTCGCGCAGGAACCCGACGAACGGCTCATGCGCGAACAGACGCAGCGCCACCGCCGCATCGGCCGGCAACTCACGTACCAGCGGATGCTGGTCGTGCACCACCAGCGCGAGCGGATCACTGAACAGTTTGCGTGACATCAGCGGCGCGGGCAGGGCACGTTTGCGGATCAACCCGACATCCAGTTCGCCGGCCATCAGCGCATCGATCTGCTGCAGGGTGTTCATCTCGCGCAGCTTCAACTGCACCTGCGGAAACTGCTGGCGGTAGGCGAAAATCGCGCGCGGGATCTGCGTGGACAGCGGCGTGGCCCGGGTCAGCCCGATGCGCAGCTCACCGGTTTCCCCGCGCTGCGCGCGCTGGGTCAGATCGATCGCGGTATCCACCCGCGCCAGCACCTCACGCGCCTGCTCCTGCAGCACGCGCCCGGCGTCGGTCAGTTCCACCCGGCGGTTCGCGCGCAGGAACAGCCGCGCGCCGAGCAGTGTTTCCAGCTGACGGATCTGCTGGCTGAGCGGCGGCTGCGACATCCCCAGCCGCTCGGCCGCGCGACCGAAGTGCAGCGTCTCGGCGACGGCCAGGAAGTAGCGCAGGTGGCGGAGTTCGATGGACATGGGGCGTGCGTCAGCGCTCGGAATGGCCACTTTCATCATAGCTGCGCGGGCTGAACAGGTCCGGCTGGATCAGCTCGATGAACGCCCGTGCCTGCGCTGACAGGAACCGCCCGCGCCGCACGATCACGCCATAACTGCGCTCCGGGAACCACGCACCCATCGAGCGCGTCACCAGCTTCTCGCGGTCGGCATCGTGCAGGCAGAGCGCCGGCACGATCGAAATGCCCATGCCCATCGCCACGTACTGCTTGATCACTTCCCAGCCGCCCACCTCCAGCGCCACGGTGTAGGGCAGCCGATGCCGCTGGAACACCTGGTCAACCAGCCGGTAGGTGATCTGTCGTTTGGGCGGCAGCACCAGCGGGTACTGCGAGATCGCCTCCAGGCTCAGTTCGCCGTGCGCCAGCGGGTGCTCGGGCGGGGCGATCAGCACCTGCTCGAAGCGGTAGGCCGGGGCGTAGCTGAGGTCGGCCGGCACGTCGGTCATCGAGCCCACTGCCAGGTCCGCCGCATCGCTGCGCAGCAGATCGGTGCCGTCGGCGCTGATCGCGTTGTGCAGGGTCAGGCGGACATCGGGATGGCGCTGGCGGAAGCGCTCCACGATGCGCGGCAGCAGGTACAGGATGGTCGAGCTGTTGGCCGCGATGTTGAGCTCGCCGGCATCCAGCCCCTTCACCTTGTCGCGGAAGCTGGCCTCCAGCCCGTCCAGGTTCTCCACCAGCGGCAGCGCCATCTCGTACAGCAGCTGACCTTCGCGGCTGGGCACCAGGCGGCGGCCGCTGCGCTCGAACAGATTGACGCCGAGTTCGCGCTCCAGGGCCTGCAATTGCTGGCTGATGGCCGGTTGACTGACGAACAGCGCCTCAGCTGCCCGTGAGACTGATCCGAGGCGGACCGTCTGACAGAACGCCCGCAGCGGCTTGAGCCGATCGGATTTGTAGGAAAACCGGGGACTTGGCGTGCGCGGCGTGGTCATGGCGTCATGAGTATAAGCACCCCTTATGTAAGCCATTGCAATAACTGCTTTGTCAAATATCGGTACGCCGGCGCACGGTGGAGCTCAACCGCACCGCAGGAGCCCGCCATGTCCGCTGTCGCTTACGCCACCGCCCAGCCCACCCCCGCCGATGCACCGGCCACCCCGGGCATTGCCCTCACCACCCAGCTGGCCGGCCAGTCCGCGCTGCTGCCGGCGGGGGTGCTGGCGCTGCTGGTGTCGCTGCACCGGGCGGTGGAACCGGAGCGCCAGCGCCGGCTGCAGGCACGGGTGGCGCGCCAGGCCTTCTTCGATGGCGGCGGCCTGCCGGACTTCCGTGCCGATACCGCCGAGATCCGCAGCGGCGACTGGCATGTCGCCCCGTTGCCGGAGGCGCTGCAGGACCGCCGGGTGGAGATCACCGGCCCGACCGACCCGAAGATGGTCATCAACGCGCTGAACTCCGGCGCCAAGGTGTTCATGGCCGACTTCGAGGATTCCACCGCCCCGGCCTGGCGCAACCTGCTGGCCGGCCAGCAGGCGCTGATCGGCGCGGTGCGTGGCGACCTGACCCACACCGGGCCGTCCATCGATGGCAAGCCGGGCAAGCAGTACACGCTGCGCCCGTTCAACGAGCAGGCCGTGCTGATCGTGCGCCCGCGGGGCTGGCACCTGGATGAGAAGCACGTGCGCATCGATGGCCAGCCGATCGCCGGTGGCCTGTTCGATGCGGCGGTGTTCGCCTTCCACAATGCCCGCACCCTGATGTGCAGGCAGCGGGGCCCGTACTTCTACCTGCCCAAGCTGCAGAGCATGGAAGAGGCGGCGCTGTGGGAGACCGCGCTGTCGCACATCGAGGGCATGCTCGGCCTGCCGCATGGGCAGATCAAGGTCACCGTGCTGATCGAAACGCTGCCGGCGGTGTTCGAGATGGACGAGATCCTGCATGCGCTGCGCGACCGCATCGTCGGCCTGAACTGTGGCCGCTGGGATTACATTTTTTCCTACATCAAGACCTTCCGCCGGCACGCCGACAAGGTGCTGCCCGAGCGCGGCCAGGTGACGATGACGCAGCCGTTCCTGAAGGCGTACTCGGAGCTGCTGATCCGGACCTGCCATCGCCGTGGCGCACATGCGATGGGCGGCATGGCCGCGCAGATTCCGATCAACCATGACGCGGCCGCCAACGAACAGGCGATGGCACGGGTGCGGGCGGACAAGCTGCGCGAAGTCAGCGCCGGCCATGACGGCACCTGGGTCGCCCACCCCGCGCTGATCCCGGTCGCGCAGGCGATCTTCGACGCGCACATGCCCGGGCCGAACCAGCACCGCGTGCTGCGCAACGACGTGCAGGTTGGCCGCGATGATCTGATCGCCGCCCCCACCGGCACCATCACCCGCGCCGGCTTCGAGGGCAACGTCGAAGTCTGTGTGCGCTACCTGGCCGCCTGGCTGGACGGCAACGGCTGCGTGCCGATCCACCACCTGATGGAAGACGCGGCCACCGCCGAAATCAGCCGCAGCCAGGTATGGCAGTGGCTGCACACCCCCGGCCAGCACCTGGACGACGGCACCGCCATCGACCTGGCGCTGCTCGACGCCACCCTGGCCCAGCTGCCGGCGCGGCTGGGCGATACCGCCGCGCTGCCGGGCGGCGGCCGCATCCCCGCGTCCATCGCGCTGCTGGCCGAGCTCAGCCGCCGCGAGGAACTCACCGACTTCCTGACCCTGCCGGCTTACGACCGCCTCGACTGACCCCCGTCATCCCCCTGCTGTCACCGCATCCGTTCCCCTTGGAGATTCGACATGAGCACCCTGCAGACCGCCGAACAGATCCAGCACGCTTGGAACACCGACCCGCGCTGGGCCGGGATCACCCGCAACTACACCGCCGCCGACGTGGTGCGCCTGCGTGGCACCGTGCACGTGGAGCACTCGCTGGCGCGGCTGGGCGCGGAGAAGCTGTGGAAATACCTGCAGGAAAAGGACTTCGTCAACGCGCTCGGCGCGCTGACCGGCAACCAGGCCATGCAGCAGGTCAAGGCCGGTTTGAATGCCATCTACCTGTCCGGCTGGCAGGTCGCCGCCGATGCCAACCTGGCCGGCCAGATGTACCCGGACCAGTCGCTGTACCCGGCCGATTCGGTGCCGGCGGTGGTCAAGCGCATCAACAACACCCTGCTGCGCGCCGACCAGCTGCACCACGCCGAAGGCAAGGATGAGATCGACTTCCTGCAGCCGATCGTGGCCGATGCCGAAGCCGGGTTCGGCGGCGTGCTCAACGCCTTCGAACTGATGAAGGCGATGATCGAGGCGGGCGCGGCCGGCGTGCACTTCGAGGACCAGCTGGCCTCGGTGAAGAAGTGCGGGCACATGGGCGGCAAGGTGCTGGTGCCGACCCGCGAGGCGATCGAGAAGCTCAACGCCGCGCGCCTGGCCGCCGACGTGCTGGGCGTGCCGACCCTGCTGGTGGCGCGTACCGATGCCGAGGCCGCCGACCTGCTGACCAGCGATGTGGATGGCAACGACCAGCCGTTCACCACCGGCGAGCGCACCGTGGAAGGCTTCTACAAGACCCGCAACGGCCTGGACCAGGCGATCAGCCGCGGCCTGGCGTATGCGCCCTACGCCGACCTGGTCTGGTGCGAGACCGGCAAGCCGGACCTGGAGTTCGCCCGCAAGTTCGCCGAGGCGATCCATGCGAAGTTCCCCGGCAAGCTGCTGGCCTACAACTGCTCGCCCAGCTTCAACTGGAAGAAGAACCTGGACGACGCCACCATCGCGACGTTCCAGAAGGAGATCGCTACCTACGGCTACAAGTTCCAGTTCATCACCCTGGCCGGCTTCCACGCCCTGAACTACTCGATGTTCAACCTGGCCCACGGCTATGCCCGCCGCCAGATGAGCGCCTTCGTGGAGCTGCAGGAAGCCGAGTTCGCCGCCGCCGACCGGGGCTTCACCGCGGTCAAGCACCAGCGTGAAGTCGGCACGGGCTACTTCGACGCGGTGACCCAGGCGATCCAGCAGGGCCAGTCCTCGACCACCGCCCTGAGCGGGTCCACCGAGGAAGAGCAGTTCAACGCCGACCGGGCGGCCTGACCCCGTCCGGGCAGGGGGCCAGGGAGGGCCAGCAGGGCGGTCAGTCGGGGGACTGGCCGCCCTTTTCGGGTGCCGCAGCCCGGTCTTCAGGGGGTCGAAGGCGGCAGAACGTGCACCGTTTCACGATTTTGGGGCGTAATAGTCGGAAATGGGATAGGGCGCACAGTTTTGAGGAGTGCTATCCTCCATCGCTCACCAGGGGGCGCTGGAAAGCGGGTGTTCGGAAATGACCGGCAAGGGTGCGGCGGCGATCATGTGCGAACGAGAAACAGACATCGACCGAAAGGCGATGGCTGAGATCGTGCACGCCATCCTGAGCAGCGGCGAGTCGGCATTGTTCTCCGAGTTCGGCCGCCAGCGCAAGCTGGACGAAGGCACGCACCTGTTCCACCGCGGCCATGCCGGCAGCACGATGTACGTCATCGTCAGCGGCTGCATCGAACTGGATTTCGGCGAAGACCTGGTGGTCAAGTCGTTGGGCCCCAATGAGTTCTTCGGCGAGCTGGGTCTGCTGATCGGCGACCACCAGCGCAGTGCCGGTGCACGTGCCGTCGAAGACAGCGTCGTGCTCGAACTGGACCACGATGATTTCCAGCGCCTGGTCAACCGTGACCCCAGCCTGCTCGCCTATTTCCTGCGCCGCACGATCATGCGCGTGGTGGGCAACGAGCAGGTGCTGATCCGCCAGCTGCGCCGCCGCAACCACGATCTCGAAACCGCGCTGGACAACCTCTACGTCACCACCCACCAGCTCACCCACACCCGTGAGCTGGTGCGCACCGACGAGCTGACCGGCCTGCACAACCGGCGTGGCCTGGCGCTGTACCTGCAGGAATGCCGCGCGCAGGAAGACAGCGCGCCGCAGGGCCTGCTGCTGATCGACTGCGACCACTTCAAGCAGGTCAATGACGAACATGGCCACCAGGCCGGCGACCGCGTACTGCAGAGCGTGGCCAACATCCTGCGCTCGGTCACCACCGAGCTGGACATTGCCTGCCGACTCGGGGGTGACGAGTTCTGCCTGCTGCTGCGCCACGTCAACCCGGACAGCCTGCAGCACGCGGCCGAGTTCATCCTCAGCGCCGTGCACGGCCTGATGGGGCGCGCGCAGGGCGTGCCGCACCTCTGCCCGGTCAGCATCGGCGTATGCCTGATCGACCCCCGTACCGACTGGAGCGAGTGGTACGCTCGCGCCGACAACGCGCTGTACCAGGCCAAGCGCCTGGGCGGCAACCGATTGCACTGGTCGCGCTCGGCGACCGCCACACCCTGATCGGGAGATCGGCATGAACGGCGACAACGGAACGTCGACCCAGGCCCCGCAGATGCGGGCGCTGTTGTTCACCGATCTGTGCGACTCGCTGATCCTGGTGGAGCGGATTGGCGATGCGGCCGCGGCGGAGTTGTTCCAGGAGCATGATCGGCTGGTGCTGGTGTTGCAGCAGCAGTGGAATGGGCAGCAGATCGATCGATCGGATGGGCTGTTCCTGTTGTTCGAGCGGGCCATAGATGCGCTCGGCTTCGCGTTGGACTACCAGCGCGGACTGCAGCGTTTGGGGCAGGCGCGCTCCATCATGCTTCGCGCGCGCGCCGGCCTCCATGTGGGCGAGATCCTCACATGGGAAAACAGTGCGGAAGCGGTCAAGGTGGGGGCGAAGTCGGTGGAAGTGGAAGGGTTGGCCAAGCCCATGGCGGCCCGATTGATGACGTTGGCGCGACCCGGGCAGATTCTGCTGTCGGCGGTGGCCGAATCGCTCACCCACCGGGCGACTGCTGAACTGGGTGAGCGCGGTAAAAACCTGCTGTGGAAGTCGCACGGGCGGTGGCGCTTCAAAGGCGTACCGACCAGCCAGGAGGTCTTTGAGGTTGGCGAAGTAGGCTTTGCTCCTCTTCGAATGCCTCGTAGCAACGCTAAGGCGCGGCGCGACATTCCCTTATGGCGGCAGCCAGCGGCATTGGCCGCAGAAACGGCCGTCCTGGTCATGCTGGCTATTGGCGCTTGGGCAATGTTCCGTCCGGAGCCCGCAATAGCATTTGCTGAGCGGGATTGGGTAGTACTGGGTGATGTCAGCAACATGACCGACAACGCTCTGCTTGATGATTCGCTGCAACAGGCATTTCGTATCAGCTTGGAGCAATCACGGTACGTAAACGTACTTGGCGATCTGAAGGTGCGCGACACGCTTCACCGGATGCAGCGCAAACCCGACATGCCCATGGACAGACGCACGGCCAACGAAGTTGCGATTCGAGAGGGCGCGCGCGCGGTCATCATGCCGTCTGTCATGGAGGTGAACGGAAGTCTGCGGGTTGCAGTGGAAATCGTAGATCCCCGAACAGGGGCGACGGTCTACTCCGAGTACGCGGACGGGCGAGGTGTGGACTCGGCGCTCGCTTCCACTGACAGTGTGGTTGCGTCCTTACGCACGCGCTTGGGCGAGGCAATGAAGGACGTCAGCCGGACGTCCGCTCCTCTGCCCGAGGTAGCCACCAGCAATCTGGATGCGTTGCATGCGTACGCCGCTGGTCTCAAGGCATACGGAGAGTATCGATATCCGGACGCGCTGGCATTCTTTGAGCAGTCCGCACGATTCGATCCCGAGTTCGCCTTTGCGTACATTGGCCAAATGCGCGTTTATTTCGCTCGTGGCGAAACGATCCGCGCGCGACAGTTGCTGAAACGTACACTGGCATTGAAGGCAAAGATGGCGCCGCGCGATGCGCTTTATCTGGACGCCTGGGCATCTGAACTCAACGATGCAGGCGTTGCTGTTGCTGCGCATAAATGGAAGCTGCTTGGTGACCTGTACCCTGACTACCATGCCGCACACGCCAACCGTGCAAATGCCCTCTTCTCCCTCGGCCGTTACGGAGACGCCGAGGCGGTGGCCCGCCTTGCTGCTGTGACACAGAATCCAATGTACAACGTCGCCCTGCAAATGTTGGCCAGAACGCAGTTGGCGCAGGAAGAGCTGGATCAGGCGCTTCAGACGTATCGGCAGGTGGAGAGCGCGGGGCGAGGGCAACCCAATCGCGAATTCGCTTCGGTGCTTGCTGCTCGAGATGATTTTGTCGGAGCATCCAGGGTCTTGGATGCGATCCCCAACGACTCATTGCCGGCATGGTTTCAGAGAACAGCTATTGCCGCCGATCAAGGTCAGGCGGATGAGGCGCTGGGCAATGCGCGCAGGGCGCGTAAGTCGTGCGACATTGAGGGCCACGTCTGTAATGCACTTTCGCTTCAGGAATTGGCGCTCAGAACTGTTTCGGGCTCCGCTCCGCGCGGCGACGAGTTTGGGCAAGCCCTTTCCAACATGCACCAGCAGGCAATGGCGGCCGTTGGTAGTGACCGGGCTGAATGGCTGTACATGGGCTCTGCGGGCGTATACCTGGCCCAGCGCGCGGGGGAGAGTACGGTTGCCGAACGTTGGTCGCCGGTGTTCACCAGAATGGCGAGTGAACTTGGTGATCCGCGAGCCCGGCAGATGGCCGAACTTGCCAGCGCGGAAATCGATCGAAGATCGGGCCGCATCGATACCAGCATCAAACGACTGAGTGCACTGGTGGATGGTGCAGAGTTGTTCCAGGTACATGTGGCGTTGCACATGGCCTACCTGGACAAGGGTGATCAGGCATCAGCCGAGCGCGAACGCGTATGGCTTTCCAGGCATCGTGGGCTGGTGTATGCGGAGAACGCCGGTACGTATTCCCTGATGGCACTCAATGCTACTGACGCGCATAGTGCGCGCCAGCAGTAGCGACCGTCAGGGGCGGGGTTTACGTTTCATTTGTTCGTCTACCTTGCCTGCGACAAAGCAATGCGGCACATAAAATGAGGCGTGCGAGGCCAGGTACTTGAGTAGCTCGGTGCGCGCCTGCGCAAACTCTTCCTTGCTGGCCAGTTTCCCTGCCGGCTCGCACATGTGACACGAAGCGGCGGCTTCGTCGCTGACCTTGGTCATCGCGGACGCGGGATCCACGGCAAACTGGCTGCGAAAATCATCATCGGTGCACAAAAGATCCAGAAGGCGAACCGCATCTTCTGGGGAAAGCGGCTTCTTGTCAGCGGTCATGTCGGTCACATTGGGTGAAGAGTGGGTTGAGTGAGTGCCACTTCAACGGCAACTGCAATATCGGCCACCTGTACATCCTCTTTAGCATTGACCTGATGCTGATCGACGCTTCATTCCTGGGGACTGCAGCCGACAATGTAACAGCCCACTTCTCCCCGGAAGCAGAACGTGCCCCTCCCTCGTATCCGACGCTGCCGACATCTTTACCTTGAGCCCTGGCAATGCCGCGAGTTTTCATTGCAGGCAGTAATCGATGGCGGCAGCGGTCTTCAGGTGCGCTCCGCCTGGCGTGCCTTGGCCCCGCACCTGAATGCCCCCGTGGAAGTCTCCATTGCCATGATGCAACGGCTTGAGGCAGTTGATCCGGACGCGTGGCAGGCTCAGCGCTGCGGAGGCATCGACGTGGAACTGGAAGCACTGCTACAGCATGGACTTGTTCTGCAAGAGGGGTCCATCACTCCAGAGGCACTGGCGGACGAGCGCTTGCGGAGCCTGGATTGGTGGGGACCTGCTGCCATGATGCATTGGCAGTCCCGGTGGCAAGGACGTGACAGTGGAGTGGCGTTGGGCGTCGCCGGGCTGCAGACTGCAGCCGGTCTCCGTGACCGGCTGGGCCCGCCACCGCCTGCGACGGTGCCACCCCGCGGTAGCCGGATCGACCTTCCAAACCTCGATCTGGATGAGACCGACATCCTGCTCCAATCGCGCAGCACGTGCCGTAACTTTGACCGAGAGCGTTCCTTGTCGAAGGACACGCTTGTGCGCATGTTGCAGCGATGCTTTGGAGCGACGGGGACCTACGTCCTCGATGCAGACAGCACTTTCCTGAAAAAGAACGCGCCCTCAGCTGGAGGGCTTCATCCCACCGAGGCGTATCTACTCATTCAGCACGTGGATGGCATCACGCCGGGCCTGTATCACTATCACCCCCTTGACCACGCATTGACCCGTCTTGAAGACCAATCTGCCATCCATATTGGCTTGGCTAAGAAGATCTGTGCGGGGCAACCGTGGTTCTCCGATGCGCACGTTCAGGTGATTCTGGTGGCACGCTTCGCGCGATCACACTGGAAATACAGAAATCACGCCAAGGCCTACCGGGCCGTGATCCTGGACGTAGGGCATCTGTCACAGTTGCTGTTGACCTGTGCAACGGAACAGGGGTTAGGCGCGTTTGTCACCGCCGCAATCAACGAGAAAGATATTGAAGCCGCGCTGGACTTGGAGGGAATGGAGCAAGGCGTGTTGGCCGTATGCGGATTCGGTCACCGCAGCGCTCAGATGGCCACGACAGAGTTCGATCCCGTTGAGCGAGTATGGGAGCGGGTTCCCTGACGTGGCCCTTCGCATACGCGATCAACCCGCCTCGAAATCCACCAGCACCGCCCCATCGCCCACCTGGTCCCCGGCTTTGACCCGGTAACCCTGCACGGTGCCATCGGCCGGCGCCTGCAGCGTGTGCTCCATCTTCATCGCCTCCAGCACCAGCAGCGGTGCGCCGCGTTTGACCGCCGTGCCCGGTGACACGAGTGTGGCCACGATACGGCCCGGCATCGGCGCGACCAGGCTGCCGGCATCGGCGACGGACTGGTCCGCTTCGCTGACCGGATCATGCAGGGTGAAGCGCTGCACGCCCTCGCTGCCGAACAGGTACAGCTCATTGCCGTCGCGGATGACGGTGGCACGGTGCAGCTGCTCGCCGATCTGCACGCGCAATGCATCACCGGCCAGGCGGCCGCTGCCCTGCAGCGCATTGCCCTCCATGTGCACGGTCCACTGCTCGCCCGCGCCCTGCACGGCCACGCTGCGCTGTGCACCCCGGTGCTCCAGCGTCAGCGCGCGTGCGGCCGCCGCGCCGAGGCGCCAGCCATCCTGGGCCTGCCACGGCGAGTGCGGGTCGCGCGCATCACGGCTGGCGGCTTCGCTGGTGGCCACGCCGGCCATCGCGGCCAGCGCCCAGAGCGCCGGATCGCTGTCGCCGTCGTTGGGAGCCAGTGCGGCCTGCTCGCGCTCGATCAGCGCGGTGTCCAGCTTGGCTTGGGTAAACGAATCGGTCATCACCAGGCGGCGCAGGAAGGCGGCATTGGTGGTCACGCCGACCACTTCGCACTCGGCCAGGGCCTGCTGCATGCGGCGCAGCGCGGCGTCGCGGTCGACGTCCCAGACGATCAGCTTGGCGATCATCGGGTCGTAGAACGGGGTGATCGCATCGCCCTGCTCGACACCGGCGTCCACGCGCACGTGCGCGGTGTTGGCCGGCAGGCGCAGGTGGCGCAGGGTGCCGGTGGAGGGCAGGAAACCGCGGTCGGCGTCTTCGGCATACAGGCGGGCTTCCAGTGCATGCCCGCGGATCTTCAGCTGATCCTGCTGCAGCGGCAGCGGTTCACCGCTGGCCACGCGCAGCTGCCACTCGACCAGGTCGGTGCCGGTGATGCACTCGGTGACCGGGTGCTCCACCTGCAGGCGGGTGTTCATTTCCATGAAGTAGAAATCGCCATCCGGGCCGGCGATGAACTCCACCGTGCCCGCGCCGACGTAGTTGACCGCGCGCGCGGCATCGACGGCGGCCTTGCCCATCGCGGCGCGGCGCTCGGGCGTCATGCCGGGCGCGGGCGCTTCTTCGAGCACCTTCTGGTGGCGGCGCTGCACCGAGCAGTCGCGCTCGAACAGGTACACCACGTTGCCGTGGCTGTCGCCGAACACCTGGATCTCGATGTGGCGCGGACGCTCCACATACTTCTCCACCAGCACGTGTGCGTTGCCGAACGCGGACTGCGCTTCACGCTGGCAGCTGGCCAGCGCCTCGGTGAAGGTCGCGCTGTCGTCCACGCGGCGCATGCCCTTGCCACCGCCGCCGGCGCTGGCCTTGATCAACACCGGGTAGCCGATGCTGTCGGCCTGCTGGCGCAGGAACTCGGGGATCTGCTCGTCGCCGTGGTAGCCCGGGGTGAGCGGTACGCCGGCCTGCTGCATCAGCGCCTTGGCCGCGCTCTTGTCACCCATCGCGCGGATCGCCGCAGCGGAGGGGCCGATGAACACGAGGCCCGCCTCGGCGCAGGCCTGCGCGAAGCCGGCGTTCTCCGAGAGGAAGCCGTAGCCGGGATGGATCGCCTGCGCGCCGGTGCGGCGGGCGGCTTCCAGGATCGCGTCGCCGCGCAGGTAGCTCTCACGCGCCGGCGCCGGGCCGATCGCGATGGCCTCGTCGGCCAGGCGCACGTGGCGCGCGTTGCGGTCGGCGTCGGAGTACACCGCCACGGTGGCGATGCCCAGGCGCTGGCAGGTAGCGATGACGCGGCAGGCGATTTCGCCACGGTTGGCGATCAGGATCTTGGTGAACATGGTGGTCTCGTTGCGCGGGCCAGGGGCGGCGGTGCCAGGCGGCACCGCCCGTGCATTACATGCGGAACACGCCGAAGTCGGTCTTCTTCGCCGGGGCGTTGAGGCTGGCCGACAGCGCCAGGCCCAGCACACGACGGGTGTCGGCCGGATCGATCACGCCGTCATCCCAGAGGCGGGCGCTGGCGTAGTACGGGTGGCCCTGCGATTCGAACTGCGCGCGGATCGGCGACTTGAAGCCGTCTTCCTCCTCGGCCGACCACTGCCCGCCCTTGGCTTCGATGCCATCGCGCTTGACCGTGGCCAGCACGCTGGCGGCCTGCTCGCCGCCCATCACGCCGATGCGCGCGTTCGGCCACATCCACAGGAAGTTGGGCGAGTAGGCGCGGCCGCACATGCCGTAGTTGCCGGCACCGAACGAGCCGCCGATCACCACGGTGAATTTGGGCACCTTGGCGCAGGCCACGGCCATGACCAGCTTGGCCCCGTCCTTGGCGATGCCGCCGTGCTCGTACTTGCGGCCGACCATGAAGCCGGTGATGTTCTGCAGGAACACCAGCGGGATGCCGCGCTGCGTGCACAGTTCGATGAAGTGCGCGCCCTTCAGCGCGGACTCGGAGAACAGGATGCCGTTGTTGGCGATGATGCCCACCGGGTAGCCGTGCAGGTGCGCGAAGCCGGTGACCAGGGTGTTGCCGTAGCGCGGTTTGAACTCATCGAAGCGCGAATCGTCCACCAGGCGCAGGATCACTTCGCGCACGTCGTAGGGCTTGCGCGTATCGGCCGGGATCACGCCATACAGCTCGCGGGCCGGATGCCGCGGTTCCACCGGGGCCTGCACTGCCAGCGCCGGTTCGGGCTTGCGCCAGTTGAGCTGGGCGATGATCGCGCGGACCCGGGCCAGCGCCTGCAGGTCGTTGTCGGCCATGTGGTCGGCCACGCCGGAGATGCGCGTGTGCACATCGGCACCGCCCAGTTCTTCGGCGGTGACCACTTCACCGGTGGCCGCTTTCACCAGCGGCGGGCCGCCGAGGAAGATGGTGCCCTGCTCGCGCACGATCACCGTTTCATCGCTCATCGCGGGCACGTAGGCGCCACCGGCGGTGCAGCTGCCCATCACGCAGGCGATCTGCGGGATGCCCTGCGCGGACAGGTTGGCCTGGTTGTAGAAGATCCGGCCGAAATGGTCGCGGTCCGGGAACACCTCGTCCTGCAGCGGCAGGAATGCACCGCCGGAATCCACCAGGTAGATGCAGGGCAGGCGGTTCTGCTCGGCCACTTCCTGCGCGCGCAGGTGCTTCTTGACCGTCATCGGGTAATAGGTGCCACCTTTGACCGTGGCATCGTTGGCCACGATCACGCACTCCACGCCCGAGACCCGGCCGATACCGGCGACGACACCCGCACTGGGAATCGGATCGCCATACATGCCGTGCGCAGCCAGCGGGGCGATTTCCAGGAAGGCGCTGCCCGGGTCGAGCAGGGCATCGATGCGGTCACGCACCAGCAGCTTGCCGCGTGCGGTGTGCTTGGCGCGTGCCGCTTCGCTGCCGCCCAGCGCGGTCTGCGCCAGGGTAGCGCGCAGGTCGTCGACCACCGCCTGCAGCGCGGCGCGGTTGGCCTCGAAGGTGTCGCTGCCCGGTTGCAGCTGGGTGCTCAATACGGTCATGGCGGGGCCCTTACTTGGTGCGCTGGAACAGTTCGCGGCCGATCAGCATGCGGCGGATCTCCGAGGTGCCGGCGCCGATTTCATACAGCTTGGCATCGCGCCACAACCGTCCAGTCGGGTACTCGTTGATGTAGCCGTTGCCGCCCAGGATCTGGATCGCCTGGCCGGTCAGCCAGGTGGCCTTCTCGGCCGAATACAGGATCGCGCCGGCCGCGTCCTGGCGCGTGGTGCGGCCCTGGTCGCAGGCGCGTGCCACCGCGTAGACATAGGCGCGGCAGGCATTGAGGCCCACGTACATGTCGGCCAGCTTGGCCTGGATCAGCTGGAAGGTGCCGATCGCCTCGCCGAACTGCTTGCGCTCGTGCACGTACGGCATCACCACATCCATCGCGGCAGCCATCAGGCCGAGGGGGCCACCGGAGAGCACCACGCGCTCATAGTCCAGACCGGACATCAGCACCTTGACGCCACCGCCGACCACGCCAAGCACGTTGGCTTCGGGTACTTCGCAATCCTGGAAGACCAGCTCGCAGGTGTTGGAGCCGCGCATGCCGAGCTTGTCCAGTTTCTGCGCCGTGGAGAAGCCCTTCATGCCCTTTTCGATCAGGAACGCGGTGATGCCCTTCGCGCCGCCATCCGGATCGGTCTTGGCGTACACCACCAGCACATCGGCATCCGGGCCGTTGGTGATCCACATCTTGTTGCCGTTGAGCACGTAGTGATCGCCGCGCTTGTCCGCACGCAGCTTCATCGAGACCACGTCCGAGCCGGCGCCCGGTTCGCTCATCGCCAGCGCGCCGACCAGCTCGCCGCTGCACAGGCCGGGCAGGTAGCGCTTTTTCTGCTCTTCGTTGCCGTTCTTGCGCAGCTGGTTCACGCACAGGTTCGAGTGCGCGCCGTAGGACAGCGCGATGGCGCCGGAGGCACGCGAGATCTCTTCCATCGCCACCACATGCGCGAGGTAGCCCATGCCGCTGCCGCCGTATTCCTCTTCCACCGTCAGGCCGAGCAGGCCCTGCTCGCCGAGCTTGCGCCACAGCGCATTGGGGAACAGATTCTCTTCGTCGGCCTGGGCCGCCAGCGGCGCGATTTCAGCGGAGGCAAAATGGGCCACGCTCTGGCGCAGCAGGTCGATCTCTTCGCCGAGATCGAAGTTCATGGTCGGGACGTGCATGGGCGACTCCGCAACAACAAGGGATGGGACGCGCCGGGAGGGATGGACGGGCTGACAGGGCCGTCCCGCGGGCGATGTACCCCCAGCGTAGCCGGGTTCGACAAAGAAGTGAACACAAATTCAAAAATTGAACATAGAATCAACAAATGGCCTATAAACGCTCCGCCCTGATGGAAGAACGCCTTGCCGGCGCCCGCGAACGCATCCTGCTGGCGACCCGCGCGCTGGTGGCGGCCGGCGGCTACCGCAACGCCCCGGTGACCGCGGTGGCGGCCGAGGCCGGCGTGTCCACCGGCCTGATCTACCGGCACTTCCCCTCCAAGGCCGAACTGTTCGTGGAGGTGCTGACCGCCGCGGTGGACCACGAACTGCGCATCTTCGAGGCGATCGCGGCCGAGCCGCTGCCCGCGCCCGAGCGCCTGCGCCGGGCGATCACCGCCTTCGTGCGGCGCGCGCTGGCCGGGCCCGGGCTGGCCTATGCCTTCATTGCCGAGCCGGTCGATCCGGAAGTGGAAGCCGAGCGCATCCGCTGCCGCCGTCTGTTCGGCGATGTGTTCCGGCGCATCGTCGCCGATGGCGTCGAGGCAGGCACCTTCCCGCAGCAGGACACGCATGTCGCGGCGGCCTGCATCGTGGGGGCGTTCACCGAGGCGCTGGTCGGCCCGACCGCACTCAGCCGCGACGCGCACGGCGATGAAGATGCGCTGGTCGAGTCGATCTGTGTTTTCTGCCTGCGTGCCGCCGGAGCCTGAGTCGCGCCGATGCTGCATTGCGACACCGGGCGGTCGCTTGCGCAGCGCCGCCGACGCTGGTCATACTCGGCCGACAAGCCGTGGTCCAACGACTACCAGCCAGGGGTATAGAGAGTGCGGAATTACGACCTCGAGTTCCTGAAACGCTTCTCCATGGTCATCGCGCTGCTGATGGCCATCACACTTGGCCTCATCATCTTCGCGGCCTACCTGCATACCAGCATTCCCCCTGAAGTCTCGCCGATGGCGGCCAAACGCACGGAACAGCGCATCGCGCCGGCCGGTGCGGTGTACGCAGGCAGCACCGGTGCCGCCGCCCAGGCCGCGGCCCTGGCCGCCGCGCTGGTCAAAGCCGCCTCGCAGGTCGCCTACGGTGGCACCACTGACGGCAAGGTGATCTACGACAACCTCTGCACGGCCTGCCATACCAATGGCGTCGGCAAGGCGCCGACGCTGGATCACGGGCATTGGGATGCGCGCATCGCCCAGGGCAAGGACACGCTCTACAAGCATGCGGTGGAGGGCTATACCGGCCCGGACGGTGGCATCATGCCGCCCAAGGGCGGTAATCCGGCGCTGACCGAGGAGCAGATCCATGCCACGGTCGATTGGATGCTGGCCAACCTGAAATAACGGCTTTGCCGGATCAGGTCACCGACGCCGCCGAAGGGCGGCGTTTCACTTTATATGGTTAGCCTTGTCGCACTTCCCTGGAGTCCTGCTTCCGATGCGCCGTACCCCCCTCGTGTTCGCTCTCGCGCTGGCCCTGTCCGGCGCGGTCCATGCCGCCCAGCCGCAGCCCGCCACCTCGCCGCAGGTGCGTCCGGCGCCGACCACGTCGGCCACGGTCACCCTGACCGCGCCGCCCACCGACTGGCGCACGCTGGACGGACAGCAGGTCCGCATCGCCGCGCCGCTGACCCTGGCCGGCACCGATGGCCTGTCGCGCTTTGGGGAGTTGACCGTGGCCTTCGGGGGTCGCCTGTGGCAGCCGAGCGAAGTGGCCGCACCCGGCACCCCGGAACACGCCCATGAGGTGGCCGACAACCTGCGTCGCCGGCTGGTGCTGGACGATGGCAGCGACGCCCGGGATCCCGGCCCGGTGGCCTACCTGCCGGCGGCCGCGAACCTGCGCACCGGCATGGTCCTGCGCAATATCGAAGGCATCGTCCGCGTCGATGCCAAGGGCAACACCCGCCTGCAGGTGACCCGCCCGCTGAACCTGCCGGCGCTGGAGCGCCCGGCCGTACCGGTGGTGGCCGGGGCTCTGCATGTGGCCGCGTTCAACCTGGAGAACTTCTTCAATGGCGACGGCCAGGGCGGCGGTTACCCGACCCTGCGTGGCGCCCGGACGCTGGCCGAACACCAGGCGCAGAAAACCAAACTGGTCGCCACCATCAACGCGCTCGGCGCCGATGTCGCCGCGCTGATGGAACTGGAGAACGATGGCTACGGCCCGCAGTCGGCGATCGCCCAGCTGGTCGATGCGCTCAATGCGGATCGGGGCCAGGGTGCCGACTGGCGCTTCATCGACGCGAAGCAGGGCCCGGGTGACAACCCGATCCGAGTCGGCATCATCTATCGCGCGTCGCGCGTGACCCCGGTCGGCGCCCCCGCCGTGCTGGAGAAGGAGCCCTTCGGCGAGCGCAGCCGCGTGCCGCTGGCGCAGGCCTTCCGTGCGGGCAAGGGCGCGCCGTTCGTGGTCGTGGCCAATCACTTCAAATCCAAGGGCTGCTCCGAAGCGACCGGCGCCGATGCCGATCAGAAGGACGGCCAGGCCTGCTGGAATGCCACCCGGGTCGCCTCGGCCACGCTGCTGGACCAGTGGCTGGCGACCGACCCCACCGGTGCGGGTACCCGCGACGCGGTGCTGCTGGGCGACTTCAACGCCTACGCGATGGAAGACCCGATCCGCACCCTGCACGCGGCCGGCTGGCGGGATGCGTTCGCGGTGGCCAAGGTCGAACACCCGTACAGCTATGTCTACAACGGCATGACCGGCCGGTTGGACCATGCGCTGTTGAGCCCGGGCATGGCCAAGCGCCTGCGCGCGGCGGCAGAGTGGCACATCAATGCCGACGAGGCCGACGATGTCGGTTACCGCGACCGCAACGAAGCGGGCCCGTGGCGCAGCTCGGACCATGATCCGCTGTTGCTGGGGTTTGATCGCTGATACCGCACGGGTGCGCCGGCACGCCGGTGTGCCCGGTCACCGTCGCGTTGCCTTGGTAGTGCCGGCCGCTGGCCGGCACCGCATCAGTCGGTTACCACGTTCCCCACGCGATCAACCCGATCGCCGCCACGGCCAACCCCAGGCCCACCCGGTTCCACACACTGGTGCGCTCGCCGAAACCGACGATGCCCACCAGCGCGCCCAGCATGACCACGCCGATGTTCATGCCGGCGAACACCACCGCCGGGCTGTCCGGCAGATGCTGGTGGGCACGCACGTAGAACAGGATGTTGCCGAAGTTGAGCAGGCCGAGCAGGGCGCCGCCGGCCAGGTTGCGCCACTGCAGGCGGGCGATGCCGCGCAGGTGGCGCCATAGCTGCAGGATGAGCATCAGCACGAAGGCCAGGCTGAAACTGACCAGAAGTGCCGCCATCGAAGGCGTACCCGACAACGCCACCTTCTTGAGCAGGATGTCGACCAGGGCATAGCCCACCCAGACGGACAGCAGCCATGGCCAGGCCCGTCCGCCGCTGGGCTCGGCCGCGCCGGCGCGCGGGCGTACGCTGATCCCGAGGATCGCCAGCAGGCCCAGCCCCAGGCCGGCCAGCTTCCAGCCGTTGGCGGTCTCGCCGAACACCAGGAACGCAGCCAGCAGCGAAAGCAGCAGCGACAACCGCTGGGCCACATCGCTGCGCACGATCCCGGCGCGGGTCACTGCGCGGGCCATCATCAGGAAGATCGCCGGCAACGCCACGGCCAGGCAGAGCAGGGCGGCCCATGGCGCGTGCGGGGTCTGCAGCGAGGCCAGAGAGGGCTGCAGCAGCACCGCGCTGAGCACGCTGGCGACCAGATAATTCCAGGTCACCACCTGCGGCATGTCCAGCCGCTGGCGCGGCGCCAGCTTCAGCAGGACCGACACCAGCACGCTGCAGAGAACGCTGAAAACCAGAAAGTGCATGTACGGATCCGGCGGAGGCGGCGGTGAAGCACGCGGAGGGACGGTATTATGACGCCATGCACAATCCCCCATTTCCCCAAGAAAGCGGTGCGCTGACGCTGGACGGACCGGTCGGTCCGCTGGATGTCGTGGTTGATCTGCCCGAGGCCGATGTCGCGGTACAGCCGGTGGTGGCGATCGTCTGCCACCCCCTGTCCACCGAGGGCGGCAGCATGCACAACAAGGTGGTGACCATGGCCGCGCGCTCGCTGCGCGACCTGGGCATCGCCACCGTGCGCTTCAACTTCCGCAGCGTCGGCGACTCGGCCGGCACGTTCGACAACGGCGTGGGCGAGCAGGACGACCTCAAGGCCGTCGCCGCCTGGGTCCGTGCACAGCGGCCGGGCCAGGACCTGTGGCTGGCCGGTTTCAGCTTTGGCGCGTACGTCTCGTTGCGCGCCGCGGGCGACCTGCAGCCGACCACGCTGATCTCGATCGCGCCGCCCGCAGGGCGCTGGGACTTCGAGGGCATGCAGCCCCCGGCCCAGTGGCTGGTGATCCAGGGCGAGGAAGACGAGATCGTCGATCCGCAGGCGGTCTATGACTGGCTGGACGGCCTGGACGCACCGCACGAACTGGTGCGCATGCCCGATACCAGCCACTTCTTCCACCGCAAGATCGTCGACCTGCGCGGCGCGCTCATCCATGGCGTCAAGCAGTGGCTGCCCAACCCCGCCCCCGACGCGGCATGAGCGACACCGTGATGACCCCGTCGCAGCGCTACGCCGATGGCGTGGCCCGGGGCGAATGGCAGAACGACCCGGCCCAGCACGCCGCCCTGGCCGAGCTGGACCGCATCCATCTCGCGCTGGTCGACAGCGCGCAGGATGGCTGGCTGGATCGCCTCTCCGCGTTCTGGAAGAAGCCCGAGCCGGTCAAGGGCCTGTACTTCTGGGGCGGGGTGGGGCGCGGCAAGACCTTCCTGGTCGATCTGTTCTATGACGGCCTGCCGATCGAGCAGAAGTACCGCACCCATTTCCACCGCTTCATGCGCGGCATCCACGAGCGCCTGCGCGAGCACCAGGGGCAAAGCGATCCGCTGGCGAAGATCGCCCAGGAGTGGCGCAGCAAGCTGCGCGTGCTGGTGCTGGACGAATTCTTCGTCACCGACATCGGCGATGCGATGCTGCTGGCGCGCCTGCTCGAGCGGATGTTCGCCGAGGGGGTGACCCTGGTGACCACCTCCAACACGGCGGTGGAAAACCTGTACCTCAACGGCCTGCAGCGCGACAGCTTCCTGCCCGCGATCGGGCTGCTGCAGACCTACTGCGTGGAGTTGTACGCCGAAGGCACCGAGGATTACCGCATGCGCGCGCTGACCCGCTCGCCGGTGTACCAGTCCCCGATCGATGCCGGCAGCGATGCCTGGCTGGCCGGCCGCTGGGCCGAGCTCAGCGGTGGGCAGCCGGCCAAGGCGGGCAACATCGAGATCGAGGCGCGCAAGATCCCGGTGCGTGGCCGCGGCAAGAGCATCGTCTGGTTCGATTTCAAGGCGCTGTGCGAAGGCCCCCGTGGCCCCTCGGATTACATCGAGATCGCGCACGAGTTCAACACCGTGCTGCTCGGCGACATCCCGCACTTCGACACACTCAACGAAGATGCCGCGCGCCGCTTCGTCAACCTGATCGACGAGCTGTACGACCGCCACGTCAACCTGGTCTGCACCGCGACCGATTCACCGGTCGGGCTGTATTCGGGCGTCCGGCTGCAGGGTGCGTTCGAACGCACCGCCTCGCGCCTGATCGAAATGCAGAGCGCCGAGTACCTGGGCACCCCGCACCGCGCGTAACTCCGCGCCATGCGTGGATGCTCTCTACAACGGGGGCAGCACCAGCGCCGCCCCGCGCGGCTGTTCGTGCGCGATCGGCGCGGCCGCGTCTTCCTCGCGGTCCATCACCATCATCGCCAGCGGCTTGCCCTGGTAGCGCACCTCCAGCGACTGCTGGATCGCATCCAGCGCCAGCACCTGCGTGCACAGCGACTGGGCCTGTGCCTCCAGCGCCTGCCCACGTGCCTCCATGCGGCGCTCCAGGTCGGCCTCCATCTTCTCGGCGCGGGCTTCGATCCGGCCCGATCCGCCGGTCAGCATCGTCCACATCACGCCGCGGGCGAGCGAGGCCGACATCGACTCGGCCGCCTGCTCGATGCGCGCCTCGAACTGCTCGCCGAACAGGTCCTGCTCCCAGATACCGCGGCCCAGGGTACGGCCGACGTACGCGTGGGCATCTTTGCGCAGCCCGTCCACTTCGCGCGCCTTGCGGCGGCTGCCGGTCATGATCTCCACCGTGGCCCCCAGCGCGTCGAAGGCGATGTCCGTGGCCTCGCCGGCCACCCCGGCCACGGCAGGCACCAACTGGCGGGTGCCCCATTCCAGCTGGCGCAGGCGCTGGGCGTCGGCAGCGCTGACCGGGATCGACTGGCGATCGATGTTCAGCTCGCCGTCGTGGAAGAAGATCTCCGCCGGCACCTGCTCGCGGTTGCGCAGCCAGATCCCGCCGCTGTCCACCAGTACGTTGTAAGGCGTGCTCACCCCGCACTGGCGCGAGGAGAGCTGCGGGCCTTTGCTCTCGCCCGCCGCGGCGGTACCGGCCACGGTCAGGCCCAACATCAGACAGCCGATCAGAGGCAGGCGCATGGTCGCATTCATATAAAGGAGGCGTATCGGAGCGTGGCACCCTCGGGGCTACCCCGGCGCGGGTCGGAAGTCACCCTGACCGGCGGCCATTCGTTAGGGCGGTGTGAGCGGGCGTTGTTCTGTTTTCGAGGAGGACAATCCGGCCATCTGCCCTTGACTGCGCACTCGCTTTCGACAGGTCCAGACCGTTCGTCGGACGCCTTTCCGGCACGGTCCTTGCGCCACAAGGGATTAGGGAAATTCACTACATTTGGCGTTGACGACACCTGGTACCCCCACTATCTTGTGGCCGTCGGTCCCGCCGACCACAAGTCGACGGGTGTATTGCCTTCACGCCGATGGCCTGAAGACCTACTGACAACCGCACGCACGTACAGCGTGTGGTGCCGGTCGCACGACTCTCCGGGGGAGAGGACCGGTGACGCAGGGGAAACCGCCCGCAGGCCTGCCTGCGCTGTCGCGGCTCCTGCGACGCCGCAGGTCCACCCTGTAGATCCGTGCGCCGGTTCGGCCTGCAACGCAGGCGACGCTGTACTACTTCCAATCACGCCCAGAGGAAAACGCCGTGAGCATCGAAACCAGCACTGACATCGATAAGGAAAGCGAGTTCCTGCTGACCTCGCCGCCGACGGCGACCGCCATGAGCGTGACCAAGCGCAACGGCACGACCGAACTGGTGGACCTGAACAAGATCGTGCGCGCGGTACAGCGCTGCGCCGAGGGTCTGCATGCGGTCGATCCGATGCGTGTGGCGACCCGCACCATCTCCGGCCTGTACAACGGCGCGACCACCCAGGAGCTGGACGAACTGTCGATCCGCACCTCGGCGCTGCTGATCGGTGAGGAGCCGGAGTACGGTCGCCTGGCCGCGCGCCTGCTGGCCAACTTCATCGCCAAGGAAGTGTCCGGCCAGGAAATCCATGCGTTCTCGCAGTCGGTCGGCCGCGGCCACGAAGTGGGCCTGATCAACGCGCGCCTGCTCGATTTCGTGCAGGTCAACGCGCGCAAGCTCAACGACGCGATCGATCCGACCCTGGACCTGCATTTCGATTACTTCGGCCTGCGCACCCTGTACGACCGTTACCTGCTGCGCCATCCGCACACCCGCAAGGTGATCGAGACCCCGCAGCAGTTCTTCCTGCGCATCGCCAGCGCCTTGAGCGAAGACGTGCCCGAAGCCCTGGCGCTGTACAAGCGCATGGGCAATCTGGATTACCTGCCGTCCAGCCCGACCCTGTTCAACTCCGGCACCACGCATGAGCAGCTGTCCTCGTGCTTCCTGCTGGATTCGCCGCAGGATTCGCTGGAGTCGATCTACGCCAAGTACGGCGATATCGCCCAGCTCTCCAAGTTCAGCGGCGGCATCGGCGTCAGCTACAGCCGCGTGCGTTCGCGCGGTTCGCTGATCAAGTCCACCAACGGCCATTCCAACGGCATCGTGCCGTGGCTGAAGACCATGGATTCGTCCGTGGCGGCGGTCAACCAGGGCGGCAAGCGCAAGGGCGCGGCCTGTGTGTACCTGGAAACCTGGCACGCCGATATCGAGGATTTCCTCGAGCTGCGTGACAACACCGGTGACGAATCGCGGCGTGCGCACAACCTGAATCTGGCCAACTGGATCCCGGACCTGTTCATGCAGCGCGTCGAGGCCGACCAGGAGTGGTCGCTGTTCGATCCGAGCGTGGTGCCCGAGTTCACCGATCTGTTCGGTGAAGCCTTCGAACAGGCTTACCTGCAGGCAGAAACCCAGGGCAAGGCCCAGCGCACGATCTCCGCACGCAAGCTGTACTCGCGGATGATGCGTACCCTGGCCGAGACCGGCAACGGCTGGATGACCTTCAAGGACAAGTGCAACCGCGCCAGCAACCAGACCCTGCGTCCGGGCAACGTGATCCACCTGTCCAACCTGTGCACCGAAATCCTGGAAATCACCTCGGCCGAAGAGACCGCAGTGTGCAACCTGGGCTCGATCAACCTGGGCAACCATTTCGATGCCCACGGTGAGTTCGATTTCGACAAGCTGGCCGACACCGTGCGCCTGGGCGTGCGTCAGCTCGACCGCGTGATCGACCTGAACTTCTACCCGATCGAAACCGCCCGCCGCGGCAACCTGCGCTGGCGTCCGGTCGGCCTGGGCTGCATGGGCCTGCAGGACGTGTTCTTCCGCAAGCGTCTGGCCTTTGACAGTGCCGAAGCCCGCGCGCTGTCGAAGAAGATCGCCGAAGCGATCTACTTCCACGCGCTGGAAACCTCGTGCGAGCTGGCCCAGGAACGCGGCAAGCACCCGTCCTTCGCCGACACCCGTGCGGCCAGCGGCGAGCTGCAGTTCGATGCCTGGAACGTGGTGCCCGAAGACACCGCGCGTTGGGATGCCCTGCGTGAGCGCATCAAGGAACACGGCCTACGCAACTCGCTGCTGATCGCGATCGCCCCGACCGCCACCATCGCCTCGATCGCCGGTTGCTACGAGTGCGTCGAGCCGCAGGTGTCCAACCTGTTCAAGCGCGAAACGCTGTCCGGCGACTTCCTGCAGGTCAACCGTTACCTGGTGAACGAGCTGAAGAAGCTGGGCCACTGGACGCCGGAAATGCGCGACGCGATCAAGCTGGCCGAAGGCTCGATCCAGGGCATCACCCAGATTCCGGAAACGCTGCGCCACGTGTACCGCACCGCCTGGGAACTGCCGATGCGTTCGCTGATCGACATGGCCGCCGAGCGCGGTGCGTTCATCGACCAGTCCGCCTCGCTCAACCTGTTCATGGAAAGCCCGAACATCGGCGCGATGTCCTCCATGTACATGTACGCCTGGAAGCAGGGCATCAAGACCACGTACTACCTGCGTTCGCGCCCGGCGACCAAGATCGCCAAGACGACCGTCAGCAGCTACACCCCGGTCGAAGCCGTCGCCTGCTCGCTGGAAAACCCGGAAAGCTGCGAGGCGTGCCAGTAAACAAGGCGTGCCGGCCCACCGGGCCGGCACCGCCGGGTGCACGGACGGAACATCACACATTCGGTAGCTACCGACCGTTGGTCGGTAGTCGCCAAGAAGGACGAAACACCATGGCCGACAAGCCGAGTCAAATGCTGCTCGATCCAGGTTTTGAACTGACGTTGCGCCCGATGCGCTACCCGCAGTTCTATGACATGTATCGCAACGCGATCAAGAACACCTGGACGGTCGAGGAAATCAACTTCCAGATCGACATCAGCGACCTGCACAGCAAAATGTCGCCGGGCGAACGTCATCTGATCCACCGCCTGGTCGCGTTCTTCGCCACCGGCGATTCGATCGTGTCCAACAATCTGGTGCTGAACCTGTATCAGCATCTGAATGCGCCGGAAGCGCGCATGTACCTGTCGCGCCAGCTGTACGAAGAAGCGCTGCACGTGCAGTTCTACCTGACCCTGCTCGACAACTACCTGCCGGATCCGGACGAGCGCGCCAAGGCGTTCGACGCGGTGGAGAACATCGATTCGATCAAGAAGAAGGCCGACTTCTGCTTCAAGTGGATCGATTCGATCCAGAACCTGAAGCGCATCGAGACCCGTGACGAGCGTCGCCAGTTCCTGCTCAACCAGATCTGCTTCGCGGCGTGCATCGAGGGCCTGTTCTTCTTCGCGGCCTTCGCCTACGTCTACTACTTCCGTTCGCGCGGTCTGCTCAACGGTCTGGCCTCGGGCACCAACTGGGTGTTCCGCGACGAGAGCGCGCACATGGAGTTCGCCTTCGAGTGCGTGGACGTGATCCGCGAGGAAGAGCCGGACCTGTTCGACGACGCGATGAAGCAGGAGGTCTACGACATGCTGGCCGATGCGATCGAGTGCGAAGTGCAGTTCGCCGAAGACGTGCTGTCGGGCGGTGTGGCGGGCATTTCGACGCGTGACATGCGCCAGTATCTGCAGCATTGCGCGGACAATCATTTCCATCGCCTGGGCATGGAGAAGAAGTACAACGTGCGCAATCCGCTGAGCTTCATGGAGCTGCAGGATGTGCAGGAGTTGACCAACTTCTTCGAGCGTCGTTCGTCGGCCTACCAGGTGGGCGTGAAGGGCGAAGTGTCGTTCGATATGTCGTTCTGATCTGACGCTTACGTCGTGATTTAGAAAAGCCCCGGACATGTTCCGGGGCTTTTTCGTTTCCCGGTCTTGAGTGCCCTACACCTGCGAATCACCGACGTTAAAATCGAGCATAGAAAGCTCGCCTTGCAAGAAGTGCTTCGAGAGTGGCAAGAGGCGAACGTTTCGTCTAGTCACTGTTCGCAACAGAGCAAGGGATTCTAGACATCGGATCGCTGCGAACTGTCTCCCTGATGCTTATGCCGATCTGTCGATAGCGAGCTTTGCGAACCATCAAAATGCTGCGTCTTGACTAGAAGACCCCATCGGAGCGCTGAAGCGTTCATCAAGTCGGATTGGCCATCTGTTGACACGTTATGCAGTAGATGTATAGCATGCCGCCAGCGCCCTAAAAAAGCATCCCCAAATTCGCGTAATGCGGGTCGAATCGTTCTATGAAGGGGCAATGACTATGAAAATTGAAATTACACATCCAATGTTTGCGCAAAATATCGTTGAATTAAATATTGATGCCCTAAAAATTAGATTATCCCTAATTCTAAAAACTATAATAGAGCAACGAAGCTGGACTCAAACTTCTGCGGCTGAAAATTTGGGTGTTACACAGCCTAGAATTAGCAACTTGTGCAATTCCAGACTTGAAAAGTTCTCTGTGGACAGCTTACTGCAGATGATCATAAGGGCGGGCTATGAATTTGATTTGAGGTTTTCCCCTCAGAGCGAAAAGAAGCCATTGGAAATTGGGATTAGAAAGTCATAAATGAAGAATGGGCGACAGACCCCTGCAGATCTGCCGCCCATCGTCACCGCCTTATCCCTTTTTCATCCTCTTCTTCACTACTTCAAGCAGAGGGCGAAGGGGACCATTCTTTGCCTTCTCACGCCCCGCCACTACAACAATTTTACCAGGCTCCTTCATGTGGAACACGCACCTGAATGAAGGACGACCTCGAGTCTTCATTTCAAAGACTCCAGCCCCTACATCCGTTAGGGGCTTTATTTCCAATGTTGGCTTAAGTCCACTAGCCAGTGCGACCAAGCACTCTTGTATCTCTAGCCTAGCCCTGTGGGTAGCGTCAGATACTTCACGCCCAGCTGCATTACTTATAGGCTCTATAGTGCGAGCCGTGCCGCTACTATCAGGGTTTGAATCGTCGTTCATGTTTGTATTCCCCGTGGTTATAAATACGCCGTCGAAGTTTCATGTCATGTCTTCCTTTGAAGTTGAGGAATGAGTGGTCAGGGAGAATCCCTGACCACGATTGAAATATACAACTAGTGCATACATATTGCAACGCTCATTAACTCTAACGATCTTGCTAGCAGTGAGTGTTTTAATTGTCTTATTAATCAATAACTTGTGTTGATGTGCGGAGGCTTTTGCGACCCTTGTTGCAATACTAGATTCACTCGCTGCATAATGCGCGGCTTGCTTTTTCAGCAAAGATGGGTTCATTGTGAACACTTCGTTCATGTTGTATTTTGTCTGAGCTGGAATTTTTATGCCCCGCATCGTCGTTGCCGCAGAGTTTCGGTCTCGATCCTCACTTGTGCTGGCAGCTAGTGTGAACATGCGACAGCAGGTATCTGGATCAGGTATGGAGCGAAGGAAATGTTCGACGAAGTCGTCTACCTCACCGTTGATCGATCCTCTACAGCCATAGCAGCCACTTTAGATCGGTGCTTCAAAATCGAACCTTCTAAGTCGAAAGCATTTGCCGAGGGGCTGTTGGGCGGTCGTGGTTATGGACTGAATCGTTATGCTGTCCTGATGCAGCGCCGCGACTTGGCGATGTCTCTTGGGCGAGCGAGTGCGGTACCAAAGGGCCAACGGGGATGACGTTGGCGCGCGCAGATGCTGCACGCATGTAGTGCCGTAAGATCTGCTGCATCCCAAACCGGCCCCCGCCATGACCCCCATCCCTGAGACCATCCCGCCCATCGAAGTCCGCATGGCCGAGATCGTGTTCCCCAACCACACCAACCACATGGGCACCCTGTTCGGTGGCCAGGCGCTGGCATGGATGGACAAGGCGGCGTTCCTGGCCGCGGCCCGCTACTCGCGCCGCACCGTGGTCACTGCGCGCTCGGACCAGGTCGATTTCAAGCTGCCGATCCGCATCGGCCAGATGGTCGAAACCGTCGGCCGCATCGTTGAAGTGGGCCGCAGCTCGATGAAGGTGGAGGTCGAACTGATCGCCGAGGACCTGCACAACGGTGAGCGCAAGCTCTGCACGCGCGGGCACTTCGTGATGATCGCCCTGGATGCCGACGGCCACCCCACGACCGTTCCGCCGCTGCCGGGTGACATCCCGGGCCCGTAAGCGGCTGGCGATTGCCTCTCCGCGCCTGCGCCCCCATCTGCTGATCATGAGCACACCTCTCGCCGAGTTCATCGACCGCGCCCAGCGCCTGTTCGTGCTGACCGGCGCGGGCTGCAGCACCGATTCGGGCATCCCGGATTACCGCGATGCCGATGGCCAGTGGAAGCGCAGCCCGCCCGTCACCTACCAGGCCTTCATGGGTGAACTGGCCACGCGCCAGCGCTACTGGGCGCGCAGCCTGCTGGGCTGGCCCCGGTTCGGGTGGGCCCAGCCGAACGGCACGCACGCCGCGCTCGCCGCACTGGAAGCCCGGGGCCAGATCGAGCTGCTGCTCACCCAGAATGTCGACCGCCTGCATCAGCGGGCTGGGAGCGAGACGGTGATCGATCTGCATGGGCGGCTGGACCAGGTGCGCTGCATGGGCTGTGAAGCACGCACCCCGCGCGAGGCGTTCCAGCACCGGCTGCTGTCGCTAAACCCCGGCTGGGAGCATCTGGAGGCCGGACAGGCGCCCGATGGCGATGCCGATCTGGAGATGGATTTCTCCGCCTTCCAGGTGCCGGCCTGCCCGGTATGCGGCGGGGTGCTCAAGCCGGACGTGGTGTTCTTCGGTGAAAGCGTGCCGCGCGAGCGGGTCGCCACCGTTCACGACCATCTGCAGCGGGCCGATGCGGTGCTGGTGGTCGGTTCCTCGCTGATGGTCTATTCCGGATTCCGCTTCGTGCAGGCGGCCGCGCAGGCCGGGGTGCCGATCGCTGCGCTCAACCGCGGCCTTACCCGCGCCGACGCGCTGCTGAGCCTGAAAGTCGACCAATCCTGCGCCGAGGCGCTGGCCTTCCTGCTGCCGGGAACCGCCGCCGCCTGAGCCGCTACGAAACACTGATCCATTGGCACGGTTGCCTCCGCCGCCGCACAGGAGTGCAATGGCGTCCGGTTCCATTTCCTCTTCCCGAGTTCCCCCCTTGAGCCAGCTCTTCTCCTCCATCCCCTTCGGCCCGCTGACCCTGCCCAACCGCATCGTGATCGCGCCGATGTGCCAGTACTCGTGCGTCGACGGCCTCGCCAACGACTGGCACCGCATCCATCTGGGGCAGCTGTCGCAGTCCGGTGCCGGCCTGCTGATCCTGGAAGCCACCGCTGTGTTGCCGGAAGGCCGCATCAGCTGGGCCGATCTGGGTCTGTGGGATGACGCCACCGAAGCCGCGCTGGCCTCTGTCGTGGCCTCGGTCAAGCAATGGTCGCCGATGCCGCTGGGCGTGCAGTTGGGCCATGCCGGGCGCAAGGCCTCGGTCAACAAGCCGTGGGAAGGCGGCGGTGCGATGGACCCGTCCGATCCGCGCGCCTGGCCCACGGTCGCGCCGTCCGCACTGCCGTTCGCCAAGACCGATCCGACGCCGACCGAACTGGACCTGGCCGGTATCGATGCCGTGGTTGAAGCCTTCGCGGCTGCGGCCCGTCGCGCCGAACGCGTCGGCATGGATCTGATCGAACTGCACGCCGCGCACGGTTACCTGCTGCACCAGTTCCTGTCGCCGCTGAGCAACCGCCGCGAGGACGACTACGGTGGCTCGCTGGAAAACCGCATGCGCCTGCTGGTGCGCGTGTTCGACGCCGTGCGCGAGGCCGTCTCCGATCGCATCGCGGTGGGTGTGCGCATCTCCGCCAGCGACTGGGTGGCCGGCGGCTGGGATATCGAGCAGACCACGACCCTGGCGCACGTGCTGGACGCGCGCGGGTGCCAGTTCCTGCACGTTTCCAGCGGTGGCAATGATCCGCGCCAGCAGATTCCGCTGTCGCCGGGCTACCAGGTGCCGTTCGCGCAGGCGATCAAGGCGCACAAGCTGCGCATGCCGGTCATCGCCGTGGGCCTGATCACCGAGCCCTCGCAGGCCGAATCGATCCTGCGCCATGGTCATGCCGATGCGATCGCGCTGGCCCGTGGCATCCTCTACGATCCGCGCTGGCCGTGGCATGCCGCCGCGGCACTGGGCGATTCGGTCGCCCCGGCACCGCAGTACCTGCGCTGCGAACCGCGCGAAGCCCGCGGTGTGTTCATCGCCCCGGAACGCTGAGTCGCTGACGGTGGTGCCGGCCGCTGGCCGGCATCCCGGGTGACCCTGCGCTCAGCCGACGTCCACCCGCCACGCCGGCGGCAGCCCTTCGATGATGTGCTGCATCAGCGCCCGCACCTTCGGGGTCAGATCGCGGCGATCGCTGACACACAGGAACAACCGCATTGGTTCCGGTGAGGCCTGGGTGCTCGCCGAATCCCCGGGTTCGAACAGCGCCTGCAGCTCGCCGCGCGCGAGATAGGGCGCGGCCACGAACGCCGCCAGCCGGGTGATGCCGCCGCCGGCCACCGCCATCGCGGCCAGCGCGTCGATGTCATCACTGGCCAGTGCCGGGGTCACCTCGGCATCGAAGCGCATGCCGTCGCGCACGAAACCCCAGCGCAGGTAGCGCCCATCCAGCGGATAACGGAACAAGAGGCAGCGATGCTCGCGCAGCGCCTCTGGAGTGAGCGGGATGCCGGCACGCGCGAGATACGACGGTGCCGCGCAGACCACGAACGGCACCTGCGCGATGGGCCGTGCGACCAGGCCTTCTTCCAGCTGCGGTTCGATGCGGATGCTTACGTCCACGTCTTCGTGCGCATGGTCGACGCTGCGGTCGGCCAGCAGCAGTCCGATCGCCAGCCGTGGATAGCGTGCCTGCAATGCGGGCATCAGCGGCGCCAGCACATGACGGCCGAAAGCCGCGCTGCTGGCAATGCGCAGCCGGCCTTCGGGCGTGGCATCCAGATCGGTCACGGCGGCCTGTGCCCGCTGCAGATCACGCTCGATGTGGCGCACCTGGGCGAGATAGACCGCGCCGCGCTCGGTCAGCGCGAGCTGGCGGGTGGTGCGGTTGAGCAGGCGCACGCCGAGGTGGGCTTCGAGCCGGGCGATGTTCTGCCCGACCGCGGCGGGGCTGATGCCCAGCGTCCGCGCGGCCGCGGCCAGGCTGCCGGCATCGGCGGTGCGGATGAAACTGCGAATTGACTGGAGAATGTTCATGCTGAAGGCCATTTTCCATGGTCATTGCAAAGAATTGCTTTATAAAGCGCCAAGCCGGCGCGGTCTACCAGGCTTTCCGGGCGCTGGCTATCGTGCCGGTCCCGCAACCGCTGGTTGCCTGATCAAAGGAACCCTACGCATGACCGCTCCCCAGGCTGTGGCGATGCGCCGCTGGAAGCTCGGCGCCCGCGCTACCCCATTCGTGTTCGCCTTCTTCATGGCCTCGATCATGGCCATGCTGATGTGCCTGGTGATCACGGCCGCCAATGCCGGCGTGGGCGCGGACTACCCCGCGCGCGTGCTTGGCGCCTACCAGTTGGCGATGCCGACCGCGTTCTGTTGCGTGCTCATGGTGCGCCCGGTGGTGATGCGGCTGGTGGCGTGGACGGTGCATCCGCCGCGGTAACCCGGATGGCCTTGCCGAATGGTTGCAGGTGAGAGCAACCGTGCCGCGGATCCGGGCGCTCCTTTACACTTGAAAGGATGCGCCCCGATTCCATCCTCACCCTCTCATGCCCGGACCGTACCGGGATCGTCTACCGTGTGTCCGGCCTGCTGTTCGAGCTGGGCTGCAACATCCTCGATGCCCAGCAGTTCGGCGACGACGAGAGTGGCCGGTTCTTCCTGCGCGTGCATTTCGACCGTGCCGCCGAGCAGTCACTGGGCGACGTGGAAGCGCGCATGGCCACGCTGGCCGCCGAGTTCGGGATGGACTGGCAGCTGCATGACGCCCGCCGCCGTGCGCGCCTGCTGGTGCTGGTCAGCAAGCAGGGGCATTGCCTCAACGACCTGCTGTTCCGCGCGCACAGCCGGCAGCTGCAGGTGGACATCGCGGCGGTGGCCTCCAATCACGAGGACTTCGCCGCCCTGGCTGGGTCCTACGGCGTGCCGTTCCATCACCTGCCGGTCAACGCGGACAACCGTGCCGTGCAGGAGCAGCAGATCATCGACCTGGTCGAACGCGAGCAGATCGACCTGGTGGTGCTGGCGCGTTACATGCAGATTCTGTCGCCGCGCCTGTGCGAGGCCTTGGCCGGGCGGGCGATCAACATCCACCACAGCTTCCTGCCCAGCTTCAAAGGCGCGCAGCCGTATCACCAGGCGCACGCACGCGGGGTCAAGATCATCGGCGCCACCGCGCACTATGTGACCCCGGATCTGGACGAAGGCCCGATCATCGAGCAGGACGTGGCGCGCGTGGATCACGCGATGACGCCGCGCGACCTGGTGCGGCTGGGCAGCGACACCGAATCGCAGGTCCTGGCGCGCGCGGTACGCCGGCATGTGGAGCATCGGATCCTGCGCAACGGGCATCGCACCGTCGTCTTCCGCTGACCGGTAGGTACCGACCGTTGGTCGGCATGACGCTCCGGTAGTGCCGGCCGCTGGCCGGCTCATCGCACGCCCCAAACGGTATCGGGAGCCGGCCAGCGGCCGGCACTACCAGCGCACGGCCGGCACCAGACGGTCGTTCTTTGATCCGGTGGGTACCGACCGTTGGTCGGTACGCCGTTCCGGCCGGCGCCCGGGTTCGCCTGTCAGATGACCGCGATCTTCGCCTTGGCCAACGCCTCGCGCACCATCCCATCATTGGCCTCGGTCACGGGTCGGGTCAGGTCCCAATGGAACTTCACCCGGAACCCGGACTTCACCGCATCCTGCGCGCTCCACAGCACGCAGTAGTCGCGCGCCAGGCCGCACACATGCACCTCGCGGATGCCGCGCTCATGCAGCCAGCCGGCCAGGCCGGTCGCGGGGCGGGTGCCATCGGGACCATGGTTCTCACGGAACGCGCTGTAGGAGTCCACCTGCTGGCGCGTGCCCTTGCGCAGGATCAGGTCGGCCACCGTCCAGTCCACGCCCGGGTGCAGCACCGCGCCGTCACTGCCTTGTACGCAGTGGTCCGGCCACAGGGTCTGCGGCTGGGCGTGCAGCAGGATCGCTTCGAACGGGAGATGCCCCGGGTGCTGGCTGGCAAAGGAGGCGTGGTCGGCCGGGTGCCAGTCCTGGGTCGCCACCACGGTGGCGTACCGGCGTTCGGCGAGCAGGGCGGCAATGTCCGGCACGATCGCATCGCCGTCCACGCAGGCCAGTGCGCCACCGGGCATGAAGTCCGGCTGCAGGTCGATCACGACCAACGCGACATCGGCGGGGTAACGGCTCATGGCGGCTTCACGGCTGTGGGGGCGCCCAGTCTAGCCGACGCCCCCGCAACGGTCAGTCGGCGTCGCCCTGCTTCGAGGTCCCGTCGCCGTAGTACAGCACGCCCAGCTTGATCCGCTCGCGGCCGGTCTCGCGACGGTGGCGGTTGGCGTCGCGCAGTGAGTACACGCAGCCGCAGTATTCCTGTTGATAGAACTGCTCGCGCTTGCTGATCTCCACCATCCGCGCGGCACCGCCGCCCTTGCGCCAGTTGTAATCCCAGTACTGGATGCCCGGGTAGTGTGCGGCGGCGCGGTGGCCACAATCGTTGATCTGGTTCATGTCCTTCCAGCGTGAGATGCCCAGCGAGCTGCTGATCACCGCAAAGCCGTTCTCGTGCGCATACAGCGCAGTGCGCACGAAACGCATGTCGAAGCACATCGTGCAGCGGATGCCGCGCTCGGGTTCGTTCTCCATGCCGCGGGCGCGGGCGAACCAGTTGTCGGTGTCGTAGTCAGCGTCGACGAACGGCACGCCATGTTTCTCGGCGAAGCGGATGTTCTCCTGCTTGCGCAGTTCGTATTCCTTCACCGGGTGGATGTTGGGGTTGTAGAAGAAGATCGTGTAGTCGATGCCGGAGGCGGTGATCGCCTCCATGACCTCGCCCGAGCACGGCGCGCAGCACGAATGCAGCAGCAGCCTGGTGTGGCCGTCGGGAAGGGACAGGGTCGGGCGGTCGATCGGTGTCAGGTCATGCGGGTTCATGCGTTTCTCGTCGACCCCACCGCCGGCAACGGCGGCGATGGGGTCCTTGGGGCTGTCTACAAGGGTCGGATCAGGCGGCGTTGGCGTCGGCGGTTTCCTCGCGCAGTTCGCGCGCGGCGGCCACCAGCGCTTCCAGCGCGGCACGGGTTTCCGGCCAGCCACGGGTCTTCAGGCCGCAATCCGGGTTGACCCAGATCTGCTCCGGGCGCAGCACCTCGGCGGCCTTTCGCAGCAGCGCCAGCATCTCGGCCTTGTCGGGTACGCGGGGGGAGTGGATGTCGTACACGCCCGGGCCGATCTCGTTGGGATACTGGAAGCGCACGAAGGCATCCAGCAGCTCCATGCGCGAGCGCGAGGTTTCGATCGAGATCACGTCCGCGTCCATCGCAGCCACCGAGTGGATGATGTCGTTGAACTCGGAATAGCACATGTGCGTGTGGATCTGGGTCGCATCGCGCACGCCGCTGGCGCTGATCCGGAACGCTTCCACCGCCCAGTCCAGGTACTCGCGCCATTGGGCACGGCGCAGCGGCAGGCCTTCACGGATCGCCGGCTCGTCGATCTGGATCACGCCGATCCCGGCCGCTTCCAGGTCGGTCACTTCATCGCGCAGCGCTAGTGCGATCTGGCGACAGGTGTCCGCGCGGGACTGATCGTCGCGTACGAACGACCACTGCAGCACCGTCACCGGGCCGGTCAGCATGCCCTTCATCGGCCGCTGGGTGAGCGACTGCGCATACTGCGACCAGCGCACTGTCATCGGCTGCGGACGGGTCACATCGCCGAAGATCACCGGCGGCTTCACGCAGCGCGAGCCGTAGCTCTGCACCCAGCCATTCTTGGTGAAAGCAAAGCCATCGAGCTGCTCGCCGAAGTACTCGACCATGTCGTTGCGCTCGAACTCGCCGTGCACCAGCACATCCAGCCCGATCTGCTCCTGCACGCGCACGCAGTGTTCGGTCTGGGTGGCCAGGAACGCATCGTAGTCCGCATCGGAGAGCTTGCCGGACTTGTTGCGGGCACGTGCCTCACGCACCTCCAGCGTCTGCGGGAACGAACCGATCGTGGTGGTCGGAAAGCGCGGCAGCTTCAGCGCGGCGGCCTGGGCGAGGTGGCGTTGCGGGTAGCGGCTGTGGCGCTGTGCATCGGCCGGGGTCAGCGAGGAAAGACGCGCGGCGACGGCCGGGTTGTGCACGCGCGGCGAACGACGGCGCGATTCGATGCACGCACGCGAATGGGCCAGCGGTGCTTCGGCACGTGCCGGCGCATCGATCGCATCGGCCAGCACGCGCAGCTCGCCGAGCTTCTGCCTGGAGAACGCCAGCCAGCTGCGCAGTTCGTCATCGAGCTTCTTTTCGTGGTCCAGATCGACCGGGGTATGCAGCAGCGAACACGATGGCGCCAGCCACAGCGCATCGCTGCCGACATGACCGTGCGCGTAGCGCGCCAGCACCAGGGCGTTGTCCAGATGGGTGCGCCAGATGTTGCGGCCGTTGACCAGGCCGGCCGACAGCACGCGACCGGCCGGCAGCGCCTTGATCACCGCATCGAGCTGTTCCGGCGCACGGACCAGATCCACATGCAGACCATCGACCGGCAGCGAGGCGGCAAGGGCGAGGTTGTCCTCCAGCGCACCAAAGTACGTCGCCACCAGCACTTTGGGGCGGGCAGCCTGGGACAGCACCGCATACGCATGCTCGAAGGCAGCACGTGTGGCCTCGTCCAGGTCCTGCACCAGCAGCGGCTCGTCCAGCTGCACCCACGCCGCGCCGGCCGCCTTGAGTTCGCCCAGCAGCTGCACGTACACCGGCAGCAGCGCATCGAGCAGGTCCAGCGCGTTGCTGCCGTCGGTGGTCTTGGACAGCCGCAGGAAGGTCACCGGGCCGATCAGCACCGGACGGGTCTCGATCCCCAGCGCCTTGGCCTGGCGGTACTCGGCCAGCGGCTTGTCGCCGCGCACCGCGAAGGTCTGGCCGGCGTGCAGTTCGGGCACCAGGTAGTGGTAGTTGGTATCGAACCACTTGGTCATTTCCAGCGCATGCAGGTCGATGCCATCGCGCTGCAGGCCACGCGCCATCGCGAAATAGCCGTTCAGCGGCTCGGCATCGGCAAGCGCGCGGTAGCGGGTCGGGATCGCATCGAACAGGAAGGCCGCATCCAGCACCTGGTCATACAGGCTGAAATCGTTGCTCGGCGGCACATCCACGCCGGCCTCGCGCTGCAGCTGCCAGTGGCGTTCACGCAGCTCGGCCGCGGTGTCCTGCAGCGACGCGGCGGTGCTTTCGCCGGACCAGAAGGCTTCGAGCGCGCGCTTGAGTTCGCGCTTGGCGCCGATGCGTGGAAAACCCAGGTTGGTAACAGTGGTCATTGGAACGTGTCCTCATTGCGTAGGGGCATTGAGGAACGAAGGAACCGCGCGCCGTCCGGGGCCTTGCAGCCCGTTTCGCCCCGCCAGCGACCTTCGCCCCCGCGGGCGAACCGGATGCCGTGAAGCGGACGCACGGGGGCAGCGCCAGGCAGGCGGCATGGCGGCAGGCCCCGGCAACCTCCCCGCGGACGTTCCAGGTCGAATCGGAGGACGGTCGTGTCCTCCGGCCGGGGCCGGTATTCGGGCTGATGGACACGGGCGCGGGCGCCCACCTAGTACCTGCCGCTTCCCAGGCCGAGGCCCAGTGCTGTTGGCAGGAGTCGTTTCCATTCACCGCTGCGGGGCAGCTCCGGAATGGGCGCGGGATGCGCCTTCACCGGATTCCCATTTAAATCCATCCCTTCATCTGCATGAAGCGATGGATACCTTCGGCGAGCACAAGGTAGGCCGAAGGCGAGCGATGGTCAAGTCGTCTGCCCGATTCACCCCGCTGCATCCAAACCACTGCCAACTGCGTATCTCCCTGCAAGCCCGCCCGTTTGGACCCCCATGCGCCAGCCCTTGCCCTGCCTGATCCTGCTGCTGTCGGTGATTGCCGCCCCCGTAAGTGCCGCCGATCAGACCGTGCAGCGCCAGGAAGGCCGCGCGTACGCCACCGCCGATGGGCGCCTGCTCTACCGCGAGACCCATTGGCTGCAGGGGCCGGCAAGCGCACAGTCGCGGTTGGTGCTGTACCGCTGCAGCGATGGGCGCCCCTTCGCACGCAAGTGGATGACCCCGCAGGGCAGCCCGCAGACGCCGGATTTCACCCTGGACGATGGCCGCGACGGCTATCAGGAAGGTGTGCGCGGCGGTGCCGCCACCCGCCAGGTATCGGTCCGCGCCAGCGCGCAGGCACCGACGTTCAGCCGCGCGATCGCTGTTCCGCCGGGCGCGGTGGTGGATGCCGGTTTCGACGCGGCGGTGCGCAGCCATTGGGCGGCGTTGCAGGCGGGGCAGAGCGTGGCGTTCCAGTTCCTGCTGCCCAGCCGTCAGCGCCTGGTGCCGCTGAAACTGCAACGCACCGGCGCGGTGACGTGGCAGGGTCAACCGGCCGAGCAACTGCAGATGAAGCTCGATGCGTGGTTCGGTTTCGCGGTGCCCCCGGTCACCCTGGTCTATGCCACCGCGGACCAGCGGCTGCTGCAGTTCACCGGCACCGGCAACGTGCGCGATGAGAAGGGCAAGTATCCGCAGGTGCGGGTCGAGTTTCCGGCGGCTCCCGTTGCCACGCCTGCGGCCGAGTTGTCCGCCGCGCGTACGCAGCCGCTGGTGAAGACATGCGGTGCCTGAGTGCCCCCTTGCAGACAGCGGCGGGAGCAGGGAGGATGCCGATACGCCCGTTATCGACATTGAGCCTGCAATGCCCGAGCTGGACGCCGCCACCGCCGCATCACACCGTCTGGACGAGCTGCTCGTCCGCGTCGCCGGCGGTGATCGCCAGGCGTTCGAATCGGTCTATCAACTGGCCTCTGGCCGCCTGTTCGCGATCTGCCTGCATGTGCTGCGCGACCGCGGCGATGCCGAAGAGGTGCTGCAGGACGTCTTCATCACGGTCTGGAACAAGGCGGCGCAGTTCGACCGCGCCAAGGCGGCGGCCATGACCTGGCTGTCGATGATGGCGCGCAACCGCTCGATCGACCGCCTGCGGGCCGCGCCGCCGCGCGCGCTGGATGACCTCTCCGTGGCGGAGGAGATTCCCGATGTCGCCCCGCAGCCTGCGCACGCCGCCGAGCAGGCCTCCGACCACGCGCGCCTGCAGGACTGTCTGGAGAGCCTGGAACCGCGTCGTCGGTCCTTGATCCGGCTGGCCTTCCTGGATGGCGCCAGCTATGAAGAACTCTCGCGCCGCATCGGTTCGCCGCTGGGCTCGGTGAAGAGCTGGATCCGTCGTGGGCTGGGTCAACTGCGGGTGTGTCTGGAACGATGAACGTCCGCGACCTCCACGATCTGCACGACGACGGCGAGCCGCCGAGTGCCGACATCCTGGCCGGGGAATACGTGCTGGGCGTGCTGGATGCCGCCCAGCGTGCCGAGGTTGAACGCCGCATCGCCAGCGATCCCGGTTTTGCGCGATTGGTGACGCAGTGGGAGAACCGCCTTGCGCCGCTGCTCGAATCGTTCGGCAGTGAAGCGGTGCCTGCGCATCTGTGGCCCCGCATCCGCACGTCACTGGGCTGGCCCGCAGCAACGACCGCCTCGCCCCGGGTCTGGCAGCGCACCGGTTTCTGGCAGGGCATGACAGCGCTGGCCGCCGCGCTGGCCCTGGTGGCGGTGTTCAGTCGCCGCGATCTCGAGCCCGACGCACCTGCGCCGACGCCGGTGGCGGTCACGCCGACCGCGCCGACGACGCCGGCCGAGCCGGAACAGGCGACCAAGCCGGTCACACCGCTGTTGCACGACGATGGCACGCCAGGGTGGCTGGCCTCCGTCGACAAGGCCCAGGGCAAGGTGCTGATGGTGCCCGTCCCGGCCGCGGCCGATGCAGCCGGGCGTGCCCCCGAGCTGTGGTTGATCCCGGCCGGCGGCGCACCGCGTTCGCTGGGCCTGGTCTCCATCGACCGCGCGCATACCGTGGCCGTACCAGACACGCTGCGTGATGCGCTTGTGAACGGCTCGGTGCTGGCGATCACGCTGGAACCGTCGACCGGTGCGCCGCAAGGCATTCCGACCGGCCCGATCATCGCCAAGGGCGACATCGCCAACCTGTAATCGCACGGAGTCGCGGTTTTTTTCCGGATCCGTGCATCCAAACGTCGTGCCCTGTCGTATCTCCTGTTAACGCCTCAGGAGAAGCGAGTCATGTCGGACAGCCCCACCCCGGACGCAGGACGCACCGCACAGCCACGTCGCTGGGCGACGCTGCTGCGCTGGTTCGATACCCGCACCGATGCGGCTGTCGCGACGGACCAGCCACAGCGCGTGGACTGGGTGCGGGCGATCCCGTTCGCCGCGATGCACCTGGCCTGCCTGGCGGTGATCTGGGTGGGCGTGTCCTGGGTCGCGGTCGGCGTGGCGGTCGCGCTGTACGCGGTGCGCATGTTTGCGATCACGGCCTTCTACCACCGCTACTTCTCCCACCGCACCTTCCAGACGTCGCGCGCCGTGCAGTTCATCTTCGCGCTGATCGGCGCCTCCAGCGTGCAGCGCGGCCCGTTGTGGTGGGCCGCCCATCACCGCAATCACCATCGTCATACCGATACCGCCGCCGATCCGCACTCGCCCTCGGTGCATGGCTTCTGGTGGAGCCACATGGGCTGGTTCCTCACGGTCGAAGGCTTCCGCACCGACTGGTCGCGCATTCCCGATCTGGCCAAGTACCCGGAGCTGCGCTGGCTGGATCGCTTCGACACGCTGGTGCCGATCGCGCTGGCCGCCGCATTGTTCGGGCTGGGTGCGCTGCTGGAGCATATCGCGCCGTCGTGGGGAACTACCGGTGGGCAGATGCTGGTGTGGGGCTTCTTCATTTCCACCGTGGTGCTGTTCCACGCCACGGTGACCATCAACTCGCTGGCGCACCGCTTCGGCCGCCAGCGTTTCAACACGGGTGACGACAGCCGCAACAACCTGTGGCTTGCCCTGCTGACCTTCGGCGAAGGCTGGCACAACAACCACCACTTCTTCCCGGGTACCGCGCGTCAGGGCTTCTACTGGTGGGAAGTGGATGTCACCTGGTATGGCCTGCGTGCGATGGCCGCGCTCGGGCTGGTGCGTGATCTCAAACCCGTGCCGGCCTGGGTGCTGGCCAAGGCGGAGCACTGACATGCGGATCGCCGTGATCGGATCGGGTATCGCCGGCCTCTCCAGTGCGTGGTGGCTGAGCCAGCAGCACGAAGTGACGCTGTTCGAGGCCAATGACTACCTCGGGGGTCACACCCATACGCATGAGGTGGAGGTGGATGGGCGAACGCAGGCGGTGGACACCGGCTTCATCGTGTTCAACCCTGCACACTACCCGCTGCTGACCGGCCTGTTCGACGAGCTGGGGGTAGCGTCGCAGCCGACCACGATGAGCTTTTCGGTGCACAGCGAGCGCAGCGGGCTGGAGTACAACGCGACCTCGCTGGACACCCTGTTCTGTCAGCGCCGCAATCTGGTCTCGCCGCGCTTCTGGGGCATGCTGCGCGACCTGCGCCGGTTCTACCGCGAGGCACCGGCGCTGCTGGAAAGCGACGATGAAGGCCCGTCGCTGGGCGAGTTCCTGGCACAGGGCCGTTACGGCCGCACCTTCATCGACGAACACCTGCTGCCGATGGCCTCGGCGCTGTGGTCGTCGCCGACGGCCAGCCTGGCCGCCTTCCCGGCGCGCTATCTCGTGCAGTTCATGGCCAATCACCAGATGCTGCAGATGACCGGGCGCGCGCCGTGGCGGGTGGTGCAGGGCGGTTCGGCCAGGTACGTCGATGCACTGCGCAGCCGCTGGCAAGTGCGCGAGCGCCTGGAGTGTCCGGTGTTCGGCGTGGAGCGGCACGAGCATGGCGTGCGCGTACACAGCGCTGCCGGCCTGGAAGGCTTCGACCAGCTGGTGCTGGCCTGTCACAGCGATCAGGCACTGGCGCTGCTGTCTGATGCCGATCTTACCGAGCGCGCGGTGCTGGGCGCGATCCGCTACCAGTCCAACGAGGTCGTGCTGCATACCGATGCCAGCCTGCTGCCGCGTGACCGCAAGGCCTGGGCCGCCTGGAATGCGCATGTGCCGCGCGATGCGCTCGCACCGTGCACGGTCAGCTACTGCATGAACCTGCTGCAGGGCATCGACACGCCGACGCCCTTGGTGGTCACGCTCAACCGCAGCGAGGCGGTCGATCCGGCCACCGTGCTGCGCCGCCTGCAGTACGCCCACCCCGTGCATGACCACGCGATGGTGCGGGCGCAGCAGCGCTGGGCCGAGATCCAGGGCCATCGCCGTACCTGGTTCGCGGGTGCGTACTGGGGCTGGGGCTTCCACGAAGATGGCATCCGCAGTGCCCGCCGCGTGGTCGATGCGCTGCAGGCGCTGGATGCAGAGTCTTACTGGCCGCTGGCCGAGGCCCTGCCGGCATGACCGCCAGTGCGATCTACCGTGGCTGGATGCGCCATCGGCGGCACGCGCCGCATGCGCATGCGTTCGGCTATCCGATCGCGCAGCTGCTGCTGGACCTGGACGAACTGCCGCGTCTGTTCGAGCGGCGCTGGCTGTGGTCGGTGGGCCGTCGCAACGTGGTCGAGTTCCGCCGCAGCGACTATCTCGGCGCGCCCGATCAACCGCTGGCCGATGCCGTGCGCGCCCGCATCACCGAGGCATTGGGCCGCGCGCCCGCCGGGCCGATCCGCCTGCTCACGCATCCGCGTTATGCCGGCCATGTCTTCAATCCGGTGAGCTTCTATTACTGCTACGCCGCCGACGGCACCACGCTGGACAGCATCGTGGCGGAGATCACCAACACGCCGTGGAAGGAGCGCCACGCCTACGTACTGCCGGTGGCGCAGGCCGATGCCCAGGGCCGCGCGCTGTGCTGGTCCTTCGACAAGCAGTTCCACGTCTCTCCCTTCATGCAGATGGACTGCGAGTACCGCTGGCGCTTCACCGCGCCGGGCGATGACCTGCACGTGCATATGCAGGTGTGGCGCGAGGGCGTGTGCCAGTTCGATGCCGATCTGGTGATGCAGCGCCATCCGCTCACCGGTCGTGGCCTGGCCGGCGTGCTGCTGCGCTACCCGCTGATGACCCTCAAGGTGGTTGCCGCGATCCACTGGCAGGCGCTGCGCCTGTGGCTCAAGCGCAACCCCGTTCACGACCATCCATCTCTTGCCGGAAAATCCCCATGAACGACATGACCCGTGCGGTGGCCGTGCCGCAACCGTCCGCCCTTGAAGGATTCCTGCGCGGGCGACTGCTGGCGCAACTGGCACCGCTGCGCGGCGGGCATCTGCGGCTGCGCGATGCCGTGGGCGATGTGGTGATCGGCGATCCGGACGCCCTGCCACAGGTGACGGTCTGGGTGGACGACCCCGGTTTCTACCGCGCGGTGGCCGCGCAGGGCAGTGTCGGTGCGGGCGAGGCCTACATCCGCGGTGACTGGCGCTGCGATGACCTGGTCGCGCTGGTGCAGTTGCTGGTGCGCAACCGCGATCTGCTCGATGGCATGGAGGGCGGCCCGGCGCGCATCGGCGGCTGGCTGCTGAAAGGCTGGAACCGGCTGCGTCGCAACACGCGCGAAGGCAGCCGCCGCAATATCGCCGCGCACTATGACCTCGGCAACCCGTTCTTCTCGCTGTTCCTGTCGCCGGACCTGATGTACTCCTCGGCGCTGTATGCCAGCCCGGACGACACGCTGGAGACCGCGTCCGAGCGCAAGCTGGCCTGCATCTGCGAGCAGCTGCAGCTCACCGCGGCCGATCGCGTGGTCGAGATCGGCACCGGCTGGGGCGGCTTCGCGCTGTACGCGGCCCGCCATATCGGCTGCCACGTCACCACCACCACCATCTCGGTGGAGCAGTACACGCTGGCCAGGCAGCGGGTCGAGGCGGCCGGGCTGCAGGACAAGGTCACCCTGCTGCTCAAGGATTACCGCGATCTGGAGGGCCAGTACGACAAGCTGGTGTCCATCGAGATGATCGAGGCGATCGGCGCGCAGTACCTGGACACCTACTTCGCCACGCTGACCCGCCTGCTCAAGGACGATGGCCTGGCGCTGCTGCAGGCCATCACCATCGAAGACCAGCGTTACGAGCAGGCGCGGCGCAGCGTCGACTACATCAAGCGCTTCGTGTTCCCCGGCAGCTTCATTCCCTCGATCAATGCGATCGTCGCCGCCAAGACCCGCAGCAGCGACCTGCAGCTGATCGGCCAGCATGATTTCGGCCCGTCTTATGCACTGACGCTGCGTGCGTGGCGCCAGCGCTTCCTGGCCCAGCTGCCGGCGGTGCGTGCACAGGGCTTCGATGCGGGCTTCATCCGCATGTGGGAGTTCTATCTGGCGTACTGCGAAGGTGGCTTCCTGGAGCGCTCCATCGGCGTCTCGCACCTGCTGATGGCGCGTCCGGGCTACCGGCCCGCACTGATTGCCGGGGAGGCCTGAGGTGCCACGTTTCTGGGCCAACGTGATCGGCAACCAGCTGGTCTGGCTGTGCGCCGTGACCGGCGCCGGTCACGGGCTGCGTTGGCCCGCGCTGGTGGCAGCGGCGGTTTACGTGGCTAGTCAGCTGGTCTGGTCCGCGCAGCCGTCAGTTGAAGTCAGGCTGATGCTGGTCGCGCTTGGCTGCGGGCTGCTCGTTGACGGATTGGCCGGCGCCTCCGGCTGGGTGCTGTACGCGGCCGGCAATGATCCCGCGTGGATCGCCCCGGTCTGGATCCTCGCGCTGTGGGCCGCGTTCGCGATGACGCTCACGGTGTCATTCGCGGTGCTGCAGCGGCATCTGGTTGCGGCAGCGCTGGTTGGCCTGCTGCTGGCCCCGCTGGCATATCTGTCCGCCGCGCGCGGCTGGTCGTCGGTGGTGTTCGCCGCGCCGCAGTGGCACGGCGTGCTGCTGCTCGGCCTGGGCTGGGCGATCGCATTGCCGGTGCTTGCGGCGTGCGCCCGTCATTGGCAGACCCGTGCGGTACCCCTCGCCACACTTGCTCCAGGAGACACACGATGAAGATGCTGTGGGTGGTGTGGCTGTACGCCGCCGTGATCATGACCTGGGGCTGGTGGTGGCAGCGCCGTCACCAGAACATCGGCGTGGTCGATGTGCTCTGGGCCAAGGGTGTGGGCGCCTCTGCCCTGTTGCTGGCACTGCTCGGCGATGGCGCGGCGATGCCGAGGATCGCGCTGGCCGTGCTGGGCGGGCTATGGGGTTCACGCCTGGCGCTGCACCTCTGGCACCGCGTGCGCAGCGAGCCCGAGGATGGCCGCTACCAGCATCTGCGCAAGCATTGGAATGGCCACCAGGGAAAGATCTTCGGCTTCTTCCAGTTCCAGGCGCTGTTGATCGTGCTGTTCGCGCTGCCCTTCGTGGCGGTGTCGGTGAATCCGGAAGCACATGGTTGGGGTTGGGTGATCGCGGCCGTGGCGATGTGGCTGCTGAGCGTGGGCGGCGAATCGCTGGCCGACCGTCAGCTGGCGCGCTTCCGCGCCGATCCGGCCAACAAGGGCAAGACCTGCCGCGATGGGCTGTGGCGCTACTCGCGGCATCCCAACTATTTCTTCGAATGGCTGCACTGGTTCACCTACGTGCTGCTGGCCGTGCAGTCGCCGCTGTGGTGGCTGGCCTGGTCCGGCCCGCTGGTGATGTACGTGTTCCTGCGCTGGGTCAGCGGCATCCCCTTCACCGAAGCGCAGGCGCTGCGCTCGCGCGGTGAGGATTACCGCGAATACCAACGCACCACGCCGATGCTGTTTCCGTGGTTCCCCTCCCGTTCGTCGTCTGCCCGCAAGGAATCTTCACCATGAATGTCGCCAGTGACCGTCTTCCGCTGCCGGACTACGCACCGGGCCTGACCGGCCTGGCCGAACGCGGGGTGCTGCCCGATACGCTGTTGCGGCTCGGCATCCGCCGCCAGTGCGAGCAGCGCCTGCGCGAAGAGCTTGCCGGCGGCCAGCAGGTCCAGTCGCAGCGCTTTGCCGCGCGCATCGCCGGGCTGGCCAGCAGCGCGGTGGCGTTGCACGTGGATGCGGCCAATCGCCAGCACTATGAAGTGCCGGCCGAGTTCTTCCACCGCTGCCTCGGCAAGCGCCTGAAGTACAGCAGCTGCTACTACGCCACCGGCACTGAAACCCTGGACGAAGCCGAAGAGGCGATGCTCGCGCTGTACGGCGAGCGCGCACAGCTGGCCGATGGGCAGCATATTCTTGAGCTGGGCTGTGGCTGGGGTTCGCTGACGCTGTGGATGGCCGAGCGCTATCCGAACGCGCAGATCACCGCCGTCTCCAACTCCAACAGCCAGCGCGAGTACATCCTGGGGCAGTGTCGTGCACGTGGCCTGATTAACGTCACCGTGCTGACCCGTGATGTGAATCACCTGACGCTCGATGCCGAGACCTTTGATCGCTGTGTCTCGATCGAGATGTTCGAGCACATGCGCAACTACCCGCAGCTGCTGCAGCGCATCCATTCGTGGCTGCGGCCGGAGGGCAAGCTGTTCGTGCACATCTTCGTGCACCGCACGCTGATGTACCCGTTCGAGACCGAGGGCGACGACAACTGGATGGGCCGCCACTTCTTCACCGGTGGCCTGATGCCGGCGGCCGATACCCTGCTGTTCTTCCAGCAGCACCTGCAGCTGCAGCAACGCTGGCTGCTCGATGGTACCCACTACGAGCGCACCGCCAACCACTGGTTGGCCAATCAGGACCGCGAGAAAGAGGCCGTGATGGCGGTGCTGCGGCAGACCTATGGCGACGCCTCGGCCGCGCTGTGGCATCAGCGCTGGCGCATGTTCTGGATGGCCTGCGCCGAGCTGTTCGGTTACCAGCAGGGCCAGCAGTGGCAGGTGGCCCACTACCTGTTCAACCGTCCGTGATCACCCCACGTTCCTGGAGGAAGCCGTCATGTCCATCCGTGCTCTCGTTCCCCTGCTGGTTGTCGGCATGATGCTCGTCGGCTGCAGCGGCAACACCCGTCCGATCCCGCCCGTGGCGCATGTGGACGTGCCGCGCTTCATGGGCGACTGGTATGTGATCGCCCATATCCCCAGCCGGCCCGAACGTGAAGCGTTCGATGCCGTGGAGTCCTACGCACTGCGTCCGGACGGCCGCATCCAGACCACCTTCCGTTATCGCAAGGGCAGCTTCCAGGCACCGATCAAGACCATGCACCCGGTCGGGACGGTCAAGGAGGGCACCGGCGGCGCGATCTGGGGCATGCAGTTCATCTGGCCGATCCAGGCCGAGTACGTGATTGTGGACCTGGATCCGGACTACAAGCAGACCATCGTGGGCCGCAGCAAGCGCGACTACATGTGGCTGATGGCGCGCACCCCGACCATCTCCGATGCCGACTATCAAGCGGCGATGACCCGCATCGCCGCGCTCGGTTACGACTTGTCCCAGGTGCGGCGCGTGCCGCAGTCCGGCAACGCTGAATAAGCCGTTCCGTGCCGCGCTTCTCAGGCCCTGAGAAGCGCGCGGGCGATACTGTCGCCATCGATCTCCCCGGTGCCTGCCTCGTGGCAGGCACCGCTGTGGAGGGTGCGTGGATCGGCCACGCACGGGCGGACAGAGGACGGCAACGTGGCGGACAAGTACTGCGATCTGGTCATGAAGGGCGGCATCACCAGCGGCATCGTGTATCCCAACGCGGTGCTTTCGCTGGCCCGTGAGTACCGCTTCAAGAGCATCGGTGGCACCTCGGCCGGCGCCATTGCCGCCGCCGTGGCCGCGGCGGCCGCGCTGGGCGATCGGCGCCGCCAGGCCGGGGAGCCGGTAGCGGCGGCGGTGGGCTTTCCGGGGCTGGCCGACGTGTCCGCCCAGCTGTCCCGACAGGGCTTCATCCACAGCCTGTTCCAACCGGCGTACGGCGCGCGCACCGCGTACCGCCTGCTGGTGATGCTCACCGGCAAGGCCGGCCTGCTGCGCAAGATCGCCTGTCTGCTCGCCGCGGTGTTCGCGATCGCGCCGCTGGAGGTGCTGCTGTCGCTGGCTGGCCTGCTGGGCATCGGCTACCTGGCCGGTGGCATTGATGGCATCTGGGCGACGTTGCTGCCCTCCCTGTTGTGCGCCTACGGCGCCGGTGTACTGGCCTCGGCGCTGCGCGTGGCCCGGGTGGCCCGGCGTAATCTGCTCGGCCTGTGCAACGGCAGCACCCAGCCGAATGCCTCCGCGCCGGCGCTGACGGATTGGCTGCATACCCAGCTGCAGGCCTTGGCCGGCAAGCCGCATGACCAGCCATTGACCTTCGGCGATCTGCATACGGCCCCACGCTATCCCGGCGAGCCCAGCGGTGCGCACGCGATCACGCTGCAGATGATCACCACCTGCGTGTCGCACAGTGAGCCGCGCACGTTGCCATTCAGTGCTGCGCACTTCTGGTTCCTGCGCGAAGAGTTCGCGCAGCTGTTCCCGGCCAGCGTGGTCGAGTGGCTGGTTGCACGGGCCGGCGCGCCGGAGCGGGTGGACGGGCGCGACTACTATCGCCTGGTGGACGGGGAGGAGCTGCCGGTGCTGGTCGCCACCCGCATGAGCCTGAGCTTCCCGCTGCTGATCAGCGCGGTGCCGCTGCACGAGCCTGCCCGTCGCGAACGTCGCTGCGCGCCGGTGGCCGATGCCGAGCCTCGTCGCGACAACACCAACGTCGCCGACAGCATGGAAGGGCTGACCAGTGGTGGCCAGAACTGCGGCCCGGTGATCACCGCGTTCCGTGTGTGCTGGTTCTCCGATGGCGGGATCAGCAGCAACTTCCCGATCCACCTGTTCGATGCCGCGCTACCGCGCTGGCCCACGTTCGGCATCAATCTTGTTTATGCGCAGGCCGCCGAGGCGATCAGTGCAGTGCCTGAGGCGGAGACGAGCGCGCATGCGCGGGCGGAGCAGGCGGTGTTCCTGCCGACCGAGAACCGCCATGGCTGGCAGCGCACCTACCAGTCCATCGCGCGGCCGCTGGCCGCCGCGGAGATGTCCGGCTTCCTGTTCTCGATCGTATCGACCATGCAGAACTGGCGCGATGTGCTGCAGGCGCGTGCGCCGGGGTACCGCGACCGCATCGTGCATGTCGCGCTGGAGGGCGACGAAGGTGGCATGAACCTGGACATGCCGCAGGCCGTGCTCAGCCGCATCGCCGACAAGGGCAGCATCGCCGGGGAGCGCTTCTGCGATTTCTCTTTCGCCAACCACTACTGGATCCGCTGGCGCAACCTGGCTTCGGCCTACCAGCGCTACACGCTGGATGTGGCGCGCACCGATGACCCCGCACAACGCGTGGCGGCCTACGAAGCGGCGTATCAAAGTGTGGCCACCGGCACGCCGGTGCCGCCGTCCTACCGCTTGAGCTCGGAAGACAAACGCCGCGAATCGCAGCAGTTGTGGCGGCACATGGTCGAGCAGGGCCAGACCTGGGAAGACCTGGGGCCGGACCTCACCGACGGCGCGCCGCGCCCGCTGCCGCAGATGAAGGTGACGCCGATCTACTAGACCGGTGTCCTTCAAACCGGTAGGTGCCGGCCGTTGGCCGGCACGATCCAACTGCCACCGGACCGCATCAGCCGCGGCCCGGCAGCTGCGGGAACGCGCGCTGCATGCAGTCCTCGCGCGGGCACACGCGGCAGCCCGGGCCGATCGAGACCGAGTTGCCCGGGCTCTGGATATCCAGCCCGCGCGTGTAGATCAACCGCTCGGCGTGCTGCAGATCGCAGCCCAGCGCCACCGCGAAGGTTTTGCGCGGCTGGCCATGCCCGATCGGGCCGCTGCTCACCTGCCGCGCCAGCCAGAAGTGGCGGCGTCCGTCAGGCATCCGCGCGGTCTGGGTCAGTACGCGCCCGGGTTGGTTGAAGGCTTCGTACACGATCCACAACGGGCACGAGCCACCCACTTGTGAGAAGTGGAAATCGGTGGCCGAATGCCGTTTGGAGACATTGCTGGCGCGGTCCACGCGGATGAAGAAGAACGGCAGGCCGGGCGCGCTGCGTCGCGCCAGCGTGCTCAAGCGATGGCAGACCGCCTCGAAGCCCACGCCGAAGCGATGGGCCAGCGCATCGATGTCGTACGCGCTGTGCTCGGCGGCGCGCAGGAACTGCGCATACGGCATCACCAGCGCACCGGCGAAGTAGTTGGACATGCCGATCCGCGCCTGTGCTATCTGCTCTGCCTCGCCAAACCCGGCGCGTGCGATCACCGCATCGATCTGCGCCGCATACCCGAGCAGGGCCAGCTCCGCGGCCATCTGGAACGCCTGCTGGCCCGGCTCCAGATAGTCGGGCAGCCACAGCGTGCGGCTGCCGCCGTCGTAGACGCGCTTCTCGCGCCCGGCCTGCAGCGGCCCCACTTCCACCAGCACGCCATGGCGGTCGGCCAGCAGCTGGCGCAGTCGCGGCGCCACGTGCCCGGCCACCAGTCCCCATTCGCCGAACAGCTGCTCGGCCAGGTCATCCAGCTCGGGGATGTGGTTGTGCATGCGGTTGAAGAAATCGCGGACCTGGTCGCCCGCGGGCAGCGCCTGCCCGGCATGCACATCGCCCAGCTGGAACTCCAGCGCGGCGGCATGCTCGCGCAGCATCAGGTGGCGGCGGTGCAGGTCGAGCAGGGCACGGCTGATCTGCGGCAGGTTGCCCGCCATCGCGCGCAGTTCGGTGCTGCTGACATCGGCCAGGCCGAGGTCGCGCAGGGTCTCGCCCAGCGATTCCTGCAGCGCGCCGGGGTCATCGACCTCGAACAGCTCGCTGACATCGCCCAGTACGTCGCGCAGCTTGCCCTGCACCGCCGGGGTCAGCGGCCGCTTGTTGCGCTCGATCTGGTTCAGGTAGCTGGCCGACAGCCCGAGCGCCTTGGCCAGCGCCAGCTGGCTGTAGCCGCGCTGCTCGCGCAGCTTGAGCAGGCGCAGGCCGATCTGGCGTTGGACGGGCTGGCTATTCACAGAATTCACAAAAATCGTAGCGGGGATTGGCCAGATTAAGCGCATACAGGCCGGAAATCGAGGGTGGCACTGTGAATAATGCAAACAACTTTCGACCCGCCGGGATTGTCCATGACTGTTGCAGCGCCCCGTATCCGCATGTTGATCGATGGCCAGTTCATCGAATCGGCCAGCTCGCAGTGGCAGAACGTGGTCAATCCGGCCACCCAGGACGTCCTGGCCCAGGTCCCGTTTGCCACCCCCAGCGAAGTCGACGCCGCCGTCGCCTCGGCCAAGGAAGCGTTCAAGACCTGGCGCAAGACCCCGATCGGCACCCGCGCGCGCATCTTCCTGAAGTACCAGCAGCTGATCCGCGAGAACATGAGCGAGCTGGCCCACATCCTCAGCGCCGAGCAGGGCAAGACCGTGCCGGATGCCGAGGGCGATGTGTTCCGTGGCCTGGAAGTGGTCGAGCACGCTGCCGCGATCGGGAACCTGCAGCTCGGCGAGCTGGCCAACAACGTGGCCAACGGCGTGGACACCTACACCCTGCTGCAGCCGCTCGGCGTGTGCGCGGGCATCACCCCGTTCAACTTCCCGGCGATGATTCCGCTGTGGATGTTCCCGATGGCCATCGCCACCGGCAACACCTTCATCCTCAAGCCGTCCGAGCAGGACCCGATGGTCACCATGCGCCTGGTCGAACTGGCGCTGGAAGCGGGTATCCCCAAGGGCGTGCTGAACGTCGTGCACGGCGGTGAAGACGTGGTCAACGCGATCTGCGACCACCCGGATATCAAGGCGGTGTCCTTCGTCGGTTCCACCCGCGTCGGCACCCATGTGTACAACCGCGCCTCGCTGGCCGGCAAGCGCGTGCAGTGCATGATGGGCGCCAAGAACCACGCCGTGGTGCTGCCGGACGCCAACAAGGAACAGAGCCTCAACGCGATGGTCGGTGCCGCCTTCGGTGCGGCCGGCCAGCGCTGCATGGCCGCCTCCACCCTGGTGCTGGTGGGCGAAGCGCGCGAGTGGGTGCCGGACCTGGTGGCCAAGGCCAAGACGCTGAAGGTCAGCGGCGGCAGTGTCGCCGGTACCGATGTCGGCCCGGTGATCTCATGCGCCGCGCGTGAGCGTGTAGAAGGCCTGATCGCCTCGGGCGTGGAGCAGGGCGCCAAGCTGGTGCTCGACGGCCGCAACCCGCAGGTCGATGGTTTCGAGAAGGGCAACTTCGTTGGCCCGACCATCTTCGCCGGCGTCAAGCCGGGCATGCGCGTGTACGACGAGGAAATCTTCGGGCCGGTGCTGGTGATCCTGGAAGCGGACACGCTCGAAGACGCCATCGCACTGATCAACGCCAACCCGAACGGCAACGGCACCGCGCTGTTCACCCAATCGGGTGCGGCCGCCCGCAAGTTCCAGGAAGACATCGACGTCGGCCAGGTCGGCATCAACGTGCCGATCCCGGTGCCGGTGCCGCTGTTCTCGTTCACCGGCTCGCGTGCCTCCAAGCTCGGTGACCTGGGCCCGTACGGCAAGCAGGTGGTGATGTTCTACACCCAGACCAAGACGATCACCTCACGCTGGTTCGATGACGAGACGCTGGGTCATGGCGTCAACACCACCATCAGCCTGAAGTAAGCAACAGCAACAACGGAGTTCGACCATGAGCCACTCGATGACGACGGAACTCGACGAAGCGCAGCAGGCCTATAGAGAGGCAGCGCGTGACTTCGCCCAGGCCGAACTGGCGCCGCACGCCGCGCGATGGGATGCGGAGGGCATCTTTCCGCGCGAGGCGATCGCCAAGGCAGGGGAACTCGGGTTCTGTGGGTTGTACATGGATCCCGAGGTCGGTGGCAGCGGCTTGAGCCGTCTGGACGCCGCCGTCGTCATCGAGGAGCTCGCCAATGTGGATCCGTCCACGGCGGCCTATGTCAGCATCCACAACATGGCGTCGTGGATGGTGGCCAAATGGGGCCAGCAGAGCCTGCGTGCCGCGTGGGGTGCAGACCTCTCGTCCGGCACCAAGCTGGCCTCGTACTGCCTGACCGAGCCGGGTGCCGGCTCGGACGCGGCCTCGCTGAAAACCAGCGCGGTGCGTGACGGCGACGATTACGTACTCAACGGCTCCAAGGCCTTCATCTCCGGCGCCGGTGCCACCGAACTGCTGGTGGTGATGGCGCGTACGGGCGGCCCGGGCGCGGGCGGCATCAGCGCGATCGCGGTGCCGGCCGACCTGCCGGGCATCAGTTACGGCCGCAAAGAAGAGAAGATGGGCTGGAACAGCCAGCCGACCCGTGGCATCACGTTCGAGAACGTGCGCGTGCCGGTCAGCCATCTGCTCGGCGAGGAAGGCAGCGGTTTCAAGCTGGCCATGAAGGGCCTGGACGGGGGGCGCATCAACATCGCCGCCTGTTCGCTGGGCGCGGCCCAGGGCGCACTGGATGCCGCCCGCCGCTACATGGGCGAGCGCCGTCAGTTCGGCAAGGCGCTGTCGGAGTTCCAGGCACTGCAGTTCAAGCTGGCCGACATGGTCACCCAGCTGGTCGCCGCCCGGCAGATGGTGCACACCGCCGCGCGCAAGCTTGATGCCGGTGCCAGCGATGCCAACGTGTGGTGCGCGATGGCCAAGCGCTTCGCCACCGATGCCGGTTTCAACATCTGCAACGACGCGCTGCAGATCCACGGCGGCTACGGCTATATCCGTGAATACCCGATTGAACGGCTGCTGCGCGATTCGCGCGTGCACCAGATCCTGGAGGGCACCAACGAGATCATGCGTGTGATCGTGGCCCGCCATCTGCTCAACACTGAAGAGGAACTGCGATGATGGAGTGGCGCCAGCATGATCATGTCGGTCTGAAGGTCGAGGCCGATGGCCACGTCGCGGTCATCACCCTCAACAACCCGCCAGCGCACACCTGGACCGTGCACAGCCTGTCCGCGCTGCGCGATCTGGTCGGCGCGCTCAATGCAGACCGCGATATCTATGCGCTGGTGATCACCGGCGATGGCGAGAAGTTCTTCTCCGCCGGTGCCGACCTGAAGCAGTTCGCCTCCGGCGACAAGGCCGCCGCACGCGAAGCTGCACGTCGCTTCGGCGAAGCCTTCGAAGCGCTGTCCGGGTTCCGTGGCGTGTCCATCGCCGCTATCAACGGCTACGCGATGGGCGGCGGTCTGGAATGCGCGCTGGCATGCGACCTGCGCATCATCGAAGAACACGCCCAGGTGGCGCTGCCGGAGGCCACCGTCGGCCTGCTGCCGTGCGCCGGCGGCACCCAGAACCTGCCGCGTCTGGTTGGCGAAGGCTGGGCCAAGCGCATGATCCTGCTGGGCGAGCGCGTCGATGCGGACACCGCACTGCGGATCGGCCTGGTCGAAGAGAAGGTCGCCAAGGGCGAAGCCAAGGCACTGGCGCTGGCATGGGCGCACAAGGCCGGCAAGCAGAGCCCGACCAGCATCGCCGCGTGCAAAACGCTGGTGCAGGCCACCCGTACCGGTACCCACGCCTCGGCGCTGGTCGCCGAACGCGAGGCCTTCGTCGATCTGTTCGACAGCGCCGACCAGGCCGAAGGCGTGAACGCCTTCCTGGAAAAGCGCGCTGCGCAATGGAAGAACGCATGAGCACCGCCGTCGCCCCTGACGAGGCGCCGGTGCTGTTCGAAGAGCGCGCCGCCGGCAATGGCACGCGCATCGGCATCGCCACGCTCAACGCCGCGCGCACCCTCAACGGGTTCTCGCTGCCGATGGCGCACCTGCTGCGCGAGCGGCTGGAGGCCTGGGCCGTTGATGACGGCATCGCGCTGGTCGTGCTGCAGGGCGCGGGCGAAAAAGCCTTCTGCGCCGGCGGCGACCTGCACAGCCTGTACCGCAGCATGGTCGACTACCGCGAGAGCGGAAAGGCCGACATCCGCGGCAACAGTTACGCCGCCGAGTTCTTCGACGTCGAGTACCGCGTCGACTACGCGATCCACACTTATCCCAAGCCGATCCTGTGCTGGGGCCATGGCATCGTCATGGGCGGTGGCATCGGCCTGATGTCCGGCGCCAGCCACCGCGTGGTCAGCGAGCGCTCCAAGCTGGCGTTCCCTGAGATCACCGTCGGCCTGTTCCCGGATGTCGGCGGCAGCTGGCTGCTGCCGCGCGTGCCCGGCCACGGCGGCCTGTTCCTGGCCCTGACCGGTGCGCCGCTCAACGCAGGCGATGCGATCTACGCCGGCCTGGCCGATATCCACATCGCCGAGGCACAGCGCGAGACCGTGTTCAATGCGCTGGTGGACGTGCACTGGAGCCGCGAGGCCAAGCGCAACCACGAACAGTTGACCGCGCTGCTGCAGCAGCACGCCAGCGATGCGGCCACCGGCCCGTTGCTGCGCAATGCCGCCACCGTGGATGCGCTGTGCACCGGTGACGACGTCGGCGCGATCGTCGAGGCGATCCTTGCCCTGGAGACCGAGGACGCCTGGTTGAAGAACGCGCAGGCCACGCTCGCCGCCGGTGCGCCCGGCTCGGCGCGGCTCGCGTTCGAGCTGCAGCGCCTGGCCGAGGGCGCCTCGTTGGCCGAGGTCTACCGCATCGAGTACATCGCAGCCCTGCATGCGGCCGCCCATGGCGATTTCGCCGAAGGCATCCGCGCGCTGCTGATCGACAAGGACCGCACCCCGAAGTGGCAGCCGCGCACGCTGGCGGACGCGACGGCCGAGTGGGCCCGCACCTTCTTCGTTTCGCCGTGGTCCGATGCCGCGCATCCGCTGGCCGACCTCGGCGCCACCGTCCCTGAAAGGAGCCACGCATGAGCCGTATTGCATTCATCGGGTTGGGCAACATGGGTGGCCCGATGGCCGCCAACCTGGCCAAAGCCGGTCACGCCGTGCGCGTGTTCGATCTGGTGCCGGCTGCCGTGCAGGCCGCCGTCGATGCCGGCGCCACCGCCGCCAGCTCGGCGCTGGATACCCTGACCGACGCCGAGATCGTCATCTCGATGCTGCCGGCCAGCCGCCACGTGGAAGGCGTGTACCTGGGTGATGACGGCCTGCTCGGCGACATCCCGGGCGGCGCGCTCATCATCGATTGCAGCACCATCGCCCCGGCCACCGCCCGCAAGGTCGCCGAAGCGGCCGCGGCGCGTGGCCTGCAGATGCTGGATGCCCCGGTGTCCGGCGGTACTGCAGGTGCACAGGCCGGCACGCTGACCTTCATCGTCGGTGGCGAAGCCGAGGCACTGGAGCGTGCGCGCCCGCTGCTGCAGGCGATGGGCAAGAACATCTTCCACGTCGGTGCCAGCGGTGCCGGCCAGGTCGCCAAGCTGTGCAACAACATGGCGCTGGGCGTGATCATGGCGGTGACCGGTGAATCGATCGCGCTGGGCGTCGCGCACGGGCTGGACCCGAAAGTGCTCTCGCAGATGATGGCGGTCAGCACCGGCCGCAGCTGGGCCACCGAAGTGTGCAACCCGTGGCCCGGCGTGCTCGAAAACGCCCCGGCCTCGCGCGGCTACAGCGGCGGTTTCGGCAGCGACCTGATGCTCAAGGACATGGGCCTGGCGGTGGAAGCAGCGATGAGTGTCGGTGCCTCGATCCCGCTGGGCGAACTGGCCCGCAACCTGTATTCGATGAATCACCAGGCCGGTCGCGGCAAGCTGGATTTCTCCAGCGTGGTGCAGCTGATCACGCACGACCCATAAAGGCCGGATCCGGTAGTGCCGGCCGCTGGCCGGCAACGACGGTAGCCCAGGTAGGCAACGACCGTTGATCGTTGCAGCCGAACAAGATGCATCCCGTGGTCAGCCACAGGATCCACCGCGGTGGGATGGGCGGTTGCCAGACGATCAAGTCCGGCAGCCGCCCATTTTTTTTTCAGACCACCGTCAGCGTCACGTCGATGTTGCCGCGGGTCGCGTTGGAGTACGGGCACACGATGTGCGCCTTCTGCACCAGCTCTTCGACCTGCTCGCGCGGCAGGCCCGGGACCGAGATTTCCAGCGCCACTTCGATGCCGAAGCCGGTCGGGATCTGGCCGATGCCGACCTTGCCGGTGATCTGCGTTTCAGCCGGCAGAGCGACCTTGGCCTGGCCGGCCACATACTTCAGCGCGCCCAGGAAGCAGGCCGAGTAGCCGGCAGCGAACAGCTGCTCCGGGTTGGTGCCCGGGCCGCCCGCACCGCCCAGCTCGCGCGGGGTGGAGAGCTGGATGTCCAGCACGTTGTCGGAAGAGACGGCGCGGCCGTCGCGGCCGCCGTTGGCAGTGGCCTGGGCGGTATACAGAACGTTGGCAATGGACATGGGAATCTCCTGCGGAGTGAAAGGGGTGGGCCAGATGGCAGGTGTACTTTGCGCGTCTGCTCCGTACTTGTGGCAACATTTCGTCCAGAAAACTTGATCTGGAGTCCGCCATGGTCGACCGACTGCAATCCCTGCTGGACCGTTTCGCGGTCTCGGCCGAGGTCTTCCACGCTGGCGCGCTGTGCGGCATCAACGATCTGCCGGCCGACGGCGAGCGCGGCCAGCTGCATCTGATCCGCGACGGCGAGGTGCGTGTCGAGCACCCGGATGGCAGCACGCTGCAGATCACCACGCCCAGCGTACTGCTGTACCCGCGCCCGCTCGCGCACCGCTTCGTTACCGATGCCACGCGGGGCGCGGATTTCGCCTGCGCCAACCTGCAGTTCGAAGGGGGCGCCAACAACCCGGTCGCCGCTGCGCTGCCGCCGATCGTCTGCCTGCCGCTGGAGGGCTTGTACGGCGGCCAGCCGGTGCTGTCGCTGCTGTTCGAAGAAGCCTTCGCGCAGCGCTGCGGCCGCCAGGCACTGCTGGATCGCCTGTTCGAAGTGGTGCTCATCCAGATCCTGCGCGCGCTGATGGAAAGCGGCCAGATCCGCGTCGGCCTGCTCGCCGGTATGGCCCATCCGCGTCTGCGCCACGCGCTGGTGGCCATGCATGAAGCACCCGCCGATGAGTGGACGCTGGAGTCGCTCGCGCAGCGCGCCGGCATGTCACGCAGCGCCTTCGCCGACAGCTTCCGCGACACCATCGGCAGCACGCCCGGGCACTATCTGCAGGGCTGGCGTACCCGCCTCGTGCAGCAGGCACTGCGCCGCGGCCACCCGCTCAAGCGCATCGCGATCGATGTGGGCTACGGTAGCGAAGCCGCGTTGTCGCGCGCGTTCAAGGCACAGACCGGGCAATCGCCGCGGCAGTGGAAACAGGGCAGCGTGGCGACCGAGCGATAACGCGATGCGCGTCGGCAGCGCTCAGATCGCCCACTCCCGATCCGTCGTGAACATGATCGTCAGCCAGCGGTCCGGCGACTCTTCACCCAGCGCCTCGCCGATCTCATCGCGCAGGCGATCCCATTCGATCAGCGCCCGCGGTGGATCATCGGCGCGCACCACGAAGAACAATTCGATCTGCTCACCGCGCCCGACCTTGGCCACATAACTGCGGTATTCCAGGAAACCGTGCCTGGCCACGATGTCGCGCGCGACTTCGTCCACATGGGTCTGCAGATCCAGCGGGGTGATCAGCAGGATGTCCGACAGCGCCTGTCGTACCGTGCCCATCGGCGCGACGACCACGAACAGGCAGACCACCAGCAGGATCGCCGGATCGATGTAGGGCACCAGCCACGCCCACTGCGTGCCGCCCAATACATAGCCGCCGAGGAAGGCGACCAGATAGGCGGCTGACATGCTCGCCGCGACCACCCAGTTCTTCGCATCCAGCGCGATGAAGTCCGAGCCGATCGACCGGTTCGCCCGGCGTACGAACAGCGCCAGGCCGGTTTCGGCCACGATCGAGATCACCGCGAATAGGATCGCCGGCCCCAACGCGATCTCGCGTCCGCCGGACATCAGGGCGTCCACCGCATTGACCGCTGCGTACAGGGCGGCACCGATCATCAACGTGCCGCTGACCCCGAGGACGATCGGCTCCAGGTGCCAGAAGCCCATGGTGAAGCGCTGGTTCAAGCGCGACTGCAGGGTATCCACGTGGGTCGACAGGCTGATCAGGCGCACCACCAGCAGCGACAACCAGGTCATCACCACGTCGATGAGCCCGTAGATGCCGTCGAAGATGATCAGCGAGGAGTTGGCGAGCAGGCCAAAGGCCACCGCGGCGGCGGCCATCGCCAAAGAGGCGGCGATCGACAGGCGCAGGACGCCTTGTTCGGTGGTGGGGTCGAACGCGCGGGTGCGGAGTAGGGACATCAGGTAGTGCGCGATGGATGGTTCATGCGTGCATTCTGGCCTGTCGGCGTGATGGCTGCGCGTCTGCCGCCGTGGCAGCCCACTTGGAACAATTCGACAAGCCACTGTGGACGCCGCAATGATCAATCCTACGAACTACGGCCTTACACGGAAGATCCCCACGGATTACTGCGTGATGTCAGCCAGAAACCGGATTAGCCTCGCAGGCTGTTGCTTACAATGATCGCTGAAGTGCCTGCCGTTGAGTCCTAGGGATTCTTGAGCTCATAGCTTTTCATTCGACTCCGCAGTTCGAATCAAGCTTGAGCTTTATGAAACGGAACTGGCACATCACCCAGCTTCGCGTGCTCGCCACAGTTGAATCCGGTCCGAAGGGCCAAGTGGCGCTAGGCTGTACTGGCAAATTTCATCGAGGCTATCGAAACAAGTGGCTATCGAAATGACTGCAAGCTGCTACGCAGTTCCAAGAAAAATAGAAAATCCTTGAGGTGCTGGCTCATCTGTAGTTGCCCTCACTAACAATTCCACGGGGACCAATTGTGCGCTATTTCCTGACAGCGCGAAGAGAAATTCATGGCGTCAGGCGCGACTGCTGAAGTACTAGTTTGTGTTCGACTACATTGCGCGTAGTTCTCTGGTAGGAGTGTGCCTCTCCAGCAACAATACGCTGCTCATTACGTCCATCAGTCATGCAGTCATGATCGCGAAGGAGTAGCACAGGATGGCCAAGAGGCCTAGTGCAAATGCTGCAGACGCGATAGTCAGTGACGGAGCGATCAGAAAGCTCGGCCCACCTCATTACGGCAACTCTAGATGGGCTGGGGTTGGACTAAGAAAGCCTAAGAGTGCTTGTGCATCGATGATGCCTCCTTTTGAATCGGTGTGCTTCGCGGTTCCAGAAAATCGCAGGGATTGAGAATAGTTCCAGTGCTTGGCATCCTCACGGTTCCAGAGGAGAGAAAGATCAAAGGACAGGGGATGAAAAGTACTGAAGCAGTGGAGCAGCTAGATAGGGCACTTCAAGATTTGGCTGCCACTAACCCGGAGACGGCGAGGCAGTTGTTCGAAAGCGAGGGGTTGGACGTATTCTCCGTTTCTGAGATTTTTCATGGATGGTGGGTGGCGCTCCACAGGTTGAGTGAGGACGAGGCTCGGATCAATCCGCAGACGACGATTCTGGATGTCGCGGTTTCGCGAGCAGTGAGGCGGGCGAAAACGGCCATTACTCGCATCAAGCGTGGTGGTGCTGATCCTGCATCTAACGGCAATTCCTTAATCTCTGAACTTGGCAACATTTCTGTGCTGGTTGGATCAATAACTGGCGCGCGCGCAGCGTTCCTGAATCCGGAGGAGCAGCAGGAGCTGAGGAGGGCTTTGGATAGGGCTAGGAAAGTAAGTTCGGCAGCTGAAGATGCTTCTACTTCCATAAAAGAAATCGAAGGAGCGGCAGCAGCAGTACGGAGTGCCAGCGACCAGGTTCGAGAAGATGGCGGTAGAGCAAGAACTCTGCTCGCTGATGCAGAGGTAGCAAGGGCATCTCTTGAGGGAGTCACTAAGACGCTAACGGATCGGGCAGCGGATGCCGAACGCCTTCATTCAGAGATCCAATCTATGAGAGAAGGTGCTGAGGCGAAGAGGGATCACTACGATGCTGCACTGGATGAAATGCGCCTTAAGGGCCAGCAGGCAGAAGCTTATCTCGCGAACACTGTGATTGAGCTGAAAAATACACTGGATAGTGTTAAGCGCCATGGTCTGGCAAGTGCATTCTCTCAGCGTGCTTCCGAATTGAGAGTGGAGCGATATATCTGGATCGCGCTGTTTGTTATAGCGCTCGGGGGGCTTGCGGTCGTTTCGATCGTATTTGCCGCATCACTTGAATCCCTTACGTATGAAGCGATTGCTTCTGGTCTATTTAGGCGAATAGCGCTGGCCGCTCCATTGATCTGGCTTGGTTGGTATGCGGCGAAGCAGGTGGGAACAATATCCAAATTGAAGGAGGATTATGATTACAAAGCAGCAACTGCGCTTGCATTTGAGGGTTACCAGAAGGAGGTTATGTCTTCAGGTAACGATGGATTGGTATCGAAACTGCTTGGTACTGCTATAAGCAATTTTGGCGACAACCCGGTTCGACTCTATCGAAGTGGGCCGAGTGAGGCGGCAAGTCCTTCAGAGGAGTTGCTCAGTAGAATTCTGAAGGAAGGAGGTCCTGATATCGCTGAAAAAGTGAGGGCGCTCTTTAAGTAAGATTGCTCGCTATCTTTTTGGCCCGTTCGGGATTCAGGCAGGTTCAGCAGGGTTGTCCCCATGGGAGATTCGCCAGCGTGAATTGGCAGTCTCTCGTGGCGTGCGTCCGATTTAGGGACCAGTTGCGGCGAGTGGTGGCGCTGGTCCAGTTGTCGTAACGCCTTGGGGGAATGTGCCGCTTCGCTATGCGACCCTCGCGCAGCGTTCATTCCAAGTAGCTAAACTATTGATTGCGCAGGCAATTCCAGTGATTCCGGATGCGCCTGCAGCCGATGACCACCCAGCCCGCAACTGACGCCGCCGCGCGTTACGCCGCCTCCCTGTGCCTGTCCGTCGCCCCGATGATGGACTGGAGCGACATCTAGATAGCACAGTGCTTTTGGGGCTTTTGGTACGCCATTGGTGCGACGAATCGGCCGTATCGGTCCCTAAGGGGCGGGCTAGGCTAGTTACCTAGCAGCGGTCCCAAGTAAGGAGCGAGTGCCGGTGCCGCCCTTGCGAGGGTTGTCATGACTGTGAGGGCTTGGAGCGCTAACGCTGCGCAGTTGGTCGACCAAGGTGGTTGCTTCGGGGGCGGGGTAGGGCAAGGAAGTGTCACAGCGGCGTGGTCGCTGTTGAGGATGTTGAAGTTGTAGTAGTAGTTGTTCGTGATGTGTGTATCGCCGTTTTTAGTGTGCATGTCGTGCTCCTATTTTTGAGGACTGCACACCTATTTAGTGAATCGGAAATCTGGCGAGCTGCAGCCGTCCGGCCGAACGCAAAGGGCCGCCCATGGGCGGCCCTTGTCGTTTCCTAAGCAGCGCGAGCCTTTCGCTGGTCGTCCCACCAACTGGCCACATCGCGGGTGTCATAGACGTCGCCGGTTCGCGGCGGCAGCATGCCAGCGCTGTGCTTGTTGGCCATGGTCTTGAGCTTGCTGCTTGGGAAGTAGGCATCCCGTAGCTGCTCAATGGTCATGGTCGGGCCGAACTGGCCGAACAGCAGCCAGAAGGTGCCGAAGCCCCCACCGCTCATGTTTCCTGGTGCGCTCATCGGTCGGTGCCTCCCACCAGTCGCAGCTGCAGCTGCGGCACCTCGCCGGGCGAGGTGGGCGATGAAGACATCGGGTGGCTTCCGTGCATTTTTTGTGCCAGTGCGCCCAGGCGAGGTCGAAGCTCGGGCACCTCGCGGTGGTGCTGCAGCGGCATTCGATGAAGTGGCCACGCCGACCTGGCGTGGGCGGTGATGCATGCCCTGCAGAACGAACCCCTTGAGGGCGGCATGGCCGCCAGCAGCACCATGGAGATTTACCGATGAACGACAGTGGAGAGACGCTGCCGCAGGCCCCGGCCGGCCGAATGGAGGCCTTCACCTTTGGCGACCCCACGCCGGTGCTGGAGACGCGCGGCATCCTGGACTACCTGGACTGCTGGCAGAACGGGCGCTTCTACGAGCCGCCTGTGGATCTGAACGGCCTGTCCCGCACCACCAAGGCGAACCCGTATCTGCAGAGCGGCCTGACCTTGAAGCGCAACATGCTCGTGCGCCAGTTCGTGCCGCATACGCTGCTGTCGCGCTCGCAGTTCGCCCAGTTGGCCTTGGACTTCATCACCTTCGGCATGGCCTATGTGGAGCGCCGACAGGCGCTGTCCGGTGCTACACACAGTCTCTCGGTACCGATGGCGCAGTACGCCCGGCGCGGCGTGGAGGAGGGCGAGTTCTTCCAAGTCAGGGCAGGGCGCGTTGAGCACGAGTTCAAGCCCGGCTCGGTGTACCAACTGCGCGAGGTGGACGTTGACCAGGAGATCTACGGCATCCCCGAGTGGATGCCGGCCGTACAGGCTGCGCTGCTCAACGAATCGGCCACGCTGTTCCGTCGCAAGTATTACAACAACGGCTCCCATGCCGGCTTCATCCTGTACCTCAACGATGCCCAAGTCGCCGATGCCGACGTGGCTGCGCTGCGCGAGGCACTGAAGTCGGCGCGCGGCCCGGGCAACTTCCGCAACCTGTTCCTACACTCGCCCAACGGCAAGAAGGACGGGCTGCAGCTGATCCCCGTCAGCGAGGTGGCCGCCAAGGACGAATTCAACAGCATCAAGAGCACCACCCGCGACGACATGCTCGCCGCGCTACGGGTGCCGCCGCAACTGCTGGGGATCGTGCCGCAGAACAGCGGCGGGTTCGGTTCCATCCGCGACGCGGCCGCTGTATGGGCCGCGCTGGAGCTGGAGCCGCTGCAGACCCGCATGCTGGCCATCAACGAATGGCTGGGCGTTGAGGTGATCCGCTTCAGCGCGTTCGACCTGGGCGCGGCACCCAGGTGATCGTCGCATTTTAGAGCGCCTTGCTAACTGCACCAGGTCTCACAATCCGCGGAACAGATTTGCGACCTCTGCCAAAGGGCCTTTGTCGTCAGAGAAGATGGTTTGGAGATAAGGTGAGTCTGCATCCTTGATTGCCTTGACGTTCGCAGCACGCGCCATGCTCAGGAACTGCTTCAAAGCCTCAAATGGCATCGCCAGCATTGCATGGTCTGGGTCAAATGCGTAAAGACTCTGTGTGTCTTTCAAGTACGCGGAGATCGCGCGTCTCACACCAATGTCTGCAATTCGAGCGAAATGTTTTGGTGGATCAGGCTCCGTAAACCGAGGCGAGCCATAGTTCACATTCTCCCGGCAGTGCATGAGCCAGTCCAAGGCGCCTTTACCTGCGACCTGCTGAGTGGCCATAGTGTTGGTGGGGAAGGTTGATTCGAACACCGACAGGGCAGCCTTGTGTGTAGTCCCAGCCAGTTTTACCGGTGTTGTCCCAGCTACCGCCCGCCAGCTGTAAGGCGTTTTTCCCATGTAGAAGATTGCTGTGCCGTCCAGCGCTAACATTGCTCTAGCAAGGTAAAAGGCGGAGTAGTAAAGCTTCACCGTTGCCCAAGAATACAGAGCGCGCTGGATGGCCTGGGTGGCGTCGCCTGCCGATACCACTCCGGAATAGGAGTAACCCATTGCATCGGTGAGCAGAGCTTGGCGTAACGTTTGAGCCGCAGGCGCAGCCATCGGAGGGAGCTGACTGGCAGGGGTCTGGCCTGCCAGCTGATGCAGAAAGTTAGCGGCTTGATGCATGACTAGACGGAGAATCTGGCAGTTTTAGTCTCCGGAACAAAAGCTTCCAGGAGCCTTTCGTAAACGTACTTCGCCGCGCTTGACCCGCTTCTGCCCTTTGTGTCTTCTTGAAGAATAAGTGTGTCTTGGCCTAGTTGGAGCGAGGCCGCAATCGTTTCTGTCGTAAAAGAGGTCTTAACGCTGCAATACGGGACAAGCTTTAACTGCAGAAATTCCAGCGCACCCATGAAGCCGGCGGCATACATGAAGGCATTGGATTTGTCGTCCCAAGCGCTGCCGTATTTCTGCTCTAAGGCCAGGAAAAGGTTGAGGACAATTTTGCCCTGGACCTCCAGCTCATGAATTTCGATCTGTTCGAAAGTGCCCTTGTCGTCGACCAATGGCTTGATGGCTGAAACAGCGGTTGATAGAGCAATGCCGCCGCGTCTTGCCTTCTGACCTGGGAACTTGATTTCCCCAAAGTAAGGTGAAGACGGATCTTCGTTAAGAAATGTAGCGATGTCTCTCGCCCGCACTGCGGCTGGATCAACCAAGTCTTCGCTGGCAACGCCGTAAAGGTCGAAGACAAGACTGCGAGGTACAGGCTTTTGCTCAGTATTGATCGCCAAGAACAGATCGGCGCACTCCTTGGTGCTCAAGTTGTCATAAATGACCACCGGTACTTCAAGCTTCCCAATCGCCTTGTCTTCCTCAATTGCTGCGCGCAGACCCGCGACGCGATGCTGCCCGTCAATGATCTGGGCTGAGCCAGCTTTTACATCGATGGTGAGCTTTCCTGCGGAACGAAGAATGGGATTCGCCGCCTTGACCCAGTTGAGGACAATCGCATTGGGGAAGTCGCCGCCGCTTAAAGCGAAATCCTTGATACTGCCGATGCGCGAGCTGTTCAGGATTCGCTGAATAGCGCCCACCTCGGTGGATTGGCCTCGCACTGCGGCATAGCTGATCGCCGCGAGAGTCTGGGCAGTGAGCCGCGTGAGCAGGAACCGTCGGTCCCCTTGCTTCACCTCAATGTAGACAGCCGTTCGCTTTGCCACACCTTCCCCTTTGCTCCGGTCACTGCCGGCTGAATGTAGTTAGACAAATATAGCTGACTAGGCGCTGGCGCGCGCACTCGTCTCCCCGCCATGCCTGCGCACTTTACAAGGTGCATTTTCTGGACCCGTCGCTCCGGTCTAGGCCGTGCGGCAATCGTTTGCTGGCAGCGAAGGGCACCACTCCCAAGGCTTCCATGGTGGGCATTGGAATACCGAGGGTCGTGTTGACCTGATACAACTGCCAATAGGCCTGCCGGCGTTCGTCCTCGTTGGTTGCGACGCTCAACGCCCGTGAAGCTTTGTAGGCCTGCTCGTGGAGCATGAGCTTGTCTTTAATGCGCAGGCCCTGGGCGAACGCCAGATCCTCAGCCAAAGGCGCCACATAAGGTTGGCGCAGTCTGTCCTCCATCACGTTGAACGCCGAGATGTAAGCCAGCCTGAAGGTGAGGGCCTGTTTGCCCGTGAAGCCCATGGCCAACAGCGCAAACCCGTCACGGCTTAGGTTGTAGATCGGGTCGCGCCGGACGGCGCCACTCCCGATGCTGACCTCCACTTCTGTCGCCTCGAATAGATCCTTGAGGACCATCAGCCCAATTTTGGGCTGATGGTCCTCATCATCCCGGAGGTCCTCTACGTCCGCCTGGTCCTCTAAGTGAATGTGCTCTCTCAAGTCGCTCAACAGGCCCTCTATGGCCCGCAGCACATGACTGTGGCGCTTGTCGAAGAACGCGGCCACGTCCGTGCTGGTGGTGAAAGCACTGCCGGTGGGTGACACCCGGACAACCGGGATGGGGAGCTGATCGGTAATGGTCATGCCCGCATTTTGCCCTCTGCCCCCGGCGCGCGCACTCGTCTCCCCGCCACGCCTGCGGTCTTTTTACCCGTGTTTTTCCGCACCCCTGCAGCACCTCCCGGGAGGCCGCCGCAGCAGCTGCTGACGGCTCTCGCCGGGGTGCCTCAATCCCTGCGGAACCCTGCGGCAACGGCGTGCTCTTCATGCGCGTCCGGGAAGTTCCAGCGAGGGGACGTCCGTCCCGGATTACTTGGAGTCCCACCGGAACTAGGTAACGCGGTAATCAAGGTCGGAAAAAGCGCGGCAATGCCTTGTGCCACAAGGATTTACAGAGGTTACCTCTTCGAGTGATTTGAGGTAATTTCAGTGCGAGGGCCAAGTAATGTCATTGATTTTTAAGGACTTTTATCAAGCCCCTGATTACCTGTCGGGAAGGTAATTAGATTACCCAGGCGTTACCCTAAAATTACCTTTGATGTATCTATATAAATCATTGATTAAATAGAGAAAGTGAGCGACTTTTGAGGGGTGGTTACCTAAGTTACCTGCTTCCGATGGCCATCCAAAAATTTGCCATAAAAGGGGCGCGGAGAGGCGCCCACGTTCCCTGCCGCCCCGCCTTGACGCTCGCTCAGCGCGACCGTCTCCGGTGCTCGATCACCGGCGCTGGCCACGGCGCTTCCGCCGCTAGGCTATGACTCGCTGAGTGATCGAGGACAGTGCGATGCATGACGGCTGGGATTACAGAGCCGGCCGCTGGGATCTAGGGTGGGTCAACCGATCCGTCGCCGTGGTCGTGCTGCAGCCAGACGGATCCGCGAAGATGACGCTGTGCGCACTGAAGATCTGGCAGGTCATCCACATGCGGGCGGCCAGCGTCGACCAGGACAAGCGATATGCCGAACGCTGGTGCGCCGCTCGCCTCTTCCCGGAGGTTTCGACCAGGGAGGGGGTAGAGCGATTCCGTTAGGCTCGCCCGGCGGGCTGAGCCTCAGGTCTGCCGAGTGACGGCCGAAGTTCGTGGCCCAGTTTCATCTGCACGCCGGCGTGGTCGAGCATCACCGTATAGACGTCGGAGTGCCAAGGGGCGAGCTTGATCAGGGCTGTCTTCAGCGCCTCAGGGGCGCGGCTCCCAATAAGCACTCGGCGGAGCATGCCGGGAAGCTTCACGTATTCACTCGCACTGATGAATCGCCACTCTTTCTCGTACTCCCAATGCTTGGTCTTTCGGCTAAGAACATCCGCGGCGGTCGGTGTGGACAGAAGGCCAATAGCGACGTGCGGTAGTTCGTCTAAATACTGGACCTGGTGGAGCCCAGGATGGTGTTCGTCGACCTCGAACTCGAAGGCGACGCCGCGTGAACTATCGCCATAAAGCGCCCACATACGAACGTCGTACCACGCCGTTGTCAGGCTGCAGACAAGCTGATTCTGATCGGCCGCCAAATCCAATTCATCAAGCGCCCCGTACACCTTCACTGGGGATTGCCCTCCTCCAATCGCGACCGTGTTGACGAGTGCACCGCCGATCAGAAAATTACGATAGATCATGGACTGGTACTGGCCTTCGAACGGGTCATTCAACTGCCCGTACCTTGCGCAATACAAGCGCTCGTTCATTGCGATATCGAGTGTGTGCAGAGCCTCGCCGCCGCCCTTGAACTTGTACAGCTTCATCCTTCTTCTCCCTGGGATTCGGCATTGATTGGTTGCTGAGGTATGCGGTGCGGCGACTCCGGCCGCAGCTGTGTATATCGCTTTAGTTCATTCCAAGACTCGTGCAGGGTAACCGCCGCCACCTCAGGAATGTCATACCCCTGTTCGAACAACCGCGAGGTTGCCTCATGCCGCAGGTCGTGGAAGCACAGGTCTTCGATCCGCAGCTTCGTGCAGGCGCGGGTAAAAGCGGTACCCACTGAATTTGGGTTGTAGGGGAAGATCGGCCCATCCTCTGTCGGCTTGGGCTGGCGCTGCACGATATCCCACGCCTCGCCCAAGAGAGGGAACCGCTTATGGTTCCCCGCCTTCTTCCGGGGGTGCTTGGCGTCCCTAAGCAATGCCGTGCGCTTCGTCTGGTCGACATCCGACCACAGCAGCCGGGTGATCTCGCTCTCGCGCTTCGCGGTCAGCACAGCGAAGTCGATGATGTCCACCATGGGGATGGTCGACCGCCATGCCGCCGCCCGGAAGTGCTCACGCAAGCGCTGCAACTCATCGGCAGTGGGGCGCCTGTCACGGCGCTTGGACCTCCCGACCAGGCGCAACAGCCGGAGCGCCGGCCGCGCCTCGGCCACCGGATCGCTGGCGAGCTTCACGCGCTTCATCGGGCCGGCCAACTTCAGCAGCTCCGAGAGGAACCCCAGCTCTACGTTCATGGTTGCCGGCGCGCAGGCTGGGATAATGACGCCTTTCGCCATCATGTGGTCACCGCGGATTCGTCGGCGGGCGTGCTCGATCACGTCGTTGGCCGTGAGCCTCCTGGCCACGATGTCGCCGAGTCCCTCGCGGATCCTGGTCATGTTGCCGGAGTGCGTCTTTGGATACGTCGCTGATGCTGGCCAGCTCGTTGATTCGCCAGGCGATCAGTTTGCCGATGGTGATCTCTTCACCGGGTGTAGCGCCTCGGGCCTCCTGATCGGCAAGCTCGCGGTCCATGCGGTCCCCCCAGGCCTTCGCAGCCGTCTTGGTGGGTAAGGTACGGGTTTGGGTGGGGTGGCCTTTGCGGCGCACAATAGCGCGGCAGTGGCCGTCTCGATTTTGCAGGGTTGCCATGGTGTACCAGCTCGGATGTACCACGCCCTCCGTGGTACGGCAGTGGCACAGCCGGTTAGGAAAATGCGGGAAAAGTGGTGCAAATTCGGGAAACAGCGAGAAACGTATATGCTTGATAAGTCAATGAAAACTAAAGAAATCAAGGGTATTCGGCTCTGCGTCGCCCCGATGATGGACTGGACGGACCGCCATTGCCGGTACTTCCACCGGTTGCTGGCCCCGGGCGCACGGCTGTATACCGAAATGGTGCACGCCAACGCGGTGATCCACGGCGACCGTGAGCGCCTGCTCGGCTTCGACGACAGCGAGCACCCGCTGGCCCTGCAGCTCGGTGGCAGCGATCCGGCCCTGCTGGCCCAGGCCGCCCGTATCGCGCAGGAATGGGGCTACGACGAGGTCAATCTCAACTGTGGTTGCCCCTCCGATCGCGTCCAGGCCGGGCGCTTCGGTGCCTGCCTGATGCGCGAGCCGGCCCTGGTGGCCGAGTGCGTGGGCGCGATGGTCGCTGCGGTGGACATCCCGGTCACCGTGAAGTGCCGCTTGGGCGTGGATGACGACAACGACTACGAAAGTTTCATGAACTTCGTCGATCAAGCCGCCAACGCCGGTAGCGCGATGTTCGTGGTACATGCCCGCAACGCGTGGCTGAAGGGCCTTTCGCCGAAGGAAAACCGCGAAGTGCCGCCGCTGCGTTACGACTGGGCGCACCGTCTCAAGGCCGACCGTCCGCAGCTGCAGATCGTCCTCAACGGCGGCCTGGCCACGGTCGAGGCCGCGCAGGCCCAGTTGCCGGCGCTGGACGGGGTGATGCTGGGCCGTGCCGCCTACCACGACCCCTACGTGCTGCATCAGCTGGAGGCCGCCCAGACCGGTGCCCCGCTGCAGTCGCGTGAGGCGCTGCTGCGCGCCATGCAGCCGTATATCGAGGCGCAGCTGGCCCGTGGGCTGGCGCTCAAGCACATCACCCGCCACCTGCTGGGCCTGTTCCATGGCCAGCCGGGCGGCCGTGCCTTCCGCCAGATCCTGAGCGAAGGCTCGCACCGCGTCGGGGCCGACTGGAGCCTGATCGAGCAGGCGTTGGCGGTCACTCGTGCCCAGGCCGAGCGCGTCGCGGCGTGAGCCGCGTCACCTTGTCAGCTTGACAAGGACCCCGGTTTAGCTGCCAATGTTCACTTAGATGAACAAAGCGGGGAGGCAGGCGGAAAAGTTCAGACCGGATTCACTGGCTAAAACCAAGAATTCGCTAAAGATTCGTAAAGCGCCGGCCCAGGCTGGCGGTTGCCGATTCACAACTTTTGAACGTTTAGCCGCGCTCCGCTAGGATCAGACCGATGTTCTCCGTGACCCGCCACCGCCGCATTGCCGCCTTCGCCCTTCTGGCGACGGGCGCAGCTGCCTCCACCAGTGCGTGGGCGCAGATGCCGCCGCCGGAAGCGGCCCGTGCCGAAATGCTGCGTACGGCCGAACGCGGCGGTCCGCAGGAGCGCTCGCTGTCCGATGCCGTGCGTCGGGTGCAGCGGACTACCGGTGGACACATTCTCGGCGCCGAGCGCGTGCCCTTCGATGGGCGCGACATCAACCGGGTGAAGTACATGGATGATCGCGGTCGCGTCCGCTATATGGACGATCCGGCGACATCGCGTTCACAGCCCCGCACGCCGCGCTCGGATATGTCATCACTACGCGGCGATAACCCCTGAACAGGGATAGTTGTCCGCAGTCATCTGCATTACCCACTGGCCCCAAGGGGCCATACCCAGGACACTAGGGAGAGTTCATGCGTATCCTTCTGGTCGAAGACGAAGCCCCGCTGCGGGAAACACTGGCAGCCCGGCTCAAGCGCGAAGGCTTTGCCGTCGATGCTGCGCAGGACGGTGAGGAAGGTCTGTACATGGGCCGCGAAGTTCCGTTCGACGTCGGCATCATCGATCTTGGCCTGCCCAAGATGTCGGGCATGGAGCTGATCAAGGCCCTGCGCGACGAGGGCAAGAAATTCCCGGTGCTCATCCTGACCGCGCGTTCGAGCTGGCAGGACAAGGTCGAGGGCCTCAAGCAGGGCGCCGACGATTACCTCGTCAAGCCGTTCCACGTGGAAGAGCTGCTGGCCCGCGTCAATGCGCTGCTGCGCCGTGCCGCCGGTTGGAGCAAGCCGACGCTGGAGTGCGGCCCGGTCGCGCTGGATCTTGCCGCGCAGACGGTCAGCGTCAACGGCAGCAACGTGGATCTCACCAGCTACGAGTACAAGGTGCTGGAGTACCTGATGATGCATGCCGGTGAACTGGTCTCCAAGGCCGACCTCACCGAACACATCTATCAGCAGGACTTCGACCGCGACTCGAACGTGCTGGAGGTCTTCATCGGCCGCCTGCGCAAGAAGCTCGATGCCGACGGCGAACTCAAGCCGATCGAAACCGTGCGTGGCCGCGGTTACCGTTTCGCCATTCCGCGCAACGAAGGCTGAGCTGCGGCTGGCGATAGATGATGTCCGGTCGTCTGTGGTTCTTTAAACGCTGGCGGCCGCGCTCACTGCAGGCGCGCCAGCTGTTGGCCGCCTCGGTGGGCCTGGTGGCCTTCCTGGCCCTGGCCGGCTACGCGCTGGACGCGGCCTTCGCCGATACCGCGAAGGCCAACCTGCGCGAGCGGCTGAAGAACTACGCCACGGCCTACGCGGCCGGCATCGACTTCACCCGCGACCGCTCGCTGTACATCCGTGAGCAGCCACCGGATCCGCGCTTTGACGTCCCGGGCAGCGGCCTCTATCTGCAGGTCGTGATGCCGGACGGCAAGGGCAACTCCATGTCTGCCGAGGGCCCGATGCTGCCCACGGTAGGCGGCGGCATGCTGGCCCCGCGCCAGGAAGTCTTCGAAGGCCCGTTGCCGATGATCCAGATCGATGGCAGCGAGGGCTCGGCCTACCGCTATGGCATGGGCCTGGTCTGGGATGCCGACGCCGACCCGGCCACCGAATTCCCGTACACGATCTACGTGCTCGAAGACTCGCGCGCGCTCGGCGCACAGCTGCGCGTGTTCCGCGGGCGCGTGTGGTTCTACCTCGGCGGCATCGGCCTGATCCTGCTGCTGCTGCAGACGGTCATTCTGCAGTGGAGCCTGCGCCCGATGCGGCGCGTGATCAACGAACTGACCAAGGTCCAGCGCGGTGAAACCGAGCGCATGAGCGAACGCCATCCGCGCGAGCTGGAACCGCTGACCGACAGCATCAACGCCTTCATCGAGAGCGAGCGCGAGAACCTCGAACGCCAGCGCAACACGTTGGCCGATCTCGCGCACAGCCTGAAAACGCCGCTGGCGGTGTTGCGTACGCAGCTCGACAGCGGCGCACGCGATGAGGATCTGCGCGAAGAGTTTGACGTGCAGCTGCGGCGCATGAACAACCTGGTGTCGTACCAGCTGGCGCGCGCGGCTTCGTCCGGTCACAAGCTGTTCTCCGCCCCGTTGCCGATCGAATCCAACGCCGAGGAAATCGTGCGGGGCCTGGAGAAGGTCTACGCCTCCAAGGGCGTGCTGTGCGAATTCGATATCGACCCGGCCGCGCGTTTCCACGGCGAGCCCGGTGATCTGCAGGAACTGCTCGGCAACCTGCTGGAGAACGCCTTCAAGTGGGCCAAGCGTCGCGTGCTGCTGACCGCGCATCCGTTGCCGGCCCCCGGTGCGCGTCGCGCGGGCCTGGTGCTGTCGGTGGATGACGATGGTCCGGGCATCGCACCGGAAGACATCGCCAAGGTGCTGCAGCGTGGCGTGCGTGGCGATGAGCGCGTGCAGGGTCACGGCATCGGCCTGTCGATCGTGCAGGACCTGATCAAGGATTATCGCGGCGAACTGCAGGTGAAGCGTTCGCCGGAATTGGGTGGTGCACGCTTTGAAGTGAAGCTGCCGCCCGGACCGTAACGCATCACCGCGTCAGCGGTGACGGACCGTAGAACCGCAGCAGATGCGCGGCCACCGCCGGCATCTCGCGTGCCAGCAGCGCCGGTGCGGAGAAGTGGTACTCGCTGACCACGGCAAAAAACTCCTCCGGCGCTTCGGAGGCGTACGGATCGATCAGCGTCTCGCGACCCTGGTCCACCTCGGCGCAGAACGCGTCATAGGCCTGCTGGAAATCCGCCGCCCATTGTTTCTGCCACGCGCGCGGCAACGGCGGCGTGCCGTCGATCGCTCCGTCCAGCGCATCGATCTTGTGCGCCATCTCATGCACCGCCACGCAGAACCCGGCTTCCGGATCGGCGATGTCGGCCTGGATGTCGGCCCACGACAGAATCAGTGGACCGCTGTCCCACGATTCGCCGATCAACGCATCGTCCCATTCGTGCAGCACGCCGGCCGCATCCACTTGGCTGCGGTGCACGCGGAACGCCTCGGGATACACGATCAGCTGCGACCAGCCACGCAGGCCGATCTCGCCCAGTTCCAGCAGCGGCAGGCAGCAGAGCGCGGCCAGCAACACGCCATCGGCGTCCTCCAGCTGCAGTTCGGCGGCGGGGCTGATGGTTTTCTCGTGCAGGAAGCGGGCCGCCAGGGCACGCAGGCGTTCGCGGCGGGCAGGATCCAGCTGCTGCAGCCAGGCGGCGCGGCGGCAGGTGGTGTCCCAGAGGGTAGGGTCGATCTCGCGTGGCGTGCGGCGCAGCCAGCCCAACAGTCGTTCGATCAGCGGAACATACCCGGCAGGAAGCTGTGCCACTTCGGTGCGCGCAGGCGCGGCAGCACGTCGTCATCGCCGCCACCGCCGGTGCTGGTACCGGTGCTGGCGCTGGGCTTCACCGTGGCCGGTGCCGCAGCCGCCGAAGCAGATGCCGGTGCGCTGCGCTCGTTCTCGTTGGCCGAATAGACACACGCGCCGCGGCCCGCCGTGGTGAGCGCATCGGAAGCATGCGCGGCCAGCGGGGCCATCAGGAGGAGCAGGCAATGGGCGAACGGGCGCATCGTCAACATCCAGCGGCGGGTCAAGTTCTCGATTCTAGCCCGATTCGGCCGGGGGATTGGAAGGCCCCCGGGCGGGCGCTGGCGGCGGCTTTCCCGCATACTTTTCCCGTTTACCCGATGGAAGCTGCCGTGGACGACCGCCAACTGCTGGCCAAACTGGGCGCCGGGCGCCTGTCCGGCGACGCGCTGGCGCGCGAGCTGGGCCAGACCCGTGCCGCGATTTGGAAGCGGATTCAAGGACTTAGGGCGGCTGGCGTCGATATCGACGGCCGCGCCGGTGACGGCTACCAGTTGCAGCAGCCGCTGGATCTGCTGGACGCCGAGGCCATCCAGGCCGCGTTGCCGGCCGCGGCCGGCGGCCAGCTGACCTCCCTGCAGGTGGCCTGGTCGGTCGCGTCAACGAACACCGAATTGCTGCGCTGCAGCGCGCCAGAGCGCGGGGCGATGGCCCTGCTGGCCGAGCGTCAGACGCGTGGCCGTGGCCGCCGCGGGCGGGCCTGGGCCTCGCCGCTGGCGGCGCATATCTACCTTTCGGTGCTACGCGGGTTTGCCGGTGGTCTCTCGCGGCTGGGCGGGCTGAGCCTGGTCGCCGGGGTCGCGGTGGCCGAAGCACTGCGCGAGGCCGGCTATCCAGGCGTCGCCCTGAAGTGGCCCAATGACCTTGTCGTCGACGGGCACAAGCTCGGCGGCCTGCTGATCGAGGGCGGCGGTGAATTCGCCGGTCCGGCGCGCGCGGTGATTGGTCTCGGCGTCAACGTCCGGATGCCCGCTGCGTTCGCGGCGGAGATCACCCAGCCCTGGACCGATCTGGATACGCTCTCCGGCGCACAGACCTCGCGCAACGCGGTGGTCGCGCACATCCTCGCCGCCCTGCTGCCCGCACTGGACGCCTTCGAGCAGGACGGCCTCGCGCCGTTCCTCGCCCGGTATGCCGCGCTGGACAGCCTGGCCGGGCGCGAGGTGCAGGTGGAAGAAGGCGGCGTGCTGTTTGCCGGCACGGCGCTGGGTCTGGCCGACGACGGGGCGCTGCGTGTGCGCATCGACGGCGGTGAACGGGTTTTCCATGCGGGCGAAGTCAGCGTGAGGGCGCAATGAGCGACTGGTTGTTTGATCTGGGCAATTCGCGCTTCAAGTTCGCGCCGCTGCAGGGCGTGCGCGCGGGCGACGTGCAGGCGTGGCCGCATGGTGCTGAAGCGATGCCGGCCGCAGCACTGGATGCGCTGCCGTCGGGCGACACCGCCTACGTTGCCAGCGTTGCCGCACCCTCGTTGACCGCCGCCATGCTGGATGTATTGCAGGCACGCTTCCGCCATGTCCGGGTGGCGCGCACCGAAGCCGACTACGCCGGTGTGCGGATCGCTTATGCCGATCCCACCCGCTTCGGCGTGGACCGCTACCTGGCGCTGCTGGCCGTGGCCGCGCGTGGCCAGGCCGTGCTGATTGCCGGCGTGGGCACCGCACTGACCATCGATCTGCTGGATGCCGAGGGCCAGCATCACGGCGGGCGTATCTCGGCCTCGCCCACCACGATGCGCGAAGCCTTGCATGCACGTGCCGTGCAGTTGCCGGCGGCGGGCGGTGACTACAGCGAGTTCGCCAATGACACGGCCGATGCGCTGGCCTCCGGCTGCGATGGGGCGGCGGTGGCCCTGATCGAACGCAGTCGTGTGCAGGGCGGCGAGCGGCTCGGCGCGTTGCCGCATCTGCTGGTGCACGGCGGCGGTGCGCCGGCCCTGCTGCCGCTGCTCGGCGATGCCGAATTCCAGCCCGCGCTGGTGCTTGATGGGCTGGCCCGCTGGGCCGTGCATCAACCGCCGTCGGCAGGCTAGGATCAACCGATGCTTACCCGTGCCCTGATCGTCGTCCTGGTCATCCTCAACCTCGGTGTCGCCCTGTGGTGGCTGCTGCGCGGCGAACCGGCCAGCGCACCGCCGGCACCGCCCGTCGGTGTGGCGCAGTTGGAAGTGCTGCCGAGCACGCAGGCGCCGCCGGCCACGGCGACGCCGGTGACCGCGGCGCCGGCACTGCAGGACGTCACGCCCGCCTCCGCGTCCGCGCCTGTGACACAGCCGCCGGTGACCACCGCCGCGCCGGCCACCGCCGTGGCCGACACGCCTGCGCCAACGCCGGCTGCCAGCGTCCCTGCACCGGCCCCGGTGGCCGCAGCGCCCACACCGGCCGCCGTACCCGCACCCGTCACCGCGACACCCACTCCCGCCCAATGCGTGAGCCTGGGGCCCTTCGCGGACCGCGCAACGGCCCAGACCGCCCAGTCGCGCGCCGGGAATGCCCTGCGTGGCGCCAAGCTGCGTGAGGTCGCCGATGCCGGCGCCACCCGCTACCGCGTGCTGCTGCCGCCCGCCGCCAGCCGTGAGGACGCGCAGGCCACGGTCAAGCGCATCGTCGCGGCCGGCGTGAGCGACTACTACATCATTGCCCAGGGCGAGGACACCAACGCCATCGCGCTTGGCCAGTACCGCAATCGCGAAGGCGCGGATCGCCGCCTGGCCGCCCTGAGCGCCGCCGGTTTCAAGGCGACCATGGTCGCCAGCGGGGGCGATGGCAGCGCGCAGTGGTGGCTGGATGCGACCCTTGCCGAAGGCACCGACCCCGCCGTGGCCCGCCAGCGCAGCGGCGCAGCTCAGCACCGCTCGCTGGAATGCGCGCGCTTGCGCTAGAATCCCGGCTCCGCGACGGGTCATCCCGCTGCGATGCCCATGCCGGCATAGCTCAGTTGGTAGAGCAACCGCCTTGTAAGCGGTAGGTCCCCAGTTCGAATCCGGGTGCCGGCACCATTAATGCACGGTCGATGACGACTGCTGCAGCGCCGCGAGTCGTATCCCCCCGCGCTGGCTATGCTGGTCCTCTTTGCAATGGAGGCAACAGCGATGGCGATGTATTCCCCGGTTTCCCTGATTGGCGTGCCCACCGATATCGGGGCGGGCCACCGTGGCGCGGGTCTGGGACCGGACGCCCTGCGCATCGCGGGCCTGGGTGATGCGCTCACCGCGCGCGGCGTGGAGGTGCGCGACCTCGGCAACCTGGCCGGTCCGCGCAACCCGTGGACGGCACCGGTGCAGGGCTACCGCCATCTGGACGAAGTGGTGGCCTGGAACCGTGCGCTGATGGACGCCACCTACGCCGAGCTGCAGGCCGGGCGCATGCCGATCATGTTGGGCGGTGACCATTGCCTGGGGATCGGCTCGATCACCGCGGTCGCGCGCTGGTGCCGCGAGCAGGGCAAGGACCTGCGCGTGCTGTGGCTGGACGCGCATTCGGATTTCAACACCAGCGAGGTCACCCCGTCGGGCAACGTCCACGGCATGCCGGTGGCCTGCCTGTGCGGGCTCGGCCCGGACGCATTGACCCGGCTGGGTGGCGATGCCCCGGCGATCCGCCCGCAGCAGGTGCACCAGATCGGCATCCGCTCGGTGGACCAGGAAGAGAAGCGCCTGATCAAGCAGCACCAGGTGGATGTCTATGACATGCGCTACATCGACGAAGCCGGCATGAAGCGCACGATGGAGGCAGCGCTGGCCGGCATCGACGCCAACACGCACCTGCACGTCAGCTTCGACGTGGATTTCCTGGATCCCAGCATTGCACCCGGCGTCGGCACCACCGTGCCGGGCGGGGTCAATTACCGTGAAGCGCAGCTGGTGATGGAGATGATCGCCGACACCGGGCGCATGGGGTCGCTGGACATCGTCGAGCTGAATCCGCTGCTGGACAACCGCAATGCGACGGCCGAACTGGCCGTCGATCTGGTCGAAAGCCTGTTCGGGAAATCGACCCTGATGCGCGATTGAGGACGCTTGGCTGAACCGCATTTTCCTGCGTTCACATCCGCTGCACGCCTCTCCAGCCAGATTGCACGTCACGCGGCGCTGTGTGTTTCGACCCACGGCACTGCAGGTCAGGAAGGGGGGCTGCGCTGGCGTGCTCTCCTGACAGGCGGGACCGGATTTCGGTATTGAATTTGAACAACCAGGAGAACCCCATGAAGCGTGTTATCGCACTGATGCTGTTGTCGATGTTCTCGGTGGCCATGCTGTCCGGCTGCAACACCGTTGCTGGTGCAGGCAAGGACGTGCAGAAGGCCGGTGAATCGGTCGAAGACGCTGCCAAGGGCAACTGATCCGCGGATCAGCAGTCAACGGAAAAGGCCGGGAATTCCCGGCCTTTTTCATGTCCGCGCGATGACAGCGCGGACGAGACCGTAGTGAATCCATTCAAGCTCGTGAGCGCGTGTTTCATCGCCGCTTGACCGCATGCCAACGTGCGCTGTCGCATTCTGAGTGCACGGCGAGATGGCCGTTGCAATCAAGGATGCGAACCCATGAACAAAGACATCATTTCCGGCAAGTGGACGCAGCTCAAAGGCAAGGCGCAGGCCAAGTGGGGCGACCTGACCGACGACGATTTCAAGGTGGCCGAAGGCAATGCCGAATATCTGGCAGGCCGCCTGCAGGAACGCTATGGCTGGGCACGTGACCGTGCTGAAACCGAGGTCCGCGACTTCGAAGCGGCCATGCGCAAGGATTATCCGGATTACCACTGAGTGGTGATCCAGTACGACGGATCAGCCGTCGGGGGTTGAAACCGGGACGGGCCGCGAGAGCGGCCCGTTTTTCATGCGCGTCGTTCGCGATCAGCGGCCTGGATACGGCGGCGGATCCGGCACGTAGCGGTTGGGGAATGCCTGGGGTTCACCGCGTGCCGGTGTGCCCGTCCGTGGAATGATCCCGCGGGCGATCAGATTGCGTTCGCTGTCGTAGCGGACCTGCACCTGCTGCGCCGGGTAGGGGGTATCGCGTTCAAAGGCGGTGTTGCGCACGCGCGAGGCCTCGCGCTCGCCATGACCGGTGCCGAGCTGGGGGGCCGGTGCGGAGGAGCCGGTGACACGCACACTTTCCAGTGATGACGAGCGTGCCTGTGGGCGCGCCTTGGCATCGGCCGATCCCGCCGCCGCTGGGGCGACTGCCATGGACACCCGCCCAGCCTCGTGGAAGACCGCCACGCCGATCACGCCGATGTTGTCCGGGCGCCCGGTGCGGCCGGCGTAGCTGCGGTCCGGATCGGTGAACACGAACTGGGCGACCTCCTCCGACGACTTGCGCCAGCCATGGATGTCCGTGGTCTGCCAGGGGTTGAGCACGTAGCCGGTCTGGCCGGGTGCGGCGACCTCACCGCTGATGGCGTTCAGCCCATCGACCGAAAGCACCACCAGCACGCGCTCGGCGCTGCCGTTGCGCAGGCGCACGCTGTAGCGGTGGCCCTGTTGCCCGGCCACCCAGCGTTGCGGGCCTTGGCGATACTGGGTCAGGGCCTTGCCGCTGTCGCGGTCGATCACCGTCAGGTGGACCGGACCGGTGTCGTAGCGCAGGGGGAGCCCGGGTTTGAAGCCGCACAGGGCCAGCACGGCCAGCAGGGGCAGGATCAGACGCTTCATGGCAAGGCTCCGCAGGGCAGGTGCAGTATCAAACGCACGGCCCCGGCCGACGGGGTTGAGCGCGGGCAGGTAAACTGGGACGGTTCACTTGTCAGCACTGATTCCCCCATGACGACCCGCGTTCTTACCGGCATCACCCCCTCCGGCACGCCCCATCTGGGCAACTATGTCGGTGCCATCCGCCCGGCGATCGCCGCCAGCCAGGCCTCGGATATCGAGAGCTTCTTCTTTCTGGCCGACCTGCACAGCCTGATCAAGGCGCAGGAGCCCGAGCGCACCCAGCGCTCCACGCTGGAGATCGCGGCAAGCTGGCTGGCCTGTGGGCTGGACCCGGACAAGGTGTGGTTCTACCGGCAGAGCGACATCCCGGAAACCACCGAGCTGATGTGGTTCCTGACCGTGATCGCCAGCAAGGGCATCCTCAACCGCGCGCACGCCTACAAGGCCGCCGTGGACAAGAACCGCGAGGAGCAGCTGGATGACGACGCCGGGGTCAGCGCGGGGTTGTTCATGTACCCGGTGCTGATGGCCGCCGACATCCTGATCTTCAAGGCCAACCGCGTGCCGGTCGGTCGCGACCAGATCCAGCACATCGAGATGGCGCGCGATTTCGCGCAGCGCTTCAACCATGTCTACGGGCAGGCGTTCTTCCCGCTGCCGGAGGTGGTGATCGATGAGCAGGTCGCCACGCTGGCGGGCCTGGATGGCCGCAAGATGAGCAAGAGTTACCACAACACCATTCCGCTGTTCGCCCCGCGCGCGGAGCTGAAGAAGCTGGTGTTCTCGATCCTGACCGATTCGCGCGCGCCCGGCGAGCCCAAGAGCACAGAAGGCTCGGCGCTGTTCCAGATGTACCAGGCGTTTGCCACCCCGGAGCAGACCGCGGCGTTCGCGCAGGCCTTCGCCGACGGCATCAGCTGGGGCGATGCCAAGCAGCAGCTGTTCGAACGCATCGACAGCGAGATCACTCCGCTGCGCGAGCGCTATGACGCGTTGATGGCCGAGCCGGAAAAAATCGAGGCGCTGCTGCGTCGTCGTGGCCAGCAGCTGCGCGAGCAGTTGGCCGTGCCGTTGCTCAAGGAGCTGCGTCATGCGGTGGGCCTGCGCGATCTGTCCACCGCCGGTGACGTGCCCAGTGAAGAAAGCGGGGCCGCACGCGCTGCACCGCCGCTGTTCAAGCAGTACCGCGAACAGGATGGCCGCTTCTACTTCAAGCTGCAGGCCAGTGACGGCACGCCGCTGATCCAGAGCGAGGGCTTCGATTCGCCGCGTGACGCCGGCCAGCTGATCGGCGTGCTCAAGCAGACCGAGCATGGCGACGGACTCCAGAGCGAATTGTTCAAGCTCGAGGCCGAAGTGGACGTGGTGCTCGCCGCATTGCAGGCACTGCGCGAGTAACACCCGCCGCTGGCCGACAACCGGGCTATGGCATGATGCCCCTGCACGCCGCAGGGGCGTGTTCCTGCACGGGAGACTGCGATGGCCTGGTTGTCGTTGTTGTTGTTCCTGCCCTGGTTCGTGCTGCTGGGCACGTTGTACTGGCTGTTTCCGCGCCAGCCGCGTGGCACCGCGCGCCGCCTGTTCGATGGTGCCGCGCTGGTGCTGGCCTTCGTGCTGAGCATCGTGGCGATGCTGTGGGGCCACCACATCGGCGTGGTCCAGAACGATGCCGGGCCGATCTGGCGACAGGTGCTGGCGGTGCTCTATGCCTACGGCGCGTTCCTGGCGGTGATGGTCGCCGCGCTGCTGCTGCGTGGGCCACTGCTGAGCGCGACTGCGACCAAAGCCGCATCGAAGCCGCTGCACTGATCGACGTAAGATGGGAGCGTTTCGCGCCAGGGAGGTGGTGATGCACGTCGACCCCAGCATTCATACGATCGACACCGCGTTCCAGCGCGATGATTTCGACGCCGCCTACCTGATCGTCGAGAACGGTCGGGCGGCTTTCATCGATTGCGGTACCGGCCTGGCCGTCCCGGCGATGCTCGCCGCGTTGACGCGCGCCGGCTGCACGCCCGAACAGGTCGAGTGGCTGATCCTGACCCATGTGCATCTGGATCATGCCGGCGGTGCCGGCCTGCTGATGCAGCAACTGCCCAACGCCACGCTGGTGGTGCATCCGCGCGGCGCGCCGCACATGGTCGATCCGACCCGCCTGATCGCCGGTGCGACCGAGGTCTATGGTGAGGCGGAAATCGCGCGCAGCTATGGGCCGATCCTGGCGGTGGCTGCCGACCGGGTGGTGATCGCCGAGGATGGCCATACCGTGGATCTGGCCGGCCGCCTGCTGCTGTGCGTGGATACGCCCGGGCACGCGCGTCATCACCTGTGCGTGTGGGATGCGCGCAGCCGCAGCTGGTTCACCGGCGATACCTTCGGGCTGTCCTACCGCGAGCTGGACAGCGCGCAGGGGGCCTTCATCGTGCCGACGTCATCGCCGGTGCAGTTCGATCCCGAGCCGCTGAAACAGTCGATCGCGAAGATGCTGGCCTACGATCCACAGGCCATGTACCTGACCCACTACGGGCGCGTGGCACCGCCGCGGAAGCTGGCTGACGATCTCGTCGAGCAGATCGATGCGATGGTCGAGATCGGCCGCCAATGCGACGGTCGGCCGGATCGGCATCGCTGCCTGGTCGCCGCGCTGACGGCGTTGTACCTGGAGCGCGCACAGGCCCACGGCTGCCCGTTGGACGACGAAGCGGTGACCCGGGTGCTGGCGATGGACATCGAACTCAACGCGCAGGGCCTGGCGTGCTGGCTGGATCGCGATCGGCGCTAGTGCACGGTCACGAGGGTGTCACGTTACACTCCGGTGTCCCGTTTTCTGTCCTGGTGTCTGCCGTGAATCCGATGCGCATGCTGCTGCTGTCGTCCTGCCTGTTCGTGGGCGGCCTGGCCCACGCCGCCAATGACCTGCCCGGTGGCGGCATTGATCCGCAGGCTCTGTCGCGGCACGTACGCATCCTGGCCTCGGACGAGTTCGAAGGCCGCGCCCCGGCCACGCCCGGCGAAGAGCGCACGGTCCAGTACCTGATCGAAGAATTCAAGACGTACGGCCTGCAGCCCGGCGGCGTCGACGGCGGCTGGGTGCAGCCGGTGCCGATGGTGCGCGCGCAGGTCGATGGCCCGGTACGTGCGCAGCTGCGCCAGAAGGGCAAGCAGCGCGCCCTGGTCAATGGCGAGGATGTCACGCTGCAGAGCCTGCGTCCGCAGGATGCGGTGGCGATCAAGAACGCCCCGCTGGTGTTCGTGGGCTACGGCATCGACGCGCCCGAACGCCACTGGAACGATTACAAGGACGTCGATCTGCACGGCAAGATCGCCGTGGTGCTGATCAACGACGCCGATTTCGAGGCCGACCAGCCGGGCGCGTTCGATGGCAAGGCGGTGACCTACTACGGCCGCTGGACGTACAAATTCGAAGAAGCCGCGCGCCGTGGTGCGCAGGGCGTGCTGATCGTTCATGAAACCGCGCCGGCCGCATACGGCTGGGCCACGGTGAAGAGCTCGGGCACCTCGCCGCTGTTCGATATCGAACGCACCCGCGAGCAGGCGCTGGCCCAGCACGTGCCGGTGCGTGGCTGGATGCAGCGCAGCCTGGCCGAGCAGCTGTTCCGCGATGCGGGCCTGGATTTCGAGGCCGAGAAGCGCCGCGCGATGACGCCGGCCTTCAAGCCGGTGGCCCTGGGCGATGCGCAGCTCTCGGTGGACTTCAAGCTCAAGCGCGAGCAGGTGATCACCCGCAACGTGGTGGCCAAGCTGCCGGGCGGCGCGCACGCTGATGAAGCGGTGATCTTCTCCGCGCATTGGGATGCCTTCGGTATCGGCCAGCCCGATGCCAAGGGTGACCGCATCCGTCGCGGTGCGATCGACAACGCCACCGGCGTGGCCACTGTGCTCGAGCTGGGCCGTGTCTTCGCTGCCGGCCCGCAGCCGCAGCGCACCCTGTACTTCGTGGCGCTGACCGCCGAAGAGAAGGGCCTGCTCGGCGCCAGCTATTACGCCGCGCACCCGCTTGCCCCGCTGGACAAGACTGCTGCCGTGTTGAACATCGAGATGTTCAGCCCGGACGGCCCGACCCGCGACATTGCCTCGTGGGGCAAGGGCCGGGTCTCGCTGGAAGGGGACCTGGAGCGCGTCGCCAAGGCACGTGGCCGCACCTACTCGCCGGATCCGAATCTGGAAGCAGGCTTCTTCTACCGCGCCGACCACTTCGCCTTTGCCCGCCTCGGCGTGCCGGCGATCACCATCGGCCCGGGGCTGGACATGCGTGAGGGCGGAATCGAGAAGGGCCGTGAACTGCGGGATGCCTACTTCGCCGCCTGCTACCACCAGGCCTGCGATGCCTGGACCCCGAGCTGGGATCCGAGTGGCCACGCCGCCGATACGCTGCTGGTCTACGACCTGGGCGCAGAGCTGGCCAACAGCCGTCGCTGGCCTCAGTGGGAAGAAGGCTCCGAGTTCCGCGCCGAGCGCGAGAAGAGCGAATCGGCCCGCCGCTGAGGCAGGCCATCGGCGGCGCTCCGCGCCGCCAGCAGGGCCATCGCCCAAAACAATGCAGCGCCCACAGGGGCGCTGATTGCATGAGCAGCGGTGCTGGCCTGGGCGAACGCCGGGACCAGCATCGCGAGCATTCCCCCGCCCCGCGCGAGCGCGGGGCGGGCGGGGCAGCGCTTACTTGCGGGTGCCATCGAGCCAGTTCGGGCCCTTGTTGGTCAGGAAGAACATGTAGACCACCAGCGACACCGCGATGATCGCCGTGACGTACACGGCGAACAGGTTCACCTGGCCGGTCTTCAGCGCGCCCTGGTACAGCAGCGGCGCGGTACCACCGAACAGCGAGTTGGCCATCGCATAGCCGAAGCCCACGCCCAGTGCACGCACATGGGTCGGGAACAGCTCGGCTTTGACGACCGCGTTGATCGAGGTGTAGCCGGTCAGGATCACGAAGCCGATGCCCAGCACCAGGAAGGCCATGAACGGATCATGCTGGTTGGGCAGCTCGGTGATCAGGTACCAGCTGTACAGCACGCCGCCGATCCCGAAGAACACCAGCAGGCTCTTGCGCCCGACCATGTCCGACAGCCAGCCGCCGATCGGCTGCAGCACCATCAGGAAGGTCAGCACGCCGAGGTTGATGAGCGTGCCGGTCATGACGTCATTGCCCGCGAACGCACTCTGGATCATCTTCGGCCCATTGACCGAGTAGGTGTAGAACGCGACGGTGCCGCCGGCGGTGATCAGGAAGCACAGCAGCAGCGGACGCCACTGGTTGACGAACAGCTCACGCATCGAGCCGGAGGCTTTGGCGCGGCCATCGCGTGCGGCTTCGATGGAATCGGACTGCAGCGATTCGTCCATGGTCCGGCGCAGCCAGAACACCACGATCGCACCGATGCCGCCGATGCCGAACGCCACGCGCCAGCCCCACGCGGAAATCTCCGGCTTGTCCCAGAAGGTCAGCATGCACAGCAGAGTCAGCTGTGCGAGCACATGGCCACCGACCAGGGTGACGTAATGGAACGAGGACAGGAAGCCGCGGCGCCCGGGAATGGCGGCCTCGGACATGTACGTCGCACTGGTGCCGTACTCGCCGCCGGTGGCGAAGCCCTGCAGCAGGCGCGCGAACAGCAGGATCACCGCCGCCCAGATGCCGATCTGCGACGCGGTCGGGGTGATCGCGATCAGGAACGAACAGGCGGCCATCATCGTGACCGACACCGTCAGGGCCAGGCGGCGGCCGTAGCGGTCGGCGAAGCGGCCGAAGTACCAGGCACCGATCGGGCGCATCAGGAAGGTGGCGGCGAAGATCGCCCACACGTACATGGTGGAGTTCTTGTCGGCGGCCGAGAAGAACTGGGATTCGAAGTAGACCGCGAAGACCGAGTAGACGTAGACGTCATACCACTCGACCAGATTGCCGGCCGAGCCTTTGAGGGTATTGGAGATGGAACGCCGCAGGGCGGCCCGGTCGGAAGGTGCCGCGGTGGCGGGGACGGATGTACTCATACAGGGTAGGGGGTCCTGGCGGGGAAGCGTTGATTGCACTTGTTACCTTACCGCACGTCAAAAACGGGTGCGTGTCAGGCATCACGATGCGGCCTGATGAAAACAGCGTGCCACCTCAACGCGTGCCGCGCCATCGGCAACGGCCTAGAATTCGGGTTCCCCCGTACCGTGGTGGCCCATGGCCGTCCTACCGCACTCTCCGTCGGCCGCTCCCCGCAGCGGCCTGGTCGTCCTGGCGCTGCTGCTGGTGTATGTGGTCTGGGGGTCCACCTATCTCGGGATCCGGCTGGCGCTGGAAGGCGGCGCACTGCCGCTGACGATGGTCTCCGGGGGCCGCTTCATCATCGCCGGCTCACTGATGTACGCCGTCCTGCGCTGGCGCGGCTCGCCTGCCCCGACCAGGCGCCAGTGGCGCAACCTGGCGATCATGGGCCTGACCATGCTGGTGCTGGGCAACGGCATGGTGGTGCTGGCCGAACGCACGGTGTCTTCCGGCCTGGCCGCCACGGCCGTGGCATCGGTGCCGTTGTGGATGGCGCTGTTTGGCGCGATGCGCGGACAGAACGCCAGCCGCGGTGAATGGCTGGGCATCGCGATCGGCTTCCTCGGCGTGGTCTGGCTGAACGCCGGCAGCAGCCTGACCGCCTCGCCGCAGGGCCTGATCCTGCTGCTGATCGCCCCGATCGGTTGGGCCTTCGGCTCGATCTGGGCGCGCGGCCTGGACCTGCCAAGCCCGTTCATGACCGCCGCCGGGCAGATGCTCTGCGGTGGCGTGATGCTGGTCGTGCTCGGCCTGCTCAGCGGCGAACGCCCGACCACCTGGCCCAGCATGAATGGGCTGCTGGCGGTGGCCTACCTGTGCGTGTTCGGCTCGATCGTCGCCTTCACTGCCTACGTATGGCTGCTGCACAACGTGCGCCCGGCGTTGGTGGCCAGCTATGCGTACGTCAATCCGGTGATCGCGGTGATCCTGGGCGTGATCATCGGCAACGAGCATTTCGGCGGCCGTGACTTTCTGGCCATGGCCGTGATCCTCGCCGGCGTGGTGGTGCTGACCCTGGCCCGGACGCGCGCGAAGTGAGCGTGCCTGCCCAACACAGCCTGCAGGAACAACGCCGCGGCTTCGCGATCACCGCCTTCACCTTCACCCTGTGGGGCCTGGTACCGGTCTACTGGCACCTGCTCAAGGCCGTGCCGTCGCAGCAGATCATCGCCCACCGCATCATCTGGAGCACGGTGCTGGTGGTGGCCTGGCTGCTGCTGAGCAATGGCCTGGGCTGGTGGAAGGCCATCGCCGCGCAGCCGCGCGCGCTGCCGACGCTGGCGCTGAGCAGCGTGGCGATCGCGTTCAACTGGGGCCTGTACATCTGGGCGATCAACGCCGGGCATGTGATCGAGACGAGCCTCGGCTATTTCATCAATCCGCTGGTCAGCGTGGTGCTCGGCGTGGTGGTGCTCAAAGAGCGCCTGCGCCGCCTGCAGTGGCTCGCGGTGGGCTGCGCGGCGCTCGGTGTGGCATGGCTGACCCTAGATGCGGGAACGCCGCCCTGGATCGCGCTGGGGCTGGCCTGCTCGTTCGGCCTGTACGGGCTGCTGCGCAAGATGATTTCGGTGGACCCGGTGGCGGGGCTCGGGATGGAGAGTCTCTATCTTTTCCTGCCGGCGATCGGGTTCGCGCTGTGGAGCGAGAACGGGCACGGCGGCGGGTTCTTCAGTGGTTGGGGCTGGCGCACCGATGCGTTGTTGATCTTCGGTGGTGCGGTGACGGCATTGCCGTTGATCGGGTTTGCGTACGGGGTGAAGCGGATTCCGTTGTCGCTGGTCGGGATTCTGCAGTACATCGCGCCGAGTATCGGGTTGTTGTTGGGCGTGTTCTTTTTCCGCGAGCCATTCGATACGGCCAAGGCGGTGGGCTTCGCGGCGATCTGGACGGGGCTGCTGCTGTTCATCGGCGACGGTGTGTGGCGGTCGCGGGCGGGTGGTGCGTTGAAGCGCTGAAGGCTGAAACTGAAAGCCTGAAAGCCTGAGCCCTGGTTTGCCGGGGTGCGTGGCCAGGCGGGGTGTGGGTGGGTGCGCGGGACCCGCCGTGAACCCATCCATGGGGGACCATATGCCGCCATCCATGGCGGCATATGGTCCCGCGCACCCACCCACACCCCGCCTCCGACAGTGGGCTGGTGGCCAAAGTCAAAGCGACAGGCGGCTCGGTACTTCGGCGCCATTGCTGCAGCGCCGAGCGTATTGATCTGGTGGAAGCGACGCCCGTCGAAGCGTAGCGAAGACATAGCGCAGCCAAGACAGAGGGCGGCCAGGATAGAGCGCAGCCACGACAGAGCGTAGCCAAGCAGGTGGAGCGGAGTCTGTGAGGCAGAGCAAAGCAACCCTGAGCCCATCAAGCTGGGCGGATCAACGCTGAGCAGATGAAAGCCGCGCAGATCAAAAGCCGAGCAGATCAAAAGCCGCAGCCGCGGTGCTGCTGTTCCATTGCGCACCAGCCCACTGTCAAAGGGTGGGCACGGGTGGGTTGGCGGGACCGTATGCCGCCATGGATGGCGGCATACGAGCTTACATGGACGTACTTGCAGCGGGTCCCGCGAACCCACCCGTGCCCGCCCCAACCAGCGCGACCGCAGCCCTACGCGCTTTTGCGCTTTTGCGCTGTTGCTCTGCTGTTGCGTCTCAACTCACACCTCCTGCAGTCTCGCGAGATCAAAAAAAAGACGGCGCCCGAAGGCGCCGTCTCACTTCCACTCAGCGGCTTGGAGAGAGTAAGCCGCGGATCAGAAAAGGGTGATCAGGCGAACCCGATCAGAAACGCTGCTGGTACTTCATGTACATATAGCGGCCGATATCGAACCCACCGTAGTACGTGAAGCTGCTGTTCGGCTGGCTGTACATGATCGGACCCTGATGGTCGAACACATTGTTCACGCCCATCGACACCGTTCCATTCCACGGCAGCACATAACGCACCTGGATATCGTGGAACGTGTTCGAACCCACCTTGTTGATGCCCTGGCGGCCCGTGTACGCCGAACTGAAGCCCGGATTGCTGCACTCCGTCGTGTACGCACAGTTCTCCTTCATGCTGGAGTAGTAACGCGCCGTCCAGCCCAGACCGAAGTTGCCGAACTGATAGTCCAGATTGAGGTTCGAACGCACGCGGAAGTTGCCTTCCCAGCCCGTGTACTGACGCACCGGCGTGGTGTCGACGTTGTCGTTCTTGCGCTCCAGGTAATCCACGTACGTGGTGTTCCAGGAGACCGCGAACTTGCCGATCGCCAGCTCCGGCAGACGGTAACGCACGGAGAGATCGTAGCCGGCCGTTTCCTGGTAGCCCGCGTTCAACAGCGTGCGGTCCAGACCGTTGACCTGACCGATCGTGCGGCCCGAACGGGCGCGCGTGAAGCGGTCGCACGCAGCGTCCACACCCAGCACGTAGCACTGGTTGAGCATGTCCGTGGCCGACTCACCGACGATCACGTCGTTGATGCGGATCTTCCACCAGTCCAGGCTCAGGTCCAGGCCCGAGACGAACTCCGGGCTGTAGACCACGCCCACGGTCCAGGTCTTCGCGGTTTCCGGCTTCAGTTCCGGGTTGGAGCCCGAGCTGAAGTCCGTGCCACCCTGCTGGCCCGGTACCGTCGCGGCGGTGCCGTCAGCGGCGAGCTGGCGGAAGTTGGCCGGGACGCCGTTGGCCAGGCAGCGTGCCAGGACCTGCGGGTTGTTGGCGGCCGCACCGAAGCTGGTGTCGCACGGATCGGTGTACGAATCGCGCGTGCTGGTGGTGCCGCCGTACAGATCTTCCACGGTCGGTGCACGGAAGCCGGTACCGTAGGTGGCCCGCACCAGCAGGCTGTCGATCGGCTTCCACTTCAGGCCGAACTTGGTGTTCGTGGTCGAGCCGAAGTTGTTGTAGTCCGAATAGCGACCGGCCATGTCCAGCGACAGTTCACGCGCGAAGGCCATGTCGGCCAGCAGCGGGACCTGCAGTTCCAGGTAGACCTCGTTGAGCGAGTAATCGCCCTGGGTCGGCTGGCCGGTGGTGCCGGCGATCTGGCCGTTGCGGACCATCAGGTCCGGCGAGTAGCTGGCTTCTTCGCTGCGGTGTTCGACACCCAGTGCGCCCAGGATGTCACCGGCCGGCAGGCTGAACAGCGAGCCGGAGATGTTCGCGCTGGCCACCTTGGTGGTGCTCTGCATCGTGTCGGTGAAGCGGGTGAACAGGAAGTCCTGCACGTCCTGGTTGCTCAGCGAGCCCGGGCCGGTGTAGCCCATCGGGGCCAGCGGGTTCCACGGGGTGCAGCCGGCGATCACGTTGCCAACGCTGCCGCAATGGGCGACGTTGTTGGCATCCAGGAACGACGGGCCAACCGACTGGTTCACGTTCGGCTGGTACATGCTGCCCGTGCCGATGCGCTCGCCTTCATTGCGGTTGTACATGTAGCTGACGTTCCAGTCCCAGTACCGCGAACCGGTCTCGAAGCTGCCTTCCAGGCCCAGGCTGGCGCGCTTGGTGGTCAGGTTGTTCTCGGTGCCGCGCGGCAGCTCTTCGGTGCGATGCGCGAAAGCAACGTCACGACCGAACGGATTGAACGCGCTGTCCTTGGACAGCAGCGCACGCGAACCGGTGCTCTGGTACGGGTAGCCGGCCAGCTGCTTGCTGGACTCGCGCTCGCTGTACAGCGCATCGGCGACCAGACGCAGGTTGTCAGTAATCGAGAAGCCACCGTTGGCGAACACCGACTTGCGCTGCAGACCGGTGAGCAGGCTCATGTTGGTCTTGGTGTTGGCGTCGTTGGCCTTGTCCGCCGGCTTGAAATTGCCCAGCTGGGTCGGATCGCCGCCCGGGCCCACGCTGAGGTTGCTGCCGTTGACGGTCGCATAGCCCCACGGGGTGACGCCGCTCAGGCCGTCGCCGGTGTGGCGCGGGCCGTTCGGGTACGCGGTGAAGGCACGCGTGCCGCCCAGGACCGGATCTTCGTCGGTGTACTCGCCACCCACGGTGACCCAGCCACGGTCGAAGGTTTTGCCGAAGGTCGCGCTGTAGGCGGTCTTCTGGCCGTCGCCCTCGCTGTACTGGCCGACGTAGGCACTGACTTCGGCACCGTCGAAGTTCTTGCGGGTAATGATGTTGACCACGCCGGCGATGGCGTCCGAGCCGTACAGGGCCGAAGCACCGTCGGTCAGCACTTCCACGCGCTCGACGATCGAGGACGGGATCGAGGCCAGATCGGAGTAGCCGCCGGCGCTGACGCCCATGCGGCGGCCATCGATCAGCACCAGGCTGCGTTCCGGGCCCAGGTTGCGCAGGCTCACGTACATGCCACCGAAGTCACGGCCCGATTCCAGCGAGGAAGCACGGCTCATGCTCGGCGAACCGGCGGCGGTGACGTCCTGCAGGATGTCGGCGACGTTGACGTAGCCCTTCTTCTCGATCTCGGCGCGGTTCAGCGCGACGACCGGCTGGGCCGATTCGACGCTGGCCTGGCGGATGCGCGAGCCGGTGATCTCGATGCGATCGAGGTTGGTGGTGCCGTCATCGGCACTCTGTGCAAAGGCGGGGGCACTGCAGCTGGCGACAAGCGCGATGGCGATCGCGTTGCGCAGCGGATTGGTCTTCAAATACATCCGTGCGTTTCTCTTTCTCTGTAAAAACATTCGCCCGTTCGGGCGGCGTGGGGAACAACACACCACGACGTGGGGGGCGGGAGTCTAATGACTTTTCAAATTTTTTACTTTCATTTGAAAGCGTAAAAAGCGCTGTAAATGAACGATGGCTGACAAAAACACGCATTCAGAGGAAACCTTTTTCACTTCGTCATGCTGCGCACGAAAAAACGTCGCGCTGTGTTGGGCAGAGGCACCGATAGCGGCGAGGCGCGCGGCAACTTGAGCGCCTGCGTGATCGTGTCGCAGCGTGCGTACAGCTGCGCCTTTGCGTACGCGCGCTACAACTAAACGCGCAGTGAATACTGCAGGCAAAAAAAGAACCGCACTCTTGCGAATGCGGTTCCGGAGTTGCTATTTCGCGTGCGCGACCACGCGCACGCGCGTTGTTCAAACGTATCGCTCAGGTCTCACGCAACGCCGTGGTGATAGGCAGGCGCGCCGCGCGCAGCGCCGGGAACAGCCCGCCGACCAGGCCGATGCCCAAGGCCCACTTCAAGCCCGTCCACAGCAGCTGCGGCGAGACCTGGAACTGGAACACCACCTGGCTGAAGTTGTTGCCCAGCGTGGAGACGGTGTAGTTGTTGAACACCAGCCACGCCACCAGCCCACCGAGCAGGCCGCCGAGCAGGGCCAGCAGCATTGTCTCCAGCATCACTGCGGTCACCACCGGCACGCCGCGGAAGCCGATCGCCCGCATCGTCGCGATCTCGCGCGCCCGTGTCGCCACGGCCGCATACATGGTGTTGAGCGCACCGAACACCGCGCCGATCGCCATGATCGCGCCGATCACCGTGCCCAGGATGCTGATCAGTTTGCTCAGGCCGCCGGACTGCTTGCGGTAGTAGTCGCGGGTGGTCTCCACATCCAGCTTCAGGCGCGGGTCGGCCTCCATGGCGTCCTTGAACTGTTTGAAGCCCGCCGCCCCTTCGGTGCGCACGTTGACCGACTGATACGCACTGCGGTTGTACGTGGTGGACAACGTCTGCGTGTCCGACCACAGCTCCGACTCATGCACGTCATTGGAGGCGAACACGCCCACCACCGTCCATTCCTGCTTGCCCAGCTGCAGGGTCTTGCCGATCTCCAGGCCCTCGAACTGCGCCTGCGCGCCCTTGCCGACCACGATCTCGCGCAGGCCCGGTTCGAACCTGCGGCCGGCGATGATGCGCACGTTGTTGCGCACGGCCCACGCCTGCTCGCCGACGCCGCGGAACTGCACGTTGGTATCGCTGTGGTCGCTGCGCGAGAGCAGGCTGATCACCTGCGACAGCTCGGCGGAGATCAGCGGCTTGCCGTCGCTGCCGCGGGCCACGCCGGGCAGGTTCTCGATCAGTGGGACCTGGTCGCGCATGATCACCGAGTTGGTTTCCGCCTGCGAGCCACCGCGCAGCACGATCGCCACGTCATCGCTGCCGCTGCGCTCCAGGGTGGCCTTGAAGCCATCGCCCATGGCCAGCATCGCCACCAGCACGCCGACCACGCCGGCGATGCCGACCACGATCACCGAGGAGGCACCCCAGCGCTGCGGCAGGCTGGCAATGCCGATCCGCGCGGCAGCCAGCGACAGCCGGCCACTGCGGGTAAGCACCAGCCACGCGGCCAGCAGCACGGCGATCGCCAGCACCATCCACCACGGCAGCACGATCCACACCACCAGGGCGACCAGCAGCGCCACCACGGTCAATACGTTCCACATCCAGTGCATTTTCATGGTGGTCTCCTCAGCGCCCCGCCAGTGCATCGACGATCTTCAACCGCTGCGCGCGCAATGCCGGTAGCAGACCCACCACGATCCCGATCACCGCCATCAGGCACAGCGCCACCACCCACGTCTGCGCCGGCACGCCGGGCAGGCTGATCATGCCCTGGCTGCTGGCACTGATCACCGGCATCACGATCGAGGCCAGGCCCATGCCGATCAGCCCGCCGAGCACGATCAGCAGCACCGACTCGACCATCACCAGCACCAGCACGGTGCCATCCTTGAAGCCCAGTGTCTTGAGGATCGCCAGCTCCGGGATGCGCTCGCGCACGGCCTGGGCCATGGTGTTGCCGGTCAGCAGCACTAGGGTGAAGAACACCGCGGCCATGATGCCGGTGACGATCAGGCCGATATCGGCGAACTGCTTGGCGAAGGCCTGTGAGAACGAAGCCTCGGTCTGCGACTTGGTTTCGTGATCGGAGTTCAGCGACAGCGCATCGATTGCCTGGGCCACACGCGAGGCGTGCGCGGGGTTCTCCAGCTGCACGGTGTAGAAGCTGACCTGGTTCTTGATGTAGTCGTTGGATTCATCGAAGTAGCTCCAGTGCAGCAGCAGCTGATTCTCCGCGCCGGCGTTGTTGCGGTCCTTGGCCCGGTAGATGCCGCTCAGTTCCAGCGGCCAGTCGTTGCTGCCCTTGCGCGGGAAGATCGTGGCCTGCATCGGAATGGTGTCGCCCACCTTCCAGCCGAAACGCTTGGCCAGGGCTTCACCGACCAGTGCACCGGTGCGGGTGTTCTTGAATGCCTCGGCCTGCTCGGGCGGCAGCTCGAACTCGGGGTAGAGGTCCATGTAGTTGTCCGAGACCGAGAAGCTCGGGAAGAAGTTCTTCTGGTCCTGGTAGATGCCGCCGAACCACATGGCGTAGTTGACCTTGCGCACGCCCGGGGTGGCTTCGATATCGCGCAGCAGCCGCAGAGGCAGGCTCTGGGTGATCGAGAGCTTGGAGGAGACCACCAGCCGCTTGGCGCCTTCGATGGTGTCACCGCCGGAGTTGAACGCCACCCGGACCGAATCGAGCATGCCGAACAGCAGGAAGGCCGCCACCACCGACAACAACGTCAGCAGGGTGCGGGTCTTGCTGCGGAACAGCTGTGCCCAGACCAGCGAGAAGTATTTCATCGCCGCATCCTCCGTCAGTGGGCCGCTGGCGCGTCGGCCAGTTCGCCCTTGTCCAGGTGCACCGTGTGCGTGGCGTACTCGGCGGCCTTGGGATCATGGGTAACCATGATGATGGTCTTGCCGTGTTCGCGGTTGAGCTGCTGCAGCAGCCCCAGGATCTCCTCGGCGGACTGGCGGTCCAGGTCACCGGTGGGCTCATCGCAGATCAGGAAGGTCGGGTCTGAAACGATCGCACGGGCGATCGCCACGCGCTGCTGCTGGCCACCGGAGAGTTCATTCGGGCGGTGGCTGCGACGGTCGGCCAGGCCGACCAGGGTCAGCGCGATCTCGGCGTTGCGCTTGCGCTGCGCGGCGCCCAGGTGCGTGAGCAGCAGCGGCAGCTCCACGTTCTTCTGGGCGGTCAGCATCGGCATCAGGTTGTAGAATTGGAACACGAAACCAACGTGGTGGCTGCGCCAGGTCGAGAGCTGGCCGCCGCTCATGCGGTCGATGCGCTCGCCTTCGATCTCGATCTCGCCGGCGGTGGGCGTATCCAACCCACCGATCAGATTCAGCAGGGTCGTCTTGCCCGAGCCGGACGGGCCCATCAACGCGACGAAATCGCCCGCCTGGATGTCCAGGTCGATGCCGTGCAGCACCTGCACTTTCTCGGGGCCGCGCTGGTAGGTCTTGGTGATGTTGCGGAGCGAAACCAGGGTGGACATGGGTGGTTCTCCGTGGATCGGGAAGAAAGGGCATCCGGCGCGCCCGGGCGAGGGCCGCCGGGTTTCCGCGGTGACGGGCAGCCGCCACCGTGCGCGCCGTGACGGCACGAGCGAATCGCACTTGCCGCGAGCGTGAGAGCGGCTCGCGTGACGCAGCCGGTGGCCGGTCAGGGGGTTTCGGTGACCTTGTTGCCGTCGTGCAGCTCGGCCGGTGGTGTGGTCACCACGACCTCGCCGGCGCCCAGGCCTTGGGTGACCTGGCGGTCGTTGTTGAGCGTGGTGCCCACGGTGATCGCGCGCTGTTCCACCCGCGCATCGTCCTTGACCACGAAGGCGACGGTCTTCTGCTCGCGCTCCACGATCGCCGAAGCCGGCACGCGTACGCCCTGCGGTTTGGCGGCTTCGGCGGGCTGGGCACTTTCCAGGAAGCTGACCCGCACGCCCATCTCGGGAACGATGCGCGGGTCCTTTGTCTTCAGCGCCACGCGCACTTTCACGGTGGCCTTGCCGCGGTCGGCGGTGGGGATGATCGCGATCACCTCGGCGGGAATCTTCCAGTCCGGGTAGGCATTGAGGGTGGCTTCGACCGGCATCTTCGGCTGCACGCGGCCGATGAAGGATTCGCCGACCTCGACTTCGATCTCCAGCGAATCCATGTCCACGATGGTGCCGATGCCGGTCCGGGTGAAGCCGCCGCCGGCTGACAACGGCGAGACGATCTCGCCCGGCTGCGCGGCCTTGGCGGTGACCACGCCGGAGAACGGCGCGCGCACGATGTTGTTGTCCACGCCGAGGTCGGCGATCGCCAGCGAATCGCTGGCCACGGTGGTGTTGCGCTGGGCGGTTCTGAGCTGGGCGCGGAGGTTGTCGCGCTGGGCGATGGCCAGGTCGTACTGCGAGCGCGAGACCAGCTGCTGGCCGACCAGTGCCTGCAGGCGACCGGCTTCGGCATCGGCTTGGGCGACCTGTGCCTGCAGACCGACCAGCTGGCTGCGTGCGGCCTCGAGCTGCGAGGCGGAGAGGCTGCGCTGGGCGTTGGCATCGATCGGGTCGAGCGTGGCCATCACCTGGCCCTCTTCCACGCGCATGCCTTCCTCGATCATCACCTCCCGGACCTTGCCGGTGATCTTGGCCGAGACGGTGGCCATGCGCCGGGCGACCACGTAGCCGCTGGCGTCGAGCACCGAGCTGCTGGCGCCGCCCTGCTGGATCGCCACCACGGGCGCGGTGGTCACGGCGATCGGGCGCTCGCGACCGAGCACGAGCCAGGCCAGGCCGGCCAGCACAATGAGAAGGACGATCGCCAGCGCGATCCAGCGGCCACGTCGCGAGGGCGACGGGGGCGGTGAACCGGCCTTGCGGTCGATGCGGAGTTCCTTGAGCAGTTCAGCGGATGCGTTCATCGTGAGTCTGGACGGGGAATCGGGCCGAGTGTGACCGCATCGGCGGCCGGGGGGCAAACCGGCATCGTGGCCGGGGTGGGGGAACAGCATGCCCCGCAGCTTGGCGCTGCGGCAGTGACATCTGTCACCTGCATGGGCTGACGACGGCCACTGGGGCGGCCGCGGCCAGCAGCAGAAGCTGTGGCTGTCCTCTCCGGGAGTCCGTCATGACCGAACCCACCACCTCGCCCCTGGCCAGTCTGCACGACGTCCTGGTCCACTACGGTGATGTCGCCGCCCTGCAGGGCGTGAGTTTCTCGCTGCACCGCGGTGAAGTGCTGGCCTTGCTCGGCCGTAATGGTGCCGGCAAGAGCACGGCCATTTCGCTGCTGCTGGGCCTGCGCCGGGCCGATGCGGGCCGCGTCGAACTGCTTGGCGGCGACCCGCAGGACCGGGATCGTCGCGGCGGTATCGGGGTGATGCTGCAGGCCACCGCGTTGCCACCGTTGCTGCAGGTACGGGAGCTGATCGATCTGGCGCGCACCTGCTATGTCGATCCGCGCTCGCTTGAGGACTGTCTTGCACTGGCCGGGCTGACCGATCTGGCGCGTCGCCGCTATGGCCAGCTGTCCGGCGGCCAGCAGCGCCGCGTGCAGTTCGCCATCGCGGTGTGCGGACGGCCGCAGCTGTTGTTCCTCGATGAGCCGACCACCGGCCTGGACATCCAGGCACGGCAGCAGCTCTGGCAGGCGATCCGGCAGCTGGCGGCCGAGGGTTGCGGTGTGCTGCTGACCACGCATTACCTGGAAGAAGCCGAAGCGCTGGCCCAGCGCGTGGTGATCATCGAACAGGGCCGCGTGTTGGCCGATGGTCCACTGGCGCAGTTCCGCCAGCAGTTGGCGCCGCGACGCATCCGCTGCCGCAGCACGCTGGAGGTGGAGGCGTTGAAGACCTGGCCCGGCGTGCGCGAGGTGGTCCGCGATGGACTGCGCCTGCAGCTGCTGGCCGAACCGGCCGAGCCGGTGGTCGCGCGCTTGCTGGCCGAAGATCCGCAGCTGCAGGAACTGGAAGTGCATGGCGGCGGCCTGGCCGACGCCTTCGTTGAACTGACCCGGGAGGCCGCATGAATACCGTGACTGAAACTGTATCCGCCACTCCCGCCCGCGCGCCCGCCTGGCCGATCTACCGCGCCGAGATCGCGTGCGAGCTACGCCGTGCCTGGCGCTACCCGGGTTTCGTGCTGCCTTCGCTGCTGTTCCCGGTGTTGTTCTATTCCCTGTTCGGTGTGCTGCTCGGCCGTGGCCAGGCCTCGATCTATCTGCTGGCCACCTACTGCGTGTTCGGTGCAATGGCGCCAGCGCTGTTCGGCTTCGGCGTGCAGTTGGCGCTGGACCGCGAAGGCGGCCTGCTCACGCTCAAACGTGCACTGCCGATGCCACCTACGGCACCTCTGCTCGCGCGTCTGTTGATGGCCGTCCTGTTCGCGGTGCTGGTGGCGATGCTGCTCATTGCGGTGGCGATCGGTGCCGGTGTGTCTGTCACCCCTTGGGCCGCGCTTCATCTGCTGGCGGTGGCGGCGTTCGCGGCGCTGCCGCTGGGCGCGATCGGCCTGTTGATCGGCAGCCATGTCAGCGCCAACGCGGCTCCAGCGGTGGTCAACCTGGTCTATCTGCCGTTGGCGTTGTTGTCCGGGCTGTGGCTGCCATTGTCGATGCTGCCACCGCTGTTCAGCGCCATGGCGCCGCTGTGGCCGACCTGGCATCTGGCCCAGCTGGCATTGCCGGCGGTCGGTCAGCCGGCGCAGGGCAGTGCCTGGGTGCACGTGGCCGTGCTGCTCGGCATCACCGCAGTGGCCCTTGGGCTGGCACGGCGCCGCCTGCGGCGGATCGGCTGAAGTGGCATGATCGCGCCTGTTCGTTCTGCCTTGGAATTGTCCGTGTCCTTCAGTCGGCTCGCCTCCCTGCTGCGCCCCGCGCCGGATTCGGCCGTTGCCGAGAACCTGCGGCGCGGCAGATCGCCGTGGGTGGACGCGATCCACTTGCTCTGGACGCTGTGGGTGTTCCTGACGCCGTTGTTCGGCGGTGGCTACACGTGGCGCTGGGCGGCGCTGACCCTGCTGACCTACCCGGTGTTCCTGGTCCTGTACGCCGGTGTGCTGCTCGCACCGCGTTGCCACGCACCGCGCTATGCGCTGTCGATGGTGGTGCTGGGGCTGGTGCCGCTGGCGTGGTACCCCTCGGCGGTGAGCTACTTCATTTTCGGCTGTGTCACCCTGCGCGTCTCGCGCCGCAGTGGCTACGGGCGCTATCTACTGCAGCTGGTGGGCTTGAACGCGCTGTTCGTGGTGGTGGGTCTGTTGGCCCACTATCCGTGGCAGGCGCTGATCTGGATCCCGAGCATGGCGATGATCATCAGCCTGGTGGTCAATTTCGAAACCGCGAGCCATGAACAGGATGCAGCGCTGCAGCTGTCCCAGGATGAAGTGCGCCGGCTGGCGGCGACTGCCGAACGCGAGCGCATCGGCCGCGATCTGCATGATCTGCTGGGCCATACGTTGTCCTTGATCACCTTGAAATTGGAGCTGTCGCGGAAGCTGGCCGACCGCGATCCAGCCGGCTCACGCCGCGAAGTAGACGAGGCTGAAACGATCGCGCGGCAGGCGCTGGCCGAAGTGCGCAGCGCGGTCACCGGTATCCGCGCCAGCGATCTGGCAGCCGAACTCGCGTCGGCCCGGTTGCTGCTGGAGTACCAGCATGTGCATCTGCACTACGCGCCGCCGCCGCCGATGCCGGTCGATACCGAGCGTGCGCTGTCGCTGGTGCTGCGCGAGGCGGTGACCAATATCGCCCGCCATGCACAGGCGCGGCAGGCGTGGATCACCTTCGAACAGGACGGACGCAGTCTGTTGATGCAGATCCGTGATGACGGGCGCGGCGGTGCCCATGTTGATGGCAACGGCCTGACCGGGATGCGAGAACGCGTCGCTGCACTGCGTGGCACCCTGGCGGTGCAGTCGGCAAAAGGGGAGGGTACCTGCGTGACGGTGCGGGTCACCTTGCCGGCCGCGACCACCGCCGTGGTGGCGCCGGTGAAAGCGCCGACAGCGCCGTCGCTGCCTGCCGGGGGCGCATCATGATCCGCATCGTGCTCGCCGAAGACCAAGCGATGGTGCGTGGCGCGTTGTCCGCGCTGCTCGGGCTGGAACCGGACATCGAGGTGCTGGGCAGTGCGGCCGATGGCGAGGCCGCGTGGCGGATGCTGCAGCAGCTGCAGCCCGACATCCTGGTGACCGATATCGAAATGCCCGGCCTGTCCGGGCTGGAACTGGCGCAGCGGATCGCCCGCCAGGGGCTGCCGATCAAGGTGGTGATCGTCACCACCTTCGCGCGGTCGGGCTTCCTGCGCCGTGCGTTGGATGCCGGTGTGTGCGGGTATCTGCTCAAGGATGCCCCGGCCGAACGCCTGGCCGATGCGCTGCGCCAGGTGCAGCACGGCGGCCGCGCGATCGACCCACAGCTGGCGCTGGATGCGTGGTCGCAGGCCGATCCACTCAACGACCGCGAGCGGCAGGTGCTGCGCCTGTCCGGCGACGGCCGCTCGGCCAGCGAGATCGCCACCCAGCTCGGCCTCTCGCACGGCACGGTGCGCAACTACCTGTCCGAGTGCATCGGCAAGCTGGGCGTGGCGAACCGCATCGAAGCGTATCGGCTGGCGCGGCAGAAGGGCTGGTTGTAACGCGGTCGGTGGCTACCAGGATGCCAGACAGCCTGATTTATCCGGCATCGTCGTTGCGCTCTTTCTCCGGCCCCTTCGCCATCGCCTCGAACACTCCATCGCGGCGCACCCACAGGTGGAACAGCGCGGCCGACAGGTGCATCACCACCGTGGCGAACAGCACATAGGCCAACAGGCTGTGCGCGTTGCGCAGGGCGGCATACAGCGCCGGGTTGTGCGGCAGGATCGCTGGCAGATGTACGCCGCCGCCCATCACGATCGGGTAGCCGCCAGCAGAGAGCATGCCCCAACCGACCAGCGGCATGGCCAGCATCAGCCCGTACAGCACCCAGTGCGAGGCATGCGCGGCCGCGGCCTGCCAGGCGGGCAGATCGGCCGGCAGCGGCGGCGGGCGATGCCGCAGGCGGTTGTAAAGGCGCACCAGCACCAGCAGCAGGATCGCGATGCCAAGTGGCCGATGCAGATCGATCAGCATCGGCCGCCAGTGCAGCGACGCGACCATGGTCACGCCGACGAACAGCATGGTCAGGATCATGGCCGCCATAAGCCAGTGCAGGACGCGTGCGAGGAGATTGAAATGGCCGGCATCACGGTTCATCGCGCACCTTCCTTGCCCGTGGCGGCGGGCGCTTTGCCGCTGGCGATTTCACGCTCGCGGCGATTGAACGATTGCGAATACACCGCCGAGCGTGCGGCCAGGATCGGGTCATCCGTGCCGGCCACGCCGCTGGGCAGGATCAGCGGATCGTAGTTGAGGTCGCGGCAGGCGCCGGTGGCCTGCGGCTGCATGCTGCTCAGGGTCAGCGTGCCGGCCTTCACCTGGCGGCGATCCTCCGCCCACACCTGCGAGGGATCATTGATCGGGTCGCCGTCGTTGGCGATGGTCACCCACATGTCCCAGCGCACCGGGCCCTGTGCCAGCCGCTGCGCGAACTCCTCGCTGAGGAAATCATCGTCGGACTGCGCGCGCTGCTCCGGCGTCATGTCTTCGAACGGCGCCTGCGGGCGCATGCTCCAGCGCACGAAGCGGTGGCTGCCATCGGCGGCGGTGAAGCGGAAGCTGTTGACGCCGTTGTAGGCGGTGTTGGCCCAGCTGTTCGACCACGGGGCGGTCTTGGCCCACTGCTGGAAGGCCCGCGCGGACGGGTACTTTTCCAGCACGGCGGCCATCTTCGCCGGGTCCGGTTTGCCGGTGGCCGGGTCCGGCGTGCCGGCGCGGGTCTGTTCCAGGAAGGCCTCGGCGGTGGGCACCGCGAAGAACGGGAAGCTGTTCATCGCCATGCGCCATTCCTGGCCATCGTCGCTGACCAGCTGCAGCGCCATGCTGCGCACGCGGGCCTTGTTGTCCGCACCGTGCGGGTCGCCGCCACCGATCGAGAGGCGGCCCAGTACCGGTACCTGGCGCTGGCGGAACACGCGTGCCGAACTCAGTGCCGCGCCTTCCGGCGTGCCCTGGAACACACCGCTGACGCAGACACCCTTGGTATGCGCGCGGCGGAAGCCGGGCTGCGGGGGGGCGGTCGCCTCGATGGCATCGGTGAAGGTCTGCGCGGTGACGCGGTCGCGGCCGATCCAGCCGGCCAGCCAGGCAAAGGCCAGCACCAGGCCGCCGGCGATCAGCGCGATGAGCGCGATCCACAGCAACGGTGAGGGAGGGCGTGGGCCGCCCGGTTCGCGACCAGCGCGGGTGTAGCCGAAGAGCGACATGTCCGGATTCCTGCCTTCACGATGCGTGTGGGTGGGCGACAGCGGGCATCGTCGCAGAACACGGCGCAAGCCGATATTCACATTTTCGACAACTCTCCAAAAACGACGATCCCCGCTGGGGCGGGGATCGTGTGGTTCAGCGCGTGCCGGGCAATACCCGGCCGTGCCTCAGGCGTAACGCGTCTTCAGCATCGCCCACGCCGAACGCAGCGCCAGCGCTTCGCCACCGGCTGGGCGGCCCGGGCGCTCGCCGTCGTTCCAGGCGTATACGTCCAGGTGTGCCCAGGTCTGGCCTTCCGCGATGAAGCGCTCCAGGTACAGCGCGGCGGTGACCGAGCCGGCCATGCGCGAACCGGCGTTGGCCAGATCCGCGATGTTGCTGTGCAGGTAGCGCAGGTACGGGCGCCACAGCGGCATGCGCCAGACCGGATCGCGCACCGATTCACCGGCCTGCAGCCACTGCTGGGCCAGGGTGTCATCGTTGCTGAAGAGCGCCGGCAGGTCCGGGCCGAGCGCGATGCGGGCCGCGCCGGTCAGGGTGGCGAAATCGAGGACGATCTCCGGCTGCTGCTCGCTGGCATAGGTCAGCGCATCGGCGAGGATCACGCGCCCTTCGGCGTCGGTGTTGTCGATCTCGATGCTCAGGCCCTTGCGGGTGGCGATCACTTCGCCCGGGCGGAACGCATCCGGACCGATCGCGTTTTCCACCGCCGGGATCAGCAGGGTCAGCTGCACCGGCAGCTGCTGGGCCATGATCAGCCCGGCCAGGCCGAGCGCATGCGCGGCGCCGCCCATGTCCTTCTTCATGTTGCGCATGCCATCGCCCGGCTTGATGTCCAGCCCACCGGTATCGAAGCACACGCCCTTGCCGACCAGTGCCACGTGCGGCTGGCCTGCAGTCCCCCAGCGCAGCACGATCAGGCGCGGCGCGCGATGCGAGGCGCGGCCCACCGCGTGGATGGACGGGAAGTTCTGCTCCAGCAGCGCATCGCCGGTGATCACCTCGATCTGCGCGCCATGCGCGGTGGCCAGATCGCGCGCGGCATCTTCCAGCTGCTGCGGACCCATGTCCTCGGTCGGGGTATTGACCCAGTCGCGCACGCGCAGGCTGGCGGCAATCACGTCGCGCACTTCAGCCGAGGGCGTGGCGGCCAGCTGGGCCGGCGCGCGGTTCGGTTTGCGATACCGCGCGAAGCGGTAGCTGCCCAGGCCCCAGCCGAGCTGCAGCAGGGTCTCGATCTCCGGTGCCAGTGCATCCGCCAGCGTCCAGACGGTGCCTTCCGGCAGCGCGAACGGCGCATGCGCGTAGCTGTAGACATCCCCCGGGTCACCCACGCCGACGATGGCGCCGGCCAGGCCGTGCTCGCCCGGCAGCAGGACCACGCTGCCACCGCTGCCGTTGAACCGCTGCGCATCCAGCCACGCGCCCAGCGCGTCGGACTGCTGCGCGCGCCAGCCGGCGTACTGCTCGCGGGTCATCACGTGCAGCGGCAGGGCGTTGCGCGTTTCGGAAGTGAAACCGTTGATCTGGGACATGGGACTCGAATGCTCCTTGGGCGGCGGCTTACGCGTGCTGGGCGGATGCGTTCGCATCCAGCCAGTCGGCCAGCCCGGTCAGGGTGTCGAACTGCAGATCGGGCTGCAGTGAAGGGTGGGTCCAGGTGTGTTCTTCGCGGTTGATCCAGCAGCCGCGCAGGCCGGCCTGCATCGCACCGACCACGTCCATCTCGGCGTGGTCGCCGACGTGCAGGACCTGGGCAGGCGCGACGCCGAGGCGGTCGCAGGCGGCATGGAAGATGCTGGCGGCCGGCTTGGCCGCACCGTGCTCGCGCGAGCCGAGCTGGAAGGAGAAGTGGTGTGACACGCCGATCCGCTGCAGGTCGGCATTGCCGTTGCTGAGGGCGGCGACCGGCACGCGTGCGGCGATCCGGGCCAGCGCCTCCATCGCATCCGGGTAGAACTCCACCTGGTTGCGCGCGGCGTAGAACGCCTCGTAGGCCGGCTCCAGCAGCGCCGGATCGGCGCCGCTTTTCTCCAGCGCCTCGCTCAGCGTCAACCGGCGCAGCGCGCTCAGGTCGTAGTGCAGGTGCGGGTTGTCATGGAAGGAGCGCTCGCGCAGTTCTCGCATCGCCGCCACCGGGTACATCGCGGCGGTGGCGGGGCTGTGCTGGAGCATCCACTCGTACAACACCTGGTCAATGCGGGCGCCGATGGGGGCGAACGGCCACAAGGTGTCGTCGAGGTCGAGGGTGATGGCTTGGACGGGGAAATTCACCCCGCCATTCTACGCCTGCGCGCGCGGGCTTTCATGGTGCGCGCAGGCGCCGAGATGAGGTGCTTCAGCGCAGGTCGTAGGAGCAGGCGATGGATGCCTGGCCCTCGTCCTGCCGCACGCTCAGGTCGTGGCGGCCCACTTCCAGGGTGTAGTCGCCGGCTTCGTTGCGCGGAATCTTCGCCAGCGCTGCGATCTGTTCGATACCGGCTGTGCTGAAGTAGGCGGTGTAGCTGTCGATGCTGTCCTCGCCGTTGGCACCGTCGTACAGGTGCAGGCGGTTCACTGGCTGGCCCAGCACGAGCAGCGGCGTGGTCAGCGCATACTCGCCATCGGACAGCTCGCCGTACGCCTGCAGCTCGGTCGGCTTGAGCACCTTCGCCAGCGCGGCGAACTGCGCAGGCGTCAGGTGACGTTTGCAGGTGACCGCCTCGATCAGCTGGCGGCTGGCCACCTCGGCGCTGGGCGGGGGTGCGGCCAACGTCGGGGCAGCGAGAGTGACAAGGCCGGCGAGGGCGAGGCAACGGGTAGCGAAGGAAGACATCAGGGCCGGGATCCATCCGAAAAAGGGTGCCGGTATTCTGGCAGCACCGGGGATCGCGCGGCCAGCCGTGTCCTTGTCCTGAACCGCTTATTCCAGCAGCTTGGCCCAGCCCTGGGTGCCATCCAGCCGCGCCAGCACCAGCTTGATGCAGACCAGCAGCGGCACCGCCAGCAGCAGGCCGATCATGCCCCACAGCCAGCCGAACACCATCAGCGCCAGGATCAGGATCAGCGGCGAGATCGCCATCTGCCGGCCGAGCACGATCGGTGTCACCACCTGGCCCTCGATGGTATGCAGCGCGAGATAGCAGGCTGCCGGCAGCAGTGCCTTGAAGGGATCACTGAACTCCACGAACCCCATCAGCAGCATCAGCGCCACGCCGATCAGCGGCCCCACGTAGGGCGCGAAGTTCAGCAGCGCGGCCACGGTGCCCCAGAGCAGCGCCTCCTGCAGCGAGATGCCGAGCAGCAGCAGGATGCCGGAGAACACCAGGCCGACCAGCGTGTTGATCACCGTGATGGTCAGGACATACCGCGAGACCTCGCGTTCGATCGAACGCAGGATGTCGGTGGTGAACCGTTGCTGCTGGCGGCTGGGGAACAACGCGATGGCGTGCTTCTGCAGGCTCTGCCCGTAGATCATGAAGAACAGGGTCAACAGCACCACCGCCAGTACCGAAGCAGCCAACCGCGGCGCACGGGTCAGTACCTTGTACGGATCATCCATCTGGGTGCGCACGATCTGTACCCGGCGGCTGCCTTCGCCACCGGCCACGCGCGCGAAGTTCTCGGCGGCCTGGTTGGCCTGCTGCACCGGTTTGGTCAGGTTCTGCACCTGGCGGGCGACCTTGCGCAGCTGCTGTGGTGCCTCCTGGGCCCACTCCATCGCCGGGCCCACCAGCTGCACGCCCAGTGCGGCGGCGCCGCTCAAGCCCACGCCAAGCACCAGCACCGCGCCGAGGAAACGGGGGATCCAGATCTTCTGCAGCATCCGCAGGATCGGGTTGCCGACCAGCGCGAAGAACATGGCCAGCAGGATCGGCAGCACCACATCCTGCGCCGCCCACAAGGTGAACGCGACGGCCAGCGTGGCCAGGACCACGAGCGACATCGGGGCGCGCGGACGCGGCGGGGACGGTGCGACGACGGCTTCGGCGGAAGGAGGAAGCGGAACGCTCATGCGGGTCGCACACGGGAAAGGAGCGTCATTATTGGGCAAGCCGGGTGCGCGTGGCGTGTGGGGGACGTGCAGACCAGGAAAGGCCCCACGGCGACGCCGCAGGGCCTTCGGAAGACACGGCTGAGCGCACTGCGATCAGCGTTCGGAGATATCCGTGGCCGCCTCGGCTGGCTGCGGCTGATGGGGCGAGGCCGATTCGGCACGCCGTTCCGGGCTGAGCCGCGGCGTTGCTGCTGCGGGAGCCGGAGCCGCCTGACGCGGCGCCTGATCGGCGGCGTCATCCACCTTGTCCGCCGCCTGCTCGGCGGTGTCAGCCGCTTCGCTGGCCTGCATCGAGGCAAACGCCGCCTGGGTGCTGGCGACGAGATTGGACACCGAGCCGATCATCTGCAACCACCGTGCGCCCTGTACTTTCGCGCCGAGGCCGGTCGGTTCCAGTTTGCCGGCCAGGAAGCCGCCGGCCAGACCCACGGTGATGATGCGCAGCGGTGTCCATCCGGTACGCCAGACGGTGCTGAGGGTGGACCAGCTGCTGCGGGTTTTCTCCACCCGCACCGCGACCACCAGCTCGGCGCGCTGGACGCGTTGCCGCAAGGCTTCGAAGTTCATCGCTTCACCCCTGTGGTATCGACGTCGGCATCCGGATCTTCATCGCTGGGCTCGTCATACAGCCCCAGCCGCGACAACTGGCGGCGCGTGGCATGCATGCCGGTATGACGGAAGAAGAACGACACCCGCCACATCGCATAACCGGTGACCAGCAGGCTGACGATCGAGGTGATCAGCAGCGAATGGAACCAGGACAGGCCCCAACGCTGCATCAGGGCGATCAGCGTACCGGCCAGCAACAACCAGGCCGATGCGCCGAATACGATCGCCACGCCGGCCCAGGCCAGCGCCCGGCCAAACGCGCTGCGCGCCAGTGCGAAGTCGGCCGAGGCCAACCGTCGCAGGGAGCGCAGCGTGTGCTTGGCCGAATCGACGGTCTCTCGGCCGGCCTCACCGACCTGGCGGATGCTCTCGTCCAGGCGTGGTGCTTTCTCACCGCTGTCCGGTGGCGGGGTATCCGCGCCACCGGGAGCGGTCGACTGGGCTTGATCGCTCACGCCGATGCTTACTTGTCGCCGCCGCTGCGGGCCAGCTTGGCGATGATCCAGCCAGCCGCGAAGGCCACGCCGAAGGAGGCCAGCGGACGCTCACGGATCAGTTCGGCTGCGCTGTCGACCAGGTCCTTGCCCTTGTCCATCAGTGCATCGACCTGTTCCTTGGCGGCGGCACCACCGAACTCGGCAGCGGCCAGGCCGGACAGCGCGGTATCGGACAGCTCGGCCTTGACGTTGGCCTTGCCGAGGCGCAGCTCATCACCGGCAGCGCCGGTGGCGCCCTTGATGGCGCCGCCTGCGGCGGTGGCGGCCGACTTCAGGTGCGAGCCGGCTTCGCCCAGGTGTTCCTTCAGGTTCTCGGTATTGGTGGGGCTCATCGTGTATCTCCTGCTGTGCGATGGGGAAGGTGACCGCGGACGATCCGACGGCAACGAACACAAGGTAATAGCACCGCCCGGGTGTAAGCGACGTTACGGCTGCGTGCGCGTTCAGCGCATGACCAGCTGACCGCCGCTGTTTCCTCGGATGATCCTTACCACCAGTTGCGCGGGGCGCTGCTGGAAGTTGGCGCGCCAGCTGGCGAGGTCGGCAAACTCACCTGCCGTTGCCGCGGTGATCACGTCACCCTGCGCAAGCCCGGAGGCTGCCGCGCGGCTGCCGCGTTTGACGTCACTGACCAGTACGCCGCTGACGCCGGCCTGGCGCAGCGACTCGGGAAGATCGACGAACGTGGCCCCGCCCAGGCGCGGGTCCAGCGACTCGCCGGTGACCGCGCGCGCCTGCTCCTTCAGCGTGGCCTTGATCTGCAGCGGCTTGCCCTCGCGGCGCACGTCCAGGGTCAGCGTACTGCCGACCGGCTGCAGACCTTCCACGTTGTGCAGCGCCTGCGCGCTGTCCACGCGCTGGCCGTTGGCCGACACCACCACATCGCCCGGCTTCAGTCCTGCAGCGGCTGCGCTGGAACCGGACAGCACGCGGGTGACCAGCGCGCCGCGTGTCTCGGTCAGGCCCAGGCCCTGCGCGATCTGTTGGGTCAGGTTCTGGCTTTCGATGCCCAGCGTGCCGCGCACCACCACCCCGTGTTTGACCAGCTGGTCGACCACGTCGCGCGCCAGGTTGGAGGGGATCGCCAGGCCCAGGCCGATGTTGCCGGCCATGCTGCCCTGCGGATTGAAACTGGCGGTATTGATGCCGACCAGCTGGCCCTGCAGATTGACCAGCGCGCCGCCGGAGTTGCCCGGATTGATCGAGGCATCGGTCTGGATGAAGTTCTGGTAGCCCAGCCCGCGGATGCCGCTGCGGCCCACCGCCGAGACGATGCCGGAGGTGACCGTCTGGCTGAAACCGAACGGGTTGCCGATCGCCACCACGAAGTCGCCCACGCGCAGCTGCGCGCTGTCGCCGAGCTTGATCTCGGTCAGGTTGCCGGTCGGAATGCGGATCAACGCGACATCGGTATCGGCATCGGAGCCGATGAATTCAGCCTTCACCGTCCGCCCGTCGGCCAGCGTCACCTGCACGTCGTCGGCGTTGTCGATGACGTGATGGTTGGTCAGCACCAGGCCCTCGGCGGCATCGATGATCACCCCCGAGCCCAGCGATTCGTTGATGCGTTCCTGCGGCACTTCCGGGAACAGGCGGCGGAAGAACGGGTCGTTGAAATAGGGGTTGCGCACGCGCACCACTTGCTTGGTGTTGACGCTGACCACCGCCGGCATCACACGGTCCAGCATCGGCGCCAGCGAGGGCACAGGTTGCCCGGCGACCGCTGCGGGCAGCGCGGCCGCGCTGGGAATCGTGTACGCGGCCGGCGCCGCTTCGGCACGGTTGTCCAGGTGCGCGTTGATGGCCGTGGCGGTGAACCCGCCGAAGGCAGCGGCGAGGGCGAGCGTGAGCAGGGTCGGGAGCGGTCGCATGGTCCGGCGGTTCCGTGTCGGAGGGGGCGGGGGCAGGGAAAACACGTATACGGTAATTCAACCTGAATGAGTGTGTCCGCAACCGGCTAAACCCGGGATGAAATTCGCGGCGTCGTCGGTCTTCCGGTGACGTTGCCTGGGCATGGAGGGCGGGGCCGATATGGGCCGGTGGCGAGGTGCGAAGGAGGGCGGCGTGGTGTGCTTGGCAACGTCCAGGCGCACCCGGCTCATGCACCGGCAAGGCGCATCCACGTCATCGAAACCAGCGCAAATGCCGGCTGCGAGGGCAGGGAATGGATCAAGTGCGACGACCGATCATCGGCTCATTGCATGCAGCCAACATGCGCATCGAGATACATCGCGCGTGCCACGTGCTGGAACGCCACTGCTGTTTTCAAGGGGTTTCGTGCACGCGACCGGTGCATTGCTTGCTGCCGCCGATGAGGGTGCTACTGTCGGCTTGGCACGAGCATCGCATCAAGACCGTTCCACGATGGACCGCGCCGGTATAGCATCGCCAGCGATTTGACTAACCAGGCCCCTTAGGAGGCACTCAATGAGCAACGGTAATGGTGTGACCACGGTTCTCTCGCAGACCGTCGAAGATGCAAAAGAAACCGCCACCAATGTGGGCGAGACCATCGCACACGTTGCGGAAGATGCAGTCGCTTCGGTGAAGAAGACCGCCAAGCGCGCACGCAAGGCTGCCACCACCCAGGTCGCCAAGGTCAAAAAGGCCGTGACCAAGGTCGAGAAGACCGTCGCCAAGAAGGCTGACAAGGCCGCCAAGTCGGTTGGCAAGACCCTGGCTACCGCCAAGCAGAAGCTGGAAGCGGCCAAGAAGAACGCCAAGGCCGAAGCCACCGCCATCAAGAAGCAGGTTGCCAAGAAGAAGGCCGCCGCTGAAAAGGTCGTGACCAAGACCACCAAAGCTGCCGGCAAGAAGGCCACGACCGCCAAGAAGGCCGTGACCAAGAAGGCCGCCGCCGCCAAGAAGACCGTGACCAAGAAGGTCGCCACCGCCAAGAAGGCTGTCGCCAAGAAGACCGCGACCGCCAAGAAGGCCGTGACTAAGAAGACCGCGGCCGCCAAGAAGACCGTCGGCAAGAAGGTCGCCGCTGCCAAGACCGCTGTTGCCAGGAAGTCGGCGACCGCCAAGAAGGCCGTGACCAAGAAGACCGCAGCGGCCAAGAAGGTCGCCGGCAAGAAGACCGCTGTCGCCAAGAAGACCGTCGGCAAGAAGGTCGCCACCGCCAAGAAGGCTGTTGCCAAGAAGTCGGCAACCGCGAAGAAGGCCGTGACCAGGAAGACCGCGACCGCCAAGAAGGTGGCCGGCAAGAAGACCGCCGTTGCCCGCAAGTCGGTTGGCAAGAAGGTCGCCACGGCCAAGAAGGCCGTGACCAAGAAGACCGCAGCGGCCAAGAAGACCGTCGGCAAGAAGGTTGCTACCGCCAGGAAGGCTGTGGCCAAGAAGGCCCCGGCCCGCAAGGCCGCCCCGGCCAAGCGTGCGGCCGCCAAGCCGGTTGCCCGCAAGGCACCGGCCAAGCGCGCCCGCAAGTAAGTAAGTTGTAACGTGCTGCTCCTGCCTGAGGGCGGGAGCGGCATGGTGGGGTGGGCCTGTGCCCGCCCGCTGTCATGTCGGCATCCCCGGTCGAGCGCATCGCGTCACTGTGCGATCAGGCTCCCGGACCCTGTCATCACCATCACCTCCCCGCGTCCCTTGCTAACCTGATCGGCAGACGTTCACGGGAAGACGCAATGCGCGGACTCGATTTCAGCTCCTGGCAGGCCATGCTCTCCACCCTGGTCGGGTTGGCGGTCATCACCCTGATCGGCGTCGGCATCCGGCTGCTGGTTATGCAGACCATGCAGCAGCGCCGCGAACGTGAGAACCGCCAGATCAACGAGCGTCTGCGCACGCTGATCGCCGCTTACAAAGTCCTCGGCGGATCGTTCACCGGTACGCTCGACGTCGATCCACGCCATCGCCGCGATTTCCGCGCGCTGCCCGACGGACGCGAAGAAGGCGATGCGCTGCATCTGCCCGCAGAGGCCGAGAGCGGTGGCGAGCGTGCGCGCCGGATCCGTGATGCGGTCGAAGCAGCCCTGTCGGACATTGTGCTGCTGGGCACGGATGAGCAGGTGCGCCTGGCTGCGCATGCGGCCAACGAGATGGCCCAGGGCCGCGCAGTCCCCACGGCCGAGCTGGTGGTGTCGCTGCGCGATTTCATTCGTCAGGCGTTGGACCTGGATCCGATTCCAACCACGGTCGCCATCCCCCGCCAAGGCCCGGCGCGGCCCTCCGCGGGTGCGAAAGGCAAGAGCGATGCGGCAGACAGAGGCGGTGGAAAAGCCGATGGCGGTGGCGCGGGAATGGGCGGTGGTGGCAGTGGCACGGGCGGCGGATTCCAGAGCGACGACGAATCCGCCCACCCGCGCTGAGCGCTAGCAGAACTGCTCAGCCCTTGAGTTCCACCACCGGCACGAAGCCGCCGTAGATCATCCGCTTGCCATCGAACGGCATCGGGTTGCTCTCCGGGTTCATCCGCGGGTCCTCCATCATCTTCTGCATGCCGGCATCGCGCGTGGCCTTGTCCGGCCATTCGATCCAGGAGAACAGCACCGTTTCATCCTCCTTGGCCTCCACCGCGCGATGGAAGTCGGTCTGCTTGCCGTGCGGAACGTCATCGCCCCAACACTCCACCACGCGCAGCGCACCATGCTCGATGCAGATCGCATCGCCCATGCGGGCGTGCGTGAGGAAGGCGTCTTTGTTCGCGGTCGGGACGGCCAGTACGAAACCATCGATGTAAGCCATGGCAAAGCTCCAGATGACGCGCCGGAATGGGCGTCTTCAAGACATACGACGAACCAGGGGGCGGCCAATCGACAGTGCGCCGGCGGCCCTTCGCAGGGGGTGAACGCCGCTGACCGGGGCCGGGTCAGAAAACTCTGAGTCAGAGAGAGGAACTTCCTGATGTTGTATCTGACGCATTCAACACATGATGGCGATGCCGGGCAGGACGCCCCACGGCGCCCTGCGGTCCAATGCCTCGCGGCACGGACCCCGGTGCATTCAGGAGGATGGACGCGTTAGCCGATTACTCCCCAAGAGCGGCTTCCCCAGCGCGTGACGCCCCGCAAGGGCACCGTCGTGACCAGAGTCCTTTCCGTGCGTGGTTCGCGCGCGCGGTCTTGGCCCCTCCTTTTCAGTTGCCCACGTGAGCGCCGCGCCGTACGGGCATTCACGCCTTCATCGCCTGAGAAAAGCCACGCGCGTATGCCAGAGCGCGTCTGAACGCCGCCCCAAAATTCACTTTTGTGGACGCGGTCAACTTCAGGGGGGGTTGTGTCGAATAACGGAGAATTTACATTCCCGATGCAGTCCGGCCTCCATGCCGGGTGCAAGTAGTCCAAGACATAAAGGTGTACCCCCATGAAGACTTCGTTGATTGCTCTGGCCCTGGCTGCCGCCCTCCCGTTCACCGCTTCGGCGGCTGAAGGCCTGTCCTACAACTACGCTGAAGCCGACTACGTCAAGACCGACGCAGATGGCGGCAAGGCCGATGGTTGGGGCGTGAAGGGTTCCTATGCCTTCCTGCCGAACTTCCACGCCTTCGGTGAGTACAACCAGCAGAAGACCGACATCGGCAACTTCAAGGTTGACCAGTGGCGCGTCGGCGTCGGCTACAACCAGGAAATCGGCAACAGCACCGACTTCGTGGGCCGCGTTGCCTACAACAAGTTCGACCCGAAGGAAGGCCTGGATTTCAACGGCTACAGCGCTGAAGCCGGTATCCGTACCGCGTTCGGCCAGCACGCCGAAGTCTATGCCATGGCCGGCTACGAGGATTACAGCAAGAAGCACGGCGTCAATCCGGATGGCCAGTTCTACGGCCGCCTGGGTGGCCAGGTGAAGTTGAACCAGAACTGGGGCATCAATGGCGACATCAAGATGGATCGCCATGGTGACAAGGAATGGTCGGTCGGCCCGCGCTTCAGCTGGTAATCCCAGCGTGACCGCATCGCCACGTGCCTGATCGGCGTGGCAGAAAAGGCCCGGCATTGCCGGGCCTTTTTCGTGGGCGCGATCCAGGCACGGGGCCCGAGGGATAATGAGTCACTTTCATGGAGATGCCCGATGTCCCCATCCACCGATCTGCAGCAGCCTCGGCTCGGCTGTGGTGCCGTCATCCAGCGTGCCGATGGCGCGATCCTGCTGGTCCAGCGTGGGCGCCCGCCCGAGCAGGGGCATTGGGGGTTGCCCGGTGGCAAGGTCGATTGGATGGAAACCGTCGAACACGCGGTGATCCGCGAGGTGGAAGAGGAGACCGCCCTTCACGTGACGGTGGAGCGTCTGTTGTGCGTGGTCGATCATTTCGAGCCGGCGCTTGGCCAGCACTGGGTCGCCCCGGTGTATCTGGTGCGGGCGCAGGACACCGCGATCGCGTCCGTGCAGGAGCCCGAGGCACTGCTCGGGCTGGGTTGGTTCACCGCGGATACACTGCCCGCGCCGCTGACGCTCTCTACGCGCAAGGCCCTGGAACACCTCTCGATCGCGCACTGAGTCCTCGCGCGCAGGGCGCTCAGCGTCGTGCGGCGGCGCCATCTCCCCGCGCCACGGCCTCTACTTCGGCCAGGCTTGTGATGGCGTAGTCGCCCGGCGTGGACATCGCCAGCGCGCCATGTGCCGCGCCCAGATCCACGGCCGCCTGCTCGCCCTTGCCGCTGAGCAGCGCATGCACCACGCCGGCCACGAAGGCATCGCCGCCGCCGACACGGTCGAGCAGATCCACTTCGCGTGCGTCGGAGACATACAGCTGCGAGCGCGTGCGCAGCGCACCGGCCCAGCCGTGGCGGGCAGCGTTGGCGGCGTCGCGCAGCGTGAACGCCACCGCCTGCAACGCCGGGAACTGCGCCATCGCGCGCACGGCGGCCGCCTCCGCCGGACCGACATCCATCGGCGTGTGGCGGCGACCGAGATCGCTCAGGTCCATGCCCAGGCATGCGGCGAACGAATACTCATCGCCGATCAACAGGTCGCACTCGGCCGCGATGGCGCAGTTGGCGTGACGCGCGGCATCCGGGTCGGGATGGCTGTTCCAGAGGCTGGCGCGGTAGTTGAGATCGTAGGAGACGGCCACGCCGTGCCGGCGCGCGGCCCGCACCGCGGTGATCGCGGTCTGCGCGCTGTGCTCGGACAGCGCGGCGAAGATCCCGCCGGTGTGCAGCCAGCGCACGCCGTGCTGCCCGAACAGCGCATCCCAGTCGAACGCCTCCGGCTGCAGCTGCGAGGCCGCCGAGTACGCGCGATCGGACATACCCAGCGGCGCACGCACCCCGAAGCCGCGCTCGGTGAAGTTCAGGCCCATCCGGGTGTTGCGGCCAATGCCATCGTAGTCGCGCCACACGATCTGGCTGGCATCCACCCCGCCGCCCTGGATCAGCTGCTGGGCAAGCAGCCCCAGCTCGTTGCGCGGCAGGGCAGTGAGCACCGCGGTGCGATGGGCGAAGGTGCTGCACAGGCCGCGGGCGACGTTGTACTCGCCACCGCCTTCCCACACGTTGAACTGGCGCGCGCTGCGGATCCGGCCTTCGCCGGGATCCAAGCGCAGCATCACCTCCCCAAGTGCCAGCGCGTCCCAGCGCTGCCCGGTGTCTGGTGCCACCACGAAGGTCTGGCCACTCATCGCGCCGGGCACCCGAGCAGCGCCAGATCGATGCCCGCGGCCATGCGCCGGTAGCCCTCGTCGTTGGGATGCAGGTGGTCGCGGGTGATCTCCTCGGGCAGGTGCTCCGGGTTGGACGGATCGCGCAGGATCTGGTCGAAGTCGATCAGCCCATCGAAGCCGCTGCGGCCGCCGCGCATCCAGGTGTTGAGCGTGGTGCGGGTGGCGGCAGAGATCGGCTCGTAGCGGTCCGAACCACCGAAGGGCGTGATCGTGGCGGCAATCGGGCGGATGCCGTTGCTGTGCAGGCGTTCGGCGATCTGCCGGTAACCCAGCACCATGTCCTCGGCGTTGCGGCCGGCCACGGGCGGGACGCCGCCATCATGGCGGATGTCGTTGATGCCTTCGAACAGGATCACGCGGTCCACGTTCGGCAGTGCGATCACATCGCGGTCCAGCCGCGCCAACGCGCTGTGGCTGCGGCCGTGATCCATCACCTTGTTGCCGCTGATGCCGGCGTTGACCACCACCACCTGGTCCGGGCACGCCTGCTGCAGACGGGCGGACAGCAGCGCCGGCCAGTCGCCATTGCTGCCGCGGGTGGCAGTGGCGCCTTCGGTGATCGAGTCGCCCAGGGCGACCACCACCACCGGCTTGCTGGCGCGTTCGGCGAGCACGGCGGAGACCACGTTCTGGCGGTAGGCGAGCTTGACCGCGTCGCCCACGGTGGCTGCGCGGCCATCGGCGATGCGCAGCGCGGTGCGGCGCACGGCCGGCCGTGTGGCATCCGGGAAATACACGGTGAGCGAGACGTCGGCCAGCGCCGGCGCGGTGATCGCGACCGGATCGCTGAGCAGGGCGGCGCCGACCGGCACCACGATCTCGCCGCGACCATTGAAGGTGACCGGCTTGGCCGCGGTGGCGGTGCCGGTGAGGTGGGCCGAGGCCCCGCCGATATGCAGCGGGGCCTGGCCGAGTTCATTGCTGATGCGGAAGCGCAGGGCGCGTGCCGAACTGGCCAGGCGCATGTCCTGGCGCACGGTCTGGTTCGCGAACCGCACCGGGGCCTCGGGGGTGCCATCAAGACGATCCGGCGCCGGCGAGGCGGTCCAGGCCGGCACCCAGACCTGGGCCTGGGCGGGCAGCGCCGCGGCGCTGGTGGCAAGTGCAAGAGAGAATGCAGTGATCCAGCGCAGCATGGCGGCCCTCCCAGGCGGTCAGCGGGTCAATCAGGAGAAGTAGGTGCCGCCGTTGACGTCGACGTTGGCACCGGTGATGAAACCGGCTGCATCCGAGGCCAGGTACACCGCGGTATCGGCGGCTTCCTGCGGTCGGCCCTGGCGGCGCAGCGGGGTGTTGCCGGCCACCGCGGTGCGCACTTCCGGCTTGGTGAATTCGTCATGGAAGCGGGTGGCGATCATGCCGCAGCACAGCGCATTGACCCGGATGCCGCGCGGGCCCAGTTCCTTGGCCATGGCGCGGGTGAAGGTCATCACTGCGGCCTTGGCGGTGGCGTAGATCGCCGCACCCGGGCCACCGCCATCGCGCCCGGCCTGCGAGGCGAAGTTCACGATCGCGCCGCCTTCGGGCATGTGCGGCACCACCGCATGCGTGGTCAGGTAGACCGAGCTCATGTTGAGGTCCATCACCTTGTGGAAGAACGCCTCATCGATCTCGGCCAGCGGACGGCGCTGGACCATGCCACCGGCGACGTTCACCAGTACATCGATCTGCGGGCCGAACGCGGCCTGGGTTGCAGCGACCATCGCCGCCACGGCCTTGGCATCGGTGACATCGGCGCGATGCACGATCGCGGTGCCGCCGGCGGCTTCGACCTGCTTGAGGGTCTCCTGCGCGCTGGCTTCGTCGTTGGCGTAGTTGATGCAGACCTTGGCACCGGCCGCGGCCAGCTTGAGCGAGATCTCGCGGCCGATGTCACGGCCGCCACCGGTGACGATCGCCACCTTGTCCTTGAATTGGGTCATGAAACACTCCTGTGATGCGTTGGGGGAAAGGGAAGAAGAGGGCTCAGCGGCGCTCGACCGGGCCGTGGAGTTTTTCCACGCGACCGGTGACCAGCCACAGCGCCAGCAGGGAGGCCGGCACCAGGGCCGCCACCAGGATGAAAATGGGTGCGTAGGATTCGTGGGTCATCGCCGGCACCAGCCAGGTGGTGATCAGCGTGCCGGCCACCGCGGCCATGCCGCCGAGGCCGGCGACCGAGCCGACTGATTTGCCGCTGAAGATGTCGCCGGGCAGGGTCTGGATGTTGCCGATGGCGATCTGGAAGCCGAACAGTACGAAGGCGATGGTCACCACGGCCCAGACCGGATCGGTGGCCAGCACCGCGCCCAGCAGCGCGGGGGCCATGATCGCGCCGCCCAGGGTGATCACCACCTTGCGGGCCTTGTCCACGCTCCAGCCGGCGCCGATCAGGCGCCCGGACAACCAGCCGCCGCCGAGGCTGCCGATCATCGCGCCGACATACGGCACCCAGGCGAAGATGCCGATCTGCTTGATGTCGAAACCGAAGGTATCGGCCAGGTAGAGCGGCAGCCAGGACACGAACAGCCACCAGATCGGGTCCAGGAAGAACCGCGAGATCAGGATGCCCCAGGTCTGCCGATGGCCCAGCAGCTGGCGCATGCTGGGCACGTACTCGGGGACCGGTACGGTTGGTTGTTCGGTGGGTGCATCCAGGATCAACGCGCGCTCGGCCGCGCTCACCCACGGGTGCTTGTCCGGGCCGGCGCGGTAGATGATCAGCCACGGCAGCAGCCAGATGAAGCCGATCGCACCGATCAGGATGAAGGTGCCGCGCCAGCCCAGCCACAGGAACAGCACGGCGATCAGCGGTGCCGACACGATCGCGCCGATCGAAGCACCCGCATTGAACACGCCCTGTGCCAACGCACGCTCACGTGCCGGGAACCACTCGGCATTGGCCTTGACCGCACCCGGCCACGCGCCGGCTTCGCTGATGCCGAGCATGGCGCGCACGATGCTGAAGGACAGGATGGAGTGGGTGACCGAGTGCAGTGCGATCGAGATCGACCACACCGCGATCGACAGCGCGAAGCCCAGGCGCGTACCGATGATGTCGAACAGGCGGCCGAACACGAACTGGCCGGCGGCATAGAACAGCATGAATACCGTGACCAGCAGCGCGTAGTCTTCCTTGGTCGCGCCGACGTCCTTGGAGATCTGCGGCCACATCACGGCCAGGGCGTTGCGGTCGATGTAGTTGATCACCGTGGCAATGGCGATCAGCGCCACGATCAGCCAACGGACATAGGTGCGGGCCTGCGTGGTGACCTTCATTTGCCGTCCTTGCCGGTGCGGGTGCCGGTATCGAAGCGCTTCCAGCCACCGTCCCAGCGCCAGCTGTGTCCGCCGCCGCTCACTTCATGCGATCCGCCCTTGGCCGGGTCATCGGCGATGCCCACGGCGAGCTGCTTGCCGCCGGCCAGGTCGAGCACCAGCACGTCTGCATCCTTGCCGCGGTAGTGGGTGAGGCGGTCAATGCGGCTGTTGGCGCCCCGCACGGTTTCGGCAGTGCCGTCGTACTGGCCGTGCGGTTCGAGCACGCCGTAGAACGTGGTGGCAGCCTGCCCATCCACCCGCTGCAGCAGCATCGGCTCACGGCGCAGGTTGAACGAGGGATCATTCGCACCGCTCTCGCCGATCAGGGCGCGCGAGGGCGCGGTGCTGGCGAACCGGTAGGTATAGAAGCGGCCGTCCAGCAACCAGGTCAGGCTGCGTGCGTCGCTGGTCGGCTCGCTGGCCGCATCGATCCACACATGCTGGTAGCCGTTGGCCTTGCCCAGCACCGGACGTGCGGCGACCGCGGACTGCGTCTTGAAGCCCACGTCCATGATGTGGCCATTGAAGTGCAGCGGCAGGTCATAGCGTGCGGCCTTGCTGCCGGTGACACGCAGCAGATCCAGCACCACCGGCTCGCCGAGCGAGGGGTGCGAGAGCAGCGCCTGGGTACGGGTGAAGCTGACCCCGTCGTAGGCGCCCTCCATCCGTGCCGAGGCGATCTGGGTGTCGTCGCTGGCCGCGAACAGCAGCGGCGTCGGTGCCAGTGGCTGGCCCTTCTTCCAGTCGCCGCCGAAGTGGCTCTGTTCGTTCACCACCAGCGTGTTGTGCGCGATGGTCTGCCGGGCCCAGCTGCTGTTCTCCGGCAGGTAGATGCCACCGGCCTTCGCTTCGATGTTGAGGAAGCGCGCCGCGCCGTAATCGGTCACCACGCGCTGGCCGTTGTCGTAGAACAACCAGTTGAGCTTGTCGAAGTGGCCGTGACCCATGCCCTGCTTGGTGTTCTTCATCACCAGCGCCTGGCCGTTCTCGCCGCCCATGCGCAGGATCGCCAGTGCGCCTTCGGTGCCGTCCGGGCCATCGCGCAGCAGGGTCGGTACGAAGCCAAACGGCTTGGCCTTGTTCTCCGCCAGCGCCTGGGCCACCTGCAGGCCTTCGGGCGAGAGCAGCACGCGCTTCTGTGTTCTGGCGACGGACAGCAGGCGTGCATCACCGGTCTGCGCGTAGGCGATATCGATGCCGGCCACCAGTTCCTCGGTGTCCAGCCCCTTGTCGAGAATGGCGTCGTTGATCGGGAAGAAGTAGCCGCCGTAGCTGCTCTGCACCAGCGCATCGACCGCCTTGAGCAGCACGCCGTCGCGACGCTTGAAGATGCCGCGTTGCGGTTCGTTGCGCTCGATGGCGTTGGCGAACAGGATGAACGGGGCCAGCGCATAGCGCTGGTAGTACGGGCCTTCTTCGTAATACCCGTCCGGCGAGAACAGCTGATCCACCTGTTTCAGGAAGCCGGCACTGCCATCGCGCTTGCTGCCCTGCAGGGCCTTGTCGACGTAGTTGGTGTCGCGCAGCACGTAGCCGGTCATGCCGACGGCAGCGACAGCCCAGGTGGCGTGGTTGTGGATCTTGTCGAAGTTCTCCGGCGTGCCGGACAGGAAATCGGCCATCGCGCGGAATACGTTGTCGTCGATCGTTTTGCGGTCGGCGTCACTGAGCGTGTCGCGGATCGCGTCGTAGCCCTGCGCCGCGCTGACCAGCCAGACCGAATCGTTGAGGGTCTGCCAGAACAGCCGGCCGGGAATCTGGCCGCGGCCCTGCGGGTGCGCGCCCAGCCCCGGGTAGAGCTTGGCGTAGCCCAGCAGCAGGTCGCGGGCGAAGGTGGCATAGGCCTTGTCACCGGTCAGCCGATACAGCGCGCCGGCGGCCTGGATGGCCTGGTAATTGCGCTTGTGCTGTTCGTGCGTGTAACCGCCGCCCTTGTCCTTGGGCACCGGCACGTCGATGCCGGCCTTCATCATCGCGCGCACGCGCTGTTCGGCACGCTGCTGTTCCTTGGCGAACAGTGGTGATCGCCCACCCTCGGTACGCATCTGCGTCCACTGCGCGGCGGTGACCAGCACCGGCGCGGTGGCGGCATCGGCGGGCGCCTGCCGGGCGGCGGGCGCGGCCTGCGCGGCGGGCAACAAAGCCCCGCCAAGCGTGGCGGCGAGCAGCAGCATCAGGGGCGGGGCGTGATTCATGGCAGGGCCTCAACAGGGGTATCGGACAGCAACGGCGCGGTGGCCGTCAGCGGGTTGTCGCCCATGCGCAGGGTCGGTTCCCCGACGCGATGGCTGAAACGGATGCGGCCGCTGCGGTCGAAGCGGTTGTCGCGGATGCTGGCGAACTGCACGCCATGCAGGCGCAGGCTGGTGTCATCGGCCACCCCTGCCTGCTCGAACTGGTTGCCGTGCACCTGCAGCGCCGGACCGAACGTGCTTTCGTCGGTGCCGCCGCGATACAGGTTCACCACCGGCCCGCCGATGCGGCGGAACGTGGAGTCCAGCAGATCGACCTGCTCGGCGTTGTAGGTGCCCAGATCGTCGGTCTCCGCGGCCGCGGCGATCACGCTGCCGGTGATGTCCTCCACCGTGACGTGGGCCAGTGCGATCCGCGCGGCCAGGCTGCCCTTGCCGGTGGCGATCACATCGAAGGCCTTGTTGGCGGTCAGCCCGTGCACGCGGCTGTCCTCGATGCGCAGCGTGTAGTTGAAGGCCTGGCTGCCGGGCGGCACGCGGATCACCGCGTTGCCGGCGGCATCCGGGGCGAGCGCGCCGTCGATGTCCAGCCGCGCCAGGCGCAGCGAACCGCGTGCGCCGATCTCGAACAGGCTCGGCCGCGAGAACTGCACGCTGGCCTGGCCACGTGCGGGGCCGACCACGCTGAGCGGATGGTCCACCGCCAGCACCTGGCTCACGGTGTAGCGGCCGCGCTGCAGCTGCAGGCGGTCGCCGGGGGCGCTGGCGGCCACGGCGGCGGTGAGAGTGTCCTCGCCCGGTGCGACCCTGCGCACGGCGCCGCTGTCCAAGGCGGTGGTCGGCAGGGTCTTGGGGTACCAGTCCACGCCGACCTGGTCGCGGGCAATCGGGGTCAGATCGCGCGGGGCACCGGCATCGATGGCGGCGGTGGGGTAGAGCAGGCCGTTGGCCGCGCGCTGCAGGGCCAGGGTCTGGCCGCTGACACCGCCAGGGAAGCCGGCAGACGCGGCAGGGCTCTGCACATTGCCCGCGAAGCTGATGCCGGAGAGATCGCCCTGCGTGCGCAGCAGCTCGCGGTGCCCATCGCCGATGAACAGGTTGCCGGCGATGCGGCTGTTCACCGGCATCGCATTGCGCTCCTCATCCAGCCCCGCGCCCAGCAACAGGGTGCCGACCTGGATGAAGCTGTTGCGTTCAATCACCGCGTGATCGATCTGCTCGTAGCGGTTCAACGGCGCGTCGTGGGTACCGGCCATCACACTCAACGCCGCAGCGAAGTTGTCGCCGGCGATGCCTTCGAAGTAATTGTCGCGCACCGTCTGGTTGCGGTTGATCACGCGCACGCCACCGGTATGCGCCTTGCCATGGCCGAGGAACACATTGCGTTCGACCCGGTTGCCGTGGCCGTGGCGCAGCACCAGTGAGCCGCGCGAGTCCTGGAAGACGTTGCCACGGTAGGTGTTGCCGCCGGACTTGTTGGAGACGATCTCCACCTCGCCATCGCACTGCTCGAACCAGTTGTTCTCCACCACGGTGCGCGAATCGGACTGCGAATCGTGGCTGGTGCCGATGCGCATCGTCTCGCCGCCGTTGGCGCCCAGGTTGGGGCGCGGGCCGAACCAGTTGTGGTCGATGCGGTGCTGGTTGTCCAGGCCGCTGGTGGCGTTGCGCACCACCACCAGGGTGGTGCCCGCATTGGTCTTGCCGACCAGCTGGTTGTGGTCGAAGCGGTTGTGCTGGCCGTACAGCGCCACCCAGTGATCGGACTGCTGGCGGTCCGGTTTGTTGTAGCGGTCGATGACGATCCCGGTCACCCGGCTGTGGTTGGCCCACTCACTGGCGGACCGCCGGAATGACACCACTTCGCCACCCGGCGCCCAACCATCGCGGAAGACAAGGTTGGAGACCTCCAGGTGCTCACCGGCCAGACGCAGCTGGGACTGGCCGCTGAGAATCACCTTGCCGGGGGTCTGCGCCGTCAACTTAATTGGTTGACCAATTTTGCCGGTGCCCCGGAAAAGCAGGTCCATGTCGCGCCAGACGCCGTCCGCCAGGATCACCGTATCGCCGGGGGCGAGGGCGCGTACCGCGGTGGCATAGGCAGCAGCGTCGCGCACCAGATAATCGGCCGCCACGGCAGGGAATGCCGCCAGGGACAGGCTCAACAGCAAGGCCTTGGCCATGGGACGCCGCGCCAACGGCGCATGCGAGTGTTGCAAAGTCACGGGCTTACCCTCCCAGATCAACCGTGGCGACTGACGCGAGACACGATCCTAACAGGTTGCCCGGCGCGCACGTCAACCACAATCGCATACCACTTTAGGTGCATGTGGTATGTGGTCTGCGCATTTTTCTGCTGCGTCCGCACATTAATTCCATGCAAAGTGGTCTGGACGGTTGTTAGGGGTAGACTTTAGTACCAATTCATTGACATTGGTTCATCAGTCGTGAATCTTCCGGATCGAATCCGTGTAATCGGACGATCCATCCTGGGAGGGAGATCACGATGTTGCATGACCGCCGTACGGCCTCACCACGAGGCCTCCGCCGCACCGCGCTGCACAGCGCGCTGTTCTATGCCCTGTGCGCCACCGCGGCACTGCCGCTGGCCCACGCACAGGATGCCGAAGCACCCGCCTCGCCGCCGGGGCAAGCCACCACGCTGGATCAGGTCCAGGTGACCGGCATCCGCGGCACCATCCAGACCTCGATCGACAAGAAGCGCGAGGAGACCGTGGTCTCCGATGTGCTGGCCGCTGACGACATCGGTGATCTGCCGGCGCTGTCGATCGGTGAAGCGATCGAAACGATCACCGGTGCCTCCACCCACCGCGAGAAGGGCGGTGCGTCGGAAATCTCGATCCGTGGCCTGGGGCCGTTCCTCGGTTCGTCCACCTTCAATGGCCGCGAGGCCACCAATGGCAGTGGCGACCGCTCGGTGAACTTCAACCAGTTCCCGTCCGAGTTGATCAACACCGTGGCGATCTACAAGACCCAGCGCGCCGACTTCGTCGAAGGTGGCGTGGCCGGCACGATCAACATGGAGACGGTCAAACCACTGGAGTACGGCAAACGCACGTTCCAGCTCGATGGCCGGGGCACCTGGCAGGACTACGATGACCGTCTGAAGGACAAGGACGGCGTCGGCTGGCGCGGTACCGCCAGCTACATCGACCAGTTCGACATGGGCAACGCCGGCAAGCTCGGTGTCTCCATCGGTGTGCAGGCGCTGGAAGGCAGCAACCCGGAAGAGATGTTCTCCAGCAGCTCCACCTGGGTGGCCTGCGATGGCCGTGAAGTGGTCGGCGCGACGCGCAACTGCACCCAGGTCAATGGCAACCAGGTCGCCAACGGCGTGCCGTATTACCTGGTGCCCAGCAGCCGCATCTACCGCCAGTTCATCGAGCACGACAAACGCGATTCGCAGTTCGCCGCGCTGCAGTGGCGGCCCAGCGATACGGTGGAAGTGAACCTGGATTACCAGCACTCCAAGCGCGATTACACCGAAGACCGCTCGGATCTGTCGCTGTCCTCGATGATGCGCAACCTCAACAACCGCGTGGTCACCGACGATGGCGCGCTGCTGCACCACACCGGCAGCACCACGGTCGATTCCACCGGCAATTTCCTGGAGCGCCAGGAGGAATACACCGGCGGCGGGCTCAACGTGATCTTCCGGCCGAGCCCGGCGTGGACGCTGTCCACCGATCTGTCCTACTCCAACACCGAGCGCGATCAGATCGAACGCAGCACCCGGCTGCGCGCCGGTCGCACCGACGTCAACGGCAGGCCGGTCGGCGGCATCAAGAACACCCGCTACGTCGATTACACCTATGACTACAGCGGTGACGTGCCGAGCATCTATCTTGATCCCGCGTTCGATGTGAACAACCCGGACAACTTCACCGATTCGGCGCTGGTGCGTCGTCGCCAGCAGCATCGCGAGCACACCATCCGTGCCGGCCGCTTCGATGCCACGTTCACCCCGGAAAGCGGCTTCTTCACCGCGATCAAGGGTGGCCTGCGCCGCTCCGAGGCGACCTACACCGATTACACCGACACCGTGGATGTGACCACCACCAATGTCGCTGCGATCCGCGCTGCCAACCAGGCCTGCCGTCAGGCCTTCCCGCAGGACGATTTCCTGGCCAATGCCAGTGGCAACACCATCGACCAGTGGGCCAGCTTCGACAGCCGCTGCCTGTTCAAGGCCTTCACCGGCGCCGACGACACCGGTCTGAGCGCGGACCTGCGCAACCCGGCCAACAACGATGTCACCGAGAAAACCAGCGCGCTGTACCTGATGGGCGATTACAGCGCCGAATGGTTCGGCCTGCCGGTGACCGGCAACATCGGCGTGCGTGGCGTGCGGACCGAGGTACGCTCGGTCGGCCTGCGCAGCGGTCTGGATGTGATCAACAATCCCGACGGCACCGTGACCCTGGAGCCGACCGGCGATTTCACCTCGCAGGTGCTCAAGTCCAGCAATACCGAATGGCTGCCCAGCTTCAACGCCGCCTTCGAACTGCGCCCGGACCTGCTGCTTCGCGTCGGCGCCTATCGGGCGATGTCGCGTCCGGATCTGGCCGCTGAAGGCTATGGCCGCACCTTCAACCTGGGCGAGGTGGATACCGAGTTCAACAGCGTGGGCGATGCACTGCGCAGCATCACCGCCACCGGCAACCCGCGCGCCAAACCGTTGATGTCATGGAATGGCGATCTCTCGCTGGAGTGGTACGCCAACGAAGACACCATGCTGTCCGGTGCGCTGTACTACAAGCAGTTCAACGGCGGCTCGATGCCGGTGATCGTCAACGAGACCTTCGATATCGATGGTCAGAGCGTGACCGTGCCGGTGGAGCAGCTGGCCACCAGCGACCAGAAGAGCGATCTGTTCGGCGTGGAGTTCACCGCCTCGCACAGCTTCTCCTACCTGCCGGGGATCTTCTCCGGGCTGGGCGTGAAGGCCAGCTACAACTACGCCGATTCCAACTTCAAGACCGAAGACCTGCGCCTGGGCGAGTCCACCGACCCGGCCACCGGCGTGGTGACCCCGGGCATCGTCGAGCCGGCCAATATCTTCGGTCTGTCCAAGCATGTGGCCTCGGCGCAGGTGTACTGGGGCCTGGGCAAGCTCGATCTGCAGGCGATCTACAAGTACCGCTCCGACTATTACCAGCAGTTTGTCGGCGACCCGTCGCAGAACCGCTATGTGCGTGACAATGGCTCGCTGGACTTCCGCGCCACCTACAAAGTGAACAAGCACTTGTCGTTGTCGCTGTCGGCCAGCAACCTCACCGATGAGCCGCGGGTGTCGGATATGCCCATCCTCGGCAGCTTCCGCGAGTACACCACGTACGGGCGGCGGTATTATCTGGGGGTGCGCTACCGCTTCTGAGGTCAGTGGCGCGGTTTTTCCGACCGCGCCGCTCTCTCAAGGCGCGGTCGCGTGTCGGTCCCCAGCCACCTGTCAGCCAGGCCTTTGATGATGTCCGAACCCCGTCTGTACCAGTCCATTGCTGCCGAAATCGTCGCGCTGATCGAGAAGGGCGAATTCCCGCCGGGCTCGCGCCTGCCGGGCGAACGCGACCTGGCCGAACGCCTGGGCGTGAGCCGGGTGACGGTGCGCGAGGCGGAAATCGCGCTGGAAGCGCAGGGCCTGATCACCATCAAGACCGGCTCCGGCGTGTACGTGAAGGCCAAGCCGTCGCAGGCGCCGGGCGCACTGCCCGACGTCTCGGCGTTCGACCTGACCGCGGCGCGTGCGGTGATCGAGGCCGAGGCGGCCGCGATGGCGGCCAGCCGCATCACCGATGCCGAACTGGAGGATCTGGCCGGCCTGATCGCGGCCATGGTCGATCCGAATTCGGGCGAGGCGGCGGCCAGCGAGGCGGATCGGCAGTTCCACCTGTCGATCGCGCGGATCGCCGGCAACCCGGTGGTGGAGCACTGCGTGCAGCTGATCTGGCGGATGCGCAACGAGCTGCCGCGGGTCAAGCAGGTCTACGCCAACGTCTGCCACAACGACGATGACACCCGCGACGAGGAACACACCCGGATTCTGGATGCACTGCGCCAGCGCGACCCGGCAGCGGCGCGGTCGGCCATGCGCAACCACTTCCAGCGGCTGTTCGAATCGATGCTGGAAGCTACCGAGAATGAAGCGCTGGCTGAAATCCGCCGGCGCACCCAGCAGGACCGCGAACGCTTCATGGCCGCGACCGGGCACTGAGCCCGGCGCGTACCGGCGGGCTTATTCGCCCTGGTACTGCTTTTCTTCGACCAGCTGCGAGCCGGCGATGCGGTTGATTTCGTTCTTCACTTTGACCCGCTCGCCATTGGTGCCATAGACACCGCGCGCCAGCTGGATGAAGGCATCGTCGAACACCTGCGCCGCTTCCTTGTCGCGCAGCTGATCCTGGATCTCCCACATGCGCTCGTTGATTGCCTTGAGCTGCGTCTTCAGCGCATCCAGCCCGGGCTGAGCGCTTACCTGCTGCTGCCACAGCGGCCACAGGCCATCGAGTTCCTTGCGGACGTTGGCGTTCTTGCCCGCATCGGCGATGCGTTCGGCCTTGATTTCCAGGATGGTGATCTTGTCGATCAGCTCGCCAATCGATACCGGGGTCAGGATCGCGTCCACGCCATTACTCGCAACAGGTCAGAGTGGCCATGATACCGCGCACCTCCGGGCACCACCCTGACGCAGGATTTACAGAAACGTTGCGCCGATCGCGCGGGTAGGCCATGGCGGCTTTACGGCCCACCTGGGGAGACTGTCGCTCTCGACGGCGCGGCCGTCATCTGGAGTGGGACACGTGGTGGATCAACAGTGGAAACAGCGCCTGCGCTGCGGCGCGGTGCTGGCGGGGCTGGTCATGAGTGGTGCGGCAGCGGCCGCGGTGGAGGGCAACGTAACGCTGACCTCGGATTACATCTGGCGCGGCAGCTCCCAGAGCGACGGCGATCCGGCCGCGCAGGCCGGCGTGAAGCTCAGTACGGCCAACGGCTGGTATGCCTCGGCGTGGGGCTCGGGCGTCTCGTTCCGCCCGGACAACGGCGCGCGCAGCGAATTCGATCTCGTCGCCGGCTGGAGCAGTGCGGTGGCGCCGGACTGGAGCGTGGACGTCAACCTGACCCGCTACCTCTATCCCTCGACCACCGTCGATCTGGACTGGACCGAGCTCAACGGCACGGTGACCTGGCGGCAACGCGCCTGGCTGCAGGTCGGCGTCTCCGACAACGCGCTGGCCGGCGGCCACAGCGGCACCTATGCGCAGCTCGGTGCGCGTCTGCCGCTGGGCGGGCAGTGGCGTGTCGAGGGCGCGGTAGGCCATTACTGGCTGAACGGCGCGCAGGCCGATGATTATCTGCACGGCCAGCTCAGCGTGGTGTGGCGTGTGCACGGGCCGTGGGAGCTGCGGGTGACCGGGCACGACACCGACGGTGCCGCGAAACAGTTGTTTCCGGGCAATGCGGGATCGCGCGTCGAGGTCGGGCTGCAGACCGCCTTCTAACGTAGCGCCAACCCGGGTAGAGCCGACCGTTGGTCGGCTGCCCCAGCCATCGCGCAACTGCAGCCGACCAACGGTCGGCTCTACCGAGCCACACGCTTCTCCGCCACCACCGCCACAGCCCACACCGCCATCGCCACCAGCGCAACGCCCGCACCGGTGACGCACACACCGGTCCAGCCAAAGCGATCAAAGACCTGCGCCGAGACCAGTGAGCCCAGCGAGCCACCGATGAAATAGCCGGTCATGTAGCCGGCATTGAGCCGGTTGCGTGCTTCCGGGCGCAGCGCATACACCACGTTCTGGTTGCTCACATGCAACAGCTGCGCAGCCAGATCGAGCACGATCACGCCCAGCACCAGTGCGATCAGCGAGTGCGTGGAGAAACCCAGTGGCAGCCACGACGCGGCCAGCAGCACCAGCGCCACGGTTGTCGCCAACGCGGCCTTGCCACGGTCGGCCATGCGTCCGGCCACACCGGCGGCCAGTGTGCCGGCCGCACCCACCAGCCCGAACAGACCGATCGTCGCATCGCTGTAGCCATACGGTTCGGCCGCGAGCAGGAACGCCAACGGCGTCCAGAAGATCGCGAACATCGCAAAGCTCAACGCGCCCAGTACCGTGCGCAGGCGGAACACCGGTTCCTGCGCGAACAGTGTGCCGATCGAGCGCAGCAGCTGCAGATAGCCCAGCCCGGCGGTCTGATGGAAGCGCGGCAGATGCCGATACAACATGCCCGTGGTCAGCACCAGCGCGGCCGCGGCGATCCAGTACACGGTGCGCCAGTCGCCCAGCGAGGACAGCGCGCCGGCCACGGTGCGTGCCAGCAGGATGCCGAGCAGCAGGCCGCTCATCACCGTGCCGACAACCTGGCCCAGCTCTTCCGGTCGCGCCAGCGTCGCCGCGAACGGCACCAGCACCTGTGCCACCACCGAGAACAGCCCGGTCAGCGCGGTGCCCACCAGCAGCCAGACGAACTGATGGCTGAGCGCGCTCAGCACCAGCCCCGCCGCCGACAGCAGCGACATCACCACGATCAGCCGGCGCCGTTCGAACAGATCGCCCAGCGGCACCAGCAGGATCAGGCCTGCCGCATAGCTCAGCTGGGCCACGGTCACCACCGTCCCGGCACGCGCGAAGGACACCCCGAACTGCCCGGCGATGGTGTGCAGCAGCGGCTGCGCGTAGTAGTTGCTGGCCACGGCCACACCGGTGGCGAAGGCCATCAGCAGGACCTGCCAGCGGCTGAGTGGCGAGGGCACGTCGTGGGTCATGACGGGCTCCAGGAAAGAAGGGGCGCCAGTGTCCGCCCGATCGGCGGATGAGGGAAATGAAACGTCTTCATCCAACGCATCTGGAATCCAGATGGCCAGCCATTTCAGGCAGCCGAGTCAGCAGCACTGCAGCACGTGGCCCCGGCACCGGAGCCACGCACCAAGGCCTCACTCAGGCGCCGCGCACACGCAGGGTCAGGCCCTTGAGGAAATTGCGCAGCATCTGGTCACCGCAGGCGCGGTAGTTCTTGTGGTCCGGCTGACGGAACAGCGCGGACAGTTCCGGCTTGGAGACCGAGAAACCGGCGGCGTCGAACACTTCGTGCATGTCCACGTCCTTCAGCTGGAAGGCGACGCGCAGCTTCTTCAGCACCAGGTTGTTGGTGATGCGCTTTTCCACCGGGCGCACCGGCTGGTTCTCGTCGCGGCCACGGAAATGCACGATCAGGCCATCCAGGAAATGCGCCAGGGTGCGGTCGTCGCAGGGCACGAAACCCTCTTCGTCTTCCTTGCGCAGCCAGCCGGCCACATCGGCCTTGTCGATCACGAAGGCCGGATCGGCCAGGGCACAGGTGTCGGCGATCATGCCGTCGCTGAGGTCGAGCATGTAGCGGATGCTGCGCAGTACATCGTTGTTGATCATGGGACGTCCAATACCGCCGGCGCGGCTGCGCGGCTGGCGGCCATTTTACCCCGTGCCGGGCGCGTGGCCGGCTGCGACCGGTGGTCGCTGTCATCTGGCTGCCATGAAAGTGAAGCACAGTGCCGCGATCAGGCATCGACAGGCAGTGGAGCAGGCAATGCGCAGGTGGCAGGTACTCGGGTGTGTGGGCATGTTGCTGGCGGGCCAGGCAGGGGCGCAGGTTCCGTATGTGGCGCTGGAACAGCGGCTGGATCCCCGGGCGCTGGCCGAGGTCGGGCTGACCCCGGCCCAGCTGCAGACGCTGAACCGCCTGCTGCGCCAGGCCGAGGCCGAGGCCCCGGCGTCGGTGGCCGTCGCGGCGGCACCCGCCGCAGGCCCGGGTGTGCCGACGCCGTCACCCATGTTCCCCGGGCTGGACGAGGGCCCCATCAATGCCAAGGTCACCGGCCAGGTGGACGGCTGGGCCCCCGGCACCGTGTTCACCCTCGACAACGGCCAGCAGTGGCAGGTGCTCAAGGGCGAGATGACGCTCAAGACCGCGCGCAGCAACCCCGAGATTGTCGTGGTGCCGGGCATCGCCGGCCGCTGGTTCCTGCAGGTGGATGAAGACCTGCCCAAGGCACGGGTGTTCCGCATCCGCTGACGCGACGGCTCGTAGCGCCGAGCTGCGGAGCAGCGCCCGGCTCTGCACCGGTCGGGCATCGGTGCGAAAATGGCCGGGATCTCCACGGAGTACCTCGATGACCCGTACCGCTCTGATTACCGGCGCCACCTCCGGCTTTGGCGCCGCCGCTGTCCACCGTTTCGCCCAGGCCGGCTGGCGCGTGATCGCCACCGGGCGCCGTGCCGAGCGCCTGCAGCCGCTGGTCGATGCCTACGGTCCCGAGCGCGTGCACGCCGCAGTGTTCGACGTGCGCGACAGCGCGGCAATGGAAGCGGCCCTGGCCGCCCTGCCGGCCGGCTTCGCCGACATCGACCTGCTGGTCAACAACGCCGGCCTGGCCCAGGGCACCGCCCCGGCCCAGAGCGCCTCGCTGGAGGACTGGCGCACCATGATCGACACCAACGTCACCGCCCTGGTGACGCTGACCCATCGCCTGTTGCCGCAACTGGTCGCACGCAAGGGCGCGATCATCAACATCAGCTCGGTTGCCGGCGTGTATCCGTACCCGGGCGGCAACGCCTACGGCGGCACCAAGGCCTTCGTCAGCCAGTTCTCGCTCGGCCTGCGCTCGGACCTGCACGGCAGCGGCGTGCGCGTGACCACGATCGAGCCGGGCATGGCCGAAACCGAGTTCACCGTGGTCCGCACCCATGGCGACCAGGCCGCTTCGGACAAGCTCTACACCGGTGCCAACCCGATGACCGCCGATGACATCGCCGAGCAGATCTTCTGGGTCGCCTCGCTGCCTGCGCACCTGAACATCAATCGCCTCGAAGTGATGCCGGTCAGCCAGTCGTTCGCCGGGTTCCAGGTCGCGCGCGACTGATCCAACCGGACCGCTGGCCAACACCTCGGCCACACACCCGAACGGGCCAACACCTCGGCCGCACGCCCGAAACCGGTAGAGCCGACCGTTGGTCGGCTGCCCTTGGCGCATACCCACCGCTGACGGCAGCCGACCAACGGTCGGCTCTACCTGCATCCTGGCAGCCGACCAACGGTCGGCTCTACCTCAGGCGGCCGTCCACACCGCCAGCTCATACCCATCCGGATCGCGGAAATGAAACCGACGCCCGCCCGGGAAATCGAACGCGGCCCGGCAGATTGCCACGCCGGCCGCCTGCAGCCGTTGCTGCGTGGCGACCAGGTCATCGGCATACAGGATCACAAGGGGCCCACCCGGTTGCACCGCTTCGCCGGTGGTGAAGCCACCGGTCAGGCGTCCATCGCTGAACTCGGTGTAGGCCGGTCCGTAATCGGTGAATGTCCAGCCGAAGACCTCACCGTAGAACGCCTTGCTGCGCGCGATGTCGGTGACATTGAATTCGATGTTGTCGATGCGGCGATCGTTGCCGTGTGCGGTGCTCATGGACGCTTCTCGTTGAAAGGAGCCCCAGCATCGCCACCGCGGCCGCGCCGGTCTTGAACAAAACGGCCAGTCAGCTGCGCCACTGCGCGCACAACGCCGCCGCCCCGATCCCCGCCAACGCCCGCACCTCGCGGCTCAGGTGCGACTGGTCGGCGTAGCCCACATCCGCCGCCAACCCCGCCAGCCCCTCCCACGGGCTCGCCCGGGCCAGCGCCAGGAACCGCTGCAGCCGCAGAATCCGCTCCAGCATCTTCGGCCCATAGCCGAACTGCTCATGGCACAACCGGCGCAGGCTGCGCGTGCTTATCTGCAGCCCCGAACCGATCGCGGCCAGATCATGGCCACCGGCCCGCACCTGCCCGAACACCCGCGCCGCCACCGCGTGGCGGCTACCGGTAGAGCGGGGCAGCCCCGCCAGCGCCTGCGCGAACACCCGCTGCCGCGCATCGCCATCGCCCACGTCATTCAACCGCGCCGCCAGCTGCCGCGCCTGGGGTCCCAGCACCGCATCCAGCTCCACGGCGGTGCCCACCAGTTCGTCCAGCGGCACCCCCAGCCACGCCCGCGCCGCGCCGGGCTGGAAGCGCGCGCCCAACACCTGCGCGCCGGGCAGCAACTGCGGGTGGGCGGCCACCACATCCGGGCCCACCGCATACAGCCGCCCATCGCGCCACAGGATGTCCACGCAGCCATCGGGCAGCACCGCAACCTCGCCGCTATGGCCCACCGGCAGATCGCTGCGCCACAGCTGCCCGAAACAGCCCTGCAGCGGCGCAGGTGCCGCCCATTCGCGGTAGCGACCGGTCGCACCGGCAATGCCGGGAAGGTCATCAGAATCGGGGCGGGAAGACATGCGTGGACGATAGCGCACTGCCAGGTGGTCGCCAGCGAGGGGTGCTGCCTGAAACAAGAACGCCGACCCAAGGGTCGGCGTTCGGGGTGCATCTGGAGCAACAGCCCCCTTGGAGTGCAAGGGCGCGCGGCTACTGCGCCTTGATCGCCATCGCCTGCAGCCCGGTCCCATCCAGCTTCTGCTTGGCTTCGGCCAGTTCGCCCGCGCTGCCATACGGCCCCATGCGCACGCGGTACACCGTCTTGCCGTTGATCTGCGCCGATTCCACCCGCGCGGCCAGGCCGATCATGGCCAGCTTGGCCTTGGTCGCTTCGGCGTCGCCGGAGGCACCGAACGCACCGGCCTGCAGGATGTAACGCACGTTGCTTGCGGCCGGATCGGCGGCTGCAGCGGCAGCCGGCGCGGTGGCCGCAGGTGCATCCGGTTTCGGCGCGGTGGCCACCGTGGCCGGGGCCGATGCCGCCGGTGCCGGCGTGGCGGCCGGACGTTCATTCACCGGCGCCGGCAACGCAGCGGTACTGACCGGCGCAGGCGTCGTGGTCGCGGCGGTGCTGGTCGGCGCCGGTGCCGGCGGCAACGGACGACCTTCCAGCGCCGCCTGCGCGCGCTGCGCATCGGCCTTGGCGCGGCGCTGGTCTTCGGCGCGTGCGCTGGCGGCCAGCTCGGCATCGGACATTTCCACTTCCTTGCCGGGCAGCAGGGTGTAGAAGTCGTACTGCGTCGCCGCCGGCTTGGCCGGTTCGGCAGGCTTGGCGGCGCCGGGCTTGGGCAGCTCGGTGCCGACGTCGGTCTCCGCGTCGCTCACCGGGGCCGGCTGGGCGTTCGGGTCCGGCTGCGGGCCGACCCGCAGGAAGCCATCACCGTCGTTCTTGAACAGGTTCGGTGCCGCCAGGAACACCACGGCCGCAATCGCCACACCCGCGACCAGCCACACCCATCCCGGGGTGCCCTGGTTGCTGTTGCGCCGTGCCTGGCTCTTGCCGCGTCGTGCTGCCATTTACTGCTTCTCCACTGCTTACATTTTTTCCGGGGCGGAAACGCCCAGGATGTTCAGACCATTGGCCAGGACCTGGCGCGCGGCGCAGGCCAGCGTCAGCTTGGCGTTGCGTTCGCTTTCGTCGGCCACCAGTACCTGCGTGCCGTGATACCACGTGTGGAAGGCGTGCGCCAATTCACGCAGGTACTGCGCGATCAGGTGCGGTTCCAGCGCCAGACCGGCCGCTTCGACGACTTCCGGGAAGCGCGACATTTCCACCATCAGCCACAGCGACGCTTCATCGCCGAGCGAGGACAGCCCGGTCAGACCTTCGGCTGGCGTATAGCTCAGCTTCTTCTCCTGCGCCTGGCGCAGCAGGCTGCACACCCGGGCGTGCGCGTACTGCACGTAGAACACCGGGTTGTCGTTGCTCTGCTGGCGGGCCAGATCGATATCGAAGGTCAGCTGCGAATCGGGCTTGCGCGCGATCAGGAACCAGCGGGTGGCATCGCGGCCGGCTTCTTCGATCAGGTCGCGCAGGGTCAGGTAGCTGCCGGCACGCTTGGAGAGTTTCACTTCCTCGCCGCCGCGCATCACCGTCACCATCTGGTGCAGCACGTATTCCGGCCAGCCCTTCGGGATGCCGACGTCCAGCGCCTGCAGGCCGGCACGCACACGCGCCAGCGAACCGTGGTGGTCGGCGCCCAGCTCGGTGATCGCGCGCTCGTAGCCGCGCTGCCACTTGCTCAGGTGATAGGCCACATCCGGCAGGAAGTAGGTATAGGTGCCGTCGGACTTGCGCATCACGCGGTCCTTGTCGTCACCGAAGTCGGTCGAGCGCAGCCACAGCGCGCCGCCTTCCTCATACGTATGGCCGGCCGCGTTGAGCTGGGCGACGGTCTCTTCGACCTTGCCGTCCTTGTACAGCGAGCTTTCCAGGAAGTAGATGTCGAAATCCACGCCGAACGCGGCCAGATCCTGGTTCTGCTCGTTGCGCAGGTAAGCCACCGCGAAGCGACGGATCGCATCGAGGTTGTCCGGGTCGCGCTCGCCGACCACCGCGTGGCCTTCCAGCTCCACCGTGGCGCCGGCCAGGTACTCCTTGGCCACATCCTCGATGTAATCGCCGCGATAGCCGGCTTCCGGCCAGCCGGCGTCGTCCGGCTTGAGGCCCTTCGCACGCGCCTGGGTGGACAGCGCCAGGTTCTCGATCTGCACGCCGGCGTCGTTGTAGTAGAACTCGCGCTTGGCGTTCCAGCCGTTCACTTCCAGCAGGCGCGCCAGGCAGTCACCGATCGCCGCCGCGCGGCCGTGGCCGACATGCAGCGGACCGGTCGGGTTGGCCGACACGTATTCCACGCCCACGGTACGGCCGTTGCCGCTCAGGTTGTGGCCGTAATCGGCGCCTTCCTTGAGCACGCCGGCCGCTTCGCGCTGGTAAGCGCTGGGGGCGAGGTGGAAATTGATGAAGCCCGGACCGGCGATCTCGACGCGCAGCACATCATTGCTCTTGGGCAGCGCATCGAGCAGCGCCTGGGCCAGGGCGCGCGGGTTGCTGCGCGCCGGCTTGGCCAGCAGCATCGCGGCATTGGTGGCGAAATCGCCGTGCTCACGGGTCTTCGGGCGTTCGACCACGAATTCCGGGGTCAGGGTATCGGCCGGCAGAGTGCCGTTGGCGCGCAAGGCTTCGATGCCTTGGCTGATCAGGGCGCGGAGGAGATTTTTCACAAGGCCTGCTTTGGGACTGGAGCGGCGGAATCGGCAATTTTAGCCCAGAAGCCACCCCGATCCATTGAACCGGGGCCGAGCGGGGCGCTTGGCGTACCGGATCAGGCCGTCCCCGCGCCCATCCAGCCGCGCGCGGCCATCGATACCGGGGCTCCGTCGCCGATCACGACATGGTCGAGCAGGCGGATATCCACCAAGGCCAAGGCCTGCTGCAGCAGCGTGGTGATCCGGCGGTCCTCCAGCGAGGGTTCGGCACTGCCGGAAGGGTGGTTGTGGCTGACGATCACCGCGGCCGCGTTGTGCAGCAGGGCGCGGCGGACCACTTCGCGTGGGTAGACCGCTGCAGCATCCACCGTGCCGCTGAACAGCTCCTCGCAGGCCAGTGTGCGGTGCTGGTTGTCCAGGAACAGTGCGGCAAAGACCTCGTTGGGCCGGGCGCGCAGCCGCTGCTTGAAATAGCGCCCGGCGGCGGCCGGGTCGCGCAGGCTCTCGCCGCGGGCCAGCTCGGCCGCCAGATGACGATGCGCCAGCTCCAGCCCGGCCACCAGCTTGCAGCTGCGCGCCGGCCCAAGGCCGGGCAGGGCCGCCAACGCGGCGGCCGGGAGGTCGAGCAGGTTGCGCAGGGGGCCGTGGGCCTGCAGCAGGTCGCGGGCGGTTTCGACCGCGTCGCGGCCGCGCAGGCCGGACCCCAGGAAGATCGCCAGCAGCTCGGCATCGGACAGCGCGCCGGCGCCTTGGGCAAGCAGCTTTTCGCGGGGACGCTCGGCACTGGGCCAGTCTCGGATCGACATGGCGCCAGTCTCCCTCGGTGCCGAGCGGGCCACCATCGGTGAACCGGGTGGCATCGTGTGGGTAAATGCAGGGCATCGTGCCAAGTTGGGCGGTCGCTTATGACGAAAATCTGCCTGCTTATGCCGCTGGCGCATCAGGCGGCTTACGGACCATCGGGTAAGCTAATCGCCTCGGTTCGACAGGAACACCCAAGGTGGCTGACTCCCCCCAGGCTTCTCCGGCGGCCGCGCGCCCGTTGGAAGGCCAGAAGCTGTTGTTGTGCGTTGGTGGCGGGATCGCTGCCTACAAGTCGCTGGAACTGGTGCGCCGCCTGCGCGATGCCGGGGCCCAGGTGCAGGTCGCGATGACCGCCGGGGCCCAGCAGTTCGTCACCCCGCTGAGCTTCCAGGCGCTGTCCGGCCAGCCGACCCGCACCACCCTGTGGGACAGCGCGGCCGAGCAGGCCATGGGCCACATCGAGCTGGCCCGCTGGGCCGATCGCATCGTGGTCGCGCCGGCCACAGCTGATCTGCTCGCGCGCCTGGCCAACGGCCACGCCGATGATCTGGTCACCACCCTGTGCCTGGCCACCACCGCGCCGCTGACCGTGTGCCCGGCGATGAACCACCGCATGTGGCTGCACCCGGCGACCCAGGCCAATATCGACCTGCTTCGCGAGCGCGGCGCCCAGGTGATCGGGCCGGAAGACGGGCCGCTGGCCGAAGGCGAGTCCGGCCCCGGTCGGCTCACCGAAGCGCACGCGATCGTGGCCGCGCTGGCCCGGCTGCACGCGCCGGCCCCCGCCGAGCCACCGGCGAGCAGTGAACTGAAGGGTCTGCGCGTGCTGATCAGCGCCGGCCCCACCTATGAAGATATCGACCCGGTGCGCTACGTCGGCAACCGCAGCAGCGGCAAGATGGGCTATGCCCTGGCCGCCGCGGCCGCCCGCCTGGGCGCGCAGGTGGTGCTGGTCAGTGGCCCGGTCCAGCTGGCCACGCCCGCCGGGGTGCAGCGGATCGATGTGCGCTCGGCCGCACAGATGCGCGAAGCCGTGCTCGGCGCACTGCCCGCCGACATCTACATCGGTGCGGCCGCGGTGTCCGATTACACGCCGCGCCAGGTCGCTCCGCAGAAACTCAAGAAGACCGCCGACACCCAGAGCCTGACGCTGGAGCTGGTGCGCACCCCGGACATCCTGGCCGAGGTGGCCACGCAGACCAACGCGCTCAAGCTGGTGGTCGGCTTCGCCGCCGAAACCCACGATGTGGAGAAATACGCGCGCGGCAAGCTGGTGGACAAGCGCCTGGACCTGGTGATCGCCAACCAGGTCGGGATCAGCACCGGCGGTTTCGAGAGTGATGAAAACGCCGCCACGGCCTACTGGCAGGGCGGCGAACAGGTGTTCCCCGGCACCTCCAAGGCTGTGTTGGCCGAACAACTGTTGTCCCTGATTGCCCAGAGGTTGCACGCATGACCATCGATTCCTCCCTGCAGCCGTTGCAGGTCAAGCTGCTCGACCCGCGTTTCGGCGACGAATGGCCGCTGCCGGCCTACGCCACCGAGCACAGCGCCGGCCTCGATCTGCGCGCGGCGCTGGAGACCGAACTCACCCTGCAGCCAGGCGACACCGCGCTGATCCCCAGCGGCATCGCCATCCATATCGCCGACCCGAACCTGGCCGCCGTGGTGCTGCCGCGCTCCGGCCTGGGCCACCGCCACGGCATCGTGCTGGGCAACGGCACCGGCCTGATCGACGCCGATTACCAGGGTCCGCTGCTGATCAGCGCCTGGAATCGCGGGCGCGAACCCTTCACCCTTCAGCCCGGCGACCGCATCGCCCAGCTGGTCGTGCTGCCGATTGCACGCGTGGCCCTTCAGGTAGTGGATACTTTCACCGACAGCGCCAGGGGAACGGGTGGATTCGGCCATACCGGGGTGCGCTGACAGGGGAGCTTCATGAGCAAGGCGAAGGCGGAAGGACGGCCGCGGTTGACGACAGGGCGCTCGGTGCCCCTGTTGGCCGTGCTGCTGGTGCTGTTGGCGATCTGGTTCGGTTGGAGCGGCGTGCGCCAATGGCGCCAGGCTGCGGTCGGTGACGCGCTGGAGCAGTCGCGCGACCGCGTGGTCGAAGGCCTGCAGACGGCGCTGACCGGTCAGCTCGGCAAGCTCGGCAAGATGCTCAAGACCGAGCGCGTTGCCACTGCACTGGCCAGCGGCAATGCACAAGGTGCCGCTGTCGCCATCCGCGAAGGCTGGCCGGGCGTGGAAGACGTCCAGATCCTCACCGCCGATCTCGATGCGGCCTACGCCGATCCGAAGGCCTTCGGTTATTCGCGCCTGGCCCTGCTCGAGGCGGCCATCGCCGATGACAAACCTGTCGGTCGCGTGGTGCGCGATGCCGGCGGACAGCGCCTCGGCCTGGCCGCGGCGGTGGAGCTTGGCCCGCAGGGGGAGGCCGTGGTCTACGTGCGCCAGCCGCTGCTGCGCTTGACCGGCATATTCGACCAGGTCGCCGTGCCGGGTGATGGTTATCTCGCGCTTCGCCAGGGCAGCCACAACGTCGTCGAACAGGGCAGCCGCGGGCTGTCCGGTGGTGCTGAAGCACTGGCGCGCCCGATCGGCCGCAGCGGACTGCGCCTGTCGGCCGCGGTGCCGGACATCGAGCCGGGTCCGCTGGGACTGGGCGCGATCTCCAGTGCGATCGTGGCCGTGTTGCTGCTGTTGATTGCCGTGCTGCTGCTGCTGGGCAAAGGCAAGGTGCCGTTGCCGCGTCGCCGTGGTGCTGCCGACAGTGGTGCCGACGCCGGCCCCACCTTGAGTGAAAGTCTGGCCCAGGTACCGCTCGCGGTGGCCGCCCTCGAAAGCAACGACGAGACAGCAGCGACCTCGCCGCCGCCGTCCGTGCCGGGCGAGACCGTCGCGGCCGAGATCTTCCGCGCCTACGACATCCGCGGCATCGTCGGCCGCGAGCTGACCCCCAAGGTCGCCGCCCTGATCGGCCAGGCGATCGGCTCGGTGCTGCAGGTCCAGGGCCTGCGCGACATCGTGGTGGGCCGCGATGGACGCCTCTCCGGTCCTGAGCTCACCGCCGGTCTGATCGAAGGCCTGCGCCGCGCCGGCTGCAACGTCACCGATATCGGCCTGGCGCCGACGCCTGTGGTGTACTTCGCCAGCTACCACCTGCGCGCGGGAAGCTGCGTGGCGGTGACCGGCAGCCACAACCCGCCGGACTACAACGGATTCAAGATCGTGGTCGGCGGCGAAACGCTGTCCGGCGATGCGATCACCGAGCTGTACCACCGCATCCGCGATGGCCAGCTGCACGTGGCGCCCGAGCCGGGCAGTTTCCAGACCCGCGAGGTCAATGCCGATTACATCCAGCGCATCGCCGATGACGTGCAGCTGGATCGTCCGCTCAAAGTGGTCGCCGACGCTGGCAATGGTGTCGCCGGCGAACTTGCCCAGCCGCTGCTGGAAGCGATCGGTGCCGAGGTCATTCCGCTGTACTGCGATGTGGACGGCACCTTCCCGAACCACCATCCGGACCCGAGCGATCCGCACAACCTGGAAGACCTGATCCAGACCGTGAAGCGCTTCGATGCGGATATCGGCCTGGCCTTCGATGGCGACGGCGACCGTCTCGGCGTGGTCACCCGCGAAGGCAGGATCATCTACGCCGATCGCCTGCTGATGCTGTTCGCCGCCGATGTGCTGATGCGCAATCCGGGCGCGCTGGTGATCTACGACGTGAAGTGCAGCGGCAAGCTCTCCGACTACGTGCTGCGCAACGGTGGCAGCCCGCTGATGTGGAAGACCGGCCATTCGCTGATGAAGGCGAAGATGCGCGAAACCGACGCCGAGCTGGCGGGCGAGATGAGCGGGCACTTCTTCTTCAAGGAACGCTGGTTCGGCTTCGACGATGGCCTGTACGCCGCCGCGCGCCTGCTGGAGATCCTGGCCCAGCGCGAAGAGAGCCCCTCGGAGGTATTGGACGAACTGCCTGACAGCGTCTCCACTCCGGAGCTGAAAGTGCCGGTCGATGCGGGTACCCCGCACGCGCTGGTGTCGCTGTTCGTGTCCTCGGTGCAGGTGGAGGACTCGCCGTTCGCCGGTGCGCGCCTGTCCACCATCGACGGCCTGCGTGCCGATTTCCCCGATGGCTGGGGACTGGTGCGCGCGTCCAACACGACGCCGGTGCTGGTGCTGCGTTTCGAGGCCGATGACGAGGCAGCGCTGGAGCGCATCAAGGCCCTGTTCCGCGCGCAGCTGCAACCGCTGCTGCCCGGTGTGGACCTGGGCTTCTGATCGGCGTGGGTACCGACCAACGGTCGGTACCTACCCCTTGAACCGCAGGCCCACGCCCGGCTCGGTGAACAGATAGCGCGAATCCAGCGCCGAATCGCCGAGCTTGTGGCGCAGCTTGCCGACCAGAATCCGCAGGTAATGCGTGTCGTGCTGATGCGTCGGCCCCCAGATCTCCTGCAGGATCTGCGGCTGCGTCACCACGCGCCCGGCATTGCGCAGCAACAGTGACAACAGCGCGTACTCCTTGCGTGTCAGCGCCACCGGCGTACCGTCCAGATGTACTTCGCGCCGTACCAGGTCGATATGCAGGTGCCCATCATCGAACTGCGGCAGCACGCCCTCACTGGAGACCGTGCGCGAGCGCAGCAGTGCACGCACACGCGCCATCAGTTCCTGCGTGCCGAACGGCTTGGTCACGTAGTCGTTCGCACCGGCATCCAGCGCCCGCACCTTCTCGGTCTCGCTCGCACGCACGGTCAACATGATCACCGGCACCTGGCTCCACTGACGCAGCTCGCCCAGCACGTCATGGCCTTCCATGTCGGGCAGGCCGATATCCAGGATCACCAGGTCCGCCCCCTCGCCGACCAGCGCTTCCAGCCCGGCCTGGCCGGTCGCGGCCTGGGACACGCGGTAGCCCTGCGCGCGCAGGCTGATCTCCAGGAAGCGCCGGATCTGCGCTTCATCGTCGATCACCAGCACGCGCGCCGGGGGCACGCCGTGGGAAGCCTCAGGAATCATCGGTGTCATCGGCAGGGTGGGGGTGCAGCAGGGGCAGCGTGATGCGGATCAGGGTACCGCGTCCGTCGCGGCCGGGCAGCGCCTGCACGCTGCCGCCATGCGCGCCGATCATGCCCTGGCAGATGGTCAGGCCCAGCCCGGTGCCGTGCCGACCGCGGTCGCCCCGCTCCACGCTGTAGAACATGTCGAAGATCCGTGCCCGCTCGTCGTCGGGAATACCGGGGCCGGCATCGAGCACGTCGATGCGCAGCTCACCCTCGACCAGCCGCGCCTGTACCTCCACCGCCGCGCCGGGCGGGGAGAACTTGGCCGCGTTCTCCATCACGTTGAACACGGCCTGCTCGACCAGCGCCGGATGCACCCAGATCGGCGCCAGTTCAGCGGGAATATCCAGCTTCAGCCGCACATCCGGCTGATAGCGCTGCAGGCGGCGCGCGGCCGAGCCGACCAGCTCGTCCACGCCGATCCAGTCGCGGTTGATCTGCAGGCCGTCGTGGCCGAGCCGGGTCATGTCCAGCAGGTTCTGGATGTAGCGGTCCAGGCGCTCGCCTTCGACCAGGATGGTGTCCAGCAGGGCGCGGCGGTCGCTGGCATCCATCGCATCGGCGTAGCTGGAGAGGCTGTCGGCCGAGCCGATCATCGCCGCCAGCGGCGAGCGCAGGTCATGCGAGACCGAGGACAGCAACGCCGAGCGCAGCCGCTCGGTCTCGTTGCTCACGTGCGCCTTCTCCAGATCCGCCACCAGCTGGGTGCGCAGCGCGGCCTGGGCGATGTCGTCCACCATTGCCTCGGCCAGCTGGCGCTGCTCCGGCGTCAGCCGCGGCGCCTCGCGCGGGAAGCGCATGCCGGCCACGCCGATCGCCCGGTCATCACCGTCCAGCAGCGGGAGGAACCACCAACCCGCACCGGCCAGCGTATCGGTGAAGCGTCCGCTGGGCTGGGCATGCCGGTGCGCCCAGTCGGCCGCGGCCAGATCGGTGTCGCCCGGTGCGGCGCTGCCACTGGCGCTGGTGTGCTGTCCGATGCGCAGCCAGGCAGGCGCATCCATCGCCTGTTCCAGCGCTTCGCGGCCTGCCTGCGCGACCTGCTCGTTGTTCGGCGCACTGGCCAGCTGCCGGCCCAGCACCTGGCGCGCATGCGCGTGCCGGTTGGCCGCGCGCAACGCCACCACCTGCATGCGCAGGCGCGAGGCCAGCCGCCCTGCCACCAAGGCGGCGGCCAGGAACAGGAAGACCGTGATCACGCCCTGGCGCGCGCTGATCGCGAAGGTGAAACGCGGCGCGATGAAAAAGAAGTTGTAGGCCAGGAAGCACAACGCTGCCGCGATGACCGCCGCGCTGGTACGGCTGCGCGCAGCGACCATCACCACCGCCACGATGAACACCATCGAGAGGTCGTACAGCCCGATCCAGCGCTCGGCGATCAGCGCCACCAGGCAGGCGATCGCCGTGGCGCCGAGCGCCAGCAGCGCATCCTTGCCGGCGCTGCGGCTGGGTATCGACAGCCCGGACCGGCGCGCCCGGGCACGTGCCTGTGGGGTACCGATGATGGTGATCTCGAAATGCGCGCCGCGCCGGATCAGCTGCTGGGTCAGCGTGCGGTTGAGCATGCGCGCCAGCGGGCGCTCGCGCGTGCGGCCCAGCACCAGCGTGGAGACACCGTTGTGTGCGGCATGGTCAAGCAGTGCATCGGCGATGCTGGAGCCATGCAGCAGCTCCGCTTCACCCCCGAGGCGGCGGGCGAGGGCAAAGGCGGCATCGATCTCGCGCCGGGTCTGCTCATCGTGCGCGCGTGCCTGCACCGTCACCACCGTCCACGGCGCATCGCGCCGCTCGGCGATGCGTCGGCCGACCCGCACCAGGTACTCGCTCTGGCCGCCGCCATCGATCGCCACCAGCACCCGCCGGCGCAGCGGCAGGTTGCCTTCGCCGCGCGCGGCACGGGTCTCGCGCAGGCTGCTGTCCACGCGGTCGGCAGCCTCCTGCATCGCCAGCTCGCGCAGCGCGGTCAGGTTGGCCGGCGAGAAAAACGCCTGCAACGCCTGCGCCGCCTGCTCCGGCACGTAGACCTTGCCCTGCTGCAGCCGTTCGATCAGTTCGCGCGGGGGCAGGTCCACCAGCACGATGTCGTGCAGGCGGTCGAGCACCGCATCGGGCACGGTCTCGCTGACCCGCACGCCGGTGATGCGCATGACCACGTCATTGAGGCTCTCCAGATGCTGGATGTTGACCGTGGTCCACACATCGATGCCCGCATCCAGCAGCTCCATCACGTCCTGCCAGCGCCGCTCGTGGCGACTCCCGGGCACGTTGCGATGCGCCAGCTCGTCCACCAGCACCAGCGCCGGGCGACGTGCCAGCACTGCATCCAGGTCCATTTCATCCAGCGCGTGCTGTTGATACTCGCGCTGCAGCAACGGCACCTGCGGCAGGCCCGCCAGCAGCGCCGAGGTCTCGGCGCGGCCGTGGGTTTCCACCAGCCCGATCACCACGTCCACGCCGCGTCGCAGCTGCTCGTGCGCGCGGGTGAGCATGCTGAAGGTCTTGCCCACGCCGGGGGCCGCACCCAGGAACACGGTGAGTTTGCCGCCGGCTTCGCGCTGCAGGCTGTCGACCAGGGCATCGGCCTGGCGCGTACGGGAGTCGCTCATGGGCTGGGATTGTGCGCCCAGTACGATACGCAGCGCATCAAGGCATACCGTAGCGCCGGGCCGTGCCCTGCTGCGCGTCGAGAGCAACGTTCAACGTCATCACGTTCACCCGCGGCTGGCCGAACACACCCCATTGCGGGCCCCGGGTATTGGCCTGCACCAACGCGGCGACGCGCTCCACCGGCAGGCCACGGCTGCGTGCCACCCGGGCGATCTGCACCTGCGCGGCGGCCGGGGAGATCTCCGGGTCCATGCCGGCGCCGGACTGGGTCACCAGATCGCCGGGAACCTGGGCGGCAGGCACGCCTTCGCGTGCGGCCACCGCAGTGATGGCCGCGTGCACCCGTTCCTGCAGCGCCGGGTTGCTGCGCGCCATGTTGCTGCCGGCGGCGGCCATCGGATCGTAGTTGGCCGCCGACGGCCGCGCCTGGAAGTAGCCATCGCCGACGAACGGCTGGGCGATCAACCGCGAGCCGCGCACCTGCCCATCGCGGATCAGCAGGCTGCCATCGGCCTGCGCCGGAAACAGCAGCCGGCTTACGCTGGTGGTGGCCACCGCGTAGGCCAGGCCGAGCAGCAGCAGGCTGCTCACGCCGAGCACGAGAGCGGGGCGCCAGGCGCTGTCCTGCTGCAGCTGGGTGGAAGTGGCAGCGCGGCTGCGCGCCGCGCGGGAAACGGAAGTAGCAAGCGAGCGGTTCATGCGCCGAATACCGAGACAAGGAAGAGGTCGATCACTTTGATGGCCGCGAACGGCAGCAGCACACCGCCGAGCCCGTACACGAGCATGTTCCGGCGCAGCAGCGCCGTGGCTGTGGCCGGGCGGAAGCGCACCCCGCGCAACGCCAGCGGGATCAGCGCCGGGATCACCAGGGCGTTGAAGATCAGTGCCGCCAGCACGGCATTGCGCGGGCTGGACAGGTGCATCACGTTCAACGCCGCCATCGCCGGCAGGGTCGAGGCGAACAGTGCCGGCAGGATCGCGAAATACTTGGAGACATCGTTGGCCAGCGAGAAGGTGGTCAGTGCACCACGCGTGATCAGCTGCTGCTTGCCCACTTCCACCACCGCCAGCAGCTTGGCCGGATCCGAATCCAGATCGACCATGTTGCCGGCCTCCTTGGCCGCCTGCGTACCGGAGTTCATGGCCAGCCCGATGTCGGCCTGGGCCAGTGCCGGTGCATCGTTGGTGCCGTCGCCGACCATCGCCACCAGCCGCCCACCGGCCTGCTCGGCACGGATGCGGGCCAGCTTGTCTTCGGGGCGGGCCTCGGCGATGTAATCGTCCACGCCGGCCTCGGCCGCGATCGCCGCAGCGGTCAGCGGGTTGTCGCCGGTGATCATCACCGTGCGGATGCCCATCGCGCGCAGCTGCGCGAACTTCTCGCGCATGCCGTGCTTGACCACGTCCGAGAGCTCGATCACGCCCAGCACATGGCGGCCTTCGCACACCACCAGCGGCGTCGCACCGTTGCGCGCCACCTGTTCCACGCGTCCCGGCAGCTCCAACGGCACCGTCCCGCCCAGCTCACGCACATACGCAGTGATCGCATCGGAGGCGCCCTTGCGTATGCGGCGGCCGCCGTCCAGATCGACGCCGGACATGCGGGTCTGCGCGCTGAAGGCCAGATAGTCCGCACGGTCCGGCTCGGCCGTGGTGCAGCCCTGCTCACGTGCCAGCCGCACCACCGACTTGCCTTCCGGGGTCGGGTCGGCCAGCGAGGACAGCAGCGCCGCCTCGCGCAGCTGGCTGGCGTCGATACCGGCCAGGGCATGGAAATGCGTGGCCTGGCGGTCGCCGTAGGTGATGGTGCCGGTCTTGTCGAGCAGCAGCACGTCCACATCGCCAGCCACTTCCACCGCCTTGCCGGACTTGGCCAGCACGTTGGCGGCCAGCGCACGGTTCATGCCGGCGATGCCGATGGCCGGCAGCAGGCCGCCGATGGTGGTCGGGATCAGGCACACCAGCAGCGCGACCAGCAGCAGCGGATCGACCTGCACGCCAACGAACGCCCCGATCGCCGGCAGCGTCGCCACCACCACCAGGAAGGTCAGCGTCATCGCCGCCAGCAGCAGGGTCAGGGCAACCTCGTTCGGCGTCTTCTGGCGGTTCGCGCCTTCCACCAGCGCGATCATCCGGTCCAGGAAGCTGTGCCCCGGCTCGGCGGTGATGCGCACGATGATCTGGTCGGAAAGCACTTTGGTGCCACCGATCACGCCACTGCGGTCGGTGCCTGCTTCGCGCAGCACGGGGGCCGATTCACCGGTCACCGCCGCTTCGTTGATCGTGGCCAGGCCCTGCACGATCTCGCCATCGGCCGGGATCAACTCGCCAGCACTGACGATGACATGGTCGCCCGGGCGCAGTTCGGCCGCCGGGACCTGGGTTTCACTGGCGCCGGCATGCGCTGCGGCCAGCCGGCGCGCGCTGAGGTCCTGGCGGGCCCGCCGCAGCGAGGCGGCCTGGCCCCGGCCACGCGCTTCGGCGACGGCCTCGGCGAAGTTGCCGAACAGCACGGTCAGCAGCAGGATCGCGGTGACCGCCAGGCCGAAGCCCAGCGGCGCATTGCCGGTCAGCGTCACCAGCGCGCTGACTACCGTGCCGACCATCACCACGGCCATCACCGGGCTGTGCAGCAGGTGCCGCGGCGAAAGCTTGATCACGGCATCGCGCAGGGCACGGCGCCAACCGGCGCCATCCAGCAGGCGCTGGCGGCGGTGCGAAGAAACGTTCAACGGATACGTACTCATGGCAGGAGGTCTCAGTGCAGCGTCAGCGACAGGTGGTCGGCGACCGGGCCAAGCACCAGCGCCGGCATGAACTGCAATACGGTGAGGATGACGATCAGCGCGATCAGGGTCAGCGCGAAGGTCGGGGTTTCGATCTGCAGCGTGCCGGCCGATTCCGGCGCCCGCCGCTTGGCCGCCAGCTGCGCGGCCACGATCAACGGGATCACCAGCACCGGGTAGCGGCCCAGCAGCAGCACCAGGGTGCAGCTCAGGTTCCACCACACGGTGGCATCGCCAAGGCCCTCAAAGCCCGAGCCGTTGTTGGCGAACGCCGAGGTGTACTCGTAGAACACTTGGCTGATGCCGTGGAAGCCGGGGTTGGAGCTGCCGGTGATCGACGGGATCGCCAAGGTCAGTGCGGTGAAGCCCAGGATGGTGATCGGCTGCAGCAGCACCAGCAGCGCGAGCAGGCGCACCTGCGGCGTTTCCAGCTTGCGGCCGAACAGTTCCGGGGTACGGCCGGTCATCAGGCCGGCCAGGAATACGCCCAGCATCAGGTACACGATGAACTGCTGCAGGCCGCAGCCGATGCCGCCCCAGATCGCGTTGACCAGCATGTTGACCATCGGCACGGCACCGGCCAGCGGGCTGAGCGAGTCATGCATGCCGTTGACCGAACCGTTCGATACCTGGGTGGTGATCGCAGCCCACAACCCCGTGCCATCGGCACCGAAGCGCACTTCCTTGCCCTCCATCAGCAGCGGGCTGGCCGCCGTGGCCGAGTGACCCTCCAGCCACACGGTGGCGGCGATCGACACGCTGGACATCGTCAGCATGCAGCCGAACACCAGCCCGGCCAGGCGTTTGCGCCCGGTGAACGCGCCGAGCATGAAGATCACCGCGATCGGGATCAGCAGGATGCCGATCAGTTCCAGCGCGTTGGACAGCGGGGTCGGGTTTTCCAGCGGCATCGCGCTGTTGGGGCCGTACCAGCCACCGCCGTTGGTGCCCAGCTGCTTGGCCGCGACCATCGCCGCGACCGGGCCGAGCGGAATCTTCTGCGTCTCCATGCCGGCCGCGGCATCGATCGGCGTCGCCTGCGGACCCCCGACGAGCGTGGCGGGCACGCCCTGGCTGGTCAGCAGCACCGCCCACAGCAGGCACAGCGGCAGCATGAAGCGCACGCACGCGCGCACCACATCGGCGTAGTAGTTGCCCACATCGACACGGCGGTCCCCACTGAGCAGCGCGGCCTGGTCGGCCGGCACATCCTCAGGGCGCGCACTGAACAGCGCACGCAGGGTGGCCACCACCAGCGCCAGGCCCATCATCGGCGTCACCACCTGCAGGCCGGTGATCGCGGTCATCTGCGAGAAATAGGACAGCTGTGCCTGGCCGGAATAGTGCTGCTGGTTGGTGTTGGTCAGGAACGACACCATCGTGTGCAGCGCGGTGTCCCAGCGCAGGTTGGGGATCTGGTCGGGATTGAACGGCAGCCAGGCCTGGGTCATGAAGACCGCCTGCACCAGCACCGCGATCACCACGTTGCTGAGCAGGAAGGCGCCCACGTAGCCACGCCAGGACATACCGCGCGCCGGGTTGACCCCGAGCAGCCGGTACAGCGGTTTTTCAATCCACCCGAACAGCGCGTCGCCGCGCATCGGGCCACCGCGCATCACCCGGGCCAGGTACAGCCCCAGTGGAAAGGCCAGCACGATGCTGGCCAGCAGGATCAACAGGATCTCGGTCATGGTCGGCTCCGGTCAAAAGGTTTCGGGCCGAAGCACGACGTACAGCAGATAGGCGGCGGCAACGAGCACGAGCACGCCGCACAGCAGGGAAAGCCAGGCAGACATGGTTGTGGCCTCAAACGCAGGAAAGGGAGCGCGCGGTGCACGGGGCACCGGCGGGGGAGACTGGCAGATACAGGCGCATGGGACGTCCAGGTGGAACCACTCCACGTCAGGCGCTCATGGTCTGCCTGCCCGGCATAAACGCTCCACGCCCGAAACCCGCGACTCCCGTAAAAAATGCATAAAAAGGTGCGTCTTTGGTGCGAACGTTACGCCCCGCAGCGACCGGCAGGCCCCTCGGCAAATGTCCCCCGGCCGCCGCCTGACGGCGACAGCCTCCTCCTTGATTTTGCCCAGGGACCTGCCGGCCGCTACGGAGCTCAGCGCGTGGTAAAGCGGACTTCGCTGTTGGGCGCCAGTGGTCTGTAAACGCGGGGTGCTATGCCCTTGTGGGCGAAATCAAGGAGGAGGGGACGGCCGCAGGCCGGCACCGGGGGACATTCGCCGACAAGGGCATAGCGCCCCAGCGCCCGACCCATCGACCGCCGCGCTTGAGAACGTCCAGAGCGCTTCACACTTGCCGCGAGGACAACACAAAAAAAGCGGCCCAAAAGGCCGCCTTCGTTTCAACGCTATCGCACATCCACCCTTACCCGCGCGGATCGCTCCCCACACCCTTCAGCAACCGATAACGCTGCAGCGTGCTCTCGATCTCCACATCCAGCGCCTGGCGCTGCTGCTCGAACGACGCCTGCATGCGCCGTTGTGCCACCAGCTCGGCATGCCGCTCACGGATGCGCGCGGCCTGCTTGTCCGGTACCGGCTGCCCATCCAGCTCGCGGTTGCCCGCAGTGGCCAGCAGGGTGACCAGCGCATCACGCACGCTGGCCACGTTGTAACTGGCGGTATGGATGTTGTTGTCCAGGATGCCGCTGCGCTCGGTAAACACCCGGCGCAGCTCGTCCTCGCTTTCATACGTGGCCAGCATTGCCTGTTCGGTGCGTTGGCGGGTCTGCTCGGCGGCCACGTCCAGGCGCTGCTGCGTGGCCTGCGCCGCGGCATCCGCGCGCTCTTCCTCGGTCAACGTGCGCTGTACTTCGCCGCTGCGCATGCCGCTGCGCAGGTTGAACTCCTCGCGCGCGCTGTTCACCGCCTCCTGGGGCAGGGCATCACTGCAGATGCGCTCGCTGCCCTTGTTCCAGCAGTACAACTTCTTGGGCGTCGCATCGGCCGCGCGCTTCTGCGCCTGGGCAGGCAACAGCGGCACGGCCAGCAACAGGCCGACAACGGTGAACGTGGCAAACCTGGACATGGTGAAAGCCCCCTGCTCTCAACGCGTAGGACGGCTGCCGTAGCGGGAACGATAGTCCTCCAGCGGCTGCCGGTAGCCGACAAGTTCCGGATTTCCGGAGGCAAAATCAAGCAGGTCGGCCAGCGTGGCCACGGCGACCACCGGAATCCCGGCTTCTTCGGCCACGGCCTGGGCGGCCGAACGGCGGTCGGTTTCCGAGGCGATCTCCTGGCGGTCCAGCGCCACCACGATGCCGGCCGGGGTGCCACCGGCGCCCTTGATGATTGCCAACGCCTCGCGGATCGCGGTGCCGGCGGTGATCACGTCGTCCACGATCAGCACGCGCTTGCCATTCATGTCAGCGCCGATCAGGTTGCCGCCTTCGCCGTGGTCCTTGGCTTCCTTGCGGTTGAACGACAGCGGCAGGTCGCGGCCGCGCTGGGCGAATTCACAGGCGGTCGCGGTGGCCAGCGGAATGCCCTTGTAGGCCGGGCCGAACACGACGTCGAACTTCAGCCCGGTCGCTTCCACGGCATCCGCGTAGCAGGCCGCCAGCTGGGACATGCGCGCGCCGGAATCGAACCGGCCGGCATTGAAGAAATAGGGGCTCAGACGGCCGGACTTCAGGGTGAACTGGCCGAAACGCAGGGCATCGGCGGTCAGGGCCAGTTGCAGGAAACGGTGGCGATGGTCGCTCATCAAGACTCAATTCAATTCATTTGGAGCGCAAATCCTAATGCATGCCCGCACTTTTCCGCTCGCCGACCCCTGTGGCCCGGTGTCGCAGGGCGCGGCGAGACGACCCGCAAGGCCCCGGCGCGCGGTAATCGCGTCCGTTTCCAGCCAGCCCCTGCAAGGGCCGAAACGGTATGCTCTTGCGGGTATCGTTCCAGACCCGGGTCAGCATGCGCATCATCAGTTTCAACGCCAATGGCATCCGTTCCGCCGCCACCAAGGGCTTCCTCGAGTGGTTCCGCGCCCAGGACGCCGACGTCCTGTGCATCCAGGAAACCAAGGCCCAGGAAGACCAGCTGACCGACCCGATGTTCCGCCCGGACGGGCACCATTGCTTCTACCGCGATGCCATCACCAAGAAGGGCTACAGCGGCGTGGCGATCTACAGCAAGCGCGAGCCGGACCAGGTGATCACCTCGCTGGGCTGGGCCCCGTTCGACGATGAAGGTCGCTACATCGAGGCCCGCTACGGCAACCTCAGCGTGGTCTCGTTCTATATCCCGTCGGGCAGCTCGGGTGATCTGCGCCAGGGCTTCAAGTACGAAGTGATGGAATGGCTGCGCCCGATCCTGGCCGGCTGGTTGGCCAGTGGCCGCGACTACGTGCTGTGCGGCGACTGGAACATCGTGCGGTCCGCGCTGGACATCAAGAACTGGAAATCCAACCAGAAGAACTCCGGCTGCCTGCCGCCCGAGCGCGACTGGCTCAACGGCCAGTGCGTGGACGCCGACCAGGCGCTGGATATCGCCGCCGGCCAAGGCTGGACGGATGCCTACCGCCTGCTGCACCCGCAGGGTGAGGACTACACCTGGTGGAGCAACCGCGGCCAGGCGCGCGCCAACAACGTCGGCTGGCGCATCGATTACCAGTTCGTCAGCCCGGGCCTGCGCGATCGCCTGCGCAGCTGCTCGGTCTACCGCGATGAGCGCTTCTCCGACCATGCGCCGTTCACGGTGGACTACGCCCCATGAGTGATGCGGTCGCCAAGCCGCGCCGTCCCTGGCAACGGGTGCTGGCCAACCTGCGCCAGCGCAAGGTGCTGGCTATGCTGCTGCTGGGCTTCAGTTCCGGCCTGCCGATCTACCTGGTCGGCAACACGCTCGGCTTCTGGATGCGCAAGGAAGGCATCGAGCTGACCACCATCGGCTTCCTGTCGTGGGTGGGCCTGGCCTACTCGATGAAGTTCCTGTGGGCCCCACTGGTGGACAAGGTCAACGCGCCGCTGCTGGGGCGCTTCGGCCGCCGCCGTGGCTGGATGCTGTTGTCCCAGCTGGTGGTGGCCGTGGCGCTGGTGGGCATGGCGCTGGTCCAGCCCAAGGGCGGTCATTTCGTCTTCCTGGGCATCGCCTGGGAGCACCTGGTGGTGTTCGGGGTCATGGCCACCGTGGTGGCGTTTGCGTCCGCAACGCAGGACATCGTCATTGATGCCTGGCGCATCGAGATTGCCGAGAACAGTGAACAACTCGGGCTGCTGACTTCCTCGGCTGCGCTGGGCTATCGCACCGCGCTGCTGGTTACCGATGCGCTGATCCTGCTGATCGCGGCCCGCGTTGGCTGGCAGGTTTCGTATGAAATCATGGCCGGGCTGATGGCATTGGGTGTCGTAGCCGTGGTGATGGCAAAAGAGCCAGCGCGTGCGCAGCTGGCGGTGCAGACCCAAGCAGCTGCGTTGTGGACGCCACGCGGCCTGTTTGACGCACTGGTTGGACCGTTCGTGGCCTTCCTGCGCGAACACCGCAGTGGCGCGATCCTGATCCTGCTGGCCATCAGCATCTACCGCATGGCCGACTTCATCATGGGCCCGATGGCTAACCCGTTCTATGTGGACTTGGGGCTGGCCGAGGAGACTGTGGGCGCGGTGCGCGGCTCGGTCGGGCTGGTCGCCACCTTCATCGGTATTGCCGCTGCCGGATTGGTATCGGTGCGTTGGGGCGTACTCGCCACCTTGCTCGTCGGCGCAGTGCTGGGCCCGGCCTCCAACCTCGCTTTTGCGTGGCTGGCCTATGTCGGCCCGGACCCGACCAGCTTCGCCATCGCCATGGCCATCGACAACATCTCCGGCGGCTTCGCCGGCACGGCGTTGATTGCCTACATGTCCAGCCTGACCAGCATCGGCTACACCGCCACCCAGTACGCCTTGTTGAGTTCGTTTTACGCAATGCCGGGCAAGGCATTGAAAGGACTCTCCGGCTGGGCGGTGCAGTCGCTGGCTCAGGGCCGCACCCTACTGGAAGGCTATGCGCTGTTCTTCACCGGCACCGCGTTGATCGGCATCCCGGTAGTGATTCTGTGTGCGTTGTTGATCCGGCAGCAACGCCGACGCACCCCGGCGATTTGAGGCTCCGTTGCTGGCGGCCCCCCCACTGCGCCATGATCCATCAAGTTGTGCCGCGGGGATGGCGGCGCGCCAACGGGGACAACGATGGCTGATCTACTGCTGCGGGAGGTGGACCCGCTGTTGCTGGAACGTATCCGCCGCATTGCGGTTGCGCGCGGCTGGACCCCTGAGGACACCTGCGTGGCGCTGCTGGAGCAAGGCCTGTTCGCCAGCGAACTGGAGGTCCGCAGTGGCTTCCACGATCCCGAAGTCGATGCGCTGGCAGATGCGATCGCCGCCCTGCAGGCGTTGCCGGACGCGCAGGGGCTGTAACGGCGGCACGCCGCGAACGGCGCATCGGCGATCACAGCCGCATGCAGCGACCCCTGCGGTGGCCCCTCAGCCCAGGTGGATCGCCCCGAGAATCCGCGGTCCCCTCGCCCCACTCACGCTCGGCAGATTGCCCGGCAACCCGGCCAGCGTGCGCTGCGCCAGCCACGCGAAGCCCATCGCCTCCAGATAATCCGGATCCAGCCCGTGCACCGCGCTGGACTCGATCACCACGCCCGGCAGCCGCGCACTCAGGCGCCGCAGCAGCTGCGGATTGCGCACGCCACCGCCGCACACCAGCACCCGTTTCGCGCCCGGCAGGTGCGCCAGCAGCGCATCGGCCACGGTGGCGGCGGTCAGTTCCAGCAGCGTCGCCTGCACATCCGCGCCCGACACTTGCCCCTCACCCAGCTGCGTCTGCGCCCAGTCCAGGTGGAACTGCTCGCGCCCGGTGCTCTTGGGCGGCGGCAGCGCGAACCACGGATCGGCCAGCCAGCGCGCCAGCAGCGCGGCATCCACCTGGCCACTGGCCGCGAACGCGCCGTCGGCATCGAACGGTTCGCCGCGATGGCGCTGGCACCAAGCATCCATCAGCGCATTGGCCGGGCCGGTATCGAAACCGCGCGGTGTGCCCTCGCGCGGGATCAGGGTGAGATTGCCGATGCCGCCGAGGTTGAGCACGGCACGGTCTTCATCGCTGTCGCCCAGCATCGCCAGGTGGAACGCCGGCATCAGCGGCGCGCCATGGCCGCCGGCGGCGACATCGCGCCGACGGAAATCGGCCACGGTGGTGATGCCGGTCAGCTCGGCGATGCGGTTGGCGTCGCCGATCTGCATCGTGAAGGCGGGAGCGGCCAGCGGCCGGTGGCGCACGGTCTGGCCATGCGAGCCGATTGCCTGCACCTGGGTACGGTCGATGCGCGCGCTGTCCAGCAGGCGGTTGGCGGCCGCGGCGAACGTGATCCCGACCTGGGCATCAAGGTGGCCCAGTGCATCAAGCGAGGTGATGGTGCCGCCTTCTCCCAGTGCGATCAGCTCGGCGCGGATCGCCGGATCCCAGTCGTGGGTCAGGCCATGGACGAAGCGGCAGCCCCCCTCGGCGGGGAACTGCACCAGCGCGGCATCGATGCCGTCGGCGCTGGTGCCGGACATCAGGCCCAGGTAGAGCGGGGTGGTGGGATCAACAGCAGAGGTCATGGCCAGGCGGTCCAACGGGTTGCGTGCAGCTTCCGCGCAACCCGTTGCCGCCGTCAATCGCAGCGATCAGCCGCGGTTGGATTTGACCGGCTTGCCGGCCTTCGCCGTGGCCGTATCGGCGGCCTTGGCATCCGGTGCCGGGCTGGCATCGGCGTAGATCAGCTTCTCCATGCCCTGGATGCGGGCCAGCGCCGGGGCGGTCTGCGCCCGGAAGGCAGCCAGCTCGGCGCCCTGCAGCGGCTCCGGCGGCGGCATCGTCACCGACAGCGGATTGCGGTGCACGCCGTTGACGCGGAATTCGTAGTGCAGGTGCGGGCCGGTCGCCAGGCCGGTCGAGCCGACGTAGCCGATCACCGTGCCCTGCGCCACGCGCTGGCCGGTCTTGATCTTGCCGAAGCGCGACATATGCCCGTACAGGGTGGTGTGGCCGCGGCCATGATCCAGGATCACCACGTTGCCGTAACCGCGCTGGGTCCCGGCGAACTGCACGCGGGCATCGCCGGCGGCCATGATCGGAGTGCCGGTGCGCGCGGCGTAGTCCACGCCCTTGTGCATGCGCATCTTGCCCAGCACCGGGTGCTTGCGTGCGCCGAAGCTCGAGCTCAAGCGCGCGAACTGGATCGGCATGCGGATGAAGCTCTTCTTCAGCGGGCGGCCGCTGGCATCGAAGTACTCGGATTTGCCGTTGCGGTCGAAGCGGAAGCCGCTGTAGGTCTTGCCGCCCGAGCTGAAGGTCGCCGCGAGGATCTTGCTGGTGTCCACCTTCTCGCCTTCGCGCCAGGTTTCATCCAGCACCACGCTGAAGCGGTCGCCCGGCTGCAGGTCCTTGGAGAAGTCGATGTCGTACTTGAAGATCTCGTCGGTCATCGTCGCGATCGCCGAGGGCGACAACCCGGCCTTGCGCGCGGCGGCATACAGCGAGCTGGTGATCTCGCCACTGGCGACCACGCGGCGGGTCGAGCTCTCGCGCTTGCTCACCGTTTCAGTGATCTTGTCGCCGGCCAGGGACAGCTCCACGCGGTTGTCGGCATCGCGGTCGAAGCGGATCGTGCGCAGCTCGCCGGACAGTGGCAGGTCGAAGGCGATCTCCGCACCCGGGCGCAGCCTGGTCAGCGATTCGCGCACACCGGGGTGCTCCAGCACCTGGTGCATCACCGTGGCCGGGATGCCGGCCTGGTCGAACAGATTGCTCAGGGTCTGGCCGCGCTGCACGCGGAGCACCTGCCAGCTGTCGCCCGGGGTCTGCTGCTGGCGTTCCAGCGACAGCGGCGGCAACGGCAGCGCCAGGGTCGAATGGCTGACCGAGTAGGGCGAGTCGATGGTGTGCGAGAAGCCGGGGACGATCGTGGCCACCAGGGCGCCGATGGTGGCGAACAGGCTGGCGTGCATCCAGTGGCGGCGGGTCCAGCGCTGGTTGAAGGCCGCAGGAAGATGCTGTTTGAGCTTCCGATGGAGGGCGGTGTCGTGGAGGACGTGGAGACGTTCCTTGAAGCGCTGCTTGCGCGCGCGGCCTTGATCGGAATTGAGCATCGTCGGTCTGTTCCTGGCTGGCCCGGGAGCGCGGGCCCAAACGTCGGTAACATAGACAGGTATAAATACCGCGTCAAACCCTTGTGCCTATTGGCTTTTGTGAAGCACCTGCGGTTAACTTGTACTTAACGTCATTCATATAAATAAGGCATTGCCGGGAGTTGTCACGTGTCCTCGATTGAAGAAGCCATCGCCCTGATCGGGCGAGGCGCCGATGAGATCCTCAAATCCGACGAACTGCGCCAGCGTCTGGAAAGCGGCCGTCCGCTGCGGGTCAAGGCCGGCTTCGACCCCACCGCGCCGGACCTGCACCTGGGCCACACCGTGCTGCTGAACAAGCTGCGCCAGTTCCAGGACCTCGGCCATCAGGTGATCTTCCTGATCGGTGACTTCACCGGGATGATCGGCGATCCCTCGGGCAAGAACGTCACCCGCAAGCCGCTCACCAAGGAAGACGTGCTGGCCAATGCGCGTACCTATGAGGACCAGGTCTTCAAGGTGCTGGACCGCGAGAAGACCGAAGTGCGCTTCAATTCGGAGTGGTTCGGCAAGATGGCCGCCGCCGACATGATCCGCCTGGCCGGCCAGCACACCGTGGCGCGCATGCTCGAGCGCGACGATTTCGCCAAGCGCTATGCCGCCCAGCAGTCCATTGCCCTGCATGAGTTCCTGTATCCGCTGGTGCAGGGCTATGACTCAGTCGCGCTGGAAGCGGACGTCGAACTGGGCGGTACCGACCAGAAGTTCAACCTGCTGATGGGCCGTGGCCTGCAGGAGCACTATGGGCAGAAGCCGCAGATCGTGCTGACCATGCCGCTGCTGGAAGGCCTGGACGGTGTGGCCAAGATGTCCAAGTCGCTCAACAACTATATTGGTATCAGCGAACCGGCCATCGACATCGTCACCAAGACGATGAAGATCGGCGACGACCTGATGTGGCGCTGGATCGAGCTGCTCTCCTTTGATATCAGCCAGGCCGAGGCCAAGGCCCTGCGTGAGCAGGTCGAGGCGGGCGGGTTGAACCCGCGCGAGGTGAAGCTGCGCCTGGCCCGTGAGCTGACCACCCGCTTCCATGATGCGGCGGCGGCCGAACAGGCCATCGCCGGCTGGAATGCCGCGGTGACCGGGCAGGGCGATGTGACCCTGCTGCCGCTGCAGGAAGTGACCATTCCGGCCGAGGGCCTGCGTATTGGTGCCCTGCTGACGGCTGCCGGTCTCACCCCGAGCAACTCCGAAGCCTCCCGCAAGCTCAAGGAGCGTGCGGTGAAGGTGGATGGCCAGGTGGTGGAGGATGCCCAGCAGGTGTTCGTGCCCGGTTTTGAAGGCCTGCTGCAGGTCGGCAAGCGCACCTTCGCACGCGTGTTGCTGGTCGCAGCCTAAGTGGCACAAGGGGTTCGGGCGATCCGGACCCCTTCCAGCATGAATGTGGGCGGGACGACGTGAAAAAATGTCGTCTACCCCCTTCACAAACGACCCGGATAGGGACATACTTTCCCTCCCCCGACGCAGGGGCCACCGCAAGGCGGCAACCGCGAAGGAACAGGACTTCAACTTCTTCGAAAGAAGGTGTTGACGGAAACGAAAAGCCTGACATAATAGGCGGCTCGCAACGACGAAAGCCTCTGAGGCGAACGACGAAGCGGCATCGGCAACAACGGTTCACTTCGGTGAAACGGCCTTGAAAAAAGGTGTTGACGAAGCAGATAAGCCGGTCTATAAT
>NZ_RJKV01000004.1 GCF_003751305.1 Stenotrophomonas rhizophila
CCGGCCAGCGGCCGGCACTACCGCGTCCGTCTACTGGAGGGACCGAACTCCCTCCAGCAACACAGTTGCTACATGGACGTACTTGCGGCGGGTCCCGGAATGGCGAGCCCGTCGCGCCTAGCTCGAGAGCACATGGAGGCCGCTTCGGCTTTGACGTTGGCTTCGGCGTTTGGCGTTTGGCGTCTGGCGTCTGGCGTCTGGCGTCTGGCGTTCGAGCAGAGGAATCAGCCCGACTTACGTCGGAACAACAACCCGGATACCACCATCATCACGATCGGCGGCAACGCATACGCAATCCGGTAATCGAACTTCAACGCACCCGCCATACGCCCGAAGAACAACTGCAACAACCAGAAGCCCAACGCGAACAGAATGCCCAGGAACAACCGCTTGCCCATCCCACCGCTGCGCAACGAACCGAACGCGAACGGCACCGCCGCCAGACACAGCGCCAGCACATTGAGCGGATAGAACCACCGGCTCCAGTACACATCCTCGTAATCGCGCGAATCCAGACCATTGCGCTTGCGGTACTCGATACTGGTCCGCAGATCCGACGCCGTCAGATTGCGCGGCTTGGAAATACCACTGGCCAACGCCGCCGCATCCAGCCGCGACGCCCACGGCTCGGACGCAATGTTCTCGCGCGTCGCCGACCGCTCACCGAAGGTGTCACGACGGACCTTGTTCAACACCCAGCCGTTGTCGCCATGCTCGGCGGTCGTCGCGTACGTCAGCGAGGCCAGACGACCATCGTCGGCGATCTTGTACAGACGCACGTCGTGCAGGACCAGGCGTGTGCCACCCCCGTCCTGCAACTGCTCGTCCCCGCTCTGCGCATTGAGGAAGGTGTCGCCTTCGCGCGCCCATACCCCCGAATACCGGGCCGTGCTCAGGCTGTTGCCCCACTTGGCGCTGGCCTTGATCTCGTCCGCCTTGCCCTGCCCCCACGGGCCCAGCGTCTCGCCGCTGAACACCATGACCGCGGTCATCAGCGACAACGCGATCGCCACCGAAGCACTCAGCCGCTTGCGCGACAGGCCCAGCGCACGCAGCGCGGTCAGTTCGGAGGTGGCGGCCAACTGGCCCAGGCCCATCAGCGCACCGATCACGGCGGCCGTGGGGAAGAAGGTATAGGCGCGGCGGGGCACGGTGTAGAGCACCCAGGCCGCGGCATGGCCGAGGGTGTAACTGCCTTTGCCGACATCCTTGAACTCGCCGGAGAAGGCCATCACCACGTCCAGGCCGACCAGAACGGCCCAGGTGAGCAGGACAGTGCCGAACACGGCACGGCCCAGGTACAGATCAAACCGCATGGGGCGGAACAGGGTCATGCGGTCCTCCGGGGACGCGACAGTTTGCCGTCGCGGAAATACATCCACAGCGCGAGCGCCAGCAGCGGCAAGGTCAGCCACCACAGGCCGGCCGCGCCGGGCAGCTTGCCATCGGCGATCCAGCGGGTGCCGATGAACATCAGGTTCATGCCCACCATGTAGGCCAGGAAGGCCAGCATCATCCGGCCGTAGCGCTGCTGGCGCGGCGAGCTGCGGGCCAGCGGCAGGGTCATCAGGGCAAAGGCCAGCGCGATCAGCGGCGGGGCGATGCGCGAGTGCAGCTGCGCCTGGGCCTCCGGGCGCTCATCGCCGAACAGCTGCGTGGTCGGCAGCAGCTCGGGATCGTCGTCCTTGCGGGTCTCGGCACCGTCAGGCATGGCCACGTCGTTGCGGGCGAACGTCATCAACTTGTAGTCCAGCGCGCCGTTCGCCGGGCCCTGCACCTGATGACCCTCATCGAGCTCCAGGTACCGCTGCTTGGCCCCTTCGAAGTACATCCGGCCACGATCGGCGGAGATCACCTCGATGGTGTCGTCCTTCTGGCGCTGCATGAAGACCTTGCCCAGCTGGGTACCGTCGGGCGAGACCGAGGACAGGTAGACCACGCCGCCATTGGGCAGGGAGGTGAACTTGCCCGCCTCCAGGCCGGCCATGACCACGCTGCGGTTGGCCTCGTCGATCATTTTCTCACCGGTACGGTCGGCCCAGGGGCCCAGCCACAGTGAGCACAGCCCGATCAGGCCGACCACCGGCACCACCAGCATCAGCAGGGGGCGCAGCAGGCGCTTGGGGCCGACGCCGATGGCGGTGATGACCGCCATTTCCGAATCCCGGTAGAGCCGGGCGGTGGCCAGCAGCAGGCCCAGCATCAGCGCCAGCGGCAGGATCAGCGGCATATAGACGATGAACTGCAGGCCCAGCTGTGAGAACAGCAGGCGGGCAGGCAGGCGGCCGTCGGCGATGTTGCCGAGGATGTCCACCAGGACACCGCCGACGCTCACCACCAGCAACACAATCAGGGTGGCCAGGAAACTCTGGACGAAATCACGCAGGAGATAGCGATCGAGCTTCGACATGGGGCGGTGGTTTAAACTCTCGGATTCGTTCGCGGTGCTGCCCAGTCTACTGACGGGACGTAAACAGCTCGCGATTGTACGGATTTGCCAACGGAATCTGATCAATGGCCCTGGAATTCACCCTGAACCACGCATCGCCGGCCTCGGCCGAGTGCGATTGCGTCATCGTCGGCGCCTACGCCGACCAGACCCTGAGCCCGGCGGCACAGGCCCTGGACACTGCGTCCGGCGGCCGCCTGTCGGCCCTGATCGCCCGCGGCGACGTGGGCGGCAAGACCGGCAACACGACCCTGCTGCACGATCTGCCCGGCGTCACCGCCGCACGCGTGCTGGTGGTCGGGCTGGGCGAGCCGGCCAAGTTCGGCGTCCCGCAGTACCTCAAGGCGGTCGGCGATGCCAGCCGCGCCCTGAAGAGCGGGGTCAACCACCATGCGCTGTTCACCCTGACCGAGATCGAGGTCAAGGGCCGCGATGCCGCCTGGAACATCCGCCAGGCCATCATCACTGCCGACCACGCCGCCTACCGCTACAGCGCCACGCTGGGCAAGAAGAAGGCCGACGAGCCGGGCCTGACCACGCTGGCCATCGCCGGCACCGACACCCAGGCGCTGGCCCAGGGCCAGGCCATCGCCACCGGCGTGCAGTACGCCCGCGAGCTGGGCAACCTCCCGCCGAACGTCTGCACCCCGGCCTACCTGGCCGAGTCCTCGGTCGCGTTCGCGCAGGCGCATGAAGGCGCCGAAGCGGAGGTGCTGGACGAGCAGCAGATGGAAGCGCTGGGCATGGGCTCGCTGCTGGCCGTGGCCCGTGGCTCGGCCAACCGCCCGCACCTGGTGGTGCTGAAGTGGAACAACGGCGGCGACGCCAAGCCCTACGTGCTGGTCGGCAAGGGCATCACCTTCGATACCGGTGGCGTCAACCTGAAGACCCAGGGCGGCATCGAAGAGATGAAGTACGACATGTGCGGTGGCGCCAACGTCATCGGCACCTTCGTCGCGGCCGTCACGGCCAAGCTGCCGCTGAACCTGGTGGTGGTGGTGCCGGCGGTCGAAAACGCCATCGACGGCAACGCCTACCGCCCGTCGGACGTGATCACCTCGATGTCGGGCAAGACCATCGAAGTGGGCAACACCGACGCCGAAGGCCGCCTGATCCTGTGCGACGCGCTGACCTACGCGCAGCGCTTCGAGCCGGCCGCGCTGATCGACGTGGCGACCCTGACCGGTGCCTGCCTGGTCGCGCTGGGCCACCAGACCGCCGGCCTGATGACCAAGCACGACGACCTCGCCAACGAGCTGCTGGCCGCCGGTGAGCACGTGTTCGACCGCGCCTGGCGCCTGCCGCTGTGGGACGAGTACCAGCCCATGCTGGATTCCAGCTTCGCCGACATCTACAACATCGGCGGCCGCTGGGCCGGTGCGATCACCGCCGGCTGCTTCCTGTCGCGCTTCGCCGAAGGCCAGCGCTGGGCCCATCTGGACATCGCCGGCGTGGCCAGCGACGAAGGCAAGCGCGGCATGGCCACCGGCCGCCCGGTCGGCCTGCTGAGCCAGTGGCTGCTGGACCAGGTCGCCCGCGCCTGATGCCCTGCCCGATCGCGGCCGCCTGCGGGTGGCCGCGATCCCGCCCGGCCTGGCGCCGGGTTCTCCCTCCGCTCCAGGCCCTGCCATGTCCCGTGCTGATTTCTACCTGATCGCCAAGCCCCGCTTCCTGACCGAGCCGTTGCGCCTGGTCTGCGAACTGGCCCGCAAGGCCAATGACGCCGGGTTGTTCACCCTGGTGCTGGCACGCGACCAGGCCCAGGCCGAAGAGCTGGACGAGCTGCTGTGGGCGTTCGACAACGATGCCTACATCCCGCACCAGATCGCCGGCGAAGACATGGACGAAGAAGAGGCGCTGGTGCTGATCGCCGTGCCCGGCACCGAGGCCCCGGCCCGGCCGCTGGTGATCAACCTGCGCGACGATCCCTATCTGGCGGCCTGCGACCGCGTGCTGGAAGTGGTGCCGGCTGACCCGGAGGCGCGCGAACCGCTGCGCGAACGCTGGCGCCAGTACAAGGCACTGGGCTTTGACCTGAACAAGTACGACATGTAACCCGCGCGGCGCCCGTCCGGTCGCCGCCGCCCCCGGAGACCCTTGATGCGCCTGTTGATCGCCCTGATCTTTCCCTGGTTCGCCTTCTTCACCATCGGCCGCCCGATCGCAGGCATCCTCTGCCTGATCCTGCAGATCACGCTGATCGGCTGGCTGCCCGCCGCGATCTGGGCCGCCTACGCGGTCTCACAGTTCCATACCGACCAGAAGATCCGTCGCGCCTTAGGGCGCTGAGCTTCCGGCACCCCCACCTTCCGTATTCGATCCTGGTTCCCGCATGACCCAACTCGCCTCCAGCTACGACCCGAAAACCTTTGAAACCGCGCTGTACGACGCGTGGGAGAAGGCCGGCCATTTCAAGCCGTCCGGCAAGGGCGAGCCGTACACCATCCTGCTGCCGCCGCCGAACGTGACCGGCACGCTGCACATGGGCCATGCCTTCCAGCAGACCCTGATGGATGCGCTGGTGCGCTATCACCGGATGCGCGGCTACGACACGTTGTGGCAGGTGGGTACCGACCATGCCGGCATCGCTACCGAGATGGTGGTGTCGCGCAATCTGGCGCTGGCCGGCAACGGCGAGACCCGCGATTCGCTGGGCCGCGACGGCTTCATCGAAAAAGTGTGGGAGTGGAAAGCGCAGTCCGGTGACACCATCGAGCGCCAGATGCGCCGTCTGGGCACCTCCAGCGACTGGTCGCGCAGCACCTTCACCATGGACCCGCAGCCGTCCGAAGCGGTGGTCGAGGCCTTCGTGCGCTGGCACGAGCAGGGCCTGATCTACCGTGGCCAGCGCCTGGTCAACTGGGATCCGGTGCTGAAGACGGCCATCTCCGATCTGGAAGTGGAGAGCGTGGAGGAAGACGGTTTCCTGTGGTCGATCAGCTACCCGCTGGCCGATGGCAGCGGTACCCTGACCGTGGCCACCACCCGCCCGGAAACCATGCTCGGCGATACCGCCGTGATGGTGCACCCCGAAGACGAGCGCTATGCGCATCTGATCGGCAAAATGGTCAAGCTGCCGCTGACCGACCGCGAGATCCCGGTGATCGCCGATGATTACGTCGACCGCGAGTTCGGTACCGGCGTGGTCAAGGTCACCCCCGCGCACGATTTCAACGATTACCAGGTCGGCCTGCGCCACAACCTGCCGATGATCAACCTGTTCACCCCGGTGGCGGCGATCAACGACAACGCCCCGGAGAAGTACCGCGGGCTGGACCGTTACGACGCGCGCAAGGTGATCCTGGCCGAGCTGGAAGACCTGGGCATCCTGGTCGAGACCAAGGCGCACAAGCTGCAGGTGCCGCGCGGGGATCGCACCCAGCAGGTGATCGAGCCGTACCTGACCGACCAGTGGTTCGTGAAGATGGACGTGCTGGCCAAGCGCGGCCTGGAGCTGGTCGAGAACGGCAGCATCCAGTTCGTCCCGGCCAACTGGATCAACACCTACCGCCACTGGATGGAGAACATCCAGGATTGGTGCATCAGCCGCCAGCTGTGGTGGGGCCACCGCATTCCGGCGTGGTTCGACGATGCGGGCAACTGCTATGTCGGCCGTGATGAAGCCGAAGCGCGCGCGAAGAACAACCTCGCCGCCGACCTCGCCCTGCACCAGGACAGTGACGTGCTGGAGACCTGGTTCTCCTCGCAGCTGTGGCCGTTCTCCACCCTGGGCTGGCCGAACGAGCAGGCGATGGACGCGCGCGGTTTCGAGCGCTACCTGCCGTCGTCGGTGCTGATCACCGGGTTCGACATCATCTTCTTCTGGGTGGCCCGCATGATCATGGCCACCGACAGTTTCACTGGCAAGATTCCGTTCAAGGACGTCTACATCACCGGCCTGATCCGCGATGCGCAGGGTCAGAAGATGTCCAAGTCCAAGGGCAACGTGCTGGACCCGCTGGACATCATCGATGGCATCTCCATCGAGGACCTGGTCGCCAAGCGCACCACCGGCCTGATGAAGCCCAAGGACGCGCCGAAGATCGAGAAGGCGACGCGCCGCGAATTCCCCGAGGGCATCATCGCCCACGGTGCCGATGCGCTGCGCTTCACCATCGCCGCGCTGGCCACCCACGGCCGCGATATCAAGTTCGACATGAACCGCGCCGAGGGCTACAAGAACTTCTGCAACAAGCTGTGGAACGCCAGCCGCTTCACCCTGATGAACACCGAGGGCAGCAGCTTCACCGGCGTGCCGCAGCCGCGCACCGATGCCGAGCGCTGGATTCTCGCGCGGCTGGCCGCGGTCTCGGCCGAAGCGCAGACGCATTACGCCAACTACCGCTTCGATCTGCTGGCGCAGTGCCTGTACGAATTCGCCTGGAACGAGTTCTGCGACTGGTTCCTGGAACTGACCAAGCCGGCCCTCAACGGTGCCGACGCCGACGATGCCAACAGCACCCGCCACACCCTGCTGTACGTGCTGGAAGCGCTGCTGCGCCTGCTGCACCCGCTGACCCCGTTCGTCACCGAGCAGCTGTGGCGTCAGGTCGCCCCGCGCCTGGGCATCACCGACGACACCATCTCGCTGCGTCCGTACCCGACCGCCGAGGAGTTCGCGGGTGATTTCGCCCGCGCCGAAGCCGACGTGGAATGGCTGAAGTCGATGGTCAACGCCCTGCGCCGCGTGCGCAGCGAGTTGAACGTGCCGCCGTCCAAGCTGGTGCCGCTGCTGCTGCAGGGGGGCAACGACGATGACCGCGCGCGCATGACCCGCTTCACCTCCTCGCTGTCGTTCCTGCTCAAGCTGGAACGCATCGAATGGCTGGCCAACGGCAGCGACACGCCGCCGGCCGCCGCTGCGATCGTGGGCGATCTCACTCTGCTGGTGCCGCTGGAGGGCCTGGTCGATCTGGGCGCAGAGCGCGCGCGCCTGGACAAGGAGATCGCCCGGGTGGAATCGGAGAAGGAAAAGAGCGGGACCAAGCTGGCCAAGTTCACCGACAAGGTGCCGGCCGCCGTGGTCGAGCAGGAACGCGTGCGCCTGGTCGAATGGACCGCCCAGCTGGACGGTCTGCGTTCGCAGCGCGCGAAGCTGTAAGCGCTTGGGGGGAGGTAGTGCCACGCCATGCGTGGCTGCCTCCCGGGGCGGGATGACGTGCAGCCACCCATGGGGTGGCTCTACCCTGGGCCGATGATGTCGCTGCCCCTCTTCTGCATCGTGCTGTTCGCCGCCCTGCTGCATGCCAGCTGGAACGCGATCGTCAAACGCGGCACCGACACGCTGTTGACCACGATCCTGGTCACCGGCTCGGCGGCGCTGATGGCTGCGATCGCGCTGCCGTTCGTGCCCGCCCCCGCACCACAGAGCTGGCCATGGTTGGCCGCCTCGACCCTGCTCCAGGTCGGGTACTACGTGCTCGTCGCCCGTACCTATCAATTGACCGACATGAGCGCGTCCTACCCGCTGATGCGCGGCTGCGCGCCGATCCTGGTCGCGTTGATCAGTACGCTGTTTCTGGGTGAACGGCTGGCGTGGATCGCGTGGAGCGGCATCGCGCTGATCTGCCTGGGCATCCTGTGCATGACCCGCGGCACCCCGCGCCAGCATCTGTGGCTGCCGCTGCTCAATGCCGGGGTCATCGCCACCTACACCCTGGTCGATGGCTGGGGCGCACGGCACTCGGGCGCTGCGGTGAGCTACACGCTATGGCTGTTCCTGCTTTCCGGCCTGCCCCTGCCGCTGTGGGCGTTGTGCCCCCGTGCGGGCGCGCTGCGTCACTATGCGCGCCGCAACTGGGGCTACGGCATTGTGGGCGGGTTCGGGACGTTGATCTCCTACGGCCTGGCGCTATGGGCCATGACGGTCGCGCCGATCGCGCTGATCGCCGCGCTGCGCGAAACCTCGATCCTGTTCGGCATCCTGATCTCGGCCTGGCTCCTGCGCGAACGCGTTACCCGCCAACGCTGGATCGCCGCCGGCCTGATCGTGCTCGGGGCGGTCGTGCTGCGGATGGCGTAGCGCCACCCCATGGGTGGCTCTACACCACGCTGTCAGAGCGGCGGCATCACCTGGATGTCGTCGTCGACCAGCTCGATGGCCATCACCAGCGCATCCTCGCGCCCGTCGCGGGCGGGGTAATAACGCGGCCGGCGGCCGATCTCATTGAACCCCTCGCTGTGGTACAGCGCCACCGCCGAGGTATTGGACGGGCGCACTTCGAGGAACACGCGGTGCGCGCCATGGTCGCGTGCCAGCTTCACCAGCGCGCGCAGCAGGTAGCGGCCGTGGCCACGCGACTGGCACAGCGGGTCCACGCAGATATTGAGGATATGGGCTTCGTCGGCGGCGATGCTGAGCAGGCCGTAGCCCATCAGCAGGCCATCCTCTTCCATCGCCAGGCCGGGATAACCGGCACGCAGGCAGTCCTGGAAGATGCCGCGGGTCCACGGGTACGGGTAACCGCGCACCTCGATCGCCATCACTGCATTGAGGTCGCTTTCGCGCAACGCGCGCAACGACAACGGCCGTGGCGAGCTCACCGCGCTCACGGGCGGCCCCGCTTGCGCAGGGCGCGCAGCTGCGGCCACAACGCGCGCTTGGCGGCGGCGCTGCTGCGCAGTTCGTCCAGGTTCCAGCTGGCCATCAAGGCCTGGGTGTCCGGCTCGGCCGGGTTGCAGCCGGAGGCGCGCAGCAGCGCGATCTGCAGGCGATCGGGCATCCGCACCGCGGCGCGGCGGCCTCCGCCTGCGCGTGCCGGCGTGGCCGCCGGGACGGGCGGCGGCGCGCCTTCTTCTGCCGTGCGCGGTGCGCTTCGACGTACCGGTGCGGGCGCATCCACCGCCGGTGCCGGCCGCGATTGGCGCACGGGCGCGGCCGACTCGGCGAGCGGCGCCGCACTGAGCTGGACATCAGGTACTGCAGCGGCCTCCGGCTCGACACTGCCGTCGACGAACACCGTGTAGCCCATCGCCTGCAGCCAGGACTGCTGCGCCGGCGACCACAATGGCGGCAGCGCCTGCCCGCTCACGCGTTCGGCTCGACCGTCTTGCGGGTGCGCTGCCACACCCAGTAACACGGGCCGGACAAGGCATACACCACGCCCACCGCGAACAGCACGCGCGGCAGATCAATGACCATGATCGCGATGGCGATCGGCACCAGGGCCAGCGCCAGGAACGGCACGCGGTCCGCGCGCGGCCCCCGCTCGCCACTGCCCTTGAAGCTCCAGAAGCGGATCCGGCTCACCATCAGCAGCGCCGCCACCAGGGTTACGCCCAGCGCGACATAGCGCAGCTGGTTGCCGTCCCAGCCGAGGTTGCCATCGGCGAAGGCCCAGACGAAGGACATCATCAGGCCCGCGGCGGCCGGGCTGGCCAGACCGATGAACCAGCGTTTATCGACCACGCTGACCTGGGTATTGAAACGGGCCAGGCGCAGGGCAGCACAGGCGGCATACAGGAAGGCGACGGCCCAGCCGACACGGCCCATCACCGGGTCGTCGAACTTCAGCCAGGACAGCGACCAGTGGTACATCACCAGGGCCGGGGCCATGCCGAAGCTGACCAGATCGGCCAAGGAGTCGTACTGAACGCCGAATTCGCTGCTGGTGCCGGTCAGGCGGGCCACGCGGCCGTCCAGGCCATCCATGACCGCGGCGACGAACACGGCGACAGCGGCATTGACGAAGTCGCCATTGGCCGCGGCGATGATCGCGTAGAAGCCGGCGAACAGGCCTGCGGTGGTGAACAGGTTGGGCAGCAGGTAAATGCTGCGCGAGCGCGGCGGGGGTTTCATCTGATCCATGCGGGCAGTTTAGCTTGCCAGCAGCGGCCCCGGGGTGCTGCAATCGCGGTTCTGCCCCGTTCCCGGAGTTGCCATGCGTGCCCTGTCCCGTCTGAGCGCCCTGCTGCTGCTCGCCAGCGCCACGGCCAGCGCCGGCAACATCTATAAGTGGAAAGACGCCAACGGCGTCACCCACTACTCGGAGAAGCCCCCCGCCGGCCAGACGTACGAGGCCCGCCAGGTCGAGAACCGCGACCCGCTCCCGCGCGAGACGGCAGCCGCCCCGGCAGAGAACAAGGAGTGCACCAGCGCCCGCGGCAACCTCACCCTGCTCAACGGGCCGGGCAAGGTGATGCAGGACACCGATGGCGACGGCAAGGCCGATATGACCCTGACCGACGCGCAACGCAGCGCCCAGAAAACCCTGGCCGAGGCCGCCATCCAGGCCTACTGCACGCCCAAGGCCTGAGCCGCGCAGCCCGGCTGAGGCGCTAAAACCGCCTCCGGCACCCATCGCGGCGGCCGGACTGGCAGAATATCGGCTTCTGCCGTTCAGCGAAGCCGACGATGCGCCTCTCCCAGTTCCACCTGCACACCACCAAGGAAACCCCCAGCGACGCGGAGCTGACCAGCCACCGCTTGATGCTGCGCGCGGGCATGATCCGCAAGCTGGCCTCGGGGCTGTACACCTGGTCGCCGCTGGGCCTGCGCGTGCTGCGCAAGGTCGAGCGCATCGTGCGTGAGGAAATGGAGCGTGCCGGCGCGGTGGAATTCCAGATTCCGACCATCCAGCCCAAGGAACTGTGGGAAGCCACCGGCCGCTGGGAAAAGTTCGGCCCGCAGCTGCTGAAGATCAAGGATCGCAAGGAGCAGGTGTTCTGCTACAGCCCGACCGCTGAAGAAGCCGCCGCCGATTTCGCGCGCCAGGAGCTGTCCAGCTACAAGCAGCTGCCGGTCAATTTCTTCCAGATCCAGACCAAGTTCCGCGATGAGATCCGGCCGCGCTTCGGCGTGATGCGCTCGCGCGAATTCCTGATGAAGGATGCCTATTCCTTCCACCTGCACGATGAGTGCCTGGTGCGCGAATACGAGAACATGAAATCGGCCTACAGCCGCATCTTCACCCGCCTGGGTCTGGATTTCCGCATGGTGCAGGCCGACTCCGGTGCGATCGGGGGTGATGCGTCGCAGGAATTCCACGTGATCGCCGATTCGGGCGAAGACGCACTGGTGTTTTCCACCGGCTCGGATTACGCGGCCAATATGGAAGCGGCCATCGCCGCGGCCCCAGGCGAGCGCCCGGCCGCCAGCGAAGCGCTGCGCAGAATCGATACGCCCACGCAGAAAACCTGTGAGGCCGTCGCCGTCCTGCTCGGCCTGGGGCTGGAGCGCACGGTCAAGTCGATCGCGATCATGAGCGAAGCCGGTTTCGTGCTGGCGCTGGTGCGCGGCGATCACGACGTCAATGAAATCAAACTCGGCAAGGTCGCGGGTCTTCAGGGCTACCGCATGGCCAGCGAGGCGGAGATCGCCACGCATCTGGGCAGCGAGCCGGGCTTCCTCGGCCCGCTCAACCCGGCACAGCCGATCCGCATCGTGGCCGACCGTGACGTCGCCGCGCTGGCCGATTTCGTCATCGGTGCCAATGAAGCCGGTTTCCACATCGCTGGCGTCAACTGGGGCCGTGACCTGCCCGAGCCGGAGGTAGCGGATATCCGCAACGCCAAGGCCGGTGATCGCGCCGCCGATGGTGGTGAACTGAAAGTCGCGCGCGGCATCGAAGTCGGCCACGTGTTCCAGCTCGGCCGCCAGTATGCACAAGCGTTGAATGCGACCGTGCTTGACGAGAACGGCAAGGCCGCGGTGTTGGCGATGGGCTGCTACGGCATCGGCATTTCGCGCATCGTCGCCGCGGCGATCGAACAGAATCACGACGACGTCGGCATTATCTGGCCGGACGCGATGGCGCCGTGGCAGGTCGTGGTCTGCATGATCAATCCGAAGCAGGACGAGACCGTGTCGTCCACCGCCGCCGAGCTGCTGGCGCAGCTGCAGGCCGCAGGCCTGGATGTGGCGCTGGATGACCGAGGTCTGCGCCCGGGTGCGATGTTCGCCGACATGGAATTGATCGGCGTACCCCATCGGATCGTGGTGTCCGAACGCGGCGTCGCCGCCGGGACATTCGAGTACCGCGCGCGCAGCGCGGCCGAAGCGGAGGTCCTCGACCGGGACGCACTGCTGGCGAAATTGACGAAGTGATGACAGGGCCGGGTGAGATATCCCGGCCTTTTCAATGGTGCCGCCGGTTTCAATATGTCCGGCGTGTTTGTGCATTTCGCAAAAGAGAATGTATGCTGTTTCCGACGCCAAGGACCGGCTCACCCTGTCCTTAATATATTGCGGAGTAGTAGATGAGTATCGACCTGAGCGGCCTGTCCGCCAAAGAGCTGGGCGCGCTGATCAAGAACGCCAAGAAGCAGCAGACCATCGTCGCCAAGCGTCCGGCGATCACCAAGGTCCGCGCGCAGCTGACCAAGCTGGCCAAGGCCCAGGGCTATTCGGTGGAAGAGCTGTTCGGCGGCGCCGCCCCGGCCGCACGTGGCCGTGCCGCGAGCAAGGCAACCAAGGCCCCGGCCAAGGCCGTGCGCAAGCTCGGCAAGGTCGCCCCGAAGTATCGCAACCCGGCCAACCCGAAGGAAACCTGGACCGGCCGTGGCAAGCAGCCGCGCTGGCTGGCCGCGCATACCGCCAAGGGCAAGAAGGTCGAAGAGTTCCTGATCAAGAAGTAAGCCGGTCCGTCACTGCTGCACATCAAAACGCCGGCCTCGCGCCGGCGTTTTCGTCCCCGTTGATCGAGTGCGCGGTGACCGGGGTGGTCAGAGATTCTTGCGCGCCGGGATCAGCAGATTGCCGAACAGCAGACCGGCCACCAGCGCCATCACCACGTTGAGCACGGTCATCAGCACGGTCTGGCCGGCGCTCATGTCCTGCTGCTGGACCAGGGTCAGCACGCCGCGCAGGCTGGTACTGCCGGGCACCAGCATGATGATGCCCGGCAGGCGGATGATCGCGCCCGGGCGCTGCGCCAGCCGACCAAACAGATTGCCGGCGGCGGTCAGCAGCATCGCGGACATGAAAATGCCGGCCGGGATGCCCCACGCCTGTCCGGCGAATTTCGAGATCGCATAACCGGCAACGGCCGCCGCCATCACCCAGGGGAAATCGCGGCGGTTGGCCTTGAACAACATCGCGAACGCGAACGCGGCCAGCAGCAACGCGCCCCATTCCACCCAATCGGCCTGCGGCCGCGAGGCGCGGACCAGCGGTTCCAGCCCGACGATGCCCGACAGCGTCACCGCGATCACCGCGCCCACCGTCAGTTTCAGGATCGTGGTCACCGCACCGGCAAACCGCGCCGTGCCGGAGACCCAGTGCTGGCTGGCCAGCTCGTTGACCGCATTGGTCAGCGACATCCCGGGCAGCAGCACCACCAGCGAGGCGATGATCACCGTGTTGAGGTTGAGCGCCCCGATGAAGGAAGCCACCAGCGTCGCCACCGAGCCGGCCAGCAGCGCCGCCAACGCTTCGTTGGCCTCGCGCGTGGCCGGGCGGCGGTCGGTATACATGCCCATGACGCCGATCAGCAGGCCGATCACGCCGGCGGTGGCGATGTCCAGCCACGGCAGCTTCCACAGGCCGGCCACGCCTGCCGCGCCAAGGCTGTAAGAAAGAATGGTGCGGATCTTGCCCCAGCGGCCCGGATCCTTGTCCAGCTGGCGCAGCGCGGTATGGCCCTGCGCGATGCTCATGGTGCCGTTGGCCACCGCATCGGTGATCTGGTCGGCGATGCTGAGTTTATGCAGGTCGTTCTCGCCCGGTGCCAGGCGGATCACACGGGTGATGTCGGACGAACCGATCGCCTTGGTGGGGTCGCTGAAACTCAGGATCAGGCCGGTCGGGTTCGACCACGGCTCGCAATCCAGGTCCAGGCGTTGCGCCAGCGCGACCACGGCCGCCTCCAGCCGCTGCGCGGTGGTGCCATAGCTGTGCAGGCGCCCGGCCATTTCCGAAACGAAGGCCACGCGCTGTGCGTAGGTGGCCGGTGGTGCAACGATGGTGGGGGCGTCGGCAGACATGCGGCGTAGTATTACCCGAACACGCCCCGGCCTGAAGAATCCCGGTGTCATCGCATCGCGGCATGGCGGCCCGGGTGTTGCCGAGCGACGCGTTCAGCCCCATCCGGCGCATACGCGAGCCATGCACCCGGACAGGGTATGCTGCGCGCAGGACGCCTACATGACCTCAGACCAAGCCCCCCATCTCGAGCAGGATGCCCAGGACCCCGGTCTGATCCGGTTGTCTGGCCATTGGACATTACGCACCGCGCTGGACGCGGCCGAAGTGCTGCGTGGCCTTCCGGAGAAAGTGACCGGTCTGGACGCGAGCGGGATCACCCTGCTCGACTCGGCCGGCGTGCTGCAGCTGCTGCGTGTAGCGCACCGCGCCGACCTTGGCGAGGACGCCGTGACGTTCCGCGAGGAGCATCGCGCGCTGGTCTCCACCATCGAGGAAGTCGCCGACGACCGGCCCAAGGCCAAGCGCGACTTCGGTGTGCTGGCCGCGCTGGAACGGCTCGGTGTCAGCGTGCACGGAATGGGTCACAACATCGTGGCACTGGCCAGTTTCCTGGGCGAGAACCTGGTCAAGGGTGCGCGGTTGATCAAGGAACCGCGCCGATTCCGTCTCACCGCCACGGTCGCCCAGATGGAACAGGTCGGCCTGGATGCGGTGCCGCTGGTCGCCCTGCTGTCCTACCTGGTGGGTGCGGTGATCGCCTTCCTCGGCTCCACGATCCTGCGCGACTTCGGCGCCGAGATCTATGTGGTCGAGCTGGTCAGCATCGCCTTCCTGCGCGAGTTCTCGGTGCTGTTGACCGCGATCGTGCTGGCCGGCCGCACCGCCAGTGCGTTCACCGCGCAGATCGGTGCGATGAAGGCGCGCGAAGAAATCGATGCAATGAAAACGCTGGGCCTGGACCCGGTCGATCTGCTGGTGCTGCCGCGCTTGATCGCTCTGCTGATCACCCTGCCGCTGCTCACCTTCATCGCGATGATCGCCGGCCTGGCCGGTGGCATCACGGTGGGCGCGTTCGATCTGGATATCCCGCCGCAGATGTACATCGCGCGGATGCACGACACCATGGAAGTGCGCAACATGCTGGTGGGCCTGTCCAAGGCGCCTGTGTTCGCGCTGGTGATCGGCCTGATCGGCTGCCTGGAAGGCCTGAAGGTGGAAGGCACCGCGCAGTCGGTCGGCGAGCGCACCACTTCCAGCGTAGTGCAGGCGATTTCGCTGGTGATCATCCTCGACGCGTTCGCCGCGCTGTGGTTCATGAAGATGGGCTGGTAACCGATGATCACCGATACCGCCCCCGCCCCGGACCGCGACGACGCCGCCACCGATGACGGTGAACTGCTGATCCGCGTGCGCGGGCTGACCAACCGGTTCGGCGCGCAGGTCGTGCACGATGGGCTGGACCTGGATGTGCGCCGTGGCGAGATTCTCGGCGTGGTCGGCGGCTCGGGTACCGGCAAATCGGTGTTGATGCGCAGCATCCTCGGCCTGCGCACGCCCGATGACGGCCAGATCGAGGTGCTCGGCGTCGATGCCCGCTCCAATGACCCGGTCAACCGCCTGCATATCGAACGCAATACCGGCGTGCTGTTCCAGGATGGCGCGCTGTTCTCCTCCCTGACCGTGGGCGAGAACGTGCAGGTGCCGCTGAAGGAACATCACGGCGAGCTGCCCGAGCGCTGGCATTACGAGCTGGCCCTGCTCAAGGTGAAGCTGGCCGGCCTGCCGGCCGATGCGATCAACAAGCTGCCCTCGCAGTTGTCCGGCGGCATGCGCAAGCGTGCCGGCCTGGCCCGGGCGCTGGCGCTGGACCCGCCGCTGCTGTTCCTGGATGAGCCCACCGCCGGGCTGGACCCGATCGGCGCGGCCGCCTTCGACCGCCTGATCAAGACCCTGCAGGAAGCGCTGGGCCTGACTGTCTTCCTGATCACACACGATCTGGACACGCTGTATGCGATCTGTGACCGGGTGGCGGTGCTGGCTGACAAGAAAGTCATCGCCAATGCCCCGCTGCACGAGATCGAACAACTGGACCACCCGTGGATCCAGGAGTACTTCCACGGACCGCGCGCGCGTGCTGCGCGCGATGCAAAGCACGAGAGCGAGTAAGCCATGGAAACCAAAGCCAATTACGTCCTGATCGGCGCCTTCACCCTGATAGTGGGCCTGGCGCTGCTGGCCTTCGGCCTGTGGGCCGCCAAGTACTCCTCCGACCGCACCTGGACCGAGTACCGCGTGGTCTTCCGCGAAGCCGTCACCGGCCTGTCGGTGGGCAGCCCGGTGCAATACAACGGCATCGCGGTCGGCTCGATCACCGAGTTGAACCTGGTGCCGGACGATCCGCGCCAGGTCGTCGCGCGGATCCGCCTGAACTCCAACACCCCGGTCAAGACCGACACCCGCGCCAAGCTGGCGATCACCAGCCTGACCGGTCCGTCGATCATCCAGCTCAGCGGTGGTACGCCCCAGTCCCCCGCGCTGACCGCGGTCAACAAGGACCCGGCCCCGATCATCCCGACCACCCCGTCGGCGCTGCAGAACATCACCGATGTTGCCAACCGCATCGTCGAGCGCATGGACCAGGTGCTCAGCGACCGCAACGTGGCCAGCATCAACGCGACCCTGGCCAATCTGGAAACCATAAGCGGCGGCCTGGCCGACCGTGACCAGGGCACCCAGGCGCTGCTGCTCAGCGCGCGCGATGCCGCGCGCAGCCTGGATGTCACCCTGAAGAGCACCAACGGCACCATCCAGCGCCTGGACAAGAACCTGGTGCAGCAGCTGCCGCCAATCCTGGACAAGCTGGAGACCACGCTGAGCAAGCTGGACTCGGCCGCCGGCAACGCTGACTCGATCCTTGGCGAGAACCGCGCCGCGATCAACAGCTTCGCCAACGATGGCCTGGCCCAGCTCGGCCCGACCCTGACCGAGCTGCGCGGCCTGATCCGCGACCTGCGCCGGGTCAGCGACCGCCTGGACAACAACCCGGCACGCTACCTGCTCGGCCGTGACGCACCCAAGGAGTTCGAACCCAAATGAGCCGCCCGACCTTCTTCCGGCCCCTGCTGCCGATCGCCCTGATCGCCGCGCTTGGCGGCTGCTCGCTGCTGGGCAGCAACGAACGCAGTGCGGTGACCATCTATTCGCCCGTGGTCCGCATCCAAGCTGACCCGAGCTGGCCGACCGTCGACTGGCAGCTGGTACTGGTCAAGCCCAGCGCCGCGCGCGTGGTCGACAGCCCCCGCATCAACGTGCGCCCGACCCCCTCCGAACTGGAGGTCTACAAGGGCGTGAGCTGGGCCCAGCCGGCCACCGACATGCTCGACGACGCGCTGGTGCGCGGCTTCGAGGACTCGGGCCGTATCAACGGCGTCGCCCGCGTCACCACCGGCATCCGCGCCGACTACAAACTGGCGATGGACGTGCGTCGCTTCGAAGCCGACTACCGCGGCCAGGCCACGCCGACCGCGCTGATCGAGGTCAACGCCAAGCTGATTCACGTGATCGACCAGCGCGTGGTCGCCGACCGCACCTTCCGCCAGGAAAACCCGGTCGGCAGCACCGAGGTCGCCCAGGTCACCACCGCGCTGGAACAGGGGCTGCAGACGCTGACCACGAACGTGGTGGGCTGGACGCTGGTGACCGGCGAGCAGGATCACGCCCGCAGCGCGGTTACCCCTGCCCGGGTGCGTTGATCCAGCGGAACGTGAGATTGAGGCGCTCGGCCAGCGGCCGGGCGCTCTTGGGCAGGGAATGCTGGTAAAGGCGCTGGGTCTGCCCGCCCATCACCAGCAGATCGCCATGGTCCAGCAGTACCTCGGCCTTCTTCGCATGGTCGTCCCGACGCCGCAGCAGGAACCTCCGCGCCGCGCCCAGACTCAGTGACGCGATCACCGGGGCCGGCCCCAGTTCGGGCTCGTTGTCGCTGTGCCAGCCCATCCCATCATCGCCATCGCGGTAGCGGTTGAGCAGCACGCTGTTGAATGCGTGGCCACAGAAGGTCGCCAGCTGATCGCACAGCGGCAGCAGCGCCGGATGCCAGGGCTGCGGCACGAACTCGGTACCGGAATAGCGATAGCGCGCGGCCGGGTCGCCCATCCAGCAGCTCAGACGCGGAGAATCGACCTGGCGGCCGAACATGCGGATCTTGTGGACTTCCCATGGGACGTCGTCGCGGAGCGTGCGCTGGAGGGTGTCGGCGGCGTCACGGGAGAGCCAGTGGCGGTGCCAGTGCACCTGGGCGTCGGGGAGGTGGAGATCCATGGGGTGACGCTAGCACGCGGGGATTTGCCCGTGCGCAGGCAAACCCCGAGAATGGCGACCAACCCGTTGTACCGCTGGAGCCTGCATGCCTGCTGTTGTTTTCCCCTCGATCGAGGTCCGTCGCGCGTGAGCACGATCAAGGCCAGGCTGCGCCAAGCGGTCTTCGTCGCGCTGCGCGCCGGATTCCGGGTACTGCCGCTGTCCGATGGTCAGCGTGATCGGCTTCGCGCACGCTTCCTGCACGACCACGGCGACTGGGTCCCGCCACCGCCCCGCGGCCGCATCGCCGCTGCGGCCGCTACCGCCCATCGTCCGCTGCAGCGCGCCGATGAGGCTGCGATCGGCCACGTCCCGCATCGGGTGGAGGCCTTGCCCGCGCAGCTGCCCGCCACACTCGTGGCGTTCTACCTGCCGCAGTTCCATCCGTTCGCCGAAAACGATGCGTGGTGGGGCAAGGGCTTCACCGAATGGCGCAATGTCACCCGCGCCCTGCCCCAGTTCGAGGGCCACCTCCAGCCGCGCCTGCCTGCTGACCTGGGGTTCTATGATCTGCGCAACCCGCAGATCATGCGCGACCAGGCGCAGCTGGCCAGCGAATACGGCATCGGCGCGTTCTGCTTCTACTACTACTGGTTCAGCGGCACCACGTTGATGGAAGACCCGCTGCGCCAGTGGCTGGCCGATGACAGCATCGACCTGCCGTTCTGCCTGTGCTGGGCCAACGAGAACTGGGCCCGGCGCTGGGACGGCCGCGACGAAGACATCCTGATCGGGCAGCAGCACAGCGCCGAAGATGACCTGGCCTTCATCGCCCACGTCGCCGACTACCTCCGTGACCGCCGTGCATTGAAGGTCGACGGTAAGCCCATGCTGCTGGTCTATCGTCCGCACCTGCTACCCGATGCACGCGCCACCGCCCAGCGCTGGCGCCAGTGGTGCCTGGACAACGGCATCGGTGAGATCCACCTGGCGTATGTACAGGGCTTTGAACGCCCCGATCCGCGCGACATCGGATTCGACGCGGCTGTCGAGTTCCCGCCGAACATGAGCAACCCGCGCTCGCTCACCGCCGACCAGTATCTGATCAACCCGGATTTTGAAGGTGATGTGCGCGACTGGCGCGAGCTGGCCGCAGAGATCGCCGCGCGTCCGCTGCCGCCCTACACGCTTTACCCCGGGGTCAATCCGGGCTGGGATAACGAAGCGCGCCGCTCCGGCAAAGGGCGCGTCTATCTGCATGCCTCACCGCGCGGTTATGGCGACTGGTTGTCTGCGACGATCCACCGGCGCTTGGCACCGGTGCCGGCCAACCAGCGGCTGGTCTTCATCAATGCCTGGAACGAATGGGCCGAGGGTGCGGTGCTGGAGCCGGATGCGCGGTTGGGGCATGCGTATCTGCAAGCGACGCGGGATGCGCTGAATGTGCCGACGGTGGAAAACGTCACCGCGCGCCCGTGCGTGGTGATTCATGCGTGGCACATGCCAGAGTTCGCGGCATTGCTGGAGCAGCTCAAAGTAAGCGAGTTGGACTGCCGCATCGTCATCACCACCTCGCCCGAGCATCGGGCATCGGTGGAGGCGTCATTGCGGGAAGCGGCTCTTCCCGGCGAGGTAATGGTGTACCCCAACCATGGTCGCGACATTCTGCCGTTCCTGCAGGTTGCTGACCTGTTGCTTGGGCAGGGAGAAGACGTGGTGCTGAAGCTGCACACCAAGCGCTCCACCCACATGACCAATGGTGCGCAGTGGCGCGATGAGATGCTGAAGCAGCTGTTGATGGATGACCATGCCAGAGAAGCCGTCGCCGCCTTCAAGCACGATCCGCAGCTCGGCCTGCTGGCGCCTCAGGGCCACCTTCTATCGGTAAGCGAGTACGTGGGCGCCAACGCCCCCGCGCTGGCGCACCTGCGAGCCCGCCTGGGCCTATCGGTGGATCCGAACGATGCGCAGTTCAGCGCAGGCAGCATGTTCTGGGTGCGGCTGGCGGCACTGCGTCCACTCTTGGACGCGCACTTGTATCGCAGCGCGTTCGAGGTAGAGCAAGGGCAGATCGACGGGACCATGGCGCACGCAATTGAGCGGGTGCTGGGCGCGGTCTGCGCGCAGAATGGATTCCGTTTGGACAACCTTGGCACCGGCTCATCGGACGCGAGCAGCTACGCCTACGCCAAGCGCAACTGACCAGACCGCCCCGGGAATTCCGGGGCGGTCCGACCATCAACCTGCGACGAACGTCACGCCGGTTTTTTCCTTCAACTCCTCGATGCCCACGCCCGGGGCCGCCTCGACCAGGACCAATCCCTTGTCGGTGACATCGAACACGGCCAGCTCGGTGATGATGCGATCGACCACGCCCACACCGGTCAGCGGCAGCGTGCACTCGGGCAGAATCTTGTGCTCGCCGCTCTTGGCGGTGTGCTCCATCAGTACCACCACGCGCTGCACGCCGGCGACCAGATCCATCGCCCCACCCATGCCCTTGACCATCTTGCCGGGCACCATCCAGTTGGCCAGGTCGCCTTTGTCGGTCACCTGCATCGCGCCGAGGATGGCCAGGTTGATGTGGCCGCCGCGGATCATCGCGAAGCTGTCGTGGCTGCCGAAGTAGCTGGCACCCGCACGCGCGGTCACCGTCTGCTTGCCAGCATTGATCAGGTCTGCGTCGACCTCTGCCTCGGTCGGGAACGGGCCGATGCCGAGCAGGCCATTTTCGGACTGCAGCCAGACATCCACACCGTCGGGAATGTGGTTGGCGACCAAGGTCGGCAGGCCGATACCCAGGTTCACGTAAGCGCCGTCGGTCAGTTCGCGCGCGGCGCGTTGTGCCATTTCATCGCGGGTCCAGCCCATCTCAGTTCGCCTCCTGGCGCACGGTTCGCTGTTCGATACGCTTCTCGGGATGCGGGTTGTGCACGATGCGGTGCACATAGATGCCCGGCAGATGCACCTGATCTGGATCGATGCTGCCCACCGGCACCACCTCTTCCACTTCCACGATGCACAGCTTGCCGGCCATCGCACACGCCGGGTTGAAGTTGCGCGCGGTCTTGCGGAATACCAGATTGCCGGCCTCGTCGGCCTTCCAGGCCTTGACCAGTGCAATGTCCGCGCGCAGCGCGGTCTCCATCACATAGTGCTTGCCGTCGAACTCGCGGGTTTCCTTGCCCTCGGCGACCACCGTGCCGTAGCCGGTCGCAGTGAAAAATGCCGGGATGCCGGCGCCGCCGGCACGCAGCCGCTCGGCCAGGGTGCCCTGCGGGTTGAACTCCAGTTCGAGCTCACCGGCCAGGTACTGGCGTTCGAATTCCTTGTTCTCGCCCACGTAGGACGAGATCATTTTCCGGATCTGGCGGGTGGTCAGCAGCTGGCCGAGGCCAAAGCCATCGACGCCCGCATTGTTGGAGATCACGGTCAGATCCTTGGCACCGGTATCGCGCAGCGCGGCGATCAGTGCCTCGGGGATACCGCACAGGCCGAACCCGCCGACCGCCAGGGTCTGACCATCGGCGACAGCGCCCTGCAGCGCCTCGGCCGCACTGGCGTATTGCTTTCCGCGCCGCTTGGCGTTGTCTGGGGACTTGCTCATCTACGCCCTCACCTCGTTGATGTAAGCAGGCATTGTAGCCATTGCTCAGGGCGTTCCCGGGCACTGATGACCAGAGGTCCACGATCACCTCACTGAAAACGATTCCCATACATGGGTACGGCTACACTAATAATCTGACTGTCAGAAGGACTGGAATAGATGACGCTCCCCGCATTCAAGGCATACGACATCCGCGGCCGCGTGCCGGATGAACTGAACGAAGACCTGGCCCGCCGTATCGGCGTGGCGCTGGATGCCCAGCTCTCCCCAGGCACCGTGGTGGTCGGCCATGACATCCGCCTGACCAGCCAGGCCCTGCAGGACGCCCTGGCTGCTGGCCTTCGCGGCGCCGGCCGTGAGGTGCTCGATATCGGGCTGTGCGGGACGGAGGAGGTCTACTTCCAGGTGGATCACCTGAAGGCCGCCGGGGGCGTGATGGTCACCGCCAGCCACAATCCGATGGATTACAACGGGATGAAGCTGGTCAAGGAGCAGGCTCGCCCGATCAGCTCCGATACCGGCCTGTTCGCCATCTCCGACGCGGTCGAAGCCGACCAGGCGCCCGCCGCCCCGCCGCGTGCCGGCTTGCAGTCGCATCCGGACAAGAGCGCCTACATCGCGCATCTGCTGAGCTACATCGAGCCCAAGGCCCTCAAGCCGCTGAAGCTGGTGGTCAACGCCGGCAATGGCGGCGCCGGTACGATCGTGGATCTGCTCGCCCCGCACCTGCCGCTGGAGTTCATCCGCATCTGCCATGAGCCCGATGGCAGCTTCCCGAACGGCATTCCCAACCCGCTGCTGCCGGAAAACCGCGAGCTCACCGCGCAGGCCGTGCGCGAGCACGGCGCGGACTTCGGTATCGCCTGGGATGGCGATTTCGACCGCTGCTTCTTCTTTGACCATAACGGCCGCTTCATCGAAGGCTATTACCTGGTCGGCCTGCTCGCCCAGGCGATCCTGGCACGCCAGCCCGGCGGCAAGATCGTGCACGACCCGCGCCTGACCTGGAACACGGTGGAGATGGTCGAGGAAGCCGGTGGCCAGCCGGTGCTGTGCAAGAGCGGCCACGCCTTCATCAAGGAGAAGATGCGCTCGGAAAACGCCGTCTACGGTGGCGAGATGAGTGCGCACCATTATTTCCGCGAATTCGCCTACGCCGATTCCGGCATGATTCCGTGGCTGCTCATTGCGGCGCTGGTATCCGAGTCCGGCCGTTCGCTGGCCGATCTGGTCGAGGCGCGCATGCAGAAATTCCCGTGCAGCGGCGAGATCAACTTCAAGGTCACCGACGCCAAGCGTTCCGTCGCCCGCGTGATGGAGCACTTTGCCGCGCAGTCGCCCTCGCTGGATCACACCGATGGCATCAGTGCCGATTTTGGCGACTGGCGTTTCAACCTGCGCAGCTCCAACACCGAGCCGCTGCTCCGTTTGAATGTTGAGACCCGGGGCGACGCAGCACTGCTGCGGGCACGCACTGATGAACTCTCCCAGTTGATCAAGGACGCTTGAGGCGAGCCCTTCACCATGCAGACCCTTCTTCCCGTCATCCTTTCTGGTGGCTCCGGCACCCGCCTGTGGCCGCTGTCGCGCGAGTCCTACCCCAAGCAGTTCCTGGCCCTGGCCGGCGAACAGACCATGCTGCAGGCCACGTGGGAGCGCGTTGCGCCGATCGCCGGCCGTGCGCCGCTGATTGTCGCCAACGAGGAACATCGCTTCGTCGCCGCCGAGCAGCTGCAGCAGCTTGGCGTGGAACCGCAGGCGATCCTGCTGGAGCCGGTCGGTCGCAACACCGCACCGGCGATCGCGGTGGCGGCACTGGAAGCCACCCGGGATGGCGATGATGCACTGCTGCTGGTGCTGCCCTCGGATCACGTGATCGCAGATGAGGATGCGTTCCGCGCCGCTGTGCTGCGCGCGGTACCGGCCGCGGAGTCCGGCAAGCTGGTGACCTTCGGTATCGTGCCGACCGGCCCGGAAACCGGCTACGGCTACATCAAGGCGGCCTCCGGCGGCGATGTCCGCGCCGTGGACCGGTTTGTCGAGAAACCCGATGCGGAGACCGCGAGCGCTTACGTGCAGTCGGGTGAGTACTTCTGGAACAGCGGCATGTTCCTGTTCAAGGCCTCCCGCTTCCTGGCCGAGTTGGAGAAATTCCATCCCGCCATGCTCGCTGGCAGCCGAACGGCATGGCAGCAGGCACGTCGCGACAGCGACTTCACCCGTCTGGACAAAGAAGCCTTCGCTGCGGTGCCATCGGACTCGATCGACTACGCGGTGATGGAAAAGACTGCGGACGCCGTGGTCGTGCCACTGGACGCAGGGTGGAACGACGTAGGTTCGTGGACGGCACTGCGCGACGTGTCCGAGCAGGACGGGGATGGCAACGCGCACCACGGCGACGTCATCGCGATCGACTGCCGCAACACCTTTGCCTACGGCGAGCGGCTGATCGCACTGGTCGGGCTGGATGACGTGATCGTGGTGGAAACCGACGATGCCGTCATGGTCGGCAAGAGCGACCGTATGCAGGAAATCAAGCAGGTCGTCGCACGGATCAAGGCCGATGGCCGTCCCGAAGCGACCTGGCACCGCAAGGTATACCGCCCTTGGGGTGCGTATGATTCAATCGACAACGGGGCCCGCTTCCAGGTCAAGCGCATTACGGTCAAGCCGGGCGCGACGCTGAGCCTGCAGATGCACCACCACCGCGCCGAGCACTGGATCGTGGTCAGTGGTACGGCTGAGGTCACGCGCGGTGACGAGGTACTGCTGCTCACCGAGAACCAGAGCACCTACATCCCGCTGGGCGTGACCCATCGCCTGAAGAACCCGGGCAAGCTGCCGCTGGAGCTGATCGAAGTACAGTCGGGCAGTTATCTGGGCGAGGACGATATCGTGCGGTTTGAGGATACGTACGGTCGGAGCTGATCAATCAGGTCATCAGCAAAGAAGAAACCCGGCCAAGGCCGGGTTTCTTTTATCGCGGACGAATCGGTCTTACTTACATCTCTGCGATGACCCGCTTCAACCCATCCTGCCACGCTGGCAGAACGATGCCGAAGTCCTTCTCCAACTTGGCAACGTCCAGGTGAGAGTAGGCGGGACGCTTGGCTGGCGTCGGGTACTCGGCGGTCGTGATCGCTTCCACTGTCGGAGCGCGTGCAAGCACGCCTGCCGGAACCGCCTCGGCAAAGATTGCCTCGGCGAAGCCATGCCAGCTGGTTTCACCATTGGCGGTCAAGTGCCAGGTACCTGACAGCCCGCCGTCGTGCTGCAGCGCCCGTGCAGTCACATCGGCAATCAATGACGCTGGTGTGGGCGTGCCGACCTGGTCGGCAACTACGCGGAGCACATCGCGGTTCGCGCCCACCCGAAGCATGGTGCGCAGGAAATTGGCGCTGTGCGATGCATACACCCAGGCTGTTCGGAAGATCAGGTGCCGACCACCCGCGGCTCGGATGGCCTCTTCGCCGGCAAGTTTGCTCGCGCCGTATACGCCTAGCGGAGCAGTGGCGTCACTTTCCCGATACGGACGCGAACCCTGTCCATCAAAGACATAATCGGTGGAGTAATGCACCATCGGTACCCCATGCTTGGCACACCAGCGTGCCAACACGCCGGGGGACTCATCGTTGGCACGCCAAGCAGCGTCACGGTCTTCTTCAGCGCGATCCACAGCCGTATACGCGGCTGCATTAACCACCACCGCAGGCTGTACGCGGTCAAGTAGAGTGACCAGCGAGGCGGGCTGATCAAAGTCGGCCACCTCGCACGCACTGCCATCCGGCAGCACGCCGCTGCGGGTGGTCGCCACGATCGTGCCCAGCGGGGCCAATGCGCGCTGCAGTTCCTGGCCGAGCTGGCCATTGGCACCGAGAAGCAGGATCGTCACGGCTGGAAAACCGGCAGGCGGTCCTCGGCGATGTCCTTCAGGAACGGCGCGCTTTCGTCCTTACTCGAGAGCGTCGGTGCACTGATCGGCCAGTCGACCGCGATGTCGGCGTCGTTCCAGCGCACGCCGGCGTCGAAGTCCTTCAGGTATACCTCGGTGCAGAGGTAACTGAAAATCGCACGCTCGGACAGCACCGCAAAACCATGCGCGAAGCCTTCCGGAATCCAGAACTGCTTTTTGTTCTCCGCGCTCAGCACCACGGCCGCCCACTGCCCGAAGGTGGGCGAGCCGCGACGGATATCCACCGCCACGTCGTACACCTCGCCTTCAAGCACGCTGACCAGCTTGCCCTGCGGCCGCGGCCACTGGTAATGCAGGCCACGCAGCACGCCCTTTGCGGAACTCGAAACATTGCTCTGCACGAACTTCGTCGGCAGTCCATGTTCAGCAAAGCGGGCCGCGTTCCAGGTCTCGAAGAAGAAGCCACGCTCATCGCCGAACACCGCCGGCTCGATCACGACGCAACCAGGAAGCTTGGTCTCAATGATTTTCACGGTACAACTCCTCGCACAGCCAGCTTATGCAGATATTGGCCGTAGCCGTTCTTGATCAACGGGGCAGCAAGCGCCTCCAGCTGTTCGGCATTGATCCACCCCTGGCCGAACGCGATTTCCTCCGGGCAGCAGACCTGCAAACCTTGGCGAGTCTGGATCGTCTCGATGAAGTTGGAGGCTTCCAACAGCGATTGGTGCGTACCGGTGTCCAGCCATGCATAACCACGGCCGAGCGGTTCCAGATGCAGCGCGCCCTCGTCCAGGTAACGCTGGTTGAGGTCGGTGATTTCCAGCTCACCACGCGGCGACGGCTTGAGTTCGGCCGCGTAGTCGCTGGCCTTGCCGTCATAGAAATACAGACCGGTCACTGCATAGTTGGAACGGGGTTCGGCAGGCTTCTCGACCAAGCCGATGACTTTGCCGTCCTTGTCGAACTCGGCCACGCCATAGCGCTCCGGGTCGTTGACCCAGTACCCGAACACCGTGGCGCCGCTCTCACGGGCATCGGCACGCTTGAGCACGTCGGTAAGGCCATGGCCATGAAACACGTTGTCGCCCAGGACCAGGCAACTCGGCTTTCCGTCCAGGAACTCGCGGCCAATCAGATAGGCCTGCGCCAGCCCGTCGGGGCTGGGCTGCGCGGCGTACTGGATATCCATGCCCCACTGCGAACCGTCACCCAGCAGCTGCTGGAACAAGGCCTGCTCGTGCGGCGTGTTGATGATGAGTACTTCCCGGATCCCTGCCAGCATCAGCACGCTGAGCGGGTAATAGATCATCGGCTTGTCGTACACGGGCAGCAGCTGCTTGCTGACGCCCTTGGTGATCGGATACAGGCGCGTACCCGAACCACCCGCGAGGATGATGCCCTTGCGTTGAGTCATGCGGTTGTCCTCTGTCTGGTGATCACCGCCCTCAGGCGGTGGTGCCGATACGCTGCAGGCGGTAGCTGCCATCAAGCACGCCGTTGACCCACTCCTGGTTGTCCAGGTACCAGTCCACCGTGAAGCCGATGCCCTGCTCGAAGGTGTACTTCGGTTCCCAGCCCAGCTGATCCTTCAACTTGGAGGCGTCGATCGCGTAGCGACGGTCATGGCCAGGGCGGTCGGTCACATAAGTGATCTGACTGCTGCGCGGCTGGCCATCCTCACGCGGGCGACGGGCATCGAGCAGCGCGCAGATGGCGTGCACCACTTCAATGTTTTCTTTTTCGGAATTGCCGCCGACGTTGTAGGTCTCGCCGACCTGACCCTTGGCCAGCACGGTGCGGATCGCTTCGCAGTGGTCGCTCACGAACAACCAGTCGCGCACCTGCTTGCCATCGCCATAGACCGGCAGCGGCTCGCCGGCCAACGCCTTGGCGATCACCAGCGGGATCAGCTTCTCGGGGAAGTGGTACGGGCCGTAGTTGTTGGAGCAGTTGGTGGTCAGCACCGGCAGCCCGTAGGTGTGGTGGAACGCGCGCACCAGATGGTCGGAGGCCGCCTTGGACGCCGAGTACGGCGAGTTGGGCGCGTACGGCGTGGTCTCGCTGAACTTGCCGGTCTCACCGAGGGTGCCGTACACCTCATCGGTGGACACGTGCAGGAAGCGGAACGCCTGACCCTTGTCGGCCGGCAGCACTTTCCAATAGTCGCGCACGGCTTCCAGAAGCGCCAAGGTGCCGACCACGTTGGTCTGGATGAACGCGCCGGGGCCGTCGATGGAGCGATCCACGTGGCTTTCCGCAGCAAAGTTCAGCACGGCATCCGGCTGGTGTTCGGCCAGCAGGCGGGAGACGAGGGCCTGGTCGCCGATGTCGCCCTCGACGAACACGTGGTTGGGATTGCCATCCAGCGAGGCCAGGGTCTTCAGATTGCCCGCGTAGGTCAGCGCATCCAGGTTGATGACCCGCACGCCCTTGGCGACTGCTTCGAGGACAAAGTTACCGCCAATGAATCCGGCTCCGCCGGTGACAAGCCATGTGGGCACTACCTGTTCTCCTGTTATATGTGCATGGGAGGCGCCAGCTGGCGTCCAATTCAGCGCCACAGGATACATTGCGGCCGCCTTCACGACTGCCTGCAACACGTGAACAAGACTGATTGCGTTACGTTCCGTGCGGCACTGCAGCATCACCATACGCATTCGCATGGTCGCCTCCAGCCAGTTAGAATCCGGGTCCCACCCCCGAACCGGTTGCTAGTCGAAGAACCGGACGTTCTCCCGTTATTGAAGGATCCAGCTCCAGATGAAAATCCTCGTCGCGTACAAGCGCGTGGTGGACTACAACGTCCGCATTCAGGTCAAGCCGGACGGTTCCGGCGTGGTCACCGACGGCGTCAAGCTGTCCCCCAACCCCTTCGATGAAATCGCGCTGGAAGAAGCGCTGCGCCTGCGTGACAAGGGCATCGCCACCGAGGTCGTGGTTGCCACGATCGCACCGGCAGATGCCCAGGCCCACCTGCGCAACGGCCTGGCCATGGGCGCCAACCGCGCCATCCATGTCGTGACCGACCAGGCCATCCAGCCGCTCACCGCCGCGCGCACCCTGCTCAAGCTGGTCGAGAAGGAACAGCCGGACCTGGTGATCCTCGGCAAGCAGGCCATCGACGACGACGCCAACCAGACCGGCCAGATGCTGGCCACGCTGTGGGGCCGCCCGCAGGCGACCTTTGCCAGCAAGCTGGAGATCGCCGACGGCAAGGCCACGGTCACCCGTGAAGTCGATGCCGGCCTGGAAACGCTGGAAGTCGACCTGCCGGCCGTGGTCACCACCGATTTGCGCCTGAACGAGCCGCGCTTCATCAAGCTGCCGGACATCATGAAGGCCAAGGCCAAGCCGCTGGAAACTCTGCAGCTGGCCGACCTCGGCGTTGAAGCCGCTGATACCTTCAAGACCACCCAGTACGCCGCGCCGGTCAAGCGCAGCAAGGGCGTGATGGTCAAGGACGCGGCCGAACTGGTCGCCGCACTCAAGCAGAAGGGGTTGCTGTAATGACCAAGATCCTCGTTGTCGCTGAACACCACGACGGCAAGCTCAATGCCGCCACCGCCAAGACCGTGAGCGCGGCCGCTGCGATCAGCGGCGCCAGCATCGACGTGCTGGTGCTGGCCGCCGATCCGGCTGCCGTGGCCGCTGAAGCAGCGCAGCTGGCCGGCGTCGCCAAGGTGCTGACCGTGACCAACGCCGCCAACGCCCAGGCGCTGGCCCAGGTGCTGGCCCCGCAGATCGCGCAGCTGGCCACCGGCTACACCCACGTATTTGGCCCCTCGACCACTTTCGGCAAGGACCTGATGCCGTGCGTGGCCGCCCTGCTGGGCGTCAACCAGGTCTCGGACCTGATGACCGTCGAAGGCAGCCACAGCTTTAAGCGCCCTATCTACGCGGGCAACGCGATCATCACCGTGGAGGTGCCGGCCGACCAGATCGTGGTCGCCACCGTGCGTGCGGCCTCCTGGCCGGAAGCCGCCAAGGGTGGCAGCGCTGCTGTGGAAGCGGCCAGCGTCGATGCGGCCCTGCCGACCCACACCCGCTTTGTCGGTCTGGCGGCCGGTGCGACCGACCGCCCGGACCTCCAGAGCGCCAAGCGCGTGGTCTCCGGTGGCCGTGGCGTGGGCTCGGAAGAGAACTTCAAGGTGATCTTCCAGCTGGCCGACAAGCTCGGTGCCGCCGTCGGTGCCTCGCGCGCCGCCGTGGATGCCGGCTACGTGCCGAGTGATCTGCAGGTCGGCCAGACCGGCAAGATCATCTCGCCGGAGCTGTACGTGGCGGTGGGTATCAGTGGTGCCATCCAGCATCTGACCGGGATCAAGGACGCCGGGACGATCGTGGCGATCAACAAGGACCCGGATTCGCCGATCTTCGAGATCGCCGATATCGGGTTGGTGGGTGATCTGTTCACGTTGTTGCCGGAGTTGGAAAAGGCGCTGTAAGGCCAAAGGCGCCAGCGCGACATTTGAAGGCCGGAGTCCCCCGTGGATTCCGGCCTTTTTCATTTGGCTACGCCGGCCGTCGCGTATCTGCATCGGACGAGGTGCCTGCCGGGGATACGTTGGGGTGCGCTTGATTTGCTATCGACCACACAGAATGTGGCGGAAAGATCGATCAGTATTTCAGTCGTATGACACACGTCGTATGATGCCCCCCATAACGCGGCCTTAACTTGGGCCGCAGTGAAAGCAGGGACAGGAACTTACAAGGAGCGTTGCAGGAAAGATCCCACGGGATCGCCCGTTCAGATGATGAATATCTCAGATTCGACCCTCCTCCGGCGGCTTCCCGCGTGGGGAACGTACGTCGCAGGACTCTCGACCCTTGTCCTGCTCTTCCGAATGCTGCGCTTCCAAGCAGCTTCGGACCTCGCTGTGTTTGCCGCAAGCTGCGCGCTTGAGCTTGTGCTGCTTGACTTGGCAACGCGGCTGACGCTGCGCTTGCGCTTGGTGCCGTTGCGCATCCTGATGCTGGTGCTGCCCGCGCTTGCTGGTTGCATCTACATGGCCCAGCTCTATTCGATCTGGATTTCCGGCGGCCTCATTCCTCCGATCGCATTCGCCAACCACGAAGTGGTCGGGCTGATCGCGTTCGATGGCATCTACGCGCTGCTGGCGGTATTCCTGGCAGCGTTCATCGGCCATGCCTGCGTGGTCCGCACCACATACAAGCCACTATCGCGTCGCATCACCGCAGTTGTCATTTTGGTGGTGGGTACATGCTATGCCACGCTGCTGACCACTCAGCCACTGGCCCGTGGCATCGTGGTCGCGCGCGGGGAGGCACCGATCTCTTCCTTCCTGCGCTCGGCCGCCACGTCGGCCGGCATGAGTGGCCAGCTCCAGCTCAGTGCAGCCGAATTGATCGAGACCCGCGCCGAGTTCTCGCGGCGCACCGTCTATCAGCAGGGTTTCCCGGAGGCGTTTACCCACGCGCTGCCCGAGCGGCCGAACGTGATTGTGATCTTCACCGAGGGCATGTCGGCCCGGTGGATGGACACCTACGACAGCCGGCACCCGGGGGTGACTCCCAATCTGGACCGCCTTGCCGGTGGCTCGCTGGTGTTTCGCAACTACTACAACCATACCGCTGCCACCTTCCGCGGGTTGCGCGGGCAGTTGACCTCGGGCCACCAAGAGGTGGATGGCTACAACCAGGAAGGCACCGGAATCGGGCAGCGAGATGTCTCCGACGATGTCACCGCGATCTCGCGGATCAGCATTCCCGAGGTCCTGCGCGCGCAGGGGTACCACAGCATGTTCTTCCTGTCCCAGCAGGAGTACCTGAACAAGATGGTCGAAACGCTGGGCTTCGACCGCGTGCTGGGCCGTGATTATCTATATGACCGCTACCTGCGCGGTGGCGGCGAAGGCGAGCGTCCCAAGTATCTCTCCGACAGCGAGTTGTTCGACACCGTGTTGACCGAACTTGAGTCGCAGCCCCACGACCAGCCCTTCTTCGCCGCTGCCTATAACTTTCAGACGCACGCGTTTCTGGATGGTGAGTACGCCTATGCGGGCGGCGAAAACCCGCTGCTTAACCGCTTCCATACTTACGACCGCGATCTCGGCAGGTTCATTGACCGTTTCATGGCAAGCCGCCTGCATGAGAACACGCTGTTGGTATTCACCGCCGACCACTCCACCTTCCCCGGACCCAACGCGGTCCGGGCGGATGACCGCGTACCAGGGTACTTCGTCGACACCATCCCGCTGCTGATGTATTGGAAGGGTGCCGAGCACCAGATGATCGACGTGGCCGGCAAGAATTCGCTGGACTTGGCGCCGTCGCTGATCAGCCTGCTCGGGGTGAAGAAGGCCCACAACCTGTTCCTCGGCTGCACATTCTTCGAAGAGTGCGCACTGGACAGGGTCTCCAACCTCGGCGCCGAGTACATCCTGACCGATGGCGACGGCTCCTATTCGGAGTACTACGTCCCGCCGTCGCAGAAGACCTACTACGAAGAGAGCAAGCGCGCCATCGAACGCTACAAGTCGATGGATCTGGTCATCGACGCCGGCTGAGCTGCCCGCATCGCCCGATCCGGCCGGCTTCCACTGGATAAGACGAATGCCAGGGATCTGGGGCAATGATGCGCCCCGTCCAGCCAATTTGTTTCAAAAACGACACCCGTTTTCGGTACAATTGTCGGTTCGAACAGCAGCTGCCAGAAAGCGGAGCTCCGACCCATGCGCCCGCTTCACGATAGCCCCCTCGCACTCGATCCGGACACCAAGCGGAAGCACTCGGTCGCTTTTCTGCTCGTCATCGGCGCCGGCTATCTGGCGCTGTTGGTTTATCTGGACCGCGGCACCGGGATCCTGTCGAGACTGGTGGACCTGTCCGGCCCTCTGGCCGTATGCGCGGTACTGGTGCTGCTCAGTTTCGCGGTCCGCTACCAGCGCTGGCATGCCGCTCTGTCGACCCAAGGGCATCGTGAGTTTCCATGGTGGGCCGGCCTGCGCGCGTACTTGGCCGGCTTCGCCTTTACCGCATCCCCTGGCAAGGCCGGGGAGCTGCTGCGGATCCGCTATTTCGGGATGTTCCAGGTGCCGCCCAGGACGGTACTGGGCACCTTCATCTACGAGCGCGGGCTCGATCTGCTGGTCATTGTCTTCCTCGGGCTGGGTGCGGCCACACTGATCCCGGCGTTTGGCCTGCTGGTCGGCGTCGTGCTGGGGTTCCTTCTGGCGCTGTGCCTGGCCGTTGCCTGGCCGTGGCTGCAGGCCACCCTGAACAGCGTCGCGGCCCGACTGCCGGGCAAACGGGTCCGTCACCTTGCCAACTTTCTCCTCAGTGGCGCCAGGGATGCCGGTCCGCTACTGCGCCTGCGCACCCTCGCCCCAGGAATCGCCCAGGGTGTGCTCGCCTGGTCCCTTACCGCAGCCGCGTTCGCCTACCTGTGCTACGCGATGGGCATACCCCTTGCTTGGCAGCATGCGCTGGGCATCTATCCGGTCGCGATGCTGGCAGGTGCGGTATCTTTCGTGCCGGGCGGCGTGGGCACCACCGAAGCGGCCATCGTGGTGATGTTGGGGGCATTGGGAACCTCGCTCGATGTGGCACTGGCCGCTGCCGTCGGTATCCGCCTGGTCAGCCTCTGGATGGCCGTCGCAGTGGGCATGCTGGCCATGCTCAGTCTTGAACTGTCGTCCAGCCGCCACGGGATGCGGTGACTGGATCACCGCCCCAGAAGGTTGATTTCCTTGGACGAAAAAACTGCTTTTTCCATGCACAACGTGCCCACAACCGCCGGAGTCCTAAATCTTGGCCATTGAACATCGTGCCCTCTGCGTGGACCTGGACGGCACGCTGCTGCGCAGCGACATCCTCTATGAATCGCTCCTCGCCCTGCTCGCCCGCAACCCGCTGTATCTGTTCCTGATCCCGTTCTGGCTGCTCGGTGGCAAGGCGGCGGTCAAGCGCCAGCTCGCATCCCGTGTGCAGCTGCCTGCCGAGACCCTGCCCTACGACGAGCGCGTGCTGGAGATTCTGCGGACCACCACGCAGCGGCCGCGCGTGCTGTGCACGGCGTCGGACCAGATGCTGGTGCAGCCCATCGCCGACCATCTGGGCCTGTTCGAGGAGGTGATGGCCAGCGACGGCCACACCAATCTGTCGGGCCACAACAAGGGCAAGGCCCTGGCCGAACGCTTTGGTGAGCGCGGCTTCGACTACATGGGCAATGGCCGGGTCGACCTGCAGGTCTGGGCCCACGCCGGCGGCGCCATCGTGGTCAACAACGGCACGGGCCTGGCCCGTGACGCGGCCAAGCGCACCGAGGTGCTGGCGCACCTGCCCGCGCAGAATGGGGGCCTGCTGACCTGGATCAAGGCGCTGCGCATCTATCAGTGGTTGAAGAACCTGCTGGTGCTGGTGCCGCTGCTGACCGCGCACCGTTTCCTGGACCCTACCGCATTGGTGGATGCCGGCACGGCGTTTCTGGCCTTTGGTCTGTGTGCTTCGGGCGTGTATCTGCTCAACGACCTGCTCGACCTCACCCCCGACCGGATGCACCCGCGCAAGCGCAAACGTCCATTCGCGGCCGGCACACTGCCGCTGCTGCACGGCCTGTTGGTGGCGCCACTGCTCACGCTGGCCGGGTTTGCGCTGGCCCTGCTGTGCAGCCCGTCATTTGCGTTGGTCCTGCTGTGCTACTACGTGATGACGCTCGGCTATTCGCTGCAGCTTAAGCGCATCGTCATGATCGACGTGGTGCTGCTGGCGGCGCTGTACACAGTGCGCATCATCGGCGGCACCGTGGCGATCGGCTCGGAACTGTCGTTCTGGCTGCTGGCGTTCTCGATGTTCGTCTTCCTCAGCCTGGCCATGCTCAAGCGCTACACCGAGCTGGCCGCCGCCTTGGCCAATGGCAAGGAGATGGCGATCGGACGCGGCTACTCGGTCGCCGACCTGCCGCTGGTGCAGTCGCTGGGCGCGGCCGCCGGTTACATCGGTGTGCTTGTGTTCGCGCTGTACATCAACAGCCCCGAGAGTCTGGAACTGTACCGGCATCCCAAGGTGTTGTGGCTGTTGTGCCCGATCCTGCTGTACTGGATCAGCCGCATGTGGATCGTGTCCCATCGCGGCGACATGCACGATGACCCGATCGTATTCGCCGCCACCGACCGTGGCAGCCAGATGGTCATCGCGCTGGGCGTGGTGATCGTGCTGGCCGCGATATGAGGTCTGCCGGCGGCCAGTCCTGGGGGCGTTACCCCCGGGCGGCACAGCAGCTGGCGCCGGTCACCGACCGTGCTGCCCTGCTGCCGGCCGTCGATGGCCTGATGCTGCCCCATGGCAATGGGCGCAGTTATGGCGACAGTTGTCTCAACCCGGGCGGCACGCTGTTGATGGCGCGGTCGCTGGACAGGTTCATCGCGTTCGACCCCGCAACCGGCATCGTGCGTTGCGAGGCTGGCGTGACGCTGGCCGAAATCATCGAGGTGGCACTGCCGCAGGGCTGGTTCCTGCCGGTCACGCCCGGCACCCGCTACGCCACGGTAGGCGGGGCGATCGCCAACGATGTGCACGGCAAAAACCATCACCGGGCCGGCAGTTTCGGCCACCACCTGCGGGGTTTGGAGCTGCTGCGCAGCGACGGCCAACGGATCACACTGGATGCCGAAGACGCCACCGGGCTGTTTGTCGCCACCATCGGCGGCTTGGGCCTGACCGGCTTGATCACCTGGGCCGAACTGCAGTTGCGGCGCGTGCCCGGCCCGTGGATCGAAACCGAGTCCATCCGTTTCGACTCGCTGGACGAGTTCTTCACGCTCTCGCGCGACTCAGCCGCGGGCTTCGAATACACCGTGGCGTGGATCGATTGCCTGGCCACCGGCAAGCAGCTCGGGCGCGGCCACTTCCTGCGCGGCGACCATGCCCGGGGCGACCCGCGGGCGGCCACGCCCAGCGCGATGCCCCGCCGCAGCATCCCGTTCGTGCCGCCGGTCTCGATGGTCAACGGCCTGACCCTGCGCCCGTTCAATACCCTGTACTACTGGCGCCAGCCCGGCCGTCGCAAGCGCCACCTGTCGCACTACCAGAGCTACTTCTACCCGCTGGATGGCATCAACGACTGGAACCGGATGTATGGCCCGGCCGGCTTCCTGCAGCACCAATGCGTGCTGCCGCCGGAAACCGCGCGCGACGCCACCGCCGCCCTGCTGTCGGAAATCTCGCGCAGCGGGCGCGGCTCGTTCCTGGCGGTCCTGAAGGAATTCGGGGATGCCCCGGCACCGGGTATGCTTTCCTTCCCGCGCCCGGGCACGACGCTGGCACTGGACTTCCCGAACACCGGGCCTGACCTGTTCAGGATGCTGGAGCGGCTCGACCACATCGTCGCCGAGGCGGGAGGGGCGGTATACCCGGCCAAGGATGCGCGCATGTCCGGTGCCCTGTTCCGACAAGCTTTCCCGGCCTGGGAGGCCTTCTCCCACCATATTGATCCCCGTTTTTCGTCCGGCTTCTGGCGCCGGGTCATGGAGTAAGCATGCAAAAGGTTCTGATCATCGGCGCCACCTCCGCCATCGCTGAAGCGGTGGCACGGCTGTACGCCGCCCGCGCCAGCACGATTTTCCTGGTCGGCCGCAATGCGAACCGCCTGGACGCAATCGCCGCCGACCTCCGCGTGCGCGGCGCCCACCAGGTGGACGCCTATGCGCTGGACGTCAACGACCTGGCCGGTCACGCAGCTATGCTCGACGCCGCCTGGGCCGCCAGTGGTGGCATCGACACGGTACTGATCGCCCACGGCACCCTGCCCGACCAGGCCGCCTGCGACCAGTCGGTGGACCTGGCCATGCGCGAATTCATCACCAATGGCACCTCCACCATCGCGCTGTGCACCGCACTCGCCCAGCGCCTGGCGGCGGGCAGCAACCTGGCGGTGATCTCCTCCGTCGCCGGCGACCGCGGCCGCGCCAGCAACTACCTGTATGGCAGCGCCAAGGCGGCGGTTACCGCGTTCCTCAGCGGACAAGGCCAGCGCCTGGGCAAGCTGGGCATCAACGTGCTGACCATCAAGCCCGGCTTCGTCGATACCCCGATGACGCAGGCCTTCAAGAAAGGCGCACTGTGGGCTTCGGCAGACAAGGTGGCGCAGGGTATCGTGCGCGCCTCCGACCGACGCCGCGCGGTGGCCTACCTGCCGGGTTTCTGGTGGGCGATCATGATGGTGATCAAGAACATTCCTGAGTTTGTTTTTCGCAGAATCTCGCTCTGACATGACAGCACTGCACAACAGCGGTGGCACCGGCGCATCCGCCGCTGCCGATGGACGTGGCGTGTCGCGGGCCAGGATCAAAAAGATGCTCGGCGCGCCCTGTCTAGCACTGCTGGTCTGCGTGTTTATGCTGGCCGGCTGCAGCCCAACGCCGGATCCTGCGCGGGCGACGCAAGGTGGCTGCTCTCCATCGACCTTTCCCCTTCTGCCAAGTGATGCATCCGTCCAAGGACGCATAACACGCTGCGACGGCGGGGATGACTGGACCGGTAGAATACAGACCCAGCCTTATCCTGCCGGTACCCGCCACATCGAGGTGATGCTCACCGGCTACCCGTCTGTCCATGGCATCAACTTGAACGCGGTCGGTCAATCCGGCAGAACCGCCCCCATCTTGTCGCTGCCCACTCCTCGGGAAAGCTGGCAGCGCGTGAATCTCACCATCCCGGAGGAAGTTTCACGGGAAGAGTTCAGCGTGGTGCTTCAGGATGACGCAACCGGTATGTACGGATGGGCCGGATTAGGGGCATCCACTGTCCCGTTCGCAGTCACGTTCAAACAGGGCCTGCTTCCGTTGCTGCTCGCGGTGCTATTAGGCAATACGTGGCTGACCGTCTTGTCATTCTGCCTGCCACGCGTCGGCACACCTCGCGAACAGGCGCTCACGGGGCTGCTTGCCGCAGGGTGCATTTGGCTATTGGTGTTCATCGCCTTCGTCGGTTCCGCCGTGCTCGGCAGTGTGGTGTCCGCCGCGGCAGTGTTGCTTCCGTTTGCATGGGCCCTACGGACCGGACGACGCCCTGGCCGCACCTTCGGCGAGCTTGTAGGTATCCAGAAGGAACTGCTGCCGGTGTTGCTGCTGGCACTACTGGTGCTATGGATCGGCCTCTTCCCGTTCCATGGCACTGGCATGCCAAATGCAGAAGGTGCGGACCGATGGCGCCCGCTCCCGATCGACGCGTGGCTGCCCATGCTGTTCGGAGATATGCTCGCGCAGGGCCGCCTAGACGTTCCGATGATCGGCGACTGGCTGAGCAGCGACCGCCCCCCGCTGCAGGCCGGCCTGTACCTGATGGTGCGCGACGCTTGGCCTCAGGCACATGGCCTGGTCTACCAAGGCATTTCGACCTGGGCGCAGACGCTGTTCCTGCTCCCGCTAGCGGCCTTGCTGGATCGTTTCGCCGGCAGATCGGTTCGAACGCTCACCCTGTTTGCGCTGTGCCTGTCCGCGCTGGTGCTAGTCAACGCCTTGTTTGTCTGGCCCAAACTGCTTGCAGCTGCGTTCTGCCTCGTCTACTACGGCGCCCTTTTCCCTGCAAGCGGGATGCCCCGACGTTGGGGCCAGGCCGGTATCGCCGCTGCAATGGCGATGCTGTCCCACGGTGGCGCCCTGTTCTTCCTCGTCGGCGCCTCGCTGATGCAACTGGCATGGTACCGACGCGCGGGCCTTGTGATGCTGGCACGCACCGGCGCTATCGCCCTTGCAGGCTATCTGCCCTGGATCGCCTACCAGCGTTTCGTCGATCCGCCCGGTGATCGCCTCATAAAATGGCATTTCGCCGGCAAGGTTCCACCCAGCACCGAAAGCGCACTGCATGCCCTGGTAGATGCCTACTCGCACCTGACGCCTTCGCAGTGGATGCATGCACGCCTGCACGACATCACGATCATCACTCGTGGTGCCCTCAGTGCACCCGTGGATGCGCTTTCAGTCATGGTGAACCACAGCGCGTCCGCCACTGCATCCTTCATCGAAGTCAGTTTCTTCCACCTGTTCTATTCGATGTGGTTCGCCTCGCCCTTGCTGCTGCCGCCCTGTCTGGCGGTGCTGTACTGGCGCAGCCGCGCACGCGGGGTGTGCGATCCTGCCCTCACTGAACTGCTGAAAATCCTCGCCACGGTGCTGCTGGTCCTGGTGTTCTGGATAGTGGCGATGTTTGACGCGGGAGCCACCTCCATCCACCAGGGCGCCTATGCAGGCGGACTGCTGATGCAGGCAGCGATCCTGGTCACCCTTGCACGCACTAGTAAGGTGTTGTTCTACATCGTTGGGCTAGCCAGTATTGCCGTGGCACTGAAGGCCTACGCCCTGGATCGGGCGTTCCTGCCAAGTATGCAGATCGGCTATCTCGCAGGGACGGTGGCGTTGTGCGGCGGGCTGCTGGCGGTCCTCAATCGCACGGCCAGTCCACACAGGCCGCCCTTGCAGGCACCACACACCGCCGCCGAGGCCGAGGCCGAGCGTCCACAGCGCAGGTTGCACGCCCAAGCAGGCACACAGCTTGAACACGCTGGGACCTGATCGACCGCCGCGCTGGAGCCGAGATGTGCTGCAACGCCGAAAAAACAGCAACGAAGGGACATAACCTCAATGAGCAAATTCGCCATCATCGGTAGCGGCCCCATGGGCCTCATGGCAGCCATGGAGCTGCTCAAGCGCGGCCACCAGGTCGACATCTTCGAGCGTGACGATCGCATCGGCGGCATGTCCGCCGATTTCGATTTCGACGGCCTGCGCATCGAGCGTTATTACCACTTCATTTGTAAGACCGACTATCCGTTGTTCAAGCTGCTGGATGAAATGCAGCTGTCCGACCGCCTGCACTGGACCGACACCAAGATGGGCTACTACTACGAAGGCAAGCTGCACAAGTGGGGTACCCCGTTCGCGTTGCTCGGCTTCCCGCACCTTGGTGTGATCGACAAGGTCCGCTATGCCCTGCACGTGATGCATACAAAGGGCATTCAGGACTGGAGCGCGCTGGACAAGGAGAACGCGCGCGACTGGATCACCCGCTGGATCGGGCCAAAGGCCTACAAGGTGATGTGGGAGAAGGCCTTTGCGCTGAAGTTCTTCGAGTACCAGAACGACCTGTCGGCCTCCTGGATTGGGACCCGCATCAAGCGCGTGGCCCTGTCGCGGCGCAATCTTTTCAATGAAAGCATGGGCTACCTGGACGGTGGTTCGGCCGTGCTGCTGCAGAAGATGGCGGCGCACGTGCAGAAACTCGGTGGCCGGATTCTGCTGTCCCAGCCCATCGAGGAAGTCGCCTCGACCGACGGCAAGGTCACCGGCATCGTCACCCGGGACGGACACATCGCGTACGACCGCGTAGTCTCCACCGCACCGATCCAGTACGTGCCCAAACTCGTTCCGGGCTTGCCGGACTCGTTCGCCGCACAGGTCGGCGCAATCGAGAACATCCCGGTGGCCTGCGTCATCCTCAAGCTCTCCAAACCGGTGAGCGAGAACTTCTGGATGAACATCAGCGATGAGCGGATCACCATTCCTGGGCTGATCGAGTACAGCAACCTCAACCCAGGCAACGGGCCGGGCGAACACATCGTCTATGCCCCGTACTACATGCCCAAGACGCACCCCAAGTGGCAGTGGAGCAACCAGCAGCTCATCGACGAGGTCATCAGCTACCTGCCGATGATCAATCCTGCGTTCAAGCCGGAATGGATCCGGGCCACCCATTGCCACCGTTATGAGTACGCCCAGACCATCTGCCCGCCAGGGTTCCAGGACATGCTGCCGCCCATGAAGACGCCGCTGGAAGGCTTCTTCATGGCCGACACGGCTTACTACTACCCCGAGGACCGTTCCATCAACGAGAGCATCGCGGTCGGTACCCGCTTGGCGGAGGTGGCCAGCGCCTGACCGCCCCCCCCCATTTATGTTGGGATAAGCGCTGCGCCGGCCCTCCCTATTGACCTACCATGCTCTCCAAGGGGCTGACAAAGCGCATGCAGAGGATGCACCGGGCCACAGCCGGTGCGCCCGCTCCGTAGCCGGCAGGATGCGCCAAGGCTGCACCCACAGCGCTGCGCTCAGCTTCATGTGGACTTGATCCGCTTCTTTTTCTGCATTCCCACTTCCCAGGAGCATGTCCGATGCCCGATATCGACCAGGATCTCGACGTCCTCTACCGCCACCGGTTCTCGCCGCAGGAACTTGCGAGCAAGAACCGCATCTGGCAGGTGCTGTGCGGTCAGTATTTCAGCCGCTTCGTCAGTCCCAATGAGACCGTGGTCGACATCGGTGCCGGCTATTGCGAGTTCATCAACAACATTCCGGCCGCGCATAAGATTGCCGTGGACCTGAATCCGGACGTGCGCAAATTCGCTGCCGACGGTATCCGCATCATCAACGAATCCTGCACGGCGGTGAGCTCCATCCCCAGCGGCAGCGTCGATGCGGTTTTCATGAGCAACTTCCTTGAACACCTCCCGAGCAAGGACCTCGTCCTGCAGACGCTGCGCGAAAGTGCACGCATGCTTCGCCCGGGCGGACGCGTGATCATTCTGCAGCCCAACATCCGCTTCCTGTACGACGAGTACTGGGACTACTTCGACCACCACACCGCGCTCAGCGATCGTAGCCTGGTCGAAGGTGTCCTGATGGCCGGACTGGATCCCAAGGTCGTCGTGCCCAGGTTCCTTCCCTACACCACCAAGAGCCGGCTGCCGCAGGCGCCGTGGCTGGTGTCGCTGTACCTGCGTATCCCATTGGCGTGGCGCTTCCTCGGCAAACAGGCCCTAGTCGTGGCGTACAAGCGCTGATCCCTTTCCCCCGAAATTTCCAGAGTTCGTCCATGGCAAACAAGAGTGACAAGATCGTCTTGACCGGCGCCGCAGGCCTGGTCGGGCAGAACCTCATCGTCGAATTGAAGCAGCAGGGGTACTCCCAGCTGGTGGCGATCGACAAACATGAGCACAACCTCGCGATCCTGCGCCGCCTGCATCCGGACGTGAAGACCATCCTGGCCGATCTCGCCGAACCGGGTGAGTGGACTGCCGCTTTTGTCGGTGCACGCGTGGTGGTGCAGTTGCATGCTCAGATCACCGGTAAGTTCCGCGCCCTGTTTGATCGCAACAACTTGCAGGCGACCGAACGCGTGCTTGCCGCGTGCGCGCAGCACCAGGTGCCCTTCATGGTTCATATCAGTTCTTCGGTGGTCAACTCGGTGGCCACCGATGACTACACCGAAACCAAGAAGCAGCAGGAAGCCCAGGTGCGCGCCAGCAGCATTGCGCACTGCGTGCTGCGCCCCACCCTGATGTTCGGCTGGTTCGATCCCAAGCACCTGGGTTGGTTGTCGCGTTTCATGGCCCGCACGCCCGTCTTCCCGATCCCGGGCGACGGCCGATTCATGCGCCAGCCACTGTACGAGCGCGACTTCTGCCGGTGTATCGCCCAATGCATCGCGCGCGAGCCCAGTGGCGAAACCTACGACATCGTAGGCGCTACCCGGGTGGATTACGTGGACATCATCCGCACCATCAAGAAGGTCAAGAACCTGCGCACGTTGATCGTGCACATCCCCATCGGCTTCTTTGCCTTGCTGCTGCGGGTGTACAGCGTGTTCAGCAGCAAGCCTCCGTTTACGGCCGACCAGCTCAAAGCGCTGTCCGCCGGCGACGACTTCAAGGGGGTCGATACCGAGGCCATCTTCGGCGTAGCCCAGACGCCGTTTGAAGAAGCGATCCGTGAGAGCTACTGCGATCCGCGCTACAGCACCATTGTCCTCAAACGCTGAGCCTTGTCGCGGCGCAGCCCGATCATCCCTCCACCTCCGCACCTCACCACGCCACTATTCGATATCGATGAACATAATGCGAAGCGAGAGCCTGATCGGCGCGTTGAAAAATCACCGTGTTGCAGTGGTTCAAGTCCTGCTTTTAATGGCTGCCATGGCCATCGCCTTCGCTGGAATGACTGACCGCAGCTACCGTGGAGGCATTACAGGCGGGTGTTCGCAGGCATACTCCCACTTTCTGAAACAGGCCACCTCCGCCTCACCACGGGCGATCAGCTTCTGCAACGAACAGAATGCCGATGTCGCCGACCTGATCGTCGAGCCGATCAAAGCAGGAACGCAATCAATCGCCGTCCAGATTGCCGGCTATGGCGACACCCCGGGAATCAGTGCGTCGCTTGTTGGCGCAGACGGCAGTACCTATCCCGTTGCCTTGCCCCGAGCCGGCGATGAGTGGGTGCCCTGGACCATAACCTTGCCGGAGCAGCTCCGCTCCCAGCAGAGCAAACTTGTTCTCAGCGATCGTTCCAAGGAGGGGTTCGGCTGGATCGGGGTGGGCATCACAGCTGGTTACGATGGATGGGTACCCGTGAGCATTGCCTTGCTGTTGCTGGCCATGCTGTATCCACTGATACGGCGAACCGGCTCACTCTCAACTCCAGGAGCGCCTCAGCCTGGTTTGCGAGCGCGTCGTCCGCTGATCGTAGCGTCAGCCATGTCCATAGTGACACTCATTGCGCTCATCCTCCGGCGACCTTCGCAGTTCAGCAATCCATATGTGTGGGTCGAGGATGGTAGAGACTTGCTACCGCACTTCGTCAAGTACGGCTGGCAGACGCTGTTCGAACCAGTTGCTGGCTACATCCTCATACCGAACAAGCTCATCAATGCGGCGGCCGTCAGCCTTTCCTTCAGATGGCTGCCGGAGATCAGCCTGCTGCTATGCGTACTGTTCACCTTGATCGTGATCCTGGTCATCGCGATGTCGCCGACCCGGCTACGCGCGCCCGTGCTGTGCGCGTTTGCGGTTCTCGCGGTACCTACCGACCCGGAAGTTTTCACTACATCCGCGTACGCGTTGTGGTGGGGGTCGCTTTTGGCGGTAATGCCAATATTCTGGGATGAACAGCGTGCTCCTTCCTTGCGATGCCGGCTGCCGCTGGTCGTCGTTGGTGCGCTGTCCTCTCCCTTCATTATTTTTCTGGCCCCGCTCTATCTGGCTCGCGCGATCTGGCTTCGCCGGCGATCCGAATGGATCCTGGCGGTCGTCGCAGGCATGTTGGCGGTGGTTCAGGCCGCCTTGGTAGTGCTGAACACAGTGCCCAGCGGTAAGCCATATCAGCTTCCTGGCATTCCGATCGTGATTGGCAAGTTTGTTGGAAATTATTTCTGGTGGTCTCCCGACTCAGCATCCCCAGCCCTGGCGGCCGGAATTGGGTGTGCGGCACTGCTCGTTTGCGCAGTGTATGCAATGGCGCAGCGGCGGCGAAACGGCGTCGTCATCTCGCTGGTTGCAGCCTGCTTGCTCCTGGCCATTGTCGCGAGCACAGGCCGGGTGATGGTCGACCCGCTAGATCCGTTCAACGCTGGGCCGCGGTACTTTTTCTATCCGTACATCTTCATCAGCTGGCTACTGATCCAGCTGATGGCCGAGGCACGTGGCGTTGCGCGTTTTCTGCTGATTGCGCTGCTTGTCGCGCCACTTCCGCATGTCCTCCAGCACGGACAGCGGACACATGAACACTTGGACTGGCGGGATGAAGTCAGCCGCTGCACGAATGGAACCGCCGTCGAAGGAATTCCCATCCATGTCGCGGGCTATCTCAGTTTCGTATGGCGCTCCCCCCTGTCTGCTGATGCCTGCAGAGCGCTGGTGAGAGAGAGTCTCTTCGACAACACGCTCACCAGCGATGATCTTCCCTTGAACCCTCACCCTTCACCGTAAGCCAGGTAGACCCACCTCATGACCTTCAACCGCACCGGCTCTGCCATACCATGATCGATCGTCGGTTTATGCTTTTTATCGCCGCAAGCGGCCTGGCTGCCATGGCGAACTTCGGTTCGCGCATCGCCTTCAGCCAGGTGATGGGCTATGCCTGGGCGATCGTCCTGGCCTACCTGGTCGGCATGGCGACAGCCTTTCTGCTCAATCGTGCGTTCGTCTTCAAGGACGCTGACAGGTCATTGAGCCACCAGGTGTTCTGGTTCGTGGCAGTGAACATGCTCGCCCTGGTGCAGACGTTGCTGATCAGCCTGCTGTTTACCCACTACGTTTTTCCCTGGCTGGGCATGACTTTCCATCCTGAAACCATCGCGCATGCGCTGGGCATCGCGGCGCCAGCGGTTGTGAGCTACTTCGGCCACAAGCACCTCACTTTTAAGCAAACCAAGGAGCCACGTCCATGACGACGTCACCGTCTGCCGCTTCCCGACGCGGCGTGCTCGGCTACCTCGCGGACAATCCCGCGTTCTGTGCAGGCCTCGTACTCGCGCTAGCCTTCGCGGTGCTTGGCGTCATCGCCGGTGCACGCGCGCATAGTCCGGTGCCGTTCTGGGACATGTGGGATGGCTCGCTTGGCTTCTACATGCATCAGCAGGTGGATGCATCGGCTTGGTGGGCACAGCACAACGAGCATCGCATTGTGCTCGCCCGTGCCTTGTTCTTCCTCGACCTCAAGTACTTCGGCGGGCAGGCGGTATTCCTGCTGATCGTCAACTACATACTGGCGGCCGCGATGTTCGGGCTGCTGGCATGGTGCGCCTCGCGTCTGGATAGGCCGGTCACAACCAGCATGAAGATCACCATGGCGGTGATCCTGAGTCTGTCATATCTGTGGACTCAGGAAAACAACCTCACCTGGGGCTTCCAGAGCCAGTTCTTCCTTGCCCAGTTGCTGCCTTTGGTAGGACTGGCGCTGCTGTGGAAGTCCAGTCTTCCCGGCCAACGCCAGACTTGGTGGTTCGCGGCAAGCCTGGGGGTGGGGGTGGTCGCCGCCGGCAGCATGGCCAACGGCGTAATGGCATCCTGGCTGATCGTCGCTGGGTGCGTGATCGGTCGCCAAGGATGGAGGCGAAGCGTACTGGCCGTGCTGGTCGCCATCGCGGTCTGCGCGCTCTACTTCCATGGCTATGCGTCGCCGGGCGGGGACTCCTTGACCACCACACTGGGTCGTCAGCCGCGCGGCGTACTGTGGTTCCTGTTCGCCTACTTGGGCAGCCCGTTCGCGCACCTCGTGCCCGAGGCCGCGCCCAATGTGCGGCTGGCTGCCGCATGCGGTGGCGTGATCACGGTGCTGGCCGTCCTCCTCGGCGGAGCGGCGCTGTTGCGGCGGCGGCAGTCGGTCGACATGGAACTGGTAATCGGCCTGTTCCTCGCCTACTTGGGCGCCTCTGCGTTCGCGATCTCCACAAGCCGGATCGTATTTGGCCTTGAGAGCGCGGTTGCCAGCCGCTACACCACGCCTGCCCTGCTGATCATCGGCTGCGTGATGGTGCTGGGCGTGGCCCGTCTGTCGACCCGCTTCGCGTGGGCGCGCGGCCACTGGGCAAGCCTGCTGTTGATCATCCCGTTGGCCTTTGTGCCCTTACAGCGGAATGCGCTCAAGCACAATCCACTCGCTGATTTCGAGCGGGTGGTCGCCGCGATGGCGTTGGAGATGGGCGTCCGCGATGACGAGCAGCTCATGTGGACTTATCCCGATTCACCGCGCGTGCTGAAGATCGCACACGAAGCTGCTGCGCAGGATCTGTCAATCTTCGCGAACCCATGGATCCGCGATGCCTCCGACAGCATCGGAACGGTCTACGTGGGCGCACCTGTAGAAGGCTGCGGCGTGGTACCCCCGGTCACGACTGACCTGCCAAAGTCCCAAGGTTGGACGCGCCTGCAGGGGGGCCTGGTGGACGAACGGCTGGGTAACAGTCTGAGCACGCTGTATCTGCTGGATGCGCAGGACAAAATCATCGGCCGTGGTGTCCTGGCAGTCCCCGAACGAGGGGCCGACAGCAAGGATTTCGGCGCTCCCTTCAAGTTGTATGCGCCCCGCGCCGCGCTGACGCCTGGTCCGATGAAGGTTGTGCTTCCCGGAATCTGCAGCGGTGCCTTCAATTACCAATAGATCAAGGCGCTACGGGTCATCGGGCCTTAGGCCCGATGACCGGACACCGATCATCATCTGACGGAATAGCAAGCGGACCACGTCCCCTCGTCGCGGGCATGAATTATCGTAGCGGTACGAGCGAGCCGTGCAACGCACGACGCGGCACGGCGGCGATGTCGTAACCGATGAAGGCAAGCAGGAATTGAAGGCCGCTGACCAAAGCAATCGCCGGCAATACCACCGTGCCGACCGGCGAAGGCACGTCCTGCGAGGCGGCCTGCCACCAGTGCCAGCCGCCATAAGTGGCACCACCGAACAGCAGTGTGGCGGCAGCGATCAGCTCGAAGGACGCGATGGACAGGTCGCGCAGGTAATAGTTGTAGGCGATGCGTTTGAGCAGATTTCGCAGGTGCTTGACCGCGAACTCACCGAGCACCTTGCCGACGCTCAAGTTACTATCTTCGTCTCCATAACGGGCGTCCATCGGCACATCGGCGACTACCGCACGCATTGTGTTGAGCCGGAACAATACATCGGTTTCGAAGAAGTAGCGCTTGCTTATCGCGTCCACCGGCAGCCGCTCGGCCACGCGAGCGTGGATGGCAGTGTAGCCGTTGGTGGGATCGAAGGTGTCCCAATAGCCGGTCGAGGCCTTTGCCAAAAAAGACAAGCCGAGGTTACCTACTCGGCGAATCCAGGGCATCTGCCGGATCTGGGTTAGATCCCAGAAGCGATTACCTTTCGTGTAGTCGGCCTCACCTCGCAGGATGGGATTAACAAAGTGCGGCAGCAACAGCGGATCCATCTGGCCATCGCCGTCGATCTTCACCATCACGTCCATGCCATCGGCCACTGCCTGGGCATAGCCACTCAGCACGGCCGCACCTACGCCGCCGTTCTCCGCACGGCGCACCACCTTGACCCGAGCATCGGTGTTCTGGCGCTCGATCAGGTCTGCAGAGGACTCCGGGCAAGCATCATCGACACAGTAGATGGCGCTCACCTCTGGCCCAATCGCCTCGATCACCCCAAGGATGTGCCGTGTGACTTTGTAGCAGGGAATGACCACGGCAACGCGGGGCGGATGGGCGGAAGCGAGCGGCAGGGAACTCATCGGAATCTCTCGGCAGATCATGGTCAGGGCAGAATACGGTAGAAGACAATGCCGTCCGGCCCTTCAGACACCTCACTGCCCCAAATGCCCAGGTCGCGATAGCTCAGCGAGCAGTACTCCCGGTCAAATAGCGGTGCGCGGGCAGTGCCGCGGGTGGCGATGATATGGGTAATCCCGTAACGGCGAAGCAGCGCACGTGCATCTGCACGCGAGGCATGACAGAACGCGGAATCCAGGTCGCCTGCTTGCAGAGCGTAGCCACTACCCAGCCGCACGTTAAATAGATAATCGCGAGCGCCAAACGGCAGGTAGGAGGCGATTTCACCCGCCGGCAGCACCCAGTCTTCGCGCCCGTTGAGCACTTTGCTGTAGGCCGGCGCAAGGACCACGGCGTCCTTGGGCAGTCGGGCCTCAGCCGCTCGGAACTGGCGCACCTTCTTCTCGGTGATCGGGAGCGTCCAGCCCATGCTCTTGGGCGGAGGCCCTTGGATATCAATCTTGCGAAAGGCCACCGCACAAGCAAGCAGCACCATCAACAACGTCCAGCCCGCCCAGCGGGGTGCCACGGTATTTGGATCCAGCGTGGCGCGCAGCGAACGCAGGGTGTCCCAGCCAAGCACAGTGGCGGCGCATAGCAGCAGCCAGTGAATCGGAACACTGTACATCGCCAGCAGATCTACATAGCGCTGCGTGTAAGTACTGAGCAGACTGGCCTGAAGCGTGTCGTGCCCGAGCAAAAGCGAGATGATGTTCGAAGAGCGAAGTGCAATCATCACTGCTAGTAATGCACCGCACTGCAGCAGGAGCAGCAGCACGAAACCATTACGCTGCGGCAACTTGCCCGGCATCAACACGATGAAGGCCAAGCTGAGCAGCAATGACATCACTGCGGCCCCGCGCGTAGCCCAGAGCAGTTTGGCACTGAATATCTGTGCGGCGGCGGGCAGGCCTTGGTCCCACAGCGCTGGTTGCGGGCCGTACCACAGCTCCCAGCGCAGAACCTCCCACAGACGTGAAAGCCCGCCACTGGCCGACTCGATATCGTGTGACGTTTCGAGTACTTGCAAACCAAGAGTCTGCTCGACGAAGTGATGGATACCGGGGCTGACTTCCGCCAGAAGCTGCAGATAGTACGGGTCAGATGCAAGCAGCAGACAGCCCAGAACTCCACCGACACACATCCCAAGCACCGGCCACCCCAACCGTGCAACGACCCCGCCGCTCTTCCACCACGGCACCAGCATCACTACAGCGAACAGCGGCGCGGCATAACTTGCATAGCCAATGACCAGCGACGGGTTGAGCTTGGCCGCCATTGCACCAGCGAATGCAAACAACGTCCACGCCAGCAATTGACTCGCCCGCGTTGGCACCAGCCAGCACAGGACAGCGCACAGCGTTGGCGCGAGCAATACGCCGAACGCTGCCAACCGCCCCGTGCTGTTTAAGTCTGACATCGGGTACAAGTACGACGTGCCACGCACCATCACGTAGCACCACAGCAAGGACACCAGCGCAACGAAGGCGAGCTGTAGGCGCTGATCGACCAGGCTCCGGCGCAGCCAGCAAGCGGTCAGTTCGAAGAGCGCGAACAGTGCCAGCGTCGCCTGCAACACAGGCTGCACCTTCAGGAACGGGCCCATGTGGTGGCCCAGACCCGGCCACGCCCATAACGAGGTGAGCAGGTGCAGCATCTTCGGGTACTTTTCCAGCCAGTCTGTATTGCCCGCGCTGAGCTTGGGATAGCCAGCGCGGAACAGGTCAAGGCTGAAAGCGATGTGCTGGTGCGTATCCAACCCCAGGCTGCCTGCGCGCATGGAGTAGTAGGCGGCAAACTTCAGGCAGACCAAGCCGCCGAGCAATGCCGGCACCCACGCGAGCAGAGGAGTCGGCACCACGCACCCCACCGCCATCGACTGCGCCCTGCTCTTGAGCAGACTCCACGCTGCAAGACCGGCCACGCCAATCACCAGCAACGGCATCGCCCATGGTAGACCCAATCCCCGGGTCCACACGTAGGTCAGCGGGCTGCACAGCAGCCAGACCACGATCAGGACGAACTGGCCCAGCAACGCATTGAAGAACACCAGCGGTGCACCCGGCTGCGGCGCTATCCCCAACCAGACGAGCAGCCGGTGTCCGATCAGCGACATCGTCAACAGCGACACCGTGAGCAACAGCATGAATTCGAACTGCCAGCGGGTTCTGGCAAACAGCGCCACCACCACCAGATACAGCAAGAACATCCAGCGCTTGCCGTGCATGCATGTTTTCAACACATCCAATGTACGTCCCCTGTCCAATCCCTTTGCACTCGCCCCCATCGACGTGGCTACGCCAGTGCCTGTGCCACGCCGGCGGCGATCCGGTCGAAACTGCCCTGCGCCATCAACGGATGGCCCCCGGAGGCCACCGGCGCGGGCATCAAGCCACGCGCTTCGCACGCGTCGACCAGCGCGCTCAGCCCCTCGCAGATAGCCTCGGGCGTCATCGACGCCAGCGAGTGGATATTGGGCACGGTCTCATCCAGCCGCTTGTTGTCATACCGGTTGGTCAACACCGACATACCGAAGGCAGCCATCTCCAGAGGCGGGTAGCTGGGATGCGGGGACACCATCAACGACAGCCCGATCGAAGACGTTGACAGCAGCGCGGCGTACGCATCGATGTCCAGCTTGCCCAGCGCCTTGAGTTTGAACGGCCCCAAGTCCAGGTCGCTTTCGATCTCACCCGGGGCGGCTACTTGCCATTGGGCCGAGCGCGGATCCTTCCAGCCCCACAGGCGCAGACCTTCGCAGATCAGTTCGAACGCGTTGCGTGGGGTCCCTGGGCGCGCATAGACGACGATTCGCCGCTCTCGCGCGGTGGTGGCAATGCGCGCCTGGGCCAGGGCAGTACGCAGGCCGTCATGCAGCACCGGCTCGAATACGCTGGCAGTTGCATACCGCATTCCGTGGTGGGCGAAGAACTCGGCGAGCAGGCCGGTATTGAAAATTGCGATGTCGCGGTCGCACCGGTAGGTGCTGAGCGACAGCGCATACTGGCTGGACCATGCATAGAAACCCGGCTCGAAATCCTGGATCAGGTAAACCATCGGACGGTCGATCCCGCCGTGGGCACCTTGCCAGGCCGACAGCCGCTGTGCGGCATATGCCGTCCACCAGGCGGTCGCCACCCATATGTCCTCGCCGGCAATGGGCAAGGTCTTGCCGTAGCGATCACTGAACGGAACAATCTGACGCTGTGCATCGGACGTGGCACCTGCGGGCACCAACGTATGGTCGGCGAAGCGCGACAGCGCTTCCTCGTCTGGCTCGCTGTCGACCAGGATGATGCGCGACGCGGGAAAGAAACGGCATAGCTCCCGATAGATCAGCACCGCAGTGTGGATACCGCCGAAATAGTGTCGGCGGTTGATCGAGGGCAGCACCAAGTTCAGTCGCTTGCCCTGCCACGGGTCGTGACGCGCCTCACAGGGCGTGATTTCCCCGACGCTGGTGGCCGGGGCCACACTCGTCGGGCCGCCCGCTTCAAGACGACCGGCGACACGTCTCAGCAGTGAAGCCAGACGACTCATGCCTCGCTCCGCTTCAGGCGCGGCGAAGATGCCATGTAATCCAGGTTGGGGCTGTAGAACGGATCGCCTTCCTCGCGGTACGGAGAGTAAGCCTGCGCCGAGCGCACGAAATCGCTTTCGGGGATGGCACGCGGATCGCGGGTCTTCGATTCGTGGTGGATCATCGCGGCCCCAGCCACGTACACCGTGTGGAAGCCGGCGGCGTACGCGCGCAGACACAGCTCGACGTCACTGCCACACACGATGAACGACTCGTCGAAGCCGCCTACCTGCTCGAATTTGTTGCGCGCGATGACCATGCATGCGCCAGTGACCGCCAACACCTGGCGCTGCAGCACCGGCGACACGAACAGGTTTTGATTGTGCTGCGGCACTTCGCCCTTGAAGACATGATCGGCCCATCCACCCATGCCGAGTACCACGCCAGCATGCTGAATGGTGCGATCTCCGTACAAAAGCAGCGGACCGCAGACACCAACATCGCGGCGCATCGCGTTCTCTACCAAACGCTGCAGCCAATCGCCTTCGATGACCTCCGTATCATTGTTGAGGAACACAAGCACATCGCCACGCGCTTGGGCGGCGGCCAGGTTGTTCAACGCAGACCAGTTGAAGGGCACGTTGGCGTCGATGACCCGGAAATCGTCGCGTTGCGACATCTCCTGCAACCACGCGTGGGTCTCCGGCTGGGTGGAACCGTTGTCGACTACGATGATCTCGTAGGCGGGATAATCGGTCATCGATAGCAGTGAGTCCACGCAGGTACGCAGCAGATCCAGGCCATCCCTCGTCGGAATGATGATGCTTGCCATGGGCGCTGGTGCAGCGAGCGGATAGCGCACGTCGTAGCAGAAGAGCTGCTTGCCGTCGTCCACCTGCGCTCCGGGGTACAGCACATCGACATGGCGTTGGATGGCGCGCTTGCCAGCATCGTGCGCGTAGGGCTTGGAACCGGCATTCGCCGCCGTCGAACCTGCGTGAGCACGCCAGTGATACAGCACGCGCGGCACGTGGGACACGCGCGCACCGTCCGCCACGCAGCGCAGCACAAGGTCGTAATCCTGCGAGCCATCGCAACTGCTGTCCAGTCCGCCATGGCGCTGGATGACGCCACGTTCGAAGCTGACCAGGTGGCCCAGGTACATCTGGGCCATGAACAGATCATGGTTCCAGTCGGGCTTGAAGTACGGATGACGCAGACGACCATCGTCCCCCAACACATCGTGATCGGAATAGACGATGTCTGCGCCGGTACGGACATGACATGCGACAACTGCTGCCAGCGCATCGGGTTCGAGGAGGTCATCATGGTCCAGGAAAGTGACCCAGCGACCACCAGCCTGGGCCAAAGCCGCGTTGGTGGTTGCTGCGATGCCACTACGCTGCACTGATCGTGTGACCCGCAAGGTAGGAATTTCGCGCTGCAGTTCCGCAAGGATCTTCGCGACGTGGGGCTGGTCAGACGCATCATCATGGATGCAAATCTCCCAGTTCCGGTACGTCTGCTGCTGCACACTTGTGATCGCCTCGCGCAGGAAGTTCTCTGGCGTATTGCAGACGGGCATTATCACGCTGATCAAGCCGGCGTCGGCCGGTACCGGCTGCGGCGGCTGCGCCTGCATCCATCGGGCATACTCATCCGGCGCCACCACCGGGGCAGCAGACACGCTGCTTCCGTTGGCATAGGCCGCAATGGTCCTCGCAAGGTGACGCGGACCCTTCCGCGCAGCGCGCACGAAGGCTCCGACGACGCTGGTGGCCGATACGCCCTGAAGGCTTGCACGGCGCAGGCTCCAGTAAATCGCACGGAGTAGTCCTTTAACTTTTCCCAGCATCATTCATCTCCTGAAGACGTTACTGCAGCGCATTGATTCGTCATGGCGTATTTCACAACCATGCCCAACCCGCCAGTAGACCGAGGACGCTCCCGCCCACTGCACAAACGGCAACCGCGCTCTGCCAGCGGCGGCGCGAGCGCAGGTACGCCATGGCTTTTTCATCCTGCAGTCTTTGGAGCTGCTGGACATCTTGAGAGAGTGTCTGTTGCGCAGACAGTTCCTGTTCGACTCTTTCTCGGAGCGCGATGATCTGCTGCTGCGCCTCTTGCAGTTCGTGCGAACGGACCTGGGACTCGGAGCGGAGCTCCTTGATCGTGAGCTCGCGTGCCTCTGCGGCTACACGGTCCTGTTCGATGACCTCGCGAAGCGCCTGCGAGGCCTGCTGTTCCTGTAGCCACTGAGCATCGCTCACGTCCTTGGCAGCCTGCAGCTGATGCGCGAATGCAGCGGTGGCGCCCCACTCCTGCTTGGCGACGTCCAGATCCGTAATATAGGCCTGCAACAGACGCGCCGTTGAAGACCATTCCTGCTCGGCATTGTCGGCGCGAAGTGCCAGTCGGCGCAGGCCCTCTGCCAGATGCGACAGCATCGCCGTTGCTTCCTCGTCGCGCGCGCTCCGGAATGGCGGTTGCGCTTGCAAGCGCGCCGCATCATCGACGTTGCGAACACCCACGTAATAATGACGGTAGGGCTGGTCACTGTGATCGCCAGCAAATACGCGACTGTTGTAGAGACGGTCGGCTGCCGTTACCAACGGCTCCAGTTCCGGGAACTTCACCTTGATGAAGTGAGACCCCATCAAGCTGGCCCAGAGCCGTGCATCGCCCTGGCCGAAGCGCAGCACCTGCAAGCCCGCCGCGGCCAGAATGGACTCCACCTCGGAAGAATCGACCAAGCCGAACTCTTTGTGTTCCTGCAGCCACACATAATCTTCGCCATACAGCTCGTGCCAGCGGCCATTGGCATCCAACTCAGCCTCACGGACCCACGGTTCATCAGGCGGACAGCCGATTACGACCATCTGGTTCGCGACGCGCGCCATCTCTGCTACTGCACGTGCGCGCAACGGCGCGGGAATGTGTTCCAGTACGTCCAGCGATACCACTGCATCGAAACTTCGGTCGCCGAACGGCAACTGGGTGGCGTCAGCCACCACGAAATCCTTCTCATCGCCTTCCGCGTGAAGATCGGTGTAGAGGAAGGTCGCCTGTGGCAAGAACTGCCCCAACAGGCGCTGTCGATTGGCACCTACCTCCAGCACGCTGGGCGCCTCAAGCTCCAGGGCTTGGAGGAGGTGTGCGGCCGCAGCGTAACGCTGGTAGTGGTCGAACGGGATATCAAGAAGCGTCGACGTCATGGACCTTCCACTCATGGGGGATATAGACGACGCCTTCGCTGAAATACGGCGCAGCCACGGTAAAAACACTCGCTTCGGACAAGTAGTCCAGGCAGACCAGGCCCTTGTCTGTGAACAGGCCAACGTCGACACGATAAGTGCCAGTGAGCAGGGTCATCGACGGAATATGGTAGGTGACGCGATGCGATCCACGCGAGGTCGGGATCTGCACGCGCTCCAGGTAGGTGTTCGGACCAAAGATGTGCAAACCATCCATGCCCTTGATCGCCACGCCGAGTAACAGGCCCTGCACCGCATCGTCGACCACGGTGTAGCTGATATCCACGCTGAGCGGTTCGAACGGCGCAAGCATATCGGTGCTCAGGGCGACCGTCTCCAGATGCGCGGGAATGCTGTCCGGACGCGGCGCACGGCAGATTTCCGTGGCAGCCTCGCTCGCCTGCTCGCGACCCAGCTCGTAATCGCGGAAGCGATCGGCGACGAAACTGGCCTCGCCATGCAGCTTGACCTTACCGCCTTCCAGCCAAAGCGCGGTCTGACAGAAGCGCTTGACCTGCTCCAGCGAATGCGACACGAACAGGATGGTGGCCCCGCGTGCGCGGATCTGCTCGATCCTGGCCAGGCATTTCATCTGGAAGCGGATGTCACCTACCGACAAGGCTTCATCGATGATCAGCACGTCCGGCTCGGTATGGATGGCCACCGAGAAGGCCAGGCGCACATACATGCCGCTGGAATATGTCTTGACCGGCCGATCGAAGAAATCGCCTATGTCGGCGAAGGCGATGATCGACTCCAGCTTTTCGTCCACTTCCTTGCGGCTCAGACCCAGCAGCGAAGCACTCAGGTAGACGTTGTCGCGCCCGGAAAAATCCGGATTGAAGCCTGCACCGAGTTCGAGCAGCGCCGCGAAACGACCACGGATGTTCACCGACCCGGAGGTCGGCCGTACCGTCCCGCAGAGGATCTGCAGCAACGTGGACTTGCCTGCGCCGTTGCGGCCAATGATGCCGACGGTCTCACCGCGTGGCACGACCAGGTTGACCCCATCCAGAGCACGGAAGGTACGGCTGGCGCGATCACCGGACGGCCGCAGCAGGGACATCAGACGATCGCGAGGGCTGGCGTAGACCGGGTAGTCCTTGGTGACGTTGAGGACTTCAATCGCCGCGTCGGCAAGGGTTGCCGTGTCAGCGGGAAGCATACTGTTCATAGGACGTCCGAGAATCCGCGCGACAGGCGACGGAAGAGTGCGTAGGACAACAGCGCGAAGATGACCGACAGCGTGAAGTGTGGCAGCAGTGCGGCCAGGTCAGGCGCCGAATTCTGCACCGTAACCGCACGCAACTGTTCGATCGGCGTCACCAGTGGATTGAAGTGGATCAGCCCGGCCACAGCCTCGGGCATGGCCTTGGCAGGGAAGAAGATGGGACTAAGAAACAGCAGCACGCTGCTCAAGATGCCCACGAACTGACCGATGTCGCGCAGGTACACGCCCAGAGCCGACAGCGACCAGGCAATTGCCAGCAGCATCGGGGTCATTTCGAGCAGGATAAGCGGCGCAGTCAGCGCCCAGGCCGAGGGCAGGCCGGATTGCCATATCTGCGCGACCAGCAGAATCAGCAGGCCGATGCCGGCCGTGGTCAGAGCCGCGGCGACCTTCACCATGGACAGCACCGGCAGCGGGAACACCACCTTCTTTACGAAGTTTGGCTGCCCCGCAATGATCCCAGGCGCAGTCACCAGTACTTCGGACAACAGGGTGAATGGCACCAGCCCAGCAAACAGCATGAGTGCGAAGTCACCCGTGGATTCGGCACCGGCCCAACGGGCCTTGAATACACCGCTGAACACAAGGGTGTAGACGCAAAGCATCAATACCGGCTGAAGCACAAGCCAGAGCACCCCTAATGTAGTGGTCCGGTAGCGAGCCGCCAGTTCACGCCCCAGCAACTGGCGGAACAAGAACAGCAGATTGGCATGCTTCTGCATGGATCAGGGATTCCCTACCAACAACGCCCGCTCCAGATCCACCTGCAGATCCCCCAACTCCTCAATCCCCACACTCAGCCGCACCAGCGCATCGCTGATGCCCAGCTTTTCCCGGCGTTCCACCGGAATCGAGGCATGCGTCATCACCGCAGGATGATTGACCAGGCTTTCCACGCCACCCAGCGACTCGGCCAGCGTGAACAGTTCGGTCTTCTCGCAGAAGCGCTTGGCCGCCGCGAAACCGCCCTTGAGCACGATCGAGACGATGCCGCCGTAGCCGTTCATCTGGCGCGTCGCCAGCTCGTGCTGCGGGTGCGAGGTCAGGCCGGGATAGATGACCTTCTCCACGGCCGGGTGCTTTTCCAGCCACTGGGCCAGGGCCAGCGCGTTGGCGCAGTGCGCCTTCATGCGCAGCGGCAGGGTCTTCAGGCCACGCAGGGCCAGGAAGCTGTCGAACGGCCCCTGCACGGCACCGATGGAGTTCTGCAGGAAGGCCATCTGCTCGGCCAGCTCGGCGTTGTCGCCGACCACGACCATACCGCCGACCATGTCCGAGTGCCCGTTGAGGTACTTGGTGGCCGAGTGCAGGACCAGGTCCGCGCCCTGCTCCAGCGGGCGCTGCAGCATCGGCGAGGCGAAGGTGTTGTCGACCACCACCAGCAGCTGGTGGCGCTTGGCGATCGCAGCGACGGCCGCGATGTCGACGATCTTCAGCATCGGGTTGGTCGGCGTCTCGATCCAGACCATCTTGGTCTGCGGGGTGATCGAGGCCTCGAACGCGGCCAGGTCGGTCAGGTCGACGAAGCTGAACTGCAGGCCGGCGGTGCGCTTACGCACGCGCTCGAACAGGCGGAAGGTGCCGCCATAGATGTCATCCATCGCCACCACGTGGCTGCCGGCGTCCAGCAGTTCCATCACGGTGGAGCTGGCGGCCATGCCCGAGGCGAACGCGTAACCGCGGCTGCCGCCTTCCAGGGAGGCCACGCACCGCTCGTAGGCGAAGCGGGTGGGATTGTGGGTGCGCGAGTACTCGAAACCCTGGTGTTCACCGGGGCTGGACTGGGCGTAGGTGGAGGTCGCGTAGATCGGCGGCATCACCGCGCCGGTGCTCGGATCCGGCGACTGGCCGCCATGGATGGCCAGCGTGGCCAGGGCGAGCGAGCGGTCGCCGTGCCCGGAGGAAGCGTGATCGGACATGTTGTTTCCCAGCAAGAGGAGCCCCCACAGGGGCCCCCGCAAAAGGAGCGGAAGTCTATCAGCGGTGGCTTAATCGGCCGTTGACGCGGATAAACATGGGTTCATTGCGACTCAGCCGCTTACTGTACCCGGCGGCGCAGGTAGTTCAGCAGGTCGATGCGGGTGATCAGCCCGAGGAAGTTGGCGCCGTCCATCACGATGGCGACCTGGCCGCGGTCGAACACCGGCAGCAGGGCCTCGATCGGCGATTTCACGTCCAGGCGGTCCAGCTTGCTGACCATCGCGGTGGCGACCGGGTCGCGGAAGCGGGCTTCGTCGCCATAGACATGCAGCAGGACGTCGCTTTCATCCACGATGCCGACCAGCTGGTCGCCATCCATCACCGGCAGCTGCGAGACGTCATACAGCTTCATGCGCTGATAGGCAGTGGTCAGCAGATCGTTCGGGCCGATCACGACGGTGTCGCGCTGGCCGTACGGGCGCAGGATCAGGTCGCGCAGGTCGCCGGACTGCGGGCGCTCCAGGAAGCCGTTGTCCAGCATCCAGTAGTCGTTGTACATCTTGGACAGGTACTTGTTGCCGGTGTCGCAGACCAGCACCAGCACCTTCTTCGGGGTGGTCTGCTCTTTGCAGTACTTCAGCGCCGCGGCCAGCAGGGTGCCGGTCGAGGAACCGCCGAGGATGCCTTCCTTGCCCAGCAGCTCGCGCGCAGTGTGGAAGCTCTCGGCATCGCTGATCGCGTAAGCCTTGGTGACGCGGCTGAAATCGGCGATCGAGGGCAGGAAGTCCTCGCCGATGCCTTCCACCAGCCAGCTGCCCGACTTGTCGTTGAGCACGCCGTCATTGATGTACTCGGCCAGGATGGAGCCGACCGGGTCGGCCAGGACCAGCTCGGTCTTCGGCGAGAGCGTGGAGAAGGCGCGCGACAGGCCGGTCATGGTGCCGGAGCTGCCACAGCCGAACACGATCGCATCCAGGTCGCCGTCCATCTGCGCCAGGATTTCCGGGCCGGTGCCGAATTCATGGGCGGCCGGGTTGTCCGGGTTGCCGAACTGGTTGATGAAGTACGCGCCGGGGGTTTCCTCGGCCACGCGCTTGGCCATGTCCTGGTAGTACTCCGGGTGGCCCTTGGCCACGTCCGACCGGGTCAGGCGCACTTCGGCACCCATCGCCTTGAGGTTGAAGATCTTCTCGCGGCTCATCTTGTCCGGCACGACCAGGATCAGCTTGTAGCCCTTCTGCTGCGCGACCAGCGCCAGGCCCAGGCCGGTGTTGCCGGCGGTGCCCTCGACCAGGGTCGCGCCCGGCTCGAGGTCGCCACGCTGCTCGGCGGCTTCGATCATCGACAGCCCGATGCGGTCCTTGATCGATCCTCCGGGATTGGCACTCTCGAGCTTCAGGTAAAGCTCGCAGACACCGGTATCCAGGCGCTGGGCCTTGACGATCGGGGTCTGGCCAATGAGTTCGAGTACGGAGGAGTGGATTGCCATCGGTTCACATCGATTCGCGCCGCTGGGCGGCCGGACCGGTGATTATCCGACGGTTGGCGGCGAAAGTCAGGTTGCCGTGTTCATAAGCGGCGCGGACGGCACCGGTCGACGAGGAGACCGGAACCGCCCGCGACGTAGGGTGGTAAAGGGGTTAATGCATGGGGGAGGCGTACAACCGTTCCAGCTTCTGCTTGGCCAGCAGCTTTTCTCGTTTCATCTGTCCCAGGGTGAGACGGTCTATCGGAAGTACGCCCAGCTCGGCATCCATGCACTTTTTGTTCAACTTCTGGTGCCGTTCGTACAACGCCTTGAATTCCGGATCCTGCTGGCGCCGTGCGTCGATATCGCTCTGGGGCTGACCTTCAAACATGATGAACCTCCTATCGCTTCTGCTGAAACAAGAACGCCCCGGCCTGACGGCACGGGGCGCTGCTTGGGGCGGAGTACCGCGCATCCTTGGCCTGCGAACCCGCAACGCCCTCCAGCACATCGTGCCGGACCTGGGACTGCGGTGATTCGTGGCGCTGGTGCATTGCCGGCCCTCCAATCGTCCGGGCCGCGGAAGGCGACCCGGACAACTGACCCTACGCTTGCTTCGACGGCGGTTCAACCCTTTCAAACGATATCGTTGGCGATGCCTAGGCGGGGTTCAGCCTGAACACGCAGAACAACGAAAATTAAACAAAAACAAGGATTTGCGTCACAACCCGCGGTCATGAGCACATCCAGATCGGGCATCAGGGCGCGATGATGACCTCGGCCGAACGCGCCTTGGTCGCCGCTGCCTTCTTGCCGCTCACCTGCAACCGGCTGCTGCTCACTCCGGCCGCGACCAGGGCATCACGCAGGGCCTCGGCACGCTGCTGGCCGACCCCGGCTGCGGCGTCGTACGCCTCGATCCGGACCCGGCCCTTCTTGCCGATGTTCAGGTACTCGGCCAAGGCCTTGGCCTGGCCCTTGGCACCGCCGGACAGGCTGCCCTTGCCGGCGGCGAAGGCGTCGCCATTGAAGGTGAACACTTCGCCGCGGCTGTCGAACCTGGAGCCCGGCAGTTTGCTGCCCGCCACCAGCTCGGCTTCCTCACGGGCCAGCTTGGCGGCGTTCTGCTGGGCCGCGCTCAGACGGGCGGTCTGCTTGCCGGCCACGCTGGTCAGCGCGGTTTCGGCATCCTGGCGGGCCAGCGCTTCCTGCTCGGCCGCCTGGCGCAGGCGCTCGCTTTCCTCGGCCTGGATCTGGGCCTGCACGCGCAGGCGCTCGGCCTCCTGGCGGGCACGCTGGGCATCGCGGCGGCTGGCTTCGATCAGCAGCTCGCTGCGGGTGCGCTCGAGCTGGTCGACCTCACGCTGGGCCAGCGCGGCGCGCACGCTGGTCTCGGCGATCTCGACCCGGCGCTCGGCCAGGTAGCGGGCCTGGTCCAGATCACGGCGCTTGGCCTTGGTCAGATCGGCCACGGCCTGCTGGGCCTGCAGGCGCTCGAAGGCGGCCAGCTGGGCCGCATCCGGATTGGCCTGGATCGCCATCAGGCGCTGGGTCAGCTGGGCCACGGCCGGGTCATCGGCGGCGTGGGCCATCAGCGGCAGGCTGAGGCTGGCGACCAGCAGCAGGCAGGGCATGCGCATCTTGGTGGACATCATCAGCGGTCTTCCCCGGTGGCGAGCTGGCGCTGCAGCTGGCTGACTTCGTTGCGGCGCAGTTGCAGCTGCGCGGTGGCGGTGGCTTCTTCGCTGCGCGCGCGGGCCAGGTCGGCATCGACCGTGGCACGAACGGCCAGCATCGGCGCGTTCTTGCGCTCGCGGCGGTCGCCGGCGGCACGCTGGGCCTGCTCGAGCCCTTGGCGGGCCACGGCGATCAGGTCCGGAGCGTACTGGTCGGCATCGGCCTGGGTGGCCTTGTCGACCGCCTGCCGGGCCTGCATCAGTTCCAGGGCGCCATCCTGCGCCTGTGCGGCACCAGAGAGCGCGAATGCGCACACCGTCACATACAGGGCCCGTCGTATTTGTGCGAAGCTAGGTTTCATTGGGGGTGCCGTCGCCAGAGTTGTGTGCGCGGCCATTGTCGGAAGCCTGCGGTGCGCTTGCAATGGCAAGCCGCTGATTGTTGGGGAAACATTTCGCATGGATATCGGCTATTTCCTGAAGCTGATGACCGAAAAGAACGCGTCGGACATGTTCTTGACGACGGGAGCACCGGTATACATCAAGATCGAGGGGAAACTCTATCCGCTCGGCAATACCGGTTTGCCGCCCGGGATGGTCAAGAAGATCGCCTACTCGTTGATGGATGAGGGCCAGGCCCCGCAGTTCGAGCGCGAGCTCGAGCTCAACATGGCCATTGCCCTGCCCGACGCTGGGCGCTTCCGCGTGAACGTGTTCAAGCAGCGCGGCGAGGTCGGCATGGTGATCCGTGCGATCCGCAGCAAGATCCCCAGCATCGAAGAGCTCAACCTGCCGCAGGTGCTCAAGGACGTCATCATGACCCCGCGCGGGCTGGTGCTGGTGGTCGGCTCGACCGGCTCGGGCAAGTCGACCTCGCTGGCCTCGATGATCGACCACCGCAACAGCACCACGACCGGGCACATCCTCACCATCGAGGACCCGATCGAGTACCTGCACAAGCACAAGATGTCGATCGTGAACCAGCGCGAGGTCGGGCTGGACACCCACACCTTCCACCACGCGTTGAAGAACGCGATGCGTGAAGCGCCCGATGTGATCCTGATCGGCGAAATCCTGGATGCGGAAACCATGGAGGCGGCGATCGCCTTCGCCGAAACCGGGCACCTGTGCCTGGCCACCCTGCATTCCAACAACGCCGACCAGACCATCGAGCGCATCCTCAACTTCTTCCCCGAGAGCGCGCACCGCAACGTGCTGATGAACCTCTCGCTGAACCTGCGCGCGGTCGTGTCCCAGCGCCTGGTCAAGGGCAAGGACGGGCGTCGCCTGCCGGCCACCGAAGTGCTGATCAACACGCCGATGATCCGCGACCTGCTGCGCCGCGGCCAGGTACACGAGATCAAGGCGGCGATGGAAGCCTCGCTGGAAGAAGGCATGGAGAGCTTTGACCAGTGCCTGTTCCGGATGGCCAAGAACGGCATCATCGAGCAGGAAGAAGCGCTGCGCGCAGCCGATTCGCGCGATGGCCTGGCGCTGAAGTTCCGCCTGTCCGAGGGCGGCAACGAGCACGATCCTTACGCGGATTACTCGGCCGCCTCGGCTCCGGCGATCACGCACGGGTTCTAGCAGTTCCCCACCGTTGGTGGGGGCAATTGACACGGCGCATCGACCAACGGTCGATGCCTACCCGTCTCGCTGCGTCGATCTGTCGATGCCCACCGTCATCCTGCGTCGATCTGATGCTCGGGCCGCGCCGCGTCGAAGGCCGGCAGCGCCAGGCAGGCGGCTTCGATCCGCTGCAGGGTCGGGTACGGCGCCAGCACCAGGCCGAACCGGTGCGCGTTGTACAACTGCGGCACCAGGCAGGCATCGGCCAGCCCGGGCTGCTCGCCATGGCAGAACGTACCCGTCGCCGCATGGCCGGCCAGCAGCGTTTCCATCGCCGCCAACCCCTCCGCCATCCAGTGCAGCGTCCATTGCGTGCGCGCCTCGGCGCTGGCCTGTAGGGTGCGCTCCAGATACTGCATGACCCGCAGGTTGTTCAGCGGGTGGATGTCGCAGGCCACCAGCTGGGCAAGGGCACGCACGCGCGCCCTGCCTTCCGCATCGCCGGGCAGCAACGGCGTGGCCGGGAAGACCTCGTCGAGGTACTCCAGGATCGCCATCGACTGCTGCAACACGCGATCACCATGGCGCAGGGTAGGCACCAGTTCCTGCGGGTTGAGCGCGGCATAGGCAGCGCTGTGCTGCTCGCCGCCCTCGCGGACCAGGTGCACCGGGGTGATCCGGTGCGGCAGGCCCTTGAGGTTCAGCCCGATGCGCACGCGGTAGGCGGCGCTGGACCGCCAGTAACTGAAGAGCTCGATCGGTTCCATGACGGTCTCCGCCGCGGCGATCAGGGCTTGGCTGCCTGCTCGATGCGCTGCTCGATCGCCCCGAAGATGCTCTCGCCGGCCGCATCGAACATCTCGATCCGCACCACATCACCGAAGGACATGAAGGGCGTGCTCGGCTTGCCGTCGCGCAGGGTTTCCACCGTGCGCTGTTCGGCGAAGCAGGAGGCGCCCTTGCTGGTGTCTTCGTTGGCGATGGTGCCCGAGCCGACGATCGCGCCCGCGCCCAGCGGGCGGGTCTTGGCCGCATGCGCGACCAGCTGGGCGAAGTTGAACTGCATGTCCACGCCCGCTTCCGGCGCACCGAACCAGGTGCCATTGATGTGGGTGACCAGCGGCAGGTGGACCTTGCTGTCCTGCCAGGCCTCGCCCAGCTCATCCGGGGTGACGAACACCGGCGACAGCGCCGAGCGCGGTTTGGACTGCAGGAAGCCGAAGCCCTTGGCCAGTTCGCCCGGGATCAGGTTGCGCAGCGAGACGTCGTTGACCAGGCCGATCAGCTGGATGTGGCCGGCGGCCTGCTCCGGGGTCACGGCCATCGGCACGTCGTCGGTGATCACCACCAGCTCGGCTTCCAGATCGATGCCGTACTCCTCGCTGACCACCTTGACCGCATCGCGCGGGCCGTAAAAGCCGGCGCTGGTGGCCTGGTACATCAGCGGATCGGTGTAGAAGCTCTCCGGCACCTCGGCGCCACGGGCGCGGCGTACGCGGGCCACGTGCGGCAGGTAGGCGCTGCCGTCGAGGAACTCATACGAACGCGGCAACGGCGCGGCCAATGCCTGCAGGTCGATATCGAACACGCCGTCGGCGTCGCCGTCGTTCAGCGATTCGTACAGGGCGTTCAGGCGCGGCGCCAGGTGGCTCCAGTCTTCCAGTGCCTGCTGCAGGGTCACGGCGATGCCGGTGGCGCGCACGCCCTGGCGCAGATCGCGCGAGACCACGATCAGGGTGCCGTCGCGGCCGCCTTCCTTCAAAGAACCAAGCTTCATGGGTGGGTATCCGGGATCGCGAAAATAGGTTTCAAGTGTAATCAAATGGTTGGCGGACCTACCAGCTGCACCGCCGCATCGCCTTACCGTAATGCATTGCCTACGCGCAGGAGCAGCCACACATGGCGTGGCGCTACCGTTCCGCCCCCTCCTCCCAAGCTGAACAGGGGCATTTGGTATGGATCTCAAACATCCGTTAGACTATCCGGGTCTGCAGCGGCCGTCCGTTTCCCTTCGGGATCGCCGGCGATATGGATCATCGATCCGTCGCCCGCCCCCACTCCGACGCCATTCGTCATGCATTCCAGTCTGCGCACCGCGTCGACTGCACCCAATTCTCGCAGCGCGGTTTACGGGAACGCTCCGAGTCAGCCGATCACATTGATCTGCCTCGCGTCCGGCCATTCGGCCTGGCGTTACTTTGTCTTTGGAGCTTCCACCCGATGTCTTTTGAATCCTTGGGCCTTGCCCCGTTCCTGCTGCGCGCGTTGGCCGAGCAGGGCTACGAAACCCCCACCCCGATCCAGGAGCAGGCCATCCCGCTCGCCCTGGAAGGCCGCGACCTGCTGGCCGGCGCACAGACCGGTACCGGCAAGACCGCCGCGTTCGGCCTGCCGCTGCTGCAGCACCTGGGCACCAACCCGCAGGCCGTCGATGGCCCGCGCCGTCCGCGTGCACTGGTGCTGACCCCCACCCGCGAGCTGGCCACCCAGGTGCATGACAGCCTGCGCGGCTACAGCAAGTACCTGCGCATCCCGAGCGCCTGCATCTACGGCGGCGTCGGCATGGGCAACCAGTTCGATGTGCTGCGCCGTGGCGTGGACCTGCTGGTCGCCTGCCCGGGCCGCTTGATCGATCACATCGAGCGCCGCAGCGTCGACCTCTCCGGCATCGAAATCCTGGTGCTGGACGAAGCCGACCGCATGCTCGACATGGGCTTCCTGCCGTCGATCAAGAAGATCCTCGCCAAGCTGCCGCGCCAGAACCGCCAGACCCTGCTGTTCTCGGCGACCTTCGAAGAGAGCATCAAGCAGCTGGCGCTGGAGTTCATGCGCAACCCGGAGCAGATCCAGGTCACGCCGAAGAACACCGTTGCCGAGAACATCAGCCACCGCGTGCACCCGGTCGATGGCCCGCGCAAGCGCGAGCTGCTGCTGCATCTTCTGGCCCAGGACAGCCGTGAGCAGACCCTGGTGTTCGGTCGTACCAAGCACGGCTGCGACAAGCTGGCCATGTTCCTGGACAAGTCCGGCATCAAGACCGCGGCGATCCACGGCAACAAGAGCCAGGGCCAGCGCCTGCGTGCGCTGGGCGACTTCAAGGCCGGCCGCGTGACCGTGCTGGTCGCCACCGACATCGCCGCGCGTGGCATCGACATCAACGAGCTGCCGAAGGTCATCAACTATGACCTGCCGATGGTGGCCGAGGATTACGTGCACCGCATCGGCCGTACCGGCCGTAACGGCTCGACCGGCCAGGCGATCTCGCTGGTGGCGCAGGACGAAGCCAAGCTGCTGCGCCAGATCGTGCGCCTGCTCGACAAGGACATGGACATCCGCGACGTGCCGGGCTTCGAGCCGCAGACCCCGATCCGCTGGGGCAACAGCGCGCCGGGCAAGGCCGAACTGCCGGGTGGCGATCGTTCGCCGCGCAAGCATGCACGTCGCCCGCACGCCGAGGCCCCGCGCCACGCCCATGCCGGCCCGAAGAAGGCCGGTGGCGGTCAGCGTGATGGCGCCGGCCGCGGTGCACCGCGCGGTGGCCAGCCGCAGGGCCAGCGCCGTGGCGGTGGCAATGCCGGCGGCGGTCGCAGCCAGGGCGGCGGTGGCGGTCGCGCCAGCTGATTCCTTCGGGCATCGCTGAAACGCAAAAAGGGCGACGCATCTGCGTCGCCCTTTTTTTGTGTCTCTGCCTCAGAAGCTGTAGGCCACCGTGATGCGTGCATTGCGGCCCGGCTCGCTGTAGCGGCCGATGCCTTCATCGTTGACGTAGCCGTACAGCGTGTTGGTCCCCTTGTTGATGTTGCGTACGCGCTGCCAGAGGTAGTACTCCTCGTTGGTCAGGTTGTAGAGGCCGGCACTGAGCTTCCACTGCGGGGTGACATTCCAGGTGCCGTACAGATCCAGCACGGTGTAGCCGTCGGCCTTGTCGACGAAGGACGGCGTGGTGACCCTGCCGGTGGTGGCATCGGTGGTGTAGGCATCCTTGGCCTTCTTGGCCACGGCATGGGTCACGCTGGCGGTAAGGTTCCACACCGGCGACGGTGCATAGCGCACGCCCAGCACGGCACTGGCCGGCACGATGCTCTCCAGCGGATCGCCGTTGCGCTTCTCGCCTTCGCTGTACGAGGCGGCCAGGCGCGAGGACCATGCATCGCTGATCTGCCAGCGTCCTTCCAGTTCCACACCCTTGACCGTTACTTCGCCCGCGTTGGTCGGCATCGTGTAGTTGCGCGAGTACAGCACCGGACCGGTCGCCGTCGTACGGAAGCCACCCGGCACCGACTGCGCCAGGTTGGTGTACTCGATGAAGTTCTCGTAGCGGTCGCGGAACAGCGACAGGCCCAGCTGCGCCCGATCCGTGCTCCAGCGGTAGCCGAACTCGAGATTCAGGCTTTTCTCTGCGTCCAGGTCCGGATTGGACACGGTGTCGTTGAGCAGCAGCGGCTGGCCATTCTGCGCATTGATCACCTGGGTGGCGCTGGTCGGCGAATACATGTCCGCCACGGTCGGCGCACGGAAGCCGCGACCCACCTGCGCCCACAGCGCGTGGTCGGGCAGGAAGCGATATTCGACACCGGCCTGCCAGCTCGGCGAGGCGAAGCTGACATCACGCACGGTACCGGTACGGTCCACGAAGGTGGCATCCACCTGCGGCGAATAGTCGTAGCGGTCATAGCGCGCGCCGGCACTGAGGGTCAGGCGCTCGTCCAGCAGCTGCACGCTGTCGCGCAGGTACAGGTTCCAGGCGGTCACGTCGGTCTTGGGGACCTGGCGCGGATCGATCTCGACCGAGGCCACGGCGCCCGCCGCATTCCAGCGCGTATCAACCGCGGTGAAGTCGATGTCGCGCTGCTGCCAGGCCAGGCCGTAGACCACGTCATGGCGCGCGCCGGCGGTGGCGAACACCTTGCTGAAATCGGCCGCGGCACGATCCAGGGTCTGCTTGGTCGAACGGTTCTCACTGCGCAGACAGGGCGTGGTACGGCCAGGGCAACCACTGCCGGCCAGAATGGTAGTGATGCCACGGCTGTCGGTGACCTGGCGGTCCACCTGCGCATCCAGGGTATCGAACAGCGCGTTGTCGGCCCGCCACTGGTAGTTCACGCCGTAGCGATCACGGTCGTTGGTGTCATGGCCTTTGCGAGAGAGATAACCCGGTGCATAGACGCGCGACAGGTTGTCCACGTCGTTGGTGGCGCGGCCACGCTCGTACAGGAAGCCCAGCGTGTTGGCCTCGTCGAGCTGCAGGTCGAGCTTGCCGAGCAGGTTGTCGCGGGTGCTGTCGACCGGATCGGGCGTGCGGCGACCGACCCCGATGCGATCGTTCGTGGTGTCGTACCACGACTCGGATTCATGGCCTTCGCGACGGGTGTAGACCAGCATCGATTCAACGATGCCGGTGCGGTTGGCGAAGGTCAGCGTGCCCATGGTTTCGTCGTTGGCACCGGAGTACCCCGCCTTGAACCCGAGGTGGGTATCGTTGCCGCTCGCCTTGAGATAATCGGCCGGGTCCTTGGTGGTGAACACCACCGCGCCGCCCAGTGCGCCGCTGCCGGCGCTAATCGAATCGGCGCCCTTGATCACCGCCAGGCTCTTGAGCGTATCGATGTCCACATCGCCGCGGCCGCTGCGGAAGAACTCGTAGGAGCGCGCGCTCTCCACCGATTCGCCCAGGCTCAGGCCATCGACGGTGATCGCCACGCGGTCGCTTTCCAGGCCGCGGATGTTGAACCCGTTGTCGCCGAAACGGCCCATGTCCACGATGCTGACACCGGGGATGTAGCGGATCGCTTCTTCCATCGTGTTGGCCATCTCGCTGTCGAGATCGGCTGCAGTGAGCACGGTGACGTTCTGGTTGGCCGAACGCGTTTTCTTGGCGCGCTCGGCCTGGACACGCACGGTGTCGAGCGTGCTGGCATCGTTGACGGTTTCAGCGTGCACGGTGACGGACAGGCTGGCGGCAACCGCCAAGGCCAGCAGGGTGAGGGACGACTTCATGATCAAGCTCCGCAGGAGGGGTAGGGAATGGCGTGAGCGCCGCGGTGGCGGCGGGCCGTTCCTGGCTGCGGCGATCGGTGGATCGAGCGGGGCTGGGAGGCACAAGGACGCGCGGGAAATCGCGCGCCGGATTCATCGTTGGCTGATACGTGGGACGTGCGCGGCACGTCCCAGTCGCTAGCGGTTGCCGTTGGCCGAATGCGCGCCGGCAACCGGCTCCGGATCGCGCGTATCGACCACGCCATCACCGTTGCTGTCGGCACGATCAAACATGCGCTTGCCGGAGAGCTGGTACTCGGCGAAGGTCATCCGGCCATCCTTGTCCTTGTCCAGCGAGGCGAAGCGCACGCGGGCCTGCCGCTCGGCATCGGCGCGGACACGCTGGCGCTGCTCGTCCAGGCGGCCCTCGAACTCGGCGGTGTACTCGGCCAGCGACAGGGCGCCGTTGTCATCGGCATCGGTGGCGGCGAAGCTCGCTGCACGCACTGCGTCGAATTCCGCGCGATCAACCGCGCCGTCTTTGTTGCGGTCGTAGAGGTCCAGCATGCCGTTGGCGGTATGCGAGGTCGGCATCTTCAGCGGATCGCGCGAAGACGCCGCGGCCGTCTCCTGTGTAGCGTTCTGCGACGTCTCGTAGCCGGCCCAGGTACGTTCGCCGGCGGCATCGTACTCGGCACGGCTGATCGCGCCGTTCTTGTCGCGGTCCAACGCCTTGAAGCGGGTGTCGGTCTGGCGCAGGTGGCCAGCGCGTGCATCGGCAAGACGCACATCGAAACGCTGCAGGTACTCGTCCACGTATTCCTGCTCGTCGACTTGACCGTCGTGGTTGCGGTCGGTCTCGGCGTAACGCTGTTTGCGGAAGGCCTCGAACTGGGCCCAGCTGACGCTGTCGGTGCCATCGGTGGCGAACTGCGCGAGGAAGGCGGCGGCGGTCGGCGAGGCGGTGGCGGTCCGGGTGGACGGCTGCGCATGGGCGGCCGGGGCCAGCACCAGTGCCAGCAGGGCAGCGGTGAGCGGGACAATGTTCATGGTGGTTCCCCTGGAAAAAAAACGGTTACGGTTCGAGGACGCGGAAGCTCAGCGTGTAGTTGTTGCCATACATCGGGGCGGCAGCGCCGGCCGGTGCCGGGCCGCGATAGCGGATCAGCGCGAGATAGGTCCCGGCCTGATCGAGCGCGAACGAGGCATTGCCTGCGGCATCCGTCGTGAGCGTCACCGGCGCGGGCTGGCGAGCACCGTCGCCGAGCGCGCGGTGGATCTCAACGGTCTGCGCAGGCAGCGGCTGACCGTCGTACTGCACGGTGAAGTCGAAGCGCTCGCCGCGGTACAGGTCGCTGGGGTGCGTGACCGGGACCAGCTCCAGGCCGGTGCCATAGGGTTTCAGCGCGGCGGTGGTCGGGGCGCCGGCGGTCAGGTAGACCTCCGCGCGGGACAGGCTCTGGTAGTGGGTGAGCAGCGTGGCGCCAGCGGGCAACGGCATGGCCGGATCGCGCGAGGCGCCGGTCTTGCCGTCGAGCGACCAGGTCCGGAACACCGCACCCAGCCGGTTGCCGGTACTGAAGCGGTACGTGCCCTTCTGGCCCGGCAACGTGTGTTCGACCACCGTGCGGCTCTTCAGGCGTACAACCGTGTCCGGTGACTTCCGGCTGCCATCCGGTGCGGTAACGGCGAACTCACTGTTGTCGAACACCACCTCCGGAACGAAGAAGGTTTCGGCGAAGCTGGCGTCCAGCGTGACCCGGCTGTCGGGGCGGACCTCGAAGCTGGCCGGCGCCAGATACGGGGTATGCGCGGCCGCGGGCAGGGCCAGGGCGGCCAACAGCAGCGCAGCGATCGGGCGGAACGACATGTGGAATCTCGCGGACGGGCACCGGGCAATCCCGGCGGGCGCCATCGTATGCGTATTGCGAATGATTCGCAATACGGAAATTTCACATGAGGTGTGATGGGTGTCTGACAACCGGAAACAGCCGACGTGGGTCGGCTGTTTCCGGGCACCGGGTTCTGGGGCCTGCGCGTCCCAGTGGGAAGGGTCGGGAGCCGGCCGGCGGCCGGCACGACCGGGGCGGATGGATCAGCCGCGCGGCTTGGTCGGGTTGAGCTGGTTGCCGAAGAAGATCGCGTTCAACAGCAGGCGCTCGGTGCCATGCCAGTACTTGCGGTGCGCCGGATCATCGGCGAACAGCACCACATTGCCCTGCCCCTGCGGGGACACCACCAGCCATGCGGCACCGGCGACGCGGCTGCGGTTGCGCTCGGAAAGGTAGCCGTTGACCTTGGGCGCCTCGTCGATGCGCACCACGGTGGAGAACGGATTGCGGCTGGGCTGGAAGCTCAGGCCGTTTTCCTTGTTCACCGCCAGCTGCCGACGCGGTACGCCGAAGCCCAGCGGATGCGTGTTGTCCACGTCCGCGCTGAGGATGTTGCCGCTCACCCGCTCGATGGCTGCGATGTCGCGCTGGTCGCCGAACGCACGTCGGGCGCCTTCCGGCTCCTTCTCCTCCGGCCCCAGCACTTCGTCGCTGAGCTTCTGCTCGATCGCCCAGCGCGCGGCCGTGCCGTAGGTGATCAGTGAGCCACCGGCGTTGATCCAGCGCTTGAGCGCCGCCACTGCGGTGGCGTCCACGCCGGCATAGGTACCGCCGGCCAGGACAATGGTGGTGTAGCGGTCCAGCGTGATCTTGCCCAGCTGGGCCGGATCGATCTTGCTGGCCGGCAACTGCAGGTGCTGATCAAGCAGGAACCACGCCGAGCCGATCTCGGTGGCGCTGACGCCCTCGCCCATCACCAGCGCCACCGCCGGCTTGCGCAGCGCCTTGACGCTGTCACTGCCCAGATCGATGCCGCCACGGCTCTGCCCGCTGGACAGCGCCTGGATGTGCACGCCACTGCTGCGTGCGACCGCATCGACCGCGGCAAGCAGCTCGGCACCGGCCAGCGGCTGGCCCGCGACCGGCACCACCACGCTGCCATAGCCGAACGACTGCTCGCCCTGCGCGGTGGCCGCGGTGAACGGCTGGAAGGCCGCGCGGGTCACCACGCCCTTGGCCTGCAGCGCATACAGCGCGCGGCTGGCGTTGTAATCGCGCCAATCGAACACGTAGGCGTAGCCCGCCTGACCGCCGACCACGCCACCGTTGGCGGCCGGTACGCTGGCCACGCGCTCGCCACCGGCAATCCGGCTGCGGCTCGCGGCGAAGGCGATGCCGTAGGCCGGCGCGATCGCATAGGAAGTGCTGCCGTAGAACACATCGCCCTTGATCGGCGGGGTGTCGGCGAAGATCGAATGCACGAGGCGGAACTGCGGTTGCGCGGCCTGGACGACGTACGCGCTGCCTGGCTCGAAGCGCTGCCCATCCACGGTGACCGGGGCGCTCAACGCCTGCACCGTGATCTGGTGCTGCAGCAGCAGATCCAGCAGCCGCTGGGTCAGGCCCGGATCGGCCGCGTCGCCGAACACGAACGACTTCACCGGCTGCTGGTTGGCCTGCTTCAGTGCGGACTGGAAGAAGTCCTTCTGCAGCTTCAGCAGCCCATCGCGTTCGGTCACTGCGCCGCGCACCGTGCCCAGACCGGTGGCCACCTGGTTGCGGATGGTGAAGCCGAAGGTCAGCAGGCCGTTGACCGATTCCTGCACGCGGCCGCGCGAGCTGGCCTGCTCCACGGTCACGCCGACCGCGCCGTGGAAGTCGGGGTAGGTCGAGCCGTACACCGGCGAGAAGTTGTCGAAGTTCTCCCCGGTGTAATACAGCGAGCCCAATGCATCCAGCGACTGGGCGTGGTACTTGGCCAGGGTCTTGTTGAAGTCATACGACGACGCCGGAATCAGCGGGCTGTGCATGCTCGCCGGCGACGGCTCGAAGTAGTAGGTGCTGTCCTTGCCCATCTCGTGGAAATCGATCTGGACGTTGGGATACCACTGGTGGAAATAGGCGATCTTCGGCCGCGTGTCCTGCTGGGTCAGCGCCAGCCAGTCGCGGTTGAGATCGGTGAAGTAGTGATTGGTGCGGCCTTGCGGGAACGGTTCGACATGTTCCTTGTCGGCCGGATCAGCCGAGGCAGGCGAGGATGCATAGGCGTTGTGCCAGCTCGCCGCGCGGTCGCGCCCATCCGGGTTCTGCGCCGGATCGAACAGCACCACCGCCTGCTGCAGCCACTGCGCGGTCTCCGCGCTGCGGTTGGCGACCAGGTAGTAAGCGGTGAGCATCGCCGCTTCGCCGCTGGAGGTTTCATTCCCGTGCACGCTGTAGCCCAGCCACACCACCACCGGGCTGCTGCCGGCGGCCGAGAGTGGCTGCGCCGGATCGGCCAGAGTGACGTGCTGGCGACGCAGCGCGTCCAGGTTCTGCAGATTCTGCGCCGAGGTCACCGTGGCGATCAGCAGCGGGCGGCCCTCGTAGCTGCGGCCGATCTCTTCAACCTTGATCTTGTCCGAGTGCTTGGCCAGCTCGTTGAAGTAGGCCACCAGCTGATCGTGCCGCGTGTAACGGCTGCCGATCTCATAGCCGAGAAACTGCTGGGGCGTGGGCACGGCCGGATCAAAATCACCACTGCCCGGAAAGAAGTACGCGCTCTGCGCGGAGGCAGGCGCAGCGAACACAGACAGCACCAGCGCCAACCAGGCGATGGGAGACAGCAGACGACGTTGCAAAGACACAGCGATTCCCCGAAAGACGGGCCGGTTCCTTCCGGCCCTGTGGATACGCACGCTCCGATGCGCTGGATGAGGTCAGAAGCGGTAGTCGAAGCCGACCGTGAAGTAGCGACCACGCAGGTCGTACTGACTGAAGTCATACGGCGCGCGGATGCCCGGGAAAGAGGCGTCGTACGGCGGTTCCTCATCGGCCAGGTTCTGGATCTTCGCGTACACGGTCAGCTTGTCGATACCGGTGTAGCCCAGGTACAGATCGAACTGGTTGTACGCATCCACCCGATCCTGCACGGCAGTGGCCGCGGCGCTGGCCTTCTGGTCGTACCCGCTGGTGTAGTACCAGGTGAGCGCGGTGCGGAAGTCGCCGTAGCTCCAGTCGAAGGTGGTGGTGGCCTTGTTCTTGGGCAGGGTGGCGCCGAGGTTGCTGCCGGCGTAATCCACCAGCGGGCCACCGACCACGGTGGGGCGGCTGTAGTTGCGCACGTGCGTGAAAGCGGTGCTCAGGCCGAAGTCGCCCGCCTGCGTGGTCGGGAAGCGCTGGCGCAGTTCGACATCGAACCCGGAAGTCTTCAGCTCGCTGAGGTTCTGGTAGCGGTTGAACACCGCCAGCAGCTTGCCGCGCTCATCGCGGCTGACCGCACCCGGCACGTTGTCGGTGACCAGGGTCTGGGTGTTGTTGGTGCCCACCAGGTTTTCCAGCTCGATGCGGTAGTAATCCACGCTCAGGCTGGTGTTGGACCACGGGGAGAGCACGATGCCGGCATTGAAGCTCTTGGTGCGCTCGGGCTTGAGATCGTTGTTGCCGACAGTGAAGAAGGTCGGGTTCTGCCGCGAGCCCGGCACGTCCGGGTCGCGCGGATCGATCACGCTGCCGTAGGCGATGCTGGTGCTGTTGGAGTTCTCCGACAGCGACGGCGCGCGGAAGCCCTTGGAGGCGGCGGCGCGCACCAGCAGGATGTCCCACGGCTGCCAGCGCAGGCTCAGCTTGGGCGAGAACGCATCGCCGAAATCGCTGTAGTGATCCGCGCGCGCAGCCGCCTGCAGTTCCAGACGCTCGGCCAGCGGCACGTTCACTTCGGCATAGGCCGCGGTGACCTTGCGCTCACCATGTACCTCGGCGATCGCCGGGCGGATCTGCAGACCCGCATCGATCTGCCACGGGTTGTTGGAATCGAGTTTCTCGCGGCGCCACTCGGCACCCGCGGCGAACCCGATTTCGCCGGCCCAGGTGTGGCCGATCGCACCGGAGATCTTGGCATCCACGCCCTGCAGCACCGACTCGGCCGGGCGCAGCGTGCTGATGTTGATCGCGTTGAGCACATCCTGCGAGGTTGCCGACGGATCGAGCAGGTTGTAGCTGCCGGTGGCGAGCGCATCGGCCAGTGCATAGCGGTTGGCGAAACCGCCGGAGACGGTCTCGCGCTCGCTGCTGCGCGCGCCGAACGCCCCCACTTCCCAATCCCAGTTCTGCAGGCTGCCGCGCAGCCCGACCAGGCCGCGGTAGGCCTGCGAGCGGTTGGTCTTGATGGTCGCGCCGAGGTTGAAGAAGGTGTACTCGATCGGCACCGCGCGGCCATACGGGTTGTACGGGCTGCTGGCGGGCAGGTTGGAGGACACCGGTTCGGCCAGGCCGGTATCGGCGTTGAGCGCGAAGCGGCCGCTTTCCAGGGTGAAGAAGGGGCTGCTGCCGAACCAGGAAACGCCCTTGATGTCGCTGTAGAGCACTTCGCCGAAGGCTTCGACGTTGTCGTTCACCCGGAAGGTGCCGTTGACGTAGGCCTGGTAGCGCTTGGTCGAGGGAATCAGCGTGGTGTACGGCGCCTGGTTGAAGCCGCAGGTGTTGCCGGCCAGGCCGTCGATCGGCGCACTGGCGACCAGCGTGGTGCCGTCCGGGCAGTTGCCACTGGCATCGAGCATCGGCACCGAGGTGCCGTTGACCAGATAGCGTGCGCCCTTTGCCGACCAGCCGTTCCAGCGGCCGCCGGGCTTGTCGGTGTAGATGCCGGACTTGGTCAGGTCACGCTCGTCCTGGTCCAGGCGCTCGCGGTTGTAGCCTTCCAGGCTGACCAGGATGTTGTAGCCGTCCGTGTCCAGATCACCGATGCCGCCGATGAACTTCAGGTTCTGCTCGTCCAGCCCGCCCTGATCGGCGGTGCCCAGGCTGCCACCGAGTTCGGCACCTTCGAAATTCTGCCGGGTGATGATGTTGACCACACCGGCCACCGCATCCGAACCGTACACGGCCGAGGCGCCGTCCTTGAGCACTTCGATGCGCTCCACGGCAACCAGCGGCAGCGCGTTGAGGTTGACGAAGGTGTCCGACAGGCCGCCAGCCGGGAAGCCGTAGTTGGCCAGGCGACGGCCGTTGAGCAGCACCAGCGTGTTCTTCTGCGACAGGCCGCGCAGGCCGATGCCGGCCGAACCGGAGGCCCAGCCGTTGTTGGTGGTTTCGTTGGCGGCGTTGCCGGTGTTGGCCGAGATCGATCGCAGCAGGTCGGCGACGGTGGCCTTGCCGGTCTCCTCCAGCTGCTGGCGCTCGATCACCTGCACCGGGTTGGCCGACTCGGTATCCGTGCGCTTGATGTTGGACCCGGTGACCCGCACGGCGGCGAGGGTCTTGCTGTCGCCGGTGGCGGCAGCATCGGGGGCGGCGTCGGCGAACGCGGTCAAAGGCGTTGCCAGAGCGACGGACAACGCCGCTACAAGAAGAGTGTGCTTGGGCATGAACTTCAGTGGGGTGGTGGACGACAAGTTCCGCAGTAGTCCATGCCTGGCTGAACCACGGCCAATAACATCTCTTCATACGGATATAAGAGAAACTAACATCTCTTCATCCGGATGGAAATGTTTTCGTTAGCAACAATTAACCGCCGCCCCCTGCCGGAGCCCCGACCCACCGCTACAATGCGGCCATGGAAATCTTCAAAGTCTTTACCCTCGAGGCCGCTCACCACCTCCCCAACGTGCCGCCGGGTCACAAGTGCGCGCGCCTGCACGGCCACTCCTTCCGGGTGGAACTCAAAGTGGAAGGCGAGCCCGGCGAGCAGACCGGCTGGATCATGGATTTCGGCGACGTCAAAGCCGCTTTCCAGCCGATCTACGACCGTCTGGACCACCACTACCTCAACGACATCCCCGGCCTGGAGAACCCGACCAGCGAGCGCCTGGCGATGTGGATCTGGGACGAGCTCAAGCCGGCCCTGCCCGAGCTGAGCGAGGTCACCGTGCACGAAACCTGCACCTCCGGCTGCCGCTACCGGGGCTGACCGGCGGCGCGCGAGCACCGCACGGCGCGGTAGTGCCGGCCGCTGGCCGGCTCCGCGCCAGCCACCACCGCCCGAAAGCCTGTGCAACCCCCTGATCTGTAAACAATTCATGTAAAACCGGACCCCACCCGGCAACGGAATGTTGCAATGCAATATTTTCGGCGTATGCTGCATTGCATCAACGTTCTCGAGCCGTCCTGACCATGGCGTCCGCGTTCACCGATTCCTTCAGCCACTACACCCGCCAGCTGGCCGCCACGGCCACGCGTGCCAACCGGCTCGCGCTGGAAAATGCCGAAAGCATGTTCGGGGTGCAGGTGAAGACGCTGGAGAAGAACATCACCGCTACCAGCGGGTTCTTCGGTGAAATCGTGCAGTCACAGGATGCTGGCACGCTGCAGTCGCTGCTGCCCAAAGGCGCGCAACTGGCACGTGACAACCTCGCCCGTTGGACCAGCGCCAGCCAGGAAGTGGCCGGCCTGGGGCTGAAGGCCTCCGAAGCCTTCGGCGAACTCGCCCGGCAGCCGTTCGCGGCCGCCACGCCCAGCGCAGGCAAGACGCGCGGCTGAGCCGGACAACATCGAATTTGCGTGGGTCCCTCCCCCCACGCAATCCCAGACCCGACAGAACCCTCCCTCTGTCGGGTCTTTTTTTGCGCGGTGTTACCGCGTGGCGGGCAGCGAGAACACGAACAAGGCGCCTTCCCGGCTCTCCAGCAGCCGGATGTCACGCGCGTGCAACTGCAGGATGCGATGCACGATCAACAGCCCCAGCCCGCCGCTGTCCGGTCGCTGGCTGCTCAGTGCCGGCATGGCGGTGAACAATGTGTCGCGACGCTCCGGGGCGATGCCCGGGCCACTGTCGGCGATGCTGATCTGCACCTCGCCACTGACCGCGCGCAGCGTCACCGCGATACGGCCGCCCTCGGGCGTGTGGCGGATCGCGTTGTCGAGCAGGTTGGTCAGCACCCGCTCGATCAACGCCAGATCCGCGATCACCGGCGGCAAGCCCGGCGGAATATCGGCGCTCAACGTCTGCCGGCGCGATTCGGCTGCCAGCTCGAATTTCTGGAACACGTCCTGGATCAGATCCGGCAGCGAGAACGCCTGACGGTCCAGCACGACACCGCCGTGCTCCAGCCGGGCCAGCTCGAACAGCGCCTGGGCCAGCCGGCCGACCTTGTGGCTCTGCGACAAGGCAATGGACAGGTAGCGCTGGCGTTCGTCGGCGCTGAGCGTGGCGTCCTTGAGCGCCAGCGTTTCCAGATACCCGTGCAGCGACGACAACGGCGTGCGCAGGTCGTGGGAGATGTTGGCGACCAGTTCGCGCCGCTGCAGATCCTGCTGGCGCAGCTGTTGCCACTGCTCGCCCAGGCGCTGGGCCATGTGCCCGAAGCTGTGCTGCAGGATGGCCAGCTCGTCGCGCTCGCCGGGGCGCAGCGCCGCCGGGGGCGGTGCGGCATCCGGGGTGGCGCTATCCACATCGAAGGACTGGATGCGCCGGGTCAGCTGGCGCAGCGGGCGGGTCACCCAGCGGAACGCGACCAGGCCGGCCAGCAGGCCCACCACGGCGACGATCGCCAGCGACCACAACGTGGTGCGCAGCGTACTGTTGGCCGCGATATTGGCGGCGAGCGCTTCGCGCTGCTCGCCGACCAGCACCACGTAGATGTAACCCGCCTGATGCCCCTGCACCCACAGCGGCGCCGCGTTGAACACCTTGCGGCCGGTCGCACTGCGTGGGTCATCGCCGAGAATCGGCAACGGCTCGTCGCGCAGCAGCGCCTGCACAGGCACCAGATCGACACGGCTGCGCTTGAGGTGACCGTCGGGCGCATCATGGCCAAGGATGCGGCCCTGGTCATCAAGCAGATACACCTCCACGCTCGGGTTGACCGCCATCAGCTTGCCGAACAGCGCGCGCACTTCGCCATTGCGCATGCCGCGGCCATCCATCAGCTCGCCGCTGCGCGCGATGTGCTCGGCCAGCCCGCGTGAGAGGCGCTGCACGGTTTCCTGCTCATGCACGGTGGTGCTGCGCATCTGGATCCAGACCAGTGCGCCACAGCACAGCAGCAACAGCGCGAAAAACACCGCGGACAGGCGCTGGGACAAGGTGAGGCGGATCATGTGTCTGTCCCCTCGTGGCCATCGACCAGTTTGTAGCCGCGCCCCCACACCGTCTGGATGCGTTGCGGGTTGGCCGCATCGCGCTCGATCTTGTTGCGCAGCCGGTTGATGTGGGTGTTGACGGTGTGCTCGTAGCCGTCGTGCTGGTAACCCCAGACCTGGTTGAGCAGGTCCATCCGCGAATACACCTGGTCCGGATGACGGGCGAAGAAATACAGCAGATCGAACTCGCGCGGGGTCAGTTCCAAGGGGCGGCCGTCGACCAGTGCCGTGCGTGCGACCGGGTCGATGCGCAGCCCGGCCACCCCGATCTCGCCAGCGTCGATGCGTGCGTTCTGCGCCATCGCCTCGACACGGCGCAGCAGCGCTTTCACCCGTGCCACCAGCTCCAGCATCGAGAAGGGCTTGGCCAGGTAATCGTCCGCCCCCAGCTCCAGGCCGAGAATGCGGTGCACTTCACTGGCGCGCGCACTGGTGATGATGATCGGGGTGTAGCGCGTCATCGCGCGGGCACGCTTGCAGATCTCCAGGCCGTCCACGCCGGGCAGCATCAGATCCAGCACCAGCGCGCTCCACGGCTGCGCCTCCAGCAGGGCCAGGCCCTCGTCGCCGGTGGCGGCATGGGTGACCTCATAGCCTTCATCGCGCAGGTGCATGCGCAGCAGGTTGGCGATGTGGACATCGTCTTCGACGATCAGGACGCGCTTGGCACTGCTCATCGGCTCAGGGGGCGGCAGGAGGGCATGGCGGCATTGTCGACGGATCGCGACCTGAATGTGTCACGGAAAATTTAACCCTGCGTGAGGATTCGTTGACCGGGCCGGGTGCAGCATGGCCGCATCGTCCCCGTGCCCGGAGATCGGTCATGCGCTTCACACGTCGCAAAGTGCTTGGAATGGGTGGCATGACAGCCGCCGCCGGCCTGTTTGGCCTGACCGCCTGCAGCAACCCTGCCCCGGCGGCGCCCGCCGCGCCCGCACGCCAGTTCGAGGTCATGCGCAGCGATGCGCAGTGGCGCGAACAGCTCACGCCTGCCCAGTACAGCGTGCTGCGGCGGCAGAGCACGGAGCGGCCGTTCAGCAGCCCCCTCAACAAAGAGCATCGGCGTGGCACCTTCACCTGTGCCGGCTGCGCGTTGCCATTGTTCTCCTCTTCCACCAAGTTCGACAGCGGCACCGGCTGGCCCAGCTTCTGGGCGCCGCTGCACGATGCCGTCGGCGAAGACCGCGACACAACCCTGGGCATGGTCCGTGTCGAAGCGCATTGCCGGCGCTGCGGTGGCCATCTCGGCCACGTGTTCGATGACGGCCCGCGCCCCACCGGCCTGCGCTACTGCATGAACGGCGTGGCCATGAATTTCGTCGCGGCCTGAGCGCCGCACTCCCCTGCGTCATAGAAGGACCTCTCCATGCTTCTGCTCGTGCTGGCCTACCTCGGTGGCGTGCTCACCATCCTCAGCCCTTGCATCCTGCCGGTGCTGCCGTTCGTGTTCGCCCGCTCGGACCGCCCGTTCCTGCGCAGTGGCCTGCCGCTGCTGATCGGCATGGCCTTGATGTTCGCCGTGGTCGCCAGCCTGGCGGCGGTGAGCAGCCAATGGGTGGCGCAGGCCAACCAGATCGGGCGCTGGATCGCGCTGGTGGTGATGGCGGTGTTCGCGCTGGCGCTGCTGTGGCCGGCGCTGGCCGACCGTCTGCTGTCGCCGTTCCAGCGGCTGGGCGCGCGGCTGAGCGCCTCGGCCGATGCGGCCAGTGACGCAGGGCGTGGGGGCGTTGGCACCTCGCTGCTGATCGGCATCGCCACCGGCCTGCTGTGGGCGCCGTGTGCGGGGCCGATCCTCGGACTGATCCTCACCGGCGCGGCGTTGCAGGGCGCCAGTGTCGGCACCAGCGGGCTGCTGCTGGCCTATGCACTGGGCGCGGCCACCTCACTGGCCCTGGCGATCTGGATCGGCGGGCGGGTGTTCGCCGCGCTCAAGCGCCGCCTTGGCGTGGGGGAGTGGGTGCGTCGCGGGCTCGGCATCGCCGCGTTGCTGGCGGTGGTCGCCATCGCGATGGGCTGGGATACCGGTGTGCTGACCCGACTGTCCACGGTCAGCACCGCCAAGCTGGAACAGGGCCTGCTCGACGTGCTGCCAGGGCAGCAGCCGGTTGCCGGCGCGGCGATGATGAGCACCGCCGGTGCCCCCGGGCAACCGCTGCCGGTGGAGGGCACCCTGCCCTCGCTGGCCGGTGCGACCGACTGGCTCAACAGCCCGCCATTGGATGCACCGGCGCTGCGCGGCAAGGTGGTGCTGGTCGATTTCTGGACCTACTCCTGCATCAACTGCCTGCGCGCGATGCCCTACGTGCGTGAGTGGGCCGAGCGTTATCGCGACCACGGGCTGGTGGTGATCGGCGTGCATGCGCCGGAGTTCGCCTTCGAGCGCAATCTGGCCAACGTGCAGCGGGCGGTGAAGGACCTGAAGGTCACCTACCCGGTCGCAATCGACAACGACTTCGCCATCTGGCGCGGCTTCAACAACAAGTATTGGCCGGCGCATTACTTCATCGATGCGCAGGGCCGGATCCGCGCGCATCACTTCGGCGAGGGCAACTATGCGCAGTCCGAGCAGATCATCCGCCAGCTGCTGCGCGAGGCCGGCAACACCCTGCCCGGTGACGATGCACCGGTAGCGATGACGCTGGACGGCGTGGCGCGCCAGGCCGACATGAGCAACCTCAAATCACCGGAGACCTACCTCGGCCACGCGCGTGCCGAGAACTTCGCCTCGCCCGGTGGCCAGCGCCAGGACCAGCCTGCCGACTACACCGTGCCGGCCACGCTTCAACACAACCAGTGGGCCTTGGCCGGACGCTGGACCGTGGGCAACGAAGACGCCCGGCTGCAGACACGCGGCGGCCGTATCGCCTTCCGCTTCCATGCACGTGACCTGCACCTGGTGCTGGCACCGGGCGAGGACGGCAAGCCGGTCCGGTTCCGCGTGCGCATCGACGGGCAGGCACCCGGCGCTGCGGCCGGTGGAGACATCTCCGCCGACGGCGACGGCCGCGTGGATGAAAACCGTCTGTATCAGCTGATCCGCCAGTCCGGCGCCGTGCAGGAGCGCACCTTCGAGATCGAGTTCCTCGATCCCGGCGTGCGCGCCTACGCCTTTACGTTTGGGTGAGGAGCCATCGCATGAAGATCGCAGTCGACAAACTCGTTGCAGGCGGCATCGCTGTCGCCATCGCCGCACTCACCGCCAGCGTGGTGGTGGTCGGCCTTGATAGGCCGGCACACGCTGCCGCCGCCACGACCATGGCCGTGCCTGCGCCTACCGGCAAGGCGGACCTGCGCCAACCAGGCCTGAAACGCGCCCAGGTGGTGTTCGCCGGTGGCTGCTTCTGGGGTGTGCAGGGCGTGTTCCAGCACATCAAGGGCGTGGACAACGCGCTCTCCGGCTACATCGGCGGCAGTGCGGCGAATGCCACCTACCCGCGCGTCGGCGGCGGCGGTACCGGCCATGCCGAGGCGGTGCAGGTCACCTACGATCCGGCCCAGGTCAGCTATGGCCAGCTGATGCAGGTGTTCTTCTCGGTGGCGCATGATCCGACCCAGCTCAACCGGCAGGGCCCGGACCGGGGCACGCAGTACCGCTCGGCGGTCTATGCCGACGACGCGGCGCAGCGCGATGCGACCCGCGCGTACATCGCCCAGCTGCAGCAGGCCAGGACCTACGCCGCGCCGGTGGTGACCCAGGTCGATGGTGGCAAGCCGTTCTTCGCCGCCGAGGGGTATCACCAGAACTACCTCACGCTGCATCCCGAATCGATGTACATCCGGATCAACGACCTGCCCAAGGTGGCTGCGCTGAAACAGCAGTATCCGGCCCTGTACCGCGAGCAGCCGCGCCTGGTGAGTACCACCATTTCGGCGCGCTGATCACGCGGCGAACCTGAAGAAAAGACGCACGGCACACATCGCTCTGCCGTGCGCGAGGGAAGTCATCACGGCCATGGTAGGCTGCGTCCTGAGGCGGGTACAGATGCAGATGACTGGCATCCGCACGGTTACAGATACCCGTGGACGCACAGACCGATGGCGAGCAACCTCTATCAATCCCTGGCCGATGAAATGGCCGACGCGATCCGCAGTGGACGCTTGCCGGTCGGCACCCGGCTGCCGTCGCTGCGCGGCCTGGCGACGCAGCGCAGCCTCAGCCTCAACACGGTGATCGCCGCCTATCGGCAGCTGGAGGATGCCGGGCTGGTGCTGCCGCGGCCGAAGGCCGGCTTCGTGGTCAGCCCACGTCTTCCCGAACCGACGCAGTCACTGCGGCAGGCACCCTCACCACCGACCGCACCCGCGCAGCACGCGATGATGGCGCGCGTGCTGGCCGCACAGCAGCAACCGGACATCATCGATCTGGCGTTCGCCGGCCCGCGCGGCAAGCGTTTCTATCCCGGCGCGCAGCTGGCACGCATCACCGCGCAGGTACTGCGCCGTGCCACCACCACGGTGGAGACCTATGCACGTCCCAACGGTGCGGCACGGCTGCTGACCCAGATCGTGCAGCGTGGGCCACGGCTGGGGCTGCACACCACCACGGACCGGCTGGTGCTCACGCATGGTGCGATGGAAGCCCTGCAGCTGGCGTTGCGCGTGGTGACCCAACCCGGCGATGCGGTGGCGATCGAAGCGCCCTCGTATTTCAACATCTACCCGCTGCTGCGCAGTCTGGGCCTGCGCGCGATCGAGCTGCCTACCCATCCGCGCGACGGCCTCGATCTGGACGCACTGGAAGCGCTGCTCGCCGCCGGTGGCATCGCCGCGATCATGGCCATGCCGACCGTGCACAATCCGCTCGGCGGCAGCATGCCCGTGCCGAACAAACAGCGCCTTGCCGCGCTGGTGAACCATTACCAGGTGCCGTTGATCGAAGACGCGGTCTACGCCGAACTCCAGTTCAAGGAACCGCTGGAGCCGTTGGCCAAGAGCTTTGACCGCGATGGCTGGATCATGGTCTGCAGCGGCTTCTCCAAGACGCTCGCACCGGACTACCGCATCGGCTGGCTCGACGGTGGCCGCTTCGCCGCCGATATCCAGCTGCTGAAGTTCCACTCCTCTGGTGCCGAATCACGCCTGCTCGGGGACGCGGTTGCCGCGTTCCTGGAAGCGGGCAACTACGAGCATCATCTGCGGGGGTTGCGTCGGCTCTACAGCGATCAGGTCAGCCACGTGCGTGGCCTGATCGCGCAGCACTTCCCGCCCGGCACGTCGGCCACCCAGCCGACCGGCGGGTTCCTGCTGTGGGTGGAACTGCCCGCCGCGATCGATGCCGGGGAGCTGTTCGAGCAGGCCTTGGCCGAGGGCGTGGTGTTCATGCCCGGCCAGGTCTACTCGCGCGGTGCACGCTACCGGCATTGCCTGCGCCTGTCGTGCTGCCAGGAGCTGGACGAGCGCTTCGCCGGCGCGATTGCCACGCTCGGCCGGCTGGCCAGCGCGCTGCAGACGCGCGCAGGCAGCTGACGCTCAGAACACCAGCCGGTCCGCCAGGCGGGCCGGGTCCGCACCCGGCGCATACGGCAGGCGCCCCCAGCACGGCATCGGCAGCCGCGCGGTGAGCAGTGCGACGTTCTCGTCGCGGCGTGCCATGGCGGGGTCCACCTCATTGGCGATCCAGCCGATGCAGCGCGCGCCACGGGCCGCAATCGCCTCGGCAGTCAGCCGCGCATGGTTGAGGCAGCCCAGCCGCAGCCCGACCACCATCACCACCGGCAGCGCCAGCGCGTCCACGAGATCACTCTGGTCCAGCGTGGCCGACAGCGGCGCCAGCCAGCCGCCGACGCCCTCGACCACCACCGTGTCCGCGCTGGCGCGCAGGCGCTCGAAGGCGGCCTCGATCGGCGCCAGCGACAGTTGCACGCCAGCCTCTGCCGCGGCGATCTCCGGGGCCAGTGGCTGCTCGAGCGCGAACGGGTTGAGGTCGTCATACGCGGGCATCGGCATGCTGGCGGCCAGCAGGGCCGTGGCATCCTCGTTGCGCAGGCCTTCGGGCGTGCGCTCGCAGCCACTGGCGACCGGCTTCATGCCCACTGCGGTGCCGCCGTGGCGGCGCAGGGCATGCAGCAGCACACAGCTGCTGAAGGTCTTGCCGATGCCGGTATCGGTGCCGGTGACGAACAGGGCGGCAGGGCGCGGCGCAGGCAGGGACATGGGAACGACCGGGAGCGGAATCGCGTCATTATCCGCCCTCCCGGCAGCGCTGCGGTGCGGTCCGCTGCGTTCCGCCAGCCCCGGGGGCAACCAACCGCCGCGCTTGGTAGACTGCGGCCATGTTCGATACCTCCACGCTCACCGGCAGCAAGCCGGAACAGTACGGCCAGCTGCTGGCCCAGGCCCGCGCTCTGGTGCACGGCGAGCGCGACCGCATCGCCAATGCGGCCAACCTGTCGGCGCTGGTCTACCACGCCCTGCCGCACCTGAACTGGGTCGGCTTCTACTTCTTCGATGGCAAGGAGCTCGTCGTTGGCCCGTTCCAGGGTCTGCCCGCCTGCGTGCGCATCCCGCTCGACAAGGGCGTGTGTGGCGCCGCGGCGTCGCAGCGGCTGACCCAGCGCATCGAAGACGTCGATGCGTTCCCGGGTCACATCGCCTGCGACTCAGCCTCGCGCTCGGAACTGGTCGTGCCGCTGGTCCACAACGGCGACCTGGTCGGCGTGTTCGATCTGGACAGCCCTTCGCTGTCGCGCTTCGATGCCGAGGACCAGGCCGGGCTGGAAGCGATCGCCGCCGTGTTCGTCGAGGCATTGGGATGAGTGGCGTCAAGCTGCGCAACATCGGCCCGAAGAGCGCAGCATGGCTGCGCCAGGTCGGTCTGCGTACGCCGGAAGATCTGGTGGCGGTCGGCGCGGTCGGTGCCTTCGTCAAAGTGCGCCGCGCCGGCTTCAAGCCCAGCTTGAACCTGCTCTACTCGCTGGAAGGTGCACTGCAGGATTGCCACTGGCAGGAACTGCCGGAAGCGCGCCGCACCGTGCTGGTGGCGGAGTACGAAGCGATCATCGCCGACCAGCCGCTGAAGAAGGCGCCGCCTGCCTCCGGTCCGGTCTACGACCGCACCGTGGAGCATCGCGATGATGACGGCGAGGAAGCGCCGCCGTTCGAGATGGACGACGACAACCGCTGATCCACGGGTACCGACACACCGTCGCTACCCGTGCGCTTCATACCTGCTGCAGCTCCAGCAGTTCGCCCCACAGCCGGTCGTCCTCGCGCTCCACGCGCAGGCGCAGCCGCGTGCCGTGATCGATGCGCAGCGCCCAGCACATCGCCATCGGCAGGCCGCACACCTGCGACAGCACCATCCGCAGCGGTCCGCCGTGGCTGACGATCAAGGTCGGGACCGGCTCGGGTTCATCCAGCAACCGATGCAGACCGCGCGCGATGCGGCGTTCGAAGTGGCCCCAGCTTTCGCCATGCGGCGGTGGATTGGCATGCGGGTCCAGATGGAAGGCGGACAGCGCATCCATCGGCAGCGCCTCCAGCGCGAGCCCGTCCCAGTCGCCGAAATCGAGTTCTTCCCATTCCTCATCGGCCTCCACGTCCACCGCGTGGGGCAAGGCCAATGCCTCGGCGGTCAACAGTGCTCGCTGCCGTGGCGAGGACAGCACACGCTGCCAGGGCAGCCCGGCATAACGCGCGCACAGGGCGTCGGTCGCGCCCTCGTGCAGCGCTGGATCGGTGCGGCCATCAAGATGATCGTCGCGGCCGGTGCTGGCGTGGCGGATCAGATCGAGGATCATGCCGCGCCCCGTCTGCTGCCCGCTGCGGCCGGCCGGTGCGGGTCACGGGCGTCGGTGCCGGGGTGCTGCAACCACGTTGGGGTCATGGAGATCACATCGAAAAAGCGAGGCGCATTCTAACCGGTGCGCTCCATGGGCCCGGCCGATGGCTTAGACTGCGCCCACTTTCAGGTGACCTGGGGCTGCAATGCCGCCAGGTTGAAACGGGAAGCCGGTGACGCGTCAGGCCCTGTGCCACGCCACTCCGGCGCTGCCCCCGCAACGGTAAGCGTGGAAACACCAGGCAACACGCCACTGTGCTCCGGCATGGGAAGGCGCCTGGCACGATGGCACCGCCATCGACGCGCGAGCCCGGAGACCGGCCTGGAGGACGACTGGTTGCGATGCGGCGGGCATGGCGGCGGCAAGCAGGCGCCTGCGTGCGTCCGCCCACCGTCGAACACCCCTGCAGCGTGATCATCCCCACCCCTTGCCGCGCGGGCGTGCGCGGTGCATGGAGTCATCGATGAAGCTGCAAACCCGCGTTCTTTCCCTGGCCGTGCTGTCGGCCCTACCCCTGCTGGCCTCCGCACAGGACGACGCCACCGCGCTGGACCAGGTGCTGGTCACCGCCACGCGCACCCCGATCGCCCTGCAGGACAGCATCTCACCGGCGCAGGTGATCGACCGCGCCGAGATCGAGCGCAGCCAGGCACCGTCGCTGCAGGATCTGCTGCGCGGCCGTGCCGGCATCAACCTCAACAACAGCGGCGGCCTGGGCAAGCAGAGCTCGCTGTTCCTGCGTGGCACCAACTCGGCCCACACCCTGGTGCTGGTCGATGGCGTGCGCATCAACACCGGCGACCTCGGCCTGGCCATGATCCAGGACCTGCCGCTGGCGCAGATCGAACGCATCGAGATCGTGCGTGGCCCGCAGTCCAGCCTGTACGGCGCCGATGCGATCGGTGGCGTGATCCAGATCTTCACCCGCCGCAACGCCGGCCAGTTCGCGCCGCACCTGCAGCTTGGTGGCGGCAGCAATGGTCTGCGCGAGGCCAGCGGTGGCTTCGGCGGCAGCGGGGAGCGTGGCTGGTTCGGCACCGACATCGCCTACCAGCACACCGATGGCATCAACGCCTGCCGCGGCGACGCCGCTACCTTCGCTGGCTGCGGTGCCGATGAGCCCGACCGCGACGGCTACCGCAACCTGTCGATGAGCCTGCGCGGCGGCTATGCGCTGACCGACACGCTGAGCCTGGAAGGCACCGCGCTGCGTGCCGAAGGCGAGAACCACTACGACGGCTACTACAACTACTCCGAGACCCTGCAGCAGGTGCTCGGCAGCAAGTTGCGCTACACGCCGAGTGAGCGCTTCAACCTGACCGTGAACGTCGGCCGCGCTGACAACGAATCGGACAACTACAACGGTGATACCTGGCTGGGCAACGCGCAGACCCACCGCGACAGCGCTTCGGTACAGGCCGACATCGGCATCGCTGACGGCCAGCTGCTGAGCGCCGGCGTGGACTGGAGCCAGGACAACCTGGACGGCAGCAGCGCCGGCTACCTGGTCGACAGCCGCGACAACACCGGTGTGTTCGTGCAGTACCAGGGCCGCTTCGGCGCGCACCACCTGCAGGCCAGCGTGCGCAACGACGACAACGAGCAGTTCGGCAACCACACCACCGGCAGCCTCGGCTGGGGTCTGGAGCTGGGCAGCGGCTTCCGCCTCAACGCCAGCTACGGCACCGCGTTCAAGGCCCCGACCTTCAGCGACCTTTACGACCCGTGGAGCGGCGTGCCGACCCTGGATCCGGAGACATCCAAGAGCGCGAACATCGGCATCGCCCAGCAGGGTGATGGCTGGCGCTGGGGCCTGGACGTATACGAAACGCGCATCGATGACCTGATCACCTACGACGCGACCACCTTCATGATGTCGCAGGTCGAGAAGGCCCGCATCCGCGGTGCCGAACTGACCGGTGCGATCACCGTCGCCGGATTCGACCTCAACGCACAACTCAGCCACACCGACCCGCGCAACCGCACCGACGGCAGCGCGCAGTTCGACAACTGGCTGGCCCGCCGCGCACAGAACACCGCGCGTCTGGACGTCGATCGCCGTTTCGGTGACTTCCGCGCCGGCCTCACCGCCAACGGCGCCGGCAAGCGGTACGACAATGCGGCCAACACCGTGCGCCTGGGCGGCTACGGCACCGTGGATCTGCGCCTGGAATACGCGCTGACCCGTGATTGGTCCGTACTGGGCCGGGTCAGCAACGTGTTCGACCGCGACTACGAAACCGTCGCCTGGTACAACCAGCCCGGCCGCGAGTACCGCCTGAGCGTGCGTTACCAGCCGAAGTAAGGGATCTGGACGGCGGCACTGCCGCCGTCCAACCTCCGGTAGGTGCCGACCGTTGGTCGGCACACGCTCGAACGCCTCACAACACCAGTAATTCCCGCAGATCATCCACCACGGCAACCGCCTGGACGTTGTCCAGATCCAGACCACGCGGATACCCATAGCGCACCAGCGCCACCGGCATGCCTGCATCCACCGCAGCGCGGTAATCGGTGATCGAATCACCCACCATCAACGCTGCCTCGACAGCCACGTCGAAGTGCGCCGCGATATGCCGCAACGGCGCACCATTCGGCTTGCGCTCCGGCAGGGAATCCCCGCCCAGCACCAGTGCGAACACATCCTGCAGACCGAAATGCTGCAGCAACGGCGCCACCAGCGCGGACGGCTTATTGGTGCAGATCGCCAGCGTCACCGAACGTTCGCGCAAGGCGGCCAACGTCTCGGTCACGCCATCAAACAGGCGCGGGCTGCGCAACAGGCACGCCTCGTAGTGCCGCATGAAACCGGGCATCACCTCGTCCAGATCGATATCGCTGCCGGCCGCGGTAAACGCCTGCTCGACCAGCCGCCGCACGCCATCACCGATCCACGTCAACACCGTCGCCTCCGGCACGCGCGGCAACTGCCAGTCCTGCAGCGTGCGGTTGAGCGCTTCGGCGATATCAGCCGCGCTGTCCACCAGCGTGCCATCCAGATCGAACACCACCAACGGATACGGATACGACAAGACGACACTCACTTCAACGACGTGGGAGCCCCATTGTACGGCGGCACCGCCACGGCTCTGCTCATGCGCCGTTGACCCCAGGCACTCAGAGCAACGCCAGAAACTGCGGGCTGCTGAAACGCTCGACCAGGAAATCCAGGAAGCTGCGCATGATCGTCGGCAGCTGCCGGCGCGAGGCGTACACGGCGTGCAGCCCCAGCGTCTCCACCGTGTAGTCGGGCAGCACGGCCACCAGCTCGCCCGAACGCAGCAGCGGCGCGATCTGGTACATCGGCAACATGGCGATACCCGCTCCGGCGCGTACGGCTTCCAGCAGCAACGATGCTTCATTGGCGCTGATGTTGCCGCCCACCGCCACCGCGATCTGTCGCCCGTCGCGCTGCAGGTGCCACACGCTCTTGCCCACGTAGTGGTGGGTCAGGCAGTTATGCGCGGCCAATGCATCGGCCGAGCCCGGTGCACCGCGCTCGGCCACGTACGACGGCGCCGCACACAACACCGACCGGCACGGCCCAAGATGGCGCGCGATCAGACTCGGGTCGATTGCGCGCGAGATGCGTACGGCGATGTCCACCCGCTCTTCCACCAGATTCACCACCCGGTCGACGAGTAGCAGTTCCACCCGCGTCAGCGGATGGCGTTTGACGAACTCGGCCACCGCCGCGGCCAGGTGGAGCTGCCCGAAAGAAACACTCGCGGTCACCCGGATCAGCCCGTGTGGCTCGGGGTTGTCAGTGGCCAGCTCAGCGTGCAGTTCATCGCCGATCGCCAGCATCTGCCGGAAGCGAAGCAGCGCCGCTTCTCCCGGCCCCGTCAGGCTGATCCGGCGCGTGGTCCGGTGCAGCAGACGCGCGCCCAGCCAGCGCTCCACCTCGGCCAGATAGCGCGTCACCATCGCCCGCGACATCTCCAGCGCCTCGGCCGCAGCGGTCAGGCTGCCACGCTCGGCTACCTCGACGAACACGTTCATGGCAGTCATCCGGTCCATTTGATCGATCCGTGCAACAAATTAGGCCGTTATACGCGGTTTTTCGTTCGATTCCAGAGGCATACGCTGGCCTTCCTTCCTCAACGGACCTCCCCCATGAAAATCGCTCTCGTTGGTGCCACCGGCAACATCGGCCGTGAAATCACCCGCCAGGCCCTCGCCCGCGGCCATCAGGTCACCGCCATCGTCCGCCGTGAGACCGACCTCCCGGCGGAACTGGACGGCGCCCAGCTGGCCGTGGCCGCGCTGGATGACACCGACGCGCTGGCCGCCGTGATCGCCGGCCATGACGTCCTGGCCAGCGCCTTCGGCCCGCGCCCGGGCGATGAACCCGCCACGGTGACCACCACCAGTGCCGCCCTGGTCGCCGCGGCGCGCCAGGCCGGCGTGCCCCGCTTCATCATGGTCGGTGGCGCCGGCAGCCTGGAAGTCGCCCCCGGTGTGCAGCTGGTGGACACCGAGGGCTTCCCGGATGCCTACAAGCCGGTCGCCCTGGCCGCCCGCGAGACGCTGAAGCAGCTGCGCGCCGTAGACGACCTCGACTGGACGTTCTACTCCCCGGCCGCCGAAATCGGCCCCGGCCCGCAGCGCGGCGGCTTCCGCACCCAAGCGAAGAACTTCCTGGTCGGCGATGACGGCCACAGCCGGATCAGCTACCCCGACTACGCCGACGCCTTCGTCAGCGAAATCGAAACCCCGCAATACCTGCGCCAGATCGCCACCGTCGCGTACTGAGCCCTGCCCGCCCCGGCGATCCCCGCCGGGGCACTGGATGGAACCGCCCCCATGCCCACGCTCTCCCGCACCACCCTGGCCCTCAGCCTCGCCCTGATCACCGGCCTCACCGCCCTCACCCCAGCCACCAGCCATGCCCGCCCCGCCGCGAACGCGCCCGCGCAGGCCGCTCCCCTCGCGGTGCAGCCGTACCACCCCGGCGACGACGCCCTGTTCGCGGTCTCCTCGACCCTGATCACCGGCCGTCACGACGCCATCCTCGTGGATGCCCAGTTCGCCGCCACCGATGCCGCGCAGCTGGTCCAACGCATCCGTGACTCAGGCAAACGCCTGACCACGATCTACATCAGCCACGGCGACCCCGACTACTACTTCGGCCTGGCCACCCTGCAGGACGCCTTCCCCGACGCCCGCATCCTCGCCACGCCCGCTACCGTCGCCCACATCAACGCCACCCAGGCCGCCAAACTCGCGTTCTGGGGCCCCCAGATGGGCGCAGGCAAGCCGAGCCGCATCGTCATCCCCGCCCCACTGGACGGCGACACCCTTACCCTCGAAGGCCAACCGATCAAGATCATCGGCCTCACCGGCCCCACCCCGGACCGCACCGTCCTGTGGATCCCCTCCCAGCGCACCCTCCTCGGCGGCATCCCCATCGTCGCCGGCGAACACGTATGGATGGCCGACACCCAAAGCGCGCAATCACACGCGCACTGGCTGCAGACCCTCGCCACCATCAAGGCCCTGAACCCCACCCGCGTCATCCCCGGCCACTACGCAGCCGATGCCGCCCTGGACATCAGCGCCGTGGATTTCACCGCCAACTACATCCGCGCGTTCGACGAAGAAACCGCACACAGCAACGATGCCAACGCACTGATCGCCGCAATGAAAAAGCGCTATCCAAACCTGGCTGGCGAGAGCTCACTGGAACTGAGCGCGAAAATAGCCAAGGGTGAAATGCAGTGGCCGTAATCGCGCGAAAGTAACAGGCTGGGCGGCGCGAAGGTGGCACGATCACCACGCGTAAGTGAGACCTGAGCGGTCGATCCAGATGCAAGTCCAACCAGCACGAAACGACCGCAACTGTCGGCCGCAACGTCGCCAAGAACAGTCGAGTGACTGCAGCAATACAGTCCTAGCGGACAACGTCTTCAGTGGACCCAGAAAAGTGCAACGCACCTATCCATGCGCACCGGCCAAGTGTCGGAGGGACGGCGCGGGTGGGGTATCGGGACCGTGTGTTGCCATGGATGGCAACACACGAGCTTACAGGGACGTACTTGCAGCGGGTCCCGATACCTCACCCGCGTCGTCCCAAACCCTCATCACCCGAACACCAGCGCATCCGTCGTTGACGTTGGCGTTGGGGTCAACGCTGATATCGATCTTGAAAAAAGCCAAAAAACGACCAACTACACATCACCAAGATGATCAAACAACCCCGGCTGGCGTACCACCTCCCGCTCGCGGAATCCCCCCAACCCCACCCCCACCAACCGATACCGCGTCTCCAACGGCAACTCCACCCGCGCCCGCAACCCCAACGCAATATCGCGCAGCTCCTCCACCGAATCCGGCGGCGACTCCGGCGTAAAACTGCGCGTAATGATCCGGAACTGCGACGTCTTCAACTTCAACACCACCGTATGCCCCACCCGGTCCGTCTTGCGCGTCGCCAGCCACGTCTTCTCCGCCAACTGCACGATCGCCGGCGCCAGATCCTCCAACAACAGATCCTCCGCGAACGTATCCTCCGACGAAATCGACTGCACCGGCTGATCCGGCTCCACCGGCCGCTCATCCACACCGCGCGCACGATTGAACAACCGCCCCCCGAACGTCCCGAACCGCGCCTCCAGTTCCTCCAGCGGCAGCGCACGCAGATCACCCACCGTCGCCACGCCCAGCTCGGCCAGCTTCGCTGCCATCACCTTGCCCACGCCCGGCACACGGTTCACCGGCAACGGCGTCAGGAACTGCTCGATGCGATGCGGCGGCACCACGAACTGCCCATCGGGCTTGCGCCAATCCGAGGCGATCTTGGCCAGGAACTTGTTCGGCGCGATCCCCGCCGAGGCGGTCAACTGCGTCTCTTCGCGGATCTGCGCGCGGATGATCTGCGCGATCTCCGTCGCCACCGTCATCCCGCCCTTGTGCTCGGTCACATCCAGATACGCCTCGTCCAACGACAACGGTTCCACCAGATCCGTATGCCGCAGGAATATCTCGCGCACCTGGCGTGACACCGCCTTGTAGCGGGCGAAATCCGGCGGCACGAATACCGCATCCGGACACAACCGCTCCGCGCGCAGCGCCGGCATCGCCGAACGCACCCCGAACACCCGCGCCTCGTACGAGGCCGCGCAGACCACCGAGCGCATCCCACGCCACGCCACCACCACCGGTTTGCCCCGCAAAGAAGGGTCGTCACGCTGCTCCACGGACGCGTAAAACGCATCCATGTCGACGTGAATGATCTTGCGGGGGCGGGACACGGGCGTTGGCACTCGAATTCAGATGAACAAGATTACAGCCACACGCCGCAGTATGGTTGTTGGATAACAACAACATGCGTTTTTGAACCTGAAAACACTACGGCGGCGTACGGTTAAAACGTTTGATTGAATCACTTTTTCTCATGCACTCTTGAGCACTTGCTTCATGCAAGAGCAGTCGACCTGTGGTCGGCTCACCCCGATGACAACTTCCTCAGGATTGCGTTTTCCATGACTCGTCTCAACGCGTTCTCGCGCGACCAGCTGCTGGCCAGCGCCCGCGGTGAACTGTTCGGCCCGGGCAGCGGCCGCCTGCCCAATGATCCGATGCTGATGTTCGATCGCATCACCGATATCCGCGAGGACGGCGGCCCACACGGCAAAGGCATGGTACGCGCGGAACTGGATATCCGCCCTGACCTGTGGTTCTTCGACTGCCACTTCCTCGGCGACCCGGTCATGCCCGGGTGCCTCGGCCTGGATGCCATGTGGCAGCTGACCGGCTTCTTCCTGACCTGGATCGGTGCGCCCGGCCGTGGCCGCGCCCTGGGCTGCGGTGAAGTGAAGTTCACCGGCCAGGTGCTGCCGAGCGCCAAGCGCGTCACCTACGAAATCGACATCTCGCGCGTCATCAACCGCAAGCTGGTGATGGCACAGTCCGACGCCCGCATGCTGGTGGACGGTCGCGAAATCTACTCTGCCAAAGACCTGCGTGTAGGTCTGTTCACTTCCACTGAGAACTTCTGATGCGTCGCGTCGTCATTACCGGAATGGGCATCACCTCGTGCCTGGGCAACGATCTGGACACCGTGTCCACTGCATTGCGTGAAGGCAAGGCCGGCATCCGCCACCTGCCCGATCATGCCGAAGCCGGCCTGCGCAGCCATGTCGGCGGCAACATCGAGCTGGACCTGGATGCGCAGATCGACCGCAAGGTGAAGCGCTTCATGAGCGATGCGTCGGCGTATGCGTACATCGCCATGCGCGATGCGATCGCCGATGCCGGCCTGGACGAGGCGCAGGTCGCCAACCCGCGGACCGGCCTGATCGCCGGCTCCGGCGGCGGCTCCAGCCAGTGGCAGGTGGAATCGGCCGACATCCTGCGCGCCCGCGGCGTGCGCAAGGTGGGCCCGTACATGGTGCCGCGCACGATGTGCTCCACCGTGTCGGCCTGCCTGGCCACGGCGTTCCAGATCAAGGGCCTGAGCTACTCGCTGTCGGCCGCCTGCGCCACCTCCGCGCATTGCATCGGCGCCGCCGCGGATCTGATCCGCCATGGCGCGCAGGACGTGATGTTCGCCGGTGGCGGTGAAGACCTGCACTGGTCGATGAGCGTGATGTTCGATGCGATGGGCGCCCTGTCGACCCGCTTCAACGACACGCCCGCCTCGGCCTCGCGCCCGTACGACAAGGACCGCGACGGCTTCGTCATCGCCGGTGGCGGCGGCATGCTGGTGCTGGAAGACTACGACCACGCCGTGGCCCGTGGCGCGCGCATCTATGCCGAGCTGGTCGGATACGGCGTCACCTCCGATGGCGCCGACATGGTCGCCCCGTCCGGTGAAGGCGCGGTGCGCTGCATGAACATGGCGATGGAGCACATCACCGCCCCGATCGACTACCTCAACACGCACGGCACCTCGACTCCGCTGGGCGACGTCACCGAGCTGAAGGCGGTGCGTGAGGTGTTCGGCGAGAGCATTCCGCCGCTGTCCTCGACCAAGGCGCTGTCCGGCCATTCGCTGGGCGCGGCAAGCGTGCACGAAGCGATCTACTGCCTGCTGATGATGCGCGATGGCTTCATCGCCGGCTCGGCCAACATCGGCGAGCTGGACCCGCTGGTGGAAGGCTTCCCGATCGTGCAGCAGACCCAGCCGGCACAGCTGAACACCGTGATGTCCAACAGCTTCGGCTTTGGCGGCACGAATGCGGCGCTGGTGTTCAGCCGCCTCTGAGTACCGTCTGGATCCGCATGAAAAAGCCCGGCCATGTGCCGGGCTTTTTCGTGGTGCACGCGATCAATGCCCGGTGTATCGGCAAGCCGGGCGGGACATCACCGCGCGCCGGTCACCGGCAACAGCGGCATCAACAACGCCCGGGCATCCAGCAGCGAATCCACGATGCGATGCCCCAGCGCGCGCAGCTCTTCATCCGGATGCACCAGGTCCGGCACCTGGATCGCGGTCATCCCCGCACCCACGGCCGCGCGGATACCGGCCGGGGAATCTTCCAGCGCCATGCAGCGCGCCGGGTCCTTGCCCAGCTTCTGCGCCGCCAGCAGGTAGATGTCCGGGGCGGGCTTGGGATGCGCGACATCGCTGCTGGTCACCACCACCTCGAAGAACGGCAGCAGCCCGGCCGCCGCCAGCTTGCGCGAGGCACGCGGCTGGCGGGTGGAGGTCGCCACTGCACGTGGAACGCCATGTTCGTGCAGCAGCTGCAGGATCTCCAGGATGCCGGGGCGCAGCGGCAGACCCTGCTGCGTGCGCGCTTCGTACAGTTCGTGGCAACGCGCGAACAGCGCGGTGACCTGCTCGGCAGTGACCGTCTGCAGCAGCAGGCGTTCGCAGTCGCGGTCGCCCAGACCCACCATGCGCAGCCAGAAGCCCTCCGGGAACGGCAGCGCCAGCTCCTGCGCCGCCTGCGACCAGCACGCGATCGAGACGCGCTCGCTGTCGATCATCAACCCGTCCATGTCGAAGATGACGGCGTCGGGCAGGAACGGCAGCGCGGCGAAGGCGGTCATGGGACGTTGAACAGCGTCTCGAGATCGGCCGCATCGAGCATGCGCCACTCACCTTCAGGCAGCTCCCCCAGCGACAGCCCGCCGATGCGGCTGCGGTGCAGCGCCTCGACGTGGTTGCCGACGGCCGCGAACATCCGGCGGGCCTGGTGGTAGCGGCCTTCGTGCAGGACCAGCTGCGCCTGGCGCGGACCGTTCACGTGCAGCTCGGCCGGCAGCAGGGGCTTGTCGTCCGATTCCAGCAGCAGGCCGCCGCTGGCGAAACGCGCGGTTTCATCGCCGCGCAGGTCTTCGGCCAGGGTGACCTCGTAGGCCTTGTCCAGGCGCGACTTCGGCGACACGATCCGGTGCAGCAGCGCGCCATCGTCGGTCATCAGCAGCATGCCACTGGTGTCGCGGTCCAGGCGGCCCACCGAGGACAACACCGGCGCACGGTCGCGGTAGCGCGGCGGCAGCAGGTCGTAGATCAGCCGGCCCTTGTCCTTGGTCGAACAGGTGTAGCCGCGCGGCTTGTGCAGCAGCAGGGTCAGCCCCTGCGGCGGGTCCAGCGGCTCGCCCTCGACCCGGATCGCCTCATGCGCGACCGCGTCATCGGCGTACAGCACCTCGCCCTCGGCATCGGTGATCAGGCCGGCACGGAACATCCCCTGCACCTGCTTGCGGCTGCCATAGCCGAGGTTGGCCAACAGCTTGACCAGCTTCATGCGCGGCCTCCGCGGCCCCACTTCGGCTCGGTGCTGCGCGGCGTGCGGACCGGCGTGGCACTCTTGCTGGCCTTGGTCGCTTCGATCAGCTTGAAGCCATCGCGCTCGGCAGCCACCCGGACCTGGCCGAAGCTCTCGTTGAGAATGTGCTCGTACGGCAGGTGACGGTTGGCCACCAGCCACATGCGACCGCCCGGGCGCAGCGCCTGCGCGGCCACGGCGATGAAGCGCTGGCCGATATCCGGGCGATCCGCGCGCGACGGGGTGTGGAACGGCGGGTTGGTCACGATGAAGTCGTACTCGCCCTCGATCCCGGCGGTGACGTCCTGCCAGTGATAGGCCAGCGCCGCCGGCTTGCCGAGTGCGGTCAGGTTCTCGCGGGCCAGCGCCAGCGCGCGGCCTTCAGCCTCGTACAGGTCCAGCGCGGTCACGTTCGGGCAGCGCGCCAGCACTTCGGCGGACAGATAGCCGAAGCCGGCGCCCAGATCGGCGCCACGACCGGCCAGATCGGCCGGCAGCTGCTCCACCAGCAGCGCCGAGGCGGGATCGATGCGGTCCCAGGCGAAGATGCCCGGGCGGCTCTGGAAGCGGCCGCCAAGGATCGCGCGCGGCGCGTCCAGGGTTGCCCAGCGCTGCGCGAGCGCGGCGTCGTGCTGGCCGTTGAGCGGCGCAGTCCAGTAGGCACGGCAATGGTTCTTGGTCAGCTTGCCGCCGAGGCCGGCCAGCTGCTGCAGGTCGCCTTCGCCGGAGCGGGCGCCTTCGTTGTTGTGCTGGCAGGCCACCACGATCCCGCCCGGGGCGGTCAGGGCCAGCGCACGGGCGAACAGCGCCTTGGCTTCCTCGCGCTGGCGCGGTGGCAGCACCAGCACCACGGCGTAGCGGGTGGCATCACCGGCCAGCTGCTGCTCCTCACGTACGGTCCAGCCGCTGGCTTCCAGGGCGTCGGCAAACGGGCGGAAGCTCTGCTCGCAGAGCAGCTGCGCCGGCTGGGCGTGCTCGCGCAGCGGCGCGCCATCGCGGGCGCGCAGGAACAGCACGGGGCCGGCCGGCCAGGACAGCACGCCACTGGCGAACGGCAGGAACAGGGTTTCCAGGGGAGCGTCGTGCTGGGCAGCCATGCGGAGGGCACATCTTGAAAAGAGGCCGCCATTCTACCGGTTCGCCCCGCCAGCCCCGGATTTGCGTTTATTCAACGTCCTGTTGATGCCCTGACAACATCCAAACCGGCAGGGTGGAGCCTCACTTCCCGTGGAGATGGCTCATGCGTGCATTGTTTGTCGGTGGCGTAGTCGACAACAGCGAGATGGACATGGAGGGCAGCCAGCCACCGGTGCACTACCCCGAAGATACCGGCGGCGGCCATTCGCGCTACCGCCTCCACCAGGTCGGCAAGACCGCCGACGGCAGCGTGGCCTATGCGGTCTACGGCGCGCCGGACCTGGCCGACGAAGAGGTGGCCCGCATCGCCGATGAGCGGGCGTATGCGCGCCGTTTCGAGGCTGAACCCAGCGAGTTCATCCACTGACGCCGCCCTCCGCCGGGCCTGCCCGCCGCGGTCACTCGCGGTAGGGCAGCTGCCGGATGGCCTTGATCTGGTCCAGCCACACCACGTGCTGCTGGACCGGCGTATCCAGATCGTCCAACCGCAGCTGGCCATTGCTGCCTTCGTTTTCCTCGGCGTCGCGGTACTGCTGCAGCGTCGGCTGCGCGGCCACCGTGCCGAGCAGGCGGCTGCCATCGTCCATGGTGAGTTCGACCTGGGTCTGGCCGTGCAGCTGCGGCAACAGCGCCTCCAGGGCCGCGATATCGGCCGGCTGGGTGTGGATGCGGGGGGCGTAACGGGACATGGCAACTCCTGTGGCGTATGGCCTAAGTGTGCCGCCGGCGACGTCAACACGCCGCCAACGCTTACTCAGCGGTTGCCGCCCAGCACACTGCGTACGGCAGCCACCAGCTGGGCAACCGAATACGGCTTGGCCACATGCTCCTGGAAGCCGGAGGCCAAGGCCCGCTTGCGGTCATCCGCCCGTGCCAGCGCGGTCACGGCCACGGCCGGCAGGGCATCTGCCTCGACCCCCATGTTGTCGCGCAGTGTGCGTACCAGACCATAGCCGTCCATCCCGGGCATGCCGATATCGGTCAGCAGCGCGTCGATGCCGTCATGGCCTTTCTCGTTGAGCAGTGCCAGCGCTTCGCCGGCCGAAGACGCCGTGGTGACCGAGGCGCCCTGCTCTTCCAGCAGCCGCCGGAGGTACTCCAGCACTTCGGGCTGATCTTCCACAGCCAACAGGTGCAGGCCTTTGAGTGGATACGGCTCGATGATCTGCTCGGTGATCGGGCCGCTGAACACTTCGCGCAGCGGACGACCGTCGGCCTGCGGCTGGTAGCGCGGCAGGCGCACGTTGAAGGTGGCACCGTGGCCATGGCCGTCGCTGCTGGCGGCCACCGCACCGCCATGCAGCTCCACCAGCTGCTGCACGATCGCCAGGCCCAGGCCCAGGCCGCCATGTCGGCGCGTGGTGGTCCCGTCCGCCTGGCGGAACCGGCTGAACAGGTGACGCAGGAACTCCGGCGCGATGCCGTCGCCGGAATCGGTGACGCTGATCGACCAGTGCCCGCCGTCCGCTGCCAGAGTGAGTACCACCCGGCCCTCGGCCGGGGTGAACTTGATCGCGTTGGACAGCAGGTTCCACAGCACCTGCTGCAGGCGCGTGGCATCGCCGAGGACCAGGCACGGTTCCTCCGGCATCACCAGCTCCATGGTCAGGGCCTTGCCTTCGGCCACCAGCTCCTGCGCGCGCATCGCCTCTTCCAGCTGGGTGCGCAGATCGAGCATTTCCACTTCCAGCTGCACCTTGCCCAGCAGCATGCTGCTCAGGTCCAGCATGTCCGAGATGAGCCGTTTCTGCGCCATCGCACTGTTGGCGATCACGCCCAGTCCCTTGTACATCGGGCTGGTGTTGTCGATGCGCTGGAGCAGCAGCTCGCTCCAGCCCAGGATGGTGGTCAGCGGCGTGCGCAGCTCATGCGAGAGCGTGGCCAGGAATTCATCTTTCAACCGCGCCATGTTTTCGGCGGCACTGCGCGCAGCGCGCTCGGACTGCAGCAGTTCCTCGCGCGCCATTTCGATCTCGCGGCGCTCGGTCACGTCCGGGCTGCTGCCGGCGAGACCGATGAAACGGCCCATGCGCGAGAACCGCGGCCGGGCGTTCATTTCCAGCCAGCGCCACTGGCCATCGGCGCGCCGACCGCGGACCAGGGCGTGCATGGACCGCTGAGATTTCAGCGATTCCTGGAGCTCATAGTCGAAGACCGAGGCATCGTCAGGATGGACCAAGCCACGCCAGACATCGTCGGGCACGCGCTGCTCATCGCCGCCGAAAAACTCACTGAAGGCGCTGTTGACGAAGCGCGAATGGCCGCGCTCGTCCAGCACCCAGACCGGCATCGGCAGGCCATCGGCCAGCGCACTGAAACGCGCTTCGCTTTCAGCCAGCTCCACTTCGATGTGCTTGCGGTGGGTGATGTCGAAGAACACCACCGCCACCAGGTGCTCGTCCGGCTCGCCCACGCTGACCGCTTCCACCGAGTACCAGCGGCCCAGCGCCCGCGCTTCCATCTCGAACTGGCGTGCCTGACCGCTGCGCGCCACCTCGCCATAGGTGCGGTACCAGTCCGGCTCGTGCCCTGGCTGCAGGCTGCTCATCCGCTGGCCGCAGACATTGCTCAGCCCGGTATTGCGCGAAAACGCCTCGTTGACCTCCACGAACCGGTAATCCACACCCACGCCTGCGTCGTCGAAGATCACTTCGATGATGCAGAACCCCGCATTCAGGCGTTCAAGTACCGTGCGATACAGGGCCGGATCCGGCGATGAAGCCAGGAAGGAGGCGCGTTCCAACGTTGAGGTAGGCAGGCTGGGCAAGGGCGTCAATGGGGCAGCTGGCGAAACAGAGGGACACAGGATCAGCCAATGCGCGTATTCGCAGTGTCAAGCGCAGTGGGGACTCGGGGTGCCGGCGGGATGAATTGGCGCCAACGGCAACCGCCGAGCATACACGCGTGGATTGTGGGCCACCCGGTTCGGGATCACACTGAGGACCTGATCCCACCCGTGATCGCGACGCAGGAGTTGTCATGAACCGCACATCCCTGATCGCCGGGGCATTGGCCGGCCTGCTGCTCATCGGCAGCGCCACCGCGGCCCCGCGCACCGTGACCGACCCGCAGGCACCGCGCGCGCTCGAGACCGCAGGCCCGGTCCAGGTGAGCTGGAGCGACCCTGCCCAGTTCACCGAGATCCGCCAGAGCAACAACCGCTTCGAGGCCGAACGCGGCGACTGGGTGCAGCAGCTGGCCAAGTATGTGCAGACCACGGCCAGCAAACAGCTGCAGCCCGGGCAGACGCTGGAGGTGACCTTCACCGACATCAAGCGCGCCGGCGACTACGAGCCGTGGCATGGCCCACGAGCCGACGACATCCGGGTCATGCGCGATATCTACCCGCCGCGCGTGACACTGACCTATACGCTCAAGGATGCGCAGGGCCAGGTGATCGGTGAAGGCGAGCGCAAGCTGCAGGACACCGGCTACCTGCACAACATCGGGCGGCAGAGCGACACCGATCCGCTGCGCTACGAAAAGCGCCTGCTGGAGGATTGGATCCGGCGCGATCTGCGCAACGAGGCCACGGCCAGCAACTGAGGGATGCCTCAGCCGCCGGCGTACTCGCGCACGACCCGCTTCACGCCGCACGGCAGCTGATATGCGCTGACCCCGCACAGCGGCGCCAGGGCTTCGATGCGCGGGGCATCGCCCCATAGCGTCACCGTGCTGCCGATGCCCGCCTGTGGCAGGTGGGTCAGGTCCACGGTGAGCATGTCCATCGAGACCCGGCCGATCACGATGCCCGGCTGGCCATCGATGCGGACCGGGGCGCCATTCGGCGCGAACTGCGGGTAGCCATCGGCGTAACCGAGCGCGACCACCCCGACGCGGGTCGGCCGCTGCGCGACGAAGCGCGCGCCATAGCCGACCGGCTCGCCCACGGCGATATCGCGGACGGCGAAGATCTTCGAGCGCATCGTCATGACCGGGCGCAGACGCTCGGTCAGCGCCGTGTGCGCCGGCATCGGGTTGATCCCGTACAGCATCAGGCCCGGGCGCACCCAGTCGCTGCGCACGTCCGGCCAGCCCAGCAGCGCCGGTGAGTTGCACAGGCTGGTCTGCCCGGCCAGGCCCTCAATGGCCGCGGCGAACACATCGGCCTGCTCGCGGGTACGCGGGCTGTCCAGCTCGTCGGCACGCGCCATGTGGGTCATCAGCACCATCGGCCCGACATGCGCCAACGCACTGAGCGTGGCATGCGCGGCGCGGAATTCGTCCGGCCACAGGCCCAGCCGGTGCATGCCGCTGTCCAGCTTCAACCACACGGTGAGCGTGGCGGTGGTCTGGAACGCGGCCACCGCCTCGACCTGCCACGGTGCACCAACGGCAAACCACAGGTCGTGCTCGACGATCAGCGGCAGTTCGTCGGCATCAAAGAAACCCTCCAGCAGCAGGATCGGTCCGGTGATGCCGGCCTGGCGCAGTTCCAGCGCTTCCTCGATGCAGGCTACGCCAAATGCATCGGCCTCGGCCTGCAGCGCGCGGGCGCAGCGCACCGCACCGTGCCCGTACGCATCGGCCTTGATCACCGCAACGGCTTTGCCGCCCCCCAGTTCGCGTGCCAGCCGGTAATTGCTGCGCAGCGCGTCCAGATCAATCAACGCACGGGCTGGGCGCATGAACTCGGCTCACGGTGACGGACGGATGCGGCGTGGTGGTTGTAGCGGAAGATATCCAGGCCTTCGGTGCTGATCTGCGGCTGGCGGGCATCCATCAGGTCGGCGAGGTAGCGGCCGGAGCCGCAGGCCATGGTCCAGCCCAGGGTGCCGTGGCCGGTATTGAGGAACAGGTTGCGGTACGGCGTGGCGCCGACCACTGGGGTGCCGTCCGGCGTGGCCGGGCGCAGGCCGGTCCAGAACTCGGCGCGCGACAGGTCGCCGCCCTCCGGGTACAGATCGCGCACCACCTTCTCCAGCGTGGCGCGGCGGCGCGGCGAAAGGGACAGGTCGAACCCGCCCACTTCGGCCATGCCACCCACGCGGATGCGGTCGTCAAAGCGGGTCACGGCCACCTTGTAGCTTTCATCCAGGATGGTCGAGGTCGGGGCCATCGCCGGGTCGGTGATCGGCAGCGTCAGCGAGTAGCCCTTGAGCGGGTACACCGGCAGCTGCATGCCCAGCGGGGCGACCAGCGACGGCGAGTAGCTGCCCAGCGCGACCACGTAGTGATCGGCGGTTTCCAGCTTGCCGTCGATGCGCACGCCGGTGATGCGGTCGCCCTCGCTCTGCAGGCCGGCGATGTCCTGATCGAAACGGAATTCGACCCCGGCATCGACGCACATCTGCGCCAGGCGACGGGTGAACAGCTGGCAATCGCCGGTCTGGTCGCGCGGCAGGCGCAGCGCGCCGACCAGCGTGTCGGCCACGCCGGCCAGCGCCGGTTCGTAAGCGATGATGCCGTCGCGGTCGAGCACCTCGTAGGGCACGCCGTACTGGGCCAGCACCTCGATGTCCTGGGCGGAGGCATCCAGCTGCTGCTGGGTACGGAACAGCTGGGTGGTGCCCAGGTCGCGGCCTTCGAACTCGATGCCGGTTTCGCGGCGCAGTTCGTTGAGGCAGTCGCGGCTGTACTCGGACATGCGCACCATGCGCGCCTTGTTGATCGCATAGCGCTCATGGGTGCAGTTGCGCAGCATCTGCGCCAGCCAGCGGTACTGGTGCCAATCCAGGCCTGGGCGGATCGCCAGCGGCGCATGTTCGGAGAACAGCCACTTGACCGCTTTGAGCGGCACGCCCGGGGCGGCCCACGGGGAGGTGTAGCCGAACGACAGCTGGCCCGCGTTGGCGAAACTGGTTTCCAGCGCCGGACCGGGCTGGCGGTCGACGACCGTGACTTCAAACCCGGCCTGCCGCAGGTACCAGGCACTGGTCGTGCCGATCACACCGCTGCCAAGGACTAGAACGCGCATGACACCTCTCCAACCCGATCATTCCCTGCGCAGGAGCACGCCGGGACCATAATTGAGGAAGTATAGTCAGCCCAAACCAATCAATTCGCCTGTTTTTGAGCCTACAGGCAGGGTATTGTCCTGCAAACCCCCTTGAGAGGCTGACGCCGATGGCCGTGCGTGCCCGCGAACTGGACAAGATCGACCGGAAAATCCTGCGCATCCTGCAGGTGGAGGGGCGCATTTCCTTCACCGAACTGGGCGAGCGGGTCGGGCTGTCGACCACCCCCTGCACGGAGCGCGTACGCCGGCTGGAGCGCGACGGAGCCATCACCGGCTACTACGCCAAGCTCGATCCGCACTACCTCAAGGCCAGCCTGCTGGTGTTCGTGGAGATCAGCCTGGCCTACAAATCCGGCGACATCTTCGAGGAGTTCCGGCGCGCAGCGTTGAAGCTGCCCAATGTGCTGGAGTGCCATCTGGTCTCGGGCGATTTCGATTACCTGCTCAAGGCCCGCATCAGCGAGATGGCCTCGTACCGCAAGCTGCTCGGCAGCACCCTGCTGACCTTGCCACACGTGCGCGAATCCAAGAGTTACATCGTGATGGAAGAGGTCAAGGAGACCCTGACCCTGCCAATTCCGGATTGATCCCGTCGCTTGGCTGGGCTGGGGGCTGAGACGCAAAAAAGGCGGCGCGCCTGTGCGCACCGCCTTCGTTCATTGCGTCAAGCGCATCAGCGCTGCTGTTTCTGGTCCTGATGCTTCTGGTCCTGCTGCTTGCCGCCCTTTTGATTCTGCTGGTCCCACTGCTGCTGGTTCTGCTGGCCGGGCTTCTGGTTCTGTTGCTGACTGCCCTGCTGCTCCTGCGGCATCTTGCCGGGACTGCGGTTCTGCTGGTTAGCCATGATTGCACTCTTCTTGAAAACCTCGGGGATGCGCTGTGTTCCGGCGCACGCACAGGGTCCCGCCGATCCGGTTAATCACAGGCGAAAAAACGGTGAGGCGATGCGTTGACGGGGATGACTGCGGGTCCTCGATGTAAACCGTTCAGATGACACCCGCAGCCGTTGCAGGGGATCACGGCTTGATCTGCTGCCCATCCGCGCTGGGAAGCGAGTCGTAGTAACGGCCCGTGCGCGTATCGAGCACCCGGTTCGGCCCGACCTGCCGGGCCCCCGGAATGATCCGGCCATGGCGGTCGTAGACCTTGCCCTGCACTGCGGGCCCCTGCATCGGCGCAGGCTGCGACGGCCCCTTGCTCTGGATGGGGTGCGTACGCAGCTGTTGCTGGGTCTGCGCGGACGACTTCACCGGCGCCAGCTGGCCAGAGAGACTGTCGGCCGGTGCCGGCTGCACCGGCGTGGGCAGCGGGACGGGAGTTGGCTGGGGAGTGACGACCGGACGCGTCGCGGTGGGCTTGGGCGGCGGACCGATCTGCGCACCTGCCGCCAAGGGCAGCACCACCAGCAGGGCGGCGAGGCAGCGTGAGCGGTACATGGCAATCTCCCGGGCAGCGGTTCAGACCTTCACCATGCACCGGCACGGGTATCAGCGCGATGAACGACGCCGGCTTGGAACGTGCCACGCCCGGCCCTATGTAGAGAGTCTCCCCGTGAGGACTGCCCATGACTGCTTTCGACCTCTCCCCGCCCAGTGACGCCCAGCGCCAGACCCTGATCGCCGGCCTCAGCGCCGATGAGCAGCGCGTGCTGCTGCATCACGGCACCGAAGCACCGTTCTGCGGGGTCTTCCTGGACAACAAGCAGGACGGGGTCTATGGCTGCCGTCTGTGCGGGCTGCCGCTGTTCCGCTCCAGCACCAAGTTCGACTCCGGTACCGGCTGGCCGAGCTTCTTCGCCCCCTTCGATCCGGCCCATGTGCGCGAGATCCGTGACGCCAGCCACGGCATGATCCGCACCGAGATCGTCTGCGCCCGCTGTGACAGCCATCTCGGCCATGTGTTCCCGGACGGCCCGCCGCCGACCCACGAACGCCATTGCCTCAACTCGGCGTCGCTCGCGTTCACGCCGAACGGCCAGCCCTACCCGGACCCGCTGCAGCGCGCGGGCGCCGAGGCTGAGCCCGCTGCCTGAATTCGCAAAAGTGTGACATTGAGCGAACGCCCCCCTTCAGAAAAGGGGTGAACGGGCCGACATGGAGGTATCCCCTCCCCGCGTCGGCCCCATGCTCATCATCGTTGGATTCCTCGTCGTCATCCTCAGCGTGCTCGGTGGTTACGTGGGCGCGCACGGCAAACTCGGCGCGCTGTGGCAGCCGTATGAACTGGTCATCATCGGCGGCGCGGCGCTGGGCGCCTTCCTGGTGGGCACCCCGATCAAAACCGTGAAGCAGACCCTGCAGGCCACGGTGGGTGTATTCAAGGGCCCGGCCTACAAGCAGCAGGACTACATCGACGTCCTGAGCCTGTTGTACGAACTGCTCAACAAGGCCCGCCGCGAAGGCTTCATGGCGCTGGAAGACCACGTCGAGCGCCCGGCCGAAAGCAGCATCTTCGCCAATTACCCCAAGGTGCAGGCCGACCACCATCTGGTCGACTTCATCACCGACTGCCTGCGCCTGATGATCGGCAGCAACATCGAGCCGCACGAACTGGAACCGCTGCTGGAGATGGAGCTGGAGAAGCACCACGCCGAAGCCATGCAGCCCTCGGCGGTGCTCAACAAGGTCTCCGACGGCCTGCCCGGTTTCGGCATCGTGGCCGCGGTGCTGGGCATCGTGATCACCATGGGTTCCATCGGCGGCGCCATTGAAGAAGTCGGCGCGCACGTTGCCGGCGCACTGGTCGGCACCTTCCTCGGCATCCTGCTGGCCTATGGCTTCGTCAGCCCGCTGGCGGCCGCGGTGGAAGCCCGCGCCGAGCAGGACAGCCGCATCTACGAGTCGGTCAAGACCGCCTTGCTGGCCTGCCTGCGGGGCTACAACCCGAAGATCGCGCTGGAATTCGCCCGCAAGACCCTGCCGTCGAACGTGCGCCCGGGCTTCAGCGAATTCGAAGCGCACCTCAAGACGGTCAAGTAAGGCACCGCCATGGCCGAGAACAAACCCACCGTCATCGTCCGCCGGGTCAAGAAAGGCGGCCATGCCGCCCACCATGGCGGTGCCTGGAAGGTCGCCTACGCCGACTTCGTCACCGCGATGATGGCCTTCTTCCTGGTGCTGTGGCTGATGGCCGCCACCACCAAGCCCGAGCGGGCGGCCATTTCCGAGTACTTCCGCAACCCCAGCCCGCTGGTCGGACAGAGCTCGACCCCGGCCCCGGGCATGGCCGGCCCGGGCGGTGCCAGCACCTCGATGATCAAACTGGGCGGCGCCACCGATATCTCGCGCGGCAACAGCAACGACCCGTTCCAGAACCAGCAGGCCGCCAAGCCGGTGCCGCAGACCGATCGCGAGCGCGAAAAGCAGCAGCTCGAAGCGCTCAAGCAGGAGCTGGAAGAAGCCATCAGCAAGAGCCAGGCACTGGAGCCGTTCAAGGACCAGCTGCTGCTCGACCTGACCCCGGAAGGCCTGCGCATCCAGATCGTGGACAAGCAGAACCGCCCGATGTTCGACATGGGCAGCGCCACGCTCAAGCCCTATACGCGCGAGATCCTGCGCGAGCTGTCGCAGTTCATCAACCACGTGCCGAACCGGATCAGCATCACCGGCCACACCGATACCACTGCGTACAACGCCGTGCATGGCTACAGCAACTGGGAGCTCAGCGCCGACCGCGCCAACGCCGCCCGCCGCGCCCTGCTCGACGGGGGGATGACCGAAGACAAGGTGACCCGCGTGGTCGGCCTGTCGTCCTCGGTGCTGTTCGACAAGGCGCAGCCGGACAACCCGATCAACCGGCGGATCAGCATCGTGGTGATGACCAAGGCCGCCGAGATCGCCGCGCTGGCGGGGGCAGGCCAGGAAGTGGCGCTGTCGCCCACCGCCGCCGACGCCGATATCCAGGCGGCGCTGGCGCCGGCTGTCGCGCCTTAAGGGGCGCGGCGGCGGGGGCTGCAGGCGGAATTCAGGGAATCCGTGGAGCCGGCCGGCGGCCGGCACTACAATGGGTCTTCCCTTTTGTAGATAGACGGCACTCATGTCCAAGCAGTCCAAGGCCAAGCGCGACAAGCGCAAGAAGCAGCAGCCCAAGCGTCCGATCAACCGCCTCAACGCCCAGCAGCCGGTGCAGAACCATGCCGTGCTGACCAACGAAGAAGGCCAGGTCGTCGCTGCGATCGGCCTGCAGGGCACCGAGTGGCTGCTGGCCATCGGCGGCCAGACCATGGGCAACGCCGACAACCCGGTCCCGATGCTGGCCATGCTCAAGCACCTGTCCAACGTCCAGGAAAAGGAAGGCCGCAAGGTCAACCTGGAGTACTCGACCCAGCTGCAGCAGCTGATCGACGACCTGGCCGCTGACGAAGGCAAGACTGCCGACGAGTACCTGTCGCAGCTGGTCTCCGAGTTCGAAGGCGTGGAAGGCGAAGGCGAAGGTGACGACGAGGCCGAAGACGCCGAGATCGTGACCGATGCTGCCGTCGAAGCCGATGCCGACGCCGAGCCGGCCCCGGCCGCCAGCGACGACAAGCCGCAGGCCTGAGCCACGGCCACCCGGTGACGGTCTATATCGACGATGCGGTACATCCCTGGCGTGGTGAACGCTGGGCGCATCTGATGGCCGACACCCTGCCCGAGCTGCACGCCATGGCGGCGCAGCTCGGGATTCCGCGGCGGGCGTTCCAGAACCGCCGCAGCGGCGCGCATTACGACGTGCCCGCCCCGCTGCGCCTGCAGGCGATCGCCCTGGGCGCACAGGCCATCTCACGGCATACGGACCGCGCGCTGGTCAAAGCGGTCATCTCCAACGCGCGTGGGCAGTACCTGCCCTAGGCGCAGGTGCCGACCGTTGGTCGGCACACGCAGACCGCAATCGCGCCCTCAGAACGGATCGCTGCCCGGCCGCACTTCCACGCCCAGCAGCGAGCACAGCGCCAGCATGGCATCGTCATCGCGGTTGAGCGCCATCCACCCGGCCAGGGTGCCATTGCCCGTATCCACGCTCCACAACGCGTAGTTGTGCTCGCGCAGGCGGTCATGGGCGGTGGCCATCAGCATCGGGGCATCCACCTCGGCGGCGAAATCCTCATCGTCCAGGTCGCCGCCCCAGTCGATCTGCAGGTTCCAGCGCGCGGACAGCTCGTTGACCGCCGACATCAGCGCATCGGCATCGCTGCGTTCCACCTCGAACCCGGACTGCCAAGCGATCGCCGCCATCGTCGGCGGCAGCCAGTCGGCGTCCTCATCAATGCCTTCGCCGCTCTCCAGCAGGGCCTCGCGCCAGCGATTGAACTGCTGCAGGGCCAGTTCCTCATCGCCCGGGTTGATCAGCACGAACAGATTCCAGATCCGTGCCTCGAAATCGTCTTCGTCGAAATCGCGTTCCTCTTCTTCGAAGTCGAAATAATCGCTGTTGTCGGGCATGGCCGGTATTCCTGGAGACAGGGGCGCATTCTGCCGTGCAAGGGCGTTGGCAGGAAGCGAAATTCGGCGCGGGGCCCGCTGCGGTTTATCCTGTACGGCAGAAGGCGGCCTTGGTGGTCGTCAGCATCCTGTGACCATGAGCGATACCCCTCCCGATCACCTGGCGATCAATCCGGCCAGCCCCTTCCACGATGCCGCTGCGCTGGAGCGCGGCGTGGGCATCCGTTTCAACGATGTCGAGCGCGACAATGTTGAAGAGTATTCGGTCAGCGAAGGCTGGATCCGCGTGCAGGCCGGCAAGGCCCGCGACCGCCGCGGCAACCCGATGACGATCAAGATCAAGGGCACCGTGGTGGCCTATTTCCTGGATCAGAAGCCGGAAGCCTGATCCCACGTCTGCCGGCGACGCCTGATCCACGTCTGCCGGCGGTAGAGCCACCCCATGGGTGGCTGCGCGGACCCACTGGAACCCAGGCGTCCGGGACGAAGGGCAGCCACCCATGGGGTGGCTCTACCCGTGACACGGTGCGGCCTCAATCGCGTTGCCGCGTCTCCAGCAGGTCCAGATTGCGGATCAACCTGCGTGAGATCTCATCGGAAATCTTGCCGCGCCGGGTCAGGCGGAACAGCTCTTCTCGCTCGGCGGTGAGCCCGGCGGTGCGCAGTTGGCGGTAGCCCTGCTCCATCCGCTTGACCTTGTCCGGATCGGCATCCGGCCCCGCTTCCTTCTCCAGATTGCGCTGGTACAGCAGGCTCACCCGGGAGGCGGCGTCGTTGTAGAGCTGCACGTTCTCGGTGGTCTGGTTCTGCACCAGCTGCTGGCGCGTGCGCTCCACGCCGGCCAGCGCGGCCTTGGCGGCCAGCTTGCGGGCCAGGTCCTCCTCTTTGCGCTCGCCCGAATCGGCCGGCAGTTCCAGGCCCTTGAGCAGGCGCGGCAACGCGATGCTGGCGCCGACCAGCGAGAACAGGATCACCGCCGCGGCCAGGAAGATCACCAGATCACGCGCCGGGAAGGCGCTGCCGTCGGGCAGGAACAGCGGCAGGGTCAACACGCCGGCGAGGGTGATCGCCCCGCGCACCCCCGCCACCGAAGTGGCCACCACGATCCGCCAGGACGTGCCCTGCCGGGCCTCGCCACGATGACGCGCGCGCAGCAGGCTCCAGCGCAGCGACAGCCATACCCAGGCCAGGCGCAGCAGCACCAGCGCCAGATTGATCACCACCACGTAGACCAGCAGCCACCACGCGCTGTGGTGCCCGCTCTCGCTGACCGTCTTGATCGCGCGCTCCACGATGCCCGGCAGCTGCTCGCCGAGCAGCACGAACATGATGCCGTTGAAGCTGAACTGCAGCATGTTCCACACGGCGGTGCGCTGCACGCGCATGCTGCCGGACACGCGGCCGCTCAGTTCCACATAGCTCATCGTGATGCCCGCAGCGACCGCCGAGAGGATGCCCGAGGCGTTGAATTCTTCGGCCAGCAGGTAGGCCGCGAACGGAATCAACAGATTGACCAGCAGCGCCGCGCCCGGCTCCTCGCCGAAGCGCCGCCACAGCCAGCGCTGGAACGTGGAGACGCCCAGCGTCACCGCGACACCGATCGCCAGTCCGGCCACCGCCACCCACAGGAACGTCAGCGAGGCAGTCGCCAGCGAGAACGAGCCGGTCATCACTGCCGCCACCGCAAAGCGGAAGCAGACCAGCCCGGAGGCATCGTTGAGCAGCGACTCGCCTTCCAGGATGTGCATCAGCCGCTTGGGAATCGGTGCACGCGAGGCGATCGAACTGACTGCCACCGGGTCCGTCGGCGAAATGATCGCGGCCAGGGCGAACGCCACCGCCAGCGGCATCACCGGGATCATCCAGTGGATCAGGAACCCGGCCCCGATCACGGTGAACACCACCAGCCCGAAGGCCAGCTCCAGGATCACGCCTTTATCGCGGAACAGACCCTGCTTGGGGATGCGCCACCCATCCAGGAACAGCAGCGGCGGCAGGAACAGCAGGAAGAACATCTCCGGCTCGAGCGCGTGGCCGCGGTTGAATACCCCGGCAATGACCGCGCCCAGCCCGATCTGCACCAACGGCAGCGGCAGCGACAACGGCAGTACGCGGACCAGGTAGCCGCTGGCGACCACCGCCACCAGCATCGCCAGGACGACTTCAATGGTATGCATGCATTTTCCAGTAAGCAGCGCGGGGGAGGCTGCAGGCAGCCGGCGCCGGAAACAGGAAAAAACGTACCACACGTGCGCCGCCACGCGAACGCGCGGGGCGCGCCAGGCTCAGTTTGCGGACAGCAGCTGCAGGCATGCGCACCCGCTCGCCTGCAGGGCACTCACGCGGCGCGCTGCTGCGCGTCGGCGCCGTCGAAGCGATAGATGTCCATCGCCAGGAAGCCAGCATCGATCCCGGCATCGATACGCTGCGCGCCGAGCGCATCGCCACCGGCTGCGCCCATCGCGACGTGCAGCGGCTGCAGGTGCTCGTCGCTGGGGTGTGCCTGCGCGGCATGCGGGGCCTGACGGCGGTAGTCCAGCAGGGCGGCGCTGTCATCGGCCTGCAGGCGCTGCTCCACCCACTCGATGAAGGGCCGCACATACGGCGCTTCCTTGCCGTCCTGGTAGCTGCGCCAGTCGTGCAGGTTATGGGTGATGCTGCCCGAGCCGATCAAGAGCACGCCCTGCTCGCGCAGCGGGGCCAACGCGCGCCCCAGCGCGAACTGATGGGCCGGCCCAAGCAGCGGCTGGATCGCCAGCGGCACGACCGGGATATCCGCCTGCGGGTACAGAAAGCGCAGCGGCACCCAGGCACCGTGGTCGAGACCGCGCTGCGGATCGATCGCGGTCGACAGGCCGGCCGCGGTCAGCCGCTGCGCAATCTCCTGCGCCAGCGCGGGGTCACCCGGTGCCGGGTACTGCAGGTCGAACAGCGCCTGCGGAAAACCGCCGAAATCGTGGATGGTCGGCGGCTCGGCATGCCCGCCGACCACAGGTTGATGGGTCAGCCAGTGCGCCGAGGCCATGACGATCGCGCGCGGACGCGGCAGGCGCGCCGCCAGGGCCGCCAGGCGCTCGCCGACCAGACCGGGGTTGAGTGCGGTCATCGGCGAGCCGTGGGAGATGTACAGCGAGGGCAAGCGGGACATCACGAACTCCAGTAGCGCTACGACGGCCCTGAGCTTATTGCGTGCAGCCCTGCCAATAAATACGATGCATCGACGCTGTTTATTTCGGAAAGAGAAACAATGGATACTCTGGACGCCATGCGTGTGTTTGTCGCCGTGGTCGAGCGCAACGGCTTCAGTGCCGCCGCGCAGGCCCTGGACCTGTCCACCGCGGGGGTAACCCGGCAGATCGCGGCACTGGAAAAGCGCCTCTCGACCCGGCTGCTCAACCGTACGACCCGCCGCGTGAGCCCGACCAGCACGGGCGCGGCCTATTACGCCGAGTGCGTGCGGTTGCTGGCCGAGTTCGATGCGCTGGAGGCCGGCATCAACGCGCAGGCCCTGGAGCCTTCGGGGCGGCTGCGCATCAACGCGCCGGTCAGCTATGGCATCGCCCGGCTGGGCCCACTGCTGGCCGGCTATCGCGCGCGGTATCCGCAGGTGGAACTGGACCTGTCGCTGTCCGACCGCCTGGTGGACATGGTCGAAGAAGGCTACGACGTGGCGATCCGCATCACCCGCCAGCCCGGCCCGACACTGATCGCGCGCAAGCTGGCCGACGCCCAGATCAGCCTGTGCGCCGCGCCGGCGTATCTGGATGCGCATGGGCGCCCGCAGCAGCCCGAAGATCTCTCCGCGCACGAATGCCTGCAGTACAGCTACTGGGGCGGCGGGGACGCGTGGCAGCTGCACGGGCCACGCGGGGAAGTATCGGTGCCGATCAGCGGCGGCGTACGCGCCAACAATGGCGACGTGCTGCGCGAGGCCGCGATTGCCGGCATGGGCATCATCGTGCAGCCGGACTTCCTGGTGGCCGAGGCCATCGCCGATGGCCGATTGGAGCGGGTACTGCCCGAGTGGGCGGTGCCGGGCATCGGCATCCATGCGGTGTACACCAGCCGCAGCCATCTGGCGCCGAAGGTGCGCAGCTTCATCGACTACCTGGTGGTGGCGCTGGGCGGATGACGCGTGGCGACGGCCGGGCAGCGCCCGGCACTACGCCTCCACCGACTCCAACTGCGCGATCACCTTGGCCAACGGCATCGGCCGGCCAAGCAGATAACCCTGCACCTGGTCACAGCCGTGCGCGGCCAGCCACTGATGCTGGCCGGGGGTCTCCACACCTTCGGCGATGATGGTCAGCCCCATGCTGTGACCCAGCGACAGCAGCGCGCGGCAGATCGAGGCATTGCGCGGATTGGTTTCCACATCCGCCACGAAGCTGCGGTCGATCTTCAGGATGTCCAGCGGCAGATGCTGCAGGTAGGACATGTTCGAATAGCCGGTACCGAAATCGTCCAGCGAGATGCAGATGCCCTGCTCATGCAGGCGCTGCATGGTCTGCTTGGCCTGACCCGGTTTACGCATCAGGCTGCTCTCGGTCAGCTCGACCTGCAGCGCACCGCGGGCCAATCCGAACTCCTGGCTGGCGCGGGTGAACTCGGCCACCAGGTCGCTGTTGAAGAACTGCACCGCCGAGACATTCACCGCGATCGGCAGGTCCCAGCCCGCATCGACCAGCTGGCGCTGTGCCTGCGCCGCGGAGCGGATCACCCACCGGCCCAGCGCGAGGATCAGACCGGTGTCTTCGCACAGCTGGATGAACTCGCCCGGCGGAATGAAGCTGCCATCGGCCTGCGGCCAGCGCAGCAAGGCCTCCAGCGCCGCCGGGCTGCTGTCGGCCGCATGGCAGATCGGCTGGTAGTAGAGCTCGAATTCGGTGTCGATGGCACTGTGGATGCGCCCGGCCAGACGCAGCCGTTCGGCAAGACGCGAACTCACCGTGTTGTCGTACCACGCGATCACGTTGCCCTCGTCGCGCGCGGCGTGGGCGGCCTGCGCGGCCATGCCGATCACCTGCTCGGCCGTGTTGGCATCGCCGTCGAACTTCACGGCCACGCCGATACGGGGCTCGAACTGATGCAGCCAATCCTGCCCGCGGACCGGCTCGGACACGGTCTGCACCAGCGTATCCAGCGCGGTCTGGCGCTGATGGTCATCGCGGATGGCGAAGATGAAATCCTCGGCCGGCTGGAACGCCAGCAGCCCATAGCGCACACCGAGTCCGCCCAAACGCTTGGCCATGGCCTGCAGCACCACATCGCCCACCTCGCGACCGAGCGTATCGGAGACCAGCTGCAGGCCACGGAACTGCACGTAGGCAATGGTGTACGCGCCGCCCTCTTCGTCCAGCTGCTCGGCCAGTGCACGCGTGTTGAGCAGGCCGGTGGCCGGGTTGTGGGTGGCGTGATACGCCAGATCGCGTTCGTAGGCCAGCCGCTCACTGACGTCCTCGGCCAGCACCAGGCACGCCTGGCGGCCGTCGAAATCCAGCCGCGCCAGATGCGCGCGGACCTCGAAGATCGTGCCGTCCTTACGCTGGTGCAGGCGGACCTGCGCATCCACATCGCCGATCCGCGCCAGTGCGATGGCGCCCCGGATTTCCTCCCAGCCTTCGCGCGGGCGGATGTCCAGGATGCTCATCGACAGGAACTCATCGCGGCTGTAGCCGTACTGACGCACCGCCGCTTCGTTGACCTCCAGGAAGCGCAGCGTGTCCGGATCAAACACCCAGAACGGTGCCGGGTTGCGGTCGAACAGCAGGCGGAACTGTCGCTCGGCCTGCTGCGCACGGGCCAGCGCGTCCACCCGTTCGCTGACGTCGGTCAGTGCCCCCATCATGCGCCGCTCGCGATCAATCACGGCCACGCGCTGGCCACGCGCGGAGACCCAGCGGATCGCACCGCCCGCCAGCACCAGACGGAACATTTCATCCAGCACGCCGTTGCCGGCAAACGCAGCATCGAAGGCCACCTGCATGCGGGCGGTGTCTTCATGGTGGATGCGGGCGAAGAAGTCGGCGACCGGCAGGCTGTCGATCTCCACGTCGAAGATCTCCCGCGCCAGCGGCGACCAGCGCAGCAGGCAGGCATCCTCGTCGACGTACCAGGTGCAGACCTTGCCCACCTGGTGCGCCATGCGCAGCTCGGCGTGGCCGGTGCGCAGTTCCTCGGTCAGGCTGTCCTGATCGCGGGTGGCCCGGCGCAGGCTGACATAGACCGCCCCGAACAGCATCCAGTACAGCAGGTACACCCCGATCGAGGCCTGTACATAGGGCCACCAGGCCGCCAGCACATCGCGGCGCCCCAATCCCGTATAGACCGCGAGCGGGTACTGCGCCAGCGTACTCAGGCTGGAAATCCGCTCGATGCCATCGACCCCGCTGATCTCGGTGCCCAGCGGCGTCAGCGCGTCACGGCGCAGCAGCTCGCGCTTGCTCAGGCCGAAGCGATGCCCCACCACACCAGTTGGATCGGGACTGCGCGCAAGGACATACCCGTAGCGGTCAGTGATCGAGACCACCCCGCTCTCGCCGGTGTCCATGCCGCTGATGATCGAATGCAGCTCATCGGTGCGCAGGCGCGCCAGCAGCCAGCGGTCCTCGCCCATGCGCAGCGCCAGCGGGAGCACCCAGCGTGAGGCGTCCTGTGCCTGTGGCGGGCCGATGTACAGCTGGCTGCTGCTGCCACGATTGTCCTCCACCGCCCACAACGGCAGCTGCAGATCGCCGCTGCCACTGGTCAGCGCGCGCCCGTGCTGGTCGGCCACCACGATGCTGTGCAGCTCGGCATGCCGCTGCAGCACGCCACTGATGGCGTCGTCGAGCAGATCCGGCGCCTGGGACGGTACCCGCCGGAACAGCAGCGCGCCGTCCTCGGCAATGCCCTGCATGGCCCGCTCCAGATTGCGCAGCTCCAGCCGCAGCAGGCGCTGGGCACCGGTCGCCAGCGCCGAGCTCTGCCGTTGCGCAGCCTCCTGCCGACGCTGATAGTCGTTGGTCAACATCGCCACCAGCCCGATCGCCAGCAGCACGCCCAGGGAAACCCCCAGCCACACGATCGTCCGCAATGGCCGTGCCATGGCACGGCTCAACGCGGGCACCGCAACGCTCTCGTACACCGACGGGCTGATTTCATCTGTAGCGCTTCCTGGCTTCCCCAAACCTGAGCGGCCGACACCCGGGATTCTTGACGCTTGGATCTTCACACGGTCGCCAGTGGCCCCTGTGCGAACCCCGGCCGGCCCAGCATGCACCAGCGCGCACGGCACGGGAAGAGCGCGCGGCTCCCGGCCGCGTTGACAAACCCGAGGGCCGCCACAACCGGCCCCCGATACCGCCGGAGCCGGCATAACCAAGCGCCCGGGACGGGATTAGACTTGGACGTTTCCGTTGCCGAGAAGGTTCATGTCCAAGCTGCGTCGCCCCACCCTGATGCTCGCCATTGCCGCCAGCCTGTCGCTGGGCCTGGCCGCCTGCGACCGCGAGGCCACCGCGCCGGCCGCAGCCGCGCCCGAGACCGCCCCGGCCGAACCGGCTGCACCCAAGCCGCAGCTGGGCAGTTTCGGTTTCGACGCCGCCGGCATGGACCGCAGCGTTGCCGCCGGCGATGACTTCTTCGGCTTCGCCAACGGTACCTGGGTCAAGAACACCGAGATTCCGGCCGACCGCTCCAGCTACGGCAGCTTCAACGTCATTTCCGAAAAGACCCTGGCCGACACCCGCGCGATCCTCGAAGGCGCCGCAGCCGATACCAAGGCCGAGGGCGAGACCAAGCTGATCGGCGACTACTACGCCGCGTTCATGGATGAGACCGGCATCGAATCGCGCGGCGCCGCTCCGGTCAAGCCAGAACTGGACGCCATCGCGGGCATCGGCGACAAGGCCGCGCTGGCCACCGCCCTGGGTGGCACCCTGCGCGCCGATGTGGACCTGCTCAACGCCACCAACTTCTACACCGACCGCCTGTTCGGCGTCTGGGTCTCGGTGGATCTGCTGCAGCCGGACCGCACCGCGCCGTACCTGGTGCAGGGCGGCCTGGGCCTGCCGGACCGCGACTTCTACCTGCAGGGCGGCCGCATGGCCGAGATCCGCAAGCAGTACCAGGCCTACATTGCCCAGGTACTGCAGCTGGCCGGGGTCGCCGATCCGGCGGCCAAGGCCCAGCGCATCCTCGCGCTGGAGACCAAGATCGCCCAGGCCCACGCCACCCAGGAAGACACCAACGACGTCGCCAAGGGCGCCAACGCCTGGAAGCAGGCCGACCTGAGCGCCAAGGCCCCGGGCATGGACTGGAGCGCCTTCCTGGCCTCGGCCGGCCTGGACGCCCAGCAGGACTTCATCGTGTGGCAGCCCAAGGCCGTGGCCGGCATTTCGCGCCTGGTCGCGACCGAGCCGCTGGAGGTCTGGAAGGACTACCTCGCCTTCCATGCGCTGGACCGCGCCGCCCCGTACCTGCCCAAGTCGTTCGCCGATGCGCGCTTCGCTTTCCACGGCACCACGCTCAACGGCACGCCGCAGCAGAGCGAGCGCTGGAAGCGTGCGGTGGATGACAGCAACCATGCCGTCGGCGAAGCCATCGGCAAGCTGTACGTCGAGCGTCATTTCGACCCGGCCACCAAGGCCCGTGCCGACGAGATGGCCAAGAACATCATCGCGGCCTTCGCCAAGCGCATCGATGCACTGGCGTGGATGTCACCGCAGACCAAGGCGCGTGCCAAGGCCAAGGTCGATGGCCTGACCGTGGGCATGGGCTACCCGGACAAGTGGCGCGACTACACCGGCCTTGAGATCAAGCGCGATGACGCGCTGGGCAATGCCGAGCGTGCGGAGCTGTTCGAGTACCGCCGCAACATCGCCAAGCTGGGCAAGCCGGTGGACCACAGCGAGTGGGCGATGCTGCCGCAGACCATCAATGCGATGAACGTGCCGCTGGAAAACCGTCTGGTGTTCCCGGCTGCGATCCTGCAGCCGCCGTTCTTCGACGGTGCGGCCGATGATGCGGTGAACTACGGTGCGATCGGTGCGGTGATCGGCCATGAGATCAGCCACGGGTTCGACAACGCCGGTGCGCTGTTCGATGAGACGGGCAAGCTGCAGAACTGGTGGACGGCGGAAGATCTGAAGAAGTTCGATGCGGCCGGTGATGCGCTGGCGGCGCAGTTCAGCAGCTACAGTCCGTTCCCGGGGGTGTCGGTGAATGGTCGTTTGACGCTGGGCGAGAACATTGCGGACGTGGCGGGTCTGTCGACGGCTTACGATGCGTATCAGTTGTCGTTGCAGGGCAAGCCGGGGCAGACGCTGGAGGGCTTTACGCCGGATCAGCGGTTCTTCCTGGGCTTTGCGCAGGCGTGGCGGAGCAAGGCGCGTGAGCAGGCGTTGCGTAATTCGCTGTTGACGAATGTGCATGCGCCGGGGCAGTTCCGTGCGTTGACGGTGCGCAATCTGGATGCGTGGTATCCGGCCTTCGAGGTGAAGGAAGGCCAGAAGCTGTATCTGGCGCCGGAGAAGCGGGTCAAGGTGTGGTGAGGCTGTTCATCGCGCTTTGCTGAGATGAAAGAACGGGCGCTTCGGCGCCCGTTTTTCTTTGCTGTAGAGCTGGAGAGCTGTAGAGCTGGAGAGCTGGAGAGCTGGAGAGCTGGAGAGCTGGAGCAGAGCAACGGCTGGGGTTTGCCGCTTCTCTGAACTGGGCGGGCATGGGTGGGGTGTCGGGACCCGCTGCAAGTACGTCCATGTAAGCTCGTATGCCGCCATCCATGGCGGCATACGGTCCCGCCACCCCACCCATGCCCACCCTCTGACAGTGGGCTGGTGCGCAAGGGGAAAGCAGGTGCTGCCCCTGCGGCTCCGGCAGTGACGATGTGTTCTTTGCTCTGTTGCTTTGCTCTGAAGTTTTGCCACTCGACTACGCGGCACGGCATTGCCTTACTGCTCTGCACTTCCTCTGAGCAGCTGCGTACTTCGCCGCTCAGCATTCGCGCAGCGATCTGGTACTTGAACGTGCAGCCTGGCGCTGCCACTCAGCGTTGCCGCTTAGTGCTGTTCGCTGGCTTTTGACCTCAGCATGGCCACCAGCCAATTGTCGGGGGGCGGGCACGTGCAGGCTGGGGGGACCGTATGCCGCCATGGATGGCGGCATACGAGCTTACATGGACGTACTTGCAGCGGGTCCCGGAAGCCTGCACGTGCCCGACCCAACCATCGGACACAGGCACTCGCGATTCACCGCTTCAAGGCCAATCAGCAAGCACGCCAGCGGGCACACCCATCCGGGTGCACGCCCGCGTCGCCAGGCCATCCTGCAGTGCACGCCGGAACAAGGGCGCCATACCCCTCAGTACCACGGCAGACGCCCGCGACTGCGCACGCTGCATCGGCGTGCGCGCCAGCATCGTCGTCGCCCAGTCCGGCAACAGCGCCGCGCCCGCACCGAGGAACAGCTCGCGTGACAATCCCGCCATCGGTACCGGCAAGCGGATGCCGGACAACACCGCCAGTACCTCTTGCGAACGGGCATCGAACACCAGCCCGGATTGCTGGCGCGCGAAGTACGCGTCGACCTCTGCTTCCGAGGCGGGTACATCGGTGGCGCCGAGTGCTTCGGCAACGCGCTTGTACTCGCGGTAATACTGATCGGCGACCGCCGTGGGCACATCGCGGCAATACCGCCGGCAGCCTTGCAGGAAGCCGTAGGCCTCGGTGACATGCACCCAGGTCAGCAGCGCGGGATCGTCGGCGGAATAGGCACGACCGTCCGCCGTGTGCCCGCGTACCTGTGCGTGGATGCCGGTCACCTTGGCGATCAGTGCCTCGACTTCCGCCGTCGGTGCATAGGTAGTGCCGGCGACAAACGCGGTGGTGCGGCGCAGGCGGCCAACCAGGTCATCGCGGAAGTTGGAGTGGTCGTACACGCCGGCCAGGGCCAGCGGATGCAGGGTCTGCAGCATCAGCGCGCACAGGCCACCGGCAAGCATCCCGGGAAATTCAGCGTGCACGCGCCAGGTGACGCTGTCCGGGCCGAACCAGCCGGGGTCACCCAGCGGGTGGTCGTAGTCGATCCCGCTCTGGCCGCGGGGGAAAGCACCCAGTACCCAGCGGCGGATCGGCGCGGTGGCGGGGCGGGCAAGCGAACGGAACAGGGAGGGCATCAGCAGTACCAAAGGCGGTGCGGACCGGCATTTCGCGCGGATGCGTCAATTCTGCGTGATACCGCCGGGGCTGGCGAGGACGCGGAGGCTGGGCGGGTGCACATTGTGCAGATGCAGCATGGGAACACCTGTCCCATGCCTATTTACCCGGCGATTTACGTGCCGCAGTGCGCAAATCCGCTGCGGGTATGCCCATTCAGGCAGGAATGACGCCGGATCTTTGCGCTTTGCCCATTGCCAAGCGCGGTGAAAGTGCTAGAACTGGACGTGCCACAACGTCGTCCAATGCGCTGCCGCACGTTCCAGAAGGAGCTCGTCATGATCGCTTTGTTCAAAGGTTTGGGTCTGCTGTTGCAGGACAACGAGCTGTACAGCAGCCCGTTTGAAAAACAGGTCGCGCATTGGCGTAACAAGAGTGAACAGCAGATCCGCGAGGAAGTCGCGGTGCTCGCCAAGGCCAAGGGCCAGTGGTTGATGGCCTCGATCGTCGGCTGGCAGGCGTCCTCGCTGCTCATCCTCGGCCTGATCAGCAATTACCTGTGGAAGGATGACTTCCATATCACCTTCACCCGCGTGGTGATCGTGTTCGGCTCATGGGTGTCGATCCTGTTCGTGATCTGGTTCATGGCCAACATGTTCGATCACACCGCCGGCTTCGAGCGCTGGATGAAGGCCTTCAACAGCCGCGCCCGGATCACCTCCGATGCAGACACGGTGGAGTGCGTGGCCGAAGCGCTGGACATGGCCCAGCACTACCCGGAAGTGCTGGACTACAAGCAGGCCGTGAGCGCCAAGCGCGAGCTGCGCCACGAGGACATCCGCATCATGCGCGAGATCGGCCGGATGAAGCAGCACACCGAGCTGGTCGGCCAGCTCAACCATGTCGGCGAGCAGCCCAACGGTACCAACCTGCATCTGCAACCCGCGTTCTGACCCTATCGAAATGAGGGGGGAGCCACGATGCCACCGTGATCACTCACGGTGGCATTGTTCTTTCTGGACTGCGCTGACGCAGTGCTGGAACCCAGCCGGCAGCCCGGCCATCTGCTCGGTCTTGCCCACCGCCACTGCCAACCGGTGCAGCGGCGGATAGGAGCAGTCGGTGTCCTTTGTGCAGCGCGCATCCAGCACCAGGTAATGGCAGTGGCCGCTGCTGCTGGCGATGCAGTCGAAATTGGCCACGCCGTTGTCGACCGTGGTTTTGCTGTACAGCGTATCCACGCCGTTGGCGCGGATGCGGGTGACGGAGGTGTTGCTCGATTGCTGGCAGGCAGCCAGCATCAACACGCAGAGACTGGCGACAACGGCGATACGCATGGCAGGCTCCAGACGAAAGAGAAGGCGCGTTACATCCCGCGGAACAGACTCATGAAGGGCTGACTGACGTTGAGCACTTCGGCGCGATGCTTCAGTCGCAGCTGGCCGCGGCCGGTGTCATCGCGGGTGACCGCGGCGACCGCCTTCATGTTCACGATGGTGGAGCGGTGGATCTGGCGGAACCGTTGTGGATCGAGTGCGTCGAGCAGCTCGCGCAGCGAGGTGCGCAGCAGGCTTTCACCCTGCTCAGTGACCACCGTGGTGTATTTGCTGTCGGCACGGAAGTAGATCACGTCTTCGAGCATGATCAGCTGCGTGTCGCGTCCGTTGCTGGCCGTGATCCAGGCCAGGGGCGGCGCGCTCGATGCGGCGGCGGGCTGATTGCCGAGGCGCTGCAGCAACTGCTCGAGCATCCCGCTGTCCGGTCGGCCCAGCTGCATGCGGGCCAGGATCCGCTCGCGCGTGGCCAGCAGGCGATCATCGCTGACCGGCTTGAGCAGGTAGTCGATCGCGCCCTGTTCGAAGGCATCGATGGCGTACTGGTCGTAGGCGGTGACGAACACCACCTGGGTGCGCGGGCTGATCTCGGGCAGCGCGCGGGCCACCTCGATGCCGGTGATGCCCGGCATGCGGATGTCGAGCAGGGCCAGGTCCGGCTTCAGCTCGGCCAGGCGCTCCAGCGCACTGGCGCCATCCTCGCATTCGGCCACCAGCCGCAGCTCCGGCCACAACCGCTGCAGCTGGGTCACCAGCGACTGGCGGAGCAGGTCTTCGTCTTCGGCAATGAGGGCATCAAGCTGCATGGATCGCCTCGCGGGCGTCGCGCGGCAGGGTGATGGTCGCTGCCACGCCGCTGGGGAAATTGGACACGATGGCCACGCCGGCGCGCTCACCGCAGGTCAGGCGCAGCCGCTCGCGCAGGTTCTTCAAGCCGATGCCGGTGCCACTGGTACCCTGCCCGAAGCCGAGGCCATCATCGGCCACGGTGAGGGTGACATGATCGTCGAAGGCGCGCGCGATGATCCATACCGTGCCACCGCCCGGCTTGGGTTCCAGCCCGTGCTTGATCGCATTCTCGACCAGGGTCTGCAGGGCCATCGAGGGCAGCGGCACGCTGGTCAGTGCCGGCGGCACATCCACCTGCAGGGCCAGGCGCGCGCCCATGCGGATCTTGAGAATTTCCAGGTACGCCTGGGTGCGTTCCAGCTCCACCCCCAAGGTGGACATCGATTCGTCCACGCTGGGCAGCGAGCTGCGCAGGTACTGGATCAGGTGCCCCAGCATCTGGTCCGCGCGCGGCGGATCGGTGCGGGTCAGCACCTGCGCGTTGGCCAGCGTGTTGTAGAGGAAGTGCGGCTCGACCTGGGCATGCAGCAGGTTGAGCTTGGCCACCGACAGTTCCTTCTCGGTCGCGGTCTGCTCGGCGGCGGCCTGCTCATCGCGGCGCTGCTCGGCCACGCGGCGGGTGATCGCGCGGCCGACCGCTTCGGCGTTCTCATGGTTGCTGCCTTCGTCGACGGCCAGCAGATCGGCCCATACGCCGGCATCGGGCTCGAACAGCAGGGTCACACTGCAGGTGCCCTGCCCCGGCGTGACCGTGGCGAGCACGCTGTTGCGCTTGATCGCCAGCCGCGCAGGCAGGTTCCAGCGGGACGCTGGGCGGCCGTTGTAGGGATCCACGCGGCGCACGTAGGCCCGCACCTGCAGGCTGCCGGGTGCGCTTTCGATGTCCTCCACCCGCGGCAGCTCGGCGATGGCGGCTTCGACCAAGGCGAAGGCGGGGCCGGCATCCATCGGCACCTCGATCTGCCGACGCTGGCGGCTGGACAGGGTGGCCGCGTCCAGCCGCCCGGCGGCGTGTTGGACCCGGCGGATATGGGCAATGCAGCTGCCCAGGGCGGTCACCATCACGAACAGGGCCAGCAAGCCGAACACCCAGCCCGGACCTTCGTCCATGCCGTGGAAGAAGCCACTCCAGACGAACCCCGCCACCACGATGGCGGCGGCCCAGGCCAACAGAATGCGGAAGATCAGGGAGAGGCTGGCGAACACGGCGGCGTCATCACATAGGGAGTGAGGCGAGCATAGCCCTGCCGCCACGGGGAACAAGCGGCATGCGACGAAGGCGGCATTTGGGGGATTGAAGCCGGCCGGTGGCCGGCACTACTTCCGCTCGGCGGCGCTGGCGTCACGCGGGGCGCGGAACTGGGCGTCTTCACTCCAGTTCGGCCAGGCCCGCGAATTGGCCAGCTGGTTGCCCAGCGTGTACAGCACTTCCAGATCGCGCGAGGCACCGGCGAAGGTCCAGTCCGGCTGCCACTCGTCGCCCTGCTGGTGATAGCGCTTGGCGGTGTAGTCATCCGACGCCGCCTTGCCAGCGGCGACGCCGCCGTCCACCCAATCCTGGCCCGCCGAGTACGACACCGCCGGCACGCCGCGCTTGGCGAACGGGAAGTGATCGGAGCGGAAGAACAGGCCGGCTTCCGGCTTCGGGTCCGGCGTGTAGCGGATGTCCCAGCCCTTGGCGACGTCCTTGAGCTGGTCCAGCAGTTCCAGCTTGGCCGAACCATAGATGCCGAAATCACGCGACGGGCTGAAGGGCGCCATGCCGTCCATGTTGATCACCGCCACGGTCTTGCCCAGCGGATACAGCGGGTGGCTGGCGTAATACTCCGAGCCGAGCAGGCCCTTTTCCTCGGCGGTGACGGCCAGGAACAGCACCGAACGCTCCGGGCGCTTGGCCTTGGCGAAGCCGCGGGCCAGCTCGACCAGCGAGGCGGTGCCGCTGGCGTTGTCCAGCGCACCGTTGAAGATGGTGTCACCGTTCGCGTCCGGCTTGCCCACCCCGATGTGATCCCAGTGCGCGCTGTAGATCACGGTCTCGTCCGGATGCTTGCTGCCTTCCAGGCGCGCAGCCACGTTGTGCGAGGTGATCACCTCGGTCTTGACCGCGTACTTGGCCGAGAAGGTCTCGCCCTTCAGCTCGACCGGCGTGAAGTCACGGGTCTGCGCCTGATTCTTGAGCGCCTCGAAATCCAGGCCCGAGCGCTTGAACAGTTCCACCGCCAGTTCGCGCTGGATCCAGCCTTCCAGCAGCGGATGCGCTTCGGCCGGATTGTCGCGGACCACGTCGAACATGGTGTTGGTGTTGGAACCGGCCACGGTGGCCCAGCCATACGAGGCCGGTGCGGTCTCGTGCACGATCAGCACACCGAGGGCGCCCTGGCGCGCGCCTTCTTCGTACTTGTAGGTCCAACGGCCGTAGTAGGTCATGCCCTTGCCGTCGAAATCGCCCTGGCCGGTCTCGAAGTCCGGATCGTTGATCAGCACGACCGCGATCTTGCCCTTCAGGTCCACGCCCTTGAAGTCGTCCCAGTTGCGCTCGCCGGCCTTGACGCCGTAGCCGAGGAAGACCAGCGGCGCGTTCTTGATATCTACTTCGCTGGCACCGTTCATGGCGGCGCGCACGGCGATTTCCTTGCCCTGGCTCAGCGTCTGCGGCGTGCCCTTGCTGCTCAGCGACAGGCTCGGGCTGCCGACGATATCGCCTTTGAGCAGCGGGACGGCCTGGGTCCACAGGCGCTTGCCGTCCTTGAGGTCGCCGCCCGGCTGCAGGCCGGCCGCTGCGAACTGCTTGCTCAGGAAGGCAACGGTTTTTTCTTCACCGGCCGTGGCCGGCGAGCGGCCTTCATAGGCATCGGAGGCCAGTTCCTTGACATCGGCGGAGATCCGCGCGCCATCGAATTTGGGCGTTGCCGCCATCAGGGCGCCGGACACCGACAGGGCCAGCACGCTCAGGACTACTCGCTTCATCGCTCTCTCCACACGGGACCAAACCAAGTTCCCGAGTGTAGGCGATGCCGCCGCTGGAGAGGCGCCGGGCAAGGCCCGGCGCCGTCCATCACCAGTTCGGATCTTCTGCCGGTGCCGCCGGCTTGGCGGCTGCGGCCGGCCTGGCCGCACGGGCCGGTGCCTTGCTGTCGCCCGATGCTGCTGCGGCGGGGGCCGCCGGCTTGGCCGCACCGGCCTGCCTGCGCAGTTCAATGGCGCCCGGACGGAAACCTGCCCCCGCCAGATCCGCGCCTGCTTCGATGGTGCCGTAGGAGGTCTGCGCAGCCACCCGATCGATGCGGATCGTGCAGCACGGGGTCTCATTGCGCCCCAGCGAGCGACCGGTCTGCGGGTCCTTCAGGGCCTCGCCGAGCATCACCGCCTGCCAGCGCTGACCCACCTGCAGCGATTCGCCGCCCTGGCTCAGCACCACTTGGTCGCCACGCATCGACACCACCGATACCGGGAAGATCTCGGTGATGATCGCGGTCCCGATCTGGCCGGACAGCGAATCCATCATGGTGGCCGCCATGCCCTTGCCGTCCACCACGCGCGGCAGCGTGCTCGGGCCGGTCGACGCCAGCTGGTGATCGAAGCTGTCGGACATCACTACTTCACCGGTGGCCGCGTTGATCAACCGCAGGGTGATGCGGCCGCCGCCGGAGTACGAACTCACCTGGCGGTCGGACATGCGCAGCTGACGCACGCTGCGCGGGTACTCGAAACGCTCGATGCTCGGGATCAGGATCAGATCTGTCGCCAGCTGCTGGCCAAGGCGTGCGGTGTCCTGCAGGCGCACGTTGCCGCTGTTGATGTGATCGATCTCGGCCTGCATCTCGTCACCGAACTCGCGGTCCAGCACGATGAAGCGTTTGGTCTGGGTCAGCGTGTCGGACAAGCGCGCGCGGATCGCACGGGCCACTTCCTCGCTGCTTACCCGGCCATCGCCGACGGCATAGGTACCCGAGCGCACGTGCGGCAGCGCGACGACGATCTTGGGTCGGCCCTGCTCGTCCGGCGCGCGGTACTTGGCGATATCGGCGCGGATACGCACCTTCCAATAGCTGCGCAGGCGGCGGTGGCTGACGTCGGATTCATACGAACTCGCCCCCCGCTTGGCATCGACCTTCGCGTTTTCCTTGTAGCTTTCCTTGACGCTGGCCGATGCCGAACCGCCCTGCCCGCTCGCTTCGGCCTGCGCCTGTGCCGAGCCACTGGCCGACGCTGACGCGGAATATGAGAACCCGGCATCGCTGGCACGCACCCGCTCGATCACTTCCTCGTCGAGCTGGCTGATTTCTTCCTGCGAAAGAATCTCGTAGCCGAGCACGGCGCCCTGCGAGGCGGCGATCGCCTGCTGGGCGAAGGCGGTGGCGTCGATGCTGCCGACGTGGTGACCGTCGACATCGACATCCAGACCGGCGCGCAGCGTCTGCATCTGGCTGGCGACGCGGACGCCGTTGACCTGCGCCACGGCCGACTGCAGGGCCGCCAGGACAGCAAGTTCCGGCGTGCTGCCGATACCGTCGGCTTCACGCGCGACCTGGGTGGTGCCACCGAAATCGGGGGAACCGCGCAAGGGCTCGGCATCGGCCGGTGCGGTCGCGGCCATCTTCGATTCGGCCTTGCTGGCGGGCTCGTCCACCGGCGCCTCCCGCTTGCCGCAGGCGGCAAGCAGGGTGGCGGCGATGGCCAAGCTCAGCAGGCGTGTGGAGATCTGCATGCGTGGCCGTCCCGGATCAGTTCAGGCCGTCGAGCATCGAATCGGCGTTGCCCGGCACCTTGATCTTGCTGGCGCGGGCGAAGGTCATCGCCGACTTGGAGGTGTCGTACAGGCCCTTCAGGTAGCCCGGCGATTCCTTGGCGACCCACGCACCGGCGACCAGCTTGCGGCCGACAGTGGCCAGCTGCGCGGGACCCAGGTTCTTCATGCCGCTGGCGAAGTTGTTGGCTTCGCCGCTCAGCTTCTGGCCTTCGGCAGCGGAGGCGAGCAGCGAGACCAGGCCGTCGGTGTAGTACTGCTTGGATTCGGCGCTGAGTTCGGGCTGTGCGGCAACGCGCTCATCAATGGCAGCCTGGGCGGCTTCGCTGACCGAGACCGACTTCTTCATCTTGCTCACGTCCACTGCGCCGGAGGACAGCGCCTGGCGCTCGGCTTCCAGCAGCTGCACCTGTTCGGCCAGGCCAAAGGCCTTGGCGAAGGAGGTCTGGGCAGCCAGCGAATGCGACTGCGAGGCGACGAAACGACGGACCAGGGCGTCCTGCGCGGCTTCATCCGGGGCGCCGGCGGCGCTGGCTTCGGTAGCGGTCGCGCCGCCGACGAGGCCCTTCAGCTTGCCCAGCTGGGCGTGCGCCGGGGCGGCGAAGGAAGCGGCGATGGCCAGTGCGATGACGGTGTTACGGATCATGGGAATAGTCCTGAGGAGGGGAAGAGTGTCTGTGTGGCGGCGCACCGTAATGCGCCGCACGGCGTCAGCGAACGGCTTTGACGTTCAGCTCGTTGATCATCTGCTGCGCGGCCTGTTCGGCGGCTTCGCGCAGCGCATTGGTACGGGCGACGGTTTCGTTCGGGCCCAGGCCGGCGTACTGCACCGGGCCGACCGAAGAAACGGTGCGCGGGAAGCGGCCGGTAACGTCCAGCACTTTGCCGGTCACCGTGACGTACACGCGGGTATTGCCCGAGGCCGGATCGCGATCGCGCATGCCGATGTCGAGCGTGCCCACGGCGATGTACGGAATGTTCGCAGCGCGGATCCCGTTGGCGGTATCGCGCAGGGTCGCAGCGGACAGATCATTGCCGGTGCTGAAGTCCTTGCGGATGCGTTCGATGCTGAGCAGGCCGCGGCTTTCGCCTTCCACGTACTCGGCTTCAACCACTTCATAGCCGGCGCTGCTGAAGGCGCCGGTCATCGCGGTGTTGACCTCGGCGGCGTTGGCGACCTTCCAGCTGATGGTGTCGCTGCGCGCGGTGGTGCTGCCGCCGCTGGTCACCGACACCGAGGCGTTCTGGTTGACGCTGCCGTTGGTGCTGACCGAGTTGCCGCGGAACGAATCGCCTTCGCGGGTGTTCTCGTCGTAGCTGCGGCTGGCGTCCACGCGGCGGTATTCCTTGTCCTGGAACGACTGCACGGTGTCCTGCGAGCGCGCCATGAACAGGAAGGTCAGCAGCGAGCGCTCATTGCTGCGTGCGCCGGCCACGGCAGAGCCGGCATCCAGCTTGGTCTGCAGCAGCGTGGTGTTGATCTCGGCGCGGACGCTGATCGTGTAGGTCTTGGCCTTCTTGTCCTCGTTCTCCGACAGGGTCACGGTGGAGAGCACGAAGCGGTCGATCTCGCCGATGAACTCCGGGCGGCGCGACTCGAACAGGCGCAGCTTGGCTGCGCCGGATTCGGCGATGTAGGCCTCCAGCGCGTTGACCTTGGCCTTGTTCAGCGCCTGCGCACGGGTATCGGCACTCAGGCGCAGACCATAGCTGGCCGAGCCCATGCCGCGGGAACTGGCGGTCTGCGCCGCGACCGGCGCGGTGACCATCAGTGCAATGAGAATCAGCAGTACAGCACGAATCAGCGACATGACTTGATCAACTCCTGGAGGGCCTGGATCTGTTGTTGCAGGGGGCGTCCGCCCGGCTTCTGCTCATCCAGCCAGGCGCGCGAATCGGCCCGTTTGGCAGCAGCGCCAGCGAAAGCATCAAAGCCGGCCAACACGGTTTCGTAGTTGGCCGACCACTGGTCCACCCGCCACTGCGTGACCGGCACCACTTTGGTGGCGCCCTTGCGCAGGGACTGGTCGAAATACACCTTGCCGGAGAAGGGCTCGGTCACCTTCACCTGGAAGAACGCGCCGAACAGCATCGTCTTCATGGCCGCGGTTTCATTGACGACGCCGCTCTTCATCGCGTCGAGGGTCAGCGTGACCACGTAATCGGGTTCGGGAATCTTGAGCTGATACACCTTGCCGTCGGCAAAGCGCGCGGCCATCGCACCGCCGATCGCCTCGCCGGTAGCCGGCGGCAGCAAGCCGATGCCAGTGTTGGATGACAGCGTCTTGGACAGCTCATGGGCCAGCGTGGCACGCAGCGTGGCTTCCATCGCAGGGTCGGGCAGCTTGGCCCGGGCTGCATCGGACAAGGTCACCCCACCCACCTGCAGCCGCCGCATCGAAGCGTTGGGAAGCTGCGCGTTGGCCAGGGTCTGTGCGAGCACCTGCGGCAGTGCGGTGGCGGCAGTGCCGTAGAGCAGATCGGCGATGATCGCGTCGATATCCCCTTCGGACGGGCGGTCGTCCTGCAGGTCGATACGCTGCAGCGTTACCGGGTAGGAGGCGATGACCTGGCGCTCGCGGAAATCGAAGAACAGCGCCTGCAGTGCCACCTCCACCAGCACCTTGTACTGGTCGCCGATCGGTTCGACCGAGACCAGTTCACGGTCCAGCGCCGCGGCGAGCACGGTGGCGCTGGTGGTGCCATCCAGCTTGGCAAGCTGGTCGCTGATCAGCTGCAGGTGGACGGGCGGCTGGCGGCGCAGGGCACTGGCGAGCTGCTGGTTCAGTGCCTCGGCGCCGCGTTGGTCGATGACCCGGGTGCTATGCGGCGCAACCTTGCTGCGGGCAGCCTGCTCGCCGGTATAGGCGAAGCCAGCCCAGTACGCCTGCTGCGCCTTGTCGGCCGCATGCGCGAACGGGGTGATGAGGAACACGCACAGCAGCATCCACGCGCGCATCGCGCGTGGCGGTTTCTTCCCTGACGGCATCAGCCTTTGTCCCTGTGGTTGCTGACCGGGGGTCAGCCCCAGTCATGCTTGTGAAGGGCGCAACGATAGCCGCAACCATGCAGACCGACAAGATGAGATTGCATCAGCCTTGCGACAGCGCACCCGCGCGGGCCAACAACAGCGCACGTTCGGGGCCATTTGCGGTCAGCGCCGCCGCCCGCTCGAATGCCGCCCGCGCATCGGCAACACGGCCGAGCTGGACCAGCAGATCACCCTGCACTGCGGCCAGCGGAGCATAGTCGCGCAGACGTGCATCGGCATTGAGCTGCTCGACCAGCGGCCACGCCGCCGCCGCGCCCTGCGCCCGCGACACGGCAACGGCACGATTGAGCTCCACCACTGGAGAGGGCTGCACCTGCGCAAGCCGCGCGTACAGCGCCGCCATCCGTGCCCAGTCGGTCTCTTCGGCGCGACGCGCGCGCGCATGGCACTCGGCGATAGCCGCCTGCACTACATACGGATCGTCGCTTCCTCCCAGCGCCACCGCCTGCTGCAGGGCCGACTGCCCACGGGCGATCTGCAGCCAGTCCCAGCGCGTCCGGTCCTGGTCCGGCAGCAGGATCGGTGTGCCGGTCGCATCCGTCCGCGCGGCGGTGCGCGATGCCTGCAGTTCCATCAACGCGAGCAGGCCCTGCACCTGCGGCCAGGTCGGCAGCCGGCTGGCCAGCACGCGGCCCAGCCGGAGCGCTTCATCGCACAACGCCGGGCGCATCCAGTCATCGCCTGCACTCGCCGCATAGCCTTCGTTGAAGATCAGGTAGACCACCTCCAGCACCGAGGCCAACCGCTCTGGCAGCGCCGCCTGGCGCGGCACGTCGAACGGCACCTGCTTCTGCGCCAGCGTGCGCTTGGCGCGAACGATGCGCTGGGCGATGGTCGGCTCGGGGGCGAGGAAGGCGCGCGCGATCTCCTCCGTGGTCAGCCCGCCGAGCAGCCGCAGCGTCAATGCCACGCGCGCATCGGCAGCCAGCACCGGATGGCAGGCGACGAACATCAACCGCAGCAGGTCATCGCCGATATCGTCTTCCAGCGCGTCGCTGTCGTCCGGCGCTGGCAATGGCAGCGGCTCCAGCTCGCTGCCGTACTGCGCATGCTGGCCGGCGACGCGCTGGTGCTGGCGCAGCACATCGATGGCGCGGTTGCGCGCAGTGGTCATCAGCCACGCTCCGGGATTGTCCGGCACACCCTGGCTGGGCCAGCGCTCCAGCGCGGCCAGCCAGGTGTCCTGGACCAGCTCTTCGGCACGGCCGACATCGCCGCCAAGCAGGCGGGTCAGGCGAGCGGTCAACACTGGCGACTCCATGCGCCAGATCGTCTCCAGTCGTTGCGTCAGTGCCGTGTCCATGCGGCTGATCAGACCACCGGCGCGACGCGGGTACAAGCGGCGCGGCGGGGGGCCATCGCGCCCGTCCGGGCTCAGGGCTGCTTCATGCAGTTGACCATCCACGGCTTGCCGTAGCGGTCGATCAGAAAGCCCCAGCGATGGGCCCAGAAGGTTTCGGTGATCGGCATCTTGATCTCACCCCCGTCGGCCAGCGCCTTGAACACGCGCTCGGCTTCGTCGATCGAGTCGACCTCGATATTGATCGTCGTCCCGCCCTGCCCCTCGGAAGATGGGCCATCGGCCGCCATCAGGACCGCCGACCCCACCTCCAGCTGGCTGTGCGCGACGTGGTCCAGTGTTTCCGGCGGCATCTCGCCACAGCCCTCCTGGCTCTCCATCGGTGGCATATCGCGATACTTCATCTCCGAGGTGACCTTGCCGCCGAGCACCTGTGCGTAGAAGGCCATGGCCTCATGGGTCTTGCCGTTGAAGCCAAGGAACGGAATCAGTTTCATGGGAATGCTCCAGGGATGCGGGGGGATCAGTCGGTGCTGCCAATCTGCTCGCGCAGACGCTGTTCCTGCGCCTGCAATTCAGGGGTGAAGGCCTCGCCGAAATCCTCGGCGCTGAGGATCGGGCGCAGCTCGACCACATCGCCCGGCGCGAACGGGGCGCGCTTGAGCCATTCGGTGGCCTCGTCCAGCGAGCGCACCTGCCAGAGCCAGAACCCGCAGACGAGCTCGCGGGTGTCAGCGAACGGGCCGTCGATGACCCGCGGTGCTTCGCTGCCGAACGCCACCCGTCGGGCGCGAGAGGTCGGGTGCAGGCCCTCGCCGGCCAGCATGATCCCGGCCTGGACCAGCTGCTCGTTGTAGGCGCCCATGGCGCGGATCTCCTGCTCGCTCGGCAGTTGACCGGCCTCGGTGGCCGCGGTTGCCTTGACCAGTACCATGACTTTCACGGGATGCTCCTGTGTGCCAGCCCGTAACCCGGGCCGTTCACTGGATACAACGTGCCAGCGGGGCGGAAATCGACAGGCCCGACCGATCTTTTTTTCCATCGCTGAACAGGGCACCGCTGCGGCGTTGCAACACGCCGCGGGCGCGGGCTGGGGCATCATGCCGATTCCCCCGCCCACCCCGGTCCGGCCATGCAATTTCTTCTGCTGATCTACATCGACGAGGCTCTGTTGCAGACCCTGCCCGCCGACGCGTACGACCGCCTGATGCACGACTGCCTGCAGCACGCCGACCGGTTGCAGGCCGAGGGCACGCTGGTGCTTGCGCAGAAGCTGGAGCCGGTCGACAGCGCGCGCACGGTGCGCGTGCGCCAGGGTCAGGCCCGGATCACCGATGGCCCGTTCGCCGAGACCCACGAATTGTTGGCCGGCTTCAATCTGATCAACGCGCCGGACCACGCCGAGGCGATGCGCATCGCCCAGCAGTTCCCGTGGTCGCGTTTCGGCAGCATCGAGGTGCGCCCGCTGGCCGACATGGACGCCGAGCGCGTGCGCGTCGGCGCCTGATCCTGCTCAGGGCAGCAGCGTGATCTTCAGATCGCGCGGCCCGATCGCTTCGTTGCCGCTGTAGTCGCGCGCACTGCCACGCAGGATGTAGTCGCCGGCTGGCAACGCATCGGGCTGCCAGCGCCCTGTCTCGACCAGCCCATCGCGCACGGTGTTGGTGACCAGGTAGCGGAACCGTGTGACCGCACTGCCATGCACGGTGATGCCACTGTCCGGTGCGTAGGCCACGCGCGTGGCGCTGTCTTCGCGCGGCATCCGGTTGAACACGATGTTGAAGCGCGGCTGCTCGTAGCCGGCCAGCGGCTGGCCTTGGCCATCCAGCACCTGATAGCCGACCTGGTACAGCCCCAGCCGGCGCCGTGGCAGATTGCGATCCACCTGGTCCCACGCCTCCACCACGATCTGCACGCCAGGACCCTGCCGGGGGATCGCAACGCGGCCATCGGCACCGGCCTTGATCGGCTGGTCCAGATCGTCCAGCACGGCGACCTCGGTGATGCGCGGCGCGAAGGTGTCGGCGTAACCGGTGAAGCCCAGCGCCACCGCATTGCGCTCGAAGCCACTGGCGCCCACGCTCAGGTGCACATGCGCCATGCGGTTGATGCTGCCCAGCGCTTCACCGGCGGCGAAACGGGTGCCGCGACGCACGCGGATGCGCTCGAGCTTGCCCTGCTCACCGAACAGCTGCTGCCAGCGCGGATCGAACGGACGATCGCGCGGGTCACGGCCAACCTTCATGTGGATGTACTTGAGCCGGCCCAGCGAGAGGCCTTCGGCCTGGCCGCCGACCGACCACGCCGCGAACGGCGTATCCACCTTGCCGTCGGCAATCGCCAGCACCGGCTGGCCGACATCGCCGCGGATGTCGAAGCCACCGTGCAGGTGGTGGCGACTCTCACCCTTGAAGTCGCCGCGCACCTCACCCAACGTGCCGACCACTTCATGCCAGCCGTCCTGCGGGGCCAGCGGCCAACGACCGGCGGTCTGCGGCAGCGGCGCGTCCGGCGCCGGGCCGATCAGCGCCGGCGGTGCAGTCGCTCCTGCCGCCAGCGCACGCAGCCGGTGCACCCGGTAGGACGCGGCATCGGCCAGGTACAGCCCGCCCTCGGCATCCAGTGCCAGTGCGGTCGGCCGGGCGAAGCGCGGCTGCGGCGGTACGCCGGCCAAGGCCAGCTGATGACCCTGCGCCGAGATCTGTACCACCTTGCCGTTGATGTCGCTGGCATAGATCACCCCGTCGTGGGTCACCGCCAACGACAGCGGACCACTGAGCAGGCCGCCATCGGCCACGCGGGTGCTCAGCGTGCCATCCGGCGCAAGCTGGCGGATCGCGTTGTTGAACAGGTCGGCGATCAGCAGGGTGCCCTGCGGATCCAACGCCAGCGCCACCGGCGTATCCAGGCGGGTGGCCGCACCGATGCCCTCCATCAGCCCTGGGCGCTCGCCACCGGCGACGGTATGCACCCGCCCATCGGTCTCGATGACGCGGATGCGGTCGTTGTAGGTATCGGCCACGTACACGCGGCCGTCGGCGTCCACGGCCAAGCCCATCGGCCCATCGAAGCGCGCCTGCGCGGCCGGCCCATCGACGAAGCCCCGCTGGCCATCACCGGCCAGCGTGCTCACGGTGCCGTCCACCGCGATGCGACGGATCACATGGTTGCCGGTGTCGGCGACGTAGACGTTGCCGACTACATCCAACGCGATGCCGGACGGTGTATTGAACTGCGCCTGCAACGCGGCGCCGTCGCGCCAGCCCTCGCCGTGCCCGGCCAGCGTGTCCACGCGGCCGTCAGGGTGGACGCGGCGGATGCGGTTGTTGTCGCCGGCATCGGCGATGTAGACCACGCCGTGCGCATCCACGGCCAGGCCGTACGGATCGCCGAAGCGCGCCTGGGCGGCAGGGCCTTCCGTGCTGCCGCCGACACCGTCGCCGGCCAGCACGCTGAACTGCGGCGTCCAGCCGAGCACGGTCGCCACCGGGCTCGGCGGCGGCGCGGGCGCGGCCGGTTCGCGCAGGAAAGTCCATGACAAGGCCGCCGCCATCAGCGCTGCTATCAGCACCACCATTGCCCATCGTCCGCGCGTCATCGCTGTCCTTCCCTGCTGCTGTTGGGGACCCGACCTTAGCGGCTCGTGGCGTGCCTGCAAACCCTGCATGACCACAGCGCCTTGTGTGGACGCCACGTTCCGGTTCCAATCAGGGCTGACGCCAAGGAAGGATGTACCGCATGACCCGCCGCACCGGCTCTGCTCTGCCCCTGCTGTTCTCGCTGTGCGTCGCCCCTGTTGCCGGCGTGGCAGCGCATGACGCCGCGGAGGCGGCTGTGAGCCACCCGGCCGCCACGAAGTTGGCCTTCCTGGCGGAGCTGTCGGCGGCCACCGATCAGGCCATCAGTGGCGATACCCTCGGCGCGGCCATCGCCTTCGAACAGCTGCTGGACGATCCCCGTCTTGCCACCCTGGACGATGTGCAACGCAGTCATGCCTGGCATAACGCTGCACTGGTCGCAGGCGAGCAGAAGCAGGTTGAGCTTGCCGAACGGCGCCTGCAGACCGCGCTGTCGATCAATCCCCGTAATGCCGACGCGCGTTTCCTGCTGGCCGCTGGCCAGTTGGCGAACGAGCAAGTCCAGGCATCGGCGAACAATGTCATCCGCGGGATCGCAGATTCCGAGGGTGCGCCGGACCTGCCCAAAGATCTGGTCTGGCATCTCGATAGGCTGCTCAAAGACATGCCGGCTACGCGCCTGCCGTTGTTGCAGGGCTTGTTCGACCACGGCTGGAAGAGTGATGACCTCGAGCCCGGCGAGCTTTGGGTCACCCTGGCCACGCTGCAGGTCGAGGCCGGGCAGCATGACAAGGTGAGCGAAACGCTGGCGCGTGTGGACGAGCCTTTCCCGCTGGTGATGCTGCGCAGCGACAAGCGTTTCGACCGACACCTTGAGCGCGGCACGCCTCGCGTTGACCCCGTGGGTGCGGCGCAACGCCAGATCGATCGGTTGCGGGTGGCCACCATGCTTGCGCCCGGCATTAACGACACCGCGGTCGAACTCGCCTTTGCACTGCTGGTCGCGGGCCAGCCGCAGGACGTCATCGGCATGACCCAGTCGCTGGCCGACTACGCGCCGACGGCCCCTACCCTGCCGAAGGGCGATGAGGCGCGCTCGGTAGGCTGGATGCTGGAGCTTCGCGGCCGGGCGCAGCGCCAGTTGGGGCAGAACGACGCCGCTCTCGATACCCAGGTGCTTGCCGTCCGCATGGCAGAAGACAGTGGCCTGGCTGACCAGCCGCTCGGGTTGGCGTACCTGTATGCGGTAATGCTGCGCCCCTCGATGGCCCGGGAGACGGTGCGCGATCTGAAAGAGCTCAATGCCTACGGTGAAGGCGCACGGCAACTGATCAATCTGATGGCTGCGCTGCAGGTGGGCGACAGCACAGCTGCACAGGGTGCACGCGAGGTACTGTCTGCAAACCGTCAGCAGACCCCGGGCATCTACATGACCTCACTCATCGCCGACAACCGGCTGGACGAGGCCGCCGCCACACTGCTCGCCCGACTCGCCGATCCCACAGAGCGAGGTGCGGCTCTGCTGGAAATGCAGAGCTTCCGGATGTCGCCGCGGCTGCCGGGTGAAGTGGCGTTCCAGGCACGCTGGAAACACTTCGCGCAGCGGACCGACGTCCAGGCCGCGGTGAACAAGGTGGGTCGCGTGGAGACCTATGCGCTGTACAACGACTGATGCTCGGCACCGCGCATTGTCCAGTGCGGGCATCACACATTGATGCTCCGCCCTACTTCGCCGGCGTCTCCACCTTGAACCCCATCGCTTCGCGGTAGCGCACGTACAACGCGCTGACCTTTTCCACATAGGCCAGCGTCTCGGCATACGGGGGCACGCCCTTGTAGCGCGTCACCGCACCGATCCCGGCGTTGTACGCGGCCGCAGCAAGTACGCGGTCGCCTTTGTAGCGCCGCAGCAGCGCCTTCATGTAACGCGCACCGCCACTGATCGACTGCTCGGCCGAGAGCGGATCGGCCACGCCGTATTCGGTCGCGGTATCGGGCATCAGCTGCATCACGCCCTGCGCGCCCTTGGGCGAGATCGCACCGGCATCGAAATTGCTCTCGGCATGGGCGATCGCACGCAGCCAGGCATCGTCCACACCGGTGGCCTTGGCTGCCGCCTTGAACTGCTTGGCGTGCCGGTTCAACTGCGGCGTGCCGACCTTGCCCAGCCCTTCGTGCGCCGGCTCACCCGGGGGCGTGGCCACGGTGAACTTCAGGAACACCCGCGAGCCCGGCAGGTTGCGGGTGGAGTAGACCAGTGCACCGTCCTGCTCACGTTCGTACAGGGTGCCGCTGAAGATGCCCATGTTGCCCCACAGGTTGGGGGTCTGCACCGCGTTGTCGTCGATCTGCTGCGGGGTGCATTTCGAGCCCGGCTCTGGCGCCGTGGCCAGGCTGACGGTGTTGCTCTGCACGCAGCGATAGACCGTGCGCGCCGATGCCAGGCCAGGCAGCAGCAACGACACCAGGGCCAACGCGGCAGGCAAGGTCGGATTCATCAGGCTCGGATCGGGGCACGGAAGGGTGCGGCGCGATCATCCGGCCGAAGGCGCGAACCGAAGGTGAATACCGGGCTGATCACCCGCGCGACCCAGGTGTCCGGCGGCAGGGACGGGTGACGGAAACGGCCGGTTTCGTCCGTGCTCTGTCGTCGGCCACGCCGCCTGGCCCAGCGGCATCCCAAAGCCTCTGGTTTCAATCCCCGCGCACTGATGGTCATATAGCGGCTCGGGGCCGCGACTGCCCTGGCCCGCCGGGCTGCCATGGACCCCCCTTTCGACGAGGCATCGAGATCTGCTTGAACCGCGCCCGGATCATCGCCGTCACCATCCTGCTGGCCCTGCTCGGCGCCCTCGTGCCGATCGCCACCGTGTTCTATTTCACCTGGAGCCGGGCCAGCGAGTTCGAACAGGTGCGGCTGCAGACCACCGCCGAGCGCACCCTGCAGCGCGCGCACCGCGCCTACGAGGGCGCGTTGAATACCCTGCGCGAACTCAATCGCAGCACCCTGGTGCCCTGCTCGCCCGAGCACCTGCAGCTGATGCGCGGGCTGGTGATGCGCACCCACTCGGCCGAGCAGATCGGGTACTTCGAGAACGGCCGGCTGGCCTGCACCTCGTGGGGGCCGATGGACCCGGGCGTCGTGCAGCCCCCACCGGCCTATGTCACCGCCGAGGGCGCCGGCATCACCCTGGACATCCGTCCGCTCGCCGGCACGCCGCAGCAGCCCTTGATGGCCCTGAGCTACGGCCACTACGACATCCTGATGGACCCGGCGCGGTTGATCGATGTCATCGTCGATCCCAACGTGCGGCTGGCCGTCGCCAGCCCCGACGGACGGCTGATCGCCCAGCAGGACATCCAGGACCAGGCCCTGCTGCAGCGGCTGCTGCGCGAGCCGGCCAGCGGTATCGAAGGGCAGACGCTGTATGCCACCGCGCAGGACCAGGAATGGCTGGCCATCGCCACCGCCCCACGCACCGATCTGGTCGCCGCATTCCGCCACCAGATCGGGCAGTTCATTCCGCTGGGGGTGCTGGGCGCGCTGGCGGCGATCGGTGGCGTGGTGTGGCTGTCGCGACGGCGGCTGTCGCTGCGCGGCGAACTGGCCACGGCCGTCCGCAGGCGGGAGTTCTTCATGCACTACCAGCCGATCATCGAGCTGGATACCGGCATCTGCGTGGGCGCCGAATCGCTGGTGCGCTGGCGTCGTCCCGACGGCAGCCTGGTGCGGCCGGATCTGTTCATCCCGCTGGCCGAGGAGGCCGGGCTGATCGAGGCGCTGACCGACCAGGTCATCGACCACGTGATCACGGACATGCGCGCGTTGCTGGTGCAGGACCGCAGCGCGCACATCGCGATCAATCTGGCCGCCGAGGATGTCAGCAGCGGACGGGCGCTGAAGGTACTGAGCACCAAACTGCAGGGCACCGGCATCCATCCCCAGCAGATCTGGCTGGAGGCGACCGAGCGCGGTTTCATCGATATCCGCCGGGCGCGTACCAGCTTGGCCAATGCACGGCGGATGGGGCACTGCGTGGCGATCGACGACTTCGGTGTCGGCTATTCCAGCCTGCAGTACCTACAGCAGCTGCCGCTGGATGCGCTGAAGATCGACAAGTCGTTCATCGATGCGATCGGGACCGACAGCGCCACCAGCCCGGTCACCTCGCACATCATCGACATGGCCAAGACGCTGGGGCTGTTCACCGTGGCCGAAGGCGTGGAAACGCCCGCGCAGTTGGCCTACCTGCAGGCGCGCCAGGTGGAGTTCGGGCAGGGCTGGCTGTTCTCCAGGGCACTGCCGCCGGACGAGTTCGTGGCCTTCCACCAGCAACGCAAGCAGCAGTACGGACAGGCGCCGGAAGACATGCAGAAACCCGGCAACGACGAGCCCGGCTGAGCCGACTGCCTATTCGGCCTCCAGCCCCGCCAGCGTCATCACCCACGCCGGTAGCTGCGGCTCGCCAGCGTAGAACGCCTTCGGTCTGCCCTCGGCCATCGCCCAGCGTTGGATCCAGCTGATGCCCCCGGCGCCGTTGTAGCCATCGGCATGCTGGTAGGCCGGATCCTGCAGTGCCGCCTCCAGCGAGATGAAGCGATAGCCGCGCCGGCGCGTGGCGGCGACCAGCTCTTCCACGCAGTCCGCGCTGAGCGCATTGGCGTGGATCAACCACACCTGTGCAGGCAACCGGCCCAGCAGCTGCTGCCCCTGCTGCTCGTAGTAGTCCAGCTTGTTGAGCATGTACGGCACGTAGCCGCGGCGCAGCTGGCGCAGGCGGGCCTCACGCGCGACCGGATCGGCCTCGGTATCACGCACCCGGTCGTAGGCGAACGCCCAGATCCACTCGCTGTTGTCGACGGTGACCGGCGCGATCCGGTAGCCGTGCTGCTGCAGGAACACGCCCAGCGCAGCACGTTCTTCCGGGGACTGCCCGGCACGCAGATAGGGATGCCGGAACCAGCGCGGGGTCTGCCCGGTCTCGGCCAGCAACGGGCGCAGCGTCATCTCACCGCGCAGGATGTCCTGCTCATACGCGGCCAGCCCGATCGCGTGCAGATCGACATGGCCGAACGTGTGGTTACCCAGCTCGAACCCGGCATCGCGCCAGTCGCGCAGCATCTGCACGCGCGCAGGTTGCACCCGTCCATCCACCTCGAGTTTGACCTCGTTGACGAAGCCCACCACCGGCACGTCGGCCCGCTTCAGGGCCGCGATCAACTGCGCATGGCGGGCGGCAAGCGCGGGCTCGGCGCGTTCGTCCAGACGCTGCCAGGGCAGGTCGTCGATGGTCAGCGCGATGCGCCGCTCCGGCTCGGCCGCGTGCGCGATACCGGCCAGGCACAGCAGTGCCAGCACACCCCATCGAAAGAATCCCTTGCGCACCCGCTGCTCCCGTCGCGATACCCGGCCCCAGCATAGCGCCGGGTATCGCGCTCCACCTTGCCGGGTGCGGCGGCTGGGCTCAGTGCGTGATCGGCGCCCAGGCACGCGGCTGGCGCAGCACCACCATCAACGTGGCCAGCAGCAGCACCAGCAGGACCGCTGGCAGCCAGCGTTCACCGACGGTTTCCAGCATCACGCCGCCGACGATGCCCGCCAGCGCGATGGCCAGATTCCAGCCGGTCACCACGAACGACTGCGCGATGTCCCCGGCCTCGTCGGCACGACGCGCCACGGCAGTCTGGAACAGCGTGGGGACGCCACCGAAGGAGATTCCCCAGACCACCGTGCCGATCACCAGCACCCACGGCGAGCCCGGCCACAGGCCGAACGCCACTGCCGAGAGTGCGAAGGCCACCGTGCTGGCGATCACCAGCGCGCGCAGCCAGCGGTCCACCAGCAGGCCGGTGATCCAGATGCCGACCAGCGCGGCCACGCCGAACACCAGCAGCAGACGATCCAGCCACACCGCCGCGCCGGACAGCGCCGCGAACGGTTCGATGTAGGTGTACAGGACGTTGTGCGCCAGCACGTACAGGAACATCGTCAGCAGGGCGGTCCGCATGCCGCGCAGGCGCAGCACGCTGACCAGCGGTTGCTGCGCCGCCGCGCCCGGGGCCGGCAGCGGGGGCAGCGCCAGCCGCGCCCACACCAGCAGGCCGACACTGAGCAGCGACATCAATCCGAACGCCCAGCGCCAACCGATGGTCTGGCCGAGCAGCGTACCGGCCGGGATGCCCAACGACAGTGCCAGCGGCGTGCCGACCATCGCCACGGCGATCGCGCGGCCCTGCAGCTGCGGCACCACCATGCGGCTGGCGTAGCCGGCCACCAGCGACCACAGCAGGCCAGCACTGATGCCCGCGCAGAAGCGCGCGACCAGCATCAGCCCATAGTGGTGCGTCATCGCGGTGATGGTGTTGACCACCACGAAGCCGGCGATCGCGGTAAGCATCAACGGGCGGCGTGGCCAGCGCCGGGTGAGTGCGGTCATCGGCAATGCGGCGACCAGCGAGCCGAGCGCGTAGATCGTCACCAACTGCCCGACCAGCGCACGGCTGACGCCGAGATCGGCGCTCATCGGGGACAGCAGGCCGGCCGGCAATGCCTCGGTGAGGATGGTGATGAAGCCTGCGCAGGCCAGGGCGAGCAGCCCGCCGAAGGGCAACCGGCTGGCGGCGTTGGGCAGGGGGAAGGCGTTGGAATCGACCGCGTGCCCGCTCATGGGCGCGCCTGCGTTGGTGCCGTAGCGCAGTTGGAGTAGAGATCGCGAAGGTCAGTGAGGGCAGACATCGGGGCACCAGGGGAAGGGGGAGCGCCACCGTAGGCGTTGGGCCGCCGTCGAAACAGCGGGGTGACGCTCCGCACATTCCGGAGCTGCATGGCCGCAATCGCTCGAATGCCTGTCCCGCAAGGTCTGGAACCAGAACCTGCCGCCCCCGCATCGCAGCGTTGCGGCCCTGGGCATCCCTCCCAGCCCCCGCACGCGCTGCCGGCCGCTACAGTGACTCCTCTCTTCCCATGCAAGCGCCCATGTCAGCCCTGGACAACCTTGGCAACCTGCAGACCTTCGTGCAGGTCGCCGACACCCGCAGCTTCGTCGAGACCGGCCGCATGCTCGGCATCTCCGCCTCGGCAGCCGGCAAGACGGTGTCGCGTCTGGAGCAGGCACTCGGCGTGCGGTTGTTCCATCGCAGCACCCGCAGCGTCACCCTCACCGCCGAGGGAGAGCGCTTCCTGGTCCGATGCCGGCGCATCCTGGATGAGCGTGACGCCGCCCGCGATGAGCTGGTCCAGCAGACCGAGGCGCCCACGGGGGTGCTGCGGGTCAGCCTGCCGCTGGTCGGCGACATCTCGCTGCCGCTGCTCACCGAGTTCATGGCGGCGTATCCCGGCATCCGCCTGGAGCTGGATTTCGATGATCGGCTGGTGGATGTGATCGAGGAAGGCTTCGACGCCGTGCTGCGGGTCAGCGCGCCGACCGACTCGCGCCTCAGCGCCCGACAGCTCGGCGTGTTTCCGCGCTATCTGGTCGCGTCCCCGGACTACCTGGCCCGCCGCGGTACGCCTCGCGTGCCCGAGGACCTGCTGCACCACGACTGCCTGCACTACCGCTTCCCCAGCAGCGGCAAGCTGGAGCCGTGGCCGCTGCCGCAGACGCCGGGCGCAGCGCCGCTGGCACTGCCGGTGTCGATGGTCAGCAACACGATCGAAGCGCGGCTGGCCTTCGCGCTGGCCGGGCGCGGCATCGCCTACATCCCCGAGCACTCGGTGCGCGAGGCACTGGCCGACAGCCGCCTGCAGCGGGTGATGGCCGACCGCATCCATGCCTGTGGCACCTTCTACCTGCTGTGGCCCTCCGGCCGCCATGTGCTGCCCAAGCTGCGGGTCTTCATCGATTTCATCAGCGCCCGGCTGACCGGCGTCAGCTGCTGAGCAGGCGGCGTTCATCGCCCTGCCGCCGGGCGGTTTTATACTGGCAGCGCGGCAGCCAGCCGCCTTTGTTGCCGAGGTAGGCCTACATGCGCCATTGATGCCGCCGTCGTCTGACGGCCCGTCTCCACCCACCTGTTCCGCAGGAGGGGAGTCTTTGGCATCCAATGGAGGTCGCATGACCGCATTCGCTCTCACGCTCGACCGCGTGACGCATACCCTGCCCGACGGCCGGGTCCTGTTTTCCGAACTGTCCGCCGCCTTCGACGGCACCCCGACCGGCCTGGTCGGGCGCAACGGCGTGGGCAAAAGCCTGCTCGCGCACCTGCTCAGTGGCGATCTTACGCCCACCGCCGGCCGCGTCCTGCGCAGCGGGCCGGTGCACCTGCTCACGCAGCACAGCGGCGTGCCCGCCGGCCGTATCGCCGATCTGGCCGGCGTCGGCACGGTGCTCGACGCCCTGCACCGTATCGAGGCCGGCGGCGTGGATCCGGACGACTTCACCCGCGTGGGTGAGCGCTGGGACCTCCGTGAGCAGCTGCAGGCCCAATGGCAGCTGCTAGGGCTGCCCGCGCTGGATCCGCTACAGCCGGCGGCCACGCTCAGTGGTGGCCAGGCGATGCAGGTCGCGCTGGCCGGTGCGTTCCTGTCCGGCGCCGAGGGGCTGATTCTGGATGAACCCAGCAACCACCTCGACGCCGCCCACCGCACGCGCCTGATCGAGGCGCTGCAGCGCTGGCGCGGTGGCCTGATCGTGATCAGCCACGACCGCACGCTGCTGCGGCACATGACGCGCATCGTCGAACTGTCGCCAAGCGGGCTGCGCCAGTACGGCGGCAACTACGATCTCTACGCCGATCAGAAACACGGCGAGCGGCGCAGTGCCCAGACCGAGCTGGCCCTGCGCAAGCGCGAGCGTCGCCAGCAGCAGACCGAGCTGCGCGATCAGCGCGAGAAGATGGCGCATCGGCAAGCGCGCGCTACACGCGATGCACGCACCGCCAACCAGGCACCGATTCTGCTCGGTGGCATGAAGAACCGCAGCGAGCACACTGCCGGCCGCTGGCAGGCACAGCAGAGCGAGCGTCGTACCGAACTGGATGCGCGCGTGCGCGAGGCTGCCGGCGAGGTGGAGCAGGACATTGAGATCGCCCTGCTCGCCCCGGTGATCCAACAGCCCGGGCCGCAGCGCGTGGCCGAGCTCATCGCCGCCGAACTGACGTGGGTGCAGGCGCCCTGGAACACGCTGGATCTCACCGTGCAGCGCGGCCAGCGGATCGGCGTGCAGGGCCGCAATGGCAGCGGAAAATCCACGCTGCTGCGGCTGCTGGCCGGCACGTTGGCGCCGCTGTCGGGGCATGTCGAGGTGGCGGCCAGCGTCGCCCTGCTCGATCAGTCGCTCACGATGCTGCCCGATGACGCCTCGGCCCTGTCACTGCTGCAGCGCGCGCATCCGGTCGCCGACGAAGGCACGCTGCGCACCCAGTTGGCCCTGCTCGGCCTGGATGCCGAGCGCAGCCTGCGGGCGTTGGGCACGCTCAGCGGTGGCGAACGCCTGAAGGCGGCGCTGGCGTCCGTGCTGTACGCGCAGACGCCGCCGCAATTGCTGCTGCTCGACGAACCCGGCAATCACCTCGACCTGCCCTCGCTGACCGCGCTGGAGCAGATGCTCAGCCAGTACCGCGGCACGCTGATGATCGTCTCGCACGATGACGCGCTGCTGGAGGCGGTCGGCTTGACTGACGTTCTGAGCGCGACGAGCGTCGGGTGGCAACTGACGGGCCGGCTTGAATCCTCATGATCGAGAGGATTATTCCCGTGTCGACACGCGTTCAATAGAAATCCTTACGTTAAAAAGGATTTTGGCGTATTCTCGCACCACTGCCGCAGAATCCACACGTTCGTAAGGATAATGCATGAAGGTCACGCTCAAGCACCATGAAGAACTCGGTCCCTTGGTCCGAGCCACGCGCAAGTGCCAGGGAATGCGTCAGGACGACACCGCCGAAGGGATCGGCGTCAGCGAGAACTTCCTTGCCAAGGTCGAGCGCGGCGGCGGCACTGTGCAGTGGCAGAAGCTGTTCCAGGTTCTAACGGAACTCGGCCTGCGCGTGGAGATCGATGTGCCCGACGCGGCCGTAGCACTGCTGCAGGAGCAGGACAGAATGCGCGGAGCGAAACGATGAATCCGTCATCCATCAACGCTGCCCAACCTGCGTTGGGTGACGTGTTCCTGGAAGGGCTGCACTATCCAGAGCGCTCGTTGCTGGCCACCCTGGATGGCCAGCCCGTTGGCACCTTGCACGAGCATCGAAACCTATGGCGGTTCGAGTACACGCCCACCTGGCGTGATCATCCAGAAAGCTTCGACCTCTCGCCTTGGCTGCCGCGCAGCCACAGCCCTCTTCTGGACGGCAGTACTTCGCGCCCCGTGCAATGGTACTTCGACAATCTGCTCCCAGAAGATCAGCAGCGCACACGCGTGGCGCAGGACGCTGGACTCCGCGGCAGCGATGACTTCGCCCTGCTGACCCACTACGGTGCTGAATCCGCGGGTGCGCTGACCCTGCTGCCCCCGCATGTAACACTGGCGCCAGGGAGCCGGGCGCGATTGCCGGATGCCGAACTCTCCCAGCGCATCCAGAACCTGCCGCGCCACTCACTGGCCGGCGGCGCGGAAAAGCGAATGTCGCTGGCCGGCGCACAACACAAATTGGCCGTCATCGAAGACCAAGGCTTGCTGTACCAGCCTGTCGGCACGGAAACGTCCACCCATGTTCTGAAGCCGGACAGTACCGACCCTGATTATCCGCACACGGTGATCAACGAGTATTTTGTCATGCGCCTGGCCCGCGCGATGGGGCTGATGGTGCCCGAGGTGCAGCGACGCTATGTGCCCGAGCCGGTCTTTCTGATCGAACGGTTTGACCGTGTAACGGACGGCGGCAGCACACGCCGCATGCATGCCATCGACGCCTGCCAACTGTTGAACCTCCAGCGCGGAGACAAATACAGTGCGGGAAGCCTTCGGACGTTGGGTGCGGCGATCCACTACTGCCGCGAGAGACTCAACACGCGCAGGCGACTGTTTGACTGGTTGGTGTTCAATGTGCTGACTGGCAACGACGATGCCCATCTGAAGAACCTGAGCTTTCTCGTTGGCACAGGTGGCACCGACCTGGCCCCACACTACGATCTGCTCAGCACCGTCGCGGGCCGCAGTCGCGCCTACAAAGAGGACAGTCCGAGCTGGCCGCAAGCGTCTACGCTTGCTTGGGATCTGCTCGGCGTGCAGCGTTTCGCCGACATCACGCCAGCCTTGCTGGTCGATGCCGGGATACAGCTGGGCCTGCCGTCGCGCTTGGCGCAGCGGCGCCTTGCCGAGATGACATCCAGTGTCGTTCCGTTGGCTGAATCGGTAAAGGCGGAGATCGAAACAGAAGATTCGTACTGGGCTGATGTCGCCGGAGTGACCCTGTACGGCGAGATGCGCATGGTGCGAACGATCATCGAAGTGGTCATCAAGGAGATGGCAAGGCAACTGGCCACCTGAACCCCGGCATCCGTTTGCTCATGCGCGCGCCCACGCCGGGAACGCATCCGGCAACAGCTGCCACAATAGCGGTCCAGCGCGCAGTTCCTCATCATTGAGCAGGCAGGCATCCAGCTCGGCACGCACCGCGTGCTCGTCCATCGCAACGCCGATCACCGCCAGCTCCTGGCGGCGGTCGCCCCACCAGGGATGCCACAGCCTGCGCATCGCCTGGTACTCACCGGCGTCGCCGACCTGTTCCACGCTGGGCAGCGGCGCGGTCCAGCACGCCGCCTGCTGGCGGGCCCAGCCGATATCCGTGTAGGGCACGCGCGTGGGCGGCAGCTCGGGCACGGTGTTCTCCAGGCCCGCCTCCATGCGCTCGCGCGAGGCGTACCAGACCCCCGCGACCGAGGTCTGCGTGGCCGCACCGACACTGGAGAGCTCGCCCACCGAGTCCATGCGGTTGGCCAGCCAGAAGAAACCCTTGCTGCGGATCACGCTGCCCAGCCCGGTCTCCAGCAAGCGCGCAAAGCGTTGCGGATGGAACGGCCGGCGCGAGCGGTAGACGAAACTGGTGATGCCGTATTCCTCGGTCTCCGGCGTGTGCTGCCCGCGCAGCGCCTGCATCCAGCCTGGTGCCAGCTGGGCTTTGACGAAGTCGTAGCGGCCGGTATCAAGCACCTCGTGTAGCGGCACGTTGCCGTGTTCGGACAGCACCAGCCGCGCATCGCGGTTCATCGCGCGCAGCACGGCCAGCGTGGACTGCAGCGTGTCGTCATCGATCAGATCGCACTTGCTCACCACGATTACATTGGCGAACTCGATCTGCTCGGCAAGCAGATTCACCACGCTACGGTCGTCATCCTCACCGGCCTGCTGGCCACGATCGATCAGCCGATCGCTGGAGCCGAAGTCGTGCAGGAACTGCGCGCCATCGACCACCGTCACCAACGTATCCAGCCGTGCGATGTCGCTGAGGCTGAAGCCGTCCTCATCGCGCACCGAGAAGGTCGCCGCGACCGGCATCGGCTCGGCGATCCCGGTCGATTCGATCAACAGATAGTCATAGCGCCCCTCCGCCGCAAGTCTGCGCACCTCCTGCAGCAGGTCATCGCGCAGCGTGCAGCAGATGCAGCCGTTGCTGAACTCCACCAGCGTCTCCTCGGTGCGGCTCAGCGCCGCGCCGCCATCGCGGACCAACTGCGCGTCGACATTGATCTCGCTCATGTCATTGACGATCACCGCCACCCGGCGGCCCTCGCGGTTGCGCAGCAGCTGATTGAGCAGGGTGGTCTTGCCGGCACCGAGGAAGCCGGACAGCACCGTTACCGGCAGACGGGAATCATGAAGGGCAGCAGAGGCAGTCATGGCGGAGCAGGTCTGGAGAGGAGTTGAAATGTTACTATATAACATTCATAGACCAAGACCCCCACGCCCCATGAAGCGATCCTCTGCCCTGTTGGACGCCGGCGCCATTGCGCTGTCCGGCCTATGCCTGCTGCACTGCCTGGCCCTGCCGCTGCTCGCGGCGATGCTCCCGCTGATGGGCGTGTGGGCCGAGGCCGAGTGGGTGCATGCCCTGTTTGTGGCGATTGCCGCGCCGGTGACCGGCTTCGCGCTGTGGCGCGCGCACCGTCAGCACCGTCTGCCCGTGCTGGCGATGGCCGCCGCGTTGGTCGGGCTGCTGTTGCTCCTGGCCGGCGCCATGGGCTGGCCGAGCCACGAGGCCGAAACCCCGATGACCGTGGTCGGCAGCCTGCTGTTGGCCAGCACGCATGTGTGGAACGCGTGGCGACGGCACCGGCACTGAGCCGGGGCGAGCGCTGCGTCCCCTACTTGCCGTAGGCGCGCAGCAGCTTGACCAGCACTTGGGCCTCGGCCGCGCGCTCGACCGGATCGTCCGGGCCGACCACGTGCTCCTGCAGGTGCTCATCGAGCAGCGCCATCAACAGTGCGTGTGCCGCCCCGCGCACGGCCGAGGCCTGCATCAGGACATCGGTGCAATCGGCCTCGGCCGACTGCAGGGAGGCTTCGAGTGCGGCGACCTGGCCCGCCATGCGGCGGACCCGGGCGAGCAAGGGTTTGCGGTGATGTTGAACGTGCGACATGGGGCCGGAGCATATACCCTATAGGGGTATAGTCCAATGGCTGGATTGACCCATGATCCTCAACGCTGCCGCCGACGCCCGCCGCCACACCCATCGGTTCGACGATGGCAATCCCCTGGCCGAGCGCAGCACGCAGCGCGCGCTCTGGCTGACCACGGCGATGATGATCGTGGAGATCATCGGCGGGTGGTGGTTCAACTCCATGGCCGTGCTCGCCGACGGCTGGCACATGAGCTCGCACGCACTGGCGCTGGGGCTGTCTGTGTTCGCGTACGGTTTCGCACGCCGCCATGCACACGACCATCGTTTCACCTTCGGCACCTGGAAGGTCGAGATCCTGGCCGGTTACACCAGTGCCATTGCCCTGCTCGGCGTCGCGCTGCTGATGGCCGTGCAGTCCGGGCAGCGGCTGTTCGTGCCCAGTGCCATCCACTACAACGAGGCCATTGCGATCGCGGTGGTCGGGCTGGCGGTCAATCTGCTGTGCGCATGGTGGCTGCGCGACCACCATGACCACGGGCATCACCCGCATGGCCACCACCATGGGCATGGGCACCACCACGCGCATGAGCAGAGCGGTCATGGCGCGCATGGCACCTAGGACCTCAACCTGCGCTCGGCCTACCTGCACGTCATCGCCGACGCCGCCACCTCGGTGCTCGCGATCGCCGCGCTGATCGGCGGCAAGGTCTGGGGGGCGGCGTGGCTGGACCCGGTGATGGGCCTGGTGGGCGCAGTACTGGTCACCGTCTGGGCGATCGGCCTGCTGCGCGACACCAGCCGTGTGTTGCTGGATGCGCAGATGGACGCACCGGTGGTGGCGGAGGTACGCGAGGTGATCGAACAGGGGCCGTGGTCGGCGCAGCTGTCCGACCTGCACGTCTGGCAGGTAGGTCGCGGCAAGTACGCGGTCGTGGCCAGCCTGGTGAGTGCCGATCCACTCACTGCCGATCAGATCCGCGAGGCGCTGTCTGTGCATGAAGAGCTGGTGCACGTCACGGTGGAAGTGCACCGACTGGATGCGGCGCTGCCTGCTTGATCAACGCACGGACGGCCGATTGGCCGCGCGGAGCCGGCGGTGCCTCGGCACCTGCCTGGGTACTGCCTCAGTGCTTGAACATCATCCCGACCAGGAACAGCACCAGCGGCGCGGCACTGAACACCGCGCCGACGATCCCCAGCCACGGCCAGCGCTCCTGACGCACGCGCGAGCCGACCGTCGCGATCAGGCCCACGGCCGCTGACGCGAGGACGCCGATGGAGACACCTGTGGTGCTGGCCCCCGCGGTGACCCCGTGGTTGGCCGCAGTGGCGATGTGGGCGGCGGCGGCACCGACGGGGAGGCCGAGGAAGCTGACCAGGCCGAGCAGCGGGAATCGCTGAGCCGAAATCGGCGTCGTCGACGGTGAGCGCGGCGCTTGCGGAGAATCTGGCGGCACGGGGTGTCTCCTGAGAATCGCGTCACCGTACACCATCGCCCGTGGTGCACACAGACGGGATCTTTTCATGCCGTGTTGGACAATGCCCTCAACATCCGCCGACAGGAACCGCCATGCGCTTGTTGCCCAGCTTGTTCTCCAGCCTGCTCATCCTGTCCCCGCTCCTGCTGACCGGTTGCGGCAAGGACAACAGCGCCGGCGTGTTCTCCTCCGATCCGTTGCTCGGCTGCTACGCCACCCACGCACGCAAGCCCGCCGAGTTCCGTATCGAGCAGCAGCAGGGCCAGTACTACGTGTCCTTCAACCGCGATGAGCAATGGCAGCGCGACGCCACGCCGCTGCAGGAATCCAGCCGCGCAGAGATCGCCCAGTTCTTCCGCGACGATGCCGACCAGATCAACAAGGCCCTGGTGCGCCCCGGTGGCGGCTTCGGCATCTTCAAGTTCAACCCCGGTGCCACACTCAAAGGCAAAGCAAAGGACAGCGACTACATGGCACTGGTCCTGATCGGTGCCGGGCCGGTGTTCCCGGTGAAATGCCCCTGATCGCCAAGATGCTTCGCGCCCCCCCCCTACCGGGCCACTGATGCCGGCTGCGGCCCACCGCACGCCCGCACCAGTAGCCCGGTCCGCAACACCCATCCCCCGATACCGCCTGCCGCACGCCTCCGCGGGCAAGCCCCCATCCTCATACGTCAGCTGCCCTCCCCCGGTTCGCGGCGGCCGCGGTGGATCGAGCTGTACGGCCATTGCGTCGCGTCACGCACATGCCCGTGCTTGACCGGGTTGTGGTGCACGTAGGCCACATGCCGCTGCAGGTCCTCGGCATCTACGATCCGATGCTCGCGAAAGCCGTTGTGCCACAGTGGCCGCAGGCTGCGATCACGCCGGAGCTGCAGCCGTGGATCGGCCATCGGCAACTGGCGGTCGAAGATCGCCTGGACCTGCGCCCAGCGGCGATGGCCCTCCTCGTCGCCCTCCGGCAGCGTCCACACGCCGTGCAGATGGTCCGGCAGCACCACGATCGCGTTGATCCGGAACGGCCGCGCCTGCTGCGCCACCCGGAACGCCAGCCGCAGGATCTGCGCCTGTTCCACCAGCAGGCTGCTGCTGCGATCGCGCAGGTGCGCGCTGAAGAAATAGGTGGTACCGGTCGGCCAGAGGATGTGGTCGTAGGACATGACCCAAGTATCCGAAGCGTCCCTGCGCAGTTCGATCAGCGCACTCCCTGCCGGCGCCTCGGATACCCGCGCACACGTGGGTCGGAATCCTCGCAGCTCGGGGCTGCATGACGGCCGGCCAGCGGCTTCTCAGGTACGATGCCCACCCCTGACTGCCATACCGTCTGGCGCTCGCGCCGCGGCCTGAGATCCCGTGCCCCACTACACCGGCCCCCTGCTGACCCGCCCGCTCGCCGAGAGCCTGACCCGCGCCCGCGATGCCGGCACCGGCGAATGGACCGGCTCGCTCGACCTCGGCCGCTCCACCGGCACCGCCACGCTGGCGGCCGACCACTGGCAGTGGAAGGGTGAAACCTACGCCTATCCCGGCAAGACCAAGGACCGCACCCTGTACTACTGGGACGGCGAGGAATTCCTGGCGATCTCGCGCTTCGGCTCGGCGCTGATCAAGCTGGTGCCGACCGACTGGGACGCGCCGACGTTCGAGATCGACGGCATCAAGATGCTGCCCAGCGCGCAGGTCTCCCCGTTTGAGGATGCCCGCCGCAAGGTCGCGCTGATCGCACCGGCCGGCAAGACCGTTCTGGATACCTGTGGCGGCCTGGGCTACTTCGCGGCGTGCTGCCTGGAAGGGGGAGTCACCCGTATCCGCTCGTTCGAGAAGAATCCGGATGTGCTGTGGCTGCGCACGCTCAATCCGTGGTCGCCGGATCCGGACGCGGAAAGCAGCGGCGGTCGGCTGGCGCTGAGCCAGGGTGACGTGTCGCAGGAAATCGAAGGGCTGGAGACCGCCTCGGTCGACGCGATCCTGCACGATCCGCCGCGCTTCGGCATCGCTGGCGAGCTGTACTCACAGGTGTTCTACGACCAGCTCGCGCGCGTCATCCGCAAGGGCGGCCGGATGTTCCACTACACCGGTGCGCCGAACAAACTGACCAGCGGCCGCGATGTGCCGCGCGAGGTCGCCAAGCGGCTGGAAAAGGCAGGCTTCAAGGCCGAGCTGGCGATGGACGGGGTGCTCGCGGTCAAGCGCTGAGCAAGGGGCTGGTCAACTGCCGCGTGGCAGTTTGGCCGCCCACATGTTGTCAACCAGATTGGGATAGCGCCGCCCGTTCTCCTCGGCGCGCTGACGTGCCGCATCCTTCTGCGCCTCGGAGAGCGGCTGCGACTTTTTCTTCCCATTGGGACTGGGCTTCTTCCAGGGCGGTGTCTGGGACGGGCGCATGGGTGGTCTCGTGTGGAGTAGCGCTGCATTCTCGCTAAGCCGGTGCAGCGTACAAGAACGCCCGACACGTCATCGCAACGTGCCGGGCGCGTACTGCGAAGAACGACCTGCGACTTACTTCTTCAGGAAGTCCAGCAGCGCCTTGTTGAACGCATCGGCATGGCTGGCATTGCAGCCGTGCGGCGCGTCCTTCAGCACCACCACCTCACTGCCCGCGATGGCCGCATGGGTGCGCTTGCCCGAACCCTCGAACGGGACCGTGCCATCGCTGTCGCCGTGCAGCACCAGGGTCGGCACCGTCACCTTCTTCAGGTCGTCGCGGAAGTCGGTCGTGCCGAAGGCTTTCATGCAGCCCAGCGCGGCGGTCTGGTCGGACTGCTGACAGAGCTTGATCGCGGCCTGGCGCTCTTCCTCGCTGACCTTGAGCTCGCCGTTGGCGCTGAAGAAATCCTTGGTGAAGCCATCGAAGAACGTGTCGCGGTCCTTCTCCAGGCCTTCGCGCATTTCATCGGCCTTTTCCTGGGTCAGCGGGCCCTCGGGGTTGTCGCTGGTCTTGAGCATGTACGGCGGCACCGCCGAGGCGAAGACCACGCTGTGCAGGCGTGATTCGCCGTGCTTGGCGACGTAGCGCGCCACTTCACCACCGCCCATCGAGAAGCCGACCAGGGTGGCGTCTTTCAGGTCCAGATCCTCGATCACACCGGCCAGATCATCGGCGAGCGTGTCGTACTCGTAGCCATCGGCCGGCTTTTCCGAGCGCCCGAAACCACGGCGGTCATAGGCCACCACACGGTAGCCCGCCTCGCGCAGCGCGGGGACCTGCGCCTTCCACGATTCGGCCGACAGCGGCCAGCCGTGGATCAGCACTACCGGGCGGCCGGTGCCACCGGAATCTTCAACGTGCAGGCGAACGCGGGAAGCAGCCATGGGAACTCCTTGGAGCGATGGGGAATGAAGTTCGATCCTAGGGAGAGGGGGTTGGGTGAGCCGTGAAAGAAAGCGCGATGTCGCTGACGTGACGTGCACGGGGCTGACTGACATCCGCCGATGGGTTCAGCGAAACGACGACGGGATGACGCGGCGCGATCTCAGCTTCTGAGACGGCGCCCGACGATAGTTGCCATGGGGCATCGTCGACGCTGGGAACCGGTACATGGACTGTCATGAGATCACGCCGGAGGCTGCCAGCTGCACAACGGCGAGGCCGCCCAGCGCTGCCTGCTGCGGGTTGGCCATAACCCTGTTGCTGCATGGTCTTGGCGCGCACCAGGCATCGCGTGCGGCATTGACTGCTGCACTACGACGGCTACCGTTGACAGAGCGTTGTGCCAGCTGCGCGTTGTTGCGTTGGAATGAGGTCTCGTAGAAGTCGACCATGCCCACCCGGGCACGGTGCCTCTCAGCGCTTATGCTCGGGAATCGCCAGCAACGGCCAAGAGGACCGCCGGGATTGAGCGCGCCAAGTACGACCTGAATTCGATAGATCTCATTTTTTGATGTTGTTTGACGCCAGACATCTGGATTCCATTTAGATTTTCTTCAATCCAGAAAAGGGAAATACTTAGATGCAAGGATCACAGCTTCCGCCTCCCCCGAAGGTCGGGACATGGAGAGAAGATTCAAAGCTGATCGCCAGATGGATCGAGCGTCATCCGATCATTCTCGGCGCCTTGGCCTTCCTGCTTCCCAGCACAGGTCTCTATCATTTTGCGACAATCGGCCGTGTGCCATTGGAGATAGCTTCATCGGACATCATTGCAGCGCTTCCACTGTTGCTCGGGCGCATCACGTTCATCGTAGTCGTACTATCTGCACTACCGATACTCCCTGCACTATTGATGTTCGAAGGTGCAGTGCGCGAGCCGGATGGTCGCGTGCGCGTGCTTCCAAGTGCGCGTCGAGCGAGACGTAGAAAGGTGCGTCAATGGCTCCTCGCCCTGGCGATTCCCGGATTCATGATCGCCGGTGCACTCATCGGCACTGTGAGCTTCGGATTGCCCGATACATGGGTCATCCCATTGGCCATCGCCATCTCAAGTTCCACCTTCGCCTTTACAATCCACCGTATCAGACGAACGCCAAGCAAGGACACGATGGCAATTGATTCCATCGCGCTTTACATGGCAGCGGGCGTGGCTCAGATGATGGTCGCGTTGATCACGATGCAGCTCAGCCTTCGTTTCGTTAGTGACTCCATGAATCAATGGATCGTATTTGGAATTTTGATTGTTGCAACAATATTAGTTGCCATTCTTCAAGTGCTGCTTATAAGGATAATTGAATTGACAAGCAGTCATGCCGGCTTCGTCAAACAGGCTTTTTTTGGAGCTCTGGTGGCCATATCGATCGCCTTCACCTTCCCACCTAGTGGAGCGGCGCTGACCGCAGCGGTACTGCGCGACAGCGCATCCGGCGGCAATCGATGTGTCACGCTGGAGCTGACACGCGACGCCGCCGATTTCGCCAAGTTGATTGCCCCGAGCGGGGTCGATGAAGCAAAAACTGTAGGCCTAAGCCTTCTTTCCAACCTGGGAGGCACCTACTTGGCACGCAAACACGGTAGCCCGGACGATACGGTCCACCGAATTCCGATTGCGAAAGTAACCGGAATGAAAGCCTGCCCGGAAGACGGATGAAGAATGGCATTGCGTTAGGCTATTAATGCCTTTGCTGGTAAGAGCACGTGCGCGCCGACCACCATTGAGATGGTCGGCGCGCCTGAGACTTGACGGACTTACAGCGCAATCCGAGCAACTGACTCTTCGCTGCCCTTCGGCTCGCTGTCACCGTTCTTGACGGTCACGTACAGCACGTTCTTCTTGGCATCCAGCGCCAGGCTGTTCGGGTGGGTCGGCACCGCGTAAGTGGCCACCTGCTTGTAGGTGTCGCTGTTGTACGCGGTCACGGTGCCGCCATCGCGGTTGGTGACGTACAGGCGCTTGCGCGGTGCATCCAGCAGGATGCCCAGCGGGCCGGCATCGGTCGGGATGCTGGCCAGTTCCTTGCCGGTGGTGCGGTCCAGCACCAGCACACGCTGACCCGGATGCTTCGATTCGAAGCCGGAGCTGCTGGCTTGGTACTTGCGGATCATTTCCGAGCCCTGGTCGGTCACGAACAGGCGCTTGCCGGCCGGATCCAGCGCGATGTTCATCGGCTGCTCGGCACTGACCTTGAAGCGCTGCTCGACCTTGCCGCTGTCGGTGCCGACGGTAACGACCTCGGCCAGCAGGTTGGAGGTGTACACGCGCTTGGCCTTGGCATCCAGCGCCAGACCCGGCGCCTTGGCGTTGCCCAGGCCCGGAATGGTGTTGATGACCTTCAGCGACTGCGTATCCACCACGAACAGGACGCTGCCCTCGCCGGAGTGACCGGTGACGTACAGGCGGTTGTTGGCGCCATCGACGACCAGCTCACGCAGATCGTGGGTGTAGGCGGCCTTGCCATCCTTGCCGACCTTCTTTTCCATCAGCTGCACGATGCCGACCGATTTATTGGTGGCAGTGTCGACCACGGTGACCGAGGTATCGACGGTGTTACCGACGTACAGCCGATTGTTTGCATCGTCCAGCACGACGCCGAACGCCTTGCGTTCCAGCGGAATGGCGGTCTCGATGGCCAACGTTTCCGGGTTCAGACGCAGGACCTGGGACGGACCGGCCGCATCGCCGAAGCCGCCCGAGGAGGCGACGAAAACGGCGTTCTGCTTGGGGCTGAAAGCCAGCTCGTAGACGCCTTGGGCGATGGCTTTACGCTGGACAGCCGCGGTGCTGGCGGATGCCGTGGCCTCGTCGGCGGCGAACGCGGACGGGGCGCCAAGGCTCAGGGAGATGGCGAAGGCCAGAGCGGCCGAGCGGATTACGGAATTGCGGAGCATGCGAGCTTCCTTGAAGGGGCACGGGAGGGTGTCCTGGCTCGCTGGGCCGTACGTGTGACGGCCGGCCCCGCATCTGTCTGCGCTGGGTGGGCTGGCTGGGTTAGCAGGGGAATGGTAGCAGGATAGGCTGCGGGTATGGCCTGCACCGTTACCAGCAACACCTCCCGACCAAGGCACGTGTCTACCAAACCTTTGGCACCACCAGTTTCCCCTGCTCCAGATCAAACGGCAGCACCCACAACCTCAACTGAACATCAAACGCGAACACGGGCAGGCCCTGAGAGAACCCGGTATGCGACGGATACACGTGGGCAGGAGCGAGCGCTCAGCCGGTTCGGCGCTGCAACTTGCGGAGGATCTTCTTGACCAACGCCACGGGCCGCTCCGCCACCTTAAGGGTGATGCTGCCGTGCGTGGCCTCCACCTTCAGGCGGGCGCCTACGTCGAAGCCGAGCTTGTCCAGCCAACGACCGCGCAGCTTGAGATAGGGAACAATCTCGGTAGGACCGTACTCTTCGCGGCCCGGGTACGTCAGCGCGCCTACGCGGTAGCTCCGTGCCGGGCGGGCGTAGGGCTTGCGCATGGGGCGCATGTCATCGGGTTCGTCTTCCCTCGGCGTCAACATGTTGGAGCTCCTGCAGGGCTTGCCCTTGCCGGGATGGCAAGGGGAGGTGTGTGCCACAGGAGGTTCTACGCTAGGGGAAAATCATTCGGGATGGTGAAGAGCGTTGGAAATAGTTCGTTTCTCTTGATCGGCAAAGCTCCATGGACCGCGCGAGTCGCGATCGCAGTCTTTGAGACGGCCCAGTGTCAACGTCCCAGCCGGGCTTCCCTGACCTCTCAGTGCTCCCTCCAGCGATACCCCCTCTTCACCCACGGGACGAAATTGGACATACTGTCCACTGAATTCCCGGAGCATCCATGAATACGTACGAGCTGATCGACCTTTCCCTCCAGCGCTTTTCAACGAAGGAGGTCGCCCAAGCCCTTGGAGTTGATCCGAAGACCGTCAAACGTTGGCAAGTCCGCGAGACCGAGCCCAAGCCCTACGTTGCGGAAGCCATCCGCCAGCGCCTGCTGCCCTTCGGCGACCCGCCGACCGGCGAAGGAAAGTTTCGCTTTATCGACCTGTTCGCCGGCATCGGCGGTATCCGCACGGCATTCGAGAAGCAGGGTGGACGCTGCGTGTTCACCAGCGAGTGGGACCCCTACGCGGTCAAGACCTACAAGGCCAATTTTCACGACGGACCAGGGCATACCTTCGCCACGGATATCACCAAGGTCCACGAAGCCGACGTTCCCGACCACGACGTTCTGCTCGCCGGTTTCCCCTGCCAGCCGTTCTCGATTGCCGGAGTATCCAAGAAGAACGCGCTGGGCCGTCCGCATGGGTTCTCTGACAAGACGCAGGGAACCCTGTTTTTCGACGTGGCTCGCATCATCGCCGAGAAGAAGCCGCGTGCGTTCCTGCTTGAGAACGTGAAGAACCTGATGAGCCACGACAAGGGCCGCACGTTCTCCACCATCATTGACGTGCTGCAGAACGAGTTGGGGTACCAGGTCAAGCACAAGGTCATCAACGGCAAGCATTTCGGACCGCAACACCGCGAGCGCATCATCATCGTGGGCTTCCGTGAGCCGAACGACTTCGATATCCACAAGGTCGAGCTGCCGAGCTTTGAGGATGCTCCAAGGATGGGCTCCGTTCTTCACAGCCAAGATGGAACGGAAGCCACTGACTCCCCCTACGTTGATGGTGCGAACGGCAAGGTGCTTGAGAAGTACACACTCTCGGACAAGCTCTGGGAGTACCTGCAGAACTACGCTACGAAGCATCGAGACAAAGGCAACGGCTTTGGCTTCGGCCTCGTGAACAGCGAAAGCACCTGCCGCACGCTTTCTGCCCGCTACTACAAGGATGGTTCAGAGATCCTTATCTCGCAGGGCGCCAAGAAGAATCCCCGCCGCCTCACGCCGCGCGAATGTGCGCGCCTGATGGGGTTCGATGACAACTTCCGAATTCCTGTCTCCGATACTCGCGCCTATAAGCAGTTCGGCAACTCGGTGGTCGTTCCGGTCATCAGTGAGGTTGCCCGCATCATGGCGCCCTATCTGGTTGAAAACGAGGCATCTGAGCAGGCGAAGCCGGCAAAGAAGAAGACAAAGGTCTGACATTGGTCGACAGCCTCACCCAGGAACAGCGCTCCGCGCAGATGTCGCGGATACGCGGTACCAACACCAAATTGGAGGTGTTGGTCCGCAAAGCACTACACGCTAGGGGATTTCGCTTTCGTCTTGGTGGAGCTGGCCTGCCGGGCAAGCCGGATGTAATCCTCCCCAAGTACAGAACGGCAGTGTTCGTGCATGGCTGCTTCTGGCACGGCCACAGCTGCCCCTTGTATCGCCTTCCGCAGACCCGCCCTGAGTTCTGGAGCGCCAAGATCGACTCGAACAGGCGGCGCGATGCACGCGTTGAATCCCAGTTGCGCGAGTCTGGCTGGAAGGTGGAGCTGGTGTGGGAGTGCTCCCTGCGCGGCGCGAAGGAAACTGAACGCGAGTTGTTCTTTGATCAGCTAGCGGCGAGAATCCGCGCAACAGGCTGAAATCATCCGGTACGGAGGCTGGTGTGTTTCAAGATACTTCTGAGGAGAGTGAATGGGAACTCATCGAACAGTGGGTTGCGCGTAGCGAGAAGCTGTTCCTAAAGAAGCTCTCACGCAATGACACATCGTGGGCAGACGACAGGGGGAAGCACCAAGCCGGCTTCTATATTCCCCGGACCATCCGTGAATCGGGGTTCTTCCCGACGCTCGCTGTCCGCAATGACAAGCCGCACATCTTCCAAAGCGACTTCCCGACGTTCTGGCCTCAGACTGGAGAACGGAAGGCCTCGGGCATGCGTCACTACAGCAACAAAGGGTCAGAGACCCATTTCACGGTCATACCGCACGAACTGTTTAGAGGACTGAGCCCGGCCTCTTGGCTACTGGGCGGAAGGCTCGTGGATCCGGTCACTGATGCGCGCCACTGGTTTGTCGTAATCAACTCCACAAGCCAAGACGCAGAGCTTCTTGAGACCGCGTTAGATATCAGTGCGGAGTTCCATTTCGACATTTTCGATCCATCGCAACTTCTTACTGCCAGCGCGCTGGACAGGGATGCGTCGGACGAACTTATCGCAAGGATCAATGAGGCCATCCTCAATGGCACGCTGGATCGGCTCCTCGCTTCGGTAGGCAACCTACCGCCACCTGCGGCGATTGCGGAGGAGGCGCGAGCCGCTTACTTCAAGTCGACAGGCACGCGCGGCCTCGACCCGTTTGACATGGTTGCCCCAGGCGATGCCGTGATGCGCATCAGTCGGGACTTTGAGTTTCAGATTTTCAAGGGTTACGAGCTTCGCCGTCGCGCCGTAGAGATCGTCGCCACGCTGAGAAGTCATGCCGATATGACGTCAGCCGCCGTTCGTGGATTTCCCGATCTTGACCGAATTTTCTTAAGCGCGAGTCAGCAGCGCAAGAATCGGGCCGGGCGGTCCTTCGAGTACCATTTGGCCGCAATGCTCCAAGCAGGCAGTGTAAAGTTTGAGGAGCAGGCGATCTTGGGGGGACGGCGACCGGACTTTGTGCTACCGGATAAGGCCGCGATGCTGCCGGGTGCAGAGCGCGGCTACTTGGAAGCGCTGATTCTCTCGGCCAAGACGACGCTCAGAGAACGATGGAAGCAGATCACTCACGAGCGATTTAACAGTGCAATTTTCTTAGCAACCGTTGACGATCGGGTTTCCAAGCAAGCTCTGGACGAGATGCAGACGGCGGACATCGCTCTCGTTGTTCCTGAGTCACTGAAAGCAAGTAAGGAAGCAGCATATAGCGGCCACTCGAACGTTATCTCATTCAAGGAGTTCTTTGAAACCGAAGTGGCGGAGAAGCGGCCAACTCTCCTCAAGCTCAGACATTTCGTCTAGCATGCAATAAACAAGTCAATCCATTTGTGGACTTGGCTCCTCCACCAATGCTGACGATATTCTCATACAATCGTTTTACGTATTGCGCCAACCAAAGATCTAGAGGCGATGGCTCGTCCTTGACCATGGTGGAGGAATCTATGACATCTTGGGCAAAGGGCTGCGACATTTGAAAGGACGTCCGGACCGCCATTGCTCAACGGGTCGATATGATGAACCTCTAGATACGGCTTGCCATCGTCGCGGATGATGAGTGTCTCTTCGCAGTTTGGCATTTCACATGCGCCGTTAGCTCTCAAAAGCGCAGACGCTACAACCCATGGGTTCCGCAGGAAGGTGACCCGTTGAACCACGCACCGCTCCGCCGGCGCTGTAACCTTAGCCCGCGCCGCGACCTGCTTCGGAATTAGTGGGGCAAATGAACTGATGAATTCTTCGAGGTCCGCTGGACAGTCGCTCATCCTGAATGCATATAGCTCGGCCCCGATACCTCCGATTGCCACGCAGTCGCCGAGCTTCATCCAAGCACTGATGATCTCACGCCCCATCCTAGGCTCAGGTCTTCTGCTTGCCCGGGTACTTCGGGCAGCCTCATAGTAGGAAGCTTCAGCAGCGTTCAGCTCTGCATCGAATGCCACCATGATCATGAACGATTCATCGTGCTGTGGGTTCCGACCAGCAGCGGCGAGTACGCGCACTTGGTCCTTCGTAAGGACGTACGCGCCTCTCGCCACATCGGTTGCAGTAACCACCTTGGCAGCAAGCTCATCAAAAATTGAAAGTTCGCGCAATGCAGCAACGGTAATTGTCATGGACTCTCGATAGCTAGAGCAGCTTAGCAGCCGTGAATATTGCGGGATTCAGATCGTGATTGCGGGCCGACGTACGCGATCCGCACTGGAACACCTTCAGAACTTGGCGGTCGCCTTCAAAACCACCTGGCTACCTCCACTCGAAACCTTCCTAATTAAGCCACGTGCGTGCAGAGCATGTGCCAGCGCCTTTTCTGAGTCTCCGTTCGTGATGCGCAGAGCCTCACCATGTTGAAGCGGCACGAAGAAACCCCCGCTAGCTACAAGCAAAGCTGCCTTCACCTTCGTCCATTGCGCGAGCGGGACTAACACGGCGATCAATGCCGCGGATGATTCCACATCCGCTACGGACAGAAGGGAACCTCCCACAAGGACGGCGAGGACATCTGCGGCAGAGGAAGGATCTGCCACCGCCAATTCCTGAAGAATCCAACAAGCTCGCTTAGCACTCTCAGCACTCCAATCGTCGACTCGAGTGAAGCATGTGCTGACGAACGACTTCTGGTCTGAAAGACCCGGGATCTCAAGCGCGGCGCGCACTGCAAGATCTGCAGCAATTTTTCTTTCCGATTGACCGAATCCGGGATCATTCGCGCAAGACGCTAGGTAGTTTACGGCCACACCATAGTCAACTTCAGCGATCTTATCCAAAAGCCAATTCATCCACTGACCATAGAATGCCTCAGCCAGCGCCTGCACCGTCCTATCTGAGATCTCAGGATCAAAGCCAGTCGACGCAAGGCCAAACGCCCCAGACTCGCTCAAGAAGAGCGCCATTCTTGTCATATCATCCTCGGGCAGCTTCAGCATACTGGCCAGCATGAAATCGACATCTTCCTCGTCGAGGTCACCAAGGGACTCTACGTCAGACGAAAGGGAGCTGAGATAGTCATCGGAGTCGAGCACTGCCGTCCAGACAGCCCCAAGCTCTTCAATGGATGCGTCAGCGACCAGCTTTGAAATGTTGCTCCACGTCGCCTTGATGTTTAACGCCTTCGCGGATGGCACCCAGAGACTGTTATCCAAACTGTCTATTGAAGTCATCGTAAAGCGAAGCCGCTCGACTGTTCGAACCCTGAGTGCCTCGTCGTCGACAGCGCTGAGTGCCCACATCACATCAGCCTCGCTTTCAATGATCTCTCCCTCCTGCTCAAACAAGGCACGCAGTAGAGATGCGGGGGCGCCCATCAGCCAGTCTTTCAAGGCACCTGTAGCAGCTTTTAGGCTCCCAATGGAGAATTTTCCTTCCACCGAGCCGATCTCAGATCGCTTGTGAGCGGTAAGAGCTACCAAGTTGTTAAGGTTTAGTCGCGGAATATCAAGTCTCAGCAGTGTTTCGACGGCCATGGGCGTTGGCTGCCCCTGCAGCCGATCTATCCGTGCACCATTATCAATCACCCAAGATCTAGCCACGCTCTCGTCGATGACCGCGGCCGCAAATGCATCTCCATCCGAAATATTCTCCACTAGTTCCGAGAGTTTCATCGACAACTCATCACCAATGTTTCGCTTGTCGGAGCCTGAACCTGAGAGAATGAGACCAATGATCATCTCGCGCCAAGGACTTTCTCCGCACAGGAAACCATCCTGCAGCGCACCGAGCAGTGTTGCTGGCTGCTGGCCAAGTAGAAATTCGACCTGCTCGCCCACCGTACCACCCGAGATGCCATCAAGCAGGATATGGGAAGCACGATCTGGGTGAAGATCAGCCTCACGATATACTGCGGTGAGCTTTTCGCTGATAGCGTCCGCAGGAGAAACCTGTTCTGAAAAAAGATACTGCACAAGCGCAGAGATCATGCCCTTTCCGCCACCGAGATCACCGATGTTTAGTCGCTTAAGTACCTCGCGAGGTTCGTCCACCCTCGTGTCGACCGGCACCAGCTCGCCGGACTTAACTCGCAGTATTACGGATTTATCGGAAAGCGATACGGACCCGGCGTAGAAGTGGCCGGAATAGTCGAAGTAATCCTCTCCCAAGAATCCATTTGCAATGAAGTAGCCGACAGGCCCAAGTGAGAGCCTGTTAGCTTTCGCTGCTACGTGGCTGACAAATTCCGAGTCAATGATAGCTTGCGAAAGTGCTGCATAGCGCCCAGCCGCCAGTTTTTGGCGCATGACGGAAAGCTGTTGCAAAGCCCCATTGGAAATCCCTCGTGCCGCAGCCAGCCGCGCACCTATTGAGCCGCTTCCTTGCCCCGTAAGCTCGTGAAACTCGACGGAATAGTTCGACAGCCGATAGTGGAGCTCAAAATAATCGCTTTGGTGGGTTTGACTTCCAACCAAGTCATTTGCAACAAACTCGGAAAAGCTCATCCTGACGCCTGACGGCGGCGTTATGGCCTCCAATGGCTCGGATGGATAGCGATCTGAAGCAGCCATCCAAAGCAGGGCGCGAAGCTCGCGCTCAGAGTTCGCTAACGCGAACGCATTGCCCGAGACCTTTGCCTCGAGCTCTGCGATTGAGCCCCTCAAAAATCCAACTCGTTCCTCACTCCATTCTGCGTAGCCACCTATCAGGCCGTGTATTTCCCCTCGTCCCTTCAGGAGATCTGCATACTCGCGCGGAAAGAGACACTTTGTTACGACCGCAGAGAATATCTTATTGACATTCAACTTTTGCTGTTGACTTACGACATCACGGAAAAGGTCATACTCGTTTAGTATATTGACGAGTTGACGCATATCGTCAACGTAATATGAAACCGCCTCCACCAGATCGGCACTTGGCTTGTCGGATTCCGCCCACCCCCTTTCCGACATCATGTCCAACATCTTCTGCTTTGAGTTGTCAGTATTTATGACTGATATGATCGGAATTACATAATCAAAGAACTTTACACGATCTGCAGCAGAGAACACGTCATCTCGAATCATGTAGACGAAATGAATGGGCCGCCGAATACTTGGAGATGAGTTCAATATGAAGTTGATCTCCCGCAGCCTTGTGAAAGGGCTTGAATCTCGAAAGCGATCCAAGTCCTCAATCAGGACCACATCTTTTTTGTTCCGCTCGAAGAGATATACGATCTCATCCAGTTGTTTGTGCAGCACTGAGGCAACATTGGAGTGTGCCAAGGTGACGCCTTTGACGGTAATCCCCTGCAGACGGAATCCGAGGACAGAAGATAGGATGCGCTGCGCGGTTAAGCCCGCGGCGAAAATCAGCACCAGTATGCACAACGTGGGTTCAGCGTCCGAGAATTGTGCAATTGGGAAGGTCTTTGCCACACCGGCGAGGCAAGCTGGTAGACCGAAGACTCGAATGAGTGCTACACCTACCGCAACGCCGAATACCGCGTACAGCGCAGCAACGCCAGCGTGGACGTGATTGATTCGTTTCAGCCTCGTCTGCGGGATGCTACGGTCCTTAACCGAGTAAAGGAGCTGCTGGACAATCGATGCTTCGATCCGCTCTATTGGCTCGACAGCAGTATCGATTTCGGCGCTCTCAGCCTTGTTTAGTTCCTGATTGACACTCGACGGGTAGGTTTTTTCGCCGGCCCCCTGCGTGAAAGTCGCGAGCGAAACGAAGCAGAAGTTATACTCTGGATGATCAGCGGCAAACGATTGAATAAAGCTGCTTTTGCCGGCGCCATAGCTGCCGGTCACAGCAATATTGCGCACTTTTGGCAGTCTAAGTGCCCGCTGCAGCTCGGCCCTGTAACGATCGTAGCTGCGTCCATTCAATCTTGCCGGTGTGAGTGGATCAAACGATCCCACCTCAGCATCGGCGTCGAATCGAAGTAGTCGCCTCACCGCTTGCCGGAACGCAACCACTCTTCTGGGCACACGCGCTAGAAATGGGGCCTCGGCGGGTTGCGTCCCTAAAGATTTCATTCCTGCTATCCACGCCCGATAAAGTTGCTGCATGCGGGAGAGGCTGCCTGAGGTTTCACTCTTGAACTTAGCTGTTGCCATCCCTAGAAGCTCCGTTTCTTAGAGGTCGTCAGCTTGTTGACTTTACGCATAAAGTAAAGGGAAGGCATTTCCGCCCTCCCTCTACTTCAACAAGCAAGATTTCCTTACGAATCAAACCCCGACAGGATTAGCCTTCTCAGGATCAATCTTGTACTGCTTGATAGCCCGAGCCACATCCTTACCCGTCATCTTCCCTTCCTTCGCCAGCGCCGCAATCGCGGCATGCGCGATGTAGTACCGGTCAACCTCGAAGAAGCGACGCAGGTTCGCACGGGTATCCGAGCGACCAAAGCCATCCGTACCCAGCACCGTGTACGACATCGGCACGAACGCACGGATCTGGTCCGCATACGCACGCACATAGTCGGTCGCGGCGATCGCCGGGCCCTGGCGGCCTTCCAGCAGCTCGGTCACATACGCCTTGCGCGGTTCGGCTTCCGGGTGGAAGCGGTTGTAGCGCTCGGCATCGAAACCATCGCGGCGCAGTTCATTGATGCTCGGGCAGCTCCAGATATCGGCGGTCACGCCGAAGTCCTTGTCCAGCAGCTCGGCGGCAGCAATGGCTTCACGCAGGATCGTGCCCGAACCCAGCAGCTGCACGCGCAGCTCGCCCTTCTTCGGCTTGCCGGCGTCGGTGAGCAGGTACATGCCCTTGACGATGCCTTCGGCCGCGCCTTCCGGCATTTCCGGGTGGGTGTAGTTTTCGTTCATCAGGGTGATGTAGTAGTACTCATCAATCTGATCTTCCATCATGGCCTTGGTGCCGTGCTGCAGGATCACCGTCACTTCGAAGCCGAAGGTCGGGTCATAGCTGCGCACGTTCGGGATGCCACCGGCGACGATATGGCTGAAGCCATCTTCGTGCTGCAGGCCTTCACCGTTCAGCGTGGTGCGGCCGGCGGTGCCGCCGAGCAGGAAGCCACGGGTACGCATGTCCGCGGCCTGCCAGGCGATGTCGCCCACGCGCTGGAAGCCGAACATCGAGTAGTAGATGTAGAACGGCAGCATCGGCACGTTGCTGACCGAGTAGCTGGTACCAGCGGCCATCCAGGAGCTGATCGCACCCGGCTCGCTGATGCCCTGCTGCAGCACCTGGCCGCTCTGGTCTTCGCGGTAGAACATCAGCTGGTCCGCATCGACCGGCTTGTACTTCTGGCCGAACGGGGCGTAGATGCCGATCTGGCGGAACAGGCCTTCCATGCCGAAGGTACGGGCTTCGTCGGCCACGATCGGCACGATGTGCGGGCCCAGTTCCTTGTCGCGCAGGGTGATGTTCAGGCTCTGCACGAAGGCCATGGTGGTGGAGTAGCTGCGCTCGCCACTGCTCTTGAGCAGGCGCTCGTAGCTTTCCAGCTTCGGTGCGTTGAAGCTCTTGGTCGCCTTGCGGCGGCGCTGCGGCAGGTAGCCACCCAAGGCGGCACGGCGTTCCTGCAGGTATTTCACTTCCGGCGAATCCGGGCCCGGGTGGTAGAACGGCACCTGGCCATCGGCCAGCTGTGCGTCGGTCACCGGGATGTTGAAGCGGTCGCGGAAATGGCGGACGGCATCGTCGTCCAGCTTCTTGGTCTGGTGGGTCGGGTTCAGTGCTTCACCCGCGCTGCCCATGCCATAGCCCTTCACCGTCTTGGCCAGGATCACGGTCGGCATGCCCTTGGTGTTCACGGCCTGGTGGTAGGCGGCATAGACCTTGTGCGGATCGTGGCCACCGCGGTTGAGGCGCCAGATATCGTCGTCGGACAGGCCGGCGACCATCGCAGCGGTTTCCGGGTATTTGCCGAAGAAATGCTCGCGGGTATACGCGCCACCGAAGGCCTTGCAGTTCTGGTATTCGCCGTCGACGGTTTCCATCATCAGCTTGCGCAGGACGCCGTTGGTGTCCTTGGCCAGCAGGGCATCCCAGTAACCGCCCCACAGCAGCTTGATGACATTCCAGCCGCCGCCACGGAAGACACCTTCCAGTTCCTGGATGATCTTGCCGTTGCCACGCACCGGGCCGTCGAGGCGCTGCAGGTTGCAGTTGACCACGAAGATCAGGTTGTCCAGGCCTTCGCGGCCGGCCAGCGCGATCGCGCCGAGGGTTTCCGGCTCATCGCTCTCGCCGTCGCCGATGAAGCACCACACCTTGCGGTCGGACTTCTCGATCAGGCCACGGTTTTCCAGGTAACGCAGGAACTGCGCCTGGTAGATCGCGGCGAGCGGGCCCAGGCCCATCGACACGGTCGGGGTCTGCCAGTAATCGGGCATCAGCCACGGATGCGGGTAGCTGGAGAGGCCACCGCCGTCCACTTCCATGCGGAACTTGTCCAGCTGGGCTTCGTCGATGCGGCCTTCCAGGAAGGAACGCGCATAGATGCCCGGGGCGCTGTGGCCCTGGATGAAGAGCAGGTCGCCCGGGTGGTCTTCGCTCGGGGCGCGCCAGAAGTGGTTGAAGCCCACGTCATACAGCGTGGCGCCAGAGGCGAAGGAGGCGATGTGGCCGCCCAGGTCGCCCGGCTTGCGGTTGGCGCGCACGACGGTCGCCATCGCGTTCCAGCGGATGATGGAACGAATGCGCCATTCCAGTTCGGCGTTGCCCGGGCTCTTGGCCTCCAGGGTCGGCGCGATGGTGTTCACGTACTCGGTGGTGGGAGAGAACGGCAGGTAAGCACCCGAACGACGGGTCAGTTCCACCATGCCTTCCAACAGCTGATGCGCGCGCTCGGGGCCCTCGACATCAATAACGGCCTTCAGCGACTCGATCCATTCCTGGGTTTCCACAGGATTCGGGTCGTTGTTCAGCACCTCGTTCAACCAGTTCATTTGCGCTCCCATGACCGCACGCACGCGCGCGACTGTTTTAGATTTCTAGCCGCAAAGTGTAGCGCACCAAGGGGTTTGCTTACTTCGCTACGGTTGCGTATGGAACCATCGGGGCGTGTCCGGAAGGACAGCAGGCGACAGCGCGAGGGCCGCGCCGGAAGGTTCCACGCTGCATTTCAGCCTGCCCGGCGGCGATGACACCGGCGCGTCAGCAGGACACCGATGGACAGCGCAGGCACTGCGGCGCGGGCGATTGGCGCGGTTCGTGCGCGAAGCGATGGCGTTGGAGCGCCCATCGGCGTGGATCATCGGTGCCGTTGGGAGTCGGCAACCTTGTGCAGTGTTCCACCACAAGCACGCACCGTCACAGCAGGAATTGACCTGAACGCATTCCTGCCATGCGTGCGCGAGCGCTGGTCGAAACGGAGTTTTCGATATATCGTTCCGCCACTGCATTCGATATATCGAAATGACCTCTCCGCGCGACCTCGACCGCCCTGCCCGCCCGCTGACTGCCCGGCCCCTCAGCCGTGGCGACCTGCGCCTGCTGGTGCTGTCCCTGCTCGCCGACCAGCCGCGCCATGGCTATGAGCTGATCCAGCTGATCAGCGACATGTTCGTGCGGGTCTACACGCCCAGCGCCGGCTCGATCTACCCGGTGCTGGCGCAGTTCGAGGCGGCCGGCTGGGTCGGCGCGGTCGAGGACGGTGGGCGCAAGCGGTACGCGCTCAGCGCGCTGGGCCAGGCCGAGCTGGAGGCACAGCGCGACGAGGTCGATGCCGCGGTGCACCGGGTACGCGACAGCGCGCGCACGATCACCAAGGCCAACCTGCCGCCGCCCGTGCGCGATGCGCTGCGCGAGCTCAAGCACGCGCTGGGCCTGTGCCATGGCCGCTGGCAGGACGACAACGCCGCAGCCGTGGCCGAGGCGCTGCGCGAGGCCGCCGCGCGGATCCGTGCACAGGGCCGCTGACCTCCCTTCTTCGTTTCAGACCCAGCCAGCCACCGCCCGCCAGGTCCTTCTCTCTCAACGCCGCGCTGCGGCACTGATCCAGGTATTCCCATGGCTCTGCATGAAAACCGACTGCTCCGTCATACCGTGAAGTTCCGTCCGCTGCAGGTGCTGCGCACCGAGGAGATCAGCCCGTGCATGCGCCGGGTGATCGTCGGGGGCGAGGCGCTGGAAGGCTTCGATTCGCCCTCGCCGGATGACCACGTCAAACTGTTCTTCCCCAACGCCGAGGGCCAGTTCGTGGTCCCGACGATGACCCCGGAAGGCCCGCGCTACCCGGACGGGCAGACGCCCTCTCCCTCGCGCGATTACACCCCGCGCTGGTGGGATCTGGAGGCCCACGAGCTGGCGCTGGATTTCGTCATGCACGGCGACGGCCTGGCCTCGACCTGGGCCGCCAACGCGCAGCCGGGCGATGCGATCGCCGTGGGCGGCCCGCGTGGCTCGCACATGACCGCCGATGACTTCGACACCTATGTGCTGATCGGCGATGAAACCGCGCTGCCGGCCATCGGCCGCTGGCTGGAGACGTTGCCGGACGGCGCCAATGCCGATGTCTACATCGAGATTCCGGAATCCGGCGATCGCCAGGAGCTGCCGGAGGACGACCGTATCCGCATCTCGTGGCTGGAGCGCAACGGCTTCGACGCCGCCACCAGCACCCTGCTGGAAGACGTGCTGACCGATTTCGAGGAACCGGACGGCGACACCTTCTACTGGATCGCCGCCGAATCGCGCCGGGCCCGGATGATGCGCAAGTACATCGAGGGCCACCTGGGCGTGCCGAAGGACTGGATCCGCTCGACCGGCTACTGGAAGGCGCACGGCAGCGAGCATCACGACGACTGAGCCCGCGACGGGCACCGGCCGCGAATGCGACAATCGCGTTTTGTGCCGGTGCCTTTCATGCAAGCCTCTCCTCTTTCGGCACTGACCGATCTGATCGACCGCGCCGAGCGGGCCGATCCCGCGCTGGATGCCGCCCTGGCGGCGCTGGCGCCTTCCGTGGGCGAGAACATCGCCCAGCTGCGCACCGCGCTGGTGCCATTGGCCCGCGCGCAGGCGGCACTGGTGCAGGCGAACATCGATATCGACCTGGTCGCCGATGAGCTTCGCCGTTACCAGAAGTACGCGATGCCCGGTAAGCCGAGCCTGCAGATCGTGCAGCTGCGCAAGCAGCAGGCCTCGGTGAAGCAGGCCGCGCTGCTGGCCCGCCAGGCATTTGCACAGGCCACCCATGCGTTCCTGCGTGAGAGCGGCTTGACCGCGCCGGCACGGCGCACGCCGACCGATTTCACCACGCTGTGGCTGGGCAAGGTGAGCGCGCAGGTGGCGGCGGGTTGATCGCGCTGATATCCACGCATGGCGTGGATCTACCCCGGTCCCGTCAACGGTAGAGCCACGCCATGCGTGGCTGCGCTTCGGCGGGATTCCTGGTTGCCGGCCAGCGGCCGGCACTACCGGGTATCGACCGGTAGCCGCACAAAAAGAAAGCCCGCCAATTGGCGGGCTTTCTGCCTTCTCACGACGAGTGAGGAGAAACTCAGGCAGCCGGCTTTTCGCCAGTGGCCTCGGTGGTGATGCGGATGTTCACTTCATCGCTTACGTTCGGGGCGTACGCGCCGACGCCGAAATCGCTGCGCTTGATGGTGGTGGTGGCATCGAAGCCCGCTGCCGGCACCTTGGCCATCGGGTGCTCGCCGCCGCCGTTGATAGTGACATCCAGGGTCACCGGCTTGGTGATGTCCTTGATGGTCAGGTCGCCGGTGACGGTCAGCTTGTTGGTGCCGTTGGCCTCAACCTTGGTGCTCTTGAAGGTGGCGGCCGGGAACTTGGCGGCGTCGAAGAAATCGGCGCTCTTCAGGTGCTCGTCGAACTTGGCGGTGAAGCTGTTCAGGCCGGTCAGCGGCAGCTTCACTTCCACGGTCGACTTGGTCACGTCGGCCGCGTCATACACCAGGGTGCCTTCGGCGCTGCCGAAATGCGCGGTCGGGTGCGAGAAGCCGAAGTGGCTCCACTGGACCAGCACGTCGGTGTGGGTCGGGTCGAGCTTGTAGGTGCCCGAGGCGATCTGGATCGCATCGGCGGCCGGGGCGGCAGCCGCAGCGTCCGCAGCCGGGGCGGCGGTTTCGGTGGCGGCCGGCGCGTCTGCGGCCGGAGCAGCGGCTTCGTCGGCCGGCTTGGAGCAGGCGGCGATGGCCAGGGTCAGGGCGAGCGGCAGCAGCAGTTTGCGGGTCATGGTCATGGCAGGTCTCTCTCGAATCGAAGGGAAAAAAAGCAAAGGTCACGCAGCCCATCCGCACGGACGGGCCACGATCCGGCGGTAACGCTTATGCGATGCGGGCGGCTTCGTCGAAGGACAGGCGAGGCAGCCGCGGGAACAGGCCCGAGGCGTCACCGTACCCCAGGTTGACGAGGAAATTCGACTTGATCGCGGTGCCCTTGAAGAAGGCTTCGTCGACCTTGGCGTTGTCGAAGCCGGACATCGGGCCGGCATCCAGACCCAGCGCGCGCGCGGCCAGGATCAGGTAGGCGCCCTGCAGGCTGCCATTGCGGAATGCGCCTTCGGTGCGGCCTTCACGCGGGCCGTCGAACCACGCCTTGGCATCGGTATGCGGGAACAGGAACGGCAGCTTCTCGTGGAAGTCTTCGTCGAAGGCGACGATCACCGTGACCGGGGCAGCCAGGGTCTTGTCGTGGTTGCCTTCGGACAGGGCCGGGGCGAGCTTGGCCTTGGCTTCGGGGGATTTCACGAACACGAAGCGCGCCGGGCTGCCGTTGGCGGCAGTCGGGCCCCACTTCAGCAGCTCGTACAGCGCATTGAGCTGGCTGTCCTCGACCGGCTTATCAAGGAAGGCGTTCTGGGTGCGGGCGGTACGGAACAACTGATCGAGCGCAGCATCGTCAAGGACGTGGGACATGAAGCCTCCGGAAATAAGGGGAATCGTTCGCGCATCGGCTACCGTGGCAGGGCGACAGCGCGATCGGCGAAGGCTGGCAGTGTAGAGTGTCGCGACAGTTGCAACACCCAGCCTGACTGAAACGAATTAATGCCATACGTGAAACGATGGAGTCCGCCCTGGACGATCACTGACGGCCGTGCCGGCAATGTGCGGCAGGCGGTGGCCCTGGCCACGGCATTGAAGCTGGGGGCGCATCGTCCGCTGGTGCTCACCCCGCGCGCGCCCTGGCGTTGGCTGGCCCCGCGGTGGCTGCCCGGTGCCGCCAATGGTTATGGTGACGCTTTCGCAGCCTTGGCCACCGACGCCCCTGAGCTGGCCGTCGGTTGTGGCCGCCAGGCGGCCGGTGCGCTGCGCGAACTGCGCCGCCGTGGCACCAAGGTGGTCCAGATCCTCGACCCTCGCCTCAACCCGCGCCACTGGGACCTGCTGGTGGTGCCTGAGCATGACCGGCTGCGCGGCAGCAACGTGCTCACCCTGCTCGGCAGCCTCAATCCGGTCAACGATGACTGGCTGGCCTGCGGCCGTGCCGCCTTTGCAGCGTTCAGCGCCCTGCCTGGCCCACGCACCGCGCTGCTGGTCGGCGGGCCGACCCCGCATGCCCCGTGGCATGAGCCGGACATGGTGCAGGTGTTCCAGCAGCTCGCTTCCCAGCTGCGCGAGGAAGGCGGCAGCCTGCTGGCCACGACCTCGCGACGTACCCCACCGGCCCTGGTCGGCGCGCTGCGCAGCGCGTTTGCCGAGGTGCCGAATGTGATCTGGGGCGATGGCGGCGATGGCGTGAACCCGTATGCCGGGCTGCTCGGCTGGGCCAACCGCGTGGTGGTATCGCCGGATTCGGTGAACCTGCTCTCTGAAGCGTGTGCCACGCGCATGCCGGTCGCCGTGGCCCTGGCCGACCAGGCGCACGGGCGACTCGCGCACTTCCAGCACGCGCTGCGCGAACGCGGCCGGTTGCAGGCGCGCTGGCTGGACTGGCAGACGCAGGGCCGCATCGAGCCGCTGCGCGAGACCACGCGCGTTGCTGATGAGGTACGCGCGCGGTTGGGGATTCAGGCCTGACGGCATCGCACAGCGTTATGATGCGGCCGCGGCCGGTGCCGCCGGAGACTGTGTGACATGGACGTACCCTTCGCTGCACTGATCAAGCGCCTGCGCCCCGTTCTGCTGTGTGGTGTCCTGCTGGGCGCTGCGCTGACCGCGCAGGCCGAACCGCAGTGCGCCGAACGCTATCCCACGCCGGCTGCGTTGGCCTCCATGTTCGATGTGGCCCTGGCCACCACCGACGCATTGGACGCACTCGATGGCGTGGACGTGGTGCTGATCGCCCGCGGTGGTCAGGACCTGAGCAAGTACGGCCTGCGCCACAGCCATCTGGCCTTCCTGCTGCGCGAAGACGATGGGCAGTGGCGCGCGGTGCACCTGCTCAATCCGTGCAAGACCGCCGAGTCGCACCTGTTCCGCGAAGGTGTCGCCACCTTCATCGGCGAGACCTCCAGCCACACCGACCTGCGCATCGGCGTGCCGACGCCTGCGCTGCGCGATGCACTCAAGGCGATGCTCACCCAGCCGGCGATCCAGGCCAAGGCGCTGCATGAAGCGCGCTACAGCGCGGTGGCGTATCCGTTCCGTACCGAGTACCAGAATTCCAACCAGTGGATCCTGGAAGTACTGGGCGCGGCGATGGCGCAGGTGGAAGAGCGCACCCTGATCGTCAACCGTACCCAGGCGCAGCAATGGCTGCAGCGGCACATGTACACGCCCAGCACGCTGCACATCGGCGTGGCCAAGCGGCTCGGCGCGCGCTTCTTCGTGCCCAATGCAGCCGTTACCGACCACCCGGCCAGCGAGCGCATTTCCGGCAACTACTCGGTGGTGACGGTGGAATCGATCTTTGATTTCCTGCAACTGCGCAGCAGCCTGCAGCAGGAGCTGGTCGTGCCGCATGTACCGGTGAAAGGCATTACCGCCCCCAAACCGTGAGTCAGCGGCCGGCAGCATGCCAGCGGGCATACTGCGGACCTATGTTGAGACATCAGAAGGATCTTCGATGACACGTGTTTCGCGCAGAGTCGTTTCACCGCTGCTGGCCATTGCCGTGTGTGCGGCCAGCCTGCCCGCGCCCGCGCAGGTGGTGGGCATCAATCACCCGGTGACCAGCAGCGTCATCGTCACCTCGGTGGTGAGCGTGGTGGTCGTCACCGCACCGGTGTGGCTGGTTTCAGCCGGCCTGAGCAAGGCCAGCGACGCTTCGGCCCGACGCAGCCGCGCGGCCAAGGACGCACGTGGCAAAGCCGGGCCGCTGCCGCCGCTCACCGTGGAGAAGGTGGAACGCACGCCCGAAGGCGGCATCGAAATGGCCCTGCAGAACCCCCAGGAACCGGACGCGCTGGCCGTCATCGCCTGGCCTGCGCGCGAGGACAACCCGGCAGCCGCGGTGGCGGTGGGCGACGTACTGGCGCTGACACCCACCCAGGGCGGCGCCGGCTGGACGGTGACCACGGCCGAGGGCACGGCCTTGGCCTTCCTGCCCATCGATGCGGCGGCGGCGCAGCCGAGTGCACGTTGGTAACCCCTTGCTGTCCACCGTCTCGCGGAGCTATTGAATGAACCGGATATCCCGTCCTGCCGTTGCGCCACTGCTGGCGCTGGCCTTGCTCGCGACCAGCCTGCCGGTCAGCGCCCAGAACCTCAGCAATGCCTCGCCGGTCACCAGCAGCGTCCTCACCACCTCGGTGGTGAGCCTGGCGGTGATCACCGCACCGGTCTGGCTCAGCGCGTTGGGGGTCAGCGAACTGCATGACGCCTCCATGCCGCACAACCTCACCGCCCGGGCCGCGAAGCGGCAGAAGGCCGGCCCGCTACCGCCGCTCACCGTGGAGCGCGTGGCGCACCAGCCCGACGGCAGCTACCAGGTGGAGCTGAAGAACCCGCAGGCTCCGGATGCCCCGGCCGTGGTGGCCTGGCCGGCGCGCACCGACAACCCGGCGGCAGGGGTGAAGGTGGGCGATGTGCTGGCGTTCACCCCGACCCCGGCCGGCGCGGGCTGGATGGTGGCCGATGCCAAAGGCGCCGCGCTGGCGTTCCTGCCGACCCAGGATGCGGCGGCCACCAGCATGAGCGAACGCTTCTGACTGAACCGTCCCGGGCTGGCCCTCGGCGGGACAAGCCCGGATAATCCGCCGCTTCCCCCGACTTCCCCGGCTCGCCATGTCCGCGCGTCCTGCCATTGCCTTTGCCCCGTTGACCCCGCGCTCGCTGCTGCTGGCGGTGCTGGCCATGGGCGCGGTAGTGCTGGGCTCGAACGTGCTGGTGCAGTACCCGATCAACGATTGGCTGACCTGGGGTGCCTTCAGCTACCCGGTGGCGTTCCTGGTGAGCAACCTGATCAATCGCCGCTTCGGGCCGGCGGCGGCGCGGCGGGTGGCCTGGGCCGGGTTCGCGTTGGCGGTGCTGCTGTCGATCTGGATCGCCACGCCACGGATCGCGGTGGCGTCGTGCCTGGCCTTCATCGCTGCGCAGCTGCTGGATATCACCGTGTTCGACCGGCTGCGCCGCGGGCACTGGTGGCGCGCGCCGATGGTGGCGACCACCTGCAGCGCGACGCTGGATACGACGATTTTCTGGAGCATCGCCTTCGCCGGTTCCAGCCTGCCGTGGGTGAGCTGGGCGCTGGGCGATCTGGCGGTGAAGCTGACGATCGGCGTGTTCCTGCTGGCGCCGTTCCGCGCGCTGCTGGGGAAGATGGCACCGCGCGCGGTGTGACATCGGGCGCCGATCGTCCGGTGTAGCGCTGGCGGTCGGGTATCGCCCTGGGTCGGGCATCGCTATCGGCCGGGTATCGCTATCGGCCGGGCATCACGATGGGTAGTGCCGGCCGCTGGCCGGCTCAGCAGAGTCCATGGGAGCCGGCCGGCGGCCGGCACTACCGGTGCCAGAGCGGTGCGAGGCCGATGCCCGGGCAAACCGCCGTCAGCTCACAACGTCGATCCGCACCTGGAACGGCAACCCCGCCGCATCGCTTGCCGCGGTGATCATCGCGCGTGCCGCTTCCAATGCAGGGGTCGGTGGCGCCAGGCGCGGGCGGCGGTCCAGCGTGCAGGCCAGGCCCACATCCAGCAGCGCCGCATGCGCCTCGTGCAGGCCATCGCGGGTGCCGCCGGGCAGCCAGGCGATGTCGGCCAGTACATCGATCAGGCTGGGGGTGTCGCGCGGTTGCACCACCTGCGGGTGCGTAACGGCGCTGTCGAGCACGCCGGTCTGCAGCAGGAATTCGAGATCGACAATGCCACCTGCGCCCTGCTTGAGATCGAGCCGTGCGGCGTCGCTGCGGTCCAGCTCGGCACGCATGCGCGCCCGCATCTTCAGCACGTCGGTGTAGAGCACGGCGTTGTCGCGCGGGCGCGCCAGCGTCTGCGCGCGCACCCGTTCGAAGTCGGCCAACAGCGAGTCATCGCCGGCGATGGCGCGGGCACGCACCAGTGCCTGGTGCTCCCAGGTCCAGGCGCGTTCGCGCTGGTATTCGGTGTAGCTGGCCAGTGAGGACACCAGCGCGCCCTTGCCACCGTCCGGGCGCAGACGCACGTCGATGTCGTACAGGCGGCCGGCGGCGGTGACCGCGCCGAGCATCGCCATCACCTTCTGCGCCAGGCGCGCGTACCAACGGCCGGGATCCAGCGGGCGTGGGCCGTCGCTGCTGTCCTGATCGGCCGGGTGATCGTGCAGGAAGACCAGATCCAGATCCGAGCCGAAGCCCAGCTCCAGTCCGCCCAGGCTGCCGTAACCGATGATCGCGAAACGCCCGCCGGGAATGCCGCCGTGCTGGCGCTGCATGTCGGCCTGCACCAGCGCGAGCACCGTGACCACCACCGCCTGTGCAAGCTCGGCCAGTTGACGGGTGGTATCGACCGCGCGCTGGCGACCATCCAGCGTGGCCATCGCCATGCGGAAGCTCAGCGCCAGCCGGGTCTCGTTGAGCAGGCGCAGCGCGGCTTCGGGATCATCGATCGTCAGCGCGACAGCGCACTCGGCCTGCATGCCTGCCGCATCCGGCATCGGGCCGGAGACGCGCACGTCGAGCAGTTCATCGAGCAGCAGCGGATACGCCGCCAGGCGCTCGGCCAGCAATGCGCTGCGTGCAAGTACATCGACCAGGCGTGCCAATGCGCTGGGCTGTTCGTCGAGCAGGGCGAGATAACTGGTCCGGCGCAGGATCGCCTGCAGCAGGCCGAGCACGCGCTTGAGCGCGGCATCCGGCTGCGGCGAGCGCGTGGCGGCGTGCAGCAGCGCAGGCAGCACGCGGTCCAGGCGCGCACGCGCGGCATCGGACAAGGACTTCACCCCGGAGCTCTGCGCGAAATCACGCAGCGATTGATCGGCGCTGCCGGCATCGAAGAAGCCGGCCTCGGCCAGTACCTCGGCGCTGCCGTTGTCGGGCAGGCCGCGCCAGTAGCTGGCCAGTGCATCCGGCGCGGCCTGGCCACGGCGCGGTGCGAGCAGTGCGGCGAACTCGGTGCTGACGCGCTCGCGCTGCACATCCAGCGCGGCAACCAGCGCGTTCCAGTCGTCGTAACCGAGTCCGCTGGCGATGCGCAGGCGGTCGGTGGTGTCGGTGGGCAACGCATGCGTCTGTGCATCTCGCAACATCTGCAGGCGGTTTTCCAGGCGACGCAGGAACCCGTAGGCATGCAGCAGGTCGGCGCCGTCCTGCTCGGCCATCTGGCCGGAGGCGACCAGCGCCGGCAGCGCGTGCAGCAGACGACGCTCGCGCAGTGGGGCTTCGCGGCCGCCGCGGATCAGCTGCAGGGCCTGCGCGAGGAATTCGATTTCGCGAATGCCGCCGGGGCCACGCTTGATGTCATCGTGCATCTCGCGGCGCGAGACCTCGGCGGTGATCGCGGCCTTCATCTCGCGCAGCCCATCGAGCGCGGTGAAATCCAGATAGCGGCGGTAGACGAACGGGCGCAGGGTCTGCAGCCACGCTTCGCCCGCGGCGATATCACCGGCGACGGCACGCGCCTTCAGCCAGGCATAGCGCTCCCAGTCGCGGCCTTCGCGCTGGAAGTACTGGTCCATGCCGGCGAACGACAGCGCCACGCGCCCGGCATTGCCGAAGGGACGCAGGCGCAGATCGACGCGGTGGCTGAAGCCGTCCACGGTGGTGTCATCCAGCAACCGCGCGAGGCGCTGGCCGAGGCGTGCGAAATACTCCTCGGCCGCGAGCGGGCGTGCGCCATCGGATTCACCGCCCTGCGGGTAGGCGTAGACCAGGTCCACGTCCGAACTGAAATTGAGTTCACCACCGCCCAACTTGCCCAGCCCGAACACGACCAGCTGCTGCGCGCTGCCGTCCGCCGCATGGATCACGCCATGGCGGCCGGTGAATTCCTGCTCCAGCGCGGAAAGAGCCAGCTGCAGGCACTCCTCCGCCAAGCGGGTGGCACCGGCAAGCGTGGCAGGCACGTCATCCTGCCCGGTCAGGTCGCGCCAGATCAGGCGGGTGGAGGCGGCGGTGCGGTAGCGGCGCAGGCGCTGCTGCCATTCGCTGGGCTGCAGTGGATCCAGTTCCGGCAGGGGCAGCGGTGGGCAGCCCTCCTGAGTGAGATGCGACAACAGCGCCGGCTGGCGGCACAGGGTGTCGATGGCGAAATCGCTGGTGACGGCCAGCGCGCGCAGGGTGTCCAGCACGGGCGCGGGAGGCGGCCAGTGGCCGCCATCGGTCAGTGACAGGGCCAGGCGCGCCAGGGCGCGATCAACCAGGGGAACAAGGGCGTCGGGGACGCGCGCGGGCGCGGCGAGGTCGGAAATCGGCATGAGGGGATTATGCCCGGCGCGGGTCGCCCTGCAGGGCAGGAAGCGTGTTCACCGGTTGCGCGGTCGTGAGCGGGCGCGTGTCGACGCGCGAGACCCAACGGCGCCCCGATGTTCCGGAGGCGAGACATAAAAAAGCCCGCTTGCAGCGAACTGCCAGCGGGCTCTGCTCCCTCCCCCACGTCGGGATGCAGGTCGATCTTCTAGGGTCGGCGACGAACTTGCACGCTGCACTGCAAAACAATACTTGCGGGTACAGAAGTAGGCCGCAAACCTGAACAGGGAGGCGCAGATGTGAAAACGCCATCCCACCAAGGTAGAACCCCTGCCCCTGCGTGGATCGCCGATAATGGAGATCCCCCCAAAAACGTTGTCGTCATGTCTGTCGATCGCATTGCAAACGCGCGTCTGCGTGACCGCGTTGTCTCCGCCGAAGCTGCCGCCGCCCTGATCCAGCCGGGTGAAACCGTCGCCATGAGCGGCTTTACCGGTTCAGGTTATCCCAAGGCGGTGCCGGTCGCGCTGGCGCAGCGCATCGAAACAGTGCACGCCCAAGGCCTGCCCTTCCAGATCAGCCTGATGACCGGCGCCTCGACCGCGCCGGAGCTGGATGGCGCGCTGGCCAAGGCCGATGGCATCGCGATGCGCATGCCCTTCCAGAGCGACCCGGATGCGCGCAACCGCATCAACGAGGGCAAGCTGGATTACATCGACATCCACCTCAGCCATGTCGCCCAGCACGTGTGGTTCGGCTTCTACGGCGATATCGATACCGCGGTGATCGAGGTCTCGGCGATCCGCGAGGACGGCTCGCTGGTGCCCTCCACCTCGGTGGGCAACAACAAGACCTGGCTGGACCTGGCCAAGAAGGTGATCGTCGAGGTCAACGAATGGCAGCCGGCCGGCGTGGACGGCATGCATGACATCTACTACGGCACCGCGCTGCCGCCGCACCGCAAGCCGATTCCGCTGGTGCACGCCAACGACCGCATCGGTGAGACCGCGCTGCGCTGCGACCCGGACAAGATCGTCGCCGTGGTGCGTACCAACGGCCCGGACCGCAACAGTCCGTTCAGCCCGATCGACACCACCAGCGAGCAGATCGCGCAGTACCTGATCGAATTCCTCAAGCACGAAGTGGCCAGGGGCCGCCTGCCGGCCAATCTGCTGCCGCTGCAGAGCGGCGTGGGCAACATTCCCAACGCGGTGTTGGCCGGGCTGGCCAAGAGCGGCTTCCGCGATCTGAGCGCGTTCACCGAGGTGATCCAGGACGGCATGCTCGATCTGCTGCGCGATGGCGTGCTGAGTTACGCCTCCTGCACCGGCTTCGCGCTGAGCCCGCAGGCGAACGAGACCTTCAAGGAACACATCGATTTCTACCGCGAGCGCATCATCATGCGCACGCAGGAAATCTCGAACCATCCGGAGCTGGTGCGCCGCCTGGGCTGCATCGGCATGAACGGCATGATCGAGGCCGACCTGTACGGCAACGTCAACTCGACCCACGTGATGGGCAGCCGGATCATGAACGGCATCGGCGGCTCGGGCGACTTCGCGCGCAACGGTTTCCTGTCCGCGTTCCTGAGTCCTTCGACGGCGAAGAACGGCAGCATCTCGGCGATCGTGCCGATGGTCAGCCACGTGGATCACACCGAACACGATGTGTCGGTGATCGTCACCGAACAGGGCCTGGCCGATCTGCGCGGCCTGACCCCGCGCAAGCGCGCGCGGGTGGTTATCGACAACTGCGCGCATCCGGATTTCCGCGATCAGTTGAATGACTATTTCGACCGTGCCAGCCGCGAGAGCTATGGCAAGCACACCCCGCATCTGCTGCCCGAAGCGCTGTCGTGGCACCAGCGGTGGCTGGATACCGGGACGATGAAGGCCTGATGCTGCACGGTACCGACCAACGGTCGGTACCTACCGGGGCGTTCTGTTTCCGTGTTGCGATGCACGGACCGGGGCGTTCTGTTTCCGGGTAGTGCCGGCCGCTGGCCGGCTCCACGCATTACCGTCCGCAAGCCCGGATGCGCGTTTGGTACATGAGGAGCCGGCCAGCGGCCGGCACTACCCGTAGGACGGTCCGTAAGTAGTCAGCGATCCGGGCCGTCAGCCGCCCCGCAGGGACGTCAGTGATTCGGCCTGCAGCCGCGCGTAGATCGCGAACTCGTCCTCCACCGTCATGCCCAACGCCTGCTCGAAAGCATCGCGGTTGGCATGTGCGGCGTAGGCACGCTGTTCGTCGCCGCCGAGGTTGGACTGGAAGATGCCCGCGGCGCTGACCGGCAGGAAATCCTCGTAGACGATCGGGTCGGCACTGGCCAGACCGGCGGCGATCAGCGCTTCGGCCGGCAGATCACCCACCGCACCCGGGTTGGCACGACCAGCGTCGGTCAGGGCGTAGCGGTAGTACCCCAGGCCCTCGCGGCGCAGGGTGTCGTGGTCGTCCGGGAAGGCGGTGAATGCCTCGGCCAGGCGGGTCGGGTAATCCTGGCCGGTGCTGCCGGCGCCACCGCTGTCGCGCGCCTGCGCAAGCAACTGGTCATACAGCGCGCGGCCCTTGGGCGTCAGCGCGAGGCCCCGCTGTTCGATCTCGCCGAAGCGCGCGGTGTGCGTGCCGGGATCGCCAGCATCCCCTGACGGGAAGTGCACGCTTTCTTCCAGCGCCTTGAAGCTGGTCTGGCGCAGCAGGATCGGGCAGCGGCGCGGTGGTGGGCCTTCGATCACGGCCTTGGCGTCGATGCCACGGGCCAGCATGCCGTCCTGCGCGGCGTCGATGTCCAGCGTGCGCGGGGTCAGGTGATTGATGTGCGGGCCGCGGAAGCTGACCACATCGGCGATCAGCCGGTGCGCGTCATGCAGCGCGTGATAGGTATCCAGCGATACCGTAGCGTCGCCATGCCAACGGAACGTCTCCAGCGCCTCGATGACGAAGCGGCGCGCATCGGCTTCGTCGAGGCCGCCGTCGCGTTCGGCCTGCGCGATCAAGGCCAGCGCGGTGTCGGTGAAGATCCGGCGCTCGGCAAGAATGGCAGCGGACTGCTCGCGCAGCGCGGCGTTCTCGATCAGCTCCAGCCGCAGCAGCGAGGTGAACACGCGGAATGGATTGCGCGCCAGCGCCTGCGCGGTGCGCGGACGGAAGGCGGTGGAATGCACCGGCACGCCGGCCACCGAGAGGTCGTAGTAGCCGATCGGGTACATGCCCATCAGCGCGAACAGGCGGCCCAGCGTGGCCAGTTCTTCGGCCGTGCCGACCCGGATCGCACCGTGGCGTTCCTGGTCCAGCCTGGCGCGCTCGTCAGTGCGGTCCAACTGCTCGGCCAGCGCCGGATGGGCGGTCAGCACGGCATCGTTGATCTCGGCCACCAGGTCGACCAGCGTGCCGTACAGCGGCACCTCGGTGCGGTACATGGTGGACATCGCCTGGGCGAACAGGCTGCGGATATCGTCGGGTGAAACGAAACGGTCGGTGCTCATGACGTACTCGGCAACGGATCACGGGGGAAGGTGCAGCAAGCGCTGCATTGTCGCCGAGGGCAGGGGTTACCGCGATCTGCACAGCAACAAAGAAGTCCCTCAGCGCGCGGGCGACGTGGGACTGCTCGCCGCGCGCTGGCGCTGCTCGCGGTTGCCGAGCTGGCGCTGCAACGTCGCGTCCAGCGTCACCGGGCGGTCCCAGTGGTCATGGCTGGCGACGATGGCGTGGCGCAAGGCGCGCCAGTGCAGATTGGTCGGCGTGACCGGCAGCTGGGCCACTACCGCTTCCCAGCGTTTGGCCTCACCGTCCTCCGGTACCGTGCGCGACCACGTCTGCACGCTCTCGCGGCAGGAACGTTCGATCACATGCGCCCAGAAGCAGGCGAAGTAGATGTCGCCGGCCTGCCAGCCGTGGGTGTGCATCAACGCAGCGATGTAGCCGCGCGAGACGCCGGCATAGCGCGAGACTTCATCCAGAAAGCTGTCCGGGTAGCGCTCGGCGTAATGGTTGATGTCCTGCAACTGGGTGTCGACCCAGGCATCGCCGGTGTCCACCACGTAGGCGGCGGATTTCTCCGGGGTCTGCTCGGCCGTGGCTGCCCAGGGCAGCATCAGCAGCAGCGCGAGCAGGCCGGCACGCATCATCCGGCCTGTGCGGCCTTGGCTTCGATGGTCCGCAGGGCCTGCGGCCAGTCGAAGGCGGTCGGTGCGTCGACCATGCGCGGTTCGTCGTCGGCCACGCCGTGCTGGGTCTCGTGCGCCCAGGTCACTGCGTACGGGGTGTGGATACCCCAGCCACCGAGGGTGATCACCGGCTCGATATCCGAGCGCAGCGAATTGCCGACCATCACGAAGCGCTTGATCGGCAGATCGAACTCTTCCAGCACGCGGGCATAGGTTTCCGGGTCTTTCTCGGAGACGATCTCGATGCGCGGGAACAGGTCGCGCAGGTTGGCCACCTTGATCTTGGCCTCCTGATGGAACAGGTCGCCCTTGGTGATCAGCACAACCGGGTAGTCGCGGGCGATCTCGGTGACCGACTCACGCACACCGTCGATCAGCTCGACCGGGTGGCGCAGGGTGTCGTGGCCGATGTCCAGCATCTGCTGCAGATCGCGGGCGCTGATGGTCTGGTTGGTGATCTCGATGGCGGCTTCCACCATCGACAGGGTCATGCCCTTCACGCCATAGCCGAACACGCCGAGGTTGCGCTGCTGCACTTCCAGCAGGTGGCGCGCGGTCTGTGTGTCGTGCACGTCGATGTAGCGCGACAGGATATCCAGGTAGTCCTGCTCGGCCTTGCGGTAGAAATCCTCGCTCTTCCACAGCGTGTCATCACCGTCAAAACCAACCAGGCCGATAGCGCCTTGCGGCGTGGGCAGGGAAGTCATCATCGGCCAAGGATACCAACAGCGGCCCAGCGGCCCCACCCCGGCGGCCCATAAAGAAAGGGCGGCCGAAGCCGCCCTTTCCCCCTCACTGCGCTACCGGTGTCCCCGGTCCTTACTTGCTCTGCTGGGCGCCGTTGCCGGCCGGCTTGCCCTGCTGTGCGGCGACGTACGCCTTGTATTCGTCCGGCGAGAGCTCGCCGTCCTTGTTGGTGTCGGCCTGGTCGAACACCTGGGCAAGGCCCGCGTTCACCTGTGCCTCGGCCTTGCTGATGGTGCCGTTGCCGTCGGTATCGACGCTGGCCCACGTCTGGCCACCGCCACCACCGGCCTGCGCGGAGGCCTGTGCTGCGGCGTTGGCAGCGGTATCTGCTGCGTCGCCCGCCTGCGCTGCCGCCTGCTGTGCCTGAGCGGCCTGATTCTGCGCCTGCGCGGCACTCTGCTGTGCCGACTGGGCCATCGCCGGAATGGCCAGCACACTGCCTGCGGCGACGATCAGGGCGATCAGGGGCTTGCGGTTGCGAATAGTCATTGGGGTGGTCTCCTTGGTAGGTATTGCGCGGCCTGTTGTTTCCGCACGGCCCCACACTGCCACCCCGTTTGTGAATCGATATTGCCCCTCGACCGCGCTGCGCACGCGGCCTTAACCACCTGCGCGAACGCGTGCATTACCGCAGTGGTTAGCCACAGGTGAGCAGTTGGTAACACGCCCATTCATTGGCCCCGGATTTAACCGGATGCGAACGCAATCTCACGCGGTGTTGCTGTTTTTTTTGCCTGAGCGGGAACTGAACAAAAGCCACCCCAGTGCAACACCGCCGATCGCACCGGCCACCTCGAGCACTACGCGCGAGCCGAGCTCGTTCGGATCATGGATACCGGCCAGGAACAACCGCGCATACAGCGGCGACTCGAGCCGCATCATGCCCATATAGAAGAGATTCCACGCATCGATGCCGGCCGAGGCCACCACCGCGATCACGCAGGCCCAGCCGATCGCATGGCCGTCGGTCCAGCCTGCCCAGCGACACAGGCGATGCCACAGCGCATACACCAGCAGCCCGACCAACAGCGCGATCAGCCCTGCCTCCATCGTTCCCAGCAATCCAAAGTGCAGCGGCAGGTTCATCGTGGTCCGATCCGGCGGTCAGCGCACAGTGTAGCGGTGCGCCTCAGCGGACCGGCACGTCGTAGGCGGTGGTCGGCGCCGGCTCGGGCTGCAGGGTGAAATGCCACCACTCCATCGGGTAGTTGGCAAAGCCATGCCGTGCCATCGCCTGGCGCAGGTGCTGGCGGTGGCTGCGCTGGGCCTCGCTGATCTCCGGCGCATCGGTATGCGCGCGCGGGCCGAAGAAATCGAAGTCAGTGCCCATGTCCACGGGCGCGCAGGGGCCGTCGCGGCAATCGAGCAGGGTCAGATCGACCGTCGCAGCCCGGCTGTGGCCGGAGGTCTCGGCGATGTAGTCGCCGAGCAGGGCCGGCTTGTCGATGTCCGGGTACTGCAGGGCCTTGCGCGACTGCTCCTTGGGATCACGCGCCCAGGCGACGAAGGCCGTCACCGCGTGAGCCGGGCGGTAGCAATCGTAGAGACGCAGCGCGTAGCCCTCTGCCCGCAGGTCGGCCTCCACCTGTGCGAGTGCGGTCGCCACCGGGGCGAGCAGATAGCATTTGGGCGCGTCATAGCCGGGCACGCGCTGGCCGGTGAAGTTGTCGGGGCCGGCGTAGCGGATGTCCTGTTCGATCGCCGGTGTCAGCGTGCGGATGTCGACCAGTCCGGCCTCGGCCATGTCGCGGGCGGGCGAGATCGTCACCGCTGGCGCTGCCGCGTGGGCACTGCCGGCCAGCAGTGCCAGCAGCAGCGCGCTACGGGCAATCGCCGGTGCGGGTGAAGTGCAGGTCCTGGTAGTCATAACTGAAGTCGATCTCCGGATCGATCGCGGCGAAGGTCAGGGCGGGCGTCGCGCCTGGCTGCAGCTGCAACCAAGGCTCGGCATCGGCCCCGAGCGTATCCCACTGCACCAGCCAGCGCCCACCGAGCTGCATGACCTGGCCGCGCAGCAGGGGCGACTTGGCGACAGTGAAACGCAGGCGTCCCTGTTCCGGGCAGAGCAGCGCCTCGCCCAGCCACGGATCGCGATAACGGCCGTGCGCGGAGGCCGTGGTGCGAAGCGAGGCGGGTCGACGCGCGCCGGTATCCGGGCGCACCTGCCCGGCATCGCGGCGGCCGGTGCGCTCCTGGTCCAGCAGGGCCAGATAATGACTCACGTCGGCCGAGTCGTCCGGTGCGGTGTAGGTCTTCAACGCGGCCTGCATCAGCGCGGTGCGTGCATCCTCGGCGTCGCTGTTGATCAGGATCACCACACCGACCTTGCGGTCCGGCAACAGCGCGAGCGAGGAATACATCCCGGACAGCGTGCCGGTGTGGGCCACCTTCCACTGGCCGTCCATGTCCGACACGCGCCAGCCGTAGCCGTAGGCGGACACATGTGCGTTGTCCCAGCGACGTTGGCGCTCGCCCAGCGGCATCGGCATGTGCGCGGTCCAGAGCGCGCGGCGCTGCGCCGTGCTCAGCCAACCGGGCACGAGCGCCGGATCGAGCAGCACCTGCATCCAGCGGGTCATGTCGCGCAGGCTGCAGCGGATGCCACCGGCGGCCATCGAGGTCAGATCGGTGCTGGTGTCACCATCGGCACCGCGCACCACGTTGCGGCCGTCCTTCCACGTGTGCGGCTGGGCAACGTTGCCGACCGCCACGACCGACCACGCGCCGACCTGGCAGCGATCCATGCCCAGCGGCGAGAAGACTTCCTCGCGCAGCAGTTGATCGTAAGGTTTGCCCCCGGCTGCGGCGGCGACTTCACCGGCGACCACGTACATCAGGTTGTCGTAGGCATAGCCGCTGCGGAAGCTGGTGACCGGCTTGAGGTGGGCCAGCCCGGCGATGATGTCCTGGCGGGTGAAGCGGTTCGGCTCGGGCCACAGCATCAGATCGCCCGCGCCCAGGCCCAGGCCGCTGTTGTGGATCAGCAGATCGCGGACCTGCATCTGCTGGGTGACCCACGGGTCATGCATGCGGAACTGCGGCAGGTACGTGATGACTGGATCGTCCCAGCGCAGGAGACCGCGGTCGACCAGCCGGGCGAGCAGCGCGGCGGTCATCGCCTTGCTGTTGGAGGCGATCTTGAACAGGGTATCCGGGTTGATGGCCTCGCCCTGCCCGGCGCGGCGCTCGCCGCGGGTGCCGATGAAGACGGGATTGCCATCGTCGACGACGGCCATGGCGATGCCCGGCAGGTGTTCGTGGGCGACCGTCTGATCGAGCAGGCGGTTGAAGGTGTCGGTGGGCTCGGCTGCCCGTGCGCTGGACGCGATGGCCAGGGTGCAGGACAGCCCAAGCGTGAGAAGGCGGGATGGGATGCGCGGTGAGGTGCGTGACGGCATGGGTTCCCTCGTCATGACCGGAGGGCGTGCTTCGTTGGCCGCCGGTTTAAAGCTGTACCGACCAACGGTCGGTACCTACCGGATGGCGGTGGAGACAGGTGCCATTCCGCGGTCGGTTGCGCGCGTGCACGCGGCATGGCGGTGAAGGCAGGTGCCGACTCATCGTCGGCACCTGCCACGTGCGGACCGGATCAGAAGTTCCAGGTCACCATCAGCTGCGTGTAACGCGGTGCCTGCCAGCGGGTGCCGGTGTTGAAGGTGTTCTCACGCACCTGGCCCGGCTGGGCTTCATAACGCTGGTGCACGTTGATGACGGTCTGGTTGTTGAACAGGTTGTAGACCGACAGGCGCGCGCTCAGGTCGATGCCCTCCACCGGCAGCCGCCAGGTGACGTTGGCGCCCATGGTCCAGGTCCACGGCAGGCGACCGAAGGCGCCGCGCGGGCTGTACTCGAACTGGCGCTGGTTGTACGCACCCGAGCAGTTGGCCACGCACAGCCAGCCGGTACCGCCGCCACTGCCTTCACTGGAGGTGCTGCCGCCGGCCACGGTGTCGTTGGGCCACATCACGCCGAAGGCGGTGATCGGGCCACCGGACACCACCTGCAGCGTGGTGCCGAACGACCACTGCTCGTTCAGCGCGTAGGCGGCGCGGAACTTGAACTGATGGCGGAAGTCGTTGAACAACGGGCCATAGCGCTGGTTGTTGGACGGATGATCCCAGTGCTGGACCATGCCGGTGTCGCCGTAGTTGGTATCCGAATTGACCGGACCTTCGAAGTTGCCATCGCTGCGCGACCAGAGGTAGGACGCGTTGAACAGCCACTTCTCATCCCACGCGCGGTCGATCTGGAATTCCAGCGCCTTGTAGGTGCGCTTGGGCTTGGAATAGCCCACCACCTCCAGACTGCCTCCCTTGCGGTAGCCATCCTTGGCGGTGTCGATGGTGATCCAGCCCTCGGTGGTGCAGCCGATGCTGGAGTCGCCCCAGATCGTCAGGCTCTCGCCCGGGTTGGCGATCGGCCACAGGGTGGTGCCCGTCGGGCCGCACGGGGTGTGGTTGATGCGCATGTCATCCAGCGCGCGGTCCATCTTGCGGTAGGTCGCGTTGACGCCCCACGACCAGGCCTGGTTGATCATGGTCTGGAAACCGAGGATGTACTCGTCCTGGTAGACCGCCTTCAGGTCCTTGTCCACACTCTGGCGCAGGTCGGCCGCGCCGGTGTTCATGCGGGTATCGACCGGGCCGATCTGCTGGCCGATGACCGGGGCCATGTACGGCGCGCCGGTGACCGGGTTGGCCTGCTGCTGCCAGCCGTTGAGCACGTAGTAGGAGTACTCGTCGGTAAGGCCGCCGGCGAAGTTGACGTTGATGTTGTTGGTCACCGGCAGGTAATAGCGGCCGGCGTTGCCGAACAGCTTGGTGCTGCCGTCGCCCTTCATGTCCCACGAGAAGCCGAAGCGCGGCGCGATCAGGTCGTCCATCTTGATGAAGGCGTCGCCATCGGCGGTGCGGTTCTCGAAGCGGTCCCAGCGCACGCCGAGGTTCAACATCAGGTTCGGGGTGATGTTCCAGATGTCTTCCAGGTAGAACGCGTTGGCTTCCGTCTCGAAGGTGCCGCCGGACACGCGGTTGCGTGCGCGCAGCATCTCGGTCACACCGGCCGGCACATAGGCGTTGGCGCCATCCCACACTTCATCGCCGGGCCGGGCGACGTAGGCGGTGTAGCTGAGCTGGGTCGGCCCCGGGTAACGCGTGGACTGCTCGGTGGTCATCAGCTCGCGGTCAACACCGAAGCGCAGCAGGTGCGTGCCCAGCTGCCATTCGAAGTCCAACCGCGCGACTTCACGCGTGTCGTCGCGTTCGGCAACGGCGGCGCCGGTGGGGTGGCAGCCCGGGCGCAGGCCGTTGAGCTTGCCCAGACGTGACGCGTAGCTGGCATCGGTGAATACCGGGCTGCACGCTTCATCCAGCGAGGAGTTGGTGAAGGCGCGCTGGTTGTTTTCGCCGACCATGGCACGCGCGGTGAAGTTCTCGCCGAAGTGACCGGTATAGGTCGCCGACCAGTTCTTGCCACCGGTCTCGGTGACCGAATCGCCGCCCCACGCACCGATCTGATCGTCATCCCAATCGTAGTTGTACGAGCCGTTGGTGATCTCGCCCTCATCGGAGAACGCCAGCAGCGCCAGGCTGTGGTTGTCGTTGATGTTCCAATCCAGCTTGGCGCCCCAGAAGCCGTTGTCGCTCTTGTTCTTGAACCAGGTCAGCGCATCGGAGGACGTGTTGTGGCCGGTGTCGTCGCGATCTTCATACATCGCGAACAGGAACAGCTTGTCCTTGATGATCGGCCCGGAACCCCAGACGTTGGTCTTCAGGAACGAGCTGTTGTCGCGGCTGGCATAGGAATGCGGCGTGCCGTCGCGGTGGAAGTGATCACGCGGGCTGGAGCGCAGCGCGCTCGGTTCGGCAGTGACTTCCACGCCCCCCTGGAACTCGTTGGTGCCCGAGCGTGTCACCGCGTTGATCACGCCGCCGGTGGAGCGCCCGAATTCGACCGAGTAGCCACCGGTCTTGACCTGGAATTCGTTGAAGAAGCCGAACGGCGCGCTGGAGAAGCCACGACGGGTGTACATGTCGGTGACGTTCAGGCCGTTGATGAAGACCGCGTTCTCAGCCACCGAGGAACCGGCGAAGGACAGGCCACCGAACGAGGAATTGCCGCCGACCACGCCGGGTGCCAGCAATGCCACCGCCGATAGATCCTGCGCCACCGGCAGGCGCGACAGCTCCTGGCGGTTGACGTTGAACGAGGTCTCGGTGGAATACACATCCACGCGGTTGACCACGCGGGCACCGATCACCTGCAGCGCATCGAGGTTGACCACATCGCCGCTGCTGGCCAGGTTGACGGTGGTGGTGCCGCCGACCGCCACGCTCACCGCGAACGGCTCGCCCAGCGTCTGGCCATCACGGCTGAGCTGCAGCTGGTAATCACCGACCGGCAACTGGCCCAGGCGGTAGCTGCCATCGGCACTGGCCGTGACCGTACGGGTCAGGCCGGTGCCGTTGCTGACGACCGTCACCTGGTCACCGGCAGTCGCACGGCCGGCCACGGCACCACTGACGTTCTGTGCCGAAACGCCCATCGGCACCAGGCTGCCGAGACACACGCCGAGTGCGGCGTACAACGCCGCACGCTTCAATCGCTTTGCATTCATTCCCTGCTCTCTCCTGCAGATGTGGAATCGTGGATACCGCCGTTTACCGCTTTGCCTCCAGTGGCACCACGTGCGACTGGACGTCGTAATTCCATTGATCGAAGTACAGGTTGCCGCCGGACCACTCGGCCTCACCGCGCTGGGAGTCGACCGTGTCCGAGCGGACGTGCTGCTTGGCTGGCACCAGCGGCTGGCCGTAGTCGTCGTTGAAGGCGATGCGATAGGCATCCAGCCCGCCTAGATAGAAATCGCGCAACGCCGGCTGCGGGCTGTCCAGCCGCCCGGTGGTGACATCCATCGGCACCCAGCCATACGGCGCCAGATACACCGCGCCCCAGTCGTGCAGATTGTTGTAGCCGACCGCATCATCCGAATAGACCATGCCGGACTGCCAGCGCGCGGGAACACCGTTCAAGCGCAACAGGGACATCAGCAGCAGCGTCTGCTGCCCGCAATCGGCATGACCGGCGTGCAGGGCGTAATCGCTGATGTTGGAGATGGTCGCGTACTCGCGCGCACCGGCCCACGGAATGGCGTCCACCGCGTCGAACAGCTTCTGCACGATCCGGTATGGATCGGTCTCCGCGCCGACCACCTGCTGCGAGAACGCGCGCAGCGCCGGGGTAAACACGATGTGCGGCGCCTGCTCGGCGAGGTACGGCTTCAGCGCAGGATCGTCCGGCGTGGGTTGGACCCTGGCCGGATCGATCGCGATATGCCGGGCGTACACAGTCACTGCATAGCGGATCTGGAACTCCGTGGGCGTGCCGGCCATCGCCTTGCGCTCCAGGTAGGCGGTCCGCTGCAGGGTGGCTTCAGGCGCCACCTGCGCGCCGGCCGGTGTACTCGCGATCCAGGTGATGTCCTGCTGCTGGCCCGCGATGGCGCGCGGGTACGGAATCCACGCGCGGATGGTTTCCCCGGCAGGCACGGCATCGGGCTTGACCACCAGCGACTGCGTGACCTCGATACGACGTGGCACCAGGCTGGTCGCGCCCGTGGCACGGGCGGCGCCAACGATCTCCTGGTGGTGCGGGTGCAGGTGCTCGTAGGGGCCGTCCTTCGGCACCGGGGCATCGGGCGAGCGCCGGGCACGCGCCTCGGCGCTGATGCGGAACAGGTTGGACGGCGCGCGTTTGAAGTAGCGGCGCTGGCCATCGATATCCAGGTGTTCGATCAGGCCGGCCGCCTCCCAGCGCGCGAAGTCGTCCTCGCGAAGATCGGGAATCTGCCTGCGCAGCTGCGCTTTGGCGGCCGCCGCATCCAGTGTGAAGTCCAGCCGCATGCGACGCATGCGTTCGCGCTCGAAGGCATAGGCCTGACGGTCCGCTGCCGACAGGCTCGGATCCTGCAACGCCGCCGCGATGTCGGCCTCGGCCTGAGCGAACGCACCGCGGTCGATTCCGGCGATCACCGTCGGCAGCGCGGTCGGCGCAGCGGCCAGCCCCCACGGCGTTGCCAGCAGACCAGCGCACAGGCACCAGACAGCAGGCAGAGGCAATCGCGGTTTGCGCATCACAGGATCCACGGCGACACTTCCCAAGGTGCGGGTGGGGTAATCGCTGTGTAACACGGGCCTGATAGCCGGTCAATAATTTATTCTTGCTTTCGCCGAAAAAAGGAATAAATATTCCTGATGCTTCCGAGGAGGGTGACCGCGTCATGATCCTGGCTTCCCCCCACCGCCCCGTGCGGTCCCGCTGGTTGCCCCGCGCCGTGTTGGCTGCGGTGCTCGCGACCAACCTCGCGCCAACGTGGGCCGAGGGTCCGCGTGCTGTGCCGGTCGCCAATTTCGGCGGGGTCATCGCCCTGCGCGAGGCCTATCTCGCGCCCGGCTTCTGGGCCGATCGCCTGCCCGATCCGGACCGCGTGATCCTGGATCGCGCAGCTATCGCCACGCAGAACGCCCGCATGCGTGCCGAAGACGCCTCGATCCACGATCTGCGCGCGCTGCCAGCGCAGCTGCCCCGCGACCAAGTGCTGGGCAGCATCCAGTCGCTGTCCAGGTGGCCGGAGCGCACGCTGTCTGACCAGGATGGCAAGACCATCAGCGACCGGCAGCGCAGTGACACCCTGGCCAATCTCGCGCTGGAGGCGATACCGGCGCAGCGCCCACTGCAGTACGGCCTGGTCACCCATCGCGCTGCGCTGCGTGCGTTCCCGACCACGCTGCGGGTCTTCAGCAGCCAGGGCGACACGGACATCGACCGCTTCCAGGAGTCAGCGCTGTTCCCCGGCGACGCGGTGGCGGTGCTGCATGAAAGCGCCGACGGGCGCTGGCTGTTCATCACCAGCGAACGTTATTCGGCGTGGATCGAGAAGCGCTTCGTGGGTATCGGTGACGCGGACACGGTGCTCGGCTACGGTCAACGCGGTCCTTACCGCGTGGTCACCGGCGCCACGGCGTTCACCGCCTACACCCCGGAGGAACCGCGCGTGTCGCGGCTTCAACTGGACATGGGCGTGCGCCTGCCGGTGATCGCCGACTGGCCGCTGGAGAAGACCGTCAATGGCCAACAGGCCCACGCCGCGCATGTGGTGCAGCTGCCGGTGCGCGATGCCGACGGTCGCCTGGCACTGATCCCGGCGCTGCTGCCGCGTTCGCAGGACACTGCGGATGACTACCTGCCGCTGACTCCGCGCACGCTGCTGACCCAGGCCTTCAAGTTCCTCGGCGAACGCTACGGCTGGGGCCACGATTACGACACCCGCGACTGCAGCGGCTTCGTCTCGGAGATCTACCGCAGTGTCGGCGTGCTGATGCCACGCAACACCAGCGCGCAGGCGATCAGCCCCGCGCTGGACCGCATCGCCTTCACCGCGAAGGACGGCAAGCCCACGCGCGATGCCGTCGTAAAAGAACTGCAGGTCGGCGATCTGGTCTACATCCCCGGGCACGTGATGATGGCGATCGGCCACATCGACGGCCGTACCTGGCTGATCCATGACACCGCCGGCGGCGGCTGGATCGGCGCGGACGGCAAGCGCGTGCAGGCCCATCTCAACGGCGTGTCGGTCACTCCGCTGGAGCCGATGATGGCCAGCGATACCGTGAGCTACATCGACCGCATCACCAACATCCAGCGCCTTCGGCCACAGAACCCCTGAATGAAGATCACCGACATTGAACTCGGCATGCTGCGCGTGCCGCTGAAGACCCCGTTCAAGACCGCACTGCGCACCGTGGACACCGTCGAAGACGTGGTGGTGCTGGTCCGCACCGACAGCGGCCACACCGGCTACGGTGAGGCGCCGGCCACGGCGGTGATCACCGGCGATACCCACGGCTCGATCATCGAGGCCATCGACAGCTTCATCAAACCGCGCCTGATCGGCGAGGACGTGGCCAACCTCAACCGGCTCTGCGGCCTGATCCAGACCTCGATGGAGCGCAACACCAGCGCCAAGGCGGCGGTGGAGATCGCGGTCTACGATCTGTGGGCACAGCTGCACAACGCGCCGCTGTACCGCATGCTCGGCGGTGGCGACCCGGTGATCACCACCGACATCACCATCAGCGTGGACTACATCGACAAGATGGTGGCCGACTCGCTCTCGGCGATCGAACGCGGGTTCGAGTCGCTGAAGATCAAGGTCGGCAAGGACATCGGCCTGGACATCGAGCGGGTCAAGGCGATCCACGCCGCGGTGCAGGGTCGCGCCCTGCTGCGCCTGGATGCCAACCAGGGCTGGACCGCCAAGCAGGCCGTGCACGCGATGCGTGCGCTGGAAGAAGCCGGCGTGGTGCTGGAGCTGCTGGAGCAGCCGGTCAAGGCTGCCGACATCAGTGGCCTGAAGTACGTCACCGATCGGGTCAACACGCCGGTCATGGCCGATGAAAGCGTGTTCAACCCCGGCCAGGTGTTCGACCTGATCCAGCAGCGCGCCGCCGATATCATCAACATCAAGCTGATGAAGACCGGCGGGTTGTCCAACGCGATCCGCATCGCCGACATCGCCGCGATCTACGGCGTGCCGTGCATGATCGGCTGCATGATCGAATCGAGCATCTCCGTGGCCGCCGCCGTGCACCTGGCCGTCGCCAAGAGCGACATCATCACCAAGGTGGATCTGGACGGGCCATCACTGGGCCAGTTCAACCCGGTCACCGGTGGGGTCAACTTCAACGAATCGGAGATCACCATCAGCGATGCGCCCGGGCTGGGCATCACGGAAGTACGTGGACTGGAAATGATCACGCCGCGGCGGTGGTCCTGACGCCGTGCCCATGCCGCCCCTGGTGAAAATCCGCTCCGAGCGTGACCACATGTCGGCGATCGAACGTCGCATCGCCGACTTCATCCTCGACAACGCCCACCTCCTGCGCGATTACTCCTCCCAGCAGTTGGCCAGTGCATTGGGGATCAGCCAGTCCAGCGTGGTCAAGTTCAGCCAGAAGCTCGGCTTCAAGGGCTACCCCGATCTCAAGTACTCCATCGGCGAGGCCGTCGCGCGCGCCGGCAGTGACCCGCACAGCCGACCACCCGCGCCGGAGGCGGCCGACGGCTTCTCCCAGATCGCCGAGCGCCTGCGCGCAAGCAAAGCCGCCGCCGAAGAAGAAACCTGGCTGGCCAATCCACAGGCCGACATCGAAGCCATCGTGCAGCTGATCGACGGGGCGCCCAAGGTGTTCGTCTACGGGTTGGGCGATGACGGCCTGTACGCGCGCGAGTTCGCCATGCGGCTGTCGCTGCTGGGCATGCTCACCGTGCACCACGCCGATCCGATCCTGATGATGGCCAACCTCTCGGCCGCGCGGCCCGGGGATGCGATGCTGGTGTTCTCCGAGTTCGGCAAGCTGCCGCAGCTGTTCCAGCTGTCGCGCCAGTTCCAGGACATGGGCGGCAAGGTGGTCTCGATCACCCGCCACAGCGCCAACCCGCTGCGCGCGCACGCCGATGCCAGCCTGGTGCTGTGCGCCCACGACCCGGCGCCGCACGTGGCGCAACTGCTGTACCGTTCCTCATTGCAGTCCCTGCTGGATGTTGTCTTCGTCCTGCTGTGCCACGCCAACCCGGACCGCCACCGCCAGCTCGGGGTGAACCTGGAACGGATCGAACACCTGATCGACAGCTGATCCCTGGAGTCCGCCACGATGATGTCGCTGTTCCGTTCCGTCACCGCCGCGGTGCTGCTGCTCGCCACCGCTCCCGTCTTGGCCACCCCTCTGGACGGCAGCACGCAGCTGGTCGTGGTCACCACCGAAGGCTGGGAGGCCACCCAGGGCACGCTCCAGGCCTTTGAGCGCACTGCGCAGGGCTGGCAGCCGCACGGCGCCGCCGTTGATGTAGCCGTGGGCCGAAGCGGCAGCGCATGGGGTGAGGGACTGCATCCGGCCCAGGCCGGAACGCCGCAGAAACAGGAAGGCGACGGGCGCAGCCCGGCCGGTATCTTTGCGATCGGGCCGGCCTTCGGCTATGCGCCCGGCGTCACCAGCGGCCTGCCCTACCAGCCGATGCGCGACACCAGCTACTGCATGGATGTGCCGGATTCGCCGTATTACAACCGCATCGTCGATGCCGAGGTGGTCGGCGCCGAGGCGGTGGAAGGCTCGACCGAGCCGATGCGGCTGGACCTGCACAACAAGGGCGACGTGCGCTACCGCGAAGGCTTCGTGATCGATCACAACCCGAAAGCGACGCCCGGCCGTGGCAGCTGCATCTTCGCCCATCTGTGGCGCGCGCCCGGTGAGGCCACCGCCGGCTGCACCGCGATGGAGCCCGCACGGATGACCACGCTGCTGGCCTGGTTGAATGCCAGCGCGCGGCCACGCTTCGTGCTGCTGCCGCGCGCGGAGTACCAGCGCCTGCAGGCCGAGTGGCAGCTACCCGTGCTGACGGAGAGCGTGCCGTGAGTACCGCACCGCCGGATCCGCAGCTCGAGCGCGCGGTCAGCCGCTGGCAGATTGTCGGGCTCTCGATCAACGATGTGATCGGCAGTGGCATCTACCTGCTGCCGGCCGCCACCGTTGCCCTGCTCGGCCCCTTCAGCCTGTGGGGCGTGGTCGCCGCCGGCATCGTGGTCGCGCTGCTGGTGCTCTGCTACGCGCAGGCGGCCAGCTACTTCGACGAGCCCGGCGGCAGCTATCTGTATGCGCGTGAGGCGTTCGGCCGGTTTGCCGGGTTCGAGATCGGCTGGATGATCTGGCTGACCCGGATCAGCTCCGCCGCCGCGCTCAGCAATGCACTGGCCGATGCGGTGGCACGCTTCTGGCCGTGGGCCGGGCATGACATCGGCCGCGTCGCGATCATCGTCGTCTCGCTCGGTTTCCTCACCGCGGTGAACGTGGCCGGCGTGCGCTCGGCGGCACGCACCGGGGTCATCCTGGTGATCGGCAAGCTGTTGCCGCTGCTGTTGTTCGTGGCGATCGGCGTGTTCTACGTCGATACCGACCTGGCCTTCTCCGGCGTTCGCCCGGACCCGCACGATCTGCAGCGCATGGGCGAAGCCGCGCTCCTGCTGCTGTATGCCTACGCCGGCTTCGAGAACATCCCGGCCGCTGCCGGCGAGTACAAGAACCCGCGTCGCGATATTCCGTTCGCGTTGATCACCATGATCATCACCGTCACCGTGATCTACGGCGCGGTGCAGTTCATTGCGCAGGGCACGCTGGCCGGATTGGCCAGCTCGCCGACGCCGCTGGCCGATGCCGCCGCCAGCTTCGGTGGACTCACGCTCGCCTTGATCCTGACGGTCGGCGCGACGATCTCGATCCTCGGCACCAACAGCAACACGATGATGATGGGCCCGCGCTTCCTGTTCGCCCTGGCACGCGATGGCTACGGGCCGAAGATCCTGGCCCAGGTGCACCCGCGCTTGCGCACACCGGCGGCGGCGATCATCGCGCAGGGCCTGATCGCGCTGGCGCTGGCCTTGTCCGGTTCATTCGTGCAGCTGGCACTGTTGTCGATGACCACGCGCCTGTTCGCCTACATCGGCACAGCCGCCGCGGTGCTGGTGCTGGCGCGTCGTTTCCGTGATCGCCCGGGTGCACTGAAGCTGCCGGGTGGCCCGTTGATTCCGATCCTCGCGCTGGTGTTGTGCCTGGCCCTGTTCGCCAGTGCGAGCTGGCAGAACATCGCTGCGGCGGGCATCGCGTTCGCCGTGGGTGCGGTGATCTACATGTTCCCGCGCCGCGATCACCAGGGCTGAGCAGATGCGCAGGTGAATGGCGCTTGATGTGTCATTCACCTCGCGGGTCCATGACGTTAACCCGGCTTTGGGTACGGTGAAGCCTCACCCAACCGGAGCCAACACATGAGCACTGACTATCAGATTCCCGGCCGGGTGCCGGAAGACGGTGTCCCGCGCCAGGCCGTATCGGACTATTGGCGTGAGCGCTTTCCAAGCGAACCGTACTACGACAACAACCAGTTCTTCGATGACTACGAGCCCGCGTATCAACTGGGTCATCGCACCCGTGCCGACGACATGATCCGCGCGTATGAAGAAGTGGAAGCCGAGCTGCAGACCCGTTGGGCGCAGGAACACGGCCAGAGCAAGCTGAGTTGGGAACAGGCCCGCAATGCCGTGCGCCGCGGCTGGGATGAATCCACCGCGCTGCGCCAGGCGCACCTGGACAAAGGCGTGCCGCGCGGCACCTGATCGCGCCTGTTTGCAGCGCACTGGCGCAAACGACAACGGCGGCCTTCGGGTCGCCGTTGTCATGTCCGCAGGACCTTTGGTCCACGCGGCGTTGATGGCCATGGTGTACAACAGGGGCTGGCCATCGCCTCCCCGACGGAGACTTCCATGACCCGCAAGCTGTTGCTCACCCTCGCTATCAGTCTCACCCCCGCCCTGTTCACCACCGCCTGTGTCGCGGCAGACACGGCCAGCCCCTCCGCGCCCGTGCTCAAGAAGGCGCAGTGGCCGTTCGCGGCCACCGAATTCGCCCGCTTCGACGAACCGTGGGCGATGAGCTTCCTGCCCGACGGCAGCCTGCTGGTCACCGAGAAGAAAGGCGCGCTGAAGCACTTCAACGTGCAGACCCGCAAGACCGCCACCATCACCGGTGTGCCCGAAGTGGCCTACGGCGGCCAGGGCGGTTTCGGCGATGTGCTGCCGCATCCTGACTTCGCGAACAACCAGCTGATCTATCTCAGCTACGCTGAGGAAGGCGACGGCGATACCCGCGGTGCTGCGGTGGCGCGTGCACGCCTGGCACTGGCCGCCGATGGCAGCGGCACGCTGGAAGACCTCAAGGTGATCTGGCGCCAGACCCCCAAGGTCAGCGGCAAGGGGCATTACGGCCACCGTCTCGCCTTCGGTCCGGACGGCAAACTGTGGATCACCTCCAGCGAGCGCCAGAAGTTCGATCCGGCCCAGGATATGAGCGGCAATCTCGGCAAGCTGATCCGCCTCAACGACGACGGCAGCGTTCCGGCCGACAACCCCTTCGCCTCGCAGGGGGGCGTGGCCGCGCAGGTGTGGTCGCTGGGCCATCGCAATGCGCTGGGCATCGCCTTCGATGCACGCGGCAAGCTGTGGGTGCACGAAATGGGCCCGGCCGGCGGTGACGAGTTGAACCTGATCGAACGCGGTGCCAACTACGGCTACCCGGTCGTCTCCAACGGCAGCCACTACGACGGCCGCGACATCCCCGACCACGACACCCGTCCGGAGTTCGCTGCACCCAAGGTGACCTGGACCCCGGTGATCTCCCCGGCCGGTTTCATCATCTACAACGGTACGCAGTTCCCGGCGTGGAAGGGCAGCGGCTTCATCGGCGGCCTGTCGTCCAAGGCGCTGGTCCGCGTGGCCTTCGACGGCGACAACGCCCGCGAGGCCGAGCGCTTCGACATGGGCGAGCGCATCCGCGAGATCGAACAGGGTCCGGATGGCGCGATCTGGCTGCTGGAAGACGGCAGCAACGGCAAGCTGCTCAAGCTCACGCCGAAGGCCTGAGCCTTGGCAGGCTGCCGGCGCATCGCCGGCAGCCTGCACAACTCACACGCGTTCCGGCGCTGCACCGGTTTACTGGATGGTCACCACCTTGACCTCGGTGCGGCTGCAGGCCGCATCCAGGCACGTGCCGTTGAGCCAGACCTGGCCGTCGCCGATCATCACGCCCTGCTGGTTGACCATGACGTCGTCGAATTTCTGCGCCGCGATGGCCTTGCGCACGGCCGGGGTCAGGATGCGCTCGTAGTTGCGCTGGAATTCGCCGGGGCCGGTGATCTTGGCGCCGTTGGCGATGTTCAAGGGGAAGCGGACTTCCTCGACCACCGCGGCGCGATCGCCGCCATTGACCGCCTTCTGGAAGGCGTTGAAGACGGCTTCGTACTGGGCAGCATCGCCGAGGACCTGGTCGATGCGCTGACGGACATCGCTGGTGCCAGCGCTGGTCGGCGCGGCGGGTGTGGCGGCTGTGGCGGTGGCGTCCGCTGCAGGTGTCGTCGCACCGCCTGAAGCAGGCGCAGCGGCATCCGGCGCGGGGCTGCCGGCAGTGACCGCATCCGGCGACAGGCCGGACGACGGCACCGTGTCACCTGGGGTCGGGCGGCCTTCAGGAATAGCGGTGGCCGGGCCCTGGGCAGGGTCCGCGGCAGCGGTATCGGCCGGCGGCGGCGCCGACGGACTGCAGGCGGCCAGCCACAACGGGCTGGCCAGGGCCAACAGCAACGGGGTACGGGTCAGGCGCATGGGTGGCTCCATCGGTTTCACGAGGAAGCCAGCCTAACTGCCGAAACGTCAGCCGCCGATGATGGCTCACGGTGGTGCCGGCCAGCGGCCGGCACTACCGGGTGGCGCGAGGCCGACTCAGGCGGCCAGCAGCTCGAAGATCACCGGCTCGCCGCTGACCGACGATGCGCACACCCACAGCTCGAACTGGCCCGGCTCGGCGCGGAACACGCCATCGCGGCCGGTGAAGCCCAGCGCATGGCGGTCCAGCGTGAACTGCACCTCGGTGCTCTCACCCGGCTGCAGGGCAATCTTGTCGAAGCCCTTCAGCTCGCGCACCGGCCGCACACGGCTGGCCACACGATCGTGGATGTACAGCTGCACCACTTCCTCACCCGCCACCGCGCCGGTGTTGGTCAGCGTGGTGGTGATGGTCAGGGTGTCGTCCCAGCCCAGCTGCGCGCTGCTCAGCTGCGGCACGCCGTAGGCGAACGTGGTGTAGCCGATGCCGTGGCCGAAGGCGTACGCCGGCTCGTTCGGAATCTCGCGCCAGCGCGCCTTGAACTCGGACATGGTCGGCAGTTCCGGGCGACCGGTACGCGCGTGGTTGTAGAAGTACGGCTGCTGGCCGGAGACCTGCGGGAAGCTGACCGGCAGGCGCCCGGACGGGTTGTAGTCACCGAACAGCACATCGGCCACGGCGTGCCCGGTCTGGGTACCCAGGTACCAGGTGATCGCCACGGCATGCGCATTGCGCACGGCGCCCTGCAGGGCCAGCGCGCGACCATTGCGCAGCAGTACCACCAGCGGCTTGCCGGTCATCGCCACTGCCTCGGCCAATGCCTGCTGCGCGGGCGGCAGCGTGATCTCCACGCGCGACTGCGCTTCACCGCTGTACCGCTGCGGTTCGCCCAGGGCCAGGACTACCACGTCGGCACGCAGCGCGGCAGCGACCGCCTGTTCGATACCGTCCTGCACGGCCGCTTCCAGATCGCAGCCCGGCACGATCTCCAGCAGCGCCTCATCGCTGATCGCCGCACGTACACCGGCTTCCAGGGTGACGTAACGCGACTTGTCGCCGAACAGCGTCCAGCAGCCTTCGATGTTCTCGCGGTCCTGCACGAACGGCCCGATCAGTGCGATCTTCTGCCCGGCCTTCTTCAGCGGCAGCACCGAATCCGCATTCTTCAGCAGCACGATCGAGCGGCGCGCGGCATCGCGCGAGAGCGCGTCATGCGCGGCGATATGCGAGGTATCCGCTTCGCGTGCCAGATCCAGCGAGCGGTACGGGTCATCGAACAGACCGATCGCGTCTTTCAGGCGCAGGATGCGGCGCACCGATTCGTCCAGCGTGGCCATCGGCACTTCGCCGCTCTCGATCAGGCCCGGCAGGTGCTCGGCGTAGAAGCCGCTCTGCATGCTCAGGTCCAGGCCGGCAGTGAAGGCCTTGGCGGTGGCGTCGCGGTCATCGGCGGCATAGCCGTGCGCGACCAGTTCCATGTCGGCGGTGTAATCGGAGATCACCACGCCCGGGAAGTTCCACTCCCCACGCAGGATGTCGGTCAGCAGCTCGGCGTTGGCGCTGGCCGGCACGCCGTTGATGTCGTTGAACGAGGACATCACGGTCAGCGCGCCCGCTTCGAAAGCGGCCTTGAACGGCGGCAGGTGGACGTCGCGCAGGGTCTGCGGCGAGATGTCGACCATGTTGTATTCCATGCCGGCCATCACCGCGCCGTAGGCGGCGAAATGCTTCGGCGTGGCCAGCAGCGCATCGTCGGCGCGCAGGTCCGGGCCCTGGAAGCCGCGCACACGGGCGGCGGCGAATGCACAGCCCAGCACCACGTCTTCACCGGCACCCTCGGCACCCCGGCCCCAACGCTGGTCGCGGGCGATATCCACGGCCGGTGCATAGGTCCAGTGCAGGCCGGCGGCCGTGGCTTCCACCGCGGTGGCACGGGCGGTGCGCTCGGCCAGGTCCGGCTCGAAGCTCGCGGCCTCGCCCAGCGGGATCGGGAACACGGTGCGCATGCCATGGATCACGTCCGCAGCCAGGATCACCGGGATCTTCAGGCGGCTTTCTTCCAGCGCGACCTGCTGGATGCGGCGGCCGGCTTCCACGCCGACGCCGTTGAACAGCGAGCCCACCTTGCCCTCGCGCACCTGCTGCAGCACCTGGTCGGCGTTGAGGACATTGGCTTCCGGGTTCACGTCCGGGGCGAACGGGCGGACCATGTCGGCGAACACACCCAACTGGCCGACTTTTTCTTCGACGGTCATCTGGGCAATGAGGGTTTCGATACGATCGGCGGCCACCGGCTGTCCTTATGAAAACGTTTACAAGCCCGGGATTCTAGCGTTCCCGAAGCGGTTGTGAATGACTTTTGCGTTCATTTTTCTTCCCCGCGGGAAGATCTCCACCCCCGCCGGCACGCCGACGGGGGCAGAGGAGCTTACTCTTCCGCCGCCAGCCGTTGCTGCCCGGCCATCAGCATCGCATCGCTGGAGGCCTGGAACACGCGCAGCCCGAAGGCCGGGAGGATCGCCAGCAGGTGATCGAACACGTCCGACTGCACGCCCTCGTATTCGCCCCAGGCGGTGCTGCGGGTGAAGCAGTAGATCTCCAGCGGCAGGCCTTCGGTGGTCGGTTGCAGCTGCCGTACCAGCAGGGTCATCTCCGTATGGATGCCCGGATGCTGCTTCAGATAGCGCTCCACATACGCGCGGAACGTGCCCAGGTTGGTGACCCGGCGCGCGTTCACCGCCGCCACGCCCTTGGCCTGCAGCCCGGCGTTGTACTGCTGCAGCTCTGCCTGCTTCTCCCGCAGGTAATCGCCCAGCACCGCGAACTGCTCCAGCTCGGCCAGCATCGGCGCATCGACGAAGCCGACACTGTGCTGGTCCAGGTACAGCGCGCGCTTGATCCGGCGGCCGCCCGCCTCCTGCATGCCGCGCCAGTTCTTGAACGACTCGGTCACCAGCTTCTTGGTCGGAATGGTGGTGATGGTCTTGTCGAAGTTCTGCACGGTAATGGTGTGCAGGGCGATATCGATCACATCGCCATCGGCGTTCTGGCTGGGCATTTCGATCCAGTCGCCCAGCCGCACCCGGCCATCGCCGCTGATCTGCACGCTGGCCACCAGCGACAGGATGGTGTCCTGGAAGATCAGCATCAGCACGGCGGTGGCCGCGCCGAGGCCGGTGACCAGCGGGCCGAGCTTCACCCCCAGCAGGAGGGACACGATCGACAGGCCAGCGATCACGAAGACGATGATCTTCACGACCTGCAGGTAGCCCTTGATCGGCTTGTTGCGCGCATCCGGGCGGCGCTCGTACAGATCATTGGCGGCATCCAGCGCATGCGAGACCGCCAGCGCCACGGTCAGCACTGCCCACGCTTGGCAAGCGCCGATCACGAATGCCACCAGTTCCGGCGGCAGGTCGGGCACGATCCGGATGCCGGCGGCGATCACCATGCTCGGCACCACGTTGGACAGCCGCGAGATTACCCGCAGGTTGTTGCCACCTTCATTGCCCGCGCTGTGGCCAGGCAGCCGGTTGACCAGCTTGCGCAGGCCGCGCAGCAGGATCTTCTTGGTGACGAAGTTGGCCAGCCAGGCGGCCAGTGCCAGTGCTGCCAGCACCAGCAGGGTGTAGGCCCAGGGCCAGGGTTCGAGGGTGTTCTGCAGGCCGTCCAGCCATCGGGTTGCCGCTACCGCATCCAACATCGTGTATTGCTCTCCTATCAGGGGTATCAGGGCGTTGCCAGGTCCTGCGCGCTGCGCTCGATGATCACGCCGACCGCGCGCGCGCCGCGTACCGCGCCGGGCTTGCTGAGCTTCAGGCGCAGCCATTGCACGTTGAATTCACGCAGCACGATCTCGGCGATGCGCTCGGCCAGGGTTTCGACCAGGCCATAGTCCGAATCACGCACGAACTGCTCGATGCGCTTGCTGACGGCTTTGTAATTGAGGGTATCGGCGATGTCGTCGCTGGCCGCCGGGCGGCGGTTGTCGAAGCCCATGTCCAGATCGAAACGCAGGGTCTGGCGGATCCGCCGTTCCCAGTCGTAGATCCCGATCAGGGCATCGATTTCGAGCCCTTCAATGAATACCTTGTCCATAGCCATGCCACGTGGAAGATGGCGACCATGGTAACGGGGCTGTCCGGAATGTGCCGGGAACCGGGGTGAGTGGGCGCGCCCTACACCGCCGGCAGCGTCGCCATGTCCCAGCGCGGCGTGACCTGCACCTGCGGCGGGTTGTGCTGGCCGGCTTCCAGACGCAGCGCGCCGGCGAAGGCGATCATCGCGCCGTTGTCGGTGCACAGCGCCGGGCGCGGGAAGCAGGCGCGGCCGCCGCGCCGGGCGGCCATCTGCTGCAGCTTGGCGCGCAGGCGCTTGTTGGCCCCTACCCCGCCAGCCACCACGATCACATCGGTGCCCGCCGCATCCAGCGCGCGCTCGCACTTGATCGCCAAGGTGTCGACCACCGCATCTTCAAAGCCACGGGCAATGTCGGCGCGGGTCTGCTCGCTCTGGTCGCTGTCGCGCCAGGCCAGCAGGACCTGGGTCTTCAACCCGGAGAAGCTGAAATCCAGCCCAGGACGGTCGGTCATCGGGCGGGTGAATTTGAACCGGCCCGGCGTGCCGCGCTCGGCCAGGGCGGCCAGCTGCGGGCCACCGGGGTACGGCAGGCCCATCAGCTTGGCGGTCTTGTCGAAGGCCTCGCCAGCGGCGTCGTCCAGGGTCTCGCCAAGCAGGCGGTACTGGCCGATCCGGTCCACGGCGACCAGCTGGGTATGCCCACCGGACACCAGCAGCGCCACGAACGGCGCCTGCGGGGGGTCGTCTTCCATCAGCGGGGCCAGCAGGTGGCCTTCCATATGATGTACACCGACCGCCGGCACCTCCAGCGCCCAGGCCAGCGAACGGGCCACGCCCGCCCCCACCAGCAGCGCACCGACCAGCCCGGGGCCGGCCGTATAGGCCACCCCGTCGATGTCGGCCACGGTCATGTCGGCCTCGGCCAGGGTCTGCCGGATCAGAGGCAGCAGCTTGCGCACGTGATCGCGGCTGGCCAGCTCGGGCACCACCCCGCCGTATTCAGCGTGGAGGGCGATCTGGCTGTAGACGGCGTGGGCGCGCAGGGCGTCGATCCCGGACAGGGAGGTGTCATACACCGCCACGCCGGTCTCATCGCAGGAAGATTCGATACCAAGGACTCGCATAACGGGTATTATGGACCTCTTCAGGCCCCGGCAGACGTACGCTCGCCTGTCTGCGCATCACCCGTGGCCAAGAAGTTCGCCGGGGTGGGTTGCAACTTCTTTTCTCGCCGCTATAATGTGCGGCTCTCACCGGGCGTGACCCGGTTCTACTGTGTCCCGGAGATTCCATGCCCAGCGTTAAAGTCCGCGAGAACGAGCCCTTCGAGTTTGCGCTCCGTCGCTTCAAGCGCACCTGCGAAAAGGCCGGCGTGCTGGCCGAAACCCGCAAGCGCGAGTTCTATGAAAAGCCGACCCAGGAGCGTAAGCGTAAGGCTGCCGCTGCTGTGAAGCGTCAGCTGCGCCGTTCGTCGCGCGACGTCACCAAGCGTCAGCGCCTGTACTGATCGGACGCAACTTCGATACGGCAGGCCTTGGCCTGTCGTGACGGAGCCGAAGCCGGAACGCGCGAGCGTTACCGGCTTTTTGCGTTCCAGCGCTTCGGCGCCCCGCTTTCCTTTTCCACCGACACGAGGTGTTCCCATGAGCCTGAAGCAGCAGCTCACCGATGACATGAAGGCCGCCATGAAGGCCGGCGAGAAGCACCGCCTGGGCGTGATCCGCCTGATGAACGCCGCGATCAAGCAGCGCGAAGTCGATGAGCGCATCGAGCTGGACGACGCCGCCGTACTCGCCGTACTGGAAAAGATGGTCAAGCAGCGCAAGGACTCGGTCACCCAGTTCGAAGCGGCCAACCGTGAAGACCTGGCCGTGATCGAGCGCGATGAAATCGTGGTGATCGACCAGTACCTGCCGGCCAAGCTGGGCGAGGCCGAGATCGTGGCCGCCATCCAGGCCGCCATCGCCGAAACCGGCGCGACCACCCCGGCCGACATCGGCAAGCTGATGGGTGCGCTCAAGCCGCGCCTGGCCGGTCAGGCCGACATGGGCTTGGTCTCCAAGCTGGTCAAGCAGCAGCTGGCCGGCTGAATCGCGCCGCCACGCCGCAGTGAAAAGGCCCGCATTTCGCGGGCCTTTTCCGTTCCAGCAGGTCCGTTGTTACGTGGCCTGGCGACAGTTGCGCAGCGTCATCGAGCTTTCCTCGATCGAACTGATCTCACCTTCCAGCTTGGCCCAGTCGCGCTCGCGCAGCATGGTGAAGTTGGCGGCCTGGTCCGACGCGAATTCGCAGCGGATGGTGTAGTTGTTGTTGTTGTACGTGTCGTTCTGGCGGACGCGCAGCAGGCCGCGGGTCGGCGTGACCAGGTAGTTGATCGAGCCGATGTCACCGGGCTTGGTCGAATACGTGCTCGGATTGACCGTATAGATCTGGCCATCGATCTGATAGCGCCGCCCCACGTAGGTTGCGTACAGCGGCAGGAAGGTGGCCGAACGGTCGCCCTTGTCTTCCTTGTTCGTGTTGGTCCCCAGCATCAGATCCTTGAACGCACCGGCACTGCGGTACAGCGCCATCGTGTCTTTCACTTCCTTGCCCATCCGCTTGGACAGATCCGGGGCCGCCACTGCCTCGATGGCCGGCATCGGGTACTGGGTGCGCCCGGCCGCGGCAACCGTGTCGCCCTGGCTGCCCGCCTTGAGTTTGTCCAGCATCCCGCACATCGACTGCTTGGCCGCCGCCGGCTCGATCGACTGACCACGGGCCAGCTTGGTCGCCAGGGTGACGCGACCGGTGCGATCGGCGGTGCCCACCAGGACCAACGGGACGCGCAGCCCTGTGCGCTGGATCAGGTACTGGTCGCCGGTATCGCCCTCCACCAGCTGCCCCGCGACTTCGAACTTGTCATCGCCGCCGATCTTGCGCAGCTGGTCCAGTGCGCTCTGCACCTTCAGGCCCGGCACCGTGACATCGGCCATGTACAGCGCACCGTTGCGCGCATCCCCTACTGTCTTGAAAGCCTTGTCGCAGGCCCCGGAAGCCGCCGCCGGGCCCGCAGCGGCCAACAGCACCATCGTCGTGTAGACCATTCCTTTCATGAAGCGTCCTTTCTGCTGTGAAGGTGGAAAACCGGGCGAAAGGATAGCGCGATATCCGTCAAGATCTTGACCTGATCGGACCACTTCACCCGGTGCAATCCGTCCATTTGCTAGAACGGGGGCCTCGCTTCCGACCTGATGCCGTCCATGCACCCGCCGAGCCACTCCCTCTCCAGGATCCGCAAGCACATGGCGCGGCTGGAGCAGAGCTTCCCCGCCGTGCTGCTGCGCCGCTTCATCGATGCGGACGTGATGACCCAGGCCGCCGCGCTGGCCTTCTACGCCCTGCTCTCGATGGCACCGCTGCTGGTGCTGCTGCTGTGGCTGACCGCCTCGCTGTACCCCCCGGCGCAGCAGGCGCTGCTGGGCCAGATCAATGACGTGGCCGGCACCAGCGCCGCCTCGGTGGCGGAGACCGTGCTCAGCAATGCCAACAACCAGCCCGACATCGGCACGCTGGCCGGCGTGTGGAGCACCCTGCTGCTGTTCATTGGTGCCACGGCGGTGTTCGCCCAGCTGCAGAACGCCCTGAACCTGATCTTCAACACCAGCGGCGAGCGCCTGGACGGCATCGTGGCCTGGTTGCGCAAGCGCGTGTTTTCGTTCGGCGTGGTGCTGGCGCTGGGCTTCCTCCTGATCCTCTCGATGACCGCCACCACGATGCTGCAGGTCGTCTTCGCGCACCTGCCCTCGGTGCTGCCGGCGATCGGCTACCTGACCAGCCTGGCGCTGTACACCGTGGGCTTCGCCTTCCTGTACCACTACCTGCCCGACCGCCGCGTGGCGTGGCGCCAGGCCTTCATCGGCGGTGCGATCACCTCGGCCCTGTTCGCCCTGGGTCGCTATGGCATCGGCCTGTACATCGCCACCGTCGCACCGGGCAGCGCGTATGGCTCGATGGGCGCCCTGGTGATCTCGCTGGTGTGGATCTACTACGCCACCGTGGTGTTCTTCGTCGGTGCACTGATGACCTCGGTGATCGATGAGCGCCTGCGCGCCCATGCCGTGCTCGCCGAGGCTGGGGTGGAGCCACCGAAACCGGGCGAACCGGCCGACAGCTAGTAGACTAGCGGCACCCCCGCTTCCGCGCGTGGCCGTGACCGGCCATGCCCCCGCCTGCTGCCCATGGCCCGTATCCCCGACGCATTCATCGACGACCTGCTGGCCCGCTCCGACATTGTCGAGGTGGTGGGCAGTCGCGTGCCGTTGAAACGCCAGGGCAAGGAATACGCAGCGCGCTGCCCGTTCCATGACGAGCGCTCGGCCTCGTTCACGGTCTCACCGACCAAGCAGTTCTATCACTGCTTCGGCTGCGGCGCGCATGGCACGGCGATCAGCTTCCTGATGAATTACGACCGCCTCGAGTTTCTCGACGCGGTCGATGAGCTGGCCAAGCGCGTGGGCATGGAAGTGCCGCGCGATACCCAGCCGCGCACGGCGCAGCAGCAGGACGACAGCCGCGATCTGTACTCGGCGCTGGACGCGGCCACGCGCTTCTTCCAGACCGCGCTGAAGGGCAGCGACAAGGCACGCGCCTACCTGGACCAGCGCGGTGTCGATGAAGAGAACCGCGAGCGTTTCGCCATCGGCTACGCACCGGATGGCTACAGCGCGCTGAAGGATGCGCTGGGCAAGGACGAGCGGCGGATGAAGCTGCTCGACCGTGCCGGCCTGTTTTCCAAGAACGACCGCGGCCACGTCTACGACAAGTTCCGCGACCGGGTCATGTTCCCGATCTTCGACCGCCGTGGCCGCGTGATCGCCTACGGCGGCCGGGTCATGGAGAAGGACGACGGCCCGAAGTACCTCAACTCGCCCGAGACCGCGCTGTTCCACAAGGGCCGCGAGTTGTACGGCCTGTGGCAGGTGCGCCAGGCCAACCAGAAGATCGAGCGGCTGATCGTGGTCGAGGGCTACATGGACGTGGTCTCGCTGTTCCAGTTCGGCGTTACCCAGGCGGTGGCGACGCTGGGCACGGCGACCACGCCGGACCATGCCGAGCTGCTGTTCCGCAACGCGCCGGACGTGTTCTTCTGCTTCGATGGCGATGCCGCCGGCCGTCGCGCCGGCTGGCGTGCGCTGGAGTCGGTGCTGCCGCGCATGAAGGACGGCCGCCAGGCCTTCTTCCTGTTCCTGCCCGATGGCGAAGACCCGGACACCATCGTGCGCAAGGAAGGCCGCGAGGGCTTCGATGCACGCCTGCAGCAGGCCACGCCGCTGTCGCAGTTCTTCTTCGACGAGCTCACCCGTGAGGTCAACATGGGCACGCTCGACGGCAAGGCACGCCTGGCCGAACGGGCCAAGCCGATGCTGGCGCAGATTCCCGATGGCGCCTTCGGCGACCTGATGAAGCAGCAGCTGACCACGCTGACCGGCCTGGGCGCCAAGCCCAGTGCGTCCGCGCAGCCCTCACGCCAACCGCAGCGCGCGGTGGCACCGGCACAGCGCCGCAGCCTGGTGCGCGCGGCCATCGCGATCCTGCTGCAGCAGCCCTCGCTGGCGATGACGCTGGACGGCCATCACTTCACCGGCCTGCGCCTGCCCGGCATCGAGCTGCTGACCGAACTGCTGACCCTGGTCGAGCAGCGCCCGGACATCAGCACCGGCGCGTTGCTGGAGCACTTCGACGGGCGTGAAGAGCAGGAATCGCTGCACAAGCTGGCCGCGCAGACCCTGCCCGGCGATGAGGCGATGTGGACCCAGGAGCTGCATGACGCGGTGGCCCAGCTGGAGAAACAGCTGCTGATGCAACGTCTGGATGAGCTTCAGGCAAAGCAGAGCCAGCAGGGTCTGGACGATACTGACAAGTACGAGCTGCGCGAACTGCTCAAGGCGCGCAGCACCCTCCGCTTCTGACCAACGGAGCCGTCGTGGCCTCCCACCTCGCCAGTCCCGCTGCAGCGATGCCATCTTCGTTCCCCCGCTCACTTCCCTGCCCTACAGGAGCCTGCCCACCATGACCCGCTGGTGGTCGCGCCTGCGACCGGACAACTTCACCCTCGCCCTGCTCTGCACCGTGCTGCTGGCATCGTTCCTGCCGATGCACGGCGCCGCCGCGATGGTGCTCGACGATGTCACCGACGTCGCCATTGCCGCGCTGTTCTTCCTGCACGGCGCGCGCCTGCCACGTGAGTCGATCGTCGCCGGCCTGCTGCACTGGCGCCTGCACCTGACCATCCTGGCCTGCACCTTCGTGCTGTTCCCGCTGCTGGGCCTGATGTTCAAACCGCTGGATGGCTGGCTGCTCACGCCCGAGCTGTACATCGGCGTGCTGTTCCTGTGCGCGCTGCCGTCCACGGTGCAGTCCTCGATCGCCTTCACCTCGATCGCCCGTGGCAACGTGCCGGCGGCGGTGTGCAGCGCCTCGCTGTCGAGCATCCTCGGCGTCTTCCTGACCCCGCTGCTGCTGGCCCTGCTGGCCGGCACCGAAGGCGGCATGCACAACCCCGGCCAGGCCATCGTCAGCATCATGCTGCAGCTGCTGGTGCCGTTCGTGGCCGGCCATCTGCTGCGCCCGTGGATCGCCCGCTGGGTCGAGAAGCAGCGCGCGCTGCTGCGTTATACCGACCAGGCCACGATCCTGCTGGTGGTCTACTCCGCCTTCGGCGAAGCGGTCAGCGAAGGGCTGTGGAGCAAGACGCCGCTGTTGTCGCTGCTCAGTGTGGCGGTGGTGGCGGCCGTGCTGCTCGGCATCGCAATGCCGCTGATCCGCTTCATCGCGCGCCGGCTGGGCTTCAACCGCGAGGATGAAATCACCATCCTGTTCTGCGGCTCCAAGAAGAGCCTGGCCACCGGCGTGCCGATCGCCAAGGTGCTGTTCGCCGGCGGCAGCCTCGGTGCGATCGTGCTGCCGATCATGATCTACCACCAGATCCAGTTGATCGTCTGCGCGATGATCGCGCAGCGGTATGCACGTGACCCGGTCACCCCGCGGTAGGGTCGCTCGACAGACGACCGCCGATACCGGTGAGCGGCCGATGATGGGCGTGATGCCGAACGACATCGGCCGTTTGACGCACCTTCGGCAAAGGTCATGCCGCCATTGCGCTGATCGACGTTATCTGAAGTCGTCTGTCGAGCGACCCTACCGGAGGACAGCCCGTGGAAGCGTTGCGCTGTTATCGCCGTCGTATCAATCTTTCACACCAGCGGCGATCTGTTGCAACACGATGGCTTTTTGCTCCACGTCGCCTTCCCCGATAGCGATCAGCGAGTAGGCCTTGTTTTCCCCTGCCCATTCCAACGTTGCGCGGCTGCGCCCAAGATCATCCGAGACTTGTTCCAGCTGCGCAGGCACACCGTTAACGCGGATGTTCTGAAACTCTGCGATCACCTCTACTTTGCTGCCTGGGGCACGAAAGTTGTGTTCATTGAACTCGACGATACCCAAGCCATTCACGCGATAGAAACGGGTTAGACCGGTGGATTTGAGCCCATCCAGTGCGCCGCTTGGCTCCATTCCGATCAGCTCCGCCGCACCGAGAATTGTGCGTTGGAGATCGGATGGCGGCGAAGGCAATCGCCGACGCAGTTCTGCGTTGGAACGTACGGTTCTCGGAAGCGAAGAGATCAGCTGGCCCTGCGATGGGATCTCGCCATTGGAAACCCGTCGCACTCCGGCTCGACTTAGCGCTATTTCGGCACGGAAGTGTTGCTTGACTTCTTCGGGTGCATCCAACTCAGACAGGGGAATGACCTGATAGGTACCCTGCTCCGACGAGCGGCGCACTCCATTGCTGCTGTCTTCCATTGCGGCGCGCATGGTTCGCTCATTCAACCACTTTCCTACCGCATCCACGTCGTTCTGGGCACTGAAGCTCGGGGCACTGTACAGCGACGCAGCAACCAGCAACGACACGGCCAAACCTTGCGCATGATGTGTGCTCGCTGCTGATCCCGGCATTCTCCTGAAAAGCGGCCTGTCATACGTGATTGATTCATTGACGGACAACAGACAGTTGGCACGGCTCAGGGTTTTCATCGCAGCAGATGCTTCTGCACTGATGAGCAGGGCAGTAGCCATCGCGGCTACGACCCCGATGTCTCTTATGGACGTCACTTGAGCACCATGAGATTGAGCGAGCAAAGTCTCGCGACGTCATTTCTACGGGGTTGTTTCTGATGAAAGTGAGCGCTGTGTATCGTTGCAGGTCGTGCAATCGGTTCCGCCCCCTCGACGCGGGGGTTCCTTACAAGAGACCGTGCCTCAAGCGCCATCCATGTGAGGGGAAGGTCATGCCTTACCGGGCGGGTGGTGTCGGCGTGCGGTCGTTTGGGAAGCGACCCTGCCAGGGCGCCGCATCCTCGGCATTCGGCCTCGCTACGGGTCCGTCAGCGTCCCCACGCTCAGCGCCGGCAGATGCACCCACACGTCGTAGGACCGTTCCGGATCCGTTTCGACGACCGGATCCTGCGCCGGCAATTCACGCAGCGTGAGCGCGCGGCAGGGGTTCATGCAGCCCCAGAACTGCCCACGCAGCGCTTCCACGCGCACGCTGTACAGCGGAAGGTCCAGCAGGTACGACGCCATGGTGCGGTGCTTCATCTCCTGCGGCGCGTCCGCGAAGGGGTGGCGCATCGCGTGCACGTTACCAGTGAGCACCACCATCCGCGCCCCGGCCGGCAGTGCGTTGAACTGCTGGCGCAAGTGCGTGGCCATCGCAGCGTCGCGATCCATATCGCTGTCGTACGTACTGATTTCAATGTCATAGCCGGCCACGCCTATGTCGCGCCCCTGCAGGCGCAGCACGCGCAGCGTCTCGATCAGCGCCAGCATGTCCCGGCTGCGGCGCCCGTCGTGCTGGTCGTCCTTTACCTGCCAGAACGGCGAGGTGCGCAGTGCCGCCCGCGCATCAGCATCGCCGCTGGAGCGCAGGTAACGCGCCAGCGCGGCGTTCTCGCTCATTGGCAGTTCCAGGCCCAACCGCACCGGTGCGGTGTCGCGGCTGTAGCGTTCCATCAGGTCGGCCACGAGCAGCGGTGTCTCGGCGGTGCCGTGGTATTCGCCCAGCATCACCAGCCGGTGGTTGCCCGCCAAGGTCACTATCTGCGTTGCGGTGTCAGCGACACTGCCTGCCGGCACGGCAGCGGCTGTGCCGCACACCATCGAAGCCACCATTACAGCCATCCAGAGCCATCGCTTCATACCGTCACGTCCTGTTGGGGTCATGAAAGCAATGGCGATGCTGTGGCCCGTTTCAAGGCCGGCGCAGGAAGCTCACAGGAACGGCAGCATCCAGTGGTCCACCATCAGGAAGGCGAACAGCGCCATCAGGTAGACGATGGAGTAGCCGAACATCTTCATCGAGAACAGTTCATCCGGCGGATTCAGCATGCGCCAGGCGTACCAGAGGAAGACCGCGTTGAGCACGATCGCGCCGCCGAGGTAGAACATGCCGCTCATGCCGACCACGACCGGCAGGATGCTGACGATGGCCAGCGCGATCGAATAGACCATGATCGACTTGCGGGTGTAGGCCACGCCGTGGGTGACCGGCAGCATCGGGATTTCCGCCTTGGCGTAATCCTCGCGGCGGAAGATCGCCAGCGCCCAGAAGTGCGGCGGGGTCCAGATGAAGATGATCAGCACCAGCAGCGACGCGTAGGCCCAGTCCCACGGGCCCTGCATGCCGGTGATCGCGGCCCAGCCGAGCATCGGCGGGGTAGCACCGGCGAGACCGCCGATGACGATGTTCTGCGAGGTCGCGCGCTTGAGGTACACGGTGTAGATCACCGCGTACCCGATCAGCGAGGCGAAGGTCAGCACGGCGGTGATCACGTTGACCCAGACCACCAGGATCGTCATCGACAGCGCGATCAACAGGCCGGCGAAGACGAGCACCTGCCACGGCTTGACCTTGCCCACCACCAGCGGGCGCCACGAGGTGCGCGCCATCTGCGCATCGATGCGCGCGTCCAGCAGCTGGTTGATCGCTGCGGCGGCCGAAGCGGCCAGCCAGATGCCGAGGAAGCCGAGGGCGCCGTCCAGCGCCTGCTGCGCGGTGGGCACGCCGGGGATGGCCAGGAACATGCCCACCAGCGCGGTGAACACGATCAGGGCGACGACCTTGGGCTTGGTCAGATCCCAGTACTGACGGTAACTGGCCATGCCGTCAGCCTGCCTGCACGGCAGTGGACGCAGCGCTGGCCTTGCCACCCTCGGCATCCGGCGCGCGCAGGCGCGCCAGCAAGGTCACCAGCACGAACAGCAGGGCCACGGCGCCCCCGCTGTGCGCGACGGCCACTTCCAGCGGCACCGCCAGCTTCACGTTGAGGATGCCCAGGGTGATCTGCAGCACCACAAGCAGACCCAGAGCGCTCGCCCAGCCGCGCATGCTCGGCAGGCGGAACAGGCGCACCGACAGCCACAGCAGGTACACGGCGACCACGATCGCCATCACGCGGTGCGCCATCTGGATCGCGATACGCGAGGCGCCGTCGAGCACGCCCCCTTCGTAATCCACGCCGATGCCACGCCACAGGGTGAAGCCTTCCTTGAAATCATGCGGCGGCCACCACTGGCTGACGCAGCGCGGGAAATTGTCCAGCGAGGCGCTGCCGCCACCGCAGGCGAGTGCGGCGTAGTTGGCGCTGACCCAGCCGCCGAGGGCGATCTGCGCGACCAGCACGGCCACGCCGGCGCGGATCAGCCACTTCAGCTTGGGCGCCTCGGCCAGGGTGATCGGCATATGCGTGGCGCGCCACGCCATCCATACCAGCAGGCCGAACATGAGCATGCCGCCGAGCAGATGGCCCATGACCACGATCGGCTTGAGCAGCCAGGTGACTGTCCACATGCCGAGCAGCGCCTGGAAGATCACCACCGCCAGCGTCAGCAACGCGGCACGAGCCAGGTCGATGTTGGTCCAGCGCAGCGCGGCGATCAGCAGGATCGCTTCGCCGATCAAGGCGATGATGCTCGCGGGGACGTGCATGCCCATCATGTACAGCGGTATGCCCGTCGCCACCAGCACACAGGCGGTGATCACCACCGTACTGCCCCAGCGACGACGACGCGTGGCCAGCAGCGCCAGGGTGAGGATCTCGATGCCGAGTGCACCGGCCAGGAAACGGTGCACCTGCTCGCGCCACGCCTTGTGCGTTTCCAGCGGGCGGATCTTGGCCGCTTCGTGGCCGATCACTTCCTCGGCGTGCTGCGGCCAGGTGACACGGCCATAGCAGGTCGGCCAGTCCGGGCAGCTCAGGCCGGCATCGGACAGACGCACGAACGAACCGAACATGATCGTGCTGGCGGTCATGATCAGCGCAAACCACGCCAGACGGTGGAAATTGCGGTGCAGCACCGGGCGTGCGGAGAGGCTCATCTAAACGGAACTCACTTCAGTTTCAGCAGCGTGGCCAGGTCTTTGCGCAGACCGGCCATATCGAATCCCGGCGCGTACCGCATGATCACGAATCCATTGGGATCGATCACATACACAGGCGTACCGGCGGCGTCATCCACGGCGGGCAAAGCGGCACGCAGGTCCGGTTGGGCGCGCAGCGCGCGCAGTGCGGGCATGCCCTGGACCTCGGCCGGCGGCGTGCCCAGCCACAGGATCTCGACATTATCGGCGTTATGGCCGAACAGCTGCCACACCTTGCCCAATCCCTGCGACAAAGTGACGCACTCGCTGGTACAGCTGGCAGACGGGGCCACCAGGATCCGCCAGGTGCGATCGTTGGGGTTCCACGGGTACGGCTGACCATCGGCCAGGGTGGGCGGCAGTGCGCGCAGATCGGCCGGCGGCTGCAGCAGCTGCCCGGTATTGCGGTGCGAGGTCGGCTGCCAGCCGGAGAAGCGCAGCACGCCCGCCAGCGCCATGGCGCCGAAGAACACGCCGAACAACGCGATCAGGGTCCAGCGGCCGCGTGAACGGGACGGCAGCCGGGCCGGGGAAGTGGCATTCATGGGCGGCATTTTCTCATGTTGAGCCGGTCAGCGCCGGGGAGTGCCACGCCGGCGGCGATGGCGACGGAATTCCAGGACCAGCGCGACCACCAGCACGGTCAACGCCAGTCCGAACCATTGCACGGCGTAGCCCAGATGGCGACTGGGCGGTAGCGTATTGGGCAGCAGCTCCAGATCGCGCGGGTAACCGCCTGGCAGCGCCGGATCCAGCCGCAGCACGCGCGCGGCAAGGCTGCCCGTCGGCAGTGACAGCGCGCGGGCCATGTCGTCGGGTGGCATCCGGCTGGCCAGCCATACGCCCGGCTGTGGCGCGGGCGACAGCGCCGGCCCCAGGGCCAGCCCGGTGGCCGGTGACGGCGCCAGCAGGCCGCTGATGGCCGTATGGCCGGCAAGCGGCGTGATCGGTGGGATGACACGATCCGGCGGCATCGGCAGCCAGCCCAGATCGACCAGCACGCGTGCGCCGTCATCGGTCTGGAACGGCTGATACACCTTGAGACCGGCGCGGCCTTCGCGGGTCTGGTTGTCGAGCAGGATCGTGCCGGGCAGGAAGCGACCGTGATCCTGCACCCAGCGCAGCAACGGCGGGGCGGCCTGGGCCTGGTGCAGCGTGAGCGACTGCGCGCGGGCAGGCACCTGCTGGGCCAGCAACGCCTCTTTGGCGTGCATGCGCTGCAGTTGCCAGCGGCCCAGCTGGCAGAACGCGAGGATGACCAGCACCGCGGCGATCCAGCCGATCAGGCGTGTGTGCTTGCGCATCATGACAACGCCGGCAAAACGCGGTGATATAGGCGCACCCGCCACGCCATCGAGCCGCGCATGAATGATTCGTTGAAGACCCTGCTGGTAATCGCGTTTCTGATCGTCATCGTCTGGAATCTGGGCGCCGGGCTGTATTACCTGCTGGTCGATCGCGGCCAGACCAAGCGCACCGTCAATGCCCTCACCCGCCGCATCGCGGTATCGGTGGCGCTGATCGTGCTGGTGGTCATCGGCATCTACAGCGGTTGGATCAAGCCCCACGGCATCGGCGGCTGAGGCCGCACCGGCGTCGATGCGGCAGGACGTCGCACCGACGCTACAGCACGTAGACGAACAGGAACAGCATCAGCCACACCACGTCGACGAAGTGCCAGTACCACGCGGCCGCTTCGAAGCCGAAGTGGTTGTCGCGGGTGAAATGCCCCTTCGACGAGCGCAGCCACATCACCGCCAGCATGATCGTGCCCAGCAGCACGTGCGCACCGTGGAAGCCGGTAAGCATGAAGAAGGTGGAGCCGTAGATGCCCGAACCCAGGGTGAGGTTGAGTTCCTTGTAGGCGTGGATGTACTCCTCCACCTGCAGGGTCAGGAAGCCCACGCCGAGCAGCACGGTGATGCCCAGCCAGACCAGCAGCTGGCGGCGGTGACCGGCCTTGAGCGCGTGATGCGCGATGGTCAGGGTGACGCCGGAGGTGAGCAGGATCAGCGTATTGATCAGCGGCAGGCCCCAGGCCGGAATGGTCTGGAAATGCCCACCGATCGCACCGGGGCCGTTGGTCGGCCACGCCGCCGAATACCCGTCCCACAGCAGCTCATTGGTCATCACGCCGTCGCCCGCGCCGCCCAGCCACGGCAGGCCCAGATTGCGGGTGTAGAACAGCGCGCCGAAGAACGCGCCGAAGAACATCACTTCGGAGAAGATGAACCACACCATCCCCATCCGGAACGAGCCATCCACCTGGCGGTTGTAGCTGCCGGCCTGCGATTCGCGCACCACGTCGCTGAACCACCAGAACAGGGTCAGCACCAGCATTGCGATGCCGGTGTAGAAGGTCCACTTGCCCCAGCTGGAATCATTGAGCCAGCTGGCCACGCCGACCATGGTCACCATCATCGCAATGGAACCGATGAACGGCCATTTGCTGTGCGTGGGCACGAAGTACACGTTCGCATCGGGGCTTTGCTGGGCCATGGTCTTGGGTCCGGTCCGGATCAGGGAGCTGCACGCGCGCCGGTCGGCAGGCTGGCCGGAGCCAGCTGCGCGGACAAGGCGTCGTTCTTGTAGAAGGTGTAGGACAGGGTGATCGTGGTGATGTTGGCCGGCAGGTCGGGATCGACGATGAAGCGCACCGGCATGTCACGTTTCTCGCCGGCCTGCAGGGTCTGCGCGGTGAAGCAGAAGCACTCGGTCTTGCTGAAGTAGCCCGATGCCTTGGCCGGTGCCACCGACGGCACGGCGCTGCCGACCAGCGCGCGATCACTGTCGTTACGCGCGTAGTACAGCGCCTCGTTGAGCTCGCCGGGCACCACGTCCATCGTCAGCTGTTCGGGATGGAACGCCCAGGGCAACTTGGAATTCACTCCACCATCGAACTCCACCCGCACCGTGCGCTTGCCGGTGGCGGCTGCAGTGCCTGCCGCCGCGCCGGGGCCACGCTCCAGGCGCACGCCGAACACCTTTTCGCAGGCGATGCGGTACAGCGGCACCAGCGAGAAGGTCAGCACGAACACCGCCAGCGCCACCCCGATCAGGCGGGGCAGGCCCGCATGACGCGCGGGTGCCGGGCGCGGATCGCTCATCGCCCGATCACCCCGCTGAGGATGAAGCCGCCATAGACCATCAGCGCGACAATCCCGACCGCCCACGCGGTGCGATGCGCGCGGCGACGTTGCAGGGCCTGCTCATCCGGCGTGCGGGTGGTACTGGTCATGAGCGGCCTCAATGGGTGATGTCGTCATGGGCCAGATCACCCGGACGGATGGTCGGCGGCGTGGTGAAGGTATGCGCCGGTGCGGGCGAAGGAATCGTCCACTCCAGGCCACGTGCGCCTTCCCAGCAGCGGTCGGCGGCCTTCGCGCCGTGACGCAGCGAGTGCCACAGGATCGCGGCCATCATGAAGGGCGTGACGAACATGCCGAACGCGCCGATCGAGCTGATCAGGTTCCAGTCGGCGAAGGCCACGCTGTAATCGGGAATACGCCGCGGCATGCCGGCCAGGCCGAGGAAGTGCTGCGGGAAGAACAGCAGGTTCACGAACACGATCGACCACCAGAAATGCACCTTGGCCCAGGTTTCGCTGTACATGCGCCCGGTCCATTTCGGCCACCAGTAATACACCGCGGCGATCAACCCGAACACGGCACCGGTGACCAGTACGTAGTGGAAATGCGCGACCACGAAGTAAGTGTCGTGGTATTGGAAATCGGCCACCACGATCGCCAGCATCAGGCCGGAGAAGCCGCCGATGGTGAACAGGATCACGAAGGCCACCGCCCACAGCATCGGCGCTTCGAAGGTGAGCGAGCCGCGCCACATGGTGCTGACCCAGTTGAACACCTTCACCCCGGTCGGGATGGAGATGAGCATCGTGGCGAACATGAAGTAGATCTCGCCGCCCAGCGGCATGCCCACGGTGAACATGTGGTGGGCCCAGACGATGAAGGACAGGAACGCGATCGCGGCGATCGCGTAGACCATGGCCTGGTAGCCGAACAGCGGCTTGCGGCTGAAGGTGGGGATGATCTCGCTGACCACGCCGAACGCCGGCAGGATCATGATGTAGACCTCCGGGTGCCCGAAGAACCAGAAGATGTGCTGGTACATCACCGGGTCACCGCCACCGGCGGCGTTGAAGAAGCTGGTGCCGAAGAACTTGTCGGTGAGCAGCATCGTCACCGCGCCGGCCAGCACCGGCATCACCGCGATCAGCAGGAAGGCGGTGATCAGCCAGGCCCAGCAAAAGATCGGCATCTTCAGCAGATCGATGCCGGGCGCCCGCATGTTGAGCACGGTGGCGATGATGTTGATCGCGCCCATGATCGAGCTGATGCCGGCCACGTGGATGGCGAACACGCTGAAGGCCACGTTGTAGCCACCCTGCAGCGACAGCGGCGGGTACAGCGTCCAGCCACCGGCCGGTGCGCCGCCGGGCAGGAACAGGGTCAGCAGCAGCAGGCTGAAGGCCACCGGCAGCAGCCAGAACGACCAGTTGTTCATGCGCGGCAGCGCCATGTCCGGCGCACCGATCTGCAGCGGGATCATCCAGTTGGCCAGGCCGACGAAGGCCGGCATCACGCCACCGAAGATCATCACCAGCGCATGCACGGTGGTCATCTGGTTGAAGAACTCGGGCTTGACGAACTGCAGGCCCGGTTGCGCCAGCTCAGCGCGGATGATCACGCTCATCGCCGCACCGATGATGAACATGATGAAGCTGAAAAGCAGGTAGAGCGTGCCGATGTCCTTGTGGTTGGTCGAGAAGAACCAACGCTCGAAGAACCCCTGCTGATGCCCGTGATGCCCGTCGTGGTCAACTGCGGAATGCGCCATCGCAACTACACCTCACTGTATCCGGTGGTACCCGCATCCGCCGGCTGGCGGACGCGGCTCGATTTCAGGCGTTGCTGTCTGTTGCTGCCACGGCAGGCTCGCTGGCCGGTGCCTGTGCCGGTGCCGGGGTGGCCTCGGCCGGGGCAGCCGGCGCGGGCGCCGGAGCGGCCTGCGGTGCAGGGGCCGGCGCAGGCTTCCTGGAGGCCAGCCATTTCTGGTAATCCTCCTTGGAGACCGCCTCGACCACGATCGGCATGAAGCCATGGTCCTTGCCACACAGCTCGGCGCACTGGCCGCGGTACACGCCGACCTGTTCGATGTTGGTCCAGGCCTCGTTGATGAAGCCGGGAATCGCATCCTGCTTCCAGCCCAGCGCCGGCACCCACCATGCGTGGATGACGTCGTCGGAGGTGATCACGAAGCGCACCTTGGTATCGACCGGCAGCACCAGGCGGTTGTCGACATCCAGCAGGTAATGCGGATGGCTGTCGCGGGTCGGCACCACGCCACTCTGGCGGACACGGTCGGACTCACGGTCCAGCCGGCTGGTGAAGCTGACGTTCTCGCCGAGGTATTCGTACTTCCACATCCACTGATACCCGGTGACCTTGACGGTCATTTCCGAATCGCGGGTGTCGTAGAACTTGATCAGATTGGCTGTGGCCGGCCAGGCCATCACCACCAGGATGATCACCGGGATCACCGTCCAGATCACCTCGGCCTTGGTGTTGTGGCTGAAGGTGGCGGCGACCGCGCCCTTGGATTTGCGGAATTTGAAGATCGCGTAGAACAGCGCGCCGAACACCAGCACGCCGATCACGGTACACACCCACAGCGAGAACAGGTTGGACTCCCACGCCAACCGCGAGCTCTGGGTCACCCCCTTGCCCATGTTCAATTGCCACGGTTTGGGGTCGGCCGCCTGGGCCCACGCCATGGCCGGCGCCAGCAGCGCAGCCCCGCCCAACACTGACTTCCCGAACGTCCTGCCCCACTTTCTGCATTGCTTCATTGCCTAGACCCTTAGCGTCGTCGGTTGCGGCCGTCATTGGCCGCGAGCAAGCCTTCTAGTTTCTGAGCCAGTACCTGGCGTTCGGCCGGTGCGAGGAAACTCCCCACGTCCACCTGCCGACCGCTGGATGCCAGCCGGACTCTGCGCTCGTCGGCGATCAGCCTCACCCAGTGCGGGTGGGCGCTGAACACCGGCGAATGCCCGGGTGCGGGAATCACTTCCACACACGCCGGCACTACCCGGATCTCTTCCTGCCGTTCTCCACTGCGCCACACCGTGCGCAGCGCCACTGCCAGCAACACGCTGTACAGCAGAGCAAACACGGGGGCGAATACGTTGCCGGTGAACCAGCCCAGGCCGGCCGCCAGCCACATCACCCCCGCCAACACCACAAACAACAGGACGAACTGCCGGGCATCGAGCGCCCGTGGGGGGCGCAGCCGCAGTTGCGTCCCTGATCCGTCCGGAGCGATGAGCACCTCGATCATGTCGCAACCGCGTTTTTCCTGCCGCGGGAAACGTCTCGATGGTAGCCCCGCTCTCCAGCGAGTAGCAAGGGTCCATTCACAGTTTCAGGAATGTTGCAATACAGCATTGCCTGCGGCGGCCGTTTTGACGAAAACAGCACAATAAATGGCGGGCGGGTCGAATCCGCCGAATCCCCCTGTATGAAAGGCTATGCGCCGCATGGGCGTGGGCACGAAAACCGCTTGACTCGCCAAAAAAACGATTAAAATGGTCAAGTTCTCCACGAGCCGACCGGCATGACTGCATCCTCTGTCCTTCCCCCTGCCCCGGCATCGTCCGGCGCCGCCCGCCCGCCGCTGCTGTCCCCCGAGCTGCCGGCCGTTCCCAACGCGTTCCGCCAGGCGATCACCGATGCCTGGTTGAAGGACGAGGCCACCCATGTGCGCGAGCTGCTCGAGCAGGCACGCCTGCCGGCCGCCGAGCAGGCCAAGGTGCAGGCCACCGCTGCCGACCTGGTCAAGCGCGTGCGGGTGCGCGCCCAGGACCAGGGCGCGATCGAAGCCTTCATGCGCCAGTACGATCTGGGCAGCGAAGAAGGCGTGCTGCTGATGTGCGTGGCCGAAGCCCTGCTGCGCATTCCGGACCAGGAGACCGCTGACAAGCTGATCCGCGACAAGCTCGGCGATGCCGACTGGAAGAAGCACATGGGCGGCAGCGACTCGGTGCTGGTCAACGCCTCCACCTGGGGCCTGATGCTGACCGGCCGCCTGGTCCAGATCAACGATGCCACCCGCGCCGATGTGCCGGGCGCGTTCAAGCGCCTGATCGGCCGCGTGGGTGAGCCGGTGATCCGCCTGGCCGTGCGCCAGGCGATGAAGATCATGGGCCACCAGTTCGTCATGGGCCGCACCATCGACGAAGCGCTGTCGCGCTCGCACAAGGGCGACAACGCCAGCTACCGCTATTCGTTCGACATGCTCGGCGAAGGCGCGCTGACCATGAAGGACGCCAAGCGTTACCTGGAAGACTACCGCCGTGCGATCCACTCGATCGGTGGTGACCACAAGGCCCGCGGCGGCCGTCCCGATGGCGACGTCAATTCGGCACCGGGCATCTCGATCAAGCTCTCCGCGCTGTACCCGCGCTACGAGCACGCCAAGCGCGCACGCGTCATGGCCGACCTGGTGCCGGGCGTGCTGGAACTGGCGCAGCTGGCCAAGTCCTACGGCATCGGCTGCACCGTCGACGCCGAAGAAACCGACCGCCTGGAACTGTCGCTGGACATCATCGAGACCGTGGTCAGCGATGCCTCGCTGGCCGGCTGGGAAGGCTTCGGTGTGGTCGTGCAGTCCTACCAGAAGCGCACCCCGTACACGATCGACTACCTGGCCGACCTGGCCCGTCGCATCGGTCGCCGCCTGCAGGTGCGCCTGGTCAAGGGCGCGTACTGGGATGCGGAGATCAAGCGCGCGCAGATCGACGGCCTGCCGGCCTACCCGGTGTTCACCCGCAAGCAGAACACCGACGTCTCCTACCTGGCCTGCGCCAAGCGTCTGTTCACGCACAGCGATGCGATCTACCCGATGTTCGCCACGCACAACGCGCACACCATCGCGGCCGTGCAGGCGATCGCCAAGGGCGGCCAGTACGAGCACCAGAAGCTGCACGGCATGGGCGATGACCTGTATGCCGAAGTGGTGCCGGCCGACCGTCTGAACGTGCCGTGCCGCGTGTATGCGCCGGTCGGTTCGCATGAAGACCTGCTGCCGTACCTGGTGCGGCGCCTGCTTGAAAACGGCGCCAACTCCAGCTTCGTCAACCGCATCACCGACGAGAACGTGGCCATCGACGACCTGATCCGCGATCCGGTCGAGGTGGTCTCCTCGTTCGCGTCCATCCCGCATCCGAAAATCCCGCTGCCGGTCGATCTGCTGCGCAGCCAGAACCATGACAGGAAGAACTCCATGGGCGTCAATCTCGCCAACGACAACGATCTGCGCGCGCTGGCCGAGCAGCTCAACGCCGCCGTGAAGCCGTGGCACGCCGCGCCGCTGGTGCCGGGTGCCAACCCGACCGGCGCACTGTTGAACGTGACCAACCCGGCCGACACGCGCCAGGTGGTGGGCCAGTGGCAGCCGGCCGACAGCGCCACCGTCGAGAAGGCACTGGCCAATGCCGTGGCCGCGCAGCCGGCCTGGAACCGCACCCCCGCCGCCAGCCGCGCGGCGATCCTGGAACACGCCGCCGACCAGCTGGAAGCGCGTATGCCCGAGTTCATGGCGCTGTGCGTCAAGGAAGCCGGCAAGAGCCTGCCCGACGGCATCGCCGAAGTACGCGAAGCGGTCGACTTCCTGCGCTACTACGCCAAGCAGGCGCGCGAGCAGTTCGGCCACGCCGAAAAGCTGCCGAGCCCGACCGGTGAATCCAACGAACTGCAGCTGCATGGCCGCGGTGTGTTCGTCTGCATCAGCCCGTGGAACTTCCCGCTGGCGATTTTCCTGGGCCAGGTCAGCGCCGCGCTCGCCGCCGGCAACAGCGTGATCGCCAAGCCGGCCGAGCAGACCAACCTGATCGGCTATTACGCGGTGAAGCTGCTGCTCGACGCCGGCGTGCCCGAAGGCGTGCTGCAGTTCCTGCCGGGCGACGGCGCGACCGTCGGTGCCGCACTGACCGCCGACCCGCGCGTGGCCGGCGTGGCCTTCACCGGCTCGACCGACACCGCCCGTGCGATCAACCGCGCGATGGCCGCACGCGACGCTGCGATCGGTGTGCTGATCGCCGAAACCGGCGGCCAGAATGCCTTCATCGCCGACTCCTCGGCGCTGCCGGAGCAGCTGGTCAAGGATGCGATCGGGTCGGCCTTCACCTCCGCTGGCCAGCGCTGCTCGGCCGCACGCGTGCTGTTCGTGCAGGACGACATCGCCGACAAGGTGATGACCATGCTGTCCGGCGCAATGGCCGAACTGAAGGTCGGTGACCCGGGCCTGCTGTCGACCGATGTCGGCCCGGTGATCGACGCCGATGCACTGCAGATTCTCAAGGATCACGCGGTGCGCATGGAGAAGGACGCGCGCCTGATCGCCGCTGCCACGCTCAGCGACGACGCCGCGCACGGCACCTTCTTCGCCCCGCGTGCGTACGAGCTGAAGAACCTGGACCAGCTGCACAAGGAGATCTTCGGGCCGGTGCTGCACGTGATCCGCTGGAAGGGCGACCAGCTCGATGCGGTGATCGACCAGATCAACGCGACCGGCTACGGCCTGACCCTGGGCGTGCATTCGCGCATCGATGAAACCGTGGACCGCATTTCATCGCGCATCAACGTCGGCAACGTGTACGTCAACCGCAACCAGATCGGTGCGGTGGTCGGCGTGCAGCCGTTCGGCGGCCAGGGCCTGTCCGGCACCGGCCCGAAGGCCGGCGGCCCGCACTACCTGCTGCGCTTTGCCACCGAAAAGACCGTCACCGTGAACACCACGGCAGCCGGCGGCAATGCCTCGCTGCTGACCCTGGGCGACTGATTCCCAGCGTCCTGCGGTAAACAAAAAACCCCGCGAAAGCGGGGTTTTTTGCAGGTCACGGGCTTTCGATGGACTCGATCTGGTCCTGCATCAGCAGCTCGTTACCCATGTAACGCTCGAACTTGATGCGGCCAAAGCCGGCGGCGTACCACGCCTCGATGCGACTGTCTTCGAAGGTGGCGGTGACGTGGCAGGTGTCCTTGAACGTGCGCGGCTGGTTGTCGACGTCCGCGTCAATGTCTTCGAAACCGACGAAGGTGTAGTCGGAGAAGCCGTCGTAGTCGACCGGTTCAACGGTTTCGTCGACATGGTTCGTGCGCTCGCCCGCGCCGGTGAGCTCGAATCGATCGCCCGGCTTGGCGCTCTGCGGGAACGTCGGCGCCGGCTTGAAGGTATCGGTACGCGTGGGGCCGTCGCTGGACATGCTGTAACGCTCCTGGCCCAGCAGCTGGCGGCCGCTGATGTCATGGAACGTGGCCATCCCGATGCCACCACCGGCACTGTGCATCTTGATGGCGTTCTGGCCAGCGAAGGTCACTTTTTCGATGGTCAGCGTTTCATCGGCATTCGACCAGGACAGACCCGGGGTCAAAGTGAAACAGGCAGCGAACTCCGGCGCGGCCGCTGCGGGCAGCGAGACGGCGGCGAGTGCCATGGCAAGGGTGGAGCGAAATAGAGCAGACGTCATGGGAGAATCCGTGGGAGGAGAGTGGAGGCAAAACGACATTGCGCTGGCGAACTGCGTCTCCAGCGGGAGGTTGATTCGGTGGTGCTGCCTAGGCCAGGAGTGACGCCAGATCGAGATGGCGCAGCTGCGCTTCCAGGGTTTGCAGGCTGGTCCAGGGCAGAATGGGCGAATTCTGACGCTCATCCGGCGGATGCGTCCGCAACGTATCGGACCAGCCACCGCATCCTTCCAGCGGCAACAACGGCCGCTTGTGCAGCCACGCCAGGCAGACTTCGGAGATGGTGCCCGCGCGACCGCCAATGACGATGCAGGCATCGCCGGCCAAGGCCATCATCAGGTTGCGGGCATCGCCCATGCCACACGGCAACACGACGGTTGCCGGCCAGTCAGCCGCCGGCATCACATCAGGGGGAATGATGCTGACCACCAGGCCGCCTGCGGCTATCGCGCGCTCGGCGGCCACACGGGTGGCAGGACTTCCACAGCCGCTGACGACAGTGATGCCGAGTCTGGCCATCAACGCGCCAGCGTCTCCAGCCAATTCGTACGCGGCGGAACCCGGTTCGGCGCTGCCCAGAATGCAGACCTGCGGTCGTCGATACGGAGCGTTCATTCATATCCTTTTAAATGATCGTGCCGGTGTAGCGATCGGCGCGTCTGTGAATGCTATCGCGTCACGCATTCGGCGTGCACCTCCGAATCGATTCACGTTCACTCGCCAGATGCAGTGACCTGCGTCTGGATCAGGCGGTCGCCGACTGCGATTGCAGATGCCCGTAACCGGCCGCCTGCACGAAGTCGTTCAAGTGCCACAGTCGGCCGTTGGCGGCCCAATGGCCATCGGCGATATCGGTCATCACGATGGAACTCAGCAGCACGCGTGGATCGCCCGGTGCCACGCAACCGGCGATGGCGTCGTGCAGGTGCAGCGCGTAGTCGGCGCGTTGCTGCGCATCCAGCACGCCCTGCGGAATCCGCACCTCGACCTGGCAGGGAATGCCGCGTGCGCCGATATCCTGGCCGCCACACAACCAGTGGCCGGCCGCGATTTCCTGCAGCATTACCCAGCACAGGCGCTGCTGAGCTGGCTCGGCACCCAAGCCGCTGGCGCGGACGGCGGCGTCATGCACCGCCTGTAGCAGGCGTTGCCGGGTAGCGGCGTCGAACGCGTTGGCGGGAAGGGTGAGGGTGATGTTGGGCATGCGGATCGACCGGTTGCGTAAAGGGACTCCATTGGAGCCGAACGCCGCACCGGGCAACATCGGCCGATCTGACATCTTTCGTGCACAATCAGACAATGCACGATTTCACTGTCATCGTCCTGCCGGGTGCGTTCGCCTCCAGCGTCGCGCTCACCCTGGACATCCTCACCACGGCCGCCACCCTCGCCCCGCGCCTGGGTCTGCCGGTGCCCCGCTGGCAGGTCTGCAGCCCGGCACGCGGCGCTATCCGCCTGGGCACGCACCTGCAGCTGCGTGCCGCGCCGATGCCACGCGTGGCCGATGCGCAGGCGTGCTGGATCGTGCCAGGGCTGGGCGTGGAGGATCCCGACACCATCGCACAGCGGCTGGGCGAGCCCGACATCCCGGGGGTGGTGCGGGCCCTGCGCGCGCATGTGGCGGCCGGTGGGCATGTCGCGGCCTCCTGCGCATCGGTGTTCCTCTTGCAGGCCGCCGGGCTGCTCACCGGGCGCAGCGTGACCACCACCTGGTGGCTGGCCGGCGCGCTGCAGCGGCAAGCCGCGGAGTGCCGGGTCGATCCAGACCGGATGGTGATCGACGACGCGCCGCTGATCACGGCCGGTGCTGCGCTCGGGCACACCGACCTGATGCTGTACCTGCTCCGGCAGCGCTTTGGCCCGGCGCTTCCCGATGCGGTGGCGAGGGCCCTGCTGCTGGATCGCCGGCAGCTGCAATCGCCGTTCATGGTCCCGGCGATGATGGCGCAGGGCAATGCACTGATCGCCTCGCTCACCGCCCACATCGAAGCCACGCTGCCGGCCACGGTGAGTGTCGGTGCGCTGGCGGCGCATGTCGGCATGTCCACGCGCACACTGTCGCGGCAGGTGGGCAAGGCGACCGGACAGGGGCCGCTGCACCTGATCCGCAGCGTGCAGTTGAACCAGGCGCGCACCCTGCTGGAGAACAGCCGCTACTCGGTGGAGACCGTTGCCGAGCGCGTGGGCTACCGCGATCCCACCGCCCTGCGCCGGCTGATGCGCAAGCGCCTCAACGCGACGCCACGGCAGTTGCGCTGATGTGCAGCGGAACAAGGTGAGAAGGTTGCGCCCAACAAAAAACCCCGCTTTCGCGGGGTTTTCTGCTGCTGCATTCAACCGATCAGTGCTGCGTTGATCAGAACTTGTAGTTGAACGAAGCGGCCAGCACGTCGCCACGGACCTTGTACTTGCCGTTGAGCGAGTTGCCCTGGTTGTTGGTGGTACCGGCGATGTTCACGTCCGGATCCTTGGTGAACAGGTGGGTGTAACCGAAGTTGTACTCGGTGTTCGCCGACGGGGTCCAGCCCAGGCCCACGGACAGCCACTTGCGGCTGGTGTCCGGCACGCGCACGTCGCGGTGTGCGTTGGTGGTCGGGGTCTGATCCAGCGCGATACCGCCACGCAGGGTCACGGTGTCGCTCAGCTTGAAGTCGGTACCCAGCGAAACGAAGGTCGTATCGCGGTAGCCGAACTCCAGCACCGAATCGGGCTGGTTGGAGGCGTAATCGATGGTGACCTGGTCAAACGCGGTCGACCAGGCGGTACGGGTGACGTCACCCATCACGGTCCAGCGGTCGTTGACGTTGTGGGTGACGCTCAGCGTGGCCGAGGCCGGCAGGGTCAGCGTCGCCTTGCCCGAGGTGCTGGTGAAGCGGCCCGGCTGAGCGACAGCCAGCACGGCAGCAGCGTTGGTCGGGACATCAAAGGTGGCATCGCCGCCGGTGATCTTGTGCTCGACCTTGGAGCGGTAGCTGATGCCGATGTGGGTGTTCTCATCGGGGCTGAACAAGCCGCCGACGGTCCAGCCCACCGCATTGTTGTCGCCTTCCACGGTCAGCTTGCCATCGGCGCTGCCCGGGGCGAAGCCCGGCACGCGCGACTGCGCCAGTGCAGTGCCGAAGTCGATGTTGTTGCTCAGCTCGATGGTCAGGTGCTCGACGAACACGGACGCACCGAAGGACACGTACGGGTTGACGTCATAGGACGCAGCGAAGCCCAGGTCGATGGCCTTCATGTCGGTCTTCATGCCGCTGTAGCGGCCGACCCAGCCATTGTCGTAATCGGTCTTGAAACCGAACGGCGCGGTCAGCGAGACGCCGAAATGGGCCTTCTCACCGATCGGCATGTGGAAGTACGCGGCCGGAACCGGAGCGATCATGCCGGCGTCGCCGCCGTCACCGCCGGTCTGCGGCTGGCCGGTCGGCTTGCGGCCGGTACCGTTGAACTTGGCCGAGAAGCTGATGGCGCTCAGGTCACCCTGGACCTGCATGCCCTCGAGCTGGCGCATGCCAGCCGGGTTGACGGCCATGATGGAGGCATCGCCGGCGGCGCTGCCGGAACCGGCGAAGGCGCGACCGAGGCCCTTGGCGCTGTTTTCCTTCAGCTGGAAGGCGGCAGCGTGGACGTGGCCGACGGCCAGGACGCCGGCAATGCCGACAGCCAGGGCGGTGACGCGGGCAAGCGTGGAAGCGGTATGCATTGTTGGTTCTCTCCGGATAGCGATCATGTTTGGCAACGCGCGCCTGCGTTTCCCCTCCCTTTTCAGGTCAGGACAACGCGCCGGATTCCCCTCCCGACATACGACGCCGTATGCGAGTATACCGAGAGCGGTTAATGAAACAATAACGCGGTTCCCCGTTATGGCTATTCATGCTGAACGCGACATATCCCCGTCAGGTCGGCCTCCGCGCTAGGCTAGTGCCGCATGTTCGTGTCCACCCCCTCCCGCAAGAAAGCCGCTTACCGCTGGGCCACTCCCCTGCTGTTCGCCGCGCTGTGGGTGGCCTTCCTGTGGTCGATTTCGCGGCCCGATGACGCCCGCCGCAGCCTGTGGATGGACTGGGGCGCCCTCTCGACCGGCCTGACCCATCCGCTGGACTGGTGGGCGACCCTGCAGGACGGCAGCGTGCTGCGGCTGTTCACCGCGCTGTTCCTGCACGCGGACTGGTCGCACCTGCTGGGCAACCTGGTGTTCCTGCTGATCTTCGGGCTGCCGGCCGAACGCGTGCTGGGGCCGTGGCGGCTGATGCTGCTGTTCCTGGTGGGCGGGGCGATCTCGAATCTGACCGCCATCTACACGATGGGCAGCCCGGACCAGATCATCATCGGTGCCAGCGGCGCGGTGTCCGCCTTGATCGGCGCCTACCTGGCTCTGTTCCCGGGCGCGCGGCTGGGCGTGGTGATCCCGCTGGGCCTGTTTCTGGAATTCGTCCGCGCCCCGGCCTATCTGCTGATCGGGGTCTGGGCGGCGCTGCAGGTGGTGTTCGCCTACATCGGCCCAACCTTCGGCATGGTGGCCTGGTGGGCGCATATCGCCGGCTTCGTGTTCGGCCTGGGCTACGGCGTGTATGTGCGTGCGGCCATCGCGCGACGGCTGCGCAAGCGGCATGGGTTCTAGAAGAACAGCCATTGCCTGCGGGTAGTGCCGGCCGTTGGCCGGCTCCACGTACGGTTGGGTGACTGCAGAGCCGGCCAGCGGCCGGCACTACGCAGGGTCGGATTCCTGCAGAGCCGGCCAGCGGCCGGCACTACCGGTCAGGGCTTGATCGGCGCCGTCGAGGCCGGTGCCTCGGGCTTGGCCGGCGCGGGCGTCGCAGGTGCCGCCGCAGGCTTTTCGGTCGGCTTTGCTTCTGACGGCTTCGTATCTGCCGGCTTCACCGCTGCCGCTGCCGGCTTGGCCGCCGGCTTCTTCGCCGCGTCCGCCTTCTGCCTGGCCAGCACCGAACCGGGCTGCTTCAGCTCGGCCAGCGCGTCATTGATCGGGCCATCGCCCGGCAGCACGTCACCGGCTTTGTAGCCTTCGGTGCCTTCTTCATCACCGCGCAGGTGGCCGGGCAACGTGGCTTCGCTGTAGTCGGTCAGGCTGGCCGGCAGGTCGTCATCGCCGGCGCGCTTTTCCGGCTGCAGCAGCACGTCGGGGATGATGCCGGTGGCCTGGATCGACTTGCCGCTCGGGGTGAAATACCGCGCCGTGGTGAGCTTCACCGAGTCACCGTTGTCCAGCGGCAGCACGGTCTGCACCGAGCCCTTGCCGAAGGTGCGGCTGCCGACCACGCGGGCGCGGCCGTTGTCGCGCAGCGCGCCGGCCAGCACTTCGGAGGCACTGGCTGAGCCGGCGTCGGCCAGCACCACGACCGGCGCGCCCTTGAGCAGATCGCCCGGGGTCGCATCGAAACGGGCATCGCTGATCGAGATGCGGCCGCGGGTGCTGACGATGTTGCCCTTCTCGAGCAGATCGTCGGCCACCTGCACGGCGGCGGTGAGCAGGCCACCCGGGTTGCTGCGCAGATCCAGGACCAGGCCCTTGAGCTTGCCACCGGCCTGCTGCTGCAGCTGGCCAACGTGCTTCTGGAAATCGGCACCGGTGTCGGCCTGGAACGTGCTCAGGCGGATGTAGCCATAGCCGGGTTCCAGCATCCTGCTGCGCACGCTGGTGACGCGGATGGTCTCGCGGGTGACGGTGACGTCGAACGGCTTGGGCTTGCCTTCGCGCACCAGGGTCAGCACCACCTTGGTGCCGGCCACGCCGCGCAGCGGTTCGGTGGCTTCGATCGCGCTGATCGGCTTGCCGTCGATGGCGATGATCAGATCGCCGGCGAGAATGCCCGCGCGTGCGGCCGGGGTCTCGTCGATCGGCGAAATCACTTTCAGGCTGCTGTTGTCGGGCTGCTGCTGCAGCTCCACGCCGATGCCGTCGTAGGCGCCGTTGGCCTGCTCATCGAAGGCTTCGGCGTCTTCCTTGTCGAAGTAGGTGCTGTGCGGATCCAGGTCCAGCAGCAGGCCGCGGATGGCGGACTGCATCAGCTTCTTGTCGTCGACCGGATCCACATAGGCGGCGCGCACCGCGTTGTAGACGGCGACGTAGCGGCGGATCTCTTCCAACGGAACCCGTGAGGTCACCGCTTCTTCCGTGGTGGCCGCATCGGCCCCGCGTGCCGGCGCTTCGGCGGTCTGCTGCGCCCAGGACACCGCAGGCAACAGGGCCAGCAGCAAGGTGGCGGAACGGGCTACGCGCATGAAGCACTCCAGGATGAGCGGGGGACGGTTGACCACGCACGGGGGCGCGTCGCCCGATTATGCGCGAAGCGACGATAAATTCCCGTTGAACCCCGTGCCTGGCGGCGCGCCCGTGTTGGGCGCGGTTTATCGCCGCTGAAGCCAGCTGCCCGGGTCCACCGGCTGTCCATTGCGGCGCAGTTCGAAGTACAGCGCGGTCACGCCTTGGCCACCGGAATTGCCGACCTTGGCCACCGCCTCGCCCTTCTTCACCGTGGCGCCGGCATCGCGCAGCAGCGTGTCGTTGTGCGCATAGAGGCTCATGTAGCCGTTGCCGTGATCAACGATCAGGATCATGCCGTAGCCGGTCATCCAGTCGGAGAACACCACCGTGCCATCCGCCACGGCGGTGATGGTGCTGCCAGCGGGTGCACCGATCAGCACACCACTGCTGGTGCGTCCATCGGGCAGCTTGCCACCGTAGCGGGCGAGCAGATTGCCCGACAACGGCCAGCCCAGACCACCCACCTTGGGGGCAGGCGCGGAGGCAACGGGAGGGGGCGTCTTGGTCGCTCGCTGCTGCGGGCGCGTGCCGCTCGCAGCAGCGGCGCGATCAGCCTTATCGGCCGCCGCTTTCTCCGCAGCGGCACGTCGCGCGGCAGCACGACGCTCGGCTTCGGCACGGGCGGCGGCCGCACGTAGGTTCGCGAGCAGGGTTTCCAATGCCTTGGCATCCTGGCCCAGCGCCTTCTCACGCTCGCTGCGGTCCTTGTAGCGTTCGTCCAGGGTGGCCACGGTTTCCGCACGCTCGCGACGGTCATCGGCCAGCGTGGCGACCTGCTGTTTCTGTTGCTGCCGCGTGCCTTCCAGTGCCTTGCGGCGCTCGACGATCTCCGTCTCCACGCGTTGCAGTTCGGTGAGGTCGGCCGTCAGCGACTGGATCCGCTGCGCGCGCTCCCTCTGCAGGTAGCGGTGATAGGCCAGGCTGCGGTTCGCATCGGCGACGCGGTCCTGCGACAGCAGCAGCTTCAGCGGTGCGTTGTTGCCGATGCGGTACGCGGCGCGCAGCAGCGAGGCCAGCTCGGTCCGCTGCTGCTCCAGCCCCGCCTGCAGGGCATCGCGCTTTGACTGCAATTCATTCATCGCGCGGGTCTCGCGCTGCAGCGCGGTTTCGGTCTGGGCCAGTACGCGCCCGGTGCGGGCCACTTTTTCGTCGGCTTCGCGCAGCTGGCGCGAGGCCTGTCCCCGCTGCCCTTCCAGATTCCGCCGTTCCTGCGCCACGCCCTTGAGCTCGCTGCGCAGTTTCTGCAGCTTGCGCTCGGCTTCCTTGGAGGACTGCGCGGCCAGCGGGCTGGCCCCCAGAACGGCCACCGCCAGCAGCAGTGCACGCAACGCCGGGGTCAGCCATTGCGGGCGACCGCGTCCATCGGTCGGATTGTTATCCCGGCGTGAGGAAAAAGCGTTGTGGCGCAAGGGCTTTCCAGTGACTTCAGGCAGATGCGGATTGCAACGATGCATGGTGACATTCCTGCAGGCGGCCTGCCAGCCGCGCTCCACCATCGAGGTCCTCATGAAACGCTCCCTGCTTCCGCTGTTGCTGGCCCTGACGCTGCCCTGTGCGCCGGCCATCGCAAGCGACAACATCAGCAAGGTCAACGGCAGCATCTCCGCCGAGGCCGGCCAGACCTACGGGAACCTGGAGACCGTCAATGGCGGCATCAAGGTCGCCGAAGGCGTCGTCACCGGCCGCATTGAAACGGTCAACGGTGGCATCCGCGTCGCCGATCGCGCACGCACCGGCGGCATCTCCACCGTCAATGGCAGTGTGCGGGTCGGTCGCGAGGTGATTGCCAGCGGCGGGGTGGACACCGTCAATGGCGGCATCTTCCTCGATCGCGGTACGCAGGTCGACGGCAGCCTGGAAACCGTCAATGGCAGCATCGGCCTGGTCGAAACGCGCGTGGCGCGCGGCATCGAGACGGTCAACGGCGACATCACCGTTGGCGTGGGCTCGCAGGTCGAGGGCGGGATCGAGGTCAAGAAGCCGAACTTCAACCTGTCGCTGACGCCCGGCCGCAAGCCGCGGGTGATCATCGGACCGAACGCGTCGGTCAATGGACCCCTGCAGTTCGAGCGCGAGGTCACCCTCTATGTGCACCGCACTGCCCGCGTCGGGCCGGTAAGCGGGGCCGTGGCCGTGCCCTTCGATACCGACACCGCACCACAGGATTGATATGGTGGTCACTGGTGCGCTGCGCACCCGCCTTTCCCGTTCCAGGAACCGATGATGCCCCGCAAACTTCTGTTGTGCCTTGCCGCTGCCGCTGCGTTGACCGCGTGCAAGGGCGAATCCACCGCGCCCACCGCGGCACCCGCCACTGACGCGGCACCGACCACGCCGGGCCATGCCTTCTCGCCCGAGATCAACGCCGGCGACTTCGCCGAGCTGGTCAAGACCCTGGCCTCCGATGAGTTCGAAGGTCGTTCGCCGGGCAGCAAGGGCGAAGAGCTGACCGTCAATTACATCCGCGACCAGATGCAGCGCATCGGCCTGCAGCCGGGCAACGGCGACAGCTGGTTCCAGGACGTGGCGATGACCGAGACCACGGCCGATGAGTCGACCGTGTTGACGCTGGACCAGGCCGGCAAGACCCGCGAGCTGAAGTTCGGCACCGACATGGTGATCGGTACCCGCAGCGGCCAGCCGGACGTGAAGGTCGAGGCTAGCGACCTGGTCTTCGTCGGCTACGGCGTGGATGCGCCGGAGCAGAAGTGGAACGACTATGCCGGCCAGGACTGGAAGGGCAAGACGGTCGTGATGTTCGTCAACGATCCCGGCTTCCACGTCAACGATGAGAAGCTGTTCGACGGCAAGCGCATGACCTATTACGGGCGCTGGACATACAAATTCGAAGAGGCCGCACGCAAGGGCGCCGCTGCCGCGCTGATCGTGCATGACACCGCCGGTGCCTCCTACGGTTGGGACGTGGTCAAGAACTCGTGGGCCGGCCCACAGTACGACCTGCCGGCCAAGGATGACCCGGAAGCGCGTCTGCCCGCACAGGGCTGGCTGAGCGCCGAAGCGGCACGCCAGTTGTTCGCCGAGGCCGGCCTGGATCTGGACAAAGCGTATAAGGACGCCAGCAAGCGCGGCTTCAAGCCGGTCCCGCTGAAGGCCAAGGTATCGTTCGATCTGAAGAGCACCATCGCCGAGAAGAAGTCGCGCAACGTGGTCGGCGTCCTGCCGGGCAGCAAGCGGGCCGATGAAGCCGTGCTCTACATGGCGCACTGGGATCACCTGGGCAAGCACGAGGGTGAGCAGGGCGACAACATCTACAACGGTGCCGTCGACAACGCGACCGGCGTGGCCGGCATCCTCGAAGTCGCCGATGCGATGGTGCACCAGCAGCCAGCGCCGGAGCGTTCGGTGGTGTTCCTGGCGGTGACGCTGGAAGAGTCCGGCCTGCTGGGCTCGAAGTACTACGTCAGCCACCCGACCTTCCCGCTGGACAAGATCGCCGGTGTGATCAACATCGATGCGATGTCGGTGGCTGGCCGTGCCAAGGACATGACCGTGACCGGCTTCGGCAGCTCCGAGCTGGAAGACATCCTCAAGCCGCTGGCGGCCAATCAGGGGCGTACCCTGCACGGCGAAACGGCGGTGCAGAGCGGCTTCTACTTCCGGTCGGATCACTTCAACTTCGCCAAGGCGGGTGTGCCGGCGCTCTATGCGGACGGGGGTGAGGATCTGCGCGACGGCGGTGTCGAGGCTGGCCGCAAGGCAGCCGAGGACTATGGCAGCAACCGTTACCACGGCCCTAAGGATGAGTTCGATCCGGCGACCTGGAAGCTGGATGGCACGGTTGAGGACCTGCAGCTGCTGTACGGGGTGGGCAAGGAACTGGCCGGCGGCGACCGGTGGCCGAACTGGTACGAAGGCAATCCGTTCAAGGCGGCACGCGATGCGATGATGAAGGGGAAGGGCGCTGAGACGCCGGCCGCGGAGTCTGCGCGCTGAGCGGTTGTTCGTCCTGATGTGATTTCTGTTTCATGAAAACGGCGCCTTTCGGGGCGCCGTTTTTTTTTGCGGCGGCCGCTGGCTTGGTCGGGCGTTGGGCCGCGATACCCTTGCCGGTGACGCCCCCGGCCGCCGCCTTGCGGCGACGCCCTCCTCCTTGATTTCGCCCACAAGGGCATCGCGCCCCACGTGTGGAGACCACTGGCGCCTCAAAGCAAGGTCCGGTTAGCAGTGCGCGTACCGCATCCGAGCGTCGTAGCGGTCGGTAGGCTCCTGGGCAAAATCAAGGCGGAGGCCGTCGCCACCAGGCGTCGGCCGGGGGACATTTGCCGAGGGGCCTGCCGGCCGCTGCGGGGCCCTCACGCTCGCGGAAGATGCAAGCGGAGAGGCCACCCTTCCCAAAGCGCAGAAAACTACCCAACGACACCCGCCGCACCGGCCGTACCTGCCGCATGCGCACGACCGTACGCGTCTGCTGAGGGACTCGAAATGAGAGGCTCCCCATCCGTTGAGAGAAGAAAAAAAAACCCCGCTGCGTGAGCAGCGGGGTTTTGGGTGTAAACCCTGGCGATGACCTACTCTCGCATGGCTTAGGCCACACTACCATCGGCGCAGCTGCGTTTCACTTCCGAGTTCGGGATGGGATCGGGTGGTGCCACAGCGCTAATTTCACCAGGGAGACGGTTGGAGCAGCGCGTTGCGCCAGCTCAGCAGAGGTCTCTTCCGAGAAACAGATACCTGTAAAAACCAGGTGCCTGCAAAAAAAGAAAACCCCGCTGCGTGAGCAGCGGGGTTTTCGGGGTAAAAACCCTGGCGATGACCTACTCTCGCATGGCTTAGGCCACACTACCATCGGCGCAG
>NZ_RJKV01000005.1:2500-5337 GCF_003751305.1 Stenotrophomonas rhizophila
GCCTGGAACGGCTGGCCATAGAAGGTGATAGCCCTGTATTTAAAAGGGCCACTCCAGTGAAGACGAGTAGGGCGGGGCACGTGAAACCCTGTCTGAACATGGGGGGACCATCCTCCAAGGCTAAATACTACTGACCGACCGATAGTGAACCAGTACCGTGAGGGAAAGGCGAAAAGAACCCCGGAGAGGGGAGTGAAATAGATCCTGAAACCGTGTGCGTACAAGCAGTAGGAGCTCGAAAGAGTGACTGCGTACCTTTTGTATAATGGGTCAGCGACTTACTGTTCGTGGCAAGCTTAACCGTATAGGGGAGGCGAAGGGAAACCGAGTCTGATAAGGGCGCATAGTCGCGGGCAGTAGACCCGAAACCGGGTGATCTAGTCATGGCCAGGGTGAAGGTGCCGTAACAGGTACTGGAGGCCCGAACCCACGTCTGTTGCAAAAGACGGGGATGAGCTGTGATTAGGAGTGAAAAGCTAATCGAACCCGGAGATAGCTGGTTCTCCTCGAAAGCTATTTAGGTAGCGCCTCATATGTATCCTCTCGGGGGTAGAGCACTGTTATGGCTAGGGGGTCATCGCGACTTACCAAACCATTGCAAACTCCGAATACCGAGACGGACTGTATGGGAGACACACGGCGGGTGCTAACGTCCGTCGTGAAAAGGGAAACAACCCAGACCCACAGCTAAGGTCCCAAATTCACTGCTAAGTGGAAAACCATGTGGAAAGGCACAGACAGCCAGGAGGTTGGCTTAGAAGCAGCCACCCTTTAAAGAAAGCGTAATAGCTCACTGGTCGAGTCGGTCTGCGGGGAAGATTTAACGGGGCTAAGCAGTGAACCGAAGCTTGGGGTGTGCATATTTATATGTACGCGGTAGAGGAGCGTTCCGTAAGCCGTTGAAGGTGGATTGAGAAGTCTGCTGGAGGTATCGGAAGTGCGAATGCTGACATGAGTAACGATAATGCGGGTGAAAAACCCGCACGCCGAAAGCCCAAGGTTTCCTTGCGCAACGTTAATCGGCGCAGGGTGAGTCGGCCCCTAAGGCGAGGACGAAAGTCGTAGTCGATGGGAAGCAGGTTAATATTCCTGCACCTCGCGTAAGTGCGATGGAGGGACGGAGAAGGTTAGGTGTACCCGGCGTTGGTTGTCCGGGGGAAAGGCGGTAGGTTTGGATCTTTGGCAAATCCGGGATCCTTTAAGACCGAGCACCGAGACGAGCCTTTAAGGCGAAGTCACTGATACCACGCTTCCAGGAAAAGCTCCTAAGCTTCAGCTTACGCAGACCGTACCGTAAACCGACACAGGTGGGTAGGATGAGAATTCTCAGGCGCTTGAGAGAACTCGGGTGAAGGAACTAGGCAACATGGCACCGTAACTTCGGGAGAAGGTGCGCCCTTTTTGGTGGCTCATGCGAGCTATAGCTGAAGAGGGCCGCAGTAACCAGGCCGCTGCGACTGTTTATCAAAAACACAGCACTCTGCAAACACGAAAGTGGACGTATAGGGTGTGACGCCTGCCCGGTGCTGGAAGGTTAATTGATGGGGTCAGCCGCAAGGCGAAGCTCTTGATCGAAGCCCCAGTAAACGGCGGCCGTAACTATAACGGTCCTAAGGTAGCGAAATTCCTTGTCGGGTAAGTTCCGACCTGCACGAATGGCGTAACGACAGCGGCGCTGTCTCCACCCGAGACTCAGTGAAATTGAAATCGCTGTGAAGATGCAGCGTTCCCGTGGCAAGACGGAAAGACCCCGTGAACCTTTACTATAGCTTTACACTGAACGTTGAGTTCGTCTGTGTAGGATAGGTGGGAGGCTATGAAACTGTGGCGCTAGCTGCAGTGGAGCCATCCTTGAAATACCACCCTGTCGTGCTTGACGTTCTAACCTAGGTCCATAATCTGGATCGGGGACCGTGTATGGTGGGTAGTTTGACTGGGGCGGTCTCCTCCTAAAGAGTAACGGAGGAGCTCGAAGGTACGCTCAGCGCGGTCGGACATCGCGCACTGTGTGCAAAGGCATAAGCGTGCTTGACTGCAAGATCGACGGATCAAGCAGGTAGGAAACTAGGACTTAGTGATCCGGTGGTTCTGTATGGAAGGGCCATCGCTCAACGGATAAAAGGTACTCCGGGGATAACAGGCTGATACCGCCCAAGAGTTCATATCGACGGCGGTGTTTGGCACCTCGATGTCGGCTCATCACATCCTGGGGCTGTAGTCGGTCCCAAGGGTATGGCTGTTCGCCATTTAAAGTGGTACGCGAGCTGGGTTCAGAACGTCGTGAGACAGTTCGGTCCCTATCTGCCATGGGCGTTGGAGATTTGAGAGGGGCTGCTCCTAGTACGAGAGGACCGGAGTGGACGAACCTCTGGTGTTCCGGTTGTCACGCCAGTGGCATTGCCGGGTAGCTATGTTCGGAAGCGATAACCGCTGAAAGCATCTAAGCGGGAAGCGCGCCTCAAGATGAGATCTCCCGGGGCACAAGCCCCCTGAAGGAACCATATAGACTATGTGGTTGATAGGTCAGGTGTGTAAGTACAGCAATGTATTGAGCTAACTGATACTAATGATCCGTGTGGCTTGACCATATAACCTCAAGTTGCCTTGGCCGACATGACATGTCGATAGATCCCAAGTGCACGCTACGTCACAAGACTTACGAGAGGCAGGCGCCTTGATCCGTTCCTTAGGATGGCGACGCTCCAACTGTCTCCCTGGTGAAATTAGCGCTGTGGAACCACCCGATCCCATCCCGAACTCGGAAGTGAAACGCAGCTGCGCCGATGGTAGTGTGGCCTAAGCCATGCGAGAGTAGGTCATCGCCAGGGTTTTTACCC